>JADJMM010000007.1 GCA_016709575.1 Sphingobacteriaceae bacterium
TTTCGCACACTATAATCTTGTGCAAAATTGGAGCGCAGTTCTAAAGTTAAAGCGTAAACATCATCGGAGCCTCCATAAACATCCATTTCAGCAACAGCTAATAAAGAAGTGTTTGTGATGTTAAAGGTGTCCATGCTTGCTCGGGCGTTCGCGGCGTTATAATAATAGGGACTTCTGTAAGCGTTTGTTTGTTGTGTATTGAACACAAATTTTCCGGCGGCTGTTAAATCAGCGGTTAGCATAACTCCGGCGCTTGCAGAAGTTGTATCACCTATAAAATTCCAAGTAGAACCATTTAATTTAAATGCATATGTTTTTGTTCCTGTTGCGCCATTAGCAAGAAGATGAGGCGTTTCGCTTGCATCCAATTTTAATTTGTGGGTGCCTAGTTGACGGAAAATAGTGTCGCCAATTGTTGTTTGTAAACCACCGTCAATCATACTAACCACCGTAAAATATTTTAAGGAAGATGTGAAAACTCCCTGATGCGTGCAATATAATTTATTCAACGAATTAAATTTTGCAGAACTCTCTCTGAAAATAGTTCCGGCGCTGTTAGAAAAAGTATAAATGCTGGTCCAGGCGCTTCCGTTGTATTGCACCATTTGTTTGTTTGCTAAAAGGGGTGTACTTACTACACCTAACACAGTAGGAACGCCGGCATTGTCTAATAAAAATTCGAAATAACCACCACTACCTGAATTTCCTAATAATAAGGAATCACCAATTTGCGTCCAGCCACTGCCATTATATTTTTGAACGTAGGCGTACATGTTACCGCTTTTTACACGTGCGTAAGCGATGTAATAATCTGTCCCTCTAACTTCTATATCAACAGCGTTAGCGGTAAAAGAAGTTATTGTAGGAAATAGTGACCAAGTGCTGCCGCTATACATAGCAAAATTTACAGCGGGGGCGCCGGAGGTAGTACTATAATAACCAACAAAAACATCTCCTGCAGCATTAAGCTCTACGTCGCCCCAATATAAATAGGTGCTAAAACCGACGGAGTTGTTAATATTAGGCAGACCAACGTACTGCCAGTTTTGTGAGAATGTATTAGTTGTGAAGCAAGAAAACAGTAATGCAATTAACGCTTGTAGTAATTTTTTCATCATAAATAGGTGTTTAGTTTATAATACAAAAGTGCAGATACTATTAGGGGTAGCGAATAGTGCAGATGCACTAAATTCATACCATTTTGTTCCTAATAGCTAGTTTTACAGCATCAACCTTGCACGTTACATGTAATTTAGTGTATATACTTGTAATTTGGTTACGAACCGTATTTGGACTTACAAATAATTTTTCTGCAATTTCCTTGTAGTCTAAACCTTCAACAAGGCCTTTTAAAACCTCAATTTCTCTTGGAGTTAATGTGTTTTCTGCTGTTTTTTCTTGTTGGGTGAAGGAAGAGCCTCCGCATAATAACTTAAGTGCTTTTCTGGCCACGGAAGGGCTCATGGGTACGGCCCTGAATTCTTTTACTTGTTGAATAAAATTTATAATGGTTTCAGTGCTTTCGTCTTTTAATAAATAACCCGAGGCCCCAGCTTTAACCGCCTCAAATATTTTTTCATCTTCATCAAAAACAGTGAGCATTAAAAACTCCACTCCCGGATAAATTACTTTAGCTTCTCTAACCGTGTCAATACCGTTTTTCTCGGGCATATCAATATCCATTAAAACAATTTCCGGCAAGTTGTTTTGAGCTAAAGCCTTCATGGTTTCTAAAAACTCTTGACCGTTTTGAGAAGTAAACACCACTTTTATTTTTTCTGAATACGACAATTCGTCGGCCCTGTTTAGGCGATTGAGACGCTTGTCATCTACTATTGCTACTTTAATCATCATACAAATAAAAGGAGCTTACTAAGCAATGTATATAGTGTATATGCACTATTTATAGTAAAGCTCAACCGTTGTGCCTTGGTTTAATTGTGACTTGATAACCAGCTCTGCATTAATCTGAAGCATTCTGTTTTTCAAATTCCTAATACCATAATTATCTTCTTTATTGTCTGCCACAAAACCAACACCGTTATCAATAATAATCAAACCAAACTTATTGGTAAACGTTGTAATAAACTTAACAGAAACGGTTGTCGCTTTACTGTGTTTGTTAATGTTGTTTATTATTTCTTGCACACAACGGTAAAGTGATAATACAACCTCGTTGGGTAAAACCGTTTCAATTATTTCTTCCGAGCTTATTTTACTGTCAACCAGTAAATGTTTTTAATGTAAAGTTTTAATTTGTCAATTAAGTCAACGTTTGTTATGCTTTTATTATTTAGTGTCCAAAGCGTTTCTCTTAAACTTGTCATAACTTCCTGTGCCGAAGACTTTATTTGTTGCAAATCCTCTGGTTTAGAGTTGTTGCTTAAAGCCCAGTCGGTTTTACTTATGATAAAACTGACTAAAGCACCGGTATTGTCGTGCAGCTCTTCAGCTATGCGACTCCTTTCTTTTTCTAATGTTTTAATAACCGCTGTGTAACGTAAGGTTTCTTGGTGCTGAACCTCAGTGATAAATTTTTTTGTTTGTTTAGCCTTGTAGGTAAAATAAAAGAGAATGAAGGTGAATAGAGTTGCAATTAGTATAACAACAAAAAAAACAGTCGTGTAAAATGATTTTTCCTTTTGTTTCTCAATTTCTAATGCGCTTAATTTTAAATCACTTTCTTTTTTTTGCGTTTCGTATTTAGTCTGCATTTCAGCAAATTGCTCAGCACTTTTTGTATTTAAAATACTGTCGTTAATAGCAACAAATTTCTTTTGATAGCCATAACAACTATCGTTCATTTTTAATTTATGGCAAAGGTCGGCATACGACTCATAGAAGCTTTTAATTACGTACAGCGATTTATTGTTTACTAGTAGAACTTTAAACTTATTGAAATAGTGTAGTGAAGAGTCAAGCTTGTTAATGTGCAAATACATTTCACCTAATGATTCACAGCTGGAAGATACAGCTTCCCAATTTTTCAACAATAGCCGAAGGCCCATTGCTTTTTTTACTAGCTCAATGCCTTTATCTTTATCTCCGGCCTCAAAGTAAATATCACCAAGATTGTTATAAGCGGTGGCTGTTTTTAATTTATCGCCGGCAAGTAACCTGTTTTGAAGCGCGAGATTAAAATAAAGAAGAGCAAGAGAATCCTGGTAGTTTTGGTAGTAATGACTTCCTAGGGTATTATAGGCGTCAGCCAAAACACCTTTGTTTTTTTGTTTTTCTCCAAAAAAAACAGCCTTTGTAGCATACTGAAGGCATAATTTATTTTGCCCAGTTTCTTTATAGATGACGGCAATATTATTATTTAACATACACATTGAGGTTGTGTCGTGTAATTTTTCAGCAACTGAAAAAACACTTAAATAATATTCTAATCCTTTTACATAATAGCCGCACTCTGTATATGCGGTACCAAGAGATTTTTTTATCTCTAATATTTCACGCTCAGTAGTTTCTGTATTAAGTAAAATAGTTAGGCTATCAATTTCTTTGGAATTGCACTGAGAATAAATCCTACCGGAGTAAACACAAAAGGCAAAAACAAACAGGAAACAAAACCAAGGTGATTTGAGTTTGTTTAATCCCACGATTAAAACGAAAACATTTCTGCAACAAAACCAGGAACAACACCAAGGGCTAAAGTAATTATAGTAGTGAGAATAATAACTGTTTTTTGTGAAAGCTCAACAGGAACTTCTTCCGTTTCAATTGCTGGTTTAAAATACATGGCTATAATTACTTTGAAATAATAGTAAACGCCAACAGCCGAAGTTAACATCGCTAATATGATTAACCATTTGTAAGAAGTTCCAATCATATTAATCAACACAAAATATTTGGCAAAGAAACCAGCCGTAATTGGAATTCCTGCTAAAGATAACATCGCAACAACCATACAAGCTGCCATTAAAGGATTACGTTTTCCTAAACCATTAAAGGCTTCAAAACTTTCATCACCTTTTTTAGTCACGTTATATAAAATGCCGAATGCCGCAATAGAACCAATTGAATACGCTAATGAATAATATAATAAAGCCCCAAGCGTTGCATTACTGCGAACGTTAGCTAAAACAACCATTAACATAAACGCAGCGTGACTAATACTTGAGTACGCTAACATACGTTTTACGTTGGTTTGCATAGCGGCACTGAAATTGGCAATGACTAATGATAAAGCCACTACAGAAACTAATATCGCGGTCCAAATTTCATTAACACCACCAAATACAACTAAGAATAAACGCATAAAGGCAGCAAAGGCAGCTGTTTTTACAATTGTACTCATTAAGGCTGTGATTACAGTAGGAGAACCTTCGTAAACATCTGGCGCCCAGAAATGGAACGGAGCGGCTGATACTTTAAACAACATGGCCATTAATAACATTATTACACCGGCGTAGAAAAATGTTGGCATGGTTCCTGCCGCGTGAGAAGCAATTACATCACTAATAACTTTTAAATCAAAACTTCCGGTAGCGCCGTAAATTAAAGCAATACCAAATAATAAAAATGCACTTGCAAACGAACCCATAATTAAATATTTGAATCCTGCTTCGTTCGACTTAATATCTTTCTTTTTACTCGCCGCTAAAACGTAAAGCGGAATACTCATGATCTCGACACCTAAAAACAAAGTGGTCATGTTTTTAAATGAGGTTAACATTAAAGCGCCAACTAAAGCAAATAATACCAGAGAAACATGGTCAATCATATTCGAGTTCTCTTCGAAATAATCGTTAGCCATAATGAACCAAAAAAAGCTGTCACTAAAATTACACCGCTAAATGCTAAAGCAACTTTATCAAAAGCGATCATGTTATCGAATGCTGTAATAACAAGTGGATTATTCCACTCCATGAAATTACCAACGTAAGCGCCAAGTACGCCTAACAACACTAACGGAAACACTAATTTTTTGAATTTGAATATTTCAGCCAACATGGCTAAAATTCCTAATCCGCTTATAATTAAAAGTCCTTTCATAGGCCTTATGATTATGTTCGAATTGAAAATTACTTAATTAAAATTGCTTTTACAGCAGGTTCAGCTAAATCATTTAATGGTTTTGGATAAACACCGAATGCAATAATTACTGCACAAACGATAATTAAAACAATTTTATCACTTGACGCTAATGAACCAAATTCCATAGCGTTGTTAGGTTTTTCGCCTAACATAATTTTTTGGTAAGTGCGTAACATGTATACTGCGCCGAGAATAACAGTTAAGCCCGCAAATGCCGCCATCCATGCACCGTATTGATAGACACCGTTAATTAATAAGAACTCTCCAATGAAACCATTCGTTAATGGAAGCGCAACAGAACCTAATAAAACAATTAAGAAGAGAACAGAGAATTGTCCGTTCATATTTCTGATGCCGCCTAAACTATCAATGTTGCGGGTTCCTGTGTGGCGTAGTAAAATATCAGCAATTAAAAATAAACCAACTACGTTAACACCGTGACTCAACATTTGAATAACAGCACCTTGAACACCTTGTTGATTAGCTGATAAAATTCCCGCTGAAATTAAACCAACGTGAGCTATAGAAGAGTAGGCGATTAAACGTTTGTAATCTTTTTGTACAATGGCAATGCACGAAGCATAGACAACACCAATACAAGATAAAAGAATGGCAGTACCGCCCCATTTCTCTAATGCTAAAGGAGCAATAGGCAATAACCATTTAATAACCCCAAAGGTTCCCATCTTTAACATGATACCCGATAACAACATTGTTCCCTGTGTAGGCGCAACAACATAAGTATCCGGTTGCCATGTGTGTAATGGAAAAATTGGCATTTTAATAGCGAAGGCTAAGAAGATCATCCAGAACACTGCGCTTTGTTGATCAACATTCATGCTGCGTCCTGCAGCATATAAATCATTTATAGCCCAAGATTTTATTCCGCTTCCAAATCCTGTATGATTGTATAAATAAATTAAACCAATTAACATGAACAAAGAACCGAATAAAGTGTAAACGAAAAACTTGAAAGTGATACGTCCACGATTTTCTCCACCCCATAATAAACAGATAAAGTAAATTGGAATTAAAGCTAATTCCCAGAACACATAAAATAAGAAACCATCGTTAGCTGTAAACACACCTACTAATGCCATTTGCATTAATAAGATTAATCCATAAAACGAATTTGGCTTTTCGTAATCGTTTTTATAAGAAGAAAGAATAATTAAGGGAACTAAGAATGTCGTTAAGAGAACAAGCAATAAACCAATCCCGTCTAAACTAACTGCAAAATTAATCCCCAAAGATTCAACCCAAGGCAATTTAAAATTAAAGTGTTTGCTTGCCGGATTGTTTTTAAATTGAAAGAACACAACAAGCGATAAAGTAAATTCAGCAACAGATAAGCCTAACGCTAATGAGCGCGCTGTTTTTCCTTTTGTTAAAAACACCAATAAGCTTGCTATAAGAGGTACAATAATTAATAATCCAACTAACATATCTTTTTTATTTACTTATATAATAAACGTGAATAATAAAATTAATACAACACCTAACACCATGCTCACAATATAAAATCCAATATTACCGGTTTGTAATAAACGTACAGCACTTCCAATTCCTGTTACCGCGCTTCCAACACCATTTACAATTCCATCAACAATTTGTAAATCCATAAACTTATAAAACACGGAAGAGATTGCATCTAATGGTTTACGAATAACCATATCAAAAAACTCATCCACATAATATTTATTTGCGACTACTTTTTGCCAAGGCTTTAATTTGTCTTCACTGTTAACAGGAAGAACTTTGTTGACGATAAACATGGAGTGCGCAAAATAAATAACAGCACAAGCAGATAAAACCGCAATGCCCATTAAAGTCCATTCTGTTTCGTGACTTAATGTTGTAGGATTTTTGTGTAAGATAAGCGGACTCAAATGTTCGCCTATCCAATTTGTTTGATGCCAGAATTCAGGTAATCCCATGGCGCCACCAACAATTGATAAAGCGGCCAATACCATTAAAGGAATGGTCATGCTCTTGGTGATTCATGTAAATGATGTTCTTGTTCGTGCGTTCCTCTGAAACTACCCAAGAAGGTTAAGAATAACATACGGAACATATAGAAAGCCGTAAGCATAGAAGTAATCATGCCTAATACCCATAAAATTTTATTGTGCTCGTAAACATGCGCCAAAATCTCGTCTTTACTAAAGAAGCCTGAGAAAGGAGGAATACCGCTAATCGCGATTGTTCCAATGAACATGGTGATGAAAGTGATTTTAATTTTTCCTTTTAAACCACCCATCTTTCTAATGTCTTGCTCGCCACCCATAGCGTGAATAACAGAACCCGCGCCTAAGAATAATAATGCTTTAAAGAAAGCGTGCGTTGCTACGTGAAACACAGAAGAACTATAAGCACCAACTCCTAATCCTAAAAACATTAATCCTAATTGAGATACAGTTGAGTAAGCTAAAATCTTTTTAATGTCGTTTTGTAATAAACCAATAGTTGCAGCAAATAATGCTGTTGCTACACCAACAATCGCAACAGTTTCCGAAGCAACTTCAGAGATTGAATAAAACACATTTGAACGCACTACCATGTAAATACCGGCAGTTACCATTGTTGCGGCGTGGATTAATGCAGATACAGGTGTTGGTCCCGCCATTGCATCAGGCAACCAAGTGTATAATGGAATTTGTGCCGATTTACCCATTGCACCAATAAATAATAATAATGCTATTGATGTAACAACGCCTTCGCTACTAACGCCTGCTTTTGCAAATACATCTCCGTAAGAAATAGTTCCGTAGGTTATAAAAATTAAAATGATGCCTAATAAAAAACCTAAATCACCAATACGGTTCATAACAAATGCTTTTCTTGCCGCATCGTTGTAAGCTTGATTTTTAAACCAGAATCCGATTAATAAGTAAGAACACAATCCAACGCCTTCCCAACCCACAAACATAATTAGATAGTTATTACCCATTACAAGCAATAACATAAAGAACACGAATAAATTTAAGTAAGTGAAGAAACGCGAGAAGCCCGCATCATCATGCATATACCCTGTAGAGTAAACGTGAATTAAAAAACCAATGCCTGTAATGATTAATAAGAAGAGAGAAGATAAAGGGTCGTATAAAAATTCGAATGGAATGTTTAATGTATCAGAGCTGATCCAAGTAAATAAATTAATAACGTGTGATTTTACAGGAGAGCCGTGTAATTCAACAAACGCCAGAACAGCAATGATAAAAGAAGCTAAAATGCTTACACAAGCAATTCCGCCCGATAAGCCTTTGCTCATTTTCTTCCCGAAAAAACCATTGATTAAAAAACCAATCAATGGAAATAAAGGAACTAATGCAATTAATTTAATCATAAATCTTTTTTACTACTGTTTCAAATTACTTAATAGATCGGTATCAATATTTTTAATGTTTCTGTAAATCATACTTAAAATAGCTAATCCAACTGCAACCTCAGCCGCTGCAACCGCCATAATAAAGAATACAAATACTTGTCCGTTTGCATCGTTGTGCAAAGTAGAGAAAGCCACTAATAATAAATTAACCGCATTAAGCATTAACTCAATACACATAAAAATAATAATGGAGTTACGGCGAGCCATAACACCAACAGCGCCTATTATAAATAATACTGCGCTTAGCATTAAATAATAGTTTATAGAAATTCCGTTTAGCATAACTTATTTAATTTTTTTACCAATCATAATTGCGCCAACTAAAGCGGCCAATAATAATATAGAAGCAATTTCGAATGGGAATAAAAATTCTTTGAATAGAACGGTTCCTAAATTTTTTACTAAGCCAATATCCGAGTGCCCCGCTTGTGTTAATTGTAAATCGCCCGCACCTTTTAAAGAACCTACCATTACAAACAACAACATACCACCGGCAATGGCAGCAATAATTTTATTTAACCAAGAGCGTTGAGGTTCTGATTCCTCATTCAAATCCATTAACATGATAACGAAAAGGAAGAGGACCATAATAGCACCGGCATAAACTACAATGTGAACCACCGCTAAGAACTGCGCGTTCAATAATAAGTAATGTCCCGCAATACAAAAGAAAGTAAGCACTAAATATAAAACGCTGTTAACCGGGTTGCGACTAAACACCACCATTAAAGCAAACATAATAGCAAGGAACGATAAAATCCCGAAAAGCCATTGTGTAATTGTGTATCCTAACATAAATCTATCTTAATGTTTTTTTCCTTTTCCTAATGATTTACCGTCGTATAATTCGTTATGTTTTAATCCCGGTATTTTTTTGAATTCTGCAACCTCTAAAGTTTGACGTTTACTTACATCAATACGCGCCGTCATTTTTTCAACTAATTTATCTTTACCGTAAACAAAATTTTCGCGCTCATATTCTGCATCTACAATTCTATCTGTTAAGAAAATCGCTTCTTTCGGACAAGCTTCTTCGCATAGTCCACAGAAAATGCAACGTAACATATTTATCTCGTAGGTACGCGCGTATTTTTCTTCTCTGTATAAATGCTCTTCACCTTTTTTGCGTTCTGCACTTTCCATCGTGATGGCTTCTGCAGGACAAGCAACCGCACATAAACCACAAGCCGTGCAACGTTCTGCTCCGTTCTCATCACGCTTTAAAACATGTTCTCCACGATATACCGGCGCCATTGGGCGGGTTTGCTCAGGATACTTTGTAGTAGGCGTTTTCTTAAACAAATGGCTTGCTGTAATAAGCATACCTTTTGCAATAGCAGGAAGGTAAAGCCTTTCCATAAAGCTTTGCTCCTTGTTTGATACTACTTTGCTTCTGTTTGTTAATTGCATGCTCTTAATTTAAAAAGTAATGTTTCCTCTGATAAAATATTCAACCGCAACTGTAATTGCTAAGTTTAATAATGATAGAGGCAATAATATTCTCCAACCTAAATTCATTAACTGATCATAACGGAAACGAGGTAATGTCCAACGCACCCACATGAATACAGAAATGAAAATACAAGTCTTAGTAAAGTATGCGCCGAATCCAATTAATGAAATTACCCAACTTCCTTCCTGTAAGCCTAATGCAGAATATAATTCACTTGCGAATGGGAAATTGTATCCGCCAAAATAAAAACCGGCCATAATAGCTGATGATACAAACATATTGATGTATTCAGCAAATAAAAACAATCCTAATTTCATTGAGGAATACTCGGTGTGATATCCACCCACTAATTCGCTTTCACATTCCGGTAAATCAAATGGCGCACGATTGGTTTCCGCTAATGCGCAGATAAAGAAAATTAAAAAGCCTAATGGCTGATACACAAAATTACAAACGCCCGCATCTTGTTGTGCTAAAATTTCGCGTAAGCTTAAAGTACCACCAGCAGTAATAATCAAGGCGATGATTGAAATCCCCATCGCGATCTCGTAACTAATCATTTGTGATGAAGCACGAATTGCACCTAATAACGCAAACTTATTATTAGAGGCCCAGCCACCAATCATAATCCCATAAACACCAATAGAAGCAACACCTAATAAATACAAAACACCAATATTAATGTCAGTAATTTGTAAAGCGTAAGTTTTCCCATCAATAGTTACATCCTTTGCCCATGGAATAACTGTTCCTGTCATGAGCGCGGTAATCATAAATAAACTCGGGCCTAAAATAAATAAGAAGCGATTTGAAACGTTTGGAATAATTTCTTCTTTAAAAAACATTTTTCCGCCATCGGCTAATGGTTGTAATAAACCAAAAGGACCAGCTCTATCCGGACCAACACGATCTTGTAAGAATGAAGCAAACTTACGTTCCCACCAAGTAGAGTAGGCGGCAACGCCAAGCGAAAGCCCAAATACGCAAACGCAAACAATTGCTTTATATATTATAAATGTTATCATATTATGGTCTCTTGTCTATATCCATGAATCCTAAAGCTTTTTGATGCTTCATGGCTTCAACTTTTAATTCATTTAAATGCTCGTAATGTCCTGCTGAAATAACAGATTGTCTGCTAATGTGAGACGGCCCTTCAATTACCCAATCTGATTTTTTCTTGTGGTCGTAACGACAAGAGTTACAAATAAACTCTTCTACTTCGTCCCACTGATCTTTACGCGCGGTAACACGAACAACTTCTTCGCCCTTTAACCATACGCGGGTTTTACCACAACACTTATCACATTTGCGATGAGCATCAACAGGCTTTGTAAACCAAACACGTTGTTTGAAACGGAATGTTTTATCAGTTAACGCTCCAACAGGACAAACATCAATTACGTTCCCTGAAAAATCGTTATCAATTACTTTTTCAATGTATGTAGAAATTTCTCCGGCATCACCACGGTGAACAACACCATGCATGCGCTCGTTTGTAAATTGCTCAGCGGTTTTTACACAACGGTAACATAAAATACAACGCGTCATGTGTAATTTAATTTTATCGCCGATATCAATCATTTCAAATTCGCGACGTTTAAATTCGTAACGCGTTTTTGCAGATCCGTTTTCGTAACCTAAATCTTGTAATTTACATTCGCCGGCCTGATCACAAACAGGACAATCTAAAGGATGATTGATTAATAAAAATTCAACAACACCTTTTCTTGCTTCAACTATTTCGGGAGATGTAAAGTTTTGAACTTCCATGCCGTCCATTACCTCTGTTCTGCAAGAAGCAACCGGTTTTGGCATTGGGTTTGGATTAGCGGTTGAGCCTTTTGTAACTTTTACAATACAGGTACGGCAATATCCGCCCGATGTTTTTAATTTAGAATAATAGCACATAGCAGGCGGAGCCACGCTTGGCCCAATCATTCGCGCTGCTTGCAAAATGGTAGTGCCTTTTGGCACATCAATTTCAACTCCGTCTATTGTTACTTTCATTTATTCTATTAATTTGAACAATATTTTAATTTATATTAAAGGCAACAGGAACAGTAAGGCTAACATTTACAGCTCTTCCGTTTTGTCTACCCGCTCTGTATTTTTTTAATTTTAATATACCCTCTAGAAGAGCCGCTTTACAATCAACACAATTACCTTCTTGAGTAACAACTGGATCTTTAATAGTGCCGGATTTATCTACAGTAAATTTTACAAACAGCTTTTCTTTGGCTTCTTTGGTTTGTTTCATTGCAAGTTTTAAATCCTGATCAAAGGCCGCTTGTCCACCTGGATATTCCGGCATCTCTTCAACTATTACAAAAACTTCTTCTTCAATAACCTGTTCAAAAACCTGAGGAGGTGGGGGCTGAGAGTCTTCCGCTTCAGTAACATTAGATTTTACTTCAGAGCTGCTTTTTTTACCTGCTTTTGTTTTTTTAGCAGGCTTGGTTTGCGCAGTTACAACGAAAGAAAAACAAAGAAATATATAAATTAATTTTTTCATGTAATTTTTATGCTACAACTTTGTTTAATCTATTGTAATGACTCACGTCAACAAATTTTTTATTTCTTGCAATTTCTAAAAACTCATGTTTGAAATGACGGATAGCCGCTGCAACAGGCCAAGCTGCCGCTTCACCTAAAGGACAAATTGTTTTTCCTTCAATTTTACTTTGTATATCCCACAACAATTCAACATCTGCTTCAGTTGCGGTTCCGTTTAAGAACTTCTTTAATATTTTTTCCATCCAACCGGTTCCTTCACGACAAGGCGAACACTGTCCGCAACTTTCGTGATGATAGAAACGTGTGAACGTAAATAAATTTTTTACAACGCTTGTGTCTTCGTCCATTACAATAAATCCACCAGAACCTAACATTGTTCCTGTTTGGAAACCACCGTCAGATAAACTTTCGTAAGTCATTAAACGCGGCTCACCTTTTGCGGTTTTTAAAATTAATTCAGTTGGTAGAATTGGAACAGAAGAACCTCCTGCTACAACCGCTTTCATTTTTTTACCATTGCGGATGCCACCACAATATTCTTCACTATAAATAAATTCTTCAACAGGAACACCTAATTCAATTTCATAAACACCTGGCTTATTAATATGACCAGATGCGGAAATTAATTTTGTGCCTGTAGATTTTCCAATTCCGATTTTTGCATACTCTTCTCCGCCCATCATAACGATTGGACAAACAGCCGCAATAGTTTCAACGTTATTTACTACAGTTGGACAACCCCATAAACCCGCAACCGCAGGGAATGGTGGTTTAATACGAGGGTTACCACGTTTTCCTTCTAATGATTCTAATAATGCAGTTTCTTCTCCGCAGATATAAGCGCCACCACCAACTTGTACATAACAATCGTGAGAGAAATTAGTTCCTAAAATATTTTTTCCTAACCAACCCGCTGCGTATGCTTCTTTAATTGCGTTTTCTACAATACGGGCCACATAAAAATATTCACCACGTATATAAATGTAAGACGCTTTTGCGCCTAATGCATAAGATGAAGTAATCATTCCTTCAATTAATGCATGAGGAATTTTTTCCATTAAGTAACGATCCTTAAAAGTTCCCGGCTCTGATTCGTCAGCGTTACAAACTAAGTAACGCGGAACACCTTCAGGTTTCGCTAAGAAACTCCATTTCATTCCGGTTGGGAAACCAGCACCACCGCGTCCGCGTAAGCCTGATTTTTTTACTTCATCAGTTACCTGATCTGGCGTCATGTTCTTTAAAGCTTTCTCAACCGAAGCATAACCGCCATGCGCGCGATACACTTCAAGCGTGTGAATGTTTGGAACCTTATCGTTATGTATTAATAGCTTTCTTCCCATTACAAATTATAATGTGTTAGTATAATCTCTGTCAGTATAACTTCTTAAGCGAGCTTCGCTTTTATATTTTTCAATTAGTTCATCAACTTTAGCGTAAGTTAAATTCTCATGATAACTCGCGCCGCATTGTAACATTGGCGCTGTACCACAAGAGCCCAAACACTCTGCTACTTTTAAAGTGAACATGCCGTCACGAGTAGTTTCGCCAACTTTAATATTTAATTTTTTCTCAATGTATTTAACGATGTCTTCCGCACCATTTAACCAGCATGATGAAGTTTGACAAACTTCAAATGTGCATTTACCAACAGGTTTTAAATGGAACATAGTATAGAAAGAGGCCACTTCAAAAACTTCAATCGGTTTTATTTTTAAAACCTCTGCAACGTAATCCATTGTTTCAGGACTCAACCATCCGCCAAATTCCGCTTGTGCAACGTGCAATACAGGAAGTAATGCTGATTTAATTTTTTCAGGAGGATAGTGACTGATGATTTCTTTCACCTCAGCCATAGCCGCATCACTGAATTTAATATCAGCGCGCTTCTTTTTATCAAAATGTTGTGTTCCGTGTACTTCTGCTCCCATTTTGTTATAATTTCTTTATGCGTCTAACTCGCCCGCAATTACGTTCATACTACTCATAGTGATGATTGCATCGCTTAACATACTTCCTTTAATCATTTCAGGATATGCTTGATAATAAATAAAACAAGGTCTGCGGAAATGTAAACGGAAAGGTGTTCTACCACCATCACTAATTAAGTAAAAACCTAATTCTCCATTTCCACCTTCTACACAGTGATAAACTTCTCCTTTAGGAATATCTGTTTCTCCCATCACAATTTTAAAGTGATAGATTAATGCTTCCATGTTATTATAAACTTCTTCTTTCGGTGGTAAATAAAAATCTGGAACATCAGCATGGAAGTGTCCTTCCTTCGGCATGTTCTTAATAGCTTGTTTAATAATTTCTAAACTCTGCCACATTTCTTCCTGACGAACCATGAAACGATCGTAAGTATCACCACTTGTTCCAATAGGAACAATAAAATTAAAATCTTGATAAGATGAATATGGATTCATCACACGCACATCATAATCAACACCGGCCGCACGTAAGTTCGGACCGCTGAAACTATAATCCAACGCCATTTGTGCACTTATTGGTCCGCAATTAACAGTGCGGTCCATAAATATTTTATTACGCTCTAATAAATTTGAAAACTCTTTCAAACCTGCAGGATAATCACGAACGAAAGCGTTGATTAAATCCCAAGTTTTTTGACTCCATTCGCGTTCAAATCCACCAATGCGACCAATGTTTGTTGTTAAACGTGCGCCACAAATACTTTCGTAGATATCATAAATTTTTTCACGCCATTGGAAAATATATAAGAAGCCGGTCATAGCGCCTGTATCAACACCAATAACAGAATTACAAACCAAATGATCTGCAATACGAGCTAATTCCATAATAATAACGCGCATATAATCTACACGCTTTGGAATTTGTACGCCTAATAATTTTTCAACTGTCATGTGCCATCCCATATTGTTAATTGGAGATGAACAATAATTTAAACGATCGGTAATAGTTGTAATTTGGTTGTATGGACGGCGTTCTGCTAATTTTTCAAAAGCGCGGTGAATATATCCAACAGTTGGAGTGGCTTCGTGAATAATTTCGCCATCCATTTTTAATACGTTCTGGAAAATACCGTGTGTTGCGGGATGGGTTGGCCCAAGATTAAGAATGGAATATTCTTTTTCTTCTTCAGCGTTTTCGTCCTGATTAATTTCCGGCGTAACTTTTACTTTCTTTTTTGAAGCAATAGTTTCTTCAGCAACAACAGTGTCGGCTACTTTACTATTTTTATTTCCTTTTTTTGCCATTTAATTATCGTCCAAACATTTTATCGCTTTTATCTTCGCGAGATTGATCTTCTAAAGGATATTCTTTACGCAATGGAAAAATATCCATTTCGTCAACATTTAAAATTCGTTTTAAGTTAGGGTGACCTTTAAACTTCACGCCATAAAAATCATAAGTTTCTCTTTCCATCCAATTCGCCGCAGGCCACAAATCTGTAGCAGTAGGAATTTCAGGATGCGTCATCGGGAAAAATGTTTTCACACGAACGCGTAAATTTTTAGGCATGTTATGTAAATGATAAATAACACCTAAATGTTTTTCATCTGCCGTTTGAATTCCTGTTAAGTCAGTTAAATAATGAAAATTAAATTCAGGATCGTTTTTTAAATACGCTAACACTTCGTGAATTTTATCTTTATTGATATAGAATACAGGAAAATCGTAAGCGAGCTCAACCTTTTCAAGGGCGCCGTGAAACAGCTCGTTTAATTTCTCAGTTATTTTATTTAATAGTTCTTGCTTCTCCATTATTCCATTCCGTAACTATTCATTAATTTTTTATACTCGTCAGAATTTCTTCTTCTGAAAGATTCGTTTTTCGCTAACTCCTGAATTTTTAAAATACCTTCAATGATTTGCTCTGGACGGGGCGGGCAGCCTGGAACGTAAACGTCAACAGGAATAATACGGTCGATACCTTGCAGCACAGAGTAAGTATCAAAAATGCCGCCGCTGCTTGCACAAGCTCCAACTGAAAGAACCCATCTTGGTTCTGCCATTTGCTCGTATACTTGACGCAAAAGTCGGGCCCATTTTTTTGGCGATAGTTCCCATTACCATAAGCATATCTGCTTGGCGCGGAGAAAAACTTAAACGCTCAGAACCAAAACGAGCTAAGTCGTAATTCGATGCCATGGTAGCCATGAATTCAATTCCGCAACACGACGTTGCAAATGGTAAAGGCCATAATGAATTAGCGCGAGCCAATCCAATTACATCTTCAAGCTTAGTAGCGAAAAATCCCGGACCCTCAAGACCATCAGGCAATTTTGCCATCTCCAACTTTGTGCGTTTCTGTAATTGTTTTCCCATTTTAAAAATATTTTATTCTTCCCACTTAAGAGCTTTCTTCGATAACATGTAATAAAATCCTATTAGTAAAAGCGCAATGAAAGAGAACATTTCAATCACACCCAACATTCCTAATTCTTTAAAATTAACAGCCCAAGGGTACATGAAAATAACCTCCACGTCGAACAATACAAATAAAATAGCAACGAGGAAATATTTAATAGAAAAAGGTAAGCGTGCGTTACCATGACTTTCGATACCACACTCAAATGAATCCAGCTTAATTTTGGTTTTGCGTTTCGGGCCTAACAAGTGAGTAGCAACCATAGTTGTTACTACGAAACCAAGCGCAACAAGAAACATTAATACAATTGGAATGTAATCGGCCGGCGTGTTTGTAGAACCCATAATTTAATGCATTAAATTAGGTTGTAAGATTAACGATTTTTGGGTAAATCATCAAATCTTACATCTAATTTTTAATGCAAAAGAGCCCTATTGTTTAATAAACTTATAATTTACAGAAGATGTAGGCGAATAAAGGCTTAAAGTGTATAAACCACTTGCATAATTATCTAAATCGACACTTATTTTTTCAGCAGATCCGCTTTTTATTTTACCTGAGTTAATGGTTTGTCCAAGACTATTCACAATAACATAGCTTAGTTCCTTCTCAACAGGATTCGTAAAATTAATATTTAAGACCTCAAGAGCAGGATTTGGAGAAACGGTTATACCATTAAAAATGGAGGTTTCTTGAATGCCGGTTGGAGTGAGAAATACAACAGTTGACGAAGCCTGACAACCCGAACCATTATCAACCCAAACAGAATAAAATCCAGAACCATAAAGTGACATATTAAGCGTTTGGTTAGTTTCTCCCGGAATTGGGCTGCCATTTAAATACCATTGATAACCTGTTGCTGACGAAGAAGTTAAGGTGTTTCCAAGTTGCGTAAAGGATGGTGTTGGAGGCGGTGCGCTAACATTCATTGTTGCAGTTCCGGTTGACATACACGAACCCGTAAATACAGTATAACTATAAACAGTTGTAACTGTTGGTCCAAAAGAAGCTGTTGTTCCTGTTTGTCCACCCTGCCAAACTACACTTGAGGCATTTGTTGCTACCAATAAATTTTTTGTTTGTCCGGCACAAGTTCCAGTACTTGTTGAAACAGAAGTAGGTGTATTAATAACATAAACTGTTGTTGTATACGGGGCGCTAGAGCTTACAGAATTAGTAGCAACTAACGACACCACATAAGAACCGCTTGCAGTATAAGTAATACTTGGTGGAGTTTGTAATGTTGAGGTGCTTGGACTTCCTCCCGGGAAACTCCAAGACCAAGAAGTTGGCGAGTTGGAAGACCCATCAGAAAAAGCTATTGAATTTCCAATACAAATAGTATTACTAGTGGTGCTATAAAACGCAGTTGGCGCAACTCCGGGTTGACTATATAAATCAGTTTCCCACATACCTCTTCCAAAAGTTGCTGCTCTAAGTTTTCCGGTTGGATAAAAAATTTCCATATCATTTACCCAAACGTTGGGCAAACCGGTGTTGTAGGGAATAAAAGCAGGCATACTTAACTCACGATAATAAACGCCAAAATCCATTCCTACATAAATAGCACCAGGGCTGTTCTTTCTAAATACAATACAGTTAGCAGGTAAATTTGGCAAACCGGCAGAATAATTTGTCCAGCTTGTTCCGCCATCAGTAGAATAGAAAACTTTATTTCCAGCAGAATAGCCGGATAAGGTAACATAAACACGATTAGCATTTGTGTTGTCGATATCAATATCTGTAATTTGAGCAGATCCAGCAGGAATAGTTCCTGTAATATTAACCCAAGTAGCTCCGGCATTTGTGGTTTTGTATAATGCGGTTGCTCTAGCGGCATAAATAACATTTGAATTTGATGCACAAGCATTAATCAACAGAACGTTGCCACCACCGCCAAGCGTTCCTAACTGTGACCAACTATTTCCTTGATTTGTAGATTTAAATACTTCCTGCCGACCAGCATAAAAAATATTTGGGTTAGTGAGGTCTTGTGTAATAGGCGCAATCCAATCAGCGGTACCGGTTAAGCCAGTTGTAATGGAGTTAAAAGAAGCGCCGCTATTGGTGCTTTTTCCATGCCCACCGTTTTGTGAGGAAGCAATAATAGTATTGTTATTGTTCCAATCAATAAACCCTTCCATTCCGTCTCCGCCGTATACTTCAGTCCAAGTGGTTCCGTTATATAAAATACTACCATTGTCTTGAAGACCCGCGATAATTCGGGTTGAACTAGTAGCAGATACGCCTAAAAAATAAGGTTCAGCAATATTCATGTTACCATTAACACTTGTCCAGGTGCTACCACTATTAGTACTTCTGTCAACCCCACCATCATGCGCCAACCAAATTGTAGTTGAGTTCATATAAATAGCATCGTGTTGATCGGGGTGAACATAAGGCCCTCCGCCGTATCCAAAAGTTCGTTGTGTCCATGTAGAGCCACCGTTAGTTGACCTCCAAACATCAATCCCCCCAACTATAATCTCATCTTTATTTGTTGGAGAAGCGGCAATACTTAAATCATACCAACCTTGCGTCCCGCCTAAAATATTTGGGGTGGTTGACATAGTACTAAATGTAGCGGCCGAATTTGTTGAACGCACTAGTCTTCCAAAAGCACCTGAAGTTGCGCTTCCTACAATATAAAGATAGTTTGGGTCGGCAGGGGTTACAGCAATTCGTAAATTATTTAAACCCGCACCCGCAAAAGTTGTTCCTGAAAAAGTTTGTCCGCTATTAGTTGATCTATAAACTCCTGTTCCTGAACATGAATAAATAGTTGTTGTGTCTCCAGGCTTATATTCTCCATCTTTAAAGTAACCACCTAAAACTAAAGTCCAATTTGCACCACTATCTCTGGTACGATAAATACCAACAGAGGTGAAGGCAAATACCTCAACAGTATTAAGAGGGTTAATTAATATTTTTGAAATAAATCTTTGTTGACTTGTTGTCCAACTTAAACCTGTTGTGTTCCACGTATTACCACCGTCGGTTGATTTTAATACACCAACAGATTTTGAATCGCCTTGAGAGAAACCTGTAGCCGCTCCGTCAAAATCACCAGTTGCTATATACATAATATTAGTGTTTACAGGATCGATGGCCACATCAGCTACACCAATTGATGCTATTTGATCGGTAGTTGTGGTCCAACTTGCTCCGTTGTTTGTAGATTTCCATAAACCACCTGCTGCCGCGCCAACATAAACGGTTCCGGTTCCCGCAGGGTGAAAACGAACACACTGTGTACGACCCGCACCGGTTCCACTTGCAGAACCAAAAGGCCCAAGGGCGGTCCAATTTGCTGTAGTTGCAGATGGTGCTGCTGTAATTATTTGTTTAGCATTTTTATTAGCGTTCAAATATTTTTGATATTCTTCATATGATCTTTTACCTCCGGCATTGTTGATGTTGCCAGATGGATAAACTCTTGGCTCCATATAATGCGCCCAGCGTTTAAATACTTTATATCCTGAACCACGAGAGGGTTCTTTATCTTTCCAATACTCTTCAAACTCTTTTTTAATATCATAAAAATTCTTGCTCGAATCTTTAGAATCAATTTCTTTAAACTGTGCATTAATGGTTAAAGCAAACAGATTTAAAACAGAAGAAAGTAAAATAATTTTATTTTTCATGTCATAAAGATAATACTATCAAAGTGCTTTTTCAAGGTCATTGCAAGTTTAGATTTTAGAAACGCAGTTTATTTGAGATTTATGTAAATATTTGAATAAAACAGCGCGTTGTTTTGAGGCGAATCCCACTAATTTTTCCTAAATAACTTAAACCGAGGCTTATACCTCAAAAAAGACAGGGTTATTAAAAAACAAGCCTTAATTCCATTTAACATCTGCCTGTTTATTAAAAAAAAAGAGCCATTGAAATGGAAGCGATTAATCGAATAGTTTTATTAAAACAATTATAAAGTTCTTCTATGGGAAAAAAGCCTAGCACACGTTCAGCCGAAAACAGAAAAATATTTGTACTCGACACTTCAGTAATCATCTACGATCACACCGCGATAAAAAATTTTAAGGAGCACGATGTGGTTATTCCTATTACGGTTTTAGAAGAACTCGATAATTTTAAGAAAGGTAACGACACTAAAAATTACGCTGCCCGCGAATTTATAAGATACATTGATAAACTATCGGGTAAAAACACGCTACAGGATTGGACGTCTATTAATGGCCCAACAAGAGGAAAGTTCAAAATTGAAATGAACACCTCAAGTAAGGTGAACGCGGAGAGAATTTTTGATGATAGAAAAGCCGATCATAAAATATTAAACACCGCCTTATTTATAGCTGAAACACATCCTGACCGAAAAGTAATTTTAATTACAAAAGATATTAATCTTCGTATTAAAGCAAAGTCGCTTAGCTTACAATCGGAAGATTACGAAACCGGAAAAATCAAAACGGTTGACGAATTGTATACAGGAATGAGTGAAATACAAAAAGTTTCACAAGAAAAAATCGCAAGTATTTATCAAAAAGGGTCAAGTGGAGCTAAAGATGTTTTAAAAAAGATTGAAGCAACTCCAAATCATTACTATATTTTAAAAAACGGATCGCAATCTGTTTTAGCGCGCTATAATAAAGAAGACGAAACCTTTCAGCGTGTAGTAAAAAGTTCGGCTTTTGGTGTAATTCCAAAAAACGCAGAGCAGTCTTTTGCACTCGATGCTATCATGAATCCTGAAATTAAATTAGTAACCATTCAAGGGGTTGCCGGAACAGGAAAAACATTATTATCATTAGCTGGCGCACTGGAACAGCGCCGTAATTATCACCAAATTTATTTAGCGCGACCAATTGTTCCTTTAAGCAATAAAGATATTGGTTATTTGCCCGGCGACGTTAATTCAAAATTAAATCCATACATGGAACCGCTTTGGGATAATTTAAAATACATTCGTGGCCAATTCAACGAAAAGGATAAAGAACACAAACAACTGAATGAAATGGTAGAAAGCCAAAAATTAGTGGTTTGTCCTTTAGCCTACATTCGTGGACGTAGTTTAAGTAATGTGTTTTTTATTGTAGATGAAGCTCAGAACCTAACACCACACGAGGTAAAAACAATTATTACCCGAGCGGGCGAAAACACAAAAATTATTTTTACAGGCGACGTTCATCAAATTGATACACCTTATTTGGATGCCCAAAGTAATGGTTTAAGTTATTTAATTGATAAAGTTAAAGGCCAACCGTTATACGCACACATTACCCTTCAAAAAGGCGAACGAAGTGATTTAGCTAATTTAGCTAACGATTTATTATAGCAAATCGAGTTTAGGGCAATGATTTTGGTCAATTGGGCATAATATTTTTTTAGCCTGTTTATTTATTTTTACTTTTGTATGCTCTTAAGCTTATTCTCATGTCAACACAAAACGTAGATGTATTAGTAATCGGTGCCGGTCCGGCAGGAACGATTGCTGCCAGCATAATTAATAAAGCGGGTTTCAAAACAAAAATTGTAGAGAAAGAAAAATTTCCGCGATTTGTAATTGGCGAAAGTTTATTGCCTCGCAGTATGGAAGCTTTGGAAGAAGCAGGATTATTAGACGCCGTTAAAGCAAAAGGATTTCAAGAAAAATTTGGGGCAAAGTTTGTAAGAGGAAATGAATTGTGTGATTTTAATTTCAACGATCAATTTACACAAGGCTGGAAATGGACCTGGCAAGTACAACGCGGTGATTTCGATTTAACCCTTGCTGAAGAATCAAGACGTCAAGGTGTTGATGTTTGTTTTGAAACGGCAGTAACCGATATAAAATTTAACGGAACTAATTCTACAACCACAGTCGTAAATAAAGACGGCAGCACAGACACAATTAACGCAAAGTTTATTGTTGATGCGAGCGGATATGGTCGCGTAATACCTAGATTATTTAATCTAGACAGACCAAGTAATTTGCCGTCGCGCAAAACTCTATTTACACATATTAAAGATCCGGATCGTTTAAAATACGATGAACCAAATCGTATTATGATTGTCGTTCATGAACCCACTACTTGGATTTGGGTTATTCCTTTTTCAAATGGAACCACCTCGGTTGGATTTGTTGCTAATCCCGAGTTTTATGAAAAAACCAAAGGGATGAAGCCGGAAGAACAATTGCGCACATTAATTAATAGCGACCCACACATTAAAGAACGTTTTGGCGATAAAGAATTTTTATTTGAACCGCGCACCATTGAAGGGTGGAGTGTAACAACGGATAAATTTTATGGTGATGGATTTGTATTAACCGGAAACGTAACCGAATTTTTAGATCCAGTATTTTCATCGGGTGTTACGTTGGCCGCTGCATCAAGTCAGGCCGCTGCGAAACTTGTTATTAAGCAATTAAAGGGAAATAAAGTAGATTGGGAAGAAGAGTTTATGAAACCGGTTATGGCCGGAGTTGATACGTTTAGAAGTTATGTATTGGCTTGGTACGACGGCACCTTGCATGAAATATTTTTCGCGAAAGAAATAAATCCCGATTTCAAAAAACAAATTTGTTCGGTATTAGCAGGATATGTTTGGGACACCACAAATCCATTTGTAAAAAACACGACCGCGTTTTAAAAACGCTTGCCGAGGTTATCAGAATTGGCAAATCGCAAGACGTTGTAAAAAGTCTTTAATTGTTTTTTGCTGTAGAGTTTTCGGAAGGCGTAAGCTTTACGCGGGAATTCATTTCGAGCATTGCTGCTAAAATCAATTGCGAATAATTTTGCGAAGCCGATCGGAAATGGCGAGTTTGTGCATGCCATAAATTGTAAATCAAATTCATATCACCCTGTTTAGGCATAAAAGTATACAATGCTTTTTTTACATTTCCTGAGCCGGCATGATAGGAATGCATCACCAGTAATTTAAACCACAATTCATTTTCGTTGTAGGTAATGCGCAACGAATCCAGAATTTGTTTGGTGTTTGGAATGCAAATAGTTTTGATAAGACTTGATGCTGCATAAGCCGAACGATCGAAATCAGCGCGCTCATCAATTTGTTTATTTACTTTTAAACCAAACAACCGTGCCACATCTTTCATTAATTGAAAAGAACCGTAAGCACCTGCATTTGATTTTTGTAATTTATTCGGACTCTCAATTAATAAAATAGCCTGTGCGTACCACGGATCAACACCATTAGCTACAAAACCATTTATCCCCCTGTCAAAATTCACGAAGGCTTTGTCAAAATCATAAAAGAATTGTTTTCCATCGGTTAACAAAACACGCTGCGTGGAATCTAAGCCATGAGCGTTTCTGATACTATCGCGATAACATTGTTTATCATTATCGTTTTTGCACGACCAATCTTTATGGTGCGTTTTTTCAACTATAGTTCGATTATGACTTAAGTTAATTAAGGAAGAATCCTTATGCAGATTCATAATTTGTCGCCAGAATTTTACTTGTGCTAAAGTATCACACCTGAAATCGTAAAGCTGTTTATCAAAAACATAATTATGACAATACGTGTCGCCTGATTTGCAAACGCCAACCACATCGCCGCACAAATCTTTATTAGAATCAGCAGGTCGAATACTATCGTTTCCGCCGCCTGAAATAAGCATGGGAAGAAAAGTTATGAGGGCTAAAATTTTCATAGTTCTTACTGAAGCATAAGTTACGAATAAAAACGCAAGAGTCAATGTTAAAACAGATGTTTTTTTCAATTCAACGCTGTTAATTTTATAAAAAACCTAAACTTTAACAGATAACAACCATTCAATGGCCTTTTCTTTTGACTCGAACATGCGCATTTTCATGTTCTGTTTTTGTATGAAATTGATGAGAAAATTAATAAGAATTCTGTGAGCCAAAGACCTAACAAGTACTGCAGAAGCCGCTGTCATATTGTTTCTTTCAGGTACAGTTGAGAATTCACGGGCTTCTTTAGATATCGAAGTATAACGACCGGGCTCTACTAAAATTCTGTATTGCGTTTTGCCATTATATCGGCTCCGTAATAATTCGTATTGTTCAGTAGCGTCGGCTAATGTTACCTCCTCGTTATCATCAATACGCATGTTAGTAATGCCATTGTCCCAAAAGTCAATAGTGGCAGTTCGCTGACGCACCGTTTCGGTTATTTTATACGAAGTCAGTAGAAGTAAAAATTATAGAGAACAATAATAGAAAAATTATTGAAGTGAAAAGCCAAGTACTAAAAGTTTTTATAAAAAGAGGCAGTAAGAAGACTATACCACTTTTATCATAATCATACTCACGTCATCAACTTGTTGGTGCTTGCCCTTCCATTCATTAAATAACGCTACTAGGTCTGTTTTTTGTTGAGTTAAAGAATTGTTAGAGCCCTGCACTAAAAACTCTTTAAGATTTTTTGATTTTAATTTTTGCCACCATCTCCACCAAATTGATCAGCGAATCCATCAGTACACAAAACAATTAAATCGTTTTTTTGAAGCGCAATGTTGTGCGCTGTAAATGGTTTTATTTCTTCACTAAACTGACCAATTGGCATTTTGTCGCCCTGATATTGTATTAGTTCATTATTACGGATTAACCACAAACTATTATTGGCTCCGGAAAATTCCAAAGTGTTTTCTAATTTATTCCAAACACAAAGGCCCATATCCATTCCATCTTTTCTGTCTTCTGCCCCTTTTTGTCCGAGTGCTTTTATAATTTTGTCGCGTAATTTATTTAAAACGGTATCGGCTTTAAATAATTTATTCTCAACAATTAGTTCGTTTAAAAAACTATTTCCGAGCATACTCATAAATCCGCCCGGAACGCCATGACCTGTACAATCGGCTAATGCAAATATAGAGCGGTTGTTTAAAGTGTTATAGGCCCAGTAAAAATCGCCGCTAACAATATCTTTAGGGAAGAAAATAATGAAATGTTCGGGCGATATTTTTTTCCAAACCTCTTCGCTGGTTAAAACAGCAGTTTGAATTTTTTGTGCGTAATTAATACTGTCGATTATTTCTTTTTGTTTTTCATCTACCAAAAATTTTTGTAAAGTAATTTCTTCTTTTTGCAACTCCACCATTTCTTTCTGACTATTAATAATAATGTTGGCTTTTTGTTTTTTTGAAGTTGGCGAACGCAACAAAGGCGAAAACTGCAATGCCTATAAGTGCAACTGCCCCGAGCATGAGAATTTTATTTTTTGCTGAATTTTCCTGTTCTTTAGTGGCGAGCTCAAGTTCTTGTACCTTTTTACTTTTATTTAAGTTGTCAATTTCTAATTGTTTTTTTTCGTTTTGAAATTTAGCCTCAAGTTCATAAACAGCATTGGTGTTTTCTAAACTATAGATTGTGTCTTTTATTTTTGTAGAAAGTAAAATATAATCATAAGCGTCTTTATAGTTTTTACTGTCGGCGTTCGCAAGCGCAATGCCCTGCGAGTTGCTATACATTGAGGTTTTGTCGCCCAATGATTTAGCCAACTCGTAACCTTCAGTAAAATATTTAATAGCCAGAGAAGACTTGCGCATGTTTCTGTAAATTTCGCCTGTATAATATAAACTGACGGCAATAAATTTTTTACCGTCTATTTCTTTTGCTATCTCATAACCTTTCAGAACATTTATTAAAGCAGAGTCCAGTTTTCGTTGACCCAAATAGCTTTTGGCAAGATTTACGTACGTAGACGCAAGAGTTGTTTTATCCCCAGTTTCTTTACACAATTGAATAACTTTGTTGAGATGATAGTTAGCTTTTGTATAGTTTGTCTTTCCGGGATCAGAATAAATGGTTCCTAAAAAAACATGGCAGTAGGCCATTCCAACTTTATTAAAACTTTTTTCTTCACGAGTTTTTAAGGCTAATTCGCAATATTTAATGGCCTTATCAGGTTGATGCAAGTTGTAATTCACAAACCCCATATTATAATATACGGTTGCTAACGGCTCCCATTTCTCAAGTTTAGAAAAGATTTTCTCGGCCTTAATAAGCCACTCCATTGCCGGTAGGTATTCTCCTTTTAAATTTAAAGTATTACCAATGTTAGCATAATTATTACCAATACCTTCCTCGTTTTTAGCAAGTATATTCATTTCAAGTGCCTTTTTCTGAAACACAAGAGCCATTTCATAATCGCCCCTGGAATTGTAAATCACGCCACAATTGTTTAGTACGCTAGCGCTTCCCTTTAAGAAACCACATTTTTTAAAATATTCATCAGCTTTTTTGAAATAAATAAGAGCATCATCGAAATTTTGCCGGAAGTAATGCGATTTGCCAAAGTAATTGTATGAACCTCCTAGACCCTTTATGTAGTTTAATTTTTTTCGCCAAAGTAAAGGCGCGCCGACCGCTCTTGCCCGACAAAGCTGTATCAATGTTTGCAGACTCTTCTGCAATTTTTAATAGACTTTCAACTTTTAAAGTATCTTCTTTTTGGGTTTCGCAAGATTTTATTAAACTATCGAGCTTTCCCGGGAGTTGGGCTGTTGAAAGAAAAGAAAGAAAAATAAAAAAAAACAGATTGAAAATTTTTTTCATCAGGCAAATAGTTTTTGAAACACTTCTTCCATCTTGCTTACGGTAATAACCTCAATGGAAAACTGCTTCAAATCTAAGCCTTTTTTATTATATGATGATATAAAGATTTTCTCAAATCCTAACTTTTGTGCCTCGTGAATTCGTTGTTCGATGCGACTTACCGAACGAATCTCGCCTGTTAAGCCAACTTCGCCAGCAAAACAAACGGTTTGTGGTATGGGCAAATCTTCGTTACTCGATAAAATGCCGCATACCAGTGCCAAATCAATTCCCGGGTCTTCTACTTTAATCCCCCCTGCAATATTAATGAACACGTCTTTCACCGCTAATCTGAATCCGCAGCGCTTTTCTAATACAGCGAGCAACATGGACAATCTTCTTAAATCAAAACCGGTTGAAGAACGTTGAGGTACACCATAAGCCGCGCTACTAACTAAAGCTTGCGTTTCAATTAACATTGGACGATTGCCTTCCATGGTTGCGGCAATAGCAACGCCACTCGTAGCATGTTCGCGATGTGTAATTAAAATTTCGGAAGGGTTAGTTACTTCACGCAGGCCGTCTCCGTTCATTTCGTAAATACCCATTTCGTTAGTACTGCCGAAACGGTTTTTTGTTGCGCGCAATAAACGGTACACATGATTAGTATCACCTTCAAATTGTAAAACCGTATCCACCATGTGTTCTAAAACTTTTGGTCCGGCTAAACTTCCTTCTTTGGTAATGTGCCCGATCATAAACACGGGCGTATTCGTTTCTTTCGCGAAACGTAAAAACTCAGCGGCACATTCGCGCACTTGTGAAACGCTTCCGGGACTACTTTCTACATAAGATGTATGTAAAGTTTGAATAGAATCGAGAATCACTAATTGCGGTTGAATTTCCTCAATCTGCTGAAAAATATTTTGAGTGTTGGTCTCTTGTAAAATAAAACAACTTTCGGTAGTCACGCCAATACGCTCGGCGCGCATTTTTATTTGCTGCTCGCTTTCTTCACCACTAACATAAAGTATACGTAAATTTTTTAAACGAAGCGCTAACTGCAACATTAAAGTAGATTTCCCAATGCCGGGCTCGCCACCAAATAAAATTAAACTTCCCGGGACAATACCGCCACCTAACACACGTGTTAATTCTTTACCGGGAACAGCAATGCGAGGATATTCCTGCAAACCCACTTCTTGTAATAAAATAGATTTATTAGAACCGTTAGCATGTTTGTTGGAAGCAAAAACTTGTAATCTATCGTTCTTTGTTTCTTTTTGAACTTTTTCTTCAACCAATGTATTCCACTCATTACAACTTGTGCAACGGCCAATCCATTTATTATGCTGCGTGCCGCAACTCTGACAAAAATATGTGGTTTTTACTTTGCTCACACAACAAAGGTAGGCCAAAGAAGAAGGATTGATTGCTACAGATTGTAGCAATTTTGGAAAACGGCAAAGATTATTTGCTTAACATTACAAAAGCTGCCCAATAAAACGGCTCTTTGTATTTTGTTTTTAATTGTTTTTGGGCTTGGGCAAAAGCTTGTTCTTTGTTTCCGCTTTTGCTGTAGTTGCTGTAAAATAAAGTCATTAATTCCATTGTAGCGGCATCACTTACACTCCATAAACTCATGATGATGGATTTTGCACCGGCAATTAAGAACGAACGCTGTAAACCAAAAACACCTTCTCCTTGTTTAACGCTTCCTAATCCGGTTTCGCAGGCACTTAATACAACTAGATCTGTTTTATCTAAATTTAAACTTAAAGCTTCATAAGCTGTTAATATACCATTGTCGCCATTGGTTCCGCGGTAATTTTCATCAAATACATTTTCGCAATTCGCCAATAGCACACCGCTTCGCAATAAAGGATTTTGTTTGGCTACGGTTACATCAACACCTAAAACTTTATTTACTTCTACTTCGCTGAGGTCGGCCAAAAAATAACCGTGCGTTGCAATATGTAAAATGCTTGGCGATTTAATATTTTTTAAAGCAGCCTCAGTAGCTGTTGCTCCAATCAATACGGTGTTTTGTACTTGTGATGCGTTTAATATTTTTTTAATGTTGTTTACTTCTGCTTCTGTTCCCGGTAATTGCGCTACTACGCCACCTTTTCCGTAAGCGGGATTACCAATTAAAAAAGCTGATGCCGGTTTTTTTGCCGCTGCTAAATTTTGTTTTACATCCAAAATATCTTTTGTGTTTCCTAAAAACGAAATGGTGTACTTATCAATTAAATAAGCGCCGCTTGCGTCTTTTAATGAATTAATACTTAATTGATGATACAAGCCGTCGAGCGATAAATATAGTTTCTTTACGCCACCTAATTGCGCATCTAAATTTTTCCAAACGATGTTGTAAGCTTCGTTCTCAGGTTTGCGGTTAATGGTTTTGTCGCGGAATGTTTTTACTGTTTCTTCAATTAATTGCGCGTCGCCTAATTCAACCAGAGTAGCTTTTGAATTGCTAACTACAACAGCAAGGTATTTTGCCTTTCCTGTAAAACCATTATTGTATTCGTTTATATCTACAATCTCAACCGCAGCTTCATCAGCACCCAATGCTTTTGAAATAGTTTCGAAATTAAAAACCACAGCAGTTTTACTTTCGTTAAACAAAGCACTTTTTTGAGAAAGAACTCTTTCGTATTCATTCGCCTTGTTCTCTAAACTATCTACGTTAATATGTTCCTCTGTTAATTCAGCTTTTGATAATTGGTAAGCTGTATTCAAATGCTCTTTAGTTTCGAGCCAGTTATTATAAGTTTCTTGTAATTCAGAATCACCACTGTTTGCAATAGCGTTACGGATTTTAGAAGAGGTGTTTAATAGAAACCCTTTAGTGTTGACTAAAGTATTGTACAACGAAGTTATTAATGAAGGCTCTTTAGAATAATTTGCAAGCACAAATGAATAGTAACGATGCAATAAGGAATTTGTTTTTTCCCAATACAATGTTTTTTCGTTATCGTTTAATGAATTGAAAAATGTGTTAATGTAATTCTGTGTATTATCAACAACAATTTGGTAATTTGTTTTTGCATCTGCAATTTGATTATTCTGCCATTGCGTCAACGCTAAATCTTCTAAAGACTGAATGTAATTGGGATGTTTCTCACCATAAATAGTTTTTTTCTTATCGGAAACAGATTTTAAAAGCTCTAAGGATTTTGCATTGTTATTATTGTAGCGGTAAAAGTTTCCTAAGTCCTGCATAGCAGATAGAGTAGAGGGGTGACTATCTCCCAACTTACGTTTATCAATATCAACGGCGCTTAATAGTAATTTTTCTACATCAGCGGTTTTACCCATCTCCATATACAAGCCGGCGAGTCCGCGTTTTAAGTGTGCTAAATCAGGATGCGCGCCTAATTTTTTTTCTTTAATGGCAATGGCCGATAAGTATAACTTCTCGGCTTCAGTATATTTTTTTTGCAGACGTAAAATATTAGCGTGATTAATTTGAAGCTTAATGAAATTAGAAGAATTATCTTTTAAAATTTTTGCAGCATGTTCCAAACAAGCCTGCATGTCTGTTTCCGCCACATTTAATTTCGCCATATCAGCATGAGCCATTGCTAAATTATTGTGTACGAGAGCTTGTCCTAATTCATCATTGCCTTCTTTTAAAATTAGCTAAAGCTTCATTAAAACTTTGTTCGGCTTGTGTATATTCTCCTAAATCTTTTAATAGTACCCCTTTGTTATTTAATGAAACGGCGTACATGGTTTTAGGACTTAAGTCTTTTCGTAAATCAAGGGCTTGTTCGCTAAAAGGTTTTGCTTTTGAGTAGCGACCGCTCGACTGATATAATAAACTTAAATTACTAATTACCTGAGAATAGTTTAAACCACTGTTAGTCCCGTTGCTTTCATAAAAGTATTTAGCTTGCTTAAAACTCGATTCAGCCATTCTGAATTTATTGGTCGCCATAAACAATTCACCATTGTGATTATTCATATAGGCTTTATCTTCTGCAGAAACATCGTTTCCTTCTGAAAATTTTCTGGCGTTTGAAATAGAATTTCCTATAGAGCTTCCTTTTTCATCATTCTCAAAAGTTCCGCTATTGTCAATAAAAGAAATGGCATAATTAAAATTACTTTCATCAAATTCCTTACGAGATTTGTCAAGAGACTCATTCAATTGACTCTTGGCCTTGCTCTTTAATTTATCCGCAACGGCATTATCTGTTTTGTCTTTTAATTTATCTTTTAGTCCGCCTAGGTTTATTTGGGCAAAAGTAATTGTGCAAACGCAAAGCAGCGAAAACAGAAGTGTAATTTTTTTCATACCGTTATTTTAAATTAATAAGCGAGTTTGTGGTGAAAAGCAAATCCATGAATAAAATTTTAGGATTAGCGTTTCTCTCAATATAATAATAGGAGCCGTTAAATTCTTCAACTAGTTTTTCGTAATTCTTTTGGTTGATATAGGGAGCGAACTTTTCTAAGAATTGTTTTTCGTTTCCGGATAAGCGAACTAAGTCGCGCGAACCGAAATTGTACATAAGGCTATCACGGAAAATCTCAAGCGCAAAATGCAAGAACTGTTTTTGTTTTTCCCTACCCGTAGCAGCGTTTTCATCAACCCAGGCAATAGCTTTGTTGGCGTCAAACTTCAAAGCAATTTGCATAAACGAACGGAAATGTTGTAAAAAAGATAACTGATCGTCGTTTTGTGTTAATTGTTTTATAGCTTCATTAAAATTTCCATCACACAAAAAAGCAGCTTGTGTTGCACTTTCCTGATTAACGCCAAACTTTTTTACTAGGGCTTCTGAAATTTCAGTTTCTTTTAAGCGCGTAAATGGAATTTGTTGAACGCGGGAAATAATAGTAGATAAAAGCGAATCAGAATTATTACAAACTAAAATGAATAAAGTTTGCTCAGGTGGTTCTTCTAACACTTTTAATAATCTGTTAGCCGCTTCAGTATTCATTCGCTCCGGCTGCCAAATTAACATCATCTTATAAACACCTTCGTAACTTGTATAACTAAGTTCTCGAATAATATGTCCGCTTTCTTCAACAGGAATAATAGGTTGTTTGTTTTCCGCACCCAAGCTATCAAACCAATCGTTTATAGTTAAGTAAGGCGTTTCTAAAAAGGCCTCACGGAATTCTGTAATAACATCGTTACTCCGTTTTACGTCTTTTGATTTGGCAATAGGAAAAATAAAATGAAGATCCGGATGAACGAGTTTACTTGTCTTCATACACGATGGACAAGTTCCACACGAATCATTAGCTTGTCTGTTTGTACAAAATAAATATTGTGCAAACGCAACGGCCGTAGCTAAATTACCGGAACCATCAACACCTGTAAATAATAAAGCGTGTGGTAAACGGTTATCGCTTACCATTTTTAGTAAACGACTTTTAACTTCCTGTTGCCCGACTATATCCTTAAAAAACACTAAGCAAAGATAAGATAATACTTATACCAAAGAGTACATTTTTCCGGGATGAGACTTAATAATATTAGAGAATTCTAACTGTAATAATAGTGATGAAACTTTACTTACCGGAAAACGGCTGGCATAACTAATTTCATCCATATGAACCTGCTTTTTATTGGTAAAAGCATCAATTATTTTTTGTTCTTCCTCATTCAGATTCAGTAATAAAGGTATTTGCGGACTGTCTTTCTTTTTATTCTGTAAGTCTGTATCCCAACCCATTATATAAAACAAATCGGCAGCGCTTTCCATAAGTGAAGCGCGGTTCATTTTTATGAAGGCATTGCAACCTTCACTTTGGGGATCGCAGGTGCGGCCGGGAAAAGCAAATACATCTTTATTGTAACTATTAGCAATGGTTGCTGTAATTAAACTACCGCCGTCACGCTTACTTTCCATTACTACTAAAGCGTCGCACATACCTGCTACAATTCTATTTCGTTTTGGAAAATTAACCGCATCCGGATTAGTTCCACTTCTGAAATCCGTTAAAATCCCACCCATCTTTTGCATTTTCCAAGCAATGTTTTCGTGTAGCGACGGATAAATTCTGTCGAGCCCATGAGCCACAACTCCAACTGTATCCAATTTGTTCTCTAAAGCTTTTTTGTGAGCTAAAACATCAATTCCATAGGCTAAACCACTCACTACTAAAATGCCGCTATCTTTTAATTCAGCAATAAATTTTTCGGTTTGTTGTATGCCGTATTCGGTGGGCTGACGGGTTCCGACAACTGCAACAATTTTTTCAGCATTTAAATTAGCGTTGCCTTTGTAGTAGAGTAAAATAGGACTATCACTACAAAACTTTAAACGCTGTGGATAATTTTCATCTGTAAAAAACAAGGGTTCAATTTCATTATCTTCTATGAAGCGAATTTCTTTTTCTGCTTCATGCAAAACAGTTTTCCCAGTTAGCAAGGCGTTGGCAACGTATTCACCAATGCCGGGAATTTTTAAAAGAGAAGATTTATCAGCCTCAAATACAGCGGAGGCGCTACCGCAATAGGCCAGTAAATTTTTGGCGTTACTATCACCAATTCCATTAATAAGCGTAAGCCCAATTTGATACAATAATTCGTCGGAAGGCATTTGTTTTAAAAATATTCTTTTCTATATTGTGCTTTGAATTTAAAACCCGGAATGCAACACAAAGTTACATTACTTTTTATATTTTGCTTTATCCTGTTAAAAATTAATTTTTACGGACAAGACAATGGTTTTATTAAAGGCAAGGTAAACGACCAAACGGGAGAATTGCCCGGAGCCGTTATCTCAATAGATTCTAAAACAGGAACCACAAGTGATGTTAACGGTGATTTTAATTTAAGCGCACCTGTTGGAACTTATACGTTAACTTGTTCGATGGTAGGTTATAAATCCCAAAAGCAAGTAATTAATGTAGTAGCAAATGATACCCTGAAATTGAACTTTAGTTTAACAGATGCTAATGCTATGTTGGATGAGGTAGTAGTATCAGCCGGAAAATTTGAACAAAAATTATCGGATGTTACGGTGAGTATGGAAGTAATTAAGTTAGCGATTATAGAAAATAAAAACACAACAACTTTAGATCAAATTATGAATCAGGTCCCGGGCGTAACGGTATCAGATGGACAAGCAAGCATTCGAGGCGGAAGTGGTTTTGCTTATGGAGCCGGTAGCCGCGTGTTAATGTTGGTAGATGAAATGCCAATGATTAGCGCCGATGCAGGAGACGTAAAATGGAATTATTTACCACTAGAAAATTTAGAACAAGTTGAAGTTATTAAAGGAGCGTCTTCTGCTTTGTTTGGTTCTTCGGCATTAAATGGTGTAATAAATTTACGAACCGCTTATGCAAAAGATAAACCAAACACTTCGGTAACTTTATTTGCGGGCGTTTACGATGCCCCAAAGTATCAATACAAATGGTGGAAAGGTTCGAGTCAACAACAACAAGGCATAAACTTTTCGCATGCACAAAAAATTGGCAATTTAGATTTTGTTATGGGTGGTCATATGTATAATGATGATGGCTACAGGGGGGGGATTGTAACACAAACTTTAGGTGTTGGAACCAAAACTGTAACGCAAAGTGAATTAAAAACGGAAAACGAGAAACGTGCGCGGTTAAATATAAACTTAAGATATAATTTCAAAAAAGTTCCAGGCCTATCAATTGGAGTTAACACTAACATGATGGATGTAAAGGAGGCTTGTTCTTTTTGTGGAAAAAAGAAGACAGCGCGTATGTTCCTAATGATATTCAAAAATATAAAAACAAACGTTTTAATGTAGACCCGTTTGTAACTTACTTTTTTGGTGACGGCAACAAACTTAGTTTAAGAAGCAGATATTTCTTAACACTTAATACAAACGATAAAAATCAAGAGTCAACAGCCGAACTTTATTATAACGAATTCCAATATCAGAAACACTTTAAAAATAATTTTAATATTTCGACAGGTGTTGTTTATATGGAACAACAAATTTTTTCTGATTCTTTGTTTGGAAGACATACGGGAAAAAATTATGCAGCTTATTTGCAACTCGATAAAAAAATTAAAAAACTAACCGCTTCTTTTGGTATGCGCACCGAGCGTTATGAAGTGGATACTGCCTATACAAGGGGATATTTAAAATTTGGAAAGAAAGTAATTAATAATCTTGCTTTCCAACCGGTAATAAGAGCAGGTTTGAATTACCAATTGTTTAATTATACTTTTATTCGCGCTTCTTACGGACAAGGTTATCGTTTTCCAAGTGTAGCCGAAAAATTTGTAAGTACCGGCGTAAGTGCTCTAAAAATTTATCCGAATCCATCTTTACAACCTGAGCGCGGATGGAGTACTGAGCTTGGTGTGAAACAAGGTTTTTCACTTGGTAAGTTCAAGGGCTTTTTAGACGTTTCAGGATTTTGGATGGAATATTATAACATGGTTGAGTTCTCATTTGATTTCTTTTTACCGAACGGACAACAACCCGGACCAACAGTGCCTCTTCAAACTTTACTTGATCACGCGGGCTTTAAATCTCAAAATATGGGTCGCGCACAAATTAAAGGTGTCGAATTATCTGTAATAGGCGCAGGAAAAATTGGCCCCGTTAATGTAAGCTTGTTTACTGGCTATACTTATATTGATCCTATTAACCCGGATTACAACCCTTCTGTTGATACTTTAGGACTTCCTTATTTAAACGTGTTGAAATACCGTAACCGTCATTTGTTTAAAAATGATATTCAGTTCGACTATAAATTTATTTCTATTGGTTTTAGTACAAGATACCAAAGCTATATGGAGAACATTGATAAAAAGTTTAATGAGAGTTTATTACACGATATACAAGCCGGATTTGATTATTACGATTTCACTTACGTTTTACCTGGACTTCCTCGATATCGCGAAAAAGACAGAGCGGGTTCTTGGGTTCATGATTTAAGAATTGGATTTCATATTTCAAAAACACTTAAGGTTTCTTATTTAGTAAACAATGTTGCTAATGAAGAATATAGTTCCCGTCCGGGTGATGTGCGACCTCCGCGAATGCAAACTATTCAAATCATGCTTAAGCTGTAAGCGGAAACTCTTTGTGCGCTAACCAAACTTTCCCGGTGTGTTTTAAAAGGAAGAAAGAGCTCGCTCTAAATTCAGCCCAGAAGCTTTTTGATTTATACTCTTCATTCGCTAAATAAAAATCTTGTTTTTTTAAATCACGAAAAGCAATAGTTACATGCGGATGAAAACCTCTTTTGTCATCGTACTGATTGAAAATATTTAAATGACTTTTTACATGAAACACTAATTGGTTTTGAAGAGCAGTAAGCGTTTCGTTTTTTTGTACATCAATAAAAATAACTTTTGGCTCAAAACAACCAAAGCCATTTAATTGAACGGGAAAAGCAGTGGAGAATTTAAATTCGGAAATAGTTTGTATTAGATGGTCTTCTTTCGTTTCCTTCATTTCAAAAGGCATGTGAAGCGTAATGTGTGCGGGCGAACGAAGCGAACTTTTGTTATTGTACTTTTGGGAAATCTCCAGCTTTACTTTCTCTACTTCAGAAAAAACAGGTTCGGGTGGAATGATGGCTATAAAATACTTGCGGTTCATTTACACACAAACACCAATCACTAAAATATCATCCACCTGTTCTAAATTTCCTCTCCAGTTTTCGAATGCAGATAATAATTTTTCACGCTGCTCGGCCGGCGGCAACTCATGAATGGAAACTAAGAATTTTTTAAGGGCGTTGTATTTGAATTTTTTTCCTTTCGGCCCGCCAAACTGATCCGCAAAACCATCAGAGTATAAATACACGCAATCGCCTTTTTGTAATTTGAGTTTATAATTAGTGTAGTTGTCGGCTACGCCATCTACGTTACTTCCTATTGGAAATTTATCCGCTTTTATTTCTAATAAATGTTCTTCAAAGAAAATTTCGTTTTTAGTTTGTGGTGTATAAGAAGAGGAAATGTTTTTACGCACCACCCATAAATTATTAAATGCGCCCGCGTATTGTAATTCTAAAGTTTTTGGATTGTAAGAGCAAAGCGATAAATCCATTCCGTCTTTAATGCTATCCTTATCCGCACTTTGTCTTAATGTATCTGTAACGCCGGTATCTAAATGTTTTAAAATTTCTGAAGGTGTAGTTAAGCCTTTTTCTTTTACAGCCTGATTTAATAAGTTTAAACCAACAACGCTCATCATAGCACCTGGCACACCATGACCGGTACAATCAACTGCAGCAAACAGTATCATTCCGTTTTTTTCTTCCATCCAATAAAAATCACCACTCACAACATCTTTTGGTTTGTACAACACAAATGCATTTGGCAAAAGTTGTTTCACCATTTTATCAGGCGGTAGAATAGCTAATTGAATTCGTTTGGCGTAATTAATACTATCCGTAATTTCTTTTTTCTGATGAACGATTTCATGATTTTGCTGTTGTAATAATTTATTGGCTTGTTGTCTGCTTTTATTTTGACGGAACAAAACAAAGGCAACAATTACTACGGATAAAATTCCGACCGAAGAGGCGATTAACCAAAGGCGGGATTGTTTTGCTTTCAAATCTGTAACTTCTTTTTCGGCACCCAAGCGTTTTAGCTCTTCTTCTTTTTTTCCGGTTTCGTATTTCACTTCCATTTCACTTATCTTATCAATAGTTTGCATTTTAGATAAGCTATCTTTTAATACGATGCACTCCCAATAAGTCAGAGCCGATTGTTTGTAATTCTGTAATTCATAACTTACATCAGCCACAGCTTTTTTAATTTCAATCATTAAATCAAGATTGCCAGGATTAGCTTTGGCGGCCATTAAATGATACTTTTCTGATGTAACATAATCTTTATTCTTATAATAGAATGTTCCAAGGTTGTATAAACTTCCGGCATAACCTAATTTGTCGCCTACGTCTTGCTGCATTTGTAAAGCTATTGTGGAATATTTTAATACTGAATCAACGATTTTTTTATCAATATAGTTATTCGTCAAAGTACAATAAACGGTGACTTTAAAAATAGCACTTTCCCTCTCGTTTTTGTTTGCCTTTATTAGGTCAAGAGCCCTGTAACAATGCGCGATAGATGAATCAACAGCTTTGATCTGTTGCAAGAAAACAACCATGTTACTTTCCACAAGGCAATATTTGGAATAATTTTTTGACGACCTACAAATCGCTAAAGCTTCATTATAGCTTTTCAAAGCCATGTCAAGATGATCAATCTCTTTGTATATGTTTCCAATGGCGTTTAGCGACTGAATAATCCTTGCCGGGTCTTTTATTTTTTCTGCAAGCGCTTTACTTTTGATAAAATTTTCAAGAGCGACATTTAAATTACCGAGATAAGCATTCGCGACAGCCCTTTCGAAGCCGGATTCATATTCTAACGAGTCAATTTTAAGAACTTTTGAAAGCTCGCATGCCTGTTCGGCTAATTTTAAAGCTGTTTTTGCATCGATGCGCATAAGGCTGTCAGAACTTTTATTCAGCCTAACAATTTGTTCAATTTTGTTTTGGGACAGTGTAAGAAACGGAGAACAGATTAAAAAAGCCAAATAGAATGCTTTTAAAACAGAACTGTAAACGCTATTAATTATACTAATCATTACTTTTATAAGTGAAAATAAAGATATAACTTTATACTATCATTCTAAAACAAATTATACTATGTTAAGTTCAAAAGTAACCAGCGCTTTAAATAAGCAAATAGAGCTTGAAGCGTCTTCATCGCAATATTATTTAGCTATGGCCAGCTGGGCAGAAACCCAAGGCTTAAATGGCATCTCTGCTTTTTTATATACGCACGCCGACGAAGAGCGCATGCATATGTTAAAGCTAATTAAGTTCGTTAACGAGCGTGGAGGTCATGGTTTAGTTCCTGCATTAAAGCAACCGCCTGCAAGTTTTAAATCTGTAAAGTATGTTTTTGAAGAAGTGTTAAAGCATGAGATAAAAGTGACTTCAGAAATAAATAAATTAGTTGAGATTACCCTTAAGGAAAAAGATTATACTACGCACAACTTTTTACAGTGGTATGTAAGCGAACAGATAGAAGAGGAATCATTAGCACGCCAAATCGTTGATAAACTTAAATTAGTTGGTGACGATAAAGGTGGTTTATATTTCTTCGATCGTGATTTGGAAGGTATCGCCGGTAAAGCTGGTGGTGGCGGAAAAGAAGAGAAAGGAAAAGCTTAGTTACTGAAAACGTAAAGACCTTTTGCGTTTATACTATATTTAGCCGGTGTTTTATTTGCTTCAAAGTAAGTAAAGGCCGGCTTTAAATTTGCCCAAAAATTATTTTTAACATCGGTGAATTCTTCTTTTAGAAGTTTACAATTTTCATCAGTCAACTTGCAAGGATAAATTTCTACTCTTGGCGAAGTGTTGTTGTTTTTGGCTTCAACACATAACATATAAACGTCTTTTATAGGATCGTCTTGCAAAGGAATGCACCCAATAGTAACACAATTCCCGTGAATCATAATATCTCCACCGGGTCTTTTACCATCTACTAATATTCGGTCGCTTTTGTTCGGATAGCCCACTTTTAAGGCTAGAAAGTAAGAGCTATTTGGGTTGAAAACAGGGATATCGTAAATCCCTTCTGGAACCTGATAATCGCCCTCTTTACGTTTAGGCCCCAGCTCTCCGCTAGAGGCACAAATGGCAATTTTTTTGAGAAAGGTGTATTTTAAATCGCTTTTATTTTTTACCCAGAGCTCTAATTCTTTCTCTTTTTTGAAGATGCGGATAAATACTTCCATAGCTGAGGAATTTATCTTTTTAGCCTTTAACTCCGCCTCAAGCCCCGGCCATTTGCTGGCATAAGCATCTTTTACCCGCTTATTCTTTAATTGTTGGGCTTTAAAGGAGGTGTTTTCCTGCGAAAACGCCGGATTTAACAACCCTAAACAAACTAACAATGCTATATTAATAATTGCTTTCAAAAGAGAAAATGGGACTTGGTTTTTGAACTAACTTTATACTAAAGTAAAATGAAATTTTTTAAATTCATACGTAACAAATACCTTTTAACAACAATTGGCATTGTAGTATGGCTCTTGTTTTTTGATAAAAACGATGTGTTTAGCCAAGCCGATTTAATTGGAAAATTAAATAAGTTAAAGGGCGACCGTAATTATTATTTAACGGAGATAGAAAACAACAAACGCGAAATAGAAGAATTAAAAACTAACAAAAAAAGTTTGGAAAAATTTGCCCGCGAAAAATACCACATGAAAAAAGATAACGAAGATGTGTATGTTATCGTAAAAAAATAAGTTGTGGATTTAGAACACTTCCGAAAACAAGCCGAAAAATTAAAAAAAGAAAACCTTAAGTTTTTTAATAAAGTTAAGTTGCGTAAACCTGATGAGCTTGATGATCTTTTTCACGAAGCACACGAAGAAGCCTTTTCTAAAATAGATTGTTTAACCTGTGGGAATTGTTGTAAAACAACGTCTCCAATATTTTATCAAAAGGATATAGAGCGAGCTTCAAAAGCAGTGAAATTAAAACCGGGAGCGTTTATAGAAAAATATTTACGCTTAGATGAAGATAATGACTACGTGTTACAAGTGGCGCCGTGCCCGTTTTTAGATTCAGAAAACTATTGTGGTATTTATAACGATAGACCAAACGCCTGCAGAGAATACCCTCATACAGATAGAAAAAAGATGATTCAGGTAATGGATTTAACTTTTAAGAATACGATGGTTTGCCCCGCCGTTTTAAGAATAACCGAAGATGTGAAGCGGAAAATAAAAATTATGATTTGGCGGCTTTAAAAACCTGTTGCATAAATTCGGAAGCAAATACAAAATCGTACATTTCTTTATTGGTAACACTTAAAATATCTTTTTGTGTTCCTGTCCACCAATTTTTTCCTTTGTAGATAAACATAACGTTTTCGCCAATTTCAAGAACAGAGTTCATGTCGTGCGTAATAACAACAGTTGTAATATTATATTCGTGTGTAATGTCTTGAATCAATTCATCAATGATAATAGATGTTTTTGGATCGAGACCCGAGTTAGGCTCATCACAAAACAAATACTTTGGATTATTAGCAATAGCACTAGCTAAGGCTGCACGTTTTTTCATACCACCGCTTAACTCTGATGGATATAAAGCATTTCTCCCTTCTAATTTAACGCGCTCTAAACAAAAATTAACGCGGTCTAGCTTTTCAGCTTTTGTCAGACTTGTAAACATGTCTAAAGGAAAGCGAACGTTTTCTTCTAAGGTTTGTGAATCAAATAAAGCACCAGCTTGAAACAACATTCCAATTTCTTTACGCACCTCTTGTTTTTCCTTCGGACCTAAAACAGGAAAGTTTTTTCCGGAATACAAAATTTGTCCTTCGTCAACGTTATGCAACCCCACCATTAATTTTAAAATAGTTGTTTTACCACAACCACTTTCGCCAATCATTAAATTAGTTTTGCCCGGATAAAAAGTAAAGGATACGTCGTCAATTATTTTGCGGTCGCCAAAATTTTTGGATATGTTTTTAATTTCAATCAACGTGCCAGGAATAACTGCGTTAAAATCAAATTAAAAATTAGAATTAAAATGCTGGTGATTACAACAGCACGCGTACTGGATTTACCAACTTCTAAAGCCCCGCCATTAGTAAAGTAGCCGAAGTAAGAAGCGATAGATGTAATAATAAAAGCAAATACAATTACCTTAGTGAAAGAGTAGTATAATTTCCAAGGTTCAAAAAAAGCTTGTATTCCAAAAATGTATTCGTAAGAGGTACATGCGCCCGATGATATTCCCATTAAATAACCGCCCACTAAACCAAGAAACATACTAATCGCAATTAAGAATGGATTAATAATCATGGCGGCTACAATTTTGGGAAGGATTAAATAACCTGCAGAATTTACGCCCATAATTTCGAGCGCATCAATTTGTTCAGTTACGCGCATAGCACCAATTTCAGAAGCAATATTAGAACCCACTTTTCCTGCTAAAATTAAACTCACAATAGTTGGACAAAATTCAAGTACCATTGATTCGCGGGTTGTAAAACCAACAGCATATAAAGGAATCCAAGGACTTGAAAAACCAAAGGCAGCTTGTATAGTAATTACCCCGCCCATAAAAACGGAAATAATACTGACAATGCTTAATGAGCCAATACCAAGTGAGTTTATTTCGTAGATAATTTGGCGGGCATACACAGAGAATTTTTCAGGTTTACTAAAAACCCTGAATAAAAGCATAAAATAGCGGCCAATATGAAAAAAAAGCGTCATCTAATAATGATACTAAAGTACTAAATTATATCTTTGAATTATGAAACAAATCTTTAAGAGTCAGGTTTTTTTATGGGCTATTGTTTTAAGTACGGCGCTTATTTTTCAAGAGTGCAGAACCAATAAATGCGACGGTTGCCCTGCAATGAAAAAAAGAGTAAAAAAACAGTCGAAAGGCTCTATCTAAAAACCAATCTGGTTATTTTGTGATGTAGCAGAAGTGCTATTAAACAACCAAACGAATTTGCAATCATATCATACCAATCGGCACTGCGGTCGCTAAACACTTTCGCTTGCATTATTTCTAAAAGTCCGCCATACATTACAGAAAGTATAAAGTAAAAATAAAACAGCTTGTTGTTTTGTTGATGCGCTTTCACGGAAATCCCTAACAAGCTTACTAAAACAAAAAACACACTGGCGTGTACCCATTTGTCAAAACTCAATAATTCCAACCAACTTACAGCGGGAATTAATCGTCCGGGCATTGAACACAAGGCAAAAATTACCAGCGCCCAAAGTATGGCGAGTTTGTAAGAATGTTTTTTTAGCAGAGTTATAACCATAAAAAAACCGTCCCTTTTAGTGGAGACGGTTATTATTATTTTTAATTAGAATTAAGCGCCAATTAATTTTTTGTAAGCATCAGCTGATAACAAGCTGTCTAATTGTTTAGCATCAGAGATTGCAATTTTAATAATCCAACCTTTTCCATAAGGATCAGTATTTACGCTTTCAGGAGCCGAATCAATATCTTTATTCGCTTCTAAAACTTTACCTGATACTGGCATAAATAAATCAGAAACGGTTTTAACAGCTTCAACCGTACCGAACACTTGTTCCATCTCAACAGTTTCGCCGATTGTAGAAATATCTACATAAACAATGTCGCCTAATTCTTTTTGTGCGAAATCAGTTATGCCAATAATAGCTTCGTTACCGTTTACTTTTACCCACTCGTGGTCTTTTGTGTATTTAAGATCTGTTGGAAAATTCATAATTGTTTTTTTACAAATGTATGTGTTTAGTTAATATTTACAAATGATTTTTATTGGAGGTTAATCCTTAAGCTAAATCCGGCGTTAACGTTAGAGGTTGGGAACGAGGCCGAGGTTTGAGGCGTTGTTCTAATCCAATCATAAAATATACGCAGGTTTATGTTTTGAGTTAACTGATAATCAATAGCTGAACGCAATGTAATGATATTTGTGCCTCCGGTTGGCGTACTAATCTCATCAACTATTCGTCTAATTACCGATACGTTACGACGGTAACTTAAGTCAATTTTAATATTTAAATCGCTTTGTAAAGGTTTGCCTTGTATGCTTAATCTCTTAATGGTTAATTTAGGATAACGGTAACCTACACCAATAACGTATTCCTGACCTTTTGTTTCAATAATTTGCGGACCGGTAAAGTTTAGGGTTACGGTTTTATCACGTTTAATTTCAAAATTACCTTGCCATCCCGGTTTCACAAACTGTAGATCTAATTTAATTAACGGCTGGAACCCTTCACTGATCACGATTGAAGCAACGTTGTAATAAGGTGTAAAGTTAGCGCTCTCGGCTGTTCCATTAATAACAGGGTTTTGTACAGGCGAACGGGAAATAACGCGGTCGTTATTATCGCCAACATATAATAAGTTATTCGCATAACCACCAATTGTATAATTTGATTTATAACTATGACGGAGTGTAATAGCACGGAATATTTTTTGTAGTGATTTAATCTTACCTAAACCATCCCAAGTAATAGTCCAGTTAGGCATTGGGAAACCAGGGAATATTTTTTTGGTTCCGTAATTCTGTATTTTTCTTCCGGTATAAGTTTCATAGAAAGCACCCATTAAAACATCTTGTTGTGTTGGGTTATAACCGTCAAAATAAGGGTTGCCTAAGCCATTAGTTTGTAAACCTGATGAGTTCGGATCGGACTCGCTTAACTGACGCGCGTAATCCTGACGAATAACTAAAAACTCTTTAAACAATTCTGACTCTACACCTCTGCCTTTATCTGTAAATGATTTTCCGAGCGTAAATACACTAGTGTTAAAGTTTCCTGTCTCGTTAACGCTCTCATCAAATCTATATGTGTTCGAAATACTATCCCAACGCATAAATGATGTATGGCTGTTACTTTTTGTTTGTGATCCGTTCAACTCTATTTTTAAACTTCCGTGTGGTTCAATACTTGCACGATATGTTCTGGTTTCTGATTTATTACGCGTGTATGGTGTTGTTTGATTTGGATTAAGTGTTAACCAACCTTGTTCATAAGCGTAAGGCCTAATATCCTCCTGAGAGCCTGCAATAAATGGTAAGCCCGGTGCTTGATTTTGTCCCCAATCCATTCCAAGATATTCTGATTTTGGATTAAAGTTTGGCATACCTGTTCCGTTGGTTTGTTGTACAACAAAGTTTACCGTTTTAATCATCATTAAACCACGAGCTAAAAACTCTCCAATGTCTTTAAAGTTTTCCGACTCTTTTACTTTTCAGTTGAAGTTGAATCAGTAGTAGAGACCGCGGTTTTCGATTTACCTGTTGGGCTCTTACCTGGTTTAGATGATTGTCCTGAATTTATTCGTCGGAAATATGGAATTTTGTTATACAAACTAATCATGTTAAGATTAGTGGTGTAGTTTTTAGTATTTGTGTTTTGAATAGTGTTTCCAATTTTATCATCAGCTGCAAATGGTTTTCTGTTCCAGGTATAAGTACCACCATAGCGATAAGATAAAGTAACAAAATCAAGAATAGGAATTTTATTGAGCGGAACACTATAGTTAATATTAAATTGCTGACGGAACACCATGTTTTCGCCGAAGCCTAATAAATTTTGTTTAATAGTATCTTTCTTTTCTTTTGTATCAATGGCCCCATAAGGTTCTAAAATTCGACCATCGTTATTGGCGGTGTAATCAAACTTTAAAGCTTTACAAAAATCCCATCTGAAATCATACGCGCGGGAAATTAAAAACTGTTTATTGAATTGCGTCAAGGTTCTATCATCACTGTTAGTATAGAAACTTGTAATGTCACGATTTAATAATTCAGAATAATTTCTTGTAATATCCATCGATACACCAAAACGATTTGGCAATGGTTGTAAGTTGAAATCTTTAATAAGCGCCAACCATTTATTTTCAAAAATTTTCATTTTACTAAATGGCTTCCATGCTTTTGGTTGTAATTGGAATCCGTAAGTAACGTTAGCTCTGTATTGTTTTAATATGTTGTGATGGATATTTACATTACGGCGGAATTGTTCGGTGTAAGCATAAGTAATAGCAAAGTTTGAAATATCCCAAGGCATTGGTTTTGCGCCTGCGCGTTTTAATCCGTCAATACGCACATTGGTAAAGTTGATGCCTTTACGTTTAGAATAATCAAGCGCATTGAATTTTAATTTCTTTATATCTTCTGTTGTAAAATGTTCGTTTGGTTTTAAATTATCTAAAGCCACATCGGGTTCATATGGATTAAACAAAGGCTTCACTCTGGTTTCGCCGTAAGAATAATAAATCGGCAAACTTACTTTCCATTTAGAAGGGAAGAATTTTCCAATTTGAAATTGCGAAGTGAAATCCCAATTCAAAGTGGTTTCTTTACTACGCTCATTAATTTTCTTTTCTACACTACCGAAAAATGGTTTACTGTATGTTCCCGCGAGCGATACTTGTCCTAAGTCGGCAAGTTTAGCTTGTACACGGCCCGTTGTTGCCCAGCCTCCTTTATTATTGAAATCAGTTAAGCGTAATTCGTTTACCCACACTTCAGCGCTTTTTGGCAAGGCACCATCATCTTTTGGATTGCGAATCCCAATCATAATACTTTTCACCGAACCTAAATTCGGATTACCAACAATAGTAATGGTGTTATTACCTGAGGCGAGTGAAAATGGCTTTTGTGTTAAACTTAAATCTCTTCCTGTTACTTTATTCCGTTATTCTTTTGCTGGTTAATTCATCAAAACAAATATTTATTTCATTAGCAGAAGGCCAAACAATGTTTTTGTCATTCTCATTATTTGGATCGTAATAAGCGGGCGCGGTTAACTGTAATGGAATTTCGTATTCGTAATAGTTATTGTTATAATCGGTTCCTAAACGAATGAATACGGTTAAGTCGCCATCGTTTAACGGATCTATTCCTAATTTTTCACCATGCACAAACATTTTTAGATTTTTAAACATTCGCATATCCTGATCCATGTTTCTGAAAACAGCGCGACTGTCACCATCTTTTAAATTGGTTGTACGCAATTGTAAAGCTTGTTCGTTTTGTAAAACTAAATTGGTTGTTTGAATGTTTTGTTGTTGTTGAATGCCCGGAGGAATTACATAATTCACCGGCTGTTTTTCTCCGTTCTCTTGAACGCTAACCGCTGACACATCGAACGAAGTAGAGTTATCTTCATTACCTAAATACTCACCCGGCCTGCTTAAATCAAATTGATAACGTCTCCAATCGCTACGCACCATTTCAAAACGTGCAATACGTAATACAACGGGTTTGTCAAATCCTTTCATGTAAACACGCATAAAACGAATAGAGTTGAAGCCTTCAATACCACCAACTACATTTTCAAATTGTGTTACCGGAACTTTAAATTGATACCAGCGAACGGTTTTTTTAATCCCTTCAATGTCACCGGTTCCTTCAAATGAGTTTACAATAAAATTGTTTCCAACGTTGTTCGGATCTAAATCTTGTTTCGAAATTTTAATTCTGTATTGATAATAGTTTTCAGTTTCACTTAAAGTATTATCCTTATTTAAATCTTCAATGTTTGGGTTGTTAGAACTTACAGTAGAATATCCTCCACTGTTCTGGTTTTTGTAAACTTCTCGGTCGGCGAGTTGCCTTCAGAGTTATTGTAAAATCTATAGCGGTCTAAAGTTTTTTTATCACCACTGTCGTAATCATCATCTCTAAAGAAATTATAATCATCTGACGAAGGGTCTTTAAAAAAGTTCGCGTTTAATTCAGCAGAGGAATTAAAACCGCTTAAGGTTTGAATGGCCGCTAAAGAAGCCCCGAACTTATCTGTTTCCGCAGCGTTATCCATTCCATCATAACCAACGTCTTGTTTAATGCGGTCGTCAGGATCAGAAGAAAAAGAATTTGTTATAGGTGGTAAAGTAGGAGGGACGCCAAGATTTGTAGACCCAACCGGTAAGTTAGAGGTGGCAGCAGAGACACCCGGCAAACCGTTTTCATAAGCCATCCTACCATCTTTTATAATATCTTCCTGATACGTTACCAATGTTAATGTACAAATCTCCAGAAGGAAGATTGTTCGGGTCCATGTCAGGATGAGTAGTTGTGTTGTAATCATCATTAAACGGATCCATCACCCAAAACTGCAAGTACTCGATGTTGGCAGCTTGAAAATCATTTGTTTCTAATCGGCGCATCATACCGCCCCAACGGCTTGCAGGATTATTTAATCGTCCTGTTGCGCCATCAACCCCTGCGGTTTTGCCGACGACAGGAAGAACATCTAAATTGTAAGGACCGCGTTCTGCAGGATAAAAACCTAATTCTAAAACAGGAAGCACAACGGGCTGACCGTTAGGTGGTGTTTTGCCAGGAAACAACTCTGTTTCTAAAATTTGACGATAAAGATTGTTTGAATAAACGTTTTTGTCATAACCAGGAGGAGTAACACCGTTTTGCTGCCTTGTTAAACCACCATCTATTTGATACCAGTTAAAGCGCGCCCTGTTTTTTCCAATATCAATATCATCGTTACTGCTGGCTTCAGGAAATAAAGCTGGTTGTCCTTGAGGAATACTGGCAAGGAACCAAGCTTGCGGACTACGAATATCAATTAAAGAAATACTTCCTTCAAAATCATCGATGTAAGAATTTCCTTTTTTACCAATGGCAGCGGCGTTACCGGGAATTAAATGAGCAAATTCACCTTGTGTGGTGATGCTGCTCATTTCTTTGGTGTTGATTAAAGGAATGCGGTCGATGATGCGGGTTAAAAAAGGAACTTCGGTTTTGTAATTGTAATCTACTCCGTAAATGATATTCGATACGGGTTCATCTCCCGTACTTATTTTTTGTGTTACAGGTTTTTCTGAAAAACGCAAGAAGCTACCACCTAAAGTTAAATCACGATTTACTTTAAAGTCGAGACGAGTGCCCATTAAACTTTTTTGTTGTACGTTAAAGAGTGAATTACTTTCAACTGAAACTTTAATTTGCGCGCCGCTGTTTAAAATACTTTCGTTAATAATTTTAACACGACCTAAAGTGTAATCAACCGTGTAATCAGAGTTTTCTGTTAATCGAACGCCGTTAGCGGTTACAACAACAGCGCCTTGTGGGATATTTAATGCGTTTAAAGAAATTTCAGAACCTGAAGCGGATTTGTAAGAGCCTTTAATTTTGTAACGGTTTTTTTCTTGTAATTGCTGTGCTGATACGCGAGTTGAATCGTAAAGCTCTTGGAACAAATATTTGTTTGCAGTTGGAAAATCATCTGTTTGATTGAATTTAGATTTTAATGTTGAACCAAATGGTTCGATGGTTGTAAAGTAAATTCGTCCGTTTGCAGGGTTAATAGTAAAGCCGGGTAAAAAGTCAAACACGCCATCTGAAAATCTATCACCGTTTACACTTAACTTATCGCAATCTAAAACACGAATTAATTGTTGACCATTAATTGAACCATATGGAATGTAAGGAATATCAACTCCTGTTTCGATGTTGTTGTAGTAAACGTTTAATTGAAAATCTTGTTGGTTGAGGTTGTATGCACTTAACGAATAAACGTTTTTCATCATTAAATCCCAAGAAGGATATTTTACATTCACGTTAACGCCTTTTAATAATTTCGCGAATAACGCTAATGTGTTATCCGGAATCTGATCACTAAACTCACCTACCTGATATGTTTTTCCGTTATATGTAAATTGAAATGATACTGCAAGCGCCTGATCGTTATTCAATGTTTGATTTAAGGAAATAAATCCTAAGCGGTTGTTTAAAGTATATTCACTTGAATTTAATTTTCGTGCATTACCAATTAAATCGAAATCGCGCGACTGAATCATGTATTGGTTTGAAGTTCCATTACAAGAGTTAGCACAAAACGTACTGCTTGTAAGTGCAGAAGAAGCTTGTGAAATCAAACGGTCTTTTAAAATACCCGTTAATGTGTTTGAAACAACTGAGTAAAGTCCGTTTGCTCCGTTATGTGGGATAACACCTGCGCTATCAAAAACCGCATAGGCCTGATTGCTTAAACATGGATTAGGAGTTAACGCAGTAGCAACAAAATTTGGATGAATGTGCGCGCTGTCTTCACCTAAATCTTCAAAGGCAACTACGTTACGCGTTTGTTCGGTATTACCGGTTTGGTTTAATAAATAAACTTCTACCTTGGTAATTACGATAGGGTACTCATTACAGGAAGAGTGGCCATCCATGCGTTATAGTTATCGCGGAAATAATGTGATAAGAAAAAGTGTTTGTTGGCTTCGTAGTTATCGCCGTTAACTGAGAACTGTTGTGTTTGTGCGCCGCCCTGAATATTTACCTCTTGTTTTTTACCGCGTTGTTGTGATAAAATAGTTGTAGCAGTTAGTCTTCCAAATTGTAATTGGGTTTTGATACCAAATAAACTCTGACTACCTGTGATTAAAGAACTGTTAAGCGGTAAGGATACGTTACCAGCTTCAATTTTTTTAATGATTTCGTCTTCGTACCCAGTATAATCTAATTTAATTTGATTTTCCCAATCGAATGAAGCTTCAGTGTTGTAGCTGGTTGTAATTTTTAATTTATCTCCAATCTTACCAATTAAGTTTAATTGGATGCGCATATTAAAATCGAAGTTGGTAACCTTTTGTTGTTTTTGAGGAATGGCAGGGTTTAAAGTTTTGTTTCGATTTAAACCAAAAATTAATTCAGCTGTTCCTGTAGGACGAATGTCAACAGTGTTACCTCCAAATATTCTATCGAACAATTCACTGTTTACTTGTAATTTAGGAACAATACCTTTTCGCGGTTTGTTCGCGTCTTCAGCAGCAATTTTTGTACGCCAGTAATCGTGAGTTGATTTTTTAAAAATATAATCTTGATAATCTTGCGCGTCGATATAAGTATCCGGACGGTAATCGAGGTTTCCCATTTTTTGAGTCACATCGTAATTTCCTGTTTTCGGATCGTACTCAATATTGGTTTTTATATTGGAAGGATTTTGAAGATAAAGCTGATGCTTATCGTCGTAAATAGGTTCATTACCCTGGTTGTCTCCGAATTTATAGGGAAGCTCTACCTCGGGCGTATCAACAGCTAAAGTTTTTGTTTGTCCTGAAATATCGTAAACGGGTTTAAATAAATTTCGGTTGGCGCTTGAATTAAATACAATGCCCATTAAGGCCGCGGAAGTTGCCCCAAATACCAAAAAATTTAAAACGCCTTTAAGCCTCACTGTATAAGTCTATAAATTTTTTAATGCCGTTTTTATTAATGCCTCTACACTCTCTGAACTAACGCCTTGTTGTTTTAAGCTTTTTTCAATAGCTTTTTCGGCGGTAGCACGGGGGAAACCTAATGTAGTTAATGCCATTAACGCCTCCTCCTTATTTTTATTGTACGAAGGTGTTAAAATCTGCGAAATTCCTCCCTCATGTTTACCTAATTTCCCTTTAAGGTCGACCACTATACGTTGAGCTGTTTTTTCACCAATTCCCTTGATGCTTTTTAACAAAGCCACATTGGCTGTATTAATGGCGCCTGCAATTTCAGCGGGGGCAAGAGACGACAACATCAACATTGCACTGGAGCCTCCAACACCTGAAACAGAAATAAGTTTACGAAACAAATCGCGTTCGTCAGTGGTATAAAAACCAAAATAACGAGGATTATCATCACGCACAAAAACACTTTCAATAAATAATTTTGCTTTTTCTTTTCCAGCAAACGCAGTGTAAGTATTAAGTGAAATTAATAACGAGTAGCCAATACCATTTGTTTCAAGGGTAATGAGCGCAGGATTTAATTCGGAAATATGACCTTCTATGTAACTAATCATTTTTTATTTTGAGCGTCCAACACAGAGATGATTATCATATTTACGATTTCGCGAACCGAACTTCCTAATTGCAATACGTGTACAGGTTTTTTTAATCCCATTAATACCGGACCAATAGCTTCAGAGCCACCCATCTCTTGCATTAATTTGTAAGCAATATTTCCAGCAGCAAGATTTGGGAAAATAAATGTGTTTACACTTTTATCGGCCAAGGTGCTAAATGGAAATTGTTCTTTTAATAAATTATTGTTCAACGCAAAGTTGGCTTGTATATCACCATCCACAATTAAACCCGGGTAATTGCTGTGTAATATTTTTACAGCTTCAGCAACTTTATTCGGAACTTCTCCAGTAACAGAACCAAAGTTTGAATAGGATAACATGGCAATGCGTGGTGTAATGTTGTAACTCTTAACAGTATTAGCAGTCAACACAGCAATGTCAACCAACTCTTGCGCCGTTGGATTTACATTCATGGTTGTGTCTGCAAAAAAGTACGGACCTTTTTTTGTAATCATCATGTAGAGTCCTGCAACTTTACTAACGCCTTCTTGCACACCAATAATTTCTAATGCGGGTTTAATTGGCGCGTTGTATTTTCTGGTTAAACCTGAAATCATTGCGTCGGCTAAACCTAATTCCACCATCATCGCACCAAAATAATTTCGGTCGCGCATTAATTTTCTGGCATCGTATTGTGTTAATCCTCTGCGATTACGTTTACGCCATAGCATGTCGCCATACTCGTTACGCTTTGTTTCTTCTTCTGCCAACCAAGGGTCGATGATAGGCGTATCACCTAAATCTAATTGATACTCTTCAAGTAACTTTAGAATTTTTTCTTTGTTACCTAATAAAATTGGTTTAGCAATACCTTCATCTTTACCACTTGCGCTGCTTTTAAAATTTTGTAAGTATCGGCTTCAGTAAACACAACGCGTTTTGGATTACTCTTTGCTTTGTTAGCAAGCGAGCGCATTAATTTATTGTCTTTTCCTAAACGATTATCTAAAGATGTTTTGTAAGCATCCCAATCTGTAATGATATGTTTCGCAACGCCGCTATCAATAGCTGCTTTCGCAACGGCTGCTGATACGGCAGAGATTAATCGACTATCAATTGGTTTTGGAATAATATACTCTTCACCAAAACTTAAATTTTTCGAACCGTATGCTAAGTTTACATAATCAGGAACAGGTTCTTTAGCTAACTCGGCAATGGCTTTTGTTGCAGCTAATTTCATTTCTTCGTTAATGCAAGTTGCACGAACATCCATTGCGCCACGGAAAATAAAAGGAAACCCTAATACGTTATTCACTTGATTAGGATGATCACTTCTTCCTGTTGCCATGATAATATCTTTACGTGCAGCAATTGCATCTTCGTAAGAAATTTCAGGTGTTGGATTTGCTAAAGCGAATACAATACATTTTTTTGCCATACTCTGAACCATTTGCTGATTCAAAATATTTCCTTTAGATAAACCAACAAACACATCAGCGCCTTTAATGGCTTCTTCCAGGGTGTTTATTTTTGTGTTATCAGAAGCAAAGAAGGATTTGTATTGATCTAAATCTGTACGGCCTTTATGAATAACACCCTTACTGTCGAGCATTAAAATATTTTCTTTCTTCACACCAACAGCTATGTACATTTTTGCGCATGAGTTAGCGGAAGCACCTGCGCCGTTGATTACCAACTTCACTTTCTCCATTTTCTTTCCTGCAATCTCAACAGCATTTAATAATCCAGCTGCAGAAATAATTGCGGTGCCGTGTTGATCATCGTGCATTAATGGAATATTTAAAACTTCCTTAAGGCGACGTTCAATTTCAAAACACTCTGGGGCTTTTATGTCTTCTAAATTTATTCCGCCGAATGTTGGCGCAATATTTTTTACTGTATTTACAAATTCATCAATATTTTTTGTGTCAACTTCAATATCAAAAACATCTATGTCGGCAAAAATTTTAAAGAGTAAACCTTTACCTTCCATTACGGGTTTTGAGGCGAGGGCACCAATATCACCAAGACCAAGAACCGCAGTACCGTTGGAAATAACAGCTACTAAGTTTCCTTTCGCTGTGTATTTGTAAGCGTCTTCCGGATTTTTTTCAATTTCGAGACAGGGTTCAGCAACTCCGGGCGAGTAAGCAAGGGTTAAATCTCGTTGGGTACTGTATGGTTTTGTTGGGACTACTTCAATTTTTCCGGGCCTGCCTTGTGAGTGATAATCAAGCGCATCTTCTCGTCTGAATTTGGCCATAAATTTTCAAAAATTAGTGAGTAGCGAAAATACGAAAACTTTAGAAAATAAAGTGATTTTTACGCGTATTAAATACTCTGATAATCAGTAATTTAGGCAATTATTGGCGCTTGTCTAAACCCCACAATAATTTGTTACGAAGGGTTTCAAAGAAATGCTGTCCTTCGAAGCTTATCATATTAAATCGGAAATCGGCTTTTTTGATTTTTATTTCGGTGCTTGAGTTGATTTGTGAACCGCGCGAATCGAGCGAAATATTGAAGCCGTCGTAACGCCCGCTAACTTTAAAACTCAAAGTTTTGTTGTTGGAAATAACAATTGGACGAACATTTAAATTATGTGGAGCAATGGGCGTAATAATAAAATTTTCAGAGTCAGGAATCATAATTGGTCCGCCACAACTCAACGAATAAGCTGTAGATCCGGTGGGAGTAGACACAATTAAACCATCAGCGAAATAAGAATTTAAAAACACATCATCAACATAAGTATCGATGTGAATCATAGCAGAAGAATCTTTTTTGTGAATGGTAAATTCGTTTAACCCGTAATTTACATCAGCAAATTGTTTTTCCCAGCCAACTAATTCTAATAGTTCGCGCTTATCAAGTGTAAATTTTTCGGTGACTAAAAGTGAAGCCGCCTTTTCAATATCATCTTTGGAAACTGATGCTAAAAAGCCCAAACGCCCTGTGTTTACGCCTAATACAGGGATGCCTGATTTTCGTACCAATGCTAAAGTTTCAAGCATAGTGCCGTCTCCGCCCAAGCAAATTACGTAATCAGCTTTTGATTTTAATGAGTCGGAAGATGAAAACGTTTCTAACTCGGTACTAAAATTATATTGCTTTTGCAGAAACTGATAATACGATTCGTAAACGATTAGATTAACTTTTTCTTTTTTCAAAAGAACAGCTAATTTTTCGAGATAAAGAGGATGATTGTCTTTAGTGTTGCGCGCGTATACCGCAATTGTCATGACGTAAAGGTACGAAATAATTTTTTTACATTTAGAAAAGCATTTTAAGCATTGAAAACACTAAAAACCGACATACGTATTGATACTTATCTATGGGCCATCCGTATTTTTAAAACACGGTCGTTAACAAGCGATGCCATTAAAGGCGGTAAAGTTAAATTGAACGAGACCAACATCAAACCATCTCATCTTGTAAAAATCGGCGAGACTTACACCATTTCTGTTTCAGCTAACTATAAAAAAATAATTGAAGTAACCGGTTTAACAGACAAACGAGGAAACTTTGAAGCCGCAAAAAAGTATTACGCTGATCATTCTCCCCCAATGGAAAAAGTCGATAAACAAGAAAAAGCTTTTTTTACGATGAATGTAAAACAAGAAAAAGGTAGCGGAAGACCAACTAAAAAAGATCGTCGTAATCTAGGAAAAGAAGGCGGTTGGTTCTGACCGTTATACTAAAGAAATATCGAATTGTACTAAATCAACAAACTCTTGTACGCGCTCTTCAATATCGTTTTGTGATAAATTAATTAAACGTTCTGTACCGAATTTCTCTACAGTAAAACTTGCCATAGCACTACCAAAAATAATAGCGCGTTTCATGTTTTCGAAAGAGATGTCTTTTGTTTTTGCTAAGTAACCAATAAAGCCACCCGCAAAACTATCACCGGCACCTGTTGGATCATAAACATCTTCTAAAGGAAGCGCTGGTGCAAAAAACACTTCGTCTTTATTAAACAACAAGGCGCCGTGCTCACCTTTTTTAATCACTAAGGTTTTCGGGCCCATTTGTAAAATTTTTTGTGCTGCTTTTACCAATGAATATTCGCCTGATAACTGACGCGCTTCAGAATCGTTGATAGTTAAAACATCAACCATAGTTAATGTTTTTTTCAAATCATCCATGGCAATGTCCATCCAAAAATTCATCGTGTCTAACACAATTAATTTAGGACGTTTACTTAATTGAGAAATAACTTTTTGTTGAACAGCAGGCACTAAATTTCCTAGCATTAAAAAGTCAACTGCCTTTGAACTTTCAGGAACAATTGGATCAAATTTTTCTAATACGTTTAATTGAGTTTCTAGAGTATCGCGGCTATTTAAATCGTTATGATATTTACCCGCCCAGAAAAAAGATTTTTCGCCTTTTTTAATTTGCAGGCCTTCTAAATTAGCGCCTTTCCCTTTTAAAATATTTAAAAAATCTTGAGGAAAATCATCACCAACTACAGAAACCAAGCTAATGTCTTTATGAAAATAAGAAGCAGCTAAAGTAATATAGGAAGCGGCGCCTCCAACTATTTTATCTGTTTTCCCAAAAGGGGTTTCAATAGCATCAAAAGCAACAGTACCTACAACTAATAAACTCATATTTTAATAATTTTTGTTTTTAAAAAATAAGAGGATGCAATTTCTTACATCCTCTTTTTGCTCCTTCTCCTGGGCTCGAACCAGGGACCCCGTGATTAACAGTCACGTGCTCTAACCAGCTGAGCTAAGAAGGAAAATTCCCAAACTGGGGGTGCAATATTACTATGTATTTTGGAAATAAGCAACAGAAAAACACAAAATTTGAGCCTTTTTAGGACAATTGTACCTTTGGAAAAGGAGCTGATTTTGTGCGAGTTTTCCCGTTTTAACTCAAAATAAGATGAAGAATCGTGAATAATAAGGCTTAAAAACAAAAAGCCGCGAAAATATCGGGCTTTTCATTATGGTAGCTCTGATAGGAATCGAACCTATATCAAGAGTTCCGGAAACTCCCATTCTATCCATTGAACTACAGAGCCTTAATACGGGCAAAGATAATCCAATTATTTATTTAGATTTATAATAAATTTATGCTTTTTGCGTTTTAGATAGAATGAGTAGAAAGATACAAATAGCCATACTTTTTGTCTTGATAACCTTAGTCGGAATGACTCAGGTGAAAGTGGGCGAGTGGAAAGACCATCTTAGTTACAATTCTTGTAATACGGTTGCAAAAGTTGGCGATGTGGTTTATGCATCAAACGGAACCGGCTTAATTAAGTATACAATTTCTGATGGCTCAACTGAATTAGTAAGTAAAATAAACGGCTTATCCGATATTGGAATTACATTATTAAGATACAATCCCTATAACGGCGCTTTGCTAATCGTTTATAATAATGCAAACATAGATGTTTTAAAAGACGGCGTGATAACCAACTTTTCAGATATAAAACGCAAAACAATTACAGGTAAAAAAAACATTAATGAAGTTACTTTTAAAAACAACATTGCCTATTTAGCTTGTGGTTTTGGAATTGTTGTTTTTGATACTGATAAAATAGAAACAAAGGACACTTATTATATTGGTCCAGGAGGCGCTTATATTAACGTATACCAAATAGCTTTAACAGACACCACATTAGTTGCAGCAACTACTGGCGGACTTTACAAAGCAAACACATCAACGCTTTTAAATAATTTTCAAAATTGGAATGTGATAAGTGGCATTCCGGGCGGAACTTATAACGGAGTTGTTAGATTTGGCGGAAAATTAATGGCCAACTATTCACCTTGGGCAGCGAACGGAACTTTTGGTAGAGATACCTTGTATAGTTATGATGGAACAACCTGGAAAAAAGATTTAATAAAAACATTTCCTTACTATATCCGAAAGTTAATTCCAAATGGAAATTATTTTACAACTATTGAGCAATTTGGTTTTGAAGTATACAATTCTCTTGAGCAACGAATAATGTATATTTCCTCTTATCCCTCTCTAAATTTAGGATATTCCTATATGGGTGATGTGAGCGTTGATTTTTCTAAACCCGAATATTGGATTGCAGATATAGCACATGGGTTTATACGATCAAATGGCGGATTTTCATTTAGTAGCAACATTAAAATTTCAGTGAACGGCTCTCACAGTAATTTTGTAAACACTATTGATGCATTTGACGGAAAGGTATTAAGCGCGCCAACTAAAATTGATGAAACGGGGTCTCCACGCTATTCTAAAGAAGGATTAAATCTTTATGAAGAATCGGAATGGAAATACATTAAAGAAAGTGTAGTAGATACAGTGTTTGACCAAACGTATGCTATTATTGATAGAAAAGACCCGAAACGATTTTGGTCCGGAAGCTGGTTTCAGGGATTGTGTGAATATTATAACGGACAACTAGTAAAAATTTATAATGGTGTAAACGCAGCGATACCGAGTTTATCTGCTTATGCTTATTGGCATCGAGTAGCAGGTTTATCAATGGATGAGCCCGGAAACCTTTGGATCGGTGGAAGTGATGTTCAGAATTTTTTAACGGTAAGAAAAACGAACGGCACATTTCAGAATTTTAATTTTTCATCGGTAACACCTTTTGTAGGACGAGTTTTAGCGGATAAAAATAATCAGATATGGGTTTGCTTTCCAAGAAGTGCTGGTGTTATTGGTATGCACAATAGTACTAATTATCAAACAGCGGCCGGAATAGCCGTTTACAAAAACACAAATTTTGCAGCACCAAATTCAAGCAACTTTAAATTCTTCACATTATCAGAAGGCCAAGGAAAATTACCGGATCCTTATGTTTTTGCTATAGCCGAAGATAAAGACGGACAAATTTGGGTAGGAACATCAAAAGGAATCGCAGTTTTTTATAATCCGGAAAATATTTTTAGTGGCTCTAATTACGACGCACAACAAATATTAATTACACAAGATGGTCACGTACAAATATTATTAGAAACCGAAAAAGTAACAGCTATTGCAGTAGATGGAGCTAACCGTAAATGGATTGGAACAGAAGCTTCAGGTGTTTATTGTTTCTCGCCTGATGGACAACAAGAGATTTATCATTTCACACAAGATAACAGTCCGCTATTCTCTAATTTAATTCACGATATAGCTTACAACGAAACAACTGGGGATGTTTTTATCGGCTCTGATCAAGGGATGCAGTCATATCGCACAATGATTATTAAAGGTGAGGAAGAGTATAAAGATGTTCATGCGTATCCAAATCCTGTTAAACCGGGGTATACAGGTAATGTTTATGTAAGAGGATTGATAAACGAATCGGTTGTAAAAATTACAGATATAAACGGCAATCTGGTTTGGGAAACAAAATCGCAAGGCGGACAAATAGAGTGGGGACTAAAAAACATAAATGGAAAAAAAGTTGCTCCCGGTGTGTATTTAGCCTCGTGTGCGCTTTCTGACGGCAGCATTTCAGCAGTTGCAAAAATATTAGTGCTCAATTAATATGCTGGTTAAAACCGAAGGCATAATTCTACAAAACATAAAGTACGGCGATAAAAAATTAATTCTTAAAGCTTTTACTAAGCAGCAAGGTCTTGTTACGTTTAGCGCCATTGCAAGCAAATCGCCCACCGCAAAAATAAAATCCGCAAGCACTTTACCCTTACAATTGGTAGAACTAGGTTTTAATTTAAAAGCAAATAGAGAAGTTCAACAACTCGCAGAAGCCAATATACTTTATGTATGTGATGATGTAAGTAAAAACTTTAATAAACTGGCTGTTTCACAATTTTTGAATGAAGTTTTAATTAAATGTATTAAAGAACAACATCCTAACGAAGAGCTGTTCGATTTTATTTCTTCATCTTACAAGTGGTTTAATGAATCAGATGAAGACTACAATAATTTTCATATTTGTTTTTTATTTGAGCTAAGTAAATTTTTAGGATTTGAACCTCATAATAATTACGACGCGCACAATACTTATTTTGATACACGCGAAGGGAAATTTACGCCAACATCTTTAGGATTTCCATTGGGATTTGATAAAGCGCAATCACAACACTTTCTAAAAATATTTGATGCTAATTTATTAGGAAAGCCTTTAAATCGTTTAGAAAGAAATGAATTGTTAGAATGTTTACTAGCGTATTATAAAATTCATGTAGCAGGCTTCAACGAATTAAAATCCTACGGCATTCTAAAAGAACTATTTAATTAATAGTCGCGGTAAAAATTCCAGAAACTGGTTTTCAAACCAAAATAAATGTAAGGGTTTTGTAACTCAACGCCTCTCTCATCAGATTGACTGCGCTGAATGTAACCTAATTCTAATCTTAAATTCATTTGCGGCACTAAAAAATAGGTTAAACGCAAATCACTTTGCATAAAAGTAGTTTTTACGCCCTGGCCGGTTTTATGTCCGTATTCGTAAGGGCGTGTTGTATATGAAGCAAAAATGTTTTGTCCAACATTCGACTTTGTACTATCAACTCCCATGGTAGAATAAATGCCTTGAGCACTTATTATAAATCTACCTTTTCTGTAAGAAAGAAAACCCAAGTACTCTTTAAAGTTAGCGCCAAAAGGATGAGCAAGTGGCTGACCGTAATGCGCGTAATTTTGAGGAACCGAGCCATGCGAATAGGTGTATGGCCGCACTTCGTTGTACTCAGCCTGAAAGGTTAGACCTTTAATTTTAAATGCATTCACGTATTTTAAACCCACTTGCCAGCCTTGTTTGTTTGCCCACCAACCTCTGCGCGCGCGAATCTCTTTCAAGAAAAATTCATCCAACGCTAATTGCCCGTATACTTTTAAACAAGAAAATAATTTAACTGAAAGATTTGCACCTATGAACGCATTGTCGGGAGAACCAACAGAATATTCTTGCGGACGGTAAAATACAATTGGATTTAAATAATTAGGATCGAAGCCTCTTGCGCGATTGGTATCTGTGCCTTGCCAAATTACATTTTCGAAAAGAGAGAAGTTTACTTCTTTAATAATATTCCAACTTAAATAATGCATGGTAGCATACTTATCCTGAAACTTATTTTTTATCCCTCCCGAATTAGTTAGGTCTTTCATCCAAGTGTACCAAACACTGTATTGTATATTCCAAACATTGGCGTTAATTCGGAAGTATGGATAATTATTCGCAACATCAGATAATAGTAACGAACGATAACCGTCACCTAAAAAATGCTTCCCGTTACCCAATTGTAAATTAAATATTTTGTTGGGAGAATAGGAGGCGTAACCTGTAAAGTTAGAATAAGCATAAGAATTCGTTCCTGATTTGTAAGCCATGCCTAAGCCGGGAATAAGCATTTTATCTTTTACGAAACTATTGGTAAAATATGGGTAAGTAACATTTCCTGCTAATGCAGTTCCGGCTAAAGTAAAATCATCGTTGATGTTTAATTTGGCGTGAATGCCGCCGCTTAATTCATTAACATTTTTACTTTCTAAAACATCGTAACCCGTTTGCAAATCAACAACAGGTAAAACCTGAAAATTGAATTGATTTCGTTTTTGCGGACCTTCATTTAGTGTTTTGCTTAAGAAAAAGTTTTTAATAAGATAATGTCTGTAAGAAACACAAGTGTCGTTAAAATCTTTTAGAGTTGAGCTGAGGTAAGGCCTGAAACTACTATGAAATTCTAAAGATGGAGATTTAATATTCCACTCATCAATAACTTGTTGTGTTTCTTGATTTAAAAAAATGTTTTGTGCTAAAGGATTATACTGTGTAAAGCCACGTACAAAAATGAATAAAACAAAAACGAGTATAAAGCAATGTTTATTGTTCAACTTTATTTGATTTTACTTTATGTGCTAATAACACCCACAGAATAAATATACCGCTGCAAGCCATAACGGTTAGTAGGGCCAAACTGGTATTTATGTAATAGCTTAAAAGGGAAACCCCAACCGTAATTAATGTAAAGAGGTAAATAATGATAGCTGTTTTTGCGTGTGAATAACCACAATCAATTAAGCGATGATGCAAGTGATTTCTGTCGGCGGAAAAAGGAGATTGTCCTTTTATGTCACGAATAATAAATACACGAAGGGTGTCGGTAAGAGGATAAATTAAAGCCGCAATAGCGAAAACAGGATTGGAAACATTAACCCAAAACGCGTCCAAACGATCGGCAGGATATTCAATCAACTCGGCACTTAACACATAAATAAACATTCCAATTATTAAGGAGCCAGAGTCGCCCATAAATATTTTTGCAGGCGAAAAATTAAAAACTAAAAATCCGAGTAAAGAACCTGCTAATGCAAATGATAACGAGGCCAGAGTATATTCGTTTGCAAAAACAAACCAAGTCCCAAAAAAAGTGGCAGCTAAAAATCCAACACCGGCCGCTAAGCCATCAACCCCATCAATTAAGTTCATCGCGTTAACAACAACAATATAAGTGAAGAGCGATAAAAATATACTTCCCCAATCCGGAATTTGTTCAATGCCAAATACACCATGAAGGCCGGTTATTTTTATACTTCCCATTAAAATTAAAATGAGTCCAACTACCACATGAGCAAATAATTTTTTTACAGGTGCTGTACCAATAATATCGTCTTTAACGCCAACAAAAAATAAAACCAAACTTGTTGCAAGTAAAATCTGAAACGCTTTTACTGATTCGTAAATTAGAGAATACTCATGTAGCTCTTCAATGTTATACCAAAGCGAAAACGAAAACAATGTAGCGGCATATATAATAATTCCACCAATGGTTGGAATGGCGCGCTTGTGTATTTTACGTTCTTCTGATGGAAGGTCGATTAAATTTTTAAGTATAGCCACTTTAATGAGCGCCGGGGTGGAGTAGAGCACTACAACAAAAGAGGTTATAAAAACTAAAATTAAGAGCTCCATTTAAAAATCGTAGTAGTTGTTAAATAAACTGGTTTTAAAACTTAAATATACGTAAGCTGTTTTGTTATTGGAAGCATTAAAACCAAAATATTCTTGTGTACGGTATAATAAACCCAGACTAATATTCATGTTATAAGAGGGATTAATCGTATATCCCAACTTTAAGTTAACATGCTGGTTAGTATAAAGCGCGTAGTTAAGAACTGTAAAATATTGGTAATTGTAGCGGGCATTAAGGGTCCAGCGACGAAGTTTATAATCAACTATTGCCACAACTTCTTTTCCGTAACCCGGTGTAAAGGCTATGTTTTGATTATAGTGAGAATAAGATTGGTTTGAAGTGTCTGTAATCGGACTGGTATAGCAACTTTCGCTTACATCGTTATACTCGGCTTGTAAAAATAGATTTTTCACTTTAAAGGCATCGAAATATTTTAAGCCGGCTTGATAGCCAATACCGTTTCCAACTACACGGGTATTACTTAAATCATCCGCAATAAGTTGTGCATACAAACTAATTCGTTTTGTAATTTTTATGTTTAATTCAGAGCCAATTAAAATATTATTTCGGTTGTTTAAACCATAAAAGCCAAGGTTAGTATAAATGACAGGATTAAAATACTGCCACTCGAAATGCTGAACATTATTTTTATCACCCACCTGCCAAATCAAACCTTGAAACAAGCCTAGATTTAACCACTTTGTTACGTTTAAACTAAGATGCTGAAAAGAAGCTGCCTTTTTCTGAAACAATCGTTCTGTGTTTGGGACAATTTTTGCGCTAGCAGAAGTCATGTTCATGAAAGAGGCATAAATATTAGTGTATTGCAATCGTCCCTTAAGCCATTGTTGTGTTATTCGCGCATAAGGATAGTTAAATGAATTGTCGCTTAAAAATAGAGAGCGATAACCCTGTCCAATTTTTTGCTTACCATGTCCGGCCTGAATATTAATATTTTTAGTCGCTTGCCAAGAAAAAAATCCTGAAGAAAAAGCGTAGTCAAATCCTCTTGTTTTAAATGTTTTCCATCGTCCTTGTCCCGGAACAATTCCGCTTCCTCGGTTATAGGTTTCAATATAATTAGGAAAAACAGATTGGGTTTCAGATAACATCGTTTCAAAATAAAAATCTTTTCCTATTGAGCCGCTGGCAATAAACCCGCGTGTGTTAGAGTACATCCTCCTCCTTAATGTATCTTCAGTCTCTCTGCCAAACTCAAAATTGAGAAGAGGGTCTACTATTAAAGTATATTTTTTATCGCGAGATTTTACGTGAATTAAGTGATCGAAAAAAACTTTATCCAGTAAGGGATCTTCCGTTATAAATTTAAAAATCTTAAAACTATCGGCAACATGTTTGTATTTGTTGGAATAGAAATGAATGTAAGGTTTTATGGAAGAGTGAATGGAAGAATCTTTTCTGCTAATGTTCTCTCAGTGAGTAAAGAATAAGAATAATCGTTTGGTAAATTATAAAATTGTGCTTGTAAAAAACTGAACTTAAAATTCAGAACCAAAAACACAATTATAAATTTTATAGATAAACGTTTATTCACGCAATAAGTTTAAATTTTATTTACCAAACCTTAACGCCTTCTTTTTTCTTGAAATCTTCGTAAACAGCTTTTATACCTTCTTCTAATTCAATTTTATGTTTCCAGCCCAGACTGTGTAAATAGGTTACGTCTAATAATTTTCGCGGGGTGCCATCAGGCTTAGTTAAATCGTGTTTTATTTCGCCGGTGTAGCCAACAATTTTTTTAATAAGGAGTGCTAAATCTTTTATGGTTAAATCGGTTCCTGTTCCAATGTTGACGAATTTCTCTCCTGTATAATTTTTCATTAGGTAAACGCACGCATCAGCCATATCATCTGAATGTAAGAATTCACGCATCGGTGTTCCGGTTCCCCACATCTCAACGTTTTCTAATTTGTTTTCTTTAGCATCATGAAACTTGCGGATTAAAGCCGGCAATACGTGCGAATTATTTAAATTGTAGTTATCGTTTGGTCCGTACAAATTCGTAGGCATTACCGAAATAAAATTACAACCGTATTGTCGTTTGTATGATTCGCATAACTTAATACCTGCAATTTTAGCAATAGCGTAAGGCTCGTTGGTATCTTCTAGTAGCCCGGATAATAAATAATCTTCTTTTAATGGTTGAGGCGCTAGTTTAGGATAAATGCAAGATGAACCCAAGAACATTAATTTTTTTACTCCGTTTACGTACGACGAATGAATCACATTGTTTTGAATCATCAAGTTCTCGTAAATAAAATCGGCACGGTAAATATTGTTAGCTTGAATTCCTCCAACTTTTGCTGCAGCTAAAAAAACATATTCAGGTTTTTCCTTAGCAAAAAAATCACTCACAGCTTGTTGATTTCTTAAATCTAATTCAGCTGAAGTTTTTGTAATTATATTCGTGTAACCTTGCTTTTGAAGATTACGCATAATAGCCGAACCCACCATTCCGCGATGACCGGCAATATATATTTTAGCAGTAAGTTCCAATTGAAATTTTATTCTTTGTAGTTTAAAACTTTGTGTCCGCCTTCAAGCAAATACTTGTCGCGTTTAAATAATTCCAAATCGCTTGCCACCATTTCTTTACACAATTGTGCAACAGTGCGCTTTGGTTCCCAACCTAATATTTTTTTAGCTTTGCTGGAATCACCAACTAATAAATCTACTTCTGCGGGACGATAATATTTTTCGTCAATCTCTACAATTACCTTTCCTGTTGCTTTGTTATATCCTTTTTCAGCAGCACCTTCACCCTTCCACTCAATCGTAATACCAACTTCGGCAAACGACATCTCAACAAACTTACGTACAGTTATTTTTATTCCGGTTGCTAAAACAAAATCATCAGCTTCTTTTTGTTGTAACATTAACCACATTCCTTCAACATAATCTTGGGCATGTCCCCAATCGCGTTCTGCATCTAAATTTCCAAGAAATAATTTTTCCTGCATGCCTAAACTAATTTTTGCTGAAGCGCGTGTAATTTTGCGGGTTACAAATGTTTCTCCTCTAACCGGACTTTCATGATTAAATAAAATACCGTTAGAAGCATACATGCCGTAAGCTTCGCGATAATTTTTTGTAATCCAATAAGCATAAACTTTCGCAACGCCATATGGACTACGAGGATAAAAAGGAGTTGTTTCTTTTTGAGGAATTTCTTGAACTAAACCAAACATTTCTGAAGTGCCTGCTTGATAAAATCTTGTTTTTTTCTCTAAACCTAAAATTCGAATAGCTTCTAAAATACGGAGCGCCCCAATAGCATCGGCATTAGCGGTATATTCAGGGGTTTCAAAACTCACTTTTACATGAGATTGTGCTGCTAAATTATAGATTTCATCTGGTTGTACCTCCTGAATAATCCGGATTAAATTAGTGCTATCTGTTAAATCGCCATAATGCAATTTAAAACTTACGTTTTTCTCGTGTAAATCCTGATATAGGTGGTCAATTCGGTCGGTATTAAACATCGAACTACGGCGTTTTACACCGTGTACGTTATAACCTTTGTTTAATAATAGCTCGGCCAAATAAGCGCCGTCTTGTCCTGTAACCCCTGTAATTAATGCAACTTTCGACATAAAATAGGTACCCTTTTAAGGGTGAAATGTAAATAGCAATATTACGGAATTTTAACGTAAAAGCCTTGTGTTTTAAGCCAATAATTTTCTTAGATTTGTGAGGTATGAAATCTACTTTTTCGAAACAAAATTATCTACTTTTTTTAGCCGGTTTAGGGCTAATAGTATTGGGTTATATTTTAATGATTGGCGGAGGAAGTGAAGACCCAAATGTATTCAATCCCGCTATTTTTGACACACAACGTATAACAGTTGCCCCAATGGTTTGTGTTTTGGGATTTGTAACTATTATTGTGGCTATTATGTGGAGGCCAAAACAAAATCAGGAAGCGAAATAATCCGCAAAAACCATGTCATTTCTCGACGCTTTTTTTATTGCACTAATTGAGGGCCTTACCGAATTTTTACCAGTTTCTTCAACAGGTCACATGATGATTGCAACAGCATTATTAGGTGTTGAAACTACACCTTTTGTAAAATTGTTTACTGTGGCAATTCAGCTCGGCGCCATTTTATCGGTCGTAGTAATGTATTTCAAGCGTTTTTTTAAATCAGTAAATTTTTATTTAAAACTAATCGTTGCATTTATTCCGGCGGCAATTGCAGGATTATTATTGGGAGATTACATTGATGCCGCTCTTGAAAATGTTTTTGGTGTTGCTATCGCATTATTTGTAGGAGGCATTGTTTTGTTGTTTGTAGATAAATGGTTTAAAGGAAGCTCTCTCGAAAAGGAAGAAGACATTTCATTTATTAAAGCCTTAAAAATTGGGGCTTTTCAATGTTTAGCATTGTTCCCCGGTATTAGTAGAAGCGGTGCAACGATTGTAGGTGGAATGTCGCAAAAACTAACCCGCAAAAACGCTGCGGAATTTTCTTTTTTCCTTGCTGTTCCCACAATGTTCGCCGCAACTGCAAAAAAATTATTGGATTTTTATAAAACAGGCTTGACTTTAGATTCACACGAAATTTCACTCTTAATTTTTGGAAACATTGTGGCTTTTATAGTTGCTATTTTAGCGATTAAATTTTTTATTGAAATGCTAAACAAACATGGCTTTAGGGGTTTTGGTTGGTATCGAATTATTGTTGGAGCCGTGTTGATTATTCTATTTTTATTAGAAGTTCCTTTAAGCGTAGTGTAATGCGCAACTTTTATCAGGGGGAAATATTATTAATAAATAAACCTTTGGGTTGGACTTCCTTCCAAGCCGTAAATAAATTAAAACACGGATTAAAACGTCACGATTCTTTATTGCTGGACGGAAAACATGTTCATCTTAAAATTGGGCACGCAGGAACTCTAGATCCATTGGCAACAGGATTATTAATTGTTTGCACCGGAAAAAAAACAAAAGAGATTCACATCTTTCAAGATTTGAAAAAAGAATACACGGGCACTTTTTTCATTGGTGCAACAACGCCTTGTTATGATTTGGAAAAACCAATTGATAAAACATTTCCAACTGAGCACATTACCGAAAAATTAATTTCAGATACTGTAAAAACGTTTTTAGGGCCACAAGAGCAAGTGCCGCCTTTATATAGTGCGGTTATGGTTAATGGAAAACGCGCTTACGACATTGCGCGTGATGGCGGAACTGCAGAATTAAAATCACGCCCTATCGAAATTTTAGAATTCGACATTACAAGAATTGAACTGCCTGAAATTGATTTCAGAATTGTTTGTAGTAAAGGAACCTATATTCGCAGCATTGCCCGCGACTTAGGATTAGCTCTTAATAGTGGGGCTCATCTAACCAAATTAGTCCGCACAAAAATTGGCGATTTCGATGTAAAAGATGCGCTTGAACCCGAGGCGTTTTTAAAGGATTTTATTAACTAATATTAGCCTCCGTTTTCCAATTATTCTGTTAAATTTGTAGTCTATTGTATTAGATAAACTATGCGTATTATTATTCCAATGGCTGGCAAGGGCAAACGTATGCGCCCACATACTTTAACGGTAGCTAAGCCTCTTATACCGGTAGCCGGAAAACCAATTGTACAACGACTTGTAGAAGACATTACGAAAGTTTGTGGTCAGAAAGTTGAAGAAATCGCTTTCGTAATAGGCAGTGATTTTGGTAAGGAAACAGAACAAAATCTTATTAAGATTGCAGAAGGACAAGGCGCAAAAGGTAGCATTTACTATCAGGATAAAGCACTCGGAACCGCTCATGCCATTATGTGTGCAGAAAAATCAATTACAGGAAAAACTGTTATTGCATTTGCTGATACTTTATTTAAAGCTGATTTTGTAATGGACACCGAAAAAGAAGGTGTAATTTGGGTTCAAAAAATTGAAGACCCTCGTCAGTTTGGTGTTGTGAAATTAGATAGCAAAGGCGTGATTACAGATTTTGTAGAGAAGCCTGTTGAGTTTGTAAGTGATTTAGCAATTATCGGAATTTATTATTTCAAGGATGGCGATAATCTTAAAAAGGAATTAAAATATTTGTTAGATAACAATATTACCGAAAAAGGAGAATTTCAATTAACCAATGCTTTAGAAAACATGAAAGCAAAGGGAATTAAATTTGAACCTGGTAAAGTTACAGAGTGGTTGGATTGCGGAAATAAAGACGCAACAGTTTACACCAACCAACGCGTTTTAGAATTTGATAAAGCAAAACCGTATTTACGCGGAAAAAATATTGAAATCAACAACAGCATTATTAACGAACCTTGCTACATTGGCGATAATGTAAAAATTAATAATTCAATTGTTGGTCCACATGCAAGTATTGGGGCTAACAGTAGTATCGAAACAAGCATTGTAAAAAATTCTATTCTTCAAGCTTCAACAAAAACTAACAATGCGAGTATTAATAATAGCATGTTAGGCGAAGGGGCTGAAGTAAAAGGAAAGCCCTTAGATTTAAGTATTAGCGATTACACGCAAATTATTGTATAAAGTAATTTCATATTCTATTCTTTTTGGCGGTCTAATTTTTTCTCGCTTAATTTCTCGTCTTGCAAAACTTCAGCAAGTGCAACCACAGCATCTCCTAAAAGTAATTTGGAAGAAAAGAACCAAATTATTTTAGAAGCCACTTACATTGAAGCTTGCAGAGAAAAAATTGGAGGTCACCCCGAAGCTGCTGAAAAATTATTTAGAGAGTGCTTAAAGTACGATCCGCTTAATGCAGCTGCGAAATATGAATTAGCAAAAATTTTACCTATAACCGGAAGATTAGAGGAAGCCGCAAAAATGGCGAAAGAAAGCGTTGATGCGAATCCAAAAAACCAATGGTATCATTTAGGTTATATTGATGTTTTGCATTTGAAAAAAGATTTTGCAGCATCGGCGGAAGCGTACGAACGATTGGTAAAAATTTTCCCGGAAAGAAGTGATTTAATGGAAGCGATGGCATACGATTATGCCTTGAGTCAGAATTATAACAAAGCCTTTAAAATTTACGATGAACTTGAAAAGCGGTATGGTAAGGACGAAGTGATTACTATCAACAGAATAAAACTTTTAAAACAATTAAAGCGCTTTAATGAAGCTGAAGCCGAGTTGAAGAAAATGATTGATTTAAATCCAAGCGAACCGCGTTACTATTTGTATTTAGCAGAACATTACGAAGACATTGGCAATTTCGCGCAAGCAAAAACGGTTTATGATAAACTTTTGGTTCTTGACCCCAATAATCCAAGAGTACATTTAGTGATGGCCGAATATTATAAAGAGCAAGGAAAAGCCGAAGAGTCTCACAACGAATTAAAAATAGCTTTAGCAAATCCGGATTTAGAAATAGAGATTAAAGTAAAGTACTTACAATTTTATATGGAAGTTTCGGAGCGCTTCCCGGAATTTATTCCAAAGGCTTACGAATTATGTGACATCATTTTAAAAGTACATCCAACTTCAGCTGAAGCGCATGGTTTTTATGCACAATTTTTGGCACGCGATAAAAAAATAGACGAAGCCTATATTCATTTCTTAATGGCAAGTCGTTATAGTAAAACTAATTTTAATATTTGGACTGACCTTTTAGATTTGGAAGCTTATCTCGAAAAATTCGATTCACTTGAAATTCATAGCGCTTTGGCAATGGAATTATTTCCAACAACCACGTCCGTTTTATTATAACGGATTAGCGAACCGACAACTACGTAGCTATAAAAAATCAGCACAATCGTTTTATGATGGACTGGAATTTGTTTATGATGATAAGAGTTTAATGCTTAATTTTTTTATTAATCTTGGCGATGTATATAGTTTTTTAGAAGAGCATGAAAAATCGGACAAAGCTTATGATGATGCTTTGAAAATAAATCCTGACGACGCTTATGTTTTAAATAACTATGCCTATTATCTATCCATGCGAAAAGAAAAATTGGATAAGGCCGAAAAATTGTCGAAACGCAGTAATGATTTAGTCCGCGATAATCCCTCTTATATTGATACTTACGGATGGATTTTATTTCAACAAGCAAAATATGCAGAAGCAGAAGAGTGGCTAGTAAGAGCTGTAAAATTAACTAGTAAGAAACCATTGATTTTGGAACATTACGGCGATGTAATGTATAAATTAGGGAAGCCGTCAGAAGCTTTAAAATATTGGATGTTGGCAAATGAAGCTGGCGGAAAATCTGAAACATTATTAAAAAAAATAAGCACGAAGAAACTAGGTGAATAGAACGACGACATATTTTATTTTACTTTTTAGCATTAGTATTTTGTTAGTAATGAATAGTTGTAAAACAAAACGCAAAATTCAAAAAGAGAATCAACCAATGGCCGCCATTGATACCACTAACGACCGTTGCAAACTGGATTTTAAAAACGCAAAAGCACTTACTAAGTATATTAAAGAAAACGAACTCAATTATAATTGGATGTACGCCAAAGCAAATGTTGAATCGTTAATTGATGGAAAAGAAGAAAGCTTTGATATTAAAGTAAGAATAAGAAAAGATAGCGCCATATTGGTATCGATACAATATCTTTTGGGTATTGAAGTGGCTAAAGTTCTAATTACAAAGGATTCTGTTAAAATGGTCGTTTATCCAAAAAAACAGTATTTCAAGGGCGACTTTAACTACATAAACGAATTATTGCACGCAGATTTGGATTTTGATTTATTGCAGGCCGTTTTGTTTGGGAATAGTGCCGAGTTTCATGACGACGATGACAAGCTGAAACCTGTAACGGACAGACAAAATTGTCGTTATATGTTAAGCACAGAGCGGAAGAGAAGATTAAAAAAAATCACACAGGGGCAGGAGCCTAAAAAATCTTTACAAACGATGACACTTGACCCGGAGACGTTTAAGATTGTAAAGAATGAGTTTATTGACGTTGAAACCAACCGAATTTTTACCGCCACATACGAAAAGTATCCGGCTAAAAGCGATTCGGTTTATGCACCAAGGCATGTTAATATTGACATAGTGGCTGAGAAGAAAGTGAACCTTAAAATTGAGTATGTTCGTGTTGAGAAAAATGTACCACAAAAACTTAGCATAAACATACCTGCAAAGTATGAACCTATACCCGTTAAAAAACCTTAGTGTACGACCTTTTTGGGTAGTATTGGTTTTTTGTGCGGTCATTTTTTCAAACGGGTTTTCTCAAACCAAACCTCTTCCAAACAAACAAACGCTCGAAAACAAGAAGAAAAAACTAAGTGAAGAGATTAATGAAATCAACTCTTTATTAAATGAGACAAAAGTTGGCAAGAAGACCTCGTTAAACCAACTGGTTGCTATCAACAAAAAAATAAGTATCCGCGAAGAATTAATCGGAACAATTGTAGCCGAAATTCACCAATTGAACCGCGGTATAAAGCAAAACGAAAAAGAGATTAATAAGCTGAAAGAAAATCTGACGAAATTAAAAGCAGAGTATGCCCGCATGATTTATTTTGCACAACGCAACCGCGATTCGTATAGTCGTCTGGTTTTTATTTTTGCATCCGGAGATTTTAATCAGGCCTACATGCGATTAAAATATTTTCAGCAGTATTCACAATTCAGAAAGCAACAAGCGCAAGAAATTATGGACGCCCAGGCTTTGTTGATTGTTAAGATAAATGAATTAAAAGAAAAGCGCCACGAAAAAAATGTTTTATTGGGTAATGAAGAAGAGGAAAAAGGAAATTTAAGCAAAGAAAAACAAGATCAGGAAGTGGTACTAACGGAACTACAACAAAAGGAAAAGGAACTAAAAGAAGAATTAGAAAAAAAGAAACGCGACGCAGCAAACTTACAATTGGCCATTAAAAAATTAATTGCGGATGAAATAAAACGAAAGGCAGAAGAAGCCGCAAAAGCAGAGGCAGCTATAGCGGCAACAAAAAAAACAACAGAGAAGAAAAGCACGAAGCCGACAAAAACCAAAGATGTCAAGGAAGTAAAAAAGGATGTTACTATTCCTGAACTAAATGAAGAAGCTGTTGAATTAAGTAACGACTTTGCAAACAACAGAGGTAAATTACCGTGGCCTGTTACAAAAGGTTATATCTGCGAACCTTATGGCGAACATGAGCATCCTGCCATCAAAGGATTTATGATGTTCAATAATGGTGTTGAAATTTGTTCTTCAATGGGGTCACAAGCACGTGCGGTTTTTGAAGGAGAAGTTACCGCGATATCTATATCTCCTACAGGTGGAAAATTGGTTATTATTCGTCACGGCGAATACTTAAGCGTATATTCTAATATCAGTGATGTAACAGTTAAAACAGGCGAGAAGGTAAGCTTGAAGCAAAGTATTGGAACGGTACTACATAATGAGGATGAAGGTAAATCTTCGTTGAATCTTCAAATTTGGAAGGGACAGAAAACAATGGATCCTTCAGATTGGTTGCAACGCGGAAAATAATTATTTTCTAGAAGCTTGCAGCTTGCTCAATTTTTCGAGCGCCAAAACATAAACTTCTTTAAATAGTTTTGGATTATGACTATAGAAATATAATGTTGTATCGAATGTTGCGCGCTTAATATTGTTATCGATTAAAGGATTGAACGCGTAAACTGTATCACCTTTTGCACCCGGCACATTTAAAATATTTATTCCTGCGGCTGATTCAGCTAAAGTAAAATCAACAATGAGTTCGCTAAACTTTTCTTTATCTAAAACGTAATCCGGAATTTCTACTTCACGTTCCTCTCCACCACAAGAAAAAAGTGCTAAGCTGCAAATGAATATTTTTAGAAATTGTTTCAGAGGAATAAAGATACAAATAAAAAACCCCCGATTTAGTCGGGGGTTTTATTAATGGATTAAAAAATGTTATTTACCACCAGCTTTTGGTGTTGTTTTTGGTGCCGTTTTAGGTTTTTCAGCAGCAGGGTTTGCGCCTGGTAGAGTTGCTAAAGGCATCCCATCTAATTTCTTTTAACTGCTGCTAAAACATCATCTGCAGGGTCAGCATACAATACGTTTCCTGTGCTTGTATCTAAAACATATTTATAACCGCCTTCTTTAGATACAGCTTCAATTCCTTTTTTCGCTTTATCCATAATCGGTTCAGTTAACTCAGCCGATTTTTTTTGATAATCAGCTTGAGCTTGTTGTTTGAAATCTTCAATACGACGCTGAAGAGATTGTAATTCTTCTTCTTTTGTTTTACGAACCAATTCACTCATTGTAGCTTGGTTAGTTAAGTAGTCGTTGTATTTAGTTTGGAATTCATTATCCATACTGATAACAGTTTTCTCTAAATCTTTCCAATACGCTTGAGCAATATCTTTAGCTGTTTTGGTTTCAGGCATCATGCTTACTAACGAGTCTAAATCGATATGCGCCATTTTTTGTGCGTTAGCAAAAGCAAAAGTTCCTAATGCAAATACTGTTAACGCTGCTTTCTTTACTATATTATTCATGTTTTGTTTTTTTAAGAGTGAGAATTATTTACCGCCTTTAGTTGGACCGGGATTTGTTTTTGGTTTTTCAGGATTAGCTCCCGGAATAACTGCTGCCGGCATCGAGTCTAATTTCTTTTTTACAAGCATTAAAATATCTTCGCTCGATTCAGAGTATAAAACATTTCCGGCGCTTGTATCTAAAACATATTTATAACTGTTTTCTTTTGCAACAGCTTCAATTGCTTTTTTAGCTTTTCCATAATAGGAGCTGTTAACTCAGCCGATTTCTTTTGATAATCCATTTGTGCTTGCTGATTAAAATCCTGAATGCGGGTTTGTAACGATTGTAACTCTTCCTGCTTAGTTTTTTTAACCAAGTCACTCATTGTTGCTTCACTTTGTAAGTAGTCATTATATTTTTTCTGAAACTCTTCTTCCATCGAAGAAACCGTTTTCTTTAAATCATTAAAATAAACTTCTGCAACTCCTTTTGCCACTTTGGTTTCAGGCATTAGGTTTGATAATGAATCTAAATGAATGTGCGCAACTTTTTGTGCACTTGCTGTTGTTAAGGCTCCAACCGCAAAAATCATCAAGGCCGCCTTTTTAATTGTAGTTTTCATAGTATTAATTGATGGTTGTTTTATTTTTGTTATATCCCATATACGTTAACACGTCTTCACTCTTATCATATTTTGTGTTAGCGTATAAAATTGAAACTTGTCCGGCTTTATCTAAAATGATGGCTAAACCACTACGTTCAGCAACAGCTTTTACCGCGTTGTAAATCTTATCTTGTAACGGTTTTACTAATTCCTGACGTTTTTTAAATAATTCGCCATCCACACCAAAACGCTGCTTTTGTAATTCTTTCACTTCTTTTTCTTTATTGATGATTTCATTCTCGCGTTTCTTCTTCATATCATCAGTTAATAAAATCGCATCAGCTTGATAAGCTTTATACAATTTATCAATCTCGGTATATTTAGCTTCAATTTCTTTTTGCCAGTCAACCGATAGTTTATCAATTTCTCCTTGCGCAGCTTTGTACTCAGGAATGCTGGTTAAAATATAATCGGTATCAACGTAACCGATTTTTTGAGCCTTCACCGAAAATGCGGTAAGCGCTACAATCGCTAAAACAGAAATAATCTTTTTCATCTTTATTGTGTTTAATAGTTAAGCAATCATACTTTGTGCCAAGATACGTATTATCTGTAAATTAACATTTTTTGCATTACATCTCTCCAAGTTGTCCGCCAATGGTAAAGTGGAATTGTCCCTTGCCATTTCCAATTCCCGGATTACCCGGCACGTTATCAAATCCCCATCCGTAATCAACACCCAATAAACCGAACATTGGTAAAAACACGCGCAAGCCAAAACCTGCACTGCGTTTAACTTGAAACGGATTGTATTGTTTGTAGCTCGACCAAGAATTTCCTGCTTCGGCAAAACCTAAAACAAATATAGTGGCTTGTGGATTTAATGTCACAGGATAACGTAATTCCATTGTATAACGTGAACAAATAGGATCGCCTTGCGCTGATGATAATGAGTTATCAGTATAACCTCTTAATCCAATAATTTCGCGAGCAACAAAGTTTTGATATCCGCTTAATCCGCTACCACCTAAATAAAAACGTTCGAAAGGCGAAACGCCCACATCTTTATTGTAATAAGTTAAGAAACCAAATCCGACTTTTGTACGCAAGACAAGGTTGCGTGATGTTTTACCTTCCGCCGCGCGCTGATTTGTAAGCTGTGTATACCACTCAGCAGTGAATTTATATTTTTGATATTCAATAAATTTATATCGCTGTTGCGGAGTCGCATCTATATAATTTTTTCCGTTGAAGGCTGAATAAGGTGGCGTCCATTGTCCATGAAACACAAAGTTAGATCCGTTTTTAGGATAGATAGGGGCATCAACAGAGTTACGGGAAATATTTAAACCAAGATTAATATCATTTGCAAAACCGGTAGATAAAACGAAATACGGGTACTTATATAAATCGTAATAGTTATAACTTAAATTAGCAAAAATCTGAAAATAATCATCCGGCCACTTTAAACGCTTTCCTAATCCAATAGAGCCACCAATAATATTCATTACGCTACGATTTGGATTAGGCTCGCCATTTATTTTTTTCTTTTCACCATTCGAGAAAGAAGAGTGGAATGCAGATACAGTTAATGAATTTGGTTTTTTACCACCTAACCAAGGTTCGGTAAACGAAATGTTGTACGACTGATAAAACAATCCGTTGGTTTGTGCTTGTACACTAAAACGTTGTCCGTCGCCAGTTGGTAATGGTCTCCAAGAATCTTTCTTAAAGAAATTACGCATCGAGAAATTATTAAACGTAACACCAAGTGTTCCAATTAAACGGCCACCACCCCAACCACCGGAAAGTGTGATTTGATCGTTAGGTTTTTCTTCAACTACATATTCAATATCTACAGTTCCTTCAGCAGGATTAGGAATTGGCTTTACATCTAATTTTTCAGGATCAAAATAACCAAGTGTTGCTAACTCACGAGTTGTACGCATGATGTCAGAGCGACGGAATAATTGTCCGGGCCTTGTTCTAATCTCACGATAAATTACGTGGTCGTTAGTTTTATCATTTCCTCTAACAGTAACTTTATTAATGATGGCTTGTTTACCTTCATACATTTGTATATCAAAATCAATGGTATCGTTATGAATATTTGATTCCTGAGGATTTACCTGGAAAAACAAATACCCATCATCCATGTACAACGACGAAATGTCAAAACCATTTGGGTTGTTAAATAATTTTTGCTCGAGGTGACTTTGATCAAACACATCACCCGGTTTGATATTTAGAATGGTGTCGAGTTGTCCGCTTCTGTATTTTGTATTTCCGAACCATTTGAACTTTCCGAAATAAAACTTGTGACCTTCTTCTAAGTACACATCAATCTTCACGCGTTTGCGACTAACAAAAGTAACAGTGTCACGAACAACACGCGCGTCGCGATAACCTTTACTGTTGTATTTAGCGATGACTGCAGGTAAATCTTTATCTAAATTTTCTTCTAAATATTTTCCTGAGTTAAATGGATTATAAGCGCGGAAGGGTTTACTGTCTTCCATTTTACGGCGTAATTTCCAGCTTGCAATAGTGTTGTTGCCGTGAAAGGTTAAAGCCTTTATACGAACTTTTTTGCCTCTGGCAACATTAATGTAAACAATGGTGTGAGGTGTTTTTGTGGTGCGATCGGCTTCCTGAGTAATAGAAACTTTGGCGTTGTAGTATCCTTTATTCACAAAATAATCTCTTACGGTATTCTGAACAAAACCCAAAGCATAATCGGTAACTACTTTTTCGCGCACTAAACGAATCTTTCCGCGAATTTCATCCGCTTCATTTTTTCTTACTTTTCCTTTGAATGCGAATCTCGACAAACGCGGACGTTCTGTAATATCAATGCGCAAGAAAACATCTTTGCCAATTATTTTATCCTGATAAATTTTTATGTTTTCGAATAGACCTTGCTTCCATAAGGCTTTAATCGCATCAGTAGTTTTGTCGCCCGGAATTTTAATTTTATCACCAACAACTAATCCTGATAATAATTTGATTACGTTTTTATCGGTAAAGTTAGCGCCACTTACTTCAATACCGCCAATAATATATTCTTTTGGTGCCGCATAATCAAGAGTTGATGTAGAGTCGCCTTGAGAAAACACCGATGATGTAAACAACAAGCTAAATAGAAGAAGTATGTACGTAAAATTTAATTTCATTTAGCTTGACTTATTTGTTCACTTGTTTTTCCAAAACGTCTTTCGCGCGCTTGGTAGGCGTTAATGGCTTCTTTAAAATCTTGCTTTCTGAAATCGGGCCAAAGCTTATCTGTAAAATAAAATTCTGCGTAAGCTAATTGCCACAATAAAAAATTACTGATGCGGTGTTCGCCACTGGTACGAATCATTAATTCAGGATCAGGATATTTTGTAGTACAAAGATGAGATGAAATAGTTTCTTCTGTAATATCACTTGGCTTTAATTTTCCTGCAGCCACTTGTTCTGCAATCTCTTTAACACTGCTTGTAATTTCCCATTTGGAAGAATAACTTAAAGCAAGAACTAAAGTTAAGCCCTTATTGTTTTTTGTTGTATTGATAGATTCCTGAAGTTCGTTAAAACAACTTGTCGGTAAACTTTTTAAATTTCCTATTGCTTCTAACTTAACACCGTTTTTGTGAAGCTGTGGTGTTTCCATACTAATGGTCGCAACTAATAATTCCATCAAAGCATCCACTTCTTCTTTCGGGCGATTCCAGTTTTCGGTACTGAATGCATAAAGCGTTAAATATTTTACACCAACCTCAGCAGCAACTTCAACAATTTCACGAACTGAGTTTACGCCTTCGTGGTGACCAAAAATCCGGTCTTCACCTTGTTGCTTAGCCCAACGTCCGTTACCATCCATAATGATGGCAATGTGCTGAGGTATTTTATCTTTATTTAAGGCGCTCATTTATAGCTTTACGAAGCGGGCAAATTTAGCAAAAAACGGCTAAAACGCCCTCTATAAGACGTGTTTTTATAAGTATTTACGGGGATTTAATAAATTTTGTGACCAATGTTCTCTTAATCAAAACCGGTAGCGTAACAAGGCTCGGGACTGAGGGCTAGTTTTATATTTAATGTGAGTCCAAAAAACACATACCAATCTTTAGTGCGGGGATTTCCGCGTTGCGAGTTAATTACACCGCCACCATCTCTGGTACGGTTTGAAAATGCCATTCCTAAGGCGCCGTTTGGTGGATTTATTGCAGGATTCGGATAGGTTTTACTAACGTCATCAATATAATCGGTAAAGGTTTTTCTTGGACCCCATTCTAAACCAATTCCTACCATTTTGGCAACATTTAATTTTATTCCGCAACCAAAAGGAATTCCAATTTGGTATAAACGATATTTTTTTGTTTGTCCTTCGGTACGTAATTCACGAAGCGATTCCCATTGTGCGCCACCTAAATTTCCCATGGGCCTGAAATTAAAAACATCAATTCCTGCAAATAAAAAAACGAAAATTTGTGTTTATTGTTGCTGATTCTGTACTCTAAAAAATTGAATTCTGCTAAAACGTGAAACTCGTTTATGCGTGATTTAAAATTAAGATTCCGCTTGCGTTGATCTGGATCTTCGCTCTGCGAATCGTCGCCTTGAACATTTCCAAAATTTAACCCGGCTCTAAAAGCGTAACGGTAACTTGGGGTAAAACGGTAAAAAAGTCCGGCCGCAGGCTGACTTAAAAAAAAGTGTTTTCCCGGATTTAAATCTCCCAAATAATAAGAACCGCCCAGAAAAACGCCTATTTCGTGTTGACGGAAATTACGGCGGCGTTTTTGAGCTTGGATTTCTCCAACCATTAAAAACACTAATAATATGACAATGAGGCGTTTCAAGGTATATAAGAACGCAAATATCGGTAATTTAGTACTAAAAAAAGTGTTAAAACATCAGATTTATCTTATTGATAATCAAATACTAAGAAGTATTAATGGAAATGAGTCTCAGAAAGGGTCAAACAGGGAACAAATCGCTAATTTTGTGGGCATAAATTAAGCGGTTTCATGATTCAGATAAAATCTTTTGTTTTTGGTCCTTTTCAGGAGAATACCTATGTTTTATGGGATGAAACTTTGGAGGCAGTTGTTATAGATCCGGGGAATAGTTCAACATCAGAACATTTACAATTAAAGAACTTTATCACTCAAAATAATTTACAATTGAAACGTTTGTTGCTAACACATGCACACATTGATCATATTAGCGGTAATCGTTTTGTTTTTGATACTTGGGGATTTTTACCTGAAGTGCACAAAGAAGATTTACCGTATGTAGAACGGCACAAACAAGTTGCTGATATGTACGGTTTACCTTGTGAAGAATCGCCTCTACCAAAAGTTTTTTTGAAGGAAGGAGAAACAATTTCATTCGGAAAAAGCAAACTCGAAATGATTTTTACACCCGGACATTCGCCGGGAAGCATTACATTTTATTGCAGAGAACAAAAATTTATTATTGCCGGCGATGTTTTGTTTTATGGAAGTATTGGGAGAACCGATTTGCCGGGTGGAGATTACAACACGTTGATTAATTCAATCAAACAGAATTTATTTCCTTTGGGAGATGACGTAAGGGTATACAACGGTCACGGCCAATACACCACTATTGGTTTCGAGAAAGACAATAATCCGTTTTTAGTTTAAGAAACTTGTTTTTCTCACAATTATTCAATAAGTTTATTAAGCACTATTAAATTTAAATTAATAAATCTGCCGATGAAAAAAGCAATTACTCTTTTAACGATTGTTACTGTATTATTTGCTTCGTGCAAAAAGAAAAAAAAACAGAAGAAGAGCCTCCGTTAGTTTCGCCAACGAAAACTATTCATCAATTCAGGATTTTCATGTAAAAACGCAGTACAAAAGCAAACTTTTACGCTACAGCTGGCGGTACGTTTGTAACTCCTCAGGGAACTACAATATCGGTTTTACCAAATGCGTTTTTAACTAGTTCAAACACGGCGGTAACAGGAACCGTAAATCTAGAGTTTAAGGATATCTATAAAAAGAGTGATATGTTGTTTTCAGATATACCAACAATTAATAATAGTGGGGAGCTTTTAAAATCGGGAGGAGAATTTTGGATCAATGCTACATCTAACAATGCAGCATTAAAAGTGAGATCCGCTGCGCCTATTACAATTAAACAGCCATTAAATGGTTTATTACAGGATACAGCAATGCGTCCTTTTATTTTAGGCCTTGATGCTAATTTAGCCCCGCAATGGAATATTAATAATAATTCAGTTGCCAATCCTTTCTTCACCACAAGTTTAAGCTCAAGCCCCAATCAATATATTTTTACTTTGTATGGAAACCTTACATCATCCTTAAGCGCTGGGACGTGGTGTAATAGTGATAACCCGAATTATTTTAAGGCGTTTACACAGTCTACTATAACAGCACATTCAACAACAAGTTTAACGGGCTATCAAACGGATGTGTTTTTAATATTTAAAAACAACATTAGTTGTATGATACATGTTTATAAAGCGAGCCCAACAAATATAGACGACTTTCCTTATAAGTACGCTCCAATTGGATTACAGTGTACAATGGTTGCCGTTGCGGTTAAAAATGGGAATGTGTACTCATCATTTGTTCCAATAACTATTAGTGCCGGTCAAACGGTCAATTTCACTCTTAGTCAAACCACAACGGATGATTTTAAAGCGGCCGTAAACGCCTTGAATTAAGAAACTTTCGTCTTCTTCTTTTCTGAAATCAGTTCAACAACTGTTTCAGCGATTTGTTTCGGAGAGAAACCGCACTCTTCGTATAATTCTTTTTGTTCGCCGTGTTCAATAAAATGATCAGGCATACCTAAACGTTTTACTTGAGCACTGTAATTATGGTCAGCCATAAATTCTAAAACAGCCGAACCAATTCCGCCAACAATTGTCCCGTCTTCAACTGTAATTACTTTTTTGTATTTGGTAAACACTTCATGTAATAAAGTTTCGTCAAGTGGTTTTGCAAAACGTAAATCGTAATGCGCAGGAGAAATATGTTCTTTTTCTAAAATCGAAATAGCTTCAGTAACTAAATTTCCGGGATGACCAAATGATAAAATGGCAACATCTTTTCCGTCACGTATTTTTCTTCCTTTACCAATTTCTAACTTTTGAAATGGCGTTTTCCAATTCACCATAACGCCGTTTCCGCGAGGGTAACGAATACTGAAACAACCAGGCGTTTCATCAAGTTGAGCAGTATACATTAAATTACGCAGCTCTTCTTCGTTCATTGGCGAACTCACAATCATATTAGGAATACAACGGAAATAGGCAATATCAAATGCACCATGATGTGTTGGTCCGTCGGCTCCGGCAATACCGCCTCGGTCTAAACAAAACACAACTTTTAATTTTTGTAAAGCAACATCATGCACCACCTGATCGTATGCGCGCTGCATAAATGAAGAATAAATATTACAAAAGGGAATTAATCCTTGTGTTGCTAATCCTGCACTAAAAGTTACGGCATGTTGTTCAGCAATACCAACGTCAAACGCGCGAGTGGGCATTGCTTTCATCATAATATTTAATGAGCAACCTGAAGGCATAGCGGGAGTAATTCCCATTATTTTTTCATTCTTCTCAGCTAATTCAACAATAGTGTGGCCAAATACATCTTGATATTTCGGCGGCTGAGGTTCTTTTGGAACAACTTTAATTATCTCACCGGTTTCTTTATTAAACAAACCGGGAGCATGCCATGTAGTTTCATTTCCTTCTTCTGAAAACTTATAACCTTTACCTTTTTTAGTAAGTACATGTAAAATTTTGGTCCGGGAATATCTTTTAAATCGGCTAATACTTTTGTTAAACGAACAACATCGTGTCCATCAACCGGACCGAAATAACGGAACTGAAGCGACTCAAATAAATTACTTTGTTTTAGCAATGAAGTTTTTATTGAGGCCTGAACTTTTGAAACAATGTCTTGCGCACTTTTTCCGAAGTTGCTCAGTTTCCCTAACATGTTCCACACTTCATCCTTTACATGATTGTATGTGTGGGAAGTGGTAATGTCCGTTAGATATTCTTTTAAAGCACCAACGTTAGGGTCGATACTCATGCAATTATCATTCAGTACAACCAATAAATTAGCGTGTTCAACGCCGGCATGATTCAGTGCTTCAAACGCCATCCCGCCGGTCATAGCGCCATCGCCAATAACAGCAATGTGATGTTTGTCTTTTAAACCTTTATATTTTGAAGCAACTGCCATTCCTAAAGCAGCGCTAATGGAGGTAGAGGAGTGTCCAACACCAAACGTATCGTAATTACTTTCGCTTCGTTTCGGAAAACCACTAATGCCTTTATAAATTCGGTTGGTGTGAAAAATATCTCTGCGGCCAGTTATGATTTTATGTCCGTAAGCTTGATGTCCCACGTCCCAAACCAATTGGTCGCTTGGCGTATTAAAAATATAATGGAGAGCGGTGGTTAATTCAACCACACCTAAAGATGCGCCGAAGTGACCGCCTTTTACAGAAACGATATCGATAATGAACTGGCGTAATTCGTTGCAGAATTGCTCGAGTTGATCCTCGCTTAGTTTTTTTAGGTCGTCGGGACTGTTAACCTTGGCCAATAATTCGCCTGGTATAACCCCTGATCCTTTTACAAATTCCATTGATACAAAGATAATACAAAAAATCTAAGGTTTTTAACGCAAAAAAGGAGGGGAAATTATGAGTTATAAGAGAAGATTTGTTAAAAGCTGGGTTATTTTTGCTTCAATTCGGTATCGTAAATGTATTTGGCGTCCATCTCCATCATTTCTTCGAAACTCACATTTTTTTCCTTTGCTTTTTTGGCAATATCTTCTATCCAAGGTTTGGTGTTTTTGATTCGCGCAATGGTTTCGTCTAACAGTTCGGGCACACCAGGCTTACAATATTCTGTTTTGTAAATATAAATGGCATCCAGTGTAATCATTTCTTCAACACTAATATTCTTTTCCTTGGCTTTACGTTCAACATCTGCTAACCAAACTTTATCCCTTCTGATATTTTCGCTTAAGAGTTTAACGTAAACCTTTTTTCTTAGGGCATCTTTTAAATCTTCTTTGTATAAATCATAAACCTGATCAACAAATCCCCAACCAATATCATGAACATTACAATCGGTTGCCATTAAAACAATCACCTGATATTTTTTTAATTCTTCGCTTAAGTTTAATTTTTTTACGCTTCGTTCAGGCTCACTTTCAGGATAAACCGTTTCGTTATAGTACCAAAATTTACAATCCGTAAAAAAATTATTGGTTAAGCCTTGATAGTAGATGTTCCAAAAATAACTATCACCAATAAATAATGCTTTAGGTTTTACGGCACCGTTATCATCTTGCCAATGATAATTTGCATAAGGCATTGGTAAAGTTTGAATGTCGTTTAACAAATTCATTGCCTCTCCAATATCGTTATCCGGACTTTGCAATGAATCCGAAAAACCAACATTATCAATAATGAAACTCCTGAGTTTTAAACCTGACATAGCTTGAATATGATTTTTAAGGGAGTCAATAGCTAGAAGTGAACCATAATTACTCCAATGAATTCCTGTTTTAGGATATAAATCATAAGGCGAAAGATCTTTTTGTAGAATGAACCAGGCGTTTAAGTCAACATATGTTAGGCCAAGCTTTTTACACAAATCACGGGCGTATTCGTAATTGTTTAATTTTTTTTCACTGCGCCAATTATCAGGAATAAATTCAGGATAGAAAGAAGCTTTACCAGGAGCAAACACAACTTCTAAAACTGTGCCTTGTGAAGCTAACAAATCCTGTACGGTTTTTAGTTTTTTAAAACGCTCTTCCAGTTTTTCTTCTCCAATAAAATTTTTGCCAAAGTAGGCATTAATGTAATCGTCTTCATACAAAAACCCGCCTTTACCAACCACTAATTTTGCAACGTTTGCTTTATTGAAGAGTGAATAATCTATTTGGTTATTGAAGCGAACATAGTAATTTCTTAAACCAAAATTCTGATTTACGTACTCTTCTTTTTTATTCTGATAGTTTGCATCAAACCAAGTGGCGACAGAGAACTCAGTATCCTGTACTTCAACATAAGCGCCTTTAAGTGGCTTTATCCATTTAAAATGTAAAACATTTTGTAGCACGGGAATGAACAAGAAAATTAAAATCCCGCACAACAAACTAATTTTATATTTTTCTGCTTTCAACATTAAAATCTGAAATATATAAATGGATTAAACCCTGAGGATGTTATCGACGCTAATGAAATTGTAAACAACGCACAAGCAATAATGGTTGCCAATAAATTTCCACCTAAACCGTAATTAGAAAAATAGACTGTGTTTTGAATTTTTCGACCAATCGAGAAGCTGGCGAAAAACGAAAACAGGATGGCTAACGCGCCAAAAAATAAAAACTCATTATCTAAAAAATGTTCCGGCAATTTAAAGTCTAATGTAAATAGCTTTTTTACAAAGACTAATGCATCACTCGTTTTCTCCGCTCTAAAAAACACCCAACCGATGGCTACCAATAAAAAACAAATTAGCGTGGAAGCAACCGCTCCTATTTTTTCATAAACTTTATTTAGAAAAACCCTTTCAAGAATTAACCACATGCCGTGGTAAACGCCCCAAATAATAAAGGTCCAAGCTGCGCCATGCCAAAAACCTGATAGGATAAATACAATCCATAAATTGAAATACAATTTGTATTTATTATTTACTTTATTTCCACCTAATGGAATGTATAAATAGTTTTTCATCCAACTTCCTAAGGTGATATGCCATCTCCGCCAAAATTCTGTTATACTTTTTGAAGTGTAGGGGTTATCGAAATTTTCAGGAAACTTGAAACCAATCATTTTCCCAATGCCAATGGCCATATCAGAATAGCCACTAAAATCAAAATAAATTTGGAAGGTGTAGGCGAGCATTCCAATCCATGCTAATGATGAGGTTAAAGTTTCTGCGGGCATGTTAAATATTTCATCGGCCTTTGCTGCCATTACATTTGCAATCAACACTTTTTTCCCAAGCCCTAAACAAAATCTATAAAAGCCTGTAAGTTTATTGTCGAGTGTGTCGTTTGCGCTTCTATCGGCAATTTGATCGTGAATTTCGTGGTAACGAATAATTGGACCGGCGATTAGTTTTGGAAACAGAATAATGTACAATTGGTATTGCCAAAAATTATCTAAAGGCTTGTGAACTTTTCTGTAAACATCCACCACATAAGTTATACTTTCAAAAGTGTAAAACGAAATTCCTATTGGTAAAACTACACTTGTCCAACCTACTTCTGTCACACCACAAGAACTAAGAATTGAATTCACATTTTCTACAAAGAAATTGCAATACTTAAAATAAAACAACAAACCGACATTCAAACACAGCGAAAGAACTAAAAACAATTTTCGTTTTTTCTCGTCGCTGGCGTTATGTAATAATCTTACAAAGTAAAAGTCAATAGTTGTTGTGGCAAGAATTACAAAAATAAATTTTGGAGCGCCCCAAGCGTAGAAGAAAATACTGGAACCCAACAAAACGAAATTCTTTAAATTTTTTGGTGTAATAAAATACAACAGCAAAAATGCCGGTAAAAAATACACTAAGAATATGACACTGCTAAAAACCACTTATTCTATTTCAATTTCTAATATTTCACCAATAATATCTTTTTTCGGGAATGGGATAAAATTTTGTTTGTAGGGAGCTGTAGGCCACCATTCTTCGTTATGCCATTCTTGTGTAAACATCAACATCATTTGATTATTTGGGATGGAAGATATGTTTTTATCCATCACACAAATAACGCGTAATTTATCTTTCTCCGGGCCAATCTTCCAGATTATTTTTTCGGGCAACCATTCAATTTCAAAATAATAATAGGGGCGTTAAAAATCTCACTGTGCTTAACTGGAATTTTAGTTGATAAAGCGCGATAGAAAAATTCCAACGATGGAAATAAATAGGTTTATCCATCAACTGAATAGTCAGTAGCGCCGAATGAAAAATCTTTGGTTCGTGACAAGCCATATCCCAATTAGTACAAGCCACCATTATATTATCATCAAATCCTGTTTCTGATTTAAAAGGTACTTTAGAATTTGCATAGGAGGTCTTAGGCCAGTATTGCGATTCTTTTACTATTTCAAAATCTATTTCAGAATAGCTTAAAGTCTTTTTACTTTGCTTAACCGACTCTTCACTGTTAGGAGCAGATTTTGGAATGTATCCTACTTTTGCATTACAATCTCTTCGGTAATTCCAAGCAGCATCTTCCTGAAACAATAGCCAAAAGGCATTCGTGATGCCGTTCCAAACATTATCCGTACTAAGCATTTTGGGAATTTTATTTTGGCGCGGAATTTTCCGTAGGTATATCCAATTCTTGAAGAAAGACCAACGTGCTCTTTTTTTAATTTGTTAGGTTCGGCAGCGGGCACCACCATTGTCAGTTTTTTATTCGAGGAATCAGAGATAACAGTTTTACACGGACAATCAGAAGTGCTCACAAATAATTTAGCGCGCGAATTTTTATCTGCATATTTTTTACTGAACTCTTCATATTCTGTTTTCGTGAAATTTTCTCCTGTAACATCGCGAACTTCTGGAATATTATAAACCGTAAAATCCTTATCGATGTTGTGAAAATATTGAGAGAATTGTGCCTTCTTATAAAGAGTAGCTGAGTTATTACAATTAGAATTTAAAGCTTCTAAAGAAAATTCAGATTTATTGATGCCTAATTTATCTACGTAAATCCCGGCACCTAAATCCATTGTAGAACTTACTTTCAATTTTTTGTCCGAAACTAAAACAGCTGTGTTTTTTAAATTTTTACCATCTTGCAATAAGAAATATCCAAATGGATTTATAAATTTTCCGGCCGAATCACTTTTTTGAATATCCCTTACGCCCATTGGAATTTTCCCAATGTCTTCTGGTGAAGTAACCACCAACATAAATTCGTAAAAGCCCATTCTCGGATTTCTTTTCCAACGGTTGTTTACTTCTTTCATGCGTTGCTTTTCGTAATTAATACTCCATAAAGCATTCAAATAAATTTGTTCGTCAACGCTTGTGCCCAGTTCTTTTGCCTTTTCGGCACACGTTTTCATCCATCCCGGAACGGTGCGCACAAAGGCCATTTTCGCTTTTATTGAATCATCAATGGCAATGTATTTTTTGGGATCAGCGCCAAAATATTTTGCTTCGTTACGTGGGTTACCAACTATTTTAAAGGAATCCGTAACAGTAACTTCGTCGCCGGGACTCAAAATTTTTGTCGCTTTAAAAGTGTAAACGCCTTCTTGCCAGCTGCCGTAAAAGTTTTCATCAGCAAAGGCAACGCTATCGCAAAATTTATAAGATTGATTTTGATAGAATAGTTTGTAATAATACTTTTTAATGTCCGACGAATTGTTTTTCACTTTAAAAGTAAAAACAAAGTAACCGCTTTTGGTTTGTTGTTGGGTTGGAATTTCGATGCCATTTAACACCGCATCACTTAAATCAGTGTTTATGCTATAAAGTGTATCGCTTTTCTTTTCGGTATAATTACTTATGGGCTCGAAACCTTCTACACTGAAATTATTGCTGTTACATGCTGATAAAAATACCACGACAAAAACAGAAAACAGAAAATGTAGAAGAGAGACTTTCGCATAGTGTTAGTAGATAACAAATATACGCTAAAGCCTATAAATTTGCTAAAAAACAGCAGATGAATTAACACCTGCTGTTTAATAAATTAATTTTTCCCCACTTTCACCCTTATGCCTTCGCTGTGACTGGTAAATTCGGGCGCATACATGCACTGTATAGTTGTTACACCATTGCTAAAATCACCTGAATGATTTACAACTAAAGGATATTCAAACACGTATGTTCCTTTGTTTAAATAAGAGAAGAAGAAGTTAGTGGCCGCATCTTTAGTGCTTTCGTAATAGCCTAAACCATCTTGCCAGCGGTAACCACTGAATACATTTGTAGGCTCAAACCCTGCAGCGCGCATGTCTTTCATGTGAACGTAATTCATATCACGGTCAACACGCAATTCTATTCTCACTTTTATTTTGTCGCCCAGTTTTAATTTAGTGGTTGAAGTTATCGGTTCAATAACCGGACCACCAGCGGTGTTTTTTTGTAAGAATAATTGTTTCTTAATTTTCAATGGCGTTTCGTGAGGTGTAATTTTATCTAATTGTTCAAAGTATTGCCAGTAAATTGCTCCGTAACTAACACCTTGATCTTTTTTCGCGACTTTAATTTTGCTCATGGATGTTTTAATATCGGAACCGCTCCATGTTTTTTTGAAGTAACCTGTTCCAGGTTCTGCATTAATACTCTTGTCGTTTTTCGGATCTAAAACAATGTCGCCAACAGTAATCTCAACATTTGGTTCGGTTGCTAACCAATCTGTTCCTTTTAATAATAAAGCGTAAACGGCTTCAGTTGTAGAACGTGTTGTTCCCCAATGTTGAGTTTGTTTGCTTTTAATTAACCAGGTTTTTAAATCGTCAACTGATTTGGTGTCGTTGTTTACTTCATCAAAGGCTTCAATCATTAAAGCCTGCATTTCTATTGGAGCTTCGTACCAGTAGTAACCATAATTTTCTTTCCAATACATGCCCATTTCTTCGCTATTCAAAGAATTTTCTTTTAATGATTTTAAAATATCCTTCGGTGTTTTTAAATCAGCAAAACGATGCAAGCTTAATGCAATCATACCTTGCATATATCTTCCGTTTTGTAACCAATAGCTTTGCTCTTGTTTTTTGTAATACTCGAAATGCTCTTTGTTTCTGTTCGACATACTAATGTCTTTAAAGAAACTTCTCATATATAAATATTGGATTGCGTTGTAACTTAAATGGTTTTCGGTTTTGTATTTTGGATTATGTTTTTTCATCCAATCAAATTCTTCGCGCATACGATTATCACAATATTGAACAGCATTTGTTACCATGCTCCATATCTCACTATTTTCGCGGGCTTTAATAGCACCTAATTTATCCATGTGACCAAATCCACAAGCAATGTGTTGAGTGATGTACCAGTCGTCCGGACCACCTTCGAACCACCAGAAGCCACCATTTGAAGTTTGTGCTTTTTGTAACTTTTTAAATGCGCGCGCTTGTTCGTTCGCCATTTTATTTATATCGAACAATAGACCAACACGTTTTTTGTTTTCACTTTCGCTTTTCGATTGTAAAACCCAAGGCGTTTCTTCCAATACAACTGCTTTTAATTCCTGATTTTTTTCAAGGTTCGATAAAAATGCATCAGGACTAGAAGTTTTCCAAGCTTCAAAAACAGATTTGATTTTTGGTTTTGAATTTACCACATACGATGATAATGTGTTTGCATAATATCTCGAAAAAGTTTGCTCAGCACACTCATAAGGATATTCCATTAAGTATGGCAGTGCCTGAATGGCGTACCAAGCCGGATTAGCAGTAAACTCTAATGTATAAGCATGATTTTTTAAAGTGGTTGAATTATTATTTTGATTACCGAACTTAACAAACGTAAAATCTTTTGTTTGATTGCTGCGAATCGGTAAGGGCATACTTTCAGTCACCAACATACGATTAGTCAACACTGGCACAGCCATTTCTTCACCATCACTAAAGTTACCGGCTTTTGCTACGATTTTATATTTGATGGCAGAGTAACCTTCAGGAATAGCAATATTCCATTCAATAGTTGTGCTTAATCCTTTTTTCATTGCGAAATCTCTGTAACCAATAGTTGGGAACGGACCGGAAACGGCTTCAATCATTTTGGTAGAAATTTCCTGCTCAGTTAAAGCATCATACAATTTTAATTCTGCAAAACCTTTCATATCAGCTTCTGATAAATTTGAGATTTTAGAAATGAAAGTCATTTTATCCCCTTCACGGAAGAAGCGTGGTACATTCGGCATTACCATTAATTCTTTTTGTGTTACGACTTCTTTAGTAAACTGACCGATTTTTAAATCTTTAGTGTGAGCAAGGCCCATTACTTTCCATTTAGTTAAACTTTCTGGAACGGTAAACTTAATTACAGTTTCACCTTTTTCATTTGTTTCTAAATGTGGGAAGAAAAATGCTGTTTCATTAAAATTACTTCTTGCTTTTACACTACCCAATTCATCGCCTTTTCCTTTTTGTCCGTCTTTTCCGCCACCGGGTTTATTTTCTCCACCAAGCATGCCTGTTGATCCTGTTGTGGTTTCAGCCTCTTCTTTTTGCTCAGAGTTTTTACTATCATCTTTTGACTTTTCGGCATGCGCCATCGATTTTTTTGGAGATGGAGCAGACTTTGTAGTCGTCACTTCGTCAAGCGCCATATTACCTGCTGCTTCAGAAGCAGGATAGACGCCATCGCTTTCGTAATCTTCGCGACCACCTCTATAGTAATAATTGCTATAAAAATATAAGCCGAAATAATTTAGGTAATCATAATAACGCGAAGGAACAGAAGTGTAATTGCTTCCTAAATTATTAAACTCAGTTGAACTGTTTTGGCGACCAACACTGGCTGTCCAAATTAATCTTGCATAATAAGTGTTGTAAACATTAAAATACCAATTGTTAGCAGCGAATGCATCTAAAGAAGCGTCGTACATACCTGCCATTAATTCTGCAGCAGCTTTATCACCTTTTTTGTCTTTGATAATTAATTTCCATTCTTCTTCTTGTCCCGGCAATAATTTGTTGCGGAACGTTTGAAATTCAATATCTAATTCCTTATTGGTATATGGAACGGTTACCACATTACTATGATGATAGAAACGATTGTTTTTAATGAATGTAGTATGGAAAGCAAAATTACCTCTATAAGCTTCCTCAACAATAATTTCATTTGGTTGCATTGAACCTGCCATAGTTTTTGTTACTAAAGCTTTGCCTTGATGCTCCAATTCAAATAAATAATTAGTGTTTGGATAACCTGATTGTAAGATGTAAGAAATTTTTTCTCCAGGCTCGGCTTTTGTTTTTGAAGTATAAAACCAATCCGGTGTTTGTTCAGGAAGATTGGTGTTGTCCTGATTAAACAAAGTAAAGTAATTAAATGCTTTTACTTCTTCACCAAATTTATCTTTACAAACGGCTTCAATAACATAAACGCCCGGCTTCAGATTTTTTAATTCAGCAGCCAAATCATATTCTGTTTTAGTTCCTGTGTCGAAGGATTTTTCCAGAATTTTAGTTTCCTTTTCCCATTTGTATTTATTTAATTCATCAGCATACAAATCGGTCGGGAACGTTTTATAGTATTCTTCTTTTGACAACGAGTGTCTGTCAGGTTGCGCCCAAACACGGGTTCTAAAAACTTTTTCCGGTTGTTTTAGTTTGTGTACAGTAAATGTTCCTTTAGTAGCTTCAGAAACACCATTTAAATTATAAGTAGTAATGTTAAATGGTTTAAATTTGTTTTGATCAATAATATCATCACCATCCACATTTAATTTTATAGCTTGATAACCAACAGTTGTGTAAGCTTCGGTACTGTGAGTTTCACCGTTAATATCAATAACATCAGCCATCACTTTATAAGAGTAGGTAGCTTGACTAGCCTTCGCAACACTTTCGTCAGCTAAAGCTTTAAACTTTATAATATAAGCGCCTGTATCGTTAGTAATCGTTTCTCCATTGGTAATTTCAACATCACTTCCTGAATTGTAATAAGAACGATACCACCAATACCAATACGGATAATTAATTTGACGAATAACTCTGTAACTAACTTTTGCGCCATCAATAACATTTCCAGCATAAGCTTTTGCAATACCCGTTACAGTAATTTCATCATTAATTTTATAAGAACCTTTTACGGGAATAAAATTAGTTTCGAATTTCGGACGTTTATAATCTTCAACTGAAAAATAAGCGTTACCATGATTATCAGTTATTCGCATTTGTCCGTTTAATACGCCTTGTGGTGCAACAAACGAACCACTAACGGAACCAAATTCATTAGTAGTTAAATCTTGAGATGCTACTTTTTGATAATTCACATCATAGAAAGTAACTGTGACAGGATAATTAGTCTTGATTTTAAAATTGTCGTTGTTCTTTCCTTCTAAAACAATCGATTTAAAATAAACCGTTTGTCCGGGACGATAAATTGCTCTATCCGTAAAAATGAAAGAGCGGAGTTGCGTGTAATCATTATGATAAGGCTTGTAAGTATAATAACTGTTATTGTTAAAATACGAATCGTTGCCATTAATCATCTCCACAAAAAACGAACGGTCTTCGTCTTTGTTATAACTGATATTGAAATAGCCTTTGTCGTCTGTTTTTAAACTTTCTCCTTTTTTTACTTCGTATTCGCGGCTTGTGTAACTGTATTTTTCGTGCCACACTTGTACGTTAATATTTTTTAGAGGCTCGCCGGTTTGACGATGAACAGCGTAAAAATCATAAGAGCCATCGTCTTTGCGGCGTTCGATTGTTGTGATATCAGAAGAAATAACTTGTGCGTATGATGTTAAGTTGCTGCTGTATTTAAAATCAGGCGTTAATGAAGAAATAATAACATAATAGCCCGGCATTAGATCCGGAACTTTAATTTCTAAATTATGACTTTGATAATCGCCGTCGTTAGGAATGTCTTGCTCAAACGTTTTTACGGTTGGCAATCCGTTTAGTTTAGCATAAAGTTTTTCGCTATATAAGTTCCTATAATATTTACGTAAATCTAAATGCGATGTTTTTACAATTTTAAAATACATTTTGTTGATGTTGGTTGTAGCCACCATAGCACGGAATGGTTTATTGGGCTCGTTCACTTCTTCAACAACTAAATTCATTGTTTTAGCTTCAATTGAAGCAATAGTGTTTTGACATTCTTTTGCGCCATAAGAATCCGGGAATTTTTTAATCGCCTCTAAACAAATTTCTTTCGCTGTTTTTTTATACCATTTGTAATTATCGCTAACTAATGGATTGTATTGAGATGCTTTTTGCAAATACCAATTCGCCATACGGTGGTCAATTTCTGTAACGCGGGGACTAGCCGAGAATTTCGACTCTAAACCTTTTAAAGAATTAAAATATAAAGTGTCCTTTTTTGCGTTTTGCGAATTGTTGTGTACATAATCCAAACGTAAAAGTTCAACATCAATTAACGCATCAGGATTATTATCGTTTTGATGAAAGCGAATTACGTCTTGCATTAATTTTAAAGCATAATATTTTGTCTCCAAACTATCTGATGGATTTTTAATATCTGCATTCAAAAATTCAGGATAAGCTTTTAAATAAATATCATCGTTAACTGTAAATCGGTTGGCGGGACGGGAAATATCCGGTTCTTGTCCCATAAAAAAAGCAAGAGCGCGGTGCGCAAGAAAATCATAAAGAGTTGGTCGCCATTTGCGGCATTCAGTTGTTCCTTTTTCAATAACCGCATCGTAAATGTCAACTTTAGTGCGCTTTAAACTATCAGGTGTGCTTAAAGAGGCTTTGTAATTTTTAATAGTCGCATCTGTAATGGTTTTTAAATCCCAAGTGGTGATATCGTCGTTTTTAAAATTGACGGTCGTACTACGGTTGTAAAATTTCCAACGGTTGTTTTGAAAATATTGCCAATAAGCATCAGCTAAAATACTTTGTAGAACAGGTTTTACGGGGTATTTCGCGGTATTAGCCTCATCACGCAATTTAATAATAGATTTTTCGAGAGAAAATTCTTCTTTAACAGATTCAAAACGCATGCGGTGAAGAACAGCTTTTACAAATTGAGCTGCATTGTTATCGGCTTTAGCCTTAGCGTAAATAACTTCAACTACTTTTAGGCTGATTCGGTTAAGCCTTTATCCTGACAACTATCAACGCGTTTCCAAAGTTTGTCGTAATTATCGCTTTTGTTTATGATGAAATCGGCTTTTAGTAAAAAAATTACTGAAAAACCCCATCGAAATAATGGTAGTTGCACTACACATCAGTAAAACCGTATAAATTTTTTTGAATGTCATAATCTTGTCTTTATGCTATTTAGATGTAGAGAACCGCTTTATTCCACAAAAAAACCAAAAAATTTAGTTTAGAGTGTATTTTCCTGTAAAATAGAGCGTTATTTATTGAAATTATCCTAGAAACGAGACAAAAATCGGACAAATTTTTAGATTAAACTATGATAAAATGAGCAAAAAAATAACGAAATTTAAACACTTAGCTTAAACGATTATGGAAGCAATTATAGAATTACTTAAAATTATTTTACCGGCAACAGTTGTGTTTTTAGCTGTGTATTTTTTATTTCAGAAATTTTTTAAAAACGAGCAAGAGCGTCGTGACCACGACATAAAAAAGGCGGCTCTTAATTTAACTACGCCACAAAAAATTCAGGCTTACGAGCGTATCGTAATTTTTTTAGAGCGGATTAATCCAAGCGGCCTTGTTGTTCGTGTAAACAAGCATGGATTTACGTCGCGTCAGTTACATCAGGAATTAATACATTCTATTAAATCGGAGTATGAGCATAATATTTCGCAACAAATATTTGTTTCTCACAATTCATGGGAGTTAGTAAAAACAGCAAAGGAAGAGTTAATTAAACTTGTAAACATTGCTGCTACTAAAGTTCCCGGCGAGGCTCCATCAAATGAACTGGCAATGATGATTTTAAATATTGTTGGTGGTCTTGATAAAAAAATGCCAAGCGAAGTCGCTCTAGAATACATTAAGAAAGAAATCGCAAGAATATTTTAATAGATACTTCATTTACTGAAGAACAGAAGTATGGAAAAACTTTTCTCAGAATTTAACGGCCTTACTTCCGCACAATGGAAAGAACAAATTGTAAAAGATTTAAAAGGTGTAGATTTTAATCAACTTGTTTGGAAAACCCACAACGGTTTTGATGTGAATCCATTTTACACAGCGGAAGATTTAAAAGAAACTAAACAACCGCTTTTTACCAATAGTGATTGGGATATTTGTGAGCAAATAATGGTGGCGGATGAAAAGGAGGCGAATCAACGCGCTTTAAAAGCACTAGAAGGTGGTGCAAGCGGATTGTCTTTCTTCATCAATAAAAAAATCAACACTACAGTTTTATTAAAGGATATTTCTTTAAAGCACATTTATTCTCAATTCAACATTTCTAACGATGCATTGCATGTATTAGATGATTTGAAAGAGTTTTATGGAAAAGTAAATGAACACGATGGAAAAGTAAAATGTTTTGTCAATATTGATCCTTTACATTTGTTGGCGTTTTATGGTGAGTGGCATGAGGATGAGGCAAAAGATTTGTCGGTACTAAATAAATTGCAACACATTCCGGTAAATGCTGGTTTGTATGAAGACGCAGGCGCAAGTACTGTAAATGAATTAGCAATTGGACTAGCACACGCTAATGAATATTTTAATTATTTATCGGAACAGAAAAATTTAAAAGATAAGTCACTTCACTTTTCTTTTTCTGTTGCACCTGATTTTTTTACAGAAATTGCAAAGTTCAGAGCTTTCAGAAAATTAATTGGATTACTGCAGGAACAATACAATATAAGTTTCCCAATACATATTCATGCACAAACCACAATGGCCGATAAAAGCAGCATGGATATTTATAATAATATGTTGCGTACAACTACGGAGGCCATGAGCGCTGTAATCGGCGGAGCAAACAGTTTAAGTGTTTTGCCGTACAACGAAGGTTTCGAAGAAGGAAGTGAGTTTAGTTCGAGAATCGCCATCAATCAACAACACATTTTAAAAGACGAGTCTTATTTGAATAAGGTGGCTGATATTTCAGCAGGTTCGTATTATATAGAATCAGTTACGGATTCCATAGCAGAAAAAGCTTGGGAACAATTTAAAGTTATTGAAAGTAAAGGCGGATTTATTGCTTGCTTAAAAAATAATTTTATTCAAGATTTAATTTCGCAAGGCGCTAGTTCATTACAGCAAGAATTCAATGAAGGCAAGTTGGTTTTAGTAGGCGTAAATAAGTACGAGAATAAAGGAGAAAGTAGTAAGTATAAGAATGCTATGCCGGATGAAGTACAGAAAAGGAAATCGCGCCAATAAAACCAATACGCTTAGCCTATTCAGTAGAAAATAAAAAAAACAGTTACTACGAACTAATGAGAAAAGATTTTTCAAATATTAAATATACATCAACCTCGAAGGGAACTGTCACTACGAGCGTAGTCGAGAAGTTCACTACAGCTGAGCAAATCGAACTCAAACCAATTTATACTTCAGCTGATACCAAAAAGTTAGAACACATCAATTTTGGCGCAGGCGTTGCTCCTTTTTTACGCGGACCATATTCCAGCATGTACGTTCAAAATCCGTGGACTATTCGTCAGTATGCAGGGTTTAGTACAGCGGAAGAAAGCAATGCATTTTACAGAAGGAATTTAGCTGGGGGGCAAAAAGGATTATCAGTTGCATTTGATTTAGCAACACACCGTGGTTATGATAGTGATCACGAAAGAGTAGAAGGTGATGTTGGAAAGGCAGGAGTTGCTATAGATTCAATTTTAGATATGAAAATTTTGTTCGATCAGATTCCTTTAGATCAGATGAGTGTTTCCATGACTATGAACGGAGCTGTTCTTCCTATTCTTGCATTTTATATTGTTGCAGCAGAAGAGCAGGGTGTGAGTATGGATAAATTGAGCGGCACTATTCAAAACGATATTTTAAAGAATTCATGGTGCGGAATACGTATATCTATCCGCCCTCTCATTCCATGAAAATCATTGCAGATATTTTTGAATTCACTTCTAAAAATATGCCGAAGTTCAATTCAATTTCTATTAGTGGTTATCACATGCAAGAAGCAGGTGCTACTGCCGACATTGAATTAGCATACACTTTGGCAGATGGATTGGAATACATTCGCACTGGTGTAAAATCAGGATTAGACATTGATGCATTTGCACCACGCTTATCTTTTTTCTGGGCAATCGGTATGAATCATTTTATGGAGATTGCAAAAATGCGTGCAGCACGAATGTTGTGGGCAAAGATTGTAAAGCAGTTTAATCCTAAATCAGCAAAATCATTAGCGCTACGCACGCATTGTCAAACCAGCGGATGGAGTTTAACAGAACAAGATCCATATAATAATGTCGCTCGCACTTGTATTGAAGCATTAGCGGCTGCAATGGGCGGAACACAAAGTTTACATACCAATGCATTAGATGAAGCAATTGCTTTACCAACAGATTTCAGCGCACGCATTGCACGTAACACACAAATTTTCCTACAACAAGAAACAAATGTTTGTAAAGTAGTTGATCCTTGGGGCGGTTCTTATTATGTAGAAAGTTTAACGAATGAGTTAGCTCAAAAAGCTTGGACATTAATTCAGGAAGTGGAAGAGTTAGGCGGAATGGCAAAAGCTATTGAAACCGGTATTCCAAAAATGAGAATTGAAGAAGCTGCTGCGCGTAAACAAGCACGCATTGATGGAGGAAAAGATATTATTGTTGGTGTGAATGCCTTTAAAACAGATGAGAAAACTAACATTGAAGTTCGAGATGTTGATAATACAAAAGTCCGCACACAGCAATTAGAACGATTAGAAAAATTAAAGGCAGAACGTAACAATGAAGAAGTTGAAAAGCATTAAACGCTTTAACAGAAGCTGCAAAATCAGGGAAAGGAAATTTATTGAGTTATCAATTAATGCAGCACGCGTTCGCGCATCGTTAGGAGAAATTTCATTGGCTTTAGAAAAAGTGTATGGTCGGTATAAAGCAAGCATTCGTTCAATAGCCGGCGTTTATAGTAAAGAAATTAGTATGGATAAAGATTTTGCAAAAGCTCGAGAGTTAGCAGATAAATTTGCCGAACAAGATGGTCGTCGTCCACGTATCATGGTGGCAAAAATGGGACAAGATGGTCACGACCGCGGCGCAAAAGTAATCGCTACCGGTTTTGCTGATATGGGATTTGATGTAGATATTGGTCCGTTATTTCAAACGCCTGCCGAAGCAGCGAAGCAAGCTGTAGAAAACGACGTTCATATTTTAGGCATCAGTAGTTTAGCGGCCGGACATAAAACTTTAGTTCCGCAAGTAATTGAAGAGTTGAAAAATATAAGCGCGAAGATATTATAGTTGTTGCTGGAGGAGTAATTCCGCAGCAAGATTATGATTTTTTATATAAAGCAGGGGTGAGTTTTATTTTTGGCCCGGGCACTGTTATTGCAAAAAGTGCTCAGGAGATTCTTGAAAAACTTTTGAAGAAGTAATTACTGAACAATTAATTTCCCGCTGCGTATTTTTTCAGAATCTGATGAAATAGTATAGAAATAAATCCCCTTTTGTAAATCGTGCTGAATGTTTGTTTTGCTTTCTGAGATTTTTTGGCGTTTCACTTCTTTTCCCAAAACATCGTAAAGTATAATCACTGAATTATTAATCGAATTGTTTTTTAAATCAACATTAAAATAATTCTCGGATGGATTCGGATAAACAGAAATTTCATTTTCTGTAGATAAATTTTCATTCACGCCAACGCCTGAATTGAATTCAAAAGCACCAATATCATTAGCCGGACCGCTCATGACTCTTGGCGCTAAAGCGGAAGTGAAATTCATGTATTCATTTACTGGAAGCAGAGAAAACCATTTGCTGCTAAACCTGCATTTTGAACAATTATTAATGAAAGACAAAGCAGTGGATGTTAAATGAAATCATTTGCGGCTGCATTTACAAAACCAACTATTGTATAGTTGTTTAGAATACGGTTTGCTAAAGTATCTAGTGCCTGGCCCAAGTGAACCCGAGATAAAGTTGCTCATGCTTGCAGAAGATGCCTTTGCGAAAATGTTATTGTACACTTTAAATTTATTTATCCCGCTAGTCGGCGAAACACTAAAATATCTGAAACTAGTTGATGTGTACTTATTAATAACTGTATTATTTATGAAGTAAAAATCCTCAATAGGATTTGTAGCAGCATCATAACTTACAATTCCATGATTAATACTATTGACACCTTGAATAATTGTATTTCCAATAATCACATTTAATCCACCTTGTGCAATGTTTATTTCCCAACTACCTTGTCCATTAGCCTCGTCAATCACATTATAAAGAATATAGCTTTTTTGCGCTCTTGTTTTTAAACTGTTCGCTTCACCACGCGGATCATGGAAATAACAATTTTTCACCAATAAACTATCAGTTTGAGCGCTGATATAAATATTATGCTCGTACCCCGAGAAGGAAGTATTACCAATAACTTCATAACCGTTATTAAAAAATTCAGAGTTTACAATAGAAACACATGCCCCTGTATAAGAACCACCTTCTAAAATCCCATTCTGACAAGAATTAAACTGACAATTTCTTATAGTTAAATCTTTTGCTTGATATCTGATTCCCGCACCATTTCCTCCGTTTCCGTCAGAAACTCTTGCGCCTTCAAATACAATATTATCTATAGTTGCATTTCCGGTAATTGCAGGATTTGCAAAAACCCAAATGCCTTTTCCATTAGCAATATCACCACCAGTCCAGCGCATTATACTTCTATTGCTTCCTGTACCCAAACCTCTAAACGTAAGGTTTTTCGTCCAGATAACAGGATCGTTTAAATAAACGCCACCGTCAATTTCAATCGTGTCTCCATTCTGAACTAAATTTACAACCGCACTTGGTGTTGTATAAGTTTGAGTGGCGCCCACTTTCCAAGTCGCAGCTTGTATTGAAAGTGTTGCAATGGCAAATAGAAGTAAAAATTTATTTTTCATAATAATTTAGTTTAAAATTTAACTCGTATGATCAACAACAATCACCCATTTGCCATTTAATTTTTTCCAGAGTAAAGTATAATGACCGCCAACATCGCCTTCTTTTCTTTTCAAACTCCATTTTCCAATTACAAAGATTTTATTGGGCGATAATTGTTCTATCGTATTATTTTCAAAAGTTAAAACACCCATTGCATCTGCATTCGGGTAGTTTTTCTTATAATTATCTAAGGTTTTTTGCCAGCCGTAAGTGATACCTTTGCTTCCAATAAATTTTAAACTGTCGCTTTTCCAATAATAAGCCATAAACCCTTCAACATCGGCCTTATTCCATGCAATTTCTTGTTTTTGCATGGCCTCTTTTACCTCTGAAATGTCGGTTTTCGACTGACCAATACCGGCAAGTGTAAGAAGACTAAAAAAAGTAAGGAGTAGTGATTTCATGGGATGATTTTAGCTCTAAAATAGGGATTTTTATGTTATTTGGAAAAGCTGTATCTTTACGCCCAGTTCTTTATAGTATGCTTATTGCGAAAGGAGGAGGGACACGCCCTATGATACCTTACCAACCCTGATTCAATTAGTGAATTAGTGAATCTGTGAATTAGTGAGTTTAACTCGCTACCTCATAACTCACCAACTCGCCAACTGTACCAGAAGGTGGGAAATCGTGATTCCGTTTAAACGGAGTGCAAATAAGCCGGAGTAATTAGTATTTAATAAAACAAAATATAACTAATCCCTTCCGGTAAAACGTAAGGGATTTTTTTATTTATGACAGTTGTAACAAATAGATTTTCTGATAGAGTTGACAATTACGTCAAGTATCGTCCGCATTACCCTGCGGAGGTAATTGACTTTTTGAGAACTGAGAAAATTATTTTTGAAAATGCTGTTATAGCTGATATTGGCTCGGGCACAGGAATTTCAGCCGAATTGTTTTTAAAGAATAATTATAAGGTATTTGGTGTTGAGCCTAACGAACCAATGCGTGAAGCAGCAGAACGAATCTTGCAAAATTATTCCGACAAAAACTTATTTGTTTCAATAAATGGAAAAGCAGAAGCAACAACATTAGAAAACAATAGTGTGGATGTGATTGTTTGCGCACAAGCTTTTCATTGGTTCAACAATGATGCTTTTAAGAATGAATGTAAGCGCATATTAAAACCAAGCGGACAAGTAGTTTTAATGTGGAATGATAGAAGAACGGATACAACCGACTTTTTAAAAGTGTACGAAGACTTTTACAAATGTTCGGAACGGATTATAAAGAGATCAATCATAAAAATACACAAGAAACGTCTCAGTTTGATAATTTCTTTGGGAAGCAGAATTACAAAGAGAAAAGCTTTTACAATTATCAGGATGTGGATTTTGCAGGTTTAAAGGGAAGAGTATTGTCATCATCTTATATGCCAAATGAAGAGCATAAGGATTTTGAATTTATGATTTACTGTTTAAAGAAAATATTTATGCGCTACCAGGAAAATGGTGTAGTGCGATTAGATTACGATACAAAATTTATTACGGTCAACTCAATTAAGATTATGAACTCAGACATTAAAAAGGAATTAGAAAAACGAATTTTAGTAATTGATGGCGCGATGGGCACCATGATTCAGCAATACAAGCTGGAGGAAAAAGATTACCGCGGTAAACGTTTTCAGAATGGCCGAAGGATTTAAAAGGGAATAACGACTTATTGTCGATTACCCAACCACAAATCATTAAAGCTATTCATAAAGAGTATTTAAAAGCCGGCGCTGATATTATTGAAACAAATACGTTCAGTGCAACTACTGTGGCAATGGCAGATTACGGCATGGAGTCGTTAGCTTACGAATTAAATTATGAATCGGCTAAAATTGCGAAAGAAGCTGTTGCAGAATTTAAGAAGGAATTTCCTGAATTTGCAGACGTTCCGAAATATGTTGCGGGTGCGTTCGGACCAACGAATCGTACTTTATCATTATCTCCAAATGTAAATGATCCGGGGTTCCGTGCTATTACGTTTGATGAATTAGTTGAAGCGTACGCAGAACAAGCAAAAGGCTTAATTGAAGGCGGCTCAGATATTCTATTAGTAGAAACTATTTTTGATACGTTGAATGCGAAAGCAGCTTTGTTCGCTATTCAAAATGTGTGTAAAGAAAAAAATATTAAAATGCCGGTGATGGTGTCTGGAACTATTACCGATGCCAGCGGAAGAACTTTATCAGGACAAACTACAGAAGCATTTTTGAATTCTATTTCTCATGTTGACTTGTTAAGCGTTGGATTGAATTGTGCATTAGGCGCAAAAGATATGCGTCCGTATTTAGAAGAGCTTTCTGATAAAGCTCCTTTCTTCGTGAGCGCTTATCCAAACGCCGGTTTGCCAAATCAATTTGGTGAATACGATCAGGATGCTCATGCAATGGGACATGAAGTTGAAGAATTTTTTAAAAGCAGGATTTTTAAATATTGTGGGAGGTTGTTGCGGAACTACGCCTTCACACATTAAACGCATTGCTGAAATCGCAAAAGTATCGAAGCCAAGAAAAAACCAGCTGCAGACACATTAATGCACTTAAGCGGATTAGAACCAGTAACGCTTCGTCCGGAAAGTAATTTCATGAATGTTGGTGAACGTACAAACGTAACCGGCTCTAAAAAATTCCTACGCTTAATTAAAGAAGGAAATTTTGAAGAGGCACTTTCTATTGCCAAAGATCAAGTGGATGGCGGTGCGCAGGTGATTGATGTGAACATGGACGAAGGAATGCTGGATAGCGAAGCAGCCATGACTAAGTTTTTAAATCTCATTGCTTCTGAACCGGATATTTCACGCGTTCCAATTATGATTGATTCTTCTAAATGGTCGGTGATAGAAGCAGGATTAAAATGTGTTCAGGGAAAAGCTATTGTGAATTCAATTTCCATGAAGGAAGGCGAAGAGAAATTTATTGAACAGGCTAAAAAAATAAAACAATACGGTGCCGCTGTTATTGTGATGGCATTTGACGAAGTTGGTCAGGCTGACACATTACAGCGACGAATTGATATTTGTAAGCGTGCGTATGATATTTTAGTGAACAAAGTAAACTTCCCGCCACAAGATATTATTTTTGATCCGAATATTTTTCCTGTTGCAACAGGAATGGAAGAACATCGCTTAAACGCTTTGGATTTTTTCCAAGCAACAAAATGGATTAAGGAAAATTTACCATTTGCAAAAGTGAGTGGAGGAGTGAGTAACGTAAGTTTCTCTTTCCGTGGTAATGATCACGTTCGTGAAGCTATTCACTCAGCCTTTTTGTATCATGCTATTAAAAATGGTATGGACATGGGAATTGTAAATCCATCTCAATTGGTGATTTACGACGATATTGATAAAAAATTGTTAGAATTAGTTGAAGATGTATTACTAAACAGAAGAGATGATGCAACTGAACGTTTAGTAGAACATGCGGAATCATTAAAAGGAATTTCAGCACAAAAAACAGAGAAAGACGAAGAGTGGAGAAAAGGAACAGTAGAAGAAAGATTAAGTCACGCCTTAGTAAAAGGATTAGTAGAACATATTGATGCAGATACAGAAGAGGCAAGATTAAAATTAGGGCAGGCCGCTGCACGTTATCGAAGGACCCTAATGGATGGAATGAATGTGGTAGGAGATTTATTTGGTAGTGGAAAAATGTTCTTGCCACAAGTAGTAAAGAGCGCACGTGTAATGAAAAAAGCCGTTGCGTATTTAGAACCATTTTTACAAGCAGAGAAGGAAGCGAATAAGAAAGCGGGAATTGTTGGCGACGGCAGACAAAACGCGGGAAAAATTTTAATGGCAACAGTAAAAGGAGATGTACACGATATTGGAAAAAATATTGTTGGAGTTGTATTAGCTTGTAACAATTATGAAATTATAGATTTAGGCGTAATGGTTTCTTGCGATAAAATTTTAGAGGAAGCTAAAAAACACAATGTCGATGTAATTGGCTTAAGTGGATTAATCACACCTTCATTAGATGAAATGGTTCACGTGGCTAAGGAAATGGAACGCTTAGGATTCAAAACTCCTCTGTTAATCGGAGGCGCCACAACTTCTAAAGTTCATACAGCCATAAAAATTGCGCAAAATTATTCCGGACCGGTTGTTCATGTTAACGATGCGAGTAAATCTGTTCCTGTGGCAAGCAGTTTAATTTCGAATGAATTACGCGACGCGTTTATGGCCGAGGTGAATAAAGATTACGAACGTGTTCGTGAACAAAATAAAATGCACAAGGACAAAATAAGTTTATTCCATTGGCAGAAGCGAGAGATAATAAATTGAAATTAGATTTCAGTAACGGAAGCATTTCAAAACCTGCATTTTTAGGAAACAAAACATTCAACAATTATTCCTTAAAAGAAGTAGCTGAGTTTATTGATTGACGCCGTTTTTCCATAGCTGGGAAATGAAAGGGTCTTATCCAAAAATATTTGACGACAAAGAACGTGGTGCTGAAGCCAAAAATTATTTGCCGATGCTCAGGCGATGCTGAAAAAAATTATTGATGAAAAATGGCTACAAGCTAATGCTGTTATCGGAATTTACCCGGCACAAACCGTAAATCACGACGATGTGGAAGTATTAAGTGAAGACGGTAAAAATGTGAAATGTACTTTCCATACAACCGTCAGCAAACTAAAAACCGGCAGGACAACACAATATTGCTTAGCTGATTTTATTAAACCAAAAGAAGTTGCTAATAAAGATAATGCAATAGATTATGTTGGTGCTTTTGCTTTAACAACAGGAATTGGTATTGATGAGAATGTAAAAACGTTTTGAGAAAGATCACGATGATTACAGCGCTATTATGTTGAAAGCGATTGCTGATCGTTTAGCTGAAGCGTTTGCGGAATTAATGCATAAGAAAGTCCGTACCGAAATTTGGGCTTATGCTAAGAATGAAACCTTGAGTAACGAAGATTTAATTAAGGAAGAATACGCTGGTATTCGTCCTGCACCAGGTTATCCAGCGCAACCTGATCACACTGAAAAACTACAATTTGGAAATTATTGAATGTAGAAAAAGAGACAGGAATAATTTTAACCGAGAGCTTAGCAATGGTTCCAATAGCTGCGGTTAGCGGATTGTATTTCGCCAATAAGGAAGCGCAATATTTCGGAGTAGGGAAAATCACAAAAGAACAAGTAGAAGATTATTCGAAACGCAAGAACATGAAGTTTGAAATAGTTGAGCGATGGCTCGGTCCTGTATTAGGTTACTAAAACAAAAGGCGGAAATTAATTTCCGCCTTTTTTCTTAACCATAACACGCTCTGTTTCTACTTCAGAGCCTCACCCTCTACCAAACGAACATTGCTTTGTAGTTTAGATAAGAAGTCAAGCGTAAAAATTAAAGAGTAATTATACAACCTCTGTGTTCCCACGCCATGCCATTTTGATAAACACCATTCACATCATTATCACTTGTATCGAAAAGTGTTTTGGTTAACTCAGCTAATTCAGGACTAATATTTTTAGTGGATAAAACAGTTTCGCGGAAAGCATTTACTTTTCTTTTTAAAAGTTTAGCTTTTGATTCGCCTTCTTCCCGAGAAAAACACCTTTTCACTACTTCTTCTGTTATCTGCGCCCGAAATATTTTCAGCACTGTAATTAGCATTTGTTTTATTTCCGTCGCATATGTTTTCACCATCAGCCGTTAGCACCATACACTTTAGTTCATCAGTGTAATTTAGAAGTTCAGTAGCTGTTTTGCTAACATCAGAGCCATTAGGTTCACCAGCAAAAAACTTTTCGTTGTTTCATTATGAGTTGCCGAAATTACTGCACTTTGAATAACTTGTTTACTCACACTTAAAGCTAACAACACCCCAAATACAGCTAGGAAAGTTAGCCCAATAGTTAAGCCTAAGAAGTTTTTGTTGCCTGTTTTCTTCTTCGCGGGTGTGGTATAAATACACCGGAAGAAAGACTACAAAAGGCAAAAGTATTCCTAAAAGTAAAAGCACAGAGGCTCTGGCCAATGCATGACTTTGAACAACACTCCCATCATACAAATTGAGAACACAATGAAAGAAACAACGTGAAGTGTCTCATTTTTTAACGGGCATCGATTCGTAACTGTTCATTAAGCCAGAGGGTAAAACCAAAAGCAAAACAAAGTCACTGAAGAAATAATCATCATGCTGGCTCCCGGCCAGGATAATTTTAAAGATGCAGCCAAATAGAATTAAAATGGCGCAACTAATTCCGGCGATATAAACTGATTTTTTCATGATTTAGTTTTTTAGAGTTATACTTCGGTTTCTATCAAACAAATGTTTTTCTCAATGTCGCTTAAACGGGAAAGAGCACTAATCAACATATTATTTCTGAAGTTGGCTTCTTCCCAGGTTTTTAATGTTTCACCTTCGCCTACGGAGTTTGTGTTTAATAAGCCATTAATTTTCGTTGATAGTTTTTCATTTTGCGTAGCGACTTTTAAAACAGTTGATTTATAATTATCAATTGCTGTTTTTAAAGCAGTAGCATTATTAGTTCCTTGCCCGTTTAAGAGAAGAGCATTTACGATATCGTAATTATCTTTTCTTATTATGTCGTTAGGATGAAGCACTAAATTTTGAGCAGTGGCTTTATCAACGCCTTCAACATATTCAACCAATTCAATGCGCATTGCATAAATTAATTTCTTAGCAGCCGACGCGCTTTCGCTTACCGATTTAAAATTTTCTAATCGCGAAACCTGAGTACTGTCGTTTGATAGCTCACTTAACAATCTTTCTTTTTTCTTCTCAAAGTACTTTACGATATTCGAATTGTCTGCTTCGTCTCTTGAAAAACGCTCTAGTACCGGCCCGGAAACATTCATGGTCAGTAAAGTTGTTAAAACAATAGCGTACATCGATAGTGTAATAACAAACACAAATTGCCCGGCATTCATGGCGTTTGTTTTAATCTTCATGTTTGTACAGAGTGGACTGAAAGCGCCAATCAAAGCAAACGAACCAACAACTAGTAAAGGCCCTGCGCCCGGCCAATGCATCATTTTGAATAAAGTAGCCAATTCAAAAATGATTAGAGAAACCGCGCCAAGTGTCTAAATGCGCTTTTCATTTCCGGGGATATTTTCTCTTTTAGTTTAGAAAAGAGAAGAAGTGGAATGAAAATGCCTAACAGAATTATCCAACCAACCTGCAACAACATTGCTGTTCCTGGCCAGTGCATCACTTTAAATAAAATACCAATCATTAAAATGGTACCGCCAAGAAAAGCAGATAGGTTTACGCCTATACCTTTTTTAGTAGCGCTGTAATTTAAATAGAGTGCAGAAGGAAAGAACACAAAACAGAGAATAAAAAACCCGAGTAATAAGGAAATTGCAGAACCGGGCCAATGGAAAATCTTGAAGACAGTTCCTAACGCGATTAGCGAAAGGGAGATGACGCCTCCATATATCGTAGCTTTTTTCATAGGATAATAATTTTTATAGGTTAGTAATAGGGTGGTTTCTTCTTCTATCTCCCAGAGTTCGTGTTTAAAGAATTTGGGAATGGTTTTGTTATAGAAGTCCTCTTTGTTATCGACTAATAGTTTTAAAACTATTGTCTTTAATGTCCCTTTTATTAATTCTGATGAATACATGGTGTAATAATGTTGATGTTGGGACAAAGATACATAAGAAGTGGATACATATGAAACCTATGTATTGAAAATGTACTTAACACGTTGAAAATCAATTAGAATAAATTTTGACCCCCTCCCCCTACGGGTACTCCCCCTTAAAAAAGGGGGAGAAATTGTTAGGTCAAAAACGAGTTAATAGGAGGAAAATTTTCTCCCCTTTTTTAAGGGGAGACAGCCTAATTCGCCGAAGGCGAATAGCAGAGGGGTTTTACTTATAAAAATTCATGCTGCCAACATACTCCCAAGCTTTTGGTGGAAGAAAAAGACTTACATCTTTTTGTTTTAATGGCATCACGAATAAACGTAGAAGAAATATCCATCATCGGCGCTTTGTAAAAATTACATTCGGATGCGAATCAAATTTACTTTCGCCGCAATTCGGACGAGGATAAACAAACAATTTAAATTGCTTTAAGATCTCTTCGTAGTTCTTCCATTTATCAAAGGTCACTAAATTATCCTGACCAATAATTAAACTGAAAGTATGTTGAGGATATTTTTCTTTTAAATGCGCTAATGTATTTACAGTGTACGAAGGTTGTGGTAAATCAAATTCAATATTGCTGCTTTTAAATTTTGGATAATCTTCATCAGCAACATTCACCATATACAATCTTTGGTTTTGTCCGAGCAAGGTTTTTTTCTTCAAAGGATTTTGAGGAGAAACAACAAACCACAACTGTTCCATATCGGTAAACTCCACCATGTAATTCGCAATGGCCATGTGACCAATATGAATGGGATTGAATGAACCGAAAAATAATCCGATGTGCATGTTATTTCTTTTTGTCAGGCAAAGGTACAAAATGTCGAGCCAAACTTTACGAAGGTATGCTTAAAATTTTTCAGCTAAAGGACAGGCTAAATTTGGGCTTTTAAACTGATAAGTCCCACAAGTAGCCATAAAGAATATCTCCCTTGAAATTAACCCCACAATAGCCGCTTTTTATGGCTTTTGTGGGGTTTTGTTTTGATTGACAAGCTTCACGGCCTTATTGCTTGACGTTTCAAAACAGGCAGAAGCAAAGCGTTTTTACACTTTTGGAAACGTTTTAACGGTTTAATTTCAATTTATTTTCATTTTTTTAGAAAAAAATAAATAAATGAAAATATCTATTTCAACAAAGGAGCTTTACGCTAACGAAAAAATTATTGGGTTTAAAAACCGAATTCAAAGCCTTAAAACTTGGATGGTAATAAATGACCTGAGTCCGAATACAATGGTTAATTATATTAGAAAAATTTCTGATTTATCCCTTTACTTTAATAAGCTACCTGAGCAAATTAAAGAAGAAGAAATATCTAGATATTTTGAAAAATTAATCACCCAATCTAAAGGAAGCTCAAAAAGCTCTTTTAAACATACTGTTTATGGGTTGAAAATTTATTTTAAAGCATTAGGGATAGAAACAACCATTAAACTTCCTAAAATAAAAGATGAGAATAAATTACCTATAGTACTTAGTAAAAACGAATGTATAATGCTATTCAACGGAACACGAAACTTTAAACATCGTCTTATTCTAATGATGATGTATAGCGGAGGACTGAGAGTAAGTGAATTACTAACATTGCATTGGGGAGATATTGATGTTCATAGAATGACAATACACATTAGACAATCAAAAGGAAAAAAAGATAGGTATGTACCCTTATCTAGCTTCATACTAAATGATTTATTAATTTATATGAAAAATAATACGAAAAGGAAATATGTATTTTATGGAAAAGACAATAGCATTCCAATGGGAAAATCTGGCGTACGATTTTTGTTAAAAGTGCTGTTAAGAATGCTGGAATTACAAAACAAGGGGTATGTTTACATACTTTAAGACATAGCTATGCAACACATTTATTAGAAGATGGATTAGATATTATATCAATCAAAGAATTGTTGGGGCATTCAAAAATTGAAACAACTTTAGTTTATTTGCATATAGTAGATTGTCAAAAGCATAAAAAAAGTTCGCCGTTAGATTCATTAATGAACTATAAATACGATTCAAAGATAGAGGATTCAAAAGAAAATTTTCTAGACCTTTTAAAAAAAGTAAGTTTCAATGAAAAGAATTTCAATAGTCAATTAAGATTGTTTGAGTATTGAAACACCTAGGTTGTGTTAGCTGCTGGTTTTCATTTTCATTAAGTTGTCATGCACAGAGTCTTTCCTCATATTGTTTTTTTCTTTCCAAAATTTCATAGTTGGAAAGGCAATGTAAATAGTCTGATATGTTCCATATCTAACATTTTGTCTACACTCTCCGTAAATAGCCTGTATTGTTGTCGAGTCTTTGGTTTTGTTTTCGTCATAAACTGAGCAATGATTTAGCTCTTTACGATTGTCTTTTTCGTCAACTAAGTAAAATCTCGAGTCAGCCAAATTTATGATACCTCCTTTAAGTTCGAATTTGGTTAGTAATATCCCGTCTTTCGGAATTCTATAGATACGACGAGAGCCTTCATATTCTTTTTCTGCTCCATTAGTTTGATTATAGTAAATATAAACTGTCCCAAAAGTCTTTTGGAATAAGAAAAGTGTCTTTTGATGGCAAGTTAATATATAGCATGATAAAGAATATTATGAAAGGAACGAATGAAATACCAAATTGAATAAGAGGTCTAATTTGTTTTGCAATTCCACCCATTAATATAAGTACAAATCCTACTCCCATTAAAATGAAAAACAGGTAAGTTGGGTATCCCCCAAAACAAACATTAAAATATTTAATAGTCCACCAATAAATATTGATGACCAACCAAAAGTTTTAATAATTAAGTTCTTCTTTGTCATTGGCGTCATTTTAAACTTGCAGCTAACGTTTTGGAGCTACCAGGAGTGCGGTTTGAAACCGTTGTCTACCGAAATGCTACTAACAAAGATACTATGTTCATGGACTTTTGCAAAGCGAAAATAATTGTCTTTCGCGGAGCGACCGCTTTTGCAAATGCTTTGATGTCGCCCGCATAAGTTTTAGGTGCTGTTAGCTGTTGGCTTTTTCTAATTTGTCATTTATAATCTGCCTGATTATTCCATGTCCAATAATTCTTGGTCCCTCACGAAATTCATACTTTAAATTTTCAGTTAAAGTATGAGCGACGTATTCAAATGCATGAATTTTAAGTTTTGCGTCAACCGTGCTGTTGAATTAAATTTCAATAAAAACCGTCATTTTTTTATAAGGATTGTCCCATTTTAAATCGTATCCATAGAAGAAAAATAATTGAGATAGTCTTAATTTATAATTCTCCCAACCGGATCCGTCATAGTGCTCATTATTTTCTATTTTATTAAACGCATTGATAATTGCTTCAAAGTCTTCTCTGTTTAATTCTAGTCTGTCGGAAATAATTTGGTTGATTTGACTACTTATTTCGTATTCACTTTGAAATAGTTTATTGTCACTTATGTGACTTTTAAAATATCGTTCTTCTGACTTTAAGTTTTCAATTGCATTATTTTTGTCTGCGTTAGTTTTTGAAGTCATACTCTTGCTTTGAAAAGGCTTTAATTCGTTAAATATTTTTTTTCATATTGTTGTCTAAACTTGCAGCTAACGTTTTGGAGCTTTGCTTCGGCCGTTTTGGAACCGTTGTCTACCGAAATGTTTAAATAAAGATACAATGTTGCTATGCATTTGCAAAGAAAAAATTAAGAAAGTGTCTACCGCTTTTGCAAATGCTTTGGTGTCTGCAAGGCTGGGGCAAAGGTGCTGTTAGTTGCTGTGCCTTATTCTTTAATAAATTTACTTACTATTACTTCTCTTGTGTCTACGTTGAAGCATTTAATCATATAAGTACCATTTGTCAAACCGTCAATTTTAAATGTCTTATTAGTTGGCGTTAATATCTCGTTTCCAAGTAAGTCACAAACTATAATGCGATAATTTTGAATTGTCTGATTTTCGAGATTCAATGTTATTTCGTTATGTGCAGGATTAGGATAAATTTCAATTACATTTTTATAATAATTGTTTTTTAGGCCTAACGTCTGCGAACAAGTATTAGTAGTAACTGCGGAAATAGTAGAACTATTTATAGTTAAAAAAGAAGACCAGTGTTCACCACTATAAGAATTAAAATCGCTGTGAATTATTGATAGAACTGTTTCTCCTAGCCCAACGTCGTTACCGATACCCTCAGTAAAATAAGTATACCCTACATATTGAAAAGAAATATTAACTACATATGGTTTTAGTCTAAAAGTCTTCCTACATATTCCGTCTGAATAAGCTTCATAATATATACTATCAACAATTCTGTAAAGGTCACCACTTGGAGGTGGCGGAGATTTGATGCCTAATGAAGTCTTCACTGTCACCTTTATATAATTAAAATTATAAAGTAATTGTTCAGATGTTTGATTTGGTGATATAGTAAATATTTTCTTTCCTAAAGTGTCTTGCCTTACTGCGCCCCAATAACCCGACGAAGCCCCGCCTGATAATCCACAAAATGAGTTTATATTGTTTGTAATAACTTATGAATAAAACTTTACGTATTTATGGTTGAAATTATTGTGTCACTATTCGGGTAAATTTGATAAACCTGTAAAGATGAGCTTACAGCAGGTGTTCCTGTCGCTTGAGAGCAAAAATTGCTATGACTCATTTGCCAATAACAATTTTGCATTGGCATTGGAACATATGCTTGACTAAATGTCTTGACATTGCAAACTATCGCTAATAAAAATATAGTAAATTGTTTCATAAGATTAAATTTAACAATAAAATTTCAAATGTACAAGGTCAAGCTAATTCGGAGTTAATTCTTTCGAGGGCATTGCAACTAACGTTTTGGAGCTACCAGTAGTGCGGTTTGAAACCGTTGTCTGCCGAAATGCTACTAACAATGATACTATGTTTAATAGACTTTTGCAAAGAAAAATAAATGTCTTTCGCGAAGCGACCTTGTTTGCAAAAGCTTTGATGTCCGCCCGCATTACTGGTAGGTGCTGTTAGCACTTCGCCGTTTTCTTTCTGAGTTTAGTTTTAAAAAATAGCTTTCTTGTCCACTGATACAAATGTCAATTATTTATGATTCTAAATTTATATTGGCATTTTGCTTTAGTGCGATACAGATTTTGAAAAATAATTCATTATAACTACTCCAGTTATAATGAATACTATTCCAATAATTGCAGGCATGTCAAGTGTCTGTTTAAAAATTACTACCGAAATTATTGCTGTCAGAACAATTCCTAAACCAGCCCAAATAGCATAAGCGATTCCTAATGGAATGGATTTAAGAGCCAATGATAGAAAGTAAAAGCATAATATGTAAGCCGCAATTGATATTGTCGATGGAAGCCACTTTGTAAAACCTTCTGACGCTTTCAAAAAGCTTGACCCTAGTACTTCAAGTCCAATTGCAATTCCTAAAAATAAATATTTCATGGTCTGTTTATGTTTTGTATGTAATTTGTCTAACGGTGAGTGCTAACGTTTGGCAGCTACAAGAAGTTGGCGATTTCGGAGACGAAAACTGTCTGCCACCAATGAACTTGATACGAAGCACAAAACTTCATTTAACCACTGAACCGCCAATTTCTTGTAGGTGCTGTTAGCTGTAGTTCTTTTCATTCCGTCAATTTGTTAATGTCCTGTTTTATCGTCTGTTCTGTTGATGCTGTAAGTGCTAAATCAATTTGTCCGTCTTTGGGTATTTTAATTTTCTGCTTACCAAAATACGGTTTATTGTCCTTGTAAGAGAAAGCAACAATGATTGCATCCTGTCCAACTGGAAGTGTTCTGTATCCGTCATTTTTTTTCGTAAAGCTGTATAAGTTGCCGTCATTGTGAATTGAGAAAACGGCTACTTTATAACCAGGAATAACTAAAGAAACCGAAATAAAATCAAGCGTGTCCGTTGACTTAATTTTAACCAAAAAAGTTGATGGTTCTGTATTATTGTCGTCAATAAACTTGTCAACATTAACCCAGCCAAGTTTGTTTATACTGAATGAATAAGAAGCGAGCCGTGACGTTTGTTTTTCCGCTTCTCTTGATTTTACAATTTGCTTTCTCACTTTAAAGAAGGCAATAAATTTTTCCGCTTCTCTTTCTGAATATCCTTTTGAGACGAGTTCTTCAGTCGTTGTGCTTTCAGTAATTCCGAGTTTTTCAAAGTTGATTGTGTTTGTTAGTCTTTGGTTTTCAACTCTATAAAAAACTGAAACATATAAGTGAACCATCCATTATCATCCCAAGTAAATTTCTTAGTCGTATCAATTTTATCTTTAAGGTTCTTGGCTAAATAATCAATAACTAAAGAGTCGGAATAATAAAGCGGTTTGTTAATGTTGGCGATGTATATGTCCAAGAAATTTTTGACTAAGATTGTTTGATTGTGGGCAAGTAGCATAGCTCATAGCACAGCATCTGTCCTCAAATTCTCTTGTTGCAATGTATGTGTTTTCAAACTTTGGATTTAATAAGTCGTCTGTTTGCTTTTTGCTAAACCCACATTCAAAATCACACTTGTGAAAGTTTACCAAACTCAAAGGAATTGGAATGAGATTATTCTCAAGATTGCCTGTTGTTGCCCAATTAATTTTTCCTTTGTCGTCAAACTTGCCATCAAAGATTTTCATTTGTGGGTCTTTGTAGTTAGACTTCACTTCAACATAAATTGATTTGCCTTCTGCAACTGCTAAGGATTTGTTGTTCTCTTTTGCGTCAATAAAAAACATTCCACCTGTCTGCAAAATTTTGTCCCCTGATGTTGTTTGAAGATTTGTTTTGATGATGTCGGCAATAGAGTTTGCTTCAACAAGGTCAATACTTACTGCAGTTGCTGGTTGTCCTTGTGAGTTTACGAAAGTGTTTTTCAAAATTGTAAATGTCGTTCCGTTCAGTCCTACGAGTAAAGTATCTCTGTCACCTTTGACTATGAATGTTTGTGTTGCTGGTCGTACGCTGTCAAACAATGGAGAAAGAACTGTCTTTGGATAAAGAACTCTGTCCTCAATTATAATTGTCTTTTGGTCGGATTGTTTTTTGTCCTGTGATGAGTTACAGGCAAAAAGTCCTGAGAGAAGAAGAATAGCTATTATGTTTCGTATCGTCATAGTTCGTTTTTTTGCACTGTCGGTTAATGTTTGCACTGTCGTCATAGAATTACAGCTAACGTTTTCCGGCTACCAGTAGTTGGCGTTTTGAAACACTCAACTGTCTATACCGACAAAAGGTTGTTTAAAGATACAAAACTTTTTATTACGCCGTCCGCGCCAATTACTGGTAGGTGGTGTTATAGCGTCGTAGGGGCGCACCCAGCTTAGGCGACTGGTTACGCGTCTGCATACATTTTTTTTGTCTGCGTGATTGCAGGGGAGGAAAGCAGCTCTCCGAATGTCCTTTTAATACCGTCCCCTTTTTAAAATTTTTTTGCGTCGGCTTTTTACACACAGTTCGATACGTTTAGGCGGGCGGGAGATTTTGCAAGCTTTTGTGGCGCCAAATAAATTATCTGCCTTAATCTAAAAGCGACACAAGTGCTTGCAAAATGTGCGGTGGGTACGTACTGGTGAACGGGTTTAGGTCTACGGGTAACGGTGAGCAAACACAGGTCTGTGCACCCAGGTCTATACGTTTAGGCCTATACACACAGTTGAACGGTTACTGGTGATAAAATTACGCCAATTTAAACTAATTGGCGTAGTTATGGTTCTCAGCCCGCCGCAGGCGATTCGTTATAGCGCGTTGGCATTTCTTTTTTTGTCTTTTGAAATTGTTGATTGTTTTTCGTCGCTGAGTAAGCTCCCACGCTTGTTTACAAAAGTTGAGTTTAAATTCTCTTAAAGATCGTTTGAGTTTTCTTTTTATAAATTGAGCGATTACAAGAATATCATTGAAGCTTTCTAAAACATCTCGCTTACTTCATAAAACATCACGCAAGTTGTCTTTTTATTTTATGCCTTTGGAGCGAATAAGCATTTGAGTTTTCTTAATATGCTTGCGTGGTTTCTCAAACAGCAAGCGAGATTTCTTTTTGTTCGTGATGGGTCTCCGCTTTTTCTGAATGATTTACTTCGGTAGAACGTATAATTTCAAAAAACTCATGCTTGTTTTCTATATTACTAAACTCACCGTCTGAATTCATTTAGGAAACCACTTATTAGAATGATGAGTTGCTTTAACTTTCATTAAGAATTCAAATATATCTTTTGGCCTTTCTCTTGCGTTATAGTAGATAATAACAAAGAAAGAGAGGTAATTATGAACCCACAAACGAATAAATAATTTCTTACAGAAGCAGAGCAAGGCTCTTTTAAAGCTTCGGTCGGGGTTTCTCTTTTTTGGTTTTATTCCCCGAACAAAATTTCTTCCGATTCAGGAAGAATAAGAACCAACAAATAATAATTAATAAAAATAAAAAATAAGACTTGATTAAAATGGCAAATTTTAGTGAAGTAGGACACGCAAAAAACGTGGCTAATTTCGAGGATTTAATTAACCGCTGTACCGGATTCGGTATCTCCTACAACCAAACCTCAATGCGATAAAAATCGCAAACATGAATACCTTAAGGACAAACGCCAATACCGCTCTTGCGAATGTGGTGAGTACCTTTACCGCTTACGAAAACGCAGTAAATGCAAGGCAAATAATTTTTGACCCTTTGCAAAAACTGGCAACCCGCATCGTAAACGCATTAATTGCGAGCGGTGTAAGTGATCAAATAGTAAAGGATGCGAAAACTATAAACCGCAAGATCCAAGGGAAACGCGCGAAGCCTATAAAAGAAGTGGAAAACATGGAAATACAAGCAATTCCTAATCCGAATGAGCCTCCTGTAGAAATTCCGAAAAACGTTTCCGTTTCGCAATTAAGCTTTGATAGTTTTGTGGAGCATTACAGTAAGCTAATTAGTTTGCTAAGTACAGTTCCCGCTTATAACCCGAATGAGAACGAGTTAAAAGTTACTGGACTAAATACTTTGCTTACAAATATGAAAAGTGCGAACACCGCTGCTATTACAGCTACTACAAACTTCATCAACGCAAGAATAAACCGAAACACTTTGCTTTATGCAAAGGATACAGGTATTGCTGATGTAGCGAAAGACTGTAAGGCTTATGTGAAATCGGTTTATGGACACACAAGCCCGCAGTACAAAAGTGTAAGTTCAATTAAATTCACAAGGAGGTAAGTTATGAAAATGACAGATAAAGAAAAAGATACTCTTCACACTCATTCAAGGAATGAGCAGGGCGGAGTTGATTGATGCGATTGCTTCAAGTGCAAAACCAACCAAGGCAGATGCAGGACGGTTAATAGCATCTTTACCGAAGAGAGAAATTATTACTTATCTTTTTGGAGTTGAGAAAACCGTTTTGATTGATGCCATTTCAGCAGGAGCCAAGCTTACCAAAGCCGATGCAGGAAGAGCCTTAGACGTAACGATTGAACAAATAAAAAAACTCAAAGTAGTTTTTGGTGGTAAGGGACAGTAAATATTCTGTTCTAAAAGTAAACCGTCGGGAGAAATCTCGGCGGTTTTTTATTGTATAAACTAGAATGGCTGTTCGCCTTTGACCTTACCTTCATAAGAATCAATTAAATTAATAAAGGTTTCACCCTTGTTTTTAAAGTAAGTATCTAAAAAATCCTTTATGCCGACAGGCAGAAATTCTAAAGACTCGGCATTCATTTGTTTAATATTAAACTCAGGTAATTCTGAATAAAATGAGTTTTTTGAATATCCTCAATATAAGCTGCAAGATTTTTATTTGAAACACCCTCTGGATATTTAATTTTTAAAAAATCTTTTCAAAATCTAAAGCTTTACCATTGACAGTATTGCTTTTTAATTGTTCTGGCCCGAAGAAAGGATTAATTATTATTAGTTTTTTAGAAGTCCCTTTTACAGCATCTATTAAAAGATTGTTTACATATGGATCAAAGAAGCTATATCCTATTATAAAGAAATAACTTTTGGAATTTAGTTTTTTTCTCAAATGTTGAATTAGAGAGAAAAAAGGCTCTACCGAAAACGTTTTCGTTCCTTGACCAAAAATTAAATATGGATCATGTTCTTCTTCAATATGCTCTCTTTCTTGTTCTTTTAAATTTTCTTCTTCTCTGAATTCACCACTATCAAGCCTTACCCAATCTAGAGAGCCGTGTAATTTATAGAGGTTTATTCGGCCAAAGTCTTCCGGAATATTTTCTTCTTCGAAACCTGTCCAAACTCCGCTGCCAAAACCTCGCCAAGGCTTGTCATTATTTTCGGAAAAGAAATTTTCTATAACAAGGTCATTATTTAAAGAAAATATATCCATTCTAAAACTTTCGGTTGGATGCTGTTGGAAAAACTCCTTTAACGGATTTAGGAAATCATAATTTTCCGGTTGCAACCATTCTTTAAGTAATTTGGACTTAATTTTTCTGTCTAATGATTTGAATAATGTATCTTCAGGATTACCAGTTACGTTTAAGGCATTAAATTCGGCTTCTAAAATGATTAACTTATCTGCCCAATTTCCTGTTATTGGATAAGGCAAGAAATTTTCACGATTTTTCACGCGTCTTATTAATAAAGCAAGTTCTTCAATGTTGGGTGTAAATCTGAAATTTTCAGCAGTTTCCAGAGTTCTCCACTCACTATGATATTCAAGACAAGAAAGCAAAAATTTTAAAGCTTCTTTTTCTGGTTTATTGAATGTTTCATCTTCTTTACTGCTAATTCTTCTCTTTAGATCAATTAGCATATCTGATGAAAGTTTGCATTTGGCATCCCAAGAGGCACCAGCTCCAAAAAAGAAAAGACTTTTATTTATTGCGTCAGTAATAGTCATTACAAAAACCAAGGTGAATTATGAACAGTTTCATTGTCGGGAAGAGTACCATTGGAATGGGCTGCAAATTCTGCAATTAACTTAGCGTAAATTGTTGTTGCTGGTTGGCTCCTTTGCTTTAACCCTTTCCAATAAAGGCGAGAAAATTCATAAACCTGACTGATGAGTTCTTTATGAGAAAAACCTCCTGTATCAGCAAAATGTATTGCAACTTTAATTGGTAATTCTTCTGCTACGCTTCTCAATGGACTTTTTTTGATACCTTGTATTGTTAAACAATAAGTATTCATTTCTACCGACCTTAACATATGTACCGCTTTCAGGCATGCCCATATTATAATCTGTGTCAAAAGAAATATCCATTTGAGATTTACTGTCGTTAATTTCTACGATAGCAAACGGTATGTTTAATCTTAATTCGTTTTGAATTAAGTTTTCGATAGATTTTTGTTCCCTTCCGCTTTGTGGTTTGTAGTAATGAATAACCAATCTTTCAGGGGACTTTGTTTTTTTACAATATATTGTTCAATTGCGACTTTTAAATTCGTTATTAAAGCTTTTTCTGAATTGGCTTCTGGAAAACCATATGTCCCGCCAAGCTCACCTTCGTTTGAAAAAAATACTGCGCTACCAATATATCTATCTTCCCCTAAAACTTTTTGATTGAAGCCAATAACTAATTCATCGGTTTTCTTTGATTTTAATCTCCAGGAATACCGCCAAGTTTAGCTAAAATCCCGATTGAAATATTCGGCAAAAAATAATGGAAGCTACCGGAATGTATATTTTTATCTTGAATAAATTGTGTTGGTATCCCTTTAGAAAGAAATTTGCCTTTTATTTCATAATACAATTCAGTTTCATTTTCTTCAATGTCTTCTCTCCGCGTTACTAAAAGGTTGAATTACAATTGCAAAAAAATCGCTATAGTAATCATTGGGAAAATTTTCAGTTATGAATTTATCTATATTTGTTTTAAGGTCATCCGAACCTTTATATTGCAACTTTTGATCGGCTAGTCGAATTGGCACTCCAACATAACTCCATAAGCCTGGGTAATGTTTTAAACCATTTTTAAATATAAATATAACTGATTCGCATCCTTGCTATTTTCATAAATGAAGATAAACTTAACATCCGTTGCTTTTGGTGAAGGTTTGTAAATTCCATTGTCACGCATACCAGTTACGGCATTTATATCGGTTTTTTCCTTACCAAAAAGCATAAGGTTTTCATTAATGTTTACCTTATTTAAATCATTTTGCTCAACATTTTTTAAACCACCTGCTTCTATTTTAAAATATTCATTCGTAATATTTAGTAACTGTTTATTATAGAAGGCTGAAAGTTCTGTATAAAGATGGTTATAGTTGAACTTTCTAGGCTCAGTGCTTACGCCAAGTTCAGTCCGAATTTTTTTATTTGCTATAATTCTGGAGCTATTAATGTCTTCTCTGCGTGCCAAAGGTTTAATATAGCCACTCGTAGGCTCTATAATCCTTATTCTGTCCGTACTAATAATGTTCTGATTTGAATTGCTTATAAGAGTATTTTCGCTTCCAATATTAAAAGCAATCTCATTTCTTATTGGCCTTACCAAAAAATCATATCTTCTGTATGTAGACCAATCATTATTGAAGTCGCCGATCTTTTCATAAACACTTAAATCATGTCCTTTTGGAAATGGCTCAATAAGGAAATCTTTACCTTTGAAAAAATTGATTAATTGTTCTCGAATAAATTTTGCTTTAAAATCGTTGAATGAATAGTTAACAGATGAAAGCGTATAGGCGTTATTATTTTCTATTGAATTAAAGGAGTAATAAACAAAATCTTCATCATTTAAACCTTTAATCCATTCCAAAAAGTGACCGTCGTTAAAACGTGTCGAGATCCTTTGTTTGAAATGAATGGACTTCATCCTAAATAATGTTTCATCCGACTTTGACAAATACATATTAGGCTTTTCGTTTGAAAGCAAATAGTTAACTCTATTTATAATTAAATTTGTCATAGTTAATTTATCTAAAACATTGAAAGTTGATTTTGATCATCTTCCTTAACTTTAGATTTGTGAACTTTTGTGTTAGAAAAAGTATCTTCAATAATTTCTTTTCTTTCCTCTGCTTTTGCAACTGTGGTTTCTATGTCTGCGATAGCCAATTCAACTTCACTAGGGGCATCAGGGATATTGTTTTCTGCTTTGTAAATACGAGCAGCAATTACTTGGCTGCGCCAAATTTCAAGCAATTCTAATGAGGCTGTATTTTTTTTTGCCTCGGCTAAATCCATCTGTATATGAATGGTGTCTAATTTTTCCGACAATTCATAATCTGGAAAGTGGCAAGTAATTCAACATTTGCCTCTGCATTATCAAGGGCTGCATTAATTCTTTCGCTATTACTCATTAACTCCTCCTTCCACTGTTTTGATTTCTTCAGGGTCAATTCGTAAAGCTGATATATTACTTCATTTATCTTCTCTTCACTATGTTCAATGCGTTGAGAAATTTGCGATATTTTAGCAGGAAGTTTTTCGGTTCCTAATTCACTATATAGTTCGAGTAGGGAATCAGCTTGTTTAATTATGTTATTATATTGACTCTTCTCCGCATTATTAGTAAAGTCAATTTTCTTAATAGGAAGTGCGTTCAACTCGTTGGTGCCGACGTTATTATTTGTGCTTGTTAATTTAAATCGCCATTGGAAAAGTTTTGAATTTAAAAGCCCTAAAATATATTTAATATTATATTTTGACTCTTTAGCTAAATGCAAAGAATTGGTTGAGTCAGCAAAATACGCTTTGGGTTGTATAATTGTGGCTACTAACCTTAGCCTCTCATCAACACCAGTTATTCGTTGTGTCGCAATGCGTTCATTGTTTGCAATATCTTTTGCATTATTTCCTTTTTAAAAATTGTTTTCGTTAAACCATTCTACTTCTCCTTGACTTAATTTGGTTTTAAACCTATATTGACCAATTTGAACACCCTTTATCATTCTTTCCGCACCTGTTGCTGTTTTTGAATGTATTTTTTATAAACAGTTTGATTTATTTCCCCCCTTCTAACAATAAAATCAGTTTCTAATTTTCCTAAAGGATCAACGTTCTTAACAGAATGAAGGTTGATTAAAACAGACCAGTCCTTTTTGTCTATAAGAGGTATAGGTAAGTTATCCGCGTCAATTTTCTTTAGGTCGGTATATTTGATAGCACAGTTTTTGTGAGGGTCTATAAATGAATTTGCGGGATAGGTTCTTATCGTAAGTTTTCTTTCTTTTTCTGCAATTAGATTAGATTTGTCTCCAAAAAAAATAGTAGTTGAAAGTTTGGCATCATAAAAAATTCGTTTAGAAGGATTATCTTTCTGTGGAAAGCAGTCAAATTCAAATTCTTTGTGTGCGAAATGATGAACTCCTAGTAATTGAACAACTTGTATCTCCAAGAATCGAAGAGGGAATGATTAAACCGTATCTACCATTTTCCTTTGTTAACTGATTAAATTTAATGACAAAGAATCGATAAAGATTTAATTTACCCCCTAATGCAGAGGTATAAGAATGATTAAATTTTATATACTCCTGTAAAGCGGCATGAGGGATCGCATCGCCGAGCCTTTCTTTTTCAAGGACGTCATACGGGGATTACCAATAACAACATCAAATCCTCCCTGTTTAAACACTTCAGGAAAACCTTTTTTCCATGAGAATGGTTTTATTTTACGTTCATAACCAAAATCTATTTGCGTATCGTAGAAGTCTGTATCAATTAAACTATTACCATCTTTGATGTTGTTATCCAAATCTGGTAACACGCGTTCGTGAAACATTGTTATTTGCTGTTTTATACTGGCTTCGGTTTCGCCTTCCATACATTTTAACAACAAACTTAATTTACTTACTTCAACGGCATTTGCATCTAAATCAACCCCGTAAATATTATTTAATAAAATACGTTTCTTTTCGTGTGTTGTTAATGTTCCTTGTGGTGTGAATACGTCACCCTTTTTATTTGTGCTGCCGAAAGATTTTGGTGATACCAATCAACATGAAAGTTTAATAAGTAATCAAACGCCCCTAAAGAAAAGAACCACTACCGCACGAAGGGTCAACAATTTTTATTTTTTCAATTTCCTTTGGCGTCTTACCTTCAATTAATTTACCAACTGTGTTTTTTACAATGTACTCTACAATGTATTGTGGCGTATAAAAACTCCTCCTGCTTTACGTACTTCCGGTTTTTCTTCAATTTTCACACCGCGTGCTGGTGTTATGCGGATTACTTTACCTAAAAACTGTTCGTATGCATTACCAAGTATTTCAACCGGCATTACGGAAAACTCGTAGTTACATTTTGGATAATATAATTCTTCAATTACATTTTTAATTACTTTATTGTCAATTTTTAGAGAGGGGGTTATTTTATCTTTTTCAAAATCAAATAAACCGCTATTGTATTTATCATCAGCTTGCTTAAATAAATCGAACAAATTTTTGTATGCATCACCTTTTGAAGTTGCTTTTTGTAATTGACCATAAGGCTCTACGGAACGATCTTCGCAAAAACGTAGAAATATTAAGCGATCAATAGTTAATTGAACGGCAAAGTTTAATTCTTCGTCGTTTATTTTTTTATTATTTACCGCAATGCTTGTAGCAAGATACTTGCGCCATTGGTCAAGACTTTGAACAAAACGTTTGTCAAGCGTATCAGTTCCTTTTTTAGTTGCACTTGCTTGTACAAATTTATCAAAACGACCTTTTGTAACAGCTTCGTGTGAAAATATGTCGTAGATATAATCAAACTCTTTTACGTAATCCTCGAAATGAATGTGTTTTAACCGAGCTACCGTTGCCGCATCATTAAGATTGGGAACTTTTGAGCAATCGTAAATAATAAAATCTTCAAAGTTAGTGAGGATAGAAACATGCGCTTGCGCTGAGCTTCCGTAACGTCTTAGTTGGTACGCAGATTCTTTGTTTGTTTTAAGAGGAACAGATGGTTTTTTTGCTTCTACATAAAACAATCTCTTTTTTCCACTACCTGAAAGGCGAAAACCATAGTCAGGGGCTTTTGCTTTGCCTTTTACAACAACTTTATCTTCGTAAATTACTTCTCGGTATGCTTCCGAATCTCCTTTTTCGTTGTCAATGTCCCAACCTAAGGCTTTAAAAAATGGATTGATGAAATCCTGCCTTGTCTTTTGTTCATTATAGTCTGCTAAATGGTATTCTTTGCGGTGTTCCGCATAGCGCTCAACAAGTTTTTCTATAATGGCTTTTGCCTGTTCTCTTGACATAAAATAGGAACATCAAATTTACAATTTTAAGGGAGATATGAAAGCCGAAACAGGCTGAAAATCAAGGCTGTTGAAAAGTATTTGTCATTGGGAAACGGTGGTAAACCGTTAGGGATTGATCGGAAATCCTTTTTCAGCAGGGGTGGTGGGAAGGGAAAAAGATTGGAGGGAAAGCCCGGCCGCCTTTTCGGCGGAACGGCCTATAACTTAAATAGCTTTTCTTATGTTAAAGGCAAAATATGTTTTTAATCGTTCGAGCAAGCGTTCATGTACAATGTTTGCAAGAAAAGTTTTTTTTTGTTTAGCAGACTAATATCTTCTGAACCGAAAGAAACAAGTTTCTTATCTTTCCTTCAATATTTACACCAGCATGTAATTGTTGGTGGTTTGCTACATTGTATAGATCACCCGCAGTTTTTTCAATAAATATCAGTCTCGGATTCGGTTCGCCTTCTGGTGTAACAAAACGATACGTCTCTATTGAGTCGATTCTTGCTCTATCCACGGCGACGACAACGAAATCATAAGTATGGAAGAAGGAAAGGCTTTTTTCGATATTAGGAAATTAATAAACACTATATCATTATAAGCAGACGGTAATGCTTCAAAGCACTTTTTAAGCCTTTCAAACTTTTCACTTTCAGATAAAGATTTAACACCATAAATATTCTTGGTAATTTCTGCGTGCCCGATTGGAAAGGGTTTTCTTATTTCGTGTGTATCTGTATTAATTAGAAAACCAAGAGACTTTAAAATTTTGAGTACGTCATATTTTTGTGACATTAATTTGATATTATCTTGCTTTACAAAAGGAAGATTTAAACTATCGTTAATTTCTTTTGCAAAAAGGCGAGTATTAATATTATCTATATTAAATAGAGGCCCTTTTATTAACTCTTTATGTTTAGAAAGAATTTTATGTACATTTTGAAAAAGCGTATCTGTTATTGCGACAATAACATCTTGAATTTTATATTCGTCTTTAATAGGCAATCCCATCAAATAGTGATATTCATATATAAAAGAAAAAGGCTCTTTCGCTTATCAAAGTGTTATTGATAGATTCAAGTTTATGATGTTCCAAAAATTTGAACACATCCTCTTTAATAGTTTCATATGCAAATTCACTAGGACGCTGTAGAATTGGGTTTTCCTCTGAGAAATAATATAACTTAAAGAGGTCGTTGAGCGACATTGAGTTTGAGTCAGCAAATTTTTTTATCTGCGTAATATTTTTTGTGTATAAGATCGGATAAAGCGATAAAACAGCATTAGTGTGGGCAAAATCTGAGTACCCTAACCCAAATTTCCAAACAGTTGGATATATAAAGGATTTCATGTGATCAAAATCATGGTCCCATGCGTGATTCAGATAATCTAAGAATTTGTGAATTTCAATAATAACATTTTCGTTAGATTCAGGCAAACCAACTGTATTTTCTAATGCTTGAACTTGATTGCGTAAATCGGTAATTTGTTTTTGAGAAATCAAAGAGTCGTTATAAAATTTGGCATGATTCTCAACAATTTCTTGCCATTTATCTAAATAAGCTAAATCTGATTTTGAAATTTTGTTTTCTATTGAATATCTACATTAATCGAATCGTTCTCTTCTGGAATTATGTTATCAAGCTCTTCTATGACCGCTTTAGTCATGTGTTTCCAATAAGCACAGCAATTCTTTTGATCTACAACAATCAGGATTACAGGTTGCACACTTCTATGACAATAAGACAAAAAACCTAGTTTGCATTGATGTTTTGGAGTTAGGGCATTTTTTTCTTTTAGAGTTTTTACCTTGAATTTGAATTTCTCCAACAGGTATGCTTAATGAGCTTGCTAAAGTAATTCGACCATCGATATTTGGAAATTTGTCGCCAACCGAAATCTCAGGCTTGGCTCTTTTGTTATCAGATATAATTAAGAGTAGTAATAGATTCCCTATCCTTATCGTCATTGTTTGCAAAACCCGAAGGCTCTGTATCTAATATCTTACCCATAAGTTTAAAATTACAAAAAAATAACAAATACCATGCTGCCGCGGTTTGCGCTTCTGACTGACCATGGAGATGCGCATTAACGTGGCGGTTTCCGCCCACCATTGTGTGCGTCGGCGCGAGGTGATTTGGAATTTTGGGCGCAGCGGAAAAATTACAAATGACCGCAACAGGATAGCCAATACGCCCGCGTCGGGCGAAAAGGGAGGTCGTGTGATGGCTGTTACTGGCTTCAGCCAAAAAAGTGCGTCGGAAAAAATTTTAAAATCTTTTTACCTGAATGTTCTTGTCGAACCGAAAGAGCTGCTGTGCGGTCGCTCGTGTGAGGTCGCCTGTCGAAGCGGAAATGCTGTTTGTCTACGAGGAATTGTCTACGGAGAATGTCCGCCCCTATGCGCTATAACTAGCTTATACCGCCATTAATTGGCGGTTATCTTTCCTATATTGGAGGGATAACCGCCATAAACTAGCTATATACTTGTAAAATAATCAAATATTTCATAAATAATCAAAGGGGAGATACTATTTTCTGAATGTTTTTGTGCTTACGTGGGTATAAATTTCGGTAGTTTTACTGCTACTATGCCTAATATTTCTTGTATTACCTTAAATCGGTTCCGCCTTCTAATAAATGGGTCGCATAACTGTGTCGTAACCAATGAAGTGATACTGGTTTATATGTTTACTTTTGCTAAAGCTTGTTTTAGCACATTTTGTAAACTTCTTTCATCATATGGTTCTCCGGGTGTTTGCCCTTCAAATAAATAAGTTTTTGGTTTACAAACAGCAAAATAGTCTCTTAACATAACTATAATCTTATGACTTAGTGGGGCAATCCTGTCTTTTCTTCCTTTGGATTGCCTTATATTATTGAAGTACATTCCGTTTACTATCAACGTGCTCAGGTTTTAAACGCAAAAAGTTCGCCACAACGCAAGCCGCAACTGTAAATTAAACTTAACATCACTTTGTGTTTTGTGTTATGAGGGGCATTTAATATCAATTTTACCTCTTCCATACTCAAAACATTTGGCAATAATTTAGTCTTTTAGGACGGTGAATTAATTCAGGGTTTAACTTTATTTTTCAACTTTCAAGAAAAAAAAGTTTTACCGAGTTCACAATTTGATTTTGATACGAGGCCGAAAAACTCTTTGCTAAAATGTAATGATTATTGAATAAAATAAGGTCATCATTAGTAATGTCTGATAAAGCTTTTTGAGCATAAAAGCATAGAAACGTTTTAATGTCTCTGTATAAGTATCAATGGTATTATGACTATAGCGTTTAGATTTTAACCAAAATTTAAATTCTTCTATTTTATGAATAGTCTCTTCCGAAAGCTTTTGTAATTCATCCTGCTTTATTAAAGCCTCCACAGACTCTTCTTCTATTATTTTAGTACGAGGCGATTCAGCAGCCTTACTTTAAATTCTGAATAATCTAGGTAATAGTTTGTTTTACTTAATAGGAATAAATCCTGAATAATATTTTTATAGAAAGGCAAATACCAACAATTCATGGTTTTGCTCCAACGCATATCTGTACCGATCTTAATAGTTTTATTAATTCTTCATTTCTATTAAAAGAATTTGAACAACTTCTTTTTCGTTATGAAATGAGGTTTCAAATTAATTATTGGAAGATTAGTCATAAAACGAAATTAAATCAAAAACTAGTAGTGTTTTGCTATAAATTGTGAAATATTATTTTTAGCTTAAAACTTCCAAAAATGCCCAAAAGTTCCCAAGTTGAAGAAACCGAAAGAAACCGAAAGGACTTACTGTTTCTAACTTTCCTATTTTTTTTTTTTTTTTTTCGGGTGTCCGAAAACTCACTCCCAAATCAGGAAAGCTCTTTTTTGCCCACCGTTACTTTGTTGTGTAAGCAAAACAATCAAAACGCAAAACGGATTACAATTGGGAAGAAGCAAACGGTAAAGCAAGCGAGATCATCAGCAGTAGGGATAGCAATGAAAGATCGGAAAGGAAATTGAAAGAGTTTTTCAAACCGGGAAAGTGTCCAAAACCACCACCGTTACTTTGTTGTGTAAAAACAAAACGTCAAAACATAAAAACGGATTACAATGGCAGAAGAAGGAAACAACAAAACAAGTAACATTCTTGATGAGAATGACAGTAAAGGAATACCATCATGGTTAACGCCTTTACTAAGCGGATTAGGGAGCATGGGAGGTAGTTATATGCTTTGGGTAAAACCATTGCAAGACAATTTTAAAGCAATGGCTGAACAAATAGAAACGCTAAAAGATGAGATCAGAGAAATAAAACATAAGCAAAAGGAGGTAGATAGAAACTTTAGCAATAAGCTAAAACTAGCAATGGAAGGGCTCGAGAGCGAAACGTCAAAACGTTTTGACGATACCGAAGAAGATGATGATGACGAAGATGAATTAATAATTCCGTCAAAAAAGAAAAATACATCAAGCCAACTAAAACAAAAAATCAATTTTAAAATAACACACATGGAAGACAGAAATACATACAAGCGTTTCAATGTTCCTTTTGATGTTTTAACGGATGTTGTGAAAATCATCATTGACAACGAATTGAAAAACGAAATCACAGGAACAAACGAAAACAAAAGTTTTATAGAAGTAAAAGTAGAGTATCAAAACGGATTAGGATTACATCTAAAAGCAATCAATAATATAGAAAGTGTTTTAGCTGATTACAATCACTACCGTTTTGAAGAAGAAGAAACCGATTGGAGAAATAACTAAGATGATTAAGACTTGTACATATTGTAAAAAAGAGTTTGAGGCAAAGCGAATTGATAAACATTTCTGCTCTGCTTCTTGCAGACAACTAAATCACCTGCAACGCAAGGCAGTTGTGTTATTTGGCAATGTTCCAAATGAAGTAGGAAACGTAAAAACAGATGAGCAAAACGTAAAAACGTATCCAGTAAAAATTGAAGAGAAGATAACTGAAAAGCAAGTAGACAAAGTTGAAAATGAATTCAAACAAGTTAGTAGCAAGTTCATTAAGGATATAATTTCTTTGTTAAAACGCAGAAGCATTGAAGAAGATCTTCATTCATTTATCCGAAATAATAAGCAACATTTTAAAAGCATTGCATGGGTTAATGTTCGTTTACGCTGTTTAATTGAAGTTCTATTATTGGTTTCTGAAAGGAAGCAATTACCTCTTATCGATTTAATTGAAATCACTAATGCATTTATCTGTTTAGTAAAGTCAGAACATTTTAAAAAGCTACCAGCCAATTTTCTTTATTACAATATAGCAAAGGATTTAAGAGACAAGTTAAAAGTTATTTGTATCGAAAATGAAGGAGCACAGGAACTGCCGTTGAAATTAAATAGAAGATTAAAAATTGAGCTCATCGTATATCGCTGCGAGTTAAGAGTAGTTGCATCAAAATAAAATTCAGCGAATTAAATTTTAAAATCAATAAAGATGAATAACAACATAAGAAACAAAGCACCTCCAAATTTCTTGAACTTAGAAAACAAGAATAAAATAGAAGTATAACTTAAAATAATAACAATGAATAATTTAAATAAAATGAGAACGAAAGAATTTGAAGTGCCGAGCGACTTTATACAAGAATTTGCTGAAGCCTTGGTGGAACATGAATTAACAAATGAAATAAACGGAGTAACCGAAGATGGCGATATTCTGATTGAAGTAAGCTATGAAAAAGATGAACGTGCGGCAGTATTTGCTTTAACCGAACTCCTCGATGATTATTATGATGACGAGGAATATGAAGAATCGGAAGAAAAGGATAACTAGGCATTTTTGAATATCTGCTATATTTTAAAAGTACCTTGCCCTGTGTTGCCCAAACGTTGGGGCTTTTGGCGGGACTTTTTTATATGGAAGGTATAGTTTATGTTAGATTGGAATAATGCCCGCTTTATGGGGCTTCGCAAGGAGGTAACATGAAAGAGCATTGTGAAAAAGAGTGGAATGAAAATAATGAAGAACTAAGCGCAAAAGAAATTGCGGAATTATTAGAAGATGAAAATTTAAGTGAAGAGGAATTAAATGGCGTATTAAAAAGCGTAAAGATATTTTGAAAAGTGGCGTATGAATTCTTTGCAGCACAACAAATTAATCAGGAATGCGAAATAGTAAACTTAAAAAAAGAACACATAACCGAAGAACTTAAAGAAGCAGCATAAATAATAACCAAAAAGTAAATCACCATGACAAACGACACTAAGTTGTTTAACAACTTTGCCAAGGGCAAAAAACAAATCAGGATCATCACCGATGATTGCGTTATCTACACAAGGGTATCCGGTGCAAAACAAATGGATGGCTTAAGTCTAGAAACCCAACTCAAGGGAGCACAAGAATACGCCAAGCGACACAAGCTCTTAATAAGAGAGCGATTTGGTGGTACGTATGAAAGCGCACAAACCGATGAGAGAAAGGAGTTCCAGAAAATGATTAAGTATCTGAAAACAACGAAGCACAAAATTTCAAAAATCTTAGTGTATAGTTTAGAACGCTTTTCTAGGAATGAAAATTCAATTTGGTTAAGCACCCAACTTCGAAAGTTAGGAACGGAAATAGTTTCGGTGACCCAACCGATAGACACTTCTAATCCGGCAGGAATTATGCAACAGAAGATGTTGTTCTTATTTGGAGAATTTGATAACCAACTAAGGCGACAAAAAGCATGGCAGGAGTTAAAGAAAGATTGTTAAAGGGGGTGAGTGGTGTGCAAAGCCACCAGTTGGTTATGATATAATAAGAATAAACGGAGAACGAAAAATAGTTCTCAATGATACAGGCAAGATTATTAAAAGATTTTCTTGTGGAAGGCTCAGGAGCGCTTGCCTAATGAACAAATTAGGCAACGCTTACTGAACTTAAAAGTGAATTATTGTTTACGAAGGATTGCGGAAATACTAACTAATCCTTTCTACTGCGGAATGATGGTACACAAAGCCTTGGAAGGCGAAGTGCTAGAAGGCAAGCATGATAAATTGATTTCCAAAGATTTGTTTTTACAAGTCAACGGAATTCTTGCCGAGAAAAAACTCGGTTTGCAAACGAAAAAGGAACGTCCGGAAATTGCCTTAAAACGCTTTATGAAATGTGAGGTTTGTAATGAACCGATGCGAGGGTATATCGCAAAGGATACCGATACACCTTATTACAAATGTAATACTCCGGTTGTAAGTGTAATCGCAACGCCAATCTGTTAAACCATCAATTTATTGAACGGTTAAACGCTTTTGCGGTTAATGGAAAGTGTTATAAATTAATTGACCGCTATTTAAAGTACACCTTCAAACAGATGAATAGTAGCCTAGCTGAAAATCAAGCGGCAGAAAGGGCAAGGATTGCTGAATTAAGCAAGAAGGTTGAGAGGCTCGAGGAACGTTATGTCCTAGAAGAGATAGCGGGTGACCTTTACCAAAAATACAAGCAAAAGTTCGAAGTCGAACGGGATGAAATTGAGGCAAGAATGAAGAATAACACGATTGAATTGTCGAGGTTGGATAGCTTAATAAAATTTACCTTCACGATGGCTGAAAACCTTCCTAAAATGTGGGCTTCTGGTGATTATATGCAACGCCAAGAATTGCAAACAGCCTTCTTTTCGGAGGGGATTAGCTATAATCGGCAAAAAGATGAATGTCGATTAGATAAACCAAATTACTTCTTGGAACACATCGCTGATTTGTCGGGGGAAATAGCTAAATTTACCCCCGAACAAATTAAAAACTTTGACCCAGCTTCGCTTGAGGCAGGTCAAGCGTAGTCGAGACCGTGTTTGGATTCAAATCAACCGCAGTCACTTCTCGACTACGCTCGAAATGACACGACTGTCAGGTCGAACACTTCGCCATCGCTCAGCATAAACTCCGTCGAGACCGTGTAAAATGTTTAACTAAAAGAAAGCAAAAAATGCCACCATTTAAAATCCTTTACGTGTACATACTATTTTGTGCTGACGGAACTTATTATACAGGCGTAACAAATAATCTTGACAGAAGACTAAGAGAACACGAAACTGGTTATAATAAAGATTCCTATACTTATGGTCGTCGTCCTGTTCAGTTGGTCTATTATGAAATGTTCAATAATTATCTTCAAGCTATCGATTGGGAAACCAGAATAAAGAAATGGAGCAGTAAGAAAAAAGAGGCTCTGGCAAATTCGGATTGGAATAGGTTAAGGAAGGAATCTGAATGTAAAAATTCTACTTCTCATAAGCAGTATATAAAGCCCGAATTCGATAAAAATAATTAGATTTGTAGCCAGTTCTCGACTACGCTCGAACTGACATCGGCTATGATAAAGATCGTTACAATAATTGGTGCAAGACCGCAAATTATTAAAGCAGCAGCTTTGAGCCGCGCCATTAAAACACATTTCAATTCGCAGATAAAAGAAATTATAGTTCATACCGGACAACATTATGATGAGAACATGAGTCAGGTATTTTTTGATGAATTGGGAATTCCTGCACCGGATTATAATTTGAATGTAGGAAGTGGGAGTCATGGTAAACAAACAGCGACCATGATTACGGGAATTGAAGAAATTTTAGTGAAAGAAAAACCAAATGCAATTGTTTTGTACGGTGATACAAACTCAACTTTAGCAGGAGGAATCGCCGCAAGTAAAATTCATGTTCCTGTAGTGCATATTGAAGCTGGTTTGCGTTCAAGAAGTAAAGCAATGCCTGAAGAAGTGAATCGTATTATGTGCGATCACGTGAGTACATTGTTGTTTTCGCCAACCAAAACCGGTTACGATAATTTAGCGAAAGAAGGATTTAAGATAGATAACAAAGCGCCATTTACAGTTGATAATCCAAAAATTTACCATAGTGGAGATGTGATGTATGATAACAGCATGTATTTCTCGACTGTAGCGGATAAAAAAACCGACATTCTCACAAAGTATAAATTAGAAAAGAATAAATTTATTTTAGCAACCATTCACCGTAACAATAATACAGATGAGCCTGAGCGCTTGAATGCTTTATTCAGTGCCTTGAATAAAATTTCTGTTGCTGATAATTTAGATGTGATTTTACCTTTGCATCCACGTACTGCTAAATTATTGGAGACTAATTTGAATTCTGAATTATTGAAAGCAATCAAATCTAATTCAAAATTCCATATTGCAGAACCGGCTTCATTTTTAGAAATGATTGCTTTGGAAAAAAATTGCAAAATCGTTATGACCGACAGCGGTGGTGTTCAAAAAGAAGCTTTCTATTTTGAAAAGCCTTGCGTTATTCTTCGTCCCGAAACAGAGTGGATTGAATTAGTAGAATGCGGTACTGCTTTGATTGCGGATGCGAACGAAGCTAAAATAATTGAATCTTACAAAACGCTCACCTCAAAAGCCAATATGCAATTCCCGAAATTGTATGGTGACGGCAAAGCCTCTGAATTTATTTGCGGGGAAATGGTGAAGCATTTAGCTTAATTTGTTTCTTTTATTTTCTTTTCCTAAATTGAAGTGTGAAAAGAATCTCTTTTATAATTCTGTTTCTAATTCTTAGTCAGTTTTTACTGGCGAGGAAGGATTCTACGAAGTTGGTTAATTTCAGGGGGTTTTATGCTAATTCATATTTTCCTTATGGATTACCCAGTTACTATTATTATAGTGGTAGATATTCAGAAGGCTATTTTTTTAAATTCGATACAAAACCTTACAAATTTCAAACACCCGGCATAGGTGTTGGTTATGTTCTTAGTAGGCATGCCTTATTTATTAAGACAGATTTCAATTATTGGTATGGCACGAAGAATTTAAATGATGATTTTTCATTCAGATCAGATGATAAAAACACAAAGGATCCCTATCAATCATTTCCCGTGTTGACAGCTTCCGGTCAATTACAGGGTTCTGATGACCCTGTGGGGCATCGTTATTACAGAATAAAGGATCATTACAGTGGCTCTATAAATATTCATTATTTTGATATAGGTTTCGCAATCACGGGCAATATTACACGGTTTCTACGTATGTATTCAGGATGGAGAATAAATTGGATGATGAAGTATTCTTATAAAGGTAAAATAGATCGTGAAGCTTCTTTGTACGAAGTAAAGAAGTATGTTTCCCAGTACGAAAGAATTGATTCTTTAATACAAGTGGAAAATCTGGAATATAAAAATAAAGAAGTTGAAGCTAAGTCAGTTCAGGAACTTAGCTCATTTATATTTTATAATTTTGGTTTAAATGCGAATTTCAGGATAAAGAAACAATTATTTTTTGTAGACTTAATATATGAAACAAATCGTTTTCTTCCTGCTCAACAAGGGACTTTAGTAAAGAGTGTAACTTTTAAGTTGGCTTATGTTTTTAAATATTCAACTGATATTGGAGATTAAAAACTAAAGATTAATCCTTATCTTTAAGCCATGAAATTTCACAAAGAAGGTTACGTTAGTTTAATATTGGTTTTGGTGTTTAGCGCCATCATCACATTTATTGCTCATCATTTTTTTCCAACATTCGCTATTGCGCATTGGTTCGCGTATTTATTAAGTGCGTTTTTAATTATTACTATTCTCCAGTTTTTCAGAAATCCAACCCGTGAATTTACCAAAGGCGATAATTTAATTATTGCACCGGCTGATGGAAAAGTGGTAGTAATTGAAGAAACCACCGATCACGAATATTTTAAAGGTCGCCGTTTACAAGTGAGTATTTTCATGTCGCCCATTAACGTGCACATTAACCGTTATCCCATTGCAGGTGATGTTGTTTTCTTTAAATATCACCCGGGTAAATTTTTAGCAGCTTGGGAACCAAAATCAAGTACTGATAACGAAAGAACTACCGTTGTAGTTAAACATAAAAACGGACAAGAAGTTTTATTCCGCCAAATTGCGGGAGCTTTAGCGCGTCGTATTGTTTGGTATTGTAAAGAAGGTGATAAAGCAGAACAATGCGGTGAAATGGGTTTTATTAAATTCGGTTCTCGTGTGGATTTGTTTTTACCTATTGGTACAAAATTAAATGTAAAAATTGGCGATGTGGTGAAGGGTTCCCAGTCTGTTTTAGGTGAGATTTAGTGCATTCTTTCTAAAATTCTTGCTTATGTGATGCCCTTGCTTATATTTGTAATATGAGCTTCTTTTCTAAAATCGTAGTATTTTATTTTTGCTTATTATTTAGTCTTTCAGGCACTATTAAGGCTCAGATTAATCTCGACTCTGTAAATTCTCTCATCAACCAATCTAAAAACGATAGCTTAAAAGCGGTTACTATTAAATTATTTATTGATGCAGTAGAGGATAATACGGTTTGGCCGGCTTATAACAACTTGCTTATTAAGATTTGTGAGAAAACTTATTCTTCAAATAAAAAACTGGGAAACCTTTTAGGCGAAGGTTATAACAACAAAGGATATATTTTAAATTATTTGGGAAAAACAGATTCAGCACTTATTTTCTATAATAAATGTATTCGTATACGACAAGAAACTAAGGATTCAACAGGAATCGGAAACGTTATGGTAAATATTGGTTTTTTGAATCAAAATTTAGGACGTCACGATTCTGCTATCTTTTATTATGATAAGGGTTTGTCTTATTACAAAAGTAAAAAGAACTTGGATGGCATGGCTGTTATTTACAATAATAAAGCCAGTGTTTATCAGATTCAGGGAAGAGTTAAAAGAAAGCATTGCCTCTTTAATAAGCGCAATGAATATTTATGAAAAACAAAAAAACAAAAGCGGCGCAGCATGAGTATGTAACTCAATAGGATATGTGTATCAGCATAATGATGAAGAAGCATGTGCCATGGAATGGCTCAATAAAGGTTTAGCTGTTGAAGAAAAGAAAATGACTTGCCGAACTTGGCTTTGCTTTATAATAATATTGCAACTACCTACCAGAAACAAAAAAAACTAAAGGAAGCCCTGAAGCTTCAACTAAAAGCTATTCATATTAGAAAGAAACTGAATGATGTTAGGGGATTGATTATGTCGCTGAATAATATAGGTTCTCTTTATACCGGACTAAAAAATTATTCGTTTGCAGAAGCGAGATTATTAGAGTGCAGAACTTTGTGTTATCAAATTAGTTATTGGGATGCCTTATCTCAATGTTACAGTAATCTTACGGAAGTGGCGGATATTTTTGGACGTACCAAAATGGCAAAAGTTTATGCCGACAGCGCTTTGCTTTTAGCAAAAAAATCCAATTACATGGAAATGATTTATCAGTCATCCGAAAAATCCTACGGTATTGAAAAAAAGTTAGGGAATTATAGAAGTGCGCTTGAATTATTGGAGCTCAATGTAAAAATGGGCGACAGTATTAAGAGTCAAAGTATCCGTAAAGAACTTTACAAAAAGCAATATGATTATGAATTAAAACAAAAAGAAGAATTATTTGTTGAAAGAGAAGCGAGAAAAGAAGTGGAGTTAAAACGGCAGCGTTTAATTCGATATGTATTTACAGGAGGCTTTGTTATAGCTGTATTGTTGGCACTTTTCATTTTTAAAAGTTTGCAAACCAATCGTAAAAAAAGCAAAATCATCAGCGAACAAAAAGAAAAAGTAGAAATCCAGAAAGAATTAATTGAACAAAAGCAAAAGAAATTGTAGACAGCATTACTTATGCTGAACGAATTCAAAAGCCTTTATTGGCAAAGGAAGAAACTATAAAGGACTATTTTAGTGATTGTTTTGTGGTGTTTAAACCGAAAGACATTGTAAGTGGTGATTTTTATTGGTTAACTGAGAAGAATGACAAATTGTTTTTGGCTATTTGCGATAGTACGGGTCACGGTGTACCCGGTGCTTTTATGAGTTTATTGAATATTGGTTTTTTAAACGAAGCCATTAAAGAAAAAAACATTTTAGCGCCAAACCAAATATTGAATTATGTTCGTGAACGTTTAATTACCAGCATCAGCGATGGTGGACAAAAAGATGGTTTTGATGGCGCTTTGATGTGTTACGACAAGAAAGCTCTTAAGATTTCATATGCTGCCGCACACTGCAGACCTTTGGTTATACGTAATGATGAAATCATTGAAATGGCATATGATAAAATGCCGGTTGGGAAAGGTGAAAGAAATGATTCTTTTACGCTGCACGAATTTGAAGTAAAACCCGGCGACCGCATTTATTTATACACCGATGGTTTTGCTGACCAGTTTGGCGGACCTAAAGGAAAGAAATTCAAATACAGAAAATTAAAGGAAGTGTTGCTGTCGGAATACATCAACAAAATGAGCAAGCAACAAATGGTTATTGACGAGATTTTTGAAGAGTGGCGTGGCAATCTTGAACAAACAGATGATGTTACAATAGTAGGATTGAAAGTTTAATCAATTTCAAACTCTTTCTTCTCCATATACTTTCTCCACTTATCAATTACACTCTGCATGTCGTCAGGAATTTTACTTTCAAACAAAAGTTTCTTTCCTGTAATAGGATGAGTGATACCTAATGTCTTTGCATGTAAAGCGTGGCGCGGACACATTTCAAAACAATTATGAATGTATTGTTTGTATTTAGCGGTGTTCAATCCTTTTAAAACAGAATCACCACCATATTCGTTATCGTTAAATAAAGGATGTCCAATAGATTTAAAGTGTACGCGAATTTGATGTGTGCGTCCGGTTTCTAAAATGCATTCTACTAAAGTCACAAAACCAAAACGTTCAATTACTTTATAATGTGTAACAGCGTGTTTGCCGTGGTCGCCCTCGGGGAATACATGCATTACTTTTCTATTCTTTAAATCTCTTCCAACATTTCCCGTAATAGTGCCTTCATCTTCTTTTACATTTCCCCAAACAAGAGCCACATATTTTCTGTCGATGGTATGATCGTAAAAATCTTTAGCCAAGCGCGTCATGGCCAATTCTGTTTTCGCAATAATTACGATACCCGAAGTATTTTTATCAATACGATGTACCAAACCCGGACGTTCTAAATGCACATCATGTCCGATTTTAGTTTTGGTTGTCGGTAAATTTTGAAAGTGATAAGCTAAAGCATTTACTAAAGTTCCTCTGTAATTTCCGTAACCGGGATGAACTACCATGCCTGGTTTTTTATTCACGAGGGCAATGTAATCGTCTTCGTAAACAATATCAATGGGAATATTTTCCGGCACCACTTCCACATCACGGGGTGGAACAGTAAGAACGATGGAAATTTCATCAAACGGTTTTATTCTGTAATTCGATTTTACAGGTTTGCCGTTTACTAAAACGCTTCCGGCTTCGCAACAGTTTTGAATTTTAGTACGGGTGGTGTTGGAGATGCGAATCATGATAAATTTATCAATGCGCATCATCACTTGCCCTTTGTCTACTTTTATATTATGATGTTCGTAGAGTTCGCGATCTTCTTCTTGTAGGTCATCAACCGGGTCTGTGCCTGTATTCATGGCTTAGTGCGAGATAATAAATTTTTGATTGGCAATGGTAGAATTATTTTGTTTTAGTACAACAAAATAAATGCCTGAAGCATACGCATCCAAATCAATTTCGGTGGTGGTGTTTTCCAATCTAACTTCATTTAATTTACTGCCCATCATCGAATACAATTCGATAGTGTATTTGTCTTTTGTGTTTATTTTTTCAGCAGTGATAAATAATTTATCTGAAGCAGGATTAGGATATACCTTTATAAAACCTTCTTTCGATTTTATTTTTTCTTGTTCTTTAATGCCAACTAAAGCACGTGTTGCTTCACCAAATACCGGATGAATCATTAAGGAACCTTTAATAGCTGATTGTGTCCATCCACTTCCTGTATCGTAATACAAACTTGATTTATGATCAACATTTCTATCGAAGCCAACGTACAAAGGTTGGTTAGTGACCTGTTGCATGCCAATATAATAAGTTCCTGCGCTTAAAATCATTGATGATGTAAAGAAGTAACGTGGAATTTTATTGTAACCATGATCTAAGTAAATAGGTTTCATGGCGCTATCTTTTCTAATAACTGTTCCGGGTTGTCCGCCACCGTCTGCCCAAACATACATTCTGAATTGAGAGTTTTTAATAATGTTTCCATCAATAAACGGATCGAAGAAAATATCTAATGCGCGAAGGGTGTCTGTAACATTTAAAACAAATTTAATTCCGTCTTTAGCGCCATAGGTATTGTGGTAATAAGCACTTTCCGCACTACCATCATCGTAGGCATAAAAATTATTGAATTCTAATTTTTGTACAATGGTATCGTTGTATTTCCAAGTATCCGGATTTGTATTAACAATATGTTTGATGATAAAGAATGTACTATCCGGCAATGGATTAATGGTATAATTTATAGGCGGATTTTTATGTGTGAGTACAGAATCCCAGCCTCTGGTTACAAATGGGTTCACGTTACCGGTGTTGCCGGCGCCTGTTCCGTATGCATCTAACAACGTCATAGCAGATGAATAAATGGAATATTCGTAATTTGTATTTTTTACAATACCAACGTTATTGTTACGAATGAAATTAGAAAATTTAGTTCCCATTTCAGAAGCCTGATATTGATTAAAAGGCATTGATGAATAATTTTTTAGAATAGGGCGTGGCATATAGCCAAACGTTACATCGTTGTAGCTTGTATCGGTTTTAAAATGATTTGTTTTTAAACTGATATAATCAACATGCCAATGATCTGAACTTCCTGAACCCGTTGCTTTGTTACGTAAGCGGAAACGGAAGCCATCATGGAAATAGGCTGTATCTTTTATCCGAACAAAAACTTTTTTAAACATCGTGTCATTAGCAGGCGGACTATTATTACCACGCGTAAACCAACCACGAACCCACACATTTGCGAGAGGTTTATAAAAATCAAGAACTAAAGAATCATTAACTGCTGGATTTTCACCAAAACCTTTTGCTTGATACAAAAACGATATACCTAAACTATCAGCCGGAGAATAAGTATACGTTGCTAATGTATTTGTAAATAAATTTATTGGTCTTGAGCTTAAAGTATCAGCAGGTGCAGATACAATAGCGGTGGCCGACATATTATACGGATATCCTTTTTTATTTAAGCCATCGAAGGTAGCAACCCCAATACTCGGCGGTGCAATAGCGAAACCTGTATTGATGTAAACAGAAGAATCTGTCCAATGTTTACCTGTTGGATAAGGAGAATTTGGCGCATAAAAGAAATCTTCGAAAAAAGGAATAGTATCAGAAACTGCTGCAACTTTTTGGGTTGAATTTTTTTGTGGTTGATTAACCGGATTATTGTAAAATAAATCAATGTTTCCGCTCAGAGGTTTTAAATACTCTTGCGCTGATGTGTTAAGCGACACACAACAAATAAGAACAAAAACTATTTTAAAAATTACTTTCATTTATTCTGCGTCATCAAAATTGGTTCCGCTTGCATGTGATGTTGTATCAGATGAGGTAGCGTTAACAAAACGATCTTTTTTTCCTATACTTAAATCAACTACAGTTCCTTTATTAATTCTGGTGCCCGGTTCAATTGCTTTTCCTTTTATAAACTGTCCAAGAACACAACCATTACAATCTCCGGCTACTTGTGTAATTCGTCCCACCTTTAAACCATAGCTCTCTAACATTGAAATGGCCTGTCGTTCGCTTCGGTCGATTAGCTTGGGCATCGCCATTTGCGGGGGCAATAATCCATTAACGTATAAATAGATGGTTCTATTGCGTTTAACCTTAGTTTTTGTTTCAGGATCTTGTCTTACAACCACCCCCGTTTTTTCTTTTGGAGCATAAATACTGTCAATAATTTGATAACGAACGTCTTTTCCTTCAATAAATCCGTTTAATTCTGCAATAGTTTTGCCTTTAAAATCGGGCACTTCAACCGAATCGCCATGTTGTGTGTAGGAATTGAGCGACTTCACTAAAATCCATAAGGTTATAAAAACGGTAACGAGGGCAATTCCAAAGTGAAGGAAAAACTGTTTTGATTTTAAAAATGAGAAAAATCCCTTCATGGTGTAATAAGCTTAAAGATACTTATTTATTTTTTATGGGATGATTTATGATTTTTTGCGATTGTTTAGCTCATCACGTATACGTGAAGCTGTTTCGTATTGTTCTTCGTCGAGTGCAGTTTGTAAAAGGTTTTTTAATTCCTCAGTACTTTTGCTTTGCAGACTACCTTCTTTTACCACTTCTTCGCCTTCTTTCACTTCGGCTTCTGCTTCAACATTGCTTGTAATTCCTGCACTTTCATCATCCAAAACAATACCTGCAGATTTTAAAATAAATTCGTAAGTATAAATTGGACAATTAAAACGAACTGCTAAAGCAATAGCATCAGAAGTACGCGCGTCAATTTCCACATCTTTAGTTCCATCATTACAAATTAGCTTAGCGTAAAAAATACCTTCCACTAAATTGTAAATCAAAACTTCGTTCACGTGTATATCGAAAGTCTCGCAAAATGTTTTAAATAAATCGTGAGTTAAGGGGCGACTAGGCGTCATTTTCTCCAACTCAATGGCAATGGCTTGCGCCTCGAAACCACCAATAATAATTGGTAAGCGACGGGTACCGGCAGTCTCACCTAATACAAGAGCATAAGCCCCTGATTGGGTTTGGCTGTAGGATAATCCTACAATTTCGAGCCTTACTTTTTTCATTCCCATGAGAATATCTAATTTACAAAAAAAGCTGAATTAATTTTGATTAGCTTTTAACTTTTTAACGGCTTCAATTAACTTCGGTACAATGGTAAATGCATCACCAACTACACCATAATCCGCCGATTTAAAGAATGGCGCTTCTTTATCATTATTAATAACAACAATAGTTTTACTGCCATTAACTCCAGCTAAATGTTGAATCGCACCAGAAATTCCAATAGCAATATATAAGTTCGGACGAATAGCAACTCCTGTTTGTCCAACATGCTCATGATGCGGACGCCAGTGCATATCAGCAACCGGACGAGAGCATGCGGTTGTTGCATTTAAATTTTTCGCTAATTCTTCAACCATGCCCCAATTTTCTGGTCCTTTTAAACCACGACCTGCGCTAACAACTAATTCAGCTTCCGGTAACGGAGTCATACCTGCAACATCAGTTGATTTTTGTTCTTTCACTTTAATTTTTGAAGCGCTTAATTCAACAGCAAAATCTGCAACTGTTGCAGCATTTGTTCCTAATGAAACAGGAAATGAATTCGGTAATAAAGAAATAACTTTCACATCACTGTGAATAGTGTAAACTGCAGTAGCTTTACCTGAGAAAACATTTTTCTTCACTTCTAAAGAAGAACCGTTTACAATAGGATAATCTACAGCACCTGCTACTAAACCTGCTTTTAATTTTGCAGATAAACGCGGAGCAACAGCTTTACCGGTGATGTCGAACGCAAACACAATTACTTTTGCGCCTTCAGCTTTTGCAGCTTGTTCAACTGCAGCGCAAATTAATGAGCTGTCTAAACTTTTAAGCGCATCGTTTTTTACGGAGAGAATTTTTTTAGCACCTGCTTTTCCAATTTCTTCCAATTGAGCATCATCCGCATTTGCAACAAGGGCAGTAACTGAAGAGCCTGTAAGCTCTGCAATTTTTGCACCGTAGTTAACAGCTTCCAAAGAAGCTTTCTTAACTTTCCCTTTATTTATTTCTGTATAAACTAGTACTGACATATAAATATTTTTTAAATCTTAATTCTTAGATAACTTTCGCTTCTGTATGTAACAAATTCACTAATTCATCCATGTTATTCTCATCAATCATTTTGCAAGTTGTTCTTCCTGCTGATAATGTATAAGATTTAATACTGGTTAATTTATCTGCATTTGTTGCCGGTACAACGGTTAATGGTTTTGTACGTGCTCCCATAATTCCTTTCATGTTTGGAATACGTTGTTCTGCCATTCCTTTTGCACATGAAATAACCATTGGTAAATCACAATCTACAACTTGAGTGCCGCCATCCATATCGTGTTCAATTGTTGCGGTATTTCCGTTGATATCTAATTTAGTGGCCAAAGAAACAAATGGTAAATCCATAAATCCTGAAACCATTGCTCCAACTGATGAACCATTGTAATTAATAGTTTCTTTTCCTACCATTACTAATTCATAACCATTTGCTTTTGCATAAGTCGCAATTTGTTCAGCCACGAAATAAGCATCCGGACCTTCAGCATCAATGCGAACGCCATCATCAGCTCCCAAAGCAAAACCTTTACGGATAGTTGCTTCACTATCAGGCAAACCAACATGTAGAATAGTCACCTTTTCAGCTTTTCCGGCCTCTTTTAATTCAAGAGCGCGAACAAGGGCGTACCATTCGTCGTATGGGTTAATAATGAATTGAACACCTGCTGTGTTAAACTTTGTGTCGTTGTCGCTGAACGCTATTTTGGTAGTTGTATCAGGGACGTTACTTATAGCTACTAATATTTTCATTTTTAGGCTTAAAAAACGGTTCGCAAAGTTAAAAATTTAGGTCGTTTGGCAAAAAAAAGTTTAGGCATAGTTTTCCTTTGATTTTAACCGAAAAAACCTAATTTTGTTGCACGTAAATTGTACCTATGAAAGTTTTAGAATTTCGTGAAGCCCTAAGGGAAGCCCTAAGCGAGGAAATGCGCCGCGACCCTAACGTTTTTTTAATGGGCGAAGAGGTGGCCGAATACAATGGTGCCTACAAAGTTAGCAAGGGAATGTTAGCTGAATTTGGACCAAAACGTGTGATTGATACCCCAATTGCCGAGCTTGGTTTTGCAGGTATTGGCGTAGGTGCTGCCATGAATGGCTTAAGGCCTGTTGTGGAATTCATGACATTTAACTTTTCTCTTGTAGCAATAGATCAAATTATTAACTCTGCCGCAAAAATTTTAAGTATGAGTGGCGGACAATATAGCGCCCCGATTGTATTTCGCGGTCCAACTGCCAGTGCGGGTATGTTAAGTTCTCAGCACTCTCAGGCTTTTGAAAACTGGTATGCAAATTGTCCTGGTTTAAAAGTAATTGTGCCTAGTAATGGTTACGATGCAAAAGGATTATTGAAGTTTGCCATCCGTGATAACGATCCTGTTATTTTTATGGAGAGTGAGCAGATGTATGGCGATAAAATGGAAATTCCTGAGGAGGAATATCTAATTCCAATTGGCGTTGCTGATGTTAAAAAACAAGGGACAGATGTAACGATTGTTTCTTTCGGAAAAATTATGAAAGTGGCTTTAGCTGCTGCTGCTGAATTAGAAAAGGAAGGAATTAGTGCTGAGGTGATTGATTTAAGAACTGTCCGCCCAATTGATTATGATTCAATTATTGAATCAGTAAAGAAAACAAATCGTTTAGTGATTGTAGAAGAGGCTTGGCCATTAGCAAGTATCTCAAGTGAAATTTCATTCAACGTGCAAAAAACGCTTTCGATTATTTGGATGCGCCGATACGCCGTGTAACTGCAGCTGATGTGCCGTTACCATATGCACCAACATTAATTGAAGCTTCATTACCAAATACTGCAAAAGTTATTCAGGCAGTAAAAGATGTAATGTACCGTTCTTAACAGAAAAATAATGGTTTCTTTTGATAACACACAAATTGCCTTCATTTCTAAAAGCGATTCTGATTTAAGAAAATCTTTTTTCCTATTTAAAGTGATGAGCTGGCCAACGCTAGTGAAGTATGGCGGTGGTTTAGCGCCTTTGGGTTTGAAATTAGGTTTCAAAGGCTTAATAAAAAATACCATTTTCAAGCAATTTGTAGGAGGAGAAAATATTACAGATTGCGGTAAAGCCATTGAGCAATTAGCAAATATAATATCGGCACTATTTTGGATTATAGTGTGGAAGGAAAAGAAAGTGAAGTTGATTTTGATGCCTGTTGCAAAGAAACTATTGAAACTGTTCATCGTGCAAAAGGCGATAAAAATATTCCATTCTGCGTTTTTAAAGTAACCGGTTTAGCACGATTTGATTTATTAGAAAAAGTAACCGCAAAACAAACGCTTACAAAAGAAGAAACCGAAGAATACGAACGTGTAAAAATCGTGTTAACAAAATCTGCAAAGAAGCACACGATAATAATAAGCCTATTTTATTGATGCCGAAGAGAGCTGGATTCAACAAGCTATTGATGATTTAGCAAATGAAAACATGGCACGTTACAATAAAAATTCTGCCATTGTTTATAATACATTTCAATTATACCGTAAAGACCGCCTTTACTTATTTAAAGCAATCTTTAGAAATGGGAAAAGCAAACGGTTATCATGTAGGAGCAAAGTTAGTACGCGGTGCTTACATGGAAAAAGAACGTAAACGCGCCCAAGAAAAAGGTTATCCATCTCCAATTCAAGATACAAAGGAAGGCAGCGATAAAGATTATAATTTAGCATTAGAATTTTGTGTGGAGCACATCGACCGAATGGGTTTATGTGCAGGAACTCACAATGAAAAAAGCAGTTTGGTGTTAGTTGATTTAATGACTAAAAACAACATCGCTACAAACGATAAATGTATTTATTTTTCTCAGCTTTTAGGCATGAGCGATCATATCAGTTATAATTTATCTCAAAACAATTATAACGTAGCGAAGTATGTGCCTTATGGTCCCGTTAAGGAAGTGCTTCCTTATTTAATCCGTCGTGCACAAGAGAACACTTCTGTAAAAGGCCAAACCGGCCGTGAACTTTCTCTTATCATTAAGGAGAAAGAAAGACGTAAGGCTGCTAAATAAACTAATGGTCATGCTGAATTTATTTCAGCATCTCTAAGAACCTGAAACAAGTTCAGGTTGACCAATTCTTCAAAAAGCACATCCATTTTACAATTTTTGGCTATTTTATCTTAGGGAATAGATAATACTTTGCACAATAATCCGTTCTTAGCTAAAACCCCTTCACATGAAAAAAAACGACTGGCTACTCCTTGTTTCAGTTCTACTTTACAGCTATTTATTTTATGAGCAATCTGCAGGAATTAATTTCTTCCTCTTTAATATCGCTTTAGTAGTTGGTTTATTAATTAAAAATCCTGCAAGTTTAAAAGATAAAAGTTGGCTGGCCGTTGCATCCGGTGCTTTGATTTCTTCGGGATGTATTATGTATTATTCCAGTCCCCTTGCAATAGTAGCTAATATTTTTTCATTGGGATTATTATCTGTATTTAGTTTTTCGCCTAAGACTTCCATTTTCACCTCTCTATTCATGACGCTTGTTCAACGGGTTCGTCGTGCGTGTTTATGTTTATTGATTGGTGCGACGGAGAAAAAGAATAAAGAAGGAGAAAAAAATAAACGTCCGGCTTATGTAACTATATTAATGATATTGTTTGTGGTTGTCATCACCATTTTATTTTTTGTGATGTATCAATCTTCTAATCCATTGTTTAAAGAGTTCACTAAAAACATTAATCTCGATTTTATTTCTTTCCCGTGGATATTCTTTACACTAAGCGGATTATTATTAATGTATGGATTTTATTATAACCGGCATTTAGAAGGACTCACAACTTTAGATGATAATGCGAGTAATGATTTAACTGAAGATAAAGCAAATGCCGATGGCTTTCTCAATAAACTATTTAAAATGGATACCGAACATTTAACGGGTTCAATTTTATTTGTGGTGCTGAATTTAATGTTGTTGTTGTTGAACGGGCTCGACGTAAGGTATCTCTGGGTGGATGGAACATTACCGGAAGGCATGAAACATAAAGAGTTTGTTCATGATGGAGTAGGGTCTTTAATTGCGTCGTTAATTTTCGCCATTATTATTATGTTGTATTATTTCAGAGGACGATTAAACTATCACTCTAAAAATAAAACATTAAAACTATTGGCTTATATATAGATTGCACAAAATATTTTCATGATTATTTCTACGGCTTACCGTAATAATATGTACATCGAAGAATCAGGCATCAGTTACAAGAAAATTGGGTTGTACGTTTATTTGATGTTTTGTTTAATTGGATTGGTGACCACTTATATTAAAATCAGCAAGAACAAAAGTAACATGTATTTAGTAAGAGTAAATCCATGGTGTTACTTTGCGGTTTTAATAATTAGTTGTTTAGTAAATTGGGATGTTATTATAACCAATTTCAATTTAAACAAAGCCTTTAAGGAAAATAAAAAATTAGAAAAATATTATTTGGCTGATTTAAGTTTTAAAAATCTACCGCAACTATTAGTTCTTCCTGATTCAGTAAAAAGTTATGATGATTACGAAGCGCGTGATTATTATTACGCTTTACGAGGAACTTATTTCAACAGTTTTAAAGTAGCCTTGGATAAAAAATTGTATGGTTTCATGAAGGACATGCAAAATCCGGATTGGCAATCGTGGTGCGCCGAAAAATCGAGAGTGTATGATGAGGTGCTTGCTTTAAATGAACAAAAACTGATCAAGACTATCGATTTAAGTTCTGTAAGTGAATTTAAGTCGCTCGACCCCATTAAACCACTAACTAATATTGAGAATATAAACCTCGATAATAATAATTTCACAAAGCTGGATGAGCTTTTTAATTTCCCACATTTAAAATCACTTTCTATCCGTTCTAATCAATTAGATTCATTAGATAAATTACCAATGTTAAGCGAACTGGAAGAATTTAAAGCTGGCGAAAATCCGTTTACTTCAGGTTTGTCTAAATTAAAAAATTTACCAAACCTTAAAGTTCTGGAATTACCTGGTATTGACATAAGGGACATCAATTTTTTCTGAACTTAAAAAATTGCAATCGCTCGATATTTCAAGAAATTCAGTTTCTGATTTCTCTGCTCTAAGTAAATTTCAAGACCTGAATTCCTTAAACATCAATAGTACTTTTAGAGGTAAATTAGATTCTTTTCCCGTTCTGAATTCCCTCACTTATTTGGATATTGGTCAGAATGAAATTACTGCCGGTAATGCGGATGAAGTTTTTAATCAATTGAGAGGTTGCGTAAATATGAGTACGCTTAGTGTCAATAATAATTCGCTGACGAATCTTTACGCTTTAGTGAATGATGGAAGTTCAAGTATTATTTTCCCTAACCTAGAGGCTTTGTATGCATCTGCAAACAGTATTTATGGAATTGCGGGAATCGGTGTATTTCAAAAAATGAAGGAACTTTATTTGGCGAACAATCAAATTAAAGATATTGAGCCTGTATTTAAAGTCACAAATTTGGAAGTATTGAGTGTTGAATACAATCCTATCCAAAAAATTGACGGTATCGAACAATTAAAAAAATTGAGATACATAAATTTAAGTGGTTGTGGTATTAGAACCGGATTTTCATCCTTAGCCTCCTTAACTAAGTTAACGGATTTAAATGTTGCAGGTAATAATATTATGAATGTAAAACCATTTGCAGCTATTAAAACCTTGCGCCATTTAGATTTAACTGATAATAAAGTAAAAGATTTAAGCGGGATTGAGAATTTAGTAAGCCTAGAAGAGTTATACTTAACCCAAAATAGAGTGTCGGATATTACACCATTAATGAAACTGAAAAAATTGAAAATCCTTTATATGGATAATATGAAGGAAGAGGATTTGAAAAAATTAAGAAAAGCCTTACCCGATTGCAGAGTCAACGATTCATATTACAAGAATGACAAATTCAGTAGTACAAATGTTGAAAGCGCTATTTAGTTTGCTCTTTCACAAAGATGGAGTAAACCGGAAAGTGGTCGCTATACCCTGCGGTATAAGCTCCGCCTGAATAAGTTCTGAATGGGTAACCTTTAAAGTTTCCGAAATCGCTTTTTAAATAGGGCTTATTAAATACCACAGCTTTATAATATTGAAATGATTTGTAACCACTAGGTATTAATGCTTTATTTAAAATAGTTTGGTCAAATAAATTCCAGGAATCCTGCCATGCCAAAGTACCAATACCATCTTTATACAAAGGCTCCATTGGATTAAAATATTTTTCAGAATCCGCATCTTTTAACTTTCCATAAGTATTAAGTGCTTTTTTTACACTTTCATTTGGAGGATCATCATTTAAATCTCCCATTATAATTACTTTATTGTTCGGATCAATCTTTGTAATCGAATCTGCAATGTGTCGGCAAACTCTTGCTGCTTCAATTCTATTGGGGCGACTAGCTAATTCGCCACCACGACGAGAAGGCCAGTGATTAACAATTACAGTTAATGCTTCTCCAAAAAAAGAACCGCTTACTACTAATTGATCACGTGTTTTGTGAGCTGAATCAGTTGGTAATGTTACATGATAGGTAACCACTTTTGTAACTTTAAAATGTTTCGGATTATAAATTAGACCTGGGTCAACACCACGCGCATCCGGACCATCTACTAATATGGTTTGGTAATTTCTTGATTTTAATTTTGGGTCTTTTACTAAATCATCCAGGCAATTTTTATTTTCAATTTCACATAAACCTAGAATGGATAAGCCTTCAGGAGTGGCATCTGTTGCCATCTCTGAAATTACTTTTGCTAAGTGGTCAATTTTTTCCCAATAACGATTTCCTGTCCATGCGTTTACACCTTCGGGTAAAAATTCTTCATCAATTTTTTTCGGATCGTTAAGTGTGTCGTATAAATTTTCTACGTTCCAAAAACCAATGGCTGAAACGTAGAAAAAACTATAATGATTAAGCGTATTTTATTTTTAACTGCAGTTTTAATTTCAACCAAGGGATTTTCGCAGACAGATTCTACCAGCACAAATGGCACGAAGGATACAACCAATTCCGACAACAGTTTTAATATTCCCATTTTCAGCACTTCGGGTGGTGATTTAGAAGGAGATTTAGAACAACAAGATGTTTCTTCTCTTTTAATGTCGAGCAGAGATGTGTTTACACAATTTGCGAGTTTTCAATTTGGAGCGGCACGTTACCGCATGCGTGGTTATATGGCCGAAAACCAAACGGTGATGATTAATGGTGTTAACGTAAATAATTTAGAAACAGGTTTTAGTTCATGGAGCAGTTGGGGAGGATTAAATGATGTGACCCGTTACGTTGAGAATCGTTTTGGAGTTGTTGCAAACCGTTATGGTTTTTCCGGTCCTGGTGGTTATACTAATATAGATTCAAAAGCATCATCTTTCAAAAAAGGAACCCGTTTTTCATATGCAAGTGCGAATCGTATTTTTCAACACCGTGCGATGTTAACTCATTCAACTGGCATGATGAAAAATGGTTGGGCTATTACTGTTTCCGGTTCTACCCGACAAGGTGATGCAACTCGCGCTCCGAAAATGTATTCAGAAGGAACGTATTTTAATGCTTCTGCCTATTATGTTTCTGTCGACAAAAAAATCAATGATAAACATATGATAAGCTTTACCGGTTTTGGTGCGCCAATCGAGCAAGGCCGTATCACACCCTCAACAATGGAGGCTTATGAATTAACAGACAATCACTATTATAATCCAACATGGGGTTATCAAGATGGGAAAGTGCGTAATTCAAGTGTTTCAAGAACGCATAGGCCGATGTTGATGCTAACCCATCATTTTAATTTAAAAGAAGATTCAAAACTTAGCACAACTGTATATTACAATTTCGGAAAAACATCCAGTACTTGGTTAGCATATAATGATTATTTAAACCCTCGTCCTAACTATTATCGTTACTTACCTAGTTATTATTATGGAACCGGTGATACTATAAATGGAGACATTTTGAAAAGTCAATGGGAAAATAATACAAATGGTATTCAGCAAGTGAAATGGGACGATCTTATTGCAATCAATCGCGGTAACTTGTATACACTTCCATCACAAACTGGAAATATTAATACGGGATTGAAGCCAGAGGAATTTATATTTTACAGAATCAAATTGAGAAAATTAAAAACATTGGTTTTAATACGGTATTTAATAAGCGAATAAATAATTTATTTTTAAGTGTTGGTTTGAATGGAAATATTTACAACAATGAAAAATATTTAATCGCTGAAGATTTATTAGGAGCCGATTTTTGGATGGATTATGATCAGTTTGCAGAAAACTTAGGAGCAGATCCTATGTTCATTCAAAATAATATCGACAAGCCGGATAACATGATAAAAAAAGGAGATAAGTTCGGCTATAATTATGCAATTCACATTAATCGCGGTGAGTTATGGGGACAAGCAGAATACAATTTGAAAGCGCTTGATGTTTATGTTGGTCTTAGTGTATCAAGTTCTCAAACCTGGCGTGATGGTTATTGGGCGAATGGAAAATTCCCAACCAATAGCAAAGGACAAAGCGAAAACTTAATTTTTTGAATTATGGGGTTAAAGCAGGTGGTACCTACAAATTATCTGGCCGTCATTTTGTTACTGTTAATGCTACTTATTTAACACGTAAACCTGAAGCGACTAACATGTTTATTTCTCAAACTGTAAGAAATGATGTTGTTAGTGGAATTAAAGCAGAAGAAGTGATATCAGCTGATGTAAATTATATCATTCGTTATCCGGGTTTAAAATTCAGGTTAACATACTATAATACTCAGATTAATAATCAAACCTGGTTGCGAGGTTTTATCACGATTTGTATAATAACAACGTAAATTTAATAATGAAAGACGTTGATCAAAATCATCAAGGTGTTGAATTAGGTGTTGAAGAAACATTATTTACATCTCATGTAGTACAAGGTGCTCTTGGTTATGGGCAATTTCTTTACACGAGTCGCCCAACTTTAGAAGCATGGCAATATAATAACCCTGAAGCTATTTTTAAAGACCGAACAACTTATTTGAAAAATTATAAAGTAGGAGGTTCCCCGCAATTAGTTGCTGGTTTTGGTTACAAATACAATGGAAAAAAATTCTGGTTTGCAGGAATTAATTTAAATTATTTCGATGAAATTTATATTGAACCAAATCCTGACAGACGAACCTCAGGAAGCGGTTCCGGCTATATGATTCTGTTAACGGTTATTATACAGGTGATGAAGAATCGGTATAAGAAAATTGTAGATCAAGAAAAACTACCTACTTATTTCATTGTGAATCTAAATGGCGGTAAATCATTCCGTATTGCTAAAAAAATATTATTTAAGATTTAATTTAATGGTAAATAATCTTTTAAATAATCAGAAGATTATTACAAGCGGCTTTGAGCAATTAAGATGGGAGTATTAAAGACGTAAATAAATTCCTAACAAGATATTCATATATGCAAGGAATTACTTATATGGCAATGGTAAACTTTAGTTTTTAGTATTAATTTTTATATCCAAATGATGAGAACAAAAAATATTATAGTATTAATAGCGGTTACTTTAACTCTTTTGTTTAGTGCCTGTAAAAAAAGCAGACGAGCCACCTTTATCATAGTCCTTTCAATAAAACGTATTCGGTTCCCGAATTAAAAGCAATTGCAAGTTGTACAGGAACGTGTTCAAAGCGTTTTACTGAAGATGTGTTTTTGCAGGAGTAGTTATCGCTGACCAAGTAAGCGGTAATTTTTACAAAGAGCTTTATGTGCGCGACCGTTACAATACCGGCGCTATCCATTTAGATTTTAAGAGCAGTCCTAATTATGCTTTTATCGGTGATTCGGTTCGTATTAGTTTGAAAGGATATGATGTTGGTTATAATGCATCAACAGGAATGTTAGAGATTGATTCTGTAGATTATGAAAAGCATTTTACTAAATATGGAAGCGGTGCAACGCCGCAACCTGTGGATCTTGATTTATCAGGTATAAATTATACTGATTATTTATGTGAGTTAGTGAGAATTAATAATGTTGGTTTTATTCCGGCTGATACTAATCAAATATATGCTGATGCAATTAATCAATTATCTGTTAATCGTACTTTGTCCGACTGCAGCGGAAAGCAAATTGTAGTGCGCACAAGTAACTACGCTAATTTCGCCTCCAAAAAAACGCCAAAAGGGTTTGGTTCAATTATTGGAATTGCTACAGCATATGGAACCACCAATCAACTATCTCTACGGAAATCAAGCGAGGTAAGTATGAATGGTGCGGGTTGTACAATTTATCTTCAGAAGGATTTTGAAGATAATAGCCTAACCAGTGGTGTTTGGAGCGTACAAAATGTATTGGGGTCAAATACTTGGTCGGTAAGTACATTTAGTGGTGCTACTTTTGCAAAAGTATCGGGTTATTATTCAGCTGCAAATCAAAATACTCAAACATGGTTCATTTCGCCACCTATTAATTTAAGTGCTTCAAATAATCCGGCTTTAAGTTTTGAAACTATGGCTAATTTCACGGGAAGCTTGTTAGAGGTGGTGGTTTCAACAAATTACACTTCTGGATCGCCAAGCACTGCAACTTGGACAAATTTAACAGGATTCAACTTGTCATCTACAGGTTATGCTCTCACTGCTTCCGGATTAATATCATTAAACTCGTTTAAGAATTCGAACACGCGGATTGCATTTAAATATGTAAGTACTACTGCGGGTGCAAAAACTTACGAAGTGGATAATATTGTAGTAAGAGAAAACTAAATTTAAGATAATAGAAATGAAAATGAAAAAAATACTTTTAGCTCTGTTTGTGGTAAGCATCATGTTTTCTGCTTGCAAAAGAAGTTTGAAACTCCGACAAGAGCAGATGCTCCTGTTGTAAGCAGTTACATTACGATTGATTCCATTTATCAAAAATTTAAAACATATTATGTAACGCCTACTGTAACTCCAACTCAGCTTTTCAGATTTAATGGCGATGTTACATTAGAATGTACAGTAACTGCCGATGAAGTAAGTGGTAATCTTTATAAAACTGTTTATGTTCAGGACGCAACCGGGGGATTAAAAATTAATTTGCTGAACTCGGGTGGTTTGTACGTTGGCGATAAAATCAGAATTAACTTGAATAATGTAGTATTGAACGATTATGGTGATGTTGTTCAGTTGGATTCAATTAATTTACTGAAAAGTGTTTACAAACTAAGTTCAGGAAATGTTGTAACTCCAAAAAATAACGTTCAGCGAAATCAATACACTTGGGGTTTTGGTGGAATTTATAAATATCAATCTCAGTTAGTCTTATTAGATTCAGTTGAATTTTCTGCGGGCGATAAAATGGAAACGTATGCGGATGCTGTAAATAAAGTTACTAAAGAAATCACATTGGTAAACAAAAATGGCGGAACCGGAACCGCAGTGGTTCGTAATTCGGGTTATTCTAATTTTGCATCAAGTCTTGTGCCTTGCGGATCAGGTTCAGTTGTGGTTATTATGGGACAATTTGGTACGACTTCGCAATTGACTTTAAGAAGTATTAGTGATGTAAAATTATCAAGTGGTGGTTGTCCTTTAATATCAAAATCATTTAATGATAATAGTATAACCAGTAAAGGCTGGTTAAATTATAACGTTTCAGGCTCTGTTAATTGGACTGTTGATACTTATAATAGCCAAACTTACGGTTACATTTCAAACTTTATTTCCAGTGCAAATCAAGCTTGCGAAACCTGGTTAATTTCTCCACCATTCGATCTGACTTCTGCACCTGCTCCTTATTTGACATTTCAATCAGCATTTAATTATACAGGACCAACATTAGAGGTGTATGTTCTTTCAAACTATAATTCCGGTAATCCGAATGCAGCTATTGCAGGAATTTTAACACCTGCTTTATCAGGCGGTTCATGGAATTGGGTGCCAAGCGGAAATGTTTCTTTAACTAGCTATATTGGTCCAAATAAACGTATCGCTTTCAAATATTCGGGCACTAGTAGTAATGGTTCTACCTGGGAAGTTGATGATATTGCTGTATTTGCGCAATAATATTGAACTAAAAAGCTACTAATCAGGCTTGTTATTCCAAATGCAAAAAAACCTTAAAAGCGACTTTCTGAGTCGCTTTTTTATTGGAATTAGGGGTTACCTCGGGTTATACTTGGGTATTAATGGATACATTTGCAAACGTAAAAACTAAAACATATGAAAAATTTAAAATTCTTAGTTATCGCCTTATTCTTAGGAGTAACCGCATTAAACATTACATCTTGTGGTTCAGGTGAAAAAGAACCAAATCCGTTAGCTGATAGTTTAAACGCAGTAAACGGCGAATTAAACGGACAGTTATCTGAAAAAGAACAAGCTATTCAGGAATTCGTTTCAACATTCAACGAAATTCAAAGTAATTTAAACGAGATTAAGGAAAAAGAAAAAATCGTTACAGCTTCATCTAAAGGTGGTGATGTGAAGAGCAAAGAAGATCAGATTAAAGAAGATATTCAAGCGATTTACGATTTAATGGGAAAAAACAAAAACCGCATTAACTCCTTAACTAAAAAATTAAAAGCAAGTAAATCTCAAATCAAAGGTTTAGAAGAAATGATTGCTAGCTTGGAAGCTCAATTAGAATCGAAAGATAACGAGATTACCGAATTAAAAGCTGTTATCGAAGCTTTAAACATTGAGTTAAGCAACATCAATACTAATTACCAGGAAGTAGAGCAGGAAGTTGAAGTGAAAACTGAAAAATTAAACACTGCTTTCTACGCCATTGGTACCGCTAAAGAATTAAAAGAAAAAGGTGTTACTACTAAAGAAGGTGGTTTCATTGGTTTAGGTAAATCAACTAAAGTAAAAGACGATTTAAATAAAGAATACTTTACTAAAATTGATGTAACTCAGGTTACAAGCATTACTATTGGTGCTAAAAAGGCAAAACTATTAAGTTCACATCCTTCAAGTTCATATAAACTAGTAGGCGAAAAGACAGTTGAAAAATTGGAAATTTTAAATGCTGAAGAATTCTGGGGAACATCTAAATACTTAGTAGTCCAAATCGATTAATATTCAAAATTTTGATTTTTTAACGCCCCGTGGTTAATACTACGGGGCGTTTTTGATTTATATCAAAAGGGTAATCCCAAAAATTATACTACTTTTATTTAAGGTAATATAACCCTTAATATGACCAACGACGAAAAGATCAATCTCATAGGACAAAAAATAGTCCTGCTTTCAAATAACCTTGATAAATACAAAAACGAACTCGACCAATTGCGCGAGCAGTTAAATGCTTTAAAGGCTGGGAAAGTTGCAGAAACAAAAACAGTCCCTGTTCAGGAAATTAAAAAAACTGAGCCTGTTAAGCCAATTGTTGAAGAAGTGAAAGTAGAAAAAATAATAGAGCCTGTAATTCAACAAACTATTCAAACGCCAAAACCAAAAAAAGCTTTAGGTTTTGAAGAAACTATTGGTGCGCGTTGGTTTAGCATAATAGGTATTGTGGTTTTAGTTTTAGGAATTGCAATCGGTGTTAAATACGCGATCGACCAAAACTTAATTAATGAAACAACGCGTTTAGTGTTAGGTTATTTAGCGGGTGGTATCATTTTAACTCTCGCTTTAGTATACAAAAAGAAATACGATGTGTTTAGCGCGATACTCTTGAGTGGCGCTATGTCCGTCATGTATTTTACAACGTATGTCGGTTATTCGCATTATCATTTTTATTCGGCACCGGTGGCCTTTGTCATCATGGCTTTATTTACTGGCTTTACTGTTTTCGCCGCACACATTTATAATTACGAAATCATTGCTGTAATTGGATTAGTTGGCGGCTATGCTATGCCAATGTTATTGAGTACAGGAAGCGGAGAGATTCAATATATGTTTGGCTTTATGCTTATTCTGAATTCTGGAGTTTTAGCTCTGTCATTTAAAAAGTATTGGAAGTTTGTTAATCACATTGCCTATGCTTTGTCATGGTTAATCTTTGCCATATGGATGGTTTCATCTTATAATCCCGAAACTTATTTTGGAAGAACCATGTTCTTCGCCACGGCATTTTATTTAATATTTTACATGTCGTCAAAAAAGAAGTGGCCGACAAAACCATTTTCTATTTCATTATTGCGATGGTGATTAGTTTTATTACAATGGCGATTCCGGTGCAGATGGATGGAAACTATGTAACCTTAATTTGGTTGTGTGAAATGGTGGTGTTGACGTGGATGACGAAGAAAACAAATATCAATACTTATAAATATTTAGCTTACGGATTATCATTACTTGCGTTTTTCAGTCTATGGCACGATTGGAGTAATTATTCTTATTTCAGTAATAACACCGATACCACTTTAGCATTTCAGCCGTTGATGAACCGTTATTTTTTAACCAGCATTATTGGTACAGGTGTTTTTGGTTTTGTTTGGTTTATGAATAAGCAAATGCTTTCTTCAACACTCAGCAAAATTGCAAATGTGTTTTTAATTGTATTTGGATTAATTGTTTGTTACATGGCGTTTGCCAATGAAATCATGCAATATTTTAATATTCAATATAAGTTATCTGAGACAAATCGTGTTGGTGATTATGGTTATGATTGGACAGATTACGACAGTGCATGGAATTCATACTCAGGTTTGTGGATGATAATTTACAGCATGGTATTCTTCTCTGTACTAGGTTGGTTAAGTATTAAAAAGTTTACGAATACAGTTTTTGCTTATATCTGTTGGTCGCTTAATTTTTTAATGTTGTTGATTGGTGTCACTGCCGGCTTCGCTATTATCAGTGATTTAAAAATGGAAGCGGTAAATGATTATTCATATTCTGTTATCACTACTTGGAATTATAACAGTCGCTATTTATTTGTGCCTTTTGTTGCCATGATGATTTTTATGATTTACCAATATAGAAACGCGGAGATACTCAAAAAAATTCGCCCGATTAATTTCTGGTTATTTCATGCAACTATTTTAGCGGTTTTAAGTAATGAGTTATCTCATATCACAACCATGTTGCATTTAGATAATTACAATCATTACAGCAAAGTTGCATTTCGTATGGGATACACAGTTTTATGGGGCGTGTATTCAATGGCTTTAATTACTTATGGTATTATGCGAGAAAGAAAAACATTACGCTTTATCGCTATCAGTTTATTCGTGCTTACGCTTTTAAAATTAGCAAGTGACGCGATGAGTATGACAATGGGTTACCGTTTAATTGTATTTATTGTGATTGGAATTATTTTATTAGTGGTATCCTTCATGTATCAAAAATTCAAACCACTTTTATTTGGCAAGGACGAAGAGAAAAAAGAAATTGAACCTAATACAACAACAGATGAAACAAATTAAAATAGTTTTCGCTTTATTGGTTTTAAGTTTTGGGATGAATGCCCAATTATCGAGTTATGATTATTTCAGGGAGTTAAAACCTGTAACTGAAAATGGTTATTATCAGGTTAAAGTCGGCTCTTCTGTTTTGGATAAGATGGCTTCTTCCGAATTTATCAACTAGATGAAAAGATACTCTTGAGATTCAATATATAAATTCAAGCGACTGGAATATATATGAACGGAAGTATTTTAAAGATTTAAAGGTGATTGATAAAAGCTATGAATCAGGTAAATATTCTTATGCTACATTGGTGTTAGATACTAACCTGATTTATACTTCAGTTTATATTCATGTTTCTTCAAATGAGTTCTACAAGGAAGTATCTCTTGAAGGCAGTAACGATAACAAAAGCTGGAAAACTATAATAGAAAACGAAAAATTGTTTCGTGATTATAGGGATGCCTCTGCGCATTATCACCGGAATAAAATTATGTTCGAACCTGTTTTCGTTTAAGTATCTGAGATTGAAAATGGATGATGTTAATTCAACTAAACTGGATGTTATTTTGGCTTCAATACCTTTAGAGAAGGAAGTTGCCGTAGAGGAAAATGAATATATTGAATCATTTCAAACCCGGGTAGAGGATAAGCAGAAGAAACAAACGTCTGTAGAGTGTTCCTTCCCGAGAAATTATTCTATTACAGAATTGCAAATCAATATCGAAAATGAAGATCCTTATCACCGTGATGTGCAAGTGGAGTTTTATGCACCTTTAAATAATGATAAAAACAAATGGGTTAGGTATGGTAATGGCGTTGTGTCATCCGGTTCTTCCAACAGATTGTTTGTCATACAGTATCAGTCGGCGGATTTTCAACCGAAAACAAATAAAATAAGAATTGTAATTGATAATAAAGACAATCAACCGCTGGGCAAAATTTCCGTGAAGGCATTTACGCATCAGGAAAACATAAAGCTTAAATTAAAGAAGGATAAAAAATATGTTTTAGCTTATGGAAACACAAAAGACACACAACCATACTATGATTTAAATTATTTTACAAATACGATTCCGTTCAATTTGAATTTGGTTGAATTAGGGATTGAAAATAAAATCCCACATATAGTAACTCCGGTTCAACAACCTTTAATCAGTAATAAGATTTGGATTTGGGTGGCTTTAATTGCTTGTGTATTGGTAATAGGGCTTTTTACCATTAAGTTGATGAAACCTCAGGAGAAGGAATAGTAAGAAAGGGAAATTCAAAAGAAAAGCCCGAACAAAAGTTCGGGCTTTTTTATTATCGTTAGCTGAGCTTGTCGAAGCTAGAACTCGTCCTCATTAAAGAAGAAGTCGTCTTTTGTTGGGTAATCGGGCCAGATCTCCTCAATGGTTTCGTAGGCTTCGCCTTCGTCTTCCATTTCTTGTAAATTTTCAATTACTTCCATTGGCGCACCAGATCTGATAGCAAAATCAATTAACTCATCCTTAGTTGCCGGCCAAGGCGCATCTTCTAACCACGATGCTAATTCTAATGTCCAATACATGTTTGTTGTCTAATTTTCTGCAAACGAACCCAAAAACTTCTAATCTACAACCATAAAATACCCTAAAACGCCAAAGCCTTTCGGAAAGTCTGTAAACTGCTGACAAACAAGCGCTTAATTTATATCAAATTTCAAACTCTTTATTAATAAATGGGTGTTTTCGTCAGCTAAAACAATTTTGTATTTCCCCTTTTGCAAACCCTTTACATTTACATTCACGGTGTAATCATGATTTCCGGGTTGCAGCCATTGTCCGGTTATAGTCGCCACTTTATTTCCTAACGAATCGATAACGTAAAAATAAGCGTAACAGGTTTTATCTACACTGTAATTTACATTGGCTTTTAATTGCATCGGATATTCATTTATATCGCCGCGCGAATTTATTTTTGCACGCTTGTATAATGTAAACCACGGAATTGGTTCTCCTTTTACACTCGCCACAAAATGTCTTAAGTCTTGTGTCAATGAATCATTACTTCCAACAATATTTGCAGTGGGTTTGTTATTGCTGACAGCCCAAACAGTGTATTGTTGTGTGTTCTCATCAAACTTAGTGGCGTTAAGATAAGAGGCAATCAACACTAAATTTTTGTCAGCCATTTTTCCGGATTCATATTTTAAACCTTCACTTGGACCGGAATGATCTGCCTCACAACAATAACCTTTTATCTCAAATGATTTCTGTTGATTTTTACTGAGCGCTAAAATTTGTTCTTGCGTTACCAAAATATCTTGGTATTCTTCTTTCACCGAATTCATTCGCCAACCCGCAGGCATAATAATTTTTAAGGAGTCGTTAGTTTCATTTTTTATTTTGTAATTAACTTTCAGGCCACCTTTACAAACCACTTCGGCTTTTATTAGTTTTTTCTCAATGGCTTTTTCAATACTGATAGTTGTTTTAGCATTTAATAATAGGGTAGAGCCAATTAAAAATGCTGTTGTTGATTTTAAATGGGATGACATTTTTCCTCCTTTTTTCACTTATAATGAACAATAGGTGTAAATAGTTACAAAGTATTTTCCTGCGATAACAACTTATTTGGTAAATTGCCTCTGTTAATTATACTTAATTACATGGAAAGATTCACCGGATTGATAGGTATTGTTGTAATTCTTGGCATCGCATTTTTATTATCGAATAATAAAAAAGCCATTAACTACCGTTTAGTTATTAGCGGCATTGGTTTACAATTAGCAATTGCATTATTAGTTTTAAAAGTTCCTTTCATTACTGCTTTTTTCGCAATGCTTGGAAGAGGGATGGGTAAGATTGAACAATTCGCTACTCAAGGTGCCGCGTTTGCTTATGGAGGAATAATGGTTGACAAACACGATGGAACATCATCAAGTTTTGGCGCACCTCACACGTTTGTTTTTGCATTTAGTGTAACCGCTACAATTATTTTCGTTTGTGTTATCGTTGCTATCTTATATCACATCGGTTTCATGCAAAAAGTAATTGCGTTAATTGCACGCGCTATGAATTTCGTTATGCGTGTGAGTGGGGCAGAAGCTTTAAGTAATATTGCGAGTGCGTTTGTTGGACAAGTGGAAGCACAAGTAATGATTCGTCCGTATTTACCAACTATGACTAAAAGTGAATTGATGGCATCGATGGCAGGAAGTATGGCTTGTATTGCAGGTGGAATTTTAATTGTGTACGTAAACATGGGTGCGAAAGCAGAATATTTACTCACAGCAAGTTTAATGGCAGCACCTGCAGCATTAGTGATTTCAAAAATTATTTATCCTGAAGTTGAAGAATCACAAACAAAAGGAAAAGTTACACTCGAAGTGAAAAGTCCTTATACAAATGTTATCGATGCTGTTTCTCATGGTGCAGCTGATGGAATGAAAATTGCTATCAACGTAATCGCCATGTTAATTGGATTTATTGCTTTGATTGCTTTAATCAATTATGGACTAGGAAAAATTTGGACGCCACTTTCATTAGATTATATTTTCGGAAAATTCTTTTATCCATTAGCCTGGTGTATGGGAGTTCCTGAAGCCGATGTTCAAACCGTAGCCACTTTAATGGGACAAAAATTGACTATTAACGAATTTGTGGCATTCGATACATTAACCCACCGTTTAGCTGCTCCGTTAAGTGAAAAAGGCACTATGATTGCGAGTTTCGCTATTTGTGGTTTCGCTAATTTCTCTTCTGTAGGAATGCAAATTGGCGGTATTGGGGCTTTAGTTCCAGAACGTCGTGCTGATTTAGCTAAATTAGGAATGCGTGCTCTAATAGCAGGTACTTTAGCTTCTTATTTGTCGGCTACTATTGCAGGGATGTTAATCTAATTGTTTTTCCGATTTTTATTTAGTAACTTCATTAAAAAGAAATCATGAAAAAAGCCATATTACTTTTTATTTTAGCTGCAAGTCTTAATGTAGACTCACAAATTACTCTCGATCATGTTTATAAAGGTGGTTTTTATATGGCCAGGTTTGGTGCTAATGGCTATAAATATGTTGAGGTTGTAGGAACAGCTTCTGTTAACATCTATAATCTTAATCATACACTTCTTAATTCTTTTTTAGTACCTCCTCCGTACAACAATAACTTATATTCATCCACTACAGTAAGGTATATGTATTATGTTTCAGATAACTTATTCGACCTTGATAATGGCTTTGAATACGCTATAGTCACCAATCCTTCAGGCGCAGGACCGATTATGAATCTCACAATATTTAACGATAGCGGCAGTATGATTTTGAGTAAAGACTCAGCTTCGTTCGCAGGGAGTTCTGCGATTGGATCTGATGCGATGCGAAATATTGATGCCATCTATTTTGATGGACTTAGTACTAAAATGAAAATTGGGTATAGTGCTATACCTGGATATGCTTATAAACGTACCGAAATTTATAATTTACCAGGAAATCTTCCATGTGCCGGATGTACTTCTGGTGTTGTTTCAAGTATTTCGGGACAAGGCGATAATGGCCTAATTGAAGATGCGAAATTTTTCCCCAACCCAACTTCCGGTCAATTAAAATTAAAATACAAACTCCCAGATGGTTCGCATTTAGCTGAGATGAAAATTTATGATATGCAGGGTAAATTAGTCGATGAATTTAAAGTAACAGATACATTCGATTTCATTTATCTTCCAACCAATTACAATAACGGTTTATATCTCTATTCACTAATTGTGGATGGGAAAACCATAAAAACAGAGAAAATAGTGCTAAATAAATAAAATTTAGACCCTAAATCCTGTATCCTAAGTCCTAAATCCTCAATAATTGCCTATCTTTGCGCCTTGAATTTTTAGACGCATGATTTCGGTTAATTCGGTTACAGTTGCTTTTGGCGGAACACCTTTGTTCGATAATATTTCGTTTTTAATAAATCCGAAAGACAGAATTGGTTTGGCCGGCCGAAACGGTGCAGGAAAAAGTACCATGCTAAAATTATTAGCTGGCGAACAAAATCCAACTAAAGGCGAGGTAGCAACTCCAAGAGAATGTAAAATCGGATATCTTCCTCAAGATATGACGCACCAACACGGTCGTACTGTTTATGAAGAAACTGAAACAGCTTATCAGGAAGTTCAAACCTTACAAAAACGTTTAGAGGATATCAATAATCAATTACAAACGCGTACCGATTACGAAAGTGATTCGTACATGAAATTAATTGAGGACTTAACAGATATTAATCACCGCTTAGATATTGTTGGCGCCGATAACATGGATGCCGAAATCGAAAAAATATTAAAAGGTTTAGGGTTCGACAGAAAAGAATTTCACCGTCAAACTTCTGAATTAAGCGGTGGATGGAGAATGCGTATTGAATTAGCAAAATTATTATTACAAAAACCGGATGTTCTTTTATTAGATGAGCCAACGAATCACTTAGACATTGAAGCTATTCAATGGTTGGAAGAATTCATGGAAACATTTGATGGCGCTGTGGTGTTGATTAGTCACGATAAAGCATTTTTAGATAACATCACCAAACGTACTATCGAAATCGTGAACCAAAAAATTTACGATTATAAAACAAATTACTCTCACTATTTAGTTTTACGTGCAGAGCGAAAAGAACAACAAGAGAACGCGCAAAAGAACCAACAAAAAATTATTAATCAAACAGAAGTATTGATTGATAAGTATCGCGCTAAAGCAAGTAAAGCATCGTTTGCACAATCGTTAATTAAGAAACTCGATCGTATGGAAAGAGTGGAAGTTGACGAAGATAATAATGCAGCAATGTATTTCCGTTTCCCACCTCCTGCACACAGTGGTAAAATTGTAATTACTGTTGAGAATGCAGGAAAAGAATACGGACCGAAAAGAATTTTTTCGGGTGCTGAATTCATTATTGCTAAAGGAGAGAAGATTGGATTTGTTGGAAGAAACGGTGAAGGTAAATCAACCATGATGAAAATGATCGCTAGCAAAATTCAATTTGAAGGCGAAGTAAAATTAGGTCATGGTGTGTTGATGGGCTATTTTGAACAAGATCAGGAAGAAAAATTAGATACTGATAAAACTGTTTTCCAAACGATTGATGATTTGGCAGCGGGAGATATTCGCAAACGCGTTAGAAATTTATTAGGGGCGTTTTTATTCAGCGGTGATGATATCGAGAAAAAAGTGAAAGTATTGAGTGGGGGAGAGCGCGGACGTTTAGCATTGTGTAAATTATTATTAGAGCCATATAACTTATTGTTATTAGATGAGCCTACCAATCACTTAGATATTCGCTCCAAAGAAATTTTGAAGCAGGCTTTGTTAGATTATGAAGGAACTATTGTAATGGTTAGTCACGACAGGGATTTCATGAAAGGGATGTGTACGCGTTTATTTGAATTCAGAGATGGTCATGTTAAAGAACATTTAGGTGGTATCGAAGAATTCATGGAGTTACGTAAGGTAGAACGCTTGAATGAATTGGATTTAGATAAATCAGGTGTAAAAAAAGAAGTTGTAGTTGAAAAGAAAAAAACTGAAGTAAATCCAAACGAACAAGAGCAAAAGCAACTCCGAAATCAATTAAAGAAGGTAGAAGCAGAGATTGAGCGTTTAGAAAAAGAAATTAAAACCTGCGACGATAAATTATCAAATCCGGAAACTCAAAACCAAACTGTAAACGATAAAGCCTTCATGGCAAATTACAGTAATTTGAAATCGTTACTCGAAAAAGAAATGCAAACTTGGGAAGACGTTTCTTCTAAGATTTCGTAAATGTGGCTTCGACTTCGCTCAGCCACCACGTATTCTAAATTATCCTATTGTCATGCTGACTGCCGAAGGCACTTATCAGCACCTCAAAAAATCCTGAACCTTGTTCAGCATTTTTTGTACACCATCACAAAATCATTCATCACATAACCATTGCCAATATCAAAATCGGCAACGGTTTCAATTTTAAATCCGTTTTTAAAATAGAAATTTATCGACTTGTAATTTTGACGGTTAACTGTTAATCTTAATTCTTGCGGCGTGATTGTTTTTAATAATTCAATAAAGGCTAAAGTGCCATGACCTTTTCCTGCAATGTTTTGAAGCAAATAATATTTATGAATGAAATAACTATGAATATCGTTTTCCATTTTGCTCACTGAAATAAAACCGATTTTCTCGGAGCCTTGTTCAATTAAATAAAAATCGTGCTCCTTAGTGGTCATTTGTTCTTGTAAGCTCGGGTAGCTGTACATCATATTCAGCATGTAAGTAATCTGATCAATACTGATTATACTCGTATAATGTTCGTGCCAGATAGTTTTGGCTAATTGGGCAATAACTGGAATGTCTTCTGTTTTGGCCTTTATTAATTGTACGCTGGTTGGCATTGTATTAGTATATTTGTATTGTGGCAACTAAAATACTCAATAACGTTCACATAGAAAACCGAAGGGCTAAATTCGATTATCAGTTTTTGGAAAAACTGGTAGCGGGTATGGTGTTGACAGGAACTGAAATTAAATCTATCCGAGAAGGGAAAGCCGCTTTGGTAGATAGTTATTGCTATTTCCGAAATGGTGAATTGTATATTAAGAATTTGAATATTACCCCATATTCTGAAGGAACACATTACAATCACGAACCGAATCGTGAACGAAAATTATTGTTGACTAAACCGGAAATAAGAAGACTTGATAAAAAATTAAAGGACCAAGGTTTAACCATTGTTCCTGTAAGGTTATTTATTTCAGAAAGCGGTTACGCTAAATTAGAAATTGCTTTAGCAAAAGGTAAAAAAGAATTCGATAAACGTGAGTCTATTAAAAAGCGTGATACAGAAAAAGAAATTGCGCGTAAAATTAAATAGTGCCGCTACGTTTTCGCAAAAACCATTCCAACGAAAGTAAACCAAGAATCAAAAAGAAAATCCATTTCAAATCAATTAAATCGTTGAGTTGCTTTTGTGTATAAGTAACGGGTTTGATTAATTCGCTGTTTAATAATTCTTTTTCTAATTTATCTAATTCATCTTTACTAAATAATTTCCCGCCTGTATTTTGAGCTAATTGAAATAACAAGGTGTGATTGGCAACTGTATTTATTTTTTCTGCAACAATAGCTTTTACAGTTCTAGTTCCGCTTTGTGTAAACACTTGATTGTTTACCTTAATAGTTCATCTGTATTTGTACTCACCAGCTGGAAATAAACCTGCTTCTATAAAATAAGAATTCCCAGTTTTACTCATGGTGTAATTATAATTCTTGTCGTTTTCGTCTGTTAAAACTATTGTCACATCCGGCTCTGTTATTAATTGATAGCTTTGATTATAAACTTCTGCATTAAATTCAATCGGGTCGTTTTCGGTAATTATTTTTTTAGTGATTAATCTGAAAAAACTTTTATCCGCTTTCACTGATAAATACTGAACTGTTTTTAAGATGAGTTCATTAAATAAATTGTGATTGCTGTGATCAGCGTAATCGCGGAGTTTCCATCGCCAAATGCCGTCTCCAACAATAATACCTGATTTTAACCCGCTGTTGTCATTAAATAGAATTAATGGATTTTCAGTTTCTACAAACCCAATTTTTGAAAGAGTAAAGAATTAGCGCCAGACGATGCTGTAATTTCCGAAATAAGAATTCACTGCAGGTAAATCTTTAATGAACTTTTTAGTTCATCGCTTAAATTAAATAAAGTAAAGTTTTTATTAAACACTGCTTCCGCTTCATTAAACTTATTAAATGTGCTTGTAATTTTTAAACCCGGTAAACTTTCGTTTTGTTTTGGTGTGATTAATAAAAACGGTTGATTGTTATTCGCTAATTCAATCGCAAATCTGTTATTCAAAAGAGAAACATTATGTAGAATAACTAAACTATACGGCTTCAATGGTTTTGTAAAATCAGAATATGCAGTTTCCACTTCGTACGATTGTCCGGACTCAATACTTTCTTTAATAGCAGCCACATCAGGATGTGGGGCAGAGGCGAGTATTAAAATTTTCTCGTGGGTATCAATTACATCTACGATAAAGTTTTGCGAGTTGTTGCTTATGTTTAATTCTTCTACTAAAGGCGTAATTGAAACATTATATTTTTGAACGCCGGGTTTTTCAGCTTCCAAAACAAAATTTAAAGTTTGAATAAAATTATCATTACTGATTTTAATAGTTTGTGAAGCTTTCTTAACCCCATCTTTCGAAATAGTAACGATAGCTTCTTTTCCATTGAACTTTAAAGACTGAACCACCACCTCAACGGGAAATTTATTTGCTAAGTAAACAACTTGATTATGATTTACTTTTTGTAGGAGTAAATCTTTTTTCAAAGTGGTATCACCTAAAGCAATGGTATAAATTGGGAATTTAAATTTTTCGGTTAAACCAGTTGGGTTCATGCCTTTATTAATAATACCATCACTACTAATAACTAAAGCGCCAATGTTTTGGTTGGAATAATTATTATCAATCTCATTTAGTAATTGTGAGATGTCGGTTTCTTTATCAGTATAATCTGGTGTTGTATTTTGTGAAACTTTGTTTCCGAACAATAAAGCCTGAACATTATATTTTTCAGAAAGAGAAGAATTAAGTTGATTTACTTTTTTAAGAAATTCAGTTTTCAATTCTGTTGAATCTTTTCCCGAAATTACAGAAGCTGAATTATCGAGTGCTAATATGATTAAGGGTTTTTCGGTTTGATTAAGATTTCTTTTCAATAGAAAACTCATCAACAATAAACTTATAATTAAAACCGAAAAAAATCGAAGCGTAAATAAAGTATAGATAGCTCCTTTTGAAAAAGTGTCTCGTTTTTTTTCTCTGCTATAAAGTAAATACGCGTAACTAAAACCTGCTGCTAAGCAAATAAGAGAATAGTAAAAAGGAAGTTCGGTAATCAGGTTCATTGCAAAAAAAATGTCTGCATTAAGCAGACATTAAAGTTATATATAATACTTGAAAAATTATGTTAACATACCACCGCACACGTTAATGCATTGTCCGGTTATGTATCCGCTCATATCGCTTGCTAAAAATAAAGTCAGGTTTGCAACGTCTTCTGAACTACCACCGCGCTTAAGAGGAATAGTATCGCGCCATTGCTGAACAACTTTTTCATCTAAAGCCGCTGTCATTTCAGTTTCAATAAATCCCGGAGCAATTGCGTTGCTTCTGATATTACGTGAACCTAATTCTAAAGCTATTGATTTAGTGAAACCAATAATTCCGGCTTTAGAAGCAGCGTAGTTAGATTGTCCTGCATTACCTTTTACGCCAACAACAGAACTCATATTAATTATAGAACCACTACGTGCTTTCAACATAGGTTTTTGTACAGCCTTGGTTAAGTTAAATACCGATTTTAAATTGGCATTAATTACTTCATCCCATTGTTGTTCGCTCATTCGCATTAATAAAGTATCGCGGGTGATGCCGGCGTTATTTACTAAAACATCAATTGTTCCGAATTCAGCAACAACTGCTGTTACTAAATCATCAGCTGCTTTAAAATTTCCAGCATCGCTTTTATAGCCTTTAGCTTTAATTCCGAAAGCCGCAAGTTCTTTTTCTAAAGCAAGTGCTTTTTCTTCTGAGCTAACATAAGTGAAAGCAATGTTTGCGCCTTGTTCGGCAAATTTTACGGCAATACCTTTTCCTATTCCGCGGGTTGCGCCTGTAATAAGGGCGACTTTATTTTGTAGTAATTTCATATTATTAAGTGAGTTGGGCCAAAGATAAAAGAATATTAGACGCTAAAACTTTGAACGAAATCGCGTCTTTTCACATGTTTTTAAAGAAAGAGCTGAAAAACTTCAACTTTTTTTAAAATAATTTTCCAACCTTAACATTTAATCCTTAGTCTGATTTAAAGTTAACTAATTGAATATTAAATGTATAAACAAAATGAACCGTAGAGATTTAACAAAATTTAGACTTTGGCACGCTTATTGTTAATTATTATAAAAATTCAAATTTTTATTTAATTTAGCAACGATTTAAAATCTAAAAAATGAAACAAGTTACAAGTATTAACAAATTAGCCCTATTCTGTTTGCTGTTCTTCGCAGTTAACTTGGGTGTAAAAGCGCAATCTTTGATGCCTGCGCCAGTGAATTATATCTTCAGTTCCGACTCTTTAGTTGGATTTGACGAAAGCTCTGCTCAGCAAGGCGCATTTAACGCAGGTGCTTATGGCGAAGAGTTTAAATACTATATGTATGCTGCGAAGCGTAATTTTATCGACGCGAAATTCAACTTAATTAAGCCTGAAAAGCAGGTTAAGTATATTAACACCCCTTCAAACAATGCAACGGCAAAGGGTCCAGGACCTCTTTACCCAAATATTTTGGTAGCCAATTGTGTTAACGAAGATTTTGAAGAGGGAAGTTTAACAAATCCGGTTGGCCCTGCTACAATTGTAGTATCCACTACTGGTGGTGTTAATGGTTGGACTGTTACAGGTGGGTCAAACTCAAGTTGGGGTGCAACTGGTAACTGTACTAATACAACAGCTATTACTGCTAATCCAAATGCAGTTGTTTTACTTAACCCTGGTTCTGCCGGACATTTAGATAACGTTATTGGTTCTAGCTATAGAATTTGGTCAGTATTTGGTAATACAACTACTACATATCCTGCTGCAACAACTGCAAATGGTTTTCAATGTTACGGTGATTGGTTTATTAAATTAAACAATTCAACTGCGGGTTCATCAGTAAACCAAATAAAAAAGTGTTTTCCTGTTACTTCAAGCAACGCATTATTCCAATTTGCGTTTATGACTGTTCTTCAAACCGGCCACTGTTGTTGTGATAACGGAAGTTTCCGTTTAAGAGTACTAACAGGGACATCTTGTACTGCTCCTATGACGCCAACAACTTGCCCTTCTTTTACCGCAGCATCTCCTGCTAGTACAGGTTGTTCTCCAACTGGTACTTGTGGTTCTACTGGTAATACAACAACTTATTTACCTGCTGCTGTTGGTGGCGTTTCTTACAACAGATGGAAATTAAATACATTAGATCTTACATCTTTCATTGGTCAGGCTGTAACTATTGAGGTTACTGCAATGGATTGTCCTTATTCTGGTCACTATGGTTATGTTTATTTTGACGCACAGTGTTCTCCAATGGATATTGGTGGTAATACGAATACTTATCCTGCAGGAACTCCAAGTATCAGTTTACCAACTTGTGGTGCTGGTTCAACTGCAACTATTACCGCTCCTCCTGTAACTGGTGGTTACACTTGGACTACTCCTGGTCCTTATACTGTATCAACTAGTCCTGGACTTCTTCCTAACCAGCAAATTTACACCAGCATTACTGGTAATCATACTTTAACTATGAATCCTCCGGGTTCTTGTTCTCCAATTATCAGGGTTATTAATGTAATTATTGCTCCGGCACCTAACTTAGCAATCACGTCAAATACAATGTATAGTTGTACTCAAAACACATTAAATGGCGTTACGCTTCAAATGACTAGTGGTACGGCAACTAATAATCTTTCAACACCACAATATTCAGTTACCTTCCAACCTTCTGCACCAACAGCTACACCTGGTGTAACTTCTAATACTGGAGTCTATACTGGTCTCGCTGTCGGGGTCAATACGATTACTATTGTGGATAGTGTAGGATGTATCGCCACACAAACCATTAACGTAACGCCTGCACCTGAAATCCCTTCTTTAACTATAAATGCAAGTCAGTTAGTAGTTGGTTGTGCTCCTCCTACTGTAACTATTGGTGTTGTGAATACTAATACCAACTTAACTAATATGACATATACTTGGAGTAGTATTACAACTACTGGAACACCGGTTACATCTAATAATAGCATTATTAATGTTGGTGCTCCTTCTGGGTCAAACACTTTAATTGTTACAGGTTCTGATCCTTTATCAGGTTGTGTTGCAACAACAAGTTGTGTGTTAACAGCTAGTACATCGGCTCCTTCATTTACAATTACTCCTGTTCTTACCCAATCTCTTGGTTGTAGCCAGCCATGTAAACAATTTACTGCAACAACAACTTCCACTACTAATATTTTTGGTACTTGGTATGATGCTGCCGGTGTACCTTTAGTTGGTCCATCAGGTGGAACAGTTGTATTATGCGCCGGAACACCGGGTACTTATGCAATGACCTTTACCAATATGGTAACAGGCTGTACAACCACACAGACAGTTGCTGTTACTTCTAACTCAACTATTCCAACACTTACAGTTACTTCAGTGTTAGGCGGGTTCCAAATTAATTGTACAAAACCATGTTTACCTTTAAACATTAACTCAAGTGTTATTGTTGGACCAACAACTTATACATGGACCAACTTAACAACAAGTGTAAGTACATTCCCTCCAACAGGTGGTTACACAGTTTGTGGAACAACAGGTGCGAATAATCCTGGTCAATATGTTGCTTCTGTAACTGATGGATTTGGTTGTACGGTTTCTCAAACTATAACTATTAGTATAGATACTTTAAAACCTGCGCCTACTTCTACTGCAACATTAAGTAGTCTTGCACCTGATAGTTATACTATCAACTGTTTTACACCAAGTGTTGTAGTTACAAGAATTACAAATCCAATGTATCCTGCAAGCAATTACAGCTGGACAGTTCCACCGAATTTAATTCAAAGTAATCAAACAGCAACTATTTCGATGGTGAACATAACATCTAGTACAACTCCAACAAACTACACTGTATTAGCAATGAATCCTGCTAACGGTTGTGTCGGACGGAAATTAGTGAAGTTCTATAAAGATATAGCTGTGCCACCTTATACGGTTGTTTATACACCAACAGCCATTACTTGTGCGAATCCTTGTGTTGCGTTCTCACCTAACAACACTGTGCCTTCGAATACAACCCCTATTACATATACATTTACATCACCGCCTCCAACTTCAACCGCAACTACATTGGGTGCTCTAATGTGTATCCCTGGGCCTTATACAATGACGTATCAAAATGCGATTAACGGTTGTACAAATGTGGCTACAACAACAGTTCAATTAAACGTAACACCTCCTGCTACTTTTGCATTAGCGCCTATTACTATTGCTTGTGGTTCTCCAACAGCGCAGCTTGTTGCAGGTCATACAGGTTCTAATGCAGCAGCAGGAACATACTCTTATACTTGGGATGGTCCTCAATTAGCCGGTATGAGTTGTCCTGGTGGTGTGGCTTGTTATAGTACATCTACTAACATGGCCGGTGATTACAATGTGTTTATCTTAAATACAATTAACGGATGTTCTGCAACAAACTCAGTGACAGTTAACTCAGGTGTTATTAGCGCAAGCTTAACAGCTAACCCTTCCGCAGGTTACGCACCATTAACTGTTGGTTTCGATAATACAACTGTGTTGCAGAATACAACTACTGGAACGGTAACAACAACTTGGAATTATGGTAATGGTATATCAATGACTTATACAGGATCCTCTGCAAGTTATTCGTTAACTGGTCCTCCTGATGGAAGTTCAATTTACCAATCAGCTGGTTCTTATACAGTTTATATGATTGTATCACAAAGTACAGGAACCGCAAGTTGTGTTGGAACTGCTAGCACAGTTATTAAAGTTGAATTACCTTCTAAATTGGAAGTACCAAACGTATTCACTCCGAATGCTGATGGTGTAAACGATGTGTTTATGTTACAAACTACAAACTTAACCGAAATCACTTGTACGATATTTGATCGTTGGGGTGTTAAGATGTATGATGTAATTGCTGAAAAAGGAAATATTGAGTGGGACGGTAAAAACTTTGGTAAAAAGGATGTACCTGCTGGAACATATTTCTATATCTTAAAAGCAAAAGGCAAAGACTTAAAAGACTACGAACAAAAAGGAACTATCAGCTTATACAGATAATCCTTCATCTAATAAAATTAAAGCCCCGTTCGACTAAGTTGGACGGGGCTTTTTGTTTCTAACAAATTGGCTTTTACTGTTAAAAATTAAATTCAGTACATGTATTGCGTTGTTGTAACTTAGCTGTTCGCGAAATGGCTAAGACAGGAGATAAGGAAACCCCTTTAATGAAACAGTACAATAGTATTAAGGTGAAATACCCTGATGCCATTTTATTATTTAGAGTAGGTGATTTTTACGAAACTTTTGGCGAGGATGCTGTTAAAGCTTCAAAGGTTTTAGGAATTGTTTTAACGAAACGTGCTAATGGTTCCGGCTCACACATAGAACTGGCAGGTTTTCCGCATGACTCTTTAGATTCTTATTTACCAAAATTAGTTCGTGCTGGGTATCGCGTTGCTATTTGCGATCAGTTAGAAGATCCTAAACTCACTAAAACAATTGTTAAGCGTGGAATTACTGAATTAGTAACACCCGGTGTAAGTTTTAATGACAAAGTTTTAGATCATCGAAAAAATAATTTCTTAGCTAGCTTGCATATACATAAAGATAAAGCAGGCGTAGCGTTTTTAGATATTTCTACAGGAGAGTTTTTGGTTGGACAAGGAAGTGTAAGTTATGTTGATAGATTAATTCAGAATTTTAAACCCAACGAAATTTTATTTGAAAAAAATAAACGTGTTGAGGTTACAGATTTAATTGGCGACCGCTTTTATATTTTCGGATTAGAAGATTGGGCTTTCACTTATGATTATGGTTACGAAAGCTTAATAAAGCATTTTGAAACTACTTCGCTAAAAGGTTTTGGTATTGAAGGTTATGATTTAGCTATCACCTCTTGTGGAGCATTGTTACATTATTTAAACGACACCAAACACGATAAATTAAAACACATTGCAAAAGTTAGTCGTTTAGATGAAGAGCAATATGTTTGGTTAGATAAATTTACCATCCGTAATTTGGAATTATTTAATTCTAATAACGATAACGGAAAAAGTTTAATTGACATCATTGATAAAACTATCACACCAATGGGTTCGCGTTTATTGAAACGTTGGTTAGCCTTACCATTAAAGCAATTAGAAGCCATTAACGAGAGATTAGATGCAGTTAATTTTTTCTTTGAGAATCAGGAATTAAAAAATAAAATTAATTTATTATTAAAAGAGGTTGGCGATTTAGAGCGCTTAATTTCGAAAGTAGCTGCTTCACGAGTTAATCCCCGTGAATTAGTTCAATTAAAAAGATCGTTAAATGTTATCGAGGAATTAAAAACTTTGATGACAAACATAGAACCATTACCTCTTAAAAAAATCGCTGATCAATTAAATGCTTGCGCGGTTATAAATGAGCGTCTCGAAAATGAATTAAATGAAGAAGCGCCTGTAAATATTTTAAAAGGGGATGTGATTAAAAAAGGTGTGAATGCGGACTTGGATGAATTAAGAAGTATCGCTTTCTCCGGAAAGGATTATTTATTGCAAATTCAACAACGTGAGAGTGAAAGAACAGGAATTCCTTCTTTGAAAATATCTTTCAATAATGTTTTCGGATATTATCTGGAAGTAACAAACGCTCATAAAGATAAAGTTCCAACAGAATGGATTCGCAAACAAACCTTAACAAACGCGGAGCGATACATTACACCTGAATTAAAAAGCTACGAAGAAAAAATATTAGGTGCTGAAGAAAAAATCACCGCACTCGAACAACAATTATTCGAAAACATCATTCGTGATGTTGCAGATTATATCACACCAATTCAATTAAATGCTAATCTGGTTGCGCGTTTAGATGTATTGTGTTCGTTCGCTACTTTAGCTACAGAAAATAGTTATGTAAAACCAAGTATTAACGATTCAAAAAGTTTAGTTATTACAGAAGGCCGCCATCCGGTTATCGAAAAACAATTGGCGGTTGATAAAGAATATGTGAGTAACTCAGTGTATCTTGATAATGAAGAATGTCAAATTATGATGATTACCGGTCCGAATATGAGTGGTAAATCAGCATTATTACGACAAACGGCATTGATAGTTTTATTAGCACAAATAGGAAGTTTTGTTCCGGCACAAAAAGCAGATTTAGGTATTACCGATAAAATTTTTACACGTGTTGGTGCTACTGATAATATTTCTTCAGGCGAATCTACTTTTCTGGTGGAGATGAATGAAACGGCCAGCATCTTAACTAATATTACAGATAGAAGTTTAGTATTGTTAGATGAGATTGGTCGTGGTACTTCAACTTACGATGGCATCTCCATTGCGTGGCTATTGCGGAGTATATGCACAGTCAACCTCTCAATCGTGCTAAAACATTATTTGCAACTCACTATCACGAGTTAAATGAAATGACTAATTATTTTCCGCGCATTAAAAACTTTAATGTGTCGGTAAAGGAAGTCAACAATAAAATTATTTTCCTCCGCAAATTAGCAGAGGGTGGAAGTGAACATAGTTTTGGTATTCATGTAGCACGAATGGCGGGTATGCCTAAAGAAGTAATTTCACGTGCCAATATTATTCTGAAAAAATTAGAGCGTGAACACGAAATGGAATTAACCCCCGAAGGTGTTATGGCTAATGGAGAGCAGAAAGCTAAAGGATTAGGAGATGACGACTTCCAATTAAGTTTCTTTCAGCTAAACGACCCTGTTTTAGAGCAAATAAAGGAAGATATTCTTAAAACCGATATCAATACCCTTACGCCTGTAGAAGCCCTCTTGAAACTTAGTGAAATCAAGCATTTAGTTGGCGGGTAAGCCTCCTGAAACTCAGAACAAGAAAAATGCTTAATAATTTGAGTATTTTTAAAAAAACATATACATTTGCACCCCCTATTGGATTTGGCTGGTTTATTAAGTTAAAGCAATAGAAAAGCGGAAATAGCTCAGTTGGTAGAGCGTAACCTTGCCAAGGTTAAGGTCGCGGGTTCGAGACCCGTTTTCCGCTCGAAAATGGCCTTTTAGGGCTGTTTTTTGCTCCGCTTGCGGACATGCTTGGGTGGTGGAATTGGTAGACACGCAGGACTTAAAATCCTGTATCTTCACGGATGTACGGGTTCAAGTCCCGTCCCGAGTACAAAGGAAAAGCGAACCGAAAGGTTCGCTTTTTTTCGTTTTACAAATTTCTTATAGAGATGTCTACTTTTTTTAGGGGTTTATTTTTTTGGTTTTTCTGCTTCCTTCTTTTTTTCATCTAATTCATCTTGCTTTTTTTGATCTGCTTTTTTTATTTCGGCCACTTTCTTTTCTACTTTTTTATCTTGCTTTTTCTTTTGTTCAGCTTTTTTTTCAGTTTTGCGCTGAGCTTTTCTTAACTCTTCAGCTTTTTCTGCTGTTTTATCTTGAGCTTTACTAAGCTCTTCAGCCTTCGAATCAGCCTTATCTTGAGCTTTCAATACTTCTTTTGCTTTTTCATCTGCTTTCATCTGAGATTCTTTTAATTCTTCATCTCTTTTTTCGGCCTTTTTATCTTCTTTTTCTTTTTTCTTATTTTCCTTCTCTTGTTTGGATAATTCCATTTTTAACGAATCAATTTTATCTTGCGCAAATACAGAGCCCGACAAAAGTGTGGCGGTTAGAATTATAAATACGACTACATTACTTGTTTTCATAAAGATTAATTTTTTTAATTTGAGAAAGAATTTCCTCAATACTCAAAGGTCCTTGTTTTGCTTAGGCTATAGTTGTATAAGCTTGGAAATAAATTACATGATTACCACATTTTAACTCGGCCTATTTTTTTAACAATTCGTACATTTTATTTCCCCTTTTTTATTACAATACCCAAAGGCACTAATAATCAATTAAAATCTTGAAAACCAATAATTTAAATTTGTTAATTTTACGATACCTAAACCCTGTTTTCTGAAATAAATTAATTAAGTTTGTATCTGATGAATTTGGTTGACGAGATTAAAAAAACCATCCGTGATGTAGCTGATTTTCCAAGGCCCGGAATTATGTTTAAAGACATAACACCACTTTTAGAAAATCAAGTGTTGTGTTCTCAAATAGTGGATGGATTTATTAAAGAACTTAATCACAAACCCGATGCAATTGTTGGTATTGAGAGCCGCGGTTTTTTGTTTGGTGTACTTTTAGCAAACAAATTAAATGTGCCTTTCATAATGGTGCGTAAAGCCGGTAAACTGCCTTACAAAACTATTAGTCACCAATACGCATTAGAATACGGAACAGCAACCATTGAAATGCACGTAGATGCATTACAAAAAAACTGGAACGTAATGATTCATGATGATTTGCTTGCTACAGGAGGAACAGCCGAAGCAGCAGCTCACCTGGTAAAACAACAAGGTGCAAAAGTAAGTGGCTTTTCATTTGTAGTTGAACTCGGATTTTTAAACGGAAAAGAAAAATTAAAAACACATTCAAATAATATAATATGTCTGGCACAGTATTAGAACAAAACACAGGTATGAGTTTCATGCTAAGTGAAAATCAAGAAATGATTGCGGATATGATTCGCAAATTCGGAAAAGAGCATATCTATCCAAAATATATGGAGTGGGATGAGTCGCAAGAATTTCCAATTCATGTTTTCAAAAAATTAGGTGAGCTTGGTTTAATGGGCGTTTTAGTACCAACTGAATATGGTGGTTCAGGTTTTAGCTATACAGAATATGTAACTGCTATTATCGAATTATCAAAAATTTGTGGTTCTATTGGTTTATCAATGGCCGCACATAACTCGTTATGCACCGGACATATCTTAGCCTTCGGTAACGAAGAGCAAAAGAAAAAATATTTACCAAAGTTAGCTACAGCTGAATGGATCGGTGCTTGGGGCTTAACTGAAACAGGTACAGGTTCTGATGCCGGAGGGATGAACACCGTTGCCGTAAAAGATGGCGATTACTATATTATTAACGGAAGCAAAAACTTTATCACTCACGCTATTAGCGGAAACGTTGCAGTTGTTATTGTACGTACCGGCGAAAAAGGGGATAGTCACGGTATGACTGCTTTCATTATCGAAAAAGGAACTCCCGGTTTTAAATCAGGAAAGAAAGAAAATAAATTAGGCATGCGTGCCAGCGAAACTGCTGAATTGATTTTTACGGATTGCAAAGTGCATAAGAGTCAAATGTTAGGTAACGAAGGCGAAGGATTTATTCAAGCCATGAAAGTTTTAGATGGCGGACGTATTTCTATTGCCGCTTTAAGTTGTGGTATTGCACGCGGTGCTTATGAGTGTGCTTTAAAATATTCTAAAGAGCGCGAGCAATTTGGTAAGCCAATTTCTACTTTTCAAGCTATCAGTTTTAAATTAGCTGATATGGCAACTGAATTAGAAGCTGCTGAATTGTTAACATTTAAAGCTGCGGATATGAAAAACCGTGGATTAAAAATGACAAAAGAAGGCGCATTTGCAAAATATTACGCATCGGAAGTGTGCGTAAAAAATGGAACAGAAGCTGTACAGATTTTTGGAGGTTACGGATATACAAAAGATTTCCCTGCCGAAAAATATTATCGTGATAGTAAGTTGTGTACCATAGGCGAAGGAACCAGTGAAATTCAAAAGCTGGTAATTAGCCGTGAATTGTTGAAGTAGTTCTAAGTTTAAGTTTGTTTGTGAAGCCCTGGAGTGTTGTTACTTCAGGGCTTTTTTTGTACTCTTAAAATTAAATTTTTTGTGGTAGGCGATAAATACACTGCACTAAGCAGCACATTACTGTTTTTGTAATAGGTTAAATTGTACGGAGCAAATACAATCAAATAATCAAACTCCGCTAATTTGTTAGGAATGGTACACTTCCCTTTTGGGAAACAGGTTACAATAATATCGCCAACAAACTTGTAGTTTTTCGTATCACTCATCTGATAATAGTTGGCAAAAACCCCGTAAAGTTCCGGACTAATCCCAACATGTTTTGCATTTAAATTTTTGACGCGGTTAAAGCAATCTTCCGAATCGGCTTGTTCGCGGTAATCAAATGCGTAAGTGATATTGGCGGTATAAATAAAATTGATGAGGAGTAGCGCACTTATAAAATAAGAAACAGTTTTAATTAATTTGTAGGGAGAAATTAAGTAATTAAAGAAGTGAACTATTACAATGTAGGCCGGAATAAAAAGTAATTGTGCGGCTCTGTAAAACGGATACACCACATTAAAACAAAAATAATTCAGCACCATATTTAAAATCATAATGCTTAAAATATGTGATGTGTAATAGTATAGATTGCTCTGATGTTTTGTCTTTTTAAGAATTCCAATTGTACAAGAAGCTGCAATCATTAAAAATACCACTAACGAAAAACCGTATTGAATAAGTTTAGAAAAGGTAAATTTATAATACGATAAGCTGTCCCAAAATACATGAAACATCGAAAGAAAACTGGGTTCACTGGCACCAACCACATCGCCCGAGCATCTTAAAATAAATATAAACGCCCGCACAATTACAAAAGCAATTCCAGATACAAATGCTAAATCAAAGTAGAACTGTTTGTTTTTTAAAAATGCTTTTCCTTGTTTAAAATGTATGGTGTAGAAGTACAACAAAGAGAAAGCAAAAAAGAAATACACAAAACCGTAATTCGATATAGCAGATAAACCACTACAAACAAGCGCTGCTAAAAACGTGTTGCGCTTTTGATTGTTTAATCCTTTTAAAAAAAAGTAAAGTGTTAAACATTGCAACATAATAGCCCCCGCGTAACCTCTGGCTAATCCAAAATAATCGAGTAGGTAAGGGTTCAAAAAAATGATACTAAAGGCTAATAATTTGGTTGAGGTATCTTCAAAAGATTTTAACCACCATAATCCAAAACCGCACGTCACAATAAAAGAAACCAAACTCAGCCACCGTAAAAAAAACACCTTTTCAAATCCTAATATCATTGATGTTTTCATAGCAAGACTGTTAAACCAATGTGAATTGCCCGTACATAGAAATTCGGCATACCAAAAGTTTTTAATGTTGTGAAACGACCAGGCTTCGTCGTGCGTAATATTCACAAAAACGGCCCGTAAAGCAACGTAAAGTATTAAAAACGCAAAGGCAATAACATGCGTTGTTTGCGATTTCAATAAACCTTTTAAGAGTGGCATAAGTTTTAAAGATAAATAAATAATTTAGGCTATGTAAATGATTATATTTGCTGAGTGTTGAAACTAAAACAAAACATACCCAATTTTTTAACCTGTTGTAATTTATTGTGCGGTTGTTTGGCAATTGTGCAGGTATTTGAAGGTAGCTTAGGATGGGCTGTTGCTTTAGTTGGTATTGCAGCTGTATTTGATTTTTTTGATGGCTTTGCTGCTCGTTTATTACATGTAAGTTCTCCAATTGGAAAAGATTTAGATTCCTTAGCCGATATGGTAACCTTTGGTGTGGTGCCCGGAATAGTAATGTATAAATTAATTTTTTTGCTTTATTTAAACGCCAACATCAGCGTATCCTACGAATTAATTGAGAAGAAATTATACCTCTGCTACGTTGCTTTTTTAATCCCCATATTTTCGGCCATCCGTTTAGCTAAATTTAATAATGATACCCGTCAATCTGAATCATTTATTGGTTTACCAACACCGGCTAACGCCATATTTATATGTTCATTAGTTCTCTTGCCAAAAGAGTACACAGCATATTTTACCCCTAATATTTTGTGTCTTATAACTTTAACATTGAGTCTTTTATTAGTGGCCCCAATCCCTCTTTTCGCTCTTAAATTCAAGTCTTTTCGTTTTAAAGGGAACGAAATCCGCTATGTATTTTTAGGGCTTAGTTTAGGGCTTCTTATTGGTTTACAGTATTTGGGAATACCTCTTATAATTGTTTTATATATTGTTTTATCGGTAATAAATAACCTCTTTAAAAAGAAAGAAACCCTCTCCTCATAGGAGAGGACGATTTGCCCAGGCAAATAGGGGTGAGGTTATTTAAATATTCTCATAATTTCCCATTTGCAAGTCAAACCTAAAACAGTATCTTAGCACCTCAATTTTATTAAATAAACAAAATTAATCAAACAAATAATTCTTAATTCTAAATTAAAATGGGATATCTTTTCACCTCCGAATCAGTATCAGAAGGCCACCCGGATAAAGTTGCCGATCAAATTTCAGATGCTTTAATTGATAATTTTTTAGCATTCGATCCAAATAGTAAAGTAGCTTGCGAAACTTTAGTTACTACCGGACAAGTTATTTTAGCCGGCGAAGTAAAATCTCGCGCTTATTTAGATGTACAAGAAATTGCTCGTGAAGTAATACGTAAAATCGGTTATACTAAATCTGAATATATGTTCGAAGCGAATTCTTGCGGTATCTTATCTGCAATTCACGAACAATCTTCTGATATCAATCAAGGTGTTGACCGTAAGAAGAAAGAAGAGCAAGGTGCAGGTGACCAAGGTATGATGTTTGGTTACGCCACTAACGAAACTGCTAACTATATGCCATTAGCTTTAGATTTAGCTCACGGTATTTTATTAGAATTAGCAGCATTACGCCGCGAGAACAAAGAAATAAAATATTTACGTCCTGATGCAAAATCACAAGTTACTTTAGAGTACGATGATAATAACAAACCGGTTCGTATCGATGCAATTGTTGTTTCTACACAGCATGATGATTTTGATAGCGAACCAAAAATGTTAGCGAAAATTAAAAAAGACATCATTGATATTTTAATTCCACGTGTAAAAAAGAAATATCCTAAATACGCGCATTTATTCAACAACAAAATTAATTACCATATTAACCCAACCGGTAAATTCGTTATTGGTGGTCCGCACGGTGATACAGGTTTAACAGGCCGTAAAATTATTGTGGATACGTATGGTGGAAAAGGTGCTCACGGTGGTGGTGCTTCTCTGGTAAAGATCCAAGTAAGTTGACAGAAGCGCTGCTTATGCAACTCGCCACATTGCAAAAAATTTAGTAGCTGCAGGTGTTTGTTCTGAAGTATTAGTTCAGGTATCTTATGCAATCGGTGTTGCACAACCAATGGGTATTTTTATTGATACTTACGGGACTTCTAAAGTAAAAATGACTGACGGAGAAATTGCAAAGATTGTTCAGAGTGTGTTTGATATGCGTCCTTATTTTATTGAACAACGTTTTAAATTACGTACACCAATGTATAGCGAAACTGCTGCTTACGGGCATATGGGTCGTAAAAACGAAACTGTAACTAAAACTTTCAAATCACCTGATGGAAAAACAAAAACCATGAAAGTGGAGTTGTTTACTTGGGAAAAGTTAGATTATGTTGAAAAAGTAAAAAAAGTCTTCAAATTGAAGTAAAAACCAATAAAATTCATAATAAGAGGCTACCTAAATCAGTGTAGCCTTTTTTTTGTGACCAATTTTTTAACATACTGTTAAAATCAAGTAAACAAGAGCGAAAATGACGTATCTTAGCGTGTTAAATTTTTAAACTAAAGAGGATGAAATTAAAATTATCGATTGCTATTTTATTGGCTTTATTTGGATTCCAAGTAAATGCACAAGTATCAGGAGTTGTTACCGTACCAGGAACGTACACTTCTATCGCTGCGGCTATTAACGACTTAAACACTGTAGGTGTGAGTGGTACAGTTAATGTTGACATTGCAGCCGGTTATACAGAAACTGCTCCAGTTGGCGGTTATACTTTAACAGCTTCAGGAACTAGTACCAGTCAAATCACATTTCAAAAGAGTGGTGTAGGTGCAAATCCTTTAATTACTGCTAACGCCGGAGGTACCGGCACACCCGGAACTGCGATTCAAGACGGTGTATGGCGTTTAGTAGGTTCTGATTATATTACTATCGATGGTATTGACATCATGGATCCAAACGTTGCTAACCCTGCAACTATGGAATTCGGTTATGGCTTATTAAAAGCAAGCGCTACTAATGGTTGTCAGTATAACACTATTAAAAACTGTGTTATTACATTAAACAGAGTAAATAATGCAACAGGAACAGCTCCTGCGGTAGACGGTTCACGCGGTATTGATGTAGTGAATGCATTAACTGCAGCACATACAAGTATTTTAACAGTAACAGCAGCAAGCGGAACTAACTCTTACAATATGTTTTATGGTAACACCATTCAAAATTGTAACATCGGTATTTCGTTAATTGGTTATGCAGCATCAACGCCATTCACAAATGCTGATACTAATAATGATATTGGTGGTACTTCAGCTTTAACTGGTAACACAATCGTTAATTACGGTGGTGGCGGAACAGCTAATCCTGCTGCAGCTATTAGAACTTTAGCTCAGTATAATTTAAACGTATCTTATAACAACATTAACAATAATAACGGTTCAGGTATAAGTCATGGAACTACTTTACGTGGTATTTATTTAAATACTGCTGTTAGTGCAAATGTTGTAGTGAATAGCAATACGCTAACAATGAATGGCGGAGCGACTACATCTTTATTAAATGCGATTGAAAATATTTCAGGTTCAACTCCTGCTACAAACACAGTTTCAATTTCAAATAATATTATTCAAAACTCAACTTATACCACAGCAACAAGTGGGAATTTTGGTTGTATTATTAATTCAGGAAGTCCGGCTACTTTAAATGTGATGAATAATTTAGTAAATAATAATACTTTATCTGGTACCGGAACATTCACAGGAATAGATGGTGGTGGTTCAAACGTTGCTACTGTTTTAGCATTAAGTAGCAATACAGTAACAAACAACAGTAAAACAGGCGTAAGCGGAACGTTTTATTGTATGCGCGCATCAACGGCATCTTTAACTGTAAACGGAAATATAATTAACAACAACTCTATACCGAGCACATCAGGTACTGGTTCATCAACAATGGCGGGTTATTACAACATTGCTTCTCCGGTATTTGAAGTGCATACTAATAACAGAATAGATAATTTAATGATTGGCGGTACTTCAACTTCTACTGGCCATACTATTTACGGTATGTATTCGAACACTGCAAGTAGTTCAATTAAAACTTACAGTGGTAATGTTATTCACACATTAAGTACAGCTCCAACATTAGCCGGTGGTACTATTTATGGTATTTATCATGCGTTAACAGGAACAACAAATATTTTCAAAAACAAAATTTATAGCTTAACCTCAGAAGGTGCCGGTGGTTTTTGCCATGGAATGTATATTAGTTCAGGTAACACAGTAAATATCTATAATAACACTATTGGTAATTTAAGTACTCCTTCAACTAATAATGGTATTGCTTTAACAGGTATTTATTTTAATGGTGGTTCTTCACACAATGTATTTTATAATACAGTTTATTTAACCGGTGCAAGTACAGGTGCATTATTCGGAAGTTCTGCATTATATACTTCAACAACACCTACAATTAATGTACGTAACAACGTTTTCATTAATACTTCAACAGCAAGTGGCGCAGGATTTACATCTGCATTCAGAAGAAGTTCTGCTACTATCGCTACCTTCTCTAACTCATCAAATAATAATATTTTATATACTGGTACCCCAAGTGCTAGTAATGTAATTTATTACGACGGAACAACTTCTTATCAAACATTAGCAACTTACCAAGCCGCTGTTACCCCTCGTGAAACAAACTCAGGAACGGAAAACACGCCGTTTTTAAGTACAGTTGGTGCTTCAACAAACTTCTTACATGTTGACCCAGTATTACCTTCTTTAACTGAAAGTGGTGCGGTTAATATTGCTGGTATAACTGATGATTATGATGCAGATATCCGTCAAGGAAATCCTGGTTACACAGGCTCTGGTTTTTCTCCAGATATGGGTGCTGATGAATACAATCAAATTTTACCCGGTTGTACTACCGCAAGCGGTGGAACACAATCTACAACTTCATTTACACGTTGTGCCGGACAAACTGTTGGTTTAAACTCTACAGGTTTCACAATTGGCTCAGGTGTACTTTATCAATGGCAAGTTTCTTCAGTACCAAGCGGACCGTATTCAAATGTAATTGGCGGCACTGGTGCTACTACACCTTCTTATACAACAGGTGCTTTACCGGCTGGAACTTATTATTATGTTTTACTTACAACTTGTACAATTACATCTGTAACAGGAACATCGAATGAGTCAACAGTAACTGTAAACGCAGTTCCTACAGCGTCAGCTTCAAGTAATTCACCAATATGTGAAGGACAAACCTTAAACTTTACTGCTGGAACAGACATTGGAACTAATTTTATTTGGACTGGTCCTAGTAGCTTTACATCAACTACTCAAAATCCTAATATTTCTTCTACTACATCTTCTTTAAGTGGAATTTATAATTTAATAGTATCCAATGGAAACTGTACTGCAACAGCTGTTAGTACAACGGTTTCAATTAATGCTACACCGGGTGCATTAACAGTAACGCCAACTTCAGGTACTTTATGTGCAGGTAGTCCGCAAACTGTTACAGCAGTTGGTGGTGAGTATAACAGTGCAATGGCATTTGGCACTCAAGCTAATCAAAACAGCGCTTCAACTACGGCAGCTGGTTACCCTGCTCCGTATAGCGTTTATTATGGCGGACAACGTATGCAAGTTTTAGTTTTAGCAAGCGAGTTAACCGCTGCAGGTTTTGTAGCTAATTCTAAAATTACAAGTGTTCAATTCCCGGTAGTATCTAAAGGTGCAAATTGGGGTGTAGGTGTTATGGATTGCCAAAATTTCCAAGTGAACATCGGAACAACAGCTTTAAATTCTCTAACCGCATTTCAAACGGGATTATCAAATGTTGTAGCTCCAATGAGTTTTACTCCGGTAGTAGGGTATAGTAATACACACACTTTCTCAACTCCATTTATTTGGAACGGCACAAGTAATATTATTTTAGAATCAACTTTCTCAAATAGTATTTCGGGTGTAACCGGTGATTTAGTAACTCAATACAATTCACCAACCGGTTTTAGCAGTACAATTGTTTATCGTGCCGATAACGTTTCTGCTGCAACAGCTTCTGCTGCAACAACAGTTAACTTTACTTACAACGCCCGCCCTGATTTCAGATTAAACGGCTCATCGCCTGCAGTTTACTTATGGAGTCCCGCAGCAGGCTTATCTTCTGTAAATACATTAACAACTGTTGCTTCACCAACTACAACTACAAATTATATTTTGACAGCCGCAAATAGTGTGTGTACATCAACAGCAGCGGTTTCATTTACAGTATCACCGCTTCCTACTTTATCAGTTACTCCAAATCCTTCAGTGTTGTGTACTGGTAACTCAGCCACATTAACAGTAGGTGGTGCTAATAGTTATAATTGGACAAGTGTTGGAACTGGATCAACAATTGTGGTTAGTCCAACAGTTAATACAACATATACTGTTTCGGGTGTTGATGCAAATGGTTGTATTGATTCTACAACATTTGTACTTACTGTATCGCCTTGTACAGGAATTGATGCTTTATTAGCCGGTAACAGTGTTGTAAATGTTTATCCAAATCCTACAACAGGTTTAATTACACTTGTAATTTCTGATGTTACTAAAGCAACTGAATTAGAAGTTTTTGATGCGATTGGAAAAAAAGTGTTGACCCAAACTATTTCGAATTCTCAAACATTAATTAACATGAATGAATTAGCCAACGGTATTTATTCTTACAGAGTGAAAAATTCAGAGGGTTATATTTCCCAAGGTAAATTGGTGAAAGAGTAATCATTAACTATATTGTTTTAAAAGCCCTCCGCAAAACGGTGGGCTTTTTTATTTTCTGTAAGTGATAAGGTAAAGTGGAATGAAATTTTTGTAAACCATTTTATTTTCAGTTTCCAGACTTTTTGTTATTGCTTGGTGAAGATTTGAGTAATTTAACTTCTCCTCCGGAGCCTGAAGAATTTTTCCTAATAAATGCGGCAGCTCTTTTTCAAAAGAAAAAGGGGATTCATTAGTGTTAATATAGCGCTTGAAAGAGTTTAATTTTGATTCCAATAAATCAATGTTATTATTCATATAATGAACGCAAAGCTCAGTTATTAAACCAAGATGAAAAATGTCTTTCCTGAATTTCTCCGCATTTTTAAGTACGAAATTTATATGTTTTAAAGCCTTTCTATATTCACCCGAGTTTATGTAAAATATTGAAAAACTGAGATGCGTGTTTAGTTTTTCGTCAAGTGGTAACGCTTCATATAATTCATTAAAAATTATGTCATGCTCTTTTATCTCGTGAAAATTATCCAGTATTTTTCCGGCTGAAATAAAAAGAACCAATCTTAGCAACACTTTAAGTTTAAAATACTCAGTTAAAACATCAACGTTTTTACTTTTATAAAATTCAAACGAGTGATTTTGGAAATCGTTAAGGATTACTTCCGCTTCAGAATACATTTTATTAAACATTAGCGCAAGACACATGTTAGAAAGTGATCGGAGGTAATCTCCAGGGTCTTTCTTTATCAGATACGGATACTGTTCATATAAAAACTTGGCCCTGTTAGCATAGAAATTAGCTGCTGGGTAGTCGCCCTCTTTTACGGCGACAAATCCTTTTACTTTGTTGTAAAGAACTTTAGCTGCCGGACTGATAGCTTTTTCTTCGTTTTGTAATAATTTGGATTTAATCGTGCCCTTTTCTCCGAAAAAATATGAATTCGTGGATTCTAATCTGAAGGATGCCCAAAGCCCTTCATATTCTAATAAATTAAAATACTCTTTAGAAAGTGTTTCAAGTTTCTTTTTGTCATCACTAAAGTTATTTTTTAAATAATTAAGATCAGATGTTTTTAGTGCGCTAAGCATTCGCAATTCTATAACTTCAATTTTTATAAGGTGATTTGTTTGCGGATTTTGATTTAAAATTTTTCTGTGATTTTGAGAGCTTCATTATTAAATCCTTTAGAATATAAAACTCTGGCGCGCCTAATAAGTTGCTTTTCATCAGGTAAAATAGAATCCTGGTGAAACATAAATAAAGCATCCAGTAACTTGTAATATAAACGTGTTGAATTTCCTTCAGTAATAAATTTTTTTGGCGAGGAAGGCTTTTTTGCTATCCGCTGAAGTGAATTAAAATCACTTAAAATTTTATTCGGAGTGTCTTTGTTTGAAAATGTTTTCAAATAAAGATGGCAATATCTTTTCTCCGCTCCATTTAATGTACTTAATAACTGTAATAAGTTAAAACTCATTTTATATCCCTTCTAAAAACCATTTTGGTCGAGCAATACAGTAAATATATAGAATATTAATGTAATTTGAAGTGTAATTTTTGTTTTTATAAATATCTGAAATATAGAGTATTAAGATTATAATGTTCTTTATAGAAACGTAATAGAATCCAAAATTCGTTATAATAAATACTGCTCATTATCGACCTTTGCAGAATAACCAAAAACAGACCAATGAAAAAACAACTACAATTTATTACAGCTTTACTGTTTATAACAGTATCGTTAATAGGACAAGTAAATGTTACGGGCGGTTCATCTGCAACTTACTCAACCGTTAATGCAGCTTTTGCGGCAATTAACGCCGTAACTCATTTTGGTACAATAGCTATTGATATTACTGCTAGTACCACTGAACCTACTACACCAACACCTTTAATGGCGAGTGGACAAGGTGCAGCAAACTACACTTCAATTGTATTACGCCCATCAGCTACTGCCACTATTAGTGGTGCAATGGTAACAGGTCGTGGTGTGTTAGAATTAGACGGCGCAGATAATGTAACTATTAACGGAGATATTCCGGGCGGACCTATTGTTCGTGATTTAACAATAGTAAACAACGCAGCAAATACGGTGGCATCTACGGCGACCATTCGTTTAATAGGTCGTGCTACATTAGGTCTTGGAGCTACAAGCAACTCTATATTAAATTGTATTATTTACGGAAGTACTCCCGGTAATGATGGAATTAGTGGAAGTACTATAACAAGTAGTTATGGTATTTACGCCGGAAGTAATGCGGCAGCCTTAACAAGTGGTGGAACAGGTAATGATTATGATGATTTGGTAATTCGTAATAACGAAATCGGAAGAGCTTATTTTGGATTATACGTAGGATGTCCTTCAACAGGAACAGGTGATAACATTGTTGTTGGAAGTAATATTTTCGGATCTAATACAGCCGGTCTTACACTTTCATCAAGAGGTATTTTACTTAATGGTGTAACAAATTCTACAGTTCAGTTAAATGACGTTTTTAATTTAAAAGTAAATACTACAGTTACTAATGCAGGTATCGAAATTTCAGGTGCTTCTTCTAATTCAGTTACAATTTCAAGAAACAGAATTTCAGAAATGACCTCTACCAACACTGGCGGATACGGTTCTTATGGTATTAGTTTAGCAGGTGGAACAAATCATCTTGTAGTGAATAATGTTATTTATGATATTATCACCACAAATTATTCTGCTACCAGTCAAACATTTAATGCATTTGGTATTCGTCTTTCTTCAGGCACTGGTCATATGATTTATTATAACAGTGTAAATATGTTTGGAAGTTATTCTTTAGGAAATACCACAGCGGCATCTGCAGCTTTTGCAGTCACATCAACCGGAGTTACAGGACTAGATATAAGAAACAATATTTTTAACAACAAAATGACTTCTACAGCTGCAACGAAAAAATTTATGGCAGTTTGGTTTCCTTCGGCATATAATTTCTTAAACGCAAACCTTAATAATAATGCTTATACAGTTACTAATGATGCAGATCATTTTGTAGGAAAAATTGGAACTACAACTGGTGTAGGAGAATATTCAAATTTACCAGCATGGCAAGTAATTTCACAAGTTAATAATCCAACTAATGATGCTAATTCTGTACCTCCAATAAATGCACTTGCGCCTTTTGTTGCAGATAATAATTTAAATATTCCTTTAAATTCTATTACAGGAATTGAATCAGGTGCTGTATTAATTCCCGCTTTAGGAACTAATATTGACTACAACGCAGCGGTTCGTCCTTTAACCGGAACAAACCCAAATACAAACCCTGATATGGGTGCTTATGAGTTTGATGGTTTGGCAGGTGTTGCAACCGATGCTGGTATCCAGGCTTTAGTTAGTCCGGCCATTGGTGGTTGTTACACAGCTTCAGAAAATTTAGTTGTTACAATTAAAAATTATGGTACTGCTTCTATTTCAAATATACCGGTTACTGTTACAGTATCAGGAGCAGCTTCTCAAACCACTACTTCAACTTATGTTGGAAGTATTGCAGCCGGTGCAACCGCTAACTTTACAGTTGGTACTTTAAATATGTTAGCCGTAGGCGTGTATTCTTTCGATGCTGCAACTTCTTTAACTGGCGATCTTGTTGTTTCTAATAATGCAATGACACAAACAACACGTACAGTTGTTCCTGTTGTTGCTTTACCACAAGCGGTAAGTTTTACAGGATTTTCAGGCGCTAACTTAACTACGGTATTTCCTAATTGGTACGAAGCGGCAGGCGCAACTACTCCTGTTGGAAATACTTCATTATGGACTAGCCAGACAGGATTGAATGGTGTAGGTAATATTACTGCTCGTGTAAATTTGTATACTACTAACCGCAACGAATGGATTGTTGGGCCAAAATTTACAGCTACATCAGCTTCACAAGTTTCGTTTGACGCAGCACTTACTGATTGGAATAGTACAACTGTAAGCGCAATTATGGGAAGTGATGATATGGTTCGTGTTATGGTTTCAACGGATTGCGGATTGACTTATTCACCAATCTTTACAGTTAGTGCAACTAATAGCTTATCAACTACGTTTTCAAATTTTGCTGTTTCTCTTAGTGCTTATGCCGGACAAGATATCATTGTTGCATTCTTAGCACAAGATGGCCCGGTAGATGATGTTGAAGATTATGATTTTCATTTAGAGAATATTAATTTGTATACAGCCTCAGCAACCGATGCAGGAATTGCAGCCTTAACAAGCCCAGTGCCTAACGGATGTTATGGTGCTTCAGAAAATTTAGTTGTTACAATTAAAAATTATGGTATTGCAGCTATTTCAAATGTTCCTGTTACAGTTACTGTTTCCGGAGTAGCCTCGCAAACTACTAATGCTACATATACAGGAAGTATCCCCGTAGGTGGTACTGTAAGCTTTACTGTAGGAACACTTAATATGTTAGCTGCCGGAGTTTATTCAATTGATGCTTCAACTTCTTTAGCAGGTGATGTAAACCTAACCAATGATGCAATGGCACAAACAACACGTGTGGTTACTCCAACTGTTGCTTTACCTCAAACTGTAGATTTCACAGGTTTCTCAGGAGCAAATCTCACAACTTTTTTTCCTAACTGGATTGAAGCAAGTGGTGCAGCAATACCAACAGGTACTACTTCACTTTGGACAAGTCAAACAGGATTGAATGGTGTTGGAAATATTACATCACGTATAAATTTGTATACTACTACCCGTAACGAATGGATAGTTGGACCAAAATTTACAGCTACATCAGCTTCACAAATTTCGTTTGACGCAGCACTTACTGATTGGAATAGTACTACTTTAAGTGCAATTATGGGAAGTGACGATATGGTACGCGTAATGGTTTCAACTAATTGCGGATTGACTTATTCACCAATCTTTACAGTTAGTGCAACTAATAGCTTATCAACTACGTTTTCAAATTTTGCCATTTCTCTTAGTGCTTATGCCGGACAAGATATCATCGTTGCTTTCTTAGCACAAGATGGTCCTGTAGATGATTTAGAAGATTATGATTTTCATTTAGACAACATTAATTTATATTCTGCTGTGCCGGTAGACGTAGGAGCTCAGGTTTTGGTTAGTCCAGCCGTTATGGGATGTTACGGTGCAAGTGAGAATATGGTAGTGACAATTAAAAATTATGGCACTGGTACTGTTACAAGTGTTCCAGTTACTATTGTTGTTTCAGGTGCAACTACGCAAACTACAACAGGAACTTATACCGGAACAATTATTGGTGGTGGCACAGCTAATTACACAGTTGGTACAGTTAATATGCTTGCTCCGGGCGTTTATTCTTTTAAAGCCTATACATCTTTATCAAGTGATCTTAACTTTGCAAATGATACAATGGCAGTAGCTACACGTACCACTGTTGCGCCGGTAGCATTACCGCAAACTGTTGATTTCACCGGATTTACAGGTGCTAACTTAACAACTGTGTTCCCGAATTGGTACGAAGCCGCAGGAGCAACTGCTCCAACGGGCACAACTTCTCTTTGGGTAAATCAAACAGGAGTTCCTACAACAGGAAACATAACAGCCCGTATTAATTTATATACTACTTCACGCAACGAATGGATTGTTGGTCCGAAACTTTCAATTACTGCCGGAGCTCAACTTTCTTTTGATGCAGCAGTTACTGATTGGAATAGTACTACAGTTTCAGCTATGATGGGAAGTGATGATAAAGTTCGTGTAATGGTTTCTACTGATTGCGGATTAACTTACTCTCCGATTTACACAGTAAGCGCAGCAAATAATTTAACAACATCATTCACTAATTTTACAATTCCGTTAGGTGCTTATGCTGGACAAGATATTATTCTTGCATTTTTAGCGCAAGATGGTCCGGTAGATGATATTGAAGATTACGATTTCCACTTAGACAATATTAATTTATACGTTGGTTCAGCAACTGATGCGGGTGTTTCAGCTTTAGCTGCTCCAACAGCAACAGCATGTTTTACTGCGGCAGAAAATGTAGTTGTAGATATTACTAACTACGGAGTAGGGGCTATCTCAAATATTCCGGTTACCGTTAATATTGCGGGTCCTATTACACAAACAGTTAACGGAACGTATACAGGTACAATTGCTGTTGGTGCAACAGTTACGTTTACGGTTGGTACTGCTAACTTATCAACTGCAGGTATTTACACTTTTTCTTCAGTAACAAGTTTAGTTGGAGATGCAAATACATTTAATGATGGAAACAGCTCAACACGTACAGTTACACCGTTGTTCTCTGTTTCAGGAAATCCAAATGTTTGTAGCGGAAATTCAGCAACAATTACTGCAACAGGTTCTGCAACTACTTATTCATGGAACACAAGCGCAACTACAAGTAGTATTGTGGTGAGTCCTTCAGTAACTACAATATATACTGTAACAGGATCAAATGCAACTTGTTCTTTAGTACTTACTCAAACACTTGCTGTTATTAATCCAACTATTACCGGTACAGGAACAATGGTTTGTGCTCCTTCAGGAACAGGAACTTTAACTGCAAATGGATTCTCAACTGTAAATTGGTATTCATCACCAACATCTACTGTATCATTATCGACAGGTAACACTTATGTACCACCTTCTGCTACAATAACAACAAATTACTATGCCGAAGCACAATCTTCTGCAACAGGAAGTATACAAACACTATTCACTGGTGGAAATGGTTGTGGTGGAGGAAATATGTTTGATATCACACCTACAAGTGGTGCAATACAATTAGATAGTTTGCATGTAAATACTTCTGCAGCTTTGAGCTCTACATTCACAGTAATGTTATACTACAAAACCGGTGGTTATTTAGGAAATGAAACTAACGCTACTGCATGGACTGCATGGGATACAATTACTGTAGTCAGTGCAGGCGCAGGAAATCCATCAAGTGTTGTGTTGGCTTCACCTCTGTTTTTGCCACCAAGTTTACACGCGTTATATGTAAGTTACCCTGCAAACTATACAAACGGTACTAATGCTTATACAAATACTGATCTTACTGTTCAAACAGGAGCAGGTTTATGTTCTAATTTCGGTGGTGTAAATGCCGGGCGTATGTTTAATGGCGACTTGTTTTACACTAAGCCTGGTTGTACCAGCCCACGTATCCAAGTTACTTTAACTGTTTCTGTTTGTACAGGAATTGAAAGCATTGCAGCAAATTCAAATGGAGTAGTGGTTTACCCAAATCCTGCTACTGAAGAAGTAACTGTTTTTGTAACATCAATTTCAAAAAATACTAAACTTGAAGTTTATAACGCGCTTGGTCAAAAAGTAATTTCAAGAAAATTAGATGATGCTGAAACAAAGATTAATGTTTCAGAATTAGCAAACGGAGTTTATATTTATAAAATAGCAGATAACGAAACCGTTATTAAGCAAGGGAAGTTGATTAAAGAGTAGTTGTTTATAGGTTAGGATGGCCCCTGAAGCAGAAATGTTTCAGGGGTTTTTTATTGTTCAAATTTTCTTAATTTTACTTCAAATAAGTAAATTTTGGGCGTCATAGGTTTTTATATTCTTTTACCTTTTCTGTATTTGATGTCCATACTACCATTCCCATTATTTTATTTGGTGTCTGATTTTTTTTATTTCCTTTTGTATTATGTTTTTGGATACAGAAAAAAAGTAGTGTATCAAAATTTGAAAAATTCATTTCCTGAAAAATCGCACGAGGAACTAAAAAAAATTGAACGTAAATTTTATAGTTACCTATGTGATTTATTTTTAGAAACTTTTAAAACCCTCACCATTTCAAAAAAGGAAGCTATTAAACGTTGTGCATTTACTCCTGAGACGCAAGCTTTGTTTGATAAATTTAATGAAGAAAAAAAGAGTTGCATTATTGTAATGGGTCATTTTGGAAATTGGGAATGGGCCGGTAATTCTTTTGGACTATTATGTAAACAAAAGCTTTATGTGATTTATCATCCTCTTCATAATAAACAATTCAATAATTTAATTTATAAAATGCGTACACGTTTCGGCAATGGTTTGTATGCCATGCGCGACACCATCCGCGAAATGATTAAAAACAGAAACGAATTAAATTGCACTGCTTTTATTGCAGATCAAACGCCCGCGCCTGAGGGGCATATTGGACCACTTTTTAAATCAGGACACACCCATATTTTGGGGGGACTGAAAAAATTGCGCAGAAATTAAATTTCCCGGTTGTGTATGTAACTGTGAATCGCGTAAAACGTGGTTATTATGAAGTGCATTCTGAGATTTTAGTGAGCGATCCAAAAAACACTAAAGAGGGTGAGATATCGGAATTACATACAAGAAAACTGGAAGTAGATATAAAGGCGCAACCCGAGGTTTGGCTTTGGAGTCATCGCCGCTGGAAGCACAAGCGTCCTAAGGCTTAGTAGTCATTTCTTTATTAAGCCCTTGCTTCGTATATTTTGTGAATCAATGTTAGAAGGCAAACAATTAATACTCGCTACAAAACCTTTCATGAAGGAAGACCGTGCTAAAAGCTGGTATTACACACTCACAACATTATTTATTTTAATTGCTTTACTTTTCGGAACCGTATACAATTACCATTGGAGTTTAAAATTGGTTTGCAGTATTCTTGCCGGTTTTACTATTGTGCGTTTGTTTGTTATTTATCACGATCATCAACATAAATCAATCTTAACAAAATCTGTTGCCGCTGATATTTTATTTACCATTTTCGGATTTTACGTTTTAGCACCTGCCGGAATTTGGAGTAGGAGTCATGATTACCATCACAAAAACAATTCAAAATTATTTAGCGCAAGTATAGGTTCGTACCCTATTTATTCGAAAGCTAAATATGACAAGTGTAGTCGGGGTGAACAGATACATTATTTATTTATCCGTCATCCTTTAACTATTACGTTTGGATATTTCTTTGCTTTTATGTGGGGTATGTGCTACCAATCTATTATTAATCGTTTTAGTAAACATATTGATTCTTTAGTGGCTTTAATTGTGCATTATGCTTATCAAATAGCAGTATTTTATTTTTTAGGATGGCAAACCTGGATTTTACTTTGTGCAATTCCACATTTAATTTCAGGAGCAATGGGTGCTTATTTATTTTATGCGCAACATAATTTTCCGGGAACAACTTTTAAAGGAAATGAAGAGTGGACTTACGAAGGAGCTGCCATGGAATCGTCGAGTTACATGGAACTAAGTTTGCCATTGCGTTGGGCAACTGCAAACATTGGTTATCATCACATTCATCATATCAATGCACGTATTCCTTTTTACCGTTTGCCTGAAGTTTACAATGCTATTCCTGAATTACAGAATTGTAAAAAAACATCTCTCAAGCCAAAAGATATTATCGCTTGTTTCAAACTAAAAGTTTGGGATACTGATAAACAACAAATGGTTGGTGTTTAATTAGAACGTTACTTTCAATTCAAGTTCTTTACCATCACGTAAAACTTTTACAGGAACAGTATCACCTTTTTTGTGTTTAGATAATGCTTTCATGTATTCCTGAACATCTTTAATGTCCATATCACCAAGTTTTGTTACCACATCACCTTTTAAAATTCCGGCTTTAGCAGCAGGTTTTCCATCTGTTACGCCATCAATACGTAAACCTTTTCCTTCAAATGCATAATCAGGCATAACACCCATTGTTACTTTAAAAGACGATTTCCCTGTATCAGGATTACGTGTTTTTAAAAATTGAAGTTTGCCTAATTCACTTGTTGCACTTATAACACGAACAATATATTCTAAAACCGCAGCTTCACCAACGTAATTTATTTTTTCTGCATCATCACTTGGTTTGTGATAATCTTCATGTTGTCCTGTAAAGAAATGTAATACAGGAATATCTTTTAAATAAAATGAAGTTTGATCACTTGGACCAATTCCTGCACTATCTTTTTTAATTGAGAAGGCAGATTTTATAGAATCAATAATCGGCACCCAAACCGGACTGGTTCCAACGCCATAAATAATTAATTTTTTTGTACTGTCGTTAAGTCGGCCAATCATATCCATGTTTATCATGTAAGTGATTTTTTCTAAGGGGAAAGTAGGGGCATCGCACCATTTTTTAGAACCAATTAAACCAAGTTCTTCTCCTGAGTAACACATGAACAAGAAATTAAATTTTTCAGTTTTTTTGTTGCTTGAAAAATAATTAGCTAATTCTAAAACGCCTGCAGTTCCACTCGCGTTATCATCAGCACCGTTATGTGTTTTTCCTTCGGGATTAGCGTCGCGGCTATTTTTGTCATGACCTAAACCTAAGTGATCATAATGCGCGCCTATAACAATTGTATAAGGCGCTTTATTGTCAAGATAAGCAATTACATTATTTCCTTTTCTTTCAGGAACATTTGCAACTGAAGTATCGTGAGGGTCCAGATTTTTTTTGAAAGTGAATTCGTGCAAGTACGAATCTTTATTTCCTGGTTTTAGTCCTAAGCGTTTAAATTCAGCAGCTAAATATTCAGCAGCTTTTTTTTCTTCTTCACTTGAAGTGCCGCGGCCTTTTAAAACATCTGAAGCTAAATAAGAAATATGTTTTTTTAGAAGGGGGACAGAAATAGTTTGTGATTGAACAGTTGTGAATGCTGATATTAGCAAAAGTGTAATTAATTTTTTCATTATAAATGGGAATAAAAAACCCTGCCCTTCGTCATGCTCAGGATGACAATAATGGCAGGGTTGTAAAGTTAATGAATTATAAGTTTAAAAATAAGAACCCATTACGTGAAGTAACTTATCAATTTGACTTTGCCACAATAGTTTTGATGATTCTTGTTCAGCTTTATCGGCTGCAAAATCTGTAATTATTATAGATATATCGTTAGTAAGGTCGTCGCGCTGAATTTTGAATTCGAAGTAGCTCCCATCAGTTTTATCAACCCATTGAAAGCGCACTAGTTGTTCTTCTATGGTTTTAAGCAATCTGGCTTGTTGTAGCTGTCCGTCCCAAATAAATGTATAAATGCCGTTACGGATGTTTACATCGTCGCAAAACCACTCAGAAAGGCCGCTAGGAGTCACTAAAAATTCATATAGAATAGCTGAAGATGCGCGAATAACAATTTCAATTTCAAATTTTCCGGAAGGTTCTTTTTCTGGTTTAATAGAGTAAGGTTCACCTTTCTTTTGGGGTGTAGAAACAAAAGAAGCTGAATTGGTATTCTTTAAAGTAGAAAAACTGTCTTTAGTTTTATCTTCAGCTTTAACTGTAGGTTGAATAGTTGGTTTGAATTCAGGAATAGGGGAGTTGTCTTTTTTTAGAAGAGCGGGATTTTTTATTTCCTGATTGGGTTTATTATATTCTTTAATAGAACCTTTAACAATTGTTTTTGGTGCTTTTACATTTGCAACAACTTTAACCGCTTTTGCAGGTTTTATTTTTTTAGCAATGATTTTTTTTGCCGATTTCGGTTTTTTCGCCACAACTTTTTTAATTGGCTTTTTCTTTGCAGCTGGTTTCGCAGACTTTTTCTTAGCAGCTGGTTTCGAAGTTTTTTTCTTCGGTGATTTTGCAACAACTTTCTTCTTAGTTTTTGCTGACGAACCCTTGTTTTTCTTCGACATAGCTGCTTTAATTTTTATGAAATATATTAAATTTTTCTTATCCCTCCATTACTTTTATTAAATAAAGTTGCAACTTCATTAAAATATCAAATTTGTGTTAATATATTGATAATCAATATATTATGTTTAAATGAAAGAGTAAAGAAAACATTATCATTGATCGTAATATGAGATTTTTAACGCTTTACAAAAAATAGTATATTTGCAGCCCTTACGGCGGGGTAGCTCAGCTGGTTAGAGCACAGGATTCATAACCCTGAGGTCGGGGGTTCGAGTCCCCCCTCCGCTACACAAGCCCTCAATTTTTGAGGGCTTTTTTTATGAAAGAAACATTTTGCGTTTATATTTTATAGAAACAAAAAAACCGATACACATTGTATCGGTTTTTTTTATTTAATGGATTTTAATTTTATTTCATCAAGGTAACATGTCCTGTTAACTCGTGACGTTTTTCTTAGTATCAACTACAGTTACTTTCCAAACATAAACGGAGTTCTCAATAATTTTTCCTTTGATAGTACCGTCCCATCCTTTATTAATATCGTCTGATGTAAAAATTTGCTCACCCCAACGATCAAATATTTGCATATCGAATTTTTGGATGTAGAAACCTTTAGCCTGGAAAATATCATTTAAACCGTCACCGTTTGGCGTAAACGCATTTGGAATATAAATAACATAATTAGGATTAATTACTACCAAACGTTGAGTTGTATCTGAACAACCATAACTGTTTTGAACAATTAAAGTAGACATGTAGTTTGTTGCGTACTCATCGCTATAAGTATGTGTTGGATGAATGGATGTTGTATCTACAGGGCTCTTGTCGCCAAAATACCACCAGAATTTATTGTAAGGTCCACCACTGGTATTATTGAAATTTACAATTGGCTCTAATACATCTGCTGTTTGAGGATTAGCAAAATAATCTGCTACAGGAGTTGGCCATGCAGTAATATAATTAGGTTTAATTTTGGTAGCCACACAGCCGCTATCTGAAATTGCAGTTAACTTCACTGTGTAAGTTCCGGCAGGATAAGTATGTGTTAAGTCAAAATTTTGTCCACTTACACCATCACCAACATTCCATGAGTAAGTTGTAATACTTCCTAACGAAATGTAAGAGTTGTTAGTAAAGATCACCGGTAATTTTTCACAACCTTGAACTTTGTCGGCAACAAAATCAACAACCGGAATTGCATTTACAAATACATTTACAGTAGTTGAGTTCTTACAACCATAAGTTGTAGTTACTGTTAATCCTACCTGATGATTACCTGTAGTATTAAATACATTCATTGCGCTTGGCCCAGTAGCATCTATAGTAGTGTTTCCGTCTAAATCCCATTCCCATAAATTAATTACACCATTATTTCCAATAGTGTAAGAATTATCCCAATAGTTAGTATAATCGCCTAAACAAGTTTTTGTAAATCCGAAACGCGCAATTGGATTTGAATAAACATTTACAGTTTTTACAATTGTATCAGAACAACCTACACTTGTAACACCAACTAAAGTCACATTAAAATTACCACTTGAAGGATAAGTTAAAGTAGGCGATTGTGTTGTGTTATCCACAGAACCATTCGTAGTGAAATCCCAATACCAATTCGTCATAGTATTTCCATTCGCATTAGTAGTGTTATTAAAATTAGTGGATGCGCCTTCACAAATATTATTGAAACTAAAGTCAACAATTGGTAATCCATTTACAGTTACGTTTTGTGTTATACTATCTTTACAACCATCAGCATTTGTGACGACGAGTTGGACTGGCAGAGTTCCTGCTGCGGAATAGGTATGTTGTGGCATATTTAAATTCGCTCCAATACCATTTGCACTTGCATCACCCCAAGTCCAATTGTAGTTTGTAATACCAGAACCATTATTAAGAGTTGAAGTACTAGTAAATGAAGTTGGAGAAGTTAAACAAGATGTGTTATTAGTAAATGCTGCAATTGGAGAAGGCTTAACAATGTAAGTATAAGTTTTTCCTGCTTGACAAGTAATGAACCCTGTGGATTTACAAATATATGTTCCAGGAGTAGTTGCCATTAAAGTTTGAGTATTTACAGTTGGTCCAACTGGTGGAGTCCAAGTGTAACTAACCATACCCGGAGGGCCAGTTAATAAACCAGTACAAGATGTAACTGGAATAGTTGGAGCAGGAGGCCCGCAATCAGCATCAATATAACAATAACCCCAATCGTAATCATATAAACACCAGTCACAAGTAATTTTAATAGTAATGTTGGTAAAGTTGTATGGACTTAAGTCTACTGCTACAGTTTGCCAAGGCACATAAGTAACAGGATAGTTACCTACAGTGCTACAAATTTGAGCACCTTGTAAAGCTGAATTTTGAGCAACTCCTGGTGGTAAACCAACAAATGCGTTAGGAGGAGATGCATAATAACAAGAATAAGTAGGACAAGCTAACTTATTACCGTTTTGATCATAAAAATTAATTTGAAAATTAGCAGCTGCGTTTGCAGGATGCGGGAAATTTAAAATAACAGCTGCAAAGTGTAATTGAAACTCATTGTTTAAAGGAGTAACTGCAACAGTTCTTGATGCTGCTGCTTTAAAGTTTACTTTTCTATTCGGACCAGAACAACTAGTGTTGTTGTCATTTAAACGTAAAGAAAAATTACCACCGCCAGGATACACACAAGGGAAATTTCCAAAAGGATCTGTACCACCATTCATAATGGCAAAATCACCGGTAACCGACCAAGTTGAAGTACTATTTTGTTCAAAGTCGATATTATTACAACCTACAGGCTGGTTTCCTTGCGATAAAGTATTATTCCCTGGTCCTTTATTAGCATTACCGTTTTTTAGGTTGTTATAAAATTCAGCACTGCTTCTTTCTCCATTCGGATTCGTTTGCTGATTTTGGTTAAATAGATTAAACTTTCTGTCAATATAATTACGCTTTGCGGCTTGCATCATTGCATTTTTCTGCTGATCTGTTTTAGCATGTTTAGCGTGACTTGCAGAGCCTACATAATCAAAACCAGCTAAAGAGTCGACAGGACTTTTAGACTGAGATATTAATAATGTCGATAAACTAAATAAAGCGGCTGATAAAAGGATTTTTTTCATGTTATAAATTTTAACAGTACAAATATAGACTATAAGCCGCAGATGCAAGAAAATCTAAATAACTGTTTAGGCTACTTGACTAGAAAATAGGGGTACTTTACTCAAATTGATGATTGAGTGAATGAAAACAAACAAAAAACCCCTGAAGTACGAAGACTTCAGGGGTTTAAAATTAAAGAACTTAAATATTAGTTTACTAAAGCGGTAAATCCTGCGTCAGCTTTTAATTTGATGAATTCTGCATCATCTTTAGCTGCTGCTTTTAAAGTACCATCTTTTTCGATAGCTGTTTTAAGTTGCTGATAACATCAGCTGTGCTGCTTCTGCGTGCTGCAGAAACTGCTTTTAAGTAATAACTTAAAGCCATGTCTTTTTCGTTACCTGCGTCAATTGTAGCACCAACTTCACCGGCATTACCAGCTAATAATTGAGCTAAAGCTTTGTTGAAGCTTTTTGAATCACCAAAGCTAGATACAGCATCACTATATTTACCATCACGGATTTGGATGATACCTTTGTTGTAACCAACTTCCGGACCAGCACCGTTTGCCTTGTTATATAATTCCATAGCAGCAGGACGATTTCCGCCTTTTGATTGGATAATACCAAGGTTATTCATGATGATAGGATTGTTTGCGTTAGCAGCATCAGCACGTTTAAATGCTTCACCTGCTTCAGTCACTTTATTTTGAGTTAATAATGCAACACCTAAGTTGTTTGAGCTTCTCCAATCAGTAGCGTATTGTTTTTCTGCTGCTGTATAGATTTGAGTTTTAGTGTTGATGTCGTTAGTTAAAGTAGCACCGTATAATAACTCTTCAATTGATAAGCTATCAGGATGAGAAGTACATAATGCAGAAATCATTTCGTCAGTACGAGATTTTTTATCAACGTTAACAGTGATTTCAGAACGACGTAATTTCGGTAAAATTTTCTCAGCTAATTCCTTGTAAGTATTAGATAAGTTTTTAATTTCAGTACGACGCTGAATTGGATCAGAGTACATTGTTAAAACACGTAAGATTAAATCTTTGTCAGCCATTGTAGAAGCTTCCATTAAAGATTTGAAACCTTCCCAGTCTTCTTTAGTTGTACCAACAACGTATTGTTCTTTTTTACCGAACTTATTGTCTTTGTTTTTGTTCTTTTGAACTCACCCATCATAGCAGCAGAACCACTTTTTGCACGGTCTTTTGCTAAGTTTTCGTTTTTGTCAGTTTCACCATCCGGAGAAGCGTAAGCTGAAACATCAATTCCTTTAAATTCATACCAAGTACTGTTAATGTTGGTATTGATGAAAGTTTGGATGTTCTTCATTTCTTCACTCTTCATTTCGTTTGGACGAACGTTTGATTGGTTCATTGCATAGTAAATGTGAGTTACCTGGTTAACCGGAGTAATTTTCACAAATGCATCTTTACCATAAATTCCTTTTTCGTCGTTACGAACTAAAAGTGGAGTGATGATAGTACCATCAGCGATTTCTACCGGAGTAAAATCTTTGATTTTTTTCTTCACCTGACCTTGAGCACGAAGTTCGATTTTAGCAACTTTCATACCTGATTCGTAAACAAACTTTTCAGAAGTGTAGCTAAATGTACCCCCTTTATCAAAGCTGATTTTTTGACCGCTTCCTGTAGCTTTGTCACCAACTAAAACAACTGGTTTCATTGCTTTTTCTCCACCTGTATATTTTACAACCGGAGTGATTGTCATTGTTATTTTCTTACCAAATAATTTTGGATTGAATTTTCCGCTAACGCTAAACTGAACGCTATCACCGTGCATCTCAATTGGATTTGGTGTTGCGCTATAGTTAATGTCCTTTTGTTTTTTAATCATTTTGCCAAGTCCATTACAGCCAGTTAATACAACTGCAACTGATAAACTTGCGCCTAAAGTCCTTAATAATTTTGAATTCATAGTTTTGGTGGTTTTAGTTTAAACACGCTGAGCAAAAATAGAAAATATTTGATAAAGCCCAAGCATTTTTTAGATTTTTGTTAAAAATAAAAAAGCCCCGAAAATTCAGGGCTAAAATACTGATAAACAACAGTTTATTACTTTGCTAAAGCGTTAACCTTTTTGCTAAGTTTCGATTTAAGGTTAGCAGCTTTGTTTTTATGAATAACATTACGTTTAGCCAATTTATCTAGCATAGCAGATACCTTAGGTAATAACGCTTCAGCTTCTTTTTTAGCTGTAGCAGCACGTAAGGTTTTTAAAGCTGTACGTGTAGTTTTTGCGTAATAACGGTTTTGCAAACGTTTTGCATTGTTTGAACGAATTCGCTTAATTGATGACTTATGATTTGCCATTCTTTTACTTTTTTAATGTCTTGCCCAAAATTGGGAGTGCAAATATACATTATTTTTTGAATATACAAGTGTTAAAAACAATTATTAATTGGTTGATGCTTAAAAGGCTGTAAAAACTATATTTGTTTTAGTATGAATAGGTTAAAAACCATTTTTTTGGTCTTTTGTATTGCAGGATCTGGGCTTTTAAGGGCTCAAACAATAACCCCTGTTCAAAAAAATCTTGTCCCAAACGGTAGTTTCGAGAACTTTAGGAAAAAATCTGGGAGTATAAAACAAGCTATACCCTGGACTCAAATCGGCTCAGTGGATTTTTATCAAGCCCGAGTTGGAGAAGACACTTGTCATATTCCAGGTGGTTATTATAGTGATTGCTTCACGGGTTTAAGATTTCAGAAACGGTATAAAGAATTTGCCCAGGTTAGATTAGCAGAAGCACTTCATCGGGGAACAACTTACGAATTTGAAATGCACGTACGTTTGGCTTATTGGAGCAACGCGTTGGTGAAATCATTTGGAGTGCTATTTACTAAAGGAGGTTATCATGGTCAGGGTGATGCTGTTAAATCATGTATTATAGATAGCGTTTGCAAAAAAGGTGGTTTCATAAATAATTATCAATGGTTTACTATTAAAGGGAAATACAAAGCTGACGGTGGTGAGAAATATATTACTATCGGTAACTTCTTTCCGAAAATTGAAAAGGATATGATCCGCATTAATATTTTTAAATTAGGTTTTAGAGAAGCTTATTATTTTGTAGATGAGATTAGTTTATATAAAGCCAAAGAACCGGAAGAGAAAGTGGCAGTGGAGTATGTTGGAAGTGTAAAAAATAACGAAGAGGATTCTATTTTAACAGTGAGAAAAGATATTAAAGTAGGAGAGAAAGTAGCTCTCAAAAACATCTTTTTTGAAAATGGAAAATATTATTTGCTACCTGAATCTTATCAGGAATTAAATAAGTTAGCCCAATATTTGATTCGCACACCACAGATGCAAATTCAAATTAACGGACATAGCGATAATAATGGCAGCAAAAATAAAAATCAACGTCTTTCTGAATTACGTGCCCGTGAAGTGTTTGAATACCTAATTAAAAAAGGTGTTCAAAATAAATGTACTTTAAAGGTTATGGCAGTTCACAACCTGTTGCGAGTAACGACACTGACGAGGGTATGGCAAAAAACCGACGGGTTGAATTTGAAATCATAAAGAACTAATTGGACAACTCGATAATCCAATGCTTGTAATGGTTAGTTTTGGTGAATGATTTAATTATAAATGACTAATTATGGAAATTAAGAAGGATCATGCTCAGACTATTAAAGCCTGGACATTTTATGATTGGGCCAATTCAGTATTTCCGTTAGTAATAACTTCGGCAATATTTCCAAATTATTATGATGCAGTTACTGCATCAAAGGATGAAGCCGGAAACATCATCAATCACACCGTAACTTTTTTTGGCATTAATTTTGAAAATCAAAATATTTATTCGTTTGTATATGCCTTTGCTTTATTTATTGTGGTACTGATTGCACCCATCTTAAGTGGTGTGGCCGATTATTTAGGAAATAAAAAACGTTTCTTGCAATTTTTCTGTTACCTCGGCTCTATTTCTTGCATGTGTTTATTTTTCTTTACTAAAAATAACATAGAATTAAGCTCTGTTTGTTAAGCATCATGGTGTTACATGTGCCGGCAAAGTATAGTTTTTTATTGGTAGGTATTTGGTGGATGGGGTTCGCACAATACACCTTTAAACATTTACCCAATCAAAATCACCCACCGCATGGTTCGGATAAAAATGGATTAATTGCAAAAGGTTTTAAAGAACTCATTAAAGTAGCAAAGCAAGTTGTTCACCTTAAACAATTAAAACATTTCTTATATAGTTACTTCTTTTACAACATGGGTGTTCAAACCGTTATGGTGGTGGCAGTTTTATTTGCCCGCAATGAAATTATTTGGCCGGATGAGAAAAGCAAAACCACTTCTTTAATCATTAGTATTTTAATCATTCAGTTTGTCGGAATTGCCGGTTCTTTTATTTTTTCAAAAATATCAAGAAGCTTTGGAAACATAAAAGCTTTAGGTTTCGCAATTTTAATTTGGATTTTCATTTGTGGTTTCACTTACCAGGTTGTTCACGAGCCTATTCATTTTTATTTCGTGGCTTTTTTAGTTGGATTTGTAATGGGTGGCATTCAAGCCTTATCGCGCAGTACGTATAGTAAGTTTTTACCTGAGACGGATGATCATGCAAGTTTCTTTAGTTTTTATGATGTAATGGAAAAAATGGGAATGATTATTGGTACAGTTTCGTTTGGAATTATTAGCGAGTGTGTTGGTGGTATGCGTCCCGCAGTATTAGCTTTAGTAGCTTATTTTATTTTAGGATTTTTATTATTGTTATTGATCCCTAAAACTAAAACCTGATAGTAATGGGGTTTTTAAAAACTGCATTCATCCAGTTCTCAGAAAAAAAGTATGCCGGCTTTGTATTCGTTTTATTTTGTTTTTTAGTTTTAAGGTTAATAGCCGCATTTACTTTTTATAATGGATTCATTCTTAATTTTCCAAAAATTGCTGAGGTTTTTAATCCCCAATCTTCATTTAGTGAAATACTTTTATTTGTTCCCTTCCATTCGTTTTCCATTTGTTTATCGTCGCTCCTCCACCCGTTATTTTTAATCGCGGTTATTCTGGTTTACCTACCTGTAATTTATAAAAGGCAATATGTAAATTTTAATAGTGATTTGTTTTTGAAACACGACAAAGTAATTGTGTTTGTTACAGCATTTATTTTATCATGGGAAATATGTACTTATGATTTTAATTACTATTTAAATAGTGCGTTTTATTTCGATAGGATTTTGCTCCTGATATTACCTTTTCTTTTATTCCGTTTCCCAATTCTAACACCTTTATATATTGCGTTTGCATACGTTTACCGCTCGCAGTTTAATTATCCTGTGGATGGCTTTGAATTATTTGACAAACGACTTTTGTTTGATATTTTATTGATGTATGTGGCTTTAGCTTATGTAAAAATCTATTTCAAAAAAGCGAATCTTCATTTCGTGTATCTTGTTTTATGTATTATCGCTTCTAATTATTTTATAAGCGGCGTTTCAAAAATAACCATGTCACCTCGTGGTTATGAGTGGTTGTTATATAATAATCTTTCTGATTTGTTTTTAAATGTGCATGCACGTGGTTGGTTATGCGATTATAATTTGGAAACCATTAAGAGTGTAAGTGATTTTTTAAACAGCAATAGTTTTCTGCTGCAAAGTTTCATATTAATATTGGAGTTATCGGCACTTATTCTTCTGAAAAATATAAGAGTATGTATTGCACTATTAGTTTTGTTGTGTGGAATGCATTTCGGTATTTTTTTAGTAGGGAGTATGTTGTTTTGGAAATGGATTGTGATCGATATAGTTTTAGCAATTGTTTTATGGACAAGAAGAAAATATTTCGAAGAGCACATATTCAACAAAAAAATATTCAGCACTTCCATTCTTATTATTTTTAGTTCGGTTATTTGGTTAAGGCCTTACACAATTGGTTGGTTCGATACAAAAGTTAATCAGTATTTTACATATGAAGTGGAAGATGTGAATGGCAAGATAGCAGAAGTATCTAAAAACGAATTAAATCCATATCATCAATGGTTTCAATACGATCGGTTTGTGTTTTTGGTAAATAAAAAATGCTTGCCGGTAAGTGGTTTCGGATATACAAACCAGTATCGTTTTAAAGTGAGGTTGGATACTGCTTTAATTGAAACTATTCCTTGGCTTCAGGCTAAATATGGGATTAATCATTACGATAGTTTGAAATATCTTAAATTCAATAGCTTCATACAAACATTCTTTACCAATCGCAATAACTTGGAGAATCCGGTTTTAAATATTACGAAATTTAGCCCCCCGCATCATTTAAATAATTGTGTTTACGGTGGAGTATTGCCTTCGTTAGGAAAAGTAAAGAAGTTTCGGGTGTTGTATAATATAAGTTACAATAGGAACGGAGAAGTATTACACCTTATAAAACAAGTTGTTGACGAAATTCATATTTAGTTTTCCCTAAATTTTATATCTTTATTATCCCGAAGAGAACCTTCGGCTAAATTAGACCTATGGAGCATCGCGATTTTATAAGGACATTGTCATTTGGCGAACGGTTTAAATATAACACGTTTCAAATACTGGATCATTTTTTTGGACGAAAAACTTTTTTTAAGGACAGGGCCGAATTTTATAAGAAGCTTAATGAAAAAATGCCTAAACGTGGCGAGGGTCGCATTATGCCGATTGAGCGCAGAAAGGATTTGAGTCTTGAAGAATTTAAAAATCACTACGTAAAAAAAGGGATTCCTGTTGTTTTAGAAGGGGCTGCTGCCGATTGGCCTTGTGTGAAAAAGTGGTCGCTCGATTATTTTAAGAAAGAGTATGGTAAAGATGAAATTGTTTTAGTTGATCAAGCCATTCCGGGATACCCATATGAATTAACCACGCTTGCTGATGTAATAGATAATATTAATGGCGGAGGTAGTAAGTATTATCGTTTCTATCCATTACTCGCAAGACATCCTGAATGTATAAATGATTTTGATTATAAATGGTTGAAGGCCCGTCGTAATCCATTAAGTTGGTTTGATGCGTTTCAGGTTTTTATTGGACCAAAAGGTTCTTATACTGCTTTACACAATGCTAATCAATCTAATTTGTTTGTTCAGGTGTATGGTGAAAAAGAATGGGTATTGTATTCGCATTACTATTCACCGGTAATTGATCCGCATCCTATTAGTAATGTTTATCGCAGCGCCCCGGGTAAACGTGAAACAGGTCCTTTTAATCCATTTGAACCTGATTATGATTATCCTTTTGAATTATATAAATATATTGATGGCTATTCAGTTCATCTAAAGCCTGGAGATGTTTTATGGAACCCTCCATTTTATTGGCACGCTGTTAGAAATGAAACGGATTCAATTGGAGTAGGGTATAGATGGTTGTCACCATTGTATTCTTTTAAAATCTCTCCTCTTTACATGTTTTTAGATTGTTTTGCTACTAAACCTCCTATATGGAAATCGTATAGTTTGTATAAGAAAGATATTAATCAACTTCATCTCGAAGAATTTAAGAAGTTAGAAGAGGCTAAGAAAAAAATTGCTGAGCAAGAAGCAAGAAAAAAGGCAAATGCTTCAGTTTAACTCTTCTGCAGCTCTTTCTGCATAAAATAGTTTCATGTTTACTATTTGCTTGAAAAGCACATTTGCTTCTTTTGTCTTTCCTGTTTTTTTATAGCAAAGGGCTGTATAAAATTCCGATTCTTGCAAAAATATATTCACATCATTATGTTTTGCTTTTTCAAAATGGCTTAAGGCTTTATTGTAATCAGCAAGATGAAAGTAACTCATTCCTAAATAGAATTGCGCGTTCACATCGTCTTTATTATAATTTTTCAAGAGCTCCAGCAGATTAACAGATTCGGCAAATTGTTTTTTATTGAAGGTCTGCATCGCATCTTTAATAATTTCGTGAGCATAATAATCACGATCTTGTAAACGCTTGCTTAACGTATTTGATGCTTCTTCTTTATTGGCGAATTGAGCAGACAGGCCGTTTTCGCGAATGTCAATGTTTCTGGTATTTTTAAAATAATAGGTTTTGTAATTCGCTACTTTCATATCGTGTATAAAAATGACCGATGCGTTGGGAATATAAACGAGAATTTCTTCCTGCTGATTACTCGCGGGTGTTTTTACTTCAATGGAATTTATATCTTTTATCTCCATATTTTCCATTGGTGATGAAATGCTGAGTTGCTCACCCGACTCACTTATGTTAAAATGTTCTTTAATTGAGGTTTCTTTAAAATTCGAAAGTACAGTATCTGATTCCGGATTTTTTTATTTGTATTGGAAGCAAGTGGCGTCTTCAAATTTGTTTTCTCAAATACACTTGCATTGCTTTTATCATTATACTTCCAAATAAAAAGTAACGCACCGCCAATAACAATACCACTTCCCAATGAAAAAAGCAGTTTAAAATTAGTCTTAAACCAAGAAGGCGAAATGCGTTTATCAATTCTGTTATTTAATTCCAGAATGTCTTGTTCCTGAATAGCATCTGTTTCAATTGCAAACGACGAAAAATAATTCAAATCATTTTCATGAAAGAGCTTTTGCAAATTCTTTTTCTCCTCTTCAGGGAGAGTGTTATAATTATTGCGTTTAAAATCAGTCATGGCGGGGAGTTTTTTGTAATTTGTCATCCTGAGCTTGCCGAAGGGCTTCTATCATTATTTTTAGCTTGCGTCTTCCGTTCTGTATATAACTTTTCACTTCGTTTATTTCATATCCTGTGAATTCACTTATTTGTTGATAGCTCTGGTTCTTCAAATAAAACAATTCAATGCATTTACGTTGCGTTTCTTTTAGTTTCGATAAACCTTCTTGCAAATACTGCAACATGGTTTCATCATCTACACTTTCAATCTTTAACTCAGTTTCATATGTAGTATCCTTAAACTCATAATCATAATAGCTTTTGTTATTTTTAAAAGTCGTGTTTTTTTTCCGTATGGCCGAAATGCAATAATTACGAACTACAAAGCTTAACCAGGCCTTAAAATTTTAATATCGTTCTTCTGCAAATCCACCATTAATTTTTCAAAAATGGTCATCACAGCGTCTTTTGCCTCGTCTTTATCCTGTAGATAAAACAAACAGGTGCCATAAGTTGTATTGACATGGTTTTTGAACAAATCGGCAAATGCGTTTTTATTACCGTTTTGTTTAAAGGCCGATATCAGGTCTTCATCTGTTTTATTTATCTTTTTATTGAAAAGCCACATATCTTAATATAAAGACGCAAAGGGTTTAATATTCCATAAAAATTATTTTCAGACTCAAATTATGGAATTATCCGTATAGCCCGTCTTATAGTCAAACACTAAAGTAAAACTTAAAACCAAAATAATATGAAAACAACTAAAATTTTATTGATACTCGTGGTTATATCCATAGTTCAATTAGTAAAAGGTCAGGGAGGAGAAATAAAAGGCTTAATAAAGGATGATGACTTTGAGCCGGTAATTGGAGCCGTTGTAAAAATTACACAGGGCGGTTATTTAATTGGTGGTACAACCACCGATGTGAATGGAAGATATGTGTATAAACCTTTAGATGCTGGCGAATACGAAATTATTGTTACAAGTCAATTGCATTCTACCAACCGAACTACAAATATTCCGGTTAAGCCAAATCAAGCAACTTATGTAGATGTACGTATGAAAGTAAATACTTTGGGAGTTGTTGAAGTATCTGCTGAATTTGAAGAACCTTTAGTAGATGCGAGTATGATTGATATTACAAGTATTAATGCGGACGATTGGGATAAATCAATTTACAGAACTGAGGGTGTTTTAACGGCTATTCACAATAATTATTCGGGAGCTGTTGCTGATAGCGATGGTGAATGGCATGTGAATGGTGCAAGAGCCGATGCAACTGAATATTTGATTGATGGTGTTAAAGTGACTAAAATGTCGGGTTTACCAAATACCTCAATTGAGAATGTGAGTTTAATAAGTGGTGGTGTACCGGCTATGTATGGCGATTTAACTAGCGGGGTAATTGTTGTTACTACTAAAGATTATTTTAGTATGATGCGTCATAAACGTATGAGAGAAGCAGCTTTTAGCGAGCGACAAGAATATAAACGCCAACAAAAAATAGAGAAACTGGAAAAGGAAAACCGTGCAAAAGAAATTGAGGAGGAGAAGGCGCAAAGTGAGAAAACGGACTAAATCACCTTATAATTCTTATACTCACCGGGCCGCCACCCGGTGTTTTTCTATAATTAATAGGAATTTATTTTTAAAGCTGAGTTTTATTTTTGAAGCATCGAATTTAAAATCCCAGTTTTGTTTTGAAACACGGTCTTGCATTACTTTAGGATGTGTGTCTTTAAATTCGGCAAGAGAATCAATTTTACTATAATCAAATTCTTCTGTAGCGGCAATATTTTTTTTCATCCAAGCATCATCGTGCCACATCTTATGAAAATTTTCTTGTTTGGCTTGTTGGGCTTTTGGTGGTTTTACCCAGCCATAATGATAAACAGAAGCATCAATTACTTTCACATTTAATTTACTGTCATCTGTTTTACGAAACCCTTGCGCATCTTTATACGAGCGTATTTTTTTGTCATTTCTGATAATACGAATTTCATTTCTGTACCAATTTCTTTAATTCCCTATGTAATTGTAACTGCCGTAAAAATGCGTGTAATTAAAAAGCAACCCTTCAACTGCTTTATCATCTTTATGTTTCTTCATTCCTTCGCGAATGGTGTCATGATATTTTTCATGAATCACTTCGTCGCTCTGAATATAAAAACACCAATCAGTTGAACTATCGATGGCATCAAGTGCTTTATTGGTTTCAATGGACAATAGTTTTCCGCCTTCACGTAAACTGTCATCCCAAACGCTTTCCATTATTTTTATTTTGGGAGAGTTAATGCTTTTGATTAATTCCAAAGTTCCGTCTTCTGAATTCCCAACACTCACTAAAAATTCATCACATACAGAAAGTACTGAAGTTATAGCTTCCAAAACTGGATAATCATACTTGATTGCGTTTCTAATTATGGTAAAGCCTGTTACTTTCATATTATAAAAATACTGTTCTTAAAACGGATAACCAATACCGAAATTTAATGTGGTTCGTCTTAAAGGCCCTTTACCAAATAGCCATCTGTCGCCTTCCGGATAAGATGGGTCAGCAATAGGAGCGGCTGCGTCTAAACGCAATACAAAAAAGTTTAAGTCCCAACGGATTCCTAACCTACCTCCCATTGCAAATTCTTTATAAAACTTATTCAATTCAAAATCGCCTCCGGGTTTCCCTCTTTCTTCGTGCAATAACCAAATATTACCAACATCAATAAACGCAGCACCATAAAACGAACGGAAAATGTGAAACCTGTATTCAAAATTCCCTTCTATTAATAAATCTCCAATCTTATCATATTTAGAAGTAACGGAGTCGGGTTGGGCATATCCACCCGGACCAAGTGTTCGTGCACGCCAAGCTCTAACGCTGTTCGGACCTCCGCTAAAATAACTTTGTTCGTAAGGTAATACATTTAAATTTTTCAAAGGTTTACCAACTCCAATAGCTGTTCTATATACTAATCGACTTCTTTTACGAACAGGAATATATAAACGGTAATCAATATCCAGTTTTACAAATTGCGCGAACGGTGTTCCTAAAATAAGATAGCGCCCCAATGTGTCCTTCGGTTGTCCTGTGGCGTCAAAAATACCTCTTAAAATATTACCGGATGAAGCCACGTTTACTTTAACAAAACTAATAGCCTTACGGGATGTATTTACACCATTTGATATGGATTGATTATTATACGTAACTGTGTATTTTGATAAAGTAGTAATGTGATCCTGAAAAGAATTTAGTAAAAAGAAGTCGTTGATGTTTAGTAAATCATTTCTGAAATTATCAGTTAATTTGGCTTTCACCATATAAACCTCTACAGGAATAAAATCGTGTTTAACTTTTAATTTATGACTCTTAAAACTAAATCCATAATTCACATTGGTGATAGTTCTGTTAAACTCAGGACGTGATTGATAATTTAAAGAGGTACTGATAAATGTTCTCGGAAAGGCATCTTTTTTAAATGGCAAATAAGAAAAAGGAAACACCGCACGCGGTACCGAAAATTTAAGTGATGGTCCAAACTGAATGGTATTGAATGTACTTTGTACGTTGGTTAAATCACTTGTTGTATTGTCGTTTAACTGTCGTTGCGCAATTAAGGCACCATTTAAACTGAACTCAAGCAACTCAGCGCCCCTTAGTAAATTTCTGTTTTGATACAATATATTTCCATCAACACCAAGGTTACCCGAGGTGTTAGTGCCTTCCGTTTCAACATTGATGGCTTGTTTAACTATAGGTTGACAAATAATATAACAATCCAATTGATCATTGAATTTCGGATTCTTAACATATTGAATTAATACCGTTCGGAAAACACCAAGGTTAAGTAAACGCTTGTATGATTTTTCTGCAAGATTTTTTTGAAATACTTGTCCTTTAAAAAATTCTACGTTATGTGTGATGAGGCTGTACTTATAATTGAGTTTTTCTTTTACCATAAAAATTAAATCTTCGTGGTAAATAGAATCGTAAAAATATTCGTCTTTATAAGAGTCTCAGATATTCTCAGTAATAACATAAATATTGTTTACGTAATAACGAGGGTGATTGATGTATGAGATGGAATCTTTTTGTGCATTCGCATAAGCAGGAAATTTTTTAGCTGAGATAGTAATATCTATTTTATGATCCACTAAACCCGAATCCACATCAAAATAAATATAATCGGGTTCAAAAAGTAGTAGCCATTATTTAATAAGTTAGCTGTAATTCTTTCTCTCTCTTGCTGCATCACTTCGGCATCAAAAGGAGCGCCGGATTTTAATTTGCAATGAATACTGTCGCTAAAAATATAATAACTTAATTCTTCATCTTTAATATTGTACTTAACGTTATTGATGAAATATTGTCGCCCAGGAAAGAGATGATAAAATACTTTCGCTTTCTTTTTGTGCTTATAATACCCAACACTATCTGTTACCTTCGCATAAAAATAGCCTTTCGAAAAAAGGTATCTTGTCATTTGTAAAGTAGTTTGTTTGGTGATAGCTGAATCATAAATAACAGGTTCTTCAGCTATATCTAACAAACTTTCACGGAAAGTGGGTTTATCTTTGCTTTTTAATTTAGGTTCTTTGGCAGGTTTGCCTTTTTCTATACGTTTCTCGTTTTTAAGATTATTCTTTATAATTCGCTTTTCGTTAATACGGTCGAAACGGGCGTCGCGCTTTTCTTTTTTCTTCACTAATTTTTCTTGATTCACCTGATTGTAAAGCCACAGGTTAAAAGGGAACACAAATAAAATTTTGCGGTTTGGTTTTTGTCTTATAAAGGCTTCAATCTCTTCGTGTGCAATTTTGGTATTTTGATAACCTAAAATTTTGTTACCCCCAACCAGATATTCATTCTCTTTTAAATGTTTGGTGGTGTTACACGAAAAAACTGCAAATAAAACACATGTACATAATACCAAGCGCCTAAAACGCTCTTTTAAATGTATATGTAAATAAGTGCTCAATAATGGTTAATTTTAATCCCTACGAATTTAGCTAAATTATGATTAGTAAGAATCAAATAAAACAGGTTAAAGCCTTGCATCTGAAGAAATTCAGAGATGAGGAAAACATGTTTATTGCCGAAGGTATTAAGGTGGTTAACGAAATCATCACTACTAATCCCGAAATCATCCATCAATTATTTGTTACCGAAAGCTATTTGCAGGGCAATTCAAATGCTTTACTGAATACAAAAGTGGATTATATAACTATTAGTGAGGAAGACCTAAAAAAAATAAGCACACAAGCCCAGCCTAATAATGCTTTAGCGGTTTGTAATTATTTTGAAGAAAATGAACCTGAGACGGATTTCAATAAGCAATTCAGTTTTTATTTAGATGATATCCGCGACCCGGGTAATTTAGGTACCATTTTAAGAATGGCCGACTGGTTTGGGATTGAAGAAATATTTTGTTCCAAACAGAGTACCGATGTGTATAATCCAAAACCATACAATCTGCTATGGGTTCTTTTTTAAGAGTGAAGGTGGTATATTGTGATTTAAAGGATTTAATTGATGGGAAGAAATTCCCTGTATATGGTGCGGTTCTCGATGGTGAAAATATTTTTAAATCAGAATTACAAAATGGATTGATTATTATTGGAAACGAAGCCAACGGTATTAGCGAACAAAATTTCAAATACATTTCAAATCCAATTACAATTCCTGCAGCCGAAAGCAGTACAACAGAATCATTAAACGCTGCTATGGCAACAGCTATTATCTGTTCTGAATTCTTTAAACAATTGAAACTGAGTTAAGAGTAAGGATTACTTGAGAGACAATTGAATTATTTATTATTCCGGGTTTCGGGTTGGAACAGGAATAACCCGAAATTACAAACCCGAAATACATTACGGCTTCTCAACAAAACATTTAATTCTTACAGAAGCAGAATTCTTAGCATTGCAAACAATAACAACTTTTCGGTCTTGTCTATCGTATGCACTTTTGGTATCAAATTTTACAGTTAGTTTGCTGGTTTGTCCGGGCGCAATAGGTTGTTTTGGAAAATCAACAGTGGTACACGAACATTCAACTTCAAAGTTGGTGATGATAAGGGGTTGATCGCCTTCGTTTTTGAATTCATAGTCAGCAGTAACAACATCGCCTTTCTTTACTTTGCCTAAATCTTTTTTTGATTCAGTGAATTTTATTTTGGCTTGTGATTGAGCATGAAAATTTAAAACCGTTAATAGTAATAGAATTACAAACGACCGTAAATAAAAAATCCCCCGTTTTTGCGGGGGATTTTCTGAGGTTTTAATATTATGGTTGCTTTGGAGCATCCGGAGTTGCAGTAGTTGTAGGTGCAGCTTTAATTTCACCTTTAATTTTAACTTTCACAGTTGCTAATTTACCGTTAGAAGTAATGGTTACGTTTTTATCAAAGCGACCAACACGTTTAGTGTCGTACTTCACTTTAATAACACCACCTTTACCGGGTAAAATTGGTTCTTGTGGCCAGCCTGGTTTGCCATCAATTGTAGTTGATGTACAACCGCATTCACCTTGAACACTGCTAATTGTTAACGGAGATTTTCCGATATTCTTAAACTTAAATTCACGAACACCATTAGCATCGAAATCAATAGTGCCATAATCTAACACTTCGTTTTCAATTTTAATTTCCGGTGCATTTGGATCAGTATTTGGAACAACTGATTCCTGTGCATTACCTGCCAATGCGAACATCGACAATAAAGCAACTATTGCTGTAATTTTTTTCATAATATTTTATTAAATTGTATTAACCTTTTTTCTCAACCGGAGCACCTTTAGATGGCTCGTTCGGTGGGAAAGCTACTTCAACCGGTTTTGCTTCAATGCTACCTTTAATAGAGATAGTTTGAGTACCAGATTTAGCATTTGAGTTAATTGTAACTGTCTTGTAAATTGGTCCAACACGCTGAGTGTCATATTTTACCTTAATTACACCGCTTTTACCCGGTAAAATTGGTTCTTTTGGACACTGAGGCACTGTACAACCACAGCTACCCATACAATTAGAGATAACTAATGGTTCTTTACCATTATTAATAAATTTGAACTCACATTCACCATTATCACCTTGTTTAATGTTCCCGTAATCGTGAACCATTTTATCCAGCTTAATATCAGCTAAGCTAGCAGGAGTGGTTGTTTGAGTTGCAGCGTCGTGGTTATGGCCATCGCCTGCAGAGTGCACTTCTTGTGCGTTTGTTAGTGCGGTCAAACCTGCTACTAAACCTAAAGTTAAAATGAGCTTTTTCATGTGTTATTGTTTTTGTTTAAATAAACATCTAAAATCATACCAAAGATAGCATACCTATGCCATAGTTCGAGTATTTTTGCGAAATTTAACAAAAATTTGAATACTGTAATGGAAATTGCAAAAACATATAGCCCTAAGGAAGCGGAAGATAAATGGTACCAATATTGGCTCGATAAGAAATTTTTTAAATCGCAAGTCGACACAACTAAAAAACCATACACTATTGTTATACCTCCACCAAATGTAACAGGTGTGTTGCACATGGGGCATATGCTTAATAATACTATTCAAGATGTATTAATTCGCCGCGCCCGCATGTTAGGTTATAATGCGTGTTGGGTTCCCGGAACTGATCATGCCAGTATTGCAACTGAAGCTAAAGTTGTAAAATTATTAGCCGATAAAGGAATTAAGAAAGCAGACTTAAGCAGAGATGAATTTTTAAAACATGCGTGGGACTGGAAAGAAAAATACGGTGGCATTATATTAGAACAATTAAAAAAATTAGGTGCCAGTTGTGATTGGGATCGTACACGTTTTACCATGGAAGCTGATTTAAGCGAAGCGGTAATTGATGTGTTTATTGATTTATACAATAAAGGAGAAATTTACCGTGGTGTACGAATGGTAAACTGGGATCCGCAAGGATTAACCGCCGTTAGTGATGAAGAAGTAATTCACAAAGAAGCAAACAGTAAATTAGTTTTTGTAAAATATAAAATTGAAGGAACTAATGATTTTGTAACCGTTGCAACAACTCGTCCTGAAACTATTATGGGCGATACTGCAGTTTGTGTACACCCTGATGATGAGCGTTACAAACATTTAAAAGGAAAAAATGTAATCGTTCCAATTGTAAACAGAGTTGTTCCAGTAATTTTTGACGATTATATTGATTTGGAATTTGGAACAGGTGCGCTAAAAGTAACGCCTGCTCATGATATTAATGATTTTAATCTCGGACAAAAACATAAACTTCCTGTAATTGATGCATTAACTGCCGATGGAAAAATTTCGGAAGCGGCGGGTGCTTATGTTGGGATGGATAGATTTGCTTGCCGTAAACAAATCATTAAGGATTTACAAGAGCAAGGTTTAGTTGAAAAAATTGAAGAGATTAAAAATAAAGTTGGTTACAGCGAAAGAACAGATGCAGTTATAGAACCAAAATTATCCATGCAATGGTTTTTGAAAATGGATAAGGTAAGCAAACCAGCTTTGGAAAATGTTTTAAACGGAGAGGTAAAATTAATTCCGGATAAATTCATCAACACCTACAAACACTGGATGGAAAATGTACACGATTGGTGTATCAGTCGCCAGTTATGGTGGGGACAACGAATTCCCGCTTGGTATGATGGAAAAGGAAATACTGTTGTTTGTAAAACGAAAGAGGAGGCTATTAAATTATTAAAGACTGAAGATGTTAAACAAGACGAAGATGTTTTAGATACTTGGTTCTCATCTTGGCTATGGCCAATAACTGTTTTCGATCCTAAAGCAATAAGAAATGGGAGAACAATGCAAATGACGATCTTAAACTATTATTACCCTACTAACGATTTAGTAACTGCTCCCGAAATTTTATTTTTCTGGGTAGCGCGTATGATGATTGCGGGTTACGAATATACCGGACAAAAGCCATTCACAAATGTTTACTTAACAGGTATCGTTCGCGATAAGCTTGGAAGAAAAATGAGTAAGAGTTTGGGGAATAGTCCTGAACCTTTAGAGTTAATTACGAAATACGGCGCTGATGGCGTTCGTGTAGGAATGTTATTGTGTTCTCCTGCCGGAAATGATTTAATGTTTGATGAATCGCATTGCGAACAAGGACGGAATTTCTGGAATAAAGTTTGGAATGCATTTCGATTAATAAATGGTTTTGAAGTAGCTGATGTAAAACAAAGTGGGGCGCAAAAAACTGCTATCACTTGGTTTGAAAATAAATTAAGCGAGCAATTAGAAATTATTAATGATCATTATTCTAAATACAGAATGAGTGATGCATTAATGGCGACTTATAAATTAGTATGGGATGATTTTTGCGCTTGGTATCTAGAAGCTATTAAGCCTGATTTTGTAGACGGAAAAGCGCAGCCAATTGACAAAGCGACTTACGATGCAACAATTGGTTATTTAGAAAGCTTATTAAAAATTATGCATCCTTGGATGCCATTTATTACTGAGGAGATTTGGCATTTAATTAAGGAGCGTGATGCAAAAGATTGCATTATTGTTGCTGCTTGGCCTGAAGTAAAGAAAACAGATGCTAAACAATTAGGTGAGTTTGAAGTTTGTAAAGAAATTGTTGCCATGATTAGAAATATTCGTGCGCAAAAACAATTATCTCCTAAAGAAAAACTAGAACTAATTGAAAAATCAGAGCGCAACATTCTTATTTTGATAGAATTGGTAATTAAATTGGCGAATTTAAGTTCATTCTCTTATAAAAAAGAAAAAGTGGAAGGTGCATTTTCATTCATGATTAAAACGACTGAGTTTTTATATTCCCTTTCTTCAAATATTAATGTAGAAGAAGAAAAAATCCGTTTAGCTAAAGAAATTGATTACAATAAAGGTTTCTTAAAAAGTGTGCAAATCAAATTATCGAACGAGAAGTTTGTTGCCAATGCTAAGCCTGAATTAATTGCTTTAGAGAGAAAAAAACAAGCTGATGCTGAAGCAAAAATAAAAGCTTTGGAAGAACAATTGTCAGCATTATAATAAGAATTTGAAAAACCAAAAGACATCGGTATTTATTATTTTACTAAGCGTACTGAATGCTTTTTTGTGCGCATTGGTGTTGGTGTTATGGCAATGGTTTGCCAATAGTAGTTTTGATTTAGCATTAGTTCTGATTTTGTTTTTTGCTTTCTTCGTAACATCGTTTTTTGTTCTGTATTTTATTTACAACCCATTTATTTTCGATAAGATAAAAAACGTTCAAAGCGAACTGAGTAAGATTTTACCGCACAACGAAATCCCTGATACAAAATTTCAGTTAGATGAAATTGATCCGATTACACAATTAGATTTGGAAGTAAAGAAAATTGCACTTGAACGTCAAAAGGAATTAGAACATTTAAAGAACGTAGATAGTTACCGTAAAGAATATTTAGGAAATGTATCGCACGAATTGAAAACCCCGGTGTTTAATATTCAAGGCTATGTTTCTACCCTAATTGACGGCGGATTAAATGACCCTTCAATTAATATCGATTACTTAAAGCGCGCCGATAAAAGTATTGAACGCATCATTCATATTATTGACGATTTAGAAACCATTACCCAGTTAGAAACGGGTTCTCTGGAATTAGAATTCGAGAAATATGATTTTAGTGCACAATGCCGTGATGTAATAGAGCAACTGGATCTAATTGCGAAAAAGAAAAAAATTACACTTTCGTTGGCAAAAAAATTCGATAAGCCTTTATTGGTTTTAGCGGATAAATTCAGGATTCGTCAGGTACTCGTGAACTTAATTACTAACAGCATTAAATATGGTAAAGAAGGCGGGGAAACTGAGATTGGATTTAACCTTTATAACGATGAGGTTATTGTTGAAATAAGGGATAACGGAATAGGTATTTCCCCCGAGCATTTGCCCCGCCTATTCGAACGTTTTTATAGGGTAGATAAGGGTAGAAGCAGAGAGCAGGGTGGCACAGGTTTAGGTCTGGCTATTGTTAAACATATCATAGAGGCCCACCAGAAATCTATTAGCGTAAAAAGCACGGTTAACGAGGGAACGGTCTTCACTTTTACTCTCAAAAGGGTATAATTTATTAACATTTAAAGGACAAGGTCTTAAAAAATAATTTTGGCGATAGGGGCTAATATGGTTAAACTTGCACCATAATTTTGAAAGAAAATGGCCGAAATACACATAACTGGTATAAAATATATTGAGATTAATACTCAGGAGGATTTAGAATTTAAGTACAAACCGGATGTTCCGAAGCTTAAATTAGTTGGTAATATCATTGTTGCTGAAGAGGTGGATGAGGACGAAGATGACAGCGTTGTGTTCTTAACTCAAAAACAACTGAACCAATTATTACTGAATAAAGAAGTTGAATTAAAGTTGGTGGAGGACCGTTGGTATCCTGCAAAACCTTTAAGTAAGGAACAGGTTAAAAAAGTAGGCTTAGTTGATATTGATGCCGAATACCTGGGCGCCGCGGGCGATATTAAATGCTACGAAGCTGTAAAAATCACAGAATAATAAAAGGTCCCCGTTAATAGCGGGGATTTTACTTTATATATGGCTTTAAATTTCAAAACCCTTCTTACACGTACTTTAACGGCTGCTGTTTTTGTGGCTGTTTTACTTTCATGTATTTGTTGGAATTATTATTCATTTGCCACATTATTCCTTGTTGTTTCTGTTTGGGGATTACATGAATTTTTTAAAATCGCAGAATTATTAGGAGCAAAACCTTTAAAATGGATTGGTTTTATTGCCTGTATTCTGATTTATGCTAGCGCAGTTGTTCCAAATATTCTTTTAATGACATCTAATTCGATGTTTATTCTTTTTGGAATTTCTGTTTTGTCTTTGAAATTATTAGAAACTGTTTTGATTTTAATATTTCTGGCTTTTGTTTTTTCATTGTTTAGCAAAAATGAAAAACCTATAAAAAATCTAGCTTATACTATTCTAGGAATTTTTTATTGTTCATTACCCTTTTTCTTTCTTAATAAAATAGTTTTTGGCGGATCTTCGGAGACTACTAATTATAATTCCCACATTGTTCTTGGTATGATTCTCCTCATCTGGGCCAGCGACTCTTTCGCATACTTAGTTGGAAGCATGATAGGAAAAAGAAAATTATACGAGCGTATTTCTCCGGGTAAAACTTGGGAAGGTACAATTGGTGGGGGTGTTCTTACAATGGCTTCATCTTATCTCATAGCAGGATGGTTTCCTGAAATTGAATTCAAGCACTGGTTAGTGATTTCTCTTTTAGTAGTGGTATTTGGAACACTCGGAGATTTATTCGAATCACTTTTAAAACGACAAGCAGGAATAAAAGATTCAGGAAAAATTATGCCTGGACATGGAGGAATCCTTGACCGTTTCGACAGTCTGATTTTTGTAACGCCTTTTGTTTACTTGTATTTGAGTTGGGTGCTGAGTTAATTACAGTTTAATGTAGTGCACCCGGTTAATTGGAATAACAACACCTTGTTTTAAAATCAATCGTTTATCGGTCACGCCCCAAACTGTTGTCTCCACCATTTTGCATGAGGTATCGTCTTCAAAATAAATTTTAATTTTAGTTTGTTCAAGGTTGCCAAGTGATAATGCGCGATTTAAATCAGCATTACGCTCATTTATTTTTTCTGCATCTCCTAAAACTTCTGTATTTGGAAATTTCAAACCGGAAATATTTTCCTTTCAATTTTTTCGAAGGTCGTTGTGTTCATGGCAGGATGATTTGGGATTAACTTTCATAATTATACGCCAAATCTTGCCTTTGGTTACACAATCTTATTAACTATTTATATTAGGTTTTATAAGATTCAACAACTCCTCTGAACGCTGAGTACCAATACGATACGTGAAGCCGGCATTGTCTTTTAACTCTATAAATTCTTGCCCGCTTGTGTAAAACCTAATAACCCCTTTCGAGTGTAAATTGTAAACTGCCCTTCTGAAAATATTGTATTTATATCTGCCTTTTCTCAAATAGGTAACGGTACTGAAATCGATTTTTACTTTTCTTGCCCCTAAAACCCATCAATAATCATGTAACCTTTATAAACGCGTGTATGAATATGAAGTATATAAGTTAGGAGTGCAGAGATGATAAGAATAATTAATCCCAACAAAAAGAAAACTTTTCCCGAATTAGGAATGTGATCAATAGGATAAGAGCCAATATAAAATACACTTACTTGAACTGGTTTCGGGTTCTCGCTCCAATAATAACCAATAAAACAAAACACAGCCAATACCATTCGCCAGAATATGCTGAGGCGGTTATGGCCCATGTATTGTTTTTCTTCAAAGAGTAATTGGTTTTCCATTGTTTTTACTGAACCTCTAATTTCAATATTTTTTTTGTGTTTGGTTTTATTTTGTAGCGCTCATCTAAACGCTGACCAATAACCCAAACCACTTCGTTTTTATTTAAGAGTAACCAAATATTTTCTTTTTCGAAACGGTTTAATTTTTGGTTGATTAAGAAATCACTAATCTTTTTGTAGCCAGTCATCCCTAATGGCATAAATTTATCACCGGCTTTCCATTTACGGATTTTCAGAGGAAAAACAGGTTTTGTAAAATCAATTTGCGCAATATTTTTCCCGCTCATTATTTTTTTTGAAGCGCTTAAATCAGCATTTAATTTAAAGGGCAATTTTTTAAAATCTGCAATTTCTTTAATTAAGAATTCTTTTTGAGGTGTTTTAATTTCTATAAACTCTACAAAAATGAAATCGCGGTCAATTAAAGCTTGATGAGTTTCAGAGAAAAATAGTTTACCTGAGGATTTACTATTTAGACTATTGAAAATCTGCTCAACTTGTGAATTATTAAATCCTTTTGGTGATAACCACTCAAACAAAAGAAGCTCAGCAGATTCTTCAGCAACTAATTTTTTGATATTAATTTTAAAGGAATCATTCCCTTCAACAATAATCTCCTTTCGTTTTTCACTTACAAATTGTTTTACCACTGCCGCAGTTTGTCTAAACAATCGAATATTATTATCGAATGTTGATTCTAAAGCAGGATTTAATTTTTTCAAGCCTGGAATAATTTCGTGACGTAAATAATTACGTTTGTATTTCACTTCATCATTACTGCTGTCGTCTCTGTATTTTAATTTATTTTTTTTCGCGTAAGCTAAAATGTCTTCTTTTCTTGCAAACAATAAAGGCCGCGCAATTAAATTTTGCTTGTAAGGAATTCCTTTTAATCCGTTAATTCCTGTTCCCTAATTAAATTAATTAACAACGTTTCGATATTATCGCTAGCATGATGCGCCGTTAAAATAAAATCGTATTTATTTTTTTTAGCCAATTCCATGAACCAAGTATAACGCAATTCGCGCGCCGCCATCTGAACTGATGTTTTGGTGTTTTTTACAAAGTCTTTCGTTTTAAATCGTTTGTTATGGATTTTGAGTTTATTTTTTTTAGCGAAGTCAATACAAAATTTTTCATCTGCATCCGACTCTTTTCCACGTAATTTAAAATTGCAATGGGCTAACTCAAAATTATAACCACCCTCTTTTAAAAGAATGGCCAAAACCACAGAATCCACCCCGCCGCTAAAAGCCAGCAAAAGTTTATCGGTTTTGGTAAATAAACCGTTTTTAGAAATGTATAGTTTTAGCTTATCCTGCACCTCGTAAAGGTAGTAAATTGACAGTATTAGCTAAAAAAGAAAGAAATTAGCCAAATACTGATTTTTAGCAATTGTTATAAGCAGGTTTTTATGTAAAATTGTAAGGTAAATTTTGAAACTATGAGCAAAAACGTGAATATGATCGGCGCCGGGTTAGTAGGTTCTCTACTGTCTATCTATTTGGCAAAAAAAGGATATAAAGTAAATATTTACGAGCGTCGCCCTGATATGCGAACTGCAAAAATTTCCGCGGGTAAATCTATTAATCTTGCATTAAGTGATAGAGGTTGGAGAGGATTAGAAGGTGTTGGTATTGCAGATGAAATAAGAAAGATTGCAATTCCGATGTACGGACGTTTTATTCACCATAAAGATAGTTCAACAGCATTTCAACCTTACGGAAAAGATAATCAAGCTATTTATTCAGTATCACGTGCCGAGATAAATATGCGTTTAATGGATTTAGCTGAACAAAAAGGCGGGGTGGAAATTCATTTTAACGAACGTTGCACCAATATTAACCGGCAAACTTTAGAAGCTCAATTTATTAATGAAGAAACTCAAAAAACATCTTCTTCTAAAAGCGATTTAATTTTTGGTTCGGATGGCGCATTTGCAGCATCACGTTTAAATATGCAATTGAGTTCAGATAGATTTGAATACAACCAACATTATATTTCGGCGGGGTATAAAGAATTAATTATTCCTCCCGGTAAGGATGGCGCTTTTTTAATTGAGAAAAACGCTTTACACATTTGGCCTCGTGGAAGTTTTATGATGATTGCGCTTCCTAACATGGATGGAAACTTCACTTGCACTTTATTTCTTCCATTCGAGGGCGAAAAATCATTTGCTAACTTGAAAACGAGAGAACAAGTAAAAAAGTTTTTTGATGAAGAATTTCCGGATGCGGTTCCTTTAATGCCAACATTATTGGATGACTTCATGAATAACCCAACTTCTTCTTTAGTAACTGTAAAATGTTTCCCATGGACTTTCGATAATAAAATCGGATTAATTGGAGATGCCGCTCATGCAATCGTTCCGTTTTTCGGACAAGGTATGAGTTGTGGTTTTGAGGATTGTGTGGTGATGAATGAGTTAATTGAAAAGCATAAAGAAGATTGGAATAGAATAATGCCGGAGTACGAAACATTGCGCAAACCGGATGGAGACGCAATTGCGGATTTAGCCATAGCGAATTTTATTGAGATGCGTGATAAAACAGCCGACCCAAAATTCTTGTTACAGAAAAAAATAGAAGCAAGATTCAATTCAAAATATCCTGACAAATGGATTCCACTTTACAGTATGGTGACTTACAGTCCGCACATACGTTACAGCACTGCTTTTAAAAGAAGGGCAACGCCAAGAAGCCATCATGCAAAAAATTATGGCAAGGCCTGATATAGAAAGTAAATGGGATAGTGAAGAAGTGGAGAAAGAGATTCTTAAAGCTATTTAATAGATAACCAATTCTCAATCTGTGTCTGATCGAGTTCCATATAATTCACCCAATGTTCAACTTTAGAATTATTTACTAAATAAAGAGTTGGTAAACTAGTTCCTGCCAAATAAACAAATGGGCGGGCTCTTAGCATAGTGTAAGGATGTCTTCTGTTTTAGTATCGAGATAAAACCATTTCATTTTTTCTTTTCACCATTCAAAATAAAATAAAAATGGATATCCGGATTTTTTTCGTGAATCAATCTTATTTTTTTAGCAGCAATACGGCAGTGTTGACAACTCAAACTCATAAAAGCTAAAACATGGTTGCCTTGTGATAAAGTTTTCGGGGGTGTAGTTTCGTAAGCGTTATTGTAAAGAGTATCTAACTCAAGTGTAAAATTATTTTCCGGTTTATTTAGGTAGGCTTGTGAGTAATCTAAATCAACATAATTTAAAATATGCGGCATAGCCAATGCAGTTAAAAGAAATGAAACGTTTAATACTTTGCCAAGTTTTCCTAAAGTGATGCCTTCGTTAAATTTGTAAATCACAAAACACACCGCTAACATAATGATGTTTTTCACTATGGCTTGAAAAGGTGTCATCGCGATGGCGTTTCCGAAGCAGCCGCAATTACTATTATTACCTTCATTTAAAATCATAATTCCCAAATAAATGGTGAATACAACTAAAAGGGCAGCCGTTAATTTTAAAGTAAATTTTTTGAGGTAAAGATTGAAAATTAACATTAAGCCAATGTAAAATTCAAGGCCAATCATAAAGCGGGCGATGTAAGGGGCAAGTGCCCAGTTGCCAATTCCTAAATCAACAAAAGTAAATTCAAAAGGCTCAATAGGGTAAAGTTTTGTGTATCCGGAATAGATAAACAACAAGCCCATTAAAACGCTTAATACAATAGAAACTATTTTTAAAATTTTATCTTTTGTCATAAACTAAAAAACCACCACAAAGGTAGCCTTTTTATATAAGGCTGAATAAAAATTAGCATAAACACCACTTGTTTCATTTGATCCAGCAATAAAAATTAATTATGTATAACGGAACAATTTTAAAACAAAAAAGGCCTCCGATTTAATCGGAAGCCTTTTCTAAAATAATAATTTAACTTAAATTATTTTAAAGTACATTCTGTCTTGTTAGTGTAAGTTCCTGCAACTGGAGCAACAGCTATAGAAGACGAAGACATGTCTTTACAAATGCCTTTTTTAGCTTTTGAATAAGTGTATTTTGTTGTTGAAGAAATTGAACCTGGAGCATCAGATGAAGTTAACACTCCACAAACTCTTTCTTTCTGCATGACGCGAAGCTAATTGCTAAAGCTGCAACTGCTAAAATTGTAATTTTTTTCATTGTTTTAAGTTTTTAAAAGGTTTTTAATTTGAGGTCAAAAATAGGAAAATATTTGTAATTACCAACTACGTATAAGTACGTATTTTTTGAGAAAATGATGAAAGACAGTTTTTTAAATTTAACCCTTCTTTAACTACCCTTAAATATCGTTAATTCCTATTGTAAGCTTAACATCTTTTAACAGCGCTATATAGCCCTAAAACCCTAAGGCTTACTACTTTTGGACACATTCAAATTTTATGGTAGATATTAGAGAATTAAACGAAAAAATTCAACGCGAAAGCGCGTTTGTAGACCTCCTTACCAATGAAATGGATAAGGTTATCGTAGGTCAAAAAAGCATGGTAGAACGTCTTTTAATCGGACTTCTTAGTAACGGCCATATTTTATTAGAAGGTGTCCCTGGTTTAGCTAAAACATTAGCAATCAATACATTATCAAAATGTATTCATGCCGATTTTAGCCGTATTCAGTTTACCCCCGATTTATTACCGGCCGATTTAATCGGAACCATGATTTATAATCAAAAGCAAGAAGCCTTTTCAATTCGTAAGGGTCCTATTTTTGCAAATTTCGTTTTAGCTGATGAGATTAACCGTGCTCCGGCAAAAGTGCAGTCCGCTTTATTAGAGGCGATGCAAGAAAAGCAGGTGACTATTGGCGATCAAACTTTTCAGTTACCAAACCCATTTTTAGTTCTAGCCACTCAAACCCTGTTGAACAAGAAGGAACTTATCCTTTACCTGAAGCCCAAATGGATCGTTTTATGCTGAAAGTGGTAATCGGTTATCCAACAAAGGAAGAAGAACGTAAAATTATCACATCAAATATTTCCCCTGAAGGAATGCAAAACCAAACTATTTTATCGCCTGATGATATTTTAAAGCACGTAAAGTGGTGAAGGATGTTTATATGGATGAAAAAATTGAGCGTTACATTGTAGATATTGTTTTCTCTACACGTTACCCTAAGGAATATAAATTGGATAAATTCCATGGTTTAATTTCTTATGGAGGTTCGCCTCGTGCAAGTATAAATTTAGCATTAGCTGCAAAAGCCTATGCATTTATAAAACGACGTGGTTATGTTATTCCTGAAGACGTACGCGCCATTTGTACAGATGTTATGCGTCATCGTATTGGTTTAACCTACGAAGCAGAAGCAGAAAACATCACTTCTGAAAACATCATCACCGAAATTTTAAATACAGTAGAAGTACCTTAGAAATGTTGAATGATTAATTTATGATTGTTGAATTATTTCACATTCAGAATTTAACATTCAAAATTTAACATTTAAAATCTCAATGGAAACAGCCGACCTATTAAAGAAAGTCCGCAAGATTGAAATTAAAACACGCGGGTTAAGTCGCCAGATATTTTCCGGTGAATATCATTCTGCGTTTAAAGGAAGAGGTATGGCATTTTCTGAGGTTCGTGAATACACTCCAGGCGATGATGTAAGAACAATTGATTGGAATGTAACAGCACGTTTCAACAGTCCATACGTTAAAGTGTTTGAAGAAGAACGCGAATTAAGCGTGGTGATGTTGGTTGACGTGAGTGCGAGCGGATATTTTGGAACGCATTCTCAATATAAAAAAGATTTGATTACAGAATTATGTGCTGTTGTTGCATTTTCTGCTTCAACAAATAATGATAAAATTGGTGTTATATTTTTCTCTGACAAAATCGAAAAATTTATTCCACCTAAAAAAGGGAAATCTCACGTTTTAAGAATCATACGTGAGCTTATCGATTTTAAGCGGAGAGTAAAGGAACAGATTTAGAATTAGCTTTAAAATATTTAACCAATGTTGTTAAAAAAAAAGTACTGTGTTTTTATTATCTGATTTTACGCTAAGAAATTTGTACGGATGCTATGAAAATCGCCAGCAAGAAGCATGATTTATTGCTTTGAAAATAAATGATAAAACCGAAGGAAATTCCGCCAGTTGGTTTAATTAAAATAGGGATAACGAAACAGGAAAAATTGTTTGGGCCGATACAAGCAGTAAAGATTTTCAAAAACAATTCAAAGTAAACGTGTTGAAACGCGAGCAAGGCATGAAAGATAAATTTAATAAGTGTGGTGTTGATTATTGCGATATCTACACTCACGAAGGTTATATTAAACCATTAATGAATTTATTTAAACGCAGATAATGAAGTTAAATCTGAAACATATTTTTTTAATTGCATGCGTGTTGATTTTTTCTTCACTTAAATCGCAAGATACGAGTGAATGCATTTTTAGATTCGAGCAAGATTCGTATTGGTGAACAAAGTAAAATTAGATTTATTACATACGACGCCAACGCTCAACAAAATTTAAAAGTAGATTGGCCTTCGTTTGAAGATACCATTACCAGAAAAGTAGAAATTGTTTCGCGTACAGCCATCGATTCAACTATTCCTGATAAAAATAATCCTTCCATCATTCAACAGCATCAACAATATATTGTCACAGCTTTTGATTCTGGTTATTTTGCAATTCCGCCATTTAAATTTTTTGTAAATGGAGATACTGTGAATCCTGTTTTAACAGAAGCCTTGTTTTTAGAAGTTAATACGGTACCTGTTGATACTTCTGCCGCAAAGGTGAAAGATATTAAAGCACCATTCGACGAGCCTTTCGATTGGAAATGGTATTTGCCAATGGTGTATTGGAGTGGAGCAGCTATTTTATTGGTGGCATTAATTGTATTTATTATTCTGAAACTCACGAAAAAAACCTGAAGTTATTGTTGAACGCAAACCGGATGTGCCGCCACATATTTTAGCTTTATCTCAATTAGAGAAAGTAAAGGAAGAAGCGATTTGGAAAGACGGCAAGACAAAAGAATATTATTCTGCCATTTCTGACTCTGTACGTTTGTACATTGAAGGTCGTTTTGGAATTCAAGCTTTAGAATTAACGACTGATGAAATTGTTCGTGCCTTTAAATCACAAGTGGTGGATGCAGCGAGTAAAGAAAAATTACAACAAATGTTAGTGCTTTCCGATTATGTAAAGTTCGCTAAGCAAATTCCAATTGAGCAGGAACATGCTATTGCTTTACAAAACGCATTCGATTTTGTGAACGGAACAAAGCGTGAAGACGAAATTGTAATTGAAGAGGATACAACAACTAATACTGAAGAAACAAAATGATAAGTTATCTGCAAGACATACAATTTGCCGAGAAACATTGGTTTTGGTTGTTCTTATTACTGCCCGTAATGATTGTTTGGTATTTCATCAAACTAAAAAAATACGAAGGTGAAGTTCATTTTTCCTCTTTCGATAATTTTAAAGGCATAAAAACTTCTTTAAAAGCACGATTGCGTCATTTAGTTTTAGTGATGCGCTTAATGGGTGTATCATTAATTATTTTGGCTTTAGCTCGTCCACAATCCCGCAGCAGCTGGAAGGATATTAAAACAGAAGGAATTGATATTGTTATTAGTATGGATATCTCTTTATCGATGTTGGCGAAAGATTTTAAACCGAATCGTTTGGAAGTAGCGAAAGAAGTTATCATTGATTTTATTGATGCCCGTCCAAATGATAAAATTGGTTTAGTAATTTTTAGCGGCGAGGCATTTACACAATGTCCTTTAACTGTTGACCATAAAATTCTAAAAAATATGTTTCCTGATATTAAAGCGGGAATGTTAGATCAAGGAACTGCGATTGGTTTGGGCTTAGCAGATGCAGTTGCGCGTATTAAAGATAGCAAAGCAAAAAGTAAAGTCATTATTTTAATTTCGGATGGTGTGAGTAACGTTGGAGAAATTGCACCTATGACCGCAGGAGAAATTGCTAAAACTTACGGCTTACGTGTTTATACTATTGGAGTTGGAACAAAAGGAAAAGCATTACAGCCCGTAGCCATGTATCCTAACGGACAATTAGAATACGATTATGTGGATGTAGAGATTGATGAAGAGGTAATGACGAAAATTGCCAACATGACCGGCGGAAAGTATTTCAGAGCAACCAATAAAGAAAGTTTATCGAGCATCTATAAAGAAATCGACAAATTAGAAAAAACAATTATAAGCGAAAAGAGTTTCTCTAATAAGGCAGAACATTTTTTGCCTCTAGGTATCGGAGCTCTTATTTCGTTATTACTTGAATTTATTTTAAAACGAATCGTATTTAAATCAGCACCATAATGTTTAGGTTCGAAAACGACATATTTTTTTATGCCTTTGCAGCATTACCAATAATGTTGGTGATTTTTATTTGGTATTTGTATTCTGTGAAACGCCGTTTAAAAAAATTAGGCGAATACGAATTAGTGAAATTATTAGTGCCGGATGACTCTAAATCAAAAAAGATTACAAAGTTCATCATCTTAATGTTAGCATTCAGTAGTTTGATTTTAGCAGTTTGTAACTTACAAACCGGAAGTAAAACGCAGGAAGTAAAACGTGAAGGCGCTGATATCATTGTGTGCTTAGACGTATCAAATAGTATGTTGGCACAGGATTTATCGCCAAACCGTTTAGAGCGTGCTAAGTTTGCTTTGGAGAAAATGATTGACAAGTTGGAAGGCGATCGTTTAGGAATAATCGTTTTCGCTGGCGAAGCTTATGTTCAATTACCTATCACAACGGATTACAGTGCTGCAAAATTATTTTTAGGAAGTATCAATACACAAATGGTTCCAACACAAGGAACAAACATTGGCGCCGCTATTCGTAAGGCAATGGAAGGTTTCAGTAAGGATCTTGAAAAAAATAAAACAATTGTCGTTATCACCGACGGAGAGAATCACGAGCCTGAAGCTGTTGAAGCCGCAGAAGAGGCAGGAAAAGCAGGAATTTTAGTGAATTGTATTGGTGTTGGTTCCGAAACGGGTGTTCCAATTCCTATAATGGAAAATGGAGCGGTGCAAGGGTATAGAAAAGATAAAGATGGTAACACTGTGGTAACAAAATTGAACAGGGAAGTATTGCAAGAAATAGCCGGAAAAACGGATGGAATTTTTGTGCAAGCTACAAATGCTGATATTGGTTTAAATGCCATTCTTGATAAATGATCTCAATTAGAGAAAAAACAAATCGACACCAATATGTATACCGATTACGAAGACCAATTCTAATGGTTCTTAGGTTTAGCTTTATTATTATTTATTATAGAGTTTTTCATAAGCGAACGTGTAAGTAATTGGTTCCGTAAATTTTTGGCGAATGTTTTAAAATCAAATAAACAAGTTACTACTATCTTAATCTTAGCTTCTCTTGTTAGCGTTAATAAATTATCCGCTCAAAAAGACAAGGAATTAGTTTATAAAGGAAATAATAATTATTACAGCGGCAGAAATGTTACAGCCATAAATGAATATCGCGAAGCTTTAAAATTAAACCCTGCCTTAAAGAAAGCGAATTTCAATTTAGGTGATGCTATCTACAAAGAAGCTGTCAATATTAAAAATTCAAAAAGTAAAGCACCAATAATGGGAATGAAACCGGATTCTCTTGCTAATATTATGTTGGATGAAGCCGCTGCTCAATTTGATGTGGTATCACAAACAGTTTCACATAAAGATACTGTTCACAAAGCTCTACATAATTTAGGTAATTGTCGTTTGAAGCAAGAAAACTGGCAAGCAGCAGTTGATGCCTACAAAAAATCGTTAAAGGTGGATCCGAAAGATGAAGACACCCGTTATAATTTAGCTTACGCTCAGAAAAAATTAAAAGAGCAAGAGAAAAAGGATAAAGACAAGAATAAAGATAAACAGCAACAACAGCAGCAGCAACAAGATCAACAACCGCAAATGTCGAAAGAGCAAGCTGAACGTATGTTGAATGCATTGCAGAACATGGAGCAAAAATTACAAGGCAAAAAGAAAAAAGGCGACGGTCAGAAGGTGAAAACGGAGAAGGATTGGTAGAAATCGGTTAAAGGTTTAAAGTATAAGGTTAAAAGTGGATATAAGTGTAAATAAAAGAAATTGGATGGTTGCAATGCTTAGCGTTGTGGCTACTTGTTTTTCTATTTCACTACGAGCACAAAAATTAACTGTTCAAGTAAGTGCTAATAAAGTTCAAGTAGGTGCAGCGTTTCAAGTTGTATTTACTGTTAATGCACAGCCTTCTACTTATACCCCGCCAAATTTTAAAGACTTCGATATTTTTTCGGGACCAAACACAAGTCAAAGTATGCAATATGTGAATGGTTCTTTATCGCAATCATTTTCTATTTCATTTTTAATTGCAGCAAAGAAAGAAGGAAAGTTACAGATTGGTCCTATGACCATGGTGGTTAACGGACAAAGTATTGCTAGTACTCCTGTAAATATTGAAGCTACAAAAGGTGCTGTACCTCCTGGACAACAGCAACAACAAACTCAATCCACACAGAACCCTGACGAGCAAACTACAAAAAGTAGTGGTGATGATGTATTTGTAAAAACTATTGTGAGCAAAACCAAATGTTATATTGGAGAGCAGATTCAAGTGATTCAAAAAATTTATTCGCGTTTTGATTTAAGAGGATTTCAAAATGTAAAATTTCCTGCATTTAATGGCTTTTGGTCGCAACAACCGGAAGGCGTTCCTAACGTTCAATTACAAATTGAAAATGTAGATGGTGTAAATTATTATGTAGGAGAATTCAATAAAACTTACGTTTTCCCTCAGCGTACCGGTGAGTTGACAATTGATCCATGTGAAGTAGAATGTGTAGTAAGAAAACAAAGTAATAAAAAGCCACGTAATATTTTCGAGCAATTTTTTGGAGGTGGGGGTTTTGAAGATGTAGTAGTAAAAGCTTACAGCCGTAAAACTAAGATTAATGTAATGGATGTGCCGGAAGCAGGGAAGCCTCTTAATTTTTCGGGAGGTGTTGGGAATTTGAATTACAAAGTAGAAGCCACAAAAAATAATGTAAAAGCTAACGACGCTTTCAATTTAAAAATTACCATTAGCGGAAAAGGAAATTTAAAATTATTAGAAGCTCCTAAATTAACTTTGCCTGAGAGTTTCGAGAGCTACGAGCCAAAAATCACTGAAAATATTTCCAATGCCGGTGGTGTAAGTGGCTCTAAAACTTATAATTATTTAATTATTCCACGTGAACCCGGAGATTTTGTTTTGAATAGTTTAGACTTCAGTTATTTCGATTTAGATAAAAAGAAATACGTTACCATTCCTTCCCCTGAATTAAAAATTACTGTAACGCCAGGCGATGGTAAGAGTAATGCTTCAGCTCAGGTATTCGATCATTTAAAGAACGAGGTAAAAGAAACTGAAAACGACATTCGATATATTAAGAAAGGAGATTTCGAATTACAAAAAAGTGATGCGGAGTTTTTTAATTCATCAATACATTTATTTTTGTTAACCTTCCCGTTAATTTTATTTGTAGGTGGGTTAGCATATCGTACGTATTATATTAAGCAAAATAGTGATGTTGTTGCTTTAAAAGGAAGGAAAGCAGCAAGCTTCGCGAAAAAGCAATTAATAAGTGCTGAAAAGCAAATGAAGCAAAATAACAAAGAGGCTTTCTATACCGAAGTGACGAACGCTTTAAACAGTTATTTAGGAAATAAATTTAATATCCCTGTTGCAGATTTATCAAAGGATAATATCACCAAAGAATTGCAATTGCGCTCTATTCGTCCGGATACGCAGCTAAAATTATTTGATACCATTAACCAATGTGAGTATGCAAAATACGCTCCTGGCGCAGTGAGTGGCGATTTGCAAGCGGTTTATAATAGTACGGTTGAATTAATTTCGACTATTGAAAGTGAAATGAAACATGTTTAAAGTAAGAAACATATTTATAGTTTTGATGATGTTGCTGAGTTTGGCTTCATTCTCGAATGACTTGCTTAAAAAAGCTGAAACCGCTTACGAAAAACGCGAATACAAAAAAGCGATTGAATCATACGAACAATTGCTAAAGGAAGGTTATACTTCTTACCAATTGTATTATAATTTAGGAAATGCCTACTATCGTAATCGTCAGTTAGGAAAAGCGATTTACAATTACGAACGTGCTAAGAAATTAAATCACACCGACGAGGATGTAAAAAATAACTTGAATTTGGCTTATACCAAAACTATAGATAAAATTGAGGTAAAAGAGAATTTCTTTATCAGCGCCGTTAAAACAAATTTATTGAGTAGTTTCACTACAACAACTTGGGCTTGGATGACTATTGGCGCCTCTGCTTTATTCTTTTTGTTTTTGTATTTAGTTATAGCCGGACAATCAGTGGTTATAAAACGACTGTCATTTTTCGCCTCTGTTGTTTTATTAATTGCTTTTTTCATTGTTTATTTTTTAGGCAACTCAGCCAAAAGTGCGAAAGAAGAAAATAGTTTCGCTATCATTACTGTTACTGAGACAAAAGTATATACCGAACCAACTTCTACAGCAACTTCTAAATTTGGTTTACACGAAGGTACACGCGTTCGAATAGTAGAGCCAAATGCTGATTGGATTCTCATTAAACTCGAAAACGGTAACGAGGGCTGGTTGCGCTTGAGTGACGTTGGTGTCTTCTAATATAAAATTCTCAAGTATTTTGTTCTTAGCTCTTAAAAGATTATTTTCGTTATTCTTATGCGTCAATTCTTACTTCTTATATTTATTTCTTTTTCCTTAACCACTTTTTCTCAGAACGCGGATTTACGTATTCTAAAAAACATTAATAAAACTGATCACAAAGTTTGGGATGAAAGTATGCGCATCACTTCAGATGGCGTTTTTCCATTTATGGTGATTAGTCCAGCAGCTTTATGGTTAACGGGACACATAAACAAAGATGAAACCATGAAACGCAACGGTGTAAAAACTGTTATTGCTATTGGAGGAAATATTTTAATTACTGAAGCCCTGAAAAGAAGTATTAAACGTCCGCGACCATACACCTCATATCCTGACAATATTATTTTGCGTAAAAAAACAACCGGCTTTTCTTTTCCATCCGGACATACATCGTGCGCTTTTGCAACAGCAACGGCTTTAACTTTGAGTACAAAAAAATGGTATGTGGCGGTCCCTGCTTTTACTTATGCAGGTTTTGTGGGTTATTCACGAATGCGATTAGGCGCGCATTTTGGAAGTGATGTATTAGTTGGAATTTTAGTCGGAGTGGGTTCTAGTCTGCTAACCTGGCAATGCGACAAATGGATTAATAACAAATAACATGAAACAACGAATTTCTTTTTCACCATTGGCGTTTCTGATTTGGAAGCTATGCGTGATTTCTATAAAGAAAAATTTGGTTGGGAAACCATGAAAGATAGTGATGGCATTGTATTTTTTAAATTGAATGGATTTATTTTTGGATTATATCCTAAAAATGAATTAGCAGAAGATATTGGAGTTGCGGATAACGGCACTGGCTTTAAACAATTCTCAATAGCCATTAACATGAATTCAGAAAAGGAAATTGATGATTTGTTTGCCGACTTTAAAAAGAAAGGCGTAAACATTATTAAAGCACCCGAAAAAGTATTTTGGGGCGGATACAGAGGCTACGTTGCTGATATTGAAAATAATTATTGGGAGTTTGCTTTTAATCCGTTTTTGAAATTGGATGGTGACGGGAATGTGGACTTACATGAGTAATAAGTGAGGAAATGTATTATGTCGTATTGATTTGAAATTCAGGTTTTCTTACTCATACAACTTCTCAAAAGCTTTAGGCAACTTTGCAATAACATCTGTTGCTAATAAACTTTCAATATGTATTTTTTTAAGAGCGCTATCGGCTGCTGAGCCGTGTATGTAAACGCCAATGAGTGCAGCTTGGGGTGGGGTGTAACCTCTTGCTAATAATCCTAAAATAATTCCTGTTAAAGTATCACCACTGCCACCTTTTGCTAATCCTGCATTGCCTGTTGAATTGAAGAAAACATTTCCATCAGGCATTACAGTTTGTGTGTAAGCGCTTTTTAAAACTAAAATACAACGGTGTTTAATGGCAAATTGTTTAGCACTTTCTAAACGTTCGAAATCGTTAATGTGTTTTTGTGTGAGTCTGTCAAATTCTTTTACATGCGGTGTTAAAATTGTATCAGGCGCTAAAAAACTTAGCCAGGTTTTGTTATTGGCTAAAATATTTATCGCATCTGCATCAAATACCATTGGTAAAGTGTAATTCAATAATTTTTTAATTACACTTTCAGTCACAGCCTCCGTTCCAATACCCGGACCAATTCCTACAGCGGTAATTTTATCCATGTGAGGTAATTCAGAAATTAATTCTTCATTACTGTCGGCATTTACCATTGCTTCCGGTATCGAGCTTTGTAAAATTTCTATTCCTTTTTTTGGAGTTTGCACAGTTAACATTCCGGCACCACTTCTTAAACAAGCTTTAGCTGCAATAACAGAAGCGCCCATTTTTCCATAAGCACCGGCCACTAATAAAGCGTGACCGAAATTTCCTTTGTGGGAAAATTTAGCACGATGTTTTAATAATGGTTGTAAATCAGATTTAGTAATGTAATAATGTGGAGTAAAAATATTATGGATGAAAGTTTTGTCTAATCCAATATCCAACACTTCAAATTCTGGAAAGTAAATGCCATTCTGCGGCATAAAAAAAGAAAACTTCGGAAACTGAAAACTCAAGGTCACCGAACTACGAACAATCACATCATCTTTGACATTTTCCTTATCAGCATACAATCCGGAAGGTATATCAATGCTAATGACAAAAATTTTAGTGGCGTTTATGAAATTCACAAGAGAAGCTACAATTCCTGAGAGCGGTTTGTTTAATCCTGTTCCAAACAAAGCATCAATCACTAAAGTGTTTGAGGTAATTTCTATGGGCTTTAAATCTTCTTCTTTGTCAATGTAAAATAGCGCTTCAGGTTTTAATTCTTTTAGACGTTCTAAATTTATTTTGAAATCTTCACTGCCGTTTTCGGCATGATTTAAGACGTAAACTTTAACTGAATAATTGCGTTTAATTAAGAAACGGGCAATAGCTAAACCATCTCCGCCGTTATTGCCTTTTCCACAAAAGATGAGGAACTCAGAATCAATGGAAGCGTTTTTTACAATATGTTTTATACAAGCAGTGGCAGCCCGCTCCATTAAATCAATAGAAGCAATTGGTTCATTTTTTATAGTGAACGCATCACATACTTTTATCTGTTCAGCACTAAGTATTTTCATTTGCAATTACAATCGTTATCACAGCCTGCCCTGTTTTTTTCGGGGTTATCTTTTTTCTTGATAGAGAAAGCAGGCTTTAAAAAATTTGAATAATAAAAACACAAAAGCCCCAGCCACCAAAATGTAAACTATTATATTCTGAACATTCATCTTATTACAAATCTAACTAGAAGCAAAGTGTCATGCTGAACTTGTTTCAGCATCTATTAGATTCCGAATCAAGTTCGGAATGACAGGCCTCTTTTATTTCAATATCGGCAATGTTATACTCGAAGCATTTTGCTTATCATGATAAATTTTAATATCACTTTTTACAAAATCTTTTTCATCACAATGATAAATGTCTACAAACTGCTGAGGGTTTCTGTCGGCAATAGGAAACCAAGAGCTTTGAATTTGTATCATTAATTTATGTCCTTTTTTAAAAGTGTGCGCTACGTCCGGTAAATCAAATTTTACAGTTGTAATTTCTCCCGGTTTAAAAGCTTCCGGTTTTTCAAAACTGTTTCTGAATTTCCCACGCATGATTTCACCGCGAACTAACATTTGATAATTATCCATTAAATAAGGCTCATTAAGCACTTTTTGATTGGGATAACCCGCACAACAATAAGCTGAATCGTATTTAAATTTACTTGGGAAAACATCAATCACTTTCACAACAAAATCCGCATCTGTAGTTGAGATAGCCACTTTTAAATTTGCAGTTAAAACGCCTGCTAAGGTCATATCCTCAGTTAAAATTTCAGTTTCAAAAACCAAAACATCCGTACGTGTTGCAGCAAAGCGCTGGTCGTCGGTCATGTATTCATTTGTTCTGTGTTGATGCGGATATTCTCCTGTATACGGAACAGGTTTCGCGGGATCACTCGTATATTGTGTAAAAGAAGAATTAGTTGCGGGAGCAGTAAACGATAATTTGCTTTTATCTTGTAAGTAGATATTTTTATTTTCTACACCTTTTGGTGGCCAGCTTTCAAATTTTTTCCATTCGTTAGCACCGGTCATAAAAATATTGGCTTCCGCAATTTCATTGGCATTACCTTTTCCTTTTAGATAATAGTTGAAAAACGGTACTTCAATAGTTTGCTGGTAATGTCCTGTTGTATTAGAACCAAAACGGATGTTTCCTAAATGACCAACACCGTCAATCGACCAGATACCATGATTCCACGGTCCCATTACTATTTTGTTATTGGTAGTTTTTGAATTTTGCTCAATGGCTTTGTACAAATTCCAAGCGCCGTAACAATCTTCTGCATCAAATAAACCACCTACAATTAACATGGCGGGTTTTATATTTTTACAACCGCGACGAGCATCTCTTGCTTTCCACCACTCATCGTAGTTTGGATGTTGCATTAATTCGTGCCAGAATTTTACGGAATCACCAATGAGTTTAGAGAAATTTTTAAGCGGACCGGTTTCCAAATAGAATTTATAATTATCATCAATCGGAAATTGAAAACCTTTTCTTCCAACAGTTGTTGGTTGTGGACGAGGTTGTCCGAATCCTGAATAAAAATTAAAAGCATCCATCACCATAAAGGCACCATTGTGGTGAAAATCATCTCCTAAAAACCATTCTGTAACCGGCGCTTGCGGACTCACAGCTTTTAAAGCCGGATGATTACTTAAAGCGGCCATTGTACTATAGAAGCCAGGATAAGAAACGCCAAATACACCAACGTTTCCATTGTTATTTGGAATATTTTTCACTAACCAATCAATTGCGTCGTAAGTATCACTTGCTTCATCAACATCTTTTTTTGTTTTTTTATTTTCAATAAACGGACGGACATCCATAAACTCACCTTCACTCATCCAGCGTCCACGAACATCTTGAGTAACGATGATATAATTTTCTTTCACATAATTTTTCCAATAACTATACCACAAACGCGCTGAGAATTTATCCTCACCGTAAGGCGCACAAGAGTAGGGTGTGCGCACCATGAGGATTGGGCTTTTTTCTGTAACGTTTTTAGGAGCGTAAACGGTGGTAAATAATTTAACACCATCGCGCATTTCAATTTTTAATTCTTTCTTAGTGTAGTTTTCTTTTATGTATTTCTCGTCAATAGTTTGAGAAAATCCCAGGCTTAGGGAGAATAGAAAAAGAAATGCGAATATTTTTTTCATAGTAAAAATTTAGGAAACAACTTTTAATAATTGCTTAACGGTTTTTGCTTTTTGTTTTGCTTTTACCAAATCATCATCAACAATAGTAACATGTCCCATTTTACGATAGGGCTTTGTTGTTGCCTTACCATAAAGGTGAATATAAACGCCGCTAAATTTTAAAACATCTTCCATGCCTTCGTATTTAGCAGGACCTTCATAGCCCATTTCTCCTAGTAAATTAATCATTACACCTGGTTTAACAATAGATGTATCACCCAACGGTAAATTTAAAATCGCGCGCCAGTGTTGCTCAAATTGAGAAACAATATTTGCTTCAATAGTATGGTGACCGCTGTTATGTGGACGAGGAGCAATTTCGTTCACTAAAACTTTTCCGTCTTTAGTTAAAAATAATTCAACAGCTAGTAAGCCAACAATATTTAGTTTTTCAGCAATTTGCGTAGCTATAGAAATAGCTTCTTTCTCAATATTTTTTTTGATTGAAGCAGGCGAAAATAAAAACTCCACCAAATTAGCTTGCGGATTAAATTCACATTCTACAACAGGAAAACATTTACATTCTCCATCTGAATTACGTGCTACAATAACAGAAAGTTCCTTATCAAAATCAACCAAACGCTCTAATACACTTGGTTCGTTAAAAGCTTTATCTAAATTATTTGGATTCACCAATTTCGTTACGCCTTTTCCGTCGTAACCACCTTTGCGTAGTTTTTGAAAGAAAGGAAAAAAATCGGCGTACTTAGTAATTTGTGCTTTACTCTCGGTTAAAAAGAAATCAGCGGTAGGAATGTTGTTACGCTGATAAAACATTTTCTGTAAACCTTTGTCTTGTATTAATTCAATAACATCTGGTTGAGGAAAAACTTTTTTACCTTCTTTTTCTAATTGTTTTAGAGCTTCAATATTCACATTCTCAATTTCGATAGTAATCAAATCTTTATCTTTACCAAAATTGTAAACGGTTTCATAGTCCGTTATGCTGCCCTTTTTAAAATTACTGATGCCCTTACAAGGCGCATTCGCATCAGGGTCGAGAACAAAAATGTTTAGGTTATAGTTAATCGCGTTTTGAATGAGCATGCGGCCTAGTTGTCCGCCGCCTAAAACACCGATTTTATATTGTTGTGGTTCAAACGAATTCATTGTGTAAAAATATCGCACAAAGTAACGAGATTTTACTGAATTAGGGGGTAAAAAGTGGAATTTATATTGAGAAAATGTGAGTTTTTCCTAAGACTAAAACCTTTAGCCCAAAAAACAAGGATTTTAGGGGCTGGACCCTTATAATTAGTGTTTTTTTTATAGAGAAAAACACGTCTATTTTTTTATATTTGCGTTATGAAATAAGCAGAATATAGAATTAATTGAAAAATAAAGATTCTGCTTATTCCATGTGACCAAAAACAAACACATTTAAACACATGAAAATTTCTTATAACTGGTTAAAAACATTAATCAACATTGATATTGATGCCAATGAAGTGGCAAAACTTTTAACGGCTTCAGGATTGGAAGTGGAAAGTACTGAAGCATTCGAATCTGTAAAGGGTGGCTTAAAAGGTATTGTGGTTGGTGAAGTTATTGAGAAAGTAAAACACCCTGAGGCGGATAAATTAAGTCTGACTAAAGTAAATGTTGGCGGAGCTGAATTATTAAATATTGTATGTGGTGCAGCTAATGTGGCGGCCGGCCAAAAAGTTTTAGTGGCAACAATTGGAACTACCATTTATCCTGTAAGTGGCGAGCCTATGAAAATGGAGAAACGTAAAATCCGTGGTGCTGCGAGCGAAGGAATGATTTGTGCTGAAGACGAGATTGGGGTTGGAACGAGTCACGATGGGATTTTAGTTTTACCTGCTGATACAAAAGTGGGTTTAGCTGCAGCTGATTATTTTAAATTAGAGAATGATGTTGTTTTTGAAATTGGTTTAACGCCAAATCGTAGTGATGCTGCTTCTCATTTAGGAGTGGCGCGTGATTTAGTGGCTATTTTGAAATCAACAAACACAGAAAGTAAAAGTGAAATCACCTTAACAGGAATTAATCAAACACCTCCTGCAACCAATATTAATAAAGTTGAAGTTGTTGTTGAGAATAAAGAAGCTTGTCCGCGTTACAGTGGATTAGTATTAACAGGATTAACAGTAAAATCTTCTCCTGATTGGTTGCAAAATCGTTTAAGAGCAATTGGTTTACGTCCAATTAACAATGTGGTAGATATTACCAATTTTGTTTTACATGAATTCGGTCAGCCTTTACATGCTTTTGATTTGGAAAAAGTAAAAGGAAATAAAATTATTGTTAAGACTTGCGCAGAAGGAACTGTATTCAAAACGTTAGATGGTGTAGATAGAAAATTAGCAGCTACAGATTTAATGATTTGCAACGAAAAAGAACCAATGTGTATTGCCGGTGTATTTGGTGGATTAGACAGTGGCGTTACCGAAAACACCAAATCAATATTTTTAGAGAGTGCTTATTTTGATAGCGGATATATTCGTAAAACCGGAAAGAAACACGGTTTAAAAACGGATGCTTCTTTCAGGTTTGAGAGAGGAACAGACCCTGAAATGACGGTGACCGCACTGAAACGCGCTGCTGCTTTGATATTGGATATTTGTGGTGGAAATGTAAGTATGGATGTAGTGGATTTATATCCTGAGAAACTTGAACCTTACAAAGTTCCATTCTCTTATGATAATTGCCGCGATTTAATTGGTAAAAATATTGAAACAAGTATCATAAAAAATATTATTACGTCGTTGGGAATTGAAATTGCCAAGGAAAGTTCAGATGGTTTACTTTTAAGTGTGCCGCGTTTTAAAACTGATGTAACACGTGAAGCGGATGTGATTGAAGAAGTAATGCGTATTTATGGTTACAACAATGTAGAAATAAGCAACCGCTTTAGTTTTGGAGTACAAGCAGCAGGTTCAAACAGCGGCTATCAATTAGAAAACAAAATTTCGGATGTGTTAATTGCAAATGGTTTCAGCGAAATCATGTCTTTGTCGTTAACCAAAGAAAGCTATTATAAAAACAACGCTGACTTAGTAAATGTATTAAATCCATTAAGTCAGGATTTGAATGTATTGCGTGGCGAAATGTTGTATAGTGGATTAGAAGCAATTGCTTATAATTCTAACCGTAAAAATGCTGACTTAAAGTTTTTCGAATTCGGAAAAACCTATTCTAAGTTAGCAGAAGGTGTCCCGATTGATATCGGGATTAAATACGCTGAGCAAAAACATTTAAGTTTATTTGTTTGCGGAAAGAAAATTCAGGAAAATCCTTATGGAAAAGCGGGCGACGTTGATTTCGCTTTTATGAAATCTTGTGTTGAAGCTATCTTAAAAAAATTAGGCATCGAAAAATATTCAAGTTCTGAAACAGAAGGCGAAAATTTTTCTTACGGTTTAAATTATACCTCGAAGAAAAAATCGGTAGTGCAATTTGGATGTGTTAGCAAAGCAATTTGTAAAAAATTCGACTTAAGTCAAACCGTTTTTTATGCCGACTTTGATTTTGAAACCTTAATGAATTTAAGCAATAAGAACAAAGTAGAATATGCTGAAATCCCGAAATTCCCTTCTGTACGCCGTGATTTAGCTATGTTATTGGATAAAACTGTAAAATATCAGCAAATTGAAGAATTAGCTTATGCAGCTGAACGTAAATTTTTAAAGGCCGTAAATTTATTTGATATATACGAAGGTGATAAAATAGGTAAGGATAAAAAATCTTACGCAGTAAGTTTTACTTTGTTAGATGAAGAGAATACCTTAACCGATAAGCAAATTGAAAACATCATGAATAAATTAGTGAATACTTATAAAGAAAAATTAAACGCAGAATTAAGATAGTATAAACTCTAACACCTAAACCATGAAACAATTTCTACTTGTATTATTTATTTTATCAGCCGGCTTTATGAAGTCGCAATGTGCTCTTACCACGTCGGTAACACCTGAAAGTTGCCCCGGTACTTGTGATGCTAAAGTAACTGTGAATTTAAGCCCAGGTTGTACAGCTTTTCCTTATAACTTAGTAATTAATGGTGGAACATGTACACCAACAGGAACATTTGTAATGACATCTTCAAGTATTACATTCAGTAATCTTTGTAGTTGTACTAGCCCGTTTACCGCACTACTTTATGGTATTTTACCAATCCCAATTACATTTACAACGTTTACAACTTTTGGCGGGCTTCCGCTTACTGTAGTACCTGCTGCTTTTCCGGCAACATGTTCTTCTTGTTGTGATGGAACTGTTCAAGCAACAACCGTAGGTGGAACTAGTCCGTATACTTATACTTGGACTCCATCTATTTCAACTTCCTCGGTTGCTAATAATGCTTGTCCTGGTGTTTATACAGTTTGTGTAGCTGACAGTAAAGGTTGCACTTCTTGTCAAACTACCACAGTTAATTTTATTCCATTGGGAATATCTGAGAATGAAATTGCACCGGTAAAAATCAGCAACACAAAGGATGAAATTGTAATTTCTGATATTTACATCATAAACACATTAACAGTTTACGATTTAACAGGTCGTTTAGTTTATAAGAGCGAGAATTCGAATCAAAAAGAAATCCGTTTAAACAAAAACCAGTTTAATAAAGGCGTTTATGTAATGAGTGTTGAAGGAAGCCGTCGTCAATCGAAACATAAGATTATTGTAGAATAGAATTTATTCTGATTAACCTTCAAGCCACTTCACAAACGAAGTGGCTTTTTTTGCTTATAATTATTTTCTCTTCAGTGCTTACTTTTAAATTCAAGATAAGCTTACGGGAAAAATAATTTTCAAAGTCTTTTATGAATTTACGGTTAACGATAAACTGACGATTAGCTCTGTAAAAATCAGTTGAATCCAGGATATTTTCTAAATCTTCTAAACGCTGACTCAAGCGATTTAATTTATCAAACTGCCAGGCATAGGTTTTTCCTTCTGTAAAATAGAAATAAGGGATGTCTGATGTTTTTACAGGAATAAATTTCTCTTTATGATTTATTAGTAGTGTTTTGGATTCTTGTTGTTTTAAAAGGTTTAATTGCCCGAATATAAGTTTCAATTTCTCAACCTCGCTCTCTTTAACACTTTTGTATTTATTCAAAACGTTATCAATTTCACTTTGTGAAAAGGGTTTAAGGATGTACCCAATGGCATTCGCATCAAACGCTTTTATTGCATATTCGTCGTAGGCTGTACAAAATACAACAGGGCAGTTTAGTTTAATAGACTCAAAAATTTCAAAACTTTGTCCGTCAATTAATTTAATGTCCGAAAAAATTAAGTCCGGAAGCGTATTTGTTTTTGTGTTGAAATAATTTAATGTTGACTCCACAGAATCTAATTGTGCCAATATTGTAATAGAAGGGTCGTAAGTGTTAATGGCTTTTATTAAGCTCTTAACCGCTTTTACTTCATCTTCTATAATTAGAATGTTGTACATCTATTGTATTAAAGGTAGTTCAACGTTAAATAAATTGTTTTTACTATAGTGTCTGAATCCATCTAAGCCCAATAAATTGTATCTGCTTTTAATATTGTTAAGCCCTATTTTATTGGATTCCTCAACTTTACTTTTCACAATAATCGTGTTACTAATCATTAGTGTGTTATTTATTTCATGAGTAGCTAAAATAACTGTAATGGGTTGTTTAACCGCATCTTTATCATTTTCCTCAATCATCGATTTAAGGGTGTTTAAGGAGTTAAAGAAAAAGTGCGGACTAATCTGGTTTTTCAATTGGTTCAACTGAGCTTCCTGATTTGCTCGGCGCAGTTCCGATATTTCCACTTCATATTGGCGCATACTTCCAATAGCTTCCATTAAGGCAATAATAAAGTAAAAGCAAAGATTCAGCATTAAACCACGGGCCACAATAATTTTTGTAATGCTTTCGTCTGCATCTGTATGCGACAATGTGTTTTTAAGAAATTCGAAAACTATTGTTAATGCAAACGCGAGTATGCCTGTTAAAATGAATTTTACTATGTAGTGAAGTAATTTTTTAGAGGAATAATACTTAAACACTTTATCATAATACACATGTATTAAACCAACCAGTATGCAATAAACAAAAACAAGTGTAGCCCCAATTATATCTGATGATAAAAGGTTAATTGAATACTCAAATAATAATTGAACAAAAAAGAAGGCTGTAAATATTGTCGAAAATATTAGAACCAATATAAGCTTATATTTATAAAACAACCTTTGCATATATTTTGCTGTTATAAATCTACGAAAATTGTTTTGTTCATTTTGCGAGTTAGCTCTTCGCTTTGTCCGTTTTAATGATGAATTTGTCCGTTTTAGTATTAATAAGAGTGAAATTTGCTAACGGGGACTTACTTTCGGTTATCTAAACATAATAGCATGAAAAAAATTATACCTTTTTTATTTTTCTTTTTAAGTGGCATCAGAATTGTAAATGCACAGTGCAATTGTACTGCGTTGCCAGCACCACCTGCATCACAAGCTGTAACGATTACTCCTGCAATGGGCGTAACTGGAATACAAAATGCTATTAACAGTGCCACCGGACCAAAAACAATTTATTTAGCGAGCGGAACTTATAGTGTTGGCACAACTTATATTAACGTTACAAAACCGGGTATTACCATCCGTTCAGTTACCGGAAATCAAAATGATGTAATAATTCAAGGTACGGGTATGTTAAGTTTGTCGGGTACTTATCATGGTATATCAATTCTGCACCGCAAGTGTACAATTGCAGATTTAACTATCCGTGATATTGATACACATCCTATTGAAATAAATTTCTGGTATCAACCAGGGCCAATTGACAGTGTATTAATTCATAATGTCCATATTATTGATGGTGGAGAACAATTAATTAAAATGAGTTATTCAGGATTAACAACACAAAGTGGTGATAATGGGATTATTGAATGTAGTACTATTGAATACAGTACTTCGTTGCCCGGAAGTAATTATTACACCAATGGAATAGATTTACATTATGCAAAAAACTGGATCATTCGTGATAATGTTATTCGCAATATAAAGCACGGACCATCTACAACTAGTGATGCAGGTCCGGCTATTTTATTTTTTAAGCAAGGTGTAAACCCATTAATTGAAAGAAATAAAATTATTAATTGCGACGAAGGTATTTCATTGGGAAATTGGGGAGATAGTCCAAATATTTCATGCTACGGTGGAACTTTGAGAAATAATATGATTCTCGGTCACGCCAATAGTAGATGCGGATTATTAGCGGTGCTTTGTCCGAGTGCTAACATTATAAATAATACTGTGTACTCTCCGGGTGGAGTTGCTTTTACTGCTCAAAAATACTCTATTGAAGTTACAGGAAGTTTAACTGCCAATTGTTTAATTCAAAATAATTTGTGTGACGAGCCTTGGTATAATAATTCTAACCTAGCACCAACACCATCCTTAACAACAAATAATTTTTCAGCAACAACATCTTATTTTACAAGTACGCTTAGTACAAGTCCGAATTTATTACGTTTAGCGCCAACAGCTCCTGCGCCTTCTATTAATGCTGGCACTTCTACAAGTTTACGAGTGAACGATTTTGAATGTCAGAGTATGAGTGGGAATTATGATATTGGTGCAGATGAAATTGTAACTTCAACAGATTTAGAAGAAAGCGGAAAGTTATCGGGTGTGAATTTTTATCCTAATCCTTTTACAAACGAGATTTCAATTAAATTAGATTTTGATGGAGAAGTAGAAATTGAAGTAACGGATGTATTGGGAAGAATACAGTTGGTAAAACAAATTTCTGCAAATAACAATAGCGACTATAAAATTAGTACGGAAGCCTGTTATTTAAACAATGGTTTGTATTTCATAACTATAAAATCCGGTAATAGAGCTTTTACGGAAAAAATGATAAAGCAATAAGCTATTAGGCGCATAAAAATGACCTTAAAACCCAATGAAATCTAAGAATTTAGCTATTATAGCACTGTATTTAATAGCGTGATTAAAATCTCCTTTAAAAACACTTGAATTTTGACTAAAAAATAGTATTTTAGGTGGACAATTTTACCTATCAATTTTATGGTTGAAACACAAGATAAAGCAACGTTCCTTTACAATTGGTTAAAGGAGTGTGAAAAAGAACATATCATCCTTTGTTTTCAGGGAGATTTTAATCAAGATTTAGTAAATGCAATTTTAATATTGGCTGAACGTGGACCGGAAGTTCAGAATAGTTCAACGGTTGTGCGCGCTCGCGTGTTTTCTGTTTTAGTGGAGTGTATGCAAAACATCCGCAAATATGGTTCACCAACAAGTTCAAGCGATCTTAAACCGGGCATCGTAATTGTTTGTTTGGATGAAAAAGGATATTTATTAAAGACCGGAAATTTTATTGATAACAACCTAATTCCAAATTTGAAAAACCGATTAGATTCCGTTATCAAATTAAATAAGGATGAATTAAAAGATATGCATAAGAAAGTTTTAGGTGAAACAGAACTTTCTGAAAAATCAGGAGCCGGTCTTGGTTTAATTAGTATTGCTCGTAAATCTGATGGGATGGGATATTTGTTTAAACCTATCGATGATAAAACATCATTTTATGCTCTTGACGTACATATTTCTAATACGACAAAGTAATTTGTATGGAAGCCCTGAAAATTGAAGCTACTGTAGATACACCTGGAATTATTCTGGATCCGATAAACAATTTGTTTGAGATAAGCGGCAAATCGTATCCTGAAGACACCAAGGAATTCTATCATAATGTTTTACATTGGATGGATTTGTATGTAGCTTCTCCCAATCCTAAAACAAATTTCATTTTCAAATTAAAATATTTCAACTCTTCTTCTTACAAACCTATTTTTGATATTTTGGCCAAACTCGAAACTATAAAAAATAAAAAGTGTGATGTAAAAGTAGAGTGGCACTATAAAAGCGGTGATTCAGACATGCTTGAAGCAGGAGAAGAATTTGCCGACTTATTCGAATTACCTTTCACTTATCAAACTTTTTAGAAAGGAAACTGATGCGGAACTTTCTTAAAATAGTTTTTTTAGTCGCATCCCTATTCAGTTTTTGTATTCTGTATTCTCAGAAACAATGCACCCAAATTAAGTTTAAAAATTATGGAACAGATCAAGGTCTTGCAGTAACAACCGCCTTCTCCATTGCTCAAGATGATAACGGTTTTTTATGGATTGCAAGTATTGATGGATTACTTCGTTATGATGGCTATAAATTTGTGGCCTACAAAAATAATTTCAACGATTCGAGTTCAATTTCTGATAATACGGTTTCGTATTTAACTAAAGGCAAAGAAAACCGTATTTGGATGGGTACTTACTCCGGTGGAGTAAATGTTTTAGATGCTAATACAGGAAAGTTTAAACGCTATCAAAATAACCCCAACAATAAAAATAGTTTAAGCAGTAATCGCGTTTGGTCGGTGTTGGAAGATGACAATGGAATTGTATGGGCAGGAACTGATAATGGTTTAAACCGCATCGACACTAAAACCAATAAAGTTACCCGCTATCAACATGATGACGGTAACAAAAACACTATTTGCGAGAATAATATTTTAAGTCTGGCAAAAGATAAACAAGGTGTTTTATGGATTGGAACAGCAAATGGTTTAAGCAGAGCGCCACTCGATTTAAATCATTATGTCCGCGAATTTTTTAATTATAAAAATAATGGAAGTGATATAAGTTCTATAGGCAGCAACATGGTGATGTCGTTTTTAGAAACGCGCGATGGTTCTATGTTTGTAGGAACAACAAATGGTTTAAGCAAATTTATCAGTTCCAAAAATAATTTTGAAACAACCCGTTTTTCATTACAGCCTGATTCACTTTCTGGTCGAGTATATTCTTATTTGAATAGTTACGGTGATAATGCCATTCGTGCTATGTACGAAGATAAGAATGGCAAATTGTGGTTGTCAACCGACAAGGGATTAAAAATTTTAAATCCACAAACTTGGACTTACGTTTCTTATTTAGCAGAACCCGGTAATCGTCAGGCTATAAGTGCAGATTTGTTATCGGGTATGCACGAAGATAAATCAGGAAATCTTTGGATTGGTTCTTTAGCTGGAGGATTAAATAAAGTGGATTTAAAACCTGAGAAATTTTTGTTATGTCAAACTCAATACGGTAATCCGGCTAACATTAGTAAAAATAATATCCGTTCTATTTTTGTTGATAGTAAAAACACATTATGGATTGGAACTTTTGAAGGTGGGGTAAACATCATGGCGGATGGTGAAGAACAGTTTGTAAAATTCAAGGATAAAGAACTTGGTACCGAAAATATTTGGGAAATTTTTGAAGACAGTAAAAAACAAATATGGTTGGGTACCAGTAATGGTTTGTATTGTTATAATGCTGAAAAGAATGATTTAAAGCGGTATAAATTTGATAAAAAGAATTCAGAAAGTATTAGTAATGACATTGTGCGTTGCGCTTATGAAGACAGTAAAGGAAATTTGTGGATTGGAACCGAATCAGGTTTAAACAGATTTGAATTTGCCTCCAGTACATTTACGCGTTTCCTTCATGATCCAAAAAATAAAAATTCGATTAGCAACAATACAATTTGGACTGTAACCGAAACCGAAAATACTTTATGGGTTGGAACGGATAATGGTTTAAATAAAATATCACTCGACAACAGTGGTAATCCTTTAACATTTAAAGCGTACTTCCCTGAGCAGGATAATAAAAATACCATTAGTAACCGTTCGGTTCGTTCGTTTTGGAAAGACAAGAATGGTTATATATGGATTGGAACAAGCAATGGTTTAAATAAGTTTGATCCCAAGCGCGAAACTTTCATGCGTTTTAATGAAGAGGATGGTATGGCCAACTCTTATATTTATGGAGTATTAGGTGATGAGAAAGGAAATTTATGGTTAAGTACAAATCACGGTATTTCAAAGTTTGAATTAATTAATTCTAAATTCAGAAATTACGATAAGCCGGATGGATTGCAAAATAATGAATTTAATACAGGCGCCTATTTCAAAGCAGCAAATGGTGAATTATTTTTTGGTGGTCCTGATGGATTCAATCGTTTTTTTCCTGATAGCTTATCTGAAAACAAAATTGCTCCGCTTGTTGCTATTACTAGTATAAAAGTATTTGGCGAGGAATATAACAAGGGAAATTATCCTGTCGATATTAAAGAAATTACATTAAAGCACGATCAAAACGTAATCTCCTTTGAATTTTCGGCTCTCGATTTCACTTTACCGGAGAAGAACTTGTATTCGTACAAATTAGTTGGTTTTGATAAAGATTGGATAAAGCCGGGAATGAATCGTTTTGTAAGTTACACCAACTTAGATCCGGGTGAATATACGTTTATGGTGAAAGCTACAAATAACGATGGTACGTGGAATGAGAATGGTATCAAAATAAAATTAACTATTGTTCCGCCATTTTGGAAAACCCTTTGGTTTCAAATCGCTGTGGTTTTAGGACTAATTATTTTTGCTTATTCATTCTTTAAGACGCGTATTAACCGTTTACAGAAGACGCAAGCAAAATTGGAATTGCAAGTAGCAGCTAAAACACGGGAGTTGCGTGAAGAAAAGGAATTGGTTGACGAGCAAAACAAATTGATTGAAAGGAAAATGTGAGTATAACTTCATCAATAAAATATGCAAAGCGAATACAAGAATCTATTTTACCAAATAAAGAAAAGTTAAATGATTTAATTCCTGAATCGTTTATTTTCTTTAAACCGAAAGATATTGTGAGCGGAGATTTTTATTGGTTCACAAATTACAAGGGTACTATTTTAATTGCAGCTGTTGATTGTACAGGACACGGTGTGCCAGGTGCGTTTATGAGTTTAATCGGGAATAGTTTATTGAATGATATTGTGAAGAGTCAGGGAATTATTGATCCGCTGGAGATTTTGAAAAAAATGCATGAAGGATTGGTAACAGCCTTAAAGAAAGGGGAGCAGGAAAGCGACACCGTAGACGGAATGGACATTACATTATGTGCCATTAATCAAAAAAATAAAACATTTGAAGTGTCATCATCAGGAAGAAGCTTGTTGTTGGTTCGTAATGGACAAATTAAAAAGATGAAAGTCGGGAAGTATCCGTTAGGTTTAGTAACAAAAAACAAATCATTTTCGAAAAGGAAACTTTGGAATTAAAAGCAGGTGATACTTTCTATTTATATACGGATGGTTACTGTGATCAGTTTGGCGGAGCAGAAGATGATAAATATTTAGACAGTAATTTCGAAGCTTTATTATTGAAGATCCAAAACGAAAGTATGGCGGAACAAGCTAAAACCATTGAGGCAGTAATTGAAAGTTGGAGAGGAAAGCAAGCTCAGATTGATGATATGCTGGTGATTGGGATTAGAGTTTAAAAAAGGGAGAAACAAGTTCTCCCTTTTTTTTATTTCTTCTCAGTGCAATTCAGCATCCAGTTGATATCAAATTTATATTATGCTCACGTAAATTATCGCGAAAGAATTGTAATCTATAGTTTTTTTACGATTTATATTTCGCTAATACTTCATCTAAATTAGAATGTGCCATCGCAAAGCCTTGTTCGAAGCCAAGATCAATAATTTTTTGCATGTCGGCTACTTCTTTAAATGTATTTTCAACTAAAACTAATGTTCCTGTTTCTGTTGATTGGAATGTTACATTCCATATTGTACTTGGAAAATCCTTATTGATATTTCCTTTATCATCACAGAAAGCGTCAAAACCTTGATAATTTTTATAAGGCGTGATACTAGTATAATCGGCGCGACAATAATGTCTTTCTCCTGCAGGACCTTCCATATAATACAACCAGCTTCCGCCAACTTTAAAATCCATACTTACGGTGGCTGCTTTCCATGGTTTTGGCGCCCACCATTCGGATAGTAATTCTGGATCGGTCCACGCGCGCCATACTAATTCGATAGGTGCTGCGAATTCCCGGGTAATAATTAATTGCTTTTTAGCAAGATCTTTTTTGTACACAGTTTGTTTGCTCATGATTTTTTAGTTTAATTTTTTTTCTACAAATTCTTTTAATAGTTTTCCGATGATAGCTGTCCAGCCTTCTGCGAAATTGCCTTTTGCGAAATCGGTATTACTGATAGGGAATGTTTCTAATCCTTCGTGAGTTAATTTTACTCTGGTAGAATTTCCTTCAGGAAATAATTCAATAGTTACATACGACATCCCTTCACTGACAACATATTCCCACGTGTGTTTTAATTTCTTTTCAGGAATTACTTCCAGAATCTTACAACGATGGAGATATTGTTTCTCCGGACTAGGTCCGCCACTGAATTCAAAAACAAAACCTACTTCCGCTTTAAACTCTTTTAGTTTAAAATACCATTGGTCCATTAATTCTTTTTCGGTAATAGCTTTCCAAACTAATTTTACCGGTGCGTTATAAGTGCGTTCAATTATAAATGGTTCATTCATCTTATTTGTTTTTTTCGATTGAATTTTACTTAATAGTTTATCGAGATTATCGAATTTCTGTTCCCACATTGCTCGGAATTGTTCTAGCCATTTATCTACTTCTTTCATTTTTTGTGGATTTAGGTGATAATATATCTCGCGACCTTGTTGCTTTTGTTTTACGAGTTCGCATTCTGATAATATTTGAATGTGTTTTGATACAGCTTGTCGGCTGCTTTTAAAATGATCAGCAATGGCATTGGGCGTCATGGCTTGCATTGCAATTAGTGTTAAAATAGCCCGGCGGGTAGGGTCGGCTATGGCTTGAAAAACATCTCTTCTCATTGGTAAATTGTTTTGTGGTGAAGGAATCAGATTCTAATATTTACACAACTGATTTCCTTCACCATTAATGTGCAACTAATCGGTAGCAAATATACTTGCAACTAATCGGTTGCACAAATTTATTTTGTTAAAACAGACTAAATGCTTGACATAAAGGCGTTATAGTTTATGTTATGTTTTGGTTGTATTCTTTGGTTTACAATTGGTAATAAGTAAGAAAATACTGTAAATAAGTGATGGTTGAATGAAATACTTCATATAAGTGATAATAAACAGTTACTTATCTGTTTAATTAGTCTACATTTATAAGAGTAGCCAGCACTAATTCTCTTCTCTTGATATGAGCTGTAATTTCATATCTTTTATTCACTTAAAACAAACAAAAATGAAAATTCAAAATTGAGTACGATTTCGTCTGCGCTTATGTTAGCTCTGATCACGCCGCATGCAGCAACCCTTCAAATAAGAATGTGGAGAACGCCGAAACACATCTTGATGAAGCAAAGAGGAATTAAAGGAAGCTAAAGAAGATTATTCAGCAGAAGTAGAGACTTACAAAAAAGAAACCGCTGCACGAATTGAAGAAAATAAAAACAATTGGATGTCCTTAAAAAAAAAATGGACAAGGAAAAAAGATGTAAAAGGCTGAGTATAAATCTAAGATAGCTGAGTTAGAGAAAAAAATGATGAAATAGAAGGCTAAACTTGAAGCACTAAAGGTAGAAAGTAAAGAACAGTGGGAAAGTTTCAAAACCGAATTTAATCATGACATGGAAGAACTTGGAAATGCGTTTAAGAGTATTGGTGAGGATAATGTAAAGTAACGGCACCACAATAAATAATTATAAATCTAAAATAAAGAACCATGGGAAACATACTTTATATAATTGCATTAGTGCTTGTTATAGCTTGGGCCATTGGCTTCATTGGCTATAACGCAGGCTGGATAATACATGCGCTTTTGATTATTGCTATTATTGCGGTGTTGTTACGGATTATACAAGGCAGAAAAGTAGTCTGATGATTTTAATATCCTTCTCCTTCAAATGGGGGAAGGATATTTTGGTTAACGCAAAGCCTTCTTCGTCTTCGCCTCTTTTAAATCTACTTCGAAATAATTAAGAGCGAGTTTTTCTTTAATAGAATAGGCTTCCTGATCCCATTTCACATCTTTATTGGTGGTGTTATACCACTTGGTCATTTTTATCAGCGAAATACATGTGTTCTTCAAAATAAACATTCGGACTACGTTTGGAGGCATACACATTATGAAGGAGCTGATCATTGACGATATAATAAATAGTGGTTGAACTAAAACTGGTACCAATAAATTCGCGTGTGATTTTCCGGATGGCATTATTTTTATAAAACACTACGGTTTTAAAACCATTGATATTAGTGATGATTTCACTTTTTGTGTATTTAACGGTATCTGCTTCTTTGTAACCAGTTTGCGCGAAAGTCATCTGAAACCGCAGAAAAAGAAAAAGGACTATGAGTGCAAAGTGCGGCATCCGAAAAGGATTTTAATAAATGTACAAAATAAAACGCTGTATTACGTTTTTTTGAGCACCAGATTATCGATTAAAAGGCCAAGCAAAAGACTTCCGCCGGCAATTAGTAATACATAAAGCTCTAGGGAAGAATAGAAAACACCTCCAATAATACCACCTGTAAAAGAAGCTGATAATGCTTAAACGGAGTTTTATTGATGCGTACAGTTTTTCTTTCTGTTCTTTTTGCTTGTAAAAAAACAATTGCGATAGTTCAATACCTAAATCAGTAAATAAACCGGTTAAATGCGTTGTTCTTACGGCAGAATTTGAGATGGTGGTAACTAATGAATTTTGAAGTCCCATTGCAAAAAGTAAAGAAAAGCTAACATATCCGGATTTTGTAATATTAAAGAATGTCCAAATAAAGCAATGCCAATTAAAATAACACTTTCGAGGATAGTCGGAATTATATAGACGTAATTTTCGTTCCGCCGAGAAATCCACTCAATTAAAAAATGAGAAACGAACGATCCCAGAAAAAAGAAAAATATGTAAAGAAAAAAAATAAAAGCATTTAAGAATTCGAGTTTAAATACTTCATCAACAAAAAAGCGAAATGCCCTGTCACGTTTGTTGTTAATCGGGCAACCGCTAAAACCCTGCTACATTTACGATGCCGGCTACAAACGACAATAAAGAAGCAATTTTAAATTGTGCTTTAATGTCCGTGTACTGCCATGATGCTTAAACATAATAATAAGGAAAGAAGGGTGAAGGATATTGTAAAGTTAGAAATAATAAAGGGATTGCAAATGCCGATTATCGTATAGCCTTTTTCGTCTTCGCCTCTTTCAAATCCACTTCAAAAAAGTTAAGAGCAAGTTTTTCTTTTCTTCAAACACCTGTTTAAAAGGGTTTACTTCTTTATCTCGTGTATTTTCCCATTTATACATTGTACCATTATTAAAATACATATGTTCTTCATAATACTCGCTGGGTTTACGCAGGGAAACAAATACGTTATGAACTAATTTATCATTTATCAAATAATAAATGGTTGTTGAACTAAAACTACCACCAACAAATTCACGTTTAATTTTACGGATGGAATCGTTTTTATAAAACACAACAGTTTTAAATCCGTTTACGTTGGTAATGATTTCACTTTTCGTGTACTTAACAGGATCCACTTCTTTGTAACCGGTTTGTGCTAAAGTTATCTGTAACCGCAGAAAAATAAAAAGTACTATGAAACAGAAACGCGGCATCCTTTTAGGATTTTAATAAATGTACGAAAAAAATTGTGGATATAAGTTAAACCCCTCTGTCACTTCGTGACATCTCCCCTTAAAAAAGGGGAGAAGTTATTTTGTACTATAAATTTATTTTGGAAGATAATTAACTCTCCCCCTTTTTTAAGGGGGAGTCCCCGCTTGCGGGGGAGGGGGTAGCTTGAAGAATGTATTTAAGAAGGTATTTTCTCCTCTAAAATCATCGTCCCCGCCTTATCAAAATAAGTACAAGTCATTTTGTTCATATCAACGGCCCATTTTTCTACGCCTGATTTAGCACAATCATTACAAAATGTGGGATAGTTTGTTTTGCCTTGTTGATGAGCTTTTAAATCGGAGATAAATTGTTCGCCATTGCTTTTATCTTCTACAATTAATGCATCATATTTTGGTGGGAAGCAATTTGATAATTATCTTTTCCTGAAAAACAGTATGACCATCACTTACAAATGTTTCGTAGTAGGTAATACCTAATTTAATCAAGTCTTGAATATAGTTTGGAAAATCTGCACCACTTTTTACTTTTGAGTGCGCTGCTTTTATTTGGTCGAGTGTGAACATTTTTTTGTTTTAAATTTAGGAATATAAGTGCAAATTACAAATCCTACTTCAATCCATCCCGTATCGCATCAATAAACGCATGCGAGAAAACAGGAACGGCGAGATTTCCTGAACGTCGCCAAAAAATGGAAAGGACTACACCCCAAATACCGGTGTTTATTATGGAGGCAATTACTATGAAGGGAATGGATTCGTTACTGGTTGAAAGTGGTAAATGCCATAAAGCCCATAACACCGAAATGAAAATGGCAGACCAAATACCAATTTTAGTTTGTGGCGTGTGAATATAAGCATCCAACATGCCGCGGAAAAAACAACTTCTTCTACAATAAATGCAATGGGAATGTAAGTTAGTAATGAAGTAAGAGCCGTTATGTAATTGGGATGTTCTCCTGGCTTCACCCAAAATAAAATAATGGCGAAACTAATTCCTTTTATTACCAGAACAATTCCTAAGCACATGAAGAGTTCTTTGAGTGTTTGTTTGGTGAGGCGTGTAAATGCGAAACCAGCAGCAACAGCTCCTAATAGTATAGCTAAATTATAAACCGAGAGATACAAAGGTAAATGTGCCTTCCTCTAAGGAATGAATTATTTTATAAGCAGGCCATATCATAAAACTAAAAGCAATTAACCAAGCCATTGGAGAAAGTGTAAATTTTTCTCCCCCTCTTACCCATAGTTTATGCAATGGTTGCTTTGCAATGAATACCTGAAAGAGTACAGTAAGCGGAATGCCAAGTAATAAATACTCCTGCGCATTGAGATTAAAAACAAAACCAAACGTAATATATACCGCAACAAATAAAGCTACAATGGCATAACGTATGGGTAGGGTTGTTGGCACTAATTAAATGTACAAATAAAAATCAATCCCTAATTATAATTATATTCTCCGTCAGCTTCGGAAACTTTTTAAACACTAAAGGATCATGACCTGGAATTATGTACTTAGTATCCTTCACCATTGTTTTCATTCTTTTAAGATTGTTCACGTAGGCTTGCGGATCTAAAGAAAGTGAGGGAAGCATGGAAGTTAAATTGTAATAGAACCAGCAGTTATCAGAGGCAATTATTGTTCTGTCGTTATCCGGACCAAGAACTACATATTGCGATTCGAAGGTATGCTTGGAGCCTGTGAATACTTTTATGCCAGGGAGAATTTCTATATTATCTCCTTTTACGAGAGTGAGTTTATTCTCGGACTTCTTTTTTAGGAGTTTGTCGACATCTTTTTTTGTGAAGCCATTGTTGACCTCGCCTTTTTCATTGACATATTTTATGAACTGATCGTGATCTTCTTGTTGCATCCATATCATTGCTTTCGGGAAGAGATCGATGCCGTTGACATCGATCCCAATGCGGGTGGCTAAGGATTATATCTGTTATGTCTTCCGGTTTGATGTTTAATTTTTGTAGAGAGGAATCAGGGCGTGTGAACTGCATATCCTCATAACCTGTTGGGTCACTAAAGCCGGCATCTACTAAAATGGTTTTTCCGTTATCGCCTTTTAATAACCATATCATGTAATACACGCCCGTACTGTCTCCACTTTTATCTCCTATAGCACGCGCGCTTGAAGGAATTTTATGAATGCGCTGCGCAAACTTTATGGCGTATATTTTGTAATTGTTTTGAGCAGTAACAAATAAAAGTTGACTTAGGAAGAGAAGGAGGAAGGGGAGTTTCATTTAATTAAATGTACAAATAAAAACACGGATTGCAAATCCGCGCTAGTAGGGTTTAAAGCGAAGTTTAAATAATTATACTTAAAGCCGAGCAACAAATTTTAGTACTTTCTTTTCGGGGTCAATTTCTACTTGATAAATACTATTTGTAATTAACTGTAATTCATCTCTTGTTCTTTTGTCGACGGATATTGCAAGGTCATCATTTCTATATCCAGCAAAGTGACCATAACTATCCAGAAATATTTCGTCTTCAATAGGAATTTTATCACCAATGTTATATGTTACTAAGTGTTTTGTAGATCGAGGTAATAATATTGGTCGATAGTCATCCAAATCAATTTCATTATTTGCAGCCTTGGATACAATTTTTTGATATTTTTCTCTAGACTCTTTGGAGCTGTATCCAATGAGTTTTAAATTGCCTCTATATATTAATTTAGCATGATCATTGACTTCTTTCTCAGTTGATTTAATGGATTTTAAAATTTCTTCCTTTTCTTCTTTATTAATGGACTTTGCGGTGTTCTTCAGGGCTCGAACTAGTTTTAAGAAAAACTTGTCAAACCCATCTGAAATAAATTTAACTTTTTCCCCTTCAGGTAAAACAAACCTCAGAAGATAAATCTGCATATAATAGATCTGTGAGAACATCCGGGATTTTACAATCTCTATATTTTATGGGAATAATTTTATTTATTAAACCCGTTCTTGTGTTTTCTATTGCTTTTTTTAGTTCGAAATTTACCCATTCAGATTCAACTGAAGAGGGAGATAGTATTATAACTAAATGAGAAGATTCATTTAGTGCGGATTCCAATTTTGTAACTAGACTATCTCCAAAATCCAATTGATCATCATCAAACCAAGTTTCAATACTATTTTCTAGCAGGCAGTCTTTTAATGTTCTTACAAACTTTTTATCTTTACTGCTATGTGATATAAATACTTTCATATAATTAAATTTTTCCAGCTATTCCTTTAATTGCATTGCTTGCTTTGGCTCGTTTTGCCAGCCTTTCAAATTCAATAATTTTGTCATCTAAAATCATTTCTATACCTGTTCTAACTGGAACAAAATGTAAGAGGCACTCCTGTTCTTCTAATTCATGAACACCTTTACTTAGTATTCCATATATTTCTTTATGTTCAACAAGAAAATCTGGTAATTCAACTCTCAATAGTTCTATTTTCTCATTCATTCTACTTCTTTGGTATGTAGTCTCATTCCATCCTTCAATTCCTTTGGCTTTCTGATGCGCTTCTTCAATTAAGTGTTCGAAAATTCTGCGTAGGTAAACAAAAGAACCAATACCAACTCCGTTTGCCGCAAGCCCAATGGCTTTCGTGAATTCTTTAAGTTTTTCTTTTGGTAAAACATTGGCGTAATCTTTAATCTGACTTATATGAAGGTCGGCTATTGATGGGTCTTGCCCAATTTTATGCAGAAAATAATTTCCATCTTTGGTTTTCTTGTATGTGACAAAGTAACACTCCATATATTCATTCGTTCTTAAACACTTTAATTTAACAGCGGTTGTCCTAATATAGTGGACAGGCTCCTTATATTGTTTATCATAAACTCTGGCTAACGATACCTCGAAAGTAGTCTGTTCTTTTAGCGAAGGGCTGTAAGCGTTAATTTTACTTTCGAAAAGAACCAAATCATGAAATTCCGATAAATTATCTTGTGTTAGTTCAATTGATGAATATAAAGGCAATTCAAAGTAAAAATTGTAAGGATCTAAGTAATTCATACAGGTTTTGTCTGTTTATAAAAAAGCCCCTGCCATATTACGACAGAGGCTTTTGTTTGATTATGTTTTAGTACTGTACCGCTCAAAGGGGCGGTGGGTTTTTCTTAAAGAGAGTAGGGTTCGAAAGATGCTGACTGTGGTCAGCATGACGTCCGTTCTCTACCGGCATTAGTTTGGCTTACGATGTCATGCTGAACGCTGCAAGCGCTAATCAGCATCTCCTTCTGCGTCATTCAGATTCTGAATGGCGGGCAGAAGGCTACATCATCCCACCCATCCCACCCATATCAGGGCCGGCTGGCATTGATGATTTTTCTTCTTTCTTTTCTGCTAATACGCAATCAGTGGTTAATAACATACCTGCTACAGAGGCTGCGTTTTCTAATGCTACGCGGGCTACTTTAGTAGGGTCAATAACGCCTGCTTTAAATAAATTTTCAAAGTTCTCGGTACGTGCGTTAAATCCGAAGTCATCTTTTCCTTCTTTCACTTTTTGTACAACGATGCTGCCTTCGATACCACAATTCGCACAGATCTGGCGTAATGGTTCTTCAATAGCACGTTTTACAATTTGCATACCTGTAGTTTCATCTTCGTTACTGCCTTTTAATTTTTCTAAAGCTGCAATAGCACGGATGTACGCTACACCACCACCTGGGATGATACCTTCTTCAACCGCAGCACGGGTTGCTGCTAATGCATCGTCAACACGGTCTTTCTTTTCTTTCATCTCCACTTCAGTAGCTGCACCAATATAAAGTACTGCAACACCACCTGCTAATTTAGCTAAGCGCTCTTGTAATTTTTCTTTATCGTAATCAGATGTAGTTGCTTCTATTTGCGCTTTAATTTGGTTAACGCGAGCTGTGATGTCTGCTTTTTTACCTGCACCATTCACAATTGTTGTATTGTCTTTGTCGATGGTAACTTTTTCTGCTTTACCTAACATGTTCAATTCAGCGTTCTCTAATTTGAAACCTTGTTCTTCGCTGATTAATGTTCCACCTGTTAAAATAGCAAGGTCTTCTAACATTGCTTTTCTGCGGTCACCAAAACCTGGCGCTTTAACAGCAGCAATTTTTAATGAACCACGGATTTTATTTACCACTAAAGTAGATAATGCTTCACCATCTAAATCTTCAGAAATAATTAAAACCGGTTTACCTGTTTGAACTGCTTTCTCTAAAATAGGAAGCAATTCTTTCATGCTAGAAATTTTCTTATCGTAAATTAAGATTAATGGATTCTCTAATACAGCTTCCATTTTCTCAACGTCAGTAACAAAATAAGCAGAGATATAACCGCGGTCGAATTGCATACCTTCTACAACTTCAACAGTTGTATCAGTTCCTTTTGCTTCTTCAACAGTGATAACACCTTCTTTTTCACTTTGCCCATTGCTTCTGCAATTAATTTTCCGATAGTGTTATCGTTGTTTGCAGAGATGGTTGCTACTTGTTCAATTTTCTTGTTATCAGTACCGATAGATTGTGATTGCTTTTGTAAATTCTCAACAACAGCTAAAACAGCTTTGTCGATACCACGTTTCAAATCCATTGGGTTTGCACCAGCAGCTACGTTTTTTAAACCTGCAGTTACGATAGCTTGTGCTAACACAGTTGCAGTTGTAGTTCCGTCGCCGGCAGCATCAGCAGTTTTGCTGGCTACTTCTTTTAATAATTGCGCGCCCATGTTTTCTACAGGGTGAGCTAATTCAATTTCTTTCGCCACAGTAACACCGTCTTTAGTGATCTGAGGAGAACCGAATTTTTTATCAATAATTACGTTACGACCTTTTGGTCCTAATGTTACTTTAACAGCGTTTGCTAAAGCGTCAACACCGCGCTTTAATGCGTCACGTGCTTCGAGGTTGAATGATATATCTTTTGCCATCTTTCTTATTATTTTAAATTATTAGTATTAAATTTTATCTACGAATACGAATTAATTACGAATTTACGAATCGAACCGCCTAGGCATACAGATTCGTACATTCGTACGATTAGTATTCGTAGGTGATTTTGTATGTTAGATAATCGCGTATATGTCGCTCTCCTTCATGATAAGATATTCTTTCCCATCAATGTTAATCTCAGTACCTGCGTATTTTCCGTATAGAACAGTGTCGCCAACTTTTACAGTTGTAGGTTCATCTTTTTTACCAGGACCAGCGGCAACGATTTTGCCTCTCATTGGTTTTTCTTTTGCAGTATCGGGGATGATAATTCCGCCTGCTGTTTTTGTTTCTGCTTCTGCTGCCTCTACTAACACTCGGTCAGCTAAAGGCTTCACATTTACATTTGCACTTGCTTTTGCCATCTTTCTTTCTTTTTATTTAAGGTTTAACATTTAAATTTTAGCCCTTTTCAGGGGGGCGCCTAAGATACGCTAAAAACGTGCCAATACCATAAAAATGACAGTTTTTCACGGTTAGGCAGAATAGGGGTGACAATGCAGGTTTTGAGAGGGGAATTGGCTGACAAAAGTGCGTAAAAAGGGCTGTTGGGAGTTAAAGGACCACCTGTCTTGTTTCCGCTAAAGCGGAAAGCGAGACTATCCCCTCCTTGGCAGGCGGGGAGTAAATTGTGGTTATTGGACGTTACACTCGTAATGTGAAGTGCCTGCTTGGGATTTACCGTAATCGGTGCATTGAGAGCTGGCATCGCTTTTACTTTTTGAAGTGACTTGTTTGGTGATAGTAGTATGCGATGAGCTGTGAATTTCGCAAGTACAAGTCCAATCTTTTTCTTTTTTATTGCAAGAAAATAAACCTAGAATAAACGCTATGAGAATGATTTTTTTCATGACTACTTTAATCTACATTCATGCACTGTGCCTGGAGGAGAAACATCGTCGCCAAATTTGGCGCAAATGCGATCGGCGTCAGGTTTTCTTACATCTTTTATTTCTTTGACCTCGGTAACATTCATGGTGTCGTGGTAAATCTGACAAGTACATTCCCAATCGTATTTTTTTGTACAAGAGAATAGGAGAATTGGCGTCATGATTAATGACAATAAAGAAAAACTATGTAGATATTTTTTAAACATTTGATTTAGAAAATTAATCTTCACCTTTTATACTGCAATTATAATTTCCGCCGCTGCCCATTAGTTCTTTACCGTACGCGCCGCATTGATCAGTGGCGTTCTTTTGGGTTTCGTAATTAATTGTTTTTGTAAAGGTGCCAAAATTATTTCCTGTTACTTCACAAGTGCAAATCCAATCTCTTTTCTTTTTGCAAGAGAAAAGAGCAAGGACAACGAGTATAAAAAGTATTTTTTTCAAACTAGTTTTGTTTTTCTATGAAACATTTATAATCGCCATAACCATCAACAATTTTTTCCCCATAATTTCTACAGGAATAATCAGCTTCTCCTTCAGTTTGATGAATGATGGTAGTATAACGTCCGCTCCATTGTCCTGTTACATCGCAAGTACATTTATAATCGTGCTTTTTTGCACAGGAAAAAAGACAAAGAACAAATGCTATTACAATAAACTGTTTCATCTGTAAAAAAGAAATTCGCAGTTACCCGCGAATTTCAATTAAAAAATATTTAAGAACTTAAACTTATTTCACGCGAACACCATTTTGGTATTTCACTAAGAAACCTTTGAAGCCTTTTGCAGATGCTTCATCAAAACCTTTTAAGCCTTCCTCTTTAGTATTGTATTTTCCGTAAAGCACTTTGTATGCGCCGTCTTCTTTCGAAATCTCTACCATATTTCCTAAAGCAGCATATTTTGATTTAACAGGCTCAGTTGGTGATGAAGCTAATTGCACACGATAAACTAAACCAGGAGTTGCTGCTGATGTTGTTGCAGCAGCAGGTGTTGTAGCAACCGGAGTTGTCGCAACAGGTGTAGTAGCAGCTGGAGTAGTTTTAGCGGGTTCTGTTTTTACAGGCTCAGTTTTTGCAGGTTCTGTTTTTGCAGGAGTTGTTGCAACCGGAGTTGTTTTTGCAGGTTCTGTTTTAGTAGTAGTTGTACCTGAAACATTTTTAGGAGTAGCGCTTCCACCGAATTGAACATTTAGTGGTTCAGCTTCAACTTCTTTTTTCGCACCATTCTCTAAAAAATAAAATTTCTGAATCACAGCACCTTCAGCAGGAGCAGATGAAGAAACATTTACTTTAAATTTTAATGTGAATTCAGCATCACTAGGTACAGATACCCATACAATTTTCGCACGGTTATTTTCGAAAGTGAAATTACCTGATTTAGAATCTACTTCAGTAACTGTAACCCCAACCGGAACATCCATTTGGTATTTTGCAAAATTGGTTATAGAACCTTTGTTGACTTTTACTTCAACATCAGTATTTGAACCTGAAGATAAACTTGCAGGAATGTTACTTGTAATTGTTACTTGGCCAAACATGAAGTTAACTCCAAAAGCCATTAAAGCGAATAATCTGAATTTCATAGTAGGTAAATTTGATGCAAAATATAAAATTATTACATATAAACAAAGGTCTTGAGACCCAATTTACCACCCAAATTATGCAAAAAAGCCCTGTTATTAACACTCGAATACGCCCCCAGACCCCTCTAAAAGTCAAGGTTTTTCCTCAATTCGTCTTATTGGGCAGGAGGGAAATGGATGGTTTTAATGCATGAAAATTCCGTAATTTCGGGGCCTTATGGCAGTAAAGAGAATAACATTACACAACGGCAAGGAGCATTCTTTGTTGCGTTTTCACCCTTGGGTTTTTTCAGGGGCTATCAAAATTAAAGATGATTTAGCGGAGGGGGAATTGGTAGAGGTTTATTCTGCCAGTCAGAAATTTTTAGGAGTTGGTCATTACCAAAACGCGAGTATTTCGGTGCGTTTAGTTTCGTTTACACCTGTTGAAATTAATGATGAGTTTTGGTTCAATAAAATAAATAAGGCTTATCAGTACAGAATTAACCTTGGCATCTTAAATGAGTGTACTAATGTTTGTCGCTTAATTTTTGGAGAAGGTGATGGATTGCCGGGATTGATTATGGATTATTACGACGGACATGTTGTATTTCAAGCGCACAGTATTGCGATGCACATGAACAAAGATGCTATTGTAAGAGCTCTACAGAAAACATTTGGTGCCGGTTTAAAAAGTGTTTACGATAAAAGTTCGGAAACTTTACCTAAACAATATGCAAGCGGAATTAAGAATGAATATTTAGTTGGGAAGGGTGGAGAGCAAGTTGTGGTGAAAGAAAACAATTGCAAATTTATTATTGATTGGGAAAAAGGTCAGAAGACAGGTTTTTTTGTCGACCAAAGAGAGAATCGTTTGTTGTTATCGAAATATTCAAAAGGCAAAAAAGTATTAAATACATTTTCTTATACAGGAGGATTTTCGGTTTACGCTGCTTTAGCGGGAGCAACATTAGTTCATTCGGTTGATTCATCAGCACCGGCAATTGAATTAAGTAAACAAAATGCGGAGTTGAATGGGATTACGAATCACGAAGGATATGCTGAAGATGTTTTTGATTTTTTGAAAGATAAAGACAATGCTTACGATGTTATTGTTTTAGATCCGCCTGCTTTTGCAAAGAGTAGAGATGTAAAGCATAATGCTGTTAAAGGCTACATAAAACTAAATGCACTTGCGCTTAAAAAAATAAAACCGGGAGGGATTCTATTTACGTTTTCTTGTTCGGGAGTAATTGATAAAATGTTATTCTATAATTCGATTGCAGCGGCTGCTATTGAGGCGGGAAGAAATGTAAAAGTAATCCACTATTTATATCAACCGGCCGATCATCCTGTTATTCCGTTTTTCCCTGAGGGGGAATACTTAAAAGGAATGGTGCTTTGGGTGGAATAAATGTGGTTTCGGCTACGCTCAACCACCGAGTCGCTGAATATAAATTTCTAGTAAATGAAACCGGTAACTGAGCGTAGTCGAAGTTACTTATACAAATTCAATTTCTTTTGAATCTCAGCTTTTGGCAAGGAGGTATTATTTTCCCACACTTTTTTTCCGTTTTTGTAAATGATAAATAACGGGAGCGTATTTATTTCGAAATGAGTAGATACTTTTTTGTTTTCATCTACATCAATTACTAAAATTTCAACTTTTTCTTTTTCTTCTGTTTGTAATTGTTCAATGGCAGGTTTTAATTTTATACAGGGTGCGCACCAATCCGCTTTAAAATAAACGAACACAATTTTATCTTTATTTTCTGTCTTCTTTACATACTCTTCCACGGTCATGCCATCATCCTGTTTAGCTGAAACGCGTTCAGATGTAAAAGCATAAACTAGGCAAGTAAGTAAAAGCAGCGATAGAATTATTTTCAAAGATTTCATAATATAAATGTATTAAATAGAAACGACTTAGTGACTAATATCATTGTTAATAGAACTATTTGATGGTACATTTATTGTTAAAATTAACAAATGAAAGTAATAGAGTTGAAGAAGAGTAGTGTAAGCTTACTCGATGAAGGTATTTTACATATTCATTTAAAGGGTGGCGCAGAGTTTGAATTAGAAGATGCTGTTTTGGTTGTTGAGGCTATGGGAAAATTAGGTGGAGGAAAGAAATTACCAGTACTCATTGATGCCGGTGAGTTTGTGAGTATTGATAAGGAAGTGAGAATATTTTCGGCGAGTCCTGAAAGCAATATTTATACTTTAGCAGATGCAATTGCTTATGTTTCGTTAGCTCAAAAATTGATTGCAGATTTCTATATAAAATACAACAAACCTGTTGTGCCAACTAAAGATTTTCTTTCCAAGGAAGACGCTATTGAATGGTTAAAGACGTTTGTTTCCAAATAAAAAAGCCGAACAAATTGTCCGGCTTTTAAAATAAGGTGAGGTAAAATTTAACGTTTTTTCTTACTGAAACTAATGTTTCCAAATAAGTCTAATACTCTTTTAAATACATCAAAGTAAAGTGTAATCATTAAGGAAACACTCATCATCCAAATCACTAAAATATTAAACCAATAAGTTGGATATAACGTGCCCATAAACTTTTTACGTGGTGCAAAAAAGTGCGCGCGACCAAAGTTTGAATCGGTTGGGTCTTGGAAAACAGGATCAATTTGTTGAATTAAACGACCGTCTTTTTCTAAACAACGCTCGCCCATGTTATTTGAGTTTTTTAATAACTGATTTAAGCTTTCATTTTCATAATCATCCTGAAGTTGTAAGAATTTTTCTTTCTCAGCAGGTGTTTTAGTCATGCCATTAGTAATAGCATCAGCTTTGTTATAGCAACCTTTCTCGATGTCGTTGTAATAATCATTTAAACGCTTTAAATAATCCTTAATACTCAATACAACTGCTTCGTTATAACCTGTAGGATTAATAGAAGATAAAACCTCACACTTAATTTTTTTCGACTGAGTAGATTCTTTATCTAATTCATTTTTTACAAGTCCGATATCTTCTTTTAAATCGGTTATTTTTTACCGGCTTTTAATTCGTTATCAATTTTTGGTAAGCTTTCCTTGTACTTTTGGTATCCAGTATACTTTTTTATACTGTGCAACGCTTTTTGTTTTTTCAAGTTTATAGAAATTACGTTCGTACATATTTTCTTTAAACTGATTTACCGCTAAGGCTTCAAAGGCCCATCTGCTGGCCATAATTTCACCGGCAATAGGAACGCCACCTTGCTCTGCTAGAGTTGGATTTAATTTATCAAACTTAACAACCACACCCGCTAATAATAACTGAGGAATAATTAAGAATGGAATTAAAATGTAAATGGTAACCGCACTATTAAAGGCCGATGAAATATTTAAACCTAACATATTGGCGAAACATGAAGTGGTGAATAATACCATCCAATAATCTAAATACATACCCTTAACACCTAACACCATATTACCAACAATTACAAACGTTAAAGTTTGAATAGCTGATAAAACAAACATGATGATAATCTTACTCCACAAGTAACTTCCCTTACTTAAGTTTAAGAACGATTCACGCTTGCGGATTTTACGGTCGCGGATAATTTCTTCAGCACTCACCGTTAAACCAATAAATAAAGCTACTACAACCGACATAAACATGTACGCAGGCATATTTTCGTTTTCGCGGAAAACATAGCCGTGCCCTGTGTCAGCATCTGTATTAAAGTAACGCACTAAATACGCTAAAATAAATGCTAATAAAGGTGCCTCAATAAAGTTGATCATTAAGTATTGTGTGTTGGTTAATTTACTTAACACATCACGGGTAATGAATACTTTGAATTGTTTTAACTTGTTTGGAATTTTGAAAATAGCTTCCGGAATTTCGTCTTGATGTTTAATGTCACCAATACCTGTTTCAATTAATTCCACATAACTCTTATTCCATTCAGCAGGACTGGTTTTACGGTTAAATGTTAAGTTACCGTATTCGTCTAATACCTTACTTTCAATAATATTGAAAATTAATTCAGGATTTACGTTACCACAATTCCAACATTCGCTTTCTTCTGAGTTAACGTGATTTACTAAACGTTTAAAATAAGAAACTGCATCAACCGGGTTGCCGTAATAAATAGGATAACCGCCAACGTCTAATATTTGAAGTTTATCAAACATTTTAAAAATGTCTGAAGACGGCTGGTGAATTACAACGAAAATTAATTTTCCTTTTAAAGCTAATTCTTTTAAAAGATCCATGATGTTTTCAGAGTCACGTGATGATAAACCTGAAGTAGGCTCATCCACATAAAGCACCGAAGGCTCACGGATTAACTCTAAACCAATATTTAAACGTTTACGCTGTCCACCCGAAATTGTTTTTTCTAATGGAGAACCAACTTTTAAATCTTTTGTTTCAGTTAAACCCAAATCAGCTAATAACGAAATACATTTTTTAGCAATTTCATCATCGGTTAAATTTCCAAAACATAATTTACCATTATAGAATAAGTTTTGGTAAACGGTTAATTCTTCAATTAATAAGTCATCTTGTGTAACGTGACCAATTACACCTTTAACGGCTTCTTTATCTTTGTGAATGTTTTTTCCGTTAATTAAAACTTCTCCGGCACTAGGAACTTCAACACCATTTAATACGTTTAATAAAGTAGATTTACCGGCACCTGAACCTCCCATGATACCAATTAACTTTCCACTCTCTTCGCGGATGTTAATGTTACGTAAACCTAATTTACCGCCTTTAAATTTGTACTCGATATTTTTCGCTTCGAATGAAATTTTAGCTTTGCTCGCATCCGCTAAGAAGCGGCCAATGATATCGGAATAATAAATTGGTTTAACTTTAGAACTACGTAAAGAAGAACCCGGCGTTAAAATATGAACGCGTTCTTTTGAAATACCTTGTCCGTTTAACTGTAACTCGATATTACCATAAATGCGCAACGCATACATACCAACACTGTCGATTTGAATAATACGAACATCATCAGTAAGTGTTTCGCATAAAATATGTTTTGTTGAGTTGTTGTAGCCGTTTTCTTTGTTATTAATAACAAGCGTTTTTGGCGAATCAGGAGTTACTTCAACTTTATCTTCAACAAAATGTTTTAATTGTAAGAATTCTTCATTAACGATGTTAAAGGTTTCAGCCACCGTGATAACGAATTCGTATTCTTGTTCAGAGATTTCGTTAGAAGAATAAATAAACTCTAATAAACGAATCAACACAATGACTTTTTGAGGTTGTTCAAGTTCTTGGTTGATCTGAGTACAGATTTTTAATACTTTAACTGAATTTAAAGAGGTACGTTTTGCTGAACCGTCTTTTTTCTTTGAAACCTGATGATGGGCTTCAAGGTATTCGTCAAAAATACCTAAGTAGGTATCTACCTGCTCTTGGTTTAATTGTTGCTTTAAGAAAGACTGCACAATGGCCCTTCCTGTGTTATTTACGCCATCCACTTTTGCGATGATGGCAAACATTTGCATTAGGGCTCTTAGTATTCGTTCACTCATAAATTTTTAGTATTACAGTACGTTATTTTTTATAAAGATCATAAAAACATTTTGCTATACGACGGATGTTTTTTTGATCTTCTCCGCTAAGTACAGCTTCAAATTTTTCGTTAAAGATGATAGAGGTTAAGCCATCGTCTCTTAATGTAGCAATATAATTAATTAAAACATCCACCAAAAAATAAGCAGTAGGTTCTTTGTGATCGTAGTAAGTGGCCGACTTTAAAAAGAAACTTTTGTTTCCGGATTTAATTTGTAGCGGACCAACATCTAAAAACCAAGTTTTTGATTGGGAGTAATCTTTAAAACGAATTTACCGTTGTTATTAATGAATTGAATATTGCCACCATTTTTAAGCGGGCAGTTTAATACATTGACTAAGTAAGAATGTTTTTCGGTAGGTTTATATAAACTATCGCTTACCAGCTGGTCGTTGCAGTTTTGAGCAAACATGCAGTTAAACCCGGCAAGAAAAGCAAGTATATATAATTGTTTAATCATCGTTTTAAAAGTAAAAAAGGATAAAGCTTTTGGTTCTTTATCCTTTTTTCACAAAAGCGTTGGTGAATTATTTTTGTTTGAAGCCTATTAGGACAACGGCGCAACCGGAACCCTGATTTCGGTTAACATCGATTTGTGCTTCTATAATACACTCTAAAGTATTTTTAATTTTAAAGTCCCAGTATGGAGAATTTTTGTGATTACGATTGGTAAATAGTAAGTGACGGTCTTGATCGTAAATATTAAAAATTAAATTTCCATCATTTGTACCGCTGCAAGCTGCAATACGGTAAATGGTTTCACCGAAAAAAGTAGTGTGGAATTCTGCAGTCTCTTCTGAGTTTAATAATAAAGCACGGTATTGCTGACCATCAGAAATAAAGGTAGAGATAATGTGCTTTGAACAAAGATTAGCAATGGTATCGCATTGTGCTTTTGCTTTGTTAGAAAGCGAAAACGCTAATACGAAAGATAATATGGTAAGGGTTAATTTTTTCATACTCGGTATAAAAATTAAGATTGTACGTTGGTAATTTTAGTTCTTATTTCTGTAATCTTAGCACTGATTTGATCTATTTGCTCTTTCGATACAATTACTTCGTTGGTGCTGTTGATGTAGGTCATCTTCTTTAAAGAGTCAGTTGTTGGTTCAACAAAAGTATATTTGAACTGAATACCTTCGTAAACTTTAGCTAAATCACTAAGTTGTTTTCCTAATTCAATCGCTTCCGGTGCAGTATTTGAAGCTAATAATTTGATGATGCTACCAAGTGCTTGTTTTTGTTCAGCAATACGGTATTTAACTTCATCACCTTGTTTTTGCTTGTAAGCTGTAACTGAGAAGTGCATACTTTCAATCCAACCACCTGCTAAAATTAAGCTGCTAACTTCAGTACGCTTATTAGTTTTTAAATAAGCATCGCTGGCACGGTAAGCAATACCAACCAATACCAACATACTATCTTTATTAGCAATGTTATCATTAATACGTTTCATGGTTCCTGTATCAAACGCTGCAGAAACACCAAGTTTATCAGCTAACTGTTTTACAGCAGCTAAATACCCAATAGCATCCTGAGTTTGATTATACATACTTACGTATCCTAAATCAGCACCATAAATACCAAGATTTAATGAGCGCATAAAATCATTAGTATAAGTGTTTGCTTTGTTAGAAACATTTAAAATTGATTTATCATATGCAACACCTGATTTCTGAATCAGCATAGCAGTTTGAATTGGTGACGGAACACTGAACAATTCACCACCTACGTTAAGCACGGCAGTTTTTGCAGTATCTGTATCAATAACAGTATCAGTGTTAGTGTCGTCTTCTTTTGGTTTGTCACCTCCGCAAGATGTAGCAATAAGCACGGATGCAAAGCTTAAAGCCAATAAATTTGATTTAAACATATTCTTTTTAAAATTCATCGATAAAATAACTTAATTGGTTATTAAAAAATCATTTGCAAGTAAGTAAAATAATACGAATTAATCAAATTTGACCTCATTTGTATTTCATACATAACAATTTGATTATCAGTGTAGTGAAAAGGTGTTTAAATCTTAATCTTCGACCAATTTACATCTACTTCTATGATAAGGATAATGAAAGGAATCTTATGGCCGCAAGAATTGAACTTGACTTGAGAGTAATGTAGTAAAAATTAAAAGTGAATATGGCTTAAAATGCGCTCTGTAACTTTTGAATTTGCGGCAAAAAATGTGTTGAGTTTTTCTGAAATTTCTGATGAAGATTGTTGTGATTTAAAAAAATGAAGCCAGGCTTTTTTGAGTTCTTCTTTTGAATTTACATTCATAGCTACTTTTAAATTCACTAAATCAACTGCTTCGTTATATTTATAAAAATGGTTCCCGTAAATAGTAACCGGTATGCCATAAACTGCAGGTTCCAAACAATTATGAATACCACCATTAAAACCACCTCCAATGTAAGCTTGATTAGCATAATAATAACTTTTAGAGAGCAAACCCATAGTATTCAAAATTAAAACTTGCGAATTTGTATTGATAGATTCGGTAAATAAAGAATAGCTTAATTGATGTTTGTTGATTTTTGAAATAGTTTCTTTTAATAAACCTTCTTCAATATCATGCGGTACAATTATCAATTTCGTATCTGTAAAATTTAATTCCTTGAAAGTTTCTAAAATTAATTCTTCATCACCCGGCCAGGTACTGCCGGCAATTATTAGTTTATAATTACCTTTAAATTTTTCGATTTCGGCAACCGGACTAAATTTATTTTTTATTTCTATTACTCTGTCGAAACGCGTATCACCACAAATTTCCACGTTGGTGATATTGATAGATTGTAATAGCTGTTGTGAATTTTTATCCTGAACAAAAAGTATTTTGAAGGCGGTTAAAGATTTAATAAATACTTTGCCATACCATTTAAAAAACGGGTGATGATTTTTAAAAACAGCCGATACCAAATAACATTCTATATTTTTTTTCTTTATTTGAAGTAAGTAATTCACCCAAAATTCATATTTAATAAAAATGATTTTATCCGGATTTACTAATTCTAAAAAAGCTTTGGCATTCGACTTAGAATCGTAAGGCAAATAAAAAATGCAATCAGCATTTTCATAATTTTTACAAACTTCATAACCGCTGGGTGAGAAAAAAGTAAGAACAATTTTATAAGCGGGATGTTGTTTTTTTATGCTTTCAATTAAGGTGCGGCCTTGTTCAAATTCGCCCAAAGAAGCGCAGTGCACCCAAATTTTTTTGTGATCGGAAATTTTTTTTAATTGTGCTGAATAATTCTCTTTCCAGTTTTTCCTTCCTTGTACCCAAAGTTTGGCTTTAGGTTTAAATGCCGAAGCTAAAAAAATAGAAAGTGTATATAGATATACGCCTAGATTATAAAACAGCATGTTAATTGTAATAGAAGTCCTGGGTACGTTTATAAAGAGGTAATATCCAACCTATGCGGAATCCAACTAATATATCGGTGCGTTGTTTTGTATCCGACAAACCTGTATCGTAATTAAAACCACGATAACTTTTAGTGAAGGCCTCATGAAATTCGAAACCCGCAATAAAATTTACCAAACGGTTATTACTAAAATATAAGTAGCCGATAAATTGATTCATCGCAAAACCACCACTTAATCTGTCGTAACCTTTTGCCATATCCTTGTCAACAGCCGCAATTTTTTGATTTGCATCGTACAATTTTATTTTATGTTGTAAATAGCCAAAGCCAAAATTGGTAATTAAACCTGAGTTGGGATTATGTCCTAATTTCGGAAACACTTTTCCAACTACAACATAAGCATTAAAACCTCTTTCAGTAATCCGTAAATCAGCGGGATAACCTTCATTATCGATCACGAAAGCTTCACTGGTTTTCATTTGTGTAATCACATCTTCTTTAACATTTTTGCTAAAAAAATAAGCGCCTTCAACACCAATCGTCCAAGTTCTTCGCTCTTTGAAAAGAAAACTTCCGCCAATAGAGAGATTATTCCCAAATCTGGTTTCTAAATCACCTTTAGGCATATGTCCACCAAAGTTCACAGAAATTAAGGGAATATTCATAGTGGTATCACTAACGCGTTGCGCTGATAATGCACTGCAAAACACTAAAAATATTAAGAGAAATTTAAGCTTCATGAACATAGGCGAAGGTACTAAAAAAATCTCCATGAAGTAGAAATTCTCACGAATTACACTACATAGTGTTTACGTGGTAGACTTGGCGCAATAAGTGGAAAAATAATGATTGTGATCTGATGGATATCTAATCATTAACCCATTGTTTCCATACGGGATTTGTAGGTGATAACAGCGTTATTTTGTTTGTCACTCTCAACTAAACCGTCTTTTAAACGAACGATGCGATGAGCATGCATAGCAATATCTTCTTCGTGTGTTACTAAAATTATAGTGTTTCCGTTTTTATGAATTTCTTCAAATAAACCCATAATCTCAACGGATGTTTTACTATCTAAATTTTCTGTTAGTTCATGGGCTAATATAATAGCAGGCTTATTAACCAAAGCGCGGGCAATAGCAACTCGTTGTCTTTGTCCACCCGATAATTCATTAGGTTTATGTTGCATTCTATTTCCTAAACCAACTTGTTCTAAAACTTCTTTGGCACGGGCTTCGCGTTCGGCTTTTGGTATGCCGGCATATACTAGAGGAAGTGCGACGTTTTCGAGTGTGGAATTACGTGGTAATAAGTTAAACGTTTGAAAAACGAAACCAATTTCTTTATTACGCACTTCTGCTAATTCGTTATCGGTCATAGTTGCAACCGAATTATTATTTAAAATGTATTCACCGCTTGTAGGTGTATCTAAGCAACCTAAAATATTCATTAGGGTAGATTTTCCGCTACCTGATGGACCCATTAAAGCAACGTACTCGTTTTTAAAAATAGAAAGATCAATTTTTTGCAGGGCGTAAATAGTTTCAGTTCCTATTTTATAAACTTTAGATATGCCGGTTATCTTAATTATCTCTTGCATGACATTCATTTATGTAATTTAGCGGAATGAGTTTCAGATTGCGCGTAAAATACTTCTTAATTCATCGGTTAAATTACACAAATAAAACCGCGGCCGCTTTAATTTCATCAGGTAAATTAACCGTTAATGGAAAAGTAATAACAGAGAATGAAGTGTTAAATGATGAAGACGAATTAAAATTGGACGGTGAAATTCTAAAGTCGATACCCGAATATAAATATTATGCATTACACAAACCTCCGGGAATAGAATCCACTTTTAGTACGGATATAAAAGATAATCTAAGTACTGTTTTCCCCTTTACGGGAGAATTTATTGTAGCCGGACGCTTAGATAAAGCATCGGAAGGTTTATTGATTATTTCGAATAATGGGAGGTGGGTGAATAGTATAACTCGGCCTCAGCACAAAAAAGAAAAGGAATATATTGTTGAAGTGGATCAGGAAATTAATGAGGAATTTATTACGAAGATGGGGCAGGGTTTAGATATAGGAATTTGTGTAACCTTGCCTTGTTTTATAGAAAAAATTGACTTGAAATCTTTTCGGATTATTTTAACAGAAGGTAAGAATAAACAGATACGAAGAATGTGCAAAACGCTTGGATTTAGGGTTCAGACCTTAAAACGGATACGGATTGATAAATTTCATTTATCTGATTTAAAGCCACTTAATTATATGGAGATTAAGATTTAACATTTATTGTTGCAACAATAAATGTTATAACATGTATATTTGCGGAATAATCTTAAACCATAAATAATATGAAAACTTTAAAACAAACTGCCATCGCTGCACTTTTAGTTGTGTCGTGGGGCTTTAATGCACAAACTAACTGGAAAGTTGACGGATCACACAGTAAATTAGGATTTGCGGTAACTCACTTAATGGTGAGCGAAACTGAAGGAAAATTTAAAGTGTATGAAGGAACTGTAGCTTCAAAATCGGAAATGGATTTTACAGACGCTAAAATTGAATTTTCAGTTGATGTAAATTCAATCAACACTGATGATGAAAAACGCGACGGACATTTAAAGAGCGCCGATTTTTTTGATGTTGAGAAATTTCCGAAAATGACTTTTAAAGCAACATCTATGAAAGCCGGAAAAGTTAAAGGTACTTATGATTTAGAAGGTGATTTAACTATGCATGGTGTAACAAAAAAAGTAAAATTAACTGCGATTGGTGCTTCTAAAACGGTGAAAGATCCTTGGGGAAATACTAAATACGCGTTTAAAATTACAGGAAAATTAAATCGTGTTGATTACGGTTTAAAATGGAACGCAGCATTGGAAGCGGGTGGAGTTGTAGTAAGTGAAGAAGTGAAAATTGACTGTACTATTGAATTAAATAAAGCATAATAAGATAAAAATCCCATTACCCCTCTTTGGTGTGATGGGATTTTATTCTATTTTTGGGAGCGTGAGATTGGAAGACGAAATACAACAAAAGAAATTCAAAAGCGAACAGCACAAGCTGGCTATCAATATTTTTTATACTTTCAATTGGCTGAGCTATAAAAATCAACAAACGTTTAAGAGTGAAGATATTACCCCGCAACAATTTAATGTGTTGCGTATTTTACGTGGACAACATCCGGAACCTTGTAATTTGAAGTTGATAAAAGACAGAATGCTAGATCGAATGAGCGATGCCTCCCGCATTGTAGATAAATTAAAAGCAAAAGGATTATTAGAGCGCCATGAATGTCCGAACGACAGAAGAAATGTGGATTTATTAATTACCGAAAAAGGACTTGATTTATTAAAGACATTAGATCATGTTGATGATGAATTTAAAAACACGTTTAAAAATTTATCAATTGCCGAGGTTAAAGAACTGAATGATTTGCTCGATAAAGCGAGAGGCTAATTACACTCTAAATCCAAAAACAGTTATATCATCCAATTGTTCGTAGGTTCCTTTCCAGTTATTAAAATTCTCTTCAATTTTTAAAATTTGTTCTTCTTTACTTAAATGTGATATCTTTTGAAGAAGCAGATAGAAATTCTTTCGCATTAGTTTTTTTCCTTTATTACCACCAAACTGATCGCTATAACCATCGGTACTTAAATAAACAACATCGTTTTTCTTTAAGTCAAAAACCTGTTCTTTAAAAGTGAAATTATGTTCGTAAGCATATTTCCCTACACTAAATTTATCGGTTTTTAATTCAATAATTTCACTATCGCGGGCAATAAGTACCGGATTAAAAGCACCCGCATAGGTTAATTTATTAGTAGTTGGGTTGAACAAACAAACCGTTAAATCCATTCCGTCGTTAGCCTTTATTTCTTCAGTATCTTGTCTTAATGCTAAAAAAAGTTCTGACAATAATTCGTTTAATATTTTTTGAGGATTTGAAATCCCTTTTTCCTTTACAATTTTATTCAATAAGTTGTTTCCTACAAGGCTCATCATAGCACCCGGTACACCATGACCTGTACAATCAATAACGGCAAACAATATTCCTTCTTTTGTTTTTTCAATCCAGTAAAAATCACCACTCACAATATCTTTTGGTTTAAAGAACACGAATGAATCCGGAACAATTTCGTTAATGATTTTCATTGGTGGTAGAATCGTCTTCTGCAATCGTTCAGCATACTTAATACTATCAATAATATCTTTATTTTTCTCTTCAATAATTAATTTCTGACTCTCCACTTCATTGTTTTTACGTTCAAGCAATAAGTAGGCCTTCTTTTTTTCTCTTAAATTTTTGTAAATGAAAAATCCAAGAACAATAATTATCAATATAAAAAGACCTAATCCATATGTAATCAGTTTTTGACGTTTTAATTCACTATCACGAATCGTTTCGTTTTTTTTGAGCATTTCAATTTCTTTCTGACGTTTTTCATTTTGTAATTTTTTCTCCATATCAGAAATTTGGAGTGATAAGCCATTTGTGAAAACAGAATCATTTAGCTTCTGAAATTTTTCAAGATAAGTGTACGCAGATTTGAAATCCTTATTAGCAATATGATATTGCGAATAGGTTGAGTACATATCAAGTAATAGTTTAAAATGTTTCAAATCATTAGCAATAGTAAAAGCTTCATCAATTTTTGTTTTCGCTTTAGGATAGTTCCCCATAGCGATAAACAGTTTTGCTTCGTTTGATAAACAAAGTGCAACCGCTTCCCGGTTTCCTAGTTCTTTATGTATTTCAATAGATTTCTCATAACAATCTTGTGCCATGTGATAATCTTTTTCTAATTGATAAATACCACCAAGTGTTTCATAAAGCTGTCCTTTACTTTGTTTTTCGCCGCCTTTTGTAACAATATAGAGAAGCGCCTTCTTTATAGTTTCTTTGGCCTCAATTAATTTGCCTTGCTCTTTGTAAACAATACCAAGATTGCTCATGCCCTTAGCCATTTTCACAGTGTCTTTTAATTCACCATAAAGAGAAATACACATTTGCTGATACTCTATTGCTTTCTCCCAGTTTTTAAGATGCTTATAAACAATACCTATATTGGTATAAACACGAGCAAAGTCGGCCTTGTCTTTTTCTTTGTTAAGCGGCTCAAGCGATTGAAAATAATATTCTAAGGAGCGTCCATAATTACCTCGTTGCTTTTCTATAATTCCTAAATTGTTTAAAGCTCGGGATATGCCTTTGGTGTGATTAATTTCTTTAAAATTAGCAAGTGCATTTTTTTGACAATATTCGGCGGTGTCTAGTTTGTCTTGGTTTTTAAATGTTGTTCCAACAGCTGTGTAGATATCAGCCATCTTGTTTTTTAAATCATTTTTTTGGCAATTTCAAGTCCGCGTGCTCCGAACTTGTAAACCATATCAGGGTCATCTCCTGTTAAATCATAACAAATTTTTATAATTGCATTTAGTTTAACAGTATCGTGTGCGGAGGCAGATTCAACTATTTTTTTAAGCGAATCAATTTTATGTGATTTAGAGGTTTGCGAAAAACTTACAAGAGAAAGTAAAAAAGCAAATGCAATAATCCTCAAACGGGTATTAATCATATAACAAAAATAAAAAAAGGGCTGAACTTTCATTCAACCCTTTGTCTTTTTACGCATCAACCTTCGCGTACTTAGCATTTTTTTCAATGAATTCACGGCGTGGTGGAACTTCATCTCCCATTAACATCGAGAAGACACGGTCAGCTTCAGCAGCATTATCAACCGAAATTTGTCTTAATGTTCTCGTTTGTGGATTTAAAGTTGTTTCCCATAGTTGTTCAGCGTTCATCTCTCCTAAACCTTTGTAACGTTGGATACCAACACTCTCAGGTTTATCACCACCTAATTCTTTTACATACGCATCACGTTGTTCTTCATTCCAACAATAACGCATGTCTTTTCCTTTTTTCACTTGGTAAAGTGGAGGAGTAGCAATGTAAACATGGCCACGCTCGATTAATTCCTTCATGTGACGGAAGAAGAACGTTAAAATTAACGTTGTAATATGTGAACCATCTACATCGGCATCACACATAATCACAATTTTATGGTAACGAAGTTTATCTAAATTCAACGTTCTGTCATCTTCTGCTGTTCCGCGGAAAACACCCAATGCGGTGAAAATATTTTTAATCTCTTCGTTCTCGTAAATTTTATATTCTAAAGCTTTCTCAACATTTAAAATCTTACCACGTAAAGGTAAAATCGCCATGAATTCACGGTTACGGCCCTGCTTTGCAGTTCCGCCCGCTGAGTCACCCTCAACTAAAAATAATTCTGATAAAACAGGATCTCCACTAGCACAATCAGCTAATTTTCCCGGTAAACCTGAGCCGGTCATAACGTTTTTACGTTGTACCAATTCGCGTGCTTTACGTGCGGCGTGACGGGCAGTTGCAGCTAAAATAACTTTATCTACAATCATGCGCGCATGCTTCGGATGCTCCTCCAAATAATTATTTAAGGCTTCGCTAATCGCTTGATCAACGGCACCCATTGCTTCATTATTTCCTAATTTCGTTTTAGTTTGACCCTCAAATTGCGGTTCCTGAACTTTAACTGAAATTACTGCAGTTAATCCTTCACGGAAGTCATCACCTGCAATTTCAATTTTTAATTTCGAAAGTAATCCTGATTTATCAGCGTAACTTTTTAAAGTACGTGTTAAACCTCTACGGAAACCTGCTAAGTGAGTTCCTCCTTCGTGAGTATTAATATTGTTTACGTAACTCTGAAGATTTTCAGAGTACGAATTATTATAAATCATAGCTACTTCAACAGGGATGCCACCTTTTTCGCCTTCCATGTAAATAACTTCGTCAATCAGCTTTTCTTTACCACCATCTAAGTAATTAACAAATTCTCTTAAACCGCCGGTACTAAGAAAAGTTTCGCTTAAAGGCTTCCCGTTTTCATCTAATTGGCGCTTATCCGCTAAAGAAAGGCTGATTCCCTTGTTTAAGAACGATAATTCGCGCATTCGGTTAGCCAGGGTAGTGTAATTATACTCGCCCACGATAAATATGCTTAAATCGGGTTTAAACGTCACAATCGTGCCCCTATAATCGGTAGTTCCTGTCTCTTTTGCAGGATATAATGGTTTCCCGATGTTAAATTCTTGTGTAACAATCTTGCCATCACGGTGAACGTCAACCTTTAAGTGGGTTGATAATGCATTTACGCAGGATACACCCACACCATGCAAACCACCCGATACTTTGTAGGTATCCTTATCAAACTTACCACCGGCGTGTAATACTGTCATAACTACCTCAAGGGCACTTACACCTAATTTTGGGTGAATACCTGTAGGAATACCACGACCATCATCTTTTACGGTTATAGAGTTATCCTCGTTAATGGTAACGAATATGTTTTTACAATGACCGGCAAGCGCCTCGTCAATCGAGTTATCAATTACTTCATAAACTAAATGGTGTAATCCTTTAATACCAATATCACCAATATACATGGCGGGACGTTTTCTTACCGCTTCTAATCCTTCTAAAACCTGGATATTATCTGCACCGTAATTTGCTTTGTCTGTAGCTGTGTTTTCTGACATAAAATCGCTCTCTTTTTTTAGTTTCTAATTAATGTTTAAATATATCGAATTTCATTGGTTTTTTAGGCGTTTTTACGAGTGATTTTTACTAACAAATGTTAATAACATTTTCTTGTTTTTTAAGTATAAATCTGAATAAAAATTTGATTTAAAATTTATCCAAAAAAATGACGAATTTTGTAAAATAATTGAAGCCCAAAAAATCACAATAAAAAAATAAATCATGAAAAAAGTAATTCTATTTGTAGCCATTATCGCAATGGTTTCTCCTTCTTTTGCAGATGATTTTCCTTCTAAAACGCGGACTTATTCCTTTCTTAAGAAAAATGAAGGTGGTGAAAAATGTTTTGATGAAAACACACACATCATTAATATCGGCATTGGTTTTGGTAGCCGTAGTTACCATTCCATCTTACGTGGAGCAGCAGGATACCGTTATGGCAGAACACCTTCTTTTAGTTTAACCTACGAGCAACCCTGGAAACAAAAATTAGGTCCGGGTTATTTAGGAGTTGGTGCTTATCTTGGTTTTCAGCACGAATATTACGGATACGATTATTCTTACTACAATAACTTATTAGTTTATAATACTTATTACTATAAACATTCTTGGAATTATTTTAGTGTAGCAGCAAGAGCTGTTTATCATTGGGATGTTCTAAATAGTAAAAATGCTGAGGTTTACGCCGGTGTAATTGTAGGAATGCGTTTTCAAATTCACAATTATGAAACTAATGATCCGGGTAATAAGGATCCTTATACATACCGTAGCAGTTTTGCTTATCCGGCTTATTCGGTTTTTGCAGGCGCCCGCTGGTATTTTGTGAAAAATTTTGGTTTATATGCTGAAGCTGGTTATGGCACATCTTATATTAACGGAGGACTAAGCATAAAATTCTAAACTAAATTAAAAATGAAAGAGCCCTGTATTTTACGGGGCTTTTTTTATTAATTTAAGACCGTAAAATTTTAATAAATGGAAAATTTATTTTCAACCGAAGCCCTCTTAAGTCTAATACCATTAACCCTAATGGAAATTTTATTAGGCATCGATAATGTTATTTTCGTGTCTATTGTTCTTAGTCGACTTGAAAGAAGTTAGGTAAAAAAGGCAAGTTTAGTTTGGATGTTAGTGGGAATAGGAATGAGATTACTTTTCCTTTTTCTATTGGGATATTTATTAAAAGGGGAGCATATTTTGTTTACGATGTTTGAACATCCGGTTGAATTGAAAGATATAATTATGTTAGCAGGTGGTTTGTTCTTATTGGTGAATTCCACTCTGGAAATTCACAACAAGTTGGAAGGTGAAGATCCTGACGAAAAACTGAAAGCCGAAAATAAAAAGCCTGCCACTTTCAAAGCCATCATTATTCAAATTATTTTAATTGATATGGTTTTTAGTATTGATGGGATTGTAACCGCTATTGGTATGGCTAATAATTTTGTGATTATGATGACGGCCGTAATTATAAGTATGGTGGTGATGTTTTATTTCGCGCCTCGGATTTCAGCCTTTATTCATAAACATCCAACCTTCAAAATTCTGGCACTCTCTTTCCTTGTTTTAATCGCCGTTTTATTGGTAATTGAGGGTGTTCATGTTGAAAAACTCCAAATCCCGAAAGGTTATATTTATTTCGCGATGGCCTTCTCGTTTGCAGTTGAACTACTTAACTTAAGGTTCCGTAAGAAAACCGTTAAGGCCGTTGAATTACGTTCACCAACCCTTGAGGAGGAGAAAAAATCATAATAAAATGGTAAATTTAAGGCGTAAATAAATTAGCATGAATTCAAAACTAAATATACTTGAACAGAAAAAAGCCGAAGCACTTTTAGGCGGCGGACAAAAACGAATTGACGCGCAACACAAAAAAGGAAAATTAACCGCGCGCGAACGCATTCATTTTTTATTAGATGAAGGTAGTTTCGAAGAAATTGGCATGTTGGTAACTCATCGTAGCAACGATTTCGGTTTAGAAAAAGAAAAATATTTAGGAGATGGAGTTGTTACAGGCTATGGTACTGTAAACGGACGATTAACTTACGTTTTCTCTCAAGATTTCACTGTTTTTGGTGGTTCATTATCCGAAACCCACGCAGAAAAAATTTGTAAAATTATGGATCTCGCTATGCAAAATGGCGCGCCTGTAATTGGTTTAAATGATAGTGGCGGAGCTCGTATTCAAGAAGGAGTTGTTTCTCTTGGTGGTTATGCCGATATTTTTTACCGTAATGTTCGCTCTAGTGGTGTTATTCCGCAATTATCTGGTATTATGGGTCCTTGTGCAGGTGGAGCAGTTTATTCCCCTGCCATAACTGATTTTATTTTAATGGTAGAGAGTACTTCGTACATGTTTGTTACTGGCCCGAATGTGGTGAAGACTGTAACGCATGAAGAAGTTACGAGTGAAGAATTAGGTGGTGCAATGACGCACGCTTCAAAAAGTGGTGTAACGCATTTTGCTTGTGCAAATGAAATTGAGGCGATTAATCACATTAAACAATTATTAAGTTACATGCCGCAGAATTGCGAAGAAGACGCACCTTCTGTTCCGTATGAAATGGGTAACGAAACCAGAACTGTTTTAAATTCAATTATTCCTGATAACGCTAATCAACCTTATGATATGCGCGAGGTTATTGAAGGTGTAATTGATGAAAATAGTTTTTTAGAAGTGCACAAACATTTTGCAGAAAATATTGTTGTTGGATTTGCACGTTTAGCTGGGAAAAGTATTGGAATTGTCGCTAACCAACCTGCAGTTTTAGCAGGAGTTTTAGATATTCATTCAACAACTAAAGCAGCACGCTTTGTTCGTTTTTGCGATAGTTTTAATATTCCTTTATTGGTATTTGAAGATGTTCCCGGTTTTTACCAGGTACAGATCAAGAGTGGAATGCGATTATCACTAACGGCGCAAAATTATTATACGCCTTCAGCGAAGCAACAGTTCCAAGAATTACAGTAATCACGCGTAAAGCTTATGGCGGAGCGTATGATGTAATGAACAGTAAACACATTGGTGCCGATATGAATTACGCTTGGCCAAGTGCAGAAATTGCTGTAATGGGTGCGAAGGGTGCCGCAGAAATTATTTTTAAAGGAGAAATTTCTACCGCAAAAGATAAAGACGCAAAATGGAAAGAGAAGGAAGCGGAATATCAAACGATGTTTGCGAATCCGTATCGCGCTGCTGAACGTGGATTTATTGATGAGGTTATTAAACCCGAAGAAACTCGTCAGAAATTAATTCGTGCCTTTAAAATGCTCGAAAATAAGGTGGATCAATTACCGAAGAAGAAACACGGTAATATTCCATTGTAATTTTTCAAAGTATCGCGTGTCATCCTGACGAAAGTCAGAATCTTTCGAAGCGGAAAGTATTAGTAAATAACAAACTCCATCATATGCAAGATTCATCTATTTTTTTTCATGCATTAGCCTATATCGCTTTTATTATTTTATCGGGCGTTGGCTTCCTAATTTGCTTTATATTTTTTGTAATACGTTTATCGCAAGGACATAAACACAAATGGAATTGGTTAATTGCAGGTGTAATTGCTTTGTTGACTTTATTATTCTCCATTTTCTTATTCGTTAGCAAGGTGGTGAATACCGTAAAAGATTTAGGTCAGCACGTTGAACAAAAATTTGAAGAATCGATGGATGAATTACAAAAGTTGGATTCTTCTTATAAGTATGATGATTTAAATACCAATGAAACCCTTAAGAAATTAAAAGAGTTTGAGGCCATGAACAACGATACCAATGCACCAAAAGAGTTTTATGTGTATTATGGTTTTGCAGATTATCATCGCATGCCTTTAACCTATCCTTATTCATTACACTCGGTGGATGTATTAGAAACCGCAACACTTTTTGATGAGAAAAATGTAATTGAATTTAATGTAAATGACAATGGTGAAATAGAAACAGGCCGTCCGGGTGTTACCGAATTTGCTTTCGATAATTCAGCATTTATAGGAAAATGCAAAGATGAAAAGGGAAAAGATTACTATTGGGTATTTTCTTTAAACAATCCTAAACTTGATTTTATTACCAATATTCAAACATCAAAGGAAGCTTTTAAAACTGCCCGCAAAGAATACGGTTACCGCGGTTATGATACTTTGATAAGTGTTTTAGAGTACCATAAATTATTTAAATAAAAAAAGGGGCTTTAAGCCCCTTTTCTTTTGGTTTGAATTTTATTATTTCATCAATATTACATGTCCTTTTAGTTCATGTGATTTTCCAAATACGCTGGTGGCATTAATTATCCAGCTATAAGAGCCATCTTCTATAATACCATATTTCACATCTTTTTTCGATTGCATAGTTCCATCCCATCCTTTTTCAAATGTTGTTGTACTAAATACTTTTTCACCCCAACGGTCGAAGATGTTTAATTCATATTTCACCACACCAAAACCTTTAGGTTGGAAGATATCATTCACGCCATCTCCATTTGGTGTAAAGGCATTCGGAACATAAATTCCAAAATCTTCACCAACTACTAAAGGTCTAACAATTGTATCTGAACAACCTCTATCACTTTTCACTACTAATACAACAGGATAAGTTCCCGGTTCTGTATAAGGGAAAGTTGGATTTTGTAAAATGGAAGTATATTGAGCTGTATTCATAAAATACCAATTCCAACTTACAATATTTGCATTGTAAGAAGCATCTGTAAATGTTACAAACGGATCTTGATTCACAATTGGTTTAATTGGTGCGTGATTAAAATCCGCAATAGGTTGAGGATAAATTTCAATATTAACAGGAACAACAGTTCCGGTACAACCATTTCCATCCATTAATGTTAAACCTAAAGTATAGGAAGCCGCTTCATCAAAACAATAAGCTCCATTTACAGATCCTGTAATTCCTGCACCATTTAATATCCAATTATAACTTGTAATATTTGGATTACCATTTGCACTAAAGGTCATACAAACAGGAACACACCCATTTGCAGTAGATGTAGAAATGTTTGCTGTGGGAACAGGATTAACAAATACAGATGTTGTTGCTGAATTACTACAACCATTTGCTGTTCCCACAACACTAATTACTTGTGATGTAGTCCCGCTAAATGCATAAGTACTTCCTGTTACATTACCCGGCTGCCATACATAACTCGTTGCACCACTCGCAACAAGAACTGCTGTGCTTTGTCCTGCACATAATGTTGCACTGGTTGCTGTAACTGTTGGCTGAGGAAAGAAAGTTAAATTAACATTTGCTGTGGCAGGACAATTAAACGCATCCACTGCATTAACAACGTAATTATAATTTCCCGAAAGGGCTTCATTAATAACATTTAAAGATGTCGCAGGCCCTGAAACCCAATTGTAATTGTATGGTCCGGTTCCACCATTTCCGATAGCAGTAACATTAATTGGAACACCTGTACAAGCAGAAGTTGCACCTGCATTAATACTAACCGTAAATAATGTTGGTTGTGTAATCTGTGTTGAAGCAATGCTGCTACAACCATTTGCATCAGTTACAGTACAGGAATATGTTCCTGCTGCCAATCCTGTTGCATCTTGTGTTGTTTGTGAAGGAATTGTACTCAAGAATAATTAAATGGCCCGGTACCAACCGTAACATTCACTGTTGAGGTTCCGTTACTTTGTCCGAAACATAATGCATTTGACCTGAGAAATTAAATACCGGAACAGGATTAATTAAAACAGTATGAGTTGTACTTGCTGTACATGTTCCCGAAGAAACTAATAAAGTATAAACACCACTTGCTGCCGCAGTAACATTTGTAATTACGGGATTTTGTAACAAACCGGTATAACCAGGTCCGCTCCATGCGAAAGCTGCGCCGCCACTTCCAAATAAATTTAAAGTACCACCTACACAAACAGGAGAGTTACTTGTAATGTTTGGAACAGGAGCGTTTAATACTAATACGTTTGAATTAGCAGTGTTAATGCAACCATTCGCATCTGTAACGGTTACCACGTATACACCTGTCATAGCTAAGGTAGAATTCGGAATGTTTGGATTTTGAAGTGCTGATGTAAATCCACCCGGACCGGTCCAAGAGTAGGTCACGCCTCCGGTAGAAGTTAAATTAATAGTTGTGTTTACACAAGTTGTTGGATTACTTACTACAATAGTTGGTAATGGATTTACAACAACATTTGTAGTTGCAATATTTGTACATCCACTTGCGGAAGTTACGGTTAAACTATAAGTTCCGGAATTTGCAGCAGTCGCATTTGTAATAGTTGGGTTTTGTGTAGTTGAATTAAATGCAGGTCCTGCCCAAGTATAGGTGCCTCCACCGGATCCTGTTAAATTAATAGTTTGTCCAGCACAAATAGGACTATTACTATTTGGAACAGAGGTAGGAGTTGCATTTACTACAACCGTTGTTGTAGCAATTGTAGTACAAGTACCAACACCTGCAATAACAGTATAAATACCGCTTGCAGCTGTAGTAGCTAAAGGTATAGTAGGATTTTGTGTTGCATTTGCAAAAGCATTCGGGCCTGTCCAACTCCATGGACCAGATCCTGTACTTGTTAATGATAAAGTTTGTCCGGCACAAATAGGACCAAGGTTATTCGCGGTTACCGGTGATGCAGGTACAACAACAACATTCACAACAGCTGTTGAGGTACATCCGCCAGCAAATGCTTGTGTAATTGTATAATTTCCGGCTGCAAGTGTAGATGCGCTTGGTATAATTGGATTCTGAAGATTGGATGAGAATGAATTCGGTCCGGTCCATGTATAAGATAACGCGGTATTAACAGTAAGATTTAAAGCACTACCCGCACATATTGGTGAATTACTTGCAGGTGAAGGAGTAGGAGCGGCGCCGACCGTTACCTGCACAGTTTTTGAACTTGTACAAGATCCGCCGTTACTTCCTAAAACAGTATAAATTGTTGTAGCAGCTGGGGCAACAACAATTGAAGTTGCAGTTGAATTACTTGGTAACCATGTATAAGTTGTAGCACCACTAACAGTAAGTGTTGTGTTACCACCAGTACAAATAGTTGGTGAGTTAGTTACTAATGTTGGTCCGGGTACTACAGAAACACTTACAACACCTGAGTAAGTGCTGGTTGGTCCTCCGCAAGCGGAAACCAACATGTTTGCTGTATAAGTTGAGTTAACTGTTGGACAAACATTCACATTTAATCCTGTTCCTACTGGTCCAGTTGGTCCGGTCCAATTGACTGTATAAGTTGGAGCGCCGGTTGGTGTAAACCGCCAACCTTCATTAGTGGCTGTCCATGCAGTTGGAAATTTTCTTTCAGGAGCTGGAACACCAATTGTCGCATTTATATTTTGAATACCAACAATTCCGTAACCGCTATTCCATGCGGTACAAGCTGTACTGTTGTTGATGAAAACATCAATGAAATTTGTTGTTTCATGTAATACTAATTGAAAAGTTGAATTAGGTGTGCTTGAACAACTGCTGCTAAACATTGGTATGTTATTCCAAGAGATTACGAATGAGCGGCAAGGAGCAGTTCCGTAAGTTGCAAAATAAATATTTCCGCTTGATGAAGGATCTATATCGCGGAACGCAGCACAAATCGTGTTACCCGGCATGTTAGTTAAACTAGGTAATGCTGCTGAAATACTCCATTGATTAAAACCTCCTGCAAGTCCTAAACTAAAAGTTAATTGTCCGTTAGAACCAACAACACCTTGAGTATAATTATTTCCAAAATAACAGAAAGGAAAACCAAGATTTAAAACAGAACTCCAAACGTCATCTTGATTAGCGATAATAGAAGTACCAGCAGTAAACGAATAAGGAGAATAAGGAATTGAAGAAACTGAATAAGATGTTGTTTGATTAACAGGAACAACACTTGCAGTTAAATTAGCACAACTACCTTGACAAATTGTTGTTGAAGGTCCGGTTCCGACCTGAGCATTTATTGATGGACAAAACGGAGTACTTTGACTAAATAAAAGTCCGTTTAAAAAAAGTAAAGTAGCAGTTAAAAGAAAATGGGATAGTGCTTTTTTCATGTAAGTTCTGTTTAGTTAGTAACCAATGCGTTAAATGGTTTTAGACCACTTGCTTAAAGTTACAAAAACAGAGCTTTTAAATGACGATTTTTAGCTAAACGGATGCTAATCTACGCTCGAAATTAAGTGGCTTTCGCCCAAGCTAACAGGTATAAACAGATTGATGAAGAGATAGTTGCTTTATTTGATAAGAACAACATGACCTTTTAATTCATGTGATTTACCAAACACACTGGTTGCATTAATTAACCAGCTATAAGAACCTTGCTCTAAAATACCGTATTTCACGTCGTTTTTCGATTGCATTGTTCCATCCCATCCTTTTTCGAATTCAGTAGTTGAAAATACTTTTTCGCCCCAACGGTCAAAAATATTTAATTCATATTTCACAACGCCAAATCCTTTTGGTTGGAAAACATCATTCAATCCATCACTATTTGGTGTGAAAGCATTTGGAACATAAATCCCAAAATCTTCACCAACAACTAATGGGCGAACTAAAGTATCCGTACAACCTCTATCACTTTTCACAACTAAAGCTACAGGATAAGTTCCCGGTTCAGTATAAGGGAACGTTGGATTTTGTAAAATAGAAGTGTACTGAGCCGTATTCATAAAATACCAATTCCAACTTACAATTGGTGCGCCATAAGATGCGTCTGTAAATGTTACAAGCGGATCTTGATTCACAATTGGTTTAATTGGTGCGTGATTAAAATCGGCAACAGGTTGCGGATAAATTTCGATGTTAACAGGAACAACTGTACTTTTACAACCGAATGCATCCATAACAGTTAAACCTAAAGTATAAGAAGCAGCTTCATCAAAACAATATGCGCCGTTTACTGATCCGGTAATGCCTGCACCATTTAAAATCCAACCGTAACTTGTAATGTTAGAACTTCCACCTGCACTAAATGTTACACAAGTAGGAACGCATCCTTGCGCATTACCTAAATTAATATTTGCAGTAGGATTCTGATTCACGATTATCGACACTGTTGTTGAATTACTACAACCATTTGCAGTACCAATTACACTTACGTTGATTGAATTATTTCCTGAATAGGTGTATGTTGCACCTGTAACATTACCCGGCTGCCATATATAAGTATTAGCACCACTTGCGGTAATTGCAGTTATTTGTCCTGAACAAACTGTACCACTGGTTGCAGTAATAGTTGGTTGTGGGAAGAAAGTTAAATTAACGAAAGCTGTTGCGGGACAATTAAACGCATCAGTTGCATTAACTGTGTAATTATAATTTCCTGCTACGGTTTCATTAACAACAAATAAACTACTTGCAGGACCAGATATCCAACTGTAATTATAAGGAACAGTTCCACCACTACCATTTGCAATTGCATTAATTGGACTACCGGCACAAGTTGAAACTGTTGAACTATTAATAGAAACACTAAATTGAGTTGGTTGTGTAATTTGTGTTGACGATACACTTGAACAACCATTAGCGTCAGTTACAATACATGAATAAGTTCCTGCTGCAAGTCCTGTTGCGTCTTGTGTTGTTTGAGATGGAATTGTACTCCAATTATAATTAAAAGGTCCTGTTCCAACAGTTACATTTACTGTTGAGGTTCCATTGCTTTGTCCGTTACATAAAACATTACTTCCTGCAAAATTAAATACAGGTAATGGATTAATAGTAACAGAAGTTGTTGTAGTTGCTGTACAACTTCCTACACCAACTAGTAATGTGTAAGTACCACTTCCTGCTAATGTAATATTTGTAACAACCGGATTTTGATTTAAACCTACGTATCCCGGACCACTCCAAGCATAAGATGTTCCACCACTTCCAAATAGATTTAATGTACCTCCTTCACAAACCGGACTATTGCTATTTGCAACAGGAACCGGTAAAGGTGTAATTGCAACAACTGTTGTTGCACTTGCAGTACATCCTGCAGTCATAACTGTTAATGTATATGTTCCGGCTGCTGCTGCAGTAACTCCAGGAATTGTTGGATTTTGTAATGCACTAACAAATGAGTTTGGACCTTGCCAAGCATAATTTGTTCCACCACTACCAAGAAGATTTAATGTAGCACCAAGACAAACAGCACTATTACTATTTGCATTTGGAATAGGTAATGGAACAACAGTTATTAATTGACTGGCGGTATTTGTGCAACCGGTAACTGCATCAGTTCCTACAAGAGAATAAGTTGTTGAAGTTGCAGGGGTAACAATAATACTTGGTGCAACAGCTGAAGTATTCCACGTATATGTTGTAGCACCTGTTGCTGTTAATGTTGAACTTGAACCAACACAAACTGAAGATGGTGATGGCGTAATTGTAATAGTTGGACTTGGTGTAATATTTACAACCGAAACAGCACTACTCGTACATGTTCCTGCTCCACCTGTTACAGTATAACTTGTTGTAACTCCAGGTGAGGCAATAACTACACTACCTGTTGTTGTGTTTAATCCTGTTGCTGGTCCCCACGTATATGAGGTAGCGCCCGTTGCAGTAAGTGTAACTGATTTACCTGAACAAATATTAGACGTAACAGGCGTAACAGTAACCGCAGGGGGCGGAATAACATTTAAAGTAATACTTCCTGTGTAAATACAACCGCCTGCACTTCCGGTAACCGAATATGTGGTTGTTACAGGAGGCGTAGCAGTTACTACACTTGCTGATGCTGAGCTTAATGTTGCAGAAGGATTCCAAGTATAAGTTGATGCACCTGTTACAGTAAACACAGCTGAACTTCCTTGACAAATAGTTGTTGCAGATGCTACCACATTTAAACCACCTGTTGCAGTTTGATTATTCATTACAAAATTATCTACGTGCACCCATGTTTGAGTTGTACCTGCATTTTGAATGACGCTGATAAATTGACCATTGTTTGGCGCAACAAATGTAAATGTGCGTTGAGTCCAAACATTTGTAGTTGCACCTACCGGTGCAGTATAAACAATTGTACCAATAGAATTATTATTTGCAGAAACTCCAATTTGAATGCAACGTAGTATTTACAATGTTGCGCACCACCGCCACCCCATGTTGGAGATTGAATAATATCTAAATTTGGTGTGGTTCCATATGAGTTAACATTTGGCATAAAGCCGTTGAAAGCCGCGTTGCTTAAATTAATACGGTCGATACCAGCTGCGGTATTATTCTCAAAACTTCCGTTTAAGAAATTTTGAGCTAAAGAAATGTTTGCGAATAAGACAAACACTAAAGTTTTTAAAGATTTTTGTAGCACGTTTTTCTTTTTTAAATGTTATTTAAGTAGCACAACGTGCCCCGTTAATTCATGTGATTTTCCGAATACACTTGTACAATTGATTAACCAAGTATAAGTTCCATCAGCAATAATACCATACTTCACATCTTTTTTGGATTGTTTTGTACCATCCCAACCTTGATTGAAATCACTTGTTTCAAATAATTTTTCGCCCCATCTGTCAAATATCATTAATTTGTATTCAACAATTCCAAAACCTTTTGGTTGGAATACATCGTTTAATCCATCACCGTTTGGTGTAAATGCATTTGGAACATAAATTCCAAAATCTTCACCAACTACTATAGGTTTAACTATTGTATCAATACAACCATGATCACTCTTAACAACTAAAGCAACAGGATATGTTCCTGGTTCTGTATAAGGGAATGTTGGGTTTTGTAATATTGAAGTATATTGAGCTGTATTCATAAAATACCAATTCCAGGTTACTACATTTGCACTGTGAGACGCATCTGTAAATTGAACTTCAGGGTCGATATTGATGATTGGTTTTAAAGGAGCAAAGTTAAAATCAGCAACCGGTATAGGATAAATATCTACGGTAAAGGTTGTGCTACCCGAACAGTTATTCACAT
>JADJMM010000008.1 GCA_016709575.1 Sphingobacteriaceae bacterium
AATTGCGTGACCTGTATTAACCCATGCTGTTCCATTCCACCAATTCACATTACCGCTAATGATGGTGTAGAATGTTGGGTTTGGAGCTGCGGCATTTAAATTCGGCATTAGAGCTAAGCCGGTTCCACCACCCGGAATACCTGTACTAACAGGATTACCTGGTCCAATTGGAAGCGTTGGGTTATAAGCTTGTATAGGGCTATTGTGCAAATAAATTAAATTACTAGGACAGCTAGGCACCGTTTGCGCAAAACTTGTGAAAGCACAAATCACTAAAATAATGGTCAGGTAATTTTTTATTGAAAATCTCATTTTCTCTTAGGAATTATTTAATCTCCTAAAAGTACAAAAAACCAAGCTGAGAAGGCTCGGGCTCAGTAGTATATATGGCAGTTTTAATAAACAATAGGGGTATTTCACTCAATGTTAAATTAATTGACTGAAAAACAGGTAAAAAAGGGGGTTATTTCATTAAAATAACATGGCCCGTAAACTCCTTAGCTTCACCAAAAACATTGGTTAATTTAATTTGCCAAGTGTAGCTTCCATCTGCCAGAACACCATATTTCACATCATGTTTCGATTGTTTTGTACCATCCCAGCCTTTTTCAATATCGTTTGTTTCAAAAAGTTTTTCTCCCCAACGATCATAAATCATCATTTGGAATTTAGTAATGCCAAAACCTTTGGCTTGAAATACGTCATTTAATCCATCAGCATTTGGTGTAAATACGTTAGGAACATAAATGCCATAATCTTCATAAACTTTCAAAGGCAATAAAATAGTATCGGTACATCCTTTATCCGTATTAACAACTAAAGCGACTACATAATCACCCGGATCTTCATAAAGAAAATGCGGATTTTGACTGGTAGAAGTGTATTGTGCAGTATTCATGAAATACCAATTCCAAGAAACAACATTAGCGCCATGTGATGCATCTGTAAAGTAAACATCGTTCTCTCCATTTATAACAGGACGTATTGGTGCAAAATTAAAATCAGCAACCGGAACAGGATGAACGTTTATAACATAAGTTGTAGAATTAAAACAACCGTTCATATCAGTAACCCCGGCAGTAATTGTATGATTTCCTGCAATTGAATAACAATGACTAGCTGTATCGTTATTGATAGTGGTGGCATTATCCATATTAAAACTACACAAGCTAATTGGTGTAGGATTTGAACAAATAAATTGCGGACAAAGCGGTGCGCAACCTACACTCACATTTGCTGTAATGGAAGGAGAAGGTAAATTATTTACTACAACAGCAATAACAGTTGAAGAACTACAACCAATTGCATCCGATACAGTAACATTATAATTTCCATTAGCTGTAGTTGAATTTACAAGCACTGTTGGATTTTGTATTGAGGCGAAAAATCCATTGGGTCCCGACCAAGAATAATTTAAACCGCCATCAGCAGCTAAACTTAAAATATTTCCAACACAAATAGGTCCGTTGCTTCCAATGGTTGGTGTTGGAATTGGATTAACACTTGCGTTTGTTACTGCAGTATTTGAACAAGTATTTACATCGGTAACAACAACAGTGTATTGTCCGATGTTAACCAAATTTGCATTCGGAATAGTTGGATTTTGTAAAGCAGAAGAAAATCCTCCCGGCCCAGTCCAAGAATAACTTGTACCACCGTTAGCATTTAAATTTAGCGTTTGATTAATACAAACAGTTGAACCTGTTGCGTTAACCGCAGGTAATGGATTAACAGTAATAATTTGTGTTGTTGAACCACTGCAATTATTAGCATCGGTAACAGTTAAAGTATATGTACCGCTGTTAGCAGGTGTTGCAGCAGTGATAGTTGGATTTTGACTGGCCGACGAAAACCCAGGGCCGTTCCATTGATAAGTTAAACCTCCGCTTCCGGTAAAATTTAAATCTTGTCCTGCACAAATGGGGGTATTACTAGTTATGGTTGGAGTAGGAGCAGGGTTTACATTTACAGTTGCTGTGGTTGATGAAGTACAAGTTCCGATAGCGCCTACAACTGTATAAATTGTTGTTGCCGCCGGTGTAACTGAAGTAGCCGCGGTTAGCGCACCGTTACTCCATAAATAATTGGTCGCTCCGTTTGCTGTTAATACTGTAGGAACATTTGCACACACACTAAAATTTCCGGTAACACCAACTGTTGGAACATTTACTGTAGAAACTGTGTAGGTTGCTAAACTCGTACATGTTGCTGCGCCTCCAACAACTGTATAAATTGTTTGTGCTGTTGGAGAAACATTTAGTGTAGGTGTAGTTGGACCAACATTCCAAGTATAACTTGAAGATCCGCTTGCGGTTAATGTAACAGCGCTTCCAACACAAACTGTAGTTGGTCCGGCAATAGTTACTGTAGGAACTGTAACTGAAATATTTAAATTGTTTAATGAAATTCCAGGAGAACCCGCTGCTGCACCGTAACTCGTATTGAAACATGTACTCGCCGTATTTAATACTAATCCCGCAGCCCCGCCTGCACTGTTATATGTTACTGTTGGAGGAATAGCTGCTGTACTAAATGCATATACTCCACCACCGCCGCCACCACCCGGGCCATGACAATTACCAGGGAAAATTGTATTAAAATTACTACCACCTCTTCCGCCTTGGGCGTTAATGGTTAAGTTTCCTAAATAAGTTGGACAAGAAATGAATACGGAACCACCACTACCACCACCACCAGAACCTTCATCAACAGCATTAGTTGTTACATCTGCACCTCGTGAAGATATTATTCTATTATTACAAGTGATTTGATTAGAAATAATAAATACAATAGCCCCACCATTACCACCAACAGTTGCAATTTGGCCGTTATCGCGGAAACCACCACCGCCACCACCAAGATATAAAACAGCAGGGCTCGGGTACGTTAGATTAATTCCTCCTACACCTTGATCACCGGGACCGCAACCGTTATATTGATTACCTCCAATACCACCTGCGCCACCATTAGCACCACCGCCACCACCTGAATTACCGCAATTAGTTCCACCACCACCATTGGCATTTTTTCCTTTGCTACCATCTTGTCCGGCAATGTAAGCTGCAATGGCTTCACCTTTTTGTCCGCCTGCAACAGAGTTAGTTACAAAATTATTGCTGCTACAGCAAAATCCACCTTGAGCAAAAGCACCACCGCGAAATCCGAGAGCGTCTACATTAATATCTGAATTAAAAGTTAAGTTAGTGGATTCAAAAGCTAAGACACCACCGGTAGTTCCATTCCACGCTTGAGCAGTTAATGTATTTGTAACAACAGCATTGGCGTAAACTGGAACTCTCACTAATTGTACTGCGCCTGATAAATTATAAGTATTAATTAAAGGACAAGTTAGCGAAATGCATAAACCATTAATCGCGCCTATGTAATTAAATTCATATTGTCCAGCACTATTATAAGCTGTAATATTTCCGAAAGTAGCGTTGTTGGCTGTGGTGATGTTTGCGCCTTTCATTTGTATAATCATTACTTTATCGCCAACTGCAAAACCGGCAGTGGTTGATACACAAACTGTATTCGTATTAATAGAATTTACAATGGCGTAGGAATTGATGATACCGGAAATATTTTGGGAAAAATATTTAGCTTTGAAAAAAGTAAGGTGATTAAAAGTATTCTAAATTTCATAACTGTTTATCGGTATCAATTTGCCGTAAAGATATGAGTTAAAAAGATTTAGATTGATGAATTAGATAATTTAGATAGCCTTTTAGCTCAATATTAGTTTAATCTCACCCAAACTTAACATTTAGTGAACGAAACTAGTCGCCTCTTTCGTCAATTATTTGATCTGCTTTGAAAGGCTTTGTGTCAAAAGTGAAGGTGGCATCCGGAACCTCAGCATTTGGTTTAAATGATTTTATTTCATAAACCTGAGTGCCGCCATCTTTCATAAGCATTTTTAGTTGTACCACTTGTTTTTTTACCTTGTCAATATACAATTTTATGGTGTGAAACTTTTTCTTTTCTGGTTTTATTGAAGGATATAAATCAATCACATTGCATGTGACAGCACCAACTTTTTCTTCTTTATCAAATTTATACTTGTAACCGGTTTCGTAAAGTGTGAAAATTTTGCTTGGATTTAATTGATCTTCGTTGCTTGCATCAAAATTTTTGATCGTTACTTCAGCTGCATCTTTATTATGATTCCAAATAGTTTTGCTATCACAAACAATAATATTTCCAGGGATTACTAATTTGAATTTAGCACCCTTTACTTGCACTTTGCCTGTAAGTTTATCGGTCTGTTTTTTTTCTTTATTGTAAATTGTATAGGCGTAATCAGCAGTAATTGTTTTATACGCTTTGGTAATCTTGCTCAAGTCATCTAGAATGGCTTTCGCTTTAGGGTCTTGTTCTTGTGCAATTGTGTTTAAAAACAACGAGCAAAAAATGATATAAAATAGCTTTCTCATATTATTACAACAGTACAAATTAAAGGCCATTTTTGTTTGGGAAAAAATAAAATGTTTAAAAAGCAGGATGTTGATTACTTTCTTGTGTTATTTTAACAGAAAACCCTGCCCTTCGTCATGCTCAGGATGACAGGGGCAGGGTTTTATATAAAACTAAATCTAATTATTTTTTAGCCGCAGGAGGTGTTTTAGCATCTGCAGTTGCGGCTGGAGTTGCAGCCGGAGTTGCAGCAGCAGTTGTAGCAGCAGCAACCGTAGTTTCTTCAACTACTGCACGGGTAACGCTTACAGTAATTACCGAAATATTTTTCGGATGTAAAATCGTTAAACCATCAATGTTAATATCACCTACAGAAATTGCTTTTCCGATGGTTAATTTCTCAACGTCTAATTCAATGCGCTCAGGTAATTTGCTGATTAAGCCTTTAACCTTCAATTTGCGCATTTTAATGCTCATTTTTCCTCCGTCTTTAACACCTACTGCCTGACCGATTGCCTTAACAGGAATCTGAACAGTAACAGGTTTAGTGTCATTAACTTCTAAAAAATCGGCGTGAATTAATTTATCGTTAATTTTATGAAATTGTGCTTCTTGTAATACAGCTCTGTATTTTTTACCGCCTTCAAGGTTAATTTCTACTAAGTTGGCATCAGGTGTATAGATAATATCTTTAAATGCTCTGTGATCAGCATAAAAATGTGTTTGTTCATTTCCACCATAAATTACACATGGAACCATCCCTTTTGACCTTAAAGAGGTAGCATCTACTTTTCCTACGTTCGCGCGTAACGAACCGCTCAATGATACTGTTTTCATTTTTTTTGTTTTTTATGTGATTCTTAAAGTCCCGCTTACTTTAATCATCACTTGTTTTTTAGTTATGCGGGTTAAATTAAAAAGTTTGAACTAATCGACTCGTAATTATGTACGCTACTAATCACCTTTGCAAATAAATCAGCCACACTAATCACTTTAATTTTTGGGCTGGTTTGGCGTAAAGGTACCGTATCTGTAACTATCAATTCTGTTAGTTTTGAATTCTCAATATTTTCGTAAGCCTTACCTGATAAAATACCGTGAGTACACATTGCTCTAACACTACTTGCACCTCTTTCCATCATCATATCAGCAGCTTTACAAAGTGTTCCGCCCGTATCAACCATATCATCCATCAACACAATATCTCTTCCTTCAATTTCTCCGATAGCAGTCATGTGATCAACTACATTTGCTTTGGTACGTTGCTTATAACAAATTACGATATCGCATTTTAAATGTTTGGCATAAGCGTTTGCACGTTTACTTCCACCCATATCAGGAGCAGCGATACATAAATTTTGTAAGTGAAGATTTTGAATATATGGTAAGAAAATTGTTGAAGCGTATAAATGATCAACGGGGACATTAAAAAATCCTTGAATCTGATCAGCGTGTAAATCCATTGTCATAACACGCGTTGCACCTGCAACAGCTAACATATCAGCCACTAATTTTGCACCGATAGCAACACGTGGTTGGTCTTTACGGTCTTGACGAGCGTAACCAAAGTAAGGAAGAACGGCAATGATATGACGGGCTGATGCGCGTTTTGCAGCATCAATCATTAATAACATTTCCATTAAATTTTCGGCTGGTGGCATTGTAGATTGAATTACAAATACACTTTGTCCGCGAATACTTTCCTCGTAAGAAGCTTGAATTTCACCATCACTAAAACGATAGTGTTGAACTTTACCCAATGGTTGTCCGTAAGCTGTAGCAATTTTTTCTGCTAAAACATTTGAGGCACTTCCGCTGAATAATCTTACTTCTGTTTCCATGGTTTTTTATGGGGCTACGAAAGTAGTGAAATTATGTGTGAAAGCAATAAAAAAAGTGCCATTTGAGGTAAAAACTTTGCAATATATCAAAACTAAAATTAGATTTGCAGCCCCAGTTTTAGAACAATTTTAGGCCCCGATGGCGGAACTGGTAGACGCGCTGGTCTCAAACACCAGTGGATTCACTTCCATGCCGGTTCGATCCCGGCTCTGGGTACAAACAACACAAAAAGCCCAATAATTGGGCTTTTTTTTACTAATTTTAAATTTATGAATAAGCCCAGCTTTGATGAAATTTACATGGAACTTGCCGAAAAATTGGCCATGCGTTCTCATTGCGTAAAAGCACAGGTTGGTGCAGTTTTAACCAAAGACACCCGTATCATTTCGTTAGGGTATAACGGACCACCTTCAGGCACTCACAATTGCGATATCGAATGGCCAAAAGATGGTTGTCCACGGGATAGTAAGGGCAGTTGTTCATTAGCATTGCATGCAGAACAGAATGCAATTCTTTATGCGGCTAAAAATAATTTTTCGATTGAAGGTTCAACTTTGTATGTTACTTTATCACCTTGCATTTCTTGTGCGCGCGTTATTTTTTCGGTGGGAATCCGCAAGGTTTTTTACAAGAATAGTTACGCTAAATTTAAGGGAATTCCGAGCGATGAAGGGGTTGATTTTTTAAGAAAATTTGGTGTTGAAGTTTTACATCACCCATAAATTTTGAAAAACAAAATTTCAAAATATTTTTTCATCATTTTTATTGGCTTTTCTATTATTTCTTTTGCTCAAAAGCCGCCTGAACCTAAAGCTCCAACCAAAGGGGCAGAGCAAAACAAAAAAGCCATCCGTAAGGCAGAGAAAAAGGAAGCAAAAGAGCGTCGTAAACTCGAAAAAGCTGAGCAAAAAGCTATAAAAGCATATCATAAGCGTTTACAAACCAAAACGGTTCGAAAACGTATGAAAAAAAGTCGCAAAAGAGCCATTATGAATAACACGAATAAACGTGAACCTTGGATAAAAAGGGTCTTCAAAAAGAAAAAGAAGGTTTAACCAAATAAACCCCAAAAGTCCCCACTTGTTTGAATCATAGTACCACATTTAAAAACGGGATTTGTAATCGAAATTATGGTTGTAATATTGTGTTAAACTATGTTAAGCTATCCCAAATATTCGGTTTCAGAGAAGATTCAGCAAAAAAACGATTGTTGTTTGAGAATCAACCCATTAGAAATTGTAAATAAAAATATTTGCACATTAGGTTAGCCGTTCATATTTTTAGGGTTTTTAACAAAGTAGAATTTAAGTTAATTTAACAATATGTTTAGAAAAATTTACCTCATTGTTTTAGGCTTGCTGATATGCGGCTTTAACGCTTTTGCTCAAAATAACTCGGGCGGAATTAAAGTTACGCTAAAGGATAAAAGCAATAACGAAGCTATTCCGTTTGCAAACGTAGTTGCTTATCAAGGTGGCGTTCAAGTAGGTGTTGGTACAACTAACATGGATGGCGAATGTGTAATTAAACCTCTTGCACCGGGAAAATACGATGTGAAAGGAGTTTACGTTGGCTACCAATCTTCTGAAGTTAAGGGAATTGTGGTTGGTGAAGGTAAAATGGCCTATGTTAACATAGCATTAGCAAATGGAGACGGCGTTAAATTAGATGAGGTTGAAGTTGTTACCTATATGGTTCCTTTAATCGATCCGGATACCAAATCCGGTGGAACTATTACCCGTGAAGATTATCAAAACATGGCGACTAAAGATATTAACTCAGTAGCTGCTACAACTGCTGGTGTTTATCAAGCGGATGAAGGTTCAGGAATTAATATACGCGGTGGTCGTGGTGATGCAACTACCTATTTTATTGATGGTATTAAAGTTATTGGTGGTTTATCAGGTTTACCTCAACAATCCATCGAGCAGATTAATGTTATTACTGGTGGTTTACCTGCCATGTATGGTGATGCAACTTCAGGTGTGATTTCGGTTACGACTCGTGGTCCACAAAGTAAATTTGGTGGTGGAGTTGAATTAATCTCTTCTCAATTAACAGATGCTTTTGGATATAACTCTTTAGGTTTTAGTTTTGGAGGTCCAATATTAAGCAGAACAGATTCTAATGGTGTAAAGAGTACTGTAGTAGGGTTCTTCTTATCTGGTCAGGGTACTTACCAAAAAGATGCTGATCCGTCTGCTGTTCAACTTTATAAGTTAGACGATGATAAATTAAAAGACATTCAAGAAAATCCTTTAGTTCCTTCAAAAACAGGTTTTGGATTTAATAAGGCTTTAGAGTTTGTTACTAAGGAAGATTTAAAACCAATTAAGGCGCGTCAAAATGTTGCTCAAAGAAATATTGCTGTAAATGGTAAAATAGATATTAAGGCTACAAAAAACACAAACATTACAGTTGGAGGGGCTTACGATTATTCAAACCGTCACGATAATACCTATACTTATTCTTTATTTAATCCGGAAAATAACCCTCAGGTAATTGGTAACACTTGGAGAACTTATATGAGAATTACTCAAAAATTCGGTAACTCTTCTTCAAATGATGGCGATAAAGAGAAAGACCAATCTATTATTAGTAACGCATTCTTTAGTTTCTTAGCAAGTTTTGATAAAGATGCTTCAAAAGCTCAGGATGATACCCATAAGGATAAGATTTTTAACTATGGTTATGTAGGAAAGTTTGTAACTAATTATTCAGGAAAGGAAAATATATTTAACTACGTATTTAATCCGAAATTGGTTGTCGGAAATGACACAGTAAAAGCATGGGAATATATAGGTAGAAGCGCTACAAGTGTTGATTTTGAAGCTTCTGATATGAATCGTAACATTGCTCGTTATACATCATATTTGTACGAATACTATGGTGAAAATCACCCTTTGCTTTCTTCTTTAACTAATATTAGTCAATTAGGTGGTTTAAGAAATGGTGACCGTCCTGGTTCCATTTATAATTTTTGGGCACCAACCGGAAGACAGTATGGAGGTTATAGTTATGGTGGTACTTCTCAATTCAGGATTGCAACTAGCTTTAATGCGGATATTAAAAATCACGCCTTAACTGTTGGATTGGAATATGATCAACGTGAAGAGAGAAATTGGAATATTAATGCACAAGGTCTTTGGGAAAGAATGCGTTTGATTGTAAATAAGCATTTAGAGAATTTGGATACCGTTCCCATTTTAGTTCCAGAGCTCTCAGGTACTTATCCAGCTTATTATTACAACAATCAATATAATGCAGGAAGCCAATCAGAGTTTTCGGTTAAGTTATTGGAAAAATTAGGTTTACCAAAAGACTATAATGGACAATTGAATATTGATGAATTAGATCCTAACACATTTGATATTAATATGTTTAGTGCCTCAGATTTGTTAGGTTCTGCTGGCGGCGGAGCCAGCTTAGTTGGTTATTATGGTTACGATTATTTGGGTAATAAAACAAATGCTTCAACAAACTTAAATGAGTTTTTAAATAGAAAGGACGCAAATGGATACAATACATTCCCGGTGGGTGCATTCAAACCTATCTATATGGCAGGTTATATTCAGGATAAATTTGACTTCAGAGATATTAAATTTAACGTTGGTTTACGTGTTGATCGCTATGACGCTAATCAAAAAGCTTTAAAAGACCCTTATTCAATTTATACTACTAGAACGGTTGGCGAAACGGCAAATGAATTCACGCACCCTGGTAATGTAGGTTCTGATTATGTAGTTTATACAACTGCTTATGACGGTGGAAGCGTTGTGGGTTACAGGAGCGGTGACCAATGGTATGATTCAAAAGGTGCTGAAGTATCTGATCCGCAATTATTATCAGGAAGTTCAGGAAAAGTAACTCCTTACTTAACTGAAGAAAGTATTAAGCTTTATGATTCAGGCACTCCTTTTAATGTTAATGCATTTCAAAATTACAAAGCCCAAATTAACTTAATGCCGCGCGTAGCCTTCTCGTTCCCTATATCAGATGTAGCTAATTTCTTTGCTCACTACGATGTTTTGACGAGAAGACCGCCGACAGATTTACGTTTTGATCCTATGGATTATTACTTCATGCAATCGGCAAGTAGTACTCCTTTCATTACCAATCCTAATCTGAAGCCTGAAAGAACTGTAGATTATGAATTAGGGTTTAACCAAATTCTAAACGAAAGAAAAAATGCTGCTATTAAATTCTCGGCTTTCTATCGTGAAATGCGTGATATGTTAACACAAAAACAAATTGTATCAGCTTTCCCTCGTTCTTATTTAACCTATGTTAACCAAGATTTTGGTACAACAAAAGGTTTATCAGTAGAGTTTGATTTAAGAAGAACGGGCGGGGCACGTATTAATGCAAACTATACTTTACAGTTTGCTGAAGGTTCAGGTTCAAATGCAAACTCAGGTGCTAATTTAGCAGCATCGGGTCAACCTAACTTACGTGTTACACAACCTTTAGATTACGATCAACGTCACTCGTTTGTATTTACTTACGATTATCGTTTTGGAACCGGAAAAGATTATAAGGGGCCGAAAGTGAAACGTAAAAAAGACGGAAATGACATTCAGTTATTACAAGATGTAGGATTCAACTTACAGTTCTTAATCGGTTCAGGAACACCATATACTCGTTGGAGTAATGCTGTTGCACCAGGAGGTCGTTCTAATATTGCAGGTTCTATTAATGGATCAAGTAAGCCTTGGAATTTCAGATCTAACTTACGAATTGATAAAAATGTAGAATTGACTTGGGGTAAAAAAGATTCAGATAACCGGAAAAAAGCAAATCTGAATATTTACCTTCAAATTTTAAACTTGTTTAATACTCGCAACGTATCAAGTGTTTATAATTTTACAGGAATGCTGAAGATGATGGATTCTTAGATTCTCCATTAGCCTTATCAACGGTTCAAAGTTTAAATAGCCCTCAAGGTTTTCAAGATCAATATTCAATTTACATAAACAATCCAAGTAATTATAGCAGACCCCGTGTTATAAGAATTGGTTTACAATTAGACTTTTAAAAACATTAATATGAAAAAGCGAATCGAAATGTTTAGACAATTACTTACAGCAATTATAATAATTGCTTTCGTATCAGCTTCTGCCCGTGAAAAACAGGGTATTGAATCTCAAGGGGGTGATGCTCAAAAACAATCCAGTGCATACAAGGTAATGGCTGCGTGTAAAGGCGCAAAAGAAAGCCGTGAACTTTGGGTTAACAACGTAAGAACTATCATTTTCACCGGTGGTGATATGTGGTGGGATTTATTTGGTAGCGGTAATGGATTTTATGGTGTTCCGGGTATTCAGGATAAAGCAGAAATGATTAGTGCTGAATTCGGAGGTTCAATTTGGATTGGTGGTTTAGATGCCGGTGGACAATTAAAAGTAGCTGCTATGACTTACCGTCAAACAGGTTACGATTTTTGGCCTGGCCCTTTAGATGTTGCTACGGCTTCAACTGATGATCAAGTTTGTAATGATTATGACAAAATATTTACTATGAATCGTCCCGATGTTGAAAATTTTTTTTACAACGGAGTTATAACAGATGAAATAAAAAATTGGCCAGGTAATCCATTGGATATAAATAAAAATCATGACATTCGCTTGGCACCTTTTTTTGATCAAAATGGAGATAATCTTTATAACCCTGCAGACAAGGATTATCCATATTATGATATTGAAAATAAGGCAGAAAAAGACATTTTAGGTGTTTGTAAAGCAAAATTGTATGGCGATGAAACTTTGTGGTGGGTATTTAATGATAAAGGAGATATTCATACAGAAACTGGGGGCAATCAATTGGGTTAGAAGTTAGGGCACAAGCTTTTGGCTTTGGAACCAATGATGATATTAACAACATGACATTTTATAGTTATGAAGTAATTAACCGTTCTTCTTTCACGTTAAAAAAAACTTATTTCACTGTTTGGAATGATCCGGATTTAGGTTGTTACTTGGATGATTACGTGGGTTGTGATATAGCAAAAGGTTTAGGTTTTATTTATAATGCAACTGGAAATGACGCTTCTTGTTCTGGTGCTAATGGTTATGGTGAATTTCCTGCAGCTCTTGGGTGCGACTTTTTTAAAGGTCCTTTGGCAGATCCAGGTGATGGAAAGGATAACGACAATGATGGAAGTTTTGACGAGCTTGGTGAAACTATTGGAATGGCTAAATTTACTTATTATAACAATAATACAAGTGCTTCTTTCCCTGTTCAAACAACAAACCCTTCTTTAGCGTCCCATTTTTACAATTATATGACAGGATTTTGGAAAGACGGCTCGCCATTTACTGAAGGCGGAAACGGATACGGCGGAACAACTCCTGTTGATTATGTTTACCCAGGTGAGTTATATCCAAATCGATCTGGATGGAATGAGTTCGACGCGGGGAACTTAGCTGGTGACCGTCGTTTTTTGCAGTCAGCAGGTCCTTTTACATTATTACCTGGTGCAGTAAACAATATTACATTTGGACTACCGTGGGCACGTTCACCAGTAAAAAATGGCAACTTATTTGTTGTATCTTTATTAAAGGTAGCCGACTTAAAAGCTCAGGCTTTATTTGATAATTGTTTCAAAATATTAGATGGACCTGAAGCACCTGAATTAACTGTTCAAGAAGGCAACAACGAATTATTAGTGTATTTAACTAATAAGCCTCAAAGTAATAATTACTTAAATGCTTATAAAGAAACAGACGTCACTATTCTAGGAATACCTGGTCAAACTGCTTCTTGTTTAGCAAATCCTGATAGAAACTATGTATTTGAAGGTTATAAAGTTTATCAACTACAAAACAATCAGGTTTCTGAAACAGAATTGGAAGACGAAACTAAGGCTAAATTAGTGTTTCAGTGTGACGTTAAAAATGGAGTTTCACGTTTAGTAAACTTCAACTACGATGGAACAATTGGTGCTGATGTGCCTAAAGTTAAAGTGGAAGGTGCTGATTTAGGAATTCAAACTACGTTTAAGGTTACCGAAGATGCTTTTGCAAGTGGTAATACTAAGAAATTAATAAACAATAAAACTTATTATTTTATGGCTGTTGCGTATGCTTATAATAATTACGCAACTTATAAACCTGATACAGATCCTACTAACGACCCGTGCACAAACTTTTACGGACAAAACGTCCTTACCTTGAAGGTAGAAAAGTAAAAAAGGCTGCCGGTATTCCTCACATGTTTGATTCTGAAAAAGACGGTACTGTAATTCAATCTTATTATGGTTACGGACCAAAAATTACAAGAATTGAAGGTCAAGGTAATGGTGGTAATATTTTAGATTTAACTGATGAATCTGTTAATCAAATATTATCTACTGGCTTTATGAAAAACCCAACTTATCAAAATGGAAGAGGGCCGATTAAGGTGAAAGTTATTGACCCTTTAAATGTACCTAATAGCACATTTACAGTTAAATTCTTAAAGCTGCCAAGTACCCCTTACACTTCTACCTTTACACCAATACCTAATCAGTGGAGTTCAGTAAGTACTACAACAAATACTTACGCAAACGGACAGGCTTATGTTGCTACTGGCTCCATTGCAAGAAACGATTCAATTACTTGGGTGCTAACTAACTTATCTAACAATAAAATTTATCAACCAAATAAATCAATTAAAGTTGGTGAAGAATTTTACTTCAGTGAGCTTGGATTGTCTGTAAGCATTGAGCAAGTTCCGGATCCGGGAGGAGTGTTAACTGGTACAGTTGCTTTTGCAAATGCAAATCCTGGAGATTTCCTAGAAGGAACTATGACTTTTGCTGATCCAACAAAACAATGGTTAACAGGCTTAGCTGATACTGATGATGGTTCACCTACAAATTGGATTAGATCAGGCGAAAACATATCTCAGAGCCCTACCGATTATAATGATTATTTAACAGACCCTGACAGAGTATTCGCAAAAGTATTAGAGGGAACTTGGTCTCCTTATAACTTAACTGGATCTACTAAAAAGAATGCGACAGGAACTGGTATAGCTGTCCCGGCTGGACCAGGTTATAGTGGAAACTTCTTTGCTACTAATGATGGTAATAAGCCTGCTGATACTGATTTTAGATTTTTATCAAGTGTTGACGTTGTATTTACACCTGATAAAAGTAAATGGACACGTTGTGTTGTTCTTGAAATGCAAGACGATTCATTATTATCAGAAAATGTAACACGTCATTTCTCAATGAGAGATCATGCTTCAGTTGATAAGAATGGTAATATTGGAGATGGAATTGTATCAATGACAGATCCTAACGACGCTGATTATATTTCAAACAAGAGTATGGGTTGGTTCCCGGGTTATGCTATTAATTTAGAAACCGGTGAGCGCTTAAACATGGCGTTTGGTGAAGACAGTTATAATTTCACTGATAACGGAAATGATATGCGTTGGAATCCAACGTCTAGAGTTTCAAGTAACACTTATGATAATGCATTTGGTGGAAGACACTACATTTATGTGTTTGGTCACAATAAAGATGCAACTTATGGCCCAATAATGAATGGACCATTTGCCGGAGCAGTAAGTTTAACAAATACCCCAATTGGTGCTGGTAGATACGATGCAGGGAAACAAATCTATGATCAAATGAGAGCATCAAATTCACTTTCAACAACAGTGGGTACTGCAGTTGGCGGACTTCAATGGCCAATTAAGAACGTAATGTTTGATGCTATGTGGGTTAACGTTCCTTTACTTGAGAGTTCGCAATATGCATTTAAAGATCCTGCAAACATGCCTTGTGAAGCTAAAGTAAGATTAAGGGTTCGTAAGCCTTACAGATTTGGTTACTCAACTGTATGGGCTAATCGTATACCAAGTACAGCGACCAATTACGTGGCTAATAATTTATCAACCGGTTATCTGGTTTCTACAGCCCCAATTAATTTACCTTCTGATATCTCAACAACCCCTCAAAACAACGACCTTCCAATGTATCAATTCTCTACTGATGATATTTATACAATGTTTGGTAATGGAACAGCTGCTAAGAATGCTTTAGATTATGTAAGAATTGTACCGAATCCTTATTACGCTTATTCTAAATATGAAAGCCGCCGAATTGATAATATTGTTCGTGTTACTAACCTTCCAAGTGTTTGTACTATTAAAATATTCACAATGAACGGAACACTAGTAAGAACATTTAAACGTGATGTTTCTGGTCAAGAGGATGAATACACAAGTGATAATGATACAAAGCAATCTAAACGTTCTCCTTATTTAGATTGGGACTTAAAAAATCAGTATGGTATTCCTGTTGCAAGTGGATTATATATATTCCATATTGATGCGCCGGGTGTTGGAGAGAAAATATTAAAATGGTTTGGTGTAATGAGACCAATAGACTTACAAAACTATTAATGTTATAAACGCATAGTATTATGAATAGAAATTTAGGTAAAATAAAACTGTTAGTTTTAACAACAGCATTAACCGGGTCTGTTTTTGCTGGAAACCCTGAGCGTGCCGGTCAGGCTGGAGCATCGCAGCTATTGATGAATCCATACGGAAGAAGTTCGGGTTGGGCAGGTGCTGGTCAAGCTCGCTCTCGTGGAATTGAATCTCAGTTTCTTAACATTGCAGGAACAGCGTTTACTAAACGTACTGAAGTGAATTTTTCAAGGACTAATTGGTTAGTTGGTTCGGGGATTTTCATGAATGCATTTGGTTTAACTCAGCATGTTGGTGAAACCGGAGCAATTGGTTTTGGTGTTGTAGCTATTAATGCAGGAAAAATCGAAAAAACAACCGAAGTGCAACCTGAAGGTGGTTTAGGAACTTTCAGTCCTTCGTTTTATAACATCAGTTTATCCTATGCAAAAGGATTTTCGGATAATATATATGGTGGAATAAATTTTAAAATTATTTCTGAGCAAATTTCTGATTTATCAGCGCGAGGTGTTGCTATCGATGCCGGTATCCAATATCACACCGGTAAAATGGATCAAATACATTTTGGTATTTCCCTAAAGAACGTTGGTCCAAAAATGTTTTATAAAGGTGATGGCTTAACCGCTCAAACATCTGTAAAATCTACCTCTGCATTTAATGGCTTTGAGTATGATTATACTATCAGTAATCGCTCAGCAGGATTTGAATTACCTGCTTTGATTAACATTGGCGGTGCTTACGATTTTTATGTTACTAAAGACACTTCAGGTTGGTTAAAAACACACCGAGTTACTTTTGCAGCTAACTTTACCTCTAACTCATTCACTAATGATAATTACCTTTTTGGTTTAGAATATTCATGGAAGGATATATTAATGATTAGAGGCGGTCTATATACTGAAAAGTACATTTTCAAAAAGGGAAATGAAGATTTAAAGGCTCAGCGTATGACAGCTTTCACAGGCCCTACTGCTGGAGCAACAGTTGAAATTCCTTTTGGCGAGAAAAAATCAACTTTCGGAGTTGATTACTCTTATAGGTTTACGAATCCTTTTGGTGGCGTTCACACTTTTGGGTTTAGAATAAACTTATAAGTAACTATTTTTTATTACATTTATTTAATGGGAGTCCCGAGCAATCGGGATTCTTGTTTTTTTAGAAAGTTCGATTATGGCTAATATTGGATATTATACTGTTGAGGGTTTACAAAAAATGAAGGATGAGTTACATCAACTGGAAACTGTAGAACGCAAGAAATGCACTGCTGCAGTTGCAGAGGCGCGCGAGAAAGGCGATTTAAGTGAAAATGCCGAATATGATGCTGCACGTGAAGCACAAGCTTTATTAGAGGTTAAAATAGCCAAATTAAAAGATATAATGGTGAATGCCCGTTTGGTTGATGAAACCCAACTGGATTTAAGCAAAGTAAGTATTTTAACAACGGTGAAAATTAAAAATCTTAAAAACAACGCCACCATGGCTTACACTTTAGTAGCCGAAAACGAAGCTGATTTAAAATCAGGAAAAATATCCGTGGATTCACCAATTGGTCGCGGTTTATTAGGAAAGAAAGTAGGGGATAAAGTAGAAATTTCAGTTCCTGCAGGTGTTATTCCTTTTCAGGTTGTAAGCATTTCAATTTAATGGCCAGTATTTTTACCAAAATCATAAATGGTGAAATCCCTTGCTACAAAGTGGCAGAAAACGATAAGTACATTGCGTTTTTAGATATTTTCCCTCTCACAAAAGGACACACCTTAGTTATTCCTAAAAAGGAAGTAGACTACATTTTCGATTTAGATTCAGAAACTTATTTGGGTTTAATGGAATTTAGTAAGGAAGTAGCTCTTGCTATTAAAAAAGCAATTCCTTGCAATAGAATTTCAATTAGTGTTATTGGTTTAGAAGTGCCTCATGCACATGTTCATCTTATTCCAATAAACTCAATGAGTGATTGTAATTTTGCTAATCAAAAATTTAAATTGAACAAAGATGAATTTGAAACAATCGCTAAAAAAATCTCAGAGCAATTATAATTATTTCGCTTTTCCAATCAACTGAATATCACTAATGGCAACCTGATTTGATTTGGTGCCCCTATATGTATCCACAATTCTGAAACGAATACGACACCTTCTGCTACGATCGATTTTAAACTTTTCTAAATCTATACCTTGTTGCTTGTAAGTGTCTTCAAATTTAATTTCACCATACGGTAAATCATTTACAGTCATGGTTACTTTTTTAATTCTGGCATAATCTTTCCAAGTGTGATAGTCTTTTCTATAACCATTAAAGAAATAAATATCGCTTAACATTGCAACAGTTACACCTTCTACTTCTTCAAGATCAACGATAATTTGCACATCTTCATTTATACCATCCGAAGAACTTAACCAACACGTTTTCATGTTGCCATCCAAAATATTTTTTGTAGAAAAAGTTTCAGACCCGACAGGTCCGGACTCAGTGGTTGTTGTAACTTCTGCTTTAACTTTTTTAGTGATATCTTCCTTTACACGATTGTTTTTTTCGTAAGCATCTTCACCAATAACATCAAATTCATTTACGTTAGCATCAAACAAAATAATTTCAAATTCACGTTGTGCGAATACTGCTGAGGTTGTGATAACCAAAATGAATACAAGTATTTTTTTCATTATTTAAATTTTATTAATTCTTCATACAGTTTCTTAACCGGTAATCCCATCACATTATAAAAACTACCTTCAATTTTTTCTATTCCAATATAACCAATCCAATCTTGAACACCATAACCACCGGCTTTGTCGTACGGACTAAAATTAGTAAGGTAATACGCCATTTCCTCAGTAGTTAAGTTCTTAAAATATACTTTACTTACGTCGTAGAAAAGCACCTCTTTATTAGCACTTTTTAAACAAACTGCAGTAAATACTTCGTGCATTTTACCACTTAGAATGCTTAACATTTCCATTCCTTCATTAAAATCGGCGGGTTTATTTAATACTTGGCCTTCGCACCAAACAATAGTATCAGATGTAATTAATAATTCGTTTGCTTTTAATTTATCGGGATAAGCATTGGCTTTTTTCTTTGCAAGATATAACGGAATTTCCTGTGCTTTTAGATTATCTGAAAAGGATTCATCTGCGTTAATGGGATTTACACTAAAATAAAACCCCAAACTTTTCAAAAGCTCTTGCCTACGTGGTGAACCTGAGCCAAGAATTAATTGGTAAGGAAAATGCTTCATTAAATTTTCAATGCTGTTCATATATTAATTTAATAATAAAAGTGAAGGCAATTCCAAACAACATAACAAATTTCAATAACAAGCTGGCCACTTTAAACTGAAAAGGTGTTTTAGCTCTAATTACTTGCAATATTAAAATACTCAACGGTACAAACACTGTCATGATTAAATAAAACGACGCCGTTTTCTGCTGCCACTGCCATAATTTTATCATCGAAAAACCTAATACCCCAAGTGTGATAATGATAAGAAAAAATGTAACTGTTTTGGTAGTAATAATTCCCCAGGCAATAGGCATAGTTTTGCAACCGGTTTGAATATCACCTTTAAAATCTTCCATATCTTTTATGATTTCTCTAATGAGAGAAGTTAAAAAAGCAAAGCCACTAAATAATAAAGTAATACCTAATAATAGTTTTAATTTCTCCGGCTCCTGATCAAAAAAAGCTGTATTTACATGTACACCATTTAGCATTTCATAAGCTAGTGGCATAAAGGGAATAATGGACGTTAGAAAAGCAATAACTAAATTTCCGGTCAATAATTGTTTTTTGAAATTAGTAGAGTAGAACCAAAGTAAAGTAATAGCTACTAATTGAAACAACACTAATCGCAAAGCGAAACATCTGTAGGCTAACCATGCTCCTAATAATAAACCAACACCACTAAATATTAAATGCAATAACATGGCAGTGCGACGCTTTATTACTTTGTCAATTACAACAGTTTCGGGATGATTAATGATATCCGTCTTTACATCAAAATAATCATTGATAATATAACCCGCCGCTGCAATTAAAGTTGTACTTGTTACCAATAGCCAAAATGAAACTTCTGAAAAATAGGTGCGCTCAAAAATGGATTGAATTACAAAATAGCGCATACTACATAAAGTGAAAATCAATATTAAAAGATTTTCGAACCTTATCAGTTTTAGAAAGGCGAAAAATTTATTTTGTAATAGTTTGTTTGTCACCTTATACAAATATAGTTAATTACCAGTTTGCAATGGCCCAAGTGCCTTGCACACGCATCACTTGTTCAATTATGTCACGAACGCAGCCCTGACCACCATTTTTAGGGGAAATATAAATGCTTATAGACTTAATTTCGGTAGCGGAATCATTCGGACAAGCAGCAACACCAACGCGACTCATTACCTCGTAATCCGGTAAATCATCGCCCATATACATCACTTCTTCATCAGTCAAATTATTCTCGTAAATAAAATCTTTGTAGCACTGCAATTTATCGTATTGATTGATGAATAGATATTGAACGCCTGCTTTAGATAGTAAATTTTTTACAGCAACATTATTCCCTCCTGAAAGTATAACAAGACGGTAATTTTTTTTAATTGCTAACTGGACTGCATAACCATCTTTTGAGTGAACATTACGAATTACTTCACCGTTCTCCATAACCAAAACTTTATTGTCGGTAAACACACCGTCAATATCAAAAATAAACGTTGTTATCTTGTTTAATTTTTCTTTAAAGTTTTGCATTTCCTTTTTGTTGTTTCTCTATGAGTTTACTTATCGATTTGTAAATCTTTTTTAAGTCGGGATATTTTTTCAGCAATTGTAAATGCTGCTTCTGAGTTTTTTGATCGCCTCGTTTTGCAGGACCCGTTTGTGCTCTAACAGGAGAAACCGCCCGTGTTTTTTTAGCAGTTTTTACGATGAGAGGAATCAAGTATTCGAAATAATTTTTACCAAGTTCTTTCTCTGTGAATGTATTTGCAGCTGCATACATTGCATTACTGAAGTTACCCGCAATAACGGCTGCTAAATGTAATTTAAGGCGCTGCTCTGAATTTAATTTCACCACAGTATTGGAAAACAGTTTCGAAAAACTTTCCATAAAATGTAATGCTTTCGAATCACTGGCTTCAATAAAAACCGGAACCTCCGGCCAATAAACACTTTGTCCGAATGTAAAAGTTTGTAAAGGATAAAATACGCCAACATTTTTTGAAGCAGGTGAAATCATTTTTAAAGGCGCAGTTCCAGAGGTATGAATGACGAAGCCTTTGGTTTTTAATTTCTTTATTTTTGACACAGCAGCCGGAATAGCTGAGTCAGAAGTACAAATGAAAAACAATTCTGTCTCTTTATTTATTTTTTTCCAATCAGCGGTAATGGCTACTTTAAATTCTTTTTGTAATTGTTTTAATTGAGGTGTAAGGGTACGGTTGTAAACTGTAATCTCAAAGCGTTTGAAAAAAGATAAATGCGAAACAATATGCCAAGCTATATTACCTGCGCCAATCACTAATACTTTTATTTTAACGGGCTTTTTAGTTGCCATTATTTAAGTTTGAAATTTTTAGTTTACGCATCCGTTCTATCATAGCAATAAAAGTACCCAAGGCCATGGTGATGCAGCCAATCCATAAAACGTTTATATAAGGAAACATTACAGCTTTCATCACAATAAAATCTTTCGAGTTATTTACTTTTTCGGCCATATTTATTTCCACGCTTCCTTCTTCAGGATTTATTTTCCAAAACGAAAACTTTAAACCTAATTCTTCAATTTTATCTACTGTAGGAATTACAATGTTGTTTTGGATGGTGAATTTAGGTCGCGCCCAAAATACATTGCCGTTTATATCATAAGCTTTTAAGACTGCAGTCACTTCTAATAAAGAATCGTTCTTTTCGTATTCTTCTTGCGTCAGATTTGTTTTTAAAGAATCGATAATGATAATCGCTGTGGAAGCTACAATAGTATCTTTTAAATGACCAATATAATTTGTTGGAGTATTAAATTGGTTACGATTGGTTGAATCAACAACCGTATTCATGTCCGCAATGGTAACGTGAGTGTAGATATCTCTATTTAAAAAGTGTTTTGTGTCCGGGTCAGCAGCACGGCCCATTCTTGGATTGTCCTGAATTTTCGGTTCTAATTGAAAAGCGAATTCAGGTTTTCCATTTGTGCCTTTTGTGAAGTAATCAACTTTGAAATAAAAATCTATTCCGCGAACTTCTTTTCCTGAATAGGTAACAAGATATGGTCCCATCGGCAAAGTATCCCCTTGCTCTAAATAAATATTTTCTTGTCCGCTAAATCCTTCACCAAAAGCTTCTACTTTTTTAGCAGCTTTTTGATGTGGAAATTAAAGCGCCGATTAAAATCATGGCAAATCCAATGTGCGCAATGGAAGCCCCCGATTTAGAAATTTTTCCTTTTAAAATCCGTAACCAATAATCACCATTCGCTAAAACTGCAAATATTCCGGATATAAATAGAAGCGAATAAGAAATTAAGTTCCACTTCTGTAATCCATTCGCTTCCGAAAAGTCGTTCAACAAGTAAAGTGGAATAGAACAGGCTAAACCAAATAATACAGATATTACAAACGAGAAACTAAGTTTTTTATAAAACTCTTTTGAATTTGTTTTCTTGTATTTTAAAAACTGTGCAGCTGCAATTAAAATCATTAATAGTATCGCAAACGGAACGGTCCACATATTGTAATCTGCTTTTTCAAGCGGCGCTTTCTTCATACCGAATAATTTGTTCATTACCGGAATTGAAGTGAAGTAAGTAATCACTAAAGCCGATAACAATAAAACAAATGCCCCTAAAAACATCCAGAACTCACGCGAGTATAATTCTTCTTCGTCTTTTTCTTTAGGGAAATATTTATTGTAACTATAAACAGTCAACCCAATACTGGTCAATACCCATATGTAAAACACCGCCGTTTTATGTCCGTATAAAATACTGAAGTAGGTCAATAGAATAGAACCTAAGATGTAAGATGTTCTTATCAATGAATTTTCAATTAATAAAACAACACAGATAAAAACAAAAGTTAAAACGTACAATACCAACTGACCTTGCATTCCTAAATCTGTAAATGCATGAACCGATGATTCTCCTAAAATTCCGCTACGTGTTAGGAATGTAGAGTAGAGGACCAATAAGAAAGAACCGATTGCTAAAAGATGTGTAGTAAATAATGAACCACCTTTGTTTTTATTGACAATCATCACATGTCCTGCCCCTACTAAAACTAACCATGGCACTAATGATGAATTCTCAACCGGATCCCAAGCCCAGAAGCCTCCGAAACTTAACGCTTCGTATGCCCAAGCCCCACCCATTAAAATACCAACACCTAGAATTAAAATTCCGAAGTAAGTCCACGGTAAAGCAATTTGTTGCCACTCGGTATGTTTTTTATTCCATAAACCTGCAATAGCAAATGCAAATGGTGGAAGAGTAGAAGCGAATCCTAAAAATAGAGTAGGTGGATGAATCGTCATCCAATAATTCATTAATAGTGGATTCAATCCGCGTGGAGTTATTTTTGCTAAGTAATTCGGGTTGTCAATATAACTTTGCACAAAAGGCAAATTCATAAAATCCGGATGTTCGCGCAATAATAAAAACGGGGAGGTTCCAATTCTATAATCTCCAACATAAAGACCTAAAATCATACTGGCTAAAAACACTTGTGCTAACGAGAAGATCGCCATTACAGGTGCTTCCCATTCGTTCTTCAGTGATTTTTTGTAAGATGATGCCAAGTACAACATTCCAAAATGTCCATAAAAGAAAACTACCTTCTTGTCCTTCCCAAAAACACGACAATATAAAACGCAAAGGCATTTCGTTATTACTATGTTGCCAGGCGTATTGGTATTCGTAATAATGATTCAGTAACATAAAGAACATCGTTCCGATAATTCCTATTACTGCAAATGAGTGCATGTAAAACGAATTACGCGCAAATTTTAAATAGTCTTTATTTTTTGTAGAGAGATAAAAACCAATTAAAGCAATTAAAGCTGCTGTAAATGAAAGGACAAGAAAGAAATTCCCGAGTTTGCCTAGCCAGATGTGTTCGCCTATGTATTCTATTTCTTTCATACGGTAAAAGGTGAAAAGTAAAAGGTAAAAAGACTGGTTATAAGAAACTTTTAACCTTTTACCTTTAACCTTTCACTAACTTTGTGGTTTTGTTTCGTTGTATTTAGATGGGCATTTCATTAGAATGTCGTTGGCATGAAATTGTTCGCCATGCATTTTGCCAATGATTACTATTTGCTCACTGCGTTCAAAATCTTGTGGTTTGCTTTTGTGAAGGACCACTTGTTTTTCAACACCTTTATTATCTATCAACGTAAAAATAAATTCATCAGGATTTACTTTCGGATCGTAAATTAAAGGTTGTGATTTTTGTAATTTTCCTACAACGTGAAATTCTTTATCAGGATTAGCAATCGCTTCGTTGAAGTCGGCATAGGTGCTTGAGCTTTTTAAGGACGTTAAGATTACGCCAATCGCCACAGCAATAACTACAATACCTACTATATGAATTTTCTTCATGACTATTTTTTATTTTTCAGTTCTTCTTCTAATTTTTTTACTTTTCTATCAATCATAAATAAGTAAACTACAACGCAGCCAAAAATAACAGCAAGAACTGTTATCACAACGTAAATTTTTCCTTCGGCACGCATACCATCGGCCATTTGAGGTTCTTGTGCGTTTACAAAAAGTGTTGTAAACAAAAAGAAAAATAAAATCAGTTTCTTAATCATTTAATGTGGCTTTTAATTTTGAGATGCGGTTTTTAATATCAAATATCCAATAGCTAAATAGAATCCAACCAATAACAGCAGGATAAAACACCATTCGCATATTGCTATCTAAATCATATTTTGCAAAAGCAGGATTGCCACCGTTGCCGGGATGTAATGAATCCGTTAAACGAGGTAATATCATAATGAATACAATTAACATCACGTAAGCGAAAATATTATACACCGCTGAAATACGTGCACGTTTTAATTCGTCAGTAATCGAGTTTCTTAAAATAAAATAGGCGAGGTAAATTAAAATGCCAATGGCAACACCGTTAAGTTTCGGGTCTTGAAAAGTCCAATAAGTGCCCCAAGTGTATTTTGCCCAAAAGCAACCGGTGATAATTCCCGGAATCGCAAAGAAGAATCCTACTTTAGCAGCATTAAAACTTTTTATTTCATGAATGTTTTTACCCGACAATAAATATTTTATCGCATACCAAATTGAAACGCTCATCATAAATAACATCGCAAACCAAATAGGTACATGATAGTAAACATTACGAATGGTTTCATTTAAAATATCCAAACGCGGTACGTCGCCTAATAGTCCCTGAAAAATAGTGTAAGTTATTAGAAGGACGGAAAGTATTTTGTACCAGTTTTTCATGTGAAGTTTATAGTTTATAGTTTATGGTTTATAGTTTCTTCGGAAGATTTTTCCTATAAACTATCGACTATAAACTATCAACTTTTTTAGTCGTTCCAAAGATAAGGAAATAAGAGATTAGCGAGCATAATTACAAACACATTTAGAGCAGCTAATATTAACAAAAAATCATAACTGACACCCCAGCTTAAACCATCTATCGCTTGTTTGCTTAAACGGATAGAAACTAATACCATTGGCATCAATACCGGGAAGCTTAAAATGCTCATTAAAGCAAAATTGTTATTGGCTTTAGAAGCAATGGCGCTCATTAAACTCAAAACCCCCGCAAATCCGGTTGAAGAAAGGGCTAAAGTGAGAAAAAACAGACTGAAATTCTGAATATTTCCGCCAATAAACCAGATATAAAAAAACAAGGTAATTAAGCTAATAACCAGCATTAAAACCATGTTAAAAATGATTTTTGAGAGGATAAATGCACGGGGTGAATAATAGGTGTAATTAAAGAGTCCCAAACCTTTAGTTTCCTTTAGAAAACTCTTAGAACTCACCGTTACAGAGGCAAATAATAGAATGACCCAAAATAAAGCGTTCCATTCGTGTGTATGAATTTTACCTGTAAATGAAAGGGCGCTTATGAAAACAGTAGCCGCCACATAAACCAAAATGCCACCCAGACTGGCTTTTTGCCGGAATTCGAGAAGGAATTCTTTTTTTATGAGGGTGTTTATTTGGCTGAAATTCACTGATAACAAAAGTACCATTTAATTGATATTTACACGCAAAAACCCTTAAATTTGGATACCAAATCCAGTAAAAATGTGTGATTGGCCAATAGGCGATAAATTGATGGAGAAATACCACGACGAAGAGTGGGGTGTACCTGTTTTAAACGATAAGGTCCATTTTGAATACATAATCCTGGATAGTTTTCAGGCGGGTTTAAGCTGGAAAACAATTTTGCATCGCAGAAAAGGTTTTAAAAAAGCATTTGCCAATTTCAATTATAAAAAAGTAGCTGCGTTCACTAAAAAAGATGTTGCTAAATTGATGAAAGATGATGGAATTATAAAAAATCGTCTTAAAATTGAAGCTTCTGTAACCAACGCGAAATTATTTATGGATATTCAAAAAGAATTCGGAAGTTTTAACCGTTACATCTGGCAATTTGTAGGATACAAGCCAGTTCAAAATAAACACAAACACAGTTACGAAGTTCCTGCTACATCACCTGAATCTGATGCAATGGCGAAGGATTTAAAAAAACGTGGTTTCAAATTTTGCGGCTCAACTATTTGTTACGCATACATGCAAGCAGCTGGAATGGTAAATGATCATTTAGTAAGTTGTCCAAGATATTCTGAACTAAACAAAACGAAGAAATGAAAAAATTAATTGAATGCGTTCCTAACTTTAGCGAAGGCCGCGATTTAAACATCATTAAACAAATTACCGACGAAATTGAACACGTTGATGGTGTGAAATTATTGAATGTCGATCCGGGTAAAGCTACTAATCGTACTGTTGTTACTTTTGTTGGAGAACCTGATGCTGTTATACAAGCTGCATTCTTAGCAATAAAAAAAGCAGGTGAATTAATTGATATGAGCAAACATAAAGGTGAGCATCCACGTATGGGCGCAACTGATGTGTGTCCGTTAATTCCAATCAGCAATATCAGCATGGAAGAAACTGCTGAGTTCGCTAAAGAAATTAGCAAAACGTGTTGGTGAAGAATTAAAACTGCCAATCTATTTATACGAAGCAGCTCAAGCTGATAAAAAAAGAAATAATCTTTCTGTCATTCGTGCCGGGGAATACGAAGGTTTTTCAAAAAATAAAATTACCTGAGTGGAAACCTGATTTTGGTCCTGCTGAATTTGATGCAAAACGTGGTGCCACAGTTATTGGCGCTCGTGATTTTTTAGTGGCATACAACGTAAATTTAAATACAACTTCAACCCGCCGTGCGAATGCAATTGCATTTGATGTGCGTGAAGCTGGACGAGTAGTATTAGAGAACGGAAAACCAGTTAAGAATGCAGATGGTAGTTCAAAATCAATTCCGGGTTCTTTAAAAAGTGTAAAAGCTATTGGTTGGTTTATTGAGGAATATGGCGTTGCTCAAATCTCTATGAACTTAACTAATATCAATATCACACCTGTACATATTGCATTTGACGAAGTTTGTAAAAAAGCTACAGAACGCGGTATTCGTGTTACAGGTTCTGAATTAGTGGGATTAATTCCATTAAAGTCATTATTAGATGCTGGAAAATATTTCCTAAAGAAACAACAACGCAGCATTGGTGTGAGCGAAAAAGAATTAATTAAAATCGCTGTTAAATCAATGGGATTAGATGAGCTTGGTCCGTTTAAACCGGAAGAGCGCATCATTGAATATTTATTAAAAGAAAAGGCAAATACTAAATTGGTAAGCATGACGCTTATTGATTTTGTGGATGAAACTGCGAGCGAAAGTCCTGCACCGGGTGGTGGTTCTATTTCTGCTTACGTTGGAAGTTTAGGTGCTTCATTGGCAACCATGGTAGCGAATTTAAGTTCTCACAAAAAGGGTTGGGACGAAAGATGGGAAGAGTTTAGTAATTGGGCTGAGAAGGGACAAAAATATAAAGATGAATTATTATATTTGGTGGATAAAGATACTGCTGCTTTCAATATGATTATGGCAGCATTCGGTTTACCAAAAGCAACTGATGAAGAAAAGAAAATCAGAACACAAGCCATTCAAGACGCCACTAAATTCGCAATTGAAATTCCATTTAAAGTTATGGAAGCAAGCTATGGAAGTATGGCAGTAATAAAAGCAATGGCGGAAATTGGAAATCCGAATTCAGTTAGTGATGCAGGTGTTGGTGCTTTATGTGCGCGAAGTGCTGTAATGGGTGCATTTATGAACGTGCGTATTAATGCTGCTGGTTACGATGATAAAAATTACGTGAATGATATTGTAGCTAAAGGAAAGAAAATTGAGAATGATACAATTGCTTTGGAAAAGGAAATTCTGGAGATTGTAAATAAGAAAATTGGAATTTAACCCTTGACCGGGATAAAAGAATGAAAAAAATCATAGGTTTATTATTGTTCATTTTGTGTTTCAATGCGAACGCACAAGAAAGAGATTCAAGTAAGATTGGACGTGTAGCTAAAGACACTATGGCAACGCCAACTTATACTTACGATTTAAACGATCCGTTGGTAGCGCATTACGACTATGTAAAACCTCCTGCAAAAGAAAATTTCATTTCAAGAGTTAAAGCAGATAGTACATTTGATATTAAAGGCGCCATTAAATTTCCATTTACGGCTTTATTGGCTAATAAAGTTGGTTTTGCTTACGAACGTGTTTTTAAATATAAATTTTCGTGGGAAATTCAACCGATGTATATTTTTGCGAATCCGCTTTACGATGGGATAACTCAGGAAATTTGGCCGAATATTTCATTTGAGAACAGCGGTGCTGAAGTAAGAGTTGGATTAAATTTATTAATGGTTCAACCATATCGTTCTAATAAAGAAAAAATCCGTTCGAAAGGGATATTTATTTCTTACCGATATCAGCATGCTAGTAATGTAGATTTTTCAACGGATGGTAAAGGCGGACAAGCGTATCATTATAATTACAAAGTATCACAAACAAAAAATTTAATCGGAGTTTTCTTTCGTCACCGCACTATTAATGTGGAGAAGAAAATGGGCTTAGAAAGTTTTTATGAAGTTGGATTTTACACGGGTATAGCACGCACCGTTTGTTTCTCTTATGCCGGAGCTTATGGCGACGATACTGGTACCCCAATGGAAGTAAAAAGTGTTGGAATGCCAATGGAGAATGGTTTTGTTTTCGCGCCTGTAATTAGGGTAGGAATGGCCATTCGCTATAATAGCCGCATAAAAAAGTAATTTTACCGTTATACAACTATGTGCGGAATAACAGGCCTTGTCCTGAAGAATAAAAATTCATTTAATTTAAAAGATACTGTCTTTAAAGCTTCGCAAGCTATTAAACACCGTGGTCCAGATGGGGAAGGATTTTTATTAGTTGGAGATGTTGTTGTTCCTTGTTCTTCTAAAGATACGCCTCAGTTAAAAGCGGGATTAAATTACATTCCACAAAAAAATATTTCTGAAGCTAATGGCGATTTTCATTTAGCATTAGCGCACCGTCGTTTATCTATTTTAGATTTAAGTGAAAGTGGACACCAACCAATGGCTTTGCAAGATGGTAAATTATGGATCACTTATAATGGTGAAATTTATAATTATCTCGAATTAAAAAAAGAATTGGAATCTGAAGGTGCTCAATTTGTTTCTACGAGTGATACCGAAGTTGTTTTAAATGCCTATAAATATTGGGGAGTTGATTGTCTAGATAAATTTAACGGCATGTGGTCGTTTTGCATTTATGATGAAGAGAAGCAGGAATTATTTTGTTCGCGCGACCGTTTTGGTGTAAAACCATTTTATTATATAGATAATGATAACACCTGTGCTTTTGCGAGTGAACAAAAAGCTTTGGTAAATAGTGGATTAGTGAAAGCTGAAATCAATCAGAAAGCATTACATGATTATTTAGTGAACAATAGAATGGAGCAGGAGGAAAGTAATTTCTTCGAGGGGATAAATGAATTATGGCCGGGGTATTATTTAAAATACAATCTTAAAAATCACACTTTTAATACAAATTGTTACTTCAAATTAAATCCTGATTACGATTACAGTACCGATTTACAAAGTAATGAGGAGTTAATAGGCGAGGTAAAAGAAAAGCTGACTAACGCTGTTAATTTACGTTTACGCAGTGATGTTCCTGTTGGTTCTTGTTTAAGCGGTGGTATTGATAGTTCTGCTTTGGCAGTTTTAATGGAACAGAAAAATCCTATTTATCTTTTCACTTCTGTTTTTAAGAACGACAGCAGCGATGAAAGCCATTTCGCTAATCTCGTTGCAAAAAAAGTAAATTCTATTCATAAAACAATCGAGCCAACGCAAGAAGGATTATTTAAAGAGTTGGAAACTTTAGTTTATTCTCAGGATGTTCCTATTTGGGATACGAGTACTTATGCCCAATACAAAGTAATGGAACTCGCTAAACAAAATAATATTAAAGTTGTTTTAGACGGACAAGGTGCTGATGAGTTATTCGCTGGCTATCATCATCATTTTGTTGCGAAGTGGAATTATTTATTGAGTTACGGAAATGTCTTTGGTTTTATGCGTGAATTAAATCAAAGTAAAAAAACCATTGACTCACCTTTCTCCTTATTCGTTAAAGAAAAAATTAAATCGCATTATAATTCGCATTTAAAAGGTATTGAAAATTATTTCGATAGTTCATTTGTGAATTCTCATAAAATTCATAATCCAACAAAGTATTTTGATAAGGTTAACAACCAATTAGCATACGATATCACCACAGCACGTTTAAAAGCATTTTTGAAATGTGAAGACCGTTGTGGTATGTGGCATAGTGTAGAAAGTCGCACCCCTTTTAGTGATGATATTGAATTAATTAATTTAATGTTCTCCATAAACGGCACTCGTAAAATTCAAAACGGTGTTTCTAAATATTTTTTACGCGAAGCTGTAAAAGATAAATTACCCAACGAAATTTACACCCGCTACGACAAAAAAGGGTTCGAAACACCAATGAATAAATGGATTAGTGGTAATTATAAAATGATTTTCGATTCTCTTAACGCAACTGATTTCCAATTCATGAAGCTCGATGTTTTAAAGCAGCAATTCGATTCTGGAAAAGCAGGCTCTAAAGAAATTAAGCTTCTTTACAAACTTTATGTATTGGCGCTTTGGCGTAATTCTTTTTGTTAAATACATTCTTTTTCGAAGAAAAACATTTCATTAAATCAATTGAAAACCGTAACTTTAATGGTAATGATAAAGTCTAAATTATTACTTCTTTTTATTTCTCTTTTAGGTTTCAATTTACTAGAAGCACAATTACCTGTTGGCAGAGATACGATCACCGTTATTGAAGGTGGTAAGGTTTTGAAATCGGCTTGGGCAGGTGGTTTAAATTTTTGCATCGTGTCGCAAGTAGATTTGGATTTGGATACAAAATTGGATTTGGTGTTGTTTGATAAAGTAGATTTGTTTGCCTACGGTGTAATGCGTTGTTTTATAAATAAGGGTGGTGTTGGTGAAACAAAGTATGTTTACGATGGAGAATACTCTTCTAAATTCCCTCCCGTTCAGCAGTGGGTTACTTTTTTTGATTATGATAATGATGGGAAGGCAGATTTACTTACTTACGTACTCGGTGGTATAAAGCTGTATCGTAATACCTCTACAGTTGGAAATCTTTCGTTTCAGTTAATTAAGCCTGCCATTAAATCGGCGGTTACACCAACAAGTACACCTGCCCAAATTTATTCGAGTCCGGTTTCAATACCGGGTTTTTCTGATATTGACAATGATGGGGATATGGATGTTCTAACATTTAGTTCTTCAGGTTTTAGTTTAGAGTATCATAAAAACATGAGTATGGAAACATACGGGCATGACGATAGTTTAAGATATGAATTGGAAGAATATACCTGGGGAGATTTTAGTGAAACGAGTTGTATTGTTTCTTTAAATCAATTTGTAAAACAAGATCCTATTGGCGAATCACCATTAAAGGTGATGCACTCGGGTTCTTGTTTAATGTGTATGGATAGAGACGGCGATGGCGATAAAGATTTGATTCTGGGAGATATTTCTTGTTCAACACTTCATTATTTGGAAAACGGCGGAACAACTTTAAACGCACATATTAGTGATACAACAAAGCTCTTCCCAAATTACCCAAATAAAGCTTCAACACAAGTTATCAATATGAATTCATTTCCTTGTACTTATAATTTGGATATTGATAATGATGGGGACAAAGATTTAGTGGCTAGTCCGAATACCTCCAATAGCGAAAACAGTAATAGCGTTTGGTATTATGAGAATACCAGTACAACGCCAACCGTTAATTTTCAATTTGTGAAAAATAATTTCTTGCAAGACGATATGATTGAAGTTGGCGAAGGTGCTTATCCTTGTTTAATAGATGTGGATACTGATGGTTTGCTAGATTTAATTATTGGAAATCACGGTTATTATGTTGGCACTACCAACAGAACAAAAATGGCGTATTATAGAAACACTGGCACTTTATCTCAACCAAGTTATTCTTTAATAACCCGTGATTTTGCGAATTTAGGAACTCTTCCAAATACAAGCACACTAACAGGATTAGTGCCTGCTGTTGGTGATATTGATGCTGATGGTGATAAGGATTTAATTGTTTGTGATTATTATGGTAAAGTGCATTGGTTAGAGAATACGGCGGGTATAGGTAATCCTTGTAACTTTTCAATATTTAAAAATAATTATTTTGGAATTTCCACAACTTTTCCGGCAGCTTATCCGCAGGTTATAGATGTTGACCGCGATGGAGTTCTTGATTTAATAATTGGTTTGCGTAACGGAAAAGTAGCCTATTATAGAAATACAGGCACAACAACCGCCGCCACTTTTGTTTTAGTCACTAATTCATTTGGTAATATAGATGTAACAGGTGATCCCGGTTTGTATTCCTCAGATGGAAGTGCAGCGCCATTTATGTATGATGAATCCGGAAGTTATAAATTATTAGTTGGAAGTATTAGCGGACGGATTTTTATGTATGATAATATTGATGGTAACCTCTCCGGAAATTTTAACCGCATCGATACTAATGTTAATAAAATAAATGATGGACCAAAAAGCGCATTGCAATATATAGATATTAATGGAGATTCTAAACGTGATTTAATTTTGGGAAATTACGCAGGGGATTATCTTTTTATTCTTCAAAAGCTCAAATTGGTATTAAGGAGATAAATGATTTAGAAAATGAAATAGTTGTTTATCCGAATCCGGCTAATGATTATCTTGATATTAAATCATTAAATAATTTTACGGATAAATTGAATGTTGAAGTGTTTGATGTAATCGGTAAAAAAGTGTTATCACAAACTTCAACCTCAAGCAATCTTCACATGAATTGCGAGAATTTAGAACAGGGCCTTTATGTAATGCGGATTAATGTCACAGTAAATAAAACAACTAAAGTACTGGTTAAAAAAATCATTATTCAGTAATGCGTTCATGCTTATACATAGTTATTTTACTATTTGCAGTTTTGTTTTTATCGGATTGCAAAAAGGATAAAGGCCTGGCTAATTATGGTGGATTTCCTAACGAAGTTGGAAAAATAATGGTATTGAAATGTGCTACTTCAGGTTGTCATAATTCAACAAGTTATTTAGCGGCTGCAGGATTAGATCTTACTGATTGGAATTCGATGTTCAGGGGTAGTGGTGCGGGTTCTCCTGTTATTCCGTTCAGAAGTGATTTTTCGTCATTATGTTATTATATCAATACGTATTCTGATTTAGGCAACATCAATACACCAACTATGCCTTACAATGCGGAAAAATTAAGTAGGGAAGAAGTTAAAACAATAAACGATTGGATCAACGCCGGAGCCCCAGATGTAGATGGAAATATTAAATGGAGCGAGAATTCACAACGTAAAAAAATTTATATCACCAATCAAGGTTGTGATGTGGTTACTGTTCTTGATGCTGAAACACAATTACCCATGCGATATATTACAGTTGGAAAAGACCCGGGCACTATTGAAGTTCCACACATGGTTAAGGTTTCTCCTGATGGACAATATTGGTATGTTGTATTTGTGAATGCTAACATTTTACAAAAATTCCGTTGTAGTGATGATGTGTTAGTAGGCGAAGCAAATCTGGGTTTGTATTTTGATTGGAATACTATTGCAATTAGTGATGATGGTACTCGTGCATATTGCGTTTCGTGGGTTAGTAATGGTCGGATTGCTTCTGTAGATTTAACCCAAATGAAAGTGATAAATAATTTCGGAGGATACTTCTTTTCACATGGTGTTGCTCTAAATGGAACAAACGATACGCTTTATGTTACCGGACAAACCGGAAATTACATAATGAAAATAGATACTTCTTTGGCTACTACTTCCACCATTAGTTTACAAAATGGTTTTCCACCCTCAACCGCAAGTAGTTTGGATCCACACGAAATCATGTTGTCGCCCGACAAACAAAATTTATTTATAACCTGTCAAAAGAGTAATGAAGTTCGTGTTTATAATATTCCAAACAATACAGTTACAAATATTATTCCGGTAGGAACTTATCCTGTTGAAATGGCTTTGTCGCCTGTTACAAATAAATTGTTTATTACTTGTATGGAAGATCAAACGAGTTTCCCTGGTTTTCACGGAAGTGTTTCACGTATTGATATAACTACATTTAGCGAAATGCGTTTACAAGTTGGTTTTATGCCTCATGGCATTGCTGTTGATGAAAGTAAGGGAATAGTATATGTTGCCAGTCGGAATTTATTAAGTACAGGCCCGGCACCGCACCATTCCGCTGTTTGTAACGGAAGAAATGGATTTGTAAGTTTTATCGATTTAAATTCGTTTACACTTAAACCAAAGCGTACAGAAATTTCGGTTGATCCTTAGAGCGTGACGTTTAGAAAATAGGTTATTCCCCTTGTCTTCCCGCTAGTAAAAACATCACAGCCATTCTTACAGCTACTCCGTTTTCTACTTGCTCAAGGATGATAGATTGGTCAGAATCCGCAACATCACTCGTGATTTCCACGCCGCGGTTAATGGGCCCCGGGTGCATGATGATGATTTTCTTTTTGATGCTGTCGAGTAACTCTTTATTTAAACCGTACATCATAGAGTATTCTCTTAGAGTAGGGAAATATTTTATGTCTTGTCGCTCTAATTGTATGCGTAACATATTGGCTACATCACACCATTCTAAAGCTTTTCTTAAATCTGTTTCCACTTCAACACCTAAACTTGTAATGTATTTTGGTATTAAGGTAGCAGGACCGCAAACTTTTACTTTAGCGCCCAGTTTTTGTAAGCAGAAAATATTTGAAAGAGCAACTCGTGAATGTAAGATGTCGCCGACGATTACAATTTTCTTCCCTTTTAAGTCGCCCAATTTTTCTTGCATAGAGAAAGCATCGAGTAAAGCTTGTGTTGGATGTTCGTGAGCGCCATCACCTGCATTTACAATTTTTGCTTTTACTTTTTTAGCTAAGAAGACTGCAGCACCAGGGTTTGCGTGACGCATCACCACCATATCCACTTTCATGGCCAGGATGTTGTTTACGGTATCGACTAAAGTTTCGCCTTTTTTAACTGAAGAGTTAGAGGCTGAGAAATTTACTATATCCGCGCTTAAACGTTTTTGAGCAAGCTCAAAAGATAAGCGGGTGCGGGTTGAATTTTCGAAAAATAAGTTGGCAACGGTTATATCGCGTAATGAGGGTACTTTTTTGATGGGGCGATTAATTACTTCTTTGAAATTCTGAGCGGTGTTTAAAATTAATTCAATGTCGTTTTTAGTGATGTTCTTGATTCCGAGGAGGTGGTTGACACTGAGGTGGCTCATTCTTTCTGAAACAATGTGATGTTTCAAAAATCAAATATAGATAAAATAATTGAACTGGGAAATTATATTTTTACTAGTTTTTGGGGCTGAACCTGCCTTCAAGCGAGGTAGTTGTAGCTCATACAAATAATATTTACTTTCGGATTAATGGGAAATCTTTATCAAATAAGGAAGCGTGTAGTAATCAGTTCAATGGAGGGAGGCCTGCCAACTGATGCAGAGGTTTGTCTGCCCGTGAGTTGTTTAATTTTTGGTATTGGAGCCTCTTTTTATGTTCAGACAGAAAATGGAAAAACAAACGAAGGGAATTGCTTTTTCGTTGAGGCCGATATAACCTATAAAGTAATGCCGTTGGAATGTAAAAAGTTTGTGATTATTTTTTTTGATGCCATTAGCTCCGAGCATTATTTCCTCAGTACTAAATTCAATGATGCTAAAGCAATAAAACTAGATTGGGAAGTTAACGAGGAGATATTAAATAAGGCATTCTCAAAAATGAATGAAAAAGAAAGTAATAATTTCTTAAACGAGATATTTATTGCATTATTCAATACGGATAGAAATAGTATCTCACATCAGTTTGATGACAGGATAATTTTAATTGATGAGCATATAAGAGAAAATATAAGAGGAAAGATTAATAATAAAGAATTAGCGGCGAAGATTCATTTAAGTGAAAGTAGGTTCTACCATTTTTTTAAAGAGCAAACGCATGTTAATGTGAGTCGGTATATTTTATGGCTCAGATTAAAAACTATTTTTGATCGTTATTTTAAAGCCGAAGGAAAATTGAATGCGCTTCTTGATCTTACTAATTTCACAGACCTTTCTCATTTTATTAAAGCATTTAAATCCTTTTTTTGGGGAATCTCCTAAAAGGCTTTTGAATAAATAATTGGTGTAATATTTTATAGCCCGTTAAAATTCTACAACGCTTTAGGTAACTTCTTTACTCAACATTAGCTATTCTGTACAACTATTTTAGTCCCACAGTATCTAACTTGCGGCTTAAAATAATACTGATGCTATCACAAAAGAAAAATACAAATACTAAATTGAAAATTGCCATTTTGGTATTCTCTTTAATTTTAACAGGTTTAAGTTACGGACAAACATTTCCTGTAGGCCATATGAGTATTAATTTTAAGGATGCCTCAAGAACCGGCGGTTACGTCATTTCCGGTGGTATTAATGTTACAGGAACAGGACGTGATGTGGGAACTGAGGTTTATTATCCTTCAACTACTGCAGGAAATAATCAGCCGGTGGCGTTGGGTCAGTTTCCAATAGTAGTAATAGGTCATGGGTTTGTTATGGGATGGGATTCGTATGATAACATTTATAATCAACTCGCATCTAAGGGATATATTGTTTTATTGCCACGAACAGAAGGTGGTTTTTCACCTTCCCATTCAGAATTCGGAAACGATTTAAAATTTTTAGTGAACGCTGGTCAAAGTCTGAATACTGTTAGTTCTCCAACGAATTTATCTACATTTAATGGTAAAGTATTGCCAACATCAGCAATTGGAGGTCATTCAATGGGTGGAGGAAGTTCATTTCTTGCATCAGCGAGTAATCCTTCTGTAACATGTATCTTTAACTTTGCACCGGCCACAACAAGCCCTTCATCTATTTCATCAGCTTCTTTAATTACTGTGCCTGCGCTGGTTATTTCAGGTGCCATTGATTGTGTTGCTGATACTACCGTTCAAAACAGTCATTATTCTGCCTTAGCGTCCACTAAAAAGTTTCATATTATATTAAAAAGCATCACACATTGTGATTTTGGAAATGGAACTAACTTTAATTGTACGTTCGGTCAAAATTCTACTGGCTGTTCAAGTGTTGTTTCAAGTACTTTGGCATTTCCACGTTATATGAATTACGTGCAGAATTTCCTTGACAATCAATTAAAAGGTGATTGCGCCGCAGGACAACGTTTTATGGATTCTGTGAATACAAGTTCTTCGCTAAGATCCGGATTAAAGAAAATGGGCACCATTGCTTGTGTTGCAACTTCCGTTAAACAATTAAGTAATAATATTAATCTAAACGTTTATCCTAATCCGTCTAATTCAAATATCTATATCGATTCTCCTCTTGCTAATTTTAAATTGAAATTATTTGATCTTTATGGACGTCAGGTTTTAAGTCGTGATTTTAATGATAATAAGAATATTATTGAATTGAATATAGAAGAATTCGAATCGGGTATATATATTCTCGAATTACAAAACCAAGGCGAAAAGCATCAGTTTAAAATAATAAAGAATTAGTTTAAGAAAACTATAAGTATCTCTCTTTAGCAATGCCGATATGATGCGCAGCGTGTCCGCAAATGGCGTAACCTATAGAATTTACGCTCACTTTGCCCATTGCCGTGGCCCCTTCCAATTTCAGGGTTTCTTCAGAAAAGCTTTCAAATAAAAGTGTAGTGGCTTTACGAATAGCTAATAGTTCTTCTATAACGGAGTTTAAAGTGCGTTTATCGGCATTTGAATTCTTTGCGTAATCATCTTCTTCAAAAGGTAAGGGTTGTTGCGCATCGCCTCTTCCAAACCGTAAAGCTCTGTAAGAAAAATACGCTCTGCATCCGAAATATGAATGATTAATTGTTTGATAGTCCATTTGCCCGGCGCATAGGCATAATCACCTTTATCTTGCGGAATGGATTTTAAAAACGATTCTAATAATTGGGTATTCGCTTTTAAAGCATCAAGAATATGATCTTCTTTTACTTTGGAAATATAAGTTTCTAAAAAAGCGGGATAAGTGCCTTGCTGCGGACGCATGTTATTTGCTTAATAAGGTGATGCGGTCTTTACCGTCTAATTCTTTCCAATCTACTTTCACATTCTGCGTCTCGATAGAATCAATCACCATACCAATGTATTTAGCCTGAATAGGAACATTACGTGAAAAACGACGGTCGACCAATACCAATAACTCAACATCTTTAGGGCGACCAAAAGCAAGCATAGCGTCTAAGCCAGCGCGGATGGTTCGGCCGGTGAAGAGAACATCATCTACCATGATTACATTTTTATCTTCTATAATAAAATCAATAGTGGTGCTATTTGGAATTAATTCTTTCTTACGGAAATCATCACGGAAAAAAGTAATATCCAAATTACCGCAATTGATTTTCTTATTCTTTAAAATTTTGCGAAGTTCTGTTGTAATGCGATTCGCTAAATAAATACCGCGGGGCTGTAAACCAATAATAACAGTGTCTTTAAAATCACCATGATTTTCAATTAGCTGATGACATAGCCTTAAAATGGTTACCTCAAACTGCTTGCCTTCTAATATTACTTTTGGTTTCAAAGGGTGTTAAATTTGACTTTAAAGGTAATAAAAACAAAACGTCCGCCAAAAGGCGGACGTAATTTTTTAAACCCGTAAAATGAGGGATATATTACTGTATAGTAAGTGTTTCTTCAGAAGTTTTACCTTCTTCTAATTTGATGATACCCTTAGCTTCTTTGGTATTAACTTGAGCTTTCACATCAAAAATAGCAGGTAATTTAAAAATGAAACTCACTTTTCCGTTTTCATCTGTAACACCGTGAGCTTTTATATCACCATCTACATTTGGTTTAATATTAGCGTATAACATAACTTCAGCACCTTTAACGGGCGCACCGTTTTGATCCTTACAAGTAATATCAGCTTTGCAATCTGTATTTTTGTTACAAGCAGTAAATACAAAAGCACTCATTAATAAAGCAGCGCTTAAAATTTTAATAGATAATTTCATGATGTGAGTTTTAGTGATATCTAAATTACGAAATAATTCCTTCCAAATAACATTGCTTTACTAACTGAAAGAGGGGGTTGACTAACTAATAGGTTCCTTCTTCCGCTCCCCAATTTGTTGTCGCCACATGGCGTAGTAGAGGCCTTTTTCGTTTAGGAGGTCTTCGTGTTTGCCTTGTTCTATCATTTGGCCTTGCTCTAAAACAAAGATGCGGTCGGCATGCATAATAGTAGAAAGGCGGTGGGCAATGAGTACTGTAATTTGATCTTGTTTACTGGAGATGAGGCGAATCGTTTTTGTAATTTCTTCTTCAGTCAATGAATCTAATGCAGATGTTGCTTCATCAAAAATAACCAATTTCGGATTTCTCAGTAAAGCGCGGGCAATAGATAAACGTTGTTTCTCTCCGCCTGATACTTTTATGCCGCCTTCGCCAATGGTGGTGTTAATTCCATTCTCTGCGCGTTTTAATAAATTCTGACAAGCAGCTTTAGTTAATACATCATTTATTTCTTCGTCGGTAGCATTTGGTTTTACGAAGAGTAAATTATCTTTTATAGTACCTGAAAATAACTGTGCGTCTTGTGTTACAAATCCTAATTGTTTACGTACTTCATCAAGATCTACATCATTTACACTAATGTTATTGTAAAACACAGAACCTTCAACGGGGCGATATAATCCAACTAATAATTTTACTAAGGTTGTTTTACCACTTCCGCTCGGACCAACAAATGCAATAGTTTCTCCGGCTTTAATTTTAAAGGAAATATCTTTAACCGCGTAACTCGCTGTGCTTTGATGTTTAAAGGTTACATTTTTAAATTCTAAATCGTTAATAACACCAACCGGATTTGGATTGGCAGGCACTTGTTCTGATTTTGAGTTAACGAGTTTCTCAAAGTTGTCCATGCTCACTTTTGTCTCGTTATATACTGTAATCACGTTACCAAGTTCTTGCATTGGATTAAAAATAAAGAACGAGAAGAACATTAGCGTAATCAAATCCCCAACTTTAATAATATCATTAAACACAAAACAGTAAAGAGCAAATACTAAACTCGTGCGCATTAAATGAACAGTTGTTCCTTGTATAAATCTAAACTACGAATGAAACGAACTTTCTTTAATTCTAAACCAAGAATTTTTATAGTTGTATCATTTAAACGTTTTACTTCTTGATTTGTTAAACCTAAACTTTTTACTAATTCAATATTGCGTAAAGATTCAGTTGTTGCACCTGCGAGTTGAGTGGTTTCTTTTAAAATATTTTTAGAAACTGCTTTAATTTTCTTGCCTAAGAAAGAGGAAATGATGCCAATAACAGGAACTGTTGCAATAAACACCGGACCTAACAACCAATGAATATTCACAGCATAAATCACAACAAACGTTACACCCACAATAGACTGAAATACCAATGAAATAAAAAGCGTAATAAATTTTTCAGTATCGGTTTTTACTTTCTGAAGTTTGCCTAAAGTCTCACCGCTACGTTGGTCTTCAAAATCCTGATAGGGAAGAGACAGCGCTTTTTTAATACCATCGGTGTACATATTTGTTCCCGAACGTTGAATAACAATATTGGTAAAATAATCCTGAAAGTTTTTTGCAATACGTGAAATCATTGCAGCGCCAATCGATAGTCCTAGGAAAAATAAAATCTCACTTGTAAATTTCTGAAAATCGTTTCCGTATTTGGCATGAGAATCCCCAAAATTATTTATCAACTTCCCAGTAATAATAGAATCACACAAAGAGAAACATTGGTTGATGGCAGCTAACACCAAAGCAAGAGCCAATAGTGCTTTGTGTTTTTTTATGTACTGAAAAAGTAATTTCATTTAATCTATATCAATTTCACAATTCACTAACTAACTAACTAACTAACTAACTCACCATCTCACCAACTCGCAAATTCACTAACTGAATTTATTGTGCGTTCCAACCGCCGTCGACAGGAATTGCTGTTCCGGTGATTGTATTTGCGTGATCGGATGCTAATAGTAAAGCAGTTTGTCCTAATGTCTCTAAAGAAACAAAATCTTTTACCGCTTGTTTGTACAACATAACTTTATTTACCACATCAGCCTCACTCATATTATGAGCTTTGGCCTGATCGGCAATTTGTTTTTCTACAAGAGGAGTTTTTACATAACCCGGACAAATAGCATTAGCACTAATGTTAAACGGCGCGCCTTCTAACGTAATTGTTTTTGTAAAACCAACAATACCATGTTTGCTGGCGATATATGCTGATTTAAATTCTGATGCCACTAAACCGTGTGCAGAAGCAATATTAATAATGCGACCGAATTTACGTTCTTTCATGCCTTTCCAAACAGCTTTAGTTAAAATGAAAGCAGAAGTTAAGTTAATAGCGATAATTGCATTCCATTTCTCTTCAGGAAAATCTTCAACAGGAGAAACGAATTGTATACCGGCATTATTAATCAACACATCAATTTTTCCGAATTTCGCGGTAGCATCATCTACCATTTTACGAAGTTCTTCAGGTTTCATCATGTTCGCATTCGAGAACATAACGCCAATACCAAATTCTTTTCCTATGCCATCGGCAATTTCTTGTCCGTTTGGCTCTAATCCGTTAAATACGATGTTATATTGTTTGGTTTTTGCAAATTCGCGGGCAATGCCTAAGCCAATGCCACTGGTGCTACCTGTAATTAATGCTGTTTTCATGTTTTTTAATTTTTGAATTGAGTATCAAAATTAGAAAACGAAACGCTAATAATAACATTAATTTTTCAAATTATGAGAACACCCTTAAACTGCTGCCACTTACAGAACAATGATATGAGGTAAGTGACTTGGTAGCAGGACCGGTAGTAACATTCCCACTGGCATCGAATTTTGCTCCGTGATTAGGACAATTGAAGGAATTTGAAGAGGATACGTAATTAATAGTGGTGCCTTGGTGTGTACATTCAGCGTCAACAGCAATAAAACCGCTTATGGTGCTTCGCGCAACAATAATACCTTCATGAACCAAAGCGCCTCCATTGGAAGCTAAAGGGCCTGAAGAAATATCAAGAGTAAAATCGACAACTTTTGGCTCTGTTTTTTTGTTTTTTTTACAAGCAGATAAACCTGTAACACAAGCAGGCGCTAATAATAGAGCCGCTGCTGTTCCTACTTGAGATAAAAATTCTTTACGTGTCATGAGAAAGTGGTCCTGGGATTTTTCTGTTTATTAAATGTAAATATCGTTATTTTTTTCAAAGGTATTATGACGATTTATAGGCTATTGGATGATAAGCTTTTTTGTGCTGTCCTAAGAAAATGCGGGCATAAATCCTCAGTACAGATATCTCAATTAACAGAAAACTTAAGGCTGTAGAAATTACAAGTAGTTCTTCGTGCTTATGAATGTGACTAAATAATAGATCTATTCCAATAAAAGTGGGTGTGAAGGGTAGTCCAATAAATGCTAAACAGGCAATTAAAAAAACGAAACCAATTTTTGGATGTTCGTATGTGTAACCGTGGTACTGATTTAAATTAATATTGTTGTCGATTGATTTTATTTTCCGCAAACAAAAATAACCGACAATTGATGAGGCAATGGCGCCGCTTAAAAATAAGGCCATGTGATTGTGACCTAAATTTTCGTTCAATAATGCAATAGAGAGCGTGAAAAATAATTGTCCGCCAACAATAAATAACCAGGCTACAATAGCATCACCTCTTACAGCAAAGGCTTTCATAAATAATAATAATCCAAGTAAGGAAAACAGGTGAGGTAAAAACTCATAAATAGTATCAGGGATATTTTTCTGAAAATAATAAGAATACAAACCGCCTAAAAAAATCAACGTTAAAACAATAACGGACGGCTTTTTAGAAAGAAAATTTAATTTTCGCCCCAACCATTTAAATGGATTCCAAAGAATAAGCTTAAGTAAGAAATCTAAATTCCATTCTTTTACAGCAAGTAAATAAAACGAGTTGGAAATTTTAGTTAAAAACGAATTGGAAGTGTTTTCTTTTTTGGGAATGAAATTGAAAAACATTTCGTGTATTGAATAACTTAATACAGATGGTGAAACTAATAATTGGTAAGTGCGTAAGAAGGCATTTCCCGCAAAATGTATAAGCGCTAAATTATGATAACCTAAAGCTACTTCAATAAACATTAACCCAATTTGTGTGGCAGATGAGTAAGCGATTTGTGTTTTAACGGTAGATTGAACCCGTGCAATAATGGCGGTGATAATGCTTGTACTGATTCCTGTAAAAATGATAAGCGCTTTTATGGTTAGTAAACTTTCCCAATAAGGATAAGTTCGCAATAAAAGAAAAACACCTAAATGAACGGAAAGTGAACCATAGAAAATGCTACTTGATGTTGTGGGACCTTCCATGGCGCGCGGTAACCAAGATGAAAATGGTAATTGTGCCGACTTAGCCGCCGCTGCAATAACAATCATTAAAGCAATAAACACACCATACCAATTGTGTTCCGTTAAATGATCTTCCACTAGTTGTAAATCATTTAATTCTATGAATGTAATGTTCTTGTCCCAAAGGTGGTGACTCATCCACATGGCAAGTATTAAGCAAACATCGGCAAGACGGTAAATTGAAATTACCTTTAAACTGTTTTTCACAGGCAGGTAACGATCGCGGTAAAACGCGATGAGTAAAAAAGAACAAACGCCTAAAAATTCCCAACCAATAAAAAGTGTTTCAAAGTTGCCTGAAAACACAACAATGTTATAACTTAAGAAAAATAACATAATTGTAGTAAAGTAACGCTTAAAGCCTTCTTCCCGGTGTAAGTATGTTTTACTGAAGATGGCTACCAGGAAAGAAATAACAGAACCGGTAAGCGCAAACACTGCAGTTATTTTATCGAAATAAAAATCAATAAAAATTTCAATGTTATCGGTTTCAAAGAGTACAATGTGTTTTATATTTAAAGTAAGATGGCCGTTAAGAAACCACAAAGCTATAAATGCGGTTATACCTAAAAGGTGAAGGGTAATTGCTGCGATAGCAATGTTAGAAATTAATTTTTCGTTTTTACGCGGCACGCACATACTAAGTAAAAACCCAGCAAGCGGAATGAGAATAAAAAGTTGTAAAAGTAATTCCGTTTTCATTTATTGTAATGTGTAAACAGGTAAATTTTCTTTTGTAGCATCTACAATATAATTTGTTTCCATTTCTTTTGCCGATTCAACTAATGTGATAATATCTTTCACCTCAGGTACTTGTTGGTTTAGTGTATTATACTCATTAAATTTTCCTTCTTTTAAATAGTAGAATTGATTAGTTTCTGGATGTATTGCCACAAGATGAATCCATTCGTTAATATACCATTCGTACATATCAGGTGTGCTTTGAATAACTTTTAACACCACATCAGGAAAGTGTTCAACTATTACCAATAAACGAACAGGGTCGTGCACTTCAATCATTTGTACAGGTAAGCCCGGTCGTAAATCACCGTCGCTGCTATTGGCAACTCCAAATAATCCAACAACATTATGTGGTAATTTTGTACCCGCACCTAATTTGTGATTATCCACTCTCGAGAAATAATATTCTAAATTAATACCGCCACAAACTAGGCCAACAGGTTTCATTACACCCATTAGTATTTTTCCATCAGGGTCGCTTTTATAATCGAATGAATTTAAAAAGGCTCGGCGGTCTAAAAACAAATTTTTAGTTAAATCGCGACCGCCAATTATGCAAAGAGAATTTGTTCCATGTCCTAATTCAGGTCGTGGTTCAAACATAGATACGGATCTGTCGAGTATAGCTTTACGTACGCCTTCTAAATTATTTTTTGTTTTGATAGAGGCAAAACGGCGAGAGCGTTCTTTTGCGTTTAAATCTAAAGCTGTTTCAAAAGTTATTTTGTTTTTTAAATGCAATTCTCTGTTATGTGATGTGAGAACACGTTCATCGTAAAAAGCAATTTGATCAGCTGCAGTGTCATGTAAACTGCCAATAAATTGAGTTTCGCTTGGAATATCGATACCTTTTGATTTTAATTGTTCCCTTACTTTCGGATGATTCACCATGAAAGCAAAAACTTTAGCATTAACAGAACCCGGTCTTCCGCTACAAGCGCCGCAATCGTGCGCGCTGTGATGTGGATTGTTGGCACTGCTTGACCCATGTGCTACGACATAAACCAGAGGCGCAAAATTATTTGTTAATCCAATGCTGCGTAATAAAGATTCAACACGGATTGTCATTTCATCAATAGTAAAGCCTATTTGCAAATTGTTTTCTTTGTCGTTAGGGTTTTTATTTTCAATGGTGAGTTCTGAATGATTATCCATATGCATAAACGAATCTGAAATGGCCGGACTCATTTTTGGGAGGAAAATGTTCAAAAATAATTTTATCCCAGCCCAAAATCCTAAGACAAGAGAAATGATTGTGCCTAAGAAAAATGTATGACTTTTATTTGTGTAAAGTAATTCGTGTTGGCGGGGATTTTTAACGGCAGACTCTTTTATTAAATATTTTGGTGTTACAGGGGCGGGACAAAGTTTGTCGTAAAATTTTCCGTTTTCCGGTTGAAAATAAAATTCAACACTAAAGAATCCTGGTGTTCCAAATGTTTCGCTGTTTTTATCTGTGCTTTCAATATGGCGTCGTAAAGAGCATTCACGTTCATCTATGCAAAACAAAGCCTGAAATGTTTTTTGAGGCGGAGTTGAGTATTTTATTTTTTTAGCAGAAGTAATTCCGGCTAGTACATCATCGTAATAACTCCATTCGAAGGCCGTTTGCCAAAGTTTTAAAACATCGTGAAGTTCGGATGATTCAATATTGCTGAATAAATCAAGTGGAGGAGTAGTAACTTTACTACAAAGTGGTGCGAAATTATTTCCTAATTTATATTCTAAGGCATCAATCTCTAATAATAATTCAAACGCAATCATATCCCGGAAGGAAATAATTTTTTTATCTAGCATAGAGTCAGGAAAATCTTCCGTGGCAGACACTAAACCTGACCAACCCTGATGAGTAAATTGCTGGTCGAATAAATATTGTTCGTAGTATTCTTCTTTACCAACTATCAGTTTTAGTAAGTCTGCTAAATGACAATCTGTGTTTAAAAGTAAATTTTTTGCTTTTTTAGTTTTGAAGAAACTGGTAAAACTATTTTTCTCTAATTCTTTTAGAGATGAAATAAAACCCTTATTATTTTGAGGAAATTTCCAAATAGAAACACCTTGGTCTAAATAATTGCTCAGTACTCTAAAAAAAAGTGGTTGAACTAAATTATCTAAATCTATTTTATTTAATTGCTTCCAATTAGCCCTTAAACCACCAATGCGCGAAATAACAGAGGTGTCATAGTGTTTAGTTATTAAATTGGTTCTCCAAGTGTTTAAGTTTTCTGCGCCTTTAGTCTTGGTAATTATACTTTCGAGAACAGTATCATTAATCCGGCCAATAGAATGTAGTTCTCTGAATTCTGTTAGCTGAAGTGTAACCTGATAACCAAAAATTTCTGAAGCTTTAAAGATACCGTCAAAAAATTTTGTGTTCTGAAAAGCATGTAAAGTGTTATGGTGAATAAAATCTTTTAAACCGGTTTGTGAGGGTAAGAAATGTTTTATATGGTGCAATACCTGACCTTCATCAAATGCATGTCTTGTAACTCTATTTTGTATTTTCGGTTCGCTCTTCAAATTTTAATGGCTCCCGGTAATTATAATTTCAGGAATATTAATTGTTTCAACAGTGATGTTTTTCAATTTTGAGCTATGCATTTTAAAATCCTGGATTATTTCTAAAACATCATAATCAATATTTTTTGATTTGGATCCATCGATAATAATTTTTGAATCTTCAGGAAGATTAATGAGTGTTTCCTGTATGCTAACTTTATTCAAAAACGTCACTTCTTCCGATAAAGTTAAAGTCACCACTTCATTTGAATTGGTTTTCTCGCTTTTATACTGATAAGAATTTCTGTAGTTTTTGCGTAGAATGAAATAAATTGAAACGACAATACCAACACCAATACCTTTTAATAAATCGGACGCCAGAATAGCGATGATGGTAATAACAAATGGAAGGAATTGCTCCCATCCTAATTTGTACATGCTTTTATATAATGACACATTTGAAAGTTTGTATCCTACCATTAAAAGAATAGCTGCTAAACTTGCTAAAGGAATTAAATTTAAGAAAGCCGGAATTAAAATGGCAGACAACAATAAAATAACACCGTGAATAATCGCAGATAGTTTAGTACGACCACCCGCATTAATATTCGCTGAGCTTCTCACAATAACCTGTGTAATAGGTAAGCCACCAATTAAACCAGAAACTATGTTGCCAATTCCTTGTGCTTTTAATTCAGTATTAGTAGGTGTGGTACGTTTATAAGGATCGAGCTTATCGGTTGCCTCAACACATAATAAAGTTTCTAAACTTGCAACAATTGCAATGGTAAAAGCTACAACATAAACCTGAGGATTGCTGATGGCTTTAAAGTCAGGAAATTTTAGAAAACTCAGAAACTCATCGGCATTCTTTGCTACAGGTAACTGAACAAGATGTTCGCCTGATAAAACAAATCCAGGAATAAATAGTGTATATAAATAATTGATAAGAACGCCAGCCATAACAACAAATAAGGCACCTGGTAAGAATTTGAATAAACCCACTTTTTTCATGAAAGGCAAATCAAACAGAATTAGTAAAGCCAATGAAACTGCACAAATTATAATTGCGCCTGGACTATTATAAACAAAAGCGTAATACAATTCGGTGAAAGTATTATGGCCATCCATTTGCATTAAATCGGTTTCATCACCCATGAAATCTTTATCGTAACCAAGTGCATGTGGTATTTCTTTTAGAATAAGAGTTATACCAATGGCTGCTAACATTCCTTTAATAACGGAAGATGGAAAATAGTAACCAATCACTCCGGCTTTCAAATATCCTGCCAATAATTGTAATGCACCTGCTAATACAATAGCAAGTAAAAGTGCTTCAAAGGATCCGAGTGTTTTAAGTGCGGTTAAAACTATTACAACTAAACCTGCTGCCGGACCGGATACACCGAGTGGTGAGCCGCTGAAACCGCCAACAACAATTCCGCCAATAATCCCAGCAATAATTCCTGAGAATAATAAATCGGGTCGTCCGGTTGAGGCTAACGCAATACCTAAACATAAAGGAAGTGCTACCAAATAAACAACAAGGCCAGCTGAAGCATCAAACTTTATATTTCCGAAAAGAGAAGGTTTAGTTTTTTCCATTTGTAAAAAAATTATTTAGTTAAGAAGGTTTTATCGAGTAAGTAATATTTTGGCAGATCATCGCCGTCTGCTATTGTAACATCTAAATCTTTTAAATACCGTTTCCAATATCATATACTAATCCATGTACAAAAAGTGGTTTACCATTCGACCATGCGTTTTGCACAATAGATGTTTTAGATAAGTCGAATACTTGTTCTATTACATTTAATTCAACAAAACGATCGGCGCGTTTTTTCTCATCCTTAATTGCGTCGAGTTCTTTTTGATGAAGGCGGTAAACGTCTTTAATATGCCTTAACCAGTTATCAATAATTCCAACCTGTGTACTTCCCATAGCGGTAATTACACCACCACAACCATAATGACCACAAACAATAACGTGTGATACGTTTAAAACATTTACAGCGTAGTCTAATACACTTAACATACTCATATCGGTATGAATAACCATATTAGCAATATTACGGTGAACGAAAATTTCGCCGGGTTTTGTACCTGTAATTTCGTTGGCTGGAACACGGCTATCAGAGCAACCAATCCATAGAATAGGAGGGGTTTGACCTAAAGCAAGGTCTTTAAAGAACTCAGGATCTCTATCAAGGGTGTCTTTCACCCATTTTTTGTTGTTTTCAAAAATTTGTTCAAATAATTTAGGCATAACCAAATATGTTTTGTGGGCAGAAACCCGTTAATAATAAAAAATAAAATTCAGACTATTGGTTATGCAGTCTTGGGAGGAGGCGTGCTGATTTCTTTAAACTCAATGAGAGTTTGAGTTTTTTGATTACTGAATAGCTTTAAAGCAAATGAATCATCGAAGAAGTAAGATAATTGATGCGAAAAAAAATCATCGGCATTATCTTCATCGGCATCAGTATCGTTTTCGGTTTCGTTGTTTTCTGTATTTTTTTTGGAAAGTTCAACGTGTGTTGAGTTTTCTTCTTCAGTTAGTGGGATGTATTGAAATACAGTGAAAAGCATCACCATCAAAAACAATGGTACAAATATATGTATTTTACCTTTTTCACGAGTGAAGCAAAAATACACAAATAGGTGAGAAATAAAAATTTTGAGAGCTTAAGTTTGGGTTAATCTTAACGTATTTTGGGATTAAAACTGCAGTATAGTTTCCCTTATAATACGTGCACAATCCATAACTTGTTCGTTAGTAATACATAATGGCGGAGCAAAGCGTATAATATCACCATGGGTTGGTTTTGCCAGTAAACCGTTTTCGGCCATTTTTATACAAACGTCCCAAGCAGTTTTACCATTTTTTTCTTTTATAACTATTGCGTTAAATAAACCTTTACCGCGCACAGTTGTAATCATATCTGATGGAATAGCTCTTAATTCTTTTCTCTTTCATGATCGCAAGCCAGCATTTTTCCTGTACGCGCAATACCCGTTTGAATTTCATCTGCAATAAATAAAACATTTGCAGCTTTACACATTTCGTAACAGGTTTTCAAATACCCTTCATCAGGTACAACAACGCCAGCTTCACCTTGAATAGGCTCCACTAAAAATCCAACAACACTTTTATCTTTTAATGCTTCTGCTAATGCAGAAGGATTATTATAAGGAACTTTCAAAAATCCCGGAGTAAAAGGACCGAAATTACCATAAGAATCAGGATCACTGCTTGCAGAAATAATACTAATCGTTCTACCGTGAAAATTATTTTCGCATACAATTATTTTAGCTGTGTTCTCAGCAACTTTCTTTTTTTCGTAACCCCAACGGCGTGCTAATTTCATTGCGGTTTCAACGCCTTCAGCACCTGTATTCATTGGTAATACTTTATCATAACCAAATAATTCAGTTATAAATTTTTCGTATTCACCTAAAACGTTATTATAAAAGCTCTTGATGTAAGAGATTTTTTGCGCTTGTTCTATTAAGGCTTTTGTAATTTTCGGGTGACTGTGTCCTTGATTAACCGCACTGTAAGCTGCTAAAAAATCGTAATACTTTTTACCATCAACGTCCCAAACAAAAACGCCTTCACCACGTTCTAAAACAACAGGTAGAGGATGGTAATTGTGAGCGCCATGCTTATCTTCTAAATCTATTAAATATTGACTTTTTGTACTGGTTTTCATCTCGGTAATCATTGTAAAAAGTATTTAAACAAAGATAAGACAAAATGCTTGATTTAAAAACCCCTGAAAGTTACTCTTTAGACTTCTCTGAAGTCTTGGCAGCCTCTTTGTTTTTCAAGAAACGGAACTGAATTCCCATGCCAATGCTATAACCTAAACCTTTCCATTTGGCTAGAATATTTTGATTAAAATTCGAGTTATTGCTACTCATCTCATTGTAATTCACAAACGGCATACCTAAGTCTAGCTGAAAACCAAATCGTCCCATATAAACACGTGGAGAAACGTGAACATCAAAGTATAAACCACTCCCGTAAATTTCATCATTATTAATATTATTACTTATGAAATTTAATTTTGAATAACCAACATTAATGCCACCAACTAAATTAAAAACTTTCCCGTTTAATACATGGTAATTCACTAATAACATAATGTTGTTCGAATAAATATTCGGCATTTTTTTTGTGATGTCATCAACCTCTGTGAAATATTTAGCGCGGTTGTAACGAATGCCTACACCTAATTTATTTAGTACGCCATACTCTAAGCCAAAAGCAATATTGCGGTTAGCGGCTTTGTCTTCCAATGTAGTGTCTTGTCCGGTACTGATTAATTTGTATGTGTATTTTGTATTGTACACATCAATGGCACCTTTCATATCAAATACCAAAGCACCCTTGTGAAAAGATTGCGCTGATAAAATGAAAGTGTAAAGAATAAAAATAACTGCAAAAAGTATTTTCTTCATAAGAATAAATTAAAATGCGTCGTTAACGTCATCAATATCGTTACGTTTAATGATATCACCACTTTGGATATCGTCAGCTTTATCCCAGTTCTTAGATTGAACAGTTTTAGTGCCGTCGTTGTTAGCAAGAAAATCATTGTTTTGTTCTAATGATTTTGGTTGATTAGAACTATAAATAGAATCTTGTCCTTCATTATAATCCAAATCTGCAAACTTAGCGTATTGACCAATAAAACGGAGTTTAACTGTTTCTAAAGCACCATGACGGTTTTTTGCGATGATTATTTCTGCTCTACCTTTTGTTGGTTCATTATTCTCGTCTACTTCCAATCCGTAATATTCAGGACGGTAAATAAACATTACCATATCCGCATCTTGCTCAATAGCTCCAGATTCACGGAGGTCACTTAATTGAGGACGCTTGCTTCCGCCGGGACGATTTTCTACCTGACGACTTAATTGAGAAAGGGCAATAATTGGTATCTCTAATTCTTTCGATAAACTTTTTAATCCACGTGAAATTTGACTAATCTCTTGTTCACGGTTTCCTTTTCCATCCGGACCACCACTCATTAATTGTAAGTAATCGATAATGATTAATTCAATTTTTTGATTCTCTTTTAAACGACGGGCCTTAGCGCGTAATTCGAAAATAGAAAGAGCAGGGGTATCATCAATGTAAAGAGGAGCAACCGCTAAATTTTTAATTCGCTCGTGTAATTGTTGGTATTCGTAATCTTCTAAATTTCCTTTTAGGATTTTATCTTGCGGCAATTCAGTTTCGCTGGATATTAAACGTTTTACTAATTGAACAGAAGACATCTCTAAAGAGAAAATTGCAACAGGTTTTTTAAATTCAACAGCTGCATTTTTTGCCATCGTTACAACGAAAGCTGTTTTACCCATACCTGGACGAGCCGCCAGAATTAGTAAGTCTGATTTTTGCCAACCGCCAGTAATTCTATCTAGCGCCGTAAACCCTGATGGAACGCCAAGTAAACCATCTTTTTGATTAGTAGCGGCATCAATTTCATCTAAAGCTTTTGTAATTAACGTACTCATTTTATCGTGCTGTTTACGCACGTTATTATCGAGTATTTCAAAAATATTTTGAGTGGTGTGATCTAGTAATTCAAAAACATCAGTACTGTCTTCGTAAGCTGTTTTAATGGTTTCGGTTCCGATGCGGATTAACTCGCGTTGTAAAAATTTTTGTGCTACAACACGCGCATGAAATTCGATGTTAGCAGAAGAAGCAATACGATTTGTTAAAGCAGAAACATAATACGAACCACCAACAAATTCTAATTCGCCATTGCGTTTTAGTTCTTGAGTAACGGTTAAAATATCTACAGGTTCAGAGCGGTTAAATAAACTAACAATGGCAGCAAATACTTTTCCGTTTTGTTCTTTATAAAAACTTTCGGGTGATAATATGTCGATAACTGTACTTAGCGCTTCTTTCTCGAGTAGCATAGCACCTAATACAGCTTCTTCTAATTCTACTGATTGCGGAGGCAGTTTACCTATTTCGGTTACCGGAATTCCGGTGCTGGTTACAATACGTTTTCGGGTTTTATTTTGGTTCTCTTGGTTCATAATTTAAGGGGAGGCAAATGTGCAATTATTAGTTCAAGTTACGAAAAAAGCGCCATGAACACAATAGGAACATTGTATTAACAGTGAATTTTAATGGCCTGACTGCTAATACTATTTTTGTTAATAACCCAAATAATAGAGTTGTTGAATTGTTAATAGCCCTGGGTTTATCTTATAAACAAGGTATGTGCCAATTTTCTAATAAAAATATTTTTTAAAATCCATTTCAATTTAGTAATGCTTAATTTTGAGCGATGATAAAAATTCTTTTAGCCGATTCTAACCATGCGGTATTGCATGAAACATTGCAAGCTGCAGGTTTGCATTGCGATTTGTTTTGGGATAAGTCGGCAGAAGAACTAAAAGCATTACTTCCTGAATACGACGGACTAGTTTTGCGGAGTAAATTCAAAATCACAAAAGAAATTATTGATTCCGCGAAAAAAATGAAATGCATTGGCAGAGCAGGAGCAGGAATGGAAAATATTGACGTGCCTTATGCCGAATCAAAAGGGATAAAATGTATTAGCGCACCTGAAGGAAACAGAGATGCACTTGCAGAGCACACCATGGGAATGTTATTGATGTTGTTTAATAATTTAAAACGCGTTGATGCAGAAGTAAGAAATGGAATTTGGTTACGTGCCGAAAATAGAGGCGTTGAGTTATTAGGAAAAACAATTGGAATCATCGGTTACGGTAACATGGGTTCAGCTTTTGCTCAACGTTTACAAGGTTTTGGTTGTAAAGTTTTGGTTTACGATAAATACAAGAAAGGTTTTGGAAATTCTTCATTAATTGAAGCAACATTAGAACAATTGTATAACGAATGTGATATTGTTAGTCTGCACACACCTTTAACGGATGAAACCCATTATTTAATTAATGCTGATTTCATTTCTAAATTCAAGAAAAATATTTACATCATGAATACAGCTCGTGGTAAATGTTTAAATACTGCTGACTTAGTTTCTTCTCTCGGATCAGGAAAAGTATTAGGTGCTTGTTTAGATGTTTTAGAATACGAATCTATCTCTTTCGAAAATTTAGATGCTACAAAACTTCCTGCGCCAATGCAATATCTTATTAAGAGCTGATAAAGTGGTTTTGAGTCCGCATATTGCGGGATGGACGCACGAATCGAATTACAGAATCAGTAAAATTATAGCTGAGAAAATGATTGCTGTTTTGAAAAAGTAATTATTCGCCAATAGCTTTTACAAATTCAACATACATATCATCAATTATTCCAACGGTATTTCCTTCAGGTTCCCAGAAAAACACTTTTAATTTAGCTTTAGGCGGAAGATTTTTCGGAATCAAAAAACCACTTTCAACTGTTTCCCATTCGCCAATTTTTGGAAAGAAAATAGTGTTGGTTTGTTGCCATAATATCATACTGTCTTTCTCGTTGGTAATTGACGCGCACAAAAGAATACCGTTATTTAAATCTTGTACGTTTAAATTACCACCATAACGGATGTTTGTATAAGAATCCCATTTGAGATGATCTTGTAAATTAAGTTCTAAACCTTTTGAAAATCTGGCTGATTCATTTACATCTGCAAAGGGATGAGCCTTATCATCGTTAAAATTATTTCTTACAAATACGCTTTTTAAAACTGTTCTTTTTGAAATAGGATATTCTAAAACAGGTCTGAACCTGAAGAAATTCTTGATGTTATATTCTAAACCCTGACTGGTACCGCTAATGATTCCCAATAAAAATTGTCGCGACCAATGTAAATTAAGAAGAGAAGTTAGTACACATAAAACGACAATAGTATTGAATAGAATTTTTTTCTGAAGAGTATGATGCAATAAAAAACCCATACCTAACGAAACAATCAAATACCAATCGATATACGCTCTCATCGAAAATCCTGTTCCATAATCCCAACAACCCCACGAAGAAGTAATGTAGATAACAACTGAAAGCATCAATAACATATTTAAACCAAGTTTCTTTGGCATAAAAAATAATCCGAATAATGAGATAAGTGCCAATGGGGTATAGAAGAACCAGCCTTTATGAGCCGAGAAAAGACTTTTAAACACTTGTGGTTGTCCCCAATTAAAATGTTCGTCAGGATAAGAATCAATAAGCCAATGGCCCATTTGTAATTTCCATAAAAATAACATCGAGAAAATTAAGCCTAATGAAAGGATGAGTCCGCTTAATGCTAATTTATTTTTAAGAATACTTAAATAATTTAAAAGTTCTTTCCCTTTAAAACCCATACAAGGTAAAAGCAGAATGACAATACCGTTTATATTACGAGTTATGATGGCTAATCCTAAACCAATAGCCATCCAGAAAAAGTACTTTGTACTTTTTGGATTCGGAAAACCTGAGAAGAATTTTAGTCCTGCATAAAAAAACAGACTGGTGCTGATGAGCGTGTATAAATGCGAATAGCAGCCGAAAATTTGAGTATAGAAATAAATGTTGGTACCGAAACTTAGTAAAGGAACCGTAATAGCGAAGACAGTAAGCGATAAATTATAATGCCGGAAAATCCGCGCTAATAATTTGAAGAAAAAATATTGCCAAAAAACCGCCCCGAAACACATAAACCACATGTAGATATCGGCATAACCATTCGGTTCTATACTGAAAATGTAAGCGCAGGCGTGGGCTGCAAAAAAGAATGGCGCTTGAAAGTAAGCAACTCCCGGTGGATATTTATTTACCTCTTGCCCTTTAAATTTTACAACAAAGCCTGCTTTAAAATCATTTTCTCCGGACACATCTTCATTGTGTTTTAACCATGGTTGTTCTAAGCAATCGTAATTTAAGTCGTGATAAATAAAAATGGAGGGTAAGTATGCGTAGTAACCCATGGCGTCGTTAACAATACAACGTTGCCACCAAATTTTAAAATCATGATTAATTGGAATCAAAAAAACATTAATGACGAAAACTAATTCGCAAATGTATTTTTTATAAAGTTCATTCGGGATTAAGCAAACTTAAGGCACTAGTAATTCAGGTGTGGTAAGTACGTTGCTTTGGTTGTTAGCATTATCTAACATATACATCACGTATTTAATGCGTTTGTGTGCTTTTGTTGGTCGGTACTGATTTATCTTTACCGCTACTTCACCGCTAATTGATTTTCCTTCGTAATCATCAATTGGTTTACGGATGGTATAAGGAATTCTAACTGTATCGTTTGTAAACGCACTGTAAAACGCATGAAAATTATTGGTAACCGTATCAAAATAGTAATAGGTCATAAAAAGGTTAGTAGCTTTATCTTCCTTATCTTTTCCAATATCACCATCACCATCAGAGAACCCAATTACCAATTCAGCAGCAGTATCACCTAATAGTGGGGTAAAGCTTTTGTATTCAATTACTGGTTTTTGAGAAAAGGTTTTTTTCTTAACACAAGCATAAAAACAAGCCATTAGACCCGCAATCATTAAAATGTATTTTATTTTCCCAAACATATTATACCTATAAAATTAAGCATAATTTTGCAATTATGCATAAGGTTCAAACAGACGCTATTTTTACCCTCTCAAACGAGACTGAATTTAACAATTTAGCCCTGTCTGTTTTTCAATTTCAGTACCAAAACAACGGTGTTTACCAGGCTTTTGCTCAATCTTTAGGAGCCAATCCTGAAACCATTAAACATTATTCTCAAATCCCTTTTTTACCTATCGAGTTGTTCAAGAGCCAGGATGTAATATGTAACGATAAAAAGGACGATTTTATTGTGTTTACAAGCAGTTCAACCACTTCCCAAACACCTTCCCGTCATATTGTCTCAGATATCAATATTTATGAGCAAAGTTTTATAAAGGGTTTTGAGAATGCTTACAGAAAACCTTCCGATTATGTGATTTTAGCCCTTTTGCCCAATTATTTAGAGCGGAAAGGTTCTTCTTTGATTTATATGTTTGATAAGCTCATAAAACTGTCTAATAATCCCTTAAGTGGTTTTTTTCTGGAGGATTACGATAAATTAATTTCTGTTCTGCTAGCATTGAAACAATCCAACACAAAAACATTATTAATTGGAGTGACATACGCTTTATTGGATTTGGCAGATACAGGAATTAGTCTGAATGATAATTTTACTGTTATGGAAACGGGCGGCATGAAGGGGAGAAGAAAAGAACTTTTGAAAGAGGAACTACACCAGATTTTAAAACAAAAACTTTCTGTCTCAACAATTCACAGCGAATACGGCATGACCGAATTATTATCACAAGCATATTCAAAAGGAAACGGAATTTTTGATTGTCAGCCCTGGATGAAAATTTTGGTGCGGGATATCGATGATCCATTAAGTTATGTGAAGGAAAATAAAACGGGTGGGATTAATGTAATTGATTTAGCCAATGTAAATTCTTGTTCGTTTATTTCTACACAGGATTTAGGACGAATGAAAGGAGATGGAACATTTGAAATTATGGGCCGATTTGATAATAGTGATGTGCGCGGTTGTAATTTGATGGTAAGCTAAAATGGAAAAAGATTTTTTTGATTCGGTTTATAAAGTGGTGCGATTAATTCCCAAAGGACGCGTAACCAGTTATGGCGCTATTGCTAAATATTTGGGTTCAGCGGGTTCTTCGCGTATTGTTGGGTATGCTATGAACGCTGCTCATAACCAAAAGCCAAAAGTGCCTGCGCACCGGGTTGTGAATCGTAATGGTGAATTAACGGGCAAGCATCATTTTGCAACGCCTTACCAAATGCAGGAATTATTAGAGAAAGAAAAAATTAAAGTGATAAACGATAAGATTATTGATTTCAAGAAATTGTATTGGGATCCAACTGAGAACTTGAAATTATAAGTGCTAAATTTCTCGACGACGCTCGAAATGACAAAGGATTAAAACGGCACAAAGGTTAATCCAATCATCATGTTAAAACGCTGAGTAGGGTATTTCTCCCATCTCTGGTAGCGCATATTAGCAATGTTATTAAAGTTCACAAAGAAGCTTAACATTTTACTGTAACGGTATTCAGCACCTAAATTACAATCTACAAAACCTTTTAATAATAAAGGCGCTGTTGCTAACGAATCACCGGCTTCGTAAGTTTTGGTTAATGCCCACTGACTACCAATTACAAATATATCAGCCTTAATAATGATTTTGCTTTTTAAATTGTAGAGTCCGCTTAAGGTTAAATCAAAATCAGGTTTGTGAAATGCTTTCTTTAATGAAGTTTTTGGAGTGTACATGTAATAATTTCCTTTGGCGATAAAGTGAATTTTCTCCTTGTATTGATACTTAACTGAACCACCCACAGTTAATAATGAAGTGTTGTCGTAAACAATTTTAAACTTATTATCTACTAATGTTTTATCACCTGCGTAATCAATTACAAAGTAATGCATATTGTCGTATTGACCGTAACTTACTTTAGCATCGTAACTGGTTGCAGAACTCAAATTACCTCTTAATCCGCCAAACACATTGAATTTATTGTGTGTATTCGCATAATTCACATTGGGATTAATGAAAGGATTTTCATTGGTTAAACTGCGGTAACTGTTTTTAATTAATCCACCGGATACTCCTGCATAAGGAATAATAATATTTTCATACACATTATAATGCACGTTTATTTGAGGGTAGAAGTAGAATTTAGTCTTTGTGTCAAACGCATCAATAGTAGCCATTAAACCTAAATCAGCATGCCATTTTTTACCATTAGCTTCAAAGTATGGATTCAATGAGAAAATAAAATCGTTTATAGTATCTTTTGGTTTTTTGTGATTGTAATAATCAGCCAAAACATTTACATGAAAACTTTCTTTATTAATAAAGTGCTTAAATCTGTAGTTAATTTAATGTTATTCTCAGCAGCATTATATAAATCACGTAAATTGTAATACGACAGATTTATTTCATGATTTATTTTGCTGCTATCGGTATAATGACTTTGTAATTTAATACTTGGCGCGAATAATTGGAAAGCCTGTTTCGTAAATTCTTTATCAGTGATTTTATTGATGGTATCAAAGCCATAATAATGCATCATATTATGCTTGTAACCGAAATCACCACTCAACGTGTGTTTCTTGTAAAATTTCTTTCCAAATAATTCTGCTTCATTATCAGCAAAACCACTGTAACCTACATCTTGTAATTGCGACATAGATGAAAAATGTTTGTAATGCACGCCGTAAGCCATATCGCGAGAACGGGTACTGTTCAACCACGCTTCTCCATATGGCATATTGTAAATTGGACCGTAACCAACTTTAATTAACGAGCGATATAGTTTAGTTAAAGGTTCGTTTTGCATTTTAGCAGGACTAATAGGTGCCACTTCATACTTTGGGAACATTGGGTTAGAAACAATTCCGTATTTAGCGTTGCTGATGCGTTGAACGGTATCTCGTATTTCAGGTAACTCGGTATATTTTACTGCATCTTTAATAGTAGGTTGAAATTCACTTTCAGCATGAAAATTAATATCATTCATGTTGGTTTGTGATTTTACATAAGAAGTGCTTGTGAAAAATAAAATCAAAACCAAAGAACCTAATCTGATTGAAGAGGTAGGAATAACTGAACTTATATGTTTACTGTTTTTCATGTTCGTCCTTTCTTAATTTGGTATTGTTATTACCGGTTCTTTTTTAGTGCTATCGGATGGAACCACATTAACAGGTTGGGTAAATAATTTATCATCAGTTCCTGTGGTATTAAATTCCACTTTCATTTCTGTTGGTGCAGCTTGTTGTTCTGCTTTAGCTTTTGCAGCTTGTATTAATTTTATTTGTTCTAAACGTGCATTCGCTTCGTCGATGTATTCTTGTTTTGGCTTGCCGTCTAAAATGGTTTGTAAAATAATTTTTGCGTCTTCTATTTCATTTCTGGCAGCATAACAATCAGCTATTAGTAACATACCTTTTGTGTTCCAATCGTCGTTGGTATAGGCGAAGCTTATTAAATTGTTTACCGTTTTCTCAGATTCTTTAAAGTCTTGTTTATTGAAGTAAATTTTAGCTACATGGTAATAAGCTTCAGCACCGGATACATTTTTAGAAGACTTAGCAATAGCTTTAAACTCAGTTAAAGCATCATCGTAACGTTGAGTCTCAAATAAAGACTTTGCTTTTATGTATTTTGCTTCGCTGGTTTGTTGTGGATTTAATTTTTCAGTACCTAATACTTTATTGCTTTCTGTTAAAGCTTCTTCGTATTTATTTAAATAGAAAGCCGAACGCATCGCGCCAATTTTAGCTGTTAGTTTATTTGCAGGAGTTTCAGCAATTTCTTGCATTTGCATATACAACGGTAATACTTCTTCGTATTTTTTGTCTTTGTATAATAAATAAGAAGCTTTGCTTAAAGAAGTTTCGGTGTAAATACTTCTTGATTTTGAAATAACATATTTGTAAGCGGGTAGGGCTTTTTCCATTAAGCCTTTGCTGTAAGCACATTCGCCATAACAAAATTGAGCCTCGGTGATATATTTACCATCAGGAAACTTTGCAATGTAGCTTTCAAACTTCGGCATGGCATCATCGCAATTCGTTTTGTTGTAATACGCTTCTTTAGCCGATTCGTATAAAGCCGTTTCAATTTGATTAACAGATAATGGATTGCCAATAGAAGCAAAATATTTTTCCATCTCGTCAATTTTACCTTTTGCTTCAAATGTTTTCTTTATCATTGGTAAAACTTCGCGGGCTTCATCACTTTTCGGATCTTTCTGAACAATCTTATCAAAATAAGCAAAGGCTTTATCGTCTTCTTTCTTATTATAATAAATCAAACCAACACCGGCTAAAGATGGATTTACGAAAGAAGATTTAGGGTAATTATTTAATATTTTCTCATAATAAGCAATCGCATCGTCACCATTACTCATGTCTTTTAAATAAGTTTCAGCAATTTCAAAAATGGCAGCACTTAAATAATTTGATTTAGGAAAATTGCTTTCCAAATATTTTAAGTCGTTAATTTTTTCTTTGTTATTCTTCAATAATCCGTTACAAAGCGCTTTTTGATAGTAACTGTAATCTACATCTGTTTTATTTAAAGCAATCGCTGTTTCATAATAATCGGCTGCCTGATTAAAATCTCTATTCATAAAATAACAATCGGCGGCTCTAACATTAGCATCTGCGGTTTTGTTTAAGTCTTCACCGCTTTTATTCATGATGTATTTTCTGAACTCGATGTTTGCTGAGCCATAATCACCTTTTTCTTTACGCTGAAAATAAGCGTAAGCTAAATTGTAATGTGTTTTTTCGAATTCTTTTAAATTGACGTTGTTTGGTTGCAGTAAAAAGTTTTTCCAAGTTTCAATAGCTGTACTATAATCTTTTCGCTGATAAGAAATCTCACCTAACCAATAACTCGATAAAGCATTATAAAGTTTATCTGCATTAATGCTGATGGCTTTTTTAAATTCTTTTTCTGCGTTATCTAAATCTGTATTGTTAAAATATTCAACCGCTTTAAAGAATACCAACTTTTCGTAAGTGGCTTTCATAATAGGGTCTTGACTATCTAAACTTTCTATACTTTTAATTGCGCGCTCGTAATTTTTTGTGGTAGAATAAACATTGATTAAATATTTGTAAGCTTCTTCTTTACGAGGCGTGCCCGGATATTCTTTTATATATTTTGTAAACGCACGAATGGTTTCGTTAAACGGACTAAAATCCAACTCATAACTTAATTTTGCAAAGCTAAATAATGCATCTTCTGTAATTTTTTTGTCAAAATCTAATTTATAGGCTGAGTAATATGAGTTTTTTGCTTTTGTCCGATTACTGGTTTTCATATAACAATCTGCTAAATGATAATGTGCATTCTGACCTAAACTATCATCAGCAACAGCGGCTTTTTCTAAATACGAAATAGCATTAGCACAATCATTCAGTTTGTAATAACAATAACCGATGGCGTAATTGCCTTCAATATTCATCGAAGAAGCTAATTCCGTTTTCTTTAAATACTCCAATGCATTGGCATAATCCTTTAAATTGTAATACGACTCGCCAATCATTCGGTTGATTTCACTTTTCTTTTGTACTTGATTGCTGTCATTTAATAAATCCGGACCGTTTTTCACCACCTTATCATATTTTCCTTGCACAAAATAAATTTGAGTGATATAATAAGGAACAACAGAACCAAACGTTTCATTACCAATTAATTTATTGAATCCATCAAGCGCCGTTTCGTATTTTTTATCGAGGTAACTTAAATGTGAGTAGTAATATAAGGCAGGGAAAATATATTTATTGTCTACATCCTTAATTTCATACAAATCCGCTTTCGCTTTTTCAGGATTTTTGGTTTCGATGTAGCTATAACCTCGTTTAAAGTACAATTCAGCTAAATCTTCCTTCGATAAAACATAAATATCAACTTTCTCGAAATTCTTAATAGTTTCTTCGTATTTTTTCTTGCGGAAACTCGATTTTCCTAAATAGAACCAAGCACCATTTTGTTTATTACTTTCAGGATGTTTTACAATAAACTCCCGCATGCGCCATTCCCCATCTTTGTGAAATAATTCAATAGCACATGCCGCCGCATAGTACTCGGCATCAGTTTTTAAAGAGCAATTCCTGCATTTAAATTCAGATAATCTGTGAAGCTTTTTTGTGACGCTACATATTGTTTTTTATCAAACAAGTCGATACCCTGTTTGTATAATAACTCTTTATCAATGTACGAGGTTGTTTTCTGAGATTTTGCAATTAGGCAAAATAACGATAAACCAACCAAAACACCATACTTTCGTAACTTCATGATGTATTTAAATCAGCGTAAAAATTTTCAATAAAGTTAGGATTGGTTTGTATGCGTTTAGTAAAGTGAAAATTCAGTTATTAACCCGATGGTGTTGATATTGACATAACGCAATTTTAAAGCTTGGTTACATTAAGTGTAATTTAGTGCGTTGTAAACATGAGTACTGTTATAAAATTTGATAATGTCACCATTTTTCAGGATGAACGTCCTGTTATTGGTAATCTTAACCTTGAAATCAACAAAGGTGAGTTCGTTTACCTGTTGGGAAAAACGGGGAGCGGGAAGAGTAGTTTGTTAAAAACCATTTATGCCGATTTGCCGCTTGTTGCGGGATCAGCAACTATTGCAGGTTATTCGTTAAATAATTTAAAACGCAAAGATATTCCGTATTTACGCCGCAAATTGGGCATTGTGTTCCAAGATTTTCAGTTGCTAGGCGATAGAAATTTATACAATAACCTCAAATTTGTGATGAAAGCCACGGGTTGGGACGATGAAAATAAAATTAAAGCCCGCATTCACGAAGTTTTTAAGAAAGTGGGTTTAGAGGGGAAAGAGCAAAAAATGCCTCACGAATTATCTGGAGGGGAACAACAACGTGTAAGTATTGCCCGCGCTTTGGTTAATGAGCCTGAAATTATTTTGGCCGATGAAGCAACCGGTAACTTAGATCCTGAAACATCTGAGGAAATCCTAAAATTATTGAAGGAAATCAGCGAAAGTGGTAGTTCAGTCTTATTCGCCACTCACGATATGTTAGTTTACCAAAAGTTCAAAGCCCGCACACTTGTTTGCGAGAATGGTGAATTGAAAGATAAACAGGTTTAAAGCAAGCGGCGCCTAGAATTAGTAAATTGAATTAAAGTGTCAGGAAACAATTTTTCTCTTAAATTTGCTTAACGATAAAAAATGGTCTTCAGCAGCATAACTTTTTTAATTTATTTTCTACCCGTTTTTTTGCTGGCTTATCATTTAGTTCCTAATAAATTCAAGAACGCCTGCATTTTAATTTTCAGTATTATTTTTTACGCTTGGGGCGGACCGAAATTCATTTTTGTTATTTTAGGAACCACCTTTTTAGATTTCCATTTTGTAAACGCCATGCACAATGCAAAAACGACCGGAGCAAAAAAGCAGTGGTTAGTATTGTCGTTGTTGATGAATGTGGGCTTACTCTTTTATTTTAAATACTGTAATTTTTTTATTGATAATATTAATGCTTTAGCAGGAACAGAAATTCATTGGGCAAAAATAGTTTTACCAATAGGAATTTCTTTTATACGTTTGAGAGTATTACTTATGTGGTGGATGTTTATCGAGGGATTCATAAACCTTTAAAGAATTTCTGGCATTATCAAACCTATATTATTTTCTTCCCAAAATTAATTGCCGGACCAATTGTCCGCTACCATGATATTGCTGGACAAATAACTAACCGCGAAAAAAATTACACGACGGATATTAAACTAAGTGGATTTTTTACATTTTGTTTTGGTCTCGCTAAAAAAGTAATTATTGCCAACACATTAGGCATGCAAGCCGATGCCGTTTTTAAATTAGATGCTTCCGAAATTGATACCGCTGCTGCCTGGGTTGGTGCAATAGCTTACACCTTCCAAATTTATTTTGATTTTAGCGGTTATAGTGATATGGCTATTGGTCTAGGAAAAATTTGCGGCTTTAAATTACCTGAGAATTTCAAAAATCCGTATTTATCTTTTTCTATTACAGAATTCTGGCGCCGCTGGCATATTACGTTAGGGACTTGGATGAAAAATTATCTATACATCCCAATGGGAGGAAATAAAGTATCCTCAAATAAACTCTACAGAAATTTAGTTGTTGTGTTTTTACTTTCCGGTTTATGGCACGGGGCGAGTTGGAATTTTGTTTTATGGGGTGCATTCCATGGAACGTTTTTAGTTTTGGAACGCTTATTCCTCGAAGATGCTTACAAAAAATGCATAAAGCTATTTCAACCGGCATAACATTTATGATTGTAGTAACAGGTTGGGTATTGTTCAGAAATGAAAATTTAGGGTACGGACTTCACGTAATAAAAGAAATGTACGCCTTCGATTTCTTCGACGGGAAATTCTCTTTGAATAATGATTTTTGGTTTTCTTGTATTCTTGCAATTGTATTTTCGTTTTTTGCTTTCAATTCTAAAATGCAGACTTTACAGGATAAAGTATATGGTGAAGTATTTACGAATCAAAGTCGCAATGTATTATTACTCACCAGTATTTGTTTATTCTACATCTCATTAAGTTATATTTCGGCACTCGATTTTAATCCATTTATTTATTTCAGGTTTTAATGGCAGCGAAAACTAAAATAATAACCTCTAAAATTTGGATTGCGTATCTCGCATTAGCTTTTCCATTGCTGCTATCCTTTATTAAAAAAGAGAACAAACCGAATTTAGTTGGTATTGTGATTAGTGATTTAAAACCGGAGTTTAGTCAGGAAAATTGGTTTATGGGCTTGTACCAAACCGATATGGATGATTATAATAATGATCATTGGTCGTTAAAAGAAATTACAGTTCGTTTAAATAATCAGTTTTATTATAAGGCGTTTAATCAAATTCGTGTTAACCGTTTTGTGATTGGAAAAGATAATTACGTTTTTAGTGAGAGTTATATTCATTCAGCTTATGGGGATGATTTTATAGGTGAAGAGAATATTAAGTCGTTGATGCAGAAAGCAAAAGTGGTTCAGGATAGTTTAAAACGAAAGGGAGTTGATTTGTTATTTGTGTATGCGCCGGGTAAAGGACAACATTTAAAAGAATTTATCGAAGATAAATACAAGCATCCAATTAAAAATACTAATCATGCTGAATTTGTAAAACAAAGTAAAGCTTATGGTGTAAATTATTTGGATTTGTTAACCTATTTCGATTTGCTAAAGCCAAACAGTAAATATCCTTTGTTCCCGAAATTCGGTCACCACTGGAGTTATTATGGTGAAGTTTTAGCTATTGATACGTTGATTCGTCATATTGAAGTATTGCATGGCCAACAACTACCTGAAATTGCCTGGGAAAATACAATTGTTGCGGATACTGCGCAGAGTAGAGATGCAGATGTTTTAAAAAGCATGAATCTTTATGTTGAACCTGAGCAGGATATAAAGTTAGCTTATCAGGAACTTTTATTTGAAGAGGATAGTACTAAAAATCCAACACGCGTTTTAAGTATTGGTGATAGTTATTGGTATGGTGCCGTATACAAAGGTATTGGGGTTAATTGTCTTGGTGGAGGAGAGTTCTGGTATTATTATAACAAAGTAATTCCTTCGCCTAATGGTGTGAAAACAGAAGTGTGGGAATTGAATTTGAAAGAACAGATAGAACAAAATAATAATGTGGTAATGTTGGTTTACTCTGATGGTAATTTGGGTGGTTTTGGAAATTCGTTCATACAAGATGCTTACGAAATGTACACCTCACCTCAAACGTATTGGGCAAGAATGGAAAAGAATAAAGCCATACAAACCTACGCCAAGCAAATCCGTAATCAACCGGGCTTATTGAAAAAAGCCACTCAAAAATCAAATGAACTGCAAATCCCACTGGATTCAGCCATTAAGTTGGATGCAATGAAAATGAGTGGGGTGAAGTAAGAAAATAGAATGGAAATAAAAAACTTTAAAGAATTAAATGCACTTTACAGACTTCTTGTAAAGATTAAGACATCAAACAAGCTTGATTCTGATGACATTGATTTATTCGCGGGCAGTCCTTTCATCAATGATATATTAAAACGGGTCAAACACGAGATACTGACAAAGCCGTTAACAATAAAGTCTGATGCAATGTATGTGTTGAAGAAACGATGACTGGTGATGACGAAATGGGTAAAGCTATTAAGGGAAGAATACTAAATTGGGAAGGGGCTACTATTGCAAATTTGAAAGGAAAAAACGCAGAAGATTATTATGAAATAGCAAAGGCGGACAAGAGCCGTGTCAATAAAATAATCAGAACACAAAACTTGCAAATTTTATCGAAAATGCATTAATGCTGGAAGAAAGATTAATTTTCCTCAAACTCCCCCAATTTTCGTTAGTAAAACTGTCCTAAACATTGCTATATTTACTCTCCCAAATCATTACTATGAAGTTTAAAAAATCACTCCTTGTTTTTTCTTTAATTTTTGCAACGTTTGTCAGTATTGCCGATGAAGGCATGTGGTTGCCGCAATTATTAAATGCGCTTACTATAAAAGACATGCAAAAAAACGGCTGTAAGCTTACGGCTGAGCAAATCTACAGCGTAAACAAATCAAGTTTAAAAGATGCTATCGTACAGTTTGGCGGTGGTTGTACGGCTGAGATTATTTCGGGAGAAGGATTAATTCTTACTAATCACCATTGTGGTTATGGTGCTATTACCATGCATAGTACTGTGGAGAAAGATTATTTAAGAAATGGTTTTTGGGCCATGAACAAACAAGAAGAAATTTACACTCCCAGTTTAACTGTTACATTTATTAATCGTATTGATGAAGTCACTGCAAAAGTAATGGCAGGTGTAAATGCTAATTACTCAGAAATACAAAAAGACTCGGTTATAAAAGCAAACATAAAAGCGATTGAAACTGCGGCGATAAAAGACACGCATTACGGTGCTTTTGTTCGTCCGTTTTTTTATGGTAACGAATATTATTTATTTATCACCGAAACTTTCCGTGATGTGAGAATGGTAGGCGCTCCGCCGGAGCATATTGGTAAATTTGGTGGAGAAACAGACAATTGGATGTGGCCTCGCCATAATGCAGATTTTTCTTTGTTCAGAATTTATGCAGGTAAGGATAATAAGCCGGCTGATTTTTCGAAGGACAATGTGCCTTACAAACCAAAACATTTTTTACCAATCAATATTAAAGGCGTAAACAAAGGTGATTTCACTATGGTGTATGGTTTCCCGGGACGTACGCAAGAATATTTAACTTCATATGCGGTTGAGATGTTAGTGAACGAAACAAATCCTCGTCGCGTTGATTTACGTGCAAAACGTTTAAGTATTTTGGAAGAGACCATGAGAAAAGGTCCTGAGTTTAAATTAATGTACGCTAATGCTTACGCAGGAATTGCTAACTATCACAAAAAGTGGTATGGTGAAATGTTAGGTTTAAAAAAGTACAATGCCATTGAAAAGAAAAAAGATTTCGAAAAGAAGTTTTTGGAAATAGCGAATGCAAATCCTGCCTACAAAGAGAAATACAATAATATGTTTAATCAGTTTCAGAAATTGTATTCGGAATATTCAACTTTAAGTAAACAAGTAGATTATTACAGCGAATGTTTGATGGGAATTGATGGTATGCGCTATTGTATGAATTACGTCAATATTTTTGCTGAGTTAAAAAAGAAACAAGCTGGTAAAGACAATAAGTTTGATAAACTTTTGGAAGGTATTAAAAAAACAATTCCGTTCAGGAATATGAACAAAGAAACAGATCAGAAACTTTGTATCGCGATGTTAGGGGAGTATGTTAAGAATGTAGATAAATCCACTCGTCCGTATTATTTAGACTCTTTAATCCAGGCGCATAATAGCAATATAGATGCTGTAGCCAAGTACTTATATGAAAATTCCAGTTTCATTGATAATGATAAAGCGAAAGTAATGTTAGAGAATTTTGAAAAGGACGCTTCTATATACGAGCGCGATCCGTTTTATAAATTAGCATCCACATCTGCAAAATATTATCAGACAACTGTTTTACCTCAAGCGAACTTTGATGAATTGCAAATAACAGAACTGCAAAAGGAATACGTAAAAGCCATGCGTGAATTAATTAAGGACAAGAAATTCTATCCCGATGCGAATTCAACCTTGCGTGTAGCTTATGGAAAAGTGAATAATTACATTCCTCGCGATGGAGTAGAGAATAATTATTTCACCACATTAGATGGCATCATGGAAAAAGAAAATCCAAATGACGAGGAATTTATTGTCCCTGCTAAACTAAAAGAACTTCATGCCAAAAAAGGATTACGGTCAGTATGTTGCTAAAGACGGTAAATTACACGTTTGTTTTATTGCGAGTAATCATACCACAGGAGGGAATAGTGGTAGTCCGGTGTTAAACGCAAAAGGCGAATTAATCGGCACTAATTTCGACAGGAATTGGGAGGGAACGATGAGTGATGTGATGTACAATCCAAATCAATGTCGCAATATTGTTTTAGATGCTCGTTATACATTATTCTTAATCGACAAATTTGCCGGAGCCGGGTATTTGTTGAATGAGATGAAGATTGTGAAGTAGAACGAACATTTCCCTTCTCCTTATAGGAGAAGGTGTTCGCCTTTGGCGGACGGATGAGGTTATCGAAGGAGTCGTTAGAATATTGCAAGCATTTCGTTTCAAGAACCTCACCCACCACGCAGAGCGTGGTCCCCCCTCTCCTATAAGGAGAGGGAAACTCTTTCTTAGGATGTTACAACAACCCCAACAACTTCTCCATATTCTTTTGATTGGAGAATTTATCTAATTGAGATTTACGTTCGGTAATTAATTGCGATGTGAAATCCTTTTTCATAATCGATTCTGTTTGAGAAATAAAATCTTGAGAGGAATTACAAATAACAAGACCATCGTTTGCTTTTAATCCGGTTCCTTCAATCATTTTATCGTTACAGATTACAAATCGACCGGTGTGTAATACATTAACGAGTTTCAGTTTTAATCCTGTCGCTTGTTCAGTATATAAAACATGAATGTGAGCGTTTTCAATTAAATCATTCATGGTTTTATCATCGGGATTGGCAACCAGTTCGATGTGTTTATGTTTTTTTACTTCAGAAATTAGAAATTCAGGTGGATTTAATCCGGCAATTTTTATTTTATGATTTAGTTTATTGAATACATTATTGATAAGCCAAATCACAGCAGCATAATTTTCGGAAATACTTAAATTGCCATTGTACAAAATATAATCACCTTTCCCTTCCTTTATAGTTACGCTATTGTTAGCGTGAAAGCTGGGAAGGAATTCGGTTTTTACTTTTGGATATTTGTCCTTAAAATAACTGACGTCACATTCGTTAACAGCTAAAATTAAATCGGCGTGAGTTATTACATTTTCGAAGCTCCTTAGTTTTCCAGCTTCTAATTTCAGGTAAATTTTTTTCAATAATTTTTTCTCCGATTTAGCGAGGTGCTTATAATAATCGTGTTCGATATTACTGTGGCGATACACTTTTAAGCGTTTCAATAAACGCGGGTCGCTTAGTAAGTAACACGTGTGTAATACTTCAAACAAAATCGGATAATCGTTGCTTAATAAATTTTTAGTGAGTTCGGCTGATATTCTTGATTTCACATTATAAGGCAACCCTGAAAAATTACTCATGAAACCGGTTTGGCGTTTGTAATAGTATACTTTCTCGCACAAAGCCTCTAATTCTTTTGATTGTGCACGGCCATATTCGAAACAATGCAAATGAACTTTAATGCCCTGCTTCTTGAATTCTTTGATTTTATAGAATACATCAATAACCCCACCGTAATTAGCAGGAAAGGGCACATCGAATGAAATGATATTTATAGCATTAATCAATACTGTAAAAGTGCAGAAATTTATTCGAAATAAAAACTTGAGGCATTAATGCCCGCTTTAAAGGAGGTTTTTAGTTGTCCGTTGGGTGAATACACCATAATAGATGACTTCTGAATATAATCAATGGCATCGCTTACGTAAATGCTGTAATCTTTGTCACTCACACCTAAACCATAAAAGGTATTGGCGCTACTTGTAACAAATGCTGAGCCGGGTAATGTCGTGGAATTAATTTCCATTCTGTAAATGCTGGTATTCAAAAAGTATAATGTGTCTTTTGTAGCATTAATACATAAGTTTCCGGGTGAATCTGTGGAGCCAAAAGGTAAACTTAATTCAACTTGTAAATTAACAGGGTTAATCCTGGATAATTTTCCTACTACGCTATTTGGAGTATCGCCACTACTCAACACCCAAATTTTAGAATTTTATCCATTACAATACTACCTCCGAATTTTCCAACGTAAATGCTGTCTGTTATTTGATCTGTAATAGTATTAATAACGTAAGTGTAACCTGAATTATTATTGGTGACAAAAGCTTTATTATAGATTAACACCATTTGTTCTGTCCAACCACTACAAAGAATGGAACCAGTTTTGGTATTCGTATTCAGATCAATAATTGAAATGGCATTCGCGTACAAATCACTAACGTAAGCTTTACTAAATGTAACCGGTAAAATATGTCGTGGCGATTGTAGTCCTGTGATGTTGGTAATTACTTTGAAATCGCTTGAATTCACCACTGCAATTTTCCCGGAATTATTTACAACAACATAATATTTATTATTAATTTTTGTCATACTCTGACAAACATCGCCTAGCGCAGCATTATTGTTTTGTGTTTTGTAAATATCATTAACTACTTGCTCGCTACGTGGTTCATACATACTAACCGAAGCGTTATTTGTTCCAAAATTCCCTTCATTGGTGATGAAAACTTTAAAACCACTTCCAAAAGAAACTTCAGGCTGCATAATATCATTCGGTTTATCCTTCACACATGAAAAGAGTAAAAGAGATGCGAGAACGATTATGTAATTAATTAATTTCACTCTTTAATTAGTTTATTAATGCTAGTTCCTTTTTTTGTTTCAATACTTACAAAATAAATTCCTGCTGGAAAATGTTGAATGTTGAATGTTGAATGCTGAATAAGAATCGATCCATTCCATACAGTTTCCCCAAGTGCATTAGTAATTTGTATTTTTGAATCATCATTTAAAATTTCTAATTCAACATTCAAAATTCCATTTGAAGGATTAGGATAAATCTTAACATCAAAACTATTCTCAAATTCCTCAACTCCAACTGCCGACTGATTAATAACTCCCACAGCATCTAAATCAAATCCCGAAGAATTAAAAGGCGTAGGCCAAGGGTCGTTAATGATGTTGTTGTTTTTATCATGGGTTCCATAAGTTGGATTAATACTTCCGACCACATCAATAATTTTTACATGTGTTACTGTATTTATGTCTAATTGCGGAATGCCAGCTAACTCCTGCAAATCGAAAGGTGTTCCGTATAAAACTTTATACTTCCCGGCAAGATTATCAATTTTAGTAGCATCCATGGCCGCATCATTGGTAAATTGTGGTGATGTCGGTAAATTACAAGTAGGAGGGAAGCGGAAATAATTTATTCCGTCACTACTCACTTCCACAAAAGCCAATTCTAAAAAACTATCATTAAACGCATTTTCAAAAACCGCAAAATCATTTCCAGTTCCATTTGTAATAGGATTTGAAAAAGTAACAATTGCAATGCCGGCATCGCCTAAACTCACAATACTTCCATCGGCTTTACCTATTACCATCGAGCTATCGCCAACTGTAGTATAACCTAAAGAAGTGTTACTAATATCTTGGTAGCCTCTGCTTACTTTGCATTGCGTTCCCCAAGCTACAAATGCCGAACTGTCGGAATGCATGGCGCTTGTACCAAGTGTACCAACTGGTCCCGGAAATTGTGCGAGTAAACCTGTTACAATTAAATTGAATATGAAAAGGAATTTTAGTTTCATTTAATTTTTAATGAGTTTGATGGTTTGTTTTTTAGTATCAGCAACTATTTCAACAAAGTATAAGCCGTTGTTTAAATCTTGTATATCTAAAGAAATTGTATTGTAGTCTGAATTAAAGATAGTAGTTTCCGTTTTTACTAAAGCGCCAATTGAATTGTAGATTGATATGGTAGAGTTCATTGTACTTTCTGTTTTAAAGTGGAAGTTTACAATATAATTCGCCGGATTTGGAAATAAATTTATAGTTTGAATAAATGAGTTTTCTGCAATACCAACATTTTGTCCGGTTGTAAAATTATCGATACTAAAAAAAGCAGGTGTATTCATTCCAAAACTTCCAACATCACTTGAGTAAAGAAAAAATGTAACACTATCCACAACTCCTAAATTAGTACAATCTACCCACTGCCAAGTTTTCAAAATGTAATCAAAAGAATTATTGCTAAAACGGAAATCAGCTAAATAGAATTCAGCACTATCTGTTTTCATAACACCTCCTGAATAACCTTTTACTGTTAGTTTAAACCAATCCGGATCGTTGCCTGTTGTACCACCAAATTTTTTCGCGAAGGCATCTCCGTTTTTCATCGACTTATAAGCATAAGTTGTATTGGTAACATAAAAACCACTAACGCCATTGTAAGGCGCTTTTACTCTAATAAAACTTCCGGGCTGACCAGTGGCATAATAGTTAGAGATGTTATATCCAGTATAAGCCGCGCAATTGTATAGGTCGTTAAAGGTTCCGTTGCTGGTATCTTTTTTATTCGTGTAAGCAAAACCACCACTCCAAAATCCACCGAAACTTGTTGTCCATTCGTATTGAAAGGAAGCGTTTGTTGTTTGCCAGTCGGCTCCGCCTGCATCATAATAAAATGAATCTGCAGGTAACGAAAAACTTTCGAAATCGGCTACCGATTGCGATTTCGATACTCCAAAAATTAGTAATGCTAAAAGAGTAATTATTTTTTTCATATAGCTGTTTTATTCGGTTTGTGATAGATTAAGGTTAAACTGATTTCATAATTACGCAATGGCATTGGGCGTTGCGCCATCACCATGTAATTTGAGTTAAAGAGATTATTAATATGAAGTGAAGTAACCAAAGTTAATTTTTGAAAACTTGTTTGGTAACCAATTTTTAAATTAGCAAAGTGATAAGGTTTTAACCAAAAGGTATTATCGCTTGTTGTAAATCTGTAGCCAATATAATTATGATAGTAAGAGATATTGAATTTATAGTAAGTCAGAGAAAAATTCCCGCCATAATTATAACGGGGTGTATAAATTAATTGTTTGTTTACCGAAGCATCATTCTCTAAATTAGATTCAGTTGAAGTTGAGAGCACATAAGCACTGTTAAAACCTATTTGTGTTTTAAGTTTATTAAAAGTGTAAGAAATACGACTTGAAGTTTCAGTACCGCGACTATACACTTTCATTAAATTGATAGGAGTAGGATTTCCGCCAGCACCCGGTACCCAATAAATCCAATTGCTTATGTTTTTATCGAAGTAGGTCATTTCGGTTTCCAATAAAAAATGTTTGTAAGGAAGTTTTATTTCAAAGCTGCCTTCGTAAGTGTAACCTTCTTCAGGTTTTAAATTTGGATTTCCGCCGGGATTCCAGTACAAATCATTTAACGTTGGTAAGCGATAAACTTTTGCGGCATTGACTTTTAATTTTAATATGTTTCAGTAATTGATAAGATATTCCTGTGCTCCCTGTTAAAGGAATGTTGAAGGCTGGTGAAAATTCTTGTCGTATGTTTAAATCGAATTGTAATTTCTTTTCAAAGTAATTTAAGTTGTATCCCAGTAAAACAGCTTCTTTATTTAAATTCTGATTTGGCTTTACATAGTTTAAAGTCGTGCCTGTGTAATTGGTGTAATTTAGTCCTAAATAGAATTTATGATGAGGATTAATCATATAGTTAACATCCGCTTCTGCGATGATAGTGCTGATTTTACTTTTTGAAAATAGTTTGACTGAACTATCGGTATAATTTAAAATGTCATCAAAGTAAGCTATACGAATGGCGGGGATTAATTTTTTTCCTTCGTAAATCCAGTCCGCACTTAATTTTAAATTTTTGTCTAACTGCGATGCTGTACTTTTTTTACTTCCAAAAGTTGGAGGGAGGTTACGCTGAGTTACATTATACCAAGCTCTTGCAGTTAGTTTTTGATTTTTCCCAATCAAGAAACTTAATTCCTGTAAAAACCCCTCCATCGAAAACTGAGAATGCGTTTGTTTTTTTACAACGGTATCTAAGTAGCTAAAATTATTTTCAGATTGATTCAAATAAACTTTAGTGGTTGTGCTGAATTTTTTTCCGGAGTAGTGAACGGCTGAATTTAATTTTTGCGCATCAAAACTTCCGAAACCCAAATTTAAAATGGTCGACATCCCTTTATTGAACTTAGGCGTATTGTTTAAATGAATACTGCCACCCATTGCACCACTTCCCCAAACAGAAGCCGAACCTCCATATTCAATTCCAATATCATCAAAAATAAAATTTGGTAACAATGAGAAGTTTGTTTGTCCCAACATATTATTCTGGATATTAAACCCATTCCATAATATGGCAGTCTGAGAAGCATTTCCCCCTCTGAAGGAGCTGGTGCTTAAATTACCCGGACCATAATTCTTAATAAACACAGGAGAATTAACCGAAAGCAATTCGCCTAAATTAGCACTATTGAAATGTTGTTTGGTGAGAGAATCAAATTGTTGAATTTTTTTGCCGGCTGTAAATAGTTTGGATTGTACGCCTGTAATCTCAACTTCATTTAAAGAAATTGCAGAGCTATCTGTTTGTGAAAAAGCCGTAGCTAGTCCAAAGCAGAACACCATGCCAAAGGCATTACGAGTATTTATTTTTTTGCTCAATTATTTAAAAAAATAATCTTGCAACAATACGGGAAACAAAAAACAATTAATTAATAAATCGTCTTCGTTAGCTTTTCTTCCCGAAAGCTACAAACTTGTGTTAATGGCAGGTCTTCTGACTTATCTCCCTTTGATGGCCTTCCCGTGGGTCATTCTGAATTTATTTCAGAATCTTCACAGTGGCTTAGAATAATCAAAGGCTGTATTGAGAATCACAGCAGCGGGAACTGTTTGCGAATTACACGCACTTCCCTTTTAATCTTTAACAATTAAAGAACCGTTAACGGGACAAATGTACCAATAATTCATAAAAAACAGCGCTTTCATTAAAAAAGCTTTGTTAAAAACATTATTTAAGGCTGAAAAAGTCGTTATACGTAATAAGTAACTTTAGAACCTAATGAAACGTATTGTTCTCATAGTAGCTTCTTTTGTGTTGTTTTTAAACTTTTCATACGAAAAGCCTAAAGATAAGACGCCTGACTTTTTGCGACTAGAAAGCAGATGGGTGGATTCTGTTTTTAATGCTTTAACACCGGATGAACGAATTACGCAATTGTTCATGATTGCTGCTTATAGTAACAAAGACATGAAACATGTTCGTGAAACGCGTGAGATAATTCAAAAGTATAATGTTGGTGGATTAATCATGATGCAAGGCGGACCGGTTCGTCACGCGAAACTCGTAAACTATTATCAGGATAAGGCAAAAACGCCTTTGTTGTTGAGTATTGACGGCGAATGGGGATTGGCTATGCGCTTAGATAGTACACCGCGTTATCCAAAGCAAATGGCATTAGGTGCTATTCAAAATGATTCGTTGATTTATTTTATGGGAAAACAAATTGCGAAAGAATGCAAACGCATTGGTTTGCATGTGAATTTTGCGCCTGTAGTGGATGTCAATAATAATCCTGCTAATCCTGTAATTGGTATAAGAAGTTTTGGTGAGAATAAATATAAAGTCGCTCAAAAAGCATACATGTACATGAAAGGTATGCAAGATGAAAAAATAATGGCCAATGCAAAACATTTTCCGGGACACGGCGATACAGATGTTGATTCACATAAAGGTTTACCCTTGATTAATCATCCGAGAGAAAGATTAGATTCCTTAGAGTTATTTCCTTTTAAATATTTATTTGAAAGAGGATTAGCGAGTATTATGGTAGCGCATTTAAATGTCCCTGCTTTAGATACAACTAAAAATTTGGCTTCAACATTATCACCAAAAATTGTTACAGATTTATTGCGTAATGAAATGGGTTATGAGGGTTTAGTATTTACTGATGCTTTGAATATGAAAGGCGCTTCTGCTTATTTTACACCCGGTGTAATTGATGTGAAAGCATTACAAGCAGGAAATGATGTGCTGTTGTTTTTAAATGATGTGCCTAAAGCTTTAGAAGAAATAAAAAAGCAATCGCAGCCGGAACTATTAAGCAGGAAGAAATTGATATGCACTGCAAAAAAGTACTGAAAGCAAAATACTGGTGTGGATTAAATAATAAGCAACGCGTTCGGACTAAAAATTTATATGAAGAATTGAATACTCGTGAGTCGGACGCTTTGAATACCAAATTAGCAGAAGCAACAATGACGCTTTTGAAAAACGACAATCATATTCTTCCACTTAAAGCTTTAGACACTTTGCGTATTGCAGAAGTATCTATAGGACTGAAAGAGGAAAATACGTTTAGTAAATCTGTTTTAAATTATGCGCCTGTAAAACATTTTGGGGTAGAACACGATGCTTCGAAAAAAGAAATTGATTCTTTGTTCGTACATCTGAAAAACTTCAACTTAATTTTAATTCAGGTGAATAAATCAACTTTACGTCCTGATAAAAATTTTGGTGTTACTAATCAAAGTTTGAGCTTAATCGATTCTATTTCAAAATGGAAACCAACGATTGCTACATTCTTTAATAATCCTTATTTATTAAACGCGTTGAAATGGCCGAGTCATTTACGTTCGGTAATTATGGCGTATGAACATTCCACTTTCACACAAAGAGCAGCTGCTGATGCAGTTTTTGGCGCTACGAAATTTGTGGAATCCAATTCAATGGGGATTCAAAAAAAAAACATTGAAATAATCGATAGTATTGCTAATCTTGGTATTAAAGAGAAAGCTTACCCTGGTTGTCAGGTTGTAGCTATTAAAGACGGGAAATTATTTTTTCAGAAATCTTACGGCACTTACACTTACGATAGCGCTTCGCCTAAAATCACCGATCAAACTGTTTATGATTTAGCTTCTATTACTAAAATTTCATCATCCTGCTTAGCATTAATGAAATTGAAATCAGAGAATAAATTTGATTACAAGAAAACACTTGGTTATTATCTTCCTGAAGTAACTGGTAGCGATAAAAGTGATTTGGTGATTGAAGAAGTACTCACGCATCAAGCAGGCTTAATGGCTTGGATTCCTTTTTACTTAAAGACAATTGATAAACAAGGAAATTATAAGCCGGGAATTTATGACTCTAAGAAATCAGACAAATATCCCGTTATGGTAGCTAAAGATTTGTACACTGCAAAATGGGTAGCGGATAGTATGTTTAGCAGAATATTAAATTCTAAAATCGAAAACAAAGGAAAGTATTTGTATAGCGATTTAGGATATTATTTTATGCAACGCATTATCGAAAAACTAAGTTCTACACCACAAGAAAAATATGTGGAAGAAAATATTTACAAACCAATGGGCTTAGGTTTAACGTATCGTCCACTGGAAAATATCAACTAAATGAAATTGCCCCAACCGAAAATGACACTAAATTCAGAAAACAAGTCGTACATGGTTATGTCCATGATCCCGGCGCTGCAATGTTGGGTGGAGTAGCAGGTCACGCCGGATTATTTGGAACTGCAAAAGATTTAGCAACCTTAATGCAAATGTATTTGAACAAGGGAAATTACGGAGGTGTTCAATATTTAGATAGTAATGTGGTGAAGGATTTTACATCGTATCATTTCCCCGGTAACAGAAGAGGTTTGTGTTTTGATAAACCCGAGCCTGATGAAAAAGATAGTCCTGTAACAGATTTATGTAGTCCTGAAAGCTATGGTCACAGTGGTTTTACAGGAACATTTACATGGATCGATCCAAAGAATAAGTTAATAGTTGTTTTTCTGTCGAACCGTGTTTATCCGGATGCTGAAGAAAATAAATTGGCTAAACTCGGAATAAGAGGGAAAATCCACAGAGCATTTTACGAAGCTGTAGAAGCTGCTCAAAAAATTGCCTACCAATAAAAAAGCCCCGATATATCGGGGCTTTTAATTTTTTGTTAGTTAACTGCAGGCAGTAATCCGTAAGTCTTTCCGTATTCTAACATTTGATCTACAAAACTTGTTGGATATTCTATCTTCACATCCACAATCTTACCGTCTTTCATAACAGGAACCAATTTTGGTTGAATAAATCCTGCATAAGGAGCAATTTTTAGTTTGCTATAACGATCTAATACTTCTTTATGTAAAGCAGGATCAATTTTCACGCCGTAGTTCTCAATTAAATCGTGACCGGCTTTGTAATCGCCCTGAGATTTGATACGTTGAATTTCTCTTAGTAAATCACCAAATAAAACACGAAGTTTTGCGTAATCATTCACTACGAAATAAGTTTTATTGTCTTTAACAATTTTCTCAATCACATTTTCTTTTTTTCCTTTTTCGTAAGCCCAACCGGCAACCATTTGTCGGTTACGCATGTGAGATTCTTCAATATTGTTTCCGAATTTAATACGAGATGATTGAATAATTAAACCTTTAGTAATGTATTCATCATAAGAAGCTTTTCCGTAATCTAAAGAAGGCATAACACCTAACTCAACTAATTTCGGATCCATCAAATAATAAAGCGCTACTAAATCAGCACGACCTTCTTCTAATGCGCTGGCATAATTCTTTAAAGTTTCGTGAGGTTGTGCAATGCCTTCTTCAATTTGTCCGCTGGCGTGACCAATTACCTCATGCATATCGGTATGTAATTTATCAGCAAGAGGTGCGTATTCTTTAACGCGGTTTCTAATTTCGTCGGTAAAATAAAATTCATCAACAATACTTTCTCCACCTGCTTGATCAAAGGCTTCAACAATATTACCTAAGTTAACCGATTTAGAGCCGTGAGTTTCGCGAATCCATTCGTTGTTTGGTAAGTTAATTCCTATTGGAGTAACAGGACCAGAATCACCTGACTCAACAACAGCATTAATAACCTTTGCAGAAATACCTTTTACGTTTTCTTTTTGTGTTGAGGAAGAAGAGGGGAGTTGTCTTCAAACCATTGTGCGTTTGCGCCAATAGCAGCAATGCGTTTACTAGCTTCAAAATCTCTTACTGATACAACCGATTCAAAAGAACCTTTACGGCCTAATGGATCTTGATATACTTCAATAAAACCATTTACTACATCTACAGAACTCTCGGTATCTTTTACCCAAGCAATGCAATACTCATCGAAATCTTTTAAGTCGCCTGTTTGGTAATATTTAATTAGTTTAACAAGAGCATCTTTTTGCGCATCGTTCTCAGCAACTGTAGATGCTTTTTCTAACCAATAAACAATCTTCTCGATAGAAGCTGAATACATTCCGCCTACTTTCCAAGTCTTCTCTACCAATTTTCCGTTCTCTTTCACTAATTTACCATTAAGACCAGTCATAACCGGTGTTTTGGTTTTCTTGTCGATTTGTTTTTCGTAAAACTCAGTTACTTCTTTTTGATTTACGCCTTCGTAAAAATTAATTGCAGACGTAACAACCATATCATTCTTAGGATCCAGTTGAACTTTTTTAGAAGCAATCTTTTCGTTATACATGATATCTAAAATAAACTTAGAAAAATCCTGTGCGCTTTGTCCGGCGGCAATTGGTAAAGTGGTTGAATCTGTATGGTGAATTAATTCGCTTAAAAAAGATGGAGCGCACTCAGGGATTATTTTATCACTGCTATAATGATGATGAATACCACTGCTGAAAAACACACGCTTAGTATACACTAAGAACTTTTTGTATTCGTCAGCGTTCTGATCAATATGTTCATCTGTTCCGCCAAGAATTGCTTCTAAAGTTTTACGAACGGTTAAGTTGTATTTATAGTTTTGATCCCAGGTTATATCTCTTCCGCAAAGGGCAGCTTCATATAAATAATATAAAAGTTCTTTTACTTGCGGAGTCAGTTTTTCAAAATCTTTTACATTATAACGTAATACACGTAAATCAGCAAATTGTTCTGATACGTATGCGAATTCTTCCACAGGTTTAGCAGAATCAACAGCTACAATTTTTGATTCGATGTTAGCTAATTCGTTATCGTTCGATTTACAAGAGCTTAATGCTAAAATAGTACCGATACTTAGTAATGATAATAAATGTTTCATACAATAGAATTTGAGGTTACAAGGATACGCTTTTATAGTGTTTTATGCAAATAACCTCACCGTTTACCATAGGTAAAACGTCCTCTCCTATGAGGAGATGACAAATTCGCTTTTTAAGGAGGAAATGGTTGGTTTTATACCCTAAGACCTATTACACAAACGTCATCAACTTGTTCCAGATTACCTTTCCAGTTAACAAAGGCAGAGTTTAGTTTTTCGCTTTGTTCGGAGCTGCTTAATGTGGCATTCTGTAGAAGGATGGATTGAAGTTCTTTATACTTAAACTTTTTTCCTTTTGGTCCGCCAAATTGATCAGCATAACCATCCGTAAATAAGAAAAGCGAACTGTTTTTTTGAAGTTGAATGGTATGAGTTGTGAAAGGTGTTGGCGCTTCTGTTTTGCCTATGGGTTGTTTATTGGCTGTAATTTCAGCCATTTTGCCGTCTTGTGTGTACCATAAGCGATTATTAGAGCCGGCCCATTTTAATTCCTTTGTTTTGTTGTTGATGGCCACCAACGAAATATCCATACCATCTCTCACATCTTTATCGCTCTTTGAAAACGTTTCTAAAACTAAATCGCGGGTTTTATCTAAAATTTTTCCGGGATCGGTAATGTTAAATTCAAGTACTGCTCTGTTTAGTGCATTAGAGCAAACAACTGAAACCATAGCGCCCGGTACGCCGTGACCTGTACAATCTGCTGCTGCAATAAAGGTGTAATCGTTTCTGTTTTCCATCCAATAAAAATCACCAGCTACAATATCTTTTGGTTTGTAATAAATAAAAGCCGACTCAAAATACTTATTTAACGAATCAATAGGAGGTAGGATAGCTTCTTGTAATCGTTTGGCGTATGAAATAGAATCGAGAATTTCTTTTTGCTTTTCTTCAATAATATTTTTTTTCTCAATAATCTCATTGTTTTGTGCTTCTAATAAAATATTGGCTTTTTGTTTTTGTTTGTAGCTTCTGAAAATAAAAAAGGATAACAACCCGAATAAAGCCAATCCAATAGAGATACCAATACTAATAGCTTTTTGCTTTTCACTTTCTGTTTTCAGTAATTTATTTTCTGCTTCTTTTTTTTCAGTACCATACTTAGTTGACATCTCAATAAATTCTTTATCCCGACTCTGTTGTAATAATGAGTCTTTGGCCGCAAATTTTAATTTATAGAAATCATTAGCCTTTTCGAAATTTTTCAAGTTCGAATAGTAATCAGAATAAGTGTCATAAATAGTCATTAACGCTGCGAAATCATGAATTTTGGTTGCGTAGGAGATACTACTATCTAAATACATTATTGCAGTGTTTATGTTTTTCTGTCGAGTTCTGTAATCGCAATATTATGGAAAGCAACTACTTGATTTTTAACATTGCCTTTTTCTCTGAGTAATTTAATAGCGATTTAAAATTATTTAAGGCTTCATCTAATCGCCCCATATCTTTAAAAACAACAGCAATATTATTCAAGCCTTCAACTACTTTTTGCTCAAGATTCAATTGCTTATAAATTTCCAGGGCTTTGGTAAAATTTTCTAACGCTTTTTCGTCTTCGTATTTATTAAAGTAAACCGACCCAAGTAAATTGTAAGAATCGGCCATTTGTGATTTATCATCAATTCGTGTAGCTACCGATAAAGCCGTTTCGTATTGAATAATAGCCGTACTTGGTAAATTTTGATGTTCATAAACATATCCAATATTGTTTATTGCTAAAATCGCCCCTTTTAAATTTTTAACTTCTTTAAAACATTTTTCCGCTAAAATATATTTATCAAGTGCTTTTGCGTAATCAGATTTTTCTACATAGGCATCGCCTAAACTTATTAAGAAGTCGCCGAGCTTGCTTATTAAATTCGCTTTTTCTGCAACATCAACTCCAATTAGTGCATATTTTAAAGCTGAGTCGTTATTTCTGTATTGATAGTAATCAATTAACTCTTCTAAGCCCCATATTCTGGTTTTTGGATTTTGATTGGAAAGTAATTGTTGTAAGGAATCTAAATTAGGCTTAGAAGCCGACGTATTCAGAGAAATAGCCAGAGAAAGAAAAAATATATAAAGGCGGTATTTCATTTAGAGGGCCCAATTAAACTCTAACACCAATAACACAAACATCATCTACTTGCTCCAGATTACCTTTCCAATTTGTAAAAGCATTGGTAAGAATATTGTGTTGTTCAGTCATTGTTTTACCGGCATTTGCTAAAATAAGTTCTTTCAGTTGTTTGTATTTGAATTTTTTTCCTTTCGGTCCGCCAAACTGATCGGCATACCCATCGGTGAAAAGATAAATGATGTCGTTTTTATTTAATTGCAGACTGTGCGTAGTAAACGGAACAGGATTATCAACCTGCCCGATAGGTTGTTTAGTGGCTGTAATTTCTTTTGCTTCGCCTTTTTGTAAATACCAGAGTGGATTATTAGCGCCGCTCCATTTTAGTTCTAATGTTTTGGTGTTGATACCGCATAACGAAATATCCATTCCATCTTGTACGCTGCCTTCACTTTTTTCGAAGGTTTCTAAAACCAGTTCACGAACTTTATCTAAAATGGGACCTGTTTCTTTTATTTTTTTCCATCCAATAAAAGTCACCACTTAAAACATCTTTCGGTTTGTAGAGAACAAATGAGTTAGGTAAAGTTTCTTCCCAAAGATGCATGGTGGGCATAATGGCTTCCTGAATACGTTTTGAATATTGAATACTATCTGTGATATCTTTGTGTTGTTCTTCAATAATGTGATTTTTTTCTTCGAGTTGGGAGTTAATGCGTTGCTTGGTTCTGTTTTGTTTAATGAGAATAAATACAACAACCCCAACAATAACTAAAATTAAACCAATAAGTGTAATGGCCAATTGTTGGCGGCTACTTTCAATATTTTTTAATTCTATTTGCTGACTTAATAGTTGATTTTCTTTATCTTTTTTTCCGAGTTCGTATTTTTTCTCTAACTCAGCAACCATTTTCTGACTATCCGTATTTTTTACCGAGTCGTTAATGGCGATGTACAGCAGAATATCATTATAAGCTTCTTTTGGCTTCCCGATATCAAATAGTAATGCAGCGCGATTAAAATACAAATCCATAATGTTTGTTTTTTGGTCGCGTTGATTTTCGTATTCAAAAGCTTTATTAATATAATTTAAAGCTTCAGTGTACTTTTTTACACTTCTGCATAATTCGGCGCCGTTAGAACAGGTTCTGCTTAATTCGCTTAAATCATTTATTTCCTGATAATAATCAACAGCTTTATTATTGCATTCGATGGCTTTATTAAAATTGCCCCTTAAATGTTCAAGCTTTGCAAAATTAGAGTAACAGGAAGCCAAAGCCCTTTTTTGTTTAAGTTCAATATTAATGGCAATTGCTTTTCGAATAGTTTGCTCAGCTTTGTAATAATCTTTTAAAAGGATGTACATCAAGCCAAGATTTCCTAAATCGTTAGCGAGGCTCCCTTTTTTCTCTTTTACCATGTATATGTCTGTGCTTTTCTCCCAATACTCAGCCGCAGTTTTATAATTATCCATATAATAATTAATGGTAGCCAAATCACCATAACCGGTTGCAATTTTTAGAAGGTTTCCGGTTTCTTGCCATTTTTTTAGTGCATCGTAATAAAGCTCTGCTGTTTTTTGGTAATTGCCCATGTTGAGTTGAGCTACACCTTTTGCACGCAGACATTCGGCCTGAGCTATTGTATTTTTTTCTTCAATCGCCAATATCATTGATTTATTAATTAATGCATTGGCCTCTGAAAATTTTTCCTGATTAATTAATAAATAAGTGTAACCAAGATTAAGATTTAATAAGAGTTTACTGTTTTTCTTAGCAATATCCAGTGCTTTTAAATAGTATTCGCCGGCTTTTTCAAATTGCCCTTCGTTTTCTAAATAATTGAAAACAGTACCTGCGTATAACTCTATTTTTAAAGAATCATGTGAGGCATTATCAATTACCTTTTGAATAGAATCGAGAAATTGGGCACGCGTGGAAAGGCTGAGCGAGAAGACTATAAAAAGGGTATAGAGGAAGCGCATATAATAGGTTGCCTTTTGGTTAAATATATGAATTTATTTTTTATTTGTAATTAAAATTTCTATAATTGTGTATTAACCAATTAATAAAAAATTATGGCTTTAGGAATAGTAAACTCAATCGACGATCCTGCTAACCCGATATCAGGAACAATTAAAGAGGATGAAAGTGAACAAATTTATCCATTCAGGGATTCAAATTTCCCGAGCACGGGATTAGGACAAGGCTCTCCATGTACTTATGATATCGATTACTCTGTTGACCAGCCGATAGCAACAAACCTTCAATCTTATACACCTACCTTGGTAGAAGTCAGCACTGCGGTAACACAAGATTATACTGTTAGAACAGGCGAGACACTAAAAATTAAACGCGGTGGAGTTGTGACCGGTAGTGTAAACGTGAATAATGGTAATTTATTTGTTGAAGACCAAGGTTCTGTATTAGGAAACATTACTGTAGATCTTCAAGGTAGTTTTATCGTAAGAAAAGGCGGAACAGTTACCGGAAGTATTATGATTTCAAACGGAAGCGCTATGAAAGTGGTGAATAAGGGTAAAATTACAGGAAGCGTTACTATCATGAAGGCTAATCGTTTAATTATGGGGAACGCTAATGACGGTGGTATTCTTTACGGCTCACTTACTATTCAAAAAGTCAGAAGAGTAATCATAACTGATACTACTAAATTTAATTGCTAAATCTTTTATTTGAGACAGACGGTAATTTCCTACGTCTTTTATACGATGATGAATATAAAAAACCCGCTTTTTAGCGGGTTTTTTTATTGGCGTTTCTTCCTAAATTCCTAAAAATTATTATTTTTACTCCCCTGTTTATGAGACGGATTAAAAGTATAATACTTGTATTTCTGTTAGCCTTTTGTGAAGTCTCTTTTTCGCAAATCTATCCCGTACAATTAAGTGCGCAGTTAATTCCGCCTTACAGCGGGTACTTAACGGATTACGCCGACCCGTCTTCCGAAAAATTAAAAATCATTTTGCAGTTTAATGATTTTACTACGCCGCAATACAATATTCGTTTGAGAATTGAAATTAAAGGAAATGGATTTACTCTCGTTACGAAACAACTTTTTAATCCACCACCCATAAATTTACAATCAGGTGTACCGCTTTTATTAAGTGGCGCTGATTTAGCCCCTTATCTGAATAGTAATAATCTCGATTTCATTGGTATTAATCAGAGTCAATACGAACAACGTATGGCTTTACCCGAAGGGTATTACAGCGTTTGTGTAAAGGCTTACGATTACTACAATCCCGGAAACATACAAGTAAGTAATGAATCTTGTACGCAAGCCTGGTTTACTTTAAGCGACCCGCCTTTTTTAAATTTACCGCAGTGTGGAAAAAATGTAACACCCCAAACACCTCAAAATATTTTATTTCAGTGGACGCCAATGCACTTGAGTTCGCCCAACAGTGCTGCGAATACCGAATATGAGTTCGCCTTATGGGAAGTTCGTCCGGATTCATCTGCAAATCCTAATCAAGTTATTTTAAGTACCGCGCCAATTTTCAGTACAACAACTAATTTAACTTTATTGAATTACGGAATTGCCGAACCACCTTTAAATATTTACATGAAATATGTTTGGCGTGTACGCGCTAAAGATATTACCGGACGAGATTGGTTTAAAAATACCGGCTACTCTCAAATTTGCACTTTTGTGTATGGCGATTTGCAGTCTGTTTTAGGAAATGCACTTAACTTAACGCTGAGTGCAGAAGGAATTACACATCGTTTAGGAAAATGTACATGGAACACGCAAAATATTTACACGAAATATTTATTGCAAGTTCGGAAAACAGGAACGCAAAATTGGTTCGATTATAATTGTACAACCGGTTTCGAAAAAATAAATAATCTGGAACCGAATGCAACTTACGAAGCAAGAGTTAGAGGTGAAGGAACTATTACGGGCGACTGGAGTAACACCGCCACCTTTAATACAAACAGCGAACCTAATTATAGTTGCAACGATCAAACACAATACGCGGATGTTTTAGCAGCACAACCTTTACCTGCGCATAAAGCGATTATTGGTTTAATAATTCAAACCGGACAATTTGAAGTTATTACTACGCAAATTAATCCGAGTGGTCCGCCCGGTTGGTATAGTGGTAAAGGGTACGCAAAAGTATTTGGTGCTTTGCCATTGGCGGTTCAGTTTAATAATATTTTTATTGATGATAATAACCGTCACCAGCAAGGTGTGATACAAGCGCTCACCAAAGGAATTGATAATTGGGTGCATGAATGGGACGTAAAAGATGCTGAGGAAAATGCTAATGCAATGCCCGGTGTTGTTGATAGTATTTACATAAATGGAAATCAAATTTGTGTAAAGATTCAGGGAAAATTTCGGATTCTTGTTTTGCATTTCCGCCCAATCAAAATGTTGTAGTTGTTAGAGATGATAATGGAAATCAGTGGACGGTAACTGTAAATCCGCCGCCGCCGACTATTACGGGACCAACAAATTATAATCAATATAGCAATGATGAATTATCTGCGAGCGATAGTGCGCTTGTTGTTTTTGAAAAAAGTCCTGCACAAGTGTATGGTTTTGATGAGAAGAAATACACGGCGTGGACAAATAATTACGAATTAATAAAGCTAAGAAACGGCAAAAATTATTTTGTGCCATACAAAAGCGTAAAGGAATTTAGCAATGATGAAGTATATGCGAAAATAGATATTAAAGGATTTGTTGCAAGTAAATTAAGTTTTAAAACCGACAATAGTTTTGAGTTAACGAAAACCGAAGTAAATTCTACCACTTATAAATTAAATGTGCCTTATCAATACAGAAGTGTTTATGCTTGGTACGATGGAAAGAAAGTCGGGAAATTAAATGTAGTAAGTTTAAAAACCATTGCTAAAAAATTAGTGATTGTCCCTGTAGGAAACGCGAACATTAGCACCACCAATTTACAAACTGACTTAAATAAAATTTTTAGTCAAGCCAATGTAACTTGGAATGTAACTGCAAAACCTGCTTTCACTTTTAATTTAGGAAACGATGGTTTAGAAGCAGCAGATGCAACTTTAATGAGTAAGTACAGTGCGGAGATGCGTGCATTACGTGATGCTTACAAACAAGCTACTCCTGATTATGATAAAGAAGCGTATTATGTTTTTGTAGTAAATAATTTTGATGAACCCTCATTAAAAGGTTACATGGTGCGCGGACGAGCATTAGGATTTGTAACAAGCAGCGCCACCACAAAAGAAATAGCTCACGAATTAGCGCATGGTGCCTTTGGTTTGGAGCATACTTTTCCTGCTATAGGTAAAAATACCAGCAAGAATTTACTCGATTACGGAACTGGGACTGAGTTAGGGAAGGTGCAGTGGGAGGAGATGCAGAATCCTAGGCCGTTCCCAAGTTGGAATGATGATGAAGACGATGCTGCGATGATGGAGTCGGAGTATTTTGCGAAGTATAATCCAACAGGTAATGCTCAAACAGACGGTATTTTTCCAAGATGGGTTTGGGATAATCAACCAGCTTCGTTATTTGGCTTACCTGTTTACTGCGGATTTATAGATGCAATTTCTGGTGATGTAGAATCATTAGGGGACTTGGCTAAAATGTTTGGTTGTTGGAATTTGCTAACTGGTGGATATGCTGCGCTTTCACCAGAATGCATTGAATTAAGAAAAAAAACAGTTGAGACAGGTAAATTCGTTATTACAGTTGCAAAATGTAATTCTGTAATATCTTATGGTACCACCGCTGAATGTCTTGAGACAAATGGATTAATTAGTACCACTATCAAGGAATTTTTTCAAGGCTTAACTCCTGGAACATTACCCGAGGTTCAATACAATTATGGAAAAGCCGTTTGGTTTATTGGTTCCCTATTCGTTGGTGCAGGCGAAGCATTAATGATAGTAAGAGGAGGTATTTCTGTTACCAAAGCTTATGTGGTTTTGAATAAAATAAAACCAGTTATTAGTTCGATTAAAGCTTTTGTAGCTGCAGGAATTAAAGGTCAGAAGGTTGGTAAGGCAATAATGTATGTCTTTGAAGGCAAGAACATCTTATTACTCGATGCTGGTGTTATAACAATTAAGAATGAAATTTCAAGTTGCGAAACAGTTATTGCGAGTCTTGGTAAAAGAAAAGTAAATGTAAATGGGACAGTAGTTGAGAAAGAACTTACAGTTGGTAAAAATCAAGCAGGCGAGGTTGGGGTATATGTGAGTGGCACCTTTGTTGCGAAAACAGGAGTTGAGCTTAAGGCTTTTTTAGCTACGATCATAAATAAACCTGTTGGAAAAACTTACAATGGTAAATTTTACAAGTCAGTTAGTAAGTATGCTGAAACAAATTATGGAGCTAAGCCTAATATTATTTCTGAACACTCTATAGAGGAGGCTTGGGGAAGATATGATCTTAAAGGCGAGAGTGGAATGTATTATAGTAAAACATTTTCTGGAAACAAAGTAGAAATGGAGACCTACGGAAACTGGAATAGTTATAGTACATATGAATATGATAATGTTCAGGTCAGTGATATGCTTGATATGACAGATGAAGTTGTTCAGCAAAAATTGGGTACGGAATTTAATCAAATGGTTAAAACAATTAGTAATACTGGTGATGAAGCTGTTGATAAAGCAATAAATTACGAGTTCACTAACATTATAGGTACATGGGCAAGACAGAGTGGTTATAAAGGAATAATTGTGCCTGGTGCAAGAGGTAATAAAGATTATGTAAATTTGGTAATGTTTAACCAATCGGATTTGACCGTAGTTTTAAGTGGTAAGGTCCCTGTAAAATTAAAATAGGATGGATGAGGCTTTAAAAAAAGAACTCGAAAAATGTAAGGATGCAGCTGAGGGTACTCTGGATAAGCAATTCTACGATTTTTATATTTTGGATTTTGCTGACTATTTGAAAAAATATTATTCAAGTAGTGAATTGACGAAATGGAAACAGTGGAATGGAAAATATGTGCTTCCGTGTTTTAGGAAAGAAGGAAGGGAGGAATGGTATGAATGGTTGAAAAAGTATCAACCACCATTTTATCCCGATTACCTGATAGCAGAAGATTTTTTTGATAAACTAAAGATAGACAAGCGATTTGATAATGATTTGAAGTATTTCTTTTCGTTTCTTGTTTCTTGTGGTTTTTTTATTGAAAACAAGATATCTTTTGAAGAATGGATTAATGCAAAAAATTGGCAAAGACCATGGTCTAATGAGCTACCCGATAGCCCTAAGACAATATTGGAAATATTATCTTATCAGTATGGACACAATTATCTCAAAACCATTTTAATTGAAATGCCTTATTTTCAAAGACGATAACAACCTAACTTAAACTATTCTGATATTACAAACTCGAGCGAAGATGATCCGAGTCCGCCCGCTTACGTTTATTTGCTGTTAGCACCAGTTCTTTAGTCTTCAACCGCTTTGAAGTGTGTTGCCATGTCTTCAATTGGCATAATCTGAAATTTTGCAACGCCCATTCCTAAAGGAAAGTAAGGGTGTGCATTGTCAAGATTGTAATAGAATTCAATAACTTGTAATGATGATTTAACGGAGTCAAAAATAGATGTCTTGAGCATGTCCTCGTAAAGGTCTTGATTCAACTCTGTCCCTTTATTAACGGTTTTCTGATGGATTATTTCGTTGCGAACTCTCTCTAATTCTTTAAATTTTGGCCAAAACGTTTCCGCTTTGATGTCCGTGGACTTAAGTATATCAGGCAATATTTTACTTAATTTTTCAGAAGTCTGCATCCACCTCTCAATATTTTCTTTATTCCATGTTTCCTCAATCCCTTTTTCGTTTGTCTTTGTGTATTTGAAATTTTCCGGAATAGCAGCGTTTGTAAATGCCTCAACGGCTACATAAGCAAAAATTATACACGCCTGGATTTCCTCAAAGAAGTCGTACAATTGCGATTTATCGTTGTCCTTCAAATCAATCTTCTTTTCTTTACGGTTAAGAATTAAGTTTTTGTGAAGAGCTTTCGCCCGTTTGAATGACTTTTTCATTATACTCAACGAAAGAGCAATGTTATTCGGAGTGGTATAGAAAACTTGTTTGTCATTAACCTTGGCGTTATTGCCTTTTGCTAGAGCATATATTCGGTTGTCAGCTTTTGAATGAAGTCTTGTTAATCGTGCTTCACGAATATCTGCTCGTTGCCAATTATCATCGGTAACACCACCAAGTTTAAATTCATGATCAAATAAGTTATAACTTTTATTAGCCTTAAGAAATTCATTGTGAAATAAATCAATAATGAAACCTAAATGTTCCATAATAAATTCTTCTTGGATAGTAACACTAAAAGTAGTTTTAATAAGTATGATAGAATCGTCTGTAAGTCCTAAGAGTATTCCGCCACTGAAAGTTGTCTTACGATGGTCATTAGTATACCAAGGGGTTTGAATTCGAATTACGTCATTAAGAATTTTGAATGTGTCGGTGTCTGCATAGTCTTTCTCTTGAATGCAATTCCATTTTTCTGGTAATTTCTTTTTAAAAGAGTCAAAATATTTTTTAAGGCTATTACCGTTTTTCGATCTAATTGTTAAGTCTGTATAAAGTCGAATATTTTCCATTTATTGTCTGTCCTAATAATTGGTACTAACGGTTTCACGGTTGGCGATCGGCGGGTTTTGAAACACTAAACCTTCTACACCCTAAAACGTTTATTAAAGATACCAAACAAAATTAGCGGCCGCAAATAAATTTCCCGAAGGGACAACTAACTCTGCGCGCCGCGATAACCTTCTTCCGCCCGCTGGTCGCCATACCGTGTGTTAGCTGCTGCTTTTATTGTCCGTATGCAATAACAATGTATATAAGTGGTATAAAAATTACAAGGGCAATAATGAGAGGTGTCCAAATTGGTCGCGCTCTATATTTTGTATCTTCTCCAATGTATTTTTTGAAAAGTACTGATTAAGAATTATTGCCCCACCAATACTTGCGCCTACAGTCAACCCAGTACTATTGCCGGGAACATAAGAAAGCACCCACATTTGAAGAACTGTATAAGAAATACCAAATAATAATACTGTCCAACTTAAATCTTTTTTTTCTGTCTTGCTTGCATTCATTGTCATTAGAACCGAACCAAACAATACACTAAAGAATATTGAGAAAGTATAAATAGCAGTTTCAGAATAATATTCTGGAGCTTCAGTATCGGTAACGACATTTTTTTTCATTTTACCCCAAAACCCAACGGATTCTTCAGCCGTTCTTTGTCTACCGAGCTCTTGTTGCTTTTCAATATCATTTACAATTTGTGTAAATTCTTCGTCTGTAAAAGTCCGCCCACGTTTTTTTAATTCGTCAATAGCGGCGTAAACAGCGAGCGGCGTAAATTTTTGTCTGTTGTCAATGTATTCTTGAAGTCCTTCGTCGGACTTGGTTGTCATTAATTTTACAAAGTCTACTTCCATAATGGTTGTCTAAAAGTTGCAGCTAACTAATGGCTAGGCGCCATAATTACATTTATAAGCGTTTGTAATTAATTAAAAGTACAAAAAATAATTTAATTAGTTTTACTTAACCTCATCTGTCAGCCAAAGGCTGACACCTTCTACTATCAGGAGAAGGGAAAGTCTGTTGCCAAACAAAATTTCTCAACATTAACGATCCCAATGCAACAAATCCGTTTCTTTGTTGGAAGATGTCACTATTTACAGCCTCATTAAATTCAGGGAGCAATGGAAATTGTTATTACGTTGGTAATGCACAAGAGGCGGTATTAATTGATGCGGGCATTTCTTGTCGTGAGACGGAAAAACGTTTAGCGCGATTGGGTTTAAGCATGAAGCCGGTACGCGCTATTTTTATTTCGCATGAGCATAGTGATCATATCCGTGGGGTAGAGGTGCTCTCGAAAAAATATAAAGTACCTGTTTATATTACTGAACTCACCAGGCGCTCGGGTGGTTTAACTATTCAGGACGAATTAATAAATACGTTTAAGTCGCACGAAACAATTAGTATTGGTAATTTAAATATTATTCCATTTCCAAAACGTCATGATGCTTCTGATCCTTTTAGTTTTGTGGTGAAGAACAGTGAGGTTTGTATTGGGGTTATGACCGACATAGGCAGCGCGTGTGAGCATGTGATTAATTATTTTAAAGAGTGTCACGCTGTTTACCTCGAAGCGAATTATTGTGAGACGATGTTGGAGACGGGGCGTTATCCTATTTATTTAAAGAGAAGAATCAGTAGTGATAAAGGACATTTATCAAATGATCAGGCAGTGGAATTATTTACTAAACACCGCGCTCCGTTTTTGAGTCATGTGTTCTTGTCACATCTATCAAAAGAAAATAACGATCCGCAATCTGCAGCGGCAGCTTTTCAAAAGCACGCGGGTGATACTCAAATAGTAGTGGCTTCGCGTTATAAGGAGTCGCCTTTGTTTTGTATTACCGCTGATGGTAAAAATACGAGCGAAGTTAATTTACCCGGAGCGCAGATTGCTTTGTTTTGACCCCCTCCTCCGCCTTAGGCGGATACTCCCCCTTGCACTTCGACTACGCTCAGTGACCGAGGGGGAGAATTGTTTGTGTTCCAATGAGGAGCTAGTTAGTATTTATATACTTTTCCTTTTTCCAGAAGTACCATTGCTGTTTTCCAATCGGGTAATTTGTCAGCGTCGATTGTAATGGTTCTTATTTCTTTGGCAATGTTTTTACTTCTTTTCATAGCGTCTAAATGAGCGCCGCTTGTAGCAAAGGCTCGCATGTCTGCTTCGTTTTTCCAAAGACTCATGGTGTAGTGTTTAGTCCAGATCCCTCTTTTCTTAAAATCTACACTGTTAGCTGTTTTTAATGGCTTAATTATTTTCAAAGCATCAGCCGAAAGTGCAAAAAACTTTAGCGGACCTTTTAATTCGATGGAGGTGATGGTTGCTTTCATAAGATTATTTTTTTAAGTCAAGAGTATATAACCAATATTTCTTTCCGTATAAAAGAGGTATTTCTTTAAGAACTTTAAAACCCATGTTTTCGTAAATATGTCTGGCAGCATCCATAAATTCTGAAGTGTGTAAGGCGATAGTTTGTTCGTTATTTTGTTTTGCAAGGTCAATACATATTTTTGTAAGCGTTTTTGCAATTCCTTTACCTTGGTAGTTTGGATTAACAGCTACCATTCTTATATAAGACCATTCGGCTTTAAAAAGTTCAGTAGGATTGCCACTTGGAACTATATAGGCAACTCCAACTATTTTATCGTTATCCAAACAAACAAAACACTTCGCTATTTTAAGTATATCAATAAATTTTTGTTTGTCTTGTAAGTTGCCATTAAAAATTGCCCAGTTGTCGGGAGTCAGTACATTTTTAAATTCCCCGTATGCAATAATTCCAAGATTTTGTAATTGGTCAACATCAGTTGTTGTTCCTTCGCGATATGATAAGTTGGTTTTGGTCATGTTTTGGAGTTATACTACTTCTTCAAATCTTTTAATTTCTTTTCAATGTGCTTTTCCGTTGGCATTTGGGCTTGCTGAATGCGTTTGGCATACTTCAAACTTTCTAAAATCTCAGTTTGCTTTTCTACAACTATTAATTTTTGTGCACTTATAACCTCCTTTTGTTTTTTAATAACTTTAAATCTATTGTAAATAACACCAAAAGCAATCAATGTTATTAAGAGTACTGCTATCAAATAATAGTTCTGTTTTCTTTTTTCTTCAATCTTGGTATTACTAACTTGCAACTTAACTTCTGCTGACACACTATCCGCAAATCGCATCTTTGAAAAATCAGATAAAAGCTCATTCTCTTTTATTTTACTTAAAACACCGGCAGAATTTAGTGAATCCTGTGTTGTTGTGTAGAACTGCTGATAGATATAAGCGTTTTTAAAATCGTTTAACGCGAAATAACTTTTTGCTAGTGATTTGTATATGTTCGATAAGCTATTAAAATCAGATGTGTCAACATTTTTTAAGGCCATCTTACCAAACTGTAATGCTTTTTTGTAATCAAGCATTTTTAAATAATTATCACTTATGCTTTGGTCTACATAGGCAAGATCTTCGCCTAACTGTTGTCTTTCAAAGTATTTTCTGGCTCTCATGTAAATCACCAATGCGGTATCGTAATTGTGCTCGGTATTATATAGTCCTGCAATATTTAAAAGCACATTGTACATTCTGGTACTATCTTTCAACTCTTTGTCAATATTGAGTGCTTGCAAGAAATAATATTTTCCGGTACCAAAGTCTCCTTTTTCAATATAAGCAATAGCCAGATTATTATAAACCAAAGCGAAACGTTCTTTGTACGTATTATTTGTAATCCCAGGCTTTTTTAATTCGGATAAACTTTTTTTGTAATACAATAAGGATTTATCGTTGTCTTTTAAATAGTAAAAACTATTGCCAATATTCATATACAAATTAGATAATGCGGAGCCATCCTTTACGTTTCCCTTTCCTACTAATTGAATGGCCTCTTTAAAGACCGTAACAGCTTCGTAGTATTTACCTATCGAATTATACACGTTCCCTAAATAATTAAGGCAAGTTGTCTTGGTGGATGTGTCGTTTCTACTTTCAGCTATTTGAATGGTTCTTTTTAAAAATTGATAGCGGTATTTATAATTTCCGGTGGAGCGAATGCTATCAACAATACTTATAACTCTCTGTTTTCTTTCATCTTTAACTTGGGAATTATAAACAGATTGCGCAATCAATTCTATTGTATTGTCATTTTGTCCTGAAGTTGGAAGGAAAAATGAGATGAAACACAAAAAAATGAATATTCGTTTTAAAACTGTTATGGCGCTTAGTGTTACTGATACCAAAGATAACAAATAAATTAGGAAAAAATGTTATTGCGTTTGGATTGGATTTGTAACCGCGGTTAGAATTGACTACTTTTTCAAATCTTTTATTTTCTTCTCAATATACTTCTCCGTTGGCATTTGTGCTTGTTGAATGCGTTTGGCGTAGTTAATGCTGTCTTTAATGTCTTTGTGAGCTTCTTCTACTTTTTGTTTTTCTATTTGTAATTCGGCGGTGCGTTCTTCTACTTTTTGTTCAAGCAAAGCTTTTTCTTTTTGTAATTTTTTCTCGCGGCGTTTTATGTAAGCGTAAATTAGAAGTCCTACGGCAACAATGCATAAAATATAAAACCAAGTAGTGCGCCAAAAGGGTGGGGTAATGGTTAATTTAATTTTTGTCGGCTCTCCCCAAAAACCATCGTTGTTGGATGCTTTCAATAATAAAGTATAAGTGCCCGGGTCGAGATTAGTAAAGGCAACCGATTGTTCGTTACCAATGTTTACCCAATTCTCATTAAAGCCTTCGAGTTTATAGGCGTATTGATTTTTAGAGGGGTCGGTAAAATCTAGTGCTGCAAAATCAAATTCAAAGAAGTAATTTTTGTACGATAAAGTTATTTCATCTGTAAAAGAAACATCTTGCGGTAATTTGTAAGGTTTGTTTAAAGCAGTAAAGGCAGTTAGCACTACGTTAGGTGGTGTTGTATTTAAACTGATATCAGAAGCATTAAAAGCGTTGAAGCCGTTAAGTCCTCCAAAAATCAAGTATCCGGTTGCTAAAGCACAAGATGCATCGGCAGTAAATTGTTTTCCTTGTATACCATGCGAAGTTCCAAATAAGGTGACTTCTTTCGTTGAAGGATTCAACTTACAAATACCTTGGTCAGTTGTAGCCCAAATAAAACCGGTATTGTCTTCTTCAACTGAAGTTACCTGAAAGGCCAGAGATGAATGTAATTTTGTAAATGAAGTTACTTTAAATGTGCCGGGCTCAACCGAGAATAAACCAATTGCTGTACCTACCCACAACACATTTTTACTATCTAGTAACAAGGAAGTAATACCTAATTCGGGTGGTAAATTTTTGGTTTTGTCGCCAAACACTCTTTTTGATGTTCGTGTTTCAGGGTCGAATAAATTTAAGCCGTTGGCTAAAGTGCCAATCCAAAATTTACCATCTGCTGCGTTAATCATAGTGGTAATGTAATTACTGCTTAATCCTCCGGGCTTACCCGCAGTTTGTACTCTTGTAAAATTGTTTTTTTCTCTATTGTAAACAGCGAGTCCGAGTGAGGAACTAATCCATAATCGACCCAGTTTATCCTTTAAAAAGTGTGATGCTGAATGATGTAAGTAAGAATTGGTATCCTCACTTGGCATATACCTGGAGTAAGTATTTTTGTTGGGATAATATCTGTAAAGTCCTGCGCCAAAACTTCCAATCCAAATAGTCCCATCGTCATCAGGATAGATTCCAACCACTATAGTATTATGTCTTAAAAAATTATTTTTTTTCTCATCGGTTGGTAGTGTCGAGAACTGTTTTGTTTTTGTGTTAAATATACTTACACCTGCATTTGTTCCAATGTAAAATTCAGTTGCTGATTTTGGTTTAACAGAAAAAACAGAATTGTCGTTTAAACTATTCGGTTTGTTGTTTTCATGTTTATAATAGCCAAAAGATAAAGCGCGGGGATCTAAAATATTAGCGCCACCTTTCCACGTGCCGCACCAAATTAAACCACTCCGATCTTCATATATACTAAATGCGGTATTATCGTTTATACTTTCAGCGTCATCTTTATTACTTTCAAAAAGAGTGCACTTGAAGTCGAGAGCGTCAAATTTCCCAACGCCTTGTTCGGCAGTTGCGAACCAAATATTTTTTTTACTGTCTTCAAAATATTGAGACACCAAGTTGGCGCGCTTTAACTCTTTATAGGGGTGACTTAAGCTATCCTTTGGCAAATAAACTTTTTTATTTTTTTTATCAATGATGGCCGTTCCTGAAACCCAATAACTCACCCAGATATTTCCTTTGCTATCACAAAAAATTGTTTTCGGTGAATTAGATGGAAGTTTTAAGGTGCTGCTATCGGTATAGTACTCACAAGCCCCAGTTTTAGGATTATATTCTGTAATTCCTTTGTTAGGATGAGAACACCATAAATACCCTTCTTTATCGGCCGTCATATAACGGATATTATCCGATAAAAAAGGAACTCTGTTTTTTCCATCATTATTGTATAGAGTAAATACTCCGGTTTTTTTATCTAAAACATTTAAACCTCTGAAGGTGGCAATGAAAAGTTTTCCGAGTTCGTTTTCAATAATTGCATTTACATAGCCATTGCTGATAGTGTTTGCATTTGTTGAGTCGGGAAAATAATTAGTAATTTTTAAAGTTTTTAAATCAATATTAAACATACCACCACCGCCTGTACCAGCCCATAAAATATCATTATTGTCAATATATATACAGCGGATAGAGCCATAGGTAATACTGGTACTATCTTCGATGTTCGCTTTAAAAGTGGTGATTTTTTTACCGTCGTATTTGTTTAAGCCATCGTTGGTGCCAATCCAAATAAATCCTTTATTATCCTGCGCAAAGCAGTTCACATAATTTTGTGTGAGACCTTCCTCAACAGTAATATGACGGAATCTCGCGAATTGGGCATTGAGGTTAAGCAGACTTAAGCTAAAAGCAAGAAAGAAGAATATGTATTTCTTATGTACCAATTGCGTGTACATAAAAATAGTGAATTTATATCAAGCTATAAAATGAGTTTTTCCGGACTTAAAACTTCAGTTCGGTTACTTAATAATACCGCTTTTAACCAATTCAGACAGGTAGTACTTTTTGCCTTTGTAAATAGCAATTATAAAAGCGTCTTTCATGGCGTCTGTCTGAATTTCATTTAAGTGTTTTAGCACCTCATTAAATTTAGTGTAAGAGCCCACTGTGAAGCGCGTAATACCATCTTCATATTTGTTGCGTTGGATTTTCCCGTAACCTAAAATATAGGTGTAATTAAAATTCTCTTGGAACTTGAAGGCTCCAATTTGTATTTGGTAAACTAAACCATCCACAACCGTATTTCCAAATTTCGCGCTAAAGTCATTAGAACTAAAACCTTCATTTAATACAATATTGGCTTTTGAAAGGCTATCGCTTTTTGCCTGGAGGCCTTTTGTATAAGCATCATCATAAAAATCGGCAATCACATTTATTTGAATAAACGAATCTATTCCAACGGTGTGAACAGTTTTGGTTTGAGTTGCAAAGTTAGCACTTGTAAAAATCAATTCGTATTCGTCGCCCGAAGGAAGGTTAATTAAAAATTTACCGCTTGCACTGTTTGAATTAATTTTTTGTGATTTGAATTTAGAGTTAATGATAGATTTAATTTCTATTGCAGCTTCAGCAGGTTTGTTGTTAATTGTAACACTTCCGGTTACTTGAACTAAAGCAATTGGTTTGCCCGGAATTCCTGGTTCGATAGAATAAATATCTTGCTCACCTTTACCGCCTTTTTGGAAAGTAGAGTAGTAGCCGCGTTTTCCATCGCCTGTTACAATGAAAAATTTATCATCGTTATCGGTATTGATTGGTTTTCCTAAGTTATATGGTGTGCTCCATGTTCCGTTTTTCAAATCACTTCTTACAATATCATAACCGCCTGAACTTAATTTACCATCAGTAGAGTAGAATAAAATTTTTCCATCAGCTGTAATAAAAGGGGCGTCTTCGTTGTATTCTGTATTAATTTCTTTTCCCATATTAGTAATGTTGCCCCAAAGATCGTCACCTAATTTTTCGGCGGTGTATAAATCTCTTCCACCAAAACCACCTTTACGTTCACTCGAAATAATCATGTGTTTTTTATCAGGAAGAAAACATGCACTTCCATCCCAAGATTCTGAGTTTAATCCTTTTTGATATTTTGGTACGCTCCAAGTTTTACCTTCGAGTTTACTTAAATATAAATCGCCATTACCTGTACCCGTATTTTTATAAATAATTAATTGGGTACCATCAGCCGATAGAGTTACAGCAGCATCGTGTAGCATGGTATTAATATTGATGATTGGTTTTGGTGCCGACCATGCTGAATCGTTTACGCGATTAGAAGTAAACACATCTTCGAAGAAAATACCTTCTTCTTTTTTAGAAGGTCCTTCCATTTTTGTTTTCTTCAAATTTTGTTTCCCGCCTTTTGACAATTTACCTCGGTAGGTATACACCATGAAAGATTCGTCGGAAGGAATGAGGGCAACGTATTCAGAAGCATCGGTATTTACAGGGGGGCCAATGTTTTTTATTTGAACAATATTAATTTTTGTTTTCATCGCATCCAGCATTTTTAAATTAGCAATGCGGCGGGTGGCTTGTTCAATTAATGCTTTGTTGGGTTGTGGTTTTGTTGACTCTTCAGTAATGAAAGTTGAGAAATATTTATCTGCTAATCTTGAACTATCAATTTGTTCGTAGGCATAAGCAAGGTTATAATTGTAATATTCCAATTGAGCTTTTTGTTTTTCTACTTTTAAAAGAAGCGTAACTGCTTTTGCTTTATTTTCCTCGTCGTATGTTTTGCATATGCCGGTTAAATAAATAACGGGTACATTATCCGGGTATAATTTTAATAAGGAATCTAAATTTGGTAAGGCTTCTAAATACAATTCAGTCTCGAAAGATAGTTTTGCTTTATTAAATAAGGCGATATGATTTTTTGAAATGGTTTTCTCAGTTTCATCAATCACAAAAGCATTAATTTGAGAAAAGCCATTAATTGCGATAAATGTAAAAGTGAGACAAAGCAATACTTTGCTATAGGTTTTCATTTTAATAAAATTTTGTAGGCCGGGCCTAATTAGTAATAGAGTAAAACAACAGTTAAAGTTAGGAATAATTTCAGACTGTTAGGTTAATTAAACGTTAGGGCTTGGCGGTCAGGTATAAGGAAAGTAAACGGGGCTTGATAGATGTGATTTAACTGGGGAGAAACTACTATTTAAATGATTTAAATACCCGTTCGGATATTTTGTTAAAAAGGGCTTTATCAGCTACTTTGTACTCTAACAAGCAAGAGCATAAATTGCCTTCAATAATCATGGTCTTTTGGTAATAAATGTCGCCATTGTCTTTATAGCCCGATAAAACAAAGAATTTTTTATCGAATTTCTTGTATGTTATATTTCTTCCGTTGCCTTTTTTACTGAAAGCTTTTACATGTTTATCGTACGCCACTTTAAGTGTAAATTCAATATCAGGGTTTAATACATCCAAATAATCCCGACAGACTGTTAAAGTGTTATCGGGGGTTTTAGGCGATTTGAATATTTGTCCGTCGCCATTTTCTGATTCCCCTTGTGGTATGAGGATTTCGTATGGATAATCCACGCTGAACCCGAATCTTTGATTCAGGTAGTTTTTATACTTTATCTCTGTCTGAAGTGTATTTTTCTGTGGGAGGGTAATGAAGCCAAATAAGACAAGAAGCAATAAACTTTGCGAAACTGATTTTATAATAGAATTTGGGCTCATGCTTTAGTAAATGTATTACCTAAGCTAAAGGTAATACATTTACGAATTATTTTTTTGGTTGTTAAAAAGTAAAATCAGGAAGCTGAGCTTCCATTTTAACCCAGCTAGGAACATATTGCCTAATTATGTAACGGTACGCTTCCGATTTTCCCGATTCTGTATTTAATACTACAGCTATTACTTCCTCATCATTACCTTTACAGATACTAATTTGATACTTGCCATTTTTTACAATTTCATTTGTTATGGCCTTTACTGGCTTTGGAGTTGTTTGTGCATTTGCATTATTTATAGAGTAAACAAAAAAGCCTGCTCCAAAAAGCACCATGGTTAAACCTGTGCATGCAGATAAAAATTTAGTTTTCATATTATGTTTTATTGAGGTTTATGTTTAATTATTCTAATTCACTTAAAATTCTAACATCAGTAGAGTCTTCCTTTAAATATACCACAGTAATTCTATCTCCGGGTTTATATTTGTTATAGCTGTCGCTGCCACAGCTAATAGTTAATCCCATGTAGTTACCAATGTTTGGATTAATAGTAAGCTTATCTAATATTTCGTCAAACTTTTTCTGGCTTTCTGTTTTGCCGGTAGTATCCTTTTTTGGCTTTTCTATTTCGGCGGCTTTTGTAAACATAGAAATACGCATCTCATAAGTCGGGTTTTTGGTAGTCCCGCCTTTTGACAGACCATTAATAGTAGCTTCTACACGAATCCCATCTTTTAAAATTTTTCTATCTTTTGCTTTTACGAAGTAGATTACAATTCCAATAAAGAGGACAATTACACCAAAACTGATGTACGCTATCTTTTCTATTTTTTTGGCAGCAGCCGGTTTTTCGGTTTTTTGCATTGTTATTTATTTAGTTAGGTTATTCAATTTCTTCAATTAATTTGGCATGGTCTAAATCATCTTTTTCATATACAACTTTTACTATACTTCCTTCTTCGTGCTTGTAAAATGTTTGTTTTTTCACATAGGCATTTATGACATCGCCATTTGTAAAACTACCTTTACTAGTACTTGTATCGGGTACAACTCTTAAGCGCATAGAGAAGCTTGATGTATCATTATTAGAACTTACTTCAAAAAATCTTCCTGTAATCAAGGCGTTACTTCTGATGCCATTTTCAAGTAAACTTTTGGTTTGAAAATAATCAATTAAAAAAACGGCAGCTACTGAAGTAACAATGAGGCTTGCACCTATTAGAATTGTTTTAGTATTTTTTTCCATTAGAAGTTATTTTGTTGAGTTCTTCTCTTTCTGTTTTTAATTTCTTTTTTAAGTAAAGTTTAATTGGCAGCAAGATTAACATTGGCGGAATGAACAATATTCCTATAGTTAAAACAGGATAATATTTTGTTTCTCCTATCCATTTCATCTGTAGAAGATTAATGTCTCTTGCTAACCAAGAGCCTGTAAAAGTTAAATAAACACTTACTACCAATAGAATAAATGTGAGATAAATGATTATTTTGTCAATTTTCTTATACATTTTACTTGATGTTTTCACAAAGCATTTCATCACCACCTAAGCCATTATAAATTACTTGGGTATTGTTGAATGAACCACCAATGAACTCTTCGTAAATGAAAATGTTATTGGATAACAAATAGCACTTGCCATCACCTTCAGTAGTTTTATAAGCTATTTTACCTGTTCTATTTCTTCCTATAACAATTCCTGTTATGGCATTTCGTTCGGTTGTCCAACCATCTTGTGTTAAAACAGCTTTTACAGCTTTTGCTCTATAAGCAGGACCATATTTTTTATCAAATCCAGCAATTAAGATTTGTTCTAGTTTAGCGTCCTTCACAACAGGAGCAGGTAATTTCCGAGATTTAATTTCTGTAACTAGGTTAGCTTTTGATACGGCTTTTATCTTCTCAACAGTTCCATATTTATTTGTCAATTCATTACATTTTTTTACCGCATCACCACATTCAGGAATTTCAGGAAACATTTGTTGTGCAGCTTCCCAATAGGCTTGGATTCCTTGTATTTTAAAATAGGTAGCCTTGAAATCAGTTTCTTCGGTACTGGCATTTCCATATGGACTGTTAATTGATAAAACAACATCATTTATTTCTCTATTTAAAGGAATGTCTGAGCCGTTTTTCAATTCGTTAACTAAAGTTTCTAGATAAGGGTCATCTTTATATCTTTCTTTAAATGCAGCTAAAATATCTTTTCGTTCTAAAATTGATTTAACTCTGGTTTTAAAGTCAGTTATTTCTTTTTCTTGATAGGGGAGTGGAATTTGAACACATCTTGTTACATCATTAAACATCTGTGTAATTTGGCGTGTTTTTTCATTCTTGGCTTCTGTAGAATTCTTTTTCTCATTAAACTGGGCGTCTTCATTGGCCAGTTTCTTTTCTAACTCAGTTTTGCGTTTATTAAACTCTTCTTCCATGGCACTAGTGCTATACGAAGGGTCTTTTTCTTTTACTCCGGCTATCGCTTTTTCCATATTGGCAATAGTTGATTCAGTTCCTTTTCCATTTTTGAATACTTCTGCTTGTCGCCAAAAAGTAGAGACATACATTTTAGCCGCACCTTTATAACTAACGTCTTGAGCAAAGCTATTCATGCTCAATAAGAGAATGAATAATGTGATTTTTATTAGTTTCATTTTAAGAATTGTAATGGTTATTACTAAATTTTGCTGAAATAAAGAGGAAGAATAACTCTCCCTCTTTTTTTAAAGGCGCTATTAAAATCTATATCTTAATAGTAGCACCTTTATTTTCAATTTATTTTGAAATGCTAATTTTTCGAATTAAATTTTTATTCGATAAGTAATAAATACCAGAAGATAGTTCAGAAACATCTATAGTAGTATTCTCTTCTCCCACTTCAATTGTTTTAACTAACTGACCAAATGGATTGTGAATAGTATAGGTTCCGAAATATTTTGTAGACAAATTAAATATCCCATTGGTTGGATTAGGATAAAGTAGAAGGGATTCAGTAATGGTGCTTTCATCAACGTTGGTGTTAATATTGGTTCCCATTTTATGAACGAAACAATCTGTAATACCTGCTGCTGATAATGTATATGTACCCGCAGTTTGATCAAAATCGCCAGAGCCAACATAAACTCCGGTTGTGTAAACGTAACCAAGAGCATCTACAGCAATAGAAGTACCTTGATCGGTAGAAGAAGTACCTCCCATTTGAACTGCCCAAACAAAATTGCCCGAAGCATCGAGTTTAGAAACAAATATATCACTGTTGGAGGTATTCCCACCGGCAACTGTTAAAGTGTAATTACTTGGTCCTGGATCAAAGTCGCCAGTTCCTGAAAAGAAGCCAGTAGTATAAACGTTATTGTTCGCGTCTAATGTAATAGCTAATCCATCATCCGCACCTGTATTTGTACCACCAAGTTGTTTAGCCCAAACAAAGTTACCTGAGACATCCAATTTTGAGACAAAAATATCAGCATCACCTGTAACACCTGTTACTAAAGTGTAAGTTCCTGGTCCTAAATCAAAATCTACTGTTGCAGCGAATGCACTTGTTGTATAAACATTAAAATTGTTATCAACGGCTATTCCTTTTCCGGTTTGGCAAGTAAATTGTTTAGCCCAAACAAAATTGCCCAATGGGTCTAGTTTAGAAATAAACATATCTGTGCTTGCGGCTGCTGTAAATGAAACAACACCAGCACCCGGATCAAAATCTGCGGTATTACTAAAAGAGCCTGTTGTATATACATTGTTATTTGCATCAACAGCAATGGCAGAACCCATATCATTAAAAGAACCGCCCATATTTTTGGCCCAAATAAAATTTCCTGAAGCATCTAATTTTGACACGAAAACATCAAACTTGCCTGAGCCCGGTGAGGTTAAAGTAAATGTTCCGGCACCCGGATCAAAATCCACAGTGTTCGAAAAGTATCCAGTAGTATATATATTATTGCTTGCATCTAAAGCTATTGCTTGTCCTCTATCAGGGTTAAAGGATCCTATTCTTTTCACCCAAACAAAATTACCGTTTGCATCTAGGTTTATGATGAAGGCATCCGGATTAGTGCCAGATCCAAGCGTAAAACTTGTTGTTGAGCTTGGATCAAAATCTGTAGTTCCTGTAAATTCTCCTGTGATTATAATATTTCCGGAAGTATTTACCTTAATCCCATATGGCATAGTATAGGCAGAAGTGCCTCCGAAGCCTTTCCCCCAAATAAAATTACCGGAGGAATTAAATTTAGCAACATAAACATCCTGAACTCCCGCAGCGGCTAAGGTAAAAGTTGACGGCCCCGGATCAATATCAATTGTTCCTTGGAATATTCCGGTTGTAATTACATTTCCACCGGCATCAACAGCAATACCTTTGCTGATGTCTGATGAAGCGCCTCCAATAGAACGAGCCCATTGAAAATTTTGTGCCTGAATTGCATATGCACCAATGCACATGGCCCATAATAGTAGGGTCTTTTTTCTAAAATTGAATACTGTTTTTTTCATAAGATATAGATTTGTGTACTAAATTATAGCGACTCTAAATAAGTTAACGGACAGATTGGTAAACGGGAAGATTTGTTTGGTAAGTGGGAAGCTGTTATTTGTAAATGAAAAAAGGAGAATATTTCTATTCTCCCTTTGGTTTACCGGTAAGAATTTAGGTAAGCAACAACATAATTTATAGTGCTATGCTAGTTTTTTATTACTTTTTTGCTGGTTTTGCCATTTTCGTTTTTTATTTCGAAGTAATACATACCCGCATTAAAATCTGAAATATTTACGGTGTTATTGCCTTGGTGTAAATTAACTTCCTTAATGTTTTTCCCCAACACATCTGTTATCTGTAATGTAGCATTAACTCCAAGTACGATAAGTAAATTTTCATTTCCTGAAGTGGGATTAGGATAAATTGAGAATAGAATATTGTTTTCATTTTCATAAATCCCAACACAGGCATTAACAAATACCGTCGTATTTGACGAACCTGTACACGACCCACTTGTGTCCTTTACTGAGTACGTCGTTCTAGTAGTTGGACTAACCACAATTGAGGAAGAGTTTGAAGACGTGTTCCAAGTATATGTTGTTGCACCTGATGCAGTAATTGTTGTTGTTGCTCCAACACAAATATTAGAATTGGTTGCTGAAGCATTAACTGTAATGCTACTTCCAACGGAAACAGTTGTTACAGCTAAACCATAACAGGCACCTGTAAAACCTGCTGCTGTGTAGGTTGTATTAGCAGTTGGTGTAACTACGATACTTGTTGTGGTTGGTCCGGTATTCCAAGTATAGCTGCTTGCTGCGCCAATGATTGATAAGGTTGCTGAACCTCCGGTGCAAATTACTGATGAAGAATTGGCAATAGAAATAGTTGGACTTGATGTTACGGATATAGTAATCAATTTTGTATCTGTGCATGATAAAATAGTTCCTGTTACAGTATATGTAGTAGTTGTACTTGGTGTTACAGAAATCGTACTTGTAGTAGCACTAGTGTTCCATAAATAAGAAGTAGCACCGCTTGCAGTTAATGTACTTGCATCGCCACTACAAATGTTTGCGGAACTTGCACTAAGGTTTACAGTAGGGGTAGTTAAAATACCTACATTAATTGTATTTGAGGAAGTACATCCAAGACTACTAGTTCCTACAACTGTATAGGTTGAAAATACAGTTGGATTTACTGCAAAAGTTGGTGTAACCGGACCTGAAACCCAAGTATAGGTTGAAGCCCCACCGGAAAACAAAGTAATATAACTTCCATTACAAACAACAGCTGAAGGTGGTCCAACTGTTATATTCGGTAAACTTACAACCGTAATAGAGCTTGTAGCTGTGCTAGTGCAACCATTAACACTTGTGCCGATTAAACTAAAACTGGTGTTAGTCAGAATAGGACTTGTAATGCAACTGCTACCTGTTGTTGAATTCATATAAGAGTAGGTACTCGCTCCGTTAGGAATAACAGTAAAGCTACTACCATTACACACGGTTCCGCTATTTACAGTAATTGTTGGTGTTGGGTTTACTGTAATGGTAACGGGGGTGCGATTTGCACTGTTCATACAAGTAAATGCTTCTGCATAATAAGTGTAAGTGCCGGTAGTTAAAGTTGGCGTTGTAAAATTAGAGCCACTTCCTAAAACTGTTGTACTAGTTGAGCTTGCAAACCAGCTAACGGTTCCCGAACCTGTTGCACTTAAGGTTGTGCTTTGGTTTGGGCAAATTGATAAATTTACACTTGCTGTTGTATTAGTTGGAAATGTTGGTTGAACACAAGGAAACAGTTTTTGAACAAAAGCATCTGTTGAACCCGCAGAAGTAATTGGGAAAGCGGGAGAACCCGGATCAAAATCGGTAGTTGTGTTAAAAGAACCTGTTGTATAAACATTATTACTTGCATCAATAATAATTGAATTTGCTACATCAACAGCGCTCCCGCCAAATTTTACAGCCGCTAAAAAATTTCCAGAAGCGTTTAATTTACTGATAAAAACATCGCTGCTCGCTGCGGATAAATTATATACACCAACTCCCGGATCAAAATCTACTGTAGTTTGAAAAGTACCTGTTGTGTAGATATTATTAGCAGCATCAGTACGAACTGCTACCCCTCCATCACTTGAAGTAGAACCAAATGAGGTTGCCCAAATATAATTACCAGAGCCATCTAATTTTAAAATAAAACAATCGCCCATGCCAGATCCTGTTTCTGTTAAATTTGCAACGCCAACGCCCGGATCAAAATCTACTGTACCATAAAATGCACCTGTTGCTAATACGTTACCTAGTCCATCTAAAGCTATATCGCCTAATCCATTAGCAAAGGTGTTGCCTACTTGTTTGGCCCAAACAAAATTTCCAGCAGTATTTAATTTTAAAATAAAAGGATCTTGAGGACCAAAGGAAGTCATTGTATAGGTTCCTACTCCTGGATCAAAATCCACAGTATTGCCAAAAAATCCTCCAACATAAACATTACCTGTTCCATCAACTTTTAAAGAAGTTCCCATTTCAGTTATTGTAGCACCTCCCATAGATTTTGCGAATACTAAAACACCCGCCGATGTATATTTACATACGTGTATATCAAATCCTGCGGAAGCAGAAAGTGTTGCAGTTCCAACTCCCGGATCGAAATCGGCAGTACCAAAATAATAGCCTGTTATGTAAATATTATTGCTAGCATCAACGCTAATTGAACGTGCAACATCTGTACCACTGGCACCACCAACTGAAAAAGCACTAACAAAAGTTCCGGCCGAACTTAACTTAAGAACAAAAATATCCAAACCACCACTTGAAGTTAAGTTGTATACCGATGCTCCTGGGTCGAAGTCAACTGTTCCTGCAAAATATCCGGTAACGTAAATATTACCTGACGCATCGCTAGTAATGGAGCGGGCAACATCTGATCCAGTTCCTCCAATTGTTTTTGCCCAAACAAAATTGCCTGTGGCATCTAATTTACTTATATAAATATCTTCAGCACCTGCGGTTGTTACAGTAACTGACGCAACTCCCGGATCAAAGTCTGTAGTGCCAGAAAAACTTCCAGCAGAATAAACATTTCCTGACGCATCTAACGTTACGCCATAGCCAACTTCGGGACCAGAACCACTTATACTTTTAGCCCATTGAAAAGCTAAATTTTGTGCATTTCCAAATACAGAAATGAAACTAAGAATACATAAAATTTTTTTCATAAGATATAGATTTATATAGCTAAAGTATTGCAAATGAGAATGGCCTAACCTTATGAGTTAACAGATGGGGTAACAGAGTTGGTAAACGGGAAGGAATTCTTTGTATTCGGAAAAAAGAAGCAGAATGAATTTACTTCAAGCAGAGTTCTTTCTTAAGTTGTTAGAGTTGCTTAATTATATTGGTAAGCTCATCTTTTTTTCTTTTGGAAATAGGAACAACATCATTGTTCTCCATCACTAAAAAACCGCCGTCTTTCCGGTCGAAACGAACAATTTTATTCAAGTTAATGATATGTGAATTGTGAACGCGGGAAAAACCAAATGGCACTAATAAATCTTCGTATTCTTTAAGGGTGGAAGAAACTAAAATTTCTTTTCTTGCATGAAAAAATAAATTTGGTATAAGCTCCATCGGCTTCGCAGCGAATAATCTCACTCACTTTAATAAAGTGAATAGATTCACTATCGTTTAAAACAATTTTTTTATCAGTAGATTTTATGGATTGCAAGCTTTCTTGTAATACTGAGAGTTGTTCGGCTAAGTCTTTACTTTTTTTATTTTTTTCAGCCTTATCAACACTTGCAATTAACTCAATCGGGTCAATAGGTTTAAGTAGAAAATCAATTGCGCTTAATTTAAAAGCATCAATGGCATATTTGTTATGTGCAGTAATAAAAATTAATTGAAAATTAAGTTCACCTTTTAGTTGTTTTACAAGATCCATACCGGTTCCATCATCCATCTCCACATCTAAAAAAACAACATCCGGATTGTGTTTTTGAATAGCTAATAAACCAGTGGCAACGCCATTTGCTTCAGCAACCGATTCTATCTTGTTACAATGTTCAAGAATTAGATTCTTTAACTCGGTTCTAATGGGTTCTTCATTATCTATTATAAGTGCTTTCACAACACAAAAATAGGGAAAAAGAAATTAGAAGGTCAAATAAATTAGTTTGAATAGATTAAAGGCAGGAAAATACTTACCCGCAAACCAGAATCTTGATTCTTATTTATTTCAAACCTGGCATTTGATTTGTATTGTTTATTTAAAAGAAAGAGTCTGTCTTTAACAATCTGCGTTGCTCTTGATGGATACGTTTTTTGTTCTTTAGAATCAGTAATTAACCCAATGCCGTTATCACTAATGGTTATTTCTAGCTCATTAGAAACTATTTTAAAGTCGAGCGAAATTAATCCTTTGCTTTTATTTTCAGAAAAACCGTGTTCAATGGCATTCTCAACAAAAGGTTGAATAATCATAGAAGGTAGTTTTAATTCAGATACTTCAATTTCATCTGCAAGTTTAACTTCATAATCAAACCGTCCGGGATATCGTAATTTTTGTATTTCAAAATAGTTATTCAAAAAATCTAGTTCTGTTTCGATAGTAATTTGCTCGTTATAACTGCTCTCTAAAGTTTGACGCATTATTTTAGAGTATTTAGTAAGGTAGTCTGCCGTTTTAGCGCTGTTGTTTTCTTTTAAAGTATAAGCACGTAGGGAGGATAAAATATTAAAAAAGAAATGAGGGTCCATTCGGGCGCGGTTTAGACGCTGCTCTGTTTCAATGGATTTTAATTTACTTTTAATTACTGTTTGTCGATATAAGAAGATGATAACGATGATTGCGAATATAGATGCAATAATACCTGCAATTAAAAATTTAGTATTAATGGATGCTATTTCCTTTTCTTTACTGAGTGTCATTATTTTTTTCTCATTTTCAGCTCTGTCATATTTTTGCGATAATTCGTTTATTTCTTTGCTTTTATCTACATTATAAATACTGTCTTTAATATTGTCAAAGCGTTCAAGACCATATATTGCTTCACTTAAGTTTCCTGTTTTTTTATTCAATTGAAAATATCGCTGGTAGTAGTTTAACCAGTAGTATTGCACGTTGATTAGAGGTAATTGACTTTTAAAAGAATCAAGATAACAGAGTGCTTTGTCGTATTCCTTTTTTTCTTGGTAGTAATCTGAGAATTTAACATAGCTCATTATAATCTCACCTGGGTATAAGTACTTTCGGTATTTCAAAGCTTCCTTAGCGTATTGAATACCTGGTTCAAGTTCATTTTTCACGAAATAGTTATCAGAAATAATATTAAGAATGGCATAAGCTCTTGTATAATAACCGTATTCTTTAATTAATTCATAACATTCTTTTGCTATTGCGATGGAACTGTCAACATAAGTTGGGGAAATAAATCGTAAATCCATATAGGCGCGGGAAAGGATATTACGTGCGAATATTTTAGCGTAAGGTCTTTTTAATTTTGGAAACAAAGCAATGGCCTTATTTTTATATTCATTGGCCTCCTCGTTTTGTGAATCGGCAACCATGATATCTGCCAACTTACAATAAGTTAAAACCAGGCCATCTATATTTGATGTTTTTTCAAAGAGAGGTATGGCTTTTATAAAATACTCTAATGATGTTTTTTTATCCCCAGATCTGTAATAAACAATCCCTAAGTAATAGTAAATATCTGCCTTCAGGGAATCAGGAATGTTTTTGGTGTCTTTTAAAATTTTATTTAAAATTACAATGGCAGTATCAAAAAGATTTTTTTGTTGGTAGCCAATTGCTGTATATAACTGAGAATAGTTTAAATTATTAATGTCGTTTGTTTTTCTGAATCCTTCTTGAGCCATTTCAGAATAAAATAGCACAGAATCCGGCTTTCCATATTTTTCAATATGAAGTAATGAAATGTTTAAGCATTGAATAGCATGCTTCTGACCTGTAAGATTCTTTAATTCTGATTTTAAAACTTCTAATTCTTGTGAAGTTGAAGTTTTATAAAAAAAGAAGGCTGTAAGGACTATGAATATAATTCTGTATTTCATTAATAATTTAGCGAAAAGCAAAAGTACAACTTAAATTATTTGAATAAGGCTCGCTCTGCCGGCTATTTTTTATGATATTAATATATAGCTACAAAAAAATCCCCCTGTAATCTAATAACAGGGGAGGTTTTGAATTGTTGTGGTCATGTAGGGATTCGAACCCCAAACCTTCGCATCCGTAGTGCGATGCTCTATCCAGTTGAGCTACATAACCGTTAAATTCGAGGGGCAAATATAGTAAATTTATTTATTCCCTAAAACAACTTCCCTCGCTAAATCGGGCTTATTCGTAATAATTCCATCAGCCTTTAGGCGGACTAATTTCTTCATTTTCCGCTTATTATTCACGGTCCAAACAAATACCGTTTTACCCTGAGAATGAAGTTTTTTGATGATTCTTTTAGAGGCAAAATGGCTATTTACATTAACCCCTTGCCAGGCCGAAAAATCGTCTTTTTCCCCCTTTTTAGAGAATGTAAAGCTGGCTAAAGGGAACTTAAATACAATTAGCTTTTGAAGTTTGGTCCCTGTTTTTTGTTGCTGTAAATTTAGGAGGGCTTGTTTATCAAAAGAGTGAATTATATCCACCCAAGCCTCGGCGTTATTGGCTTTTATGATTGCTAAAATGTTGTTTTCGATGCCCGGATAAAAATCGCCACCTTTTTTAATTTCTATTAATAATTTACAGCGACCGTTAATACATTTTATAGCAGAATCCAGACTTGGAGGCGCTTCGTTTGTACCTTTTATTTTCAGAGCTGAGAATTCAGAAAAACTTAAATCTTTTATCTCGGTTTTCGAATTTTTTGGAACTTGACAAGTTCGCGAAACAGAGAAATCATGCATAATAACTACAATTCCGTCTTTTGTTTGATGAACATCGGTCTCGATGTAATCGGCTTTCATTTTAATGGCTTCTTCAAATGCAGAAATGCTATTCTCGGGCTTACAGGCACTGGCTCCTCGATGGGCAATTACCAATGGTTGAGAGTAAATTCTCCCAATAAAAACCATAAAGACTATTGTAAAAACCAAGCGCATTTGTCTGCAATTTAGTAAGAAATGGAATGACCTCTAAAAAGAATAATTACTAACTTGCAGCCCTATGCAAAACATTATTGAAGCCGCATGGCAAAACCGCGAATTGCTTAAAGAAGCAAGTACACAAAGCACCATTAACGAAGTAATTGAACTTTTAGATAAGGGAAAGTTACGCGTTGCTGAACCTTTAGCTGATGGCAGTTGGAAAGTAAATGATTGGGTGAAGAAAGCCGTTATCATGTATTTCCCTATTCGTAAAATGGAAACCATTGAAGTGGGTCCGTTTGAATTCCACGATAAAATGGCTTTGAAAAAAGATTATGCAAAATTAGGTGTGCGTGTTGTTCCTCATGCAGTAGCGCGTTATGGTTCGTTTTTAGCGCCCGGTGTTATTATGATGCCGAGTTATGTAAATATTGGCGGATATGTTGATAGCGGAACCATGGTAGATACTTGGGCTACAGTTGGAAGCTGCGCACAAATAGGAAAAAATGTTCACTTAAGTGGTGGTGTTGGAATTGGTGGGGTATTAGAACCTGTTCAAGCTGCACCTGTTATTATAGAAGACGATTGTTTTATTGGTTCACGATGTATTGTTGTGGAAGGGGTTAGAGTAGGGAAGAAAGCTGTTTTAGGAGCGAATGTTGTATTGACATTATCCACAAAAATAATTGATGTTACAGGAGAAAAACCAATTGAAACAAAAGGTTATGTTCCTGAAAGAAGTGTTGTTATTCCCGGTTCATACACCAAAAAATTCCCTGCGGGTGAATTTCAAGTGCCTTGCGCTTTAATTATTGGAAAGCGTAAAGCGAGTACAGATTTAAAAACGTCTTTAAACGATGCTTTAAGAGAGCATAATGTTGCGGTTTAATGATAATTATTTTAATCATACTAACCGTTCACTTTTTGGCCGACTTCGTTTTTCAGTCGTCGAAAATGGCAACAGGTAAAAGCAAAAGTTTAAAATGGTTAAGCATACACGTTGGGGTTTATGGTTTAATAAGTATTTTATCGGCTGTTTTAATTTCAATAAAACTCGATTAGTTATTATTCGGATTTAGTTGGTGGGTAGCCAATGTAGCCCTTCATTTTTATTGTTGATTATTTTACTTCAAAAATCACATCACGTTTGTGGGAACAAAAAAACATGCGTTTGTTTTTTGTAATGATTGGTTTCGATCAGTTGTTGCATAGTGTTTGCCTGCTCAGCACTTTTTACATTCTTAAAACTAATCCGCTGGCCGTTATTTTTTCGTGAAGCCACAATATAATAACATACTCGTTATACAAACTGCTTTTATTGGCGATGCCATTTTAGCGAGCTCGGTTTTAGAAAAATTACATTCTCATTTTCCAGAAGCTTCCATTAGTATTTTAGTTAGAAAAGGAAATGAAAGTTTATACGAAACGCATCCCTTTTTAAGACAAGTTTTGGTTTGGAATAAAAATGAAGCTAAATACGCCGAGTTATTTAAGATTCGCAAACAGATAAAACAAAATGGCTTTGATGCGGTTATTAATTTACACCGTTATGCCAGCTCCGGTTTTTTAACAGCATTTTCAGGTGCAAAATATAAGGCAGGGTTTAGTGAAGGAATACTTTCTTTTTTATTCACTAAAAGAGTAAAGCATGTTATTGGTGATGGAACGCACGAAACCGAGCGATATAATAAATTGATTGAAGATATTACCGATAAAACTGTTTTCAAACCAAAGTTGTATCCCTCGAAGGAATATTTTGAAAGGGTTCAAGCATACAAAACAGAAAAGTACGTTACCATTTCTCCGGCTTCAGTTTGGTTCACTAAACAATTACCGGAACAAAAGTGGGTTGACATCTGCAATCAAACTCCTGAAGGAACTACTGTTTATATATTGGGTTCTAAAAATGATATGGGGAAGAGTAATACCCTAAAATCAAAAGTGAATAGCACAAAGAATAAAGAAGTAAAAGTTTTGGCTGGCGAATTAAACTTGTTACAATCCGCTGCTTTAATGAAAGATGCTCAAATGAATTATGTGAATGATAGTGCGCCTTTACATCTAGCTTCTGCTATGAATGCGCCTGTTACAGCGTTTTTCTGTTCCACCATTCCTGCATTTGGGTTTACACCATTATCAGATAATTCAAAAATTGTAGAGGTGAAGAATTTGGAATGCCGTCCTTGTGGTTTACACGGCTTTAAAAATGTCCGAAAGGTCATTTTAAATGTGGTTTTGAGATTAATGTTACTACTCTGTAACCTTAATAATATACTTTACAGATTTAACCGAATCCCTTTCCATTGTTATCTCCTGCGTTTTAAATTGTGTGAAGAACAACGTGTCTGTTCCACTATTCATGGCAGTAAATCTGAAATAAACACCTTTATCATTCCCGTGCCAAATGGCGCCCATATTATCAATAACAGATTTGTTATGATTGTCGCTTAGTTTCCATAATAATTTCTCATCATGGTTTTCCGGTAATATAATGGTGAATTTTTCTCCTGATTTTATTTCATTTATAGCCGGCGCTTCTTTATCTAAAACATTAGGGTTGCAGGCGGAGTTTAAAAGCGTAATAAAAGAGATTGAGAATATAAATGGATACTTCATACGATGATAAGATTATTTTTTGCCAAAACTCTAAGCACAAATCCCAAAATTGAGTGGGATTCAGTTTTGGTTTTAGTGGCATTATTATGAATGTTATTTTGCGTAGGCTGTTGCTCTTGTTTCGCGAATCACGGTTACTTTAACTTGTCCCGGATAAGTCATCTCGGTTTGAATTTTTTGAGAAATATTAAATGCTAATTCTTCAGCTTTAGCATCCGTTACTTTTTCGCTTGATACAATAACACGTACTTCACGTCCGGCTTGAATAGCGTAAGTTTTCTCAACACCTTCATAAGATAAAGCTAACGCTTCTAAATCTTTTAAACGCTTCATGTATTGCTCAGCAATCTCGCGACGAGCACCAGGGCGCGCACCGCTAATAGCATCACACACCTGTATGATTGGAGAATACAATGAAGTCATTTCAATTTCGTCGTGATGAGCTCCGATTGCATTACATACTTCCGGTTTCTCTTTATATTTCTCTGCTAATTTCATACCTAAGATTGCGTGAGGCAATTCAGGAGAATCATCAGGAACTTTTCCAATATCATGTAATAATCCGGCACGTTTTGCTACTTGTGGATTTAATCCCATTTCACTCGCCATAATAGCACAAAGGTTAGCTACTTCGCGACTGTGTTGTAATAAATTTTGACCGTAAGAAGAGCGGTATTTCATTCTACCAACCATACGGATTAATTCAGGATGTAATCCGTGTACACCTAAATCAATACAAGTACGTTTACCAATCTCAACGATTTCTTCTTCAATCATCTTTTTGGTTTTCTCAACAACTTCTTCAATACGCGCCGGGTGAATACGTCCATCACCAACTAATTGGTGTAATGCTAAACGTGCAATTTCACGGCGGATAGAATCGAAACAAGATAAAGTAATTGCGTCAGGCGTATCATCCACAATAATCTCAACACCTGTTGCAGCTTCTAAAGCACGGATGTTACGACCTTCACGACCAATAATACGGCCTTTCATTTCGTCACCTTCAATATGGAATACTGTAACTGAGTTTTCGATTGCAGTTTCAGTTGCAACACGCTGTATGGATTGAATAATAATTTTCTTTGCTTCTTTATTAGCAGTCAGCTTAGCTTCATCCATGATGTCTTTGATATAAGCCATCGCTTGGGTTTTTGCTTCGCCTTTTACGCTTTCTACCAATTGAGCTTTTGCATCATCAGCTTTTAAGCCTGAAACTTTTTCCAACATCTCAACTTGGCGACGGTGAAGTTTTTCTACTTCTTCGTTGCGTTGTTTATAAAGATCTATTTGTTGTAAAGCTTGGTTCTTTTGACCTTCTAATTCTTTGTCTTTACGATTAGCTTCTTCAATCTTCTTAGATAAATCGTTATCCTTTTGTTTCAAACGGTTTTCAGTTTGAGCAATATGATTGTTTTTCTCTTGAACTGCTTTATCGTGTTCAGACTTTAGTTGAAGGAATTTTTCCTTAGCTTGAAGAATTTTTTCTTGTTTAAGGGCCTCTGCTTTAATTTCAGCTTCCTTAATAAGATTAGCTTTTTCTTTTTTTGGCACTGCTGTTTAAGCGGGAGCCGGCTAAAATAAAACCGACAATCAATCCTAAAATGAGCCCTCCGGCGATGATGCCTATCTCGATTAAATTTAAATCTACATTCATGTCACTAATTTTAATTAAATAAAAAACGCACAAACTATTTTCCGGGTTAATGGAACCTAATTTGTGCGTGAAATGTGTAATTCTGCTAATGCAGACAAGCTTGCGGCTTTTAGTCTTCTATATTTTTGACATTTGAGAGATGTTCTTGCAACATCATCTCTACATCAATCAATAGTATTTTAAAATGGCTTAACTCTTTTTCAGATTCTTCAGCCTTCATGTAAAATTGCGATACTAACTGCAACATTACCATAGCTAAACAATCCTTTTTATCTTTAATCGCATAAGTCTTTTCAAACTCGGCGATCTTAGTATTTATTAAATCAACAACCTTTCTTACGTTTTCCTCGTCTTCGGTTTTAATCTTCAGCGGATACAATCCGCCTGCAATTTCTACTTTTATACTTACCTCGTTCATGAAAACTAAAAAGGGCGTTAAAAATTAAGCACTTAGTAAAGCAATACACTTGTCTATTTCACGCACCAATTCGTTAATTTGCTTTTTCATGGCGCCACTTTCGTTAGTGGTTCCAGAAGAAGACTTAGCTAATATAATATTTTTTCGCTGACTATTCAAATCGGTTACGTCAATATTTTGGCTATCAATGTGTTGAGAGATTCCGCCAACCACTTCATTCATCTTTAACAGCTGTTCTGCCATTTGTTCCTTCTCACTTAACAAGCTCATTTTCTCATCATTTAAAGCATCAATTTGTTTAAATAAACGATCAATATATTCTTCTTGTTCAGTTGTTGCAGAAGTTGAAGCTTTTAAAGTTTCAAGTTCAGTTTCGTAAGAAGTGATTTTAGAATTTAGATTTTCGATAGTTGAAGTAAAGCCTTCAGCCGCCGATTTAAATTCTGCTAATTCAGATGAAAGTGCATTGTACTTATTTTCCCATTCAGTAATCGCCTCATTTGTTGAGGTTGTGTTTGATAATTGAGAGGTTAATTCTGAAACTTCCGATTTTAAATTAGTAACCTCTGTATTAAATGTAGAAGTAGTGTTTTCTAATTGAAAAGTTAATTCAGAAACTTCTGATTTTAATGAAGTTATTTGTGAAGTTAACCCAGCGTTATCTGCAGTTAATGTAGTTAACTCGAAATTCTTAGCGTTAATAGTTTCTTTTAACTCAGCAACGCGACCTTCAATTCCGGTTGTTGATTCAGCAAGTTCTGCTTTTAATAATGCTAATTCTTCTTCTTGTGCTTCAACTTTATCTTGCGCTAAGTCGATTTCGTTAATTAAGCTTGAGTTCTCAGCTAATAATTTTTCGAATTCAATATCCTTAGCGGTGATTTGTTGTTGTGATATAGTTTCTAATTCAGACTTAAAGCTTTCGAAGGCAATTTCTTTTTCATTCCATTCTTCCAGACTCTTCCCGATTTCAGTATTTAGGCGTTCAATTTCAGATTTAGTATAACCTAACTCAGCACTTTTTGAAGAAACAGAAGAATTTAATTCAGCAATAACATTGTTTTTCGATTCTAACTCAGCTTTTAACTGGTTAATTGTTTCAATATGATTACTTAGTTCTGTATTTAAACCTAGTACTTGTTCGCTTTGTGATTGTTGTTGTAAATTCTTGTAGCTTTCGAACTCTGCATTTAATGCATTGTATTTTTCACCCCAAGTACTTACTTCATCATTTTTAATTTCAATCTCGCGGCACAAATCTTCAATCTTTGTATTTTGTTCATCTATATGTGTAATCATTTCGCGGATCTTCTCTTTGAAATGTTCATTTTCTAGAACAAACTTGTTTAAGTCTTCAGTTAATTTACTGTTTTGATCGTTACTATGTATTAATGTATTAGATAAACGCTCTTCGTATTCAGCTTTCATCTTCTCAACATCACCATTCGCTAAAGCCATTAACTCATTCAATTGCTTTTCGTAATTAGCAACTAATGTTTGCTCTTTTTCACCTGCTGAAGCTGTTAAATCATTCAATTTGCTTGCTTTTCGTAGCTAGCAATTAATGCTTGTTCCTTAGAAGTAGATTCAGTTTGTAAAGAAGAAACTGCGTATTCGTAAGAACTCTTGTTTTCGTTAATTGTATGCGTTAATGAATCTTCCAGACGTTTTAATTTTCCTTCATATTCATTAGTCAACGATTCAATAGTAGTATTAGATAAAGAAGACGACTCGCTTAATTTAGTTTCGTATGAACTTCTAATTTCTTCAATTTGAGTAGTGTATTTTGCTTTAATTGAATTGATTTCTGATTCGTGTTTAGAAGTTAAATCAAGTTCCTTCTCTGCCATTAATTGAGTTAAGGCATTTATTTTTTGTTCACACTCATCACGTACACCAATTTCGCGGTAGTGTGCGCTTGAACGTAATTCTTCAATTTGAAGATTTAATTCTTTTCTAACAGCATCTAACTCTTCAGATGAAGTTTTTAAACCGTTTTCTAAACGGGCATCGTAGTGTGCAGCTATAGTATCTAATTGAGATTTTAAACTTTCTATTTCGCGTAAATAGTTTTCAATCTCTTCTTGTTTTGCATTTAATTGCTCCTTTATGGTTGAACGCAATTCTTTAAAAGACGCTAATTCGGCTTTGTAATTCACGTTATCACGTTCCATTACCACCATTTTCGTGTTTAACACGTCGATAGTTACCTGAAGGCGTTTACAATCTTCATCGCGTTCAATTAATTGATTACGATAGTCACTCAACGAGCGCTTTAACGTATTAAACTCCTTGCGCATTGCAAGATCTCCGTCTAATACCGACTGTAATTCTGTTTTTAAATTTTGTGTGTTCATTCTTGTTAAATTATGTTTGCGAAATAGTTAATATAACTTTTGCTAAAAATAGAGAATCAAATCGGGCACAAGCTCCACGCTACCGATTATGATTCAACACGTTAATGTGTATAAACTAAGGCAGTAATTAAGATAGGGTTGTTAATAACGTTGAGCGTCATCCGCCTGAAAATGCTTTTTAAAGCCTCTAATCTGTTCTTAATATTTCGTTAATTTGCATTAAATAATTTGAACCATGATTCCATTTTCACCACCTCGTATCGACGACAAAATTTGTGATGAAGTAGTTAAAGCTTTAAAGTCGGGTTGGATAACTACCGGCCCTCGTACCAAGGAGTTCGAGAAAAAAATTACAGCTTATTGTGGTAACAAAAACACCTTGTGTTTAAACTCAGCCACTGCAGGTTTAGAAATCATGTTACGTTGGTTTGGAGTGAAAGAAGGGGATGAGGTTATTTTACCTGCTTATACTTATTCGGCAACAGCCAATGTTATCATTCATTGTGGTGCAACTCCGGTATTTGTGGATGTGAATGAACACGACTTTAATATCAATACTTCAGCCATCGAAAAAGCCATTACTTCAAAAACCAAGGTTATAATGCCCGTTGACTTTGCTGGATGGCCTTGCGACTTTGATGAGATCAATGCCATTGCTGTAAGAAATAAAGATAAGTTCAAACCAAATAATGATATTCAAAAGCAACTAGGGCGGGTTCTTGTTTTGGCAGATGCAGCTCATTCGTTCGGCGCTTCTTATAATGGAAAGAAAACAGGAAGTCTTTGTGATGTTTCTGTATTTTCATTTCATGCGGTAAAAAATTTAGTGACGGCCGAAGGAGGTTCTGTTTGTTTAAATCTACCTGAACCTTTTGATAACGAAGCAGTCTATAAGTACCTCTGTATTAAAACACTTCATGGTCAAAACAAAGATGCTTTAGCTAAAACACAAAAGGGTAATTGGCGTTACGATATTATTGAAGCAGGTTATAAATGTAATATGACGGACATAGCCGCAGCAATTGGTTTAATTGAGATTGACCGTTACGATAATGATACTTTAAAGCGTCGTCAGGAAATTTTTGATAAATACACAGCTACCTTTATTAAAGACGATCGTTTTATTACACCTATATATAGTAAGGCCAATAAACAAAGCTGTTTCCATTTATACCCATTACGTATTAAAGGGATAACAGAAGAACAACGCGATGCTATTATTAAGGAGATATTTGAACATGATGTTTCAGTTAATGTGCATTTTATACCCGTGCCTTGTATGAGCTTTTACAAAAACCTGGGCTACGACATAAAAATTATCCTGTAACGTATAAAAACTATAGTACCGAAATAAGCTTACCTGTGTTTTACGACTTAAACAACGAGTTAACCGAAACCGTGATAAAGGCTGTGCTTGATTCAGTTAACAAAGTATTAGCTTGAAACGTTTATTCGATATAATAGCATCCTTAATTGGCATTATTATATTGTGTCCCATTTTCTTTTTAATTTTTTTAGCGGTCGCTCTTAATTCAGGCTTCCCTGTTTTTTATCTGCAAACCAGAGTAGGAAAGGGGAATATAGATTTCAAACTCTTTAAGTTCCGTACCATGTTCACCGATGCCGACAAAAAAGGCTTACTTACGGTTGGTGGTCGCGACCCGAGAATAACAACTGTTGGTTATTTTTTGAGGAAGTATAAATTAGATGAATTGCCACAACTCTTTAATGTATTGTTTGGAAGTATGAGTTTGGTTGGACCGAGACCTGAAGTGCGGAAGTACGTTGATATGTATAATGAAGAACAAAAGAGAGTTTTATCGGTTCAGCCCGGGATTACGGATTACGCTTCTTTAGATTATATAAATGAGAATGATTTATTGGCTAAATCTCAAAATCCGGAAGAGACCTATATTAAAGAAGTAATGCCTGCAAAATTACAGCTTAATCTTAAATACATTCAAGAGGCAGGATTGGCTACCGATTTGAAACTGATTTTTAAAACAATTGGGAAAATTTTCGGGAACTAGTTACAGTCCCTTTTCGAGTGATTTCAACTCCTCAACCTTTTCAGAATAACCAAGCTTTTCGAAAGAATACACCAAGTTATTTAACACACGCTTTAATATATCAAGGTTACTGCAAGGCAAGTAGTACTTGTTTTCAGGCTCAACATTTAATTGCTTAAGGAAAGAATCGATATCCTTTTGCTGAAAAATTAAGCCTTTGCTGAATGGATTCACATAAAACAAAATATTATCTGAAAGGGTTTTGTGATTGGTATCGTAAAGGTTAGCGTAATCATTCACATAAGCCAAAACAAAATGCTGAGGTAAATTCACGCCAAATACCGGAATATCGAGCTCCTTACAAACTAAAGCGTAAATCACACTTAACATTACAGGATTCCCTTTTTTGGTTTCGAGTACTACATTAAGGAAAGAATTTTGAGGTGCGTGGTAATTAGTGATGTTCCCGCCAAACTGATGCACTTCAAATAAAATGTGATTGATGATTTTAATTTTCTCTAGAGCTGTTAAATCATCGTGAATCTCTAACCAAACATCTTGCTTTAATTGCTGAATTTGTTTTTTAAGCTTGATTTCGTCTAAATCAGGATACTGATAACGGGCAATCATGCAAATACCTTTAAACAAATCTTCCTGTTCGTGCTCAGCCCAATGTTTAAGAGCTTTATGAAGGGCTTCAAAATTTATGTTACGGATGATGGTTTCGATGCGTTTTTGCATCATAGCATCAAAACTATTTTCCCAAGCTGTTTCTAAATGAGGTATGGCAGGCGGACCAAGAGTAATAAAGCGGTCTTTTACCTGACAATATATAGTTTCATCCGGATCATCAAGAAGGGTAATTAAGGCAATTACCTCTTTTAAGTTCATTTGATTTTTTCCAGCCCTCATAGTTAAACAAAAATAGCCCAAGCAATCGGGCTATTTGGAAGGGGGTATAGTATTTTTTAACAATCAGGTTGTTAATCGTTCTAAACTATTTTCTATTAATAACTCTACACTCTTTTTATAATCCTTGGTAAATTCCTTTCTAACGCGGTTGGCAATTATCACGCAAGCAGTTAAACAATTTTGACCTAACATTGAACCCAAGCCATATAAAGCTGAGGTTTCCATCTCGAAGTTGGTAATCTTTAAACCGTTATGATTAAAAGGAGGTTAATAAGTCGTTGAGGTTTTTTGAAGAAGCCTTTAAACGAATCTCCCGTCCTTGCGGACCATAAAACCCAGGGGCGGTGGCCGTTATGCCCACATGATTTCCTGATTTGAACTTTTCAAGAAGGGTTTCAGAGCCTTTCACGCAATAAGGGTAAGGTAAATTACTTTGCCAATTCACATGTTTAATGAAAGCTTCAGAAATTGGAGTTTCATTTACATCTTTCCAACCTTCGTAAAAATTCAAGAGACCATCTAAACCAATGCCGTGAGAACTTACCACAATTCCGGTCGGATTTAACTCGCGCGTTTCAGGATTAATGTTTACAGCTGAGTCAAGCTCGTTCATCACAATATCTATATTATCGGTACCAATACCAGTCGATAAAACTGTAATTCGTTTTCCGTTAAACCAACCGGTGTGTGTTACAAATTCACGATGCTCTGTTTTAAAATCAATTTTACTGAAGAATGAACTTATTTGCGGTACTCGTCCTTGGTCGCCAACCACAATAACTGTATCGGCAACATCTTCTGCTTTTAAATTAATATGATAAACACGTTTGTCTTCGGTTAAAATTAATTCTGTTTCTGCAAATCTCATATTATTGGTTATTGGTGATGTTGTATAAAAATGATAAAAAATATTTCCCTAAAATCAGTATTCCTATAATGAACGAAACAATTGAAGCAATCAATACTGCACCCGCCGCCATATCTTTTATCCGGCCGGCTTTTTCGTTTTGTTGCGGACTCACTAAATCAACAATTCCTTCAACGGCAGAGTTCATCATTTCGAGCGACATTACCAATCCAATACAAATTAAAAGTACGCACCAATCACCGGAATTTACTTTCAAAAATACCGCTGCTAAAATGGTAAGAATGGCGCTGACAAATATCACTTTCATGTTCCGCTGTTTAAGGCTAAAAACCAAGCCTTTAAAGGCGTACGAAAATGATTTTAAAACGGGGGCGCAAATGTAAGGTAAAACTGCTCCATGTAACACTACTTATAATAATTGTATATTTAACTACTCTAATTTAGGTAGGATTTTCGAAGGTAAATGAAGCGGTTTTTAGTCATATTTTTTGTTTTTGCGGCAGGTTTATTAATAAGCCAGAACGGCGATGTTAAAAAGCTGGAATTAGAGGCTGATATTAAGCTTAAAGCTGAAAATTATGAGGATGCCCTTGAAGACTATCTGCAACTTTTAACCTTAGATCAGAAAAACGAAATTTATAATTATAATGCCGGGGTTTGTTATCTGAACTCAAACATTAATAAAGCAAAGGCAGTTTTTTACCTTGAAATTGTGGTCCGCAAAGAAAAACACAATCCAAATGCCGATTTTTTATTAGGCCGCGCCTATCAATACGCTAACCGTTATGATAAAGCCATTGCGAGTTTTAATAAGTTTAAAGAATTAGCGAAAGGTAATTTTGATAACCTCTCTAATGTTGAACAGGAAATCCAATACAGTATTAACGCCAAAGAATTAATTAAATTTCCGGTTGATGTCATTTTTCAATCTTTAGGTAAAACTATCAATTCACCTTTTGCAGATTATTATCCCTTCGTAACCGAAACTGAAAATCACATGGTCTTTAATTCTAAACGTCCGGTAAAAAAAGACGCGCAGAAAATGGAAAATGGTCAGTATAAAAATTCAATATTTATTTCAAAGGTAGTGAATGGCGTTTATGCTGAGGCAGATGTTATAGGCGAACCGGTTTGTGTGGGTAACAGTGGCGAAGAAGTAATTGGAATGAATGCCAATGGCGATGTATTATTGATTTACAAATCGGATTTTAAAGGGGCAGGAAAAATTTACATCACAAAAATGTTTGCTAATGGTAATTTCTCGAAACCTGAATTACTTCCGGCACCTATCAATAGTTCAGGCGATGAAATTGCTGCTTGCGTTGATAATGATGGAACTACAGTTTACTTTGCCAGCGACCGCAAAGGTGGTTTTGGCGGAACAGATATTTATTCGTGTACAAAATTACCAACCGGTAAATGGGGCGATCCGAGAAACTGCGGAGTGGGAATTAACACACCTTTAAATGAAGATTTCCCGAATTTATCTCCCGACGGCAAAACACTTTTCTTTAGTTCAAAAGGTCATGCCAGTATGGGCGGATATGATATTTTTAAAGCGACTTACGATGAAGAGCAACGTCGTTTTATAAATCCACGAAACATTGGCTATCCTGTAAATACTTCTTATGATGATTTAAATTTCAGAATTTCAAAATCCGGTAAGTATGGTTACGTAGCTTCGGTAAGAGGTGGTGGTAATGGTGATTATGATATTTACCGTGTTTCGTTTAACGAAGCAGATTTAGATTATACTGTTTTGATTGGACAATTAGTAGCACGTGATCATTCCAATATAGAATTCCGTGATGTGGTTATTAGTGTGAGTGATATTATTACAAAGGAGTTAATCGGAAACTATTATCCTAATCCCGCAAACGGAAGAACTATTGTTATTTTACCTCCGGGAAAATATATTTTAAATGTAGATGCCCCGGGATTTAAAAATACTTCAATGCCAATCGAAATTCTTGATAAATCATCTTATCAGTCTGAAAAACATTTATTCATAGAACTAAGCAAATAAAATTATGGTACACAATTTATCCCAACACAATTCAATTTTCACACAATTTCTAAATGAAATACGTGACGAAAATATTCAAAAAGACAGCATGCGTTTCCGCAGAAATATGGAACGTATTGGTGAGATTATGGCATATGAATTAAGCAAGACATTAAACTACAGTCCATCTGAAACTATAACCCCATTAGGAACTGCAGAAACCGTTAATCTAACTGAACAGCCTGTTGTAGCAACAATTTTGCGCGCTGGTTTACCAATGCATTTCGGAATTTTGAATTATTTTGATAAAGCGCAAAATGCTTTTGTTAGTGCATACCGCAGACATCATAAGGATAATACTTTTGAAATTGCTTTAGAATATGTGGCTTGTCCGGATTTAACGGATAAGGTTCTTATTCTGTGCGATCCAATGTTAGCAACGGGTTCTTCGATGGTTTTAACTTATAAAGCATTATTAGCAAAAGGAAAACCAAAACATACACATCTAGTTTCTGCAATTTGTAGTCAGCAAGGTGTTGATTATGTAAAAACACATATGCCGGATGCGAATTATACTTTGTGGTGTGGTGCAATTGATGAAGAACTAACAGCACAAGCTTATATTGTTCCTGGTTTAGGAGATGCAGGTGATTTAGCGTTTGGAAGTAAATTATAAAATAGAAATGCTCTCAAAGAAAGATCTTGAGTTAAAGAAGGAGTTACTTAATCCTTTAGTTTTCGATTATTTGTCGGAAAGAAAGGAACTCAATGCGTTTTATGATTTTTTTCCTGATAAGGAAGGGTTCAGAAATGCAATCGATGCGATTCAATTAGAGAAGTATGACCGTACTTTGTTGGTTGAGGTTTTGACGGAGCAAAGCATGCGTGTTAAAAACACCAGCGCCTCTTCTCAAAAAAACATCCAACTACTTTTAAAAGAGAATACATTTAGCATAACAACCGGACATCAGTTGTGTTTGTTTACGGGACCATTATATTTCATTTATAAAATTTTCTCGGTTATTAATCTTTGCGAGAAATTAAAAAGTGAATTCTCTGAGAATAATTTTGTTCCTGTTTATTGGATGGCGAGTGAGGATCATGATTTTGAAGAGGTGAATCATTTTAACACGTTTGGTAAAAAAAATGAATGGAACTCACAAGAAAAAGGAGCTGTCGGAAATTTTAAAACAGAAAGTTTAGCTGAGATAAAAGTAAAGTTTCAGGAAATTATCGGAACGGGGGCAAATGCTGAATTTTTAGTCAATCTTTTCGAAAGTGCATATTTGAAACATTCTGATTTAGCTTCTGCAACTCAGTATTTAGTAAACGAATTATTTGGTCAGTACGGATTAGTGGTTGTAGATGGGAATAATAAAAAATTAAAAGAATCATTTGTTCCGTTTTTCGAAAAAGATATTTTTGAGAATGTGCCTGCGGAAAAAGTTAATTCAACAATAGAAAAATTAAAACAATTAAAGTACGAGGCGCAAGTAAATCCACGTGATATCAATTGCTTCTATATGGAAGCGGGTTTAAGAGCGCGTATTGAAAAAGTGGGGGAGGATTACCAAGTAGTTGGAACAGATAAAAAATTCTCAAAATCTGAATTGCAACAATTAGTAAAATCAAATCCCGAAAAAATTAGTCCGAATGTTGTGTTGCGCCCTTGCTATCAACAATTTATTTTACCAAACTTGGCTTATGTAGGTGGTCCGGGTGAATTGGCGTATTGGTTAGAGTTTAAAGAGCTATTTGATGAGCTCGATTTATTTTACCCGGTATTAGCGCCTCGGAAATCAGTGATTATAATAGATACTAACACATTAAATAAAATTAAAAAACTAGGATTCGACATGGAAAATGTATTTGAAAATGAAGAGAGTTTAGTGAAGCTTTACATTGAGAAAAGCGATAACTCATTTAACTTAGAAGAACACAAAAAGTCAATCGAAAATTTGTTTAAGAAAATTTCGGAAGAAACCGGTAAGATTGATAAAACACTTAACGCGGCTGTTGAGGCAGAAAAACAAAAGAATTTAAATTCGATCGCTGCTTTAGAACAAAAGACAGTTCGTGCTATTAAAGCAAAACTGGATACGGAAGTAAATCAAATTAAATCTGTGAAAGCGAAATTATTTCCCAATGGCGTTCCGCAAGAACGCGTTGATAATTTCAGCACCTACTATAATAAGTGGGGTAGTGAGTTTTTGAGTTCTTTAAAAGAGAACATTACTTATGATTTAGAAAAAAACTCATCAATCGTAATTACAGAAAATTAAGCTACAATAAATTCTTCTATCAAATGTTTTTTTGAGGGGTGTACGAAGAAACAATTCTTCACGCCATTATCTGTTGTTCTCTGAATAGAATTAACTTTTTGTAAACCTGTTTCAATGTGGTTGTAGAATTCGTAACCGTAAGGTTTTAAAATTTCTTCCAAATCTTTCTCAATGGTATTAAAAAGCGTTTCGCAAATAATTAAAGGCTTGTGATTAGATAAAAGATTGTGCGCTTTCTTTAAAATATAATGTTCAGTCCCCTCAGTATCCATTTTCATTAACTCTACAACATCATTTGGATTTTGTTGAAGGTAATCATCAAACGTAACAGCTTTAACTGTATTCTTATTGAAACGCTCTGGTGATGTTTTAGAACCTGCGTTTCCTTCTCCGGCAAGGTTGTATTTGATGTAAGTGTACTTTGGTGATTTTTCTTCGTAAAAAACAATTTCACCGTTTGTATCTGCTAGAGCTAATGCTTCAACTTTTATGTTCTTTAAATTATTTACTGCTACATTTTCTCTTAAATAATGTAATGGTCCGGTAGAGGGCTCAAAACTTTTTACTTTCATGCTGGGATTAATTTTTGCTGCCAATAAAGAGTAATAACCAATGTTAGCACCTACATCATAAAAGGTGTTTGTTTTTTTTGCCAGTTTTTCAAAAATAGGAGTGTATTCAAAATTTTTGTAGCCATTCCAAAATACACAATAGGTAAGATAATTGGTTTGGTTAGTCCTCATTTTTATGGAACCATTTTCTACTTTAAAAGATATCTCTCCTGATGGGGGTAATTTTATTCCTCTTGGTAAAAATGGCAATACGTACTTAATGAAATTAGTAAGAATGCTGTTGATGAAGCCCGAATAAATTATTTTATAGAATAACTGTTTCATTTAGTAGTGTACTGTTTAATCACAATTTTAATTTCGTTTTTAAAAATAAAATAGAAGACAAATGTAAATAATATTAGCTGACCACCATAAAGAAGGATGTTGTATTCTTTAAAGAAGGTAAATTGGACAATATTAATGACGATGTAAACGAAGGGAATGAGAATGATCTTGGCGTAATTAAATTCGTATTTGAAAATACCTTTGGTGAGCAAAGCGGATAAAATTACCTGAACAACTTTTGTAGCTAATCCGCCATAAATCGCTCCCATCAAACCAAATTCTTTAATTGCAAAATAAATCACTGTCATTTGAAATAAGGCGCTTAGACCGAAAATTTTTCAGTAAAATCTTAGTGTTTTTGGTGAATAGAATAGTGGACAAATAAAAATTAAGAATACTTCTTAGTGCAAAGCCTGCTGCAATTACGCCGATGTATTTTTCACCTTCATAAAATTTCTCGTTATGTATAACCATTTTGTATAAAAAAGGAATGGCAATGCAAAACAATATCAGTTGTGTAATATTAATAGCTGTAAACACATTGAAATAACGATTACTTTCTTTGGTTGTTTCAGGTTTATCCTGTTTATTCCAAATTTCATAGAGTTTAGGAAAGATAACGGCCGACAAACTGTTTTGTAAGAATTCAATACCAAAAAACATTTTAGCATTAAGTCGTAAGTGTTTAAATCTGTATTACTGATGTAAGATTGTAATACGTAACGGTCGATTTGCCCTAATACCCAACCACTGATCACGTAAAACACAAAAGGGGTACAAAAGGCAGTAAGATCCTTTAAGAAAGTTTTCTCGTACTTGAACTCGCCGTTCGACATGAAAATGTATTGAGCGATGAAGAAGATGATGACACCTGATAATAATCGCCCGTAAATCGGACCAACTATAGAATCCGGAAATAAAAATAAACCTCCAACTGAAATTCCAATGGTTGCAATAAAATTAATGAAGTTAGCAGTTAAGAATAAAGCAGGCTTCTTAAAATAAATAAGTGCATTGGTAGAAGCTTTAAAATAGGAATTGAAAAAGGCGGTGAACACAGATAAAAATCCATAAGGCCAAAATTCCATCTGGTAGGAGGGGTTAAATACTCTTCCGAAAATTAAATTACCACATAGTGCTGAAACCAATAATAGAATGGTTCCGATTAACAATAATAGAATTGAAACCGTCCCAACGAATTTCTTTTGTTGATGAGGCTCGTTGTTTAACTGAGTGTATTTAATTCCAAAATAACTTTCAATGGAATAAGAGAATAAAATTTGGAGTAGTAAAGAAACGCTGATGTAAAACGCGACTTGCGTAAATTGTAAATCGCTTAAGTAATTGGTGTAAAATGGAAGTAAAATCAAACTCCCTATCATAGGCAGTGCGCCGCCAATGGTGTAGATGATAGAGGATTTTAAAAACGATTTACTTATCATTCGTAGCCTTTAGGCTTTTTCGTATATAAAATAATCTGATAAAGAACCTTTAGCCCCGTATTCACTAACAGGATATTTGTTTTTTATCACTTCTTTCAATTTCCAGCCTTTCATGTTTTTGTCAACGAACTCGCTAAAGCTTCTTCTGTTTTCGTGTTGATGAATAGGCTCTTCAGCTTGATTATAATTTGAAGCGTAAATAATCACATATTTATCAGCTGCATCAAACAAATGAATCAAATAATTTTCGAAAATTTCGCGTTCTACTAAGTGATATAAAACATCAAGTGACATAGTTAAATCAGCATGAAATAAACGGGCATTATCATGAAAAGCCATACTGTTATAAACGTAAAAACTTTTGGCTTTGTCTGTTTTGAAACGGTGATAACACATTTTAACAGCTGTAGGCGATACATCTAAGCCAATATATTGCGGGTATTTAGCAATTGTCAATTGATTCCATCGCCGCAACCAAATTCCATTACGGTTTTGATATTGTTTTTAGCAACGAAACCGTTAATGATTTCAGCCTTATGCTCGGCTAAGTTATCATAAGATCCGGTTCCGGGTTATCGCCTTGTTGGTAGCGTTCTTCCCAATACAATTCGGAACCTTTAAATTTCTTTTTTTCGCGGCTGCGTTTCCAATTCTTTACAAAGGGTATTTCTAATAATTTTGCTTTAATTCCCATAATAATGGCTTTATTCCTTAAATTTGGTTTCTAAGACCCCTTAAAAGTACAAATAAAAATAGTTTTACAGAATGAAAGTGCTTTTTATTTCCTCCTGGTACCCTAATAGTACTAATCCTTTAAAGGGGATTTTTATTAAAAAGCATGCAGAAGCTATTAAAAAGGCGGGGGTTGAGATTGAAGTCCTGGCTGTAACGGTAAGTTATTCAAAAAAGCTATTCGAGAAGAAGTTTTCCAGAATCGTTGATGAGGCAGGTATTACTACACATCTTATCGAGCTGAATTCAAGATTTTATAAGTTTATTCATTTGGATTTGATCTTGCAGTTTGCTTATCTGAAAAAGTACTTCTATAGGAAAATCAAACCAAATTTCAGTCCGGATATAATTCACTCAAATGTTCTTTTTCCTGCAGCTATTATGGGTTATTGGTTGGCTAAGAAAGAGAACACACCACATGTAATTACAGAGCATTGGAGTAAGGTGGATAATTTTTTAGGGAAAAGTCTATATTCAAAATCAGGTAAGAAGGCCTATAACTCAGCAAAATTTGTGACGGTTGTTTCTGAATTTTTAAGAAAGAGCTTGAGTAAACATTTTCAGTCACCCGAAAATATTAAAGTGGTACCAAACGTAGTGGATACTTCTTTTTTTTCTTTCAAAGCAAAAACCACTTCTGAAAAATTAAATTTTTGCTGTGTAGCCCATTGGAATGGGGTAAAGCGACCGGATTTAATTTTCAATACACTTGAAAATTTTTCTAAACAAAGTCAAAAACCAATTGTATTAAACGTAATAGGAGAAGGTCCTTTATTGGAAGAATTGAAAAAGAGAAAATGGAATTTTGAAATTAGTTATTTAGGAAATTTAGTTCGTCAACAATTAGCAGAAAAATTACAAGACTCCGATTATTTTTTACACGCCAGTAATATGGAAACGTTTTCAATTGTTATTGCAGAGGCTTTAGCAACAGGAACTCCTGTTTTAGCATCCAATGCAGGAGCGATTCCTGAATTAATTAATAAAGAAAATGGCTTGATTTGTAATAATGATGTAGAGAGTTGGAAAAAAGGAATTACTGATTTAATCAATACGAATTTCAACAATCAAAAAATTTCGGAAAGCGCACAAGGTTACAGTTTAGAAAAAGTGGGAAATAAATTTATTGAATTGTACAAATCTATTTGATTACTGTAACATGTCCGGTTTTATCATGCGACTTAGAATAAATGTCTGTAAAATTAATTTTCCATATATAAATATCTTCCTGAACAAGCTTTCCTTTATACTTTCCATCCCATCCATTCATGATATCGTCTGACGAAAATATTTTTCTCCCCAGCGGTCAAAGATTATCATAGTGAATTTGGTTATGTTAGTTCCTTTAGCAAAAAGAGATCATTAGTTCCATCAGCATTTGGTGTGGAAGGCATCAGGTAAATATAAAGTCCAATCCGAATCCACTTTAATTTTTTTACAAATTATATCGTCGCAACCAATAGTGTTTGTAGCTCTTAAACAAACTGTAAACTCTCCCATTAAATCATAGGTATGTGAAGGTTCAAATACATTTTCGACTGCGGTTCCATCTCCAAAAATCCAATCGAATTTTATAGCGTTTTGTGATAAATTGGTAAAATATACTTCATTTGTATATTGAGGATTTTGATAAGTGAAATCGGCAACAACGCCCATATAGTTTATTGTGATGCTTTGAACAATTGTATCAGCGCAAGATAAACCGGGATTAGCAATTAAACTTATAGTATAAGTTCCGGGATGATTGAAGTCGAAAACAGGATGAGTTATATTGGAAGAGTTGGCACCGCCAAAATTCCATTGATAAGAAGTTGCATTAATACTATTATTTGTAAAGGTAACAATAGCTGAACACGGGTCTTTTATATAGCTAAATAAAGCTGTCGGCACGCCTGTTATCGTAATATTCTGATATGTTGTGTCTGCACAAAAAGTACCGGGATTCGCAATTAGAGATATTGTGTAATTACCGGTTGCTGAATATATATGCGAAGGATTATTTAAAGTACTTGAAAAGCCATCGCCGAAATTCCAGGAATAAGTTGTTGCAAGGGATGAAGTATTAATTGGTGAAACAGACATAGAACACGGAGACGTCGATACATTGAATTGAGATATTACATTTTTACTGAGTGTAACAATTTGTTTCAATGTATCAGCACAATTAGACCCTGGATTTGTAATTAGAGTAATAGTGTAAGTTCCAAGATTGCTATAACCATGACTGCCGGGATTTACAAGTGTAGAGGTGTTTCCATCACCGAAATCCCATAAGTAAGTTGTTGCTCCAATAGAAGTATTGGTTATTAATACTATCGAATCGCAAGCTACGTTGGTAAATGTGTATAGACTTTGTGTAGGGTTTAAAATGGTAACACTTTGTGAAGTGGAATCTTTACACCCACCAATAGGATTTGTAACCAAACTTATAGTATAAGTTCCAGGTAAACTATAAGTATAACTTGGAGAGGTTTGAGTACTTGTTGAGCCATCTCCAAAATACCATAAGTTTTGTGATGCACCTATTGAAGTGTTTGTTGTAGTTAAAATTCCTTTACAGGAATTAATTGAATGTAGAAAATTGCTCACTGAAGAATTGGTGATAGTAATGGAAGTTGAAGATGTGGCCTGACATCCTTGTGAATCAGTTACCGTACATGTTAGTATGCCCGGGGCTGCGTTAATGTTAACAAGGTTAGTAGTAGACGTGCCCTGAGACCAAGTATAACTATAAGTAGGAGAGCCGCCGACTGTAGCCGCAGTAACATTTACTGTTGATCCAATACAAGCTGTAGGATTACTTATGCTGAGTGTTGGAGTTGGTTGTAGGGAAATAGTAATTGCGCTTGTTGTTGAACCGCAGGCGTTGGAAACGGTAACAGTATAAATGCCGGGAGTAAGATTACTTATACTAGAAGTGGATTGATTTCCCGGTTGCCAGTTATATGAATATGTTCCGGCAGTATTTGGGGTTATGGTAGCAGATCCGTTTGATGTATTATTACAAGTAACATTTAATGAAGTAGGAATCAAAGAAAAAGTAGGAGACATGTAGGAAGTTGGTATGTTATACGCAATTCGGCTTGTGCCCCACAAAGCATTTACCGATCCGGTAGATATACCTGTGTATGAAAAATTACAGGCTGCACCAGCTAAATTAGGCGAGTTTACTACAGAAATAAAGGCGGTGTTAGGTCTTGGTATGTATATTTTCCCATCCGGACCAAGCTCCATGTATCCAAATTTATACCCGCCTGAGCCTGTATTATAAACGTTGGTTAATGATGATAAAATAGCTGCTGAAGTAAAAACAGAAATATCATATTGAAAAACGCTGGCTCCAAAAATACTATTGACATAAACTTTTTTACTGTCAGGAGAAAAAGCAGTTCCCCATGCGCTACCACCGTTTCCAACAATAGAAATTGAATTGCTAACCACTCCGGTTGTTTGGTTGAAATCAAAAAATTCAAATTTGTCCTGACAAGTTAAAGCATTAACTATTTTATTTCCATCAGGTGAAATGGTTAATTGCCCCATTGCATCATGCGCTCCACCAACAGATCCGCAATTATGAATACTGCCAACAGAAGATACTACTGATGTTGTTGCAATTGAAGAAGCATCCACTTTAAAAAGCTACGAATTGATTTGACATCCATTTATGAGTTAAAACCCAATAGCAATTAGCGCTTGGACTATAGTAAGCGCAAATTTTTTCGGTCCAGCCCGTACCTAAAGAAACATTTTTTGCCCAAAAACAACATCACCTAGCCCGGAGTTTAAAGTCATGTCTACTACCGAATAACATAAATTGCCGGGATTAGAAAACATGGTTGTATGAAAAATTACATATTTATCAGGACTACAGGGTATAGGAACAATTAAAGCGCATTGCCCTGCAGTATAGTCGCCGATTAAACCTGAACCATTAGACATAATCACATTATTTTTATTCCAAACCGTATAGCCGTTTGTATAAAATAAAAGATTACCACTAGCATCAGAAATAGTACTTGAATTATCAACGTGGTTCGAGGCTATTGAACTACCTGTTATTGTTGGCGTGGAGGGGCTAAAGTTTAATCCATAACCATTTCCAAGTCTCCAGTTATTAGCAAACTGTGAATAAAGTACATCCGATATACAGACGATAAAAATGAAATAAAGTATTAGTTTTTTACTCTTCACTAAATTGATTTAAATACCAAGGAATAAAGTTAAAAAAAGGGCTAGTCCTTTGCAATTTTCTTATACGAAACTGTAATCCCTTTTATTAAAGAAGAACTCAATCCGTTATGCTCCATCTCGTTTAAACCCGCTATGGTACAGCCTTTTGGGGTGGTTACCTTATCAATTTCCTGTTCGGGGTGAGTGCCCTTTTCAATGAGTAAACTCGCTGCGCCTTTTACTGTTTGAGCGACTATTTTACGGGCTGTCGCGGCATCAAAACCAATTTCAATTCCTCCTTGTATATTGGCGCGTATATATCGCATAGCGAATGCAGTTCCACACGCACCAATAATTGTAGCAGCCGCCATAAGTTTTTCTTCAATTATAACGGTCTGACCTAAATTGTCAAACAAACCAACTACTTCACCAACTTCTCTTTTTCCTGCATTATTGTGAGCGATACATGTCATACTTTCACTTATGGCGATCGCGGTATTAGGCATTGCTCTGAATACAGGTAAATTTTTTCCAAGTGCATCAACTATTTCTTCAATAGAAACACTACTTACAACTGATATTAAAATTTGTTTAGCGTTAACACTTTTAGAAATGCCTTTCAAAACATCTTTTATTTGAAATGGTTTTACGCATAACAAAATTATATCTGCGTTCTTTACAGCCTTAGTATTTTCACTTTCCACCACGCAACCTTTTTCTTTAAATCATTTAATAAAGAAACATTTCTACGTGTAATAGTGATATTAGAAGCTTTAGAATATTTTGAATCAATTAATCCTTCGGCGATGGCAATTCCTAAATTACCGCCGCCTATTATGGTAATGTTGCGACTCATTGTAATAAGGTTTTAGCTTTATTAATAGCGCTGTCTAATGAAGATAACTCCGGCCCTTTTCCTTGTGCAAAGAATTTCTGACCACCACCATTTCCTTTCATCACCGCAGCTGATTCGCGGATGATCTTGCCCATGTCGATGTTCTTATCTTTCACTAATTCGGTAGAGGTAGAGCCTGTTAATCCGGCAGCACCATCTAATTCATAACCTGTTACTAAAACTAAATCAGTATAATCTTTAGTTAACTGGAAGTGAATGTTTTTTATTTCATCGAGGTGATTGAAATCTATTTTAGTGGATAAGAAACGAATGCCGTTGTTAACAGGCGTCTTCTCGATATCTGTAATCAATTTCGCTTTTACCAATTTAGCACGCTCGCGAATTAATTCGAGATATTGTTTTTGTAAGGTATTGTGTTCTTCAATAAAATCAGAAACACTCTTTACAATATTTTTACTCCCCTTGAATAAATTTTTAATTTCATTTAAAGTTGTAGCTTGATTTTCGAAGTACTCTTCCACTTTAGCAGATGAAATCGCTTCGATCCTTCTGATACCTGCAGCAACGGCGCCTTCACTCACTAATTTAAAGAAACCAATTTGCCCTGTAGAAGTAACGTGAGTTCCACCACATAATTCTATTGAATAATTTTTATCAATAGTCACCACACGAACCACATCGCCGTATTTCTCTCCGAATAATGCCATTGCGCCTGTTTTTTTAGCAGCTTCAATATTCATTAATTCAATTTGAACAGGAATGTTTTCGCGGATTTTATTATTAACGATATGTTCAATCTCTTTTAATTCTTCATCAGTTACTTTCGAGAAATGAGAAAAGTCGAAACGTAAATGTTCATCATTCACTAAACTTCCTTTTTGTTCAACGTGCGTTCCTAATGTGCTACGTAATGCTGCATGCAATAAGTGTGTAGCGCTATGATTGTTGGTTGTATATAAACGTCTTGCTTTATCAACTTTAGCAACGTAATCAATATTAATATTTTCAGGAAGCTTATCGCAAAAGTGAATAGTAACACCGTTTTCTTTTCTAGTATCGGTAATAAATACTTTTTCGTTGATGCTTTCTAAAATCCCAATGTCTCCAACTTGTCCACCACTCTCAGCATAAAAAGGAGTTTTGCTGATCACTAAATTGTATTGCTCTTTATTTTTTGCTTTTACTTTACGGTAACGAACGATTTTACATTCCGATTCTAATTCATCGTAGCCAATAAATTCAGTTTCTTTTTCACCCTGAACAGTTTTTCCAAAGTCAGTGTAAATCCAATCTTCTGTATCAACACTTGTTGCAGCGCGTGAACGATTTTTTTGTTCTTCTAAATATTTCGTGAAACCTGTTTCATCAACACTTAAATCATAGCTCTTCGCAATCAATTGTGTTAAGTCTAATGGAAAACCAAATGTATCATACAATTCAAAAACAACTTTCCCGTCGATAACAGTTCCTTTTTTCGAATCGGTTAAATCGATACAAACTTGATCAATACGCTTTAAACCAAACTCTAATGTTTTGTAAAATGCGGTTTCTTCTTCTTTAATTACTTTTTCAATTAATACTTTCTGACTCACCAACTCAGGAAATGCGTGCCCCATTTGATTCGCCAACGTAGGAACCAAACGATGCATGAACGGTTCTTTTAAATTCAAAGATTGATAACCGTAACGAATAGCGCGACGTAAAATCCTACGGATAACATAACCCGCACCTGTATTACTTGGCAACTGACCATCAGAAATAGAAAACGAAATAGCACGGATGTGATCTGCAATAACACGCATTGCAATATTAATCATCAATTGCTTTTTGTGATTTTGTTCGTCTTCCGGTTTGTAACGTAGTCCGCTTAACTCTTCAATTTTGTTGATGATAGGCATGAACACATCCGTATCGTAGTTACTTTGTTTTCCTTGTAACACTACGCACAAACGTTCAAATCCCATTCCTGTATCCACATGTTGCTTTGGTAGTTTCACCAATGAACCATCGGCTTTACGCTCGAATTCCATGAATACATTATTCCAAATTTCAATAACTTGAGGATGTCCTGTATTTACTAAAACGTCTCCCGGACTTCCTAATCTATCTTCCGGTTTACGAATGTCGCAATGAATTTCACTGCAAGGACCGCAAGGACCCATATCACCCATTTCCCAGAAATTATCTTTTTTATTTCCGCGAAGAATTCTGTCTTTCGGAATTAATTTTGCCCAAGTGTCGTAAGCTTCTTGATCAAATGCTAAACCTTCTTTTTCATCACCTTCAAAAACGGTAACGTATAAACGGTACGGATCAATTTTGTAAACTTTAGTTAGTAATTCCCATGCCCATTCAATTGCATCTTTTTTAAAATAATCTCCAAAACTCCAGTTACCTAACATCTCGAACATCGTGTGATGATAAGTATCCACACCAACTTCTTCTAAGTCGTTATGCTTACCACTAACACGCAAACATTTTTGTGTATCGGCAATGCGGGGTGTTTAATAGGAGCGTTTCCTAAAAATATCTTTAAACGGCGCCATACCGCTATTGTTAAACATAAGTGTAGGATCACCTTTTACCACCATTGGTGCAGATGGAACAATTTCATGACCTTTACTCTTGAAAAAATCTAAAAATGTTTGTCTTACTTTATTCGCTTCCATAAATTTTTGTGATAATTGTTATCACTTTTTAACTAAATACTGAGCTTGCAAATTTAGCTTAATTTTTTATCTTTGCCATAGCCAAAATGGCTGTTTTTCAACAAGATGTCGAAAGTTAAATATAGATTTAATACAAAATCGCTTACCTACGAGAAGGTGAAGGTCACGTTTCGGGACAGGTTTTGGCGTTTTCTATCGTATTTGGCTATCGGATTGGTGTTTGCAACTGGTACGGTTTTAATCGCTTACAAGTTCATTGATTCTCCAAAAGAAAAATGTTGAAGCGTGAGATAGAGGCCCTTCAATTACAATACAATTTACTGCATAAAAAAATGGACCAAACGCAATTGGTTTTAAATGATATGCAGGATAGGGATGATAATATTTACCGTGTCATTTTTGAATCAGAACCCATTCCCAATTCTATTCGTCAGGCCGGTTTTGGTGGGAGTGACAGGTATTCTGTTTTTGATAATTATGATAATGCGGAACTTTTAAAAACAACCACAGAGCGTTTGGATAAAATCACCAAGCAATTATATATTCAATCTAAATCATTTGATGAAGTAGTGAATTTAGCGAAGAACAAAGAGCAATTGCTGTCTTCAATTCCTGCTATCATGCCAATTAATAATAAAGATTTACGCCGACAGCCCGGAGGTTTTGGATGGAGAACACATCCTATTTATAAAACGCCTGAGTTTCATCCGGGAATGGATTTTGCGGCAGAACAAGGAACGCCAATTTATGCAACAGGTGATGGAGTTGTTGAAACTGCTGATGCAAATGCACAAGGTTATGGAAATCACGTAGTAATTAATCATGGATTTGGTTATCAAACATTGTATGGTCATATGAGTAAGATGGCTGTGAAAGTTGGCAAAAAAATTAAACGTGGAGAATTAGTTGGATATGTTGGAAGTACCGGTTTAAGTACAGCGCCTCACATCCATTACGAAGTAATTAAGAATGGCGAAAAAGTAAATCCGATTAACTTTTACTTTAACGATCTTACGCCTCAACAATATCAAATCATGCTAGAGATGTCATCAAAAGCAACTCAATCGTTTGATTAATGAGCACATCGAACATTCAAAAAATTGGTTTTACAACAGCTATTTCATTGGTAATTGCCAATATGATTGGCACCGGTGTGTTTACGAGTTTAGGTTTCAGGTTATGAGTATTGAATCCGGTTTTGCGATTATGATGTTGTGGATTGTTGGTGGATTTTATCATTATGTGGTGCTTTAACTTATGGAGAAATTGGTTCTGCATTTCCTGAGAGTGGGGCGAGTATAATTATCTTTCAAAATTATATCACCCATCAGTAGGATTTTTATCAGGATGGGTTTCTGTTACTGTTGGTTTCGCTGCTCCGGTTGCTGCGGCTGCAACGGCTTTAGGTTTGTATGTAAATAAAATTTATTCGGATGTAAACGGAACAATTTTAGCAATAGCAATCATTATAATTCTAACCAGTAGTTCATTCAATAAATTTAAAATTAGGAAGTGCTATTCAACGCGCCTTTACTTTAATTAAGATTGTAATCATAGTTATGTTTGTTGGATTTGGATTATTTCATCATCCTGAACACACAACATCTTTTGCGCCAACATCCGATGCGTGGAGTCAAATTACTTCTGCTGCTTTTGCGGTTTCATTAGTGTTTGTCACTTACGCTTACAGTGGTTGGAACGCCGCTTCTTATATCGCCGGCGAAATAAAAAATCCACAAAAGAATTTACCGAAAGCTTTAGTCTGGGGAACGCTAATTGTAATGATAATTTACACCGCACTTAATTTTGTGTTTATGTATTCAGTTCCTGTTCCTGAATTAAAGGGACAAGTTGAAGTCGGTTATTTAAGCGCCAATAAAATTTTCGGTCACGATCTTGGACAATTCATGAGTCTAGTCATCGCATTATTGTTAGTTTCTACTGTTAGCGCCATGATTTTAGCCGGACCACGAGTGATGCAAGCAATGGGTAAGGGGATGCGTCAGTTAAGTATTTTCTCAACAGCGAATAAAAATAATGTGCCTTATGTGGCAGTAATTTTTCAATCTGTTATTTCAATTGTTTTGGTTTTGACATCTTCGTTTGAGTCCTTAATCACATACGTAGGATTTACCTTGAATTTATTTACATTCTTAACCGTATTCGGAGTGTTTATTTTGAGAATGAAGCATAAACATATTCAGCCTGAATATAAAACGCCATTCTATCCTGTAACTCCCGTTTTGTTTTTACTAATTAGTGGTTGGATTTTGTTTTTTATCTTTAAGAATAAAACAGAAGAATCCTTATATGGATTAGGGACCGTACTGTTAGGATTTATATTTTACTGGTTAAGTGAGAAATTCAATAATAGGAAAGCAAATGTTTAAGGGATTCTTTCTTTTCGGATTTTTATTGACTTTCAGTTTACAATCCCAAACTTCTTCTTTTCTCGATAGTCTTTTAAAGAAAACTCTACCGGCCTATAGTAAAGTTCTATCGCAACCCGATAAATACAAAGTACAGGTTGTTTACACACAAATTAATCGTGACAAATACAATTACGCTACTTTCCAAGAGTATAAATTTAATGTCAATAAAAATTATTTTTATCCGGCAAGTACTGTAAAATTACCGGTGGCATTAGTAGCATTAATGAAATTGCAGGAATTAAAGGAAAAGGGAATTGGTTTAGAAACATCAATGCTTACCGATAGTGCGTTTTATTGTCAGAAAAAAATCAGTTCCGATACATCAACTGCAAATGATTTTCCTTCTGTTGGAAATTACATTCGTAAAATGTTATTGGTCAGTGATAATTCTGCTTGTGCACGCACTTATGAATTTGTAGGATGTGATTATCTCCATAAAAAATTAGAAAAATTAGGTTACGAAAATATTCGTATCACTAATCGTTTAGATGGAACTTGTCCTGGCGACACCGCAAAAATTACACCGCCTATTTATTTTTTAGCTGAGAATAAAGACACATTGTACAAACAGCCATTAACTTTTTCTGATTATAAAGCAGTGCATCCGATTGAAGATTCAAAAGTTGGACAACAACATGTGGATGCCGATGGAAAGAAATTTCCCGGACCAAAAGATTTTGCTAAACATAATTATTTAGAGTTACATGACCTGCACGACATAATGCGAAGAATTATTTTTAGAAATCATTTAAAAGAATCTGATAGATTAAATCTATCACAAGAGAATTGGCAATTTATGGTAAAGCAATTAGGAATGTTACCGAAAGAAAGTGCTTATCCAAAATATCCTAAAAAAGTGTATTACGATTCTTATAAAAAATATTTCATGTACGGAAGTTCAGTGGCAACAATTAAAGGTGATAGCGTTCGTGTTTTTAATATTGTTGGTCGCGCCTATGGTTTTTTAATTGATTGTGCTTATGTGGTGGATTTCAAAAATAAGGTAGAGTTTTTATTGAGTTCTTCCATTTATGTTAACGAACGGGATATCATTGGTAGTGGAAAATACGAATACGAGCTTTTAGGATTGCCTTTTTTAAGAGATTTATCCAAAACCATCTATAATTACGAGCGAAACCGGGATAAAAAGCACCGCCCAAAACTGGATGAATTTAACTTGTTTGGCTACCGTTAAAAAAGTACATTTGTCAACCTAATTTCATTATGAAACCAATCATCCCGATACTCACAATTTTCACTGCTTTTGTTTGTTGTAATGGTGTTGAACCAAAACAGGAAATAAAAGAAGAACCAAAAAAAGATACAGTTAAACCTGTTGTAGTTGTTGATTCGGTTAAGAAGGATGAAGTTACATACTCACCTTTAGTTTACGCTCCGTTTAATCCGGATAATCAATTCAATAATATTACTGCTGTTATTAGCGGATTAAAAGGAAAAGCACACAAATTAAATTATTTGTTTGATTCTGTAGCTTGGTCGACACACGAAGAATTTATTGAGAAGAGTTGGAAAAAATTAGAGAGAACCCGTTTAAAATCCATGCGCACTTGGGCAGAAAAGGAATTTGCAAAACCAAACGCCGAATCAAAAGTTGTATTCTATCCTTTCTCCGGACCTGATTATTTAACTGCAGATGCATTTTTTCCAAGTGCAGATAAATACATCATGTTAGGTTTAGAGCCCGTTGGTAAATTACCTGACTTGAAAAAATTTAAACCGGGTGAGCATAGTGATTACGCTCAGGATTTCAAGGAATCTTTGGGCGATATTTTTGATAAGAGTTATTTCATTACCCGTAAAATGTTACACGATTTCGGAAAACAAAAAGTAAATGGGTTATTGCCGGTACTTACCTTTTTCATTCGTAAAACAGGATATGATATTGCGGATGTAAAATATTTATATCGCTTTAAACAAGATTCAATTGTTGAACGTCCATATGATACAAAAGTAATGGATCGTGAAAATCCAAAGGAAACGAAAAAGCCATTTGGTGTTAGAATTGATTTTGTGAAGGGGGAAAAACAAAAAACAGTTTACTATTTCAAATATGATGTCAGCAATAAATTCTTTAACGACACCTGTATTTTTTATAGCTACGTCGCTAATAATCCTAATTGGGTGACTTATATAAAAGCGCGTCTTATTTGTTGCATAACGGATTTATGAGCAATATGAAAGATATGATTCTTAAAAGTCGAACTACATAATTCAGGATGATACCGGAATGCCTTATAAATTCTTAACGGAAGGTTTTGATGTTAAATTATACGGACAATATGCCCGTCCTGTTTCTGATTTCAAATGGCTGAATAAAGAACAGGCCTTGGAAAATTCCTTCAAAAAAGATAGCGCCAATATCCCCAAACTTCCCTTCCATTTAGGCTACCATTGGGGTAGTAAAAAGGATGTGATTATGTATGCTACTAAGAAGTAATCTGCCTTTTTAAGAGTTAATTGACCCCCTCTAAAGTGTTCGTAATGAGCCCGAACTGTTAATAAGTCGTTAACTACTCTTTAATTAAAGATTTTATATTTGAGTATGTCTTTACAACAAGAGCAAACCGAAAAACTTTACTATTCAATTAGCGAAGTGTCCGATATGTTTGAAGTAAATGCTTCAACTATACGTTTCTGGGAAAAAGAATTTGATATTCTTAAACCCACAAAAAACAAAAAAGGCAATCGTCTGTTCACTATCAAGGACATCGAAAACCTAAGGTTAATTGTTCATTATGTTAAAGAAAAGGGCTATACCTTAAGTGGTGCTAAAGACAAATTAAAAAGCGGTTCACCTGAGATGGAGAATGTTAAGCTGGAGGTAATTGATAAGTTAAAAAACATCAAGGAACAATTACTCCAAATGAAATCGAAGCTGTAAAACACAGATAAATAATAGAAAAAGGGTAGCGAAAGCTACCCTTTTTGTTTATCAAAACTCCAATGTGAAAAAGTCCTTTTTGCCTTAGCGGAATCCCAGTTCAATTTTCTCTAATATTAGGCTTTATATGCTGCACAGGCCTATCCATACTTTATTGTTTTTACTGGCGACTTTAGCGCTTTTGGCTTTGTTGTCGTTTACATTTCCAAATGGCGGAATAACTATAGGTTCCGCTAATTTATCTTTTCCAACTTTGGCAAGTTTATTCAGTACTAAAACTGAAAAAACCGACATCTCTAAAATATTAGCAATTGCTGATGCTGAGGAGAATGATACACTTGTAAAAAAAGAAGTTGTCATAAAAAAAGCCTCTCTTAAGTTGGATTCTGTTAAAGGAAGGAATCTTGGTGAAGTAGCAATGGACACCACTATTAAACTTCTAACCACTATTCAATATAAATCTGCAGCGAAAACAGCGATGAATAATTTTTTCTACTCGCTCACCAATGTTATGAACGAACCAAAAAGTGTTCGCATTTTACATTATGGTGATTCGCAAATTGAAGGGGATAGAATTAGTGATTATCTCCGTTCTAAATTACAAAGTCAGTTTGGTGGACAAGGTCCCGGATTAATTACATTCGTTCCCATTGCAGGAAGTGTAATAAATAGAATTAGCACTAGTGGCGGAACTTGGGACCGTTATGGTGTGTTTACCTTTAAAGATAAACGTGTGCCGCATAATAATTTTGGAGTGATGGCACAAATTTGTCGGTATGCTAATTATAATTCAGTTACAGATACATCTTCCCCAGCTAAAAACGCAACAGCAAAAATTGTGACAACAAAAAATGGCGGAGCAAGTGCGGCAGCCTACAACAAAGTAAAATTATTTTATGGTGGCGCTAAATCAAAAGTGCTTTGTGAGTTTTATGACTCCGGAATTTTTAAAGAGAGTGATAGTTTACAACAAGGCGGAAATTTCCATATTAAAGAATATCCTGTAAACACTTTGACGCATGAGTTTAAATTCTCAGGATATGATTCTCCTGATTTTTATGCTGTGTCACTCGAAGGTGGAAAAGGCGTTATGGTTGATAATATGGGTTTACGTGGTAGTTCAGGAACTTTTTTCAACCAAATTAATTACGGACAATTAAAACAATTTTACGATTACTTAAATGTGAAATTAATTATTCTTCAATTTGGCGCACCTGGTGCTTCAATTTTATTAATTGGTCCTTCAGATATGAGTGTGAAAGAAGGAACAGAATACGTTACTCATCCTTTATTAGAAGATTTACGCGATGCGATTAAGCAAGCAGCCTTTGATACTGATTGTGCATTCTTTGATATGTACGATTGCATGGGAGGAAAAAATAGTATGGTAACTTGGGTAGAGAAAGGAATTGCCGCAAAAGATTATATACATTTTAGTCCTGCCGGCGCCAGAAAAATTGCAACACTTTTATATTCATCATTAATAAGCGATTATAATGCCTATGTGCGTTCGAAAAAATAAAATAGGGAAGGCAGTACTTGCTTTTGTTTTACTGGGAATTAATTCCTTTGCGCAAACGGTTACACCGGTGGCAACAAAAACGTATTCGTTTATTAATTACAACGAAAATCATTTGCATCACAGCAAGGATAGTTCCATCACTTTAAATTTTTACAAGAAGATGGACGAATTGCGCGAAGGGAAACGCGATAAAGTCACTATTGTTCATTATGGCGGCTCGCACATTCAGGCGGGAAGTTGGAGCGATAAATTAATTTACAATTTCCAATCTTACGGAAAATTTGAAGGTGGTGGATTATGGTGTTTTCCTTACAAGGTTGCAAAAACAAACGGACCTCATTATTATAAATCTTATACTACTGGAACATGGAAACGGTATCGTTGTGCTACTTGGAAAGAAATGTGTATGAATTTAGGAATGGCAGGAATTGCTGCTGTTACGAATGACAGTGCAAATACATTTGGCGTGAAATTACAGCCGAATAAACATCACGAAAAATTCAACACCCTAAAAATTTACTCCAACTTCAATCCTAGTTTCCAATACAGTTTAGCGCCAATGGAAGCGAAATACAAACGCACTGATGATTTAAAAAAATGGATATACACTCTTTGAATTTGAGACGTACATTGATTCTGTCAATTTTGAATTGTTACGATTAGACACAATGCGTAAAGATTTTATGTTATACGGATTTAGTTTAGAAAACAACAAACCCGGATTTTATTACGCAGGCTTTGGTGTGAATGGAGCAGCAAGTAATTCGTACTTGAAATGTAATTTATTCGGACAACAACTCGAAACCGTGAAACCGGATTTGGTTATTTTTTCTTTAGGTGTAAATGACACACAAGGAAAAGATTTTACAAAGGATGATTACATTGAGAATTACGATAGTTTAATTATGGAAGTACGAAAAGTTTCACCTGATTGCGCCATTCTATTAACAACAACAACTGATAATTATATAAAACGCAAGACCGCGAATAAACGTCCCATTAAAGCTCAGGATGCTATGTTTGAATTGATGGAAAAGCACAAAACAGCTGTCTGGGATATTTACGCCGTTATGGGAGGCTACAAATCAATTTACAAATGTTATAAAGCAGGTTTAGCACCTAAAGACAAAGTGCATTTTAGTCCACGAGGTTATGCAATAGTTGGACAAATGATGTTTGATGCCATTGATAAAAGTTATAAAGCTAATTCGAAAGTAAAATAGTTGAACGAAATCCTTACATACTTTAAAGATATTTTCACTTTTACAGAGGGGAAACCTTTATTGTTCACCCAATTATTCTTTTGGGGATTTTTTGCAGTTGTTCTTTTGTTTTATGCTTTGGTGTATAAAAAAATCGCGTTACGAAATATCTATTTATTACTCGTAAGTTTCTTTTTCTATTATAAGACCAGTGGTGTTTTCTTAATCTTACTCATTTTTACTATTTGCAGTGATTATAATTGGGGACGATTAATTCATGAAGCTAAAACAAAGCGGAATAAGAAAATATTCCTCACCATAAGTATAATTTTAAACATGTCATTCATTTGGTTATTTCAAGTACGCTTATTTTTTTACGACAAGTTGTAACGAGTTATTTGGTTCTGATGTGACTTTCTTTAATCATTTTTCCCATTTCACGAATACCTTTATGGGAACCCATTTTAGCGTTGATAAATTGATTCTTCCTGTTGGCGTTTCATTTTTTACGTTTCAGTCTATTTCATATACGGTGGATGTTTACAGAGGCAATGTTCAGCCTGTAAAAAGTATTTTCGATTACGGTTTCTTCGTTTGTTTCTTCCCGCATTTAGTAGCAGGACCAATTGTAAAAGCTCACGATTTTTTATATCAGGTGTATTTGCCTTACGATTTAAAGCGGAAAGAATTTGGATTGGCTTTGTTCTGGATTTTAAACGGATTGATGAAAAAGATTTGGGCCGATTACATTGCCGTTAATTTTATTGACCGGATTTTTGATAGTCCGACTTATTATTCAGGTGTTGAAAGTGTATTAGGGATCTTCGGTTATTCGCTTCAGATTTACATGGATTTCTCGGGCTATACAGATATTGCAATCGGCGTGGCATTGCTTTTAGGTTTCCGTTTAAAAACAAATTTTAATTCGCCATACAAAGCACAAAGTGTAAGTGATTTCTGGAAACGTTGGCATATTTCTTTATCAAGTTGGTTGCAAGAATATTTATACATTCCATTGGGAGGAAACAGGCAAGGAACTGTAGGCTCATACATCGCCATTAGTATTTTATCAATTGTATTAGTGATGTTAACCGGAAAATTATGGTTGCTGTTAGCATTGTTTGGCTTAGCGATTGTCTTCGCGTTAATTTCGTATTTCAGTTCTAAATTCAGGCATTCTATCAATACCAACATCAATTTAATGGTAACAATGTTACTCGGTGGCTTGTGGCATGGCAGTAGTTGGTTGTTTATTATTTGGGGTGGATTAAATGGATTAGGATTGGTAGTTCATAAACTCTGGTTAAAGGTTTCTCCATTTAAAAATTCAAAATCATTTGTGGTGAAAGCTGTAATGGTTTTAATTACTTTAACCTTCATTAGTTTTACCCGTATATTTTTTAGAAGTGATAGTTTGGATACAGTAAGTTTAATTTTCGATCGTATCTCTAATCATTTTGGTTTGGAATTATTTTTCGATATCATAAAAGGATATTCAGGTGTTTTATCTCTGGTATTAATTGGGTACTTAATTCACTGGATTCCGTCGAAGTATAAAGAGAAATACCGTGAATTATTTGCAGGCTTACCGGTTTACGCAATGGCTATTGCTGTTGTGGGAGTGATTTTTGTGATGTATCAGATGATGAGTGATGAAATGCAACCATTTATTTATTTCCAGTTTTAATTACATTTGATTAGTGAAGAAAGACGAACATATTTATTTTAGAGGCTTAAACGGTTTACGTTTTTTTGCTGCGATTGCCGTTGTGATAACGCACATCGAGTTAATTAAATACCAAAGCGGTTTTTCCAATATATGGAAAGAGAATATGCTCGTGTTTGAATTGGGTTCTCTTGGTGTTATTTTCTTTTTTGTATTAAGTGGTTTTTTAATCACTTATTTATTGATGCAGGAGAAAGCTGTAAAACAAACTGTAGCTGTAAAGAAGTTTTATATCCGACGAATTTTGCGCATTTGGCCAATGTATTATTTAGTGGTGTTATTAGGCTTTTTAGTTTTGCCTAACATTCATTTTATTGATAATCCGTATCTCAATAAATTATTAGATGCAAATTTTACTCCGAACTTCATTCTGTATCTTTTGTTTTTGCCAAACCTTGCTTTCGCTACCTTCGCGGCAGTTCCGCATATAGGACAAACCTGGTCTATTGGCGTTGAGGAGCAATTTTATTTATTGTGGCCACTTATAGTAAAACATTCCAAAAATGTTCTGAAAGCTCTGTTAATGGTTATTGGAATTTTAATTGTTTTAAAAGTAATTGTGCTTGTGTTGTGTAAGCAAATACCGGATAGCTCTGCTTTAAAAATTATTAAGCCGTTTTTAGCTATGACAAAAATGGAGAGTATGGCAATTGGTGGAATAGGCGCTTATTATTTATTTAACGGGAATGAAAAAATAAAATGGTTAATGAATAATGGATTAATGATTTCAGCGGTTATAGTAATTGTAGGTCTAGTTTATTTTACACCTCCGATTATTCAGGATGCAATTTATTTGGTGTATTCGGTGTTATTTCTAGTAATTATTCTTAATGTATCATCAAATCCAAAAAGTATTTTTAAACTGGAAAACAGAATGTTTAAGATGCTTGGTAATATATCTTATGGTATTTACATGTATCATTTAATTGTGATTGCTTTTGTTTTTGCGGGACTAAATTATTTTGGGATGGAAATAAACGATAGTTTTATTTCACAGTTAATGGTTTATTCTCTCACTATTATCATTACTATTTTTGTTTCAATACTTTCTTATTCTTATTTCGAGAAGCGATTCCTCAACTTAAAACATAAGTTTACTATTATAAAAAGCGGGAGTAACATTTAATTAACAGATTATCCCCAAAATCACTGCTTTTTAGCCTCAAAAAAATACTTGTTTGTGTACTTTTAATAATTTAAATTTGGTTTATATAAATAACCGCAAAAATAAAATTAAGGTTATTGTACTAAACTAAAATTATGAAAGCCGAAATTATTACAAAATTGGAAGAGCTGTTAAATAAAACAGCAAGTGAAGTTGCTAATGATGTGCGCACTCTGCAAAAAGAGTATCAAAAGCAATGGACAACTGAATTCGAACAAGCTAAACAAGCGTTTCTTGACGAAGGAGGAAAAGCTAAAGAGTTTGTCTATGAGAAGAATTTGGATGATCAAAAAATCACTGATTTGTTCGAGAAACACCTTAAACTTAAAAAAGAAGAAGACGATAAAATAAACCGCGAACAACATAAAAACTTAATTGTCCGTCAGGAAATTATTGCCAAAATAAACGACCTAAGTCAAATGAGTTCCAATGTAGGTGCTGCTATTAAAATGTTGCAGGAACTACAAACGCAATGGAAAGAAACCGGTGCTGTTTCCTCTCATAAATACAAAGAATTACAAAGTGAGTATAGTAAAGTAGTTGAAAATTTCTATTACAACTTGAAAATTTTCCCTGAGCTGCAGGAACACGACTTAAAAAAGAACTTCGAATTAAAAGAAGAGTTATTAGGTAAAATTAAGGGAATCGTTTCTTTAGAAAATATTAAAGAAGCTGAGCGTTTAATTAAAATTTACCGTAACGATTGGGAAGAAATTGGTCCGGTTCCTAATGAAAAATGGGATATCTTAAAAGGAGAGTATAGAAAAGCTTTAGATGAAGTTTACGGAAAAATAAAAGCTTTCTATAACGCGGCAGAAGAATTAAAAGAAGGTAATCTCCAAGCAAAAAAGAATTTAGTAGAGAAGGCAAAAGCTTTATTAGCTGAATCTGTTGGCGGTAATGTTGGCAAGTGGAATGAAACTACAAATAAACTAATTGAGGTTCAAAATGAGTGGAAAACCATTGGTAGAACTACTCAAAAAGATAATGATATTGTTTGGAATGAATTCAAAACCATTTGTGATGATTTCTTCAGTAAAAAGAAAGAGTACTTTAATGTTGTTCATGAAAAACAAGGTGAAGTAAAGAAAGTGAAAATTGAATTGATTGAGAAGGCGGAAGCTCTTCAATCTAGTACCGACTGGCAAAAAACAACACAAGATTTAATCCGATTACAAGATAATTGGAAGAAACAGCATTTAATAAATGAACGCGAGGAAGGGAAATTGTTTTTTCGTTTCCGTAAAGCTTGTAATACATTCTTTGATGCGAAGAAAGCACATTTGGATGCGCAGGGCGCTTCACAAGAAGGTAATGTGAAAGGTAAGGAAGAGATTGTTGAACGCATTAATGCATTTACTCTTGGCGAAGATGCTTCTGAAAATGTAAAAGCATTAAAACAATTCTCAGTGGATTGGAATAGTGGCGGACAAATTCCGTTTAAAGACCGTAAACGTTTAAATGAATTGTTCTATAATAAATTGGATGAGTTATACGAGAAGTTGAATTTGACCAAAAATGAAAAAATCATTCTTCAGTTCAAAAACAAACTCGAAAGATTATTACTTGCTGAAAACGCAAAAGAATTATTACAACGCGAGGCAGATTTCTTAAAGAAGCAAATTGATGAAGTTCAAAATGCTATGAAAACGTATGAGAACAATTTAGGTTTCTTTAAAAATGCTAAAAAAGACAATCCTTTGCTGAAGGAAGTAAACGAGAAAATCGACGCTGAAAAGCAAAAAATCTCTGACTTCACCGCAAAACGCAAGTTGGTGGTAGAAGAAATGAATAAACTAAGAGCGGCCTCTGAGAAAAAAGCAGAAACCGCTTAATAAATCAATATGAAAAACAAAGTTATTATCATCGTAGCATCACTCATTTTATCGATTGTTGTTTTTGGTTTTATAGCAAAGCCGGACGAAACCACGATAATGTATGATTATGTACAAATAATGCAACAAGGGAAGCATATTGGAATTAGCACTATTAGAGGTTTTGAAGAAACAAAAGTCAGCTCTGAATCGACCTTAGACGAATCCGCCCTTTTAATATTGTTAGAGGATTATCAAAGAAACGGATATGAAGTGGTTAACCATTCAATAGCGCATTCAAGTCCTTTGTTAACAAGTTCTATCCTTCTTAGAAAAAAAAGATAGCAAACGTAAACAACTTGATTTTATATAAATCAAAGAGCCTCCGCTTAAAATGGGGGCTTTTTTATTTTGTATCTGTGTAATCTATGGCTGATATCAAAAATTCACCGTTCATAAAAATTATTCTAACCCATTAAATTCTAATGTACCTTTAGCCTCAGAATTATGGAACCTATTTTAGAAATACGTCACGTTACCAAAAAGTATTCAAATCATACCGCGGTTAATGATGTTAGTATTTCGGTTCCAAAACAATCCATTTACGGTTTATTAGGTCCGAACGGCGCAGGTAAAACTTCTTTAATACGAATCATCAATCAAATTACAGCTCCTGATAGCGGGGAAATATTATTTAACGGCGAAAGACTAAATCCCAAGCATGTGGATAGTATAGGTTATTTACCGGAAGAGCGCGGTTTGTATAAAAAAATGCCTGTTGGAGAACAAGCTATGTATTTAGCGCGTTTAAAAGGATTATCGAAAGCAGAAGCAAAAAAACGTTTAAAATATTGGTTCGAGAAGTTCGAAATGCAAACCTGGTGGAACAAAAAAATTGATGAGCTCAGCAAAGGAATGCAGCAAAAGGTTCAGTTTATTGTTACCGTTTTACACGAACCTCAATTATTAATATTAGATGAACCTTTTAGCGGTTTCGATCCTATCAACGCCCAATTAATCCGAAACGAAATTTTAGAATTAAGAGCAAAGGGCTCAACAATTATTTTCTCCACTCACAACATGGGAAGTGTTGAAGAATTGTGTGATAATATTGCGCTGATGAATAAATCTCAGAAAATTTTAGATGGTACAGTAAGAGATATCCGCAAGTCTAACAAGAAAAATATTTTTAGAATTACCTTTAAGGGAAACATGATGGGTTTCACCAATGCCATTTGGGACGGAGCGAAATTGTTGGAAAGTGGTAAGATTGAAGATGAGAAGGATATGTTTTGGGCAGTAATAAAAATGGTTGACGGAGTTAAGACAAGTAGATTATTGCAGGAGTTATTACCGGTGATAGAAATAATTTCCTTCAATGAAGTTATTCCAAGTATGAATGATATTTTTATTTCGAAGGTTAGTGAAGAAAACAATGTTATAGGAACTCAAAGTAATTTTACCGAATAAGAATGGGCAAAATAGGATTAATAATTCACCGCGAAGTAATGGCCAAGCTGAGAAGCAAGACCTTTATTATCATGACCTTTTTGGCACCTGTTTTAATAGCCGGATTTTTTGGTGTGATTATTTGGATGAGCATGAATGATAAGGCCGAACAAAACATTTTGGTGATTGATGAAACCGAATTTTTTAAAGGTAAATTATCAGGTAACGATTATATCACTTTCTCCTTTACCTCTGCAAATCTTGATAAATCGTTGGATGGTTTTTACGAATCGGATAAAACCTGTTTGTTATACATCCCCAATAATTTAGTGGAAGGAGCAGGAGGCGCTGTAAAAATATTCTACAAAAAAGCACCGGGCTTCGCTATTCAAACTGATATTAGAAATCAGGTTGAGAAAATATTATACGAGCATAAATTAAGAGCTAACAATATTGATCCGCAAATTATTCATAACGCAAAGCAATCTGTAAAACTCATAACAGAAAAAGTAAACGAAAAAGGTGAGCACGCTGAACAAACTACAGGCTTCATGAGCATTTTTGGTTTTTTAAGTGGTGCGATTATGTTCATGTTTATCCTCTTGTACGGTATGATGGTGTTCAGAAGTGTAATGGAGGAAAAAACTAATCGTATTGTAGAAATTATTGTTTCTTCTGTAAAACCATTTCAATTAATGCTAGGTAAAATTATCGGCATCGCTATTTTGGGTATTGGTCAGTTTATAACTATGGGAATTATCACCGCTATATTATCAACTGTACTTTCTACCAGTTTGCTAGGAGATATAAATAAAGACTTAGATAAATTTCAAAAACAACAGGATTTAGTTTATAAAAACGGTACTAATGTTGATTTAGAAAAATTTGATAAAATGCAAGATAAACTGGAAGTGTTTGAAATAATTCAACAAGCCGGTAAAATAAATTATGTTGAAATTGCCATTTGCTTTTTACTTTATTTCTTAGGAGGCTATTTATTTTACTCTTCCATTTTAGCAGCTATAGGAAGTGCGGTAGATGCAGAAGCCGATGCGCAACAATTTATGATGCCGGTAATGTTACCTTTAATCGCCGGTTATTTTATTTCAGCAAAAATGATGACGAATCCAGAGGGAAGTATGGCGTTTTGGGGCTCCATAATTCCGTTTACTTCACCAATAGTAATGATGGCACGTCTACCTTTCGGCGTTCCGGTTTATCAAATTATAATTTCGATTGCATTGTTGTTTGCTTCCTTTGTAGGAACAACTTGGTTAGCCGGAAAAATTTACCGCACCGGAATTTTAATGTATGGTAAAAAAGTTACCTGGAGAGAATTAAGTAAGTGGTTGTTCTATAAATAGCGGTCGGTTAAAGTAGGTTAAGAGATGTGTTTTTGCTTTTCACCTTAAACCTTTAACTTTTCACATATCGCTTAGCGATTTCCCAAACAATAATTCCAATACTTACAGAGATATTAAGAGAATGCTTCGTTCCTAATTGCGGAATTTCAATACTGCCATCACAAGCATCTATCACTTCTTGTTCAACACCATAAACTTCGTTACCAAAAACAATGGCGATCTTTTCGTTTTTCTGATAATTGAAGTTTTGCAAATAAGTGCTGTTTTTTACCTGTTCAATGGCGTAAACTTTATAACCTTTTTGCTTTAAATCATTAACCGCTTCAATTGTAGTTTTAAAATGTTTCCAGCCCATACTTTCGGTAGCACCAAGTGCGGTTTTTTCAATTTCCACATTGGGAGGAGCGCCCGTTACGCCGCATAAATACAGGTTTTCTAACAAAAAAGAATCAGCAGTTCTAAAGGCAGAACCTACATTATTGAGACTGCGAACGTTATCCAAAACCAAAACAACAGGCAATTTCGCCGATTGTTTAAATTCTTCAACGCTTTTACGTCCCAATTCCTCGTTTTTTATTTTTTGCATAGGGCAAAAATAGCTATCTTTAAGCTTTAAATTTAACAATATTCTTTATTTGTGAAGATCAGCAAAGAGTTTAAAATCGGCGTAGTAGTTATTTCTGCAATTGGCGCCTTTATTTGGGGACTTTTCTTCTTAAAAGGTACCGACCTTTTATCTCACAAATATGTGCTTTACGCAGTTTATCCAAAAATTGACGGTTTAATTGAAGCGAATCCTTTAATGATTAACGGTTTTAAAGTTGGTCAGGTAAATAAAATCTCTTTAGTAAAAACGCCGGGAAAATATTTTAATCAAGTTTTGGTTAAATTTTTATTGACAGAAGATGTTCAAATTCCAAAGCATTCAACAGCACGTGCAGTAAGTTCAGATTTATTAGGATCGAAAGCCGTTGAAATTATTTATAGCACCGAAACAGAATTTGTTTCTTCGGGAGATACACTTTTATCTGAAACGGAAGCAGGATTAAAAGAATCAGTAAATAAACAATTAACGCCATTACAGAAAAAAGCGGAAGGATTAATTTCTTCAATCGATTCGGTAATGACCATTGTGCAATTTGTATTGAATGATAAAACCCGTGATAATCTAAGTAAATCATTCGAGAGTATTAAAAAAGCAATTCAAAGTTTAGAGCAAACCGCTTATAAGTTGGATGATTTAATTGCATCTGAGAAATCGAAAATTTCTTCATTACTAACTAAATTGAATTCAGTGGGTACAATGCTTGAAAAGAACACTGATAAAATTGAAAATGTAATTAGCAACTTAAGTACTTTAAGTGATAGTCTTGCAAAAGCAGATATTAAGAAAGCTATTGACGATGCCGATAAAACATTGGTTGAGTTTAAAACGATATTAGCCCAAATTAATGCAGGACAAGGAACGCTTGGTAAACTAGCTAAGAATGATTCGTTGTATAACAACTTAAATAAAACCAGCGAAGACTTAGATAAATTAATGAAAGACCTTCGTATCAATCCGGAGCGTTATATACATTTTTCTGTTTTCGGCAGGAGGGAAAAAGCCAAAAACAAACCTAAACTTTAAAAAAGAGTATGGTAAGTTCTATTATTTTTATTGTTCTGTTTCTTAGGCGCTTCTGCCTTCTTCTATATCAATGCAAAAAAAGTTCGTCGTAATATTTTATTAGGAAAAGATATTTCTATAAAAGATAACAAAGGCGAGCGCATCAAAATAATGACCTTAATTGCGTTGGGCCAAAAGAAAATGTTTGCACGACCAATTCCGGCAATCTTGCATTTATTTTTATATGCAGCATTTGTCATCACTCAAATTGAATTAATTGAAATTGTTTTTGATGGTGCGTTAAGTCACCATCGCGCATTTCGTCCTGCCTTAGGTGGTTTCTATACTTTCATGGTAAGTTTTATTGAAGTTCTTTCTGTTTTAGCTTTTGTTGGAACAATTGCATTTTTGGCCAGAAGAAATTTATTAAAAGTTCCCCGCTTAGTAAAAAGCGAATTAAATGGTTGGCCAAAATTAGATGCGAATTTTATTTTGTTAACAGAATTAACGTTGATTTGTTTTATTTTCATGATGAATGGAGCCGATGAAGTTCTTTATTCAAGAGGAATTTCTCACGCTGAAAATTTAGGAGATGGTTCTTTGGGATTAGCAATCAGCTCTCATATTGGTCCGATGTTATTCGGAGGTATGTCAGACGGCGCCTTGCATGTTATTGAGCGCATCGGTTGGTGGGGACATCTTGTAATGGTATTTGGATTCTTAAATTATTTACCGTTCTCAAAACACATTCATATTTTATTGGCGTTTCCGAATACCTATTTCTCTAATCTTTTACCAAAAGGTTCTTTCAGAAATTTATTTGAAGTAACCGATGTAGTGAAACCAAATTTCGATCCATCGTATCAACCGGTATTAGATCCAAATGCGCCTGTTAAGTTTGGTGCTAAGGATATAACTGATTTAACCTGGAAGCAATTATTAGATGCTTACACATGCACTGAGTGCGGACGTTGTACATCAGCTTGTCCTCAAACCAAACAGGTAAAGCATTGTCGCCACGAAAAATAATGATGGACACCCGCGACAGATTAGAAGAAGTGGGAAAAAACATTGACAAGAATAAAGGAACATTTGTTGATGACGGAAAATCTTTATTGGGAGATTACATTACCACTGAAGAAATTTGGGCTTGTAATACGTGTAATGCTTGCGTACAGGAATGTCCTGTAAATATTGATCCCTTAGCAATCATCATGAGTTTACGTCAGCAATTAGTATTAGAACAAAGCGCAGCGCCTCCGGCATTGAATGGTATGTTTAGTAATTTAGAAAACAATGGTGCGCCTTGGCAATTTTCTCCTTCTGATAGAGCGAATTGGATAAATGAAAATTAGTATGACAAAGAATTTAATTGAAATAGAAGAGAACGGTAAAAAATTGAGTCCGATTTTACCTGAGAATATCAAAAATTATTTAATTGATATTGACGGAACTATTTGCGATGATATTCCGAATGAAGAACCGGAACGAATGGCAACAGCGAAATTATATCCTGATGCTTTAGTGACTTTAAATAAATGGTTCGAAGAAGGACACGTGATTACATTTTTCACATCACGAACAGAAGAGCACAGAAAAGTAACTGAAGAGTGGTTAAAAGTAAACGGCTTCAAGTATCATGGTTTATTAATGGGAAAACCTCGGGGAGGAAATTACCATTGGGTAGATAATCACATGGTGCGCGCAACCCGTTTCACAGGAAAGTTTACGGATTTAGTTGAGAAAGAAAGTAAAATACAAGTTTTCGAAAATTAGAAATCGGCGCTTTAACGCCTTTGCGAGAAACAAAAAATGAGTGATAAAAAAATAATAGTTCCAACAATGGCAGAGATGATCGCTAAAGGCGAGACTCCTGAAATTTTATTTTGGGTAGGTTGCTCTGGTAGTTTTGACGACCGCGCCAAAAAATAACAAAAGCTATTGTAAGAATTTTAAATCACGTAGATATTAAGTTTGCGGTTTTAGGAACAGAAGAAAGTTGTACAGGAGATCCTGCAAAAAGAGCAGGGAATGAATTCCTTTTTTCAAATGCAGGCTTTTCAAAATATAACAGTGTTGAATGGTTATGCTGTAAGGAAAATTGTAACTGGTTGTCCGCATTGTTTTAATACAATAAAGAATGAGTATCCCGAATTAGGAGGGAAATACGAAGTAGTTCATCACACACAATTAGTTCAGGAATTAATTAATTCAGGAAAACTAAAAGTACAGGGCGGCGAATTTAAAGGGAAGAAAATCGTTTATCACGACCCGTGTTATTTAGGTCGTGCTAACGATGTGTATGAAGCGCCGCGCGAAGTGATTCAGAAATTAGATGTAGAGTTAACGGAAATGAAACGTAGTCGCGCTAATGGCTTATGTTGTGGTGCAGGTGGAGCGCAAATGTTTAAAGAAGCTGAAAAAGGAACTAAGGAAGTAAATAATGAGAGGGCAGAGGAGGCATTAGCTTTAAATCCTGATGTAATTGCAGTTGGTTGTCCGTTTTGTAATACAATGATGACCGACGGTGTAAAGCATTTTAATAAAGAGGGAAAAACAAAAGTGTTAGATGTGGCAGAGTTGATTGCATCGGCAAACGATTTATAAATTGATGACGAAATTTAAATTCATAATTTTTCTTGCGGTAATTTCTGTGTTTGTTTCTTGTTCAACAAAAGAAACTACTGAAGAAGTTGTGGTAAAGAAAAACGATTCTATTCTTGATAAACTTAATTCTCCCGAATTAAAAGCTGTTAATGAAGCCTTATTAAAAGATGCAAATAACGATTCGTTGTATAACCAACGTGCTCGCATCTACATAAGTTTAAAACAATTTGATGAAGCATTAGGCGACGCTGCTCGTGCAATTAAGTTAGACAGTACTAAGGCAAGGAATTATGTTACACTCGCTGATGTTTATTTTGCCACTAATAAAACTAGATTCTCGAAGGAAACCTTGGAAGCAACTGTGAAAAAATTTCCGGAGAGTACCGAAGCGCTTTTAAAATTAGCTGAGTTATTTTATTTGGTTCGACAGTACGAAAATGCGATTACCCATATAAATAAAGCATTGAAAGTTGATGAAAATATGGCGAACGCTTATTATTTAAAAGGCTCTGTGTTTAAAGAGATGGGTGATACAGCAAAGGCTATTTCAAGTTTACAAACTGCAATTGAACAGGATCCGAAATTTTTTGATGCTTTTTTAGATGTAGGAATTTTGTATGCATCACGAAGAAATCCTTTAGCGTTTGAATATTACGATAACGCTTTACGTTTACGACCTAATAACGAAAATGTATTGTTTGCAAGAGCAAGGTTATTACAGGATTTAAATAAAACAAACGAAGCTATTGCAGCTTACAAAGAAATTCTCACTGTTAATAATGGTAATGATGGAGCCTTGTATAATTTAGGCGCCATAAGTTTTGGTAAATTAAAAAAGACAAACGAGGCCATCGATTATTTTTCGAAAGCTATTGCCGCTAATCCTGAATATGTTGAAGCTTATTTTGCAAGAGGTGTTTGTTTTGAAGAGTTGAAAGATTTAAATAATGCAAAAGCGGATTATAACATGTGTTTGCAAATCGTAAAAAATTACGAGCCTGCAATTGCTGCATTAAATAGTTTGCCCAAAAAATAATTAGAGTTCTTTCATCAGTGTTTTGTAAAGCTGAATCATGCTTTCAATATCTTTCTTGTGTACTTTTTCATTCGGAGAATGAACGTGTTGTTCGCCTGCGCCAATAAAGCACCAATCCCACGGGAATTCTCCCATTTGTAATTCTTTCGCATCGCTTCCCCCACTGCCTTCAACTTCTAATTGATAAATTAGTTTATGTTTGTTGGCCAGGTTAATGATTTTATTCACGAAACTTCTTCTTGGAATAAGACTATCTCGCATCGAAATTACAGCCCCTTTTCCGGGATGAACGCCATCGGAAATCCATGAAATGTCGGAAATCAAAGCTTGCGAGATTTTATGTTTCTCTGCTAAATATTTTTGTAAATAAGAAACGCTTCCTCCACCATGTTCTTCCCAACAACTAAAAACAATAGCACCATCTTTTAAAGTTTCTGCTAATTTTAAAGCATTGTAAACCCCTAAACGGTTATCCATATAACAACATTGAACATAATCTTTATCTTCTCTCCAATTGGGTTTAAAAGTAAGCTCAGTTCCTCTTTCCAAATCACGTTTATAAGTGTATTCTAGTTTTGTGTAGCCGGTTTTTTCTTTTATTGATTTTAATTTTACTTCTGCTTTTCCTTTGCTATCTGTACCAACTAATGATATGCCATTATCTGTAACGGGTCCGCCAATTTTTACTAATTGTTTTCCGTAGCGAACGGTAAAACCAATACTATCTAAATGTGCAAAAACTGCAGTGCGTGGTTTTCCAAAAATTAAGATAATGCAATCCTGAAAACCTTTACCATGAATAATTTTTGGCTTATGCTTCCAGTTTTTTTTCTTTTTTTGAATGTAGTTTAAAACAAATTCTTTCATGGGTAATTCATTTCCGGATGGGGCATGAATAGCGCACATGGTTTTTAAAAGCTGGAATTCTGAAGTGGTAGATTTGGACATAGAATGAAGGAATTAAAGCACTAATATAAAGGCAATTAATCTAAATAACGAAATCACCCAAAAAACCACCAAAATGGGTTTAGTTTATTCACTCATTTTGAGGATTTGGCGAAACGCATGATACTTTGAGTGAGAAGGCTCTTATTATTAGGCGTTTTTAAGGTAAATGCGGCTGATTGCCATATCTTTGAATGGAAGAATTTACTATTAAAATCAATATTTCACTCAACATAAAACATCCCATGAGAAAATCAATTAAAATCGGTCTAGTTTGCTTAAGTCTTTTAGCGGTTAATTTTTTAAGCGCGCAAGTAACCAGACAAAATCAATGGAGTGGAGTTCCATGTACGGATTGTGCTACCAATTCGCAAGGTTCAACTGAAAAAGGTGGATCAAACACAGTTCAGAACGGAAACGGAACGATTGCAACTTCTTATACAGTTACGCAATGTGGTTTAGGTTTTACAACTGCTTCGGTTCGTTTAAATCGCAGAAGTTTTTCATTTACTCCCGCTCAAGGTGTTCTTCAACCTGCAACAATGGCGATTAGTGGTATTCCTGCTTGTCGTACTATTGTAAAAGCATTTTTATATGTTGGTGGTTCAGGTAATGGTGTTGCCATTACAGCAAATATTGTGAACCCTGCCTTAGCTACAAACTCTTACCCTATGACATTGATTGGTTCCCATGTTGATAAATGCTGGGGATATTCAGGAACACATAACTACCGTGCAGATGTTACTTCATGTATTACCGGAAACGGAAATTATGTATTAAGTGGAATTCCTTGTTTAGGTGCAACTCCAAATGATATGGACGGCGCTACTTTAATAATTATCTATTCTGATCCATCTCAAACTTTTACCGGACATATGGTTATTGGTGATGGCTGTCGCGAAGTATCGGGTGGTACAATTACAAATAACATTACAGGCTTTAACGTTTGTGGTGCTGTAAATCCAGGTTCTACTCAAAACTTCGTAATCGTTTCCGATTTACAAAGAATCGCAAATACGCCAATTAATTTAAACTCTGCTACAGCAAATTATACTTTCCCATCAGCTAGTAATAACGTATGGGATTATATTCAACAACCCGGTGCACCTGCTGTTGCCGGACAAACAAGCGCAACTTACGGATTTAGTAACGCAAGTGATTGCTATAACTTCGTAGCTGCAGGTATGTATTACAGAACTGCTTGTCAGCTTTGTTCTTCGCCTGCTTTAACTATAACACCGGTTACAACTTCATCTTGTTCCGCTGGTTCAGCAACTGCTAACGTTGTTGGTGGTACTGGCCCTTATACTTATACATGGAGTCCAACAGGTGGTAATGCACAGTCGGTTTCTTCAGTTCCAACAGGAAATTATACAGTTAGTGTAACTGATGCTACAGGTTGTAATGTTGGAACTGCAACAATTGCTATCAACGCAGCTTCAGGACCAACTATTACAGCTAATAGTCCAACTATATGTGCAGGTAGTTCTGCTAACATAACAGCTGCTGGTGCCTTAACTTATACTTGGTCGCCAGGGGCTACCTTAAATACAACTACTGGACCTAACGTTGTAGCTACACCTCCTTCAACTCAAGTTTATTCTATTAGTGGTACAAATGCTGTAGGTTGTGTTTCTACTATTACAACACAAGTGTTAGTTAATCCAATGCCGGTTCCGGTAGTTGGAAGTAATAGCCCTGTTTGTTTAAACAGCCCAATTAATTTAACTGCGGCAGGTGGTACAACTTATTCTTGGAGCGGACCAAACTTATTTAGTTCTGCATTACAAAATCCAACAGTTCCGGCTGCTACTGCTGTTAACGCAGGTGTTTATACTGTAACAGTAACTTCACTTGGTTGTTCAACTTCAGGAACTGTTAACGTTGCAGTTGTTACACCAACTACTTCAGCTTCTAATACTGGTCCTTATTGTGCTGGCGCTACAATTCAATTAAATGCTCCAGCTGCTACAAGTTATACTTGGACAGGACCCGCATTTAACTCTAACTTACAAAGCCCTACTATTGGTGCTTCAACAGCTGCTATGTCGGGTAACTATACAATTTTAGTTTCTATAGGCACTTGTACTGCAACAGCAACAACTTCTGTTACAGTTAATGCATTACCAAGTCCTGCGGCAACTAACACCGGACCATATTGTCCTGGTACAACCATTCAATTAAACGTTGGAGCTTTTTCAACTTATACTTGGACAGGACCTGCATTTAATTCAAACCAACAAAATCCTACTATTCCTAGTGCTGTTGTTGCACATACAGGAAATTATGTTGTTACTGTAACTGATGCTAACGGTTGTATTAATACTTCAAATACAAACGTACTTGTAAATCCAACCCCGGCAATCACAGTAAACAATCCTGGTACTTGTGTTAATCAAACCATAAACTTAACAGCTACAGGTGGTAATACTTATGCTTGGACTGGTCCTTTAGGATTTACTTCTGCATTACAAAACCCAAGTATTCCGACTGCGGTTCTTGGTATGAGTGGTCCTTACACTGTATTAGCAACTAGTGCTGCCGGTTGTACAAACACTGCAGTATCAAACGTAACAGTTTATCCATTACCAAATCCAAACATTACAAGTAACAGTCCGGTTTGTGCTGGTGGTACTTTAAATTTATTTGGAACTGGTGGTGCAATTTATGCTTGGAGCGGTCCGGGTTATGTTGGAGCAAATCAAAATCCAACAATTCCTAATGTAACCGCTGCTGCAAATGGTGTTTATACTTTATTAGTTTCTTCCGGAACTTGTACAGCAAGTATAACTCACACTGTAGTAATCAATCCTGTTCCGGTATTTAGTTTTGCAGGAAGCAATGTTTTATGTAACGGACAAAGCAACGGAACTTCAACTGTGAATGTAACAGTTGGTACAAGTCCATTCAATTACCAATGGACAACTTCACCAATGCAAACTTCTCAAGTTGCAAGTAATATTCCGGCAGGAACATATTCTTGTACTGTAACAGATGCAAATGGTTGTTCAAGTATTTCTTCTACACAAATAACTCAACCAACACAATTTAGCGTTTCAATTAGCAGCGCAACATTATCAGCTTGTGCTAACACTCCAATAAATGTAAACGCAATTGGTGCCGGTGGTACAGGTCCTTATTCTTATAATTGGGTATCTGGTCCGTCAACAGGAGCTTATTCGGTTAACGAAGCGCTTTCAGGAAATTACATGTATGTAGTAAATGCAGTTGACGCGTTTAATTGCCCTGCTACTGCAAATATTAATTTAACATTCTTCCCATTACCAAATGTAAATGCTAGCAGTGCAACAATTTGTTCTGGACAAACAACTTCATTAATTGCTACAGGTGCTACGAGTTATGTATGGCAGCCTGGTAGTATTACAGGAAGTACATATCCGTTTAGTGGAAATACATCAGTTAACGTTAGTGTAGTTGGTACAGCTAATGGTTGTAGTAATACTGCAACAGCAAGTGTAAATGTTAATCCTAATCCTACTGCAAATATTAATACAGGTACTGCTAACGGTTGCGTGCCTACTTGTGTTGAGTTTAATGCAGCAAATTCATCAGCTGGTATTGCAAGTTACAACTGGATATTAAACGGTGCAGGAATTACCGGATCTGTGAATGGAGCATATTGTTTTGATGAAGCGGCTTCTTATACTTTAGGATTAACTGTTTTTGATGGAAATGGTTGTACAAGTACAATTACACCTGTTACTATTACAATTCATCCGCAACCAATTGCAGACTTTAACCACGCACCAATTAAACCAATTGTAAATCAAGATCCGTTTGTAACATTTACTGATGCTTCTTATAATGCGACTATTGTAAGTTGGAATTGGTACTTTATGAATACTGCACAGTATACTTCAATCGAACAAAATCCAACTTTTGGATATTTAGAGCCGGGAACTTATCCTGTTGTATTAGTTGTGAAGAGTGATTTTGGTTGTGTTGATACTTTAGTTCGTCCTTTAGTTGTAATGGAAGACTTTGGAATCTATGCGCCAAATGCTTTCACGCCAAACGGAGATGGGTTAAATGATATTTTCCAACCAAAAGGTTTTGGTGTTGTAGATTATGAATTAAATATTTATGATCGTTGGGGCGAGAAAGTATTCTCAACTAAAAAATTTGAAGAAGGTTGGGATGGTAAATTTATGGGACGAAAAGGTGATATTATTGAAGAAGGAACTTATACTTGGTTAATTAATTGCACAAGTGTATTCGGAAAATCACATGAGTTAAAAGGACATGTAACTTTGATAAGATAGATTTAAAACAATTTTTATAAAAAAGGGAATCAGAAATGGTTCCCTTTTTTTGTTACAATAAATTAAAATTCAGTCTTGTTTTTATTCTAACGACTTAAAAATCAAATTCATTAATTAAACGGTTTTAGCTGGTTAATATCTTGTTAATATTGTTCAAACCCCTGTTTCTTTGAGTGAAATAAGGGTTATTTTTAGTTATAGCTATTTTTTATCGAGTGGCTTTTCTTTAAATTTATAAGAATAGCATTAGCTTTTTAATCAGATACTTACATAAATAACATCCCATGAAAAAAGTAATCACAACCAGCCTGTTTTTTTTAGCAATTTGTTGCATTAATATTTTGAATGCACAAAGTCAGTGGAAGGGTGTTCCTTGTAATGATTGCGTTAATCCGCAGTCTAGCCAAAAAGGAAATCCTAATCAGGTACAAAACGGTAACGGCACAATTGCCACAAGTTATACTACAACAGCATGCGGATTAGGATTTACAACAGCTACTGTAAGATTAAACAGGCGTTCATTTGGTGGCATGACAGTTCCTCAGGGAGTTCTTCAACCTGCAAATATGGTTGTGAGTGGTATTCCTTCTTGTTTCACAATAGTGAAAGCTTTTTTATATGTTGGTGGTTCTGGTAATGGAGTTGCTATTACAGCGAATATTACAAATCCTTTATTAGTTGCAGGAGCTTATCCTATGACAATGATCGGTACGCATACTGATAAGTGCTGGGGTTATGCGGGTACTTATAATTACCGAGCTGATGTTACAGCTGCTATTTCGGGAAACGGAACTTATGTATTAAGTGGAATTCCTTGTTTAGGTACAACACCTAATGATATGGATGGTGCTACTTTAATTATTATGTATACCGATCCGACTCAAACTTTCACAGGGCACATGGTTATTGGTGATGGTTGTCGTGAAGTTTCCGGAGGTACTATAACAAATAATATTACTGGCTTTAATGTTTGCGGTGCAACAAATTCAACTCAAAACTTTGTAATTGTTTCCGATTTACAGCAAATTGCCAATACACCTATTAATTTTAATTCAGCAGTTTCTAATTATACTTGGGCAAGCGCAAGTAATAACGTATGGGATTACATTCAGCAACCAGGTGCACCTGCAACTGCGGGTCAAACATCTGCTACTTACGGGTTCAGTAATTCAAGTGATTGTTACAACTTTGTGGCTGCGGGTATGTATTACCGTACAGCTTGTAATGTTTGTACTGTTGCTTCTAATTTACCTGTTACAGCTGTTACATCTTCATCATGCGCTGCAGGTTCTGCTACAGCAACTGTTTCAGGTGGTACCGGTCCTTACACTTATACTTGGACTCCAACGGGTGGAAATACTGCTACAATCACTGGCGCTGCTACAGGTAACTACACAGTTACAGTAAGAGATGCTACTGGTTGCAAAACAGGAACTGCCGTCGTCGCTATTACATCTGCATCCGCACCAACACTCGCAATAATCGGTAATACTACAATATGTGCCGGGCAATCAACAACTCTAACGGTCAGCGGAGCCAGTACATATACGTGGTCGCCTGGTGCAACGTTAAATACAACAATTGGTAACGTCGTCGTCGCCACACCGCCAAATACAATAACCTATTCTATTAGTGGTACAAGTACCGCAGGTTGTGTTTCTACGCGAACTATGCAAGTTGTAGTTAATCCTCTCCCTGTGCCTGTTGTAGGAAGTAATAGTCCATTGTGTGCCGGACAAACTCTAAACTTAACGTCTACCGGTGGTGGAACTTATTCTTGGTCAGGACCAAGCGCATTTTCATCTGCATTACAAAATCCCACCGTACCATCAGTAACCTCTACTAATGCTGGTGTTTATACTGTAACCGTTACAACTTTAGGTTGTACAGGTGTTGGCACTGTTAACGTTGTTGTAAATACACCGACAAGTTCAGCAAGTAACACTGGGCCATATTGCGCAGGACAAACTATCCAATTAAATACACCGGCTGCTACTTCATTTACATGGACAGGGCCAAATGCATTTACGTCATCTTTACAAAATCCAACAATCCCAGCTTCAACTGCAGCTATGACAGGTGTATATTCTGTTACGGCATCTACGGGTGGTTGTATATCTACAGCAACAACTTTAGTAACTGTTAACGCACTACCGGTTGTAGCTCCAACAAATACAGGACCGTATTGTCCGGGTAATACCATTCAATTAAATGTTGGTTCATCTACTTCTTATACTTGGACTGGACCGAGTGCATTTACTTCTAACTTACAAAATCCAACACAAACAAATGCACAAACAACAAACGGAGGTGTATACACCGTTAGTTTAACAAGTGCTCAAGGTTGTGTAAATAGTGGAACAACTATGGTAGTTGTAAATCCTTCTCCTGTTGTTGTGATCGGAAGTAATAGTCCGGTTTGTTTAAACAGCACAATTAATTTAACAGCAAGCGGTGGAACAGGTTATACTTGGAGTGGACCAAATGCTTTCTCATCAGCATTACAAAATCCAACTATTCCATCAGCCACTGCAGTTAACGCAGGTGTTTATACAGTAACAGTTACATCATTAGGATGTACTAATACAGGAACAGTAAGTGTAACGGTTTTAAGTCCTACTACTTCTGCTTCTAATACTGGACCTTATTGTGCAGGTGCAACTATTCAATTAAACACACCAGCTGCAACATCTTATACTTGGACAGGACCAAGCGCATTTAATTCAAGCTTACAAAATCCAACTCTTGCTAGTGCAATTGTGGGTATGAGTGGAACATATAGCGTATTGGTTTCTGCTGGTACATGTACTGCTTTTGCAACGACTAACGTTGTGGTAAATCCATTACCGGTTCCTGCTGCAACTAATACCGGACCATATTGTCCTGGTAATACAATCCAATTAAATGTTGGTTCATTTACAACTTATACTTGGACTGGACCAAGTGCATTTAGTTCTAACTTACAAAATCCAACACAAACAAATGCTCAACCAACAAATTCAGGACCTTATGTTGTAACGGTTGCTGATGCGAATGGTTGTATTAATACTTCAACTACAACTGTAGTTGTAAATCCTTCTCCTGTTATTGTAATTGGAAGTAATAGTCCGGTTTGTATTAATACTGCAATCAACTTAACTTCTACAGGTGGTGGAACTTATTCTTGGAGCGGACCAAACGCATTTACATCAGCATTACAAAATCCAACCATTCCGGTTGCAACTCCAATTGAGGCCGGTGTTTATAATGTAACAGTTACTACTTTAGGTTGTACAAGTACAGCTTCAGTAAACGTTATTGTTACGACACCAACAACTTCTGCATCTAATACAGGTCCTTATTGCGCTGGAACAACTATTAATTTAAGTGCGCCTGCTGCAACTTCATATACTTGGAGCGGTCCTGGTGGATATACGTCCAATTCACAAAATGCAACCCAAGCTTCATCTACTCCTGCAATGTCAGGAACATATAGTGTAATTGTTTCTATTGGAACTTGTACTGCAAGCGCAACCACTAACGTTGTTGTGAATGCTTTACCAACACCAACTGCAACAAGTAACAGTCCGCTTTGTGCTGGACAAACTATTAACTTAACAGGAGCGGGTGCATTAACTTATACTTGGACAGGTCCGAATTCATTTAGTTCTAACTCTGCAACACCTTCTATACCTACAGTTTCAGTTGTAAATGGTGGAAATTATATTTTAAATGTTACTGATGCGAATGGTTGTACTAATACTACAAACGTTGTTGTAGTTGTTAATGCATTACCAACAATTGCAGTTACAAATCCAACTACTTGCGTAAACACTACAATAAACTTAACCGCTAATGGTGGTGTTACTTATGCTTGGAGTGGTCCTGGTGGATTTACTTCAGCCGCTCAGAATCCAAATATTACAGGAGCGCAATTAACTATGTCGGGTGTTTATGTAGTGACCGTTACAGATGCAAATGGTTGTATAAATACTGCTAATGCAAACGTATCCGTATTACCATTACCAACTCCAAACATCACAAGTAACTCTCCTGTTTGTGCAGGCGGTACTTTAAACTTATTCGGAACGGGTGGTGCAGTTTATGCTTGGAGTGGTCCTGGTTATGTAGGGGCTTCTCAAAATCCTGTTATCAATAACGTAACTGCTGTTGCAAATGGAGTTTACACTTTATTAGTTTCTTCCGGAACTTGTACAGCAAGTACAACTTTCACTGTAGTTATTAATCCTACTCCTGTATTTAGTTTTGCAGGTAGTAATGTGTTGTGTAACGGACAAAGCAACGGAACTTCAACTGTGAATGTAACTGTTGGTACGGGTCCATTCAATTATAACTGGAGTACAATTCCATCTCAAACAACACAAGACGCTTCTAATTTAGCAGCAGGAACTTATTCTTGTATTGTAACTGATGCGAATGGTTGTTCAAGCGTAGCTTCTACACAAATTACACAGCCAACTCAATTTAGTGTTGCTATCAATACTGCTACATTCTCAGCTTGTGCAAACAGTCCGATAAATGTTACGGCAATTGGTGCCGGTGGTACTGGTCCTTATTCTTACAACTGGGTTTCAGGTCCAACTGTTGGTCCTTATACTATTAACGAAACGCTTGCAGGAAATTATATTTATACTGTAAATGCAGTGGACGCATTTAATTGTCCAGCTACAGCAAATATCAATTTAACTTTCTTTCCACAGCCAACAGTAACTGCAACAAGCGCTACTTTATGTGCGGGACAAACTACTGCAGCTTTAGTTGCAAGTGGAGCTACAAGTTATGTATGGCAGCCGGGTAATATTACAGGTAGTACTTATCCATACAGTGGAAACACTTCAGTTAATATAACTGTTGTTGGTATTTCAAACGGTTGTAGCAATACTGCGAATACAAGTGTAATTGTAAATCCAACACCTAATACAAATATTACAGTAGGTACTGCTAAAGGTTGTGTGCCGACATGTGTAACATTTAGCGCTGGTGGTGCTTCTAACATTACTAGTTATGGTTGGATTTTAAATGGGGCAGGAATTACAGGAGCACAAAACGGAGCGTATTGTTTTGATGAAGCTGCTTCTTATACTTTAGGTTTACAGGTTATGGATGCAAATGGTTGTACTGGAACTGTTGTTCCTGTTACAATTGATATCTATCCTCAACCGGTGGCAGACTTCAACCACGCGCCAATTAAACCAATTATTAATCAGGATCCGTTTGTAACATTTACAGATGCGTCATGGGGTGCTCCAATTGTGAGCTGGAACTGGTATTTCATGAATACAGCTCAATATACTTCAATTGAACAGAATCCAACGTTCATGTATACTGAACCGGGAACTTATCCTGTGGTATTAGTTGTTAAGAGTGATAAAGGTTGTACAGATACTATAATTCGTCCGTTAGTAGTTGGTGAAGATTTTGGAATTTATGTTCCGAATGCGTTTACACCAAATGGAGATGGTATGAATGATATTTTCCAGCCAAAAGGATTTGGTGTTGTGAAATACGAATTAAATATCTTCGACCGTTGGGGTGAGAGAGTATTCCACACTACAACTTTTGAAGAAGGTTGGGATGGTTCATTCCAAGGTCGTGGGGAAAAGGGAATTGAAGAAGCTTCTTACACTTGGTTAATTAATGCAACTAGTGTGTTCGGAAAATCTCACGAGTTAAAAGGACATGTAACTTTGATTCGATAAAAATTTGAAGGTTAAATTGAAAGGCTCCGATTTATCGGGGCCTTTTTTTATTCTAAAGAGTAATAAGAAGAATTGATATCACAGCAAGAAGAACTCCCAATAGATTTTGAGCACTTAACTTTTCTTTAAATACTAAAAAGCCAACCAAAGCTGTTAAAACCACATTTGAAATATTAAGTACGGGAAATAGTTGCGCACTCGTGAAAATATTTGCTTCCAGTGATTTTAGGATAAAAAAAATGCTGAAGTAGTTTGGTATCCCTAAAATAATTCCGCCTATCAAGCTTTTAATTCAAATTTTATGCTTCCTTTCGGTTGTTTTAAAAACTGAAAGACTAAAATACAAATCCCAATAAGAAACGCACTGGCAAAAATACCAATGCTAAATAAATCACTATGTACAGGTAAAGTAAACAAATAGGTTTTGGCGGCGTTAATGCCGGTGTCAATTAAACCGCTCCCAATAAAGACTAAAGCAGGCAGCCATAATAAAGTTTTAGAAGTGTGATGCTCTGTTGTGTTGCGTTTGTTAGTGAAATACACTGCTATTAAAGCCAAAATAATACCAACGATTTTCATCGTATTAAATGGTTCTCCAATAAAAATGATAGAAAATAAAACAGGTATAACCACACTCATTTTGTTCGCCACCGAAGCGGCGGCGATGCTAATTTTTTGTGCGGTTAATGAAATTAAATAAAATACAGAGATGAATAGAAATCCTAATGGCAAACAAACATATAACCAGGAGGTTTCACTGATTAAATTGAAATCTATTTCATGTTGCGAGAAGAAAAAACCGGTTAATGCAGCTGTAATATAATTGGTAATGATAGCGTGAAAGGTATTGACCTTATACTTTTCAAAGAGTTTAAAAACACTCAATAAAAAAATGCTGGTCAGTATGGCGAGGGATATGTAGATCATGCTGCAAATATAAATTATAATTATGGTTGAGCGAAACTCAAAAATGAATGAGTAAAAGTAAGTCGAATGAGTCAGGCCTTGCTTTCGATTATTCAAAAAATGTAATTTAATTTTTAACTCAATTAGATTTGTAGAAAAAAATCATGAAGAAAATTTTTACTCTCTTATCTATTGTTGCTTTAGGCTCGCAGTTAAACGCTCAGATTTTTCACAAGAAATATAATTATACTGGTGAAATAATGAACGGGCAAACTTCTGTTGTTAACAATAATCGTATTTATAACGCCTCTTCAAGTATGATGTTGCAAGGGCAGGTTTCTATTCAGAAAACTGATCTCGCAGGAAATCATATTGTAACCCGGACTATTTTATTTGGCACTTCAACTCCAGTGGTATCTGTTAAAAAAATGATTACCATTGCCGATAAGTTATATATAGTTGGAAGTATTAATCCAGCATCTTCAACCGATGGACTTTTACTAGTTGTTGATACTAATATAACAACACCGGTAGTATATGCAAAGTCATATGGTACAGCTGCAGGTAAAGAGGATATTTATGATATTTTGCAAGCTTCAAATACGGATCTTGTTATGGTGGGTAACTCTACAGTTCCAACCGCTACCATTGGTGTAGAACGCAATGTTCCGTTTGTAGTAAGGGTTTCGGTGGGAACAGGAAATCCGGTTTATCAAAAAATTTATGATGATGGTTTAGATAAATTGTGTTATTCAGTTGCTGAAGATGTAGTAAACAATACATTGTTTATTTCCGGTGCCAAATTAGGATCTAACTCAACACATATTTTTAAAATTACGAGCGATGCAGTAGGGGTAGTTTTATCTGCAAAGGATTTTATTTTTTCTTCACAGGCTATGTATGTAAAAAAGTTACAGGTTTATGGATCTAAAGTCTTTATGATTGGAGGCGACCCAAATAATAATTTAATGACCGTTGAGACGGATCTAACTCTAAATACTATTGTTACACCAAAGTATTATACAAATTTCAGATATCATGATATGGTGAAAGTTGGTAACAGAAATTATATAGCTGGCTTGTCAGTTCCAACCGGAACATTCAGTTATCTTTCTGCAATGAGAATGGATTCGGTATTTAATTATCAAATAGGTATGACGTATTCATTAGTACCGGTTCCGGTTTTTGTAAACTGGAGCGCAGTAAATGTGGTGAATAAATCAAATACGATGTATTGGATTGCGCAAGAAGGATGGACCGCGCCGGGACCCTATACAAACCGTTATATTGTTGGTTCCGATATGGCTTTAAACGCAACCTGCGGCACGTTCTTAACCCCAACTATGGGCAATAACATTAATACAATAGTTTTAGCGAATCCAATGAACCCTCCAACTACCTTTACAGTTGTTAATTATAATCCTTTCCCAAACGCAATTAATCCAACTATAACAACACTATGTTCAGCAACCGGAATTGAGAATGTAAACGAGAGTTTCGAGAAGTTTGTAATAAACAACGATTTTGATAAAGTAATTATCGAATCACCATATTCTGAATATACCATTAATGTATTTGATTTATCGGGCAAATTAATTTCAACCGTAAATGCAAATGCTGAGGTGACAGAAGTTAACACTTCTCATTTAGCGAGTGGCATTTATGTAATTAAATTAAATGCAAAAGGTTATGAGCAACGACAAAAAATTGTTAAGCAATAGAAAATAGAAATATAAAAAACCCGCCTAGTGCGGGTTTTTTATTTGGTATAAATTATCAGTTCCTGTTTTTTCCTGAACCGCTTTACTTAAATCGAATTCCGGCGCTTTAGTACCACTTCCAAAACTTTTATCAGGGTTAATAAACACGCGAGCTTCATCCCATAAATTTTCTTTGATAAAACTTTGGAGTAGGGTAGTGCCACCTTCTAATATAACGCTCGAAATATTTAAAGTGTAAAGCTTGTTTAAAATTTGTTCCAATACTTTTGCGCTAAAATCAATTTTTAAAAATTTTACAGTTTTGGTTGAGGTCTTCTGTAGCCCTGTAAATACAAGGGTTTCGGCTGCAGCATTAAAAATATCTGAATCTGGTTTTAATTTTAAATCTTTGTCTATAACTATTCGAATCGGATTTTTTCCTTCCGCTAATCGAACTGTTAATTCAGGATTATCATTTATAACAGTAGTTGTTCCCACCATTATAGCTTGTTCTTGTGCACGCCATTCGTGGACTAACTTTTTACTTTCATCTCCTGTAATCCAATTCTCACTTTTGTTTTGAGGTATTGGATTTTTACTAACGAAGCCATCATTGGTTTGCGCCCATTTTAAAATCATGTAGGGTCTTTTCTTTTCATGAAATGTAACAAAGCGTTTATTCAACTCTCTTCCTTCTTGTTCTAAAATTCCACTTTCAACTTCTATTCCTGCTTTCTTTAAACGTTCAATTCCTTTTCCGCCAACCAAAGGATTTGTATCTGTATTACAAATAACAACCTTCTTAAATTTTTTGGTCACCAATAAATCGGAACAAGGTGGTGTTTTCCCCTCATGCGAGCAAGGTTCTAAATTCACATATAAGGTACATTCAGTAAAATCAAAATCCGGAGCTAATGAATTTATGGCGTTAACTTCTGCATGTGGTCCGCCATATTCTTTATGATAGCCCTCCGCAATTATTTTCCCATCTTTCACTATTACACAACCCACCATTGGGTTAGGCGCGACCTTCGGCCAGCCAAATTTGGCCAGTTGAAGTGCCTTTTGCATATAGTCGGAATGATTCATAATTTAGAACGAAATTAAGAAAAGATACGGTAAATTTGTGTTTTAAGGTTCTTACAGAGCTATTATGAATAAATCAAAACCTTTATTTTTTGACAATCCCCGTACTTCTATCATTGTATTGGTGATACTTACCTATGTTGTTTATTTCAAAAGTTTTTTCTTCGAATTTTCGCCAATGGATGAGGATTGGCTCATTCTCCGTGATCAGGCCTATCTTAGCAACTGGAGTAATATAATTGTTGCATTTCAGGATGCTATTCAGGGTTTGTATTATCGTCCAATTCAAATTGTTTCTTATATAATCGATTATCATATTGGTAGGGATAATCCGTTTATTTATCACTTCAATAATGTGGCACTTCATGCTATTTCAGTTGTGATGTTGTATAAACTCCTAAGCGAGTTTAATATTGCAAAGGAAAAATTATTTTTTTTAGCTGCCATCTTTGCTATTCATCCAATTGCATTGCAAGCAGTGGCTTGGGTTCCGGGCAGACATGATCTTTTACTTTGTTTATTTGCTATTTCCTCTTTTTATCATCTCATAAAATATATTAAAAAAGGTACTATTCTTAATGCGGTTTTACAGGTTGTGTTTTTTATGCTGGCCTTGTTTACTAAAGAGAATTCCATTTTTCTATTCCCTCTTTTTGTCTTTATATTTTTTATTTTCCCACCTGTTAACCGAAAAAGGATATCATTGTTAATTGGTATATGGGTATTGCAGCTATTAAGCTGGTACCTGATGTTAACGGCTGTTATAAATACAACTTTAACTGCAGGCACAGATTTTTTAACTACGCTTAAAAGTTTTTCTTATGCTATGTTAATGTTCATTGGAAAATCCTTTATACCTATTAATCAATCAGTGTCTCCTATATATGATATTATAAGTGTAGTGGCAGGTATGTTAGTAATTCTTGTAATAGTTTTTGTGTTGTATAAATGGGGTGTTGGTAATAAAAAGATAGTTATTTTAGGTTTAGGAATTTATTTCGCATTATTGGCAGTAGCAGTATGGTTTGGTTCAACATTACCAACTGGCGAACATCTTGAGCATCGTGTCTACACATCAATGATAGGTGTTATTCTTTTATTAAGTCAGTTTAAAATTAATTTCAATTTGAAACTGACAAGACAAATTTTTTCATTAATTATTCTTGCTCTCGCTATTAAAACGTTTGTGCGGTTGAATGTTTATAAGGACGGGATTTCTTATTTGAGTGAAGCAGTAAAGGATTGCCCTAAAAATTATTTTTACCATGCGCGTTTGGGCAATTTTTTATATGATGCAGGTCGGGTCCCCGAATCTTTGGAAAGTTACAACAAGGCAATTTCTTTATACAACAAAAAGCCACAGGTGTATAACGACCGCGCTAATACTTATGTAACCTTAGGTAAAAAAGATGAAGCAATTGCCGATTACACAAAAGCCTACGAATTAGGAAAAAGTCCACAAGTATTAGTATACCGTTGTCTTGCCTATAAAAAATTTGGGGATTTTGAGAATGCCTTCAAAGACCTTACCATTTTAAGACAATGTTGTACGGAACTTATTCCCAAAGGAACAGAACAGGAGATTCTCACAGGATTAATGGGCAGCAGGCTTACAGAATTAAATAAATTAATTGCCGCAGAGCCAAATAATGCCATTTTATACGTCAACAGAGCCAAATTTTATGTGGATTCCCGAATGGGACGGGAAGCTTTGTCAGACCTTAAAAAAGCCTGTGAATTAGAACCAAATAACGAAACTTATAAGGGTTATTACAAGGAATTAAGTTCATCTTTTCCTCATTAATTTATAGCGAAAAATAGCATAAAAATCCTAAATTTGTCTCCTTAGGATTTATACCATGTTTGATAATTTAAGTGATAAACTCGACTGCGCCTTTAAGGTTTTAAAAGGTCACGGAAAGATTACAGAAATTAACGTTGCTGAAACGTTGAAAGAAGTTCGTAAAGCATTACTCGATGCCGACGTTAACTTTAAAGTTGCAAAGCAATTTACGGATACCATTAAAGAAAAAGCGCTTGGACAAAACGTATTAACTTCAGTTTCTCCGGGGCAACTCTTAATTAAAATTACGCACGACGAATTGACTGCCTTAATGGGTGGTCAGAAAGAAGATATTTTCTTAGGCGGTAATCCAACCATTATTTTAATGAGTGGGTTGCAAGGTTCAGGTAAAACAACATTCACAGGGAAACTCGCTAATTATTTAAAAACTAAAAAAGGAAAAAATCCTTTAATGGTGGCGTGCGACGTTTACCGTCCCGCTGCGATTGATCAGTTACATGTTTTAGGAGAGCAAATTGGAGTGGATGTATTCTCGAATAGAGAAGAAAAAGTCCAATTAAAATTGCTGAAGCTGCTATTAAACAGGCAAAGAAAACGGAAACAGTGTTATCTTAATTGATACCGCCGGTCGTTTAGCAATTGATGAGATGATGATGAATGAAATTTCGGACTTGAAAAAAAGCAATCAAGCCTAACGAAATTTTATTTGTAGTAGATGCAATGACAGGGCAAGATGCAGTTAACACTGCAAAAGCCTTCAATGATAAATTGGATTTCGACGGTGTTATCTTAACCAAATTAGATGGTGATACACGCGGTGGAGCTGCTCTTTCCATTAAATCTGTAGTAAACAAACCCATTAAATTTATTGGTACCGGCGAGAAAATGGAAGCGCTAGATGTGTTCTATCCTGAACGTATGAGTGATCGTATTTTAGGGATGGGTGACGTTGTTACTTTAGTTGAGCGTGCACAAGAACAATATAACGAAGAAGAAGCAAGAAAGTTATCGAAGAAGATTGCGAATAATAAATTTGATTTGAATGATTTTTTAAATCAGCTGCAGCAAATTAAAAAGATGGGTAATATCAAAGATTTAGTGGGAATGATTCCGGGTGTTGGTAAAGCAATTAAAGATGCAGATATAAAAGATGATGCTTTCAAACACATTGAAGCAATTATTTATTCGATGACACCGGTTGAACGCAGCAAGCCTGAAGTTATCAATGGCGCTCGTCGTCAACGTATAGCTAAGGGTTGTGGATTAAATATTACTGAAGTAAATAAATTATTAAAGCAGTTTGAAGATACCCGCAAAATGATGCGCATGATGAACGATAAAAACGCCATGGCAAAAATGATGCGTAACATGCCGAAAATGCCTGGACAATAATGGAATTAATCGACGGAAAAAAAATATCATTACAAATGCAGGAAGAAATTGCTGCAGAAGTAAAAGCCTTCACTTCTAACGGAGGAAAAACACCTCATTTAGCCGCCATTTTGGTAGGTGATGATCCGGCTTCTCAAGCTTATGTGGGTTCTAAAGTTAAGACTTGCGAAAAAGTTGGTTTCAAATCGACACTCGTAAAATTTCCGGCAACGATTACTGAACAGGAATTATTAAATAAGTTAGAAGACTTAAATAACGATAAAGATATTGACGGTTATATTGTTCAATTGCCTTTACCAAAACATATTTCAGAGCATAAGATTATTGAAGCTGTGAAACCAAGTAAAGATGTGGATGGTTTTCATCCGATAAATGTTGGTCGTTTGGTTTTAGATTTACCGACTTGCGTTAGTGCCACACCTTACGGAATCACTCAATTATTAGAGCGTTACAATATTGAAACTTCAGGAAAAAATTGCGTGGTGATTGGAAGAAGTCATATTGTAGGTTCGCCCATGAGTATTTTAATGGCGAAGAATACAAAATTCGCGAATTGCACTGTTACACTTTGTCATAGCAGAACAAAAGATTTAAAAGCACATTGTCTGAATGCAGATATTATCATTGCAGCGATTGGTAAACCAAATTTTGTGACTGCAGACATGGTAAAACAAGGTTGTGTAATTATTGATGTTGGTATTAACCGTGTTGATGATGCATCTCTTCCTAAAGGCTATAAATTAGTTGGTGATGTTGATTTTGATAATTGTGCTCCCAAATGTTCTTACATAACTCCTGTTCCAGGTGGAGTAGGACCAATGACTATTGCTTCTCTCTTAAAAAACACTTTGCTTGCCGCGAAGAAGGAGATTTATAAGTAAATTTTTGCGTCTCTGCGTCTTTGCGAGAAAAATTACTGATCAATATAACTCACTGTCTCAACAGCCGATTTTGATTTAGGTTTCCAACCCGGCATCTTTAGTAGAATTTTTTCTAATTCCTTTTTACAACCTGTACAATTATCAAAAGTGGTTAAGAATTTCACAGCTGTTACAGTTCCTTTTTCGTTAATAGTTAATTCTGCTTTAAATGCTTTTACATTTGTTTTAAGCATTTCGCTTTTATTAATTTCTACTTTCAAATAATCTTGCGGTTTATAATAAGCGTGATTACCGTATTCTACATTATGTAAATAACCACTTTCATCACGTTTTGGTTCAGCGGCGGCAACACCACCAACTACAGTTTGCTGACTAACATTAACAGGGACGTTCACAATACTTTCATCTTTTGCGGCAATGTCATCGCTAGCTAAAGCTTCACTGTTCTTTGCTTTTTCTTTTTTTGGAGCTGCGCGTTTTTTTACACCACTTTCTTTTTGGCCTTCAGCTTGTTTATTAGCATCTGAATTATTTTTCGAAAGACTAATTTTCTCATTTGATTCTTCTTCTCTATCGCTTGATTTCAAATCTTCTAAAACAATAGGAGAAGAAGGAGATGTGCTAATTCCTGCTGGTGGGCCACTTGTAGTTTTTGTTTCAGGTTGTTGTTTAAAATCTTTTTCACCTTCACTATCTGCAATAGATTGTCCGGCTTTTGTTTCTTTAACTACTCTGCGAGATGTTAATCCATCATCTTTATCTGATTCTGTTTTTGCACGTCGATCTAATTCCGAAATATCTTTTCCGCCACCTGTTGCCGCTTTTTCTGCTAAAGCATCAGTAGTACTAATTGTATTTAATTCTCCACCTTTTCCTTCTGCTTTTGGTTCTTCTTCGGCAGGAGCAAGGTCGCTTGGTTTGGCCACTTCATTGGTAATTTGCTCGGTAGTAGGCGCACTTTCCATAGCCATTTCTTTTTTGTCGCCCATTATATTCATAAAGAAGATGCTTAAGCCAACTACCAAAACCAATCCGGCAGCCATACTTAAATACATTAGTTCTTTTTTATTCCCGCCTTCTTTATTTAAATATTTCTCGTCAATTTTTTTATTTAAAGAGTCAGTCAAATTTTTAGCCAATTCAACATTCTCCAAACTATCAAAACCTTCCAGTGCTTCTTTTTCAAAGTCATCCAGTCCGCTCGAATCGTTGGTTTCAAGTCGCTTTAATAGCTCGTCACTATTCGGGGTATGTTTATTAAGCCCTTTGGCCATTTTGTAGTTCCTCTATTTTTAATTTCAAGTTCCGTTTTCCGTTTTGGATATAACTCTTTACTGCATTTGTATCGTAACCTGTTATATCTACTATTTCGTTGTACGATTTGTTTTTATAATAAAACAATATCACACATTGTTTCTGTTCTTTACTCAAACTGCTTAATGCTGTTTCTAATTGCAAAATAGCATTTTCCTTTTCGTCTGCTTTTGTATTTAGATGATAATCTTGCTCGGAATCCATAAAAACAACATTACTATCCTGAAATTCAATGTCTTTCTTTAACTGTACCGACTTCTTTCTAAGCTCCATTAAACACATATTTTTTGAATAGGTGTAAAGCCAGCTCTTAAAAAATTCGATTTTATGTTTTTTAAGGTCGACGGTCAGTTTTTCGAAAATTTGCATTACCACATCCTGGGCATCATCTTCATTTTTGAGGTACTTAATACATAAACCTAAAACCAGGTGGGAATAACGCTTAAAAAGAAGGCCTAAAAATACCGAATCCCCATTCTCAGAATAACGGCTAATGAGCTCGTTATCAGTGAGGTTATTATATTCGGCATTGTACAGCATTTAGACCTAAAATTAGGCATTTTATGAACAAATTAACATATCTAACGGTTAATTATTATTAAATTGGATACACCATAGGCAAATGTTATATTTGTTGGTTATTGTGGCCCGAATTTTGCCACTGATATTGTATTTGAAACGCCTTTTAAAATATTTAGTAGTTATCGTTGTTATTACGAGCAGTTTTGGCTTTGTCCAAACCTTCGATACTAATGCTAAAATTAAAGCTGTATTCCTTTACAATTTTACCCGTTATTTCGAATGGCCGAGTGCTAAAAAAACAGGCAATTTTATTATTCATGTTGTTGGTAAGAATGAAGCTTTAATGAAAGAGCTTACCAAAATGGCTGAGAGTAAAACGGTAGGTAATCAAAAAATGGAAGTGGTAAACACACCGGCTTTCGATCCTAAAGCAAAACCTCACATGTTATTTTTATTACCTGATGTAAGTAAATCGTTAGCCGATGCTACTTCAAAATTAAAAGGTAAAGGCGCATTAATTATTGCCGAAAATGCAGGTGCTGCAAAAGGTGGCGCGGCTATCAACTTTGTAGTTATTGAGAATAAACAAAAATTTGAATATAGTAAGAACAGTGCGGTAAAAGCCGGACTAAAAACGAGTGAGGATTTTAAAGCTTTAGCAATTGCAATAGATTAAAATGCGTAATAGAAACGTAACATATTTGTTAGTCGCAATAAGCATCATGCTTAGCACGGTTTCGTTTGCTCAAATTGAGAAATTAGAGCGCGTAATGGAGTGCATAAAAGTAAAAGATGTGAATTGTGCGAAGAGTGCTGTCGACTCAGCATTCATGTCTGCTGAAGTTCGCAAAGATGCTCAGGCTTGGTACTATCGTGCATTTGTATATTATGAGTTGGCTAAGAAAGAAAAATTCAATTTAAATTCAGCTAACCGCGATACATCTATTAACTCTATCCGTATTTCAAATTCATTAAAACCTGAACAAACAGTAATTGATGCGAACAAACAAATTTTAAAGAAACATTCAGAAACATACCACAACATGTGTGTGAAATATTTATACGATTCGTTAAACTACGAGAAGAGTAATATCGCGTACAAGAAACACAAAGAGTATTACATGCAAGTGGATTCAGTATTTGATTTCAGAGTTAAGGATATTGAATATTACTCAGGCGTAGGTTCACATTATTCCGATTTATTTAATAATGCCGGCAATAAAGCTGAGTACGGTGAGATTGGTAAATTAGCTTTAATGAAAGTATTAGAGTTAGATCCTAAAAACGTTAGCGCAACATTTAACTTAGGTATCATTTACTATAACCAAGGGGTTAACTTAATTAACTCGATGGATTTAGATACACCTCTCGATAAATTAGAAGTGATTCAGGATAACTCCACAAAATTATTTAAACAGTCATTACCATTCATGAGTAAAGTATATCAGCTCGATCCTAAAAACGTAAAAGCATTAGAAGGCTTACGTCAAATTTACCAGGCATTAAACGACACCGAAAAATCGCTTGAGTTTAACAAGAAATTAGAAGACGCTAAAAAAGGTAATTAGTAGGATTAAAAGAGTATGGCAATCAGATTCACTATTGGAAGACGAATTGGTACAGGTTTCAGCACCTTAATTGGGTTGACGATTGTAGCATTTGTATTAACGCTTTCCACTGTTTCTGAAAGTAAAAAGAAAACAGAAGAGGTGGTAGATCAGGTGGCGCCGAGTGTGGCTGCATTGAAAGAGTACAACTTTTTATTACAACGCTCTCAAACCTTAATTTCTAAATGGTATTACAGTAAAAACGTAAACGATAATGGTCGCGAAGAATTATTAAAATTAATTCAAACCGATTATCCTGCGAAATGTAAAGATATCCGTGAATTATCGAAGAGTTGGAAAAGCAATGATGAATTAAAAGCCTGGAAATTTATCGTTAGAAAAACGGATGAATTGTTCATGATTTATCAGCAAGAAATCATGACACCCCTTAATTCCTTAGAATCTTACGAAGACGTATCGATTTACTTTCTTGCCAAAGATGCTTTAGATAATTCGGAAGAAAGTTTAAAAAGTATTTATGCTCACCTTGGAAAATTAATTGATTCGAAACAAAAGACTGCTGAAACTGTTCGTGATGAAATGTTCTCATCATTTAATTTCCTTGAGCGTTTTGTAAAGTATTTAGGAATTATTCTTGTGGTTGGAGGTATTTTTGTAGCCTTCTTCACAGTGCGTTCTATTGTTAATCCGGTACAGCAACTGAAGAAAATGTTATTATCGATGGGCTTAGGAATTCTTCCTAAAGAACGTATCGATTACCGTACAGATGAAATTGGTGAGATGGGTGGAGCTTTAAATAGCTTAATTGAGTCGATGGAAAGCACAACTGAATTCGCTAAACAAACGGGTTCAGGTAATTTCGACGCGTCGTACAAACCTTTAAGCGATCATGATAGTCTTGGATTAGCATTAGTAAAAATGCGTGACGACTTAGCCGAGAACGAACGTTTCCTCGAGCAAAAAGTTGTTGAGCGTACAGAAGAAGTTGTTCGTCAGAAAGAAGAAATTCAAAACAAAAACGGCGAGTTAGAAATTCTTTACAAGCAAGTAACAGATAGTATTCATTATGCAAAACGTATTCAGGAAGCTATTTTACCGCCGCCTGCGTTGTTCGATCAATTATTGCCAAATTCATTCGTATTATATAAACCAAAAGATATTGTTAGTGGTGATTTTTATTGGTTAGATAAAAAAGGAGACAGCGTTTATTTCGCAGCGGTAGATTGTACCGGTCACGGTGTACCCGGTGCGTTTATGAGTATTGTAGGGTCAAATTTATTGAAGGATGCGGTGAACAATACAGATTTGTATGCGCCTGCTGAAATCATGGATAAATTAAACGAAGGTGTAGCTTCAACATTACACGTTGGTATTACTGAAAAGCAAACCAAAGACGGAATGGACATGACCCTTTGTGCTTTGGATTTAAAAAAATTAAAATTACAATTTGCAGCAGCGTTTAATCCATTGTACATCATTCGTGACGGAGAATTGATACAACATAAAGCAGACAAATTCCCTGTTGGAGCTTTTATTGGTGAAACCAGAAAGTTTACGAATAACACCATCGAGCTTAAAAAAGGCGATATGGTTTATATTTTCTCTGACGGATATGCCGATCAGTTTGGCGGACCAAAAGGAAAGAAATTCATGGCAGGAAACTTCCGAAACTTATTGTTAGATGCAAGTAAATTACCTGCTAATGAGCAACGTCATAAGTTAAATGAAACGATTGAAAGCTGGAGAGGCGGATTAGAGCAGGTAGATGATATATTGATTATTGGTATTAAAATATAATTAACCTGTCGTAAATAAATTGAATAAGAGTAAATAAAGTTTATTTTTGCGACGATAGAAAAAAATTAAAATGGCACAATTTGATCTGATAATGCCTAAAATGGGCGAGAGTGTTGCAGAAGCAACCATCATTAAATGGACAAAAAACGAAGGTGACGCAATTAAAATTGATGAAACAGTTTTAGAAATTGCAACCGATAAAGTGGATAGCGAAATCCCCTCGCCATTTGAAGGTACTTTAATTAAAAAATTATTTAAAGAAGGTGATGTTGTTCAGGTAGGAGCTGTGATTGCGCAAATCTCTTCGGAGGCTGGTGCAAAAGTGGCTGAAACTCCAAAACAAATACACCGGAAGTTAAAACAAATGTTGTTGCCGAAACAAAGACTGCATCTGTTGCTGCTGTAACTGCAAATGTTGATTTCAGTAAATCCGATAAATTCTATTCTCCATTGGTGAAAAACATTGCCAAGGAAGAAGGAGTTAGCATTGATGAATTAGAAAGTATTAAAGGAAGCGGACAAGCTGGTCGTGTTACAAAGGCCGATATTTTAGCTTATTTACCCAATAGAAATAAAAGTGTTTCTACTTCTACTACAACTTCTACACAAAGTAATGGCACTGCAAAAACACAAAGTTCTGGTGACGGTGCTATGACAATTAATCGTCCTGCGGTTTCTGTAGTTGCTGGTGATGAAATTATTGAAATGGATCGCATGCGTAAAATCATTGCCGATAACATGGTAATGAGTAAACATGTGTCGCCGCACGTTACATCTTATGTTGAAGCTGATGTAACTAATTTAGTATTGTGGAGAGAAAAAGCGAAGAAAGAATTTGAAAAACGTGAAGGTGAAAAATTAACATTTACGCCATTGTTTATTGAAGCTGTTGCAAAAGCAATTAAAGATTTCCCAATGATAAATGTTTCTGTTGATCAAACAGGAACTAAAATTATTAAACGCAAAAATATTAACATTGGAATGGCTGCGGCTTTACCAAGCGGCAATTTAATTGTGCCGGTTATCCGTAATGCGGATGAGAAAAACCTTATTGGAATAACCAAAGCGGTGAACGATTTAGCATCTCGCGCAAGAGCTAATAAATTAACTCCTGATGAAATTTCAGGCGGCACATTTACCCTTACCAACGTTGGTAATTTTGGGAATGTAATGGGAACACCAATCATTCTTCAGCCTCAAGTAGCAATTATGGCTGTTGGAACAATTAAGAAAAAACCGGCTGTTATTGAAACCCCACAGGGTGATTTAATTGGTATTCGCCATATGATGTTCTTGTCTTTATCTTACGACCACCGAGTGGTAGACGGCTCTCTCGGAGGTACTTTCCTTCGTAAAGTGGCCGATTATCTTGAAGGTTGGGATATCAACAGAACTGTTTAAAACTCTTCCTTTTTTGTTCGTTTTTAGTCTCCCTAAAACGATTAATACGACGGTAAAAACCTAGTTTTATCTAATATTTATATATATTTGTTTCCTTATAAAAAAAGGAAAAATGAAGAAGTTTTTATTACTGGTTTTCTCTCTGATTTTATTGACAGCTCAAGCGCAGCTTCCTACGGGATCTTACAAAGATTATTTTAAGGAAGGTTCGTTTTTAATGCTGGAAGAAAATTATGAATTAGCATTACGCAATTTTTTAAGAGCGTATGAAATGGATTCTTCATCCGCTAACATCAATTACAACGTTGGGGTGTGTTACTTAAAGTCATCTAACGAAAAGGCAAAAGCAGAATCTTACTTAACTAAAGCCGTAGCAAAAACAGATAAGAATTATAAAATGGACGACCCAAATGAAAAAGCGGCGCCTCCATTAGCACATTACTATTACGGACAAGCATTACATATCAACTATAAATTTGACGAAGCCATTGTTCAGTACGATAAATTCGGAACATTTATTGGTGCAGATAAGAGTTGGAAAAAAGATTTAGAGTATTACAAAAAGCAAAGCATGTTTGCTAAGGAAGTTGTATCCGCTCCAATCAATGTTCAAATTTCCAATCTTGGTGATAGCATTAACAGCGAATATCCTGAATACAGTCCGGTTTTAAGTTCAGACGAAAGAACAATGATTTACACAACTCGCCGTTCTTCAAGCACAGGAGGAGAAAAAACACCTGATGGAAATTTCTTCGAAGATATCGTTGTATCGTATAAAGATGATAAAGGAAAATGGACTAAGCCCGTTGCTTTAAGTTCAAACGTAAATACAAACGGACACGAAGCGTCGATTAACTTAAGTCCTGATGGACAAACTCTAATTGTTTTCCGCGACGACGGAGGTAATGGAAATATTTATTACTCAACTTGGGATGGAAAAACCTGGACTTCATTACAAGAGTTCGGTTCTGATATCAACACTAAAGCTTGGGAATCTCACGCTTGTTTAAGTAATGATGGGAACACGATTTATTTCGTGTCTGACCGCGAAGGTGGTTTTGGTGGTCGTGATATTTACCGTTGCGTTAAATTACCAAACGGAAAATGGAGTAAAGCTTTAAACGTTGGTCCTGTTATTAATACAGAATACGATGAAGACGGAGCGTTTATGCATCCTGATGGAAAAACTTTCTTCTTTGCTTCTAAAGGTCACAAAACCATGGGAGGTTTCGATTTAATGTTTTCAATTTTAGATGAAGACAATAAATGTACTGAACCATTTAACTTATGGCATCCAATCAACACAACTGACGATGATGTGTTCTACTCAACATCACCTGACGGAAAACGTGCTTACTATTCATCAGCAAAAGAAGGTGGTTTTGGTGAGAAAGATCTTTACATGATTTCAATTCCTGGTCAAACCGAAAAGCCTTTAGCTTTATTCAGAGGACAAATTATTGCAGCGGAAGGGGAGAGTTTACCTGAAGACATTACAATCATCGTAAGAGATAAACAAACAGGAGAAATTGTAGGCACTTACCGTCCGAAAATTGTAAACGGAACGTTCTCTACTATTTTACCTCCGGGTAAAGAGTACAACTTCTCTTATCAATCAGAAGGAAATGAATTCTTCAACGAAGATGTTTACGTTACAAACGATTTAAGTTATCAGGAGATCCGCAAAGAGATTTCTTTAGAGCCGGTTAAATTGTTAGGTAAAGTAAAAGTAAAAGACACCGGTATCACTTTAAATACAATTGTACTTAACAATTCAAAAGATAAAAAACCTGTACCGGGTGCAAAAATTACTGTAACTGATAAAGCAGGTGCTGTACAAACTTTTGATGCTGACGATAAAGGTAAAAAAGAAGCTATTGTTTTAGTAGCTGATAATATTTATACAGTAATGGCTGAAAACGGCGGCAAGAAAAGCGCTGTTGCAACTATTAACACAACCGGAATTAAAGGTAGCAAAATTACACACAGTTATTATTTTTAGATGGTCAGAAACCAGCGAGCTTATATAACTTAAGTTTAAATGTTGTGGTTTACAATAATCCTAAACAAAAGAAACCGGTTCCAAATGCAAACATTGCTTTAGTTGGTAATGATGGAAGTAATTATACAGGAACAACAAATGCTAAAGGTGTTTTAAATAACATTGCTTTAGATGCAGATGTGAATTATGATTTATCTGCTTCAAGTGGTGATGTATCCTCTGAGAAAACATATTTAAGCACTAACAACACAAAAGTAAGTAAGGTTTATAAGCAAGTTCTATATGTTGAAACTGCAGGTGTTGCTAAATTACCGGCTACGAAATACGAATTCTACTTTAAGTATAACAAACATCGTGTAGATTCTGTACAAGAAACTTGGACAGCCTTTATCGATCGCTTAGTTGAGATTAGCAAGAAAAAATCAATCAACGTATCTATCGAAGCAAGTGCTTCTAAAGTACCTTGTATGATTGTATTTAAAAACAATAATGAATTAGCTGCAGCACGTGCCACTATCACCATGAATAAAATTAAAGATGCAGTAACTGCTAAAGGCGGCGATGCTTCTAAATTAAAATTCAGCAAGCGTTCAATGGTTCAAGGACCAGCTTGGCATAACGATCACATCGAACGCCGCGAGGTATTTGAGAAATATCAATATGTGAAGGTGAGTGCGAATTAAAAGAAATTGTTTATTATTTAAAGCCCTGCAAAAGCAGGGCTTTTTTCATGTTCTTTTCTTGCTTGATTAAGAAAAGAACCAATCCCGATAGCTATCGGGACAAGGGAAATCGATTCCCCGCACAGGCTACGCCCCTAACACGGATTTCCAGGCCAGCGCTCGTTCTCCACAAGATAGTTTCGTTTTAATTACGAATGTTTTTCCCTCTCCTCATAGGAGAGGGGGGACCACGCTTCGCGTGGTGGGTGAGGTTACTTTTCCCATCCTGTCAGTTCGAGCGTAGTCGAGAACGTTAGGGGAATGTCTCGACTACGCTCGACAGGACATTGGTGTACGCTCGACTGGACATTGGTGTACGCTCGACAGGACAGGAGTTTTTAACAACCCTTGCCTGAGGCTCTCGAAGGCAAGGGAATTTCTTAACTTTACCCTATGTCAAACGCCCTCTGGTTCAAAGATTGGTTTAACTCGCCGTATTATCATATCCTTTATAAAAAAAGAGATGATAAAGAAGCCCAGTCCTTTATGGATGCCTTGTGTAAACATCTTGGCTTAAATCCAAATCATAAAGTATGGGATTTAGCTTGTGGCAAAGGTCGACACTCCATTTACCTGAACTCAAAAGGTTGTAATGTAATTGGAACAGATTTATCGGATAACAGTATTTCAGAAGCCCTGAAGAGTTCCAACGAAACTTTAGAATTTTATGTGCATGATATGCGCACACCGTTTCGGATAAATTATTTTACACATGTATTTAATTTGTTTACCAGCATTGGCTATTTCGAGGATGAACGCGATAATTTGAAAGTATTCAAGAATGTTTATCAATCGTTAAAGCCGGGTGGAATTTTTGTAGTTGATTTTTTAATGTGTTGGATGTAACAAATTGCATGATTGCCGATAAAAAAATGCTATTTGAAGGCATCGAATTTCATATCCTCAAAAAAATTGAGGATAATAAAATCATCAAACGTATCGAGTTCTCTGATAAAGGCAAAGATTATTATTTCGAAGAGAAAGTTTCGCTTCTCACTAAATCTTTATTTGAAAAAATGGCGACTGAAGCCGGGTTTAAGTTGGAAACGGTTGTTGGCGATTACCAATTGAACGCCTTCGATGAAAAAAATCCGACCGACTAATTTTAATATTTAAAAAGTAGAATGTCACGCACCACTTTATTTGTTGATGTCATAGTGCCGTTGGCTGTACCGCAAAAGTACACCTATCGCGTGCCTGTGGAATTGAACGATGAGGTGGATTTAGGAAAACGTGTCCTCGTACAATTCGGGAAATCGAAATTTTATTCTGCAATAGTTTCTAAAGTTCATGATAAAGCGCCGTCAGATTATGTGGCGAAGTATATCGATTCTGTTATTGATGATAAACCTATTGTCCTCGAAAAACAATTAACGTTTTGGGATTGGATGGCCTACTATTATATGTGCGGACCCGGCGAAGTGATGAATGCCGCTTTGCCTTCTGCTCTCAAATTAAGTTCTGTTGCCAATATTCAATTGAATCCTGAATTTAATTTTGAGGAGAGCGATCATTCTGCTTTCTCCGATAAAGAACATTTAATTATTGATGCGTTGCATCACAATGATACCTTGAGTTTCGAAGATGTAAGTAAGATCCTGAAACTCAACTCCATTCACAAAACAGTGAATGATTTAATTAAGAAAGGCGCGATTTTAGTTTACGAAGAGGTGAAGGATAAGTACAAGCCGAAGCTCGTTAGTTTCGTTAAATTGAATAGTGAATACTTGAATAGTGAACATTCGAACGGCGAAGTGAAGGATGAAATGAAGCTGAAGGAATTGTTGGATAAGCTAGAGAAGAAAGCGTTTAAACAGGCAGAAGCGCTTTTATGTTTTTGCATTTAGAAAAAAGTGTGAAAGGTGCTGAACGCTGGGTATCGAAAAGCGAAATCGTTAAGAAGAGTGATAGCGCAGCTGTTTCTGCTTTAGTGAAGAAAGGTGTTTTTGAAGAACAGCAATTTGAAATAGGGCGTTTACAGTTCTCAAACTCTGAAACCCACAAAAGAATCTCACTAAAGAACAAAAAGTAGCGTACACCGAAATTAAAACGGCGTTCGAAAAACATTCGGTTAATTTATTACACGGCGTTACCGGAAGCGGTAAAACAGAATTATACGCGAAACTCATTGAGGAAACTATTGCAAACGGACAACAAGTTTTATTTCTTCTTCCTGAAATTGCTTTAACGACGCAACTTATCACTCGCATGCGGACTTACTTCGGCGATAAAGTAGGGGTGTACCATTCTAAATTCAGCGAAAATGAACGGGTGGAGATATGGAATAATGTTTTAAATAACACCGGAGAAAATACTTACAGCATTGTTATGGGCGCACGCTCAGCTTTGTTTTTACCTTATGCGAATTTGGGTTTAATCATTATTGACGAAGAACACGATTACTCTTACAAACAACACGATCCTGCACCACGTTATCATGCTCGTGATGCTGCTATTTATTTATCTACGTTACACAACGCCAAAGTATTGTTAGGCTCTGCAACTCCATCTTTAGAGACCTATCAAAATGCCTCAACAGGTAAATACGGTTTAATTGAATTAAACAAACGTTTCACCGATGGCGCCGCCAATGAAATGGTGATTTGTGATATAAAAAATATGAGGTAAAGTGCCTTCGACAAGCTCAGGCACCGATGATCCCGGAGCACAGGAGTATCCGGTGGTTGAGCCTGTCGAAACCACTTCCATGAGGTCCAAATCCATTCTCACCCACCCCCTCCACGAAGCCATTAAAACCGCTCTCAAAAACAAAGAACAAATCATCTTATTCCAGAACCGACGAGGTTTTGCGCCTTATACTGAATGTTCTTCTTGTGGTTGGATTCCGCATTGTACGCAATGTGATGTGTCGCTTATTTATCACAAACACTCCAATAAATTAACTTGTCATTATTGTGGTTACACTATTCCTCCGCCAAGTGCTTGTGCGGCTTGTGGACATAATGATTTACGCTATAAAGGCATGGGCACCGAGAAAATAGAAGAAGAAATTGAAATTTTATTTCCGGAAGCAAAAATTGCGCGGATGGATTTAGATACCACGCGAAGTAAATACGCCTACAAACAAATTATAGACGATTTTGAAGAACAGAACATCGATATTTTAATTGGCACGCAAATGGTGACCAAAGGTTTGGATTTTGACCATGTAAGTGTGGTAGGAATTTTAAATGCTGATTCTTTATTTTCCTTTCCTGATTTCCGCTCGCACGAGAGGGGGTATCAGTTAATAACGCAGGTGAGTGGAAGGGCAGGGCGTAAACACAAACAAGGAAAAGTATTTATACAAACCTTGCAGCCTCAGCACCCTGTTATACAATATGCGATTAACGACGATTTAAAATTATTTTACAATAACCAATTACAAGAGCGCAAGCAATACCATTACCCGCCATACTCGCGCCTCATACAATTAAGTGTAGTAGCCAAAGATGTAAACCTGGTAAACAACATGAGCGAAGAATTAGCCAAACGCTTAAGAGGCACCTTTGCAAAAGATTTATTAGGCCCTCAATTTCCCTTAGTAAGCAAAATAAAAAACAACTACTACAAACGTATTATTTTAAAGATTGATAAATCTATAGGGCCGCAAAATGTAAGACACATATTAAATAACGAGATTAATAATTTGCATCAGAATTATAGGGATGAGAATTTTAGGGTGCTGGTAGATGTCGATCCGTACTAATTTTGTAGCTTTATATTTAAAATTGTTCGTTTTGTTATGAAAAAAGGAATATTTAATTATCTGTAAATACCTTGACTAATTGCATAACATATTGAATTTTAACAAAATATAATAAACTTATAAGTTGATAACTTGGAAATAATCACTATATTTGAGGAAGATAATCCTGTTCTTTCAGCTTCTTTGTATAACGAAGACGAACAAGATGAGTACACTAAGTTATTTGAAAACTGGCAAGATCCTGAGTTCCTAGAAGATTTTTTTAATACTAATAAAGAGAATTTAGATAATTATAACAAAATTGTTGCGAGAAAAGAAATTACAGTAAAGGAAGCAATAGAAAAAACGATCATTGAGGGAAAAACACTTGAAAGTAAATTGTTGCAGCTAGCTGAAAACACTACTAATCAAAAAAAACCGAATTTGGATGAAATGTCTATTAAATTAAATAATAGAAAAGAATTTGAGTTAATACCTCACAAAGCATATGGTAAGAGTTGGTTAAGAATATACGCTGTTCAATTGGAATCGAATGTATATGTTGTAACAGGAGGAATGATTAAGCTTACTCATTTGATTGAAGATACCGAATATGGCAAATTGGAATTACAGAAAATCGCTAGAACAAAAGGCTTCTTAAAGGAAATTGGATGTTTTGGTTTAGATGGGTTATTATAGAATTAAATATGACAAATAAAGATATATTAAAACAGCACCTTTCTAAGAAAAAATCAACTTGGAAGGAAGATGCTAAATGGAGAAAAGAGAATGATTTTTGGCTTGAAACTTCTCAGCGAATAGCTATAAAAATATTATTGGAATTAAGAAATAGAAATATTTCTAAGACTGAGTTTTCTTTTGTTATGGGTGTTCGTCCTCAGCAAGTGAATACAATTCTTAAAGGAAGAGAAAATCTTACGTTAAAAACAATTAGAAAAATTGAAAGAGTTCTGAATATTGAATTAATTTCAATTGTAGATTCTTCGGTTATATTAAGTACAGGAGAAGTGTCAGAATATGTAGTCGAAGCTATTGCTATGAGTGAGAAAATGGCAAATCAAGAGAAAGCAGTTGATGTAGTGATGACATCAAAGGCAAACGCAAAAAAAGATAATACGCAAGATAATAATTACGCAATGGCAGCCTAATATGAATGATCTCAAAACAATCTTATAAAGTACGGATTAAGGGCAATAGAAACTGCTAAATTTAACCTAACAATTCCTCAAATAAAACTGGAGGAAGGACAAATTGCTGAAATTAATTACCACATTGATCCTAAAGTAAAGTACATTGTAAAGACGACCTAATTCTAATAAATGTTGCTATAAAAGGTTATGTAAAACAGACTGAACAGGTTTTATTAGAGGCTGAGAATGTTTTCGTTTATCACGCAATTAATTTAAAAGATTATTTAGAGCTAACCGAAAAGAAAAAATATATAAGTTTAAAAAATCCAAATGACGAAGGATTGATAGTTATTCTAATTGGTGTTTCGGTGTCTACAATGAGGGGAATTATTTTTGAAAAATGTAAAGGAACAATACTTCAATTTAGTCCTATACCAATTTTAAATCCCTCGACTTTTATTAAAAAGAATGAATAGAGTCTATAGTAAATGTTTTGCTTAACTAAAATATCCAAATTTATTTAATATGAATCCTCCAATTTTTAAAATTGTGGATGTTTTAAAAAAGGTTCAAAAGTCAGAACCTGTAGACAATTCTTATACAAATAAGTATTTAAGAAGTTTATTGGCGGATTTTGAGGAGGAAATAGTTGTATATTTTAGTAAAATAATAATGGTATCAATAAGTCCTTTGAGGATTTATATGATACCGTTTATAAGTTAAAGCTAATATCAAATTTTATTGTTATTGGAGAAAATGTAATAAAAGAGATTTCTGAGGAAGATTGGATAAATAATACAATAATAGAAATTCACCAAAAGATTTTTCGTCTGAGTTAAATGTTGGGCTTATAAAGTCTTTAGAAAATTTTAGAGATTACAATAATTTTCATCTTCTAAAAAACCTTAGCATAAAGGATGTTAGTGATTTTTTAAGTAATCCAGTTGTAAATGAAAATATAAGAAAGCCAAAATTCCAAGAACTAATTTATAATAATATTTATACGAGTGAAGAAAAAAAAGAAGCTGAGAGATTTAAAGAGTTTCTTTTTGATGCTTTGTCGGTCGAATACGGAGGTATACTTTACTATTTATGTAACGAAAAAAGATTAAATTTTGAGAAAACCATTTTTGAAGAACTCTTACATTTTTCCAATAATGCTTTAAACAGATATCAAGGTAAAGTCACCAACTTCAAATTAATTTCTAATATTGATAGTTTAGCTGCATATTATCAAAAACAGATTGATGATATAAAAAAATTTGTATTGAAGAGTGGAGATTCAAAATCTTTAGAGGAAGATATTTTGAATGTTCTTAATGGTATTTACGAACTTGGAGAATTGGAAGCTGGGTGGGATGATGAAGAATCAAAGCCAATTAACCACGGGAGTATTCAGATGGGACTTAGCATAGCTTCAAACATTTTTATGAAGTATAATAAAGTGCCATCTTTTATAGCTCCTACTGTCTATTCTGGAGTTCTAATCGAGTATTCAGTAATTAATGATAGGATTGATATACGAATTGGCGATAGAGGCGAAAGTGAAGTCATAATTAATTATATTAGAAATAAGGAACTTGTGAATCAAAGGGTGCATTTTAGTTACGATTTTTTAAATAATCTATGGAACAAGGACCAGAAGAAATAAAAAGAGAATTAAAAGATCCTGTAGGAAGTGAAATTAATTCAGAATCAATTTCTGAAATGATGGGATCTGAAAATCCTGAAAAAGTCGTTGTAGCAAATGAAACTTTATTAGTAAGAATGGTTCCAGATAAATATGTTAGAAAAGATCAAACCGTAACCTCTGATGCGTTCTGACCAAAACCTAAAAATAATCCACCAACAAATCTTGAAAAAAATGTTTCTACATCACCAAGAACTTGTTTTAAGTCAAACGAAGATTTAAAAAAATATAAGGATAGTAGAAGAAAACATATGTTATTTCAAATAAAAGCTCAATTTCCAAATGAATGTAATTATCCGGCTATTCAAGACAAAGAATGTCATATTGGTATAACTGGTGATATGGTTAAACTTTCAACTGATGAAAAAACACTCCAAATTTTAGCCGATAATTCAACTCTCTTATACCCCATTAGCGCGGATTTGTAATCCGTGCCTGTAACCTTTAGCAGTAATTGTATTATAGGTAAATGAAACACATTTTCTCTCTTTCCTTCTTTGTTCTAATCTCTATTTCGCAAGCACAAGAGCTGGTACCCGATGGTGGTTTCGAGAATGTACAACGCTTACCTACCAAAGAAAGCAATCATATTTTCTGCACCAAAAAATTGGGTCACCCCCAACGCCACCAACGCCGATTATTATCACAAAGATGCTGAAGACGGAGCAGTAAGTGTTCCCTTAAACCGTTTCGGTAAACAAGAAGCCCACAGCGGCAAAGCCTTCGCCGGCATTTGCATAGAGGAAAATTTTATAGAATATATTGAGAGCCCCCTCACACAAACCCTCGAAAAAGATAAAGAATACCTAATAGAGTTTTACATCAGTCAAGCCGATTTCCGTCTCGCCAAAGTAAAAGAGTTTGGCTTGATGTTTTTAGATAAAGTTCGTTTCAGTTATGCAAAAAGAGGCATACCCAACAAACCACCCGTAAACTTTTATTTAAAAAAGGCTACAAGAATAATAAAGAGTGGGTAAAACTCTCCGCCACCTACACCGCCGAAGGTTTCGAGAAAGCTTTCATCCTAGGTTATTTCAATTACGATTATCCAAAAGGCTATCCCAAAAAAGCACATTACTATATCGATGATGTTTCCATCACCGAAGTAATACACGTTAATTCAACGAAGGGGAATTAGAGTAGCAATTTCCCTTCTCCTCGTAGGAGAAGGTGTCTGCCTTTGGCAGACGGATGAGGTTAATTATGTGGAAGAAATTCTCTTACAGCCGTAGTAACCTCTCCCACCACGCAAGCGTGGTTCCCCCTCTCCTGTAAGGAGAGGGAAGGTTGTTTTTTTAAACAAATTCAAAATTGCTATAATCTGTAGCAGGGATTTAAAAAACCTTGTAATAATTTTGTTTTAAAATAAGAACAGATGAAGCATAAATTATCTATTACTGATGAGCAAATTGAGAGAAGTATATACTTAATAAGAGGAAAAAGGTAATGATTGATAGGATTTGGCGCGCCTTTATGGAGTTGAAACGAGGGTGTTAAATCAAGCAGTTAAAAGAAACGTAAGAAGATTTCCGGATGATTTTATGTTTAAATTAACCCCTTCAGAGTTTGAAAATTGGATATCACAATTTGTGATATCCAATTCTGAAAAATGGGATGCGAAAACCGCCTTTAGTTTTTACTGAACAAGGAGTGGCCATGTTGTCGAGTGTTTTAAATAGTGAAACGGCCATTGATGTAAATATTCAAATAATTCGGATTTTCACCAGAATGAGACAATTATTGGTATCACATAAAGATCTTTTGTTGAAAATTGAGCAAATAGAAAAAAAGGTTACTAATCAGGATGAGAAAGTGGAGTTACTGTTTAAGTATGTAAAGAAATTTATTCAGAGCGAGGAGGAACGACCTAAGATCGGCTATAAAATTTCAAATAGAAGCAAAGTATTTTAAGGCAAAACCCCTCTGCCAATCCGCCTTCGGCGACCACTCTGTTTTTTTTGTAGTACAAAAAAAACCTGTCTCTCCTTGGCAGGAGAGAAGCAAATCCCATGCACAAAACAACTCCCCGCCTGCCAAGGAGGGGACAGTCTGGGCTGAAAGCCGACAGGGGTGGTCAACCCCAAAACATTAAACATCAAACATTAAACAACAAACATTAAACATTTTGTACCTTTCCTCCACATTCTGCATTCCACAGCAAAAGCAATTCTCAAATGAAAAAACAATTTCTTCTTTATCTGCTCTTAATTTGCACGATATCATTTTCTCAAACACAAAAAACCGATCCTTATTATGTTCAGCCTTACGATACTGTTTCGCCTTATCATCCAAGTACAATTGTTCGCTTTATTCAGCAAGATAAAAAAGGCAACATGTGGTTTGGAAGTTGGACGGGCATCGTAAAATACGATGGTAAAGTCTTCACCAATTATATGCTCAAAGAAAGTCTCATTCCCTTCCATACATTTTGCGTCCGAGAAATGACGAACGGCGATCTCTGGTTCGGTACTGTGCGCGGAGGAGCTTATCGTTATGATGGAAAAACATGGACACTTTATACAACAGAGAACGGTCTCGCTGATGATTTGATTTCTGATTTTATGGAAGACAAGAACGGAAAAGTATGGATCTCCACCGACGGTGGTATTAGTATTTTTGATCCTACCGTTCCAATTACTCCCGGTGCAAGGGCAGGCGTAATTACACCCGCAGGCGCAAGCATCAGTTCAAAAAAAGGATTCACCAATTATAATACAACAGATGGTTTGTGTTTCGATCGCACTTGGGGATCTATGTTAGACAAAACAGGAAAAGTATGGATTTACACCCGCGGTGGTGTGAGCATTTGCGATCCTTCTATCGCCAATAATAAAGTGGATAAAGAATTAGTCGCAGCAAACAAAGTGAAGAAACCATTCGAGCAATTTTATATTAAACCGGGTGTTCCTTTTACTAACGCACGTTGTGTGATACAAGATAAAAAAGGCATCATTTGGATTGGCGGAGGAGACGGACTTTACAGTTACAATCCCGCCATAAAAGCGATAGTCTAACTAAACACATGAATAATTTCATCGGCTACATAATGGAAGACAAAGCCGGCAACTTATGGATAAGCTGTGGTGTTGAAGGTGGAATGGCGCTTTATAAATACACACCTTCTGCAGTGTATGGAGAAAAGGATGGTCCGTTTACAGAAATAAAAAAATATCTCCCGGTCAAGTTTTCGAATCAACAGAAGACAAAGACGGAAATATTTGGTTTGGAACTGTGACTGGTCCGATGAAATACAATCCGACCACGAAAGAGTTTACGGAGTTTAGGAGGAAATAGCCAATTTCCCTTCTCCTCATAGGAGAAGGTGTCTGCCTTTGGCAGACGGATGAGGTTACTTCTTATGGAAGAAATCTCTTTTATCCGTAGTAACCTCTCCCACCACGCCAAGGCGCGGTCCCCCCTCTCCTGTAAGGAGAGGGAATAGTCCGTATTCTAAATAAACCTCATTTCTTTTGTACCTTTCCACTAAATCCTGCATTGCATAGGGAAAGAACCAGATTTGAAAGCATTAGTATTTATAATAAGTCTCTTTACATTAACTGCAGTTGGACAAACTAATGATGTTCAATATGACTTACCAAGCCCCGCAGGATGGGGAACCGAGAAAATTCCTTTTCCTATTAGTTTCGCGCCCTCTATTGAGTATAAAGGAGTAGAAGAAATACGTTTCACGCCGGGATGGGCCAGAAAAGATAGCGCCGATTATTGGAGTTATGTTTTTTTATGGCACCTCGATGGCAAACAAAAATAGATGCTAAAACGATTGAAAGTCATTTGAAAGTTTATTACGAAGGACTCGCCTCTGCAACAAAGTCTGTACCCCGCGAGAAATTAATTCCTGTTGTGGTAAAGAACAAAGTAGAAAAAACATTCAGTACTTATGAAGCTTGTTTTGAAGGTACAGTTTACATGTTGGATTATATGTCGCAAAACCAATGACACTAAATTATAAAATACGTTTAACGACTTGTCCGGGCGAAGAAAAAACGTTTGTCTTTTAGATTATCGCCTCAACCTTATACACATGAGGTTTGGAAAGGTTTGGAAAAAGTATGTAGTGATTTTAAATGTAAGAAATAAGCTCTGCGCTCCGTATGGATAACGAAATAGAAAAACAATTAATTGAAGAAAGTAAAACGAATCCCCAGAGTTTCGAGCGGCTCTATATAAAATACTATGAGCAAATTTTAAAGTTCGTTTACAAGCGTGTAGAAAGTTTGGACGATACCAAAAGATATTACATCCACCGTTTTTATAAAAGCATTAAGTAATATTTCAAAGTATAAAGACATGGGCTTTCCCTTCTCAAGTTGGTTGTACAGAATTGCAATCAATGAGATAAATATGTTTTATAGAAAAACAAAAAAAGAACGCATCATTAGTTTAAACGAACATGGCTTAAAAAACATGGCAAGCGAATCAACTGAGGTAGATGATGGATTAATCGCCACGCTTAAAAAATCATTATTGCATTTATCACCCGAAGATTTGAATTTAATTGAACTCCGCTTTTCGAGAACCGTCCTTTGCAGAAATGGGAGATATATTAGAAATAAGCGAAGCCAACGCAAAAATCAGAACGTACAGAGTCTTGGATAAATTAAGAGAAATATATTCTAAAGTAGAGCAACATTAAACATCAAACACAAAAATATTAAACATTCATCATGAATAATTATAAACTAATAGATAGTCGCCCCGAATTAACATCAGCCCAAGTGTTAGGTGGAATGAATTTCGCGGCAGTAAAAGCGGGAGCCTTAGCTACTACAACAACCATAGCAGGTGTAATCATCACAAAAGGACTCCTTACCAAACTTTTTATTTCGGCTATTGTGATATCATCGGCAGTGATGATGTATAATAAAGACAATGGAACTAGTGTTCCTGAGCAAAAAGAAATAATGACCTCTAATTCGATAAGTGAACCTAATCACTACGGAGAAAAACCTTTTACTTTACAAGAAACTGCTCAGGTAACGAGCGCAAATATTAAGCCAATCCGAATTGCCATTCCAACTGTGCAACCAAATGAGCAATTAACAGAGAAAGCAATTGAAAGCATAAAAGAAAAAACAAATGAAGTAACATCCAATGCTGTTTCAACATTAACATCACCAACAAATGTGATGCAAATGATGACTATGCCAACTGTTGCGCTTACAAATCCGGGTCCTGCTGTTTGTCAGCCGGGCCCTAATTCAATACATAAAACCGCACCAGCATTCAATACCATTAATGTTTTACAAGTAAAAGATTCGGTGAAGTAACCTCACCCACCACGCAAGCGTGGTCCCCCCTCTCCTCGTAGGAGAGGGAAAAGGCCTCTTAAAAACACATGCAACTTTTGTAAATTCTATCGTATTTAATATAAACCCATAAAACATTGAACTTTAAACCTTATAAAGTGTATCAACTATAAATAAAGTTAATTATAAGTTAAAGTTTTAAAACACATTGTAACTATTCCTACTTTGCCGCATTATATATGAAGATGATAAAAGCCTTAGCCCTCGCTGTACTTATTTGTTCTAGTACTTTCTCCTATTCTCAAAATTTTATTAAAGGTGTAATAACCGATTCCACGCAAGCCCCGTCTCGTATTGTTCGATGGCACTATTAAATGCTAAAGACAGCAGTCAGGTTAAAGGTAATATCAGCGATAGTGCCGGTTTCTATATTTTCGAAAAAGTTAAGGCAGGAGATTATTTTATAAAATTCACAGCCGTTGGATTTAAAGCAGCAAACACTGCTACTTTTAGTGTGGATTCTCTTTCTCAAATTACAATCCCCACACAAATTTTAAAATCGGAAGGCGTAAACTTAAAAGAAGTCTCTGTTGCTGTTTACAAACCTGCTATTGAGTTTAAAAAAGGTATGATAGTAATGAACGTGGAGAATGATATCATCGCAAAAGGAAATACAGTTCTCGATTTATTGCGCCGACTTCCGGGTGTAATGGTAGATGCACAAAACAATATCACAATTAATGGCGCAGGTGATGCGCGTTTTATGATTGATGATCGTTTACAGTCAATGTCATCATCACAAGTAATAGATATGCTCGCCGGTATGAGTGCAGATAATATTTCGAAAATTGAATTAATAAAAAATCCACCTGCACGTTATGATGCTGCAGGAACGGGTGGATTAATCAACATTGTTACTAAACGCGCAAAGTAAGTGGCTACAATGGTAATGTTGCTTTTGGTGCGAGTATGGGAGCAAGAGCACGTTTCGGTCCGAGCGCTTCGTTTAATTATAAATCTAAAAAGCTTAGCATCTTCTCTAGTTTTTCATACGGACATTGGGATCATATTAATAATCAAAAACTAGAACGTACTTATACGGCAAACGGAAATACAGAAGTCATTAACTCCTATGGTATCAATGAAGGTTGGCAAAATGTATTTTCAGGAAGCGGTGGTATAGAGTACGACGTCACTAAAAACATGCTGATTGGATTGTATGTGAATGGTGGACGGAATGATGATCGTTGGCTTCAAACGTACAATACAGGAATTGGAAACAGTACATTTTTTAATTACGGTAAAACAAATTCTTCTGTAGAGGAAAAATATAAAACTGCCTCACCAAATTATAACTTGAGTTTATTACAAAAAATTGATTCAACTGGCGGACAAATAAGATTAAGTGTAGGTTACAATAATTATACTGAACAAGTGGATAAACAAATGAACTACGCGTTTTTTGATAATAGTGACAATGAAGTGGCGCCTGCCAGTAAGTACACGGCTTTTTCAAATAGGAATTATAATGTATACACCGGGAAATTGGATTTGAATAAAACATTTAAAAACAAACTCTCTCTCGAAGCAGGACTAAAAGCAAATTTTGAAGATAATGATGATAGAACGATATGGAATTTATCGAATACATCTACAGGTTTTTTGTAGGCGATACTACTTTTAATATCAATTATAATTACAAAGAACGCATTTTAGCAGCGTACACCACTTTATCAAGAAGCTGGGATAAATTTGGTTTCAGTATTGGTTTGCGTGCCGAAGAAACTGATGTGAATATTAATTTCAAAAGCTCAAACTATTTTTACAAACGGAACTATATTACTTTATTTCCTAGCGGGAGTTTAGATTTTAATTTGAATAAGAAAAATACTTTAACCTTAGCCTACAGTTATCGTTTGCGTCGTCCACATTCCAGCATGCTTAATCCTGTACGACAATTTAATGATCAATTAAATTACGGCGTAGGTAATTCAGAAATACGCCCACAATTCACGCACCATATGAATCTGGATTATATCTGGAGTCAGGCTGTAACATTAAGTGTAGGTTATGATAAAACAAAAGATTTTACTTTCTATTACCAATACACACCAGATTCTTCCCGAGTAAGTATTGATACGCTCGCTAATTTACCGAAGTATGATAACGGCTATATAAGTTTGTCAGCACAACATAGAATTAAATGGTGGGGCTTTCAAACATATTTAGTAGGTATGTATCAGACATTTTCAGGAAAATTAAAAGACGAGGATATAAATTCTGAAACGTATAATTATTATGTAAACATGAATAACGAATTTTATTTGCCTAAGGATTTCAAGATTGCAGTTTGGGCAGGTTTGGGTTCGGCGTTTCAACATGGTCCGCAAACCTACCACGCCCGTAGCGCGGTTCATATTAGTATTGATAAAGCATTCTTCAATAAAAAACTAAATATAACATTAGCACTTCATGATGTGTTGTATAAAGATTATTTCTCGTACACTACAACGTATTCTGACCAGAGCGCATATTGGTATGATAGAATGGATACGCGAAGATTCCGCATAAGAATCAGTTACCGCTTTGGTAAAATGCAAATCCAGCAACGCCTCAACACTGATGGTGGCGGTGGGATACAGGCGGGGAAGTAGGTTTATTCTATAACAATCTTCTTTGTTAGTCCTGCTATCCTGATGAAATAAATACCGGAAGGGTTGCTACTCAGATCTATCTGATATTTATCACCGTTTAATGTTTCTGATAAAACAGATTGGCCATATAAATTAAACACTTCTAAAGTTTGATCTTTTACAGAGATGTTAAATTCAAAATTAAAAACGCCTTTAGATGGATTCGGATAAATTGTAAGATTATTTATTTCATGTGCTGATTCCTTTACGCCTACATTCATGTTTACCATGTTTAATTGTTTCATGCCATAACCAATTTGTGAGGTATCTGTTAAAGCTGTGCTACAGAATGTATCAGAACAAGTGCCGCTTGTTACAGTTAAGCAGACAGTATAAGTTCCAACAGTTGAATAAGTATGTGCAGGATTAACTAAAGTGGAAGTGTTTCCATCTCCAAAATCCCAAAAATAAGTAAGAGGCCCGCTACCGGAAGAATAATTCTGAACTACCCAATTATTAAAAGTGGAATCAGCCGGCATCATAAAAAATGCGGCGTGACAATTTCCGGTCATTTTCGGAATACTGTCTTTTGGAATGATCTTGCTCATTGCCATGCTAGTGCTTGAGGTAGAGGTTGGAACTAAAATGATATGATGTGTAAAAGCATAAGCGGTATCTCGTCTGGGTAAAGTGAAAGTGAAAAAATTCTGGCTCGATGAAAAGATAGAAGGCATCGGACCGGAGGATGGTACAAAAATGCCATTACCCATAGTTACAGCAATTTCTTTTAAATTGTATGCGCAGCCACTAATGTAACTGGCAACTCCATATGTAGAATCAGTTAACCAGGTAACTTTCATTTTATTTTGTGGCAGACATGTAACAATTGTGAGAGACGCATCCACATACATAGAATCCTTTACTATGCAAAAATTAAGAGGGTTGCTTATTTGTGAGAATTTGGTGGTTTTAACTACATTATAAATATTTCCTGTAGGGAAAGTGTGTACAAGAATCTTATTGGTATCAATTAATGAGCCGTCGTTAAAGTTCCATTCTGTGTATTCCCTTTGCCAACTAATCTGATTCGAAAGGGATTGGTCTTTAAACCAAACGGTGTTGCTGACAACTGTGTTTTGGTATATGAAAGAACTTGTACATGACTGTGATCTGAGTTGCGAAACTGAGACTAAATATACCATGATTAATAAGTAACGACTAAAATTCATATACAGTTTGTTTAGATTAATAACGTATTTTCTTTATCAATAGTATATAGATTATTTGATAAAATTGTATCTGATTAGATAATTGGCGGTATATTACTAATAAGTGGCTTAAAAGAGGGGATATTAAAGCTGAATTGGACACAATCTGGAGTAAGAGACTACTGGAATGAAGTCTATTCAAGAGCAAGTGCATAACCTATACTAAAGTAAATTTCAGAAATGGATAAACAAAAAAGCTCCGAAAACCATACGGAGCTTTTTTCCTCTATACAGAGGGCGGGGATATAAAACTAAACACTAATCGATAGCCTCTACAATTCATATCTAAATTACAGTCTGTATACAACTTATGATAGGGGGCTGCCCCCTCTAAATTATTCCTATTTTGCGTTATATTTATACTGTTAAAACGGCATGAAGCGCTTTTGTATTACTATATTTTTATTGAGTGCGTTCTTTACTCAAAGCTTAGCCGGTACCGACGATAGTTTGAAGGTATTATTACTAAAAGTAAAAGAAGCTTCTTATTTCGATTCAACCCGTTTGTTTATAGCCGGCGAAAAAGCCATGCGTTTTGCAAAAGCTATTAAGCAAGAAGTGAAAACAGAAGCGGAAGTAAATATTTATTACGGAAACTATTTTTTTTATACGCGTCACCTTGATGTAGCCGCTACTTATTTTAATAAAGCTTTAAGTTTAGCACAAACCATTAATTTAAATCGGATTGTTACACTTGCAAAAATCCGGTTGCTTTATATCGACCGTGAGCGTGGTTTAGCACAAAACACTTTAGCTGAGTTAAATATTTTATTGGAAGAGTGTATTAAAACCAACGATAGCGAAAATGAATTTGAGATTTACAATTTTATGGGTATCACACACGAGGAGAGTGGTGATTTTAAGAAAGCTGTTGAATTTTATATCAAGGGATTAACTCAGGCAGAACTAAAAAAGAATGAATATTTTCAAGCAACTTTTTTAAACAATATTGGTTTATTAAAATATTTTTTAGGTGAACAAGAGAAAGCACTTGAGGATTATAATCGCGGCATAGGTATTGCCATACGCATAAATAATCAACGTTTACTAAGTCATATTAAAATGAACCGCTGTTTGGTGTTTGTAGCTCAGAAACAATTTACAGAAGCTAACAACAGTTTTAATGAAGTAATTAGTTATGCTATTTCTAATAAATTGCCGCATGAGTTAGCTAGTTCTTATGTTAATTTAGGTTCAGCTTATTTACGCCAACAAGAATATAGTACCGGTATTAATTATGTGGATTCAGCTATTTTGGTTTTTAAGAAGTATAATTTTAAGAAAGAGTATAACCGTGCTATTTTAAATAAGAGTAATATTTTATTAGAGTTTGGTAAATTAAGTGAATCTGAGAAGTTATTGAATGATAACCGAAGTTTAATTTTTGGTTCTAAAAGTGCGGAGAATATTGAGGAGTTTTATTATGTAAGTTATCAACTTGCCCAAAAACAGAATAAGTTTAAAGAAGCATTAGAGAATTATAGCGCCTACACGCGTATAAAGGATAGTTTACGAAGTGGATTTAGCGCCAAGGCTGTTGAAGAATTACAATTAAAGTATAATGTTCAGAAAAAGGAAATTGAACTCGAAAAAGAAAAAAGTAGAAGTTTACTGTTAGAAAAGAGTAATGAGAAAGAACGTTTTATGAAATGGATTATTTTCTTCTCCGGACTAATTCTCGTTATTTCTATTGGCGTTGTGGCATTTGTTATTTACAATAGGAAAATGCGCGAAAAACAAACGTATTTCAGTAAACAACTAATTATACAAACGGAAGAAGAACGTAGCAGGATTGCCCGCGATTTACATGATGATATTGGTCAATCATTGTCTATTTTAAAAACAGGTTTATTTAAAACGGAGAGTAAAAAGACAATAGATCAGAAAATGGAATTAGAAATTGAACGCATTATTGATCAAACCCGTCAAATTTCCAGAGCGCTTTATCCTTCATATATCGAAAAAATAGGTTTAACCCCTTCAATTGCAATGCTTGCCGAAAACATACAGAAAAATAAAAATATAGAGTTTAGCTTTGATATCCACGAGAAAACAGAAGAGCTTCCCGTGGCAACAAAAACGCATTTGTTCAGAATTTTGCAAGAGTGTGTAAGTAACACGCTAAAACATTCGGGAGCCAGCGCTTTAAAAATTATAATTGAAGTAATGAATAACGATTTTGTGATGACCTATATTGATAATGGAAATTGGATTCAGCAAAATAAAACAGTTAACGGGATGGGTTTGTTATCAATTAAAGAAAGAATTAAAATTATTGATGGGGTAGGAGCAGTTGAACAGAATCAACCAAAAGGATTTAAATTAACAGTAAAGTTTAAAAGCTAAGTATGAAACTTTTAATTGCCGACGATCATCCTATATTCCGTAAAGGTTTGTACGACCTTTTAGAAAAAGAATATACTGGCTGCACCATTATTGAATGCGAAACCGGAACAGACGCCTATAAATCTATTGTAGAACAACAGCCTGATATTTCTATTCTGGATATTAATATGCCGGGTTTAAATGGTATTGAAGTTTCTAAAAAAGTAATTGCTGAAATACCAAAAGCGAAAATTGTTATTCTTACCATGTATAAGGAAAAAGAAATGGTGCGGAAAGCAATGAACAATGGTGTTAGCGGTTACATTGTAAAAGACTTTGCTGTAAACGAAATTATTGAATGCATAAATAAAGTACTAGAGAATAGAAAGTACATAGGTTCAACCTTACAGGCCGAGTACAACGAATTGTCGATGAATAAAAAGGAGCATGCAGTTTCTGATTTGCTGGCAACTTTAAGTCAGGCGGAATTAAAAACACTTAAACTAGTAAATCAAAATAAATCTTCAAAAGAAATTGCTGAACTTTTATTTTTGTCTGAAAAAACAATCGAGAATTACCGCTCAAAAATTTGTCAGAAATTAGGCTTACCCCCTCGGAATAATAGTTTAGTGCTATGGATAAGCGAGAATAAAGAAATACTTGCTTTACTAACTGAGTTTTAGAATGCCAAAGATTTCTGAAAAGTAAAAATCTTTTTAAAGATGAATTTTTAACTTATAAGTTAAAATACAGACGCATTTTGTTTTGGTTCAAAAACTTCTATTGATAAACTATCAATGGCGATTTTGGCGGAAGAGCGATTGTCAATATAGACTCTTAAAAAATCTTTTTTATTTCTTATTTCAGGGGTCATATAAAAAAGTTCAAGTTTGTGCCAGCCTGGTTTTAATTCATCAGCCGGATCACTTTCTCTTTCGCGCATTTTATATTCATAGGTGTTGTGTTCCATGGCTACCTTAAGTAGAACTTTTAAGGAAGTATCTGCCTCTGTAAAATAGTATTTCACGGAAGCCTTTACCCATACATAATATTTATCTGAAACATCAGCGTATGCATGACGCAACATGGGTGAGTAAGTTTTCCCTTCAATTCCCAGATATTTTGTTGCGTATTCTGTAACTTCAATTTGATTTTTGCAGGTATCTGTTCTCAAGGTTTCTTTCTTACACAATTTATGCGTTGACCAATCAATTGATGATTCAGAGTCAGTCAGTCCAAAAGAACGTTCGATTAGTAATAATTTTTTTTGCTCTGTACTTGGAGCAGTAGTTTGACCAACTACCGAAAAGTAATAGGCTCTTGTCATCCGTTCACTGTCGATAATCCCATATATTAATTGCCATGTTTGAAAAACGTTAAGCAGAAATGTGATAATAAGAAAAGGGTATACAATAAATTTTATTTTTATTTTCTCAATATAAAATAGCATTTCCGCTAACGGAAGACTTAAAAGAGCCAGAAGAGGAATTAAAGGCCGTTGTCCGAAACTACCGGCATACCACCAGCAACTCCAACTGGCAACAATATAGAGGTTAATTAAGAAGAAGGTTAGTGTTGCTATTTTGTATTCTTTATTTATCGGGTTCTTTATAAAGAAGCCTATAATAAATAAGATAATAGCAGGCGAATAAATAAACCATCCTTTTCTAAAACTGAATAAAACTTCTAAAATATAGGGATGAAAAAATTCGAAACCTTCGCCTGGATTGGCTCCATAACTGTTGTAGATAAATTTGCCGGCATAAATTTTGAAATATATGAGTTGGATACTCACACATACAAAAATAATAAGTGAGAAAAGGAGTATTTGTTTTATTTCACTTCTAAGCAAAGAAATGCGTCCTTTAATTCCCGATATTTTATTAATCCCATATAATAATGGCAATAAAACTAAGATAATTTCAGTCGGCCTTACCAATGCGGCTAAACCAATGCAGAATCCAAGAATAATGATGTGTTTTAGTTGTCGGCTACGGTGCCATATTACTGTATAATAGGCTGTCATGCCATAAAGTGTAAATAATATATTGTGAGACATTGCACCTTGACCCGACAGCGGAATATGGGCCAGATAATTAGTGCATAGAAAAACAATAAGCAAAGTGAGTGCGGTTATTTTTTCACTATAAAAAAGTTTAAGCAGTTTTCTTAAATAAATTAAACCAACTAAAGAGTAAAGCAGACAACCATAGAGTAAAAAATATTGATAAGGTAAAGAAAAACCATCGGGCTTGTAGTTTGAGTTTTTGGCATACGTATGCGCCATGATAAAAAACGGCGAGTAAGTAATAGCCATTCCACAACTGTATTTGTTAACGTATTTACCGGTGTGTTTAGATTTTGCAGCCTGATAAAATGTTTCAGAATTCTTGTATTCATTTAAAATTTCAATAAACTTTTTGTCGTTTTCGAAATCAAAAGTGTTGAAGATAAATTTTTGAGGTAGATAAAGGTAATATCCAAACACATCGTAACTTATAATGTTTTTGGGTGGATAAATAATTGTTAATAGGAATTGCGTAATGATAATTACACCAAGAATATAGGCACTGAATTTTCTTTTAATAGCACGGAACATCTTGCTTTAAATTTACACTTTATTCCTTGAAATCAACCTTTACAAAGTACTCTGTTTTCCCGATTATTTTTAGCCCAACGTAGCCTCTTAACGTTACATTCCCTTCTTTATCGCGTGTCATTTTTGCTTTATAGGTTTTTCCTTTGTTAGCGTCGTAAATATGACCTTTTGTCCAAGTTTTTTTTCCATCGTATTCAAAATCCCACAATAAAACAGAACCAAGAATTTTACGTTGACGAAGAGCCGTATCAGGATTTAAAATGTCTAATCGTTCAGGACGTTTCATCCAAACTGGTTTAGCAAAATACTTACCGCCGCTTTTATAAAATTTGAAAATGCTATTCCCACCGGGCGAGGAAAAATAGCCCATTAGTTCTTCATTATTTTCTTGTGAGAATAACGAAATCGAAGAAATGAGAATACTTAAAATGAAAATTACTCTAGTGGGCATTTCCTTTAAAGGTACGCATTAAGTAGGTTCTTTGAAATCTATTTTTACAAAGTAGTCAGTTCTTCCTAATAAAGAAATACCAATATAACCTCTAACATTCAAATTACCTCTTTCATCTCTGCTTATTTTGCAAGAATAGGTTTTTCCGTTTTTTGGGTCATAGGCGCTGCCGTTTGCCCAGGTATCTTTGCCATCGAAAGCGAAATTTTTAAGAACAGTTGAACCTAATATTTTTTGTGACTGTTTGGTTTTATCCGGATTCTTTGTGTCGATTTTTTCAGGCTGTTTCATCCATACCAGCTTACCAAAATACTTGTTGCCTTCCTTATAGATTTTCAAAATTCCTTCTCCGCTTGGGTTCATATATGTTCCCAAAACATCATCGGCTTTGTTTTGTGCGTTTAATGTTGTTGCAACAAAAAGGCTTAATAATAAGATTAGTTTTTTCATACGTTTAATTTATATCACAAGGTACAAAATTTTTAAATCCTTAAACTGTACTAAAGGTTCGCAACTCTATTCAATAAAAAACCCCGAACCTAAGCCCGGGGTTTATATGAATACGCTTTTAAAGCTTACTCAAACTTCGGTAATCTGCCCGGTGTTGCCGGTAACTTCATATTCTCAGCTTTTGCTTCTAAATCGGCTAATTTTTTTGAGGCATCACTAATCAAAGCGTACTGAATTTTAAATTTATCTTTTAACTCAGTCAGTTTCTCTTTGTAAGTATTAGTTGCTCCTAAAGAATTGCTCCAAGTGCCATAAACCATATTTTCTAACGAACCTGTTAATCCAGGTAAAGTTTCAAATTCACGTCTGGCTAAACTACCATCTCCATGCATAGCAAACGAAATATCTTTGAGTTGTTTTTCGATTGCTTTTATATCTGTCATTAAACTCATGCTATTGCTAGGCCCTTTTTGTATACCTGCTTTTAAATATTTTAAGCGTTCGTTCATGTTACCAAGATAAGCATCACTTCCCATTACAACTCTTCTGAATTCACCAAGAGATTTATTGAAATCCATCATCTCTTTTTGATCAGGAACAGGTAATGTAGAATTTTGAAGTGTCGTTAAATTGAAAGCAACTTTTTCACTTAATGCTTCAACTTGTCCGTTATATACTTTTACAACTTGTGCAAAATATTTTCCTGGTATTGCAACAGGACCTAAATCCGGACCTTCATAAGGATTATCTGGATTAGGTGTGTAGAAATTAACCGGAGAAGTTACTTCTAAACGTCCATCCCAAGTAATTTTTTTCACGCCTTTGTTTGCATCTTGTTTTAGTTTACGGATTTCGTTGCCTTGCTCATCAGTAATAATTACTAAAGTGTAAGCAGCTTCTTCGTTATCTTCAGCGCGGATGCTATCAGCAACAGGATAAAACACATCTTTATTCGCTTTTATTTTTTCTTTCTCACTTTCCTTACGTTTATCTTTTAAGCTTTTGTAAGATTCTTTTTGATTGTAAGTAATTGTAGCACCTAAAGGCGGATTACTTGCCGTAAACATGGAAGCACCTTGAAACGATTTTCCTTTATGTCCGTATGGTGTTGATTCGTTATAAACTAAACCATCCTTTACAGGGAAAATAAATGCTTTCTTATCTAAATCTTCTTTCTTAATGTTTTGTAATAAACTGTAATCATCAATTACATAAAAACCGCGACCGAAAGTTGCAATCACAATATCATTCTCGCGTTTTTGAATAGCGATGTCTTTAATACAAATAGCTTCCGGTAAACCGTTCTTTAATTCAATCCAGTTTTTACCGCCATCAGTACTAAAGTAGAAACCAAACTCAGTTCCGCAGAATAATAAATTTTTGTTTACGTGATCTTCCGCCATACTATAAGTAGAACCTTTCTCAGGTAAATTACCGGTGATGCTTACCCAAGTTTTTCCTTTATCGGATGTTTTTACTAAGTACGGTTTGAAATCGCCGTTACGATGATTGTTTAAAACAGCATAAGCAACATTTTCGTCGTGTTGTGATGCCATAATGAAATTCACCAGTGGACCTAAAGTAACTCCAGCAACAGTTGTTGCAGGTGATTGAGATACTTTGTTCCAAGTTTTTCCACCATCGGTTGTAGTTTGAATTAAACCATCATCAGTTCCTGCATAAATAATATTTTCATTTTTTGGAGATTCTCCTAATGCAGTAATGTTTCCGTATAAAGAAGTTGATTGATTTTTCGCAACCGCATCCATACTCCAAACTTTACCCATTACAGGAAATTTATTTCTGTCAACCTGACGGGTTAAATCATTACTGATCACTTTCCAAGTATTACCTCTGTCATCACTTCTGAAAACTTTATTCGCTGCAAAATAAATACGTTTGTTATCGAAATTACTTATTAATAAAGGTGCATCCCAATTAAAACGGTAAGCGGGCTCACCCGGTTTTTCTTGTGGACGAATATCAATTGATTCTCCTGATTTTCTATCGAAACGAACTAAACCTCCGTATTGCCATTCAGAATAAACAATTTTTGGTTCTGTTGGATCAACACGTGCTTGAAAACCATCTCCACCAACAGTAACAAACCAATCAGCATTAATAATTCCTGAAGCGCTAATGTTACGACTTGGACCGCCTAAAGTATTATTGTCTTGTGTTCCGCCATAAATATTATAGAATGGTTTTGCATTATCAGTACAAACACGGTAAAACTGCGTTATAGGTAAATTGTTTTTAAAATCCCAAGTGGCTGCATTATCGAAGGTTTCATATAAACCACCATCGCAACCTACTAACATATGAGATGTATTTTTTGGATCAATATAAATAGCGTGATTATCTACATGTTTATTTTTTTCTCCCATCCCTTTAAAAGTTTTTCCGCCATCAATAGTAACCATTGCCCAAGTATCCATCGAATAAACTTTATCTACATTTTTCGGGTCACAATAAATTTCCTGATAGTAATTTCCGGCTGTACTCCAATCACTTTGTTTGCTCCAGCTTGCTCCACGGTCGGTACTTTTGTAAAATCCTTTCCCTTCTGTTGCCTCAATAATTGCGTAAACAACATCTGAATTCACTGGAGAAATTGCCAATGAAATTCTACCCATATCATTTGAAGGTAAACCATTGGTTAATTTGTTCCAGGTTAATCCGCTGTCAGTACTTTTGTAAACAGCGCTTTCCGGGCCACCACTAATATATGTCCACTCGTGGCGGCGGCGTTGATGAGCAGCTGCATATAAAATATTATTGTGTTTTGGATCGATGTGAACTTCATTGAAACCAGTATTCTCGCTAACATTTAAAACTTGTTTCCATGTTTTCCCACCATCAGTAGTTTTGTAAATACCGCGTTCTCCGCCCGGGCTCCATAACGGTCCGTATGCCGCTACATAAACTATATCTCCATTATCTTCATCGATGGCAATATTACCAATGTGTTCAGATTTCGCTAAACCAACATTTTTCCAGGTTTTTCCACCGTCTTCACTTTTATATAAGCCATCACCGTAACCAACAGCACGCTGATTGTTATTTTCACCAGTTCCTACCCAAATTACATTTGGATTAGATGGATCAATAGAAACACAACCAATAGAGTAGGCACCTTGTCCGTCAAAAATCGGACTAAACGTAACACCTGCGTTTGAAGTTTTCCAAACACCACCTGCGGCAGCGGCAATATACCACTCGTTTCTGTTTTTTGGATTTACTGCAATGTCAATAACACGACCTGAAGTAACGGCAGGGCCAATACTTCTGAATGCTAAAGAAGAGAAGGTTTCTGCTTTTGATAAAGGGTCGCTTGAACCTGCAGGTTTTTTGTCCTGTGCGTTCGAGAAATTGGAGATTAATAGAGCTCCGGTAACGAATAATAGGTTAAATTTTTTCATAGGGATTTTGAATGTATACAAATCTAACATTTTTGAGGAAAGTGCCAAAGCCCCAAAATGGGGGAGAAAAACAGGTCTTTTTTCGCTCTAATTTAGACTAGCCTAAAAATTTGTTTAGGGTAATATAAATTCATACATTTGTACCATGTTAGTTTCTTATACAGAAGAAAATTACCTAAAGGCCATTTTTGCTTTGAGTCGCTTATATAACGAGCAGGAGGTGAGTACTAACCAAATTTCCGACCATTTAAAGAACAAGGCGGCTTCAGTTACAGATATGTTGAAGCGTTTAGCAGATAAAAAGTTAATCGACTATAAACCATATAAAGGTGTTAAGTTGACGGATAAAGGAAAAAAGGCTGCGATTAAAGTGGTAAGGAAACATCGTTTATGGGAAGTGTTTTTAGTAGAGAAATTAAATTTTAAGTGGGACGAAGTGCATGACATTGCCGAACAATTAGAACATATTGATAGCGATAAATTAATAGAGAAACTGGATAATTTTTTAGGAAAGCCAAAAGCTGATCCTCATGGTGATCCGATTCCCGATGCAAGTGGAAAGTTTGGCGTTCAAAAATCTATTGCGCTTTCAGTAGCACAACAAAAAAATGTTTTAATAGTTACAGGTGTAAACGATCATAGTAGTGAGTTCTTAAAATTTCTTTCGGGTTCTGGTATTGGCTTAGGTGATCATTTAAAAATTGAAGAAGCAAATGCTTACGATAAGTCATTAAAAATAAAAATAAACAATAAGCGCTCTTTGTTTTTAAGTCACAAAGCCGCCGAAAATATTTTAGTTGAAACAAAATAGTGAACAAGCCGCCAAATAAATCATTAGAAGAAGTACACGCCTCAGTGAATACTTCCGGCAAAAGCAATTGGAAAAGTCTATTGGCTTTTCTTGGTCCTGCCTACATGATTAGTGTTGGTTACATGGATCCGGGTAACTGGGCCACCGATATTGCAGGTGGAAGTAAATTTGGTTATAGTTTAATTTGGGTTTTAGTGATGAGCAATTTAACAGCCTTGTTATTACAGAGTCATTGTGTCCGTTTAGGCATTGTAAGCGGAAAAGATTTAGCTCAGGCGAGTAGAGAAAGTTATCCGCCGCTTGTCAATTTATTTTTGTATGGATTAGCTGAGATTGCGATTGCCGCCTGCGATTTAGCGGAAGTAATTGGAATGGCAATTGGTATTCATTTATTATTTCCGAATGTTTCTTTATTAACCGGTGTTTGTATAACGGTGTTGGATAGTTTTGTGTTGTTGTTTTTACTGAACAAAGGAATACGAAAATTGGAAGCCTTTATTATTTCGTTGGTTGCATTAATTGGCGTTTCATTTTTTATCCAGTTAACCATCGCAAAGCCAGACATTGGTGAAATTGCAAAAGGATTAATTCCCGGTATTGCTAATGAAGATGCTTTATATATTGCTATTGGTATTATTGGTGCAACCGTAATGCCGCACAATTTGTATTTACACAGTTCGCTGGTACAAACCCGTAAGTTTAACCGGAATTCGGTTGATATAAAAAAGGCTATTCGTTTTAATGTAATTGATAGTACAATCGCTTTAAACTTGGCTTTGTTTGTGAATGCAGCTATTTTAATTTTGGCCGCCGCTTCATTTTATAATAATGGCGTAAATGATGTAACCGAAATACAAGATGCGCATCGTTTATTGGAACCTATGTTAGGAAGCACATTAGCTCCTATTTTATTTGCAGTGGCTTTAATTGCAGCCGGACAAAGCTCAACCGTTACCGGAACATTAGCCGGACAAGTTGTGATGGAAGGCTATTTAAATTTACGTTTACAGCCTTGGATAAGAAGATTACTAACGCGTTTAATTGCAATTGTTCCTGCTTTATTAACGATTTGGATTTTAGGAGAAGAGAGTACAGGGAAATTATTAATTCTTAGTCAGGTTATTTTAAGTTTACAATTAGGTTTCGCTATTATTCCATTAATACATTTTGTAAGTGATAAAAATAAAATGCGGGAGTTTGTAATTCCCGTATGGCAAAAAATATTATCGTGGATTGCAGCCATTGTGATTATTGGTTTAAATATTAAAATGGTGTTTAACGAATTATCAGATTGGATTACAACTTCAGAGCATCCTATTTTAATTAGCTTCACTATTGTTCCTTTATGTTTATTGTGTGTTTTCGTATTGCTTTATATTATTGTAGTTCCTTTTATCCGTAAACGGGATTCTGTTTTACATTCAAATTTCATGGTGAATACATTCCAATTGTGTTTTCTGAAAGTAATAAATACAAAAAGGTAGCTATATCTGTTGACTTTAGTACGAGTGATAACAAAGCCATTAACAAAGCCATTGGTTTGGGTGGAACTGATGCTGAATATTTATTAGTTCACGTTTTAGAGAGCACGAATGCAGTTGTTTATGGTGAAGATTCATTTGATATGGAACGTGAGCAGGATTATCAATTCTTAAAGCAACACTCAGAGCAATTAAGTTCTAAAGGATATAAATGTACAATTGCTTTAGGATACGGTAACCCGAAAAATGCAATCCCTGAACTAGTGGGCAAAATAATTGCGATATTTTAGTAATGGGCACACACGGACATAAAACTTTCAAGGATATTTTATTAGGTACTACAATTGAAGGGGTGAGACACAATATTAAGGTACCGCTGGTGTTGGTTTAAGAACCTGAGAACAATTCAAAGGCAAAGAAACAAATATCGTCTACTTGTGGTGTAACATCTTTCCAAGCCATAAAATCCGCAATAACACTTTCACATTCTTGTTCAAATGGCATGTCATTGTTTTTTTCTAAGGCATCAGTCAAACGTTTTGAAGAGTATTTTTTTAAGTTTGGTCCGCCAAACTGATCTTGCATACCATCCGACACTAAATATATTCTTAGTCCTTTATTAAACGGTACGGTTACGACTTCTAAAGTAGGTAAATCTTCATCATAACCAACAGAATAAACATTTCCTCTCTGCATTACCAATTTGTTTTCAATTTTGTAAATGAAAGGTCGGCCTGCACCACAGTATGAAACTGTTTTTGAGGGGTAATCTATAACGCAAATAGACATTACAAGACCTTCATAACTCTTTTGTTCACCATCGAAATTAGCAGAGAAAAATGCACGTAATTCTAAATTCAGATTCTCAATGATGGCATCGGGTTCATATATCTCTTTATCAATAATAATTTTATTCATAAAGGCTTTTGAGATAACAGTTAAGAAAGCACCGGGCACACCATGACCCGTACAGTCAATCAAGAAAACAATGGTTTTATCTTTACTTACATTATAAAAGCCATAGTAATCTCCACTCACAACATCTTTTGGTTGAAAGTATAAGAACGTTTTTAAATTTTTCTGTACGTTTTGTAAATCCGGAAGTATATAGGCTTGAATTTTTTTGGCGTAATTAATACTGTCCTTTAAATCCTTCAATACCACATTTAAGTTTTCATTTACTTTAGCAATCAATTCTTTTTCGTTGCTAATCTCAATGGTTTTTTGAGCGATAATATCCTGTAATATTTTTTGTTTTCTTACTAATGCTTTAGTTCGTTTACGGATAAGAAAAATAAATACAACTACAAGCGATACAAAGAGAAGAATGTAAAAAATATACTCTTTCCAGAATGGTTTTTTAATGGTGATTTTAAATTTAACAGGAGTGGAATTCCACAAACCATCATTGTTACAAGCCATTAAAACAAAAGTGTACTCGCCATCTTTTAATTTTGGGAAATTTCTTCTTTGTGTTTCATAAGTTACTTCTTCCCACTCATCTGTTAATCCTTCCAGTTTGAATTTGTATTTTAATTTGGATGGGTCTTGCAAACAAATACCTATAAAATCAATTGTTAAATCGTAAGGCTTGTAACTTAAAATGGTGTCTCTGTAAAGTGGAATAGCTGAATCGTTAAGAGAAACACGAATCAAATTCACAATGGGTTCTACTTCATTAAAACGTTGTTTACCGGTGTTAATGCGTGCAATACCATCCGCTCTTCCAAAAATAATTTCATTCTCCTTGGTATCGTAGTACATTGCATTTTCAATAAACAAACTTTGAAATACATCAGCGCTTCCATCTAATCTATTGAAATTCTTTTTATTGATGTTTTTATACGATATCCCATTGGAGTGACTTACCCATATGCCGTTTTTATAATCACATACAATATCATAGCAGAAATTTGATTTTAAACCGTTAGCAATTGTGTAATTTTCAAAATATTTACCATTGTATTTAAAAACACCATCTCCAACACTCGAAATCCAAATATTATTATTCCTGTCTTCACAAACGCCATTGGTATTAAAGTTTTTAAGTCCGTTAACATCGTTAAATCTTTTTATGTCTTTAAAATCATCTAAATAATAAATGAGAGTTCCAGGTGAACAAATCCATAAATGCTTTTTAGAGTCACTGTATACAAATTTAACGTTGTTGTGCAGTAATCCTGTTTCTGTATTAAGTAAAGTATAGCTGAAATTATCCGGATTAACGACGTACAATCCTGAAGTTGTACAAATGAGTAAATGCTCGGGGTCGGAAGCTAGAGAGTTAATGATAATTTGTTGATTAACTGTTTTTAGCGGAATACTCGTTATTTTTTTGAATAATGTATCGCTTTGAAATACTTCTCCGTCTGTATTTGAAAAAATGAAGTTCGATTTGAATTTCATTAAGCCGTTGATATTTTTATTTTTTGTAGCCGGATGATTTATGAAATTAATTTTATCATGATCGTAATACCCAATGCCTATATTACTTGCCAATACTATTTTATTGTTAAACTTAACAACACCATTTATGGTAAGTTTTTGACCTAATTCGCTAATGTAACTGTAACTATAAAGCTCGTTACATAATTGCTGTAATCCACTCCCAATGGTTCCAATCCATAAATTATCTTCCCGGTCAACAAAAACACTTTGAACAGCATTTGAACTTAATCCGTTTTTAACTGTGTAATTATAAATAGATTTTGTGGTGGTGTTGATTTTATAAATACCATTATCGGTTGTAGCTAAATAAATATTCGAAAATCTATCTGCAATTAATTTGGTATAAGCTGAACCTTCGCTCTTTTCAATTTTAAAAGTATCCTGGCGACTAATTTTCTCATCTGTTTTGAACTGTATAACGCCATCGTAATTATCTGCAATAAACAATTTATCTCCTGCGACGCTCAGTCTCATTCTTACGCCTTCTCTTAAAGTTTGTTTTTTAGTTAGGCCGTAGTTTTTGTTAAGAAGTGCTTTTATTTTAATGGAGTAGATGCCATCGGCTTTTAAAAGAAGAATATCATCTTTTAAAACCGCAGTGCTTAGTACTTCGTTAAAATTTTCATTCTCAATGTTAACAGAGTTCTTAGTTCCTTCATTATATAAAATGATACCCGTATTATTTTTTAAGAAGAGGTAGGTATTGGTGGAAATTTCAACAATCTGAATTATTTTGGAGCTAATTTCCTCTTTAAATTTTATAATTTCATTTTTACCGTTAGGATGCAAAACAGTTACACCACCTTCCCAATGTCCCAACCAGGTTTTGTTTTCGTGGTCACAGTAAATAGCGGTAACAAAATTATTTGCTAAACTATCTTCTCTTTGAAACACTTCAAATTTGCTTCCGCTATAGCGGGTTAAACCATTTCCTGTAGCAATAAACAGAAATCCACGTTGATCTTGTTTAATATCGTAAATAAAGGATTGTGATAATCCATCGTCTTCAGTAAAAGTTTTAAATGAATAGATTTGAGAAGAAACGGAAAGTGAAACAAAACATAGTAAGTATAGCAGTATGTTTTTCATTAGCTGTACTCTTACTTGGTAACTTTAATTTTATAATTATACTTTGGAACACCACCAATTGGGACTGCATAAAAAGCTAAGTTTTCACCATATTGGTTAACGATGAAAACCGTAATGTTGTTATTTTTCACCGGTTTTTTCTTTATGAACTGAACATCTAATGAAGTGTTTAATTCTTCAGGTACAATTTTGTGAGAAGAGGATTCCCAATTAGGAGCTTTTGCTGATCGAACTTTCTTCACCCTTTTGGCTACAGAAATAATTCTTATGAGGCCTTCTTCATCATAATCGTAAACATTAACGTTAATGGATGTAATTCCCTTTCGAAACAAAAGGGTAGAGGTGACACACTGTAAATTCTTTATCGGATGAGCGTATGCAATATTCGTAAGTGAAAATATTTCCACCTTCCACTTTAATATTATCGTCTTTAGATGTAGATAAACTTAAGCGATATAAATTTCCGTCATCTCCCTCTAAACCTTCAACAACTAATTTAAAAACATAACCGTTTAATTCAGGTTGCAATTCCCCTTCCAATGGGTTTATCGGACCGAAACTAAACCACTTTTCATCGTAAGTAGTTTCGTTGCTAAATGTTTTGGTATGTAATAACGAACCACTATTGTAATTCCCTTTTGGGTCTGTTTTTTTTGCATCTGCACTACTGTGCGCGCCTTTACCACCGTATAAACTAAATTTGGTTTTCGAATTAAATCCACCTCTGTTCTCATCTAGTTTTCCGGCATTTTCCGGATCGTAAACACGAATAAAAAATGGTGTTTTTATATCTTGTGGTATGGTGAAAAAGTATATTTGAATATTGTCGTCATCGCCCCAGGTTTTATCGGCACTCTTACTAAATGTTACCAAATAGGGAATGTTTTCGTCGGTCGACGGCATTATTTGAGAGAATAAAGTATTGAAATTGAGAAGGAGGATAAGTACGGGGATGAATTTTCTCATAGAATACGGTACAATTTACCGTAATAATAGCACTATTAATTTTTATTTACAACAAAAATCCCCTTATGCTCCAGGTTTTCGATGTAAATCCGTTTTCCATTGAGGAATACCGATACAAAGGCATCGGTTTGTCCGGCAATTACCACTTTTTTATTGTGTTCGAAGGCTTCGCCAAGTGTTTTAAAACTGCCGCCAATTGTTATACGAACTAAACCTTCTTTAAGTGTTTCAACATTTATTTCTCCTAAATCTTTAAGTTGAGGGAAATCGTAATTTTTTCTGTATTTAAATACAGCTATTTGAACTTTAAATTCGAGCCCGTCAGCACTAATGTTGCCATATTTTTGAGCATACATTACAATTTTTTTCTGAATGTTTGTGCGTGCTTCAAAATTGGAAATATCAGTTAAAGAATTTGTTTCTGTTGTTGAATAATTAGGTTGTTCATTGTTATTTTCAGGTGCATCTGTATTAGAGGTAGTTTCTCCACCTTGCGAAAACACGCCTCGTTTCTCTAAATTTTCAATGTAAACTCTTTTGCCTTTGTAGTAAACCGATACAAATGCATCAGAATGCCCGGCTCTAATAACTTTTTTAGTGAAACCAAGTGCTTCGCTTAGTTTTGAGAAGGCGCCTCCAATAGTCATGCGTGTAATTCCATCTGGATGTTCTTCATTTTTTATTTCTCCTAAACCTGCTAATTTCGGGAAACGGTAACTTTTACGTTTTCTATAAGCGCCTACCTGAACTCTGAATTCCAAATCTTTCACATTAACATCACCATACTTTTGTAAATAATACTCCATCTTTTTTTGGAGATTAGTCATGGAGTTGCTTTCAGGTTCGCTAGTGGTATTTAAAGATTTTTCGTTTGAAGTTGGTTCTGAAATACTATTATTTTCTTTAGTGTTTTTTGTACTTACAACTGGTTCTGTTTTTGTTTCAGCTTCGTTTTTAGCGCTTGTGTTATTTTTTTTGGTAGTGACTGAAGTGTTGTTTTCTGATTTTTCTGAAGTGTTAGTGGGTTGTTTTTCGTTAGTTGAAACAGAGTTATTGTTTTCTGATTTTTCAGTGGATGTGTTGTTTTTTTCTGAAGTATTAGAATCTACATTAGTCTTTTCCGAAGTGGTATTAATGCTTGGTTCATTGTTTTTATTCTCAATGTAATTTTGAGGCGCGCTCGCTAAAATAGAATCTTTGATTGCATTAAGTATGGTTTCTTCAAAAGTAGCAGGGTGAATGTTGGCCGACTGATCGAAAATAATTTTACCGTTTCTATAACCAATTACCACCGGATTTTTAACACCGGCTCTTAACGATTTTTGATAATATTTCTCAATATCATTTATTTTCTTCTCGTTCCCGTAAGTGTAATGAAATTCGTTATTTATAACTTCTTCCATTATACCAACAATCCCTTTAGAACTTAAGTAAGAGGTGTCTTTTTTAGTCTTACTGGTTCCGAAATGTACTTTAAAGGTAACGTCTTCTTCTTCCCGTAAACGCATTACCGTATCTAATTTTAATCTGTTAAACGCAAATTTACTTTCTCCGGGTTGTAAGGCTTCTTCAACAATCTGCTTTTTATTGGATGTAGCTGCTAACATAGTTTTAATCTCGCTCACTAGTTTTTTACCGTTTAATCCCATTTTATTAAACATCTCAATATCATCATCAGAAACTAAATTCATTTTGTTATTGGAATCTGTTTTAAACGAACGGTAAGCATATTTAGTTAACTCTTCGTTAAACTTACGCTCTTCAACTCCAGCCCAAGTATCCTGATTGACACAAACAATGTTTTTTGTGGTACAAAGCAATTCTTTTTTGTTTGTTTTTGTGTTGAGGGTTACAATGCCCAACTTTATTTTGTAGTTTCCTGTTTTCGAGAAGGAATGTTTTATGTCTTTGCCACGAAGTCGTTGTTTCCCAATTTCAAAAAAGTAGCCCTCAATTTTGTTGTCAGGTAAATAAGTCCAATCTGTATTAATGGCAAAAGGCTTATCAACCAAAACAGTATCTAAACAATTTATTTTTAATTGGATTATAGAATCTACCTTTAAATCAAATGTAGCCTGACTCATAAACACCGATTTAGTTAGAGAATCGATAATGTTTAAGTTGATTAAGTAATTACCCGGCGCAGGAAAACAATGCCGAACACTTAATCCTTTTTGTTTTGTACCATCTCCAAATAACCATTCGTAATAAAAGCCGCCAACTCCTGCTTTATCTAAAGTACTTTCTTCACTTAAATTATAACAATAATCTTCAGTAACACTTTCTTTACAATTATTAAACGTTGGCCATGTTTGTCGCCAAAAATAAATATCATCTTGATTGTCTTCACGATTGGAAGCGAAATAACCTTTCTCCTGTAAAGAATCTACATATATGGAAAAATCATCAGCTTCAGAGTTCATGGGCGCTCCCGCATTTTGAATCATGGGATTAATTCCATCCGATGTGTATTTATATAAATCGAGCTTCCCTAAACCACCTAGTCTGTTACTTGAAAAATAAATTTCATTTTCATTAATTACAAAGGGGAAGTATTCGTTTTCTTCTGTATTTAAGAAGTCACAATTTTTATAATTTCCCCATTTAGATAAATTTCCCCAAGCTTCAGCTTGTTTTTCGGCACAGTAAATATCTGTTTTCCCTTTTCCGCCTAACATGTTTGACGAAAAGTATAATTTATTGTTATAGATATATGGATGTGCTGCCATAAAGGTATCGGGCAAAACTAACTCGGCAATGGGCGATAAAAATTGGTCGTTTTGTAAAATAGCAGAGTAAATAGCCAGTTTTAATTTTTTAGAATAACCTTCGCAAGGAATATTAGTGGAGTAATAAAGTTTAGAGGTGGCTTTGTCAAAAAAACATCCTCCTTGATTAAGAGGTGTATTAATTGAATTTGGAAGTGGTTTTATTTTTCCAATGTTTATTGAGTCAGTTAATTTTCCTGAATATAAGTCTAACATCTGATGCAAGGTGGATGCTTCCATACTAATAACACCAACTTTTCGCTCTTGCGAGGAGGTATAATAAAAAGAACTTCCTGAAACATAAGGACCAAACTCCGACTCATCGGTATTTTGTTTAATAGGGGTAATCTCCACCTTTGTTTCGTCAAAGAGAGGATCAACCTGAGTAAAACTTTTTACGCTTACTAGTAATAATAAACAAGATAGTAGTAGCCTATACATATAGTTTATTAGAAATAGCGAGGGGTTGGAGCGTCAGTAAATTTACCAAAGAAATAATTAAGCATAATTTCGTGAGTACCCGAATTGTATCTTCTTAACGGGCCAATAGAATAATCGTAGGCGTAACCGAATTTGAATTTCTTATTAACTGAAAAATCTGCATAAGCAACAATAGCATCTTTGTTACGGTAAGCAAATCCAACACCTAAAACATCATTAAAGTAAGCCGTTAAGTTTAAATCAAACTGCACCGGTGAATTTTTTATTTGTCGAACCAAGAATGACGGTTTCAGTGTAACATTATCTTTCACTTTAATTATTACACCACCAATTGCATTAAACTCGTAATACTTTGCCCCGCTTTTTGTTTTTACTAATTCCGGTGTTGATACTCCAAAGAATAGTTTCTTACTATAATAATAAACACCTGCACCCGAATTAAATAAGTTAATGGCGGGAGAGTTAGCAATAAAAGTTGCGTCGCCTTCTTTTGTAGTTATTATTTTACTGAAGTCGTAAAAAATTCGTTTATACATGGGTTGCAATCCAAAAGATATTGTGTGCTTACGGTTTAATTTAACACGATAGGCGAGGGCAACCTTTATACTGTTAGTGCTTGTTAAACCAATTTTATCATTTTCATATTGTAAACCAACAGAAAGATTTTTTGGTTTAATTTCCATGCTGCCTAATAAACTAATATTTTGCGGCGATCCATTAAATCCTGCCCATTGTTTTCTGTACACTAAAGTTATATCTAAGGCTTTTTTCTGTCCGGCATAAGCAGGATTAATAGCAAATGTATTGAACAAGTAATTAGAGGTAAGGCCTGAGTGTTGCCCAACCAAAGTGCTTGCAAAAAACAGCATAACCAATATGTATTTTACAGCTCTCATCGTTTAATTAATATATAACCTGTTTTAACTTCACTATTTAATTTTATCACGTAGAAGTAAGTGTCCTCCGTCAATGGTTGATTATCCTGATTTACGCCATTCCAAGTGTTTTTGTAATCACGGTCTTCAAACACTACACTTCCCCAACGGTTAACTACTTTTAATTCAACTTGCGAATAGTAATCTGCAATTGGAACTTCCAGATAATCGTTAATACCATCACCATTTGGTGAAATAGCATTTGGAATTTCAAGTACAATTAATGTGATGTTCTTTTCGTCTTCTGTTGAACCACACATTTCAGTTATAACCCACTTAACTGTATTTACAACCTGAACTAAATTCGTTAGTGTTGTTGAGCTTTGATTTGGGTTTGAAATATTAAAACTGCCACCAACAAATTGCCACATACCTGTTCCGCTGGTTGGTATATTACCATTTACCGGGGCGCTGGTTACATAAATAGTAGTATCATTTCCTGCAAAAGCTTGTTGAACCGGAGGTAATACAATTAATAAAACGGTATCTGAATTTGTTGGACAATTACCATTTGATGCTGTCCAAACTAATGAGTTAGTTCCGGTAGATAGAGAATTTACATTAGATGAATTTAATGTTGGTGTATTTACCGAACCTCCACCTGTAAATACCGACCAATTACCAACACCAATAGCAGGTAAGTTACCTGCTAAAACAGTTGAGTTCGGACATAAAATTTGATCTGGCCCTGCATTAGCAGTAGTCGGGAACATTAATAAAATTATATCAACAGTGTCTGATGTCGTTGGACACACACCGTTAGTATTTGTCCAAACTAAAGTATTGGTTCCGGTTGTCAATCCGCTAACAGTTGATGTGTTTAAGTTTGGATTTCCAAATGTTCCTGAGCCCGCCATAACCGACCAAGTAGCTACACCAACTGTTGGATTGGTGGCATTTAAATTCGTACTTGTCGATGTTAAACAAAATGCTTGATCCGGTCCTGCGCTAACAGGTGAAGCAAAATCATCTACCTGAATATTTACAGTACTGGTTGATGAAGGACAAGTTCCGTTAGATGTTGTCCAAACCAATGAGTTAATTCCGGTTGCTAATCCTGTAACCTTGAGAATTATTTAATGTTGGTGTTGTAACTGAAGAACCCCTGCAATTACTGACCAAACACCTGTACCAATTGTAGGAATATTTGAATTTAAAGTAGATGTTGAAGCACAGATAGTGAAATCAGTTCCTGCATTAGATGGAGTAGGATATGAATCTACAAAAACTAAAACTGTACTTGTAGATGCCGGGCAAACACCATTTACAATCGACCATTCAAAAATGTTAGTTCCCGTTGCTAGTGATGTTACGCCTGAGGTATTTAATGTTGGTGTTGTAACTGAAGAGCCTCCGGTAATCACCGACCAAGTTCCAACTCCAACTATAGGAGCATTTGCGTTAAGTGTTGTAGTTGGTAAACAAAGTGTTTGGTTAGCACCAGCTACAGAAATCGTTGGTAAAGAATCTCTGAAGATAGTAACAGTACTTGTTGATGAAGGACAAGTTCCGTTTGATGTTGTCCAAATAAATGAGTTAACGCCATTAGCTAATCCAGTAACTTGAGATGCATTTAATGTTGGAGTTGTAACCGAAGAACCTCCAACAATTACCGACCAAACACCTGTACCAATTGTAGGAATATTTGAATTTAAAGTAGATGTTGAAGCACAGATTGTAAAATCAGTTCCTGCATTGGATGGAGTAGGATATGAATCTACAAAAACTAAAACTGTACTGGTAGAAGCAGGACAAACACCGTTTACAATCGACCATTCAAAAATGTTAGTTCCCGTTGCTAGTGATGTTACCCCTGAGGTATTTAATGTTGTTGTTGTAACTGAAGATCCACCACTAATAACCGACCAAGTTCCAATTCCAACCAAAGGAGCATTTGCATTAAGTGTTGTAGTTGGTAAACAAAGTGTTTGATTGATACCTGCTACAGATGTAGTAGGTAGTGAATCTCTGAATATAGTAACAGTATCACTATTATTAGGGCAAGTGCCATAACTTGTTGTCCACACAAATGTATTCGCTCCATTGCTTAATCCTGTAACTCCAGATGTTGCAGAAGTTGGAGTTGTAACTGCTGATGTGCCTGTTAATATTGACCAAGTTCCAAAACCAATAGCCGGGTTAATGCCGAATAAATTAGCAGTAGCTGTACAAACTGTTTGATCAGTTCCTGCAACTGCCGGTGATGGGAATGGGTTTACAAATAAATTCAATGTGCTTGATGATGATGCGCACACACCATTAGAAATTGTCCAAACTAAAGTATTAGTTCCGGTAATTAAACTGCTAACAGTTGAATTATTTAATGTTGGAGTTGTAACCGAAGAACCTCCTGCAATAACGGTCCACAATCCCGTACCAACAATAGGAGCATTACCTGTAAGAGTAGAGTTTGATGCACAAAGATTCTGAGCAGGACCTACTGTTGAAATTGTTGGTACATCGTCAACAAATAAAGTTACACTCGACACAGAAGCTAAACACGGTGGATTTGAAATAGTCCATTCGAATACATTTGCACCTAATCCTAAGCCGGTGATTGAAGTTGTTGGTGATAATGAATTTGTAATTATTCCTGTGCCGGCAACTAACGACCATGTTCCAACGCCAACGGTAGCAGTGTTAGCAGTCATTACTGTTGTAGGTGAAGAAATACAAAGCGTTTGTGTTATACCCGCATTTGAAACAGTTGGAACATCATTCACAACCAGTGTTACATTTGAAACAGAAGATAAACATGGCATATTTGAAATTGTCCAAGCAAATACATTGTTTCCTAAACCTAAACCTGTGATGATTGAATTTGGTGAAGTTGGACTCGTAATTGTTCCGCTGCCGGAAACTAGAGTCCACATACCTGTTCCAATCGTTGGAGTATTAGCGGTCATTGTTGTGGTAGGTGAAGAAATACAAAGTGTTTGCGTTGTTCCTGCATTTGATGGTGTTGGAAGATCATTTACAAGAATTGAAACTGTTGATGAACTTGCAGAACATGGATTGTTTGAAATCGTCCATTCAAAAATATTTAAACCTAAACCTAAACCTGTAATTGAAGTTGTAGGTGATAATGAATTAGTAATTGTTCCTGAACCTGAAATTAATGACCAAGTACCAACACCTACTGTAGCAGTGTTAGCATTCATAAAGGCATTCGGACTTGTAATACAAACAGTTTGACTAAATCCTGCATTAGCAATAGTCGGCACATCTTTAACTTCAATGGTCATAGTTGAAGATGAAGCTAAACAAGGTGCGTTTGAAATTGTCCATTGGAAGACATTAGTTCCTAAAGGTAAACCTGTAATAGAAGTTGTAGGTGATAATGAATTTGTAATGGAACCGCCACCAGAAACTAAAGTCCAAACACCGGTACCAACAGTTGCAGTGTTAGCTGTCATTATTGTCGTCGGGCTAGATATACAAATAGTTTGACTGATACCTGCATTTGCTAAAGTCGGAATATCATTCACAAATAATGTGACAGTTGAAACCGAAGCTAAACAAGGTGCGTTAGAAATCGTCCAAGCAAAAACATTTGCACCTATTGCTAAACCTGTAATTGAAGTTGTAGGTGATAATGAATTTGTGATTGTACCCGAACCTGAAACTAAGGTCCAAACGCCGGTACCAACTGTTGCAGTATTTGCAGTCATTGCAGTTGTTGGTGAAGAAATACAAAGTGTTTGAGATGTTCCTGCGTTTGAAACTGTAGGAATGTCATTTACAATTATCGCCACAGTAGCGGTAGACGCTAAACATGGCGCATTCGAGATTGTCCAAGCGAAAACGTTTGTTCCTAAAGCTAAACCAGTAATTGTAGTTGTAGGTAGTAATGAGTTTGTAATTACACCAGAACCCGAAACTAACGTCCAAACACCTGTACCAACAGCTGGGAAGTTAGCATTCATTGAAGTTGTTGGTGAAGAAATACAAAGTGTTTGAGTTGTACCTGCATTTGCTACAGTCGGAATATCATTCACAAATAATGTAACAGTTGAAACCGAAGCTAAACATGGGGCATTAGAAATTGTCCAAGCAAAAACATTTGCACCTAAAGCTAATCCTGTAATTGATGTTGTAGGTGAAAGTGAATTCGTGATTGTTCCACTACCTGAAACTAAAGTCCAAACACCAACACCGACTGTTGCTGTATTTGCAGTCATTACAGTTGTTGGTGAAGAAATACAAAGTGTTTGTGATGCTCCTGCATTCGAAATTGTAGGAATGTCATTCACAATAATTGACACTGTTGCTACACTTGGCGCACATGGATTATTTGAAATCGTCCAAGGAAAACGTTTGTTCCAAGAGCCAAACCTGTTATAGTTGTAGTTGGTAATAATGAATTTGTAATTACGCCTGTTCCTGATACTAATGTCCAAGCGCCTGTTCCAACACTTGGGAAGTTAGCATTCATCATTGTTGTTGGAGAAGAAATACAAAGGGTTTGTGTTGCACCGGCATTCGCTACCGTTGGAATGTCATTAACAAACAATGTTACTGTTGAAACTGAAGCTAAACAAGGCGCGTTTGAAATAGTCCAAGCAAAAACATTTGCACCTAATTGCTAACCCAATTGAGTTGTTGGTGATAATGAATTTGTGATTGTTCCTGAACCCGAAGCTAAAGTCCAAACGCCAACACCGACTGTTGCTGTATTAGCTGTCATTACAGTTATTGGAGACGAAATACAAAGTGTTTGAGATGTTCCTGCGTTTGAAACCGTAGGAATATCATTTACAATAATTGAAACTGTTGCTACACTTGGTGCACATGGATTATTAGAAACAGTCCAGGCAAAAACATTGGTGCCTAATGCTAAACCTGTAATTGTGTGAAGTTGGTAATAATGAATTTGTAATTACACCAGAACCTGATACTAAAGTCCAAACTCCTGTTCCAACACTTGGGAAGTTAGCGTTCATTGAAGTTGTAGGCGAAGAAATACAAAGCGTTTGTGTTGCACCGGCATTCGCTGCAGTTGGAATATCATTTACAAATAATGTAACTGTTGAAACCGAAGCTAAACAAGGCGCATTAGAAATAGTCCAAGCAAAGACATTTGCGCCTAATGCTAATCCTGTAATTGATGTTGTGGGTGATAATGAATTGGTGATGGTTCCTGAACCTGAAACTAAAGTCCAAACACCAACACCAACTGTTGCTGTATTTGCAGTCATTACAGTTGTTGGTGAAGAAATACAAAGTATTTGTGATGCTCCTGCGTTTGAAACTGTAGGTATGTCGTTAACAATAATTGCAACAGTTGCGGTAGATGCTAAACACGGCGCGTTAGAAATGGTCCATGCAAACACATTCGTTCCTAATCCTAATCCGGTAATTGATGTTGTTGATGATAATGAATTTGTTATTACACCGGCTCCGGAAACTAACGACCATGTGCCAACTCCAACGGTTGCAGTATTGGCTGTCATTACAGTTGTAGGCGAAGAAACACAAAGTGTTTGTGTTGTACCTGCATTCGCTACAGTTGGTATATCATTCACAAATAAAGTTACTGATGAAACAGAAGCTAAACAAGGCGCATTTGAAATGGTCCAAGCAAAAACGTTTGCTCCTATTGCTAATCCTGTTATTGATGTTGTGGGTGATAATGAATTGGTGATAGTTCCTGAACCTGATATTAACGACCAAGTGCCAACTCCAACAGTTGCAGTATTAGCTGTCATTGCTGTTGTTGGAGAAGAAATACAAAGTGTTTGATTTGTTCCGGCATTTGAAATAGATGGAATATCGTTAACGAATAATGTGACTGTTGATACTGATGCTAAGCAAGGTGCGTTTGAAATTGTCCACGCAAAAACATTTGTACCAATTGCTAATCCAGTAATTGAAGTAGTTGGTGATAATGAATTAGTAATAGTTCCCGAACCTGAAATTAATGTCCAAACTCCAATGCCAACTGTTGCAGTGTTAGCTGTCATTACGGTTGTTGGAGAAGAAATACAAAGTGTTTGTGTTGTTCCTGCATTAGCTATTGTTGGAACATCATTTACTACAATTGCAACAGTTGAAGATGAAGGGAAACAAGGGTTGTCATAAATAGTCCAAGCAAAAACATTTGTTCCTAATCCTAAACCTGTAATATTTGTTGTTGGAGAAAGTGAATTTGTAATAACTCCTGTTCCTGAAACTAAAGTCCATTCGCCTGTTCCGGATATTGGTGTGTTTCCGTTTAATGTTGTGGTTGGAGAAGAAACACAAAGCGTTTGGTTAGTTCCTGCATTTGAAATTGTTGGACCCGGATTAACCATGATAGTCATAGTTGAAACTGAAGGGGCACAAGGTGAATTTGAAATAGTCCAAGCAAAAACATTTGTTCCTAATCCTAAAGCTGTAATGCCGGTTGTTGGTGAAAGTGAATTTGTAATCGCACCTGACCCTGAAACTAAAGTCCATGCACCTGTTCCAATGGTTGGAGCATTCGCAGTCATAGTTGCAGTTGGAACGTTGAAACAAACTGTTTGATTTACACCGGCAACCGAAGTTGTTGGAAGATCATTCACTATAATTGCGACGGTTGAAGTAGAAGCTAAACAAGGTGCATTCGAAATAGTCCAAGCAAAAATATTTGTCCCTATACCTAATCCTGTAATTGTTGTATTAGGTGATAATGAATTTGTAATAACTCCAGAACCTGAAATTAAAGTCCAAACACCCGTACCAACTGTTGCTGTGTTGGCCGACATAAATGCTGTTGGGAAAGAAATACATAATGTTTGACTTGATCCGGCATTAGCTATTGTTGGAACTTGATTAACTGTAATCGTTACGTTTGAACTTGAAGGCGTACAAGGATTGTTTGAGATGGTCCAAGCAAAAACATTGTTTCCTAAGCCTAATCCCGTAATGGAAGTTGTAGGTGAAAGTGAATTTGTAATAATACCTGTCCCCGAAACTAATGTCCAAGCACCTGTTCCAGTTGCAGGGAAGTTGGCATTCATCACAGTAGTTGGAGAAGAAATACAAAGTGTTTGGTTTGTTCCTGCATTTGCTATAGTTGGAATTTGATTAACTGTAATCGTTACGTTTGAACTTGAAGGCGCACAAGGTGCATTAGAAATAGTCCAAGCAAAAACATTTGTTCCTAGACCTAAGCCGGTGATACTTGTTGTTGGTGATAATGAATTGGTGATTACTCCTGTTCCCGAAACTAAAGTCCAAATGCCTGTTCCAATTGTAGCAGTATTTGCGGTCATGAATGTATTTGGACTGGTAATACAAAGTGTTTGATTCGAACCTGCGTTTGCAATTGTTGGAACCTGATTTACAGTAATGGTTACGTTTGCAATTGAAGGTGTACAAGGATTGTTTGAGATAGTCCAAGCAAAAACATTGTTTCCTATACCTAATCCTGTAATACTTGTTGTTGGTGATAATGAATTTGTGATGACGCCCGTCCCTGAAACTAAAGTCCAAGCACCCGTTCCAGTTGGAGGGAAGTTGGCATTCATTACAGTTGTTGGAGAAGATATACAAAGTGTTTGGTTTGATCCTGCATTTGCTATTGTTGGAATCTGATTAACTGTAATCGTTACGTTTGAACTTGAAGGCGCACAAGGTGCATTAGAAATAGTCCAAGCAAAAACATTTGTTCCAAGACCTAAGCCGGTGATACTTGTTGTTGGTGATAACGAGTTAGTAATTACTCCTGTTCCCGAAACTAAAGTCCAAACGCCTGTTCCAATTGTAGCAGTGTTAGCTGTCATCAATGTATTTGGACTTGTAATACATAGTGTTTGATTCGAACCAGCGTTTGCAATTGTTGGAACTTGATTTACAGTAATGGTTACGTTAGCAATTGAGGGAGCGCAAGGCGAATTTGAAATGGTCCACGCAAAAATGTTGTTTCCTAAACCTAATCCTGTAATACTTGTTGTTGGTGAGAGTGAATTTGTGATGACGCCCGTCCCTGAAACTAATGTCCAAGCTCCGGTTCCAATTGTAGGGAAGTTGGCATTCATTACAGTTGTTGGAGACGATATACAAAGTGTTTGGTTTGATCCTGCATTTGATATTGTTGGAATTTGATTAACAGTTATGGTTACGTTTGAACTTGAAGGAGCACAAGGTGCGTTTGAAATAGTCCACGCAAAAACATTTGTTCCTAAGCCTAATCCTGTAATGGAAGTTGAAGGCGATAATGAATTTGTAATAACTCCTGTTCCTGAAACTAAAGTCCAAACGCCTGTACCAACTGTTGCAGTGTTAGCTGTCATAAATGTATTTGGACTCGTAATACATAATGTTTGATTAGAGCCTGCGTTTGAAATTGTCGGAACTTGATTTACAGTAATGGTTACGTTAGCAACTGAAGCGAGACAAGGCGCATTTGAAATGGTCCACGCAAAAACATTATTTCCTAATCCTAAACCTGTAATTGATGTTGTTGGTGATAATGAATTTGTAATAACTCCTGTTCCTGAAACTAAAGTCCAAGCACCTGTTCCAACAAAGGGAAGTTCGCGTTCATTGATGTTGTTGGCGAAGAAATGCAAAGTGTTTGATTAGATCCTGCACTAGCAATAGTGGGAACGTCGTTTACTATAATCGCCAAGGTTGAAGTAGAAGCAAAACAAGGCGCATTAGAAATGGTCCAAGCAAGAATATTTGTTCCTAAACCTAATCCTGTAATACTTGTTGTTGGTGATAAGGAATTGGTGATTACTCCTGAACCTGAAACTAAACTCCAAGTTCCTACACCAACAGTTGCAGTATTAGCTGACATAAATGTATTCGCATTAGTAATACACAACGTTTGACTAGCACCTGCATTGGCAGTTGTTGGAGCCTGTTTAACTGTTATTGTAACGTTTGAAGTGGTTGGCAAACAAGGCGCATTTGATATAGTCCAAGCAAAAACATTATTTCCTAAACCTAACCCTGTAATGCTTGTTGTTGGTGAAAGTGAATTGGTGATTATTCCTGTTCCTGATACTAATGTCCAAACACCTATACCAACTGTTGCTGTGTTAGCAGTCATCACAGTTGTCGGCGAAGAAATACAAAGTGTTTGATTGGTTCCAGCATTTGCAATTGTAGGAACATTATTTACAGTTATGGCTACAGTTGATGAAGATGCTAAACAAGGCGCATTCGAAATGGTCCAAGCAAAAATGTTTGTTCCTAAACCTAATCCTGTAATTGATGTCGTGGGTGATAACGAATTTGTAATAATTCCTGTTCCCGAAACTAAACTCCATGTTCCTGTACCAACAGTTGCAGTGTTGGCTGTCATAAATGTATTCGGACTCGTAATACATAAAGTTTGATTTGAACCAGCATTCGAAATACTTGGAATGTTGTTTACTGTAATTGTTATTGTAGCAACAGATGCCGGACAAGGCGCATTAGAAATAGTCCAAGCGAACACATTATTTCCTAAGCCTAGGCCTGTAATTGATGATGTTGGCGAAAGTGAATTTGTAATTACTCCTGTTCCGGAAACTAATGTCCAAGCTCCTGTGCCAACAATAGGAGTATTTGCTAACATAGTTGTTGTTGGATTAGAAATACAAAGAGTTTGATCAATACCGGCATCAGCAACCGTTGGAAAATCATTAACTCTAATTACAACGTTCGAACTTGATGGAGCGCAAGGTGCGTTTGAAATAGTCCAAGCGAAGATATTATTTCCTAAACCTAATCCTGTAACACTAGTTGTTGGTGATAATGAATTAGTAATTGTTCCCGAACCTGAAACTAATGTCCAGGCTCCCGTACCAACAGTTGCGGTATTGGCGGTCATGAAAGTATTCGGACTACTAATACATAAAGTTTGATTAGAGCCTGCGCTTGATATTGTTGGAACGTCGTTTACAATTATGGCTACTGTTGCATTCGATGGTGCACATGGTGCATTTGAAATTTCCCACTGAAAAATATTTGTACCTACTGCTAATCCGGTTATTGTTGTTAATGGTGACAAAGAATTGGTGATTGTTCCTGAACCGGAAAGTAAAGTCCAAGCACCGCTACCAACAAATGGAATATTAGCTGCCATAGTTGTAGTGGGCGAGGAGATACATAAAGTTTGATTTGGTCCAGCGCTTGCTATTGATGGAACATCATTTACTATTATTGCTACGGTTGATGCTGATGGTGAACAAGGATTGTTTGAAATTTCCCACTCAAAAATATTAACACCTAATCCTAAACCTGTAATACTGGTTGTTGGTGATAATGAATTGGTGATAGTTCCGGAACCTGAAACCAAAGTCCATATACCTGTTCCAACTGTTGCTGTATTGGCAGTCATGAATGTATTAGGACTACTAATACATAGTGTTTGATTAGAGCCTGCATTCGAAATAGTTGGTACATCTTCAACAACTATGGCCATTGTTGCAGTTGATGCTACACAAGGTGCGTTCGAAATAGTCCAAGAAAAAACATTTGTACCAACTGCAAGTCCTGTAATGGATGTTGTTGGTGACAATGAATTTGTAATTACACCTGTACCGGAAACTAACGACCATGTGCCAATACCAAGAGTAGCTGAGTTTGCGCTCATGGTAGTTGTTGGTGTGGTGATACAAAGTGTTTGACTTACTCCGGCACTTGCAATCGTTGGCACATCTTCAACAACTATTGTAACTGTTGATGAAGAAGCTAAACAAGGAGCGTTCGAGATAGTCCATTCAAATACATTTGTTCCAAGTGCTAATCCTGTGATTGAAGTTATTGGTGAAAGTGAATTAGTTATTGTTCCTGAACCTGAAATTAAACTCCATGTTCCAATGCCAACAGTTGCGGCATTGGCAGTCATCAAGGTATTCGGACTTGTAATACATAAAGTTTGATTTGCACCACCATTCGAAATAGTTGGGACATCACTAACAATAATTGCAACTGTAGAAATTGAAGGGGCGCAAGGTGAATTTGAAATAGTCCACGAAAAATATTTGTTCCAACTGCAAGTCCAGTTATTGTAGTATTAGGAGATAATGAATTTGTAATAATACCTGTACCTGAAACTAACGACCATGTGCCAACACCAACGGTTGCTGTGTTAGCAGTCATGATAGTTGTTGGTGAAGAAATACAAAGTGTTTGATTTGTTCCGGCGTTTGCAAGCGTAGGAACATTATTTACTGTTATTGAAACTGTAGATGTGGAAGCGGCACAAGGTGTGTTTCCAATTGTCCATGCAAAAATATTTGTACCTAAACCTAATCCGGTTATTGTGGTAGAAGGGGAAAGTGAATTAGTAATAACACCCGTTCCTGAAACTAACGACCAAGTTCCTATACCAACGGTTGCAGTGTTAGCTGACATAGTAGCGGTTGGTGAAGAAATACAAATAGTTTGATTAGTACCTGCATTTGCAATAGAAGGTACAGCTCTTCCAACAATAATTATATCGTCAAAAGTTGCAGTGCAAGGTGCATTTGAAATTGTCCATCGAAAAGTATTATTGCCAACTCCTAAACCTGTAATAAGTGAGGTAGGACTTGATGGCGTTGCAATAGTTCCTGCACCTCCAATTAAAGTCCAAAGCCCTGTACCAGCTGTAGGGGTATTAGCAGCCATTGTCGCACTCGAGCTAACACAAACAGTTTGATCGGCTCCTGCTGCTGCTATTGATGGTAAAGGCCTGATTGTTATAGTAACATTATCAACAGAAGTTGTACAAGGTAAGTTTGAGATAGACCAGGTAAGCACAGTGGTACCAACCGTTAGTCCTGTTAATGTTGAAGTTGGTGAAAGAGAATTTGTAATGATACCAGGACCGGAAACTTTTATCCAAGCGCCAACACCTGCTGTTGGTGTATTACCTGCAAGTGTAGTTGAGCCTGTACTAACACAAACAGTTTGATCAACTCCTGCATTTGCAATAGATGGAACCGCTCTTCCAACAATTATGACATCATCAAAGGTTGCAGTACAAGGTGCGTTAGAAATAGTCCATCGGAAAGTATTGTTACCAACGCCTAATCCTGTAATACCGGAGGTTGGACTAGTTGGTGTTGTTATGGTACCTGCGCCACCAAGTAATGTCCATAATCCTGTGCCTGCAGTAGGAGTGTTGGCTGCCATTGTTGCTCCTGAACTAACACAAACCGTTTGATCAATTCCTGCTGTTGCAATTGAAGGAAGCGCTCTAGTTGTAATGGTCATGTTATCAACTGAAGTTGTGCAAGGTAAATTTGAAATAGACCAGGTGAGTACAGTTGTCCCGACCGTTAGTCCGGTTAATGTTGAGTTAGGAGTAAGTGAATTTGTAATGGTGCCGGGGCCTGAAACTTTTACCCAACGACCAACACCTGCAGTTGGTGTATTACCGGCGAGTGTAGTAGATCCTGTACTAACACAAACTGTTTGATCAACACCTGCATTTGCAATGGAAGGCACTGCTCTTCCAACAATTATAATATTATCTTGAGAACTTACACAAGGGGCGTTAGTAATGTTCCATCGAAATGTGTTGTTACCAACTCCTAATCCTGTAATGCCGGATGTTGGACTGGTTGGTGTAGTTATAGTTCCGGCACCACCAATTAAAGTCCAAAGTCCTGTACCCGCAGTTGGAGTATTGGCTGCCATTACAGCACCGGAACTTACACAAACAGTTTGATCCGGACCAGCTGCTGAAATTGACGTAGCTCCTCTTGTTGTGATAGTCATATTAGAAACCGAAGAGGCGCATGGCGGATTGCTAATTGACCAAGTTAGGACAGTTAAGCCTGCGGTTAATCCAGTTACTGTTGTATTTCTTACAAGTGGATTTGTTATAGTTCCGGAACCTGAAACTTTAACCCATACTCCTGTTCCTAAAGCTACAATATTGCCATTCAAAGTAGCAGTTGCAGTACCTGTAGTTGCACAAACGGTTTGACTTAGTCCGGCATTTGAACTGTTGGAGGAGGACGTATAGTAATAGTCATGTTAGCGGTTGACGAAGTACAAGGCGAATTACTAATAGACCAGGTTAATACAGTGGTGCCGACCGTTAGTCCTGTTATAGTTGATGCGGGATTGGTTGGCGTTGTTACCGTTCCTGGTCCTGAAACTTTTACCCATATTCCAGTCCCGTTTACAGGATTATTACCTGCCAATAAAGCTGAACCAGCCGTAACGCAAACGGTTTGACTTGGTCCGGCATTAGCAACAGTTGGAAGTGGGCGTGTTGTTATTGTTACGTTTGATGCAGAAGGAGTACATGTTCCGTTAGTGATGGTCCATGCAAAAACATTTGTACCTACTGCTAATCCAGTAATAGTTGTATTTGGTATAAGGAATTTGTTATTACACCAGTTCCTGAAACTAAAGTCCATCTTCCAATTCCTGCACCTGTGGCAGTGTTTGCTGCCATTAAAGCATTAGTCCCAATACATAAAGTTTGGCTTGGACCAGCATTTGAAACTTGACATTGTGATTGTAAAGTGTTGGTTTTTAGAAAAAAGAGACAGCAAATCAGAACAAGAAATATCTTATTTGGAAAGGTAAAGTGGGTATTTTCGTTAAATCTCTCATTTTTTGAAGATAATTTGTTCGAATTTAGGAGGTTGGGCACTTCAAAAAAAATCCCAAACCGTTTCTGATTTGGGATTAAAATTCTGAAAGAAAAGAAAATTCTAATAATAAATTGCTCTTCTAACTTCTGAAATATGTTTACTGAAACGAATTACTTGACGGGTATATCCATATTCGTTATCATACCAAACGTACAACACACAACTCTTTTTATCAGGAGAAATGATAGTTGCCTGACTATCGAAAACACTTGGACAAGAACTTCCAACAATATCAGTTGACACTAACTCATTGCTAAATGCGTATTGGATTTGCTCTACCAATCCGCCTTGTAAAGCGTATTTACGAATGATTTCGTTTACTTCTTCCTTAGTAACTTCTTTACTGATATTTAAATTTAAAATCGCTAAAGAAACATTTGGCGTTGGTACACGAACTGAATTAGCAGTGAATTTACCTGACAAATGAGGTAAAACTTTTTTCAAAGCACTTTCAGCACCGGTTTCAGTAATTACCATATTTAATGCTGCTGAACGTCCGCGACGAGATTTTTTATGGTAGTTATCTAATAGGTTTTGATCGTTTGTATACGAGTGAACAGTTTCAATATGTCCTTTTACTATTCCTAATTCTTTATCAATTACATAAAGAATTGGCATAATGGCATTGGTAGTACAAGAAGCTGCTGAAAATATTTTCTGTGTTTTTACATCAACAGTTTCGTGATTTACACCGTGAACTACATTAGGAACATCACCTTTTGCAGGTGCGGTTAATAATACTTTTGAAATTCCTTTCGCTTGTAAATGACGACTTAATTCTTTGTCATCTCTAAAAACACCGGTGTTATCAATTAATAAAGCATCGTTAATTCCATACTTAGTATAATCCACATCTTCAGGGTTTTTAGAATCAATCATGTGAACTGTGTGTCCATTAATGATTAAAGCTTTGTTTGCTAAATCTTCAATAACAGTTCCTGGAAAAGGGCCATGAACTGAATCTGTACGAAGTAAATCAGCACGTTTTGTAATATCAGCATCGCTACTTCCTCTGGTAACAATCGCACGTAAACGTAATTGCTCACCTTTTCCTGCTTGAGATATTAATTCTCTCGCAGCTAAACGACCAATTCGCCCGAACCCAAATAATACCACATCTTTTGGTGTGATTGAACCTTTTTTACCAATTAAATCTTTTAACTTATTGTTTAAAAAATCTGTTTGAGATTTAAATTTATCTTTTTCCTGAAGCCACTCATAAGCTAATTTGCCTATATCAATTCTTGAGGGACAAACGTCCAAATTATAAATCTCAGTAGCTAATGATACAGTATCTTTAACTGCAATAGTTTTCTTTACAATATCTTTTGCGTAAAAGTGAAGATTGATAATTTCACTCGCACTGCGGTCAACCAACTGATTTCTGAATAGAATTAACTCGATAGATTTATCGAACCAAAGTTTCCCAATAGCGCCAATTAAATCAATAGCTGCTTTTTCATCCTTAATCCACTCGTTAAGTTGTGTTTCGTAGGCGGAGTTTTTTGCAAGTGTTTCCATGTACTGTGTTTTTAGAAAATCAAATTTAAAAAAATGATACCTTTTTTATAGTGTTGTTAATAATTGAGAAACAAAAAAGCCGCGGAGACTTTTCCGCGGCGTATTTTTAAAAGCTTTCTAATTGCGAAAAGAAAAAGTCGTCCTCAATATTTGCGTCTTCATCGCTATCAGACCCGTGAACAGCATTAGCTGCGCTAGATTTAGCGGAATAATTTACGGATAGTTCCTTCCTCAGCTTTAGTTGGATCAGTGGCCCCAATTAATTTACGGTAATCAGCTACTGCATTGTCTTTTACTAAAACAGCTGCAACAATTGGCCCGTTACTCATATAGTTAACTAATTCACCATAAAAGGACGCTCTTTATGAACTGCGTAAAATTGTCCTGCTTGTTCCGGACTTAAACGAAGGTATTTCATTGCTAAAATTTTAAAACCACTTTGGTTTATTTTAGCTAAAATTGGCCCAATGTTGTTAGCTTCAACTGCATCGGGTTTAATCATGGTAAATGTGATGTTTCCTGCCATTTTATCTTTAAATTAATAAGGGCGCAAAGATAGTGATTATTTATTATCTGCCACGACGGCGGGCTTATTTATTACAATATTATATGTTCCTTGAGTCGTAATTAATTGGTAAATTAGCAACTCGTTTAGCCTATGAAAAAGCCCAATTTTGCAGCCTTTAAAGCCCTAATAAAAAAATCGAATAACATTGTAATTGTAACACATTGGAGTCCGGATGGTGATGCCATGGGCTCGAGTTTAGGTTTATATAATTACCTATTAAAAATTAAGAAAAAGGCTACAGTAATTGTGCCCAACGAGTATCCTGAATTTTTAAAATGGTTACCCGGCGATAATAAAGTTTTGAATCATCAAAGTGAACCTTCAAAAGTAGAAGCTTTGGTTCAAAAGGCCGATGCAATTTTCACGTTAGATTTTAATTCATATAAACGAATAGAAAAATTAGGCGAAGTAGTTGCAGCAAGTAAAGCGGTAAAAGTGTTAATCGATCACCATCAACAACCCGATAAATTTGCGAAGGTTGTTTATCATGATGTGAAAGCTTGTAGCACTTGCGAAATGGTTTATCATTTAATTGTAGGCTTAGGACATAAAAAATTAATTGATAAAAAAATTGCAGCTTGTTTATATACCGGAATAATGACAGATACAGGTTCTTTCCGTTTTTCTTCAGTAACATCCAAAACACATTTAGTAATTGCAGATTTAGTAAAAGCAGGAGCTGTTCCAAATCAAATTCACGAAGCTATTTATGATACTTACGCCTATAACCGTTTAAAATTAATCGGATATTCTATTTTACAAAAAATGATGGTTCTTCCTGGAAAAAACACTGCTTACATAGGTTTATCAGAAGAAGAATTAAAACAATTCGATTATCAAAAAGGAGATACTGAGGGTTTAGTAAATTATCCTTTAACTATGAAGGGAATTAAATTCGCAGCCTATTTTGCAGAAATGGATGGAGTAGTTAAAATGTCGTTCCGTAGCAAAGGAAAATTTGATGTGAACCAATTTGCACGCACTCATTTTAGCGGTGGCGGACATATTAACGCAGCCGGCGGAAAAAGCAATTTGAGTTTAAATGATACTATTGCCAAATTTTTAGAAATTGTGAGTCAACCTGATTTTACCGCATAAGATGTTTGAGTGGTTTAAAAATTATTTACTACAACAGGAAATTGGAAGCGGTTCTAAAATTCAAAAGCAATTTGTAGAGTGGGAGAAGGTGCAGTCGGTTGTGATTTTAGTCGGCAGCACTCAATTTAGTGTTGTTAAGGAATTCGCAAAACAAACCGGAAAGAATATTGATATTATTGTTACGCATTCAGATAAAACTTCAGAAACTAAAGATTGTTTTCTCTCTTTAAATAAAAAGGATTTTAATTTTTTCGGTTTACCAAAGCCGGAAATAATTCAGAAGCTGAAAACAACAACGTATGATGTTTTAATTAATACTGATTTCAATAACTCAGGATTTTTGAAGTCAATAACCGGTTTAACGTCCGCCAAGTGTAAATTAGGTCCTGAAAGTGCTGTTTATAATGAGTTTTTCGATATTAGTATCCAAAGTAATCAACAGGATTTCTTAAAACAGGCCTTGAAATATTTAATGATGATTAAAAGCTAAAATTATTACTTTTGTTATATGGCAAATTTAGATTTAACAGGTACAGGTGTTGCAATTGTAACTCCATTTAAAAAAGATGGTTCAATTGATTTTAATGCTTTAAAAAAGTTGGTTAACCATTTAGTTAATGGAAAGGTAGAATATCTTGTTGTGATGGGAACAACAGGTGAGTCGGTAACTTTGAGTAAAGAAGAAAAGCAAAAAGTTATTGATTGTGTAGTTAAAGAAAATAAAAAACGGATTCCCTTAGTTTTAGGTGTTGGCGGAAACGACACTGCTGAGATTGCAAAACAAATTTCGAAAGTTGATGCAAAAGCATTTTCGGCTATACTTTCTGTATCTCCATATTACAATAAACCTTCTCAGGAAGGAATTTATCAGCACTATAAAGTAATTTCAAAAGCAAGTAAATTACCAATCATATTATATAATGTGCCGGGAAGAACTGCTTCGAACATTGCTTGGGATACAACTATTCGTTTGGCAAAAGAGTTTAAAAATATTATTGCTATTAAAGAAGCATCAGGAAGTATTGAGCAATGCATGCGAATTATTAATAACCGTCCGAAAAACTTTTTAGTTATTAGCGGTGATGATAATTTAACGCTACCAATTATTGCAAGTGGTGGTGATGGTGTAATTTCGGTTGTAGCCAATGCATTTCCAAAGGATTTTTCTGATATGGTGCGTGCAGCTATTGAAGATGATATGGCAAAAGCACGTAAGTTGCATTACAAATTAATGGACATTACCGATCAATTATTCGCCGATGGAAATCCGGGTGGAATAAAGTATGCTTTAAGCTTGATGAAAATTTGCGATACGTATTTACGATTACCTTTGGTAGAACCAAACGATAAAGTAAAACAGAAATTAAAAGATTTAATTAAAAAGTATTAATGGCAAAAACTAAAATACTAGACACGATTCAAATTAGCCAAAAGCTTAACCGCATGGCGTATAGGTGTACGAAAAAATTACGGTGAGAAAGAATTGCTTTTAGTGGGTATTGAAGGGAATGGTTATAAAGTAGCAGAACGCCTGCAGGAAATTCTCAAAAAAATATCACCACTTAAAATCAAATTGTCTAAAATAAAAATGGATAAAGAAAATCCATGGGCAACAGATCCTAAAATTGATTTTACAGAAAAAGATTTTTTAAATAAGTCGGTAATTATGGTTGATGACGTTTTAAACAGCGGAAAAACTTTAATGTATGCCGTAAAACCTTTCCTTCACAAGCCGGTGAAACGATTAAATGTTTTGGTATTGGTAGATAGAAGTCATACCCGTTACCCTGTAAAAGCAGATTTTGTTGGTTTATCATTATCAACCACCATGCAAGAACATATTGAAGCAGATTTTTCTAAAAAAGGAAAAGAAACCGTGTATTTAACCTAAGCACCATTGAGCGATAAAAAACTCGATATAAAGAATTCTTCTAAAACCGTTAAGGATTTAAAACTTAACGCCCTTCTCGAAATTACTAAAGCCATTAACAACAACGTCTCAACCGCTCAGTTGTTAGATCTGTACCAAGATATTTTAGAAAACCGTTTAAAGGTTGGTAAACTTGTCTTGTTTAGTTTTGATAAAGGAGTGGACATGTATATTAAAGTACGGAATTGGTCAGGATTTTAATCACATTAAGTTTGAGAATGAATTACTAGGAATAAAAGAAATCGAGACCATAAGTTTCAGTAAGGGAAATTTAAGTAAGAGTTTTGAAATTGTTATCCCGGTTTATCATAAGCAAATACCACTAGCTTATGTGTTATTAGGAGATGTAAACGAACAGAAGATCGAATTAAGTGCGGCTATTAAGCATTTGCCTTACATCCAAACACTCACTAATATTATTGTAGTATCGATTGAGAATAAAAAACTTTACCGACAAACTATTCAGAAGGCGCAAATGCAAAAAGAGTTGGAGCTTGCTCAAACTATGCAGCAAATGTTGTTTCCAAATAATTTACCGGATACTGATACCATTAAAGTGGCGGCAAAATATATTCCACACCAACAAGTGAGTGGCGACTATTACGATTTTTTACCTTTAAATAATCATGAGTTTGTGTTTTGTGTTGCGGATGTTTCCGGAAAAGGAATTGCCGCTGCTTTATTAATGAGTAATATGCAAGCAACATTTCACAGCTTGGTAAATTACACACATAATTTAAAAGATATTTTAATCGAATTAAATAAACGCGTTTGGTTAAATACCAAAGGCGAAAAATTTGTGTCGTTGTTTCTTGGAAAAATAAATACAAAGAGCAAGCAACTCACTTATATAAATGCCGGACATAATCCGCCAATTTTAATTTCAGATAAAAAAGTATTCCGTTTAAGTAAAGGTTCTACATTATTGGGGATTGGCGAAACTATTCCATTTATTGAAGTGGATATTATGGATATGCCCCGACCTTATACTTTGTTTTGTTATACTGATGGATTAACAGATACGGTTAACTCTACTGAAGAATATTTGGCAGAGGAAACTATTGTAGAATTAATAAGGACAAATATTAATTCGGAGCCTGACTTCATTAATGATGCCATCATGTATTACGCAGAAGAATTTAAAGGCGAGAATTTATTTGTAGATGATATTGCGCTAATGACAATTAAGTGCGCTTAATTTTTTGTTTCTTCAGTGTTCCCGTTACGGTGATACACATCAATACAAACTAAAATAGCAAGGAAGCCCCAAAACGGAACAGATAATTTATCTGTGTCCAAAAAGTTATTTAAAAATCCGTGAATTAAGTAAGGGAATGGTCCAAGAAAAATACCACAAGCTAATATTCGCATGTTTTTATCTTTAACCGAGTAGTAGAGTCGGTAACCCATAAATAGGATAGCGAAGAAGAGAATAACAACAATAACCATTCCTAAAACACCTTGTTCACTTAAAGGACCAAGATATTCACTATGAGCGTTTCCATTAGTACCGAAGTTTGTACTGATGATGGTGCGTTCACTGCTTTTTTGAAAGGGTGCATAGTAAAACATGTACGTACCCGGACCCCATCCTAAAATTGGTTTTTCCTGGAACATTCTTACAGCGCAACTCCAACGGTTAATACGTTCTAAGTTCGATGCATCCGTTGAAATGTTAGTTACTGATGAAAGCGTGTTCGAGTAACCACCTTCTGAATCCGTGTTGTTTCTTCCAAGTGCAATAAAAATTTCATCCTGAAACGAAAAGAAAATTATAGTAAATGTTACTGCTGTAATTAAAATAGTTCTTAGTTTAATCCTCAACCAGAATGAAACTAAAATGGCGGCCGCAGTCGCTAAACTTAACCAACCTCCTCGAGAGAAGGATAAAATAAGTGCAATAAATAGAATAACAATTAAACCAACGATTGTAATTTTTAGAAATTTGGAGACATTACTCATAAACAATAGAGCAATTAATACCGGTATATACATTGCCACAGCGGCACCATAAGCTGTGTGATCGTTGTAAAATGGCGATACAATCCAGTCAGCAATCTTATCATCAAAATTAAAAGCAGCATGACGGTACGAGGTTATTAAACAAACCGCAGCTAAAGGAATGGCATAGGCTAAAATAAAAGGAACAATACTTTTTTTGTTTTTAAATAATTGTGTGGTAACGAAGTAGCAGCTAAAAACAAACCAAAGGCGCGCAATAAAGAATTTAATGGAGATGGTGATATTTTCGCTGCCTAGAGTGGTAATGAGCATCCATGCCAATTGTATGAATATGATAATTGTTATTGGATGTTTAAGAATTTTACTCGGCGTAATTTTGTACATGAACTCGTTAAGAATATACACTACCATTAAGCCCGCCATTAAAGGTTCGGTTGGCAAACTTAAATTGATGCCTTCTGATAAACCTAAATCTTTAAGGGTGACGGCAAGCGGTAGTACAAAACACCATTAAAAAATAACGCGTTCGATATTGTAAACGGCCATATAAAATTAAAATAAAATTGGTAGGAGATTGAATACCTCAAACATATTGCGTTTAAAAAGCAAAATGTATGAGTTAGCAAAAATGTATGCTAAAATCAATAAATAGAAACCAACTATTTTATTTACTCTAATCAACCTTACGAACTGATTTGTTGGATAGGATAAAGAATAAAGCGGCCAAAGCAAATGCCGACATTGTAGAAATTGAAACGATTAACCAGCGTACAGGAAAAAACTTTTTATCCGGTAATGTTGGTTTAGATACAGTATTTGTAAAACTGATGTCACCAAAGTAATCCAATAAATACTTGTCGTTTTGATCTTTAAATTCACCGAGTGTTTTCATCTGACCGGCAGAAGCATTCCATAATTTTTCTAACTCAGTGTTTTTATTTCTTAAGCCTTCAAATAATTTTTTATCGGTTTCGGTTAATGGTTTGTTTTCCATCATTTTTTTACTCAGGTATTTTGCCTGAGAGGCTACATCAATGATATTGTATTCTGTTCTTAATTCGTTAATCTTAGTATTGGTGCTATCGATGCGTCGGTTTTCAAATTCAATAATTTTTTGCGAATTATTAATGTACTCCAGCAAACGTTGTTTCTTTATGTTTTTCACCAATAAATTAGTTTCATCAATCATAGCTTGAGCAATATCTCTCGCCATTACCGGGCTTTCATCCTTAACCGTAATTTCAATCGATTCGTATAGGGTAGGACTAACACTAACATTGCTTCTAAAATACAAATCAAATAAACTTTGGGCTCCACCCGCAGCTGAATCTACTTCGTAATGTTTAAATAAATCGAATTTATGAGCCACTGGATTTTTCACTTCCTCCTATTAAAATACTGAAGTAATTGTTCTGTATTCGATTCTTCCGAACTTGGACTTAAGTTAACCGGAAACACCACCGCATACGATTTGTATTTGGGTTTTAGCATGTAGGATACAACAGTAGAAGCAATAGCTGCTAATAATGTAACTAGTATAATAGCTTTCTTGTTTTTTAAAACAATTGCTATAATCTCTTTAGTATTAAAATTTTCCACGTTCTTAAGAGTTTAATTTTGTTTTTAATGACTTGTATCGCTCGCTCATTATCAAAAGAATGATGGTTAGTGCAAATGCAGATGCGGTTGAAAGCATGATGATGAGCCAACGCACAGGTTTAGCTTTGTATTCATTTGGCATTGCCTTATCAACTACAAATTTAAACGGTAAAGATTTTTTTCATGTTCACTTCAGCTTCGTCGTATTTAGCTTTTATAACAGGAAACTTGAATCTGTATTTTCTTAAATTTTCACTTACCTGATTGTAAGCTCCGCCGTATTTTTTTAGAGCTGCTAATTTTTCTTCTAACGCTTTAATGCCACTGTTATTGCCTTTTTCAAGAGCTTTTGCATAACTTTTAGTGTAAGCTTCAACATCAGTTTTGTAATCTAAAATTCCAAACTGACGTAAAATTTGCAAGCTATCTTCTAAAGCGTTCATTCTCGAAATTGTATTTTCATACTCTTCTTTCACTACGGCATAAGCTTTCTCAGCAACATCTTTCGTCATGTCGTTTTTAATATCATCCACAACATCGGTAATGCAATTTGCAACTTCAGCGGCTCCATTAGCTGTGTAATCGTAAACTTCAATTTTTATAGAATTGAAATCGGTACGCTTATAACGTACGTGATTATCCCATTTCAAATTTAAATAGTGTTCAGCGTATTTATCTTTCTCTACTTTCCAGCGCTGCCATAAATTAAATTTGTCGGCAACAATTTTTTGTAGGTGATCTGAATTTAAAATCTGTAATAATTTTTCCGCGTCATCTTCATCTCCAATTTGCATGTAATCTTCCTGATTACCGATATTCTGCTCAATCAATAATTTAGAAACCGAGAAACTTCTGGTAGGAAAAATAGTCGCTACCGATTTATATTGAGGTGCTAATAAAAAAGCAATAGTGGTTGAAATAATGAAAGCCACTATAGATGCAATCATAATGGGCTTACGCCACTTTATAATTTTAATTAGCAATTGCTCTGAGGAGTTATTAATGTCTATCTGATTCACTTATTTATATTTTATAAAACGTAATACTGATTTTATACTTAGCATGCCCGTTACAAATGCCCATAACCCGGATGTAACTGTCATTATTGCAAAATTCAAATACCAATTATGTGTTAAATGCAGGGTTAGATAATTGATACAAGCAACCCCAAATATAAAGAAAACTAAGGCAAATAGTAAGCGTTTATTGACTTTAAACTTAAACACCTTTTGCACTATAAGTACTTGAATTATAGCGGTAAAGAACTGAGTGATTACGCTGGCTACTGCACTTCCCAAAGCGTGGAATTTAGGAATAAGAATTAAGTTCAATATAAGGTTTACTGCAATGCCACAGAATGCCATAATGTTCAACTGTTTTAAATTGCCATTTGCAGTTAATAAAGTACCAAAAATATAAGAAACGGAGCTTGCTGTAAAGCACAACATTAATAAACTAAACACTCTGGAAGAATCGGTGCTTTTATTAATCACCAAACATAATTCGTCACTGTAAAATGCGCAACCTAACGACACAATAATAGCAGGGGTAATGATTAAAGTAAATGCAAGTTTCACAAGATTCTGGATGTCTTCTTTGTGCTCTATCATCCTACTGAAAATTGGAAGTAACTGGGTTGCGAAAAGAAATCCAATCATGCCGGCGGCTTCTAATAAACGAAAGCCTTTTGCATAAATTCCTGCTTCTGCGGCTCCAACTCCAACAGGTAACAAACGTTCAATCATAACAGAGTCTAATCTATTATAGAATGTCATTAAAAGAACTAAGATTGCGAATGGGAAGCTTTTTTTTTTAGCATCATCATGCTAAACTTAGAATCCCATTTTAATTTGAAAGTGTGTGTTTCTCTAAGTACAATCCAGAAAGTGATAACAGCAGTTAAACTATACCCGATAGTTTGAGCATACACATAATTCATGATGTCAACCTTAAGGCCGAACCAATTTAAGAACAAGGCCACACAAAGTAAGATCATAATTAAACGATCCAGAATTGAAACTACGCTGTCTGTTTTAAACAAATGTAATCCCTGTAAGTTTGATCGTAAATATAAAATGAAGCTAATGAGAAATTGATTGATTGCTAGAATAATTAAAAGTTTAAGATATCTTGAATCGTACCCAACAATCAAAGCACACAACATTGTTAATGTCAAATAAAGAACGCCTAAGGCAAATTTTAAAGTTAGTAAGCTGCTAAAGTGTTTGCTTAGTAAATGAGAATTCTGCGCAATGTTCTTGTTGTTGAAATTTGTTAAACCAAAATCTAAAAAAATACTTAGTAAAAACGAAAAATTGAACAACGAACTGTATTCTCCGTAATTCGCATTACCCACTTCATTTTGAACATTCGGATCAATGAACAAAATCCAATACGGCTTTATTAATAAGTTCAGAATTATTAAAATGGCAAGGTTGACTATGAACTTTCGTTGCTGCATTTTTGAGAAGGTGTAAAGATAACTTTTTTTTGCACTTTTTAGGTATATTTTGATAGCTTTGTGAGGTGCAAATAGCTGTAAATACGCGACTTTTACTCAAAAACAGGCTCGAAGGAATAGGCTGGTTTTCGTACCAAACTTTAAAGCGAATTACAGAGGCAAATAAGGACGTACATTTTGTGTTTTTATTCGATAGGCCTTATAGCGAAGAATTCATTTTTAGCGATAATATTACCCCAATTATTGTAGGGCCACAGGCAAGACATCCGTTTTTGTATTATGCCTGGTTAGAATTTGGAATTAAAAGCACTTTAAATGGCTTAAAGCCGGATTTGTTTTTATCGCCCGATGGATTTTTAAGTTTAGGGGCAAAATGTAAGCAGTTACCTGTGATTCACGATATTAATTTTTTACATAATCCTAAAGATACAAAACCACTAACACGTAGATATTACAATCACTTTTTTCCAAAGTTTGCACAAAAAGCTACGCGAATTGCAACAGTTTCTGAATACAGTAAAAAGATATTTCTGAGAATTATAAAATTAGTCCTGATAAAATTGATGTAGTTTACAATGGAATAAACTCTTCATTTAAACCTGTTTCTGATTTAGTAAAAGCAGAAACAAAAAAACGTTTTTCGAAGGAAAAAGATTATTTTTTATTTGTTGGCTCTTTAAACCCACGCAAAAATATTTCAAGATTAATTCAAGCTTTTGATGCTTTTAAAAAAGAAAGTAATTCTGATATGAAATTAATTTTAGCAGGTTCTCATGCTTGGGGCGGAAGTGATATTTACAAAACCATTGATGAATTAAGTTGTAAGGATGATATTGTTTTTACAAACAGATTAAGTGAAGAAGATTTAGCCAATGTCATGGCATCTGCGTTTGCATTAACTTTTGTTCCGTACTTCGAAGGGTTTGGAATTCCATTGGTAGAAGCTATGCAAAGTGAAATTCCAATTATCACAAGTAATGTAACAAGTTTACCGGAAATAGCTGGAGATGCAGCACTATTTGTAAATCCTTACGAAGTCAATGAAATTAAAAATGCCATGCTGAAATTACGCAGCGATGATGATTTGAGATTGAATTTAATCGAGAAAGGCAAACTGCGTAAAAATAATTTCTCTTGGGATAAATCGGCTGATTTACTTTGGAAGAGTGTTGAAAAAGCGCTGAAATGAGTTAGCGTTTTTGCGGTAAATTTTACAATTATAAATTAATTTCGTCTTCGTAATTGTCACTGGCACCGTACCTAAACGCTTGCCGGTTCTTAAGCTTACGCTGCTGGTTTTTTCCTGCATTTCATTTACGCTCACTTCCGTACGGCATCAAAGGTGGAGTAAATAAATCGAAAGAAATAACCCAAATCATAAAGTCGTAAATAATTTCTCTAAGATTTTCTTTGGTTAATGGTTCGGTTGAGAAAGAATTGTATTTGATGCCAATAGGTCCTTTAGCTTCGATAAAAAAATGCATTTCACGGTTAACGAAAATTCGTCCCACCATATATCCTAAATCATTTAGGCGGTTAAACTGAAAAGAATCCGCTAAGAAATTATAAACATTAATAATGCCACAATATGAATTGAATTCATTCTTTTTAATGTAACCGGTTTTGTGCATAGGATGTGATTTCTCGAATTCAAATACATTGGTGTGCATATAAAACTCGAGCATATCACCAGCCACTTTTAATTGAAAAGCATGTTGATTAACATCAAAAAAACTCAGCGAAACACGTTTATCAACTTTATCCAACTCCGATTTTAAATCGCTGCTAACTTCTTTACAAAGATTACGAAGATCACTAAAAGTTTGAATGGTGTTTTTGTAAACATCCTGCTTCATGGCTGACTTCTCTTTCAGTAAGCCAACAATCAGCTCGCGTTGATTAGGTTCTTTTTTTGCCATTTCTAAATTTACAAAATAAAATTTTAATAAGCTCTTGCAAACAATACGCGTTGTTTACTTGGTTTCCCACTGTAAACACATTTTCCTTCCTCTTGTGTATTATTGAGAGGAATACAACGGATAGTCGCTTTTATTTCTTCTTTAATTTTTTCTTCCGTTTGAGGTGTACCATCCCAGTGTGCGCTTACAAATCCACCTTTTTCATCCAATATTTTTTTCAACTCATCAAAACTGTCTGCTTTGTGAGTTGATTCTTGTGTGCGCTTTAAAGCTTTTGCAAATAAATTATCTTGGATGTCGTTCAATAATTTTTCTATATAAGCATCAATGCCCTCAACACTAATAGTTTCTTTTGCTAAAGTATCGCGACGGGCAATTTCAACTGTTCCGTTTGCAAGATCGCGTTCACCAATTGCAATACGAACAGGAGTGCCTCTTAATTCATGCTCAGCAAATTTAAAACCGGGACGTTGAGAATCTTTATCGTCGTATTTTACGCTAATATTTTTTGCTTTTAATTTCGCTACAATTTGTAAAGCTGTTTCAGAAACTTTTTTCAAACCTTCTTCACCTTTGTAAATTGGAACAATAACAACTTGTGTTGGTGCTAATTTTGGCGGGATAACTAAACCGTTATCATCACTATGACTCATAATTAACGCTCCCATTAAGCGAGTAGAAACTCCCCAACTGGTAGCCCAAACAAATTCTTGTCCGCCTTCTTTAGTTGCAAATTTCACATCAAAAGCTTTAGCAAAATTTTGTCCAAGGAAATGTGATGTTCCGCACTGCAGAGCTTTTCCGTCTTGCATTAAGGCTTCAATACAATAGGTTTCAATAGCTCCTGCAAACCGTTCGTTAGGACTTTTAATTCCTTTAATAACCGGAACAGCCATCCAATTCTCAACAAAATCGGCATACACATTTAGCATTTGTTCGGTTTCTGCAATAGCTTCTTCTGCAGTTGCGTGTGCTGTATGTCCTTCTTGCCATAAAAATTCGGCAGTGCGTAAAAATAAACGGGTGCGCATTTCCCAGCGAACAACGTTAGCCCATTGGTTTATTAATAAAGGAAGATCTCGGTAACTTTGTATCCAACCTTTGTAAGTATTCCAAATAATAGTTTCAGAAGTGGGGCGTACAATTAATTCTTCTTCCAATTTAGCGCTTTCATCTACAACAATATTTCCGTTACCATCATTTTTTAAACGGTAATGTGTAACAACGGCACATTCTTTTGCAAAGCCATCAACGTGTGAAGCTTCTTTACTGAAAAAAGATTTCGGAATGAATAGTGGGAAGTAAGCATTTACGTGTCCTGTATCCTTAAACATTTTATCTAAGGCTTGTTGCATTTTTTCCCAAATGGCGTAACCATGAGGTTTAATAACCATACAACCGCGAACGGCACTGTGGTCGGCTAAATCAGCTTCTACCACAATATCATTATACCATTTGCTGTAATCCTGCGTTTTTGATGTAATTGCTTTACTCATATAATTGTTAAAATTCTTTAAAACCTACCACTTAATCCATTTAAACCTACCACTTGTTAAAAGATATAAAACACTTAAACAAACGGGGTTTTTATTTCGTAAATTTACATTATAAATCCCCGCGTAAAATTAAGTTTTTAAAACCTAATTACGGTAAAAAAAATATGAAAAAGGTCATAATAATTGCAGGTATTGTTTCATTAGCGCTCAGCGCGTGTAATACTAGTAAATTAGTTACTTACAGTGATGACATTTATGCGAATCCGAGTGAGGAGCGTATTGAAAAAGCACGTTTAGCTGCCGAAAAGAAAAAGAAAGAAGAAGAACTTGCTAAAAAAGAAGCGGAAGAACGCGCTGCTGCATTAGCGGCTCAAAAAGCAATTGATGATGCAAATCCGGCTTATAAAGATCCTGTTTATGATAAAGATGATTATTACGATTATCAGTATGCTTCACGTATCCGTCGTTTTGATAACCCGGTTAACGGCGTAGGTTATTATGATAACTATTACACCAATTATTATTGGTACAATGGTAACCCGGGTATGTACGGTACCAGTATTTATAGCAGTTACAATTATTGGGGACCAAGCTACAGTAACTACAATTGTTGGCCAAGCAGTTATTTTGGAGTAAGCTATGGTTGAGGTAGTCCTAATTATGGTTACAATCCTTATGGCGGTTGGGGTAATCCTTACGGCGGATGGGGAAATCCTTATTCGAATGCTTATTGGCAAGGGTATAATAACGGTTACAATAATGGTTTTTATAATGGATATTATGGCTACCCTTACGGTGGATATAATTATTACGGAAACGGTTGGGGATATTACAATCAGTTTGATGTAAATAGCGGATATAATAAACCTACAAATGCTCCTCGTGGTAGTCATGATGGTGGAAATCGTGGTCGTACTTCAAATCCCGGTTTAGCAAGTAATGGCTTAGTTCAAAAATATGTTCAGGAAGTTCAGGTGACTCAAGCGATGACGCCGAAGTTTGATAAGGATTTAAGAAGTACTAAATCAAAAAACAATTTCGATAACACTAACAGTAATCAAGCAACATTTGAAAACTATAATCCAAATGATGTTAGACCGAACAGTGGAAATTCGAATCCGAAAAACAATATTAATTCGGGCGGCACAAATGATGCGGGTTATAATGGAGGAACAAATCCAACTTATACAACGCCTAAATCAACTATTAATTCAGGTAACACTAACGACGCTCAGTATAACACACCTCCAAAAACAAATGTATACACTCCAAACATTGGTAACGAGCCCATAAAGCCAACAAAAAATACCAATAATGGAAATGCAAATCCGAAAGGAAATATTTTCGATAACGGAACACCTACCTTTAATAATGGTGGAAATAATAAACCAACACCTTCAGGTAATACCCCATCGGGTAATACCCAAGAAGTGGTGGTTCAGATGGTGATGGAACTAAACGTCCACGTTAATTAAAATTTTATTATGAAATCAGGATATTTGCCATAACAATATTACTGGCACCGTCTTTGTCTTTTCTAAAACGATATGGATGCATTGCGTTACTCTCAAACAGGAGTAGGTGGTACAGCGCGTTTTATAAGTATGGGTGGAGCTTTTGGCGCATTAGGTGGAAACACCAGTTGCTTAAGTTACAATCCTGCCGGTATTGGTATTTACCGTAAGGGCGAATTAAATATTACACCGGGTGTCAATTTCTCCTCTGTAAAATCATCTTATAATGGTAGTGAGACAAAAGATTTTACACCTGCTTTATTTTTAAATGGATTTGGAATTGCAGGTTCTTTGGGATAGTAGGACTAATCCAGGATGTTCGTCATTCACTTGGTATTGCTTTAAATCTAGGTGATTGCAGAATTTTAATCCGAGTTCTCACGCTCAGGTCGCGGCCAAGGGTGGTTCAATAATGCAGGACATTTTGAATAATGCCAGATTAGCCAGTATCGCAAATTTAGACCTTTCTTATAGTGGTTTGAGCTTATAAGTACCTATTTATTGGATACTATTAATGGGAAGCTATTACGGTTTCATGATCCTAAACAAAACATGTTGCAAACAAAAAACATTATTCGTTCAGGTAAAAATGATTGAGATGGGACAGGATATCGGATATACTTTAAAGATAAATTATATTTAGGGGCTAGGCTTAGGTATTCCTATTGTGAGTTATAATCACAATTCTTCTTATACCGAAAGCGATGACAAAGATTCGTTAAGAATTTACAGAGACGCAAGTAATAATATTCAATCTACTTATTCATACCCGGTTTGGGCTTATGATAATTTTGATAATAACGGACTATTAGGTGGATTTAAATCTATGACCTATAACGAAGTTTATAAAACTACAGGTCGCGGTTATAATTTAAAATTAGGAGCTATTTACCGCGTTAATGAGTTCTTACGTCTTGGTGCTAATTATCAAACACCAACTGTTCTAAATTTAACGGATCTATATTCTTATTCTATGACAACTGTTTTTGATGGTGGCGATGATGTATCAGCCTCTTATCCGGAAAAAACGGTAGTATTTATAAATAAATTATTACGCCAATGCGTTACGGCGCGAGTATCGGATTTATTTTATAGAAAACTTTTTGGCTATTGGTAGCCATTATGAAAGTTTAAACTACGGATAATAGAACATTACCAGTGCTGAGCCAAGTTATTTTTCAAGTGTAAATAAAACCATAAGTACAAAGTACAGTCAAACCTCAAACTTAAGAATTGGAGCAGAGGTAAATATTCAAAATGTATTTGTTCGTGCGGGTTACGCCATGTATGGTAGTCCTTTCGGAAATACGTTTAGCGGTAAATTTACACGCACAACTTATAGCGGAGGAATTGGTTTTAGAAATAAAAACTGCGGCTTTTGATATTGGTTTTGTAAGAAGTATGTATGTTGAAGATTATTTTATGTACAATTCAGATTATGTAAACAAGACCGATCTTTCTATTTCTAACACAAATTTTGTTGCCACAGTAGGATGTAAGTTTTAGAATTTCATTCCGGATATATAGCATATTAACAAACCCTCTTTTATGGAGGGTTTGTTATTTGGTAAGCTTCTTCTGTTTTTGTATTACAATTACACGTACTTTTGTGTCATGGTATTTGATATACGTATTTCGTGCACAAATCAGCGAACCGGAACCGATAGATTAAGTTGTGGTGAAGCGCATGGCATGGATTTAGTGACTGAATTCAAAAACAGACTAAAGACCTTTAAACTAATCTTAAAATAAGAGCGCAACTTTGCCTGCCAGGTTGTTTAGGAATTTGTGATTTTGGTCCAACTGTTGCTATTTACCCTGAAGGCATTTTCATGTGGGTGTAAAAAGGGGATGCCTTAAATTATCCAATCACACATCATCAATAAAACCGGTTGAACGTTTATTATTAAAGAAGGCGTAAGGGAGAACCCGATATAACTACCGGTATCTCGAAACCTGGTTTGTTCGAGAAATTTAAATTACAGTTGCAAAAAGATTTTGAAATTGCGGACTGGAAGGAAAGTTTGCGGTTGATTTAATAGCAGAGTATAATTTAATTTTGAACACTGTACATTTGGAAGTGAAAAAAATGGAACAAATCTTCATCGGGTAAATTTAATGAATTGTTTTACAGAATTGATATAAGTTGACGCAAATTAAAAAGCATTTAATTTAAATCCGATTCGTCATTAAATGAAATAATTGCAGATTTGATCTCATAAAAAGAGAATTACAGAAAATTGTCATAAAAGAACATTACAAAACCAAATGAGTAGCATTACAATTAGGGTAGGAGAGAAGAAAGACTTACCAAACATTTTAAATCTTATTAAGGAATTAGCAGAATACGAAAAAGCTCCCGCTTGAGTTGAAGTAACCGTTGCTGGAAATGGAAAACTGGGCTTCGGTCCAAATAAATTATTCGATTTTTTGTCCATGAGCAAAATGGCATAACCTGGGATTGGCTTTATATGATTACAATATTCGACTTGGAAAATGTTTGTTTCGGAAGATATTATTGTCACCGAAAAATGCGTGGCGCAGGAATTGGTAAATTACCATTCGATGGAATTGTTTTAGTGGCCAAAAGAAAAAGTACGTCGTTTAGAGGGCAAGTATTAGATTGGAACGAGCCCGCCATTAGATTTTATAAGAAGTACAA
>JADJMM010000009.1 GCA_016709575.1 Sphingobacteriaceae bacterium
GCCGGTGCTCACCAAACGGTTTTTGGGGGAGGTACAAGTTTCGGTGATGCGTTTTTAGTAAAATTTAATTCGGTAGGTGTGCGTCAATGGGGTTCTTATTATGGTGGTGCTGGAAATGATTATGGAGATGGATTATCCATTGACGGAGCTGGAAATATAATAATGACAGGAGTTACAGAGACTACGCTTGGTTCTGTAATTACTACAATGGGGGCTCATCAAACTACTTTTGGCGGAGGATTGAACGATGGTTTTGTTGTTAAATTTAGTCCTTCGGGTACTCGAATTTGGGGGAGTTATTACGGAGGAAGTGGAGATGATTATGCAAATGTTGCAGTAGCCGACGCATCTAACAATATTTACTTTACTGGTTATACTAGCTCTTCTAACGCCAATTCTATATCTACAGCAATAAGTCATCAAACAATTTATGGCGGAGGAACATACGACGGTTTTATTGTTTCTCTTGATGCTAATGGTAACAGACTTTGGGGGACTTATTATGGCGGTAATGGAGCCGACTATGCGGTTAATGTAATTAGTAATTCTAATAATCTATATATTGCTGGTAGTAGTTCATCTTCTATGGGCACAGCCATAGCTACATCCGGCGTTTTTCAGTCAACTTATGGAGGGGGACTTTCTGATTGTTTTCTGCTAAAATTAAACACGTCAGGCGTCAGGCAATGGGCTACTTATTATGGAGGACTTGGCGCTGATGAATTTGGTTACTGTTCAATAAGCACATCGGGGGAGCTTTATTTGGCTGGTAGAACAACAAGCAGTTCTTCTAATACTTTAATTGCATCATCTTGTGCTTATCAATCATCGTATGGTGGGGGTTCTTATGATGATTTTCTTGCAAAATTAACAAATAATGGTCAAAGACTTTGGGGAACATACTACGGTGGAGCAGGCACAGAGGATTCGCCTTGCTGTGTATGCGACCAATTTGAAATGTTTATTTATCTGGTCCCACAACGTCTCAAACGGGAACAGTTATCGCTTCATTCGGCTCTTATCAAGCTATTTATGGCGGTGGTAGTGCAGATTCTTATATTGCAGAAGTTTGATGGATGTATTCCAAGCAGTCCTTTAAATACAACTCCTTTACAAAACATGACAATTTGTTCTGGAAACAACACGGTTCTCGGCGCGAGTTTAACATATAACCCAGACTGGTTTAATGTCCCAACTTGGGTGGAACTCCCATCTTTTCAGGAAATACATTTACAACTGGAAGTTTAATATCGAACACAACATATTTTATTGAAGAAAATTCTTGTGGTGTCGCTGCTCCAAGAACTGCTGTAAGTATTACAGTTCAAGTTTGCACGTACATTTCTGAGTCACAAGCAGTCGCTAACTCAATATTAATTTATCCAAATCCAACGAGTGATTTTATTTATATTGAAAATAACGGTATTAATAGTTTCCAAATATTGAATGCGCTTGGCGAAATAGTAACGGAATTTATTACATCGAGTGACAAGATTATAGAAATAGATATTTCAGCATTATCGTCAGGTATTTATTTTGTAAAAGGAAAACGGCAAGATAGAACTTTTAGTGTAAAAATCCTGGTTCGAAATGAAAGTAATAAAGGAACATTTACTAACGCCCATTTTGCAAGCACTTGTGTCGCTTTACTACGAAGGCAGAAGAATTTATTTTGGCGCCACAAAAGCTTACAAACACAATCAGACAGAAAAAAAAACTGGTGCTAACACGGGTTTGGCAAAGTGGCGGTTCAGTGCTCCGCAGACCCATTTGTGGTTAATCAAAGTTTGGTTCCCCGCATCAACATTTGTGGTGAAAATCGCCACCTTCGCCAAGCCCGAAACCGTTAGCAGCAACCCTGACAAACAGACGTGAAAGACACAAAATATAATATTGGGTTGACGCTAGCGATTTTAGCATTCATTGCTTGTTCGATTAGTTATTACTTAATAATATTCGGACTTCCAGTATTCTTAATTGGCGTTATTCTTATTTTCATTTCTAAAAAACCTATAAAGACAAAAATTCTTGCGACAGTTTTACCAATTGTGCTTTGGTTCCCGACGACCTTTTTATTTTATACTTCTATAACAAGACAACTCCTGAGACTTATTTAATCCCAAAAGACTTTCAAGGGAAGTTTCGTGTAATTTATGGTGAGCAATGTGGACAAGACCCCAAAGAAGAAAATGGGCGGAGAGTTTTAGAAATTCCCAGTAGCGGAATATTAATCATAAAACCTAAGTTTGAAGCTGGCATAGTTAATAATGAATATTATTTCATTGACAAAGACGGACACAGAACCAAAACACAAGAGCTGTTCAAAGGCACTGGATTTGACGAAAGTAAAATTGGCGTCTTTCTCGATGGCACAGGAAATATTGGCGGACAAATGCCTGACGGAAGTTTATCGAGTGAATCTCCTCTTGCTATTCATTTCAGCGACTATTACGTATGTAAAAATGACTCTGACCAATATGGTAATTCCAAAATTGAAAGTCGGTTTGACTCGTTGACTCACGCACAAGTTGACCAATGCAGGCGTAAGGACTAAGGGCAGCTGCTAACACGGGTCGTGGCGACAATTTTTCCTTTGCGCCTTCACGGGCATCGCGCGGACAAATTGCCCGCCGACGGCGGAACTTAAAACGCTAGCCTTAAGAAAGAGGTTCAAAATAAAATCATTATCTTTATTAAACAGTTTCTGGAAGCGCAAAGTAAAAACTGCGCCAGTCCCGAAACCGTTAGCCCCACCTTTCAATTACCCCCTCTTCTTTCCTGTTAACATTTACTAAAATTGTTAAAATGTGACCTGGTTTTGTTCCTTATCGGGATTATTGGCATTTACCGTTTAAGCTTATGTGTATCTTCCTTAAAAATAGTAACATGAAAAAATTATTTACACTTATTCTGCTTTTGGTTTTTGCTTTGGGATATTCTCAAAGCACAACAGGCTATTACGAATGGTTAGTGCGCGGTGAGATTAAAAAAGAAAAATTAAGCACTGCAAAGAAATGACCGACCTTATTCCTAATTATCCTAAAAACTATTTTGGGAATATAGTTAATTATGTATCTGTAGAAATTTCCGGTATCTGCGATGGAAAACCAATAAGCTCTGTAAGTAAAAATGAAACGCTCACATCAGAACAAAAAAGTATCTTAAATACGGCTGACTTCGGTACTGAGTTAACTTTAAAAATAAAATTTTCTTACAAAGATTCTGCTAACGATGTTTATGGTACAGGTGGAAGAATAAAAGAACTAACACCTTTAGCGATTGCAGTAATGCCTGACATAGAAGCCCAATATCCGGGCGGAAACCATATTATTACTGCTTATCTTAAAGATCATGTGATTAAACAAATTTCTGATACGGGAGCCTTGAAAAAAATTATGGATGCAATAATTGATTTTACTATTGATGAAGAGGGTAAGGTTGTTGGCGCTAAAATTGTACGGTCGTCGAGAGATTCGAAAATTGACGAACTATTATTAGAGGCAACTAACAACATGCCAAAATGGATTCCGGCACAAAACGCGAATGGTGTAAAAGTTAAACAAACGTTTAGTTTTCCTACTCGCAGAAATGCCGGTTGCTAAAATTTAATTTATTCGATGAAAACTAAAATTACAATACTCGCACTTACAACTATTATTGTTGCAGCTTGTCACACTTCTAAAAAAACGACAACGAGCACTAATGTTGCAACAACTTCAACCGAAGCGGTTCCTGCAGCAACGGTTGCAACTGCTCCTGCGGTAGTAGCAAAACCCGCTAACGGCATTTACGAGCCGGGAGCCGAAGAACTAAAAGCCATTCAAGCGCGACACAGCGATGTTACTTTAGATAAATTAAAACAAGGTTATATTTTATATGCTTATAGCGCATGCATTTCTTGTCACCCTGCGCAAAACATTTATAACTACGACGAAATGAAATGGCAGTTTATTATGAGTGATATGGCTTACAGGGCCAAACTAACGCCCGATCAAAAAGATGCTGTTCTTAAATATGTTCTCGCTATAAAAGCAAGTAAACCAAAATAAATTCATCATGAAAACAATTATCAAACTATCTTTTATTATTGCGCTTATTGTTTTTGCATGTAGTAAATCGAATACTGAAGCGGGTATTATAGATTCAAATACTGAATTAGATTCAAACAGAAGTAGCGTAACCTTTATTAAAGGAAATTATAAAATTGATTCTGCTATTATAACTAAAAACTTAAATAAAAAACGTTTAATTTCTAATCTTGAAACTAAACAGTTAAGCGAGAAAAAAACAATACAGGAGGTTCCTGCTTTTATAAAAGATTTTTTAACCGCGGTTTCGAGCCACAAAAAATTTGATATGGTAAATCTAGGCGAAGACTGGAAATCGGGTATTACTAATTACGGACATATAGTTTATAAGAAAGTTTACGATCCAAACAAAAAAGATTCTGTTTTAATCATGTCGGGCGACGGCGCTATTCTTCCCGATAAACAATTAATTTATTTTGGACTTGGTGATGGTGTGGCCTTATTATCTTACTTTCGTGGTGGATTTGGGGCTTTGCAAAATGTTATTATGATAGAATTTAAAAACGAAACCGTGACTGATTTTTGGTTCGGAAGTGTTTTTGAAGGAAGTATTAAAACTAAAAATGATATTCTAAAAAACGTAAAGCGGGCTCCAAGAAATAACGGGTGTTAATTTCATGCGCTTTAAATGGATAAATCAAAAATAGCTGTAGATATTTTTAATAAACACGCTAATCTGTACCAAACTAAATTTATGGACGTGAGTTTGTATCACGCTTCTTTCGATTTTTTTTGTGATTCGATAAAAAAACAAAATGCCGAAGTTTTAGAATTAGCCTGTGGTCCCGGCAACATCACTAAATATTTATTAATCAAACGTCCGGATTTAAAACTTCTAGGAACAGATTTAGCACCCAATATGATTGAGCTCGCTAAACAAAATAATCCCTCTGCTGCTTTTGAAATATTGGATAGCAGAAAAATTACTTCCCTCAATAAAAATTACGATGCCATCATGTGCGGTTTCTGTCTGCCTTATTTATCGAAAGAAGAAACGATTCAATTAATTGAAGACGCATACAAAATATTAAATCCAGGAGGTCTCATTTACATAAGCACCATGGAAGACGATTATTCGAAATCCGGATTACGTAAAGGAAGTCAGGGTGATGAAATATTTATGCATTACTATCTTGAAAAAGATTTAAGCGAACCGCTTATTAAAAACGGCTTTCAAATAAATCATGTTAGTCGCGTAAAATCTGAAATGACCGACGGAAGTGTGGTGACGGATTTAATTCTTATTGCAGAGAAAATTTAATTTTTCTTAGCTTCTTCTTTTTTCTCGTAAGTTTTTGGGTCTAATGCCGCTGGCGACCACTGATTAAAAAAATCTAATACTTGTTCGGTACCGTGTCCTTTGCCTGATTCCAAATAACCGCTGCTTTGTGTATGTAAACGATTTCCTTTTCCATCGAGCACAACAAACACAGGAAAGCCGAATCGCTGAGGATATCCTAAGGAAGCGAGAACGTCTTCGTTTTTATTTTCTTTGCTATAATTTAAATGATACGTGATATAATTTTTTTCGAGTGCTGTTTTTAAAGTATCGTTGCCGTTTACTTTATCGTTAAAACGAATGCACCATACGCACCAATTTCCGCCAATTTGTAATAACACATGTTTGCCTTCTTTACCCGCTTTTTCTATTGCGGCTTTGATATCTGCTTTTGCGTCCGCTTCAGGGTGATAAATTTTTGGTTTGGCGGCGGCCTCAGTTTGTGAAAAGCTTGTTCCTAAAACGAAAAAGCTAAATAAACACGTTAATATTACTCTCATTATTTGAATTTTTAGTATCTAAAGATAGCTTTTAATTTTTAATCCTGTATGTTTGTTTAGCAGCTAAGAATGATTATTTTTACTAAACACAAAACTTAACGTCATGAAAAAACTATTTTTTTAAGCATCGCTTTATGTTTGTCGCTTTTAACTTTTAGCCAAGCCGAAAAATTAAATCAGTTAGATGAAAAAGGTAAAAAGCATGGGAAGTGGATTGTTTATCTTGATAACAATTGGGATAAATTGAAAGACAGCACAAAAGCTGTTTATTATCGCTATAATTATTTCGATCACGGCACGAGTTTATATCCAATGGGCCCTTGCGGTAAAAAGGGATGGAAATTAGAAAGTCCGCAAGGCGCTACTTCAAAATTTTTAAATGGAGAATATAAATGGTACGATAAAAAAGGCGGCTTGTCGTCGGTTCATGTTTTAAAAGACGGTCATTATGTTTCGTGTAAAGAATATTATCCTACAGGAGAACTAAATCAACATTTCGATTACACAAAAAAATGCAAAGGCGAAACTCATGGCTGGGGTGTTTTCATTTATGATAAAACCGGCAAGCTTATTATGACTAGCTGGATGTGTCGCGATAAAGATGGTGTTTGGCCGGCAACAAAGGGTTAATTAATAGGTAAGATGAAGAAAATAACACTCCTGATTTTAATTTCGTTTATCTTACAAATAAACTTTTTACAAGCTCAAAAAATCGACAGCCTTTTAAAGAAAGCGCATTTCGAATTAAGTTTCGGACAGTCCTTACTTTTCATTTCCAGCAGTAAACAAATTAATTTAAGAAACGAGTCGGCTATTGTTGTTCCCACAAATTCGATTTTATTTTTTATTGAATTGCGCCCAACAAAAATTATACGCTTTCCTACATTCTTTAATTTACCAACCGAAACAAAACAGTTTTTAGTTAACGGTCAGTTAATAAACGAAAGGGGCCTCACCAACTTTCGGCGCGGGCGTTGAATTCAGGTTGTTTCAAATTAAAATTGACGAGCGCTCGAAATTAGATTTTGAAATTGGTCCGCTTGCCAGTTTTATTTTTGATAAAAACAATGTTGTAAAAGTAGCGCCCATCGTTGCAGGAAGACTTCGTATTAGACGGGGGGAGAATTTTGTAATGTATTTTGGCGGCAGTTATTCATTTGGTATTGATGCTTTAGGCCTTTTATACGGAACAGGAACTATATTTTAATTATGAGAGCTTTAATTTTACTTTTTATCGCTATTACTCTTTTCTCTTGCGGAAGAAGACACGACCCCAACGAAACAAAATTAAATTTAGAATATCTGGATAAAGAAATTAACGAGCGAACCTTGGTGTTAAGTAAAGACACTTCATTTTCATCAGAACTAAACACCATTCGAAAAGAAGTGGATAATTTAAAGTGGCTTACCGTTGATATCGAAAATATTAATGCTTCCATTGTGAAATCCAATCAATACTTTACAGAAGCTTCTAAAAAATATAATGTCGACACCGCCGGATTTATAATTTTGTACAAAGGCGTTCCGCTTCAGGACATTGTGAATTTTATTAAGAAAAATCATCTCAACCTTCTTAACAAAATAATTATCGAGCGAAATAAAAACGGCGATTTAATGTACACCGCACAATAAACGCCTTGCCGAGGTCGAATAAAATTTTTATCTTAACCTTTTATTTTAAAATGCGCGCGCTACTTTTTTTCCTAATTATATCTGTTTCTTTTCTTAAAGCACAAACGCTTGTAAAGGGTCCGTACCTACAAGTGGGCACACCAAACAGTATTATTATTCGCTGGGAAACAAACGTTGCGACTGATAGTCGCGTTGAGTATGGAACGAGCGCAACGGCATTAAGTTCTTCTACAACAAGCGCCGCAATTGATACAACACACATTTTAAAAATCACAGGGCTTCTTCCTTTTACAAAATATTTTTATTCGGTGGGAACAAGTACTGGAGTAATTCAAGGTGATACAAATAATTATTTTGTAACCTCTCCTCTTCCTGGTACCGAGGGAAAATATCGTTTTTGGATTAATGGTGATTGTGGAAATCTATCTTTAAATCAAGCCAACTGTAAAGCGCAATACAATTTATATAACGGTAATCGTTTAACCAACGGCTGGTTATTGTTAGGCGATAACGCCTATTACTACGGAACTAATTACGAGTACAACACAGAATTTTTTGCGGTGTATCAACCCGATATTATGAAACACTCTGTGCTTTGGCCCACGCCAGGAAATCACGATTATGATAATGGAGCAACAAAAACACCAACCGTTCCTTACTTCACTATTTTCTCAACGCCAACAGCTGCAGAGGCCGGTGGTTTTGCTTCGGGAACAAAGCGGTATTATTCTTACGATTATGGTAACGTCCATTTTATGGCGTTAGATTCTTATGGCGTTGATGGTAACTTAAAAATGTATGATACTTTAAGCACACAAGCTTTATGGGTAAAACAAGATTTAGCGGCTAACACTAAAAAATGGACTGTTGCGTATTGGCATCATCCGCCTTATACAATGGGTTCTCATAATTCCGATACAGAGTTAGATTTAGATTCGGTGCGCGTCAATTTTATTCGAATTCTCGAACGCGCGGGTGTTGATTTAATTTTATGCGGACATAGTCACTCTTACGAACGATCAAAATTAATGCGTGGGCATTATGGTAATGAAGCGTCGTTTGTTTCTTCGGTTCACAATCTCGACACTTCAACGGCATTATATAATGGCTCGGTAAATTCTTGTCCGTATTTAAAAGACACTATTAATAAAAAAGCAGGAACTGTTTATGTTGTTGCGGGTTCGGGTGGATGGATTGGTCCAAATCAAACTTCTTTTCCGCATAGCGCCATGTATTTTTCAGACGCAACAAATGGAGGAACGGCTGTTTTAGATATTGAAGCTAATCGTTTAGATTTAAAATGGCTTTGTGCCGATGGTCTTATCCGTGATAATTTCACCATTTTTAAAAACGTAAATAAAATAAGTTCATTTACAATAACACCAACACAAACCATTTCTCTTAACGCCTCTTGGCCCGGAAATTATGTTTGGAGTAATTTGGATACTTTACGGACGACAAGTGTTAGTCCGAGTACAAATACAACCTATTGGGTAAAAGATAAATTTAATTGTGTGGTCGATACCTTTAACGTTTTTATTTCGCCGGTTGGGGTTAAAGAACTTTCTCTTAAAAATGATCAAACGCTTTTATTGTATCCGAATCCCACAAAAGAAAATATTATTTTAAAGTTATCTCTAAAAGAAAAAACAGATGTAGGCATGAAACTATTTTCATCTGAAGGGAAATTGCTTAAAGACTATGAGCCGACAGATTTTCCAGCAGGTGAAAATAATATTTCGGTGTGGATGACAGATTTGAAATTACAATCCGGTATTTATTTTTTACAAGTCAATTTTAATGGTGTAAGTCTGACGGATAAGTTTATTATCACGAAATAAAAAAGCGGGCCCTTATTAATATAAAGACCCGCTCTCTAAAATAATAGTATTACTCTTTTATTAGTTTTACAATCTGTTGTTTATTAGATTGTAAAATCTTCACAAAATAAATTCCTGCCGATAAATTTTCAATGTTGAAACGCGTTTGTTTTTGTTCGATGTTTTCGGTCAGTACTATTTGCCCCAGCGCATTCAAAATCTGAACTTGTGTTGGTTCGCCATTGAAATTACTTAAATCAACATTAATAAAACCTTTGCTTGGACTAGGATAAACTTTAATTTCTTCCTCAGAAATAAATGAATTGTTTATTCCGGTACACGCACTAACGTTTTGGGTTATTGTTGCGAAACCTAAACAACCATTTGCGCCTGTTCCGTTAACAGAATAGCTTGAAGTGACAGTTGGGCTAACAACAATATTTGAAGATGTGCTTGATGTGTTCCAAGTATAAGTTGAGGCGCCGCTTGCTGTTAATGTTACTGATTGGCCTGAACACGATAACGAGTTGTTTGTTGTTGCCAATATTGTTGGCAGCGGATTTACAGTAGCAGTAACTTGCGATCTCATACTAATACACGGCGCTGTTTCCATTTGCCATTCATAAAAAAACACATAAACTAAGTTACTAAACGTGTTTCCTGTTATAGAAGCAGCTCCTGCTAGATTGTATGGATATGGTGTTGGATTTGATTGATAAGCAAAATTTAAAGTGTCTCCACCTATTCTATACCCAACGCCGGGCTGCAATGGAAAGTTTAATGTTATGGTTGCAACTCCAACAGGTAAATTAATGTTATAATTTAATAATTCGTTTCCACTACCATCGTAAATTAAAATATTTCTATTGCCTGCAACGTATGCGTTTGTTTTTACAGTTTTTAAAGTACATGGTTGTAGAACATTAAAATTAGCAAATTGCGCCTGAACACTTCCGTATACTCCGGTTGCAGTAGCAGAATACACTGCGCCAAGAGTTCCTGTGCTTCCAGCAATTTCATTAGCAACATAATAATTTGTTGTTGAGCCAATAACAGGAGTTGTGTAATTTGGTCCAACATTTATTGGCGCGCCTCCTGTAGGTGTGGTATACCATTTTAAAGTTCCGCTGCCATTTGCAGATAAATTTAATGAACTAGCTCCACAAGCGCTCGCTCCTGTAACAGTTGGGCTTGCCGGTGTACTAATATTGATGTATGCATTTTTTGTAATTGTATTTGCGCCGCAAGAACTTGTTGCTGTTAATTGCACAGTATAAATTCCCGGATTTAAATATGTGTTTGATGGATTAGTGCTTGTACTAGTATTACCGTCACCAAAATTCCAAGAGTTAGATAAATCGTTTGAAGAAAGATTTGTGAAATTAACCGTGAATGGTGCTGAGCAACTATAAACACCGTTTGCAACAAAATCTGCAACAACACTTGCTGAATAAGCAGGACCAACACCTACTGCATACCAAGCATTAGTTACTTCCTTTACTTCAGGCGAACAAACGCCGTATAAATCTTCTGCGGCTCTAATGCTTCCTGCTCTAGCATCAACAAAGCTTGAAAATCTGGTTAAGTATGTTGTTAGACTACGATAAACAATTTTTTCTACTTTCGACATTCCAATATTATTTACAGTATAGGTGTTTGCAATATCGTTGGTTCCGGTACCTCCATTACATAGTAAATAAAACCAAAAGTTTTGTACTCCCGCGTTTGAATGTGCCATTGTAGATATATTTAAGCCCGCGTACCAATTCGTTCCTAAATAAGTATCAGGATGTAATTTTGCGTTTGGGTTTGATAAGCTTCTAAAATAACTTCCAGGCGTAACAGCTTCTTGATCGCCAATTAAATAGTTTGCGCTTAGAGGCGCAATATAAAATTCAGCGCACGTTCCTAAAATATCAGAAAAAGATTCGTTTAATGCCCCTGATTCACCACCATAGTGAAGCTTGGCCGTGTATTCAGTAAGACCATGTGTAAATTCGTGAGCAACTAATGCACAACCTACCAACGGATTATATCCACCCGCAACTCCGGTTCCATCGCCAAAAGCGAAAACGCCGCCCGGTAAGTGATAAGCATTATTCTCATTTATACCATAGTGAACATAGGCTGTTAATTTTTTTCCTAAATTATCTATAGAGTTTCTGCCGTGTACATTCAAAAAATAATCATACACCGATTCTAACCCCCACTGCGCATCGTTTGCGGCGTTGTCTTTATTTGTAGGCGTGTTCCATACTATTGAGTTATTTGTAAATGAAATAGAAGTCGTTAATGTATAACTGTTATTTTGTAAGTTTCTTGTTTCAACTCCGAGTCCACGTGTAGTTTCGCTCATTTGATAAATGCCCGGTGAAATGGTTGAAGTGAGAGTCGGTTTAACACCAGAGTATAAGGTTGTTCCTGTTGCAGGAACGTCGGCGCTTTCAATTCTATCTTCTGTTGCAATTACTTCGCCGTTGGTTGCATCTATATAAATCCAATTTCTGCTAATTGGTGATTGAGCAAACACATCAAACTTATAACATAAATGAAGTTCGCGTTTTTTAAAATCAAAGTTTTTCGAAATAATAACCAATTCTCCTTTTGGATAATACGTTGCGTTTACATCTTTGCTTAAAATTTTGTATGTTTTTTCTTCTTCGACAACCTCCCACTTATAAACTGAGGCGCCAATTTTTTTCATTGCTAATTTTAAGGCGCTGTTTTCGTTTATCTTTGGGCTTACACTCACGTTTACATCGTCTAACCAAATTCCGTTAGCCGAAATCAATTTCCCCTCTTTCTCGTGCGTAAGATACTCGCCCATTTCTACTTTAATGTTTTTATAATACTGTTGGTAGCGGTTGTGGACATATCCTAAATTGTCCTTATCGGTTTGATAAAGAATTATATCTTCGTCAGCCCTCATGTTTAAAGCCTTTCTTAAACTTGAAATAGCGTCGGCAGACCTAACAGATGAGCGTTCTCCAAAATTGATAGAAGCAGGCGCCTTTGATTTATCTGAATAACTAATTGTTCTACTGCCTTCACAAATTTGGTGCGCCTGTTGTCCTGTAAGCTCTCTTTTAAGAGAATTAACTTGAGCTGTTACCGAATTAAGCGTGATCGCTAAAAAAACGGATTGTAATATTGCTTTCATAATGTTTGATTTAAATTTTTACTAAATCTCTGCGTGATTAACGCTAATCAAAAATATCAAGAAAAAAACAGTAGATCGGTGGTAAATGTATGAAGTGTACCATTTACTGTATGAACTGCAGGTTAAATGTTCATTTTCTTTAAAAAGTTAGCTTTTTCTGTTCTGGAAAGGGGCACAATAGAATCATCTGCCATTGTAATTACATCATCCGATTTTACAAAGGCCTTTACGTGACTAATATTAATTAAGTGCGATTTATGTACTCGGTAGAAATCAAAATCCTTTAACGTTTCTTCAAGGTCTTTAATTAGTTTTGTAATTAATTCTGATTTTCCTGAAGTAAAAAAAACTTTAGTGTAATTTCCGTCGGCCTCACATCTTAAAATAGTGTTAGCTTCCACAAAAAGAGTTTTGTTGTTGCTAATTAACAATGGTATTTTGTGGTGATTTGGGCTTACTCCCACGTTGGTCATCATTTTTTTTAATAATAACTCTTCTGCTTTGTGTTCTATTTTTGTTTCGAGCTTAGAAATAGTTTGTTCTAGCTCTTCGATATCAATAGGCTTTAATATATAATCGAACACCCCTGCTTTAATAGCGTCGATACCGTAATTTTTATGCGCTGTGGTTACAATTATCTCAAAGTTAACTTCGGCAAAGTGTTTTAAAATATTTAAGCCGTGCTCGTTTGGCATTTCCATGTCAAGAAAAATAAGTTGGGGGTTGTGTTTTTTAATTAACTCCGCCCCCTCTTTAACGCTTACTCCTGCGCCTAAAACATAAACCTTACCCTTAAAGTGTTTCTCTAAAATAAACTCCAGCGTTTCTCTTCCGCCTTTTTCGTCATCAATTATTATCGCTGTGATCATGTTACGCTATTAGTTTTTCAAATTTAACAATTACCTTGGTGCCTTCGAGTTTGTTTTCCTCGTTAATATTATCAGACATATTAATTTCTATTTTATAAGACTGCGTTCTCTCCAATAATTTCATCCTATCATAAATATTAGCTATTCCCTTCGACTTATGGGTTTTGTTTTTTAGTTGCGCTATTTTTTTTGCTTCTTCTCTTCCAATACCATTATCAGTAATTTCACAAATAATATTTTCTTGCGAAAGAACATTAAATGTAATATTCAACAGCTTTTTTCCGTCCTTTGGCATTAGTCCGTGCCAAATTGCATTTTCAATAAAGGGCTGTAACATCATTGGAGGAACCATTATCTTATCAAGAGGAAGTTCTTTAGTGTTAGTAATATTAACTTTGTGTTCAAAAGAATTATCGAAGCGCTTCGATTCCACTTCAACGTATAGTGATAGCGTTTCTATTTCCGTTTGTAAAGGAATTAATTGTTGTGAAGAATTGTCAAGAATGTTTCTAATGAGTTTTGAGAATTTTGCTAAAAAACGATAGGCGTCCTCGGTATTATTAACAACAATGCTGTGCTGTATTGAATTTAAAGCGTTAAAAATAAAGTGGGGATTCATCTGCGCCTTCAGGGCCGTTAATTCTGCGTTTTGTAGCAACAGTTCTAAGTTTTTCTTTTCCTTCTCTTTCTTTATTTTAAAATTCCGGTAAATAAAGAATATCAGGACAAAAAGCAAAATTGAACCTATAACAAAAAAGTAAATAAGATTTCTTTGCTTTTTTAATTCCGAAGCCTGTAATAACTGGTCCTTTGTCAGGGACTCTATTTCCTGTTCCTTGTGTTTTGTTTCATACTGTTCCGCAAGCTCCATGACTATTTTCTGCTTCTCAATCGAAAAAATACTATCGTGAATTAAAGCAAAGGTGTCTCTATAGGCCAGTGCTAATTCGAAATTTTTTACTGCAGAATAAAAATCCGAAATACTTTGACAAGCTCTTGAAATTTTTAATAGGTTTTTTGATTTTCGAACAATGTCCAGCCCTTTAAATAAATTTAATTTTGCTTTTTCGAATTCCTTTTTCTCTTGATAAAACTCGCCCAAATTTAAATACAAGGTTCCTACTCGTGTGGGTTCATCAGAGTCTTCAAGCAATTTTATAGCCTTTACAGTAAGCTCAATTGCTGCATTTAAGTTATTTGTTTCGTGCTCTAAAAATGCAAGGTTTTGATAAATGTGAATTATCGCGCTTATATCGTTGCTCTGAATGGCTTTTGGTAAAATAACTTGAAATATTTTTTTTGCCTCGTTAAACTCCTTTAGTTCAATGTACGAAGCCGATATATTACTAAGCGGCGCAATAGCATAATCTATCCTTTGATGTAAAATATAATAATTGCTGGTTTTTTCCCAGTACTTAATTGCATTTCTATAATCTTTTTGATAATAAAATGCGAGCGCTAAGTCAGAAAGTCCTTCGATAATAAGCGCCGAGTCTTTTGTGTTGTCCCAAAGAACTTGTGTTTCAAGATATTTTTTTACTGAAGCGTTAAGGTTGCCCTTATTCATTTCAATTATCGCATACAGCCTATTACTATAGGCTTTTCCAATCAATAAATTGTTTTCTTTGGAATAAGATAAAAGTTGATCTGTTACTAAGGATGCTTCTTGGTAGTTATTGCTTTTAACTAAGAGAAAGGCTCTTATTTTTTCGGATTGAATATAAAATTTACTCAACCTCTTGTTAAGAGCAAACTCACTACATTTTAATAAGACATTACCTGCGGCTTTGATTTGTTCTCTTGCCTCAAGCCTGTAGGCGTAATTTATTAATTCAGCTGCTTTTACGGTGTCGTGCTTGGTGCCGCTTAAAAAATTGTCTACGCTATCGGCCTGAGCTGCTAATTTAGAGGAGAAAACAAATAGACATAAAACAAAAAATACTTTCTTCATTTAAAATAAAGATAGTTATTTCCTCTTGAGGTGCAATAATTTATCCTGCGTAATTAGAGAGTCCTATTATTAAACTCATCGTTCCCATTAGTAAAATTCCGAAATACAAAATAATGCCATCGCAGTAAATTACAGCTTCTTCAGGATTTTTAGGATTAACGTAAATTTCTATTTCGGGTTTTATTTTTTCCAGAAATTTTTCGGCGGCTCTCTGTATAAATCCACGTTCGCCTTTTACGAGTTCAATTAAAAACACTTTGTTTCCGGCGTATTCTTTCGAATTAAAATTATAAGTATAATCAACACTTGCTTTATAGCCTGCTCTTGATGCTGAAGATTGTGCGCGAACTGTTGCGGCTTTACGTATAACTGTAGCTTTTACCCTGTCCCATTTCTTTACCCGAAAATATAATCTGATTAATTTTACGCCGTACCAAAACGAGGCCAGCGAAAGCAGACAACAAAAAATTAGTACAAGGATTTTCATTATTCGGCTGCAGCTTCCAGCTTATCCATTTTATCTTCTTTAAAAGCACCGCTCACCATCTCGATTATTTTTCCACTGTCTTCTAAAACATAGAAATAAGGAATTTTTTCGTCTTTCGCTTTTAATGTCTCGCGTAATTTTTTGATATCTGTTTTTTGCGTGTCCATAATATAAGGCCAAAATTCTTTATCAGTACTCGCTTTAAAATCAGCAATCACATTTTTTAACCCCGCAATTACAGGAACGAAAACAAAATTCACGTCGTAAATTTCAGCCACGTCAAAGTTTTTTGTTCCGCCACCTTCTTTTACCATAAAGGTATTGTATAATGGATTCAACCATTTTTTAAGATCTGCTTCAGCGGCTCTGCTATAGGCAATACCGACAACAGTTTTCTTTCCGTTTTTTATTGGTAGCTCAATATATTTATCGGCTAATGTTTGTCCTGATATTTCAGGAAAATTTAATCCTTTAGCTTCAAGCGCTGTAATTTGGGCTGAGGCGTTAATAGCGACAGCTGTGAACAGAATACAAATAATTTTCTTTATCATGGTTTTAATGTTTAGCAGTTTTCAATTTTTTCAACTCTTCCGGCGTGACGCCCTCCTTCAAATGTAGCACTTAAAAAAGCATCTGCGCAAGCAAACGCCTCTTCGTTACTAATATATCTTGCTGGAAGCGCCATAATATTAGCATCGTTATGTTGTCTGGCCAAAGCCGCTACTTCGTGATTCCAGCATAATGCGCCGCGAATACCTTTGTGTTTATTTACACTCATATTAATACCGTTACCGCTTCCACAAATAACAATACCTAATTCACACTCTTTACTTAATACCGAATTCGCTACGGCGTGACCGTGATCGGGATAATCGGCGCGTTCTTCACTATAACAACCTTTGTCAAGTACGTTAATGTTTTTACCTTGTAGGTATTTAATAACATCTTGCTTTAAGCAAAATCCGGCGTGATCGCTACCTATTGAAATGGTCATGTTTTTATGCGCTTTATTTGTAACAAAAATACACAATGTTTGTAATTAGTAATCCACGTTAATTAACACTCATAACTTATGTGACTGAAAATTAGCCTTACTTGATTAACAAAAAGAGAGATTTTATATGTTGATATGTTTATTAAGGCATAAGAAACTTTTCACATCTATTTCATTGAATATCTCCGAAACTTTATATACAAACGCCCTTAACGGCTTTGCAAACTTATTTTCTAAATGTTTCCGATTTTTATGGAGTAGTTATAAGACCCCTGGTCGGCTACTTTTTATAAAACTTGTTAGCGTTAATTACTATTAACTAATGTTAATCATGAAAATTTTACTTGATAATCAACCCTTTAAAATTGTACCTTTGTTAATAGCTTGTTAGTGTAGAATGATAACCTGAAAATGCAAGTATTAAACGTTTAAAAACTAACAGGACTAACACCTTATAATAATACAATATATTTTATTTAAATAATTTTATTTATATGTATAGTAAAGAATTGGAAAAGGGTTACCTAGAAAAAAAAATTGATTTGTCGCTTGACCTGTTTCAGGAAATCAAGTACCTTCAAGAAAAAAAGAATGCCGTTATTCTCGCCCACTATTATCAAGATGCTGACATACAAGATATTGCTAACTACATCGGCGATAGCCTCGGATTAGCTCAGGAAGCTCAAAAAACGGATGCAAAAATTATTTTATTTGCGGGAGTTCACTTCATGGCTGAAACCGCAAAAATTTTAAATCCCACTAAAAAAGTTTTAATTCCGGATTTAAAAGCAGGATGTTCTCTTGCGGATTCTTGTCCCCCACAAAAATTTTCAGATTTCAAACAACAACATCCCGATCATATCGTTATTACTTATATTAATTGTACTGCAGAAATAAAAGCACTAAGTGATATTATTTGTACAAGTAGTAACGCCGTACAAATTGTAGAAAGTTTACCGAAAGACCAAAAAATTATTTTTGCGCCTGATAAAAATTTAGGGGCGTATATAAATAAAAAAACAGGACGTAACATGTTGTTGTGGGATGGTGCTTGTATGGTGCATGAAATATTTTCGTTAGAAAAAATTGTAAAATTAAAAGTACAACATCCATCTGCACAATTAATAGCACATCCTGAATGTGAAGCTGTAATTTTAGAAAAAGCAGATTTTATTGGAAGCACTACAGCCCTTTTAAATTATTCTAAAAAATCAGATTGTAAAGAATTTATTGTAGCAACAGAAACAGGAATTTTACATCAAATGCAAAAATCGAGTCCCGGAAAAACTTTTATTCCGGCACCTCCAAATAATAATTGTGCTTGTAATGATTGTCCGTACATGAAACTAAATACCCTCGAAAAAATATACATTGCATTAAAATACGAACAACCCGAACTTTTAATGGATGAATCCCTTATTACAGCAGCTAAAAAGCCAATTATTAGGATGTTGGAATTGTCTGCGAAATTCGGTTTATAAACCTTATATTTAAAGGATAAATTGTGGTCTTTTTAAATAAACATATTCTTCTTGTTTTAGTGGTTCTGAATGTTTTTACATTTGAATTATTTTCTCAAACTAATCCAAACGGTTTTAATAAATTTTATTACGATAACGGCGCCTTATCATCTGAAGGAAATATGAAAGATGGTAAGCCGGATGGGTATTGGAAAAATTATTATAAAAACGGAAAAGTAAAAACAGAAGGTAACCGACTTAATTTTTTATTAGACAGCGTTTGGAAATTTTATTCAGAAAATGGAAAAATTACAAAATCAATTTCTTACAAAGAAGGAAAAAAAGACGGATACACTTGTGTATTTGATACCGGACAAAAAATTATATCGCGTGAAGTTTTTGTAAATGATATTAAGCAGGGCGTAACAAAATATTATTACCGTTCAGGAAAAGTAAAACAAACTTTACCATATACAGCAGGTAAACCGGAAGGCATCTCGTATGAATTTAATGAAGACTCAGTTATCATTGCGATTTACCGTTACAAACAAGGCGTATTACAAGGATTAGAAAGAATAAACAGATTAGATAGTGAAGGAAAAAAGCAAGGCGCCTGGAAAGAATTTTATGATGATGGAAAAGTAAAAAAGGAATCACGTTTTAATGATGATGTATTAGATGGTTATGTAAAAGAATACGACACTAAAGAAAGTTTAACTAAAATAAATAAATACAGTTTAGGTAAAGAAATTAAAAACGCACCCGAATTAGCTGTAGTAGAAATTTTCAAACAATACTACGATGACGGAACTTTAAAGTATGAAGGTCCTTATGCCGATGGTTACGCCGTAGGAACGCATTATCATTACAGACAAAAATTTCAATGTGATTCTTTATTATTCCGCCGCGACGATAGTACAGAAGTTTGGATCCGTAAATGGATTTGTAGAAACGTTCCTGTTCCTGACTCAGCAATAACTTACAATGAAGGAATTGTAATTGAACGCGGACCGGTTGATAGTATCCGTCAGAAAACAGGCATTTGGACAGAGTATCATAACACAGGAGAATTCAGAGCGAAAGGATTATGTGCAGGGGGTAACAGAATTGGCGAATGGATTTTTTATTATCCGAACGGAAAAGTAGAACAAAAAGGATTGTATGATAAAAAAGGCCGGCCAAAAGGCGTTTGGAAATGGTATTATGAAAACGAAGCCTTAATGCGTGAAGAATCTTACGTTAACGGAAAACGCGAAGGCCCGATGACAGATTACGGAGAAGACGGAAAAATTTTAACTAAGGGAGAATACTTTGATAACTTACAAGAAGGTATTTGGGTGTACGAAACTCCTGAATATAAAGAGATAGGAAAGTACACGAACGATGAACAGGACAGCACCTGGCGCAGCTATTACATGCCAAAAGGCAAACCTCGTTTTGAAGGTAAATTTTTAAATGGGGAGCCCGAAGGATTACACACTTGGTATTTTGAGAACGGAACGAAAATGTTCTATGGAACTTATGCCGGCGGTATGAAACAAGGCGATTGGTATTTTTATGATGAGAATGGATATAATTATTTACGTATTACATATGATAATGATATTGAAATTAAATTTCAGGGCGTAAAGGTTAAACCTACTTACGAGGAGAGTTTGCGCGACTATTCCTCAACTATAAAAAACAAAAAGAAAAAAGAAGAAGAGGGTGAAAAGTAAAGAAAAAATACTTCAGCATAAATTTACTGACGCCCTCGATAATTTACCGGTTGCAGTTATTATTTTCGACAACAAACAAATTTATTACATTAACGTTATTGGACAGAAAATCCTTGGGCATAAAAAACACTGCGATGTTTCAAAACAAAAAATTTCTGTTTTTGATTTTTTATTACCGGAGTATCATAAAAGTATTAAAGCTAATAATGTCAAAATTCTCACGGGTAAACCACACCAGCGTTTGGAGTTTAAAATAAAAAACTTAAAAGGTGAAGTATTACACATGGAGTCAAGCTCTAACCGCATTGAGTTTAATGGTAAGAAAGTAATTCAAACAACACTACAGGAAGTAACGAAACGAAAAAACCAAGAGCAGGAATTAAAAGAGGTGCGGGAGCAGTTTAATATTATTTCTAATAATGCACATGATATAATTTATTTTTTCTCTTATACACCTAAACCACATTACTTATACATTAGCCCTTCAGTTGAAAAAGTGTTAGGCTACAAGGTCGATAATTTTTACAAGGATCCTTTTTTTATTAATAAAAAAACAATTGGGAAGGATAACGAATTAAAAAAACACGAGAAGCAGGCCTTAACGCAGCAAAAAAACAACACTCTAAAACAGAAAAAGGTTATTTATAAAATGACCGGCAAAGACGGGAAAGAAATCTGGATGGAAGATCACATCTTACCCATTAAGGATGAGAAGGGGAAAATAAAATTTTTGTTTGGTATAGTAAGGAATATTACAGATCTTAAAGAAAAGGAAAACGAACTTAGTCAAAAATGGAGTGATTACCGTGAGTTGATGAACGAATCGCCAATGGCGTTTTTTATTCACCGTAACGGCCTTTGTGAAATGTGTAACAAGGAGGCGGTAAAAATGTTACGCGTAAAATCAGCCGAATCTATACAAGGAAAAAATCTTGTTAATTATATATTACCCGAACAACGCCCTCAGGCAATGGAGAGAATGAAGCATGTTATGAGCGGAAAGGAACTTGATTTTACACCCTATACAATTAAAGACAGTAAAGGAAAAACAATTAATGTTGAATTAAAGTCGGTTCCTATACAGTACAATGGAAACAAATGTGTTCTAACATTAATACAGGATGTAACATCAAAAGAAATATATGCGAAAGAAAAGTTACGCGCCGAATTAGCAGAGGAGCATAATAAAGGATTAGTAAAAGAGATTGATTTACGAAAGAAGATAGAGAAAAAATTAATTGAAAATGAAAAAGAATTAATCAATCAAGCCGCAAAATTATCAGCCATCTTTGAGAGCAGCTCTCACTTAGTTTGGACCGTTAATAAAAATTTTGAGTTGACATATTTCAACGCTAATTATAAAAACACATTTAAAACTAAATACGGAATAAGTCCTGTTATTGGTAAAGTAGCGTTTGATTTAATACCTGATAAATTTAAGGGAGAGAATAAAGATATTTGGCATCCGCTTTACCAAAAAGTATTAAAGGGAGAACAAATTGTTTTTGAGCGTCGCGATAAGAATAACAAAGGCGAAGAAGTTTACAGGGAGGTTTTTTTAAGCCCAATTAAGAACGAAAACGGACAGGTGTTTGAAATTGCTTGTTTAGCGCACGATATCACAGAAAACAAGAAGTACGAAAAACAAAGTATTGAACACGCTTCCAAAATCAAAGCCATATTTGAAAGCGGAACACATATTATGTGGACGCTAAATAAAAAAATGGAGTACACGTCTTTTAACCAAAATTTTTCAGATGCCATTTATGATTTGTACGATAAGCGTCCTGAAATAAACAAACCATCTATTCGTCCTGAAGAAGCGCGAGCAAGGGAAGAATATGAAAAAATATGGAGCGGAAAGTATGAAGCGGCGTTTAATGGAAAGATAGTGGAGTTTATTAGTGAACGAACGAATGCCGCCGGAAAAAAAGTATACCGACAAGTTTATCTTCACCCAATTTATAATAATAAGGAAGTAGTTGAAATATCCGGAATGGGAATTGATATTACAGATAAGATTGTGAGCGAACAAAAAATAGTAAATCAAGCCGCTAAACTTAATGCGGTGTTTGATGGCAGCTCACACTATATTTGGACGCTCGATACAGAATGCCGCCTTACATCATTTAATAAAAATTATGTTGATCTAATAACCAGAGCATACGGCGCCGAGCCAAAAGAGGGCATGAAAATAAATGAAGCGCCTTTTGTAAGTGAAGATGAATATAATAAATGGTGGGATGTTCAATTTGGAAGAGCATTTAAGGGCGAGCGACTAAATTTTGAAACCGCATTTACTGATGCAGAGAAAAATAAAATATATCTGGATATTTTTCTAAACCCAATTTATCACGAAAATAAAATAATAGAAATTTCAGGTATTGCTCACGATATAACGGAACGCGTTCATCACGAAGAAAGAGTACACCAATCTTTAAAGGAGAAGGAAGTGTTGTTGAAAGAAGTACACCATCGTGTAAAAAATAACATGCAGGTAATCTCAAGTATACTTAACCTGCAATCATCATACGTTACTGATACTTATGCTCTAAATTTACTTAAGGAAAGTCAGAACCGTATTAAAACGATGGCGTACATACACGAGTCGTTGTATCAAAACAAAACATTTACAAGCATTAATTTTTCTGAGTACATTTCTACTCTAACTAATAATATTTTGCAATCGTATGCAGCCTCTATTCAAAAGGTAAAATTAGAGCTGGATATCCAGAAAATCATCCTTAACCTTGACACATCCATCCCGGCAGGCCTGATTATTAACGAATTGGTCACAAATTCAATTAAACACGCCTTTACCGAGTCAAACGAAGGAATTATTTATATAAATTTGCACACTAAGGATAATGTCTTATTTTTGGAGGTGTCGGATAACGGTAAAGGATTTCCAAAAGAGATTGATTTTAGAAACACAAACTCTTTAGGGCTTCAACTTGTAAATACATTAGTTGAGCAGTTAAACGGCAAACTGGAATTAAAAGAACATAAAGGCGGGGGAACTAGTTTTTTAATAAATTTCCCAATGTAAAATAAAATGGAAAAACTGAATATTTTTATTGTTGAAGACGAGAGCATCGTTGCTAAAGACATACAGAACAATCTTATTAAATTAGGTTATAATGTTTTGGGAATTGCTAATAACGGAAAAGACGCTATTGAGCAAATTAAAGAAACCAATCCGGATGTTGTTTTAATGGACATCATGATTAAAGGTGATTTAACCGGGATAGAAGTAGCAGAACAAATCCGTAAACACATAAGCGTGCCTGTAATATTTTTAACTGCTTACGCTGACGAAAGCACTTTAAGCAGAGCAAAAGTTACTGAGCCTTATGGATACATTTTAAAACCATTTAAGGAAATTGATTTACACAGCACTATTGAAATGGCCGTGTACAAACACCAAAAAGATTCTGCTTTACAAAAAGAGCGTGATTTTTTATATTCATTAGTTGAGAACAAAGACGGCTCACAAAGCGATATTTTATTTGTAAAAGCAAACAGTCGTTTAGTAAAAGTTTATTTAAAAGATATTTATTATGTTGAGGCGTTGAAAGATTACGTTATCATCAACACACAATACGCTCGCTATACCGTTCATTCAACCTTGAAGGACATCGAGAAAAAATTAGGCACTATTGAATTTATCCGCGTACACCGTTCTTACATTGTACGTATTGATAAAATTCAAGCTATCGAAAACCAAACGGTTGTTTTAGAAAACGAGAAAAAAGCAATTCCTGTTGGCGGATCTTACCGCGACGAGCTTTTAGGAAAATTAAATTTATTATAAACTAAGTTAAAGCGATTGTCATTCTGCCGCCGTAGGCATTGTGCAGAATCTCATTAAAAGCCCTTCTAATTTTAGAAGGGCTTTTTTAATGGTTATTAATCAGCTTAATACTTCCCGCAGCGGCCCCATCAGTAAACAAACTAGCCACATAAATTCCTTCAGCTAAATTTCCCGCATCAAAGATCACAGAAGTTTTTCCTCTTTCTAACAGATAAATTGTTTTCACTGTTTTACCGGTTAAATCTGTAATTAATAAATGCGCTTCTTTAGCCGTTTCTAAAACATAAGCATCAATCGTTGTGGTATTAATAAATGGATTCGGATAGTTTTGTAATAGCGAAGATTTTTCTGTTGGAATTCCTGTTAACGGCTCTGCATTTTTCTTTTCAAAATAAACAGCTTGGTCGCCAATAATTTTTAATTCTACTCTGCGGTTTAAAATTTTTCCTTTCTCGTTGGTGTTATCATAAGCGGGCATAGTTTCACCTTTACAGTTGATGGTAATTTTGTCCGAAGCAACACCTTTACCTTGTAAATAATTTGAAATATTATTTGCTCTTTCGCAGCTTAATTCTTCGTTGACTTCATTGTCGGCGTGACCAGTTAATAAAATTTTTCCGCCGTAGCTTTTATATTGAGCAGCTAATGCGTCTAATAAATTTTCGTAGCTCTTGTCAAGTTTATTATCGTCTTTATCAAATAAAACATTGTAACGTTTTTCATAACTGACAATACTTCTTCCTTCTAACAGCACTCCTGAATCGTATGCGTTATCACCAACATCAGCAATAGCTAATTTAATGTGGTAAGTTTTGTATGGGATAACTGCCTGACGAATTTCCATTAGTTTAGTCATACCATCATATTCTAATCCCATATTGCCGTCTAAATTACTTACATAAAAAGTAGAGTTGCTAGATGCCTTGCGAGCATAACTATTATTACTTCCTCCATTAATATTGTTTACACTTACAGGTGTTTTTGTATTAGGAACAACTGCTAAATTCTGTACATCTTTAATGCCTTCGCCGCTTATAAAAAAAGCAAACACATCATTGTATTCCGAGCCAACATACTCATCATATTCTTCCGAACCAAAAACGTAATTGAAACTAATGGAGTCGGCCGTAGGAACAACATCTAATTCAATTACACAAGCGTCGTAAGTTTTTTTACCCTTTTCTAAGAGTTTTTCCAAATCAACACAACCCGTGTTTGCGTCTAATTTATTTCCTCTTCCTTCTGCGTTTGCGTGCGTATTATTTGAAGTGCTGCCGGACATGTTTTTTGATGATAAACCGGCAATTCCTCCGGTTGTCATTACTAAACCTTTACTCATTCCAAGACGCGCTTTTTTATCTTCAAAAAAACCGAAAGCTTCATCGCTCGATGTTTTGGTAATAGAGTAACCTTTTAAAACCACGCCATCACCAACCATACTTTGTAATAGTTTTTGAATACTTAATTGACTGTTTGGATTAGCGTCCGGTTTAAAAACTTTGAAATTGTCGGCACGCTGTGCGCTTACAAAAGCAACACTTAAACAAGCTAAGGCGGTAATGTATAATTTTCTCATGACTAAAGGTTTTACTTATAATGTTTGATATTGAGATGTGGTTACGGGAATCTTTCCATAAGAATAGTCTAAAAAATAAAATCGCTTAAACGTCGTTGATAATCAGCTGTTTAAATAATTTTTCGCACAGCTTTTTAAAAAAAGGTATTAAAGGGGTATGTGGCTTCCCGTTTTTATTAGCACAACTATTACAAGAAGCTTAAGGGCAGATTTAATATTGAGTAATAAAAAAGAGCAGATGTACCATATACTAATGGGGGCTGTCCTTTATCAGGCCAGTCCAATTAAATATTATTGGTGAAACTAAATTTTGTACAAGTTTTTTTGAAAAAGTATTAAGGTTTATGAGAAGGAAATTAAACTTATCCAAGTTCCAAAACATGACTTTTATATACCCGAAATTGGCGACTTGAAGATGTTGTAGTAATAACTCCGAAACACAATTTATAAATAGAGGCATTTCTTTTTTTTGGAAAGACTGACCTATAAAAGAAAAACATGAGTAAAATAAAACTTAGCTTCGAATACGAAAGCGACAACAAAAGAAAAAATCCAAAACCGTCATGGGTCTATTTCTTAATGGGATTATTGACAGTAATTGGACTTAACTACCATTCCGCTATCTTAAGTTTTTTGGAGTATCTTTGTAAACTTTAAGAATAGTGACTCAAGTATACGATATAATAGTAGTAGGTGCCGGTCATGCCGGTTGCGAAGCGGCTGCCGCGGCAGCTAATATGGGATCCAAAGTTTTATTGGTGACCATGAACATGCAGACCATTGCTCAAATGAGTTGCAACCCCGCTATGGGCGGAATTGCCAAAGGACAGATCGTAAGAGAAATTGATGCCCTTGGTGGTTATAGCGGAATTGTTTCTGATTATTCTGCTATTCAATTCAGGATGTTGAACAGAAGCAAGGGTCCTGCCATGTGGAGTCCTAGAACTCAAAACGACCGTATGATGTTTGCCGCGAAGTGGAGAGAAATGTTGGAACAAACGCCGAACGTTGATTTCTGGCAAGACATGGTTCGTTCCTTAATTATTAGTAAAGACGGAAAAAGAGTTGAAGGAATTGTGACCGGAATGGGAATGGAATTCAAAGCGAAAGCGGTTGTATTAACGAATGGAACTTTCTTAAACGGAATAATTCATATAGGAGAAAAACAATTAGGCGGAGGAAGAACAGGAGAGTCGGCATCACATGGAATTACCGAGCAATTAGTAAAACTTGGATTTGAAAGTGGCCGAATGAAAACGGGAACACCTCCAAGAATTGACGGACGATCTTTAGATTATTCGAAAATGGAAGTTCAAGATGGTGATGATACGTTTGCGAAGTTTTCTTTTGAAGATGGACATTCTCCGTTTGAAGGCGGTAATATGAAAAAGCAAATGCCTTGTCATATTACTTATACTAACGAAAAAGTTCACGAAATTCTTAGAACCGGATTTGAAAAATCGCCGATGTTCCAGGGAAGAATTCAAGGACTTGGCCCAAGATATTGTCCTAGTATAGAAGATAAAATAACACGTTTTTCAGAGAGAGAGCGCCATCAGTTGTTCGTGGAACCTGAAGGATGGAACACTGTTGAGATATATGTGAACGGATTTTCAACCTCTTTACCAGAAGTTACTCAAAATCAAGCACTTAGACTTATTCCGGGCTTTGAGAACGCAAAAATGTTCCGTCCGGGCTATGCAATTGAATATGATTACTTCCCTCCTACCCAATTAGCACTTACGCTGGAAACAAAACTAGTGGATAATTTATATTTCGCCGGACAAATAAACGGAACAACAGGATATGAAGAAGCGGCTTGTCAAGGTTTAATGGCCGGAATAAATGCGCACTTAAAAATTAATGAGAAACCTTCTTTTGTGTTGAATCGTTATGAAGCTTATATCGGAGTTCTTATCGATGACCTTGTTACAAAAGGTACGGAGGAGCCATATCGGATGTTTACATCGCGAGCGGAATATAGATTGCTTTTAAGACAAGATAATGCGGACACGCGCTTAACGCCTTTAGCCTATAAAATGGGATTGGCATCAGAAAGCCGATTCAAAAGAGTTGAACAAAAGGTTGAGAACTCACAAAGGCTGATTAAATATTTTAAGAACACAAGCGCTGAACCAAACCAAATAAATCCATATTTGGAGAAGCTGGGCTCCGCTCCTGTGTCGCAAAAGATGAGGTATTATAATATCCTTTCAAGGCCTGATATTACCATAAAAGGAATTCAAGAGCATAGTCCGGATGTACAAAATACTGTTGCCGGAATGGATGAGGAAACAATTGAACAAGCAGAGATCTTAATGAAGTATGAAGGTTATCTTGAGCGCGAACAAGAGAACGCTGAAAAGCTAAAGCGTCTTGAGGACCTTAAAATAAAACCAGACTACAACTACGATTCAATTGTAAGTTTGGGAACAGAAGCAAAGGAGAAACTTAAGAAATTTAAACCCGCCTCTATTGGACAAGCCAGCCGGATCTCGGGAATTAATCCTGCAGACATTTCGGTTCTCCTTGTTCATATGGGCCGCTAAAAGTTCCACGTGGAACTAATTATATGCTGCAACAAATAACCAATTGTCCGGTTTGTAAGGGCACAGACTTCGCCCCCTTTTTAACCTGTAAAGATTATACTGTAAGCCAAGAAAGCTTCAATATTGTTTCATGCAAAGCCTGCAACTTTAAGTTCACTAATCCTCGCCCCTCAGATTCTGAGATTGGGAAATACTATAAGTCGGAAGACTATGTTTCGCATTCCGATACGAAGAAAGGATTAATAAACCGCCTATACCACATGGTCCGAACCAGAACCTTAAAGCAGAAGCTGGGCCTGATTAGTTCTTATGTTTCACGTGGAACAATATTGGATTACGGCTGCGGTACAGGAATGTTTTTAAAGACTTGCGCGGACGCCGGATGGAAATCCTTTGGCTTTGAACCAGACTCTGACGCCAGGAAGTTGGTAGAAGGAAAAGGTTTAACGGTGAGGAATTCTAAGGAGACCCTAAGTTCAAACAAGTACGACATCATTAGTCTTTGGCACGTGCTAGAACACGTAACCGATCTTGACCCAACATTACAATTCTTTTCCAATAACATTACAGATAAAGGCCGCTTGATTATCGCGGTCCCAAATTATACTTCGGCCGACGCGAAACATTACAAAGAGTTTTGGGCAGGCTATGATGTGCCCCGTCACATTTACCATTTCGAGATAAACACCCTAAAGAAACTTTTGGGCAACTATGGATTTAGCCTGGAAGAAACCAAGCCTATGAAGTTCGATAGTTATTACGTTAGCATGCTTTCTGAGAAATACAAAACCGGATCCATGAATTACTTTACAGCTTTCTTAAACGGACTTAAGTCTAATCTCGCCGCTAAGGATTCTTCTCAGTACTCCAGCGTTATTTACATCTTTAAAAAGGCTTAGCCCTTTATATTGTTTCACGTGGAACAATAACAAACCCCTATTCTTGCTATAAACCTAATTAGCCCTGGCGCTAGCTAGCCTTTCTTTTAAAGGCTTAAAATATCCTTAACGCGCCTTGGACCTTCCCTTCATAGCAAAGACTCTTATAAAGCACTTATTTCAATTCTTACACAACACCTCTTGTTGTTTATCTCAGAACAAGTCTTTGTTTTATATATAGACTGAGGTATTGAGTTAAGGAATTTCTATTTGATTGAATCAATAATGAAAAACAACAACTATGAACATGCTAAATTCATTAAAGCACATTATTCAATTAGTGAATATCTGTTAGAGCCCTGACATCAATTATTTCAATATTGAGATTGTATGTTAAAAGTAAATTTTGGTCACTATAGTATTTGTAGAACTAGAACCGAACCCATATTCCCGAATTTGTTAAATCCTTAACTTATTAGTAGACCGTTCCTATATGAATAGGAGAATGTTTGAGTTGAAAACTATTTTGTTTGGAATAGCAATTGAATAAGCGCGCCTCCGAATTAAATAACACCAAGTAAAAGAGAGGCTGGGTGATAAAAGTTGATTAGAGAAGAAGCATGACCCTATATGAGCGAAGAGGGCGGAAGCTGTTTCTGTAAATAAAGAAAAAGGCTTTTCTTAAATAGCTAGCCAGCAAATACCGGCACTAGTTTCTTAATAAAAGTCTAATTGCAAAAGAAGAAAACCTAGCGGATTGGTAAAGGCATACCTTCAAGAAAAATTAGCTAAAGTGCGTCCAGGAACAAAGAATTTAATGCATAGAGTTAAGGGCGAAGAAAGCTTATTCATTAATTCTATTTAACATAATAAAAGTTATTGCAATTAAAAAGAGCCCGCGTTTACACGAGCTTCTTTTCTAATAAAACCTATTTACTGTTCATCAGGTCTTCTATTTCTTCAGCCTCTAAAGGAATATTCTTCATTAAATCCATTTGTCCTTTTGAAGTAATTAGCACGTTATTTTCTAAACGAATTCCCAGGTTTTCTTCAGGAATGTAAATTCCCGGCTCAACCGTAAACACCATTCCGGGACGCATTGGTTCGTTAAAGAATCCAACATCGTGAACGTCCAATCCTAAGAAATGCGAAGTTCCGTGCATGAAATATTTCTTGTAAGCAGGCCATGCCGGATTTTGTTTTTTTACATCAGCGGCTTTTATCAAACGTAATTTTAATAACTCTTCAGTCATTAATTCGCCAACAGCCTTGTTATATTTTTCAAAAGTATTTCCATCTTTCAACATTTTAGTAGCAGCTTTCATAACCCTTAAAACAGCATCGTAAACGTTGCGCTGACGCTTAGTAAATTTGCCGCTAACAGGTAAACAACGCGTTAAATCGCTAGCGTAATTCGCGTATTCTGCAGCCGTATCCAACAACAAAACATCGCCCGCCTTACATTGTTTATTATTCTCAACGTAGTGTAAAACACAAGCGCTGGCACCACTCGCAATGATTGGTCCGTAGGCAAAACCTTGACTTCTATTACGGATAAACTCGTGAATTAATTCGGCTTCAATCTCATGTTCCCAAACACCCGGCTTCACAAACTTTAATAAGCGACGAAATCCTTTTTCGGTGATATCACAAGCTTGTTGAATTAATTCAATCTCCACAGCGCTCTTAATAGAACGAATTTTGTGCATGATAGGAGCAGAGCGCTCGAATTTATGTAATGGATATTTTTGTTGCATCCACTTGTTAAAGCGCGCTTCGGCCGTTTCTGTATTTATGTAACGACGGGTATGCTCGTTGCTGTTTAAATAAATATTCTCCGCCTGAAACACGAATGCCTGAAACACTTTTTCAAATTCGTGGTGCCAGTAAATATGCTCAATTCCGCTAACTTTTGTAGCTTCTTCTTTTGTTAATTTAGCACCTTCCCAAATGGCAATAAGCTCGCTGGTTTCTTTTATGAATAGAACTTCTTTATGTTTTCCGTCTTTTACATCAGGGAAAATCATAAGAATAGTATCTTCTTGATCAACCCCGGTTAAATAAAATAAATCACTGTTTTGACGAAATCCCATAGCGCCATCGGCGTTAGTAGGCAAAATATCGTTGCTTACAAAAAGACCTAAAGAACCTGGTTTTAGCTGTTGCTTATACTTGCGGCGGTTTTCTACAAATAAGCTTTTGTTGATAGGAGAATACTTCATAATAATAAATTTAATACACGAATATACAGCTTAAAGCTACCAAAACAAATCCCGTAGAGCAGGGGATTATTTCACCCAAACATAAGCGTCTTGAAGCTCTTTAAGAAATTGATTTCTCTCGCCCTCTTCTAATTTCACGTAAGCGGTTTCCTCGTAAAAGGATCCGTCGGTTTCAAAAAAGGTTAAACTAACGGAGTGGTCATTACCCTCCCCATTAAAGAACTCAATCTTAACTAATTGGGGCAGGCTGATGTTTTGGAAAGCATGATGTTTGAAAAGGAAAAACCCTTTTGATAACAGCAGCTCGTTTCCCTCAATAGTAAAGGAGCGGTATAAAAAATCTTCCCGAAAAAAGGCAAGAACAAACACAACAAAAGTAAAAAGCGCCGGAAACGAAAACACACCGGCCGAGTACGCCGTGAAAAGCGAAACCGCCAAACAAATAAAAGCCGGACCAAACAAAGGGAGCCCTTTTTTTATTACAGTTGGACTTAATTTTAAGTCGCGACTCTGAATAAGAATTTCCTCCTCACGAATGTTAACCTTAGTTTCCGTTCCGTTAGTTTTTTGGTTTAGCATAACGGCGGTTGCAGAATAAAAGAGCGGAAGTTCGGTTTGGAATTCTTTAGGCGACTCAAAAAAGTGCTCTACAACTACACTTAAAAATTCATTAATATTTGTCCCGCCGTATTTTCTGAAAATACTTTTAGCCCCGCCCTTAAGTTTTTTAAATTCTTCATTTGCATAAGAAAACCACTTTGGAAAGTATCCATCAAAAAACTCGTCCGTTTCATGACCCCTTACACCATTAAAGCGGAGCGCGTGAGTAAATTCATGCAGACCAAGATTTAAATTATCGTTTGGGATTTTGTAGCCATCAATGAAACTTTTCCAACTAAACGAAACAAATCCGTTTAAGTTGGTTTCGCCCTTTAATTTTAAGCCGCTAATTTCGTTTTTGAAATCAGAAGAAAATAAAATAATGGTTTCAAAATAACCAATGCGCCAGTTTTCTAACCCTAAAGTTAATTGTACCGCCGAAGCGGAAATGATAGCTTTTACCTGATTATTTATTTCAAAACCTTTTTGGGAAACAAACCATTTAGAATTAGCAAACTTTATAATCCTGTCAACAAAAACAGATTTCCAATGATATGAAAGTGTTCGGTAATAACTAAAATATTTAGCCAAAAAAACATCGAGCTCTTGTGCGTTAAGTGATATGTCCTTTAGGTCGTTCAAGCTGAAAATCCACGCAAAATAAGTAAAAACCTCAATAAACAGGCGTTTCGTTGAGTGAGACAAAGCTATTAATTATCCTAGAAATTGTCCCTCTAGGCTCATTGGCGTAAATTGTGGTCGGAAATATACTATCATGAAACAGAATAAAATACATTTTTTGCTTGTTTTTTTAGTGTGTGGTTTTTTAGTAAACGCACAAACAAGCTCTATTGCTAAACACTGGCACGAAGCTCCTGAAAGCTCAAAGGGCGACACAATAGTTTTTAAAACTACCGCACATGTTTTAAGTGCAAATGAGGATCCGGCTTATCATTGGTCAGATTTCACTGTTAACGCTAACAACACTTTTGATATAGCCTATTGGAGATGGTGCCCTAGCGGTAATTACGCCTATAGCGGAACGTGGAGCTCTCCAACATCAGGAAAAATGATTTTCGATTTTGGTGTAGGAAAATGTAAATGCGAAATGCAAATTATTTCTACAACACCAACAGAGCTTAAAGCTATTATAAAAGAAACTACAAACTAAACCTACTATAATGAAACGCATTTATTATTCACTTTTAATTTTACTGTTTGCCTTAACCGGTCAACAAGGTTATTCCCAACTTCAAACAGCAAAATGGTATTTTGGCGGACAGGCAGGACTTGATTTTATGGGAATGCCAACCATTCTTACAAACGGGATGATGAGTCCATGGGAAGGTTGTGCAAGTATTTCTGACGCGAGCGGCGCATTGTTATTTTATACAGATGGTATTACTGTTTGGAATAAAACACATGCCGTAATGACTAACGGAACAGGGCTATTTGGAAACAGCTCTTCTACACAATCAGGAGTAATTGTTCAAAGACCGGGTAGCGCAACTATTTATTATATTTTTACAGTAGACGCACAAGCTGCGGCAAACGGATTAAGATATTCTACAGTTGACATGAGTATGTCGGCAGGAAACGGCGCTGTTACGGTTAAAAACACATTATTACAAACACCGAGTGATGAAAAAATTACAGCCGTTCGTCATTGTAATGGTGTAGATATTTGGGTGGTGACACACGATTGGAATTCAAACAACTTCAGATCTTTTTTAGTAACAGCTGCAGGCGTTGGTGCGCCCGTTGTTTCTGGGGTGGGAAACGTACATAACGGAAGTAACGCAAATACAATCGGACAAATGAAAGCCTCTCCTAATGGAAGAAAATTAGGTTTAGCCGTTCATGATTCACCATTAAACTCTTTTGAATTATTTGACTTCGATAATTCAACAGGTGTTGTTAGCAATCCTTTAGTTTTGGGAAATACATTTAACTGGGCCTATGGTTGCGAATTCTCTCCCGATGGAACAAAATTTTATGGCGGAAAGTACGGCGGAGGATCTTATCGCCTTTATCAATGGAATATGTGCGCGGGTTCAAACGCTGCAATAATTGCTTCGTGTTTTACTGTTGCAACTATGCCGGCCATGCCAATGTCAATTCAGGCTGCGCTTAACGGAAAACTTTATGTGTGTCGTTTCTCTCAACAAATTGATGGCGTTATTAATGCGCCGAACGCATTAGGCGCGGCGTGTAATTATGTCGACTTAGGACAATCAACAGCTCCGCGCACAAATAACTTAGGGCTGCCAAACTTTGTTACTAGTTATTTAAAATCACCACCACCACCATTTACTTATACAGTAAACTCTGCGGTCAGCTGTCTAACGGCCTCCTTCTCTCCGCCGGCCATTTCTACAGTCGCGGCCACATGTTCTTCTGCAGGATTTTCTGTAACAGGTATGACTTGGACGTTTGGCGATCCGGGTTCAGGACCATTAAACACATCTACACTTACAAATCCTGGGCATCTTTATCCTGGACCAGGAACATACACGGCACAACTAATTATTAATTATGCTTGTAATGCAGACACAATAAAAGTTCCTGTAACATTAGTTTCTCCAACAATAGCAATTACAACAACATCAGCATCGTGTTCTTCACTTGGTTCAGCAACGGTTGTTGCCGGAGGAGGAGCGGGACCATACACATATACTTGGTCACCAAGTGCACAAAATACAGCTATCGCAACAAATCTTTCCGCAGGTATTTACACTGTTACAGTGCGCGACGTAGGTGGCGGTTGTGTTGTAACAGGAACTGCGAATTTAGGCGCAAGTAATTTAATGTCAGGAACAGTAACATCGTCAAGCGTTGCTTGTAATGGTGGAACAACGGGTTCTGCAACATTAAGCATCAGCGGAGGCTCCGGAAATTATTCTTATTCGTGGACACCAAGCGCACAAACCACATCAGTAGCAAGCAACCTTGCCGCAGGGGTGTATACCGTTATAGCGAATGATTTAAGTAGCAGCTGCTCGGTAACACAAACCGTTTTAGTTGCACAGCCATCTGCATTAACATTAGGAATTACAGCAAGCACACCAAGCGCCTGTGTTGGAACAAATATTACTTTAACTGCTAATACAACAGGCGGAACTGCTGCGTATAATTATGCGTGGGCCTCCGGTCCTGCAACGGCAGCTTATGTTGTTACACAAGCAGTAGGCGGAAACTATACTTACTCTGCAACAACTACAGACGCGAATCTTTGTCAAACAACAAATACATTTGCTGTTACGTTTGTAAATAATCCAACACTTACAGCAACAAGCTCTACAGTTTGTGTTGGGACTACCGCAACATTAACTGCAAACGGCGCCACGTCTTATACTTGGAATCCGGGGAACGTTATTGGAAGCACATTTACTTCAGCTCCCGCAGTTACAACTACTATGACAGTAATTGGTGCTATAGGAACTTGTTCTGCAACAACAACCGCCATCATAACGGTTAACGCCTTGCCCACACCGACAGCGGGAAGTAATAGTCCGGTTTGTGTTGGCGACCCAATTAATTTAACAGGAAGCGCGGCCGCAACATATACATGGGCCGGCCCGAGCGGGTTTACATCGAATGTTCAAAATCCGGTTATTCCAATTTGCGGATTAGCGAATGGTGGAACAAATACTTTAACTGTAACCGACGCTAATGGTTGTACAAATTTTGTTACCGTAAACGTTGTCGTAAATCCACTACCAGCTATTATAGTAAACAATCCAACAGTTTGTGTAAACCAAGCTATTAATTTTACTGCAACGGGTGGAGCAACTTATTTGTGGTCGGGACCAAACAGCTTTACGTCTAACTTACAAAATCCAACTATTCCAAGCGCAACATTAAATATGTCGGGACCATATACCGTTATTGTAACAAGTGCGGCAGGATGTTCTAATACCGCGGTTTCAACAACAACAGTTTATGCTTTACCAAATCCAAACATTACAAGTAACAGTCCGGTTTGTGCAGGACAAACTTTAAATTTATTCGGAAGCGGAGGCGCAACTTATGCTTGGAGCGGCCCAGGGTATACTGGTTTAAATCAGAATCCAACTATTAGTAATGTTACTGCGGCAGCAAATGGAGTTTATACTTTATTAGTTGCTTCAGGAAGTTGTACAGCAAGCACAACTTTCACTGTAGTGATTAATCCAATACCGGTATTTAGTTTTGCAGGAAGTAATGTGTTATGTAACGGGCAGAGCAATGGAACATCAACAATAAACGTAACTGTTGGTACAGGTCCTTTCAATTACAACTGGAGTACAATTCCATCACAAACAACACAAGGCGCAACTGGGCTTGCCGCGGGAACTTATTCTTGTATTGTAACAGATGCGAACAATTGTAGTAGCGTTGCATCAACACAAATTACACAACCAACTCAATTTAGCGTTTCAATTAATAGCGCAACATTCTCTGCTTGCGCAAACAGTCCGATAAATGTAAATGCTATTGGAAGTGGCGGAACAGGTCCTTATAACTATAATTGGGTATCTGGTCCGGCAACAGGAGTTTATTCTGTTAACGAAATTGTAGCTGGAAATTATACTTACACAGTAAACGCAACCGATGCGTTTAATTGTCCTGCAAGTAATTTTATTAATTTGACTTTCTTCCCACAACCAACAGTTACTGCAACCAGTGCTACTGTTTGTGCAGGACAATCAACAAATCTTACAGCGAGCGGCGCAACAAGTTATGTTTGGCAGCCGGGAAATATTACAGGATCAACTTATCCGTTTAGCGGAAATACTTCTGTTAACGTTAGTGTAATTGGTACAGCAAATGGTTGTAGTAATTCTGCTAATACAAACATTATGGTAAACCCTAATCCTAACGCTAGTATTAATGTAGGAAATGCAAAAGGATGCGTTCCTACTTGTGTTACATTCAGTGCAGGCGGAAGTTCAAGCATTACAAGTTATGGTTGGATTTTAAATGGAGCGGGAATTACAGGATCTGTAAATGGAGCTTATTGTTTTGATGAAGCAGCCTCTTATACTTTAGGTTTAACCGTTATGGATGCATTTGGTTGTACAAGTACAGTTGTTCCTGTTAACATCGAAATTTATCCACAGCCAGTTGCAGATTTTAATCACGCACCAATTAAACCAATTGTGAATCAAGATCCATTTGTAACATTTACTGATGCATCTTATGGCGCACCAATTGTAAGTTGGAATTGGTATTTTATGAATACCGCTCAATACACTTCTATTTTACAAAATCCAACTTTCCCTTATACGGAGCCGGGAACTTACCCTGTAGTTTTAGTTGTTAAGAGTGATAGAGGTTGTACAGATACTTTAGTTCGTCCTTTAGTTGTTGGTGAAGATTTTGGAATTTATGTTCCAAACGTTTTCACACCAAACGGTGATGGGCTGAATGATATCTTCCAACCAAAAGGATTTGGCGTTGTGAAATATGAATTAAATATTTTTGACCGTTGGGGCGAAAAAGTTTTTTCAACTACTGACTTTGAAAAAGGATGGGATGGCACAATGCAATCGAAGAAAGACGTGAAATATGGTGTTTTAGAAGACGGAGCCTATACCTGGTTAATTAATTGTACTAGTGTGTTTGGAAAATCACATGAGTTAAAAGGTCACGTAACACTAATGAAATAATATTAAAAAGTTTGAAAACAAAAAAGGCCGCTCTTATCAAGCGGCCTTTTTTTATTTGTAAAAAATTAGTTTGTATAAACACCTTCAGCAAGAGCAACAGCACCAACAGCTTTAGCTTCTCCGGATTTAAAAAGAACACCATTCACGTAAATTTCTACTTTAATTTCTTTATTAGATGGTGTAGAATTAATAGCACTGATACTTAATTTTTGTTTCGGCACCCAATAGAAAGAATAGGTGAAAGTAATACTGCCAACATCTTTTTTGGTGGTTGTTATTTTGTCGTCTTCAAAAGAAACGTATTCAACATTAAAATGTCCGCTTGCTGAAGTAACGCGATATTGAACTTTGATGTCTTCGCTAGCAACAGTAGTAGCAGTAGACGGAATGGGTTCGGTAGACTTCTTTTTACAAGAAGTGAAAAATAGAATTGTAAGGAGAAGCGATAAGGTGATAATTTTTTTCATTTGGTTTTGATTGTTTTGGGTTAAATAATTCGAGCGCAAAAGTACGGTTAATCTAGCCAAAACCAAATTTTGTCGTTATTTTATGGCTATTCGTCTATAGAAGACTTGGAAACGCGCTGATTATCAAATACATGTATAAACAAAAAAGGAGCCCCCCGTTTATCATATAAATAAAACACCGGCCACGCCCTTTCTCTTAATTATTTTGTGACGATTATTTTGAATTGTACTCAATTCCTTTTTTGCAACCCGTTTAAATACACTAAAGGAGCGACAATTCTGTTTGAAATTATAAGCTCACCTTTTTCTTGGGCCGAAATGTTTAGACTCATTATTTCACCATCAGTTAAATAAAGCAGAAACAGATTTTTACCTAATGCATTATTTATTCTTCCCAATAAAGCCGTGTCGATATCTGCCTTGCTAAATATTTTGTAAACATTGCGCGGCGTGCAGCTAATTTTATCTGCAAAGTCGGGTACAGAAACGCCTTGCGTGTTTAATAATTCTTTAATTGTTTTTCCTATGTGAATTTTATTTTTCATGTTTTTGTTTTTTAGTTATACAATAGATTGTATTTAGCAATAGCTTTTTTGTAATTTTTTGTTCTGATAAATTTGAAGCACAGGCTTGATGTAAGACAAACACCACTTAGTGCTATCAAACCAATACCAATACTTTTTTGTTCAACACTACCTTGGTTTGAAGTTGCGGCCGCGCCAATTAATCCGCCTCCAATTAAAGCTTCCGGAATAGCGGTGAAACCAATGTTCTGAAATGTTTTAGCAAGCTTTACTTTTTTAAACAAGCGGTTCAGTTCCGAATTGTTTTTTTCTTTTATAAAAAGCAGTACCTCTTTTTCTTTCATAACATAGGGCATTAGAATTAAAGTATGTTCTTGGTCAGGCACAACCTCTTCTGTTTCTGTTAATCTTTCGGTATATGAAATTACTATACCGCTGTTATAGCAAAAAGAACTGTCTTGAGCCACTGAGCGAAACGCGAAAATTAAAACCGAAAGGAGAAAAATCTGTTTCATGACTAATTAATAAATGAGTTAATGAATTGTTGTGTCTTTCCTTTCGAGTGAATTAAAAAATCTGTTTTCAAGAAACGATAATTATCGGAGGTGATTTTTACAACAGCAAATAAGCTTAGCCCAAAAAGCGCTGTAATAACAATAGATTTTAATGTTTTTGTTTTCATTGTTTTTAGTTTTCGCGTTTAAAAATTGCTTTTCTGTTAGTGTCAATATCAATTAATGTTAAGGTGTCGTTTACATTGGCACATTCACTAATAGAAAACGTGTAATCGTAATCGTTCCACAAAGCAAAGTTTTGTTGGTAGTAGCAAATGTTGCAAGGGGTGTTTTTTTCAGTAAAGAAAAATGTAAGCGTTAGTTTTTCTGCGTATAAAGTATCGCCGCCAATACTTTTCCATGTACTTTCTTTGCCATAAGGGCCGCATTTTTCTACAGCAGAATTGCTTTTTTGAGTTTCTTCTTTAGGCTCGGGACTTGTTTTTTTACAAGAGGTAAGAGCCACCACAATTAAAAGAGAGTTGATTAAATTTTTCATAGTGTTATTGTTTTATGATTCAAAACTACCTCCGCAAAAGAGCCTATTGAAACGGATTTGCGCATGATGCTACTCAAAATCAGGATGTCGCGCAAATAATGGCGAACTAGGGCTGCTTAAAAATCAACATTTGCGATTTTTGCAAAAGGAATCAAAAAGGCTTGTCTTTTATGTAAAAAATAGTACCTTTAATTATTACATAAAACAAAAAGTAATAATGGCGAAAACCATAAAAAGCCTACCACTACAAACGGTTTTTATTCAAAAACTGAAAGAAAATCTCCCGAAAAATGTTGGCCTTGCAGAAGAAATGGCTGAGATATTAGAAATAAGTACAGATAGTGCTTATAGACGAATAAGAGGAGAAACAGATTTAAGTATTGATGAGGTATATAAACTAACCAAAAAATATAATATATCGGTTGATAGTGTTTTTTCAAATCTTGGCGATACAGTTACGTTCGCCTATACTAAGCTTACCAATAGCGCCGAAAATCTTGAGAAATATTTATCTCGCATTTTAAATCATCTAAAGCGGTTAAGCACTTTTCCTGATAAAAAAATTTATTATGTTGCTGAAGAACTTCCAATGTTCCTTTCTTTTTTCAGCCCAAGATTTATTGAGTTTAAACTATTTTATTGGCAACGCAGTGTTTTAAATGTTCCGGATTACCAAGGAAAAAAATTTGAATTCGGGATTGTACCAAAGAACCTTGTGGAGATTGCAAGTGAAAGCGCTCAAGAATATAAAAAAATTCCTTCAGTTGAAATTTGGACTAACGAAACCATTTACACAGTAACAAGGCAATTAGAGTTTTATGTTGATAGTGGTGTTTTTAAAAACATAAGCGATGCCCTTGAAGTATTAGAAGAAATAAGGAAAATGGTAAAGTACGTTGAGCAAAGCGCAGAACATAGTAGAAAAGAATTAGGCTCGGCCACAGAAAATTATCAATTGTATAATAGCGATGTGGTATTAGGAACAAATTGTATTTATGCACAATCGGGAGACGTTAACTATGCATACATCTCTTTCAACAGCTTAAATTCTTTAACTACAAATAATGTTGAGTTTTGTGATGAAACCGAGCATTGGATGCGCAACATTATTAAAAAGAGTACTTTAATTAGCGGCGTGGCCGAAAAAGAACGGTATCGTTTTTTTAGCGCTATGTATAAAAATATTGATAATTGCGAGACAAGAATAAAATCCTTATAAAAAAACACTACATTTGTTATCCAAAATTTAAAACACATGATCGATTTAACAGGTATAATTTCAATTTCAGGTCAACCAGGCTTGTTTAAAATTATTGCTCAAAGCAAAAACGGAATTATTATTGAAGGCTTAGCTGACAAGAAAAGAACTAATATTTATTCAACTACTAAGGTGTCTACACTTGCTGATATTGGCATGTATACAACAGGAGAAGATAAACCAATTGAAGAAATAGTTACTGCTGTTTTCGAAAAAGAAAAAGGTGGTCCGTGTGTAAACGCAAAGGCTGACGATAAAGAAATAACAGCTTATTTTGCTTCAGTTTTACCTGACTATGATAAAGAAAGAGTGTATGTAAGCAACATGCGTAAATTATTTAATTGGTATACCATTTTACAAACTACAGGCAATTTAAAAGAGAAAGACGCTAATGCTGAAACAGAAGAAAGCAAAGCGCTAAAAGCAGCAACTGCTGAAAGCAATAAAGCAAAAACTAATTTAAAAGAGAGCAGTAAAAACACAAAGACAAGCGCGGGCGTAAAGAAAACAACAGGCGTTAGAAAAACAGGAACTGCTTAATTAAAAAACAATATTGATTTTAAAATCCCTCCCGAAACGGCGGGATTTTTTATTTGTACAAATTACGAATTCAAAAAAGCGCCAACTATTTTTTCAGCCTTCTTTAAAGCATCTTCTAATTTTTCATTTAGAATAGAGGTATCAAACAACTCTGATGTTTTTATTTCAGCTTCAGCTTTTGATACACGACGCGCAATGCTTTCAGGACTATCGGTGCTTCTTGAATTTAAACGTTCTTCTAAAATTTTAATACTTGGCGGCATTACAAAAACAGCTAAAGCGTTTTCTCCAAATTGATTTTTCAAATTCAAACCACCCTCAACATCAATATCAAAAATAACAGCCTTACCTTTTGCCCAAATGGACTCTACTTCACTTCTTAGAGTACCATAACAAGCGCCGGCGTATACCTCTTCCCATTCCAGAAATTCCCCGGCATCCACCTTTTTCTTGAAATCTTCTGGGCTTAAGTAATGATAATCTTTACCGTTTTCTTCAACCCCTCTTTTAGGGCGACTTGTGGCCGAGATCGAAAATCCTAACTTTTCGGGGAAAACTTTTAGTAAGTGCCTGACAATCGTGGTTTTACCCGAACCCGAAGGGGCAGAAAATATGACCATTTTGCCGTTTTCCATAGTCAAAGATAAGGCAAAAAGCGCCTCAATTGTGGAAAACCTCCAAAATTGTTAAAAAAGTTTGTAGAACCCCTCTTAAAACCCTATATTTGCCCTCCCAATTTAAAAATTAAAAAAAACAACCCTATGTATGCAATTGTAGAAATAGCCGGGCAACAGTTTAAAGTGGAACGTGGAAATAAAGTATACGTTCACCGCCTTGAGGCTAACGAGGGTTCTAAAGTGGAGTTTGACAAAGTGTTACTAGTTGACAACGATGGCAAAATTTCAGTTGGAAACCCTACCGTGGATGGCGCCAAAGTTGCGGCCACCGTTATTGAGCACCTTAAAGGTGACAAAGTTATTGTGTTTAAAAAATTACGCCGTAAAGGTTACCAGAAATGGAACAACCACCGTCAATCTTTTACACAAATTTTAGTGCAAGGAATTTTAAGCAAAGGCGAAACATTGAAAGATGAAATCGCAGTTGTGAAAAAAGTTCGTGTTGGCACCCCTGCAAAAAATACTAAAGCAGTAGCTGAAGTAGCAGAGAAGAAAGCACCTGCAAAAAAGGCTCCGGCTAAAAAAGCAGCAGCAAAAAAAGTAACTAAAAAAGATTAATCAAATTACGAAGTACAACGTAAGAAGTACGAGTATTAAAAAGTAAAAAAATGGCACACAAAAAAGGCGAAGGTAAAGTAAAGAACGGTCGCGAATCACACAGCAAACGCTTAGGCGTTAAAATTTTCGGTGGTGAAACTTGTATTTCAGGAAACATCATCGTTCGTCAACGCGGAACAAAACACAATCCGGGTGAGAACGTAGGCATGGGCAAAGATCATACTTTGTATGCTTTAACTGACGGAAAAGTTGTTTTCAAAAAGAAAAGAAACGATAAGTCATTCGTTTCGGTTGTTCCTGTTGCAGAAGCATAAGAAAACCCGAAACGCTTAATAATTTTTATTAAAGCCCTCCGGTTTTCGGCGGGCTTTTTTATTTTTACATTTATACCAATTTATGTTACAGTTAAACTACATCCGCGATAATAAAGAAGAAGTTCTTAAACGCCTTGCTATCAAAAATTTTAAAGATGCTGAAACAATAATTACAAAAGTTATTGAATTAGATAATAGTCGCCGCGCCTCTCAAAAAGATGGCGATGCTATTAAAGCAGAAGCAAACGCACTTGCCAAACAAATTGGTGAGTTAATGAAGGGTGGAAAAAAAGAAGAAGCGGAAATTCAAAAAGTAAAAACGGCCGAGCTGAAACAAAAAGAAAAACAACTTGACGAAAGTTTAGCTACAACTGAAGAAGAAATAAAAAAATTATTACTACTCGTTCCAAATACACCAAGCACAAAAGTACCTGTAGGAAAAACCCCTGAAGATAACGAAGTGGTAAATGAACAAGGAGTAAAACCTGAGCTACATGCGGCGGCTGTTCCTCATTGGGAATTAACAACAAAGTATAATTTAATAGATTTTGAATTAGGAGTTAAAATTACTGGTCCCGGTTTTCCTGTTTATAAAGGAAAAGGCGCAAAGCTACAACGCGCCTTGATAAATTATTTTTTAGATAAAGCTACAGCTGCAGGATATTTAGAAATTCAACCGCCGATTTTAATTAATGAAGACAGCGCTTATGGTACCGGACAATTGCCCGATAAAGAAGGACAAATGTATCACGCACAGGTTGATAATTTTTATTTGATCCCAACCGCTGAGGTGCCTATCACTAATATTTATCGTGATGTAATTTTAAAAGAAAGTGATTTCCCAATAAAAAACTGTGGTTACACACCATGTTTCAGAAGAGAAGCAGGAAGTTACGGAAAGGATGTTCGCGGTTTAAACCGTTTACATCAGTTTGATAAAATTGAAATTGTTCAGATCGCACATCCCGATAAATCATACGAGACTTTAGAAGAAATGCGCGAATACGTGGCGAGCATTTTAAAGGAATTAGAATTACCGTTCCGTACTTTAAAATTATGTGGTGGCGATATGAGTTTTGCTTCTGCATTAACTTATGATATGGAAGTTTGGAGTGCTGCACAAAAGCGCTGGTTAGAAGTTAGCTCTGTTTCCAATTTCGAAACTTTCCAGACTAACCGTTTAAAATGTCGTTTTAAAGGTGCTGATGGAAAAACACAATTAGCGCACAGCTTAAACGGAAGCGCTCTTGCTTTGCCTCGGATTGTAGCATCTATTTTAGAAAACTATCAAACGCCGGAAGGAATTAAAATTCCAAAAGTATTAATACCATATATGGGAATTGATATCATTAATTAAATGCGCATTCTTTTTTCCATACTTGTTTTGTTTTCGGTTTGTTTTTTGAACTGCAAGCATAGCAATATGTATGAAAAAGAAATTTCTATTTTGGACAGCACTAAAATAGTTTTACAAGTAAAGCTAAACGAGTTAAAGAAATCGGAGCTAAGTATTCAGAATTTGCAGTTTGAAAAATTCGAAGCCTACAATTCATTTCTAAAAAGTAACGTTAAAGATACCATAGGAAAAACAGAAGGAAACGCACTTCAACTTTTTATAAAATCCGGCGGCACCATTTCCGAGTTCAACAAAAGCAAGAACGAATTGATTAAACAAACCGAGACCAGCATTGTTCAAATTCAAAAACTATCTTCTGATTTAAAAGAAAGTAATGTTCAGAACAATGTTGCGTTATCTTACTATAGTTCAGAAAAAGGACACGCTGATGAATTAATTAAAACTATCGAACAAAATGTTAAAGCGCTGAATTTAAGCATTAACAATTATCGCAATTCTATTTCTAAAACAGAAGAATACATTAAACACATTAATAGCGGACAATTACCAAACGTGGTTACCGATTCAACACTAGAATAAATGGCAGTTTCTTTTTCAAACGACAACATCACCTTTAATTTGAAGCGCAAGCCCAAATTGAAAACCTGGATTAAATCTATAATTGAAAAAGAAAAGCACGTTTTAGGAAATTTGAATTACACTTTTGTTTCAGATGAATCGCTGCTCAAAATCAACATCGAGTATTTAAAACACAACACGTATACCGACATAATCACCTTTAATTATAATGAAGGCAAAAAAGTGTCTGGAGATATTTTCATTAGTGTTGACCGTGTAAAAGAGAACGCACAAAAATTTGATGTGAGTTTTGAAGAAGAGCTTCATCGCGTTATCATACACGGCGTTCTTCACCTGTGTGGATACAAGGATAAAACCAAAACCGATTCAGATTTAATGCGGAGTAAAGAAAACGCATCTCTTCGCCTATTGAAACGCTCTAAATAATGAGCTAAAAAACTTGCTTAAATCCGGAATAAGGATACATTTGTTACACAAAATTTATCCTGATGAAGAAATTTTTACCTGCTTTAATTTTCTCGATTTTATTTTTAATAGCAAAATGTTTGCGCAATCAACCGCTGATGCAGCAGTTGAAATTACGGCGACAACAAACAGTACAACCCCATCTATAGCTCTAAACTGGGTTGGAAACGCAACCACTACACAATATAACATTTACCGCAAATTAAAAACAGCAACCGCTTGGGATCTATTATTGCTTCTTTAACCGGAACAGTTAATCAGTATGTTGACAACACTATTACTCTAGGCACAAATTACGAATACAGAATTATTAGAACAGGAACAGGGTATAACGGATACGGTTATATAAATTCAGGAATAAACATTCCTGCTGTAGATAAGAAGGGAAAAATAATTTTATTAGTAGATAGTACATTTATCGCGCCGCTTGCATCAGAATTAAAAAGACTGGAAGATGATTTAGAAGGCGATGGCTGGACAGTTGTTCGTCATAATGTTTTGCGTGCTGCAACAGTTACACATATAAAATCCTTTGTTGTTGCTGATTATACCGCAGATCCCACAAATACAAAAGCCATTTTTATTGTCGGACACGTTCCCGTTCCGTATAGCGGAAATATTAATCCTGATGGTCATCCAGATCATTTGGGCGCTTGGCCAACGGCTACGTATTATGCTGATGTGAATGGCACGTGGACAGACCTTAGCGTAACATCAACAACCGCGTCCCCTGCTCGTACACAAAATGTTCCGGGCGATAAAAGTTTGATCAAAGCACAATCCCAACAGATTTAGAATTGCAAGTTGGCCGCGTTGATTTTGCCAACCTTCCTTCGTTCACAGTAACGGAGCAAACGCTTTTAAAAAATTATTTAGATAAAGATCATGATTTTCGAATGAAAATATTTTCCCCAATTAAAAGAGCAACAATTGACGACAACTTTGGTTATTTTGGAGGAGAGGCATTTGCCGCGAGTGGTTATAAAAACTTTTCTCCACTTGTTGGTTCGTCAAATGTTATCGCCGGTGATTACTTTGGTGATATGACAGCGGGAACTTATTTGTGGGCTTATGGTTGTGGGGGCGGAACATATACAAGCGCTTCGGGAATTGGCTCAACATCAAATTTTGCTACATCAAATTTGCAAGGCGTTTTCTCAATGTTGTTTGGTTCTTATTTCGGTGACTGGGACGCGACAGATAATTTTTTACGCGCCGCATTGGCACAAGGAAAAGTATTAACGAATGTTTGGTCAGGCCGCGTGCATTATCAGTTACATCACATGGGTCTTGGTGAAAATATTGGTTATGGTGTTATGCTCACACAAAACAATCTTGGTTCTGCATATTTTGGTAGTCCAACAGGAATTACAGGCAGATGGATTCATCATGGTTTAATGGGAGACCCAACTTTGAAGAATGATGTAGTAGCGCCTGTATCAAATGTTACTGCAACAAAAGCAGGAAACAATTGTAATATTTCATGGAGCGCTTCAACCGAAACGGCTGTTGTTGGTTATAATATTTATATGAAGAACGACACGAATAAAGTCTATGTGAAACTAAATCCATTACCAATAACCAGCACAACTTATACCGACAACTGTTTATTGTATCCCGGAATTTATAAATACATGGTTCGCGCTATTAAATTAGAAAACACACCTAGTGGAACGTATTATAATTTAAGTGATGGCATTGCAGACACAGCGCTGAACAATAATTATCTTAAAGTTAACGCAGCTTTTACTGTTAGTGCAATTAGTAATTCGGTTACACTTACAAATACTTCGGCAGGCGCAACAACTTATGCCTGGGCATTTGGTGATGGCGGAACAAGCACAACAACAAATACCGCCCATACTTACACCGCTAACGGAACCTATACTATTTCCTTAATTGGATATAATTCTTGTAACAGTGATACGGCAAAAATTATTGTAACAATTACATCGGTAGGTATAAATGAATTAGCTTTAATAAGTAACACCGATGTTTACCTAATCCAAACAGCGGTAGCTTTGTATTAAATTTAGGAAGCGCAAACACAGTTTACGAGGCTACTATTTTTAGTGCAGAAGGAAAACAAATTTATAGAGCTTCTGAAATAAAAGGAACACAAGAAATAAATCTATCGGAACAAAAACCAGGAATGTATTTTATGCAGCTGCGTGACCAGAACAATAAAGTTTCAAGCAAGAAATTCGTCATCGAATAAATCACCCAAAAGGGGTTAATCTCAATTCCAAAAAAATAAACTAATTTAGGGCTATGCGTTTTGTAGCCCTTTTTTTATTATTTCCGTTTTTTGTTTTGTCACAAAGCAAATACACACATGCAGATTCGCTAAAAGGAAAAGTAACAAAAGAGCGCGAATGGTGGAATGTACTGCATTATGAGTTACACGCCTCGTTTAACGAAAAAGACAGTTCTGTTTTAGGCGTCAACAAAACCACCTACAAAGTTTTATCTCCTTTGCAAGTTTTGCATATTGATTTACGCGAACCAATGGTTTTAGACAGCGCCATTCAAAACAATAAAAAATGTAATTGGAAAAAAGACGGCGATGCTTATTTCATAAATCTCTCTTCAGAACAAAAAGTAAACGAGCAAAACCAAATCACATTTTATTTTCATGGTAAACCCAAAGCCGCAAAATTACCGCCTTGGGATGGGGGATTAATTTGGAAAAAGGATAAAAATAGATATCCGTGGATTTCAATTGCTTGTCAGGGTATGGTAGGAAGCGTTTGGTTTCCGAACAAAGATCATATGTATGATGAACCCGATAGCGTTTCTTTTTTTATTACAGCACCAAGTGATTTAGTAGCTGTAGCAGGAGGAAGGATTCGTTCAACGACAGAAAACAAGAACGGAACGAAAACATGGAATTGGGCAATTGTAAATCCGATTAATAATTACAGCATTATTCCATACATCGGAAAATATGTAAACTTTAAAGACACACTAAACGGTGAAGGCGGCGTGTTAGATATAAATTATTGGGTATTGGATTACAATTTAGAAAAAGCGAAAGAGCATTTTAACGAAACAAAAACCATGTTGCGTTGTTTTGAAAATTGGTTTGGAAAGTACCCTTTTTATGAAGATGGATTTAAATTAGTGGAAGCGCCTCACTTAGGAATGGAACATCAAAGTGCGGTTGCTTATGGGAATAATTATATGAAAGGATATATGGGAAGAGACCTTTCGGGAACCGGCTGGGGATTAAAATGGGATTTTATTATTATACATGAATCAGGTCACGAATGGTTCGGCAATAATATTTCTGTGAAAGACGTTGCGGATAATTGGGTACACGAAGGATTTACTGCATACTCTGAAAATCTTTATACAGAATATTTGTTCGGCAAAGAAGCAGGAGCGGATTACGTAATTGGAACACGAAAGGATATTGATAATGACAAACCAATCATTGGCGACTATGAAGTTAACCGCGATGGCTCGGGCGACATGTATAATAAAGCAGCGAACATGTTACATACAATTCGTCAGCTAGTAAACAACGACAGCACATGGAAATCTTTTTTACGCAACATCAACAAAACATTTTGGCACACAACAACTACAAGTAATGAAGTAGAAGCTTATATGATAAACTATTTAAAATTAGATTTATCAAAAGTGTTTGATCAATACTTACGCACTACACAAATCCCAACATTCGAATATTATTGGAAGGACGATGTGCTTTCGATGCGATGGACAAATTGTGTAAAAGGATTTAATATGCCGGTAAGAATTAATATCGGAAACAACAGCCTTTTATTCCGCCCAACTGAAAAGTGGAACTCTTTAGGTCTGCCAAAAGCAATGACCGTAACAGTTGACCGTAATTATTTTGTCAACCAAAAAGCATTTAAATAGGTTACTGTTTGATTATTTTCTTGTTCACAACTTGCCCATCTTTATTGTGTAATCTGATAAAATAAATTCCGGGGTTGTGTTGACTAAGATCAACAGTTATTGTTTCCTCATTTAATGATTCAGAATTATATACTAATTCGCCAATCACATTATAAATTTCAAAATGCGAAAAGTGTTTTTCTGTTAATACCAGAGTTATTGTATTCAAAAATGGATTAGGGAAAACATTAATGTTGTTTGAGGCTAAAATATTTTCTACACCCGTACACGCACTAACAATTTGCACAAACGAAACAGAATCAACACAACCATTACTGTCTGTACCCGCAACCGTATACGTAGTGTTAAGTGTTGGACTAATAACTATGCTTGATGTGATGGCTGAGGTATTCCATGTATAGGTGTTTGCTCCACCGGTGTTTAAAGTAGCAGTTTGTCCAACACACAGAACGCTGTTACTTGTAGTTACATTAATTGTTGGCAGAGAGTTTACTGTAACTGTACTAATTGTCGGTAAAACACTAACACAACCAACGGAACTTGTTCCGCTTATGGAATAAGAAGTGTTAGCTGTTGGTGAAACAATAGCAGAGCCTCCCGAAAACGTATATGTGCTTGCGCCCGTAGGCGAAATAGTAAATGACTGTCCGTTGCATATAGCACCACTATTTACTAATATAGTTGGCGTAGAAGATACGGTGATGTTGCTTGTAGCGAATAAGAGACTAACACACCCAACAGAACTTGTTCCGCTTATAGAATAAGAAGTGTTAGCTGTTGGCGAAACAATAGCAGAGCCTCCTGAAAACGTATATGTGCTTGCTCCCGAAGGTGAAATAGTGAATGATTGTCCCGCACAAATAGAACCGCTATTAACTGTAATGGTTGGCGACGGATTAATATTAACGATCAAGGATTGTGAAGGTGATGCGCCACAACTATTAGACGCAACTACTGTAAGAGATCCGCTTGTAATAGTATTAACGCTTACGCTAATCGTGTTTGTTATGGAAGATCCGCTTAGCCCTCCTGTAATATTCCAAGAGTATGAAGTGGCGCCCGCAACAGCAGCAATAGAATATTGTTGAACAGTATTATCACAAACCGTAACGTTACCCAAAATAGAGGAAGGTTGTGATGGAATAGATGTTGCAGAAACACTTAATGTTGTAGTTGATGATGTGCCGCAGGAATTAGAGGCAGATACCGACACAATACCACTATTGGTGTTTGTTGTTGCAAAGGTCATGTTTGCAAAACTAGTTCCCGACCAGCCCGAGGGCAAGGTCCAAGAATAGGAAGTGGCTCCTGGTACCGAAGTAACACTATACACTATTGAAGCGCCGGAGCAGGTTGTTACATTTCCTGAAATAGCTCCAGGGGCAGGAGGAGCACTAAGGACCGTTAGTGTTGCGCTAGTGGATGTGGCTGTAGGGGAACACAAACCGCTAACAACGCATTGATAGGACCAATTATTCATACCGGTTGAAGGTCCTGTTAAAACTAATGTTGGTGTTGTTGCACCAGAGTACACGCCACCGTTTGATATATTGCTAAAGCCTGCGCCTTGATTTACTTGCCACTGATAGGTTAAACCGCTACCAGTTGCTGATGTTGTAAAAGAAGTGTTACTTGATGCGCATATACTTGTGCTTGTAGGTGAAGATAATATACTTGGAGAAGAGCAGTGGTTGTATTTTGCAACCAGTCCATCTTCACCACCAACTTGTATTAAATTGGCGGTTGCAGCCGAAGGATCACAATCAATAGTAGCGCTTCCACCCGTAAAGAAACCGGCCATGTATAAAGCCAAATTATTTACTGCCAAAGAAACCGGTTGAGAACCTGCATTATCTGCAAGAGAAAACGACCAGATATAATTTCCAAGTGAAGAATACTTTGCGGCAAAAACATCAATAGCGCTTGAAGCGGAATGGGTAACTACGCCAGGCCCGGGGTCGAAATCTACATTGGCCGAAAGAAAATAGCCAGCAACATATAAATCATTATTGCTATCCATTGTTAAGGCTGTGCCGGATTCATTACTAAGTGCCCCTCCAATTTTAAACGCCCAAGAGAAGGCTCCGGATGAAGTATATTTCGCAACGAAAACATCTTCCTGTTGTGAAGTTAAGCTAAATATTCCGGCACCGGGATCAAAATCAACACTGCCAATAAATTCACCGGTAATATAAGCGTTGCCTGCTGCGTCTGTTGTTATAGCTTTAGAGCAATCAAGACCGCCGGCACCAAGTTTAAAGGCCCATGAAAAACTACCTGCAGAAGTATATTTTACTAAGAAAGCATCATCTGTACCAAGTGCTGTTAAATTAAAAACGCTTGCACTTGGGTCAAAATCTGTTGTTCCGCCAAAAACGCCTGTTAAATAAAAATCTCCAGCCGGAAGAACAGCCATTGCTAAACCCTGCCCCGAACCACCAGTATAATCTAATTTAAAACCAAACAAAAATGTACCGGCAGAATTAAATTTAGAAACAAAATAGGCGTTGCTGCCTGTAGCTGTAACATTATTAACTGCAGCGCCCGAATTCAAATCAACCGTTCCATAAAACGTTCCGGTAACAAAAAAATTACCTGAATTATCTATACTAATATCTTTAGCTAAGCTGCCGCTACTCGCAGTTCCTCCGAAGCCAACATTATATGCCGCCATAAATGCGCCGGCATTACTGTATTTTGCAACAAAAGCATTTAAAGCAAAACCATTCGCTACCAAATTAGATGTTCCCGCTCCCGGATCAAAATCAACCGTATTTCCAAAAACGCCAACAACAAAAACATTACCGCTGGCATCAAGCGTTACGCCATTTGCTATATCTGCGGTTGTGCCGCCAATTTTAAAACCCCAAACAAAATTTTTGCTTACATCATATTTAGCTACATAAAAATCCCTGTCGCCCGTTGAAGTAAGATTGGTAACACCAATCCCGGGGTCAATATCTATCGTTCCGAAAAACTGACCAACAACATAGCTGTTTCCTGAGGCATCGCATTTTATAGCATTCGCCCTATCGTTTCCGGTACCCGCCGGGTTAAAGGCCCAATCATATATTTGCGAATAAGTAATAGTGCTGGTTGCTAAAAAAAGAAGCGTTAGTAATCCTTTAAAAGAGATGGTTTTGAATTGAAAGAGACTCATGGTATAATTGTTTAAGTATAAAATTTGTGATGTTAAATTCTTAGTCTATTCAAAAGTAGGACATCTTGTGTTCAGGCAAATCTGCTTATTTGTGAGGATGACCTTTTTCTTTGTGAACAGCCACTTTTTTCCTTTGAACGCTTTTAGGAATGAGGGAATCTTAAGAGAAACAAGAATTGAAGAGCGCCAAAAAAGTCTCAAAAAACTTAATATATTTATAAAGTAGAGAAACTCGGCTTTTTTGAAGGTTTTTCAATTAGAACAGTATGAAAAATAAGTACCCGTTATTAATAATAATTTTTGTTTTAATTTCTTCTTTGATATTCCCGCAGTTTGCCGACAAAAATTATTATCTCGTGGATTCAATTGTTACAAAAGAACTACATCCGGATAATAAGAAAATTTTAGACTCAATACTTCCTCTTTATCATAAATCCAAAAGCGACTCACTTAAATATGCGCTTTTAGAAACGATAGTAGAGAACAGCGCAGATTATGGATTTTGTGAGAGGTATAACACTTTATTATATAATTTAACTAAAAGCGCGCTTACGAAAAAGAACATCTCAGAAGAGAAGAGGAAAGTCTGTTCCCGTTTTTATGCAACGGCATTAATCTATAAAGGACTTATCTATTCTGATAAGGGGAAAGTAAAGGAGTCGTTATCATTTTATACCGAGGCCTTGAAAATTTTCGAGCAGCTGGATTATAAAGTGGGCATTGGGTATGCACTTAATAATATTGGCGCCTACTATCATCGTACCGGAGAATTAAACGAAGCCATTAAAAATTATAAGCGCGGCCTAAAAATAAATGAAGACATAGGTGATGAAAGAGGAGTAAGCAGTTTGTTATTTAACATTGCAGGAATTTATGATTCGCAAGGTGCTATTCAACAAGCGCTGGAGTACTATAATCTATCAATAGTAAAGTTTGAAAAAATTGGAAGCACAAGAGCTGTTGCGTACTGCTTGAATAACATGGCCGCCATTTATAAGAATCAGCATGAAAACGAAAAAGCGTTGGAGCTTATTAAAAAATGTAGAAAGGTTTTTGAAAAGGAAGGAGATAAGGTTGGCGTTGCGTTTTGTTTAAATAATGCAGGCGCTCTATATAGAGACATGGGAAATATTTCTTTAGCGCTTCAATATCTTCAGGAGAGTCTTGCCTTAGGGCAAAAGATTGGAAACAAAAGCCGGGTAGCAAATGCAGCCGTTAACATTGGTGTTTTGTATGACGGAATAAAAAGAACAGACAGCGCTTTAATATATTTTAAGGAAGCAAACGGTTTATATAATGAACTGGAAGACAAAGAAGGCTTGGCTTCGTGTTTGAATAATATTGCCAATACATATTTACGCGAAGGAAGATTGACAGAAGCAGAAAAGGCATCGCTGTCATCATTAGAAATTGGTCAGCAAGTAGGCGTGCCGGAATTGGTAAAAGAGGCCAGCGAAAGTCTTTATAATATATATAAGCAGCAGAAAAAAATTGATAAGGCTTTATCGATGCACGAACTGTTTATTCAAATGAAGGATAGCATTCAAAATGAAAAAACCAGAAAGGAATCCATTCGTAGCCAATTCCAGTTTGAATATGATTTGAAAGCAGTAAGCGATAGTTTGGAGTTTGCGGGAATTCAGGAAACAAAAGACCTTAAAATAAAAGTTCAGGTGGCTCAACTTGAAAAAGAAGAAACGTTACGATTAGCCTTAATCTTTGGGTTGATCCTCGTCGTAGTACTGGCAATTTTAATTTATAGAAGTTATAAGTTGAAATCTAAAGACAATATTCTAATCTCTTCACAGCGCGATTTGCTGGAACAAAAAAATAAGGAGAATGAGATATTGATGAATGAAATACACCACCGTATAAAAAATAATCTTCAAATTATTTCCAGCCTTTTAAAATTACCACAGCAACAAATTTCAACAGAGACAGCAAAAGAAGTAATGAACGAAAGTCGCGAACGCGTGCTTTCCATTGCCATCATTCATAAATTGTTATACGAGAGCGACACAAAGAAACTTGTGGATACAAAAAAGTATATTGCTGAATTGTCGGGAGAAATCACCAAACATTTTTCTCAAAAGAACACCCTTGAAGTAACAACAGACGTAGAATCGGTTTTAATGGATGTGGATAGAATGGTGCCTTTGGGATTAGTTATTAATGAACTTTTACTAAATGCCATTAAACACGCTTTTACCAATGTTCAAAAACCGGCCATCGAAATAAAATTGCAAAAAGAAGAAAGTAATATAATTTTAAAAGTAAAAGACAACGGCATAGTTGACATCAGCGAAAAAATAAGAGAAGGCGGTAGTTCCTTCGGTATAAAACTAATCTACGATTTGGCAGAGCAAATGAACGCCTCAGTTGATGTCTTTTATTTGAACGGAACAAACTTTGTTCTTAAATTTAAAACATAAGCATGAAAATAAAAGTATTAATAGTTGAAGATGAAACACTGATAGCACAGGAAATCTCCGCCTGTTTAGAAGAGAATGATTTTGAAGTTACAGGAATAGCTTCAACATCAGATGAAGCTTTAAGGCTAATCAAAGACAACAAGCCGGATGTTATTTTAATGGATATAATGATAAAGGGAAAAGTAAATGGAATTGAGCTTTCAAAAAAAATATTGGAGAACGAACACTTTCCCATCATATTCTTAACATCAAGTGCAGAGAACAACACTTTCAAAAAAGCGGCCGAGGTAAAGCCGAATGCTTTTTTGTTAAAGCCCTTCAACGAATTGGAGTTGCCGATTGCCATTGAGTTGGCTTTCTCAAACCACAATGCAGAAGCAATTAACAGCGCCGCTAACCGACCGGTTTTACGCGATGCCATTTTTGTAAAGAGCGGAAATAAATTCGAGAAAATTCGAATTGAAGATATATTGTTCGTGGAGGCTGACGGCAGTTATTCTAAAATTGCCACTAAAAACGGAGACTATACCATTTCGTTTAACCTGAGTCATTTTCATGAGGAAATTGATAATAGATTTTTTTGCAGAGTACACCGCTCTTTTGTAATCAATATTTCGAATATCGATGGTTTTGACGCTAATAGTGTGTTTGTTGCTAAAAAATCAATTCCAATAAGCAAGCAGTACCACGAAAAATTCGTTTCGGCGGTGAAAAAAATATAGCATAAATAGTTTTAAGGCAGAACATTCTCTTTACATTTGCGTGCACATTTATGACCAAAGACGCAAACAAAAAAGCATTACTGTTTATTTTCATTACACTCTTAGTAGATTGTACTGGTATTGGAATTATCATTCCCGTTGTTCCAACATTAATACAACAACTAACCGGAGGAAGTGTTAGTGATGCGGCAACTTACGGAGGATGGTTAACATTTGCTTATGCGATCATGCAATTTGTTTTTTCTCCAATACTAGGCGGCTTAAGCGATCGTTATGGAAGAAGACCTGTGCTTTTAATTTCTTTATTAGGTTTAGGAATTGATTATCTCTTTTTGTTTTTCGCTCCTGATTTATGGTGGTTATTTGTTGGACGATTAATTGCAGGCGTTTGTGGTGCAAGTTTTACAACAGCGTCAGCTTATATCGCCGACATCAGCACAAACGAAAACCGCGCACAAAATTTTGGAATGGTTGGCGCAGCATTTGGGTTAGGATTTATAGTTGGTCCATTATTAGGAAGTGTCTTTAGTCAGTTTGGCGTACGCGTTCCCTTTTTAGCAGCAGCGGCATTATCATTATTAAATTGGATTTACGGTTATTTTGTTTTGCCCGAATCTTTATCAAAAGAAAATCGCCGCGCCTTTGATTGGAAACGCGCAAATCCTTTGGGTTCTTTGTTACACCTTAGACGTTATCCTGCCATATTAGGATTGGTGTTGTCGATTGTATTAATTTATATTGCAGGTCACGCCGCACAAAGTACGTGGTCATATTACACCATGGAAAAATTTAAATGGAATGAACAATGGATCGGCTATTCAATTTCGTTTGTTGGCGTTTCTGTTGCATTAGTACAGGGAGGATTAATTCGTTTCACACAAAAATTATTTGGACCGAAAAAATCTGTATTCATAGGCTTGTGTTTGTACGTTGTTGGATTTACATTGTTTGCTTTCGCATCAAAGGGGTGGATGATGTTTGCATTTATGGTTCCATACGCTTTAGCAGGAATTGCAGGACCATCGTTACAAAGTTTGATTTCAGGAAACATTCCTGCTAATGAACAAGGCGAATTACAAGGTGCTCTCACCAGTTTAATAAGTGTTACTTCTATTGTTGGTCCTTTATTAATGACAGGATTGTTTTCTTATTTCACGGCAGCAACTTCACCCGTATATTTTCCAGGCGCGCCGTTTATGATGGGGGCGGTACTTACAGTGTTTAGTGTTATTATAGCTTATTTCTCAATGAGGAAACACGCTGTTAATCCTTAAAGAAAGTTTGTTTGCTTCTTCTTTTATTTCGCCACATGATAAAACCTGTAATTGGTAAACTGGCAGCGATCAAAGCAGAAAAGAAAACTATGAATTGTCCTGTTAATCCAAATATTTTCCCGGTGTGGATATCATAATTCAACGCTTTTAGTTTATCTCCTTTTTGAGCGTCTGCAAATAATTGTTTTTTTACAATGTTTCCGGAGTATTGATCAAAGAATAGTTGGTGCTGATCTTTAAAAAAACCATCGCTGTGATTGTTCCTTAAATTGAAGCGGTAAGTGCCCGCCGAATCTTCCGGCAAAGTAATAAATATTTCTTTATGTTCAGGAAATTCCTGCTTACAGAAGGAAATTGTTTTTTCCAATGAAAAAGTGGTTGAATCACTATAAGTTGAATGGTATTGTTTTTTTTCCTTTTTAGAGCCGACCATCGCGTACATGCTATTCTCAACCCATTTAAACGACCATATCAATCCGGTTACAACTGAGAAGATAAGAACCCAAGAAGCATAAAACCCAAGAACGCTATGCATATCATAATTTAAACGTTTTAGAGAAGCCCCTTTTTTAAGATTGAACTTTTGCTTGCTAAATTTTCCCTTCGGCCACCACAAGATGATTCCGCTGATAATCATAAAAAGAAAAACGAAAGCAGAAACACCTGTTATTTTTTTACCGACTTCACCCAGCAATAAACCTCGGTGCAATTGCAATACTGTGCCCAAAAAAGAATTGTCCTGATGAATAGTGCCCGTGATTTCTCCCGTATAAGGATTCACAAAAACAGAAAGTTTGTTTTTTAAATTGAATTGAATGGATGAGGTTGAATCTTCGGGAATGAAGATGTTTTTTACCCCAGGTTTTCTGTATTCTTTTTTACGACAGATAATAATTTGTCAAGAGATTGCGGTGTCGCACCTTTTTCTACTGATAAAATATCTTTGTAAACGACAGATTTAATTTCTTTTTCAAAGGCATAAATACATCCGGTTATCGAAACAATTAAAACTACTAATCCGGACGCAAGTCCCAACCAAAGATGTAGGTAACGAAATACTTTTTTCATTAATTAGAACTTGTAACTTAACGAAACAGCAAATTGTCTTGGCGCAATAGGATTAACACTATTGTCATCATGCACATTATAACTCAGCGCATCAAAAACATTAGATAGCTTTACGCGCAAAGAAACATTTTGTCTTGTGTAACCAATAGAAGCATCAAATAACTGATAAGCCGAAATACTAATTAATTTGAACTGGTCGTTTGCTACGGTTACACGCGTTGAACGCCCAGCTGCTCTGTCGCCAAAGTACAGATAACTAACACCAAAATTTAGACCGCGTAATGCAGATTTGTTTATGGTGTAATAAACACTCGCGTTGCCGGTGTGAGCAGGGTTGTATCTTAAAAGGCTTCCCACAATAAACGTATTGCTTTTTGTATAACGCGTTTCGTTAAAACTGTAACCTGCAACTAACATAACTCCATGAAATGATTTTGTCATGATGTCAACCTCTAAACCTTTACTTGTTACTTCGCCCGCTAATTCTTTAATGTTGCTGTTTGTGTTTCCGTTTTCTAAACTTGTTTGAGCTAAGTTGCTATTTACAATTTGGTATGCGGTTATGTTAGCCGATAAAGCATCTTTTAGTAAATTGGTTTTTGCACCAACCTCGTATTGGTTAATATAAGATGGTTTCATTGGCGCGCCATTTATATCTACACCCGTGTTCGGCGTAAATGAGTTTGCATAACTTCCGAATACAGATAAGGTGCGCATCGGTTGGTAAACGATTCCGACACGTGGCGTGATAGCATCGTCGAATTGTTTTGTTGTAGAGGTAATCGATTCAGTAGCGTGAGTTAAAACGCTGCTCGCAGACTCAAGGTATGAGAAACGCACACCTGCTAATAATTTTATTTGTTTTGTTATCTCGATCAGATCCTGAACATAGGCTCCAAATCGCTGAACAGGATTGCTGGTTGTTGTTCTTTTAGTTAGATCAGGAATATCATAACGTTGCTTATATTTTTTTAAATCGAACACGTTAATAGAATCGTATTTAGTGAGAACATTGTAAGCTACATTATCAGTACTGTAACGATCGGCATCAACGCCTAGTAATAAATTGTGTTTTATTCCAAACGTGTTGAAGCGTCCCGTTAGATCGAGTTGAGTTAGGTAATATTCTTCGCTGACAACTGTTCTCTGTAAACCACGAACCCAGTTACCGTTAGTGCGTACAAATTGACTATTACTATTTGGTCTTTGGTTGGCAAAAAGATCGCTAGAGAATTTTTGGAATCCGGTTGTGCTTTTTATTTGCCAATTGTTATTGAAGCGGTGAATAATGCTTCCGGTTATACTTTGTTGTTCGACTTTATAGTACGACCAAGCAACACCTAGAAAACGGTTGCGAGGAATATCTATCAATTCATAATTAATAGCACCAACACCAAAATCTGCTGTACGCTTATCATTCAAATAATCACCTTCAATTAATAATTCTGTTTTCTTTCCCAGACGGAAGATCATGGAAGGATTTGCATAAATACGCTCTGAACCGACGTTGTCGCGGAAGCTTCTAGCTTTTTCATAAACCATATTCATTCGGTACGCGGCATGTTTTCCTTTTCCGATAACACCGTATACATCAAGAGTTGGTTTATAAAAATCATAACTATCCATACGGAAAGAAATTTCTCCGCCCTGAGTGAAGGTTGGTTTTTTTGTAACAAGATTAAGAACACCCCCTGCCGCTACGTTACCAAATAAAATGGCGGCGCTTCCTTTTAGCACTTCAACTTTTTCTAGAGAACTCAACTCCGGCATAGCAGTATTATTAAAGCGTACACCATTCTTAAAAGTATTTGAACTGCTAAATGAAAAACCACGACCGGCAATTTCTTGCTGATAACCTCCTGTAGTTCCCATGATATATACCCCGTTGAAATTTTTAAGTACATCACTCATACTTTGTGCCTGTTGTTGATCTAAAACATCTCTGTCGATCGAAGAAACACTTTGCGGCAAATCCATTGGTTTAATATTTATTTTACCAATGTTCACGGGCTTCTCGTTCAGGTTTTTTACACCGGCAATAATTACTTCCTGTAATTGTGTAGCACTTTCTTTTAATTGTATATCGTTAACCGTTGTAGTCTCGCCGCTTTTAACTTCAACTAATTGTTCTTTTGTTTCAAGACCTATATAAGATATCATTAAGGTATAAGTACCGGGCTCAACATTTTTTAATTCGTATTCGCCTTTTAAATTTGTGCTAACACCAAGAGATTTATTTTTTAAACCAACACTAACATATTCTGCAGCTTTTGAGTCAGAAGTTTTAACCGTTCCTTTAATGTTACCATTTTGAGAAAAGGAAAGGATAGATGTAAATAGAAAAAAGAAAAGGATGTAAATTTTTGTGCTCATAGGGCTGTTGTTTATGAGGACAAAGAAACCGGAAAGTAAAGCGAAAGCCAATACCTAAAAAGAGGTATTTAGATAGATTCTAATTAATGAAGCCTTGTTAATTTATTGATATACAATAATTTATAGGACATGACAAATATCATTACAATTTAATACCTGGTTAAAATTTAGCGCTAGCCAACTGCGGAACCATTTTGTAAATAGGCGGCAAAAACATAAAAAGTGTTATTTAAAGAAAGTATAATTAGGGCAAGACTGTTCGGCTTTATACTTTTGTCATTCTACAAATGATGAAAAAACTTCTGATATTATTTATTGTTTTCCCTGTTGTTGTTTTCTCACAAACTCCACGAAAGCACTATTACAATAACACGGGTTGGTTAATGTATTTCGGTAATCATAAGATTACTAACAGAATTGGTTTGCATCTGGAAGCACAATTACGCCGTAGTGAATTTGTTGCTGCGCCGAAACAATTATTATTAAGAGGCGGCATAAATATTTATACTGGCGATAAATCTTTTTTTACAGCAGGTTATGCTTATATAGAAACCTATCCTTACGGCGACCTACCTTCACCCATTACTTTTCCTGAACATCGTATTTGGGAACAGTTCCAGGTAAAAACGAATCTTTCAAGAATTGAAATGATTAGTCGTTTCCGCTTAGAGCAGCGTTATGTTTATTCGCCTGTGTACGATAAAGTAGAAAATAAGTATGAAGTAGGTAAGGATGTTTACACGAACCGATTCCGTTTGTTAACACGTTTTTCTTTACCGATTAACGGAAAGGAAATAAAAGACAAAGTGTTTTATATTTCTGCTTATGATGAGTTGTTTGTCAACTTCGGAAAAATGTTGGCGCGAATGTCTTCGATCAAAACCGCGCTTATGTTGCATTAGGATATAAAGTGCCTGTTTTGGGAAGAATAGAGGCGGGCTATTTGTATCAGAGTATTGTAAAGAGCGATGGCATCAGAATTGAAAACAATCACGCTTTGCAATTAAGCATCACTTCAAATATCGAGTTCCGAAAAAAGAAAGCCGATTAATTTTTACAAGCACAGCCCGGCTTCACACAAGTGACTTGAATTTTCTCTGCAACTTTTGGAGAAAGAATAACACTTTCATTATTTCTGTATTTTATTTTCATCGAGCCATCGAAGCCGAAAACTTTTTCTACAATTAGTTTTTCATTCAAGCCAATTTTCAAATCTGTAAGGTAATTTAAAAATTCGTGACTGTCTTCGTTCACACCAAGCACAATACATTTACAACCTTCAATGCTATTTAATAAAGGTCTTCTTTCACTCACCGGTAATTTTCCACTCTTGTCGGGAATTGGATCGCCATGCGGATCAAATTTGGGAGTGCCGCTTAACTCGTAAATCCTGTCAATTAGTTTTTCTGCATTTACATTTTGTAATTGCTCCGCCAATTCATGCACTTCACTCCAACTGAATTTACACACCTTATTTAAAAAAGTTTCCCAAATACGATGTTTACGTACAACATTTAACGCTTCCTTTTCGCCGGGCCTTGTGAGATGAATTCCCTCTGTTTTTTTATAGGTGATCCATTTTTCACTTTGCAACACACGAATGCGTTCGAGCACGGTAGGGGTTTTAAATCTAAATAATATGCCAGCTCACTTAGGCTCACCTTATCCTTATTATCCTCAATTAAGTGATAAATAGCTCTCAAATATTTCTCGTCAGATGTTTTTACCATACAGCAAATATAGTAAAATTAGGCTTACCTAATAAATGTCTTTAGGGTATACGTATCTTTGTGCTGCGATGAAAAAGTGGTTGATAGTCTTTATAGTACTGAGCACAAGTCTCTTTTCCCAAAAGAAGAAAGCCTTAACGGATTCTACCGGACAAGGAATGGAGGAGGTCGTGATTACAGGAACACTTAAGGAAATTAGTAAAGATGATAGTCCAATTAATATCGATATCGTTACCCCAAAACTATTTCAAAAAACAGCGACACCAAATTTATTTGAAGCAACAGGAATGGTGAATGGCGTGAAGCCACAAATTAATTGCAACGTTTGCAACACCGGCGACATTCACATTAACGGTATGGAAGGTCCGTACACTTTAATTTTAATTGATGGTATGCCAATTGTAAGCGGACTCTCTTCCGTTTACGGTTTAATGGGAATTCCAGCGAGCATGATGGATCGTTTGGAAATTGCAAAAGGTCCAGCCGGAGCTTTGTATGGTTCTGAAGCAATGGGAGGAACCATTAATTTAATTACAAAAAATCCTTCGCTCGCCCCAAAATTTTATGTCGATTATTTTGGGACTTCTTATTTGGAAAATAATTTAGATGTGAGCACTAAAATAAAACTCGGAAAAAAAGCGAATCTATTGAGTGGCGTGAATGTATATTATTATGATTCACCTATTGATATAAATAATGACGGCTTTACTGATGTAACTTTGCAAAAAAGAATCTCTACGTTTAATAAAATTAAATTCAACAGAAAAGACAATCGTGAATTTAGTATTGCTGGTCGTTATGTTTATGAAGACCGCTGGGGCGGACAAATGAATTGGGATAAAGAATTCAGAGGGGGCGATAGTGTTTATGGTGAAAGCATTTTTACAAACCGCGCTGAATTTATTTCGAAATACGAGTGGCCTGTAAAAGAAAAAATAATTACGCAGCTCTCTTATAATTTGCACGACCATGATTCGTATTATGGGAAAACGTCTTTCATGGCATTTCAATCTACCGCTTTTGCACAAACGTATTGGAATAAACAATTAGGAAAGAGAAAGCGTCATGATTTTTTAATGGGGGTTGCCTATAAAAATTTGTGGTTCGATGATAACTCAGCCGCTACTCAAAGTAAGGATGGAAAAGTAAATATTCCTGAAAACTCGAACACCCTTGGTTTGTTTTTGCAGAATGAAATCACTTTAGACACTTTGTCGAAACACAAATTACTTCTTGGTTTTAGAGGCGATTATAATGAAGTGTACAAATTTATTCCTTCTCCCCGTATTGCTTACAAATGGGCGCCAAGCTATAAGTTAATTTTCCGATTAAATTTCGGAACTGGTTTTAGAATTGTAAATGTGTTTACGGAAGACCACGCCGCTTTAACAGGCGCGCGTGAAGTTGTTTTTGTCAACAAAATAAAACCGGAACAATCTTATAACGGCTCATTAAATGTTGTGTATAAAATGAAGGCTACAAAAACCTCTATGATAATTTGGGATGCAAGCGTATTCTATTATTATTTCGCTAATAAAATTTATGGCAATTATGATGTTGATCCGAACAAAGTGATTTACGATAATTTAAGTGGTTATGCTTTTTCACGTGGCGGATCATTAAACGCGTCTTTAGTAGGAACAGGAAATTTCAAATTTAATTTAGGTGCTACTTATGTCGATGTACAAAACATAACAAAAGACAGCACAGGAAAAGAAGTTGCTAGTTGGCAACTACAATCTCCGCGATGGAGCGGAAACATTATTCTTGGTTACACTTTCCCAAAGCAAAATATTAAGTTAGATGTCACCGGAAATTGGTACGGCCCGCAGCGTTTACCAACTTTACCAAACGATTACCGTCCGGAATACTCTCCTTGGTTTTGTTTATTGAACTTTCAAATCTCAAAAACGTTTAATGATAAATTTGAAATTTATTTAGGTGCAAAAAATATTTTGAACTTCTTACCGGAGAATCCAATCATGCGAGCGAATGACCCGTTTGACAAGAAAGTAGACAATGTAGTTGACAATCCCAACGGCTATACTTTCGATCCGTCGTATAATTACGCGCCTATACAAGGAATAAGAGTTTATGGCGGATTGAGATTAACTCTGAATTGAGACGTAAACCTCTGGGAGGGACGGTTTTGCTTTAGCAAAATCGGGGAGGTGTCACCAAAGCTCGTAATCAAGCACCGTATTCTCCACCCGATAAGTCGGTGTTTGTTTTCCGTTAGAAAGTTGATTTACTTCTTCGGCTACAAATTTTTGCAACTCGCTCAACATAATTTTTTGGTCTTTGTTGGCATCCGCTTTTCCCTTAGTCATGCCGTCAATTAAACAGTGTGTGAATAAACCGTTGTTCCATTTCTCGCCTTCAAAGGCCGCTTCTGTTCCCCCTGCTGAAGAAATAATCGTTGCGCCGGAATTCTGACGTAAATCTGAGAAAATCGATTTCGACATTTCTAATGCAGTGCTCTGCACAAATGTTGTTCCTGAAATTCGGATATCGCGTTTATCTTTTTGAGGTTTATCATCGCCATCCATTTCATAAATGTCTTCATCTACTTCTCCACTAAAACAAGCATCCACAAACATTAATTTACGAATGGGTTTCATTTCTTTAAATAATTTCTCAAATTCTTTGAAGTTTACTGAATTAATTTTCGGATCCGTGAAATCTGTAAAGTAAGTAGGGAAGTAATAACTCAAATCATCATCTAAATAACCATGCCCAGCAAAAATACCATTACCACATCATTGATAGTGGACTTCGCAAAAAAGGCTTTTAATAGCTTTACCGAATCTGTATTGAAGGATTGATTAAATAATTTCTTCACTTCAATTTTTCCAAATGATTTTGAGTTCACCATCGTTTTAGAAACGTCACTTGCGTCTTTTACAGCATATGACAAATCAAATTTTGTATTCTTGAACTTTTCACTGGCAATCACTACTAAATATAAATTGGGTTTTACATTGCTTGTGTTATTAAATAAACGCGGCACACGGGGGGCTTCTAATCCTGCCTCGTCTTTTGCACTAAATTCGAAACGGTTAATGCCGGAAGCGCTTTCCAATTTTATTGTTTTTTCATAATGAGAACCTTGCTCTTCTGGAATTTTTTCAGTGAAAACCACTGTACCATTATTCAGAACATCTAATTGTTTTAATTTAGTGGCGCCTTTATTAATGCTGACGTTAAAACTTACAGCGCCACCTTTTTCTTCTAGTAATTTTACATATTGAAATTCCGGTGCTGCCGAGAAATTAATATTGGTTCCTGGTTTTATTCCAAGAACGCGCATACGCTTTAAATACGCTGTTTCATAAGCTTTAATTAACGAACTGTCTTTACACCCAAAAGCACGCAAAACTTGGTGCGGTTGATTTAAATACGCATCAAACTGTTCGAAACTATAAATTTCACTCTGACGTTTAAAGCGGATGTTCTTAATAAAATCTTTTGACCCCATGTATTTGTAATCTGGAGTTATCATAAAAAAGTTATCGTTCACCGCATTAGCCAACGAGCCGATTACCTTTTTCTTTTTTAAGTCGACAAACATGGCCAGTGAAGAAGATGAGCCGGTGATAATAACTTGTTCCAATTCCTCAATAAAAAAACAATTCGGCATTAATATTTTGGAATCACTTAAATTAAAGATTTGCTCTCCTGTTTTATCAAATAGTTTGATATCTTTTCCCATTGCATCTCCAAGAGCAAAATAATTTCCGTTATCGCTGGTATAATGCATGGTTGGCATTTCTTTAGATTTAACCAGTGTTTTTGAAAGTTGTTCTGCGCCCGACTCAGTATTGTATTCGGTGTACATACTTTCCTGCAAGTTATCTGTACTGCCAATATTATACCGTAAATACCAGATACAAATTTTGTTGCCATTATCTTTTATCTTAATGTCGTAAGGATAATACGTCTCAGCAAAATCTTTTACCACCTTTTTCGTTGTCATATCGATTTTTACAATAGCATTAACCGGCATGTCCACCTCTGTTCCGCTAAAGTTTTTCTTTTTGGTAATTTGTGAAGAGGTGTATAGAAATTTGTTATCAGGGCTCAATACAACGGGGGCTGTGACCAGCCAATTCTCGCTTTCGTATTCTGTCTTTTTACTTTTTCTATTTACGATTTTGAATTTTCCGGCATCGGGAACAAAGACTAAATCTTTTGTGAAATTTATTATTTTGTATTGATTGCTTACTGCCAAAGAATACATTCCCGTATAAGTTTCCTCTGCCAGCGTTTTTAAATTGATAATGTGAAGAGAAGTGTAATCCGCATAATAGAACTCGCCGTTTAAAAAACCGCTCGCTGCCGCAAATACATTTTTCTTAATGGTGCGGGTGTATTTCTTTTTAAGAATGTTATAAATAGAAAGATTAAAATTAGGATAAGCCTTTCCTGAAGAAACAACAACTTCTGAATCGCTTAAAAAGAACAAATTGTAAACGGATGAGGAATCTTTCCCGCTTGCATCTTTTATCTCCGCGTATTTGCTGAAGTTGTTTAAATCCCAAATATAGGCGGAGACATTTCCCTTGGTGTATAGCCAACGTTTATTAGGACTAATCCCCGCAAAGTAAATCGGATTATCCATTGCGGGCCGTTCTGAAATGACTTGCATGTTATCAGTTCTGTAAATTCGTAAAGCTTTATAAGAAGTATATCCGTTTGTAATTAATCTTGTTCCTTCAGAAGAAAACTTAATGTGCTGAAAAATTCCTGGGGTTTGTTTTATAAGTTGTCCTGTTTTCAAATCAATGAATTTAATGCCCTTAATTGTTGCAAACGCGGCTTGAGAAGAACCGGGATGTAAATCCATATCAAAAATATATTCTTCATTAAAGTTTTTGTTATCAGGATTTCTTAAGGCTTTCGGTTTGCGAAGGTATTGTTGGGTTTGCGGACTTGAATAATACGCCATGTATTGTTTCGGCATCATTACTTCGTAAATAATTTTATTGGTCTCAAGATTTAAAATAAAGAAATTATCAGCTGTAGCGCAGAATAAAAGTGAATCACGAATTTTCAGACGCGTTACGCTGGCAATGTCATTAAGAATAGTTGTTGTTTGCGTGAGATTAGAAACAGGATGTTTGATTAAAGAAGTAATTGTTCCGGATGAAATGGCTAAAACAACTTCCTGTTTTTTTGGAAATGCAGCGGCGTGTAAAACATAATCTGTAACCGGTAAATTGCTGGAAGAAATAGCTTTTTTCTCATTCACGTCAAACAACAAACTAAACGAACCGATGCTAATGTATGCTGTATTTCCTTTTCCTGTAAAGAAGCAGCCGCTAATTGGTAAGCTTCCATAATACTCACTGTTAGGCTGACCTTTAATTAACTCGGCGGTGTTAGATTTAAAAAACAATTCTAATTTTTGGTCTTTAAAACTATAAACCAACAATTCGTTATTAGCACACACCATTAATAGATCTCCGGCGGGATTTATGGATAAATTTTTTGCTAGGTAAGGCAAATCAACTTCATCAATAATTTCAGAAGTCTCGGTATTTAAAACACTCAGCGCATTTGAAACAACAACAAAATGTTTTTCTCCGGGTAAGAACTGAACAAAATCCATATATGAAAAGCCAAAATCTTTAGGGATAATGATTTTTATGTCCTGTAGCTGAGAGAAAGAAAATATTGGACAAAGTATAAGAAGAAAGAATAGGCGTTTCATTAAATCAAAGGTATAAGAAATTTGATTGTTTTTGTATATTTACAACAAGATGTTAAAGAAGCTTTATTTCATATTCCTATTCTTACCCATTTTTCTTGGGGCGCAAAACTATCCTGCTAAGCCTAGTAATTATGTGACTGATGAAACCGGCACTTTAACACAGGAACAGCAGAACGCGTTAAATGCTAAACTTAAAACATTTGAGGATACAACTACCAATCAGATTTTTGTTTACATGACAGCTTCGCTTAACGGAAGCGACCTTGAACAATTAAGCGAGGAAATTTTTCACAATTGGAAAATCGGACAAAAAGGAAAAAACAATGGTGTACTGATTGCTCTTTTTAAAGACGATCGTAAATTCAGAATTCAAACGGGTTATGGTTTGGAAGGCTCACTGCCGGATTTGTTGACTAAACGAATTCAGGATAATGATATGCGCCCGCTTTTTAAGCAAGGTGATTATTTTGGTGGTATAAATGCGGGAATAGATTTGCTCGCTTATTATTCTAGTCACGAATTTAACCCTGGTTTAATAAAAGAACAAGCACAAGCAGCGCCTGAAGAAGTTGATTATGGAAAAGGTACATCAGGCGTGTTGATTGGTTACGGAATAAATTTGATTTTACTTTTGATATTGTGTTTGGTACTCTATGGTAAATCAGCAAAAAAACGAAGCAGTACTGCAACAACCATTTGGCTGATTATAGGAATAGTTCTCGCCTTAATCCCATGCCTTGGAGGAATTATAATTTTTGTAATGTGTGCTTTACTTGCAAACTTAAAAAGCAGTGGTGGTTTTTCTAGCGGCGGTTCTTCCTGGAGTAGTTCTGACTCTTCTTCTTCATGGAGTTCATCTTCTTCTGATTTTGGAGGAGGCGGTGGCGGTGATTCTGGTGGCGGAGGAAGTAGTTCGGATTGGTAACTCTACTTCAAATCTATTTGAAATACGTCTTCAATTTTTACTTTATACGCCGCGTTAGCTTTTAGAATAACTTTTTTCTTGAGTTTACCTTTGGAAGAATACTTGGCAATTTGCGCCGTACCCATTTCACGATTGTTCTGAAGATCTTCTTCTTCAGACATCGCTCTGTCTAAAAGCTTTGAAATATTTTTGAATGTATCTTTTGTAATTTCTGTCTTTTTAGCTTTCCCGCCACTGTAAGTTCCGCTTGAACTTTCTTCCGGATTAACCGGCGTGTACACTAATTTCTTTTCATCGAGTGTGTAACTGTTGGAGTTTCCATCAGAATAAACGTAATAAGCTTGAGCATGTCCTTTAAACAGAAATGCCATAAATGATAAGAGAAATAATTTTTTCATAATATGTGTTTTTAAAACAAATTGTCTAATGTTTTTTCATCCACTAAATTCGGAAGAGTAACTTTTAAATTTGGTGTACGCTCCATTTCACGTTTAATCGCGAATAAGGCTTCTTTGTTTCGTGCCCAACTTCTTCTGGCTATTCCATTATTCACATCCCAGAATAACATTTGTTTTAATCTTCTGTCAGCATCAACGCTTCCGTCTAACACCAAGCCAAAGCCGCCGTTAATTACTTCGCCCCAACCAACACCGCCGCCGTTGTGTAAACTTATCCAAGTGGCGCCACGAAACGCATCCCCGACAAAATTTTGTACAGCCATGTCGGCTGTGAATTTAGAACCATCGTAAATGTTTGATGTTTCTCTGTAAGGAGAATCTGTTCCGCTTACATCATGATGATCTCTTCCTAAAACAACAGGTGCTGTAATTTTTCCCTCTGCAATCGCTTTGTTTATCGCTTCTGCAATTTTTACACGCGCCTCACTATCTGCGTATAAAATACGCGCTTGTGAACCAACCACTAAATTATTTTTCATCGCATCGCGAATCCAAACGATATTATCACTCAGCTGTTGTTTAATTTCTTCGGGAGCAGTTTTGTGCATGTCTTCTAAAACTCCTAATGCAATTTCATCTGTTTTGCGTAAATCATTTTCACTTGCACTTGTATAAACCCAACGGAATGGACCGAATCCATAATCAAAACACATTGGACCTAAAATATCCTGAACGTATGAATTGTATTTGAATTCATCTTTCGAGTTTTTCTTAAACACATCTCCTCCTGCGCGCGACACTTCTAATAAAAATGCATTTCCGTAATCGAAGAAGTACATTCCTTTCGCATGTAATGTGTTCACGGCATTAATATGACGCACTAAAGTTTTCTGAACTTCAGTTTTAAATTGTGCAGGGTTCTCTGCCATCATTTTATTGCTTTCCTCCAATGAAAAACCAGCTGGATAATACCCGCCCGCCCAAGGATTATGTAATGATGTTTGATCAGAACCAATATCAACTTTAATATTTTCTTTTACTAAGCGCTCCCACAAATCAACCACATTTCCCTGATAGGCTAACGAAACAGCTTCTTTGTCCGTAACCGCTTTTTTAATTCTTGGAATTAAACTATCTAAACTATCAAAAACTTCATCCACCCATTTTTGTGAATGACGAGTGTTGACTGCTTTCGGATTTATTTCTGCAGTTACTGAAACTAATCCTGCAATACGCGCCGCTTTTGGTTGAGCGCCACTCATGCCACCTAGTCCTGCGGTAATAAATAATTTTCCTTTTCTATCTTCTTCTGATTTTGAAATTTTACGAGCAGCGTTCATTACTGTAATGGTTGTGCCATGAACAATGCCTTGCGGACCAATATACATAAAGAACCCGCAGTCATTTGTCCGTATTGCGTTACGCCTAGTGCATTAAACTTTTCCCAATCATCCGGTTTGCTGTAATTCGGAATCATCATTCCATTCGTTACAACAACACGCGGCGCATCTTTGTGTGATGGAAATAATCCCATTGGGTGACCACTGTATAAAACTAAAGTTTGTTCATCTGTCATTGCCGACAAATACTGCATCGTCAATAAATATTGTGCCCAATTTTGAAACACAGAACCGTTGCCGCCATAAGTAATTAATTCGTGTGGATGTTGTGCAACCGCATAATCTAAATTATTACTAAGCATGTGCATAATAGCAGCAGCTTGTTTGCTTTGATGAGGATAATCGTTAATTGGTCGCGCGTAAATTTTGTAATGGGGACGGAAACGATACATGTAAATTCGTCCATAAGTTTTTAACTCTTCCGCAAATTCTTTTGCTAAAACAGAATGATGTTTTGAATCAAAATAACGCAAGGCATTTCTAATCGCTAATTTTTTTTCGTCAGCACTTAAAATATCTTTACGCTTAGGCGCGTGATTGATTGTTGTCTCGTATGGTTTTGTATTCGGAAGTTCTGATGGAATTCCTTCCGATACTTTTTTCTTAAACTCTTCTGCTGTCATTTCAGTACTAATATAATGTATTTCACTAAATACTATTTGTCTTCTTTTTTATCTTTGTCGAACTTCCCCGTTTTCACATTATAGCTATATGGACAATGTTTACAGCCGTTTTTACAACAAAACCCTCGTTTTAAAAGGTATTTCTCAGTAAAAATCACATAGCCTTCAGGGCTCAGGTAATAATCATCGGGGTCTAATTCCTTATTAAACATGCTACAAAAATACGATTAGCAGGCACAATGAGAAAAGAAATTGTTAGTTTTGTATCAATGAGAATCAACCTTTCCAGCCTTTATTTACTTGTATTCATTTTTTTAGTGTGGAATTTACAAGCACAAGATACTTTACCTAAGAAAAAAGCATTAGTTATTGAGAGGGATTCCGCTACACTTTTTGGTCATATTGGTATTAATGATGGCGCAAGCGATGAAGCGAAATTATTGATTGGGGGTTATGTCAGCGCCTATTACGCTTATTATACTGACGAAATTACTAACAACGGATTAGTACAAATTCCGGTGATGGCCCCGCGCAATAAAGAGTTTGGTTTAAACATGGCATTGCTATCAATGCAATACAGCAGTAAAAACGTACGCGGTAATTTTGGTCTGCAGTTTGGGGATATTCCAAAAGCAATTTGGCCAACTGAATTTAATATGATACAAGAAGCAAACGCAGGCGTTCGTTTAATAAAAGGACTTTGGTTCGACGCGGGTGTTTTCCGTTCACATATTGGAGTCGAAAGTATTCAGCCAAGAGAAAACATCACATCGAGTACTTCTTTGGTAAATAATTATGAGCCTTATTATTTTTCAGGCGCAAAGCTGACATACGTTTTAAATTCTAAATTGTCATTACAAGTAAACGCATTTAATAGCTTCAATACAATTACAGAAACTAATAAAGATAAGTTGTTTGGTTTCTCAGCGGTATATGATCGAAACGAAAAAATTTCAATCACCTATAATTTTTTAACCGGTGATGAAAGCGCAGATACGGTTATTCTTAAACAACGTCGGTATTATAATAACATTTACGCAACCATAAAGCTGAAAAAATTTATTTTAGCTCTTGAAGCAAATTATGGCTGGCAGGAAAACTCTATGTTAAAAAACATGAACGGAACAGCAAGTTTATATAGTGGTTTAATTGTAGCGAGATACCAGTTCGTAAAAAAGTCGGCTTTATATGTTAGAGGAGAATATTTATCAGACCCTGATTGTATTGTAACAGGCGCGTTAAATTTCGGCAACAATGTAATGGGTACAACTGCCGGCGTAGAATACAAACCATATAAGAATGTTGCTTTAAGTATAGAGGGAAGAGTATTGCAGTCGGACAAAACAGTTTTTAAAGAAAGTAATTATAAAGTAAACCAACGTTACGAATCCATCTTTTGTTTAGACGTTTCTTTTTAATGAGCGAGAAGAAAGCATATAATCCTATTGGTGTTTTTGATTCTGGATACGGAGGGTTAACTGTTTTGAAAGAAATTGTAAAAGAATTACCGCAATATGATTATTTGTACTTAGGAGATAATGCCCGTGCTCCTTATGGCTCCAGAAGTTTTGATGAAGTTTATAATTTGACTTTAGAATGCGTGAAACAACTTTTTGATAAAGGTTGTCATTTAGTAATTCTCGCTTGCAACACCGCTTCTGCAAAAGCATTAAGAAACGTCCAGCAAAAAGATTTACCACTAATTGCACCCGACAGAAGAGTGCTCGGCGTTATTCGTCCGACAACAGAATTGGTTGGCAATTACTCTACGACAAAACATATTGGTGTATTAGGAACAACAGGAACAGTTTTATCACAATCCTATCCAATTGAAATTGCGAAGTTTTTTCCTGAGGTGAAAGTATATCAAGAGGCTTGTCCACTTTGGGTACCGATGGTAGAGAACAACGAATACAATACACCGGAATCAGATGCCATTATAAAACAACACATTGATAATTTAATGAGTCGTTCACCAAAAATTGATACCATAATTTTAGGATGTACGCATTATCCCTTACTAAAAGATCAAATCAAAAAGTTCTTACCTGAAAACTTTACTTTGCTGTCTCAAGGCGATATTGTTGCGAAAGGTTTAGCAGATTATTTAAAACGTCACCAGGAAATGGACGCTAAATGTTCTAAAGGAAATACAATAGAATTTTTAACCACAGGCGACACCAACAATTTTGATATCCACGCCGGAAAGTTTTTTGGAAAAGAAATTAAATCGAAGCATCTTCAACTTTAGCCAAATTACGCAGATTTTCGCGGATTATCTGTGTTAATCTGAAAATGGCTATTTAAACCAACCGCTGTACATTAAATAATTATTCGCAATTCGGTCAATCTCTCCCTTAATTAATTCTTCTGAAATATCTTTTACTTTTTTAGCAGGTACTCCTGCAAAAATGCAACCACTCGGCACAACTGTGCCTTCGGTTACAACGGCACCCGCTGCAATTATAGTGTTACTTCCAATCTCACAATTATCCATAACAATAGCACCCATGCCGATTAATACATTATCGTGTACTTTACAACCATGAACAATGGCATTGTGACCAATAGAAACATTATTTCCTAAGAACACTTTTGTTTTTTCGTAAGTACAATGTAACACAGCGCCGTCTTGTATGTTCACTTTATTGCCGATTCGTATACTATTTACATCGCCGCGAACAACAGTATTAAACCAAATACTACAATCATCGCCCATAACAACATCACCTACAATAGTAGCGTTTGGCGCGATAAAACAATTTTTCCGAACTCAGGGAAACACCTTTTACAGGAAGAATAACTGGCATACGATTTAGTTTAAAGCCTGAAATTAGCAATTTTTACAAAGCCAACCCAACCTTTTAAAGCACTAACCGTATGGTTGGATAAGAACGTCAAAACCCCTTATGAGAACACCACTACTTTTTAAATCATATAATTATGAAAACCACAAAAAGTGTAGTGTTATGTGCAATGATAATTGCGCAAACTGTTAAAGGTCAAAACAACAATCACAAAGTTTATTTAGAAGGAAGTATTTCAGGCGGTGTACAAAACACCTCTGCTGTTGCGGGTGTAAGCGGCGCTATCGGCATCTTCTTAAATGAGAATAGCAGTATTGATATCAGAGCAAGGGAAGTGTATAATTTCTCGAACATGGATATTGTTGGACCCATCACCTTTAACTATCGTTACAATTTAAATAACGGTTTGTTCTTCGGAGGAGGTTTTGCGCATCATCATGAAGTTGGACATCATACTTATATGCACCATCCCGGAGAATCTGTGATGGGAAGTCACCCAAACATTTTTCACCGTAGTGGATTGGGCTTAGATATAGGGTATAATTTCAAGCCAATTTATAGAAAGGGATTTTTCAGTTGGATTTATCCGGCAGTGAATGTGAATTATACGCACATGTTTATGGATAATGGAAGAAATCCCTTAGTTACAGTTAATCTGGGACTAAGAGTTGGATTGAAAAAGTTTAAAACAGAGTAAATTTCAATTCCTACTAAATTAGTAGTATATTTAAACCTGTAAGTTTAAAATATGCTGCAAAAGAAAACCAAATATGCCATAAAAGCCTTGCTGGCACTGGCAAAGCACTACGGTGAACATCGCCCTTTAAAAATATCAGAGATCTCGAAGAACGAAAAAATTCCAAGAAAATTCCTCGAAGCAATCATGGTCGACCTGAAAAAGATTGGTTATGTTGAAAGTAAAATGGGTGCAAAGGGCGGCTATCAATTAATTAAAGCATCCGGAAGAAGTCATGCTAAGTAATATCATCCGCTCTACAGGCGGACCAATAGCATTATTGCCTTGCGTGAGCTTAAATTTCTATGAACCGTGTAAGGAATGTATAGGCGAAGATGTCTGCGGATTGCGCGATGTTATCCTCGAAGTGCGCGAAGCAAGCATAAAAATTCTTTCCAAAACAAGTTTAAGCGATATTTTAAGGCGGGAAAACAAACTTATTAAGAAGTTTGGTTTACAGTAGTATCAATCTTTCAAGTGATAATATCCTATTTCTTAAGTAGGAGATATAAAAAATAATTCAATTTTCTCTTGCGGGAACGAAAATCTATTCATTAATTTGTACCGTTAAAATGAAAAGCAATTTAAATAAGAGTCTCTTTTACTTCACACCATGATGATGTGGATGTGCTGCTGCAAGTATGATTATTTGCTGAAGGGAAAACTTATTCGAGTGTAAACAACTAACCGACTATAGTACCAAACCCTTCCGCTAACAACGAGAAGGGTTTTTTATTTACAATAAGTTAAGATATTAGGAATGCAAAGTTTTAGAACAGAAATAGAAAGTATAAGTAACAGTAAAAAGACTTTGGTGGAAAAAAGACATCATTGACCTGGAGAGAAAAATTCGCCAGTTCCGTGAAGGAAAAATCCACGAAGAAAAATTCCGTAGTCTGCGTTTAGCGCGCGGGGTGTACGGACAACGTCAGCAGGGTGTTCAGATGATACGTATCAAATTGCCGTTTGGAAAGGTTTCGGCAAAACAATTATTACGTATCGCTGACATCAGCGATGAGTATTCAAATGGCAATTTACATTTAACAACGCGACAAGACATTCAAATTCATCATGTGAGTTTAGACAGAACACCGGAGTTATGGGCCAAGTTAGAACAAGATGATATGACTTTGCGCGAAGCTTGTGGAAATACAGTTCGTAATGTAACGGCATCGGCTGAAGCAGGAATTGATCCTAACGAACTGTTTGATGTTTCTCCTTATGCAAACGCAGTATTCGAATATTTTTTACGTAAACCATTCGGACAAGAGCTTGGTCGAAAAATTAAGATCGCTTTTTCAAATAATGATAAAGACACTGCTGTAACTTATATTCATGATTTTGGTTTTATTCCAAAAATTAAGAATGAGAAACGCGGCTTTAAAGTTTTAGTCGGCGGTGGATTAGGCGCACAGCCATTTTTAGCACAAACAGCTTTTGAATTTTTGTCAGAAGAAAAACTAATTCCGTTTTTGGAATCAAGTATTCGTGTATTTGATCGTTATGGAGAAAGAGCTAGCAGACACAAAGCGAGAATAAAATATTTAATAAATAAAATTGGCATTGAAGAATTCCTAAAATTAATTAAGGAAGAAGAAAAAGCAACTCTTGTTAAAGAATTCCGAATTGATGTTTCAGAAAAAGAATCAACTCTTCAGTTTAAAACGCAATTACCAAATGTAATTCCATCAATAAATAATACAGCTTATGATTTTTGGTTTAATACAAATGTCTTTAAGCAAAAACAATCAGGATTATTTGGTGTTTATATAAAAGTCCAATTAGGAAATATTTCTACAACTATAACAAGAGAATTAGCACGTATTGCAAAATTATATTCAAACGCTTCAGATATCCGCATCACAATAAATCAAGGTTTTTTGTTACGTGACGTTTCTACTGAAGAATTACCTTTTCTATTTAAAGAACTAGCGACATTAAATTTAGCAACTCCGGGCTTTGATTCTGTTGGTGATATTACAGCTTGCCCGGGAACTGACACGTGTAATTTAGCAATTTCCAACAGCACAAATATTTCAGTTGAGTTGGAAAAAGTTATTTATGCAGAATATCCTGAATTAATTTATAATCATGATATCAAAATAAAAATCAGTGGTTGTATGAATGCTTGTGGTCAACACAGTTTGGCACAAATTGGTTTTCACGGTAGCTCTTTTAAAGTTGGAACAAATGTTATCCCTGCCTTACAGGTTTTGCTTGGCGGCGGAACTTTAGGAAATGGCAAGGGCAGAATTTCTGATAAAGTAATTAAAGTAGCAAGTAAACGCGGACCAGATGTTTTAAGAAAATTGTTTGATGATTTTGAGAAGAATGCTGTTGAAGGGGAATATTTTAATTCTTACTACGATAAGCAAGGGAAAGATTACTTCTATCAATTATTAAAACCATTGGCAGATAATTCCACTTTAAAAGAAACTGACTTTATCGATTGGGGTTCTGAAGAAAAATTCCAAACTGCAATAGGCGTAGGAGAATGTGCGGGAGTTGTAATTGATTTAGTTCAGACTTTATTCTTTGAAGCAGAAGAAAAATTAGAATTAAGCGCTGAGGCTTTTGGCAATGAACAATTCGGCGACAGTATTTATTATACTTACGCTGCTTTTATATAAACGGAGCTAAGGCACTGTTACTGGATAAAGAAATTCATGTGAACACGCATCATGGCGTTATCAATGATTTTGACAAGCATTTTGTAGAAGGCGGAGAATTAAAATTAGAAACTTCATTTAAAGACTTAGTTCTCCAAATAAATCAAAACGAACCTTCAAAACAATTCGCTGAGTTATATTACATTGAAGCAAAAGAATTTTTACAAACCGTTAAAACAATTCGCGAATCAAATTTAGCATAAATGAAAGCCTATACTCAAATAAAATATTGTTGTTGCTGTTGTATGATAATGCTTTAGCTGTATTACTGTTTCGGTTAATATAGCTACAGTTCTCAAACCCGAAACGTAAACAGCAGTTAAAAAACAAACAACTAAAACAATAATAAAATGAGTAAGAAAACAATATATCCAAAATTAACTGTAGTAGGCGCTGGTCCTGGCGATGTAGAATTAATAACAGTAAAGGCAATAAATGCTTTAAGTGAAGCGGATGTGATCCTTTATGACGCATTAGTAAACAAAGAACTTTTAAAGATGCGCCAATCGATGCATTAAAAATTTATGTCGGAAAACGAAAAACAAACACGAGTCACCCAGGAGCAAATCAATAATTTAATTGTCGACTTTGCTTTTACCCATGGAAGGTTGTTCGTTTAAAGGCGGCGACCCTTTTGTTTTCGGAAGAGGAAGCGAAGAAATCAACACGCTGAAGCTTTCAATATTGAAACAGCAGTTGTTCCGCATTTCAAGTTCAATTGGTGTTCCCGGCGCAAGTGGAATTCCCGTTACTCACCGCGGCATCAGCGAAAGTTTTTGGTTATTACAGGTACAACTCAAGACGGAAAACTATCTCAAGACATTGCAGCAGCCCAAATCAAATGCAACGGTTGTTATTTTAATGGGCTTAGGAAAGTTGAAAGAGATAGTTGACATCTATAAGCGCGAAGGAAAATCTGAAACCCTAATCGGTGTTATTCAGAACGGAACATTAGCAACAGAAAATGTAGCGCTTGGAACTATCAATACAATTATTGATGAAGTGAAAGAGCAAAACATAAAATCTCCGGCTGTAATTGTAATTGGGGAAGTTGTTAAGTTTCATAAATATTATCCTTCGCTGATTAATGAGTGGAATTATTCTTTAAACTAAAATTAGCTGAGAGAATAATCATGAAAGCAAAATTATTTTTTGTTCTTACGCTTTTTAATTTAGTTGCAAGATCACAAGAAACGCCACCGCGCTATCGGTATATAAATTCAGTTTGGCTGGGATATTTTAATTCAACAACCATTGGTAAAAAATGGAACGTGAATACAGATATCCAATACCGAACAAAAGAGTGGTTGGCAAAACCCAGTCAGTTTTTAGTAAGAAGCGGGCTAGGATATAAACTAAACGACAAAGTTAGAATTACACTTGGCATTGCACATTTTCGATTTTACTTGACGGAGTGTAGCGACAAGAGGTGAATGGAGGCCATGGCAAGAAATATTGATAAATGACGTTGTTGGAAAAATTAAAATCGCACATCGCTTTCGGGACGAGCAACGGTTTAATCAAAAAGTAAGTGGGAATAAGCCAATTGATGATTATAGTTTTAACTGGCGATTCCGCTATAGGATTGAGGCCACTTATCCTATACTAAAAAGCGGCGACAGAGTCATTTCAATATTAGCAGGAAACGAAATATTGATAAATGCCGGAAACAGTATCCGTTATAATTATTTTGACCAGAACCGTTTGTATGGGGGCTTTAATTTTGAACAGAACAAACGCCTTACATATCAAATTGAGTTCATGCACATGTGGCAGCAGCAGGCAAACGGAATCACACTTGATAAAATCTCAATAATTAGATTTAACATATTGCATAAAATAAATTTATGAACGTAGCAACAGTAAATAAATTATTTCCAGTCTTTCTAAAGCTTGAGAATTTTCGTGTTTTAATAGTTGGCGGAGGAAAAGTTGGGCTTGAGAAGGTTTCGGCTATTTTAAACAACAGTCCGAACACCCGAATTACATTAGTAGCAACTCATGTTAGCGATGAGATAAAACTATTTGTGAAACATCATGCTAATGTAAAGATTCACCAACGTTCATTTTTAGAAACAGATTTAGAAAATATAGATTTTGTAATTTCTGCTGTCAACAATAAAGAAACGAGTCTACATATAAAACAATTGGCACAAGAAAAAGGATTATTGACTAATGTTGCGGATACACCCGAGCAATGTGATTTTTATTTGGGCTCAATTGTGAATAAAGGAAACGTGAAGATTGCTATTTCTACCAATGGAAAGTCACCAACACTTGCAAAATTTGCAAAAACCTTGATGAATCACTGCCAAATAAAATTAATGAGGCGGTTGACAATTTAGTTCAGATAAGAAAGTATTTAGAAGGTGATTTTACTCATAAAGTAAATCAACTAAACGAAATAACTTCAGTTCTTCTTAAAGAGGCGTGAAACAAAAACCAAAAATAAGCAAACGTAGAATTTGGATTTCAGCATCGCAATGCCTGTATTAATTTTAGTTGGATATTTATTAGGTGTTTTCTTGCCGCCCGAAACTTTAGGCGGATTAGTTGGTTCGCTTGTACAAAGTGTTGATTCCAGTATTTTGTTTTTCATCTTAGCGGGATTCACCGCGCAAATGATTGACGGCGCTTTAGGAATGGCATATGGCGTTACGGCAACTACTTTCTTATTATCATTGGGAGTTCCGCCTGCGGCATCGAGCGCTAGTGTACATGCATCAGAAGTTTTTACAAGCGGCGTTTCAGGTTTAATGCATTTAAAATTTGGAAATGTAAACACAAAATTATTTCGCAATCTTTTAATTCCCGGAGTATTAGGCGCGATTTTAGGGGCGTATGTATTATGTTCTTTTCAAGAATATAATTATATAATAAAAACGCTTGTTTCCATTTATACAATTATTCTAGGACTGATTATCATTTTCAAAGCATTAAAAAAAGATAAGGTGCGGGAAAAGATAAAACGCATTTTCCCATTAGCAGTTGTTGGAGGATTTTTAGATTCAATTGGCGGCGGCGGTTGGGGACCAATTGTTTCATCAACATTAATTGCCGGAGGAAGAAATGCGCGTTACACTATTGGTTCGGTGAACCTAACAGAATTTTTGTTTCATTGGCAAGTTCCATTACTTTTTTCACGCTTATTGGTTTAGATGGCTGGTATATTATTGCAGGATTAATTATTGGAGGAGTTATTGCTGCACCTATCGCTGCTTATCTCACAAATAAAATCCCAACAAAAACAATAATGATTTTAGTTGGTATTGTAGTTATTATAGCAAGTTTAAAACGTTTATTTTTCTAATATGATCACAACAGATATAGCCATTGTTGGCGCAGGACCAGTAGCATTATTCACCATCTTCGAAGCAGGATTATTAAAAATGCGTTGTCACTTAATTGATTATTTACCACAAGTAGGCGGACAACTTTCAGAGATCTATCCTAAAAAACCAATTTATGATATTCCCGGTTTTCCAAGTGTGCTCGCACAAGAGCTAGTGGATAATTTAGTGAAGCAAGCAGAACCATTTAAACCTACTTATACTTTAGGTGAGAGAATCGAATCATTAAGTAAAATTGGCGAACGATTTTATTTTAGAAACCAACATGGGAACAAAAATTTCGGCACAAGTTGTTGTTATTGCCGGCGGGCTCGGTTGTTTTGAACCACGCAAGCCTGAAGTAAAAGATTTGGAAAAATTCGAAAACGGAAAAGGCGTTTCGTATATGGTATTGGATCCCGAATCTTATCGCGACAAAAAAATTGTAATTGCCGGCGGCGGTGATAGCGCTTTAGATTGGACTATTTTTTTAGCTAATGTGGCGAAGGAAGTTTCATTAGTTCATAGAAGCGAAGCGTTTCGCGGCGCGCCCGACAGCGTAAACAAAGTGTTGAAGTTGGCAGAGAAAGGAAAAATAAAATTGTTCCTAAACAGTAATCTTACCAATGTGAAAGGCGATAACGTTTTAAATACCGTCGGCGTCATCAATACAAAAACGAATGTTGAAGAAACCTTAGACGCTGATAATTTAATTCCCCTTTTTGGATTGAGTCCGAAATTAGGACCAATAGAAAATTGGGGACTGAACATTGATAAAAATGCTATTGAAGTGAATACTGAAGATTACGGCACAAACATTTCAGGGGTTTATGCTATAGGGGATATCAATACATATAAGAATAAATTGAAATTGATCTTATGTGGTTTCCATGAGGCTGCTTTGATGAGTCATAGTGCCTATAAATATATTAACCCGGGGGTAAAATATACTATGAAATATACCACTGTAAACGGTGTAAATTCATTCTAAATTCGGTATCTTTAAAGCATGAAAGTTATTATAAAAAAGAACCGACGATGATTTTGCTATGGAAGCAAAAAACGAAGATGGAAACATCATCACCATGGATGGCCCTCCAAATTTAGGCGGACAGAATTCAGGCTTCCGTCCAACACAATTGTTATTGGCAGCAGTTGGCGGTTGCAGTGCCATTGATGTGGTAATGATTTTGAAAAAACAAAAACAAAGAATCGATTCTTTTGAAATTGAGGTAGACGGAGAAAAGGAAGCGGTGGAAGAGTATTCGTTATTCAGAAATATCGTTATTCATTTCAAATTAAAAGGCGAAATAGAATTAGAAAAAGCTGAACGTGCGGTGAAGTTATCAATTGATAAATACTGTTCTGTTTCTAAAACACTAGAACCAACTGCAAAAATTACTTATAAAGTTAGTGTTAACTAATATGAAAGATAAAAAATTTGAAACACAAGCTATACGCGCACAAATGGAGCGAAGCGAAAACAACGAGCACTCGGCGCCTTTGTATTTAACTTCCAGTTTTGTTTTTGATACAGCGGAAGATATGCGTGCCGCTTTCAATGATGAAAGTGATGCTTTTATTTATTCTCGTTACACCAACCCAAACAATAATGAATTCGTCAATAAAGTTTGTTTAATGGAAGGCGCAGAAGCCGGCGTTGCTTTAGCTTCAGGAATGGCTGCAATCTATACAACGTTTATGGCATTGTTGAAATCAGGAGATCATGTTGTTTCTTGTTCATCTGTGTTTGGCGCAACGCACGCGCTCTTCACAAAATATTTTCCTAAACTAAACATTTCGCATTCGTATTTTAATATTAAGAATCCAAATGACATTGAGAAGTTAATAAAACCAGAAACACGTTTTATTTATTTAGAAACACCAACGAATCCCGCTATCGAATTAATTGATTTGGAATTTGTAGCAGCCATTGCCAAAAAACACAACAAACTTTTAATTGTAGATAATTGTTTCGCCACTCCATATTTGCAACAACCAATTAAGTACGGAGCAGACTTAGTCATTCACTCCGCAACCAAATACATGGACGGACAAGGTCGCGTATTAGGCGGAGTTGTAGTTGGAAAGAAAGAATTAATAAGCGAAATCTATTTATTCGGAAGAATTACGGGACCGTCGATGAGTCCGTTTAACGCATGGGTATTAAGCAAAAGCTTAGAGACCCTTGCATTAAGAATGGATCGTCATTGTGAAAACGCATTACACATTGCAGAAGCTTTAGAAAAAAATTCAGCTTTGGAAAATGTTTCTTATCCTTTTTTAGAATCACACCCTCATAACGCTATTGCAAAAAAACAAATGAAAGCTGGCGGAGGAATTATTACTGTTACGGTTAAAGGCGGATTAGAAGGTGCGAAAAAATTCATGGACAAATTGCAATTGATAAAAATTTCCCCAAACCTTGGTGATTCAAGAACTATAGCAACACACCCTGCTTCGTCTACACATTGTAAATTAAGTGAAGAAGAAAGATTGTCAGTGGGAATTTCCCAAGGATTAATTCGTATCTCAATAGGATTAGAAAATAAAGAAGATATATTAAACGATATTCAACAAGCATTAAAGTAATGTCAGTTCGCCTTTGCGTGAAAAATTTAAACAACATAGAAAAATTAGTAAGAGGAAAGTCTGCAGAAGAAATCCTGGAAGCTGTTTCGGGTTTATCCTCTGAAAAAATCGTTTTTTCAACTAGTCTCAGTTACGAAGATCAAGTTATAACTCACATGATTTTTTCTAAGAAATTAGAAATTGAAATTTTTACTTTAGATACAGGCCGTTTGTTTTCCGAAACCTATTCAGTTTTTAATAGTACACGAGAACGTTATAAGCAAGAAATAAAAACCTATTATCCAAAAACCGAAGCTATAGAAAAATTAGTTTCTTCAAAAGGCCCCAATAGTTTTTACGAATCAGTTGAGAATAGAAAGGAATGTTGCCATATCCGCAAAGTAGAACCCTTGAAACGCGCTTTAGCAGGAAAGACAGTTTGGATTACAGGAATAAGAGCCGAACATTCTGCTAACCGTCATGACATGAAAAATGTGGAATGGGACGAAGCGAATCAAGTCATTAAAATTCATCCTTTATTGAATTGGACATTTGAAGAAACAAAAACATACATTAACAAACATAATATACCTTACAACTCATTACACGATAAAGGTTTTGTAAGTATAGGTTGTCAGCCTTGCACAAGAGCAATTAAGGCCGGAGAAGATTTCAGGGCTGGACGTTGGTGGTGGGAAGACAATACAAAAAAGGAATGCGGATTACATACAAATTAAAATGAGCAAGTACTATTTAGATTATTTGGAACAATTAGAATCTGAAGCTATTCACATTATGCGTGAAGTAGCAGGACAATTCGAAAAACCGGCCTTGTTATTTAGTGGGGGAAAAGATTCTATTACGTTGGTGAGATTAGCAGAAAAAGCTTTTCGTCCAGGGAAATTTCCTTTTCCCTTAGTTCATATTGATACAGGACATAATTTTAAAGAGGCCATAGATTACCGTGACAATATGGTAAAACAAATGGGCGAGAAATTAATTGTACGTTATGTTGAAGACACGATCAAAGAAAAAAAATTAGCTGAACCAAAAGGAAAGTTTGCCAGCAGAAACGCTTTGCAAACTTATACCTTATTGGATACTATTGAAGAATTTGGTTTTGATGCTTGTATTGGAGGCGCTCGTCGCGATGAAGAAAAAGCAAGAGCGAAAGAAAGAATTTTTTCGGTACGTGATGAATTTGGTTCTTGGGATCCGAAATTACAACGTCCGGAATTATGGAACATTTATAATGGCAAAATTCATAAAGGTGAGAACGTAAGATGTTTTCCAATTAGTAACTGGACCGAATTAGATGTTTGGAATTATATTAAGAAAGAAAATATTCCATTACCAAGCATTTATTTTGCTCACGAACGTGAATGTGTTGTAACTAATCAAAACCAATTAATAGCAGTTTCTGACTTTATACAAATAGAGCCGACCGATAAGATTGTAAAAAAGACAGTGCGTTACAGAACTGTTGGTGATATGACTTGTACCGCGGCGGTTGAAAGTGACGCTTCAACAATTGATGATATCGTTAAGGAAATCGCAATTTCAAGATTAAGCGAAAGAGGTGAAACAAGAATTGATGATCAAGTTTCAGAAGCTGCGATGGAAGATCGCAAGAAAGGAGGATACTTCTAATGGACATACTACGATTTATAACTGCGGGAAGTGTTGATGATGGAAAAAGCACATTAATCGGAAGATTATTGTACGATAGTAAATCTATTCTAGCCGATCAGATGGCTGCAATAGAAAAACAAAGTAAGAATAAAGACAAAGGGGAAATTGATTTAGCAATTTTGACTGATGGTCTTCGTGCTGAGCGCGAACAGGGAATTACGATTGATGTGGCCTACAAATACTTCTCTACACCAAAACGTAAATTCATTATCGCCGATGCGCCGGGACATATTCAATACACGCGCAACATGGTTACTGGCGCAAGTAATTCTGATTTGGTTGTTATTTTAATTGACGCACGTAAAGGAGTGATTGAACAAACTAAACGTCATTCTATAATTGCTTCACTATTAGCTTTACCTCACGTTGTGGTGGCGATTAATAAAATGGACTTAGTAAATTACGATGAGAACGATTACAATAAAATAGTCTCAGATTATAAAAATATTCAGGAACAATTAGGAATTAAGAATCCTACATTTATTCCAATCAGCGCTTTAAGCGGAGAAAACATTGTTGATCCTTCGGCAAACATGAAATGGTATAAGGGCGAAACGCTTTTAACTATTTTGGAAAATGTGAAGCTGGATAGCGATATTAATTTAACCGACGCGCGCTTTCCTGTGCAATATGTAATTCGTCCACAAACAGATGATTTACACGATTACCGTGGTTACGCCGGAAAATTAACGAGTGGTATTTTAAAAGTAGGAGATAAAATTTCTGTTTTGCCTGCAGGACATAAAAGCACCATTAAATTAATTGAAAGAGATTTTAAATCTGTTGATGAAGCATTTGCTCCTCAAAGTGTGATTGTACATTTGTCAGATGAAATTGATATAAGCAGAGGAGATGTTATTGTGAAGGAAGGAAACGAACCAAAAGTAACTCAAGATATAGAAGTGATTTTATGTTGGATGGACGCGAAAGCCATGGAGGTTGGTTCTAAATATTTAATTCAGCACAACAATAAACAAATCCGTTGCGCTGTTAAAGGAATAGAATACAAACTCGATGTAAATACACTTGAAAAACAAACAAATGTTGCATCGGCACAATTAAACGACGTTTGTAAAGTGACTTTAAAAACAGCACGACCAATTGCAGTAGATAGTTATCATAAACTCCGCACTAATGGTGGCGCTATTCTTATTGACGAAACCAGTTACGTTACGGTAGGCGCTTGTATTATTCAGTAGTTTCTTGGAAGTGGTAGATTGTTAAATTTTATTATATTTACTATATAATTTATCACTCTATGAAAGTAAAATTCATTACTATTTCAATTATTATATGTGCTGCAGTTGCGGCATTGGGATATTTTTTCCCGAAAGCATTATGGCTTTATGTTTTAGTGGTACCAATAGTTTTAGTTGGTCTTGGCGATGTGTTTCAAAAGTCACAATCTCTGAAACATAATTTTCCGGTAATAGGTCGTATGCGCTGGTGGGCAGAATGGATGCGCCCGAAAGTGTATCAATATTTTATTGAATCGGATACAGATGGTGCGCCTTTCAATCGTTTAAGCAGAAATGTAATTTACCAACGCGCGAAAAAAGTAAATGATACTACACCCTTCGGAACACAATTAGATGTTTACCAATCAGGATACGAATGGTTGAATCATTCTATCAATCCGCTACCTCATGATAAAGTAGATCATAATCCACGCGTATTAGTTGGCGGACCAGATTGTTTGAAACCGTATTCAGCAAGCATTTTAAATATTTCAGCAATGAGTTATGGTTCGCTTAGTAAAAATGCAATCATGGCGTTGAATGGCGGCGCTAAACTAGATGGCTTCGCGCATAATACCGGCGAAGGTGGATTGAGTCCGTATCACTTAGAACCAGGCGGCGATGTGATTTGGCAAATTGGCACCGGCTATTTTGGTTGTCGCCACCCAGATGGTACTTTTAATTTTTATGCATTCGGAGAACGTTCACAACTACCAAATGTAAAAATGATTGAGATAAAATTATCTCAAGGCGCAAAACCGGGACACGGTGGAATTTTACCAGCTGCAAAAGTTACAGAGGAAATTGCAAAGATTCGATTAGTAGAAAAAGGAAAAGATGTTTTATCACCACCATATCATACAGCATTTAGCACCCCAATAGGATTATTAGAGTTTGTAAAAAAATTGCGCGAGTTAAGTGGAGGAAAACCTGTTGGATTCAAATTATGCATCGGACAAAAAAATCAATTCATCGCTATTTGTAAAGCAATGGTGAAAACAGGAATCACACCTGATTTTATTACTGTTGATGGTGGCGAAGGCGGAACCGGAGCAGCGCCATTAGAATTTAGTAATTCAGTTGGTATGCCTTTGCGTGATGCGTTGGCATTTGTATATGATGCATTACACGGATTTGGTTTAAAGAAACACATTAAAATAATTGCCTCCGGAAAAGTTCACACCGGTTTTGATATTGTAAAAATATTGCACTAGGTGCAGATATGTGTAATTGTGCTCGCGCCATGATGTTAGCAGTTGGATGCATACAAGCTTTGGAATGTAATACAAACACTTGTCCAACGGGGGTTGCGACACAAAACCCAAAATTATCAGCAGGATTAAATGTGGATAATAAAAAAGTTCGCGTTGCAAATTACCATCACGAAACAATTAAAGCTGCTGTAGAATTAATGGGCGCTGCGGGAATTTCACATCCTGATAAATTACATCGCTCACATATTTACAGAAGAGTAAGCGCCAACCAAATTCAGACTTACGCAGAGATGTATCCATATTTATTGAAAGGTTCTTTGTTAGAAGCGCCATACCCTCAAGGATGGGAATTAAATGTAATGCATAGTCACGAAGAAACTTTTGAGCACGCAATTAAGTATGCTTAAAACAAATTAATTTGTTTGCCTTCGCTCAATCCTTTTTTGTACGCCTCTAAAGTTCTGATGCGTGCTTGAGAATGATCAACTATTGGTTCAGGATATTTTGAAGTCCCGTATTCCGGAATCCATTTTTTAATGTATTCAAAATCTGAATCAAATTTTTGCTGTTGTGAATCTGGATTAAAAATTCGGAAATAAGGAGCGGCATCGCAACCACTTCCTGCGGCCCATTGCCAGCCGCCATTGTTAGCGCTTAAATCAAAATCATTTAGTTTCTCTGCAAAATATGCTTCGCCCCAACGCCAATCAATTAATAAATCTTTTACTAAGAAACTAGCAGTTATCATTCGTACACGATTGTGCATGAACCCCGTTGCATTTAATTCACGCATACCCGCATCAACAATTGGAAAACCCGTTTCACCCTTACACCATTTCTCAAATTCTTTTTCGTTGTTGCGCCAGGTAATGAAATCATATTCCTTTTTGAATGAGCTTTTTTCTACATGTGGAAAATGCCAAAGAATCATCATATAAAATTCACGCCAGATTAATTCGTTGAGCCAAGTTTCACTGTACTGCAAGGCGTATTCTGTTGTTTTACGAATACTAATAGTTCCGAAACGCAAATGCATACTGACGCGACTTGTTCCGGCGATTGCAGGAAAATCACGATTGGCTTTGTAATTTTTTAAAAGTGACGGTGTTAATTTCGGTAATGAAAAGATTATGTCTGTTTTTTCAAAACCAATTTCTTTCAATGAAGGAATCTTAAATGCTTTTATTTGAAAAAAGTTTTTGAAATATTTTTTTGTTGGAAATTCTTTAATCGGATTTTCGGCTAAAGCTTTTTTCCATTTACGACTATACGGTGTAAATATCGTGTAAGGTTTGCCATCATCTTTCGTTACCTCGTCTTTTTCAAAACAACCTGGTCTTTATGAGTTGTAAACTCAATTTTATTTTTCTCAAGAAAAGTTTTTATCTCTTCGTCACGTTGTTTGGCATAAGGCTCGTAATCGTGATTGGCATAAACCGCTTTCACATTAAATTCTTGCAAAATTCTTTTATAAGCATTTTGTGGCGTGTCATAAATCACAAACAGAGAAGAACCCGCTTTTTCCAACTCTTCCTGCAAACTCAAAAGTGCTTTGTGAATGAAGTCTACACGACGGTCTTGCTTGTTTTCGAGGCCATCTAATATGTTTTTGTCAAAGATAAACACCGGCAAAACAGGTAACCCAGATTGAAGGGCACGGCTCAAACCCGCGCTATCATTGAGCCGCAGGTCGCGCCGCATCCAAAAGATAACTATTTCTGTTTTAGCCATTTTTAACTTTTTCAAAGCCTACAAAAGTGATAATTTGGTCTGTATCAAAAGCTTAAAAAGTTCAGACTTATTAGATTATACTAACAATCATTTTATAAACACCGCAAATACGTAATTTTGCAAAAAAGAGTGCTATGTATCAAGAACTTAGTGAGCAAGAAATTTTAAGAAGAGAGAAATTAACTGAGATCAGGAATCTTGGTATCGACCCATATCCTGCGGAAGAATTTCCCGTTAATTGTAACGCGGCAGACATAAAGGAAAATTACGAACGCGATAAATTAAATTATAAGGATATTTCTTTTGCCGGTCGCATCATGAGCGTGCGTGATATGGGTAAAGCGGCATTTGCCGTATTGCAAGATTCGTCGGGAAGAATTCAAATTTATATTAAGCGTGATGAGGTTTGTCCGGGCGAAGACAAAACTTTATATGATTCGCTTTGGAAAAAATTATTAGACATTGGTGATATTATTGGTGTACAGGGTTATGTCTTCACGACAAAAACTGGTGAGACATCAATTCACGTTTCGTCATTCAAATTATTAAGCAAAGCCTTAAAGCCATTACCTATTGTAAAAACAGATGCTGATGGAAATTCGTTTGATGAAGTAACCGACCCTGAATTCCGTTACCGTCAACGTTACGTGGATTTAATTATCAATCCGAAAGTAAAAAAGACATTTGAGCAACGCACAAAAATAATGAACACAATTCGCCAGTATTTAAATGATGGTGGCGCATTGGAAGTTGATACACCTGTTTTACAAAGCATTCCCGGTGGCGCAACGGCTCGTCCGTTTATGACGCATCACAATGCACTGGATATTCCATTGTATTTACGAATTGCAAACGAACTTTATTTAAAACGTTTAATAGTTGGTGGTTTTGATTGGGTGTATGAGTTCAGCCGAAACTTCCGTAACGAAGGAATGGATCGTACTCACAATCCTGAGTTTACTATTTTAGAATTTTACGTTGCTTACCGTGATTATTTCTGGATGATGAACACTACAGAAAAATTATTGGAAAAAATTGCAATGGATTTACATGGCACTACCGATGTGACTGTTGGTGATAAAACCATAAGTTTCGCGGCGCCATTTAAGCGCATTACTATTTTAGATGCGATAAAAGAATTTACAGGAATTGATGCGGGCCCAATGGATGAAGCTCAACTGCGCGAAGAGTGTAAGAAGTTGAAATTGGAAATTGATAATACCATGGGCAAAGCTAAATTGATTGATACAATTTTTGGCGAGAAGTGCGAAGGCAATTTTATTCAACCAACATTCATTACAGATTATCCTGTAGAAATGAGTCCGCTTACAAAAAAACACAGAACCTCAGCGGGATTAGTGGAACGTTTTGAGCTAATGATAAACGGAAAAGAAATTGCAAATGCATATTCTGAATTGAACGACCCAATCGATCAACGCGAACGTTTTGAAGAACAAGTAAAACTAATGGAACGTGGGGATGATGAAGCGATGTTCATTGATCAAGATTTTTTACGTTCTTTAGAATACGGTATGCCTCCAACAGCGGGAATTGGAATTGGAATTGATAGATTGTGTATGTTAATGACAAACCAACCATCCATTCAAGACGTGTTGTTATTCCCAACTATGCGCCCTGAGAAAAAAGAAGTAGTGAATGAAGCTGAGTAAATGTTTCGAATGAAAATAAATAAACTGATACTTGTAACGCTGAGCGTTTTGTTTTTGCTGGCTTGTAACGAACCGGAAAAACCGGTTGTGGTTGTAAAGCCAAGAATTTTTCCGCAGTATAATATTGCTTTGGACGAAATCATAAAGACCAACTCAGGGGTTATCCGCGGCATTAATTTAAATAATAAAGCAGACAGCATTAGAAAAGCAGAATCGGGAACACCTATTGAATCAGAAAAAGATCATTTGTTTTTCGAATACAAATTAGACAGCCTTACTAATTATTCACTCGATTATACATTAGTTAATGATAGCTTGGAAGAAATCAGTCTGCAAGTAAATTGTAGCGATCCTGATGTAGGTGCAAAAATTTATGCCGACTTAAAAGACTATTACGAAAAAAAATTACCGAACCCAATGGAAGATCAGGGGCAAGTAGTTTATAATTGTTTTGAAGGTCAAAAGAAACCTTTCGTTGTTTCTCTGATGGATAACAGTACGCCCGTAAAAGGGATAATTAATCTTTTGATTTATAAGGATAAGTAACTTTTACTTATTTATGAAACACCTGAATAAAGCCTTTCAGTAATCTTGGCTTACGAGGTTTAACCCGCTTTTCATTTACGGTACAGGTGTAGAAATAAGTTCCCTCGCTACAAAGCATTTTTGTTTGTAACACTTTTCCATCCCAATTAAAATACGGATCGGTAGTGTGATAAACTAATTGTCCCCAACGATTATAAATATCCAAATCAATATCCTTAATGTGTTTTACACGAATAGCTTTGTAAAAATCATTTACGCCATCACCGTTCATCGTCACAACGTTTGGTAATTCAAACTCCGGACAATTATCTACGCAAGTCGCTTCAGCCATTACGCTTTCGTTATAAGATGAATCGATAGCCGTAACAACATAACATCCTGCAATAGATTCTAAGCCATCAAACACATAAGTTGTGTCGCTAAGATTGATAACAGAATCAATCAAGGCTAAAGGCTCGTCTTCTGTTGGTTTAAAGTAGATATAATACTTTATAACATCATCAGAACAAAAATGATTTGGATTGTTCCATTTCAATTCAACAAATCCGGTTTCACAATTGGATGTGATTGCTAAAGTAGGCGAGCAAGGCAAGGTTAAATCAACCGCCGTTGCACATTCTTCCTGCGAATTATTTAGTAATGGCTTTAAAATGGTAGGATCGCTGTACTCACCTTTACTTAAAACCTTGTAACAATAAGTAGCACGGTTTACAACATTAATAGAATCGACATAATTTAAACTAGTAGTGCTGTCGTGTAAAACAAAACTAACCTGACTAGGATTTTTTCTGTAAATGAAATATTTATAATTACCCCAAGGCACATAATGCACCCAACTTAAATTCATTTTGCGGTCGGCAGGCGTTAAGGTTAAGAAAACCGAACTCGCGGTTTGTGCCGAACCAACAAATGTATTGTTAGAATAAAAATCAAGTTTATAAACCCAAAGTGAATTATCGGTATTAATGTTTGTATGTGTAAATGTAGTATCGCTTAACTGATTTAATGCTGCGTAATAAGGTTTGGTTACTGAATACACTTGTGAGAACGTTCCGCTGAGTCCTTGCTTAGCCGAAACGCGGAATTCGTAAGGCCCCGTTAACACTGTCGTATCTAAATTCGTGAGATTAACGATAGGTTTTACCCAACGTACAAAAACTTGTCCGGTTGATGTACTCGTTGCTAAAACATCCACATTAATAACAATAGGCACGTCGCGTTTTAATTGAACGCACACTTGGTTACTTGCATAACTTAAAGAACCATCGGCATAAACAGCAACCACCACATAACTGTAATTTACGCCGTGCGCTAAACCAATTCCTCCGTTAGTATCTGTAAAAGTGGTATCGTTAATACTTGTAGTTTGACCAATATAACTGAAGCCTGATGAAGGTGGCACGCCTGTTTCGCAGGGACTATGAACCCAAGGATCGCAATTCGCTTTACGGTAAACTTTGTAGTGAGTTACTTTGTTTCCTAAACCAACATTATTACAAGCGCTCTTAAACCAAATTAATTTTACTGAAGTCCCTAATGGTGTAGCTGAAAGATTTAAGGGTGGAGGACCAACCACCGTTATGTTATAAGTTTTAAAATCAACCAGTTTAACAGGCGAGCCACTGTCTTCAGCTTTAACAGTAACCTGATACGGAGAAGAACGAACATGCGCACAAGCCGTTTGCCAGTTAAAAGTTCCGCTTACGGTTCCGGTTGCCTGAACAGTTCCAAAAGTTGCTACCGGTGGTGTTACATTAAAAGGGCCTCCTGTTGCGGTTAAAGTAATAAGTTGAATGTTTGAGTCCGTTGCCCTAAATGTTTTTGTTATTAAAGTTCCGGCTACAACACAGGTGTCTTGCATTGGTGTAATTACCGGGGGGCTATTTGTACAGTTGCTTACAATAATTTGCATATCGCGCATAACGAAACCAACCAATTGCCAATTACCATCTAAATCTTTACGCCACTCTTTAATATAAAAAGCTACGTTATATTCGCCATTCAGTTGAGGTTCGCACCAAGTTAAAGTTCCGTTACCGGCATTTATATTAAATGTGCCTCCGGGTCCATCATCAGGATAACCGTAACCTGGAATGGTAACGCCAATGTTTCCCAAAGCATCTTCACCTTTACACATTACTAACTCATACGACAAACTATCGCCATCTGTATCATAAGCGCCGGGGTTATGATAAAAACAATTGTTTAAACAAGCTTCGTCTAATGGATCCCGTGTTAAAACCGGAGAATTATTAGGCCCCATGAAAACATTAATACTTAATAATGTCTCCAGATAAAAAGGTTGGTTAACAGAATTTGGAACATTAATTACGCCAGAATTTCGATTTCTATCAAACATATAAATCTTAAACAATCCCGGACCATCATAAGTATGAATACAGGAGTAAACATTTTTCTTAAACGTAGGCTTTAAAATGACACCAAGTTTTGATGTAGGGCATTCAGAAGAAGATGGGGCAACAGACCCGTTTTCTCTTACAGCCTGACAACTATCTCCGTCACCAAAATAAATAGTTAGTTTACAACGGTCGGCAACGCTTGGACCATCATCAGTATAAGTGATAAGTGTAATAGAGTAGGTATAACCTGAAATCCATTTATAGGTAATTTCACCCGCACGGTTGTGGGTGGCTTTTAAGGAAAAGGCAGTTCCGAAAAGAGCAATAAAAAGAAAATATCGTACAAATCTCAACATTAACAAAAAACTCTGAAAAGCAGATATAAAGCTACAATTTTTGTGCCACAATAGCAATAAGCTTTCATACCTTAATAACGCGGTTTGGTGGGCAATTAGTGCTTTTAACATGCGTTATTTTAAATAATTTGTCTAATTGCTGTTAGCAGCCTCTTTTTTTGTTATACTTTTACCCCGTTTTTAATCTACATCCCTAAATGGGAACCAACGGAAGCGGTCATCATGACCATCATCAATTAAACAAAATTACCCTCGGCGGCTTAATCGTTACCCTTGGGATTATCTATGGAGATATAGGTACTTCACCGCTTTATGTATTAAAAGCAATTGTAGGTGAGGGGCCAATTAGCGGTGATGTTGTGAAAGGTGCTCTTTCTGCCATTTTCTGGACTTTAACTTTACAAACCACTATAAAATATGTTATTCTCACCTTACGCGCTGATAATAAGGGTGAGGGCGGGATTTTCTCTTTATATACTCTAGTAAAGCGCTGTAAACACAAATGGTTATTGGTTGCCGCCATAATAGGAGGTAGTGCTCTTTTGGCTGATGGAATTATTACCCCTCCCATTTCAGTGGCTTCGGCCGTGGAAGGTTTACGTATGGTGCCCTCATTATCACACATTAATACGGTTCCCATTGTAATCAGCATTTTAATTTTTCTGTTTTTAATTCAACAAATCGGAACTAAGTGGGTTGGAAGAGCTTTTGGTCCTATAATGTTTGCTTGGTTTTTAATGTTAGGAATTTTAGGGGTAACGCAATTGATTACAAACTTTTCTGTTTTACAAGCACTAAGCCCTTATTACGCTTACAAACTTTTAGCCGAACATCCTCACGGCATTTTTATTTTAAGCGCAGTGTTTTTATGTACTACAGGAGCCGAAGCCCTGTATTCTGATTTAGGTCATTGCGGAAAACAAAACATTCGCGTGTCTTGGATATTTGTAAAAACCATGTTGGTGTTAAATTATTTTGGACAAGGCGCTTGGTTAATTGCACACGAGGGACAAAAATTGGGCGATTTAGGATTAGGAGCCAATCCGTTTTATTTAATTATGCCACAAGGGTTTTTAATTGCCGGAATTATTATTGCAACAAGCGCAGCAGTAATTGCATCGCAGGCTTTAATAAGCGGATCGTTTACTTTAATTAACGAAGCGATGCGTTTAAATTTATGGCCTAAGGTTAGAGTAAAATACCCATCGGAATTAAAAGGACAATTATACATTCCGTCAATTAATTGGTTATTGCTTGCAGGGTGTATAGGTGTTACTTTATATTTTAGAGAATCGTCAAACATGGAGGGCGCTTATGGTTTAGCCATTGTGCTGTGTATGTTAATGACCACAACGCTTTTAAATTTTTACATGCACCTTAAGCGCTACAACCCGATTTTAATTACCATAATTATTACAACGTATTTAATTATTGAATCGGGGTTTTTGTATGCTAACTTAAGTAAGTTTATGCATGGTGGTTGGATAACACTTTTAATAGCCTGTACACTAATTTTAGTAATGAGTGTTTGGTATATTGCTAAACGTATTGGTCAGCGCTACACCGATGTTGTTAAGTTAGCCGATTACCAACAATTCATTATTGATTTAAGCAGAGACGAATCTATTCCTAAATACGCTACACACTTAGTGTATTTAACTTCAGTAAATAATTCGGCAGAAATAGAGCATAAAATTATTCACTCCATTTTACAACGTCGTCCTAAACGCGCCGATATTTATTGGTTTGTGCATGTGGATGTTGTTGACGAGCCTTACCGTATGGATTATAAAGTAAACCATATAGCCGAAGATGATATTATCCGGATAGACTTTAAATTAGGTTTCAGAGTAGCCCCACGTATTAACTTAATGTTCAGAAAAGTGGTTGAAGATTTAGTGGAGAACAAAGAAGTGGATATCCGCAGCCGCTACGATTCATTAAACAAGAACAATATTAGTGGTGACTTTAAATTTGTGGTTGTAGAAAAATATTTATCGTACGACAATGAGATTCCTATTTTCGAAAAACTTATTTTGAATGCGTATTACTTTATTAAACCATACAGTTTAAGTGAGGCAAAAGCATTTGGATTGGATAGTAGTTCGGTGAAGGTTGAAAAATTCCCAATGATATTTAAGGCACCCAAGCTAATGAATTTAAAACGTCTTGTAGATAATAACACTCCTGCTAACTAAGCAGAGAAAGTTATTTCTGCTAAAGTTCCACCTTCGTTTTTAAAAATCATCTTACTGTTTAATTGTTCGGCTAACATTTGAATTAACTCCATTCCCAAACTATGGTTTTTTAATTGTGTAGCATCAAAACCTTTTCCGTTGTCGTTTACTTTTAAGGTGTAAGTATTATCGGCTTCGTTTTTCGAAAACGCAACACTAATAATGCCCGAATCAGCTTTGTTAAAGGCGTGCTTGTAAGAGTTGGTCACTAATTCATTTACAATTAAGCCTAAAGGGATGGCGGTGTCTAAATCAATATTAATAGCATCACATTTTAAATCTGTGACAATTTTAGAAGAAACACCATTATAAGATTTTTCTATTTGTGAAAGCAAGGTGTTGAGGTAATCAGAAATGGATACATTCAGCATGTTGTTCTTACTGTACAACAACTGATGAATTAAGGCCATAGAATTAATCCGCAAACGACTTTCCTGAAGCACTTCTTTCGCTGCTGCGTTATCAATCGTTTCTGCCTGAAGATTCAACATGCTGGAAATAATTTGTAAATTATTTTTTACACGATGATGAATCTCTTTAATTAAAAATTCTTTTTCTTTTAAAGCACTTTCAATAGCTGTTTTTTGTTGAACAATGTGTTTGTTCTTAATAAACAACTCTGCCTGACGACGTTTATTCATTTGCGTATTTATCACCAACAACAAAATCACAAAAACTAAAACAGCAATACCAAGCAATAAATATGAGCGCTGCGTTTTTTGGTGCTCACTTATTAATTTATTTTTTTGGATAATTTTTTCTTTATCAATTAACAAACTTTCTTTTTGGTATAACTCAAACGAAACCTGTTGGTTTATTAATTTATTCTCGTTGTCGGTTTTTGTAATTGAATCTTTGTAATGAATATACTTATCGTAATACTCTGCGGCTTTGTTGAGGTTGCCTGTACATTTATAATATTTAGCTTCCACCAACATGTTGCTTAGCGTTGGCGACAACTCTTCAACTTCTGCAATTAAGGGCTTACAACTGTCGATATATTTACGCGCCAAATTGTATTCTTTTAATTCTAGGTAACATTCAGCAATTAAATTATAACTGTTAGAAGCGCTTAATAAATTCTTAGCCTTCAAACTATAGTAAATGTCTTTTTTAAGAGGGGGAATCGCTTCTCTGTATTTTTTACGTTTAGCTAAAGCTGAAGCAATGTTGCCGTCAATCAAGCCACTAAAAAAATCATAATAGGTTTTGTCGTGATCATATTTTCCCTTGGCGTCAACGTAGGCCTTCGCTTTATTAAAATAAAACACGGCGCTGTCTAAATTATTGGCACGATTAAAATGAACGCCCATATCGTTATAAAAATTCCCTATTACGTTTGTGTCTTTACGTTGCGCTTCCGGTTTTGGTAAAACTCTTTTCTTAATTCGTTTACAGATTCTGTGTAGAGGCCTAGTTGCAAATAGATATAACTTTTATTAGTAACAAGCGCAGCGCGCTGATCGACGGGCATCCGTGGTTTTAAACGCTCAAGAGTTTCCTGTATTTCAAAAGCTTTGTTGTAATTGCGCAACTTCATATAGGAAGGGGACAGCATCCCTAAAACAACAAGACTATCGTTTAAATTTTGCGCATGAAACCGCAAACCGTTTTCAAGAACGAAAATAGATTTATGATGTTGATGGTTATTAGTTTCAACACGGGCATCAATAAGATCAAACAAAAATTTAGCCTCGTTGCTTACGGTTTTGTAATATACTTTTTGCTTTATAGTAACAAGCGTGTCTTTAATGTTGGGATAAACTTCCTGTAATTGGTCGGCAGTTAATTTTGAAGTAAGAATTACTTTATGTTTAATGTCGGCCTCGTTAAACGATTTGATAAAAGCATCCTTATTAAAGGTTTGTGTAAAAACCAAAAAAGGCAGAACAAGGAAAATATTTAAAAGTATCTGTCGCAAAAACGAGTTCGGCATTAAGATAGCGGGTTAGTATATAACAAATATAATCGTTTAGGTTTTAGTTTTACAAGAAATCGAAAATATTATATGGTGTAAGTTTGGTTAATAACTTACCCTGCCCAACCATCTCTGTCTAAACTCCGGTATTGAATGGCTTCCGCAATATGGTTTGGTAAAATATCTTTCGATTTGTCTAAATCAGCAATGGTTCTTCCCACTTTTAAAATCCGATCGTAAGCACGCGCCGATAAGCCTAGTTTTTCCATGGCGTTTTTTAAAAGTGTATTGCCGGCCTCGCTGAGGTTACAAAACGTTTTTAATTCTTTGGTGTGCATTTGTGCATTGTTGTAAATACCGGGCAGTCCCGCAAACCTTTGCGTTTGAACTTCGCGCGCGGCCATCACCCTTTCTCGAATAGCAGAACTTGTTTCTGAGCTTTGCTGTTTGCTAAGTTCACTAAACGGAACAGGCGTTACCTCAACATGCAAATCAATTCTGTCTAATAAAGGCCCGGATATTTTAGTCAGATATTTTTGTACAACTCCGGGAGCGCACACACATTCTTTTTCAGGATGATTGTAATAACCACAGGGACAAGGATTCATACTCGCCACCAACATAAAACTCGCAGGATACTCAACGCTAAATCGGGCGCGACTGATAGTTACCGTTCGGTCTTCTAACGGTTGACGCATTACCTCCAATACAGTTCGTTTAAATTCAGGCAACTCATCTAAAAACAAAACACCATTATGCGCCAATGAAATTTCGCCGGGTTGCGGATTATTTCCACCTCCGACTAAAGCCACATCCGAAATTGTATGATGAGGATTTCTGAACGGTCGCTGTGTAATTAAACCTGATTGCCTAACAGTTTTTCCGGCAACACTATGAATTTTTGTGGTTTCTAAAGCTTCCTCTAAAGTTAATGGCGGTAAAATAGAGGGCATCCGTTTACTTAACATTGTTTTTCCCGCACCGGGCGGACCAATCAAAATAGCGTTATGTCCGCCCGCCGCTGCAATTTCTAAAGCACGCTTAATATTTTCTTGACCTTTCACATCCGCAAAATCAAATTGCACGTCGCCAAGTTTATTTAAAAATGTTTCGTTAATGTTTATGGTGATTTTTTCTAAACCAATGCCTTCATTAAAAAATTCAACTACTTGTTTAATGTTATCGGCGCTATAAACATCCAGCCCTTCAACAACCGCAGCCTCGGCAGCATTTTGCGCAGGTAAAATAATTCCCTTAAAACCGTCTTCTTTTGCTTTAATGGCAATAGGCAAACAACCTCTTATGGGTCTGATTTCCCCATCTAAAGCCAACTCGCCCATTATGGCATACTTGTCAATATTATCTGTGTTGACTAAATCTGACGCCGCTAATACACCAATGGCAATTGTTAAATCGTAAGCCGAACCTTCTTTACGAATATCGGCCGGCGCCATATTAACTGTTATTTGCTTCCCGGGAATTTTGTATCCATTATTTCTAAAGGTAGCATGTATTCGTTGCTGACTTTCTTTCACCGCGCTATCGGGCAATCCAACAATAAAAAAGTTTACGCCTTGTCCAATACTAACTTCAACAATTACTTTGGTGGCATTAATTCCATGCACCGCGTATCCAAACGTTTTAACCAACATATCTTTAGCTATATTTTTTGCAAATAAACTACAAAATGTAACAAGCCGTTGCTATAAATTGTAGCAATTGGCTTGGTGGCCTATAAAAATGCTTGTTAATATGGGGTATAAGCCTTATTTTTAAAATCTAAATTAGCCCAATGTTTATGAAAAAGATATTTCTTACTTCAGCTCTTACTTGCCTGCTTTCACTAGGGTCTTTTGCACAAAAAAAGGCAGAGGCCGTTGATTTAAATTGCTTTAATAAGTGGTCGGTAAAATTTGAAGAAAGAGGTGCCGAAGAAGTTAAGGATGGTCCATATAATGATGTCATTATTACCTTCCGTCAAGGCGCAAAAGCGGATTGTTATAATGGTAAGGCAGATGTAAAGGATGGCAAACTGTTAAATTTTTATATTCAATTAGATGATGGCAGTTTTGATAAAGTACAAAAGGTTTGGAAGAATAACTCTGAAAAGGATGTTGAAATCATAAATGGAATTAGCCGCACTATGATAACAGTTCACAGCGAGCTGATTAATGTAATTTGGCCGAATAAGCTAAAAGCCAAAAAAGCCGCCCCTAAGCGCGCCCCTGAGCCAACCGACGATTAAACCACAAATTTTAAGATTTTTGCAAGTATTTAAGAGTGAAAAACCTGTTTTTCAGGTTATTTACTATTAAAAATTGCTTATTTTTGCACCCTGATAATTAATAAGACGATGGCAATGAATATCTCAAAGAAAGAAATCGACAAGCTAAATGCTGAAGTAGTAATCAACCTTGGCCCAAGCGACTACGAAGAAAAAGTTAACGACGCGATTAAAAAGTTCAGCGCAATGCTGCTCTACCCGGATTCAGACCAGGTAAAGTTCCATCTGGCTTAATTAAAAAACAATATGGCACTTCCATTTTAGTTGAAGAGTTAAACAAATTGTTGAACGACACACTTAACAATTATATTAACGACAATAAAATCGAAATTCTTGGTAATCCATTACCAAAAGAAGAACAACCTGTTGATTGGGCTAATCAAAAAGAATTTACGTTTACGTATCAAATTGGTTTAGCGCCACAGTTCGAATTAAAAATCGACAACAGTCATTCGTTCAATTACAAAAAAGTAAAAGTAGATAACGAACTAGTTGAGAAATATATTAAAGACGTACGTCGTAATTACGGCAAACCCGTTAACCCGGACGTAGCAGGCGAAAAAGATGTATTGTTTGTTGACATTGTAGAATTAGACGCTTCAGGTACAATTGTACCGGGCGGTGTGTTTAAATCAACCAGTGTAGGAATTGATCGTTTAAAGAACGAAGCGTTAAAAGCAAAATTAGTTGGATTAAAGAAAGAAGATAAGTTAGTTATAAACGTAAACGAACTTTACGAGACTGCTTTAGATAAATCGGTATCACTTGGTATTGATAAAGAAGTGGCTGAAAATTTCGCTGCTAATATCCAATTAACTGTAAAAAATATTGCGCGCCTTGATGACGCAGATATTAATCAGGAGTTATTTGATAAAATTTATGGTGAAGGAAAAATCACCACTGAAGAAGAATTCAGAAATAAAATAAATGAAGAGTTAGGTTTAATGTTTAATCAGGATAGCGACCGCGATTTGCGAAAGGAGATTGAAAAAACATTAATCAGCAAATTAAACCTTCAATTGCCTGACGAATTTTTAAAGCGTTGGTTAATGGCTGTAAACGAAAAACCATTAACAAAAGAACAATTAGAAAAAGAATACCCTGATTATTCTGAAGCAATGAAATGGCGTTTAATCGAAAACAAAATCATTAAAGAAAATAACATTGCTGTTAACGCAGAAGAAGCGACTGAAGAAGCGAAAATTTTTATCAGAAGCGAATACGCGCGTTACGGACAAACACCACAAGAAGAAGAAGTAGAAAAAATCGCAAAAGATTTGTTGACGAAAGAAAAAGAAGCGCAAAAGATTTTCGAAAACCTTTATGCTAAAAAGGTGTTAGACTTAATTAAAACAAACTGTAAGCTCGAAAGTAAGGAAGTTTCATACAACGAGTTTTTCGGAATAAGTAATTAAAATTAAAACCCTGCTACTAGCAGGGTTTTTTATTATGAAGAAATTTATTTTTTCAGTTGTTATTTTGGCTTTATCGCTAAAACTAAATTCACAAGCTCTTTCAGAGGAAGTAATGGATTTCGGAACTAACCCCGGCAACTTAAGTTTGTTCTATTACACTCCTAAAACCGTAAAAGAAAATGCGCCCATGGTTGTTGTATTGCACGGTTGCGGACAAGGCGCAACGGCAGCTGCTGAATTAACGGGTTGGAATAGATTGGCTGACGAGTATGGTTTTTGCGTGATGTATCCTCAACAACATTTTCCAAACAATCCGCAACATTGTTTTAACTGGTTTAAGAAAAATGAAATTGAACGAGGCAACGGTGAATGCGAAAGCATTAAGCAAATGGTGGATTACATGCTAAAGAAATTTAAAGTGGATAACAAAAATATATTTGTAACAGGTATGTCGGCCGGCGGAGCCATGAGCACCGTTATGATAGCAACACAACCCGGCATGTTTAAAGCAGCTGCCATTTTTGCGGGCGGACCATACAAACCAGGTAGCAATATTTTTACTTCATCAGGAAGTATGGTGTGGGGTGTAAATAAAACACCCGACGAATGGCAAGATTTAGTTTGGAGAGAAAACCCCGCCTTTAAAGGAAAGTATCCTAAAGTAATTATTTTTCACGGCACAAAAGATCCCGTAGTAAATATCCGCAACGCGCAAGAAACAGTTGAGCAGTGGACTGCTTTACATAGTGTAGATACGATTGCGGATGCGGTAGAGAACAATTATTTAGGAGCAAGCGATGTAACACGTTTAGCTTACAACACTAAACAAAATGAAGAAGCGGTTGTGTTTTATAAAGTAAATGATTTAGGTCACGCCATTCCAATTAACCCGGGTTTTTGTGATAATGAAGGCGGGAAAGGCGGCTTGTTTGCTACAGATAAAAATTTCTATTCAACATTTTATGCAGCTTGTGAATTTGGCTTAGTTCCCGATTGGTTTATTAACGGACCAACTGAAGTAGCTGAAGGCAGCACTGTAAAATTTTCAATTCCAACAGTGGGACAAAAAAAATCTTATATCAATACTTGGACAATTCCCGCTGATTGTAAAATTGTTGGTGATAATACAGGAACAACTATAGAAGTAATTTGGGGAAAAACACCCGGCATTGTTTCACTTGAAGAAATGGCGCCTAATAGCTGCCACTACTATCACAATAAATTGCAAGTAAAAATAAAGAGTAATTAGTCAGACGCAGCTTTTACTTTATCAATTAAATACGGATGCCCAAAAATCTCGCTACAGGTAACTACAGCGTTTACTGTAACGCCCATTACCCCATGAAGGTTTATGTTTTGTCCTGTAAGAAAAAGATTTTTAACCTTTGTGCGTGGTGTTATGAATGATTTAAGAGGCTCATTATAATCTTTAATAACCCCATATAGTGTTCCGTCGCGTGTTCCGATATAATCACGGTATGTTAATGGTGTAGCAGTGGTAAACGATTTAACATTTCCTTTTAATTCAGGAAGTCTTTCGTAAACATCCTTCAATATTTTTTCCGCCTTCTCATTTTTAAAATCTTCATAATCCTGACCTCTTCCGTCTTCGTAATTCGGAATGGTGCGGAAAGTATTTTCCCATTTTTTTACTTCATCAAACTTCATGTATGCCATCGCCGTAAAGTTATCTGCGAAGTCGGGATGTTTAGAAGAGGTTCCCGGGAAAACAGCTATACCTTCCGGCCAAATAGCAGGATTGTAGCTAGGACCATTCCAAACATTTGGGATTTTGTAATGGTAAACATTATGATTTGGGTAAGGGAAAGAGCGATCTTTTACAACTGCGTTGATAATAAATGAAGAGCAGGAATTTTCTAAACTTTTTATTCGGTTTTTGTAAGCGGCTCTTAATTGTGGCCCTTCCACCATATCAACTGTTTTAGCCAGATCAATACCTGAAACAAATAATTTTCCAGCTACACGTTCTCCATTTTTCAATTCTACTTCATCAATTTCATCACCTTTAAAATGAAATCTAACAGCCTCGCTGTAATTAAAAATCTCGCCACCCATTTTTTTAATTTCATTCGAAAGATGACGGGTGATTTGCGAACTACCATCAATACAGCGATAAGAACTTTCGATATACGAATTCACTACTAAGGCGTGAACATAAAATGGCGTTACGTTTTCTAATCCGGCGTATAAAATATTGCTTCCGCCTAGTACTTCAGCAAGGCGTTTATTTTTAGTAATGGAATCAATAAATGCTTTTGTATCTACATTTAAATACCAGGCGTTTGTAAAATCTTTTATACCACTATCCAGATTGTATAACGGAAAAGCAGCACAAACCTCACGTATCTTTTTTATATAAAGATTTAAGTTGTCTCTTTCTTCCGGAAAAAATTTACACAGTTGCTCAACAAAATTCTCATAGCCCTGGGCATGCGGATATTTATTCTCATCATCACCAAAAGAAATAATGTCAAAACCATCTTCATCCATTTTATGAAGTTTTAACGCATCTGTTAAGCCAAAATATTTAAAGTAACGGTAAAGATTTTGTCCCGGAGATAAGGCACCGATATAATGTACACCTGTATCAAAAATAGCTTTATCTCTGCTAAAGATCTGAAGCGATCCGCCTAGCTGACGGTTTTTTTCTAGCACGCAAACCTTCATGCCTTCTTTAGCCATAATATAGGCAGTACACAGTCCGCCCATGCCACTACCAATTATTACTGCATCGTACCTCTCCATAGAAGGCGGTAAAGATAGTAAATTACCCTCTTTTTGCAAACGAAAACACCTTGCACTATCATTGGTAATTTTGTACTTTTAAACATTATTATGTCGGGCCTGCGTTGTTTATTACTCCTTATTTTCTGTTTCTGTGTGCTTGCAAAAGCGCAGGCGCAAACCTACACCATTAAGGGTAAAGTGTTTAATGCTGAGAACAAAGAAGGCTTACCCTTTGTTCCTGTATTAATAAAAGGAACTTCTATTGGCGCGCAAACCGATTTCGATGGAAATTTCGTTATTAAAACTTCTAAACTAGGCGATTCTTTAGTGGCCACTTATTTTGGGTTTAAGCGTATGGTGCGTAAAATAAATCCGAATCTTTTAGTTCAGGAAATTAATATGCCCATGAAAAATGAGGGATTGGCCTTAGAAGAAGTTACAGTTAAAGCGGGCGAAAATCCCGCTCACCGAATCATCAGAAATGTAATTGCTAATAAACCTAAAAACAATCGCGATAAGCTGGAAGCATACGAGTACGAAACGTATAACAAAATAGAATTTGATTTAACCCGCATTCCAAAAGACATGCGCGATAAAAAAATATTAAAACCTATTGCCTTTGTGTTTGATAATGTTGACAGTTCGTTTAGCGGCGAAAAACCTTCACTGCCTTTTTTCATGATTGAAAACATTTCTGATTTTTATTTTCAAAAGAATCCAAAACGAAAACGCGAAGTGGTTAGAGCCAGTAAAATAACGGGAATTGAAAATACCAGTATTTCTTCAGTAATGGGAGATATGTATCAGAACATAAATGTTTATGATAACAACCTCCTCATCTTTAATAAACAATTTGCAAGCCCAATTTCTAACGATGGACTTTTTTATTATAAATATTATTTAGAAGACAGTTCGTTTATAGGGAACAATTGGTGCTATCACATTCGCTTTAAACCAAAACGTCCACAAGAACTTTCGTTTACCGGAAACATTTGGATTGCTGATACTACTTGGGGCGTAAAGCGTTTAGAAATGGCTATGCCAAAGGATGCGAACATAAACTTCATTAACACAGCTAATGTAGTACAAGAATTTGTTTATGAAGACAGCACTTGGATGATTAGCAAAGACCGTTTAATAATTGATTTTGCGCCTCAGAAAAAAGCAATTGGTTTTTATGGAAGAAAAACTACTTCGTACAGGAAAATAATTTTGAATAAACCTAAAGACGATAAGTTTTATCAATTAGGAGATAAGGTTGACGTGTTAGATGACGCCACAAAAAAAACGGATGAGTTTTGGCAACAAAACCGCCACGACAGTTTAACCATGCGCGAATTAAAAATTTATAAAATGATTGATACTCTTCAATCATTACCGGTTTATAAAACATGGGTCGATATTTTTTATGTTTTAGTAGCAGGTTATGCCAAAACAAATAACTTCGAAATTGGACCATATTACAACATCGCAAGTTACAATAGAGTAGAAGGCATGCGCGTTCGTTTAGGCGGAAGAACTAGTGCAAAGTTTAGCAGATGGTACGAATTAAACGGTTATGTGGCTTACGGTGTTTTAGATGAAAAATGGAAGTATAGTTTAGGTTTCAAATCTTTCCTTACCAAAAAACCTCGCCGACAATTAGTAGGTGTAACTTTAAAAAGTGATTATGAAATTTTGGGACAAAGCACGAATGGCTTTTCGCAGGATAATTTGTTCGCTTCGTTTTTCAGAACTAGTCCGCTTACTAATTTAACCAAGGTTGATAATACACAAGCTTGGTACGAAAGGGAATGGTTTCCGGGACTCACCACAAAAATTGCTTTGAGCGGAAGTTTGTATACGCCTGTCGGGGCCGACAAGTACCGTTACTATAGAAAGGATGGTGCTATCGCAGAAAAAGAAAATTTAAGAAATACAGAAGCGCGTTTAAATATTAGATTTGCTTATAGAGAAAAATTTGTTGGCGGTGATTTTGAGCGAGTATCATTAGGAACCACTTGGCCTATTGTTCAGTTAAATTATGCTAAATCATTACAAAACGCCTTTGGTGGTGAGTACGATTATCAGAAATTAGCCGTTAATGTTTTCGACCGCATTCGCATCACGCCAATTTTAGGTTATACAGATTACATGATACAAGGCGGAAAAATTTGGGGACAAGTGGCTTATCCATTATTGGAATTACACGGTGGAAATGAAACTTATGTTTATGATTATTATGCTTACAACATGATGCGCTATTATGAATTTGGAAGTGATCAATATGTTGCTGCTGGAATTTTCCATCACTTCGAAGGATTATTGTTTAATAAAATCCCATTGCTAAAAAAGTTAAAATGGCGCGAAGTAATAAGTGCAAAAGCTGTTTGGGGAAGTGTTGAGCCAAATAATAAAAACACATTAATTTTCCCAAGCACATTAAAATCATTGGAAAGAGAACCGTATGTTGAGGCAACGGCCGGAATAGAAAATGTTTTTAAAGTGTTTAGAGTAGATGCTTTATGGCGATTAACTTATCCAAGAGCTAATCCAATAGAAAATTTCGGAATTAAATTTAGTTTTCAATTTGCTTTATAAAAATGATATTACGTTCGGAGAATTTAGTTAAGAAGTATAAAAACCGCACCGTTGCAAATAATGTTTCGGTTGAGGTGAAGCAAGGCGAAATTGTAGGTTTGCTTGGACCAAATGGTGCAGGTAAAACCACTTCCTTTTACATGATTGTGGGAATGGTAAAACCAAACTCCGGAAAAATATTTTTAGATGATTTGGATATTACCAAAGAGCCCATGTATCGTCGCGCACAATTGGGGATTGGCTATTTACCTCAAGAAGCATCTGTATTTAGAAAACTAAGCATCGAAGATAATTTACGGGCTGTACTTGAAATGACTAAACTTACAAAGGGAGAGCAAGAAAAAAAGGTTGAAACTTTGTTAGATGAATTCGGATTACAACACGTGCGTAAAAATTTAGGCGATCAATTATCGGGAGGAGAAAGAAGAAGAACAGAGATTGCACGTGCTCTGGCTACTGACCCAAAATTTATTTTATTGGATGAGCCTTTTGCGGGCGTAGATCCAATTGCGGTGGAAGATATTCAAAGTGTTATCCGCACTCTAAAAAGTAAAAACATTGGTATTTTAATTACCGACCATAATGTGCATGAAACTTTAAATATCACGGATAGAGCTTATTTGTTGTACTCAGGAAGCGTAATTAAATCAGGAACCGCAGAAGATCTTGCCAATGATGAACAAGTGCGTAAAGTTTATCTGGGACAAAATTTCGAATTAAGAAAATAGAACTAGATTATTTAAGATAAAACAAAATCAGATTCTTCAATCAATTTTATCATGAAAAGCTTATTTAACACAAAGATGTTCAGGAATTCATTACACGTATAAATTCCGTAACTGCCAATACAAAACCGATATGGGGCAAAATGAATGCAGCACAGGTTATGGCGCACTGCAAGGCTCCTTTAAAAATGGCGCACGGTGAAATAAAAGGTAAGCGCGGTTTAATCAGTTTATTATTTGGGAAATCAGCCAAGAAAAAATTTATAACGCCGGGGGTGGCTTTTTCTAAAAACTTGCCAACCGATCCTAAATTTATTTTTCCAGACGCGAACGAATTTGAGAATGAACGAAAAAAACTCATAGCAAAACTTAATGAATTCGCACAAAAAGGAAAAGAGGGAATCACAAAAGAACCGCATTCTTTTTTCGGAACAATGTCGCCTGAAGAGTGGGATATTATTCAATCAAAGCACCTTGATCATCACCTAAGACAATTCGGAGTTTAATTTTTAATCAAAGGCAAATGATTAAAACAACCACATTTAAAAAAGGAAAAGTTACTTTTTCAGATACGGGAAAAGGTAGAGTTGTTGTTTTACTGCACGGTTTTTTAGGCTCACACGAAATTTGGGAACAAACTATTACCAATCTTTCAAAGTCTTACAGAGTAATTGCTATTGATTTGCCGGGACATGGTGGTACCGATAATTTCGGATATGTTCACACTATGGAATTAATGGCAAAGTGCGTTAAAGCTGTTTTAGATAAATGCAGAGTGAAGCGCTACGTTTTGGTTGGTCATAGTATGGGAGGTTATTCCGCTTTAGCTTTCGCAGATTTATTTCCTGATAATATTTCCGGAATTTGTTTGTACCATTCTTCTTCTTACGCCGATAGTGAAGATAAAAAACGCGACCGTAGTCGTTCAGTTAAAGTGGTGAAAGCAAATCACAAAATTTATACGAGTGAAGTAATCCGCAATTTATTCGCCACAAAAAACATCAAATACTTAAAAAAGGAATTAGCTTTCGCAACCCGCATTGCTGGTAAAATGAGTAAGCGTGGAATTATTGCAGCCCTTGAAGGCATGAAAGACCGCATCGACCGTCGCATTATTTTGGGATTGGTAGAATACCCCATTATGATGGTGATAGGCGAACACGATAATGTTTTGCCGGCCGCTCACTTATTTGAACAAGCCGAAAAAATTCAGAACAAACACATCTTGCACCTAGAACACGACGGACACATGGGCTTTTTAGAGTCACCCAAAGTTTCTAATAAAGAACTTCGTAAATTCTTGAGAGCCTGTTTTAAGTAAACTCCGTGGTAGTTTCGACAAGCTCAACCACCGGAAGAATGCATGTTAAATAATACGGTGACTGAGCGTAGCCGAAGTCACTGGTTTAATGAAAATTTCGTACTTTTAATCCATGGCAGAATTAGAGATTTTAAAGACTTACAAGTTATATATCGGCGGACAATTTCCGAGAACGGAAAGTGGTCGCTATTACGAACTGCGTGGCGCGAAAAAAGAATTGATTGCTAATATTTGTTTATCATCAAGAAAAGATTTTCGTAATGCAGAAGTAGCAGCGCGTGGTGCTTTTTCAGGATGGAGTTCAAAAACACATTTTAACCGCTCACAAATTTTATATCGCATTGCAGAAATGATGGAAGGCCGTAAGGACCAATTCGTAAATGAATTAGTTCAACAAGGCTTAACTAAAAAACAAGCCGAGCAAGAAGTTTCATTATCTGTTGATCGTTGGGTGTATTACGCAGGATGGTGCGATAAATATTCAGCCTTGTTCTCGAGTGTAAATCCGGTTTCATCTTCTCATTTTAATTTTTCTGTCCCTGAACCAACAGGTGTTGTTGCAATTATTGCTCCTGAGAAATCATCTTTATTAGGATTATGTTCTGTTATTGCTCCAGTAATTGCAGGCGGAAATACTTGTGTTGTTTTAGCGTCTGAAAAATTACCATTGTGTGCTGTAACTTTAGGTGAAGTTATGGCAACCTCTGATTTATCAGGCGGCGTGGTAAATATTTTAACAGGTACTAGCGCAGAATTACATTCTCATTTTTCTTCTCACATGGATGTAAACGCTTTAATTTATTGCAGAAACAATAAAGACGAAATAAAACTCATTGGAGAAAATGCATCCTTAAATGTAAAACGAGTTTTTTATTGGGACAAAGATTGGACCAAAGATGATTCTCAAAACCCATATTTGATTTTAGACCTTCAAGAAATTAAAACCACTTGGCATCCGGTTGAAAATATTGGAGTGAGTGGAAGTAAGTATTAGCATTGTATGCGGAGTTTTTTCATTTTACTTTTATGTTTCGTAACAAGAATTTTGTTTTCTCAAACCAAAACCGAAAACCTTGATATTTCCACCATTTCAAGCAATAAGGAATTAGAAAAATTCATCAACCAAAAATTTCCCGAAGGAGACCCCTTTTTTTACAAGAATAATCCCAATTACAGTGATAGTGTATGTTATAGAATATACGATTCTATAAAGGCAACGAGTTGGTTTAAAATCGATGTTGATCATAACGGAAAACTTGACTTGATTTTTACTGATAATTCTGACTTAGTGTCCATTTATTGTGTAATTGATGAAGGAAATGGTAAGTATAGCCTCAATACGATTCCAAGGAGATTTTTTGAGCCGTGTAATTTTGTAAGGAAAAAGAATGTAGGCGCTAAAGAGTTTTTGAATTCTTTTATTTTGTTCAACCTAATATCTCTAAGTTAAAAAGTCGATTGTTGACGTATAAATATAATTCAATTGTTGAGTATAATCCGGCCCCAAAAAATTTAAGGGTCAAGAAAATAATATACTCAACATTTAATTCTAAGTTACAAGGCGAAAAGTTTACAATGGTTATTGAAAATCAATTCGGTATTCTGAAAATGGTAGGTAGTGGTATGGACACCGTTACAAAAAGCATAAAAGTGAGTGATTCTAAATACAACTCTTTACTTGAGTTGCTAAATTATTCAGATTTCCCTAAAATTGAGTATGATTATACGCCTGAATGGGAAAAGTTTCAAATGTCAACGATAACCATCTATTATTCTGATTCAAAAATAAAAACAATTGATAGTTATAGTGGAATGTATTCATATTTTATAATGGAAAAAATATATGAGAATATATATTCCATAAAAGATGAAATGCTAGGATTAAAGTAACTACTTCTTATTATAAAACTCCTTCACAATCAAATCACTCTTCGCCACAGAAGTTTTCAGCCACTCTAAATAAATTTCTTGTTTTTCTTTCTCGGTAATTTGATAAGGAAGGTTTTGTTCTCTAATTCGCGTTGTTAGTTCGTACATACATAATGCGGCACAGACACTAATATTAAAACTCTCTGTAAAACCGTACATAGGAATTTTTACAAAGTCGTCAGCCATTTCAAAAACAGTTTCGCTGATGCCATCAATTTCTGTTCCAAACACTAATGCAAAAGGTTTTGTTACATCTAATTCCGAAATTGTACAATCATCTTTATGTGGAGTAGTGGCAACAATTCTGTAACCTTTACTTTTTAATTCCTGAATACAAGAGGCCGTATTATTTTCTTTGTCGTTGTATTTATTAATGGTGAGCCATTGAGTGGAGCCCATCGATACATCTTCACTAATCTTAAATTTATTTCTGTTTTCAATGAAATGTACATCCTGAACACCGAAGCAATCGCAGCTCCGCAACACAGCGCTGGCGTTGTGTGCCTGGTAAACATCCTCTAAAACAACAGTCATATGGCGGGTGCGTTCGGCCAAAACCTCTTGCAAACGACCTTTACGGCGTTCGCTAACAAAACCTTCCATGTAATTTATCAGTTCAATGGTATTTTCTTGCATACTGCAAAGATACTTTTATTAAATTTACTGTATGCAAACTAAGAAAATAGATTTAGCCCTGCAAGGTGGCGGCGCACACGGCGCGTATTCGTGGGGAGTGATTGATCGTTTATTGGATGACGAGCGTATTGAAATTGAAGGCGTTTGTGGCACGAGTGCCGGAGCCATGAATGGTGTTTGTACTATTTATGGTTTAAATAAAGGCGGTAAAAATATGGCCAAGCACATGCTGGTTAAATTTTGGCATAAAATATCTGAAGCTGGAAAATTATCTATGCTTCAACCCTCATGGATGGATAAAATGATGAGTCCGGGTAATATGGATTTTTCGCCAACCTATAAATTATTTAGCATGGCAGCGGAAAATTTTTCACCGGCGCAAATGAATCCATTAGGATTAAACCCCCTCGAAAAAATATTAACCGACCTAATTGATTTTGATGAACTTCATAAAATGAGTCCGCCAAAATTATTTGTTTGCGCAACAAATGTTCGTACCTGTGAGGCAAAAATATTTGGTTTCAGAGAAATCACTGCAAAAGCTATTATGGCTTCGGCGTGTTTACCATACATGTATAAAGCCGTTGAAATTGATGGTGAATTTTATTGGGACGGCGGTTATATGGGAAACCCCCCGCTAGAACCATTGATTGAACACACTCAAGATACAGATGATATTTTGTTAGTGCAGATAAATCCTATCCGCACAAAAACAGTTCCAACAAACATTGAAGAAATTAAAGACAGAGTAAATGAAATCAGTTTTAACTCAGCCTTGATGCACGAACTAAAACATTTACAATTTAAGCAAGACTTAATTGCAAAAGGCGTAAAGTTAGGCGAGAAAATACCGAAAGTAAATATTCACAACATTAGTGCTGATCATGATTTAGGAGAGTTAAATTTATCGAGTAAACTCAACACCTCATGGGATTTTTTAATGCACATGAAAGAATTAGGATACAAAGCTTGTGATGCTTGGATCAAAGCCAACTACGATAAAATAGGAAAAGAATCTACATTTAAAATATAGCCTTTTTTCCCTCTCCTTACAGGAGAGGGGGGACCACGCTTGCGTGGTGGGTGAGGTTAAACAAACAAAACTAATTTATGCAACGCAATTACATACCACAAGATTTTAAAATAACGGTTTGGGAAAAACTCCAACCGTTTTTTTCTGACTTAGAAAAAAGAAATATCGCTTCTGTAAATGATTTGGAGAAGTGGCTAAAAGATTATAACGAACTCGGCGCAGTAGTGAGTGAAGATATGGCCTGGCGTTATATTAAAATGACTTGTGATACAGCTAACGAAGAAATCAGAAACAGCTTCAATGATTTCATTACTAATATTGAACCAAATATTTCTCCGATTTCAAATTCATTAAACAAGAAATTAGTTTCAGCTCCGCAATCCAACGAGTTGAATAAGGAAAAATATTTTGTCTATTTACGTGGTGTTAAAAAAGTATTGAATTATTCCGAGAAGAAAACATTCCGTTGTTTACTGAACTACAAACCAAAGAACAAAAGTTCGGAGAAATTTCAGGCGCACAAAGTATAGAACACAATGGCGAGAAAATGACTTTGCAGAAAGCGGCCGTGTTTTTGAAAGACCAAAACCGTGCATTACGTGAAGAAGTCTATCATAAAATCCAAAATCGTCGCGCACAAGATGAAGAGGCTTTAAATAATTTGTATTCTGAATTAATCACACTTCGACATAAGGTAGCATTAAATACGGGCTTTAAAAACTTCCGCGATTATAAACATCAATCATTAGGACGATTTGATTATAGTGTACAGGATTGTTTGAATTTTCATGATGCTGTACAAAAACATGTTGTGCCTTTAGTGACAGAGCAAGAAAAAATCCGCAAAGCAAAATTGAAACTGAATGATTATCGTCCGTGGGATAAAGAAGTGGATGTAGAAGGCAAAGCTCCATTAAAACCATTTGACGGAGCGCGCGATTTGATTACTAAAACAGAAAAATGTTTCGACAGCATTGATACATATTTTGGAGATTGTATCCGCACCATGGATAAAATGGGACGGTTAGATTTAGATTCCCGTTTAGGAAAAGCGCCCGGTGGTTATCAATATCCATTGTACGAAACAGAGATTCCTTTTATTTTTATGAATGCGGTTGGTTTGCATCGTGATATGGTGACGATGGTTCACGAAGGCGGACATGCGATTCATTCCTTCTTAGATATTCCGTTAGACTTAGTAGATTTTAAATCGCCACCAAGTGAAGTTGCTGAATTAGCAAGTATGAGTATGGAATTAATTTCAATGGAACATTGGGATTCGTTTTTTGAAAATGCAGAAGATTTAAAGCGTGCTAAACGTCAGCAATTGGAAAGTGTACTAGATGCCTTACCTTGGATTGCAGCTGTAGATAAATTTCAGCATTGGATTTATGAAAACCCTACACACAGTGTTGCCGAACGTTATGCTACTTGGGAACAACTCATGAAAGATTTTGGAAGTGGTGTTGTCAATTTTGCCGGACTCGAAGCGAACGTGAAAAGAAGATGGCAGGTACAATTACATTTATTTGAAGTGCCTTTCTATTATATTGAATATGGCTTCGCGCAATTGGGAGCAATAGCTGTTTGGCGTAATTACAAACAAAATCCTAAAAAAGCCATTGAACAATACAAAACAGCATTAGCTTTAGGCTACACAAAACCAATCCCTGAAATTTACAAAGCCGCCGGAATAGAATTTAATTTTTCTCCTGAGTACGTAAAAGAGTTGGCAATGTTTGTGAAGGGGGAGTATGATAAGTTGTGATTTAATGTATTGCAGCTAACTGTAGGGTGGTAGTGAACCGCAAAACTGTCGGCTGTGTAAACTTAATTTAGAGACACGAAAAGAGTTTAGTTTGTGAGTCCGCAGCCTTGCAATGCTTAGGCGCTGTTAGTGGGTCGTTGTTACCTACAGCGTTCCCACGACCATTTATCCCTCCAATGCGTTAGGTCTAAACTGAACTCAAGTCCGGTGATGCCAAGTTTTACCTTTACTTTTTTAAAGTCGTCAAAGGTATAAGGTCCTAGAACAATTTCTTTAGAATTGGTACGCAAAGTGTCCTTAGATTTGTCTACTATCCAATATTTATTTGCTTCACTCTGAATAATAATAAATTTATCGTTGGAGCCAATTTGCGCAACACTGTCAACTCGATACGCACCACCGCTGTCACCTTCTTTGTCCCCCATTAAAAGAGCCATAGCCCTGTCGGTTTCATAAACATTATATTTACCGTCACGCCAGCAAGTTCGTGCACCCATGTCACCCCAGCCAACGCAACTTGTCAGAGTCAAATAAAGTGTCAATATAAAAACAAATATCTTTGTCATTTAACAATGCACGCTAACTTGTTTATACCCGCTACTCTTTAGCGGCTATTTATATATAAATATAAAAAATACTTTTGGATTTAGAGCTTAATAGATAATTGAAGGTGCCCTCCAAAACCAAGCTCAACAATTTTTTGTAAAGTTGAGATGCGCACTTCTTTAATATTGTTTTCTATTTTAGAGATGTAGGATTTTGTTGTTCCGCATTTTTCGGCAAGCTCTTCTTGTGTTAAACCTTTTTCGAGACGAGCTTCTTGAATTAAGGCGCCAATTTTAAAAGTCTCGTAACCTTCTTCAAGTTTGTCACGTTTTTTTGTACCGCGTTTTCCGTACTGTTCTTCCTTAAATTGTTCAAGGGTTTTTGTTTTGTTCTTTTTCATTGTAATATTCTTCTTTAATTCTTAACGCTCTTTCAATTTCCTTTCTTGGAGTTTTTTGCGTCTTCTTTTGAAAACCATTTGCTAAAACAACTAATTGCCCATGGTCGAAAAAACAAAAAATCCTAAAAATGTCACTTCCTGTTTGAATCCTTATTTCGTACAGACCATTTGTGTTTTCAAGATGTTTTAAATAGGTGTCCGGAACCCTTTGCAACTCTTCAATCAAATCAAAGGTCCAAATGATTTTATCCTTTACCTTTTGTCTTTGCTTAGTATAAAAATGTTCAAAGTAGTCTTTGTAAAAAACAACGGACCTAAGTTTTTGTTTCTTGTTATCCATACAAATATAAAGCAAGTTGCCCTAAAGTGCAACTTTTTAATAAATAATTAGTTAAAATTGTACCCGATAATAAAGGGATAGCCGAATGGAGCCGCCCGACCCGCAAAATAGAACTCAAAGTTATGTTGGAACCTAAGAATTGATGGCTACAAATTGTAGCATTTTTGGAACTTGATGTTCCAATTTGGTACTTCAAGATTATAAATCATTGATGTTAAGAGAAAACGGATTACAACTTAATGCCGATAATACAAACATCATCAACCTGCTCAATATTACCTTTCCAATCGGTGAAGGTATTGTCAAGCACATCGCGTTGTTCGGTCATGGTTAAGTTTTTGTTTCTGAGAATTAAATCAGCTAGCTGTTTGTATTTGAATTTTTTTCCTTTTGGTCCACCAAATTGATCGGCATAACCGTCGGTAAACAAGTACACTAAAGTTCCTTTTGCTAAATTTAATACGTGAGTAGTAAATAGAGAATATTTTTCGCTCTTACCAACCGGTTGTTTGTTGGCGGTAATTTCTTTTAATTCATTGTCGTTATTAATATACCATAACGGGTTGTTGGCGCCCGCCCATGCAACTTCTCTGGTTTTTGTATTGATAACGCAAAGAGAAATATCCATACCATCTTTAATATCGGTGTGACCTTTCTTAAAAGTATCAACCACCATTTCGGTAACCTTATCTAAAATCTCTCCTGGTCTTTTTAATTCTAATTCTGACACGGCTTTGTTCAGCGCATTACTACAAACTAAACTTACCATCGCGCCCGGTACACCATGCCCGGTACAATCGGCAGCAGCCACAAAAAAATAATCGTCTTTTTGTTCTGCAAAATAAAAGTCGCCCGCTACAATGTCTTTAGGTTTGTATAAAATAAAACTATCTACGGCATTATAAATATCTTCTTCCGGTGGAAGAATGGCCTGTTGTAATCTTTTCGCATAAGTAATGCTGTCGATGATCTCGGTATTTTTCTGACTAATCTCTTTATTTTTTTCTTCTAGCTCTCCTTCATACTCTTCTGAATCAGCTCTGAAATATTGCACAATAAAAAAGATAACGCCAAACACAGTTAATACCGAAAACACAGAATAGATCCATTGCAATGTATCAGGCAATAAAACTAAAGGCTCAAATGTATTTTGATAAAGTGTAATTAAAAAGAAGGACACAACATTTAAACCAAATATTAAATAGATAGTTTTTTTGTTTTTGAATAATATTAAAGGCAAGGTAGCTGAAGTAAGAATTAAATATTTATCGCCCAACTCAGCGCTATTATGAATACAAACGCCAATTAAAAAGATTAAAGGAATGATGGCGAAGTAATAACGTGTAAATTTTAATTTTCCGAGATGGTTTAAATAAGGCGGTAGCCCGAAGGCGAATAGAAAAGGAATTGTAAAATATAATACATGTTGTAAATTGAATAAGGGTGCACTAACCGAAAAAGCAATCATGGCGAGCACATTTAAAACACTCATTTTATTAATGAACAAGACACTCTTGCGGTCGTGAGGTGAGTCTGCTAACCGTAAACCGGAAACGGTGATTTTTTTCCAGACGTAATAAATGTAGTTTATTAGGCTCATTTTTACCGGGGTTTACTTTATGGTTATACCCGGCTAAATGTAAAGGGTTGCAATTATTACGTTAAATAAACGCTGAAAGACTATTTTTTGGACCTAAAAGCCCTGAAACCCAGTGTTTACGGCTATTTGGAGGCAGGTACTTCCTGGTCGTTTTTAAACCAGATGCGCTGTGATTCTATACCATGAGCATCATAAAACACCCAAAGACTATCACGCAGATCGTTTTTAAACCAACCGATGTAACGCGGTTTTCCGTTTTCGTAATACACATTATTTGCACCGTGTCGTAAACCTTTATCATAAAAACATTCGCTCCACATAATTCCTTCGGCATAAAACGCAATCCATTGTCCGTGCCTTTTACCAAACCTAAAGAAGCCTTTATATTTTACGTTACCGTTTTCCCATTTAGTTAAATAGTCGCCTGTATAATTAGTATCTGGTGGTTCAATTAAATATTGATTTTTTTCTTTGGCGATGGCAATGCTATCTAATCGTGCAACATTTTTTATGGAGTCTTGTTTAGCAGAAGTTTCTTTATCTGCGCCGCTATTGCAAGCTACAAAAATTAAAAACGGAATAATGTAGAAAATGTGTTTCAGTTTCATAATACAAAATTAATAAACTATTTTTTTCTTTCGATGGAATACACCACTAATTGTTCCAGACTATTTCGTGATGGCGACTCGGGGAAGTCTTTCAATAAAGTTAAGGCTTTATTTTTATAATCCAGCATAATTTTTTCGGCGTAAGCAATACCGCCTTTTGCAATAACAAAATCAATTACCTCTTTTACTTTATCTGAATCGGTATTGTGATTTTTAATGATATTGATGATTTTGCGCTTTTCCATCCAACTACTTTGATTGAGCGCATATATTAAAGGTAAGGTCATTTTCTTTTCTTTAATATCAATACCGGTTGGTTTTCCAATTTCTTCGCTACTACCGAAATCAAACAAATCATCTTTTATTTGAAATGCCATCCCGGTAAGAATACCAAACTCTTTAAATTTAGCAATGGTATTTTTATCATCAGTTACAGAAGCGGCGCCACTTGCACAACACGCGGCTACTAAACTTGCAGTTTTCTGACGAATAATTTCGTAATAAATTTCTTCCGATATATCTAAGCGACGGGCTTTTTCAATTTGCAATAATTCACCCTCACTCATTTCTTTTACAGCTGTACTTACAATTTTTAGTAAATGAAAATCATCATTATCTAAAGACAACAATAAACCTCTTGATAATAAAAAATCACCAATCAAGACAGCAATTTTGTTTTTCCAAATAGCGTTAACGCTAAAAAATCCGCGGCGTTCGTTACTATCATCCACCACATCATCATGAACTAAAGTGGCGGTGTGCAATAATTCAATTAAGGCCGCAGCACGATAAGTACTTTCGTTTATTGTTCCAACAGTTTGCGCACTTAAAAAAACAAACATCGGTCGTAGTTGTTTCCCTTTTCGTTTTACAATGTAGTTGGTGATTTTGTCTAATAAAGGCACAGAACTTTTCATTGAATCTTTAAACTTCGATTCAAAAATTTTCATGTGCTCAGCCACAGGGGCTTTAATATTTTGAGTTACGCTAGGCAATTAAACGGTAAAATTAAAACTTCTGACGGGTTATCAAAATCTATTTTGACTCCTGAGTAGCTAATTTGTTTTTATTGGCTAATTGTCCGCAAGCGGCATCAATATCCTTACCGCGACTGCGACGAACATTAACAATTATTTTGTTTTTTTCGAGGTGTTGTAAAAAGGCAGCCAAACGTTCGGGGGTAGTTTGTTTGTATTCGCCATCATCTATAGGATTGTATTCTATAATATTTACTTTCGATTTCACTTTTTTGCAATAATCTGCTAATTCCTGAGCGTCTTTAATGCTATCGTTAAAATCCTTAAATACGATATACTCAAACGTAACGCGGGTTCCGGTTTTCTCAGTAAAATAATTTAAAGCTTCCGCCAAATTATCTAAAGTGTTGGTTTCGTTAATCGGCATTATTTTATTCCGCTTTTCATCATTAGCAGCGTGTAAGGAAAGTGCCAAATTAAATTTCACACCATCATCACCCAACTTCATAATCATTTTTGCAACACCTGCAGTAGAAACTGTAATCCGTTGCGGACTCATACCTAAACCTTGCGGAGAAATTATTTTTTCGGTTGATTTTAAAACTTCTGCGTAATTCAACAGAGGTTCTCCCATTCCCATATAAACGATATTGGATAATGGCGCATCGTATTTTTCTTTGGCTTGATCTCTAACTAAAACAACCTGATCAAAAATTTCGTCGGCATTTAAATTACGCATCCGTTTCATTTTTCCTGTGGCACAAAACGCACAAGTTAAACTACAACCCACTTGCGAAGAAATGCAAGCCGTCATTCTGTCTGTTGAAGGAATCAAAACACTTTCCACCACATAATCGTCATGTAATTTCATGGCGCATTTAATGGTTTTGTCTTTACTAATTTGTAAGTCGTGAATTTCAACGGCGTTAATCACAAAATTTTCATCTAACCAATCACGCATGGGTTTAGATAAATTACTCATGTCCTCAAAAGTAACAGCCCGCTTTGCCCACAACCAATCGTAAATTTGTTTGGCACGAAAAGCAGGCTCGCCTTTTTGTTTTACCAATTGGGCTAATTCCTCCAGACTAAGTTTGCGAATATCCTTTTTAACAGACATGGTATAAAGATACGGCTTTTTGTCATGCTGTCCCGATAGCTATCGGGATTGTTTTCAGCATCTTTAGTATATTTACAGTATGCGTTTTATATCGGCAACATACATTTTCGACGGTAAACGGTTTTTAAATGACCGGCCTGTTTTGGTATTGGATGATAATGATTGTTTTCTTGAGTACCGGAAACGCAATAGCGTTGAAAAATCGAAAGTTGAGTTTTATGACGGCATTATTTGTCCCGGCTTTGTGAATGCGCATTGCCATTTGGAATTAAGTCACATGAAAGGACTTATTGCAGAAGAAGGCAGGCTTTTGAATTTTGCGAAAGAGATTATTACTAAGAGAAGAACATTTTCGAAAGAGCAAATTCAGGCAGGAATTGTGGAAGCGGATAAATTCATGTGGGAAAATGGTATTGTAGCTGTTGGAGACATTTCGAACACACCTGATACATTTGAAGTAAAGCAAAAGAGCCCGATTTTTTATCACACTTTTATTGAATTAATTGGCTTTAATCCTGAACATGCTGAAGGCGCTTTTGCTTTAGGAAAAGAATTACAACGTGGCGCGAGCCGAATGGATTTAATAAATTCATTGGTGCCACACGCCCCTTATTCTGTTTCAGAATCGTTGATGAAGAAAATTGCGGCAGATGTTGAACATACAAAATATCCTGTGAGTATTCACAATCAGGAAAGCGCTCAGGAAGATTTGTTTTTTCAAAAGAAAGAGGGCGACTTTGTTGAACTATATGATTTTTTAAAAATGCCAATCGACTTTTTTGAACCTAGCGAGCTTTCATCATTACAAACTTACTTGGCGCATTTAGGCAAATGCAGTAATTTATTATTAGTGCACAATACGTTTACAGAAAGTGAAGATATAGTTTGGGCGAATAACTTTTACCGTGAATTATATTGGTGTTTATGTCCGAATGCAAATTTGTATATCGAAAACACTTTACCTGAATTAAATAATTTCATAGCAGATAATTGTAGGATGGTTGTTGGTACAGATAGTTTAGCAAGCAATAATTCTTTGTCAATCACCAACGAAATAAACGTGTTATTGAAATTTTATAGTTGGGCACAGATCGCAGACGTATTAAAGTGGGCCACCTATAACGGAGCGGAAGCCTTGGGAATTGAAGATAGATTTGGAGGTTTTATTAAAGGGAAAAACGCCGGGATTAATTGCCTAAGTTATAACCGAAACCAATTGGTATTAGAGAAGAAATTGGCATAGGTATACCCTGTTTAGGGTATGAAAAAAAGACCAAAAATTGTACCTTTACCACAATGAAAACCCTCGATAAATTAAAGATTGGAGAAAGTGGAATAATTAAAGCCCTTAATAAAAAGGACTTAGCTTTAAAACTTATCGAAATGGGTTGTTTTCCAGGCGAAAAAATTACACTTACCAAAATAGCTCCAATGGGCGATCCAATTGCAATTGAAGTTTCGGGGTACGAATTAAGCATGCGAAAAGATGAAGCCTCAACAGTTGTGTTAGAGGATTAACATGGAAACCGCTTCTCCTAAAATAAAGACTAAACCAATTTCTGTTGCGCTTTTAGGAAATCCTAACTCAGGCAAAACAACTTTGTTTAATGCACTCACAGGTCTAAATCAAAAAACAGGAAATTATCCCGGCGTAACGGTCGACAAACATGTTGGTTCAACCAAAACAAATTCAGGACTTAAATTAGAGATTACTGATCTTCCGGGTACGTATAGCTTGTATCCAAAATCTTTAGACGAGGAAGTTGCTTGTAAAGTTTTATTGGGAAATGACATTGATGTAGCTGTTGTTGTTACAGATGCCTCTAATTTAAAACGCCATTTACTTTTAGCAACACAAGTGATCGATTTAAAAATCCCGGTGATTGTTGTTTTAAATATGATTGACGAAGCCGATGCTTTGGGATTAAAAATAAATAAAGAAGAACTAAGTCGTTTGTTAGGGGTAAAAATTGTTGCGGTTAATTCAAGAACGCATCAAGGCTTAGACGAGCTAAAAACAAAAATTACGGAAGCAATTGTATCCGAGAATTTATTTCATGATGTAAACAAGCAAAATGATTTAGGTACAAGCGACTTCAAAAGCACAATTTCAAAACAATTTGAAAATGATGCAGAATATAAAACGAAACTCAATGTTTTCGAGGAGAAAGACACCATTTACCGATTCAATGTTATTAATTATATTTTCACAAAGGCAATAACATTACCACAAACGGCTACAAGAGGTTTTTCGGAAAAGCTCGATAAATTTATGACACATCCTGTTTTTGGATATGGCATTTTACTGTTGGTGTTGTTTGTTGTGTTTCAATGTATTTTTTTCTTGGCGGAATTTCCAATGAATTGGATTGAAAGTTCGTTTTCGTTTTTAATGGAGAAAACGGCAGCAGCTTTACCAGCCGGACAATTAAGCGAATTAGTAGTGAATGGCGTTTTAGCAGGCATAAGCGGCGTTGTTATTTTTATCCCACAAATTGCGTTGTTGTTTTTCTTTATTGGTTTGTTAGAAGATTCGGGTTACATGGCACGTGTAAGTTTTATTATGGATAAAATTTTCAGACGCTTTGGCTTGAATGGAAAATCGGTAATTCCAATTGTTAGCGGTGTTGCTTGTGCAGTTCCTTCTATTTTAAGCACGCGCACTATCAGTAATTATAAAGAGCGATTAATTACTATTTTAATTCTTCCACTAATGAGTTGCTCCGCGCGCTTACCTGTTTATACTTTACTAATTTCTTTAATGGTTCCTGATGATGCTGTACTTGGTATTTTTAATTTGAAAGGAATTATTTTACTAGGAATGTACTTACTGGGATTTGTCGCCACACTTGCTACAGCTTTCATTCTGAAATTAATTATAAAAACAAAGGAGAAAAGTTATTTCATAATGGAATTGCCTGTTTACCGAATGCCACAATGGCAAAGTATTGGTGTAATTGTAGTAGGAAAAGTAAAAGTGTTTTTATGGGAAGCCGGAAAAATAATTTTAGCAGTTTCAATTATCCTTTGGTTTTTGAGTTCACACGGGCCGGGCGATACATTTGAAAAAATAGATTCTAAATACGCAAACACACCTTCAACACCTGAAGCAACTAAACAAATGCAATCCGAAAAACTCGAAGCTTCATACGCAGGATGGTTAGGAAAGAAAATCGAGCCCGTAATTGCGCCTCTTGGTTTCGATTGGAAAATAGGTATTGCGTTAATAACCTCTTTTGCAGCACGCGAAGTTTTTGTTGGAACCATGGCCACCATTTACAGCGCCAATGATTCTGAGAATGTAAGTTCTGTTCGTGAAAAATTAATAGTAGAAAAGGATTCTTCCGGTCAACCAAAATATTCTACCGCGGTTTGTTTGTCGCTTTTAGTGTTTTATGCTTTTGCTATGCAGTGTATGAGCACAATGGCGGTAGTGTTACGCGAAACTAAAAGCTGGAAATGGATGTGGGTACAATTGGTTTATATGACCGGCCTTGCGTATTTATCTTCCTTCGCTGTATATAACTTATTCTAGTTTGTATCTTTAAAGTTAATGTGTTTGCCTTGTGTGCCTCTAAAGCGTTGCCATTTACTTTCTCTGTTGGGAAGTGCAACAAAAGTATCCAGTTTCAAATGTTTAAATTCTATTGGTGGTGTATCGTGAGATAAAGTACGAAGTGTATCAAACATACTTGGTAAAAATTCTACACCTTTAGTTCTTTTCTTACAGAATCTGTAAAGTAATTTGGTTTGAAAAATATCACTTGAAAGTGCTATCGAATTAAAACCTTTCGATTTTGCTAATTTATATCCATACCAAACATTTTCAGTACTATGCTCAGCTTTATCTTCAACTAAAACATGTTCTTCGGGCACGCCTAAAGCAACAGCATATTGTTTCATTATTTTGGCTTCTACATAAGGGGTATAAACAGCAGAGCCGCTCATTATGATATTTTTTGTAAGACCTCTTTTATATAAGTGAACTGCCCAAATAACCCGCATCAACATGGGCTTATCCCACTGTGGTTCTTTAAAAGGAACACCAGGTACTATAACAGCATCATACTGAGGATGTTTTTTTAGTGAGCGCTTATACATTTTACTTGCTGATGGTGTAAAAAGTGAACAATACGAAAACAAAAGTATTGTTGCTAGAGAGCCGACTATTAGTTTTTTGTGCATAAAGGATTTGCCATAAAGATAGGTAGTTTCTAATAAAAAATTGTATTTTAGTCACAACAATAAACCCTAATATGAAGAAACTTTTTTTAGCCTTGTTATGCGTATTTAACTATTCTCTGTTTTCGCAGGATACTGTTAAAGTGGCATCGCAACTTACGCCCGACCAACAAGCTGAAGCCGATTACAACTTCGGTTTAGAAAAACTAAAAGCTAACGATTACACTTCAGCTATCGATTTCTTTACAAAGAGTATAACAAACAAACCCACTTTTGATAAAGCGTTATATAATCGGGCGGTTGCATTAACCCAAGCTAAACGTTACGTAGAAGCTTGTTCTGACATTAATGCAGTTATTAAATTAACGCCACAAAATGCAGATGCTTATTTCACTAAGAGTTTGATTTTCTTCAATGAAGGAAAAAAGGATTCGCAATTAGTAGCGCTTGATAAGTGTATCGCCATAAATTCTAATCATGCTGATGCGAGTTACTACAAAGGATTATTACTTTATGAAACCGGTGAATATAAAGCTGCTGTTGAAAGTTATGGGAAAGCCATTCTTGCGAAAGCAGATTACGCTTATGCGTATAACGATCGCGCAAGCGCAAAACGCGCATTAAATGATTTACCGGGCGCTATTGCAGATTATGAAAAAGCAATTAGTATCGATCCAACTCAGGCATTTGTTTACAATAATTTGGGCTCTGCTTATCGCGAAAACAAAAATTTACCAAAAGCTATCGAGTCGTTCGATAAGGCACTTCAGGCGAATCCGAAATATGTCATCGCCCAAAATAACAGAGGCGCAGCTCGTCTTGAAAACGGAAGTACAAAAAACGCACAAACAGATTTTGAAGAAGTATTAAAGAAAGACCCGAATAATTCTTCTGCCTATAATGGACTTGCTTCTGTTTATATCAAAACAAAAGAGTACATGAAAGCAAAAGACATGGCCAACAAAGCGATTCAACTCAATGCAAAAAACGGCCCGGCTTATTATAACCGTGGTATTGCCAGACAAATGTTGCGAGAGGATGAGGGGAGTTGCCAAGATTGGAAAAAAGCACTAGAATTGGGTGTGACTGCAGCTAAATCATTTATTAACGGAGACTGTAGCGAATAATATATTATGAAAAAACTATTATACATGCTTGCGCTTTTATCTTTACCGTTTTTCAATTTCGCTCAGCAGAATGTTGAATTCGAAAAAAGAATTTCCCTGATAAGAAGGATGAATTAAAAGAAGCAATTAAAGAAATTCGCGAAGGTGACGCTATTTGGGATATTAATCAGGCAAATATTTATCCTGTTGCAATTCCACATTACATTAAAGCACATAACTTTAATCCAAACAACGCGCTTTTAAATTATCGTTTAGGTGTAGCACATTTACAAACGCACGAGAAAAGTAAAGCCTATGATTTCATAATGAAAGCATATCAATTAAATCCAGCCGTTGATAAAAGAATCAGATTCTATACAGGATGGGTTTATCATTTGCGTTCAGAGTGGGAAAAAGCAATAACTGAATATCAAGGTTACGTAGCTACCCTTGGCGGAAAGGAAAAAGAAGAGTTAGAAAAAACAAATAAAAAAATTGAAGAATGTAAAACGGGATTAGAACTCGCGAAAAATCCGGTTCGTGTTTTTATTGATAACGTTGGTCCTGAAATTAATTCGTCATATAGCGATTACTCACCTGTAATCACAGCGGACCAAAGTATAATGATGTTTACTTCACGTCGCCCCGGCGGTGTTAGCGCAGGTTTAAGCGAAGAAGATAATTTACCATACGAAGATATTTGGATGTCAACTAAAAACGGCAAGAAATGGACAAACGCCCGAAACATCAGAACGCCGGTAAATTTAGAATTACACAACGCCGCCATTTGTTTATCACCCGATGGACAAAAATTAGTTACTTATGATGGCGCCAGTAAAGGAGGAGATTTATTTATTTCTGAATTAATGGGTGCTATGTGGACTAAACCTGAATCATTAGGAAAAGCAATTAACACAGATGGTCACGAAGCATCAGCTTCTTTCTCGTACGACAGCAAAACATTATTTTTTGTGAGTACCGATAGAAAAGATGGTTTAGGCGGACACGATATTTATTATTCACCAATTAACGAAAAAGGAAAATTTGAAAAAGCAGTAAACGTAGGCCCTCCAATTAATACAGCTTACGATGAAGATGGTGTATACATGATGCCTGATGGAAAAACAATGTATTATTCTTCTAAAGGCGCCGGTTCAATTGGTGGTTACGATATTTTTAAAACAACTTTTGAAAACGGAAAATGGACCCAACCAATTAATATGGGCATTCCAATTAATACCCCGGATGATGATGTGTTCTTTGTAATGGCGGCTAACGGTCGCCACGCCTTCTACGCTAGTGCAAGTATGAAAGGTTATGGCGGACAAGATATTTATCGTTTAACAATTTTAGGTCATGAGAAACAACCATTACTAAATACAGAAGATCAATTATTGGCAATGGCCGCCAATCCTATTTCGAATTTAAAAACAGAAGCTGCGGTTGAAAGTAAAGGTCCGAAAATGGCGTTATTAAAAGGTGTAATTACGGATGCAAAAACAAACGCGGTTTTAGAAGCTTCAATTGATTTAATTGATAATGATAAAAACTTATTATTAGCTACGTTTAAATCAAACAGTACAACAGGTCGTTATTTAGTTACTTTACCTGCGGGAAGAAACTATGGTATCGCCGTTAGAAAAGATGGTTATTTATTCCACTCAGAAAACTTTATTATTGATATCAATGCAGATTATGTTGAGTACACAAAAGATGTCGCTTTAAAGAAAGTGGAAGTGGGAAGTGTAATTGTATTACGTAACATCTTCTTTGATTTTGATAAAGCAACCATCCGTCCTGAATCTGCAAACGAATTAGACCGTTTAATTAAATTATTAACTGAGAATCCAACTATTAAAATTGAATTAGGTTCTCACACAGACAGTAAAGGTTCTGATGAATACAATATGAAGTTATCAGACAGCCGTTCTAAATCGGTTGTTGAATATTTAATTACTAAAGGAATTGCAGCGGATCGTTTAACATCAAAAGGTTATGGTGAAACAAAACCAATTGATACAAATGATACGGATGAAGGTCGTCAAAACAATCGCCGTTCAGAATTTAAGATTATGAGTAAGTAATCAGAAAAAATTCATTGCAAGACTCAAACTGGTGTAATATCGGTTTGAGTCTTTTTTTTGCTCGTGATTATTTCCGCTTTGATATTCAAGACTCAGCACTAATTCAGGCGCAACATCCAGATTAGGAAACAAGTGATCCGATCCAATACCAAAAACAAATCCTGTTGAATAATTTCTTTCCTTATTCTTTTGCAAGAAGGCTTTGTCCGATTTTTGATAGGAGAATTTTGGCCCAACAATTAAATAGGTTTGTTTTTGTGTGAGATAGTAACTCATGTTTCGGGCCATTTTAATAACAGGTTCAGTATTTCTACAACCAATACGAATAATTAATTGAGGTTTAAATTCAAATCCAACTGAAGTTGAATAAATTGTTTTTTTGGTTTTTGAAGAAGGATTTTTGTGAGAGGTAATGCAAAAACTAACATTTACTTCCGGCCGGTAAGCATAACACGGACTTAAATTTACCCAAAGGAAAATACCTTGCTTCCATCCGTAATTATAAGATGGCATTACATCAGGTTTTGTGAATTTACTTTTTGTTATATCAGATTCTGTAATGGTTTTGTTAACGGTAAAATGGTTTAATGTTATTCCTGAAAACGTTGAGGTGCTATAGCCGTAATCGATTTTTATGGCAGAATAATCAAAAGCTGTTTGCGCACAACCAATTTTAATTAATAGCAGAGGAAACGTTTTCGCGAGGAGCTTCATTTATCCCTTAACGGGGAATAAGAGAATTGGTTACGCTTTTAAAAAACAAAGGCCACATCTAAATTGATGTAGCCTTTGTTTTTGATAGACAAATTACATTATTTCTTCAACGAGTCGCGAATCTCCATTAAGAGTTTCTCTTGTATTGTTGGTTCTGGTGGAGTAGAAGGAGCTTCCTCTTCTTTTTTCTTCATTTTATTTATGCCTTTAATAACCATGAATAAAACAAGAGCAATAATTATAAACGAAATTATTTGTGAAATGAAATTGCCGTACTTAATAGCAGTTCCCGGTATTACTAATTGTGCTAAATCAGCAAGATTAGCTGCTTTTAATGCTGGGGTTAGAACCGCAGGAGTAATAACGTCGTCTACTAATGATTTTACGATGCCGTTAAACGCACCGCCAATTACAACACCCACTGCCAAATCAATTACGCTTCCGCGCATGGCAAAATCTTTAAATTCTTTTGTAAATCCCATTTTGTTTTTTTGTTATGTTATTAATTTGAACCTAATACTTTCAATAACTCATCTAATTTCGGAGTTAAAATAATTTCGGTTCTTCTGTTTTTCTTTCTTCCGTCAGCGGTTTTGGAATTGTCTAATGGAAAAAATTCTCCTCGTCCCGCCGCAGTAATTCGCTTGGCATCGATTGTAGTTCCGGTTAACATTATCTTTGTAACAGAAGTAGCGCGCATCACACTTAAATCCCAATTGTCTTTTATTTCGCCAACACCTTTCATGGGAACATCATCGGTGTGACCTTCCACCAAAACATTGATATCCACTTCTTTTTCCAAAACCTTTGCAACGTTCTTTAAAGCTTCAATACCTTTTGGTTCTACAGCCGTTTTACCGCTGGCAAATAATAAACTCTCATCCATACTAACATAAACCTTTCCGTTTTTCTGTGTAATGGTTAAACCTTTGTTTTCAAAACTAAACAAAGCATCGCTTAATTTCTTTTTCAAATCAGCTGCAGCTTGGTCTTTTTTTCTTAAAATCTCTTCTAACTCTGCAACACGTGCTTCACGTTTTTTTAGTTCAGCTGAGAGCGCATCTAATTCGGCTTGTTGTTTTTTCAAACGCATTTCAAGTCCCAATAATTCGTCTTGTTTTTTTAGTAATTGCTCTTGTGTTAATTGTAAATCACTGCTAAGTTTAGCATTATCTTTTTCGCTACCCGCCATTAGTTTTTCGAGACGCGCCATTAATTGCTCGTTTAAAGCATTTAACTTATCGTATTTTCCAACTAAGTTTCTATAACTTGAACCAGTAACAGCAGTATCTCTTTGTAATCCGTTTAAAGCTTTGCCATCTTTTACCGATTGTTCTTTTAACTCTGCCATTTTAGCTTCGTTTTCGGCACACGATTTTTTTAATGCCGATAATTCTTTATCACAAGCTTCGGCTTTAGCTTTCGTCTCTTCCATTAAACGTTGTGGCACACATGCCGCCATCAACAGTATCATTACAGGTATTACAATTAATTTTTTCATCTTTTTTTGTTTGCTTAAAATTAGCTTAACTATTGCTTCAAATGATGAGGATTTACCATACTTTTTAACAATAGCTTTGTGGTAATTTTTAACAGTTTTTCGGTAACAAAAGCCTTTGTGCGCCGTATAATTGTAAAAAGCCGCTTATTATATGGAAACACTTAATAAAAATTGGTTAACTGAGGGTCTTCTGGATTTTGAATACAAAAAGTATGTGTTACTGGCCTATCTTCAAAATGTAAAACAACACTTCGACAAAGCAGAGCTTTATCCACCCCTGTCTGATTTAATTTGGCATTATAAAAACCTGATTAATTTCAGAGAAACTTCGCACATGTTAGAGTCGGGATTTAAAAAGGAAATCCTTGATATTGATTTTGCTAATCAAAAATTCAGCTATTCGAATAATGTAAATGAAGAGTGGATGAAAGAAATTACCGACATTATTAATTACGCTACGCCTTTGCTTCAACAAAAAATAAACAGCGGAAAAGATATTTATGAATTAATAGAAAAACACTTGAATTTGGAAACTGTAGGAATTGTTCCGCAAAACAAGGATGAAGGCTATTTTTTGTTTCATTATACAAAGAGCAGAGAAGTGCCCGCTTATTATTATTCAGTTTCTAAAATACATACAGTAGAAGGAATTGGGAGAGCCATTTACACCAGTTATGCAGGAACTTATACCCTTAGTTTGAGTAAAACATACGAAAGCATCAAGCATCAGCTTATAAAAAACAATCAGCAACTTCCGGTTCCTGCAGTGTATACCATACAAACCGACCTTCTGGTTCCCTTTAAAGAAACATTAATGCCAATAGCCAAGCGTTTTTTCCTCCGAAAAGCTGATTTATGATAATTGTTATGCCGCAATTTTCTTTACTTTTAGGGAAAATAGGGGACAATGAAAAAGATATCTTCAATAGAGGATTATAATTCTCAGTACAAAAAATCAGTAGAACAACCAGAAGCATTTTGGGCTGATGTTGCCGAAAATTTTACCTGGAAAAAGAAGTGGGACTCCGTTCTTAAATGGGATTTTAAGAATTACGATGTAAAGTGGTTTTTAAATGCTAAACTAAATATTACTGAAAATTGTATTGATCGTCATTTACCGCAAAAAGCAAATGACATTGCATTTATATGGGAATCTAATTTTGAAGATAAGCCGAACAGAACAATTACTTATCAGCAATTACATGATGAAGTATGTAAACTTGCGAATACGCTGAAAAGTTTTGGTGTTGTAAAAGGCGATCGCGTTTGTATTTACATGCCAATGATTCCTGAATCTGTTTTTGCAATGTTGGCATGCGCAAGAATTGGCGCCGTTCACTCTGTAGTTTTTGCGGGATTCTCTGCTTCATCTTTAGCAGGAAGAATTCAGGACTGTGATTGCAAAGTGGTGTTAACTTCTGATGGTGCTTATCGTGGCGACAAAATAATTAATTTGAAAAACGTTGTTGATGAAGCTTTAGAAATTTGCCCTTCAGTAAAGAATGTTTTAGTTTACAAACACACCAATACAACTGTTAGTATAAATTCTTCCCGAGATAAGTGGTGGGGTGATCTTGTTCCAAATGCATCGGATAAATGTGAACCAGAAGTTATGGATAGCGAAGATATGTTATTCATTCTTTACACTTCCGGTTCAACCGGAAAACCAAAAGGCGTTGTGCATACTTGCGGCGGTTATATGGTATATACATGCTATAGTTTTTTAAATGTTTTTCAATATAATCCCGGAGATCTGTATTGGTGTACAGCTGATGTAGGTTGGATAACCGGACATTCATATATTACGTATGGTCCACTTTTGGCAGGAGCCTCTTCAATAATTTTTGAAGGTGTTCCAACTTATCCTGATGCCGGACGTTTCTGGAAAATTATTGACAAGTATAAAGTCACGCATTTTTATACAGCGCCAACGGCAATACGTGCGTTAGAAGCGCTAGGCTTAGATTTTGTGAAACCATATAGATTAAATTCCTTAAAAGTTTTAGGAAGTGTTGGAGAGCCGATCAACGAAGAAGCGTGGCAATGGTACAATACAAATATTGGAAAAGAAAAATGTCCGATAGTTGATACCTGGTGGCAAACGGAGACAGGCGGAATTTTAATTTCTCCCTTAGCGGGAATTACAAAAACAAAACCAAGCTATGCTACCTTACCTTTACCTGGAGTACAGCCTATCTTAGTTGATGAAAAAGGAAATGAAATAAAAGGAAATAATGTAGAAGGAAATCTTTGCATTAAATTTCCATGGCCATCAATCATCCGCACAACTTATGGCGATCATGAACGTTGTAAACAAACCTATTTTGCAACCTACAATAATTTATATTTTACAGGTGATGGTTGTAAACGCGATGAGAATGGATATTACAGAATTACCGGACGTGTTGATGACGTAATGAATGTGAGCGGGCACAGAATTGGAACTGCGGAAGTAGAAAGTGCGATCAATGCGCACGCTGATGTTGTTGAGAGTGCAGTAGTAGGTTATCCTCACGATATAAAAGGACAAGGTATTTACGCGTATTGTATTGTTCCTTCCTCAAAAAAATCACACGAGGAGTTACGGAAAGAAATTATTGCCGAGGTAAATAAAATTATTGGTCCAATTGCAAAACCGGATAAAATCCAAATTGTAACAGGCTTACCAAAAACACGGAGTGGAAAAATAATGAGAAGGATTTTGCGGAAAGTTGCCGAAGGAGAAATAAATAATTTAGGAGATACTTCTACATTGTTAGACCCAGCCGTTGTGGAAGAAATTGTGAAAGGGGCTTTATGAAAAAAATAACTTTATACAGCATCTTTTTATTTGCAATTAATTTTATTGTTGCGCAAACGCCCCGTATAGTAGATTCATTACAAAAAGCAGTACGCAATTCAAAAACAGACAGAGAAAAAGTTGTAGCTCTATGCGAATATTCTAAAGCGCTTATTCAAACTAAATCGGATAGCGCTTTTTATTTGGCAAAACAAGCCCATGAATTAGCTAATGAAAATAATTTTAAATGGGGAAAGGCCCATGCTCTTTTTGCAATGGGAAGGGTTAAAATGGGTCAGACAAAATATCCGGAAGCAATTAATTATTTCAATCAATCAATATTATTGTTTAAAGAGATTAATGACCTTAGTATAGTAGCCTCTATTTACAATAATATAGGCTTAGCTCATTATGCCACTGGTGATTTTCCGAATGCTTTAGCTAATTATAGTACAGCAATTAAATTATACAAGCAAGTAAAGAACGTGGAAGGCGAGGCCGCTGCTTTGGGGAATATTGGAATGGTTTATTACAACGAAGGCAATTACGAAAAGAGTCTTGAATATGATAGTTTGGCAATGATTCTCGACCAAAAGATGAATAATCAAATTGGTATTGCAACGCATGTTGGTAATATGGGAAACGCCTATATGTTCAGAGCATCAAGGTTTAAAAGTAAGGGCATGAAGAAAGAAATGGAATTGATGTATAAAAAAGCCTTGGAGTCCTTAACTTTTGCGTATGAGGTTAATGAAAAAATAAACAATAAAGAAAATATGGCTTTGCAAATTGGGAATATGGCTAATTTGTATTATGACATGGGAAATCTTGAAAAAACAATGGAGTACTATCACAAAGCACTTAAGATTTGTGAAGACGCTAATGATAAAATTGGGATGTCACGCCAATATGGAAATATGGGTTGGATATTTTTTGAAGCAAACGACCATGCAAAAGCAATCGAGTATACAAAAAAGGCAATCGAAATTATGGAAGGCTTCACCAACCTTCAACTAAAATGTAATTGGTACGATAATCTAACCGGCATATACGAAGCAACAGGCGACTATAAGTCGGCATACCAAATGTATCAACAATTTATTTTATTGAGAGATAGTATTCACAGTATTGATAAGGCGCGCAAAACTTTAGAAGCTCAAATGAATATCGAATTCGAACGTAAAGAAGAGGTTACCAGATTGGAGCAAGCAAAACAAGTCCTCATTCGTAACGGATTTATTATCGGTTTCATATTGATGCTGATTATGGCGGTTATTGTATTCAGAGGATACAGGAATAAGAAAAAAGCAAACAAGGAAATATCTGAACAGAAGGATTTGGTAGAACAAAAAAACAAAGAAATAACCGATAGCATACGTTACGCCAAACGAATTCAAAACGCACATTTACCAAGCAACGACTACATCTCAAAAAAACTCAACGAATTAAAAAATAAAAGCTAAATGTCGGAACACAAATTATATTATGATTATGTGGATACGCCTTTAGGTGAATTAGAGCTAACATCTAGTAGTCAACATTTACTTTCTGTTTTATTTGTGAAGACAGAGAAAAATGTATTAGATAAGCAGCCGGTTTTGCCTTCACCAATAAATGACGAGGCCAAAAAACAATTAACGGCGTATTTCAAAAAAGAAATCACACAATTTAATTTGCCATTGAATGCTGCGGGAACTGATTTTCAAAAAAGTGTTTGGAACGAATTACTTAAAATCCCTTTTGGCACAACCATTTCTTATTTAACTCTTGCAAAAAAATTAGGCGATCCAAATTCAATTCGCGCTGCCGCCTCAGCAAATGGCAAAAATCCAATAACCATAATTATTCCTTGTCACCGCGTCATCGGGGCCGACGGAAAACTGGTAGGTTATTCGGGTGACATCTACAGAAAACAATGGCTGTTAGACCATGAAAGCAAACAAGAAAAGCTCTTTTAAAGAACTGATTTTTATTAGTTTTTTCGGCTATTTATCCCCCATTTTGGGGGAGTTAATCTCAATATAATCAAGCACTTAGCTTTCATTCGTCTAAGTTCTGCCCCAATTACTCTAAAAAATTGGGTTAAGCCTCTTTTTTCCAGTAGTTTCGCTCCCGTAAAAACGAAAACACATTATGAAACGTATTCTCATTTTCATCCTTGCTCTAAATTTTATTTCAAAGTCGGTTGTTAAAGCCGACGAAGGTATGTGGTTGCCCATGTTATTGGGCGAGCAAGTTTATGCCGACATGGTAAAAAAAGGATTGAAGTTAACTAAGGAGCAATTATACAGTATCAATCAAGCGAGTATAAAAGACGCTATTATAATTTTTGGCGGCGGATGTACTGGTGAAATAGTAAGTAAAGAAGGATTAATTTTTACAAATCACCATTGCGGATATAATGCTATTAACGCCGCAAGTACTGTTCAGCATAATTATTTAAGAGATGGTTTTTGGGCACGTACAAAGCAAGAAGAAATTGCAGCTCCCGGAGTTCACGCGCAGTTCTTAGTAAAAATAGTTGACGTTACTGATAAAGTAAACGAAAAAATAAAAGACATTAAAGGCTCAGAGTTAACAGCAAAACTACCTGCTATTTTAACTGAAATGTCAACAAAAGAAACAGAAGGTACAGCTTTAGAAGGTCGTATTGTTCCAATGTTTAAAGGCAATCAGTTTTTATTATTTGTGTACGAGCGCTATAAAGATGTTCGTTTAGTAGGAACACCATCTGAAAGCATTGGTAAATTTGGTGGTGATACTGATAATTGGGAATGGCCTCGTCACACCGGCGATTTTTCTATTTTCCGTGTATATATGAGCAAAGATGGAAAGCCTGCAGATTATTCGGCAGACAATGTTCCGTTCAAAGCAAAATATTTTTTACCGGTTTCAATTAAAGGTGTTAAAGATGGTGATTACGCTATGATTTATGGTTACCTGGTGGTACCAACCGTTATGAAACGTCTTATGGAGTGAAATTAAAAACGGATATTGAGAATCCTTCATTGGTAAATTTACGTGACGCTCGTCTTAAATTTATGTTGGAGGAAATGAAAAAAAGTCCGGCTGTTAAATTACAATTAGCTGGCTATTATGCAGGCGTTGCTAACTACTGGAAATTTTTTGACGGTGAATCCAAACAACTTTTAAAATTTAAAACTTACGAAGAAAAACAAACGGCTGAAGCCGCATTTTCAACCTGGGCTAAAGGAAAACCGGAGTACGAAAACTTATTTTCTGATTATCAAAAAACATACGATGCTTGGCGACCATACACTAAACAACGTGTGTATTTAAACGAAGGTATCATGGGTTCGCCATTAATTGCTTTCGCGGCTAATCTTCAGCGTTTAGATGCGGCCATGAGCAAGAAAGATGCAACAAAAGAAGATATTACAAAAGCTGCAACTGCTTTGAAAAAAGCTTGGACCACATTTTATAATAGCGAAAACATTGCGTCTGATAAAAATATTTTATCATTTGTAGCTCAAGCCTTTTACAACGATGTAGATGCTGCGCAACATCCTAAAGGATTTTATTCGTGGATGAATACAAAGTTTGGTGAATTAAAAAACAAACAGTGTTACAATTTATTTTCTGATTACGTATTTAGCAACACTATGCTATTAGATTCAGTTAAATGGAATGCATTTATTTCTAATCCTGATACAACAAGTTTACATAAAGATGCTGCGTTTATGGTAGCTAATACCTTCAACTCAAATTTCGACAACAACTATAAAAAATTCTTTAACGACTTTAACGCTCAAAATTTCGCATTAGGTCGCACCTATTTAAAAGGTATATTAGAAATGAATAAGGGTAAAAAATGTATCCTGACGCTAACTTTACTATGCGCGTATCATTTGGTAATGTAAAATCATACGTTCCACGCGATGGTGTTAAATACAATCACATCACTACATTAAACGGAATACTTGAAAAATATAAGCCGGGTGATTATGAATTTGATTTACCTGAAAAATTATTAGAGGCGGCTAAGAAAAAGGATTTTGGTCAGTACGCAGACCCAACCATTAAAGATATTGTTGTTGGGTTTATTACCACTAATGATATTACCGGAGGCAATTCAGGTTCACCTGTAATTAATGGAAATGGCGAATTAACAGGCTTAGCATTCGATGGAAACTACGAAGCTTTAAGTCACAAGATAGCTTTTGATAAAGATTTAAACCGTACTATTTGTTTAGATGTACGCTATATGCTTTGGGTAGTTGATAAAGTTGGAGGTGCAACTAACATCATTCAGGAATTAGACTTGAGAAAATAAATTTTGAGTAATTGTAAATGAAAGCCCTGCTATTTGCGGGGCTTTTTTATTTTGTTTACTTTAGACTTATGCAAGAAGCTAAGACAAATCCATTTTTAGAATTAAAGCAAGTTGTTTTTTTATTTAATGAAGATTCTGCTAAGCTAAAACAACACGCTTTGCTGAAATGTAGCGCAGCAAAAATCGAAGGCGCAAATACAATTAAACAATATCACGATACTTTATTGTTTTTGCTTGCCTATCCTGAGAATGAAAATTTAAACGTATTGGCGGCAAGCGAAATGAAACGATTAGCAGAGAGAGGTAAAAAGCTTTCTGTTAGTCAACACGAAAAACTCGACTTAAGCGGACTCGCATATACCAATACTCACGGCGGATTTAGCATTAGTTTAATTAAATGGTTATTGAAAGAATTTCCCGGACAGGCACGCATACATTCATTTGATGAAGAAGGTGTTCATCCTAAAGAAGTTTTGAAACACGCTTTAGGGGAAATGGAATTTGAAATTGCTTCGGATGAAAAACTAAAAACTGAAGGATGGATAGCGAAGGCAAGCGGAACAAAAAACAGAACTAAACAGCTCCAATGGGTAATTAATCAATTCGATAAAATTGAAGCAAGCGATTTGATTAAGGATCAATTGATGGAGTCGTTAAAGTTGTACGTTACCATTGAACCCAAAGAAGAAAATTTCTCAAGAAGTTTTGGAAAACTAAAACAAGACAAAACATTTTTTCACGATAAAGGAATTCTAAAAAAGTTTGACGAACGTGAATTAATTAACCGCAAATTGCCGGCACCAAAGAAATTATCCCTACAGCAAAAACACGAAATCATAAATTCTTCTCGCGTTGCTTTATGCTTGTTGAATAGAGAAACAGACCCAGTTACCTATTGTAATGAAGACGGACTTTTATATTATGAATTAGAACACGGTTTATCAATTGCTTTATTTAGCATGTTGCCCGAAAGAAGATTGCCTTTAGAATCTTACATCGGATTTATGATGTTTAAGAATGGTTATCCAATGGCTTACGGTGGAGGTTGGTTGTTTGGAAAACGTTCTTTATTGGGAATAAATGTTTTTGAAGCTTTCCGCGGAGGCGAATCTGCTTTTGTGTTTGCACAATTATTACGCACCTATAAAAATGCATTTGGCGCCGATTATTTTGAAGTAGAACCTTATCAATTTGGAAAAGATAATCCGGAAGGATTACAATCCGGCGCATTTTGGTTTTATTACAGATTTGGTTTCCGTCCGGTAGATGAACAACTAAATAAATTAGCAACAATAGTGGAGATGAAGAATTTCAAAAAATTAGCTGACTGTTTAAAAAAAGAAGCTTACCGCCACAATTATTCTTGAAGGGCAATCTCAACATTAAAATTATTTGACAAAAGGGGGGGGGTGGGGTGGAATGTTATTTCGCTGGTTTGCCGTGGTTAAATTTTTCTAATTGAATCATCCTCTCGGGTTCTCACACTGCCCAAAAAAAACCAAGTTAAGTCTTTTCCGTCCGACATTAGGTTAAAAATCAGGTCGATTTTTCTTTTCACAAGTGTCATTTAATGTGCTGGGGGATTCTTCCCAGCTACAATTTGACGGCCTGATCTTTGTCTTTAAGCTCAAAAAATTGCCGCTATTAATTAGGAAGAAAACTTATTGTAATTGCTCCAAACAAATGAAAAAGGAAAAGTTGAACAGGTATAATCGATTATTCTCTAAACAAGATTCTTTATAGCTTCAAAATGGTTCAATTGTTTTATGGCTTATGTCTGAAAACTGAAAAACTTTCAGCAAGTGATAAAGCCAAATTCAAAAAATTCATTCAGGAAAAAAGCGGGAAGAATGAATATGAGTACATTCATCTGTGTAATCAAATAAAGTTCCGGTTTACTTTTTATTAATCAGCCAAACGCCTAGAATAATTACGCCAACCGAAAGAAATTGAACGGGAGTCACAACCTCTCCATCTAACAATCCCCAGCCAATAGCAACAATTGGAATTAAATAAGTACAAGTAGAAGCAAAAACCGTTCCCGCTTGTTTAATGAGAGTATTAAAAACAATAATTGCAATAGAAGTTCCGAATACTGCTAACAGAGTAATAAATCCTAAAGCAGAATAACCATTAGGGTGCTGTGTCAAATGCAATTGAAAGTCTGTATTCACAAATAAATAAATTATTGCAATTGGTCCAATAATCGTGAACGACCAAACCGAAGCCGCAACGGAATTCACGTGTGATAAATATTTTTTAATTCCGTTTACGCTAATGGCATAACAAAATGTAGCAGCTACAACTAATAAACTGTAATTAATGTTTTTCGATTCTTCATTACTATCAGCAAATCCTAATAAAAACAAAGCGCCAATTAATCCAATTGCAACGCCAATTATTTGATAACGCTGAACTTTATTTTTAAAAATTAAAATTCCCAATACGATTGTGAAAAGAGGAGTTAATGCATTCAACATTCCCGTTAAACTACTGCTAATTTCTGTCTCGGCTTTGGTAAATAAAAAAGCAGGAAGTAAATTCCCGAACACACCCATAATCACTAATCCTTTCCAGTCTTTTTTAAGGTTTACACTTTTTAAATGCTTGAAGAGAAAGGGCAACAAAAACAGGAAGGCAATTGCGATTCGTAAAGCCGCCACCTCATCGCTCGAGAAAGCCACCAAGCCCTCTTTCATTAAAATAAAAGAACTTCCCCAAATTAGGGAAAGTAAAATGAGGTATACCCACGAGAGGGAGCTTTGTTTCACCTTCCGAAGATACTGTTAATTAAATAATTTTTGGAATTGATTAAAAACTTATGATATTTGCTGGCGTAATGATGACTAAAAAGATAAAACACTCTAAGAAACTTTTCCGTTAAGGAGAGGCGCGAATGTTTTATTATGAAAATAATAGCAGGCCTTTCCGAAAACGGGGAGGCTTTTTTGTTTTAAATAAAAAGTAAATTATGAAAGTAGCAGTAGTAGGCGCCACAGGATTAGTTGGAACCGTAATGTTAAAAGTATTAGAGGAAAGAAATTTTCCTGTAACAGAATTAATTCCCGTTGCTTCTGAGCGCTCAGTTGGAAAAGAATTAGAGTTCAAAGGAAAGAAATACAAAGTACACTCTATGCAACAAGCTATTGATGCTAAACCTGCCATCGCTTTATTTTCGGCAGGAGGAAGTACTTCATTAGAGTGGGCGCAAAAATTTGCTGATGCCGGAACAACTGTAATCGATAATTCTTCAGCTTGGAGAATGGATCCAACTAAAAAGTTAGTGGTCCCTGAAGTAAATGCTAATGTTTTAACGAAAGCTGATAAAGTAATTGCGAATCCAAATTGCTCCACCATTCAGATGGTGGTGGTTTTAAATCCGCTTCATAAAAAATATAAAATTAAACGCGTTGTTGTTTCAACTTATCAATCCGTAACCGGAACAGGTGTAAAAGCAGTTGCTCAACTAAATAACGAGCGCGCAGGAACAAAAGGAGAAATGGCTTATAAATATCCTATCGACTTAAACGTCATTCCTCAAATTGATGTGTTTACAGATAACGGCTATACCAAAGAAGAAATGAAAATGGTAAACGAAACCAAAAAAATTATGGGCGACAATTCAATAGGATTAACTGCTACCACCGTTCGTATTCCGGTAATGGGCGGCCATAGCGAAAGCGTGAATATTGAGTTTGAAAATGAGTTTGATGTGAAAGATGTATTTGAGATGATGAAAAATACAGAGGGGGTTATTTTGCAAGACGACATCGCTAACCAAATTTACCCCATGCCAATGAACGCCCACAATAAAGATGAGGTTTTTGTTGGACGTATCCGTCGTGATGAATCCCAACCAAAAACCCTAAACTTATGGGTTGTGGCCGATAATTTACGCAAAGGAGCCGCCACAAACGCCGTTCAAATTGCCGAATACCTAATGAAAAACAAACTCGTATAAATCATAACCAAAACCTTTGACTTTAAACTTTAAACCTTTAACTTTAAACTATCATGGTAACACGTCCGTTTAATTTCAAAAAGTGGATTGATGAAAATCGTCACTTACTTAAGCCACCCGTTAATAACAAGGTAGTTTATAAGGATACAGAATTTATTGTAATGGTAGTAGGCGGACCAAACTCCCGCAAGGATTATCACTATAACGAGAGCGAAGAGTTCTTTTACCAATTACAAGGCAACGTAGTTGTTCAGGTTCAGGAAAACGGAAAGGCAGTTGAAGTTCCTATTAATGAAGGTGATATTTTTCTTTTACCCCCAAAAGTTCCTCATAACCCAAAACGATTCGAAAACACTATCGGTTTAGTAATGGAACGCCGCCGCCGCGAAGGGGAAAAAGACGGTTTAATGTGGTTCTGTGAAAAGTGTAACACTAAGCTTTACGAAGAGTATTTTACATTGACAGATATTGCCACCCAGTTCCAGTCGGTATTTACAAAGTTCTATAATTCTAAGGATTTAAGAACCTGTAAAAGCTGCAATCACGTAATGGAACCGCCTCCGGTAATAGCGTAATTCCGAAATTATTAAATGGAAGACGTTAACTTTTTGGGCATAGCTAAGGATACTTTTAAGACAATTGAAAACACTTTTCCCCATTTAAAATTCAACTACGATTTTAAGGACAAGAACGTCGATATTAACGTTGACATCCCAAAACAAAGCGGACTTGAATTTGATGTGAATTTAAATCTCCAAACCGACGAATTACATCTTTCAGCAAAACATTTTTGGGGTTCTTGGTTTACAATAAAAAATCCTGAGGTTGTTCGGCTCTACGCAGAAGCGGTTTTAGGATTAATCACAGGAAAATATAGAATTGTTCAATATTGGAACAATGATTCCCTTGTTAAATCTATATTGCAAAAGCCTATAAATAATGATTGGGAAACAGTTTTTACAGACAGAAAAAAGCTATCGTTCCCTTGGACAAGACTTACTGTGAAAGTAATCCAAAACCATCCCTAATTTCTACTTTTTTTCAACACCCCTCCCATAAGCGAGGTCTTATCCTATCTTTGCTCTTTGTATTATTTATGAGCGAATTGAAGAAAATAAACAGCGCCCTTATTTCGGTTTTTTATAAGGATAACCTTGAACCTGTAATTAAAAAATTGAACGACTTAGGTGTAACCATTTACAGCACCGGCGGTACTCAAACTTTTATCGAAAATTTAAAAGTCCCTGTAAAAGCAGTGGAGTCATTAACCTCTTTTCCTGAAATTTTAGGCGGACGAGTTAAAACGTTACACCCAAAAATTTTTGGTGGTATTCTTGGAAGAAGAGAATTGAAAAGTGATGTGGCTCAAATGGAGCAACACGATATTCCAAATATAGATTTAGTAATTGTTGATCTTTATCCTTTCGAAGAAACAGTTGGTAAAGGTGCATCAGAGGAAGATATCATTGAGAAAATTGATATTGGAGGAATTTCTTTGATTCGAGCTGCTGCAAAAAACTTTAATGATGTTGTTATTGTTTCTTCCCGTCACGATTACAAACCTTTGCTAGATTTATTAGAGAGTAAAAATGGTTTTTCGGATATCGCTGACAGAAAAACATTCGCTGCAAAAGCTTTTGCAACGAGTTCACATTACGATTCAGCCATCTTCAATTATTTCAATCAAACCGAAAACATTCCGCAATTCAAACAAAGCATACAAACTGCACAAGTTCTTCGTTACGGCGAAAACCCTCATCAAAAAGGAGTTTTCTATGGTGACTTAGACGCAATGTTTGATAAGCTGGCAGGAAAAGAACTTTCTTATAACAACCTCTTAGATGTTGATGCGGCAGTTAATCTTATTGCAGATTTTACAGAACCGACTTTCGCCATCTTAAAACATAACAATGCTTGTGGTGTAGCGAGTCGCCCAACCATAAAACAAGCTTATTTGGATGCTTTGGCTGGAGATCCTGTTTCGGCTTTCGGAGGTATTTTGATTGCCAATAAAGAAATTGATGAAGAGACAGCTGCTGAGGTAAACAAGTTGTTTTGCGAAGTAGTTATTGCTCCATCATACAGTGCAAAAGCCGTTGAAATTCTAAAATCAAAACCAAACCGAATCATTTTGGTTCAGAAAAAAGTCGCTCTTGCTGATAAGAATTTCAGAACCCTTTTGAACGGCGTAATTGAACAGGATAAAGACCTAAAAACAGAAGTGGCCACCGACCTGAAACCCGCTACCACCAAGGTTCCTACGGCAAGTGAGGTTGCAGATTTGTTGTTCGCCAATAAGTTGGTGAAACATACCAAATCCAACACCATTGTCTTTGCAAAAAACGGTCAGTTATTAGCAAGTGGTACCGGACAAACCTCGAGGGTAGATGCTCTGAAACAAGCCATCAACAAGGCTTTGAGCTTTGGTTTTGATTTGAAAGGGGCAGTTATGGCAAGTGATGCGTTTTTCCCTTTTCCGGATTGCGTGGAGATTGCACATAAAGCAGGTATTACAGCAGTTGTTCAGCCCGGCGGATCAATAAAAGATAAAGACAGTATCGCGTATTGTGAAGCAAACGGAGTAAGTATGGTGTTCACGGGCACCAGACACTTCAAACACTAATACAGTTGGTGAGTTTTGGGATAGCGAGTTGGTGAGTTTAATATTTAGATAGGAAAATATGGAAAATTTTGCTGAAGAATTTAGAAATAGAACTAAAAAACAAGCGGTTGACATAATAAAATATTGTAAAACATTGCCTAAAAGTGAGGAAGCGTATATAGTAAAAAAGCAAATTATTCGTTCTTCAACTTCGGTGGCGGCTAACTATAGAGCAGCAACAAGGGCCCGGTCAGATAACGAGTTCTTTTCTAAGTTAAGTATAGTAGTAGAAGAGGCTGATGAAACAGAGTTTTGGCTTGAAATTATCAGGGAATCAGAAATTGATACATCTAAAACCTCTCTGGAATTACTGAAAGAGTCAGGCGAAATATTAAAAATTGTTTCTAAATCCAGAAAGACACTTAAAGAAAAGAAGGGGATGTAACACAAAAATTGTTTAAAAATCAACCTTATAACATTTAAAACGTATAAATAAACAGTAACTTTACTCTAACAGTTAGAGGGAAAACTCACCAAATCACAAATTCACAACTCGCTAATTAATTATTATGGCATTATTCGATTTTTTAACCCAAGATATAGCAATTGACTTAGGAACCGCTAACACAATCATTATTCATAATGAGAAAGTGGTGGTTGATCAACCAAGTATTGTAGCAGTTGACAGAACAACAGGTAAAGTCATTGCGGTTGGTAAACAAGCGCAAATGATGCACGGTAAAACCCACGAAAACATTAAAACCATTCGTCCTTTAAAGGATGGGGTAATTGCGGATTTCCAAGCAGCTGAAGAAATGATTAAAGGGATGATTAAAATGATTAATCCAGGAAATCGTTTTTTCAAACCATCATTACGTATGGTAATTTGTATTCCAAGTGGTATTACAGAGGTAGAGAAACGTGCGGTACGTGATAGTGCTGAACATGCTGGCGCAAAAGAAGTTTATATGATTCACGAACCAATGGCTGCGGCTATCGGTATGGGAATTGATGTTGAAGAGCCAATGGGAAATATGATTATTGATATTGGTGGTGGTACTTCTGAAATTGCCGTTATTGCTTTAGGAGGTATTGTTTGCGATAAATCAACTCGTATTGCGGGTGATGATTTTAATGCTAACATCGAAGAATATATGCGTCGTCAACATAATATTTTAATTGGTGAGCGTAGTGCTGAGCAGGTGAAAATTGAAGTTGGTGCAGCTATGACAGAAATTGAAAATCCTCCTGCGGATTACGCGGTTCAAGGACGAGATTTAATGAGTGGTATTCCAAAAGAAGTTTATGTAAGTTATGTTGAAATTGCACATTGTTTAGACAAATCGATTTCTAAAATTGAAGAAGCTATTTTAAATGCCTTAGAGATGACGCCTCCTGAACTAGCAGCCGATATTTACCGCACTGGTATTTATATGGCAGGTGGTGGTTCTTTATTAAGAGGACTTGACAAACGTATTTCCTTAAAAACAAAATTACCTGTTCATGTATGCGAAGATCCTTTAAGAGCGGTAGCTCGAGGAACTGGAATTGCACTTAAAAATGTACACAAATTCCCTTTCTTAATTAAAACTGATCTTACATTGACTAAGTCAGTTCAAAAAATTTCAAATTGAAACTGACAGACTTTATTTATAGTGTGAAAACTCTTTTAGATTTTTTAAATCGACATAATTTCATTTTTGTTTTTTTTTTAGAATTTGTTTGTTTTTACTTAATGATAAAAATAATGGATACCAAGGTTCTAGCTTTTTAAATTCCTCAAATAAAATAAGTGCTAAAATTTACGAAACGCGGCAGAGCACAAAGAGTATTTATTATTGAAAGACGAAAATGAGCGTTTAGCTAAAGAGAATACAGTTTTATTAAATCGCATAAAACTTGGTTATGCAGCCATTCCTTTAAAAACATACAAAAAAAATGACACGCTTTATAAACAAGAATATGAATTTATGAGCGGCAAAGCCATCAACAGCTCTGTTAATAAAAGAAGTAATTATTTAACGCTAAATATTGGATCGGCTCAAGGCGTAACACACGATATGGCAGTTATAACAAGTGATGGAATTATTGGAATTGTGAAAGATGTTTCCGAAAACTTTTCATCCGCTATGTCTATACTTCATAAAGATGTGAGAGTTAACTGTCAATTAAAAAAAGATGGCACTTATGGTCCATTAATTTGGGACGGGACAGATTATCATTATTCAAACTTAAAAGATATTCCAACGCATGCTAAAATCAAAAAAGGAGATACAGTTATTGACCAGTTCATAGTCAGGTATATTTCCCGAAGGGATAATGGTTGGAATAGTTAGAAAGCTTTGAACAAAGACCTAATGAGTCATATTATACCGTTAAGGTGAGATTAAGTGCTGATTTCAAAAAAGTAAATCATGTATCTGTTATAAAATACAATTACAAAACCGAACGAGATAGTTTAGAACTCAAATCGCAAGTACAAAGTGATAAATAATATAATTAAAATAAGTATTCGATTTATTCTATTAGTTCTTTTACAAGTTCTAATCGTTCAAAACATTCGTTTGGGTTCGTATATTATTTTATTGCCTTATATTTTATTTATCTTACTTTACCGTTTGAAATGCCGAAAACTAATGCTACTCGCTTTTCTTTTTAGTAGGTTTAACCATTGATATGTTTTACGACACAGCGAGGGATGCACGCTGCAGCTTGTACATTATTGGTTTTTCCAGATATTATCTTTTAAAAGTTTATTGCACCACGGGATGGCTATGAAGCCGGATTAGCACCCAACATTGATTACATGGGCGGCGCTTGGTTTTATAACCTATGCCGGCGTTATTATTTTTATTCATCACTTGTTTTTTTTTTATTTAGAAATTTTCAGATGGAATGAATTTTTCTCTACACTGGGTCGTGTTATACTAAGTTCCATCGGCACATTTGCTTTTGTGTACGTTATTCAGTTTTTGTTTTATAAAACTACACGGAGGAGATAATGAACAACAATGCTCATTTAGGCGACAGGAAATTTATTATCGGGGGATTCTTCGTGCTTATTATTGTAGTGTACATCTTCCGTTTGTTTTACATTCAGATTATCGATCAAAGTTATACGATAAAGGCGCAACAGCAGGCCATTGAGATACGCGTTGATTATCCACAGCGTGGTGTGGTTTACGACAGGAACGGAAAATATTTAGTAAAGAACGAACCTTCTTACGATTTAATGGTAACTCCCAAGCTTGTGAAAGGATGCGACACTGTAGCTTTGTGTCAAACACTGGAAATAACAAAAGAGGAATTTCTTAAACGGATAAAGAAAGCATGTCAGGCACCAAATTCTCCCCGTAAGGAAAGTATTTTTGAGAAACAAATGACATCGCAACGTTACGCGACCTTGCAAGAGAAGATGTATCTATTCAAAGGTTTCTATGTGCAGGTACGTAGTGTAAGAAAATATCCGAAACCAATTGCTGCACATTTATTAGGATATGTTGGAGAGGTGAACGGAGATGTGACAAAGAAAAATCCTTACTACAAAGACGGAGATTACATTGGTATTACCGGAATGGAACGTGGTTATGAAGAGGCATTGCGGGGAATAAAAGGGAAACGGAAAATTCTTAAAGACGTACACAACAAAGAAGTTGGAAGTTTTATGGAAGGACAATGGGATACTGCTGCAGTTGCGGGAAAATCATTGTACTCTACACTTGATATGGATTTACAAGAATACGGTGAGCGATTAATGAAGGGAAAGATAGGCGCAATCGTAGCTATTGAACCATCAACAGGAGAAATTCTCGCAATTATTTCTGCCCCGAGTTACGATCCTAATTTATTTGTTGGCGTAAAGGAACGCTCGAAAAATTATCCTATACTAAGAAACGACTCAACATTACCATTATTCAATCGTGCATTACAAGCGATGTATCCTCCAGGTTCAACCTTCAAGCTAATTGATGCTTTGGTTGGACAAGATGAAGGAGTAATTACGCGTAATACCATGTACCATTGCAGCGGAGGTTATCCTCCAATGGGAAATAAACCAAAATGTCACGGTCGTCATACTTTAGATCTTGTGAATGCAATTGCTCAATCTTGTAACTCTTATTTCAGCTATGCTTTCCATGATATTACAAGTCAAAGTAAATTTCCGAAATATGTTGATGGTTTTAATAACTGGCGTGAAAAGGTTATGACATTTGGTCCGGGCACACATTTAGGAACAGACCTTCCGTATGATGCTCCCGGGAACGTTCCCTCTGCAAAATATTATGATAAAGTATTTGGGAAAGGAAGATGGTTCGGAAATACAATTGTATCATTAGGCATTGGTCAGGCCGAACTTACACTTGTTCCTTTACAGATGGCAAACGTTGTGGCTACAATAGCTAATAAAGGATACTATTACGTTCCACATTGTGTACGAGGAGTTGGCGCAGAAAAATCAATTGATAAAAAGTATACTGAAAAACATTATGTAGCTGTACAAAAAGAGGAATATTATATAAATGTAATTGATGGCATGCAAAAATGTTTTGAACCGGGTGGTACAGCATACGCATCACGCATCCCCGGTTATACGGCATGTGGAAAAACAGGAACAGCGGAAAATCCGCACGGAAAATCTCATGCTGTATTTATGGCATTTGCTCCGCGTGATAATCCTAAAATCGTAATTGCAGGCTTGATTGAGAATGCCGGTTTCGGTGGAACCTGGACTGCACCAATTGTAAGTTTAATGATAGAAAAATACTTAACTGGAAAAATCACCCGTCCTGAATTGGAAAAAAGAATGGAAGCTGTTGACTTAATTAGAGGTAAAAATTTAATCACCACCGAATTCCACTAATGGCATTAAGGCAAAGTGAAAATAGTTTATTTTATGGTGTCGACAAGATAACGGTCCTCACTTATGCCCTCTTGGTATTTATGGGTTGGTTGAATATTTATGCGGCGGTTTATAACGAAGAACATCAGAATATTTTTGACACTACGCAAAAATACGGCAAGCAGTTAATCTGGATAGGAACAGCGGCCTTAATAGCATTTTCAATTTTATTAATTGATGCCGGTTTTTATACGGTGTTTGCCTATTGGTTCTACGGAATTGTATTGTTGCTTTGTTTGTTAGTGCCTTATTTTGGAAGAGAGATTAAGGGGAGTCGTTCATGGTTCGGAGTAGGAGGATTTGGAATTCAGCCCGCCGAGTTTATGAAATTTGCCACGAGCCTTGCCCTTGCAAAATTTTTGAGTAATGAAAATCTTGTTATTGTGAGTCGCTATCGGTTGCGACTAAAAGACCTAATTAAAAATTACAAGAATACATTAATAGCAGTTGCTTTCTTGATAGCGCCATTGTTGGTGATAAAAGTATTGCAAGATGAAACAGGCTTAGCTATTGTCTTCGTTGCTTTCATCATTGTTTTATATCGCGAAGGTTTATCAATAAATTTTCTGTTGGTTGGATTAGCGGCCATCATTTTATTTGTTCTTTCATTAGCAGTGGCAAAGATCATACTTTAATAATTGTGTTAGGAAGTATTCTAGCATTTTCTCTTTTATTCATTAAACGAACAATGCGGAATATAATATTCGTCGCACTAATATTTGTGGGTGCAAGCGGAATGGTGTTAACAACAAAAAAAATATACGATCATCTGGAGCCGCATCAAAAAACCAGGATCGATGGATTGCTTGGTAGAAGAGAGGTAGATTTGAGGGGGTCAGACTACAACGTTGACCAAGCAAAAATTGCAATAGGTTCAGGAGGATTGGTAGGTAAAGGATATTTAAAAGGCACACAAACTAAGTACAATTTCGTTCCTGAGCAGGATACTGATTTTATTTTTTGTACTGTAGGAGAAGAATGGGGGTTTTTAGGAAGTGCTGTTGTTATTTTACTGGAGTTGTTTTTAATTCTCCGTGTTATTTTCTTATCGGAGCGACAACGCTCTTCTTTCAGTCGTATTTATGGTTATGGTGTTGCTTCAGCTTTATTTTTTCACCTTGCAGTTAATATTGGAATGAATATAGGATTGATGCCGGTAATTGGAATTCCGCTTCCATTCTTTAGTTACGGTGGAACTTCGCTATGGAGTTTTACGATTCTCCTTTTTATATTTATTAAGCTGGACGCGAACCGACTTCTGATTCTGCGTTAAGGATTTAGTTTCACTAAATACTTTCCTTCAAGAACAGGAATAACAGGAGCGAGATTTGGCGTTAAGCAATATTTAATATCTTTCTTCAAACCTAATCTTGCTAAACGTTCTTTGTGTGATGCGTTCACTAAAAATTTTATCGGTTCGTGTTGGGCTTGTTCGTATAAATATTTTAACGCTAAACAGCCATCACCTAATTTATAATTTTTAGAGAGAGAAAATATTTTTTCAGTAACAGCGCCGGCGTATAGAGTATCTTCCAGATTAAATTTATTTTTCCAGCCCGAACAAAGTAAGGTAATGCCACGATTTTGTTTCATTAACCACTCACACAACACATCAATATTTAAAAACGAACCTACTACAACTTTATAGGCGTTACGTGCAGCTTCAATAGCTTGTGTTCCGTTAGTGGTTGTTAGTGCAATTGTTTTTCCTTTCACATGGTCACCCATATAATCGAAAGGAGAGTTTCCAAAATCAAAACCATCAAGCTTAATTGCGTTACGCTCTGCTCCTGCTAAAAAACCTTGGTTCTTGTACGACTGAGCTTCTTCAACTGTAGCAACGGGAATAATTTTATCAGCACCATGATGAAACGCAACACAAATTGCTGAGGTAGCACGAAACACATCAATCACCACCACAATACTTTCATCATCGGCATACACCGGATATAAGTGCGGAGAAAAACACGCGTCGATTTTATATTTGTTGTCTTCGCTCAAAATTATTTTTTCAAAAAAGGAATTTTAGAAACTTTTGCTTTAATAGGCTTATCACGGATTAAAATAAATATTTCTGAATCCGGAGTCGCTAATTCAGTTTTCACATAACCCATACCAATTGCTTTATTTAAACTTGGCGATTGTGTACCTGAAGTTACTTTGCCAATAATATTTCCATTAGCATCAGCAATTTGATAATCGTGACGAGGAATACCGCGGTCGATCATTTCAAAACCAACTAATTTTTTACTCACACCATTTGTTTTGTGTTTTTCAATTTCAGTACGGTTTGTAAAATCTTTTGTGAATTTGGTAATCCATCCTAAGCCTGCTTCAATTGGAGAAGTGGTATCATCAATATCATTTCCATATAAACAGAAACCCATTTCTAAACGTAAAGTATCACGCGCCCCTAAACCAATTGGCTTAATGCCGAATTCTTTTCCAGCTTCAAAAACAGCATCCCACATTTTTTCAGCGTTATCATTCCCAACATATAATTCAAATCCACCCGCACCTGTATATCCTGTATTAGAAATAACAACATTTTCAATTCCTGCCATTGTTCCAACAGTAAATGTGTAATATTCCATTTTCGATAAATCAACTTTCGTTAGCTTCTGTAATGCTGCTAATGCTTTCGGTCCTTGTACAGCTAATAAACTTGTTTTATCAGAGGTATCAATCATCTCCACATTATCTGTATTGTGTTTCTTAATCCAATTCCAATCTTTTTCAATGTTAGAAGCATTCACTACTAAATAATATTCATCCTGATTAACACGATAAACTAAAAGATCATCCACAATTCCACCTTTGTCATTTGGCAAACATGAATACTGAACCTTCCAGTCGGTTAATTTAGAAGCGTCGTTTGAAGTTACTCTTTGAATTAAATCTAAAGCTTTCGGGCCTTTAATTTTAAATTCACCCATGTGACTCACATCAAAAACGCCAACGCCATTACGTACTGTTAAATGTTCGTCGTTTAAACCTGAATAAGAAACAGGCATATTGTAACCTGCAAATGGCACCATTTTAGCGCCTAAACTAATGTGTTTGTTGGTAAGAGCTGTGTTTTTCATAAGAGAATGATTTGAAACAAAAGTACATTTTATTATTAAAAATATTCAGAATCAAGGCGATTTCCTTAACCTCGTATCTATTTAGTAACCAGATAAATAATCACATTGTTGTTAAAAATCACTAATTAACAGGAGCTCTTCAAAATTACTTGAGATTGGTTTTTTACTTTAGCACTTGTTACTTTTTACAAAAGTTGAATTATACAACAAAACCCAATTAATGCGCCTTAGCCTAATTACGCTTTTTTCAATTTTATGTTTAGGTCTTAGCGCGCAAAGCATTAGGTTAACAGGAAATATCCAGGATACTACTTCAGGTGGATTAATGAATAATTCGGTGTTGATGGTAACCAAATTCAAAGATTCTTCTTTAGTTAATTTCTCTCGTCCCGATAAAACAGGATTATTTAAAAGCATAAAAGTTCCGGTGGATACATATTTGGTAGTTATTTCTAATCCGAACTTTAGTGATAAAACCTATTTATTAGTTCCGAATAAAAAAGACTCGCTTTTTAATTTTAAAAATGTTGTTCTACGAACAAAATGTATTTTATTAAATGAAGTGGAGATTGTAGCAAGCAAGGATAAAATGTATTATAAAGGAGATACATTGATGTTCACCGCTGATTCATTTAAAGTAAAAGCAGATGCAACTGTCGAAGACCTCTTAAAAAAATTACCAGGCGTGAAGGTAGATGCAAAAGGAAAAATCACAGTACAAGGTAAGGAAGTCACTCAGGTTTTAGTGGATGGAGATGAGTTTTTCGGAACAGATCCTACAATCGCCACAAAAAATTTAAATGCTAATTCTGTTGAGAATGTTCAGGTGTACGAGAAGAAGAGTGAAGATGCTGAAAGCAAAGATGAGACCGTTAAAGTAATGAATTTACAATTGAAAGAAGAAGCGAAGAAAGGTTATTTCGGAAAAGTATCGGCGGCTTCCGATGCCCAGAAATTTTATGAAGGAGAATTACTGGTCAATAAATTTAAAAGCTCCCGAAAACTTTCGTTGTTTGGATTAATTGCTAATACACCTAAGCAGGCTTTCGGCGGGAGAGAGACATGGGAGTATGGTTTGAGTAATGAAAATAACGGGAACTATGATCCGGAATCTAATACATGGACAAGTTATGGCGATAATTCGGTAGGTATTCCTCAAACTTTAAAAGGCGGATTTTATTTTAATGACAAGATTGGCAAAAAAATAAAACTGAATACTGATTATACGTTTAAGCAAAACACGATGACTTCGGGTCAGGAAACTAACACCCAATATTTTTTAGAAGACACAACTTATACAAACGCCCAGAAGATCAGTACTACATCTTTTAACCAATCGCATAATTTTAATTTACGTTGGACCCAGAACCTGGATTCACTAACAGAGTTAACTGTGAAACCGAAATTTGTTTATGGTATAACGGGCAATAATAATTTGCAGGAAGATGATTTTATTTCAGAGTCTGATACTCTAACACGAGAAACAAACATTTCAAGCAAAAGTTCTTCGGAAACAACTGATGCTAACATCATGTTAAAGCTAACAAGAAACTTCAAAAAGAAGGACCGTCAATTTTCAATAACCTACCAGCCCAGTTATTATAATTCTGTTTCAAGAACGGATATGATTACTGATTTCAGATATTATTTGGGACAAGCTCAAGACTCAACTTTAAAGCAAAAGAAAACTCAGGAAGCTTATAGAATGGAAAACAATGCTACTTTGAATTACGTAGAACCACTTACTAAAAAAGTCAAGGTTGAGATTAGCTATGGATTTTCCCATAATCAAAACAACAACAACAGAAAAACTTTAGACTTCAATGGCATTGCTTATGACGCTTTAAATACAACGCAATCGAACGATTTCAGAAATTTAAGAATGACGAATAGGGCAGGGACAAAATTAATTTATGAGGTAAAGAAATACAGACTAAGCCTTGGAGCAAATTACAGGAGTATCTATCAGGAAAACGTAAATGCAACAACCGGACAAAAATTGAGTTTAAATGTAAATAATATTTTACCAATGGCCTCTGCTAATTTTCGCTTTACACAAACTTCAAATCTGACCTTATTCTATAATATGCAATCGCAATTACCGGATTTGAAACAAATGCAGCCGATTACCGACAATTCAGATCCCAATAACATCGTCATTGGTAATCCTAAATTGAAGCAACAGTTCAACAACAACTTTAGCTTGAATTATTACACTTATAAACCTATTAGCGACAGGAACCTTTATGCAGGAGCTAATTACAATAATGTTATTGGAGAGATTAATGATAAAACCTATTACGATTCTTTAGGGAGAGCGGTAACAACGCCAGTAAATATTGACGGCAATTATTATGGTAGTTTATATTTAGGAGGAGGTATTCCGGTATTTAATAAATTATTTAAGATAGATTATAATTTTAGTTTTAGCCATAATAATAATGTAGCTTTTGTAAATGACCAGAAAAATATAACTCAGAATACAAGTATTTCTCCTGGCTTAACCTTTGAAAAACAATTGGGCGAAACGGAAATCAGTATTGGTGGAGATTACAATTACAACATTCCAAAGCAAACGATTAGCTTACAATCGAACCAGCCGTATTATAGTTATGGATTAAATGCAGCTTTCAGAACAAAATTATTTAACCGCTTGAATGCATCGGCAGAGGCTAATTATACTAATAATGGAAATAGAGCAAATGGCTATAACATCAATTATGTGATTGTAAACGGATCGATAGGCTATAGTTTTTTAAAACAAAAGAATTTGATAGTGGCGTTTGATGCAAATGACATTTTAAATCAAAACATTAACAACCAGCGAAACGTACAGGCAAATAAAATCGTAGACACTAAAACACAAATCATTAAACGGTATTTCTTGCTACGCATAACCTTTAAGTTTACCAGTCAAAAACCAAAAGCAGGGGAGGAGGAAGATGATGAATAATAAATGGATGCTAGCCTTATTGTTCTCGATTCTAAGTTTAGGATTGAGTTCACAAATTTCGTCAGCTAAAATAACTTATGAAAGGAAAACTAATCTTTATAAAAAAATGAAGGGTGGTAACGTGAAGGATTGGATAAAGGAATCGGATAAAATTAAGGTAGATTATTTTGAATTAATGTTCAATGATACTTGCTCTGCATTTAAGCCTCAGGAGAGTGAATTGAAAGAGAACATGAGTTGGGCCACTCAAAAAAATACTGTTTATCAGAATTTCAACAACAACAAATTGTATTTAATAAAGGATATGTGGGGCGAGCCAATTCATATTACAGATTCATTGTATCAACGCAAATGGCAGATTACAGAAAGCACAAGGAAAATTGCCGGTTACCAATGTAGAAAGGCAGTTTGGAGGGCTAATGACAGTACGCGTATTTACGCCTGGTTCAGTTATGATTTAATCACATCAACAGGTCCTGAAAGTTTTACAGGACTGCCTGGAACAATTTTAGGGCTGGCTACTGAAGATGGCGGTGTAGTTTATTTCGCGAAGAAGATTGAATTTGTGAAATCAGAGGCAATTGCTTTAGCTCCACCCAAGAAGAAAAAGATCTATACTATGAAAACACTTTGGGATGATATGTACAAACAGTACGGAAAAGAAAAGTGGTTTAAAGAAGAATGGAATAGTCAATTCGGCATTTGGTAACCCTTCTGCAAGCTAAATACCAATAAAAAAGCCGCACATTTCTGAGCGGCTTTAGTTTGAAATATAATCAAGATTATTTTTTAGAAATAGCAGAAGACATTAAATATTCTCTGTTCATTCGTGCAATATTTTCTAATGAAATAGATTTAGGACACTCGGCTTCACAAGCACCGGTGTTTGTACAATTTCCAAATCCTTCTTCGTCCATTTGATGCACCATGTTTAATACACGTTGTTGTGCTTCAATTTTTCCTTGTGGTAATAATGCTAATTGAGAAACTTTCGCTGAAACGAACAACATTGCTGAACTGTTTTTACAAGCTGCAACACAAGCCCCACAACCAATACAAGCTGCAGCTTCAAACGCTTCATCAGCATCCGGTTTAGGAATTAAAATATTGTTAGCGTCTTTCGCATTACCTGTATTTACAGAAACGAATCCACCTGCCGACATAATTCTATCAAATGAAGAACGGTCAACCGCTAAATCTTTTATCACAGGAAACGCAGCGCTTCTCCAAGGTTCAACTACAATTGTATCACCATCTTTAAAGCTACGCATGTGTAACTGACAAGTTGTAACACCCTCTTTTGGTCCGTGAGGGCGACCGTTAATATACATTGAACACATACCACAAATTCCTTCGCGGCAATCGTGATCAAATGCAATTGGTTCTTTTCCTTCGTTGATGAGTTGTTCGTTCACAACGTCAAACATTTCTAAGAAAGACATATCAGGAGAAATCCCTTTTGCAAGATAAGTTTCAAATTTACCTTTAGTGTCTTTGTTTTTTTGTTTCCAAACCTTTAAGGTTAGATTCATATTTCCGTGACTCATAGTTTCTTTTTTTAGATTATGCGTAATTACGCTGAGCTAATTTAATATTCTCGAATTTCAATTCTTCTTTGTGTAATTCAAAGTTGCTTTCTCCTTTGTATTCCCATGCAGCAACATAAGCAAAGTTATCATCATCACGTAAAGCTTCTCCGTCTTTAGTTTGGTATTCTTCTCTAAAGTGACCGCCACAACTTTCGTTGCGATGCAAAGCATCTTTACACATTAATTCTCCTAATTCAATAAAATCGGCAACACGATGTGCTTTTTCTAATTCAGGATTGAATTCGTTAGCTTCACCAGGTACACGAACGTTCGACCAGAACTCAGCTTTTAATTGTTGAATTTCAGTAATTGCAGAAGTCAATCCTTCTTTGTTACGCGCCATACCACATTTGTCCCACATAATTTTACCTAAACGTTTGTGGAAGTGGTCAACTGATTTAGTTCCTTTTATTGAGAATAATTTATTGATACGTTCCTGAACTTCTGCTTCAGCTTTTACAAATGCTTCACTATCGGTTGGAATTGCTTTAGTGCGAATCTCTTCAGATAAATATTCGCCAATAGTATAAGGAATTACAAAATATCCGTCAGCTAATCCTTGCATTAATGCAGAGGCACCTAAACGATTTGCTCCGTGATCAGAGAAGTTTGCTTCTCCTAAAGCATATAAACCTTCAACTGTAGTTTGTAAATTATAATCTACCCATAATCCACCCATTGTGTAGTGAACTGCAGGATAAATACGCATTGGTTGTTCGTAAGGATCTTCACCGGTAATTTGTTTGTACATATCAAACAGGTTACCATATTTTTCCTTCACAACTTCTTTACCCATTTTAATAATCTCTTCTTTGCTTGGGTTGTGAAGTCCTTTTTTATTTGCTTCAATTTTTCCGTAACGCTCCGTATTAGCAGCGAAATCTAAGTACACAGCCATTTTACTGCTACCAACTCCGTAACCTGCATCACAACGTTCTTTAGCCGCACGAGACGCAACGTCACGCGGAACTAAATTTCCGAAGGCAGGATATCTTCTTTCTAAATAATAATCTCTTTCGTCTTCGGGAATATCAATGGCTTTACGGTTATCATCTTTCTTTTTCGGAACCCAAATACGTCCATCATTACGTAGTGATTCACTCATCAACGTTAATTTCGATTGGTGATCGCCTGAAACAGGAATACAAGTTGGGTGAATTTGTGTATAGCAAGGATTTCCGAAGAACGCTCCTTTTTTATGCGCTTTCCATGCAGCAGTTACGTTACTGCCCATAGCGTTTGTAGAAAGATAGAATACGTTTCCGTAACCACCAGTACAAAGCAATACAGCGTGACCAAAATGTTTTTCTAATTTTCCGGTAACTAAATCACGTGCAATAATACCACGGCATTTACCATCGATATTTACAATGTCCATCATTTCATGACGGGCTAATAATTGTACAGCTCCCATTCCAACCTGACGTTGTAATGCAGAGTAGGCGCCTAATAATAGTTGTTGTCCGGTTTGTCCGGCTGCATAAAATGTACGTTGAACTTGAGTACCACCGAATGAACGGTTACTTAATGTTCCGCCGTATTCACGCGCAAAAGGAACACCTTGAGCAACACATTGGTCAATAATATTTCCTGATACTTCCGCAAGGCGGTGTACGTTAGCTTCGCGTGCGCGGTAATCGCCACCTTTAATAGTATCGTAGAATAAACGGTAAACACTGTCACCGTCATTCTGATAATTTTTTGCAGCATTAACTCCGCCTTGTGCAGCGATACTATGCGCGCGACGAGGAGAATCCTGAAAACATAATACTTTTACTTTGTATCCCATCTCTGCTAAAGTAGCAGCAGCCGATGCGCCTGCTAAACCTGAACCAACAACAATAACTTCTAAGCTACGTTTGTTAGCAGGGTTTACTAAATGAACTGTTGAACGGTACTTTGTCCATTTGTTCTCTAAAACCCCATCAGGAATTTTTGCGTTTAATTTTGGTGAACTTGCCATATTTGAAATGTTGAATGATAAATTATGAATGTTGAATTATTGGATCCATTTCATGTGCAATGCAATTGGCATTGCTGCAAAGATTAATGGAACGATAATTGAAAACGCTACGCCACATACTTTAATACATGGTGTATATTTATTGTGGTTTAATCCTAAAGTTTGGAAAGCTGATTGAAAACCGTGTAATAAGTGATAAGCTAAGGAAACCATTCCTAAGCAATATACAATCACTACCCATAATTCAGAAAAAACAAATTTCATTCGGTCGAACATGGTGATTTGGCTACCTTCAATATGTTCACGAGTGTGAGCAAGATTATCAGTAAAGCGGCTTTGTACCCAGAAGTGTGCTAAGTGAATAATTAAAAACATTAAAATTAAGGTTCCTAATAAACCCATCCAGCGACTATACCATTTAGAATTGGCGTTTCCGTTAGTAACACCATAAGCGATTGGACGCGCTTTGCGGTTTTCAAGCGTTAAAATTAAAGCTTGGAAAATGTGCGCCAGAATTCCCGCAAATAAAACTATTTCCATAGCGCGGATAATCCAGTTGGTGCCCATGAACTCGCAGCCAAGGTCGAATGTTTCGCCGCCGTCATTTATAAAAATCAGTGCGTTTACAAAACAATGCACTACTAAAAACGATATTAAAAAAAGGCCTGTAACGCCCATTAAAAACTTTTTGCCGATTGAAGATTTTAAGAAACCTGATTTACTCATAAGGTTAAAATTTTGATTAGGAAATTATCTTTGCAAATGTATAATTGCTAATGGTTTTTCCCAATAAAAAATGCAATTCCTTATCGTGAAAAAGGCAACATTTGGCTAAAAAAGCCGGATAATTAGAAAAAAAGCTTATTTGGAAGCGTTCTAAGGATAATTTTAGAAGGAATATTGCAGGCGGGCACCTATATTTAGAATAGTAGAATTATCTCCATACCCTAAATTAAATAAATGGTTATTTTGCTTAAACCCCTTGAAATGATTTTCTTCAATTCTGTAAAAGAAAATATCATTAGTTAAGCCAATACCAATTTTCTCATTCATTTGGTAAAGAAGGCCCGATTTTAAAACAACTGTAAATACAGGATCTAAATAGTCGCGACCCTCATCTTTATATTCAAAATTCCCAAAATCACTATTCATTTTTCTGGAGTATTTCGAATAAAAAGGAAGATCCATATTAGCATTAAGGTTCTCAAACCACGACCATTTATTAAATTTCATGGTAATCTTTGGCCCGAACATCATACTCCCCATTTTTTGTTCGTTTTTATAAGTGATCTGGAATTTTTCAGGCGAATTGTATTCAGGATATTGAATCGCTTCCGTTTCTATATTTTCTTTTTTCTCATTATATCCGAAAACGAATGGAAAAGATAACGAAACGCGTTCGCCCATCTTAAAAGCCTTTTCCAAGCCTATGCGAAAATAAAATGAAGCGGCACTTTTATAATGAGTTTTACTTTCTGTATCATACTCAATAGGTATGCAAGTTAATATGGAGTAATTATAAGCATACTCTTTACCCGAACGGGTTTCCTTCGGATTAAAAGATTGATTTAAAGAAGACCCAGCTTCCACAAAAACAGTTCGTTTATTTTGAGATAATAATCCCAAAGGAAACAAGATAGATATCAATAAAAAATGTCTCATTTTCTATGCCAAAATACTAAAAAAGGTCTTTGTGTCAATTAAACAGACTAAAATCAGTCTTTTATAGACCAATTCCTTTCATATAAACGCATTTTTCTCTATTTTTATTGCCCGTTTAGCCCTTTTATGCTCAATAAAGAAGTATTACTTGAAGTTAAAAACCTTGTCACTGATTTTAAAACAGAAGACGAGTATATAAGAGCCGTTAACGACGTTAGCTTTACGCTTCATAAAGGTGAAACCATTGGAATAGTTGGAGAGAGTGGTTCAGGAAAATCCGTTACAGCTTTATCTATCATGCAATTAATTCCAAATCCTCCGGGAAGAATTAGTGGCGGGCAAATTTTATATCATACAAAAGATCATCGTACAGTTGACCTTACCAAAGTAAGCGGAAAAGAAATGCGCAGCTTCCGCGGTAACGAAATTGGTATGATTTTTCAGGAGCCAATGACTTCATTGAATCCTGTAATAAAATGTGGTGACCAAGTAATGGAAGCCATCATGATTCACAACAAAGTTTCTAAACGTGCTGCGCGTTTGCGTACACTCGAATTATTTTCGCAAGTGCAATTACCTACTCCTGATTTAATGTTGGATAGATATCCGCATCAATTATCGGGTGGACAAAAACAAAGGGTAATGATTGCGATGGCTATTAGTTGTAACCCCGGTGTTTTAATTGCCGATGAACCAACAACCGCATTAGACGTTACAGTACAAAAAACAATTTTAGAAGTGATGATGAAATTGCAACGTCAGCACAATATGGGTATTATGTTTATTACACACGATTTAGGTGTAATTGCAGAATTAGCCGATAAAGTGGTGGTGATGTATAAAGGGAAAATTGTGGAGCAAGGTCCGGTTATGGATATTTTCCGTAATCCTAAACATCCTTACACAAAAAGTTTATTAGCTTGTCGCCCGCCTTTAGATCGTCGTTTGAAACGCTTACCGGTTGTAAGTGATTTTATGAATCAGAATGCACAAGGCGATATTGTTGAAATTCAGAAAACGGTTTCAGAAGCAATTGGTAGCGTAAGTATAACGCCGCAAGAACGCGAAAAAGCACATAGTGAATTATATTCAGGAAATAAAATATTAGAGTTACAAGGCGTGAAAACCTGGTTCCCTGCGGAAAAAGGTTTTTTCGGTAAAGTTAAGTCGCACACCAAAGCAGTAGATGATGTTACTTTTGATGTTTACGAAGGAGAAACATTAGGATTAGTGGGGGAGAGTGGTTGTGGTAAAACAACTTTAGGAAGAACAATTTTAAAGTTAGTAGATGCACACGAAGGGAAAATTTATTTCAAGCAGCAGGAAATTTTAGGAATTTCAGAAGATGTCTTCAGGCCATTACGCCGTAACATGCAAATTATTTTCCAAGACCCTTATTCGTCTTTAAATCCACGTATTACTATTGGAGAAGCAATTAAAGAACCAATGACGTTCCATAATATTTTAGGTTCAAGTAAAGAGCGTAAAGAAAAAGTTTATGACTTACTGAAAAAAGTTGGCTTAGAAGAAAAGCATTTTGGAAGATATCCTCACGAGTTTAGTGGTGGTCAACGTCAACGCGTTTGTATTGCCCGCGCTTTAGCAGTGAGTCCGCAGTTTTTAATTTGTGATGAAAGTGTAAGTGCGTTAGATGTGAGTGTTCAGGCACAAGTGTTGAATTTATTAAATGATTTAAAGAAAGAATTTAAGTTCACGTATATTTTTATTTCCCACGATTTAAGCGTTGTGAAATTCATGAGTGACCGTATGGTGGTAATGAATAAAGGAAGAGTGGAAGAGATTGGTGATGCAGATGATATTTGTAACAGCCCAAAATCAGAGTACACACAAAATTTAATCAATTCTATTCCAAAAGGTCGTTTGGAAGATATTCAAACGAGTATCGACAAAAAAAGTTCACTCCTTGTTTCCTAATATCGGAATTCATGAGGCATATTTTAATTTCGATATTACTTCTTGTATCAATTAGTGTTTTTTCGCAAAGCAAATCTGTTTCTAAACTTATTACATTGATAAGTAAAGCCGATACGGTTTATTTTGTAGCGGATAATTCAGGATGTTTTCACGCTTATGTTTTGGAAGTAAAAATGTGTAAGCAGAAATCGGGTGACAGAAAACTAATTATGAAAACCGACAGCGGATTGGTAGAAAGAAAATTAGCCTCTAAAAAATACAATCAGTTCATCAGCAATTATAAAACTTCTACTAACTATTTTATCAAATCGCCTGAGCAAACTTGTACGAGTGTTACCGAATTTGATTTGTACTGTAAAACAAAATCAGGAAGCACTAATGGTTCGAAGTTTAAGAATGTAAATTGTAAGGCTGAGTATAATCCTGAACTATTTCTTCAAGAATTGCTACGTGTAAAAGAAGTCGCCAAAAAATAATGTTCGATTTTCTAAAACAATTAACCGATCCTGAAAGTATTATTAAATACGGCGGGCTTGCTTTGTTGTTGTTTGTGATTTTTGCTGAGACGGGGTTATTAGTTGGATTTTTTTTACCCGGAGATAATTTGGTTTTTATTGCCGGTTTATTGTGTGCGATGAAACCTGAACTAATGAATGTTTCGCTGCCAGTACTTTTAATAAGCATAATGTTGGCCGCAATTACAGGAAATATTTTTGGATTTTGGTTCGGAAAAAAAGCCGGAGAAAAATTGTATAGCCGAAAGGATAGTTTCTTTTTTCGGAAGAGGCATCTTGAAATGACAAAAGCGTATTACCAGAAACATGGCGGAAAAACGTTGATACTTGGAAGGTTTATCCCCATTATCCGGACATTTGCACCCATATTAGCGGGCGTCATAAAAATAGACTTTAAAAAGTTTATGCTTTATAATGTAATAGGAGCTGTAGCTTGGATCGGCAGCATTGGCACAATAGCTTATTATTTAGGAAAGCAATTTCCGGAAATTGAAAATTATTTGGGATATATTTTTGGCGCCTTAATTATTTTAACCGCGTTACCGGTAATAACCACATTTCTAAAAACAAAAAAGGCGGAGTAACTTCCGCCTTTTTTAAATAGCTTTTTTACTTCTCGTTATTAACACCAATATCTTTAATCGCTTGTCCAAGTTCGTTCATATCATGATAAAACTCTTCTTTAAAAGACGTCCAATTATCAGTTTTTGTAGCGTCGCAGTTGTCTAGTTTTTTTCTTAACTCGTCATTTTTTTTCTCGAGCGCTGCAATTTTTTTGTCATACTTTTTTTTGTCTTCACTGTTTTCGCTCATCTTCTTTGCTTTTAATTCAGCAATTTTGATTTTTTTCTCAGTGATACTGGCTTCCGCTTCTTTCTTAAATTTTTGAAAGTTAGCAGCAGAGTCTATTCTGGCTTCTTTTAAATCTTGTTTTGCTTCAGCAACGTCTTTTCTTGCTTCTTTAGCTTTTTTGTCTTCCTGACCCAATGCCGTAAAACTTGTAAGTGACATAGCAGCTGTAACGGTTAAAATTAAAATTTTTGTTTTCATAGATAAGGTTTTAGTATTTATTCAAAGGTATATACGTGCCTCTTGCAACTATTATATAACTAATTGAATTAGTTACAGGATTCACACCTGCTAATCTTTTGATTGTTTGATTTTTTCCTCATTAGCCTTTTTCTTCAACTCATCCTTTTTCAGATAAATTTTTGTTAAGGCTTCCGGAAGTGATCCTTTGTAGAGAAGTTTGAAATATGAGAAGCCATTAAACGGAATATCGTTTTTTGTTTCTAAAACTCTGATTTGATTTTCTACCCCTTCCTCATTAAAATAAGACATAAATACTTTTTCGCGCTGTTTTACTAATTCAGCATGTCTTTTATTTACTAAATCACTTCCTACAAAGTGGTAGCATTTCTCCTGCACCGTGAAAACTAAATCGGAGGCGTGATGTTTATTAAGATAACGTGTAAAGGAAGAATCTTTTATAGACATTTTAACAACAAACAAAGAGTCTTTTTCGGTATAATTAACGTTTGTGAGTAAGTAGTATTTTTTCTTAGCTTCATAAAACAATATTTGTTCTTTTTCCTTTGATGTATATTGAATAAGCGTAATAACCAATGAAGCTTTAGGATTCTCTTCGAGAAAATTGGCCGCCCGACGAACAAATTTTTCTTGGTCCGATGTAAAAGTGCTTTGACGAAACCCACATTTTAATGTAAGAAGTTCTTCAATTTCGTTTTCCAAAATCTGATCTTGAAAAACCTCTGGGGTCGTAGGAGGTTTAACTACAATATTTTTTAGAAGGTCAAGAATAACGTCTTTCAGATGAAATTTCGGATCTTTTAAATTACCGGTTATTGGCATTTCGTAATCAATCACCTCCTGTCGTTCACGAACAAATGCCAGTACTAACGGTATTGGAATCCATTTAGAATCTTTGTTTTTCACTCTTTCTGAAATGTGAGGATAGAGTATTACCAGGTGATTACTACTTTTTATATTTCCATTGCGAACATTCCAAACACCTTTAATATTGATGGTTCCTTTATCCATTGGAAATGAAGTGTATTTAACCAAGTAGGGATTAAATATAGTTAAAGGAATTTTTTTAAGACTATAATGCAAGTCAAAATCACTGCTGTCTTTAGGGTTAATGCTTAGCTCTACAGCTAGAGAACCATATGGTTTAAGATTTGATTTTAATTGAAGTTTTACGCGCTCTCTGCTTTTCTCAATGGAGTCAGCCTCAATAAAAAGCGGATTTACAGCAACAGAGAATTTTTCACTTAATGAGTAATCGTTGTACTTAAAATTAGCGCTATCAATATTTAGTCTGTTAATTTTGTAGTAACTACTGAAAAATTCTTTGCCAGTTTCTCTACGTACTTTGCAATTTCTAAAATAAGATTGAAGTGTTCAGCATCTGCATTAGCAGCACTAACTTTCGACCCTTTTTTTCCGAATATGGTTTGAACATTATCTAAATGATCGTAACGTTCGTATTTAAAATAAGGAGCGATAAGTTGCACTGAATCAAAAATGTATTTTTTACTTGTCGGGCTCAAATCTATAATACCAACTTTAAATTTAGTGAAGGAGGCGTAATCATCAGTTGTATCCTTTCCAAAATGAAATTCATTAATGGCTAGTTGCCCTTTCGCATTAAGGTCGCGGGCATTTTTAAGATTGCCGCGGGCTATAATCTTAGCGTCTAAATTTGCTTTAAAGCTTCCATAATTACTTAAATCTTTTAAGTACTGTTCAATAAATTCAAGATCGTACTTTTTTATATCAGTGGCCAGACGATAATCCAGAGTTTTGATGTTGAGCGTAAAATCTCCGTTGGATTCACCTTTACCAAGCCCTGGTAGAAATGAAAATTTCACTAACATTGTGTCGGCGTCCCAATGCAAGCCTGAGCTTTCAATATTTACTTGCTTAATAAAATAGTTTATCGGGATTGTATTTTCTTGATAATAGAAAGTACCATTATTTATTTTGATTTTTAAAATGCTAAAATGAACCGGAGACTTTTTTACCAATGATTTTTTAGGGGTAAACTTATCAATGAGATCTCTAAAGTTAAGTCCGTTTTTACTTGTATCTTGAATAATCGTCCCGAATGGTTTATCGAATACCAATTCATCTATAATGTAGTCTTTTGAGAGTAGCTTACGCATTTGAAGATTCGCGCTTACGCCCTCAGCAGAAAAGAAAACGCTATCACTATTTAATTCATAAATTTTTAGATTATCTAAATAAACATAACCGGTAAACGGATTTACATAAGCCCAATCCATTTTAATTTGACGGCCCGTATATTTTTCATCGTACTTTTCTACAACAAACTTTGTAAGGGGTGAAATGAAAATGATCACGCCGGCTACAAGAGCAATGATTATAGCTGAAAATATCAGCAGGGTTTTCCTCAAATGCCGGAACTTCCTAATTTTTTTTGTCGGGAGAACTCATCTGTTATTCCTTCTTTTGTTTTCTTCTTTATCATTCGCGTTATTCTTCTTTTTCTTGAAGTAGCCTCTTAATAATACATTTTTGCTGGCCGCATTCATATTTTGTTTAAATCCTCCTGCACCCTGCTTAATGTTTACCAAAGCAGCGCTTAACATCATCAGCCATTGTGCTATCCATTAATAATTTTCCAACGGTTCCCTTTCCTTGTTTAATGTTTTCCATAACAGCGGCAAGATTACCTGTTATATCTGCAGCGTTATCAGCTGTTACTTTCAGTTTAGATAAAATCTCGTCCATACTTACTGCTTGTGCTGTTCTTATAATATCATCATCCGAAAGCTCCACATTGTTTCCGTAACCGGGAGTAATAATTACAATTCTATTTCCCATTAAACCATCAGAACCGATAATTGCACTAGCATTTTTCTTAATAAACTTTCTTGATGCCTCGTCGATTTGCATGTCAACTTTTACAGTGGTATCTGTTATTTGCTGAATATCTTCTATAACGCCAACATTAATTCCGGAAAACCGGACGTTGTTACCAATTTGTAGTCCGCTGATATCTTTGAATATTCCGCTTACGTGAAATGTATTGCTGAACAACTGTTGTCGTTCGCCAATCAAATATATTCCTGCTATAAATAAAGTTAATGCCAAGGAAACAAATATTCCCAGTTTTAATTTACTTCCACTTTCATTTTTCATAATCTGTTTTGTTATTTAAAAAAGGCACTTACCCATTCATCTTTTGATGCTTCTAATTCTTTAAAAGTGCCGGAGGCTGCTGATGTTCCATCTTTAAGAACTATCATTTTATTAGCAGTCATACGCGCGCACTCAACATCATGTGTAATAATAATGCTTGATGTATTGTATTTTTTCTGAATGTTTAAAATAAGCTGACTAATTTCTTTAGCTGTAATTGTATCTAAACCCGTAGTAGGTTCATCGTAAAATATTATTTCAGGCTTTAATATTATTGCTCGTGCAAGTCCGATACGTTTTCGCATACCACCCGAAAGTTCGGAAGGCATTTTGTCAATAGCCTCAACTAGTCCAACGTTTCCCAAAGCTTCCAGAACTATCTCATCAATTTCTTCCTGCGTTTGTGATTTTGAGCCTCTTAAAGGGAACTCAAGATTCTCCCTTACTGTCATTGAATCATATAGAGCGGCGCCTTGAAACAAGAAGCCAATTTTTTTTCGGAGTGTATTTAAGGAGTCATCTTTTAGTTCCAGAATATTCTCTCCTATAAGTTCAACTTTGCCTTCATCAGGTTCCACTAAACCAACAAGGCATTTTATTAAAACGGATTTCCCACTTCCTGACTTTCCGAATACAACTAGATTCTCACCTTTTTCTATTTTGAAATTTATATCTGTTAAAACATGATTAGTGCCAAACGATTTTTTCAAATGTTGTATTTCAGCTACGGCCCCCATTATGTAATAGTAAAAAGACTGGTGATTTGTACAGCTATCATATCAATTATAAAAACAGATAAGGATGCAATGACTACTGCAGAGTTAGCTGCTATGGCAACACCTTCAGTTCCTTTGCTGGAATTATAACCTTTGTAACAACCAATTATTGCAATTATAAATCCGAAGAAAAATGTTTTTATGATAGCAGGAAACACATCCATAAACGTTAGTTTCTCAAATACTTTCACAACAAACAAATCAAAACTAACATCTCCTTTTAAGTTAACGCCAATGTAAGCGCCGTATAACGAAACAGCATCAGCTAAAATTACCAGCACCGGCAGCATTAAAGTAGCAGCAACAACTCTTGTTACCACTAAATATTTGAATGGATTAATTCCTGAAACTTCCATCGCGTCTATTTGCTCAGTAACTTTCATCGACGCTAATTCGGCGCCTATACTCGAACCGACTTTCCCTGCAAATATTAAAGCGGTAATAACAGGGCCAATTTCACGGATGATAGAAACTGCTACCATAGCGGGTAACCAAGATTCGGCTCCGAATTTAGCTAGAGTAGGTTGGGATTGAATAGTGAGAACCAAGCCCATGATGAAACCGGTAATGATTACCAGCGGGAATGATTTGTAACCGATTAAGTAGGATTGTTTAATGAATTCTTTAAACTCATAAGGAGGCTTAATTAACTCTTTTAAAAAGCGACCTATAAACCGGGTGAGCATAGTTATTTCCTCGAAAAAATCTTTTAGAATTTTTAGGTGTTGATTTTCCGAAACCTTTATTTGCTCTTTCACTGCTTAAATTTAATAGCTAGTTAGTTTAAGTATCGTCTTAGTATCCACGCCGTAGTTTCGTGATGTTCCATTAAGCCTGTTAAGAAATCTGCAGTGCCTGCATCGTTGTTTTTTTCTGAACAAGTTTCCACATCATCACGTAAACACACAATCACTTCTTCATGGTCTTTAAGTAATTCTTTAAGTGTGTCTTTAGCCGAATTGTATTTTCCGGGATGCTCTTTTAGTTTTGAAAGTTTTGAAAACTCTGTCATGGTACCAATTGTTTTCTTTCCTAATTTTCCAATGCGTTCTGCAATTTCATCGATAGCTTCTTCAAGTCCTTTGTATTGGTCTTCAAATAATTTATGAAGTTCCATGAAGCTTTCGCCAGCAACATTCCAATGCGCTTTTCTGGTTTTAATGTACAATGTCATTTCGTTAGCCAAAGCAAGTTCTAGTAAAGAGATGCTATGTTTTAAATTTTTTTCTGATAGGCCGATGTTTGGTTTCATGGTTTTAGTTTATTAGTTAGTTATTTTTTGGTTAGTACTGATTTAAGATTATCGGAAATGTCGTTTCCCATTAAAAAACCTAATGGCTTTAACGGTTCAATATGATCGAAGATGACTTTAAGAATAGCAATTAATGGAATGGATAAAATCATTCCCGCGACACCAGAAACGGCACCTCCAATAATGACTCCAACCATAGTGGCTAGAGCATTAATTCGCACTTTGTTGCCAACGATTTTAGGAACAATTAAGTTATTGTCAATTAACTGAACGACTGAATTCAGAATAATTATACCTATGATCATCGAAATTTCGTTGGAGTTGACGAGAGTAGCGAGAATGGAAATAAAAGCAGCAACTAAAATTCCTAAGTAAGGAATTAAATTTAGGATAGCTGTTATTAAGCCTAGAAAAACAGCATACTCAACCCCGAGTATCATTAAGCCGGTTGTTGTTAATACTGCTACAATTCCCATTTCAATTATCAACCCGATAATATAGCTTTGAACAACTGTTTTAACTTTGGTTAAAATATCTTGTAGGACATTTTCGTTTTTGGCACTGACAATCTTGTAAAGAAATTTTATGAAATGACTTCTGTAGATAAGAATTAAGAAAGTGTAAATAGGAATTAGTATTAAATTAACTAATGTATCAGTAAAAGAACTAAGCGTATTGCCCATTAAATCACTATCGCCTTTTAAAGTTTCTTGTTTGACTTGCTGAATGTAATTTTCCTGTTTGCGGTAGCTAACATGAAAGCGCTCCTTTATCCATTGTTGTAAGTTCTCAAAGTGAGCAGATAAATTTATTTTTATTTTGTTCCAGTCATCGGTTATGTCGGCCACTTGCCATGAGACAAATAGTAATATAGTAGCAATAGATAAAACAAAGAAAACAACGGTAATAAAAACAGCTATTAGATGTGGAAATCGCAATTTAACATTTAATAGAATAACAATTGGCCGCAATAGAATAGCAAACAGTACGGAAAGGAAAAGAGGAATTAAGATGTGTTTACCGTAATAAAGTATAATAACAATCATGCATAAACTCAACAGTACAAATGCGAGTTTAGCATATCGGGGAAATTTCAATTCAGGACCGTCCATTACTTTTAAGATTTCGCTTTTTCGAGCAATTTTTTTAGAATAGTGGACCCAATAGCCTTAATATCTCCGGCATTATTCACAACTTTATTGGTGACTGCCAATTCAATAATGCTTCCTAAAATATTGCTTAGGGGATTATTTGTTTTGCCTATGATTAATTTTTTAGCAACAAAACCTGAGGCTAATCCCATAACAGTATTAGCAAGGTTCTCTTTTAAATCCGGCGACTTTATTACTTGCTGAATAGTCGTTTTAATTAAATTGAGTGGTTTTAGACTTTCATAGGCTTCATGAAAATGAATTTTTAATAATCTTCCGTCTAGAATAAGTTCTTCTTCTTTACGAAGTATTAATTCTTCAAGTGCTAAGGCGCGTTCTGATTTTTTCATTAATTTTAATTTAAGGCTTGAATTAGTACTGAATCTCGTACGGGTTCTTTTATCCAACTATTACGGAAAATGTAAAACAGTATTCCTATAACAGCGTAAAAACCAGCCACGCTAAAAAAGCCGTAGTAATCTTTGCCGAGTTGTTCACCTAAAAATAAAGCAACTCCGATGTTGAAAACAAGGAAGAACAAAATCGCTATAGAGATAATTGCAAAACGCATTGCTAAGTTTGAAATAACTTCAGCCGATTTGCTGATGGCTTTTAATCTATATAACTCAACACTTTTTTTGGTGAATTCACCTGTTCTTTCAAACAACACCTCTACTAATGATACTTGATCTTCCATTTTTTTGTAATTTGAATGTTATTAACTCTTTACATGATTAGCAAACTCTCCAGCTTTTTCCTTAGCCATTTCAATTTCCTTTTTGGCTTCTTCCATAAGTGTATCAAATTTTTCTTTTAAGGATTCAGCTAAATCACTTGTTTGTCCTGCAATTTTTTTACGCGTTACACTTCCTTTGTCAGGAGCAAAAAGAATTCCTAATGCACCGCCAATAGCTGCACCAACTAAAAGTGCGCCAATCATTTTTCCTGTGTTGTTTGAATTTTCCATTTTTTTATTTTTAATTGATTAGTAATTCTATTTTTTTAGTACGTTCCAATCCATATAATTCAGTGTCACCGCTACAACAACTCCCATTGTAACAAACGTTAAAAGAAATATGGCTACAAACTTTGTCACCTTAAACTCTTGAACCAAAATTCTAACAGGATAAGTGATTATGTCTAGTATTACATGTGAAATTTTCTTCCAGGCTTTATCGCCTTTTACCACATAATCTGTTGCGCCTTTCCGGAATGCATCAATAGCAACGCCCATATCTTCATTACCTGAAAGCATAATAACTTCGGTTTTCGGATTAATTTCTTTAATGGATTTCAAAATCTCATTGCCGTTTTCGTTTTCTAGGTGGTAATCCAGAATAACAATATTTGTATTGGCATCTACTTTTTTTAAAGCACCTTCTCCGGTAAGAAAAGTTGTTATGCAAAGATCTTTTCCGAACCTGTTGGTTAGGTAATTTTTCAATCCTGTTAGTAGTAATGCATTGTCATCAACAATAAACAGATTTAATCCTTGAGTATTCATATTGTATTTTTTAGTTAATGAATGTATGAACTGTTACAAAGATGAGCTTTGCTTGCTCTGAATCTGTTACATAAAACTTAAAGAATGTTGCATTATTCCCACATTGATTAATAATCGATGAGTTTAAGGCGACGTAGCATTTTACGTTCCGCTTTTAATACAGAAAAGCGATATCCTGTATAAATCATGAATTTTCCGTAACTGTAATCAAACCTTGCGGTTGATTTTTTTATAGGTAAAATGTAATCTGTCATGCCCATTATGCCTACAAAATACTTCCCTTGATCGTAGCCTAAACCGAAGCGTAAGTGTAATTTGCCCGCACCGCCTAATAATTGATTAAAATGTGAATCATTATCCCTGAGAAAAGAAATATGTTGCCCGCCTACGCCCTGAACGAAGGAAGCTGTAGCGTAACATTTTTTCAGGAACACTAATGTATAAATGTAACCAAGATTAATACCGAAATTATGTGTTTGTCCGCTTCGTATTAAAGAAAGCGTATCAAAGCTTGAACGAAATGATGAAGAAACTAACGAAGGATCTCCGGTTGCTGTAAAGTAGGAGTAGTAAACCCCAAGTAAAAGTGAACCGGCGCTTTTTTTCTGTCGTTCAGTAAAAGCAAATGAATTTCTATAAGAGAATCGCTTGTTGTTTAAAATATAGTATGAGCTAACGCCCATGTGAATCGCGTAAACGTCTTCTCGGATTTCGAAGGGTTTTTCACTAACATAAGAAGTGTAGTCTTTTGAATTTCTTATATAGAATCCATTGTAATACTGAACAAACATATCAGTTGTAAGTTTCCGCCCGTAAAGATTTAGCTGATAATCTCTGAAGTTTGTTTTGCCGCGTATGCCTTCATCACCACCAAATACTTTAATTCTGGAGCTAACAATAAAACTGGCCCATCGTGAACTAATACTAATTCCGAGATTATATTCGGAGTTGGGAGCAAAATTTAATTTGTTTCCACTTTCTAAATCAACTAAAGTGAATTTTGAAAATCGGTTAGCTACCGGAATAGTAACAACTAATAGTTTATCATATACGTTTATATAAAGCGTATCGTGTTTGATAGCTTTATTCCTAACAATATTAAAAGCAACGCTTCTGTGTATCCACATCCACTTTTCTCGAAAGGTTTTGTGAGGTATATCCCATATGGTTTTTACCTGAGCGCTTCTTTTTTTTGGTATTGTCTCTTGTGCCTTGGCTTCAAAGACAATTACCAGTAATAAGAAGATGTGATAAACAAATCGCTTACAATGCTTTTCTGCCACTGATAACTCTTAGTAGAACAGCTATAATAGCTATTACTAATAATATATGTATAATACCACCGGTATTGTATCCTAAAAATCCAATTCCCCAAATAATAACCAGTATTACTGCAAGAACATAAAGTAAATTTCCCATTTTGTTTTTTTAAATTTGTTTAAATTATTTATAACTATTTTATTAAAAGCTAGTGACGGTTTATTATCTTGACGGAACAATATCAATGCCTGTTCTATCAGGATCTACTTCGCGTTTCGGCTTATCAAATTTATCTTCTTCCTTTGTAGTCTCTGTTTCGGTTTTATCAGAATCTTTATCTGTTCCCGATTTATCAGCGTCTTTGTCAGGTTTTGTTTTATCAGGTCCAGTGATAACAATTAAGTCAGTTTTTGGATCTTTTTTTGAATCCGCTTTTTCCATACTATTTTATTTAAAAATGAAATGCAAAGCCAAATGTTGAAACGCCAGTAGATAAATCTAAAAAGATACCTGCTTTTTGAGTCATGTGATATTCTGCACCAATGTGTGCGTCGAGATATAAAGGACTTCCTCCTCTGTAAGCGTATCGATCCCCGTAGTATCCATTTTCCCAGGTTACACTTCTTAGAACAAATCCTACAGAACCTGATGCGTAAAAATCCCATTTAGCATTGGCGTGAAATAGTTTATCAAAGTAATAAGTTCCTTTTACGCCCAGAGGAACTGCTGTTTCGCGATAAGAATAGTAACGATACGAACCTTCTTTGTTTGGATTGCCCCAGTAATAAGATCTTTGGTAAGAATAAATCCCAACAAATGGCGCTAATGTAAAATGTCGCGCAACATCAAATTCAAAATTTAATGTTCCAACCGGTAACGTACTGCCAACGTATCCGTAGTATCCAATTCCTGCTCCAAGGTTTAAGGTTTTACCGTATTTTTCGTAAGCAGGTTTTTCTGCTAATACTACGTTGTCTTGCGCTTGTAAACTTATTCCGGCACTTGCAAGAAAAAAGAGTGATGATAAGATTAGTGTTTTCATTTTTTAATTTTAAGGGGTTAGTTTTAAGCCCACTGCACTATTAAGAAGATTTTCATAGTTAGTTGTTTTAGTTATAGTTGAAAGTGATTTTTTACAAAAGCATGTTGTTGATTGTCGGTCATTTTGTCCGCTTGTTCCACATCAATTTTTACTTTCTCAAAATGATGGTCCGCTTTTATTAGATTATGTAATTCGTTTTTAGCAGTAGTAGGTCCAAACAAAACAATATGTTTATAGTCTTTAACAGCATCTTTAATCTTATTGTAATATTTAGATTGCTGATGTTGTTCTTTATTATGAGCAAGATTCTCGTTTTTGCTTAAGCTGTGTTCTTTCTCCTGGTGAGTGAATTCAGAAGTGATATTGTTTTTCACAATGCCTTCGTTAGTCACCTCCATCAAGTGGGCTACTGAATGATCCATCCAGATGCCGATATTTTCTTTATTTGCCATATTGCTTATTTATTACTGTACAATCTGTAACCAATTGTTGCTTGGTACCATGCGTTTTTATAACGTGGTGTGGTTGATGTTCCATCGCCATTATTGTTTGTAACATCCCAACCTGCTCTAGCGCCAAGTACAATGTGCTTGAGATTTATATCAACACCAACGGCTAAGCCAAAAATGTTTTTACGTATATTATCATTAACAAATTCAGTTTCTTGTTCTATACTGGTTGATGCATTTGCAAACACATCACTTTGTTTAAGGAGATACGAATACTGAGGTCCCGCTAAAATGGTAATGAACTCACTGGGTTTTAGAGCGAAAAACAAAGGCACATCCAAATAAGTTGTAGTTCTTGTGAATTTGTAAGTGTTCCCAAGAATTCTTCCTGTTGCACTAAAGCCTTTTTGTGAAATTAAAGCCTCTGGTTGAATACCAAAGTATTTACCAATTGGAATTGCAACAAAAATACCTGCCGCTAAACCAAATTTTGGGTCAGCTCTGAACTCTTCTCCTTGCGAATCGTAAACGTTAGAGTAATTTAATCCGGCTTTTAAACCAAATGTAAACTTCTCTCTGAAATCAGTCTCGTTATCTTGTGCTTTTGAAACCGCAATTAGTGTGGTGACAGCGGCTATAGTTAAAATTAATTTTTTCATAATGGTTGTTTTAGAATAGTAATTACTTAACGTTGTTTTTTCCTAAATCTGTAAAAGCATTCCCCAATTCTTCCATGTCGTGATTAAATTCAGCTTTGAATTTTTCCCACTCTGCTTTTCCGTCTGCCTTGTAATCTGCTAACTTCTTTTTTATGTCAGAATTCTTTTGTTCTAATTCTTCAATTTTCTTTTTATAATCAGCTCTTGCTTCTTTCTTTTCGTTTTCAATGCGCGTTTTGAATTCGGCAATATTTTTATCGTTTTCAGCAATTTTTTCGTTGGTTTCAGTACGATACTTTTCCACTTCGGCTAAATATTCTTCATTGGCTTTAGCTAAGTCGATGTTCGCATCTACAACTTTTTCTTCAGCATTTTCTACCTTTTCTGAATTTGAATTGCAACTGGCTAATAATGTAGCTGTTATTACAGCGATGGTTAAAATTGATTTTTTCATAGTTTTAATTTTTATGTATTGATAAGTTTATGATTTATAGTTCTGAAATAATTTTGTGGATTTCTTCTTTTGTTACTCCTAACTTAATTTGAAGTCTTCCTAATAGTTCGTCTTGTTTGCCTTCTACTAGTAACACATCGTTATCGGTAAGGATGGCATACTTTTGTTTTAGTTTTCCTTTGGTTTCATTCCAGTTTCCTTTTAATTCAGTTAAATTCGGCATAGTTGATTGTTTTAGATGTGAATTAATTTTCACAGAGCAAAGGTGCGTAACTAATGAAGGGATAGTGTTACACGACTTATCCTATAACTTACATCATTCACACTTTGGTATAACTTCACTAAATGCAAAAACCTCGCAGATCTTGCAGAGGTTTTAACTTTAAAGAGGTTTTTCCTATTGAGAAACGATTCGTCCTGATTGAATTGCTTTTCCAGTCGTTATCACACGGTAATAATAAATGCCTGCATTAAAAAAACGTCCTTCAATACTGGTCAATTCAATTGAAATGACATTATTCCATACTACTTCCCCTAATGTATTATATATTATAAATTCAGCGTTCTCTATTACTGAAGCTTTATTAATAGCAATATTGATAGACGATGTAAATGGATTAGGATAAACACTTATGCTATTATTTTCTAAGGTAAGGTCATCAACACTTAAAGTGGCACAATAAGAAGGAATGCCAAAAGCAGTAACAGAACTTGCACTGGTGCTTAAAGCTCCATTTGTGGTAAGTATTCTTCCATCTATCAGAACTCCTGTACTGGTTGATGATAAAGCACCGTTGTTTGAAATAATAGTGCCGCGAATAATGGAATTACTGCTTATTGATATAGCCCCTTCAATTTTCCAGTAGACGTTCTTGGCTTGTGCACCGTTAATCAATTTTACTTTGGCGTAGGTACTTGTAGAAAGGGCTCCGTTTATTTTAATTATAAACACTGCATTTATATTTCCCTCAGCATTTAAGTAAAGCGAGTCAGTTAATACAGTTGCGGCGTTTAGTAAATATGTATGTGGCGTTAGTACAAGATTGTTTCCGAATTGTGCCGGATATAATAATTCAATATCGTGGGGTAATACGTTTAATTGATTGTATGCAACTAATAGATCCGTGGCACACTGTGCCGTTGAGCCATCAGGAATAGGATGAACCTTACCTGTAACATTAAGTGTATTAAAACCTGTTGCTAAACCAACATTAGTTCCAACATCACCGGTAACAAAAGTAATTCCTGTATTTGAAACCGCTCCATTAGATGAGAACACACCATAACAAGCGGCACCACCAAGGCTTGGAGCTGTAGGGCCTGTAAGAATCGGGCTTCCGCATCCAATTGGTGTATACCCTAAAATTCCATTAATGGTGACTGCACCGGTAGTCGAAAGTGCTCTTCCTTCTAATGTATCTCCGATACTCATATTTATTGCAGCATTGTTTGCAATAATGGTTCCTTTCATGTGACTTCCTGCTGCCATACTCACTAAACCTTCAATTTTCCAGAACACATTACAAGCTTGTGCTCCGTTAATTAACTTAACTTTTGATGCAGCGTTAGTAGAAAGTGGCCCTGCAATTTTAAAAATAAAAACGGCATTGGAATTCCCTTGTCCGTTTAGAATAAGATCCAGATTTAAAGTGGCGGCACTTGAAATGGAGTACACACCCGCATTCAGAGATTGGCCATTACCTAAAAGAGGTGCGGGAAAAAAAGTTGGAACGGTGGCGTTTAATTGATTGTAGGCAATCAATAAATCAGCCGCACATTGCGCGCTAACTCCGTTTTGATCATTCATAACTCCATTTACATTTCCAAAGGCAGTACTTGAACCATTATTGGTTCCAACATGTCCGGTTAGATGTGAAATGCCGCTATTGCTAACAGCTCCATTAGTAGAAAAGAGAACAAAATTTACAGCCGTACCTAAGTTAGGAGCTTGTGCAAAATTTATAGAGGGTAAAAATAGCAGCACAACAGCGGTTGCAATTTGTAGTAGTTTTTTCATTTGATTGAATTTAAGTGTAAAATAATTTTCGTTGAGTAAAGTTGAGCTTATTAAAACCAACTCGCTTACATAACAAAGACCAATAGTTTCATAATTCACACCTTTAAAATATGAGCATAAAAAATCGTTTACTTTTCAGCCTTCGATTTAAATGTCTTTTAAGTATATTAATTATTTCTTCTTGCCGCCGCCATGATTATCTTTTCCTCCGCCTTTCGAACCGCCATTGGACTTTTTTTGTCCGGCACCATTGCCATTGACCTTGTGAGACTTTTTATTTCTGCCATTATTAGAAGGACTGCTTGATTTATTATTTCCTTTTCCCGGTTTTTCACCAATTGTTTTTTGATTTCCGCCTTTATAACCTTTAAAGTATTTTACTTTGTGATTCTTAAAATGGATATAAGGTTCGTTACCACTATAATCTGTTAATACTACTTTATATCCACTATAAAGATCATAGTATCTGTAACGTGTAGGAAGATAAGCTCTGCGCATCCAAACACCACCGCCATAATAAATGAACATAGATGTATGCACATCATAATAAGCTTCCACATCGGGTAAATAGTAGTATTGAACTTCTGTATAGCCAACCGGTCCCCATAGCGGAGGTGAACCAATATTTACATTAACTGATATCTGTGCATTTGTTTCGGCTGCAAAAAGCATCATCATGCCAATTATAATTCCTATGTAAGTTTTCATGTTTTAAGTTTAGTTTACAAAGATGATTTTCGCAGGATAAGTTTGTGTTGTACTACTTTATATAAAAGTTACAAAGTTCATACTTCATAAATCTGAACTATTTCCGCAATTCCATTTGTCCGCTTTTAAGCAATTCAACATGGAATGATTCTTTTACAGGGCTTATGGATTCAATAACGGCATTCATGGATAATGTGTAATCATAATTGTCCTTATCGCGAAGTACATCGCGGACAATTTTTCCAATATGATTAACGCTTATTTCCATAGGTAAAGTGATAATAGTAGTTCCTTTTGGTTTTAAATGAATTTCTTTTTTATACTCTCCCTTCACATCTCCTTGTTTGGAAATTTTCATTTTGTAAGCCATATCCTTTACCGATAAAACCACATTGGTGTGATTTGTAATTTTAATTTTTACATCGGCAACAATCAATCTTAAGCGAACTTTTTTATACTTGATTTCCACTAACTCCAATTCGGGGGGTGTTGGAATTTTCAATTTAGCTGTTTTGTTAAAAGGTATTTCACCACTCCAAACGGGCGTAGAGATCTGAAGAGAGACATTGATTTGATATCCGGCACTATCTCCTTTTTTTCTTTCGGTTCTTATTCCGTGCATCAAACTGCGATGGGGAATTTTTACTAGAAAATCAATGGTATCTTTTCCATAACCGGGTAACTTTATTCCTAAAGCTTCGGTGCTTTGTAAATACGTTTTATCAAATAGGGCAATTTTGTATTTTATGGTATCCAGACCAATTTTTATAAATGATTTATTTCGTATTTCAAGTTTTGAGTTAATGTAAGAGGTGTCACCTTTCATATTAATATAGATAGTTCCAACCTGTTTAATTTCTGGTCTGTAATGAATCACAATTTTATCTTTGAAAACAAAAACGCAAATACCAAAAGCGACTATTAAACCCAGAGCCAAAAGGCTTAGGTACTTAATTTTCCTTTTCATTTACTTTTAATTAATTTCAGTAATTGTTAATTCAACTCTTCGGTTTAATTGTCGTCCCTCAGGATCATCTGTGCCATTTACTTTTGTATTGGGAACAGAAGGTGTGTTTTCGCCATAGCCTTTCGCTTTAAAGCGATCAGCACTAATTCCATTTTCTACTAATTTATTTACTACAGCTTGTGCCCGCTCTTCAGATAATTTTCTGTTGTAGTCATCATTTCCTTTACTATCAGTGTGTCCTGATATCTCCACTTTTAAATTGGGGTTACTTCGCATTAACGTCACCAGGTTTTTAATTTCTACGTTAGATAGTGGACGTAAAGTAGCCTTATCAAAATCAAAGAAAATATTATTCAGAACTATTTTTGAACCAACTACAATGGGGTCTAGTTTCACAGTTCTTTTCAACTCATAATAATTTGATTCCTTTGGTATTTCCATATTCTCAGAATAAAACAAATGATTGTCTGCTTGATAAGTAATATTGTAATTTTTTTCGGGAGTTAGTATAAAAAGAAAAGTACCTGTTTTAGTATTAGCAGTGTAAATTCCCACAATCTGTTCGGTTTCATTATCCGTAATTGTTATTACTGCATTCTTTGCTGGTTTTCCTGACTCGTCAATAATTGTTCCTTTTATTAATGTAAGAGGTTTCGCTTTTATTTCAGGAAATGTTGCCATGAAGTTGTCTTTTTCACCCAGTCCACCTTCTCTAAAAGAAGAGAAGTAAGCAGTACGGCCATCCGGACTAATTACATAAAAAACATCATCGTCTGTAGTGTTTATCGGAAAACCAACATTCACCGGTTCTGACCAAGAATCTTCTTTCAATAAGGAGCTACTGAAAATATCGAATCCACCCATTGTGTTATGACCGTTAGAGCTGAAGTATAAAGTAACGCCATCAGGATGAATAGAAGGCGCATCCTCATCATACGGTGTGTTTATGTTAGGTCCAAGATTAACGGCTTTCTCCCAATCGCCATCAAATGTACGTTTACTAACATATAAATCTCTTCCGCCATATCCTCCGGGTTTGTTACTGGTTAAATAAAGTCTGGTGCCGTCAGCCGAAATAAAAGCACTCGGCTCCCAATGCTTTGTATTGATATTATCATTTAGTTTAACGGGCGTACCCCACATGTCACCATTTAATTTCGTAGTGTAAATATTTCCATCACCCATATCATCTCTGTAAATTAAAATAGTTTGTCCGTCTGGCGAGATGCCCACAGTTGCTTCATGCCATTCTGTATTAATTGGCCCGCCAATGTTTTTCGCATTACTCCAACCTGTTTTTGTTTTATTTGACATATAGATATCTTCCATAAAATTACCATCTCCGTCTTTTTGCGTACCTGTACTTTCCGGTCGGCGAGAAGTAAAGAAAAGAGTTTGTTGATCGGCTGATAGCACCGAAGAATAGTCGCCCGAGCTTGAATTTACTGTAGTGCCAAGATTTTGTAATTTTACTTTAACAGGACTTGCAATAAATTTTTTTGCCACCTTACACATTTCAATCTTGCGATTGGTTTCGCTAATCTGATCTTTTTCTGAACTTTTGTTTTCTGCCATTACTCCAATGTATTTTTGATACGCTGCAATTGCTTTATCAAATTGGTAGTTTATGTGATAAGCGTCTCCTAAAAATTTGTAGGTAATTAAAGGAGCATGCTTTTCTTTATATGTACTTCCTGAGTAATTAGCAGAAACAGAAGAAGTGGCTTTTATTAAGTAAGGAATAGCTTGTTTTCTGTTCATTCTGCTAGCTTGATAACATACAGCTATCTTAAAGGCAAGATTCATATTTGTTGGGTCTTTTTTAAATAGACTAACAAATACCGGAAGCGCGTCCGAGTAGCCTCTTTTGGAATTAGCAGCCGATTCGTTTTCTGTATTAAGATAAATTTTTGAAAAAACACCTTCAGCGCGATCAAATTCTTCCTCCGACTTTTTATCCACACTTTGAGCTTTTAAATGATTGACACTAATTAAACATAGGGATATAAACAGACTTATTTTTTTTCATTGTAGGTAATGTTAGCATTTGTATTTATTTAGAATTTAGTAAGTAATCAAGTGAAAAAATATTCCATGTTTCCGGAACAAGCAGAAGAAAAACAAGTAATAGCAGTCGTGGAAAAACAAAACGAGTATCCCACATAGCTGTATTGATACCAAAGCCTATAGCTGTAATAATTAAATTGATTCCAAGTACATATAATGCACAGTATTCAAAAAGACCAAGAGTAAGAAGAATACCTCCGATAAGAGCAGAACATGAAGTGAACCATACTGCAAAAACAGTAAGAAATTTTGGAATACCGTTTTTTAAAAAAGTGTTTTGGTAAGTTTGAATAACATTTTGAATCCTAACTTTAAAAACAGCATCAAATCCCTGAAAGAAAAAAAGGCATCCAAGAAATATTCTTGCAATCAATATGGCTACTGCCTGATGGTACAGATTGATAATTTCCATTGAGTAAAAACGCTTTAAAACCTGTATTTCATCTGAAGGTCTTTCACGTCACGATAATTCTTTTTTATGGATATGTGTTGAGCGTTTAACAACACTTCCAACTCAGGGGTAATAAGACCGGTTTTGTTTTTTAGTACTTCACTATATTTGTCAGCTGCAACACACTCGCCATAAGAACATGAATTAAGAGTTGTTTTTTGAAGATCTTTACGAAGTGCATTTCTTGCGGAGACCAATAACTTGAAAAACCTGCTTTGGTTCCTTTTGAAGGGATACCGCCTAATTGAAGTATTTCGCTTACTAATTCAGTTTTACAATTTTTGCAAGTTTCCATCAATTGAAAAAGAATGTTCTTAGTATCCTCATCTTTATTGTGTATGGAAGCAGTTCCATATCCTTCGATCCTGTTGTTGTTTATTTGTATAAGCATGTTTAATGCTTCAACGGTTTCCTTGTTTTTCATTTGGCTAAAATTGATCTATACTTCAAAGTTGCGCTTTAGAAAACGATAAGGTGTTGTATAATTTTAAGATTGTGTTACATAATTAACACTTTGGGATTATAGAGCGAAAGCTAAACCCTATCCATATACCAATTTAATTCCTTTTCCATTTTTTTTATGCTGAAAATGGTAGTGATAATTTTTTGAAGTCGGACAAATGCAGTTTCGCTTTTTATAACGTAGTCGAATGCTTTAGAATGCATACAATTGATAGCGATTTCAATTTTATCCTGAGAAGATAGCATTACAACAGGAGTGTCCGGCTGTCTTGCTTTTATTTTCTTTAATGTTTTAATTCCGTTCATAGCACCTTCCGTAATACCGTCTAAATGATAATCTAATATAATAACATCAGGACAGTGAGATAAATTTTCTATACAAAGCTCTCCGGTTGCATACGTTTCAACTAGAAAATCTGCACTTTGTAAAAAGTCTATTTCTAGAGATTTTAAAAAAACGGCGTCGTCGTCGACCAGAAATACTTTTATTTTATTTTCAACTGACATTATGTTTCCTTTTAATTGCGTTAAATTCTTCTTCTAATTCTTTACAGGCTTGTGCGCATACGTTTTCAAGTTTCAACACCATATCAGATATCTCATCGTTTTGTTGCTGACTGGTAGCAAAGTCCTGAATTTTTTTTGCCATGTTTTCAAAATCACTGCTAATGCCCATTATGGAAAACGATGGGATGATCTTATGTACTGCGCTGTGTAATGACTTCCAGTCTTTATCATGATAACTTTGTTTCATAGCACTTATCAACGGTGGAGTTTGCGCAAGATAAAGCGATATCATTTCCATCATTAATTCGGGATTCGATTTTGTACGGTGGTTTAAAAAACTTAGGTCAACACATCTTGCGTTTATCTCTTCAATTATTTTTTCAACCTGAGGTTCTTGAATGGGTGCCGGTTTTTTCACAAAGCCAACTATTTTACTGTACAACAGTCTTTCATCAACTGGCTTTGGCCAGGTAATCATTCATACCAACAGCTTTGCATTTCTCAAGATCAACAGTAGTAACATCAGCTGTTAATGCTATTATTGGAATTTTTAAATGTAATGTTTTGCGAATATGTTCTGTGGCTTCGAACCCATTTAATTCAGGCATTTGAAGATCCATTAATATAATATCAAAGGTTTTATCTTTTAATTTCTCAATGGCTATTCTGCCATTAGAGGCAAGTGTGCACTCAAAACCAAAATCATCCAATAATGTTTTCATTAATAACTGATTAAGAGGAATATCTTCAACAACTAAAACTTTCAGGTTTTTAATTTCTGAATCTAATTCAATTAGTGTAGTTTCTAATTCCGCAGCCGCAGTGGTTTTCTTAAAAGGAAGAGTAAAGCTAAAAGTGGAACCAATATTAATTTCACTGGTTACAATTATTGTACCACCCTGGGGCTCTACTAACTGTTTAACAATTGCAAGTCCTAAACCTGTGCCTCCGTATAGTCGGGAAGTTCCGCTTGTAGCCTGATGGAAATTTTCAAAAACACTATGAATTTTATTGTCGGGAATTCCTATTCCGGTATCTGAAACAGCAAATTCTACTGTTACCTGATCAGCATCTTCCTTTAATAAACTAACTCGAACAGTAATATTCCCTTTGCTGGTGAATTTAACAGCATTACTTACCAAATTTAAAATGATCTGATGCAGACGAACCGGGTCGCCAATCAGCACTTCAGGGATATTCGTATCGTATTCTTTAATTAACCGTAAATTTTTTTCTTGAATCTTTGTCTCAAATAAATGCAACATCGCCGATAAGGATGTAGCCATTTTAAAAGGCACTTGCTCAAATGTCATTTTTCCCGCATCTACTTTTGCTAAATCAAGAATGTCATTTATCAGGACGATCAAAGCATCACCACTAATCTTAATGGCATTTAAATATTCTTTTTGTTTTTCCGTGAGCTCAGTTTTGAGAACTACTTTCGTAAATCCGATAATAGCATTCATCGGTGTCCGTATCTCATGACTCATATTTGAAAGGAATTGCTGTTTAGCTTTCACCGCGTCTTCTGCTATACGTGTTGCACTTTCAGCTTTAATTTTCGCCTCCTCAGCAATTTCCGTGGCTAACTCCGCAAAAACTTTTGCTTCAGTTAATTCTTTTTCAATTCGTTTTTGCTCTGTAATATCTCGCGCAACAACAACAGCACCCAATACTTGTCCTTTATCATCTTTATAAACGGATCCGTTAAATAACACATCCCTAAGTTTATGGTCTTTTATAGTTAATGGATAATCCGCCACAAAACCCTTTGTGAAAACTTCTTCATATCCGGCGCGTGCTTTATCTGAATCTGTGAAATAATTAAAAAAATCGGTCTCAATTAATTTCTCTCTTGACAAACCCATTACCTTTACAGTTGCCTCATTCATATCAGTAATTTTTCCTTGGGGACTAATTGTAAATAAAGGGTCACGGCTTGCTTCAATGAGTCCGCGGGCGTAATTGGCAATTACTAATTCTTCAGCTCTTTTTTCTTTTTCTTCGTTTTGAAAAACCAACTCTTTATTAGCAATAATTAATTCAGCAGCACGATCTTCTTTTTCTTTATTCTGAAAATCAAGTTCTTTATCTGCAATAGCCAATTCATCGGAGCGTTTTTGTTTTTCTTTGCTTTGAAAATCAACTTCCTCATCTGCAATAGCCAATTCATCAGCACGTTTTTGTTTTTCCTTGCTTTGAAAATCAAGTTCTTTACGGGCGGAAATCAACTCGATTACTAACTTAGTATTCTCTTCTTTCTGGAAGTTAAGTTCTTTATGAGTCTTACCTAACTCTTCTTGTAAGGATAGTATTTTCCTAACCATTTTTTTTAGGGATAAATATGTTTGAATTTCCAATATCTTCAATGGGACTTCTTCTTTTATCCTTTAATTGCTTGAAGTGGGAAGGTGAGAGTCCGGTTACTTTTTGAATTGATTAGATAAATGAGCCACGCTGCTGTAGTTCATTTTCCAGGCGATTTCGGTGATGTTTAATTCACCGTAAATAATTAATTCTTTAATGCGTTCGATTTTATTGGCTATAATGTATTGCTCGATAGTTGTTCCCTGTACTTCCGAGAACAAATTCGCCATATAAGTATAATCATGATCTAACTTTTCACTAAGAAATCAGAGAAATTAACCTTAATCATTTCATCTGTGTGATGAACCATTTGAACAATTACGTTTTTAATTTTTTCAATCAACATAGCTTTCTTATCATCCATTAATTCCAAACCGGACACTAAGAAATCAGCTTTAAGCAATTCACGTTGTTCATTTGAAATGGTTTCCATTATATCCACTTCACCTAAATCAACAACAACAAAATGGAGACCATGTTTTTTCAAGACTTCCTTTACCGCTATTTTACAGCGGGCACTCACCATATATTTAATAAATAACTTCAAATAGTTTACGCGGTTTTAATTTCATGTTTAGAAACAAATTCTCTTTCAAAATAAACTAACTCTTTTGCATCAGGCTCGCCCTGAATTTTACAATAGTAGATTCTGTCAACATATCGTCTTATCACTAACTTTTTCGTTGGATTTTCTTTTGCGGTAACAACATCGCCTTCTTTGTATAGATTTTCCATAGTTACAATTCTTTTATATTTTAATGGGTTAAAGTTTAACATGTCGTTGATTTTAAAATTAATTTGTATTCTGAAAAAAATACCCGGAAAATCTTTAATGTAAATAGGAGTATATGTATAAAGGTGCGGGGATTGGAGCCCTAAATCATTATATAACTTTAGAAACAAGTTACATAATTCACACTTTTTACTCTTCTTATTCTGTAAAAACCAACTTTATCGAAGATAGTCTAATTTAGGATAGAAACGCTATTAATTAAGGTAAATGGAAATAATAGTGATATACTTCACATTTAATGGAAAAAAGGCATGTAAAACTGAAGAAAGCAAAGAGAAATGTAGACTTATTTCTTCTTTTTGCGTGTTCCGCTAAAAATGTATTCACCTGCAGGTTTGCCGTTACGGATGCGTTGAGCTTTTCCGCTAACGGAATTACCGTTAATAGTGCCGCTCCATTTTAAAACATCTTTTTTACTATTCGTACTTTCAGCGGTGAAATCAAGCATAAAAGAATTTGGTGCGCCTTGTTGTTTTATACTATAAGGAACCGCAGCAAAACCATTCTTTGTACCAAATGTGGAGCTGATTTGATTGGATTTTAAAACTAATTCGTCAGCCGGCATTGTTTCAGTTGTGCCACTTGCATTTTTCTCAGTTACCTTAATGCTAAATATTTGATCGGGCAAAAGAATTTCCTGCGCAGAAATTTTAGTACCAATTAAGAACAAGCAAAAAATTATACCTAGAAGATTTCTTTTCATAATTTAATTATTCAACAGTTACACTCTTTGCTAAATTTCTTGGTTGATCAACATTACAACCACGCATCACGGCAATGTGGTATGATAATAATTGTAATGGGATAACAGAAACAAGCGGAACTAATGTTTCATCTGTTTCAGGAATTTCCATTACGTAATCTGCCATTTCTTTTACTTCTTTATCGCCTGCAGTTACAACCGCAATTACTTTTCCTTTACGTGCTTTTACTTCCTGAATATTACTTACAACTTTTTCGTAGTTAGGACCTTTTGTTGCAATTACAAACACAGGCATCTCTTCGTCAATTAACGCAATAGGTCCGTGTTTCATTTCCGCAGCAGGATATCCTTCAGCGTGTATGTAAGAAATCTCTTTTAATTTTAAAGCCCCCTCTAATGCAACAGGGAAAGTAAATCCTCTTCCTAAATATAAAGCGGCTCTCAGCCATTGTGCCTCTTAGTCTTGCTACATGCAATGCCATCAACGTTAACACGGTTACTTGTGCAGTAAATGCTTTTGTTGATGCTACTCCAATTTCGGGACCTGCGTGCGTATAAGAACCTGCATGTGTTGCACGTGCAATTGATGAACCAACTACGTTACAAACTCCAACAATTGTTGCGCCTTTTGATTTTGCTAATTCAATTGCAGCAAGTGTATCTGCAGTTTCTCCACTTTGAGAAATAGCAATAATAATATCATCCGGATAAATAACAGGATTGCGGTAACGGAATTCGGAAGCATATTCAACCTCTACAGGAATACGCGCGAACTCTTCAAATAAATATTCGCCAACTAAACCGGCGTGCCATGATGTACCACAAGCAATAAATACAATGCGTTTTGCATTTTTAAATTTCGCTTCGTGCTCAACAATACCACCTAGTTTTACTTCGCCTTTCTCTGCGTTTAATCTTCCACGCATACTATCTTTAACAGAGCGCGGTTGCTCATAAATTTCTTTTAACATGAAGTGATCGTAACCACCTTTTTCAATCGCCTCTAATTCTATAGTTAATTTCTGAACGTATGGGGTAATCTCTTTATCTTTTAAGTTACGGATTTTTAATTCTTCACCGCGACGGATAATAGCAACTTGCTCGTCTTCTAAGTAAACAACATTTTTAGTGAACTCAACAATTGGAGAAGCATCAGATGCAATAAAAAATTCATCAGTGCCAATTCCAATTACCATCGGACTTCCTTTTTTAGCAGCCACTAAAGTATTCGGATCGTTTTTATCCATCACTACAATGGAGTAAGCACCGATTACCTGATTAAGCGCCGCTAAAACAGCGTGACCTAATTTCATGTTTTCGTGTTGCTTAATATCTTCAATTAAATGAATAAGAACTTCAGTATCTGTTTGTGATAAAAATGTATGTCCGCGTTTTTTTAATCCTTCTTTAATGGCAGAATAGTTTTCGATAATACCATTATGAATAATTACTAAATCTTTTGTTTGAGAATAATGCGGGTGAGAGTTTACATCATTTGGTTCGCCATGCGTAGCCCAACGGGTATGACCAATACCCATATTTCCGGTAGTATCACTTGCGCTGGCAAAAGCTTCCAATTCACTAACTTTTCCTTTTCGCTTGTAAACATTTAAATCACCTTTTTTATTTAACAAGGCAACACCAGCGCTATCGTAGCCGCGGTATTCAAGGCGACGAAGGCCTTTGATTAAAATAGGGTAAACTTCACGGTTTCCTATATATCCAACTATTCCACACATAATAAAGTCACAATTTAGTAGGGTAAATGTACAAATAATTCTTATTAAAATCCCGCTAAAAGTTTAATTAACGGCAATGGTATCGCCTACCGCATTTACCTTTGAAATCTTTAACAGAAACGCATTGTTTTTAGAATACACTTTAAAGAAAATGCCTTTCGGATAGTTAAGAGAATCGAGAATTTCTGCACAGTTTTTTGTATTGACCGAATGAATTAAATTGCGTTGTGCGTGCCACATTAAAACGGGCGAAATGCCAACATTGGTAAATACTAATTCGTCTGGATGGGCATACTTTGCAACCGCCTCGCCCGTTAATTTTTGAAAATGTTTGTCCGTTTCATGGGTGTTTAAACGCAAATATTCTTGAGAGGAATAAAAAATAAAAGCAACGCAGAATAAAATAGCGAAGACCTGTGTTGTTTTTTTTGAAATATCTCCGGCATAAGAAAATATAACTGCAAAAAAATATCCCACAAACAAACAAACGGGAAGAGTCATTTTTAAGGCGGAAACATCGTGAATGGCTGTAAAATTAAAAAACACAAAATGATGTGTAATAACAGTTAAAGGAAAGAAGAGCCAAAGTGAGTATTGGTTCAAATTCAAACTTCACTTTTTTTGTTTTGAGATTTACCAAATACAACATTAAAAAGGCAAAGCCACAGAGTAGGGTGAAACTTCCCAAATAATTGTAGTTCGTTAAATAATTACTGTAAATGGTTTTGTACGACTGTAAATTGTAAATACTGGTTCCGTCAATGGCAGTTTGTTCGTTAAAACCACTTCTGCTACTAAACTTTAATAACGAATATTCTTTCAGAATATTAAAACCGGTGACACAAGAATATTGTAACACAGTTAATCCTAAAGATAAAATTGTTGCTGCGCTAATACTCAAAGCGTATTTAGCATAAATTTTATTCTTAAGCGATTTGAAAATAAAAATCAATAGTATAAAGAACGCAACAAAAAGAGCTAACCACTCGGTATAGATTCCTAAAAATGCAAGGAAGAATAAGAGCAAAATGTTTTCGTTGTCTTTGTTTCCGGTTGTTGAAGGATAGAGAGAAAAACATAAATCGATCCTAGAACAAAGACATGCACTAAGCTATCTGCGAAATAAAAATTACCATGAAACCAAAGATTTCCGGTAGCAAAAACATAAAAACAAAACGCAACGTAAGCGGGAATAAAGTAATCTTCACTTAAACGTTTCTTGCTGAATTTATAAACGATTAAGAAAATAAGTAAAGCGCAAATAAAATGAATCAGCAAACTAAAGATCCGTATTCCCCCAATAGAAGCGTCTTGACCGGTAATTTTGAAAACGAAGTAAGGCAGAATAAAACTGAACGGAGGATATGACACATAATAAGTATAACCTTCTTTATCCTTTACTCCACCTAATGAATTTGTGATTTTATCAGGGGGATTATTGAAAGTCCATACAGGCGAAAAATAGTGATTCGCAATTCCATTTTGTTCCCAAACACTCAATGTGGTAAGCACATGGCCCGTTTGCCATTCTTGTTGACGTGTTAAAGGAGATTTTAAATTAGAGTAACGTATTGCAATAGAAATTGCAAACAGCACTAAAAGTAAAGCGAGATTAATATTTTTTTACTGAACAGTCTTTTGTTTCAACAAAATTCTAACCAATCATTTTTAAAAAGCCAACTTCCTTATCAGTTAAGAAACGCCATTTAGCTCTCGGTAAATCTTTTTTGGTGAGTCCTGCAAAAACTACGCGATCTAATTTTATCACCTCGTAGTCTAAATGTTCAAAAATACGACGAACAATTCGGTTACGTCCGCTATGCACTTCAATGCCTAATTCTTTTTTGTTGCCGTTAATGTATGATAATTCATCAGGCTTAATAAAGCCGTCTTCTAGGTCAAAACCTTCAGTCAATTTTTCGTAATCTTCGGCTTTTAAATTTTTATCAAGCGTAACTTGATAAACTTTTTTAATGCCAAATTTTGGATGCATTAATTTTGTGGCCAGTTCACCATCATTGGTAAACAACAACAATCCTGTAGTATTTCTGTCTAAACGACCAACAGGATAAACACGTTCTTTACAAGCGCCGGCAATTAATTCCATTACGGTTTTGCGTTCTTGTGGATCGTCGGTTGTAGTGATATAATCCTTTGGTTTGTTTAACATCAAATAGATTTTCTTTTGATGACGTAAAGTTTCTCCTGCATAAGTTATTTTGTCGGTTTGACCAACTTTAAAACCCATTTCAGTAATTACTTTTCCGTTAACGCTAACAGTTCCCGCTTTAATTAAATCATCTGCTTCTCTGCGTGAACAAATTCCTGCGTTAGATAAATATTTATTTAAACGTGTTAAGCCATCCGGGTTTGGCAAAAAGTCATCACTGTTGTGATTTGATTTTTTTGCACCTCTTGGTTTAAACTTTCTTCTTTTTTCACCATCCTTATTAAACGATTTTTTTTCTCCATCACTATCATCACGCTTTTTGTAAAATGGTTTTTTATCATCGCTGTCACGGTAGCTGCGTTTTTCGCCTCCATCATCTTCTCTTTTACGGAACGGTTTTTTGTCATCGTTACCGAAAGATTTCTTTTTGTCTCTATCTCCGAAACTTCTTTTCTCACTGAAACCTTTATCGTCACCAAACTTTTTACGGAACGGTTTTTTCTCTCCATCATCTTCTCTTTTGCGGAATGGTTTTTTGTCATCACTGCTGAAAGATTTCTTTTTGTCTCTATCTCCGAAACTTCTTTTTTCACCAAATCCTTTATCGTCACCAAACTTTTTACGGAACGGTTTCTTTTCACCATCATCATCTCTTTTACGAAATGGTTTTTTATCGTCACTACCGAAAGATTTTTTTCTATCTCCAAAACTTCTTTTTTCACCAAATCCTTTATCCCCGCCAAACTTTTTACGGAATGGTTTTTTATCATCGCTACCTCGATAGCTGCGTTTTTCGCCACCATCATCATCTCTCTTTTTGTAAGGTTTGTCAAATTTTTTATCGCCCCCTGAGCTTCTATCACTTTTATCAAAACGGGGTTTGCCCGATCTTGATGAAGAACTTTTTGAGTCGTATGGTTTTTTATCGTCAGATTCCTTTTTGCCGGTTTTAAACGAAGGCTTTTTACCCGAAGAGCGGGGTTTACTAAAGCGGTTATCAGATTTTCGCATGCCGCAAAGGTAAGCTACTTAGCAATAGGATAAAAGGCATCGGGTAAATGTTTTATGATGACCTTGTTATTTTCCCTTAAAACACTGATAATATCGAATCTTGATTCGAGGTTAAGGTCTTTTTCGGTGATATAGTAATTGGCTGCTTTTATAATAAAACGCTGTTTTTTAAGAGTTACCCCGTCTTCAGGGTCGCCATGGCTCTCATTTAATCGTGTTTTTACCTCTACAAACACTAAAATACCATCAATTTTGGCAATAATGTCGATTTCCAGCTTCATAAATCGCCAATTCGCCTCTAAAATGGTATAACCCTTTTCTTTGAGGAATGCCAAGGCTAATTCTTCGCCCCAATCACCTTTATCTTTATTATTGCCCACTATTTTTATACGTAAATAAAAATTTATACTTTAGTATTCTGTAAAATTATAAATATGTTTAAAATAAAAGCAGTATTAGTTGGATTAGTAGCTCCGGTTTTAATGAGCGCACAGTCTTTTACCGGATCAATAGAGTTTAAATACTTTACCACAAAAGACACCACCATTAACATTTATAACATTAAGGATAAGGCTGTAAAGCTTGACCAGTTTGGTAAAAAAACGGGTGCTGTTGAAGGTAGCTTTGTGTTTGACCTAGCGGCTAACACTATTAAGTTTGTGAATCCAAAGCGTAAGGTTTGGGGTGAGCACAAAAGTGATACGCCTCCTATTTTAAAAGGTGTTTGTGAATCCACTAAAACTAAAAACACAAAAACTATTCAAGGTGTAAAGTGTAATGAGTTCGTTGTAAAAAACACAGAAGAGAATACTGTAATTAGTTATTGGATTGCTGGTGGTAAATACGAATTCTTTGCACCATTAGTTAAATTATGGAACCGTAAGGATAAACAAAGTATTTATTTCAATAACATTAAAGATTTACCTGCTGGTGCAATGCCTATGTTATCGGAAGAAAAACAAATTAGCGATGGTAAATTGGTTACACGTTTAGAAGTAACTAAAATCACTAAAGGTGGAGTTGACGAAGCTAAATTAGCAGTGCCTGCAGATTACAAAAAATTCGAACAATAGAAATTTGAACCGCGCCACGCGCATAGTTATATTAATAGTGCTGGCCGTTTATTCAACGGCCGGTTCTGTTATGGGCCAATGCGCTATGTGTAAACAAGCGGCTTCAAGTAGTTTAGATAAAGACCCAACGTCATTAGCTAAAAATTTAAACACCGGTATTTTATACCTGATGGCAGTGCCTTATATTTTAATTGCTTTTATATTTAGGAAACAACTGGTAGCACTATGGCGCAGTTGGAGAGGTACACATCAAGAAGCTCAGGGCGACGAAACTATTTAGTAACTGTTTCTAAACCTTTTTTCTTCCACTCATCAAAACCTTTTTCAAGATGAATAACGTATGAGAAGCCTTGCTTTTCCATTAGTTCAACAGTTTGGCTGCTTCGGCCACCGCCAGCGCAATAGATAAGGTAAGTTTTATTGTGATCGAGCTTTGTAATTTTTTCTTCGCCGTCTTTTGCTAAAAAATCTATTTGAATGGCACCTTTAATCATGCCTTTACTTTTTATTTCATCATCGGTACGTAAATCAATGATAACACCTTTTTTTTCATCAATGTGTTTTTTAAATGTGACTGCATCTACGTTTTCAACTTTAGTTTTATTTTGTGCAAAAACAGAAAAGGTTAAAACTAATAAGGCTAAGGTGATTAATTGTCTCATGATAATTTTTTTATAAAGGTAATTATTTCTTTTTAATAAGGGACATGTAAAAACCGTCGAAGCCTTCGCTTGGGTATATGGTTTTATCATTTATTAACTCAAATGCACCGTTTTGTTCTTCTATAAATTTCATCACCTGCATTTCGTTTTCTGATGGTAAAATACTGCAAGTAGAGTAAACCATTAACAATAAACGATCGGCATGATTTCGCAATTGTTCAATAGTTTTATCAGCAACAATTACTTGCGCTTCAATGTTATTCGCCCCGGCGCGTTTAGCGCGTTTGCGTAAATTTTCTAATTTCCAATCTTCAACATCTAAAGCAATTATTTTTCCTTTGTTTTGCATGATTGCAGAAAGGTGTAATGTTTTTCCGCCACCTCCGGCACAAGCATCAATTACTTTTTGTCCGGGTTCAGCTTTTAAAAATGGAGCAATTAATTGCGAACCCGCATCCTGAACTTCAAACAAACCTTCTTTAAATAATTCGGATGTAAAAATATTCTGACGTTTACGTAATTGAATGGCGTTTTCAAAACATTTAAATCGTCTACCTCAATTTCTGCAGCTCTGAACTTTTTTATGAGCTCCGATTTTTTTATTTTCAATGTATTTGTGCGCAACACAACCCCTGCTTCTTCGTTTAAAGCTACCGCTTCCTTTAGCCATTTTTCTTTTCCTAATTCGTTTTCACAAATTTGCCAAAGCGCATCGGGATACGAATGTAAAATAGCAGGATTAGTAATTCCTTTCTTTTTTATTTCAAAAGGTTTAGTATTTATAGTTTGAAAATCGGGCCACTCCGGAAAAGCAATTCCTTTTTCAAAAAAATAAGCAGCAATAATAAGATTGAAACTTTTTTCAGTATCTGCTATGTAGGATAAGAAGCGGAACTGTCTCGTAATATCATAAACCGTTTCAGCAATAAATTTGCGGTCGCGAGAACCCCATTTCGGATTAGCTTTAAAGATTTTTTCAAGTACGCGGTCGGAATATTTATTATCCAGAACAATTTGTTTAAGACAGGTAATAACAGCTTCAACAAGGGGCTTATGTAATTTCATTATAATGTAAAACTACGAAAAGCCTTTGGTATACAAAAATCCAGCTCTTGTATACAAGTACAACTCTTAGTTAAAATCTTAGTACTTTTACTATGATGAATACCAAGCTCGTTTCGTTTTTATTACAATTGGTGTTGTGGTTCCTGTTTTTGGGAGCGCCTTTTATTAGCAACCCTGAACATTTTCAGCATGGAGGCGCCGTATGGGGTTTCGCTAAACGGCATTTACTATATGTTATCTTTTTTTACTTCAATTATTTTTATCTGATCCCGGTAACATTAAAGAAGAAAGGATTAAGAGCCTATTTAATTTTTATTTTAGTAAGCATAGTGCTGGTATTCTTCGGCGCTCTTTTGGCTGAACCCAGATTTATACATAATGGGTTTTCACCACGAATGTTAATGGGTTTTGTGACTATCATACAAGTATATGCAGTAAGTACAACATTCAGATTAGTTTTAGATTATATAAACCAACTAACAGCACAAAAGGAGCTGGAAAAACAAAATCGTTTTGCTGAGGTTAACTTTTTGCGGTCGCAAATTAATCCTCATTTTTTATTCAACACTTTAAATAATATAAATGCGTTAATTCGTTTACGTCCTTTTGAAGCCGAGAAAGCTATTGGCAGTTTGTCGGATTTAATGCGCTACATGTTAAATACAAGCAAACTAGAAAAGGCAGAGCTGGGAAAAGAAATGGCATGCATAACGAATTATATTGAACTGCAAAAACTACGCTTATCAAAGGATTTTAATTTGAAATACGAAATCAACATTAAAGATGAATCAGTGTTTATAGAACCTTTATTGTTAATTGGATTTATTGAGAACACGTTTAAACATGGCGTTTCGGGTGCTGACGATGATTTTATTGAGATTAGGATTATAAGTGATTCAAAACAACTACAACTTAATGCGCGAAATAAAATCCATCAGTCGTTAAACATAAGCGATATTGTTTCGGGGGTTGGTTTAGACAATATAGAGATTGCAGTTATGTTATCCGGGAAAGTATAGTATAGAGTTACAAACCGACAAAGCTATTTATGATATTTGTTTGAAATTAGATTTATGACAGAACTGAAGTGTATAGCTGTTGATGATGAACCTTTAGCCTTAGAATTAATTTCTGATAACATTAAACGTGTGCCATTTTTGAAATGTGTAGCTACTTTTAATTCAGCCGAAAAGGCAAAAGAACATTTAAAAACAAATAAAGTAGATTTGATATTTTTAGATATACAAATGCCCGGCTTAAGCGGTGTTGAATTTGCAAAAACAATTAATGACACCATGATAATTTTTACAACGGCTTATGATGATTATGCTGTTGAAGGTTTTGAAGTTGCTGCCGTGGATTATATTTTAAAGCCAATAATGTTTCCGCGTTTCGAGAAAGCTTGTTTAAAAGCAAAAACGTTTTGGGAATTACAACAACAATCAGGCGTGGCAGAACAAAGTATTACTATACGTTCAGAACATAGAACCATTAAATTGCTTTTAAAAAACATACTTTATATAGAAGGCTTAAAAGATTATGTAAAAATTTATACGGATGATAACGACAGGCCCTTATTAACACGTACAAATTTAAAAGGTATGGGCGATCAATTACCAAACAAACAATTTATGAGGGTCCATAAATCTTATATCGTTAACCTCAACAAAGTAACCGGCACAAGTACAGATGTTGTTTTGCTTTCTAAAATAGAAATTCCACTTGGGGAGTCTTATAAGGCTGAAGTGAAGGATCATTTCAAGTAATTTTAGTATATTATTATAGCCTGTTTATATACAAGTCTTTTTTTTATGCGATACTTCTCATATTTTAGATTAAAATTTAAATCATGAAAAAACTTTTACTTATAATTTCAGGAATGTTGTTTATCACAACATCTTTATCTTCTCAAACTTTTACTTGTGGCGACACTTTGTTGGATGTGCGGGATGGAAAAAAGTATACGACAGTTTTAATTGGCATCTACGAAAAATACGCGTATAACAATGATTCAACAAAACTTTCAACATATGGTGCGCTATACGAGTGGGATGAATTAATGAATTACACAACTGTTGCTGGCGGACAAGGTTTATGTCCGGCCAATTGGCATGTGCCAACGGATGCAGAATGGCAAACAATGATTGTTGCTGCCGGAGGAACGCTTATAACTTCAGCGGGAGGTTATGGTGGAAATAAATTGAAAGCTATTGGAGAAGGTTTTGGTTTAGGAGTAGGGACTAACAGTTCGGGTTTTTCGGCAAAGCATTCGGGGGATAGAGATTCTTACGGTATATTTTATGGATTAACTGCACGAAGTATTTTCTGGACTTCTACTCAGAACACAGGGGCGTCGGCATATCAATTTACATTATGGGCAGATCGAGACACAATTGCGCATGGAGGAAACGCTCAAAAAATAACAGGCTTTGCATGCCGTTGTCTTCGCAATGCAAGTGCGGGTATTGAAGAAAGTAATTTGAACAATCAATTTAATCTTTATCCAAATCCAACACAATCTATAGTAAATATTACAACTAGTGATTTTAGAGGTGAAATGAAATTTATTGTAAAAGATCTTGCTGGTCGTAATGTATTAAACACTACTTCAAAGCAAATCGACATTTCGGATTTGCAAAGTGGTTTATACTTGCTTCAAATTTTAAATGCTAAAACAGAGGAGCTGCTTGGAGTAAAGAAAATAATTAAAGATTAAGAAACACCTGCTTCAAACAAACGTTGGTTAAGCCAAATTAAGGCTTCATTTTCTGATTCAAATAGTTGTGTTGGCACATTTGGTTTGTGGAAAGTGATAAAAAACTTTCCCATTAAACGAACCGGAAGTGATTTAATAAGTACGGCTTCAGCTAAACGTCCTTTAGGAACATTTTGAGAAGAGTATTCACGGGCTTCTTTTGTGGCAGAAGTTCTTCTTCCTGCTACAGCCAAAACAACATGCGGTTTGTCTGCAGTTAAATCTGCTGCAATTTTACGCTGGGCAATAACGTCATCAAGAGTAATTTCATCATAATCCGCTAACACAACCTTTAGTAATCCCTTATTGTTATACGAGATAACGGCGTTTTTTGTACGAATAATTTGCAGACCAAGGTTATCCACTTCCATGTTCTAAAGATACAAAAACTTTTTAGGGCAATTTGCCCATCTCTGAAGGCTCAAATGAAAGAAATTTGTTAAATTTATACCCATGCGCCTAGGGGTATTGCTCATTTGTTTATGTGTTTCGTTTTCTGTTCTTGCCCAAAAGCAACAAAAGTTTTTGGATGCAGGACTTAAGTTAATGAACGAAGAGAAATATGAGCCTGCACTTTCTGAATTTAATAATGCAATAAAGGCTAATTCAAAGTTTGCCGATAGTTATTATCATCGCGGAAGATGTTATCTGAATTTAAATAAAAACACTGATGCCAAAAAAGATTTAGATAAAGCAATTGAACTTGATCCTGCAAAAGCCATGTATTATAATACGCGTGGTTTAGCTTACGAGAATTTAAACGACACCATAAATGCTATTTCAAATTTCAAGCTAGCTATTAGTAAAGACAGCATGGATTTTCGTCCGTACTATAATATAGCGCGCACATTAGAAGGACAACAAAAAACAAAAGAAGCTTTAGCTTTTATTAATTCAGCCTTACAAAAAAATCCTACTGATGGAAGCAGCCATGTTACTAAAGGTTCTATTTTACAAGCAATGAAAGATACGGCAACCGCCATTAGTGTTTATGAAACTGCTTTGCGTAACGATAGTAATTTTTATGGTGCAAATTATTCACTTAGTATTTTGTATAACGAAAAGGGAAAATTCAAGCAAGCATTAAAACACATTAACCGAGCCATTAATGCAGATATAAAAAATCCTGAAGGTTATGTTGAGCGCGGATTAATTTTAGAGAATTTAAAGGATTCTGTTGGCGCTTTAAAAGATTACAATAAGGCTGTTGAATTAGACAATACATTTTCGTTTGCGTATTTCACACGCGGCTCATATTATCAAATTCACGGAAACAGTGCGGCGGCTATTGCTGATTTTACAAAAATGATTAGTGTTGACCCTAATGATGCAGACGCTTATGTTTCGCGTGCAGAATGCTATTCTGATACTGACAATTGCGCTTCAGCAATATTAGATTTAGAAGTGGCAAAGAAACTTACGCCCAATGATCCGGATGTTTATTTCCAAATTGGAATTTGTCAAGATGAAACGCGTTACTACCGTGAAGCGATTGAAAGTTTTAGCAAAGCCATTTCAATTGACAGTACTGCGAGCGAATATTTTTACAGTCGCGGTAATTCATATTACAATTTAGAATTGTTGGACATGGCTTCGAAAGATTATTTTCAAGCATTAAAAATAGACAGCACTAGCGCCGGGCCATATTTCAATTTGGGGAATATTCATTTTGATAAAAAGGAATTTGACTTAGCGATTAAATATTACGATAAATATTTGGTGATGGAGCCAAAAGATTCAGACGCCTTAGTAAATCGTGGTATCTGTAAGAATGGTTTAGGTTTAGAAAAAGATGCTTGTGAGGATTGGAAAGCTGCCGCCGTTTTAAATAGTTTTGAAGCGAAAGAAAATCTCAAGAAATTCTGTAAATAATACGGCTTAGAAAATCGCCATTACAGATAAAGGTATCCCAATTAAAGTAAAAGTCAGAAACACCCAAAATAATAGGGCCTGAAAATCATTCACGGTTTTAATGCGAGTTTTTAAATACTTAGTCATAACGGTAAAAGAGTACAAACAACAAGGCAAAAATAACTAAATCTATTAGAAAACAGCAAGTTACAAGGTTGTAATGAGCAAACAAATAGTTTTGCTGAGAGAAGAATATCCTTAACGGAGTAAAGATGTTTTCTAACTGAGGGAAGCCATTAATTTTTTTAACTCTTCGTCGGTTAAAACCCTCCATTCGTCGAGCTTTAACTTGCCTAATTCGATATTCATCACTCTTACCCTCTGTAATTTAATAACCTGATAATCGTAGGCATTACACATTCTGCGGATCTGGCGATTCATGCCTTGAGTTAGTGTAATTCTGAAAAGTCGTTTGGTATCCGGCACTAAACTCACTTTGCAAGGCTTGGTCATTTCACCATTTAAATCAATGCCTTCAGAAATTTCATCTAAGAATTTATTCCGAACCGGTAAGTTAAGTGTAACAATATATTCTTTTTCGTGACCGAATTCTGCATTCGCAATTTTATCAATTATTTCACCTCGATTGGTCAGTAAAATTAATCCTTCCGAATCTTTATCTAATCTTCCAATAGGATAAATAGTTTCAGGATGTTTAATAGCATCAACAATATTACCTTTAATTTTTTCGGTTGTACAAATTACACCGCGCGGTTTGTTATAAGCAATGTAAACAGGAACAAATTCTTTTACTTCTAATTTTTTTCCGTCAATCATCACCACATCACCATCTTTTATTTTGGTGCTATGAGTTGCGGTTTTGTCGTTTACCGAAACGCGCTTCTCTTCAATTAAGTCGAATGCTTTTCGTCGTGATGTAAATCCGCTTTGCGCTATGTATTTATCTAGTTTCAAGGTGACAAATGTACCTTTTCTTTTAACAAAAAGGGTAGTTAAAATTCATAATCTTTCTTCTTATTATAATAACTTTAGGGAGTGAAGAAATGGCTGATTATAGTTTTATTCCCTTTGTTTGGCAGAGCTCAGTTAAATGAAGTGTTGGCTGATAGTTTAATTTCTTTTGCTAAAGAGTATCAAGGCACAAAATATTGTTATGGAAATTGCACCCCAAAAAAAGGATTCGATTGTTCGGGATTTGTGTATTATGTATTCGGACATTTTAATATTAAAGTGCCCCGCGCAAGTTTAGATTACGAAAAACACGGACGAATTATTAAAATTGATTCTGCCCGAAAAGGTGACGTGATTGTTTTCACCGGCACTAAACCCAAAAACAGAAAACCCGGACATGTAGGAATTGTAATTTCAAATCCGGGCGAAGAATTGCATTTTATTCATTCCTCATCAGGTAAAAAAGCAAACGGAATTATTATTACGAATTACGCTATCTCGCCTTATTATAAAAGTCGTTTTATAAAAATAGTAAGAGTAGAAGGTGTGAAATAAAAAGCTATATTTATTATTCAAATGTGATTATGGATAAACGAGAATTTTTAAAATCCTCTTCCGTTTTAGGATTAGGAAGTTTATTAAGCTTTTCAGCTTTAGAAAAATTAATTCAATCGGTAGAACATAAATCTTCTGAAGAACTTGCTTCCGATGATGAGTTCTGGATGCAAATACGCAAGGGCTACAAACTAAAACCGGATTATATTAATTTGGAAAACGGTTATTACTGCATTCAACCCGAAGAAATTTTAGAAGCTTACATCAAACATGTTCGTGATGTAAATTTGCAAGGCGCGTATTATATGCGCACAGTTCAATACGAAAATAAAAAAAGCATCACTGATAAATTGGCTGAGCTGGCAGGTTGTACGAGCGAAGAGTTAATTATTACACGTAACACCACCGAATCGTTAGACATGATTATTGGCGGACTTAATTGGCAAGCAGGCGATGAAGCGGTAATGGCTGAACAAGATTATGGTGCGATGCTCGATATGTTTGCACAAGTGGCTAAACGTTATGGCGTGGTAAACAAAACTATTTCTTTACCAATGAATCCGAAAACGGACGAAGAAATAATTAGTTTGTACGAAAAAGCTATTACTCCTAAAACAAAACTATTGATGGTATGTCATATGGTAAATATTACAGGACAAATTCTTCCTGTAAAAAGATTTGCGACATGGCTCACAAAAGAGGAGTACAGGTAATGGTAGACGGCGCACATGCTTTTGCGCATATCAATTTTAAAATCCCGGATTTAAATTGTGATTATTATGGTTGTAGTCTGCACAAATGGTTAAGTGTTCCGCTTGGTGCGGGAATGTTATATGTGCAGAGAGAAAATATTTCTAAAGTCTGGCCTTTGCTTGCTGAAAGTGAACGAGCAGAAGATGATATTTCAAGATTAAATCATACAGGAACAATTCCTGTGCATACCGATTTAGCAATTGCCAACTCCATTAATTTCTATAATAAAATTGGTGCACAACGTAAAGAAGACCGTTTGCGCTTTTTACAAAACTATTGGACCAAACGCGTGCGCGAATTACCTAATGTTATTTTGAATACACCCGAAGACCCAACGCGTTCTTGCGCGATTGCAAATGTTGGGATTAAAGGCATGAAGCCTGCCGACCTGGCCGAAAAACTATTGAAGAATTATAAAATTTATACAGTCGCTATTGATGGTAAAGGTGTACAAGGTTGCAGGATCACACCGAATGTTTATACCTCTATCTCAGAAGTCGACCAATTTGCAAAAGCAATTACTGAATTAAGCAAACTATAATTATGAATGCAGAATTAAAAAAACAATTCTTAATACACGAGGATATTGCCTTTTTAAATTTTGACTCTTTCGGCGCTTGTCCCAAACCAATTTTTGAAGATTATCAAAAGTGGCAATTGGAATTAGAACAAGAACCCGCACAGTTTATTCAAGTAAACGGACCAACTTATTTAAAACAATCGCGTGAAGCTTTAGCGAAGTATATAAATTGTGCTGATGCTAACGATTTGGTTTATGTCACCAATCCCTCGTACGCAACAAACATCATCGCTAAAAGTTTAAAGTTAAATCCCGGTGATGAAATTTTAACTACAAATTTAGAATATGGCGTTGCCGATAAGGCCTGGGAATATTACTGTAAAAAAGCAGGAGCAAAATATGTTCGTCAAAATATTACTTTACCAATTACAACAAAAGAAAAATTTATTGAGGAATTTTTTGCCGGACTTTCTCCAAAAACAAAGCTTATTTTTATTTCTGAAATCACAAGCACTACCGCTTTAAAATTTCCAGCGAAAGAAATATGTGAAATGGCTAAACAAAAAGGAATAATAACCTTTGTGGATGGCGCGCATACGGTTGGACATATTCCTTTGGATTTATCTCAGTTGAAAGCTGATATTTACACTGGCGCTTGTCATAAATGGATGCTGACGCCAAAGGGAAGTTCGTTCTTGTATGTAAAGAAAGAATTTCAAAAGTTATTTGATCCTTTATTAGTGAGTTGGGGATATGATGCCATGTTCCCTACGGATTCGCAATTTCAGGATTATCATCAAATGCAAGGTACAAGGGATTTCTCTGCGTTTCTAACAATTCCAAAAGCAATTGAATTCATGAACCAAAATAATTGGTTGGAAGTGGCAAAAGAGAGTAGAGAGATGGTTCAGAAAAATGCGCTGAGGTTTTGTAACTTAGTTGGTTCAAAACCTTTATGTCCAATTACTGATGAATGGTTGGGACAAATGTTCAGTATTCCAATCTCAACACCGGAACCTGAAAAATTGCAGAGACATTTATTTGTGAAGTATAAAATTGAAATTCCGGTGATGCGTCATGGCGACAAAACGTATTTACGTTATTCTATCAACGCCTTCAATTCGCAAAATGATTTAGACAGATTATATGACGCTTTAAAAGAAATAATAGAAACAACTGACTTAATAACTAAAAAGTAATAGAATGAAAAAAGTAATCACATCAAGCAATGCACCATTACCAATCGGACCTTATAGTCACGGTAATTTAGTTTCCGCTAGTGGCAATATGTTATTTGTGTCAGGGCAAGTAGCGAAAGATGCAAAGACAGGAGAACTTGTTTTAAGTGACATAAAAAGCGAAACTAAAAAAGTAATGCAAAATGTAAATGCAGTTTTAACCGAAGGCGGCATGGATTTCACGAATGTTGTAAAGACAACTATTTTCTTAACCGACATGAAACATTTCGCTGATGTGAATGAAGTTTATGGTTCTTTCTTCACAGGTAATTTTCCAGCAAGAGAAACAGTTGCAGTAAAAGGTTTACCTCTTAATGTAAATGTTGAGATTTCTGTTATTGCCGTAAAATAAAAAAGCCACTAAAACACCAAAACTCTAAATACCACTAAATGTTTGGTGCAATTTGGTGCCTTTGTGTTTTAGTGGCTAAAAATCGAAGAATTACCCCTTCACCAAAGAAGAATTTTTAGAAGTAGAAGTCTCTTTCTTCTCCAACCATTCTTTCACAGTCACATAGTCTTCATCACCTTTGTTTTTTACTAAGGCAATGTTTTTATCTACACACACTTTGTAATCACAAATGTGTTTTGAAGAACAGCCCTTATATAAAATAATAGTTCCGAAAACATCAGCATCTTTTTTCACCACCTCGCGTTTACCGGCGATGGTTGAGTTGTAACCGCTTGGGCAGCGACTATAATGTTCCATTTTCGCAATCTTAGCATATTCTTTATCGCTTGCTGAAATTTGATTTTGAATATTCTCTTTCACGTAAGCTCTAACAGCATTCCATTCGGCGTATTCATCTCCGTTAACAGAAACGGGATTTACTACTGTTGTTGCGCTTGTTGTAAAAGAACAAAGTGCAAAGGCAATAGCTCCCGCTATTCCTAATAGTGCAATTTTTGTGAGAGTTGTTTTCATAATTTTAGTTTTTAGATTAATGGTTACTGAGGTTGTCGAAGTATTAAGGTTGGAGGGATGTTAATTTTAATTTCAAAATAAATTCGGCTACTATTAAATTAAAGAACCAGCTAATCCAGGCGGTGATGATAATGACTTTTAAAATGGTCCATCTCTATCACTAACGACAAAAACGGAACCCATAAGCGTAGTGTAACAGCAGCAAGGTCATCGCGTAACTTCGCACCATCCATTTCACATGATCGCCCACTTGTTTTTTACGGATGGTGTTTACGGCCATGTAAGTTGTATAGAACCAAAGAATACTCATCAGTATAAAACCTATAGATGATAAAATACCACCATTTGCATAAAAAGCCATGTATAATCCTGTTGGCGCAGCAATAAAAAGTATAGCAGCGATATAAGTTTTACCTATAACGCGATGAAGATTTAGATTTTTGTGACGGATGTATTTTATGAAATTAAGCGGACCAAGTGCAAGAGCTAACATCCCTCCAAATATGTGAACATAAAAAGCGGGACGCCAAATGGGATGATCAACCAAGTCTTGTTTGGTGAGTAAGAAATTGACATCGGGTTTAAAGTTCCAGTACATAAACGTAATTCCAAAAAGCAGGAAAGCGAAACCTGTCATCACCGCAAAGGGTATTTTAGAAACTACTTTTAAAAGCAAAGCTCTACGTTTATAGATTGTAACGTAAACTTAGCTTAGGCGTTACAGATTGTAAATAGCTTTAACATATTTTGGTGAAGCCACAGAGCCAAAAAAAGCAAACGCGAAGGTTTAGATTTTAGTTATCTTAGCGTTATTGTGGAGAATATCGGACTCAAACATATATGGAGGAAGAAATGGACTGAAAAATCTTTCCGCAACCAATTTCTATTAACCTTTGGTTTGCTCAGTATCCTGCTTTTCTCTTTAAGTTATTTTTTTGCTTTTGTTGAAGCCAGGGTAGGGCAGAAGGTTAATGACGTGGTGTTAAATTTAATTCCGCCATTTGATTTATCTGTCGTTACTTTTTTGTTGATTTATTTTGCAGCCGTGCTCTGCATAATAACATTACTAAGCAAACCCGAATTATTTTTAAAAGCCATACAAGCTTATTTTCTGATTTTAATTTTCAGAATAATTACACTCACTATTTTCCCGCTCGAACCACCGGAAGGAATTATTTTATTGAAGGATCCTTTTATAGAGCATTTCTTTTACGGACAAGTCCGCATCACTAAAGATTTATTTTTTTCCGGGCATGTTGCCACAGTGTGTTTGTTATATTTAGTGAATCCTGTAAAAAAACTGAATTGGTTTTATTTATCGGTTTTTATTCTTGTTGCTGTGTTTATTATGGTGCAGCGTGTACACTACAGTTTTGATGTATTAGCAGCGCCGGTATTTGCATGGATAAGTTGGAGACTGGCACAAAGAATCCGATAAAAAAGCAAATTCACGTTTTTCAATAATATAAGCAAAACTTTCAAAAACAAAATTTAGTTAATGTGTTTAACTATTTGATAATTTTGAAGCAGAATGGAAAGAACAGAAGTGAGTCCCTCAGAAATTGCCTCGAAATTTATTAATCATACCGGAAAGAATATTTTCTTAACCGGTAAGGCGGGTACAGGCAAGACCACTTTTCTTAAACATATTGTTGAAAGCACACACAAAAAATGTATTGTGGCCGCACCAACCGGAATAGCGGCTATTAATGCAGGGGGCGTAACCTTACATTCTTTATTTCAATTGCCTTTTGGTACGTTTATCCCCGAAAACATTCAGGCAACGCAAGGTCAATATACGAAACTGAATACACCACACTCTTTAATAAAAGAACTTCAATTAAACGCGAATAAACGCAATCTATTACGCGAATTGGAATTATTGATCATTGACGAAGTAAGTATGTTGCGTGCCGATCTGCTAGATGCTATTGATGTTATTTTACGCAGCGTTCGACGCAATCATACCAAACCTTTTGGAGGCGTACAGATCTTATTTATCGGCGATCTGCTTCAATTACCTCCTGTAGTTAAAGATGATGAGTGGCAGACTCTCAGAAACTATTACAAAAGTATTTACTTTTTTGATGCACGTGTTTTGCAACAACAAAAACCAATATATATTGAGCTTGACAAAATATACAGACAAGACGATGCGGTGTTTATCGGATTACTCAATAATTTGAGAACCAATAAGACCACCAAAGCGGATGTTGATTTGTTAAACTCATATCATAAGCCGAATTATAAGCCAACAAAGGAAGAGAATTACATTACGCTGACCACGCATAATTCAAAAGCGGACAAGATCAACAAGGAGTATTTGCAAAGTTTGAATACAAAATCATTTTTTTATCAAGCGAGGATTGATGGTGAATTTAATGAGAATACCTATCCGGTCGAGTTCAATTTGGAATTGAAAGTAGGCGCTCAGGTAATGTTTGTTAAGAATGACATTAGCGGAGCTCAACGTTTTTTTAACGGGAAGATAGGTAGAGTTCAATCATTAAGCGAGAAGGAAATATGGGTAGAGTTTAGTGATAGCCAAAAACCAATTTGCGTTGAATGGTATGCCTGGGAAAATATAAAATATGTTCTGAATGAAGGCTTAAATAAAATTTAAGAAAAAATTGCGGGAACATTTTCTCAGTTTCCAATAAAGCTCGCCTGGGCTATAACGGTTCATAAAAGTCAGGGTTTAACTTTTGATAATGCTATTGTAGATATTGGTGATGTGTTTGCTCCCGGCCAGGCTTATGTAGCGCTCTCGCGTTTACGGAGTTTGAAAGGATTGATTTTAAATGCTCCTATAAGTACCAGGGGAATTAATTTAGATGAAAATGTAGCAGCTTTTGCAAACAGCAAAACAACATCCTTGGATCTGGAGCAGGCGGTAGTGCAGGGTCAGACAAATTATTTGGGAGATCTGCTTGCCACAACATTCGACTTTACCACACTCTTAGAAAAATTTGAAGATCATAGTCTCACATATAATAAAGAAAAGAAGAAATCGGTAAAGCAGCCACATCACAAGTGGGCAAAGATCTTAGTTGAGAATTTGACGGAAACAAAAACACATGCCGATAAATTTATCAATCAGGTAAGAAACATTTTAAGTCAGCCTGATGTAGATTATGAATTGCTGGGCCAGAGAGTTGCAGCAGCGCGAACGTACTTTTTACCTGCATTTGAAAACGTAAGTGAACAATTACTCGAGAAAATAAAAGAAATTAAAACTGCAAAGCGCGTCAAAACATTTGTAGAAGAATTATTGGAATTAGAAGCAGCTGCATATTCCAAGATAGTTCAATTGAAAAAAAGCAGTTTGTTTATTGATGCGGTCTTGCAAAAAAAGGAACTGACAAGATCGGATATAAAAAATATAAGTAATGCTGTAGCCCGCGAGGAAAAATTAAAGTCAGTTCTTTTATTGGAAGATTTGACATTTGAAAACGAAACAGAAAGCAGTCCCAAAAGAAAAAAGAGCAGTAAAAGAAAATCTGAGGAGAGTGACTTTACGGATGAAGACTATACACACCAAAAAACAGAATCCAAAGAACAAACTTATAATTTATTCAAAGATGGCTTGGCTATTGAAGAGATTGCTCAAACCAGACGAATGGCAACGAGTACTATTGAAGGACATTTGGTTCACTATGTGGCAACCGGGATATTGAGTGGTGATAAATTTGTTGAGGCTAAAAAAGCCAAGCTGATCATCACAACGGCTAAGAAAATAAATTCTTTTAAACTTGGGGAAATTAAAGCTGCCCTTAGTGATGAATTCACTTACACAGAAATAAAATTTGCGATTGCCGGCTATTTGGCTCAGTTAAACGGATAGCCTGAAACCACCAATCAAGATTAGGTAATATTAATTCTTCGGGGCTTTTGAACTTTTACCTGTTAATTGAGAAAGACCTTAATTACGAGGCAATTAATAAAAGCTTGTTTGTTTTTGAGTTGGAATGAAATAAATTTAATCTACTAAAAAACTATCCCCATGGCAATACAACAACAAACTCAGAGTGGACCTAGCGAAGGCTTCGTTAGAGCTACTATTAAAATTGCAAATCCAACCTGGACTGCAGATCAAATTGAAGCAGAATTAAAAAAGAAAATGTGGGAAATACAAAATCCCAGCAACGATGGCGGTTGCGAATTTTGCTCTAGCTAATAAACTTTATTCGAAGGAAGCTAACTTCCTCCTCATAGGAGGAACGTCACCATGAAATGGTGGCAAGGAGGTTTAAAAAAACAAAAGCCGAGACGTAAGTCCCGGCTTTAGTATTTTCCCCGTATCCCAAGTTGACTTAAGTCTGCCTGTCGGTTTGTGGTTGTCTATCTGATACAAATATAAGACCAATAACATTATCCCTATGTTAACAGAAGTTAAACTGCGTGTTTCACTGAGTGAAATGGGAGTATAAATATTAACAGGTAATGAACAGTTCGACAAGCTCACTGCAGGCGCGGTATTGTTTCAAAAGTAAATTCAGCGGATCGCGGTGGCTGAGCTTGTCGAAGCCACTGCATACTATATCACCTTCCCCAAATAAAAGCTCAATAAATTATACGATTTCTGAAACTCATCTTTATATGATGAAGTGCTAAACTCTGCCGCACTCGAATACGCCATTTTTTCAAATGCATTTAAAATTTGCGCGAATGTATCTTTGTCCATACTGCCCGCAAACAACACTTTATTATTTTCTAAAATATTATAAATATCAAACGCTGCCTTGCGCGGAGTTGTTCCGCCTAATTCCTGAATTTCATTAATTAAATCGTGAATGCGCATGATATAAAGATAATCTAATTATACCGATCCGCCATCTTTCTTTAATATGTTTCCGAAAGTGTTTACGCATAATGTTCTTACGACTTAAATTAGTTCGCTAAAAAATTTGTTTTATTACTGTTGCAATAGCAACCCGGATTTTTCTTTATAATACAGAGTAGCAGCATAAACATGCAACAACTATTACAAACAACAAAGGCCACCAACGTTGTGCAGCGCTTTCCTCCCGTGAATGCAACTGCTTATTCGAAATTGTTTTCATATTCTTATGTATTAAGTTTTCTATCTATTAATTAATACGTACACCGGGAGGATAACGTTGGCGCAATTTAATAAGTGGTAGGTTTTAGCCCATTACTGGCAGGATTTAACTTTTTGTAACAAATCACGGTAGGGCATCGGTACACTTTGATTTATTTAAGCACATTATCATTATTTGAAATGATAATGTGCCTATGTACAGATTATGGTGATAAGGAAATTTACAATACTTATAAATTAAGATTCTTGCTTTTATTAAAGCACTACAATCGTTTAAGTATAACTCCCGGCTAATTTTTTGTGCCGGGCGGGGCGGCGGGTTTTTTCGACCCGGGATTTCTGGCAGTTTCCCCCCCCAAAAAGGTTTGGGGGCCATTCCCCCCCGGCCGGGATTTTCCCGGTTTCCCCCCAAAAAATTTTTTTGGTGGGCGGATGGGTTTGGGTATAAACTAACTTGCGTCGCTTCATTACTATTTGCATTATTAATTCCAGTACAGGTTGAGACAGATTGTGTAATTATTGCAGAATCACTACAACCATTTGTTATTGTTCCTATTAAGGTATAAGTTGTGGACGAAGAAGGTGAAACTGAATACGTACTACCTGTAGAATTGCCTGGAAGCCATGTATAAGTGTTAGCACCTGTTGCGCTTAAAGTGGCACTGTTTCCTGTGCAAATAATAGAGTTGCTTGTTATAATAGAAACTGTTGGGGCTGCATTAACGACATAACTATTGTTTGTAATTGTGCTGGCACAACCGTTTGTATTGGCACCAATTAATGTTAACGAATATGTTCCAGGTGTAGATGAGAAATTTATCACTGTTGTAGTTCCAGTGATATTACCTGGTAACCAAGTATAGGAGCTTGCTGTTCCTGTTGCAGTAAAGGTTCCTGTATTCACTGTATTGTTACAAAACGCACCAGATAATGTAGAGGTACCAAATGAAACTGTTGGGGCTGCATTAACAATATAACTACTGTTTGTAATTGTGCTTGTGCAACCGCTAGTATTGGCGCCAATTAATGTTAAGGAATATGTTCCGGGGGTAGATGGGAAATTTATTACTGCTGTAGTTCCAGTTACATTTCCAGGCAACCAAGTGTAGGAGCTTGCTGTACCTGCTGCAGTAAGGTTCCTGTGTTTACTGTATTGTTACAAAATGCACCAGATAAGGTAGAAGTACCAAATGAAATTGTAGGTGTTGGATTTACTAATATACTATAAGTATATGTTTGCGAACAACCACTGGTGTTCGTGCCCGTGAATGATGTGAACCAAGTTCCACTAAGTCCGTATATGGGGGTTGTATAAGTATTAATAGAAGTGGAACCAGAGCCAAAATTATATGTTTGCCCACCACTAGCTGTTACAATAACTCTTTGCCCTTGACAAATAGTAGAAGCAGATAAGCTAGCAGATAAGAATTGATTATCGGCAATAATTGTTATTGGAACACGACCACTCGTTCCGCATCTATTAGTATTGCTGGCGTAAAAAGTTGTGTTTCCGGAAATGGTTGGACTAATAATAGAACTGCCGGTTGCAAAAGTTGTAGTTGAACCAACCGCGGTATACCAACCGGTTGTATAAGACCCAACAGCAACCGTAAGTGTAGCTGCACTACCTGCGCATATTGTTGGAGATGTCATCGAACTTGGAGTAGGAGCGTAAGTGCATTTATTATACCTCGCTAAATACCAATCGCCTGTTATGTTGCTAACTGTACTGGTTGGATTGAAATCAACTGGCACCACATCATTTAACTGTCCGGTGATTACATAAAAACCAGGTATTAGGTTCAACAGCGAGCCCTAGACATCTTTCATTACCTGTACTGCCTATTACTTGTGTTTGTATATAATTTCCAGATGGGTTTAATTTAAGAACAAACATATCTTCGGTAGTGCCAACATTCGAGAATAAAGATTGTGCAGTTCCAGGATTGAAATCCGTTACGCCCTGAAAAAAACCTCCTACATAAACATCTCCTAAATTGTCATTCGTTATTCCCATCGGTGCTTGACTACCTACACCTGTAATTTGTCGTGACCAAATAAGATTCCCGGCATTTGAAAAGTATTGAACGAATCCATCTATGTCCGTAATGGAAGGTGTTGTAAAGGATGTAACTCCTGCCCCTGGGTCAAAATCAACAGTTCCTTTAAAATATCCTGTGCAAAGTATACCACCGGTTCCGTCTTGTGCAACTTCTGTTGGAGTGTCATCTTCTAGTCCTCCGAAGCCTTTTATCCAAATTGTAGATAAATTACTTGTAGAAAACTTTCCGAGAAAGGCGTCTTGCAGACCAACATATGGCGCTCCTGTAAATGCAGCTAAAGAACTGTAATAACCACATGCATAGAGATCGTTATTGTTGTCAACCATTATGCTTCTAACTCCATCTTGATTAGCATTACCAATACTGGTAAGATTTAAAAAATTTCCGGCATTATCTAACTTAACTATAAATGCATCAGTACTTATCGCACCAAGTGTTGTTGTTCCAACGCCTGGATCAAAGTCAACTATATTGCTGAAATATCCACCAACAAATACATTATTTGAAGCATCTAAAGCAATAGACTGACCTGCATCAATACCACTCCGCCAATTCGCTTTGCCCAGCCCAAAGTTCCATTTGCATTTATCCTAGCTATGAAAATATCGTTAGAAGTGGCATTTGGCAATGTAAAGGATGTCGCGCTCGAAGGATCAAAATCAACCGTGCCACTGTAAGTTCCTGTAACGTACATGTTGTCTGAAATATCTACAGCAATATCCAACACTTCATTAATGCCTCCTTTGAACACTAAAGCTAATAAGGCTGCACCAGATGAGGTGTACTTAGAAATAAATCCGTTTGAAGTGTTTGCTTGTGTAACCAGTGTGTTAGTTCCAGTGGACGGATCAAAATCTGTTCCTATTATTCCATTGGTTGTAAAACGACCAACATTAAAAATATCAGATGAGGTATAATCAATCAGTACTTTATTTGACACACCGCCATTGAGTATTGGAGTTGTAAAACCATGACCCCATTGGTAAATCTGGGATTTTAAAATTGTTGTGGATGTTAGAATAATTACAATCAATAATTTTGTAGCCTTTTTCATGTTTACTTTTTTTAAATTTAAATGCCTTTTGATTTCTTAATCCTTAGTATGGAATATTTAAAAATCTATGATAAAGTTCTGCTATTAATCAAGCACTTAATTGGTGTTTTAAAAAACGCCCCAGTAATATTAAAAATCGCAGGCCTTGATTCGAAAACCGCAGGACTGATTTTGAAGCAAAATGGCAGAAATGATCTTCGAATTAGGGCTATTAGTGGCAGGAATATGAATCAGGCACCAATTTTATTTAAGAAAGCTGCTTAGCGGTTTGACTCACATTTTTTTAAAGAGCGCCATTAGGAGTTCTTTTTTTCTTTGCGATACAGGGATTTTATCACCTCCCGTAACAAATAAGAAACCACCTTCGCCTTTATCATACTTTTCTATTTTATTGATGTTAACTAGAAAAGATGTATGAACTCGAATAAACCCCAATGGACTTAGCATTTCCTCAAAAACTTTCATGTTTTTAGAGATAACTATTTTTGATTCACCGGTATTGGTATGAAAAGTTGTGTAATTGCCTTCAGAGGAACAATAAATAATATTACTGCTTTTTAGGATATGAATCGAATCTTGTTCACTCAGTACAATATTTTTATCTTGCGGTGTTGTATTTTGTAATTCTGCTTTTAAAACATTTAGTTGTGCAGTTAGATTAGAATTTGTTTTTTGTTTTTCTGCCTTATTTACACTTCTAATAAGTTCTTCCGGATTTATTGGTTTTAAAAGGAAGTCTATAGCGCTAAATCTAAAGGCGTCAATTGCATATTTATTATGAGCAGTAACAAAAATGACATTGAAATTTATTTTGGGAATTTTTGATAGAATATCCATTCCAGTACCACTGTTAAGTTCAACGTCTAAGAATACCAGCTCGGGTTTGAAGTCTAAAATTTTTTGTAAGCCACTTTCAATATCATCGGCTTCTTCTATTTCTTCAATTTGCGGACAAAATGCTTTTATAGATAAGACAAGGCTTTCACGAATACTTTCTTCATTATCAATTACCAGGGTTCTCATCTTTTAAGCCCAAAGGTAGATAAATTTCTGCTTTGGTTCCACCTTCAACATTTGTTTCAAGTGTAAAACGGGCCTTAGTACCATGTAAATTATTAATAAGGTTCAGTCGGTCGGTTGTTATTTGCATGGCCCTTGAAGTGTGATCTTCCTTTTTTTCCTTTGTAGTATTTAAGCCAACCCCGTTATCCTTTATTGTTATCACTAATTCATTGTAATGAATATTGAATTCAAGAATAATGTTTCCAATTTGGTTGTTTTCCAATTTGTTTAAGCCGTGTTCAATAGAATTTTCTATAAACGGTTGAATAATCATGGCTGGAATTAATACAGCATCCTGATCTATATCCGGTGATACTTTTACTTCAAAAGTGAATTTATTGTTTCGGTTGAGTTTTTGAAGTTCAACGTAATTCATCAAAAAGGAAATTTCGTTTTTTATGGGAATAAGATCAGAATATGTGCTTTCCAAAGTTTCCCTCATAAGTTTGGAAAAAGTGAATAGGTTGGTATAAATCTTCTTCCCATCATTTTCTTTTAAGGCAATGCCTTGTAAAGTTGTGATGGAGTTAAAGAAAAAGTGTGGATTTATTCTCGACCTGTTTAACCGCTGTTCAGTTTCCAATAAGGCATGTTTTTGTCGAAATGATCTTTGTCTAAGAAAGAAAATAATAAAGCCAACTAGAACAACAATTAGAAAAATGCTAATTATAAGTATTTTGATTCTTAAACTACTTATTTCTTTTTCTTTGGTTAAATCACTTATTACCTTCTCGTTTTCTACTTTATTATATTTCTGTTCTAATTCATTGACCAACGAAAACTGTTCTTTGCTTTTTATACTGTCTTTAGTTTCCGAATACTTTTTATAAAATTCTAAAGCATTTGAATAATTTTTTAATTCAAATTCACAATCATAAAGTTTATAATATAATTCCGAAATCGCCATCAAGCTTTTTTGTTGAATGGCATACCGAAGAGCTGAATCACCGGCTGCTCTGGCCAGGTAAATTTCCCCAAAGCCAAGTAAGCATCACAAATATTAGCATATGCCAGTAAAAGTATTTTCGGGTATTTTATACTGCCTGGTAATTGAACACAACTATCACCATACGCAAGAGTTGTTTCGTAGTCTTCATACTGGTAATAACAACTTCCCAAACCTTGATAGGCTTTTAACAAAGCATAGGTATTCTTTTCTTTTCTAGCTTCGCTCGCTAGTTTAATTGATAGGCTTTTGCGCTATCGAGCATAGCCTTGTTTTCGGTTGATTGATATAATTTTCCGTAAAAGGAAAATAAATTTCCTATTAAGAGAATTTCAAGCCGTTTGTTTTTTTTTAATTCTGCTTAAAAACAAGGCCTGTTGAGCGTAGGCAACGGCTTTGTCAAATTGATATAGGTTGGCAAAGACAGTACTAACGCCATTGAGAGATTTCATTTGTAATAAGGTGTCAGAAAGTTCTTTGCTTTTTTCCAAGGCTTGCAAAAAATAATAAGATGAGCTATCATGAGATTGCAAATTGTAGTAATAACTTCCTTTTAATAGAAAAGCTCACATTTTACTTTTTACTGAAATTTTCCTTAAGACTCTTATCTAATTCTTGAAGGAAAATAAGTGAAGAGTCTTCATTCTTCTTATCAAGACTTAATAGTATTTTGTAAATCAAATACTCTTGAAAACAAATGCCTTTATCTCGAGGAAATTTACTAAGAAAGAATGTAGCAGAATCGAGATCTTTATTGTAGAAATTTCTGTCGATGTGATTCTTAAGAATTAAAGCCTCGCTGCAAGTTTGACCCGATACGTTTAAATTAACTCCAATTAAGACAGCAACAATTAGAATATTTATCTTTAAGAGAAATTTTAAAATCATGTCGCTGTAAAATATACTTTAATGGTTAAAGTTAAATGTTTTTCTTGTTTCCTGCTCTTTTCTGATCAATAAGAAACTGACATTGAAGAAACAAAGCTTGAAAACCATCAGATAATTTGAAGAAAAGATTCTATCAAAAGCCTTCCATTAGCCCCTAAGTATAGAAAGAAAAATATTTATAAGAACTATTCGAAGCTCACAGTATATACATCAGAATTATTTCTCACAATCCCTTGCACTTCAAATCCTCCTTCTTGCGGAATTATTTCCTGCAAATCAAACACAGCGCATTCTTTACTTAAACCTTCAAAAATTAAAGTGAAACCTTTACCATCATTGTAAGTCCATTGCGGCGCGAAAGAAATATTAAAAGCTGTAATTAGTTTTGCTCTTTTACCGGTACCGCGTTCAATTAAAAACGTACTTGGCCAAATACGATAAGCATACGTTTCTCCGCAAGTACAATGAACTATGGTTTGTCGCTCTGCGCTTAAGAGCGTTTCAGTTTTTTCGGCGACTTCAGTTTTGGTTTTCATTTGCGATGTAAAGATACATTTATTCTTTTTTCAAACACCCATTATCAAATTGTGAATCGCCAAATTGTCTACCACAAATTCATAAAACCCTACCACTTATTAAAAACACTTAACGTAAAAATTTTCTTAGCGTATGAATAAATAAGACAATACTAACCATTAAAAATATATTTTATGAGACCAATTCTATCCCATCGGTTACGTGCACGGGAGGTGCTGTACCTTAAACTTTTTTACAAATCAATTTTAATTTTATTGTTGACACTCTGTGCTTCATTTACAGCAAAGGCTGACTCTACTCTGGTACAATTATCGGTTATCGACAATGAAAACAATGAAACAATTCCTTTTTGCTAATGTAGTGGTATACCAGAATGGAGTGCAGGTGGCAGTAGCTACAACCGACATGGAAGGAAGATGTGCATTTAAAAATTTAGTGCCGGGGAAATACGATTTTAAAGCAATTTATATAGGATACATGGCACAGGAAATAAAAAGAGTGGATGTGTTTGCCGAAAAAACAACTTGGCTGAATATTAAATTGAAAGGGGGAAACTTTACAATGACTTGTTGCTGCTCTTGCTTTTGTTACGACGACAGAACAGAAAACTGGTGGCCAAAATTATGGACGCCTTACCGCGAAGCTTACAAAGCCTGGAAGGAAAAAAAGGAAAAGAAACAAGCCCCTCGCGGCAAAACAACCGAGGAAAGAAATTAAATTAAGTGAAGAGTCCGATGAACATGGAATTGCTGACTCCATTGAAATCGCAAGAATCGCATTAGTTGAAGAAGTGTTTAAGGAAGTAAATGTTTATCCTAATCCTACCTCTGATATTTTACATATTGACTCTTCTCAGCCTTTGCATAATATTACTTTAAGAAACGGAGAAGGAAAAATAGTGAAAGAAGAATTAATGCAAAGCAATGTTGCCAATATTAATCTCAGTGGTTTTTCTTCGGGAGTTTATTACCTGAATTATGTTGTGAATGGAAAAAGTGAAACGAAAAAGGTGGCGAAAGTCAGTAGATAGAATTGAAACAAAAAACCCCAACATTTGTTGGGGTTTTGATGAGGTTCCGAGCGGATTCGAACCGCTGTAGGAGCTTTTGCAGAGCTCAGCCTAGCCACTCGGCCACAGGACCATTTTGTTTAATTTAGAACGGACAGCAAAAATACTCTTTTTTTGGCATAGTCACCTAAACAAAAACACAGTGAAGCTATACATTAGGTGGTTAGAGTCTATATAATAAGCACATAGAATTAATAGTATTAAAATAAAACATAAGAATCAGTAGTATTCCGCTTTTTTGCCTATAAATGTAATTATTTTAACAAAAAATCTATTAAAAATTGGAGTTTTTGATGGATTATGACTAAAAATTCCACCTCCAATTGTGCTAAACTTTGACGATGTTTTGGACCGTCTAAAAATGGATTAAGCAATTTTAATATTTTTGCTTTTTTCTAATAATATTAATGATTAATAGCCATATTTTAACAAATAATCTTATGTTTTTGTTACAAATGTGATGTTTTTAAACCTTTAACAGGGTGTAAAAAGGCTCTTTTTGCTCATGAAGTCCGTGTAAAAACTGCAAACTCTTTAAAAACTTATAATACATGTTACGCATAAACTCTGGTTTGCTTACACCCCCCTTAATAAAAGCCTTTTTGTGTCCAAACCAAACGGCATGAATGGTTCCAAAAAACAAAATGGCATATAAGCCTAGCGAAATGGCTTTGTTGTAAAAACTTTTCTGCTGAAAAATTAAATACATCCGCTCGTTCTGAAATTTTATGTGATGCGCTTCGTCTTGTAAAATATCGCTGCAAATTTCTTTTAGTAATTTATTTTCACTGCCGTTTTTTAAAGCTTCGTAAAATACTTGAGCAGCACTCTCTACAATAATAACGGTGATAGTCCACAGTTCCATACTTGTATTAAAGTAGCGTAGTTTTCTAAACAATGTATCACCCCAATCTTTTTTACTGCGCTGTTCTCCTAACAAATCAATATAGCGCCCTAAATTGGCTCCGTGTTTTTGTTCTTCTTTAATAAATAGTTTTATGGCGTCAACATAATAAGGGTCGTTTATTTTGGCGGCGTATTTAGTGGCAGCTGCCAGTAGATGTTTACCATCGCTTGTTTCGCCCAACTGCCAGGCTTTGATAGAATAGAGCAGGGCTTGTTTTTCATTCTCTCACTAAGCTTTGCTTCCTGATTCCAGTTAATGCGTTGCTTGGTTAGATTGTGTCGGAAATGATTTTGCCAGAATAATGAATTATGAAGCATGAGTTTTGTTTTTATTAAATACGTTACCTTGTATGTAATTATTTTATCTTTAACCTAATTTAACCAATTGTAAATGCAAATACAAAGTAAACTCCCCAACATAGGCACCACCATTTTTACGGTGATGAGTGGCTTGGCGCGCGAACATAATGCCATTAATTTATCGCAGGGCTTTCCTGATTTTTCTTGTAATCCGCTATTATTGGAACTGGCGCAAAAACACATGAACGCAGGGTTTAATCAGTACGCCCCCATGCAAGGCATCATACAATTACGCGAACGTATTGCTGAAATAATTAAAACTTGTTATAACGCAAACTATAATCCCGATACAGAAATAACAATTACCGCAGGCGCAACGCAGGGAATTTATACAGCTATTGCTGCGTTTATTAATAAAGGAGATGAAGTAATTATTTTTGAACCCGCTTACGATTGTTATGTTCCCGCTATAGAAGTGCATGGTGGAGTAGCAGTGCCTTTGCAATTAACATACCCTGATTTTACTATTAATTGGGAAGAGGTAAAACAAAAAGTAAATGCAAAAACAAAAATGATAATTATTAATACCCCGCATAACCCAAGCGGAACAGTATTAAACGAGAATGATTTAAAAGAATTGCAAAACATTGTTGCCGGAAAAAATATTATTGTGTTGAGTGATGAAGTGTATGAACACATGGCCTTCGATAACAAGCCTCACCAAAGTGTAGCGCGTTACGAACAACTCCGCGCGCAATCCTTTATTATTTCTTCCTTCGGAAAAACAGTTCACACTACAGGATGGAAAATCGGTTATGTAGCCGCGCCAAAAGAATTAATGAATGAATTCAGAAAGGTGCATCAGTTTTTAGTCTTTGCAGTGAATCACCCTTTTCAATTAGCACTCGCTGATTTTTTAGCAGACTCCAAAAATTATCTCGACTTAAAAAATTTCTATCAACAAAAAAGAGATTACTTTCAAAAATTAATTTCTCCTTCACGTTTTGTTATTGAGCCCTGCACCGGAACGTATTTTCAATTATTGAATTATAAAAAAATCTCAGAAGAAAAAGATACGGACTTTGCGATTCGTTTAACGAAAGAAAAAAAATTGGCGAGTGTTCCTCTTTCTGTTTTTTATAGCAAACAAACCGATAATAAATTATTGCGTTTTTGTTTTGCTAAAAAGGATGAGACTTTACAACAGGCGGCTGAAATAATTAATTCGCTTTAGATAATAAACTTTTTTGCGAATAGTATTTTCCGTTCAAAACAGTTCCTTCAACTTTAGAAACATTTTCTATATTCTCCAATGGATTAGCATTCAGTAAAAGTAAATTAGCTTTCTTTCCGGCTTCTACCGACCCCCAAACGTTATCTTCTTTTAAATAAATGGCCGCATTTAATGTGGATGCTTTTAATATCTGATAATTACTTAATCCGGCGAGCTTGTATAACTTCATTTCTTCAACCATTGCAAAACCGGGAACATTAAACATTCCGTCATCCGGACTCAACAGCATAAGCACTCCTTCATCGGTCATTTTTTTGAAAACACGGTTGAAGTCGGAAAATTGTTTTTTATATACTTGTACATATTTAGAATCGAAATCACCTTTTAATTGTTCTTTTGTTTTGAGAAGAACTTCTTCGTAATCCTTCATCCACTCATCGCCTGCTTTTTTAGAAACGAAATTCATGCCGCAGCGCGCTACTAATTGATCTGTACTAAATCCAAAACCATACACATAATAAAACGAAAGAGTGGGGCAGAGAGCTGTGTTTTTTTGTTTTAGAATTTCAATATTCTTTTTGAGATTAACAGAATCTTTCATATACATACCTAGTATAGGCTGATAATGCTCAATGGATGTAAATCCGGCTTCTACCGACCGCATCAGACTACGGTTATAAGCATGTCCTGCAATAGATATATTATTTTTCTTGCAACTTTCTGTCAGATAATTAAGATTAGTTTCGTTGATTCCGCCAAGATATTTTATGAAGTTGTATTTTTTGTTTTTCGCATGCATAACCATTTTCTCAATGCTGTCTTTTGTTAGTAAACTATCACTTGTTGGAAAAACACAGGACACGTAAATATTTGGGGCTATCTTCTTTTGTGATAAAATACTGTCGCGCAATGCTAATTGATATGCCTCACCCCGCATACTCCGGATGCTGGTAACGCCCGCTGCTAAATTAAGCTTAAGGTATTCCTGTAATTGAATTGAACTTTTCTCATCCGGAAAGTGGGCATGCATATCGGCTAAACCCGGCATTATATATTTTCCCTTACAATCAATTACAGTATAATTTTTGGCATAAGGCTGGGAGCCCGCAGGCTTTATTTTTTCAATAACACCGCCTTTTATAAAAACATCGTAACCAGCGAGAACAGTATTTGAATGTATGGGGACAATATTTACCCCTTGTAGAACTAAATGTTGCGAGAACCCGATTTGAACAATTAACAAAAAAAGTAGAGACAAACGCATAGTATATTTTTTATAAAGGTAGACTAAGCTTTCTTGAAAAAAATAGCATTAAGATATATTAACAGAATTTTTGCAATACGAATTTCCTGTATTCTCCAATAAGGGCACTCCCTATGTTAAACCAAATTTTATTTGTAGATTTAACTAATGAAAAAACTGGTTTTTCTACTCTTCATTTCAATATTGAAATTAGGCGCGCAAGATACCATTCGTTTTACCGATGGTAGGGCAATGCCTGCTAAAGTGAACGAAATTACAGAAGCAGAAATTAAGTATAACCGCTGGGATAATATTACCGGTCCTGTTTATGTTGTGCCCATCAACGAAGTGCGATACATCCGCTACGTAAATGGTATGAAGGATACATTTGCTGTTGTAAAACCAAAAGTAAATGAACCTGTAATAGAAACCCCGGCTTATGTTGATTTTGTTCCGAAAGATGCGGGAGTTCAAAAAATTCAGATTGTAGGAAAGCAAAAATTATTTTATGACCACCGAAAGTTAAGTGATAATGCTTTGTTTGGTGTCGTAAAAAAACACCCTGATCAAGGTATTCAGAATTTAATGATTAATGAATTTAGCAAAGTAAGTACGTATAAGCATAACCGTAATATCGGTTTTATAATGATGTATGGCGGGATTATTGGCGCAACAATTATTTCTGCCGCGGTTTCTACGGGAAATGGTGGTGTTTTTTTAATAAGTTCTGCTGTTGGTATTACAGGATCAATTATTGCTACAGTAAACAAAAATAAACGTTATGCTACCCGTTTAAAAATTGCTAAAATGTATAATGGCAATTAAGTCTGCTTAAATTATTAGTGATGAAAAAATTAGTTTTAGTGCTTTTGGTAATGGTGAATTGCGCTATAGCGCAGGACACGATTCATTTCCGTAGTGGCGATGTACAAGCTGTAAAGGTAAATGAAGTGGGCTTAACCGAAATCAATTATAACCGCTTCGATAATTTGCAAGGACCAAAATATGTGGTGGAGAAAAATGATGTTAGCTTGATTAAATATTCAGGCGGACATGTTGATTCGTTTAAAGTGGTTGTGTCTGAAAAAAAGATTATAAAACCTTCTTCGCAGGCAATTGTTCAAAGTGGGGAGCAAAAAATAATAATCAGGGGAAGCAAATTGCTGTACAACAATCGAGGGCTTGGCGAAACGCGTTTAGGAATATTAGTGAAAACACATCCTGATAATGCAAAAAGAAATGCAATGATGAGACCCTTAATGGAAATGAAGCAACATAGAACAAAACAGTATGTGTTTGGTTATGTAGGCTTAGGACTTACTGTGGTAGCAGCATATATGGGCGCATTAAGTGGATTAGTTGCAATCTCAGGCGAAGATGTTCCCCCGCCAATTTTTGGTACTGCTATTGTAGGAGGAGCCATTGGTATTACGGGTATTGTAATGTCTTCAATTCAAAAAAAGAAAAGAAATCAGAAAAAGATGGAAGTTGTGAGTATTTATAATAATTAAATTTCAAGATGAAAAAGACACTTTTACTTTTTTTGTGCGTTTGTTTTAGCAATATGTTTTCACAAGACACTTTGGTTCATAAAAGTGGTGAAAGGCAAGCTGTGAAAGTAACCGAAGTAGGAGTTAATGATATTAAATATCATCGTTATGATAATTTAACCGGACCGCAATATATTATCAACAAACAAGACGTTCGTTTTATCAGATATGCAAATGGCACAGTGGATACAATTGTTAAGTATGCTGAAATAAAACCTCAGGTAATTAGTCCTAGCGTAGAATTCCAAGTTATGAGCAGCAAATCAAAAAGCTCATTAATGTACAATAACATTAGCGATAGAGATTTGTTATACACTATTCAGACCTTGCCTTTATCCGATTCGAAAAATAAAATGCTAAAAGAGTATTCGAAAATGATGGACTACAAAAGAACCCAATATTTAGCTAATGGTCTGGGTTTTGGAATCGGTTTTGCGGTGCCTGTTGTAGTAACCTACCTTACTTTATCAGACTACAATTATTTTAGCAGTCAAGATGGTGCTGCTGTAATTGTTGGAGGCGCTTTAGTGGGAGCTGCAATAAGAATTACAGGTCAGGTTCTAACAAAAATGAATAAGAATAAACGATTGAATGCAAAGCGAAATGTGATAATGCTTTATGATAATCTGAACTGATTTATTTTCTGCCCGGACACTTTTTACAGCGGTCGCCTTTTTTAAATTCTTTACAACACTTTTTATGCTTTTTGCAAGTTTCCACGAAAGGAGTCATGGGATTATTTAAAATCCATTTTTTGTTTGTATTGCAGAATTCGATTAACACAGTACAAATATCAAAATTCAAATCCCTGACTGCCATACCTTAAATAGGGTAATTTGGATAAAGCCCTAATAAACCCGAAATTTGTACTAAATGAAGATTGCGCCACTAAATACCTGGATTACAAAGAACAACGAGCCCTTAATTATAGCAGGTCCTTGTGGTGCCGAAACGCGCGAACAGGTTTTAGAAACGGCTAAGGCCATATCTCAAATTCCCGGCATACAATTATTCAGAGCAGGTATTTGGAAACCAAGAACGCGTCCGAATTCATTTGAAGGTGTTGGTGAAGAAGGATTAGCCTGGTTAAAAGATGTAAAAGAAAAATATAATTTAAAAACTACAGTTGAAGTTGCGAACGCAAATCATGCAGAGCTTGCCTTAAAAAATGGTGTTGATGTTTTATGGATTGGCGCACGCACAACTGTAAATCCATTCAGTGTACAAGAAATTGCGGATGTGATTAAAGGCGTTGATATTCCGGTGATGATAAAAAATCCTATTCACGCTGATGTGCAATTATGGTTAGGAGCTATTGAAAGAATAAATAATGCAGGCATTACTAAATTAGTGGCAGTGCATCGCGGCTTCCATTTTTTTGGCAAGAGTAAGTACCGTAACAAACCGATGTGGGAATTAATGATTGAACTAAAAACATTATTACCAAACCTCCCTATAATCTGTGACCCAAGTCATATTAGTGGGAGAAGAGATTTGATTGAAACGGTTTCACAAAAAGCCTTGAATCTAGGAGTAAATGGTTTGATGATAGAGTCACACATCAATCCCGCAAAAGCTTTAAGTGATGCCGAACAACAATTAACACCAACAGATTTAAAAGAATTATTAGCGACGTTACAATTTCCTACAACCATATGTAATGATGCAGAGTTCACCAACAAGTTGAATAATTTCCGTCAGATGATTGATGAGATTGATGACGAATTAATAAATATTTTACGTAAACGTATTTCTGTAATTGAAGATATTGGTCTGTACAAAAAAGATCACAACATTACCGTTTTCCAATTAGAACGCTGGCAAGAAATTTTAAGAACCCGTTCTCAGTTAGCTGAGAAATTAGGTTTGTCAAGAAATCACATCGAAAAATTATGCCAGCTCCTGCACGAAGAATCTATCCGCGTGCAGAATGAAGTGATGAATAAAAAGACTGCCGATTAGTTTAACTTCAGTGCAGTTGTAGCCACAACAACATTATCACAAGTCACTTCAATAATATAATTACCGGGTACTAAAGGCTCCTGTCCTTCGCAATAAAGCACGCCGCTGATTTCTACATTGGCGTAATTCAACGTTTCTTTACCGGCGAAGTAGCCGCTCGATTTATCAAAATTAAACTTGTAGTTGTGGTCGTAATTTTTCGCCATCTCTTTTCCATCCGGTGTAATAATGCGAACGTAAACCGTTTTTTCGCCCGCCTTCGCAATTTTATTTTCGCTTAAAGTAAACGATACTTTTATTTTATCAGCGCGTTTAGCTTTATCTACTACACTTTCTTTTTTCCCACCGCTTTTTGTTTTAACAGCTATTGCTTTTACATTAAAGCAAGTTAAGATGGATCCTTTTTCGATGGTGGCTTTTAATTCATCTTTCTCTTTATTGAGATTGGTAATTTTTCCTTTCTCAGTATCGAGTTCTTTAATTACATTTTCTTTTTCTGCGCGAAGGGTTTGGTTTAACTGTCCTAACGAATCAATGGTGTGAACATAACCAATCATGATTTGACGTAGTGTTTCTGTTTCTTTTTTCAGTTTCGAAATAATGTAAGCATCACCTTTATGCTTTGCGGCTTCTTTTATTAATTGTTCGATGTAAGCTTTCTTCTCATCAATTTCTTTTTGTAAAGCAGCATCGTTGGTTTTTAAATTTTCGTATTCTTTTTGTAACGACATCAAATCACTTTGAATAGTGCTTTTTTCAACCAACACTTTTTCGGTCACCACAATTTGTTCTGCAGCTTTATTTTTTTCTTGCCAGTACAGCCAAAGGGTTATAATATTACTTCCTAATAATAAAGCAACAATAATCCAGAGAATCCCACCCCGCTTTTTCTGTTCATTTTCTTGTTCGGCCATAACGGTATTTTTTTACAAAATTATGTAATTTCGAGAGCGTTAAAGACCTAATAAATCTTAAATTTAAACACCAAAATGTGAATTGATGGGCCTTTGGACCGACTTTATAGCGCTTATTTACCCTCGAAACTGCATAACTTGCAATAATTCGCTCTTTAAACACGAAAATATGGTGTGTAATCACTGTTATATCACTTTGCCCAAATCCAATTTTCATAAAGAGGAAAATAGTGAATTAGAACGTGTTTTTGCGGGAAGAGTTCCTGTTGTTAAGGTTGGTTCTTACTATTTATTTGAAAAAAGCGGGAAGGTTCAAAAGCTATTACACAGCATAAAATATAAAAGCAATAAAGTTTTAGCCGAACAATTGGGAGTTTGGTATGCACAATCTTTAAAAGACTGTAACGAAATTTCAAAAGCCGATGTAATTATCCCGGTTCCGCTTCATCCCAAAAAACAAAAGCAACGCGGCTTTAATCAAAGTGAAGAATTTGTAAAAGGATTAAGCAAAGAATTAAATATCCCAATCAACACCACCACTTTATTTAGAAACGCATTCACTGAAACCCAAACGCGTAAGAAAAAATTTGAACGCTGGGAAAATGTGAAAGATAAATTTGAATTGAAAAACCCTGAAAGTTTAGAAAACAAATCAGTTTTATTGGTTGACGACGTAATAACAACCGGCGCTACTATAGATGCTTGTTACGAGGCAATGAAAAACGTTTCGGGACTTAAGGTTTCGGTGCTAAGTTTGGCCTATGCCAAGAGGGAATAGACTTTGATTTTTTTCACTATCTTTACTTAACATAAGTGTTAAAGAAAATGATGAAAAATATTTTTGTTTTGTTTTATACTGTTAATTGGGACGCTAACAGCACAAATACCTACCACAGGATTAATAAGTCATTGGCCATTTAGCGGCAACGCAAATGATATTGTTGGCGGTAATAACAGTACGGTTTTAAATGCAACATTAACCGCCGATCGTTTCGGTAATCCTAATTGCGCTTATAGATTTAATGGCACCAGTAGCTACATTAGAATGGTTAATGCCGGTCCAACAGGAACCGTGTCAAGATCTATTTCGTTTTGGGCAAAAACAACATCTACTAGTTTAACAGCTCCCTTCTGTTATGGCGGAGCTCCTAGCTCGTTTGCAATTCAATTTTGGTATGGCTGTTCAGGTATTGGTTTTGATAATGGAGCAGGGGCGTATATAAAATCAAACCCGAATGTTTCAAATGGTATGTGGCATCATTATGTGGCAGTACTAAATTCAACCGTTAGTACGCAAATGTCAAGCGTAGCTTTTTATATGGATGGGAACTTATTATCAACATTAGGCTGTACTATTGGAAGTACAGTTAGTGCTATTAATACAACCTCAACTTTTCCAATAAACATAGGTAAGGTTTCAGATAACAATATTCGTTTTTTCAATGGCGATCTCGATGATTTCTTTTTATATAATCGCGCATTAACTCCTGCAGAAGTATTAGCATTATACAATGATACACCGTGTTTAATGACTCCTCCTTCACCTGGTTCAATCAGCGGAAGCATCAGTATTTGTCAAGGCGCAAGTGTTGTTTATAGCGTTGCGCCTGTAGCCGGAGCAACTTCTTATACGTGGACTTTACCCGGAGGATGGACAGGCGCTTCAACTACAAATACCATCAGTGTTATTGCAGGAGCTAATTCAGGACAAATAACTGTTGCTTCGGGAAATTGTTGCGGGGCCTCTCAACCTTCTACACAAGATGTAAATGTGAATCCTGCACCTGTAGTTTCAATAACAACAACACAATTTACAATTTGTAATGGGAATAGCACAACTTTATCTGCGAATGGCGCCAGTACATATACGTGGAGTCCTTTTATAATTACTTCAAGCATTACTGTCTCACCAAGTGTTACATCTTCTTATACAGTGAGCGGAACAAATACATTTGGTTGCTCATCATCAACAGTAACGAGTGTTGTAGTAACAAATAATACTTTGCCAACTATTCTTCTTAATGGTTCTGGTATTTCTTGTCCTGGACAAGCAGTTAATCTTGCTGCTAACGGAGCATCAACTTATACTTGGCAACCCGGTGCATTGAATGGCTTTTTTGTTTCCGTTTCACCAACTGTTACTACCGTATATACGGTTACCGGTACGGATGCTAATGGTTGTTATAATTCAGCTACCTATACTCAAACAGTTTCAACATGCGCAGGCATTAACCAACAAACTGCAAATGACTTGCAAATAGAAATATTTCCGAATCCAAATAATGGAAGCTTTACTGTTAATTCGAATAACCTAACTGAGAAAGCACAAATAGAAATTTATAATAGTATTGGACAATTGGTTTTGCAAAAGAAACTTCAAGCAAATCAAACTTTCATTAATGAAAAATTCCCAACGGGAACTTATTTCATTAAAGTGCTGGATCGGGAGGTAATAAAAGAAATAAAGAAAATAATTATTACAAGCGATTAATACAGAGATTTAGTAAATGAAAAGCCCCGCAATAATTGCGGGGCTTTTTCTATTAGAAGTAATTTCAATTAAAATTTAAAAAAGAAAAACACTACAGCTGCCCATTCTTTTTTTACACCACTGGCGTGACCAATAGTTGAGTGAGAAGAATTTTCTACAGTTCCGTTATCTTTTACATAACCAATTGTAGAGTGAGAAGAATTTTCTACAGTTCCATCACTTTTTACATAACCAACAGTACTATGGCTGCTGTTTTCAATAGTGCCGTTACTTTTAATGTAACCGATTGTTGAGTGTGAAGAGTTTTCGATTGTTCCATCACTTTTGATGTAACCTTTTGTACTGTGGCTGCTGTTCTCAATGGTTCCATCAGATTTTACATAACCTGTTGTTGAGTGAGAGCTGCTCTCGATAGATTGTGCACTTGCTCCAAATGCTAATCCAAAAAATGCAATTGCTAATAATTTTTCATAAAATAGTTTTATTTAGATAAAGATAGATAAATTTGTGTCATGGCTGAGGATTTAACAATTACATCATCTACAAAAGAAGGGAAGTACGCTGAATTATTTCCGCAGATACAAGCATTAGTTAGTGGAGAAACCGACACGATTGCTAATTTGGCCAACGTTTGTGCCGCCTTAAAGTATGGCATGAACTTTTTTTGGGTAGGCTTTTATTTGGTGGAAGAGGAGCAATTAGTGTTAGGCCCGTTTCAAGGTCCTGTTGCTTGTACACGCATTAATAAAGGAAAAGGTGTTTGTGGAACGGCTTGGGAAAAAGGTGAAACTATTATTGTTGAAGATGTTGATAAATTTCCTGGACATATTTCCTGCAGCTCACTTTCAAAATCAGAAATTGTAATTCCTATATTTAATAATGGTGATATTATTGCTGTGTTAGATGTAGATAGTGATTCTCTTGCCTTCTTCGATAAAGCAGATGAGGAGTGGTTGAAGAAAATTTGTAATTCTGTTTATTCTTTAAATTCACCTAAGCGTCTCCGCAGGTTCTGACTGCGAGAAATTATTCTTGTAGGTAAATCCGTTTCACTCTTCCTGAAATTGAAGTGAGTACTTCATAAGGAATGGTATTCATAGCAACAGATAAATTATGTATCTGTCCGAAACTTTCAAACACAATTACTTCATCTCCTTCTTTACAATTTATATTGGTTACATCCACCATACACATATCCATACAAATATTACCAATGGTTTTACAAGCAATTTTATTGATGTACACTGCAAATTTTCCGTTTCCTAATTCGCGTTTAAAGCCATCGGCATAACCAATAGGAATAACAGCAATAGTTATATCGTCAATTACTTTTCCATTACGGTTGTAACCAACAGTATCACCTGCTTTAATGTTTTTTATTTGGGAGATGCGTGTTTTTAAAGCACCTACGTTTTGTAATTTGGTTTGTTCTTCCGTATTTACACCTACACCATACATGCCAATTCCTAAACGCACCATATCGTAATGCGCATTTTTAAAACGGGTAATACCACCCGAATTACAAATGTGTTTTATAAAACCATAACCTAATTTAGTTTTAAGAACAGAACAGGCTTTTTCAAAAACAGAAATTTGTTCATTAGTAAAACCATCTAATTCTGAATTATCCCTGCCCGCTAAATGCGAGAAAATCGATTTTACTTTTAGTTGTGGATATTTTAAGAGGGTAGAGGCAAGCGTTTCAAAATCTTTTTCTTCAAAACCTAAACGATGCATTCCTGTGTCAATTTTAATATGAACAGGATAGGCTTCTGCGTTCCCGCTTTTTTGTAATTGTTTACAAAACAATTCTAAAATTCTAAACGAATAAATCTCAGGCTCTAAATTAAAATTGATAATGTCTTCTAACGAATCTTCTTCCGGACTCATTACCATCACCGGTAAATTAATTTGCGCGTTGCGTAATTCAACGCCTTCGTCAGCATAAGCCACTGCTAAATAATTAACGCCAATATGCTGTAATGTTTTTGCAATTTCAGCACTACCACTTCCGTAACCTGTAGCTTTTACCATACACATTAGTTGTGTTTCTGGTTTTATCAGACTGCGATAGTAATTAATGTTTTCGGTAAGCTTATTTAAATTAATCTCTAAAATAGTATCATGACTTTTTTGCTGAAGTAGCTGCGAAATATTTTCAAAACCAAAACTACGCGCCCCTTTTAAGAGAATAGTAGAATTGTTAATGCCGATTTGATTTGAATTAATAGCACCTACAAATTCATTCGTGTTTTCGAAAAAAGTTTTATTAATGGTGAATGCAGAAGCATTCGCTGAAATGTTTTTTCCAATACCGATTAAAGAATTGATTTTGTATTGCTTTAAAAGTTTTGAAATCTCTTTATATAAATTTTTAGTGCTTTGTCCCGATTGTTCAATATCAGAAAGTATAACCGTTTTACTACTATTTCGTGTTTGCTGATTTAAATAATTGAGCGCAATTTTCAATGAGTCTAAATCCGAATTGTAAAAATCATTTATTAAAACGCAGTTATTAATTCCGTTTTTAATCTCTAAACGTAAAGCAATAGAAGGTAATTCCTTAAATGAAGAATAATATTTTTCAGGCTCTAATCCTGTTGCTAACAACACCCCAAAACAAGTAATCGCATTTGAAATCGAAGCTGTATCTGTAAATGGAATTTCTAAATTGTAATTTTTTGATGCGTGAACTAATTCTATTTTAGTGGAGGTAGATTCAACACTCGTTTTTTTAATTTGAATTGCAGAACCCTTCTCTTTCCCAATTAAAATTAGTTTCTTCTTTCTGAACTTCGTGGGAATTTGTTTTGCGTTTAATCCATTCACCACAATCACTGTACAATTGTCAAACAACGAAAACTTTTCTGCAATTTTTTGTTTTACTCCCGAGAAACCATCACTGTGCGCATCTCCCAAATTGGTAAACACACCAATGTTGGGTTTAATTATTTTTCAAGCTTTGGCATTTCTTTGGTTGTAGAAATACCAGCTTCAAAAATCCCAACGGTATGCTCACTATTCAAATTCCAAACCGAAAGCGGAACGCCTATTTGTGAATTGTAACTCTTAGGACTACGGCAAATATTGAAATGGTTCTTCAAAAGCGAATACAACCATTCTTTCACCATCGTTTTTCCGTTACTTCCTGTAATTGCAATAACAGGTAAAGAAAATTGCTGACGATGATGAGCTGCTAATTGTTGAAGCGCAGCTAAAGAATTTTTTACTTTTATTACTGCGCAATCTTTCGGCAACTTCACGTTTTCGGAAACCACAAAACAACGAACGCCGTTTTTGTATAAATCGTTTACATATTTATGTCCGTTGTTTCTTTCACTAACTAAAGCGAAAAACACGCTTTGATGATAATCTACAATAGTGCGGCTGTCGCTGATTAAATGTTGAATAGAATTTGAAGAAGCACCGCTTAGTTTGCCTTTTAGTATTTCTGATATTTTTTTGGCGGTGTACAATTAGCTATTCATTTTATTATAACAAGCGCGGCATAACGGCTCGTAACTATCCGTTTCTCCTAACAACACTAGTTTGTCGTTAGCAATTTTACGATACGAAACGTAAGCCAAGTTACCACATTGCATGCATATAGCGTGAACTTTTGTAACATATTCTGCAGAAGCCATTAATTGTGGCATGGGTCCGAATGGATTCCCCTGAAAATCTAAATCCAAACCGGCAATAATTACACGAATTCCCATATTCGCTAATTGATTGCAAACGTTGGGGAGTTCCATGTCAAAAAATTGTGCTTCGTCAATAGCTACAACATCCACATCGTTTACCATTAATAAGATATTAGAGCTGGCAGGAACGGGTGTGCTGTGAATTTCATTACCCTGATGCGAAACCACTTTCACTTCATCGTAACGGGTATCAATTTGCGGTTTAAAAATCTCAACTTTTTGTTTCGCGAACTGAGCACGTTTTAAACGACGGATGAGTTCCTCTGTTTTTCCTGAGAACATACTGCCGCAAATCACTTCTATCCAACCCTTGCGCTGGTATGTTGTGGTATTCTCTAAAAACATTGTTTAAAAGGCGTTAATATATAAACGCTAAATGTAAAGGTAAAAGCCTTATTTTTAGTACTCAAATTATTCACAAATAATAACAAATGAACACAGATAAAGCTTTTGAACAGTTGAAGTTAGCCGCGCTTGAAGTAAAAGCCCTTTTGTTTGATATTGATGAGAACATTCACCCATCCGTTGACGAGGTAGATAAATTGGCTAAACGATTAGATGTTTTAAGTGACCAAATTGTTATCTATAAATTTCTCCAAACGCAAAAAGAATTATCGCCAAGTTTCAATCTGCACTTAAAAGTAATGGAGAAATCCAACAACGATACACCGGCGGAAACAATTGCTACGTCAACCATTAAAGAACCAACAAGTGTTATTATTGGCAACGATCATATTGAAGGAACAGTAAATGTTTCACGTAAAATCGAGATGGGCTTGAATGATAAATTCAGAATGATTAATGAGTTGTTTAATAAAAGTACCACCGAATTTAATTTAGCCATTGAACAATTAAACATGATTGAAACACTTGAAAAAAGTGAAGCTTATCTTGGCGAATTAAAACGTTTATATGCCTGGAGAGACGATCATGAATTAACGATTCGGCTCTATCAACTCAATCAAAAACGTTTCGCGTAGCCCTTCGGAATGAAAAACAATTTCTTTCTTGTTTTATTGTTGTTCTCGTTGGGAATTCAATCTCAAGATTCTCTTTACGCTCGTTTGGTTATAAAAAAGCTGACTTCAAAAGAATGTTATGGAAGAGGTTATTTGAACAACGGTTTGGATGTTGCGGCTAAATTTATTTCATCTGAATTAAAACGTTTAAAAGGCGAACCATTATTTAGCACAGGCTATTTTCAGTGGTTTGATTTTGATGTAAATACTTTTCCGGACAAAATCTCCGTAAAAATTAATGGCAAACTTTTAAAACCCGGAATTGATTTTATTCCTAACCCCGAAAGCGGCAGTGTAAAGGGAAAATATGCACTCGTTAAAAAAGACAGTACAACATTTCTGGCACAAAATTCTCCAATTCCCATTGGTGTAAGCCTGAAACGTAAACTCACTTTTAGTGTCGCTACAAATTCGGTTTCTTTTTGCGGTATAGAGTTATTAAATACCAATCAATACCCAGATTTAAAAACAATTGATTTGAATATCGAGAGCAAGGTTCTTACAAAATATATCAATAAAAATATTTGTTCTTTTATAAAAGGTACACAAAGTAATGATACAGTTGTAGTGTTTACGGCTCATTACGATCACCTCGGTGGTATTGGTAAAAAAACGTATTTCCCCGGAGCTAACGATAACGCAAGCGGGGTAAGTATGTTGTTGAATTTAGTGAAACATTACGCTAATAATCCTCCAAAATATAAAACCTTATTTGTGTTTTTTGCGGGAGAAGAAGCAGGATTAATTGGCTCAAAATATTTTATCGATAACAACACGGTCGATTTAACAAAAGTAAAATTCCTTATAAACCTCGATTTATTGGGTACCGGAAACGACGGTATTATGGTTGTAAATGCCACCGAATATAAAAGTCAGTTCGAAAAGCTAAAAAAGGTTAACGATGAGGGCGCTTTTCTTAAGGAAATTAAGCAACGTGGTAAAGCCCGTAATAGCGACCATTACTGGTTCAGTGAGAAGGGAGTACCGTGTTTTTTCATTTATACTTTGGGCGGAATCAAGGCCTATCACGATGTTTTTGACGTTGAAAAAACCCTGCCTTTAACCAAATATACCAACGTTTTCAGGCTTTTAACAGGCTTTGTAAAACAGCTCTAAAAACGCAATATTTTCACGAAAAACACGTATATTTAAGGTTCATTTATGAGTCTTAAAAGGTATTTATTTGTTGTTCTGGTTTTAATGTGCGCAAGAAGCTCTTTCGCACAGTTTTACTACGGCATGCAATCTGTTGATTTCGGCAAAAACCGAATCCAATATCAAACTTTCGATTGGACTTATTTCGAATTCGACCGTTATAAAGTGTATACCTACGCCGGCGGAAAAGAAATTGCGCAGTATGTGGCAGTTTCTGTAGACAAAAGAACTTCCCATGATGGAAAAACGTTTAGGTTATCAGGTAGATGATAAACTTCAAATTCTTGTTTACAACAATCAAAATGATTTAAAGCAAAGCAATCTTGGTCTTTCTGCTGATGACATGAGTAATGTTGGTGGAGTTACTCATATTGTTGGCGATAAAATAAATGTATTTTTCAATGGCAGTCACGCCGACCTCGATCGTCAAATACGCGCTGCTTTAGCCGAATTAATTATTGATAAAATTATGTACGGCGGAAAAGCCCGCGAAATGGTACGTAATTCAACCCTCTTAGTTTTACCAGATTGGTACAAACAAGGTTTAATTAAATACTTATCTGAAGGATGGAATACCTACGCTGATAATTATTTAATGGACGCTATTAAAAATGATCGCTTCTATAAATTTAGTCAGCTAAGCGGAAAAGATGCTTACAATGCTGGTCACGCTTTATGGTATTACATAGCTGAAACGTACGGTGAGGCTTCCATCCAAAACATTTTATACACTACAAAAATTTACCGTAGTGCTGATCAGGGTTTGCAACAAGCAGCGCCGGGTTCAAACGTTAGTAATTTAATTTATGAATTGTGCGAGGCTTTCAACAAGCGTTATTACAATTATAAGGACACCAGTCAAAAACTTCCTGTTGCGCAAGAAGTGTTACAAAAACAAAAGAAAACAAGACATTACTATAATTTGAAAGTGAGTCCGGATGGGCAAAAACAATTTATGCTACTAACGAATTAGGTCAGTTTTAAAGTTTGGGTAAATACACTAGGCGAAACAAAACACAAACGCGTTTTAAAGTTTGGTCCAAAGGTGGAGCGCATGGACGATTTTAATTATCCATTGTTGGCCTGGCATCCGAATAATGAAGTAGTGGCCATGATTTACGAGCGTAAAAATCAAATGGTATTGCAAACCTATGATGTTGTTACCGGTGAAAAATTTAGGCGCAACATTACAGGCTTCGAAAAAGTAAATAGCTTTTCGTTTAGTCACGATGGAAAAAAATTAGTATTGAGTGGTGTGAAAAAAGGAAAAGGTCAATCTGATATTTTTATTTTCCTGATGAACAGTGGTGGCTTAGAACAAATGACTAATGATATTTGGGACGACAACAACCCAACTTTTATTCAGAATACCACGGGAATTGTTTTTGAGAGTAATCGGGTTTCAGATACCATCCGTTCAACAGATGATGCGAAAGTGTTTTACAAAATAACACGCAACAACGATTTATTTTATTTATCGTATAATCCAAAATCACAAATTGCAATTCGTGTCACCAATACACCTGATATCAATGAAACACAAGCACAAGAATATTCTAAGCAAGCCATTGCGTACTTAAGTGAGAAAAACGGCATTTATAACCGTTACATCGCTAAGTTTGATAGCAGTATTTCGTTTGTTGATACTGTAGAGCATTACCGTTATTTCTTTAATTCGAAAGCCGTAAGTAATTATAGCAGGAACGTGATGGAACACAATATCAATTCGCGTTTTACCAAAAAGGCAGAAATTTTTTATAACAATGGTCGTTATGTATTAGCTGTATCCGATTTAAAAAAGGAAAGTGAATTAGAGTCGCTTGAATTAAAAAACTCCTGGTTTAAATCCTCCGAGCGCCAATCGATTTTTGATCCTGAAAAAATTTCGTTGCGGAGAGCAAAGCAACAGGTTCAGGAGAAACCAAAATATTCCGCAAACGATACCTCATACAAAACAACAAAAGGAATTGATTTTAATAATTACAATTTAAGCAGCGAAAAGAACAAACCGAAAGAGAATCCGGAAATTGTAAATACCACTAAGCCTGCCGCTGGTGTTGATACCGCAGGCAGAAGTACGGTTACGCAAAACGAATTCCGCTTCCCTATCCAACAAAATTACTACACTGCTTTTTATACAGAGTATGTAGTTACACAATTAGACAATTCGTTTTTAGGAACAAGTTATCAGCGATATACGGGTGGGGCAAATCCTGTTTATTTAAATCCGGGATTAAATGCTTTGTTTAAAATTGGTTTAAGTGATTTGATGGAAGACCGCCGAATTGTTGCCGGTTTCAGAATTGCAGGCTCATTGGATAATGAGTACATGTTAAGTTTCGAAAACCGCAAACGATTAGTAGATCATCAATTAGTATTGCACCGTCAAGCGTTCTTAAAAGTAAATTCTTATTACGGTGAATTGGCAAAAGTAACTTCACAGGATGTGCGTTACTCAATTAAATTACCATTTAGCGAAGTAAGTGCAACACGTTTTTCTTTGTTATACAGAAACGACAGAGCGGTTTTCGCGTCGGTAGGCGATTTTTCTCTGGCTAAGAAAAACACTTATGATAATTATGGCGGCGCACGTTTAGAGTATATTTTTGATAACACCCGTAAACGCGGATTAAATTTATTTAATGGTGTTCGCGCTAAAGTGTGGGGCGAGTATTGGAGATTAATTAAAGAAGACAGACACGACTTAATAACCTTTGGTTTTGATGTTCGTGGTTACAAAAAAGTTCACCGCGATTTAATTTGGTGTAACCGTTTAGCAGGAGGTAGCTCTTGGGGTACTGATAAGTTAATTTATTATTTAGGAGGAGTTGACTCTTGGTTCAATCCGAAATTTGATAATAGTATTAATGTTGTTAAGTCAGAAGAGTATCAGTTTCAAACGTTAGCAACTAACATGCGTGGCTTTAAGCAAAATATCCGCAACGGAAATAATTTTGTGGTTTGGAATTCAGAATTACGTTTCCCGATTTTCAGATATTTATATAATCGCCCAATACGTTCTGACTTCATTAATAATTTCCAGATCATTACGTTTGCTGATGCCGGAATGGCTTGGTATGGTGTAAATCCTTTAAGCGAAGAAAATACTTTGAATAAAAATATTTATTACGGTAATCCAATTACCCTTACCATTTATAATCAGAAAAATCCATTAGTTGGTGGAATTGGATTTGGTGTGCGTTCACGCTTGTTAGGTTATTTTGTCCGCCTCGATTTTGGTTGGGGAATTGATGACATGGTACTTAGCGGATTAGTTGGTATTGGTGGCGGTATCATCATTGTTCCTGTGTTGGGTTACTTTTTAAATTATAGTCAGCAACAAGCACAAGGCACCACCTTATTTATGTTTTTATTACCAATAGGAATTTTAGGTGTGATGAATTATTACAAAGCCGGTTATGTTGAATATAGAACTGCATTAATTATTGCAAGTACATTTATTATTGGAAGTTATTTTGGTAGCAAGTTTGCTATTTCTCTTGATCAGAAAACAGTGAAACAACTGTTTGGAGTGATTATTGTTTTACTCGGCATTAAAATGATTTTCTGGAAATAGTGGTAACTGTAAATCATATAAAAGAACAAGCTGATAAAATTTTTGCTACCGTTTTAGCAACGCGCCGGCATATTCATCAACATCCTGAATTATCCTTCAAAGAATTTGAAACCTCAAAATACATTTGTTCGGTATTAGATAAAATGGGAATTGAGTATACTACAGGCTATGTAAAAACAGGCATTATCGCTTTAATAAAAGGAAAAAATCCGGACAAGAAAGTGTTTTTATTACGTGCGGATATGGATGCATTACCAATCATAGAGCAGAATAAAACGGAATACGTTTCTAAAAATTCAGGTGTTATGCATGCGTGCGGACATGATGTGCATAGTGCTGCTGCAATTGGCGCTGCTTATATTTTAAATGAATTTAAAAACGAATTTGAAGGGACTGTAAAAATAATTTTTCAACCCGGCGAAGAAGTATTGCCAGGCGGTGCTTCCTTAATGATTGCTGAAGGCGTTTTAAAAAATCCGAATGTAAATGTAGCAGTGGCTCAACACGTACATCCAAGTATGGAAGTTGGAAAAGTTGGATTTAGAAGTGGTATGTACATGGCGAGTACGGATGAAATTTATTTAACTATCACCGGTAAGGGCGGTCACGCCGCTATGCCGGCTGATTATAATAATCCGTTGTTGATTGCATCCGAAGTGTTATTAGAATTAAAAAAGAAATTTCCCAACGATGGGAAATCTGAAATTCCAACTGTATTAGCTTTTGGAAAAATAGAAGGAGCAGGGGCAACAAACGTTATACCTGAGAAAGTTGAAATACAAGGCACTTTCAGAACCATGGATGAAAAGTGGAGAACAGAAGCCCATGACATTATCACAAAAATTGTTTTAGAAGTTTGTACTAAAAATAATGCAAAAGCAGATTTAAATATAATGCGTGGTTATCCTTTTTTAGTGAATGATAAAACGGTTACTGAAAATTGCAGACAAGCGGCTATTAATTATTTAGGAGCAGAAAATGTTGAGGAATTGCCTTTAAGAATGACTGCCGAAGACTTTGCTTATTTTACTCAGGAATTACCTTGTTGTTTTTACAGGTTAGGTACAGGTAATAAGAAAAGGAATTGTTTCGGGAGTGCATACGCCAACATTTGACATTGATGAGGAAGCCTTAAGAATTGGTTCTGGTCTTGATGGCTTGGCTTGCAGTTACTGAGCTAAGTACCCTTTAGTTTGAGTAAATAAAATTAATTTTTCTGTTCAATAACTAGATCTTACCATTCAATCATTATCATTACTCATCATCGAATTTTGTTCTAAGTTTGCACTCAAATAAACTTAAAATGAAAACATCCCACAAAATTTTTGCTATTATCGTTGCATTATTCTTTTTAGGAAAAACCAATGCAAAAGCAGTAAACGATTCTATCGTATTTTTCTTATACGCTGATGGTAATAATAATGCTGTTTATGAGCCTGGAATCGGAGAAAAACCGCTGATCAATTACTGTTTAACATTCACTTATACCTATAATATTAGTGTAACAGGATATTGGTCTGGTGTTACAGATAATAATGGTTATTTCAGAGTAAAAAACATGAATAATCTTGTATTACCTGCGCAAAATATGTTGTCACGAAACACAGGCGCTCCATTTGATCAACAATATAATTCGGCAATTTTTGCTAACCCAACCAACTTTGCTTACAATACGGTTCACCAAATTCCATTGTATAGTGTTTATGGTTTTAAAAGAACAAACCTTGGCTCGCTTGCACTTGGTAATTCGCCCGGCTGGAGCGCGGGCTATAATGCCTATTGTTTAGGACGAACTAACCTTTACATAATGACGAATGGTTATATGCGGAATTACCTTGATGTAACACCGGTTAACGAGGCTGTTACTTATACAATCACCAACGGCGTCACTTCTAATGTTTATACGCAAACAGTTACTGTACCCTGGTCACCTAATTCATCATGTAGTTGGGGTACATCTATATTATTGAACACACCGCCTGAATTAACAACAATGGGTACGTATACACTTTATTACAACGGTACATTATATAGTAACATGGGTATAAATGATGGTTATCCATGGGTACAAGGACTTGCTGTGCTTGTAGATAGCTGCGCTACTGTAACAGGCTTGTCTTCTTTCGTGGATTGTAATGCTAATTGTTATAAGGACGGTGCAGAAATGTATGCCCAGGATGAAGTTATTCTTTCAACGAACGGAACGTATAGTACAATGGCGATTCCTGATTACAACGGAAACTACAATGTTATCTCTCCTTATAGCTCAACGCAATATTCTTTAACAGTAGTTCCTAATTCGGGTTTTGCAATGACTTGTTCTGTAAATCCGAACTCATATTATTTCTCTAATGGCGCTACTAATGTTACTCGCTATGATAAATTAGTTCAAAGTTCAGTTAATAATTTAAACACCTATGCTTTTGAAAACAATCCTCACAGTGGAAGTTCAGTTCCAGGTGGTAATTTTGTTTTTGACGGGTTTTATGGTATTACTCATCCCGCTTATTGTACCGGAAATTCAGGAACCTTTTATATTAAACTTGACCCAAGCGTTTCATTGGTTTCTTTAGCAGCTGGCACACCAACTGGTAATACGGTATTTACAATGCCAAGTGGTGATAGTATAGTTTGGAATTTTGCTGATTTAAGACTTAAGGCAAATAACTTAACCGGAACTTTTTTCTCTCTTAATCTATTTATGAAAACGACCGCTACAATCGGAAATAATTATTGTATTAAATCAGGGGTTATATCTACTTATACTGAAACGAACTTAGTTGACAATACTTTTAATAAGTGTTGGGTAATTGGCGGGCCGTTTGATCCGAACGACAAAAGCGTAACACCTGCAGGAACAACTTCTTTAGGAATTGTACCAATGACAACCAGCGAATTAGTTTACCATATTAACTTTCAAAATTGCGGAACTGCTCCGGCTATCAACGTAAAAATAAGAGATCAACTGGATAATAATTTAGATTGGAACACCATTGAAATTTTAGGCTCTAGCTTCCCTGTACAAACAAATGTCAGTGGTACCGGCGGAATGACTTTCTTGTTCGATAATATTTTATTGCCGGATAGCAATGCTAATGAAAAGAAAAGTCATGGCTTTGTAACGTATAAAGTTAAATTGAAACCATCACTTCCTATCGGAACTACAATTAAAAATACTGCTGGAATTTATTTCGATTACAATGCTCCGGTTAACACCAATACAACTATTACTACTTTAAGTGTAACTGTTACGGGTATAAATGAACTATCAGCAAGCGACTTATCAATTTATCCAAATCCTACCACAGGAATATTCACACTTGAAAACAAAAACGTAAATATCAAGAAAGTAAAAATTTACAATTTGCTAGGCGAAGAAGTGATGTATGAATCACAAATTAAAAATGATAAACAAACTATAGATTTATCAAGCCAGTCAAAAGGTGTTTATTTTGTTGAATTAACCGACAATAATGGTCAGAGTATTATCAAAAAACTCATAGTACAATAAACCATAATTTCTCTCATTTTTAAAAGGGATTCGCTAACGAATCCCTTTTTTGCTTTTTAGCCCCCTAAAAAGGGCTATTTTAACATCGATTATAGCGAAAAATATACTATTTTTACTGGTTTTACGTTAAATTGAACGTTGAAACTTCGCAGCCTTACATATTTAGTACTTTTTAGTCTCCCATTTCTATTTCAGAACTGCGGTACCAAGAAAAATACGTTTATTCATCGCGGGTATCATAATATGACCGCGCGCTTTAATGGCTATTACTGGAGTTCGGAAGCTATTAAAGAAGGTGTTTTTAAAATAGAAGGAAATCATAAAGACAATTACGAAAAATTACTTCCGGTTTATATTGTTCCAAGTAACGAAGCAGCAAAAGCAACTTTTCCTGATTTTGATAAGGCCATTAAAAAATCATCTTTGGTTATTCAACGCCACACTATCAAGGATAAAAAAGATAATGAAATTCCAACCGCAGGAAAGTGGATTGATAATAACTGGATAAACATCGGCATTTCCCGTATTTACAAGCGCGAATTTTTTTCGGGGATTGAAGCATTAGATTATGTTGTTCGTACTTACAAAACAAAAGATAAATACAAAGCACTATTATGGCAAGCCAAAGCTTTAAACGAAATTGGTTCTGTATCACAATCAGATCCTATTATAGGCTTACTAAACAACGATAAAAAATTACCAAAAAAAATCAAAAGTCAAATGGGCGCTATTCGTGGCGACTATTTTATTAAACGCGGTTTGTATAAAGAAGCTATTGGTGCTTTAACAGAGGCCGCTAATCAAAAAGGAATTTTGAGAAAAGGTCTGCGTAAAAAAGAGCGCGCGCGTTATGCATTTATTGTAGCCCAACTTTACGAAGAAGAAAAGGACATTAAAAAAGCGCGTCAATTTTATGAAAAAGCCTTAAGCTTAAAACCGGCTTACGATATGGTGTTTTACGCCAACATTAAATTGGCGCGTTTAGTAGATACCAAAAGAGGTAATGCTGAAAAAACAAAAACGAAGTTGCTGAAGATGACAAAAGACAGCAAGAACTCTGATTACTTAGATGTAATTTATTTTACTTTAGGTGAAATTGAAGAGAAAGAAAGACATGAAGATAAAGCCATTGCGTATTACAAAAAGTCAGCATCAAATAGTGTAAGTAATTTAAATCAAAAAGCATTAGCCTATTTGAAATTAGGGGATATTTATTTCGAAAAATCGAATTATCAATTATCTGAAGGGTATTATGATAGTACAATGGTGGTATTGCCAAAAGATCATCCGAATTATAATAATATCAGAAACCGTAAAAATACTTTGTCTACTTTGGTTGGTTACATCAGAACCATTCAGCGTGAAGATAGTTTACAAAAATTAGCGCGTTTATCGGAAGCAGAGAGAAATAAAGCCATTGATAATATAATCGAGAAGTTAGAGTACGATGAAGAAAGAAGACGTGAAGAGTTAGAGAATTTAAAATCTCAAAATCAAAACCCTCTTACTAATAATCCAGCCACAAATCCCGGAGATAATATTTTTGGTGGCGCAGGCGGCGGTTGGTATTTCTACAATCAAACTACAATCAGTTTCGGTATTGCTGATTTTGCCAAACGTTGGGGAAATAGAAAATTGGAAGACAACTGGAGAAGAAGTGCTAAAGGATTGTCAATAGAAAATAATGACACCAATAACGAAACAGTTGCCACTAAAACTACAACAGCAGGCAATGGTAAAAACAATACAAAGAATAAGGACCCGCGCAGAACAAGAGAATATTATTTGAAGCAAATACCGCTTACAGATACCTTAATGAAAACATCACAATCAAAAATCATTGAGGCTGATTATTTATTAGGAACTACTTATAAAGAGGAATTAAATAACAACAAAAGATCAATTGCTGCGTTCGAAGATTTAAATAACCGTTACCCTGAACATAAATATCGTTTACAATGTTACTATCAATTGTACAGAACTTATTTGGCAGATAAGAATCAGCCTCAATCGGATTTTTATAAAGACAAATTATTATCTGAATATCCAAAAAGCGAATACGCCAAGTTGATTAAGAACCCTAAATACGCTGAGGAGTTAAATGCCCAACGTGGTGAAGTAGAAAAGTTTTACGAAAGCACATTCGATTTATATTCTGCTGGTAATTACGAGCAGTCGTACGCACAATGTAACGAAGCTTTAAAAAAGTTTGGTAAAACTGATTTTTCAGCAAAGTTTGAGTTAGTTCGTGTGATGTGTGTTGGCAGATTAAAAGGCCCTGATTCTTTAACATGGGCGCTTAACGAATTCTTAATTCTATATCCAAACTCTGAAGTTACGCCGCGCGCTAATGAAATATTTAATGCTTTAAAAAAGTATAGAAATCCTGCGCTTGTTGCAGACCAAAATTCGGCGAACAAGCCGCCTGTTGATACATTTGCAGTTAGCTTAGATAAGGAACATTTTGCTTTAATTATTTCGGTTGATGATCCTAAAATAACGAACCCTTACAAATCGTCAATCGATAATTTTAACCGCGAATATTATAGCAATAAGAATTTTCAATTGCCAGTAATTTATTTGGAACTGGGCAGCAAATGATTTTAGTGAAATCCTTTCCGGATGCAAGCGAGGCGTATAAGTATATCGGAAACCTTCAAACCGACACTAAATTATATACCGGAAATATCAAAAAAGAGGCCTTTTCGTTCTTCATCATTTCAGCCGATAACCTGCCTCATTTCTATAAAAAAGCAAGCGCCAGCTATTATAAGGCTTTCTTCGATGAAGCCTATAAAACTGTGATTCAGGAGCCTAAATAAATAATTTGGCTTATTTAATTAAATTCAGTAACTTGCACTAAATTAACTATTTACAATTTTTTATGTTAGGAATAGGAAATAAAAATTCAAACGCAGAAGCCAGCGCCATTAACTTAATTGGACTAGGCACACAAATAATTGGCGACATTAAATCAGCCGGTGATGTTCGTATCGATGGTACTTTAAACGGGAACATAAAACTAAACGGTCGTTTGGTAGTTGGTCCAAATGGTAAAATTGAAGGCAATGTAATTTGTCAGAATGCAGATATTTCGGGTGAAGTAAAAGGAACTGTTGAAGTTGTAGAAATGTTGGCTTTAAAAGCAACCGCAAAAATTTTAGGAGATATGATTACCGGAAAACTTTCAATTGAACCGGGTGCAGTGTTTACAGGAAGTTGTAACATGGGTGCTATTGTAAAAAACATTAACTCCGCCGGTGAAAAATCAATCGCCTCAAAAACCGCCTAATAATTTCAATAAGTATTCAAACTTAGGAATACAAATGGCCGTTACAATTGGCCTAGGATGTTGGGGTGGATACAAACTCGATCAAATGTATCCAAACAAATATCACATTTACACTGTAGTATTAAGTCTATTCTCTATTTTCGCCGCCATGTATTTAGTGTTAAAAGATTTTATTAAACCGAAAAAATAATGCAACCAAACATTTTTAAAGTTATTGGTATTTCTTCAGTCCTTTCGGTTGTTGTATCCTTACTTCTAAATTATTTTTCTGTATTACCATCTACTACTTGGTTTGTTAGTTTTGGATTTCATCTTTTAGTTTCCGTATTGTTGTATTTATTATTGTTTCGGAAAGCGGATGACCAACGTGATTACACTAATAAAATTATGTTTTCATCTATGGGTCGTTTATTAATGTGTATGATGAGCTTGCTTATTTATAAGGTGTTCGACAAGCAAGGATTTACTCATTACGCTGCACATTTTTTAATCCATTATATTTTGTTTACTGCATTCGAAATAATATTTCTTCTCAAGTTTATTAAAGAGAAAAAAAACTAGTTCAATTTCGACTTTCTTTTAGCGAAAAAGATCATTTGGTGAAACCCTAAAAGAAATGAGTGAATCAAAATGGATTGATTCATAGTCAGTTACAAGCCAAAAAACACCTCTTTAACCTTCCTTCACCTTTCTAAGCTAAACCTTTTGCACGGTTTTTGCGTCTTAGTGTATATATGGCAATTCAATTATGGCAATTAAACAATTAACGATACCAATGTTTCCACTTAATATGGTGGTTTTACCGGGTGAATCGGTAAAGTTGCATATTTATGAGGAACGCTATAAACAACTCATTAATGATTGTTTAGAGAACGAAGCCCATTTCGGGATTCCATTTTCGGTGAATGGAAAAGTAAAAACTTACGGTGTTGAAGTAAGTATTAAAAAGGTAATTAAGATTTTTGATAATGGCGAGATGGATATTATGGTGCAAGGCGAACGCGTATTCAGTATTTTAGATTACTCGAGTACGTTGAAGCCAAAATTATACGGCGCTGCCATTATTCAATACGAAGAAGAAGAAATGCCAAAGGCTACTAACTATTTGCAGGAGTTAGCTATGGAATACATGGCGTTATCGCAAAACAAAATGGTAGACTACGAAACGTTTGATGCTGTTTCTTTATATGATATTGCTAATCTTTTACAATTATCTTCAAAAGAAAAGTATCAATTAATTTCTATCAAAACCTTTGACGAGAAAGAGAAATTTTTGTGTAACACGTTCCGTCAGTCTATTTGTATCTTTGAGAAGGAAGTGGAATTAAAAGACAGATTTATATTTAATTAATGTCAGTTCGAGCGTAGTCGAGAACCAACCACATTTAGGGGTAAAAGCCCCACTTACTAAAAATAAAGAGCCACCTGTAATAAGGTGGTTTTTTGTTTTCTATACCCTCCATATCTTTATACCAACAAATAAATTCTATGCGAAAAATTTACATGTCACCTTACACAATGTTTAATTTAAAACCTAAAGGCCATGAAAACTGTATTCAACAATTCGCAAAAAATGAACGAAATCATTTTTGCTAACCGCAACAAAAATTACGGTGCTTATGCTTTAAGAGCCGCTTATAACACCACACTTTTTAAATCACTAAGTATTGTCTTCTCAACTGTATTGTTGTTTATGGTAGGCACTTACATTTTTACTAAAGTTGTAGATGAAAACACGACACTTTATGTCGGCACCAACGATTCTGTTACTACTATTAATTTTAAACCACTTGATGAACCTAAACCTGAACCGCAAAAACAACAACAAGGTGGGAAAAAAGTAAGCGGCGTTGCAACTATTATAAACGACACTACTACAATTGAGAACAAACCGGAACTCGATCCAACCGTTAATCTTAATCCAAATGGGAACACAACTAACACCGGAACTTTAACCGGAACCGGTACAGGAACAGTTGCTATAGTAACACCAACTGTTGAAGAAATTCCTGAACCACCAACGGCAATTCCTGTTGAAGAACCTGAGTTTGAAGGCGGACTAAAAGCATTACGTGAGTTCATTCAAAAAAATACAGTTTATCCTGAACTCGCAAAAGAAATTGGTAAGGAAGGAACTGTTTATGTTAGTTTTATTATTGATGAAAAAGGACAAATAGAAAGCTCTAAAATTTTAAAAGGTATTGGCGCCGGTTGCGATGAAGAAGCAAGCAGAGTTGTAAATAAACTTCCAAAATTTAAAAAACCGGGCAAGAATGCACTAGGAAAGCCCGTTAAAGTAATCTTTAACATTCCTATTGCCTTTAGATTAAAATAATGAAGCAGAACAGATTACGCTTCATTGTAAATAAGTTGTGTTTGTTTGTTAAAGGGCCGCTGTGAGTATGAGTCTCGCAGCGGTTTTTTTGTAACTATTCCGTCCTCAGGCGTTATATAAACATATTCTTGTTTAAAACCCCTTATGGCATAAAATTTACGCGCCTCTTTATACTCTAATTTCGTAGTAAATTTTTTATTTATGCTGAACTTCATTTTACAAGCCGGGATTAATCCTGCTGCAACAGTTGCCGCTACTGCCGATTCATTAAGTAATGCTGCAACAACAGGCATTCAAGCTGTTGCTAACGCAGCCCCTGAAATTACTCAAACTGTAATTTCGCCGATGGATATGATTATGAAGGGCGGACCGGTAATGATTATCCTTGGGGTTTTATTTGCCTTAGCTATCTATGTTTTGGTAGAACGCTTACTTGTTATCAGCAAAGCTTCAAAAAAGAATCCAACTTTAATGCCGGGATTAAAAGACATGATTCACAGCGGTAACATTGCAAATGCACGCGCCATGTGTAAAAGCGTTAATACTCCTGAATCATTAATGTTAGAACAAGGTATTTCTCGTATAGGACAATCCACTCAGGAAATCCGTGAAGCTATGACAGCTGCAGGCGCCAACGAATTAAATAAATTAGAAAATCATTTAAGTATCTTAAACATTACAGGACGTATTGCACCAATGTTTGGTTTCATCGGAACTATCTTTGGGGTAATTAAAATTTTCTACGATATCTCATTAGCGAAAACAGTTGAGATTGAAGTTATCTTTACAGGTTTATACCAAAAGATGGTAACATCAGCAGGCGGTTTAGTGGTGGGTGTATTAGCTTTCGTAGCGTATCATTGGTTAAATGCACGCATCGATAAATTATCACATCGCTTGGAAGAAACTCAGATTAACTTTCTTGACATGTTAAACGAACCAGAAGGGGTAATAAAAAAAAATGTTTTTCTCAAAAAATCGAAATAAAATGGGATTACCTAAAAGAGCACATAGAGACGCTGAGGTAAGTACAGAATCGTTAAACGATATCATGTTCTTCCTGTTGCTTTTCTTTTTGATATTATCCACCATGGTGAGTCCAAATGCCATGAAAGTAAATTTACCAAGTTCAAAAGCTAACAAGCCAATTGATAACAATAAAAAACCGGTGAACTTAGCAGTTACAAAAGACCGTAAATATTATATCGATAGCAAAGAAGTTGATGTGGCGAATCTTGAAATAGCATTAACTGAAAAAATCGCCGGAAGAACAGAACCTGTAGTTATTTTACATATCGATAAAGATTTAGTGTATCAGGATTTTATTGATGTCATGCAAATTGGCGACAGATTAAAATGTAAAATGGTTTGTGCAACCGCACCATCAAACAGTAATAAGTAATGTACGTAACACAAGCAGAAGAAAATAAGAACAGAGCTATTGCCTCCGCAGTTTCTATGGGAATACTGGCGCTCTTGCTTTTGTTTTTAATTCTATTTCAAATTATTACGCCTAATCCTCCTTTCCCGAAGTAGTAGGTGGTGGTGGTGGATTGGAAATTAATTTCGGTAATTACAACGAAGGAACTGGTAATGTTGAACAAAACGGAATTGGTGAAGCTACAAGTGTAATTACAGAACAAATACCAACACCTCCAACTGCAAACAGCGCAAACGATCCAACTTACACAAGTGAAACAGGTGAAGATGTAAAAGTGGAAGACAACAAAGTTAAAACGAATACAAATGTTACAGTTATTAAACCGGTTGTTGAAACTCCTAAACCAAAAACACAAGCGGAATTAATAGCAGAAAAATTTAAACAGAATCAAGGTAAAACAGGCGGCGGTGATGGCAATAGCGGTCACGCCGGAAATGATGGAAGCCCTGATGGAAATCCAAACACAAATGGTACAGGTGGAACCGGTGGTGGTGATGGAGGAGGAGATGGTCCGGGTCATGGTCCTGGCAGCGGACCAGGTTCTGGTCCAGGTAAAAAATTTGGTTTCGATTTAAAAGGACGTGCAATTGTAAATCCACCAACATTACCTAAAGATACAAAAGAAGAAGGAAAAGTAGTTGTAGAAATTACTGTAGATAAAGAAGGAAATGTTATTTCAGCAAGTCCTAACGGTCGGGGAACAACTACTTCGAGCGCTATATTGAAATCAAAAGCAAGGATGGCTGCATTGGCAACTAAGTTTAATGTTAGTGGCGCGTTTGAAGAACAAACCGGAACCATCACTATCGAGTTCAAATTTAATTAATGAATTATTCTCAAACGCTTGACTATCTGTTTTCGCGTTTGCCAATGTATCAACGCGTTGGTGCAGCTGCTTATAAAGCAGATTTAAAAAACACCATTAAGATTTGTCAGGCCCTTGGCAATCCTCAAAATAAATTACAATGCATTCATGTTGCTGGAACAAATGGTAAAGGTTCTACTTCTCACATGATTGCTGCTGTGTTACAAAAAGCTGGCTACAAAGTTGGATTGTATACATCGCCACATTTATTAGATTTTAGAGAGCGTATAAAAATTAATGGCAAGATGATTGCCAAAGAATATATTGTTGATTTTGTTGACCAGCACAAAACTAAATTCGAAGAAATTGAGCCTTCGTTTTTCGAATGGACAGTTGGATTAGCTTTTGATTACTTTGCCAATAAGGAAGTAGACGTTGCCGTAATAGAAGTTGGTTTGGGTGGGAGATTAGATTCAACCAATGTAATTAATCCTGTGGTGAGTGTGATTACGAATATAGGAACGGACCACATGAATTTATTAGGTGACACTTTGCAAAAAATTGCTGCTGAAAAAGCGGGAATTATAAAAGCGCGTAAGCCTGTTGTGGTTTCCCAATATCAAACAGAGCTGGTTAGCATATTTTCTGATAAAGCAAAAGAATTAAAAGCGCCTATTCAATTTGCAAGTAAAGAGTTTAAAGTGATTGAAAGTAAAAAGAGGGATAGTTTTTGATGGTTAAGATTCTTGATAAAAAAACAAATATTACTACCGACTACCAATTAGATTTAACAGGAACCTATCAGGTAAAAAATTTAATAGGTGTTATAGCCGCCTTAAAGTTAATTACTGAGAATGGATTTATTATTAATGAGAATGATATTCAAAAAGGCTTAAGTAATGTAATTAAGCTAACTGGTTTATTAGGCCGCTGGCAAACTATAAGTGAAAAACCATTAGTAATTTGTGATACAGGACATAATGAAGATGGTATTAAAGAAGTGTTGCATAATTTAAGTTTGTATTCTTATAAGCAATTGCACTTTGTTCTGGGAGTTGTAAATGATAAAGACATTTCTTCCATCTTAAAATTATTACCAAAAGAAGCGGTTTATTATTTCACGAAAGCTTCTGTCCCACGCGCTTTACCTGAAAGCGAATTAAAATTGAAAGCAGAAGAATTTGAGTTAAATGGAAATGCATTTGCTACAGTAAAAGATGCATTAAACGCAGCAAAGGAAAAATCTAAAGCAAATGATTTAATTTTTGTTGGAGGAAGTACTTTTGTGGTGGCGGATGTTTTGGCTATTTAGTTTTAAAGTCAAATTCGGAGACTTTGCTAGAACTGTTCCAACTTTAGCAAAATCGTTATTTAACCGTTTTTATAATCATTTTCCCAATATTATTATAGGAATGAAGGTTACTGTAAAATATAATAACTTATTTAAAGTGAATTTCATATTTAATATTTTGATATTCTGTAATAATTCTAAACTCAGATTTTGTCAGCATATCTATTTTCCATTTTAAGCCTTTCTGCATAAAAATATTTCTTTGGTTAGGGTAAACAGGATTAACATAAGCCCCTGTATGGTATAATCAGAAATGCCCCAAGAGAAAGAAATTCCTTTTTATTCCGTGAAAAATCCCAACCCCAGCTAAAATTTTGACACCCAAGGGCTGCTAAATTTCCCTAAACCATCAATATTTAAGCCTAATTCTTTCCAAGCAGTCAAAAACGAAGCCTTCGTCGAATCTATATCGTTAACGGAATAATAAACTAATTTCACACATCATCATTAATACGTGAAATTGCAACCTTAGGCTGTTTAAACCAAAGATTGTTTTTGGGTATTTTTTACAAGTACTCAAAAAGAAAAGAATAACTGAATGAAAAAATATTTAATAAAATTTTCTGCAAGGTGTAAATTTTTATTTAGTTTTCGATGCAGCAAGCGCCAAATTAACCCTCTCAGTAATTATCTGAGCAATTTTAGAAAAGTAAGTGTTCACAATTTTTTTAGGATCATTTAAAGCAACAGGAAATTGAGTTTCTGCAATGCCTGAATTTATTTCTTTGGCATCAAAAGTGTAAACTGTATAATGCACCACTAATTTCCGGAAGCCATCTGTAGTAGTTGTTGCATCGGCAGGGCCACCACTGTTCGAGGATTTAATATCTAATTGATTAATGAATACAAAAATATCGCTTTTGTATGTTTTGTATAAATGAGGAACAAGCCCGGGTGTATTAATTTTAGCATTCATGAATCGCTGGTCGGTATTGGATTCATCAACTATTTGTCCGTTCTTAATTTTATTTTCGTCTTTTTCTTTTACCGGTGGTTTGTAATTTTTTTGATCCGGAACTTTCATGTATTCCAAAACTAAATGCTGATAAATTTCCGCCAAATCTTTTTTTGTTTTAACGGTATCATCCATTAAATCTATTACCTGATGTTGCGACTTTAATGATTTATATAATTGTTCATTAATACCATCGCGGAAAACAGCTTTAATTTGTTTGCTGTTAAGTTTACTTTCTTTGTTCAAGGCATAATCAATCTCGCTCATGTATAAGCGTGGCTCAAAAGGAATGAGCATGATTTTGTGTTTACCCGGAGCAGGAGCTTTTTCGCCGCCCTTATTTATAGTTGTGTGTTGTGCATTCAATGCAAGAATGCAGAATAGAAAAATGAAAGATAAATAAAACCTATGCTGTTTTTCTCCCATTTGAAGTATAACGCTAAATAATTAAATAGTTACTAATCGCGCAGCCAATCGGTATTGGCATACACCATCAATGCTAAAATAAATACTAAGCCAACATAATTAGCATAGTACAATACTTTTTCAGGTACTTTGCGTCGACTCACAATCTCAATCAATAAAAATAAAATGTAGCCACCATCTAACATTGGTATTGGTAAAAAGTTCATGAAAGCTAATACTAAAGAAAGGAATCCTGTGAACATCCAGAATGCGTGCCAGTCCCATTCTTCATTCATGTTTTTGTACATGCTGTAAAAACCACCGACTTGTTTGTGTGCATCTTTTACAGTGAAAATGACTACTAATTGTTTCGCTTGCATCACTAAGTTTTCTGCGCCAAAACTTAAACCTTCTTTTAGAGATTCAAAAAATCCGTATTTAAAATCTTCATGCGGCTCGTATTTTCCACGAAGCGCATAAAATCCTAAACTACCTTCAGAAGTAACTTTTGATTTTAATTTTACAGTATCAATACCACGAATGGCAGCGAGTTCAACTTCTTTTTCTTTGTGACGTGCTAATTCTGCTCTGAACTCATGATAAAATGGGGTTGGCTTTCCGTTGATAGAAACGATGATATCACCTTTTTTAATCCTGCAGCTTCTGCATAAGAAGTTTTAGTTACTTCCCCAACTTCGGTAGGCATACGTACACCAATGAAATCACCTTTCTTTAAATTACGTAAAATTGTACTTACGTTATCAGCACTAACTGGAATTGTAATTTTTTCTCCGGCACGACTAACCTCCATGCTCGTGGCTTTGTTCATGACAATTTCAATTTCAACACGATTTAAATTTGTAATCGGATTACCATCTACTGATACAACAGCGTCACCATCTCTTAATCCCATGCTTAAAGCAGTAGAATCGCAAGCGATACCATAAGTTAATTTATCTACGGGTACGGTAGATTTTCCCCAGAAGAAAAACACCATCCAGTAAATAAAAATTCCTAAAATTAAATTCACTAAAATTCCGCCCATCATAATCAACAAACGTTGCCAAGCTGGTTTGGCTCTGAATTCCCATTCTTCCGGTTCTTTTTCTAAAGTGGCTTTATCCATTTGTTCATCTACCATTCCGGCAATTTGAACATAACCGCCAAAGGGGAACCAGCCTAAACCATAAACGGTATCGCCGATTTTCTTTTTGAATAAAGAGAAGTTTAATAATCCCGCAAATGGAAATAAGAAATCGAAAAACAAATAAAATTTCTCAACGCGGCATTTGAATTTTTTCGCAAAAAAGAAATGACCGAATTCGTGAAGGGTAATTAGTATAGTTAAGCTTAAAAATAATTGTGCAAATTTGATCATGAGGTAGTGTGGATTTTAAATAAGAGTAGAGGCTAATTTTCTGGTTTCTTTATCGCATTCAATGTATTGTTCGTAGTTTGGTTTTTCGATGAACGGCATTTTACTTAAACATGTTTCGATAACCGAACTCATTTCTAAAAATTTAATTTTATCCGCTAAAAAGAACTGACTGCAATTTCGTTAGCGGCGTTTAAAACGCAAGGGCATATTGCCGCCTTTTTTCAAGGCTTCAAACGCCAGAGCTAAGTTAACAAAAGTTTCCGTGTCAGCCTTCTCGAAGGTCAGCTCAGGATAGTTAAAAAAATCAAAACGTTTAAAGTTGTTTTTTACCCTTTGGGGATAAGAAAATGCGTATTGTATTGGGAGCTTCATATCAGGCAAACCCATTTGCGCTTTCATACTACCGTCTTCAAACTGAACAATACTGTGAACAATACTTTGAGGGTGAACAATCACATCAATTTGTTTAGGAGATAAATTAAACAACCATTTGGCTTCAATCACCTCCAAACCTTTATTCATTAAGCTGGCCGAATCAACGGTAATTTTTGCGCCCATGCTCCAATTCGGATGTTTGAGTGCTTGCTCGCGGGTTACTTTTTCTAAATCTGATTTTGTTTTTCCTCTGAAGGGACCGCCCGATGCAGTAAGATAAATTTTTTCAATTTTATTATCCCACTCACCTGCTAAACATTGAAAAATAGCTGAGTGTTCTGAATCTACAGGATAAATATTCACACTATTTTCCATTGCTAAACGGGTTACTAAATCACCCGCAACAACCAAAGTTTCTTTATTAGCAAGGGCAATATTTTTTTTATGTTTGATAGCGTTTATTGTAGAAGCTAATCCCGCATAACCAACAATACAAGCTAAAACAATATCGATTGTTTCCATTTCAACAATTTGTTCGATAGCTTTTTCTCCTGCGTAAACTTTTATGTCTTCTTTAAATAAAATGTCTTTTACTTGTTGGTATTTCGATTCATCACCAATCACAACGGCATTCGGTTTAAATTCTAAAGCTTGTTTTATTAATAAATCAGCATTGGAATTAGCCACTAAAACTTCTACTGAAAAATGTGCGGGATTTCCTTTTATTACTTCCAGAGCTTGAGTACCAATACTTCCGGTACTCCCAATAATGGCTATTTTTTTGATTTCTGACATCCTTTTTAGGGACTACAAAACTGCCAATAATTTTCCGATTTTCCTTGTAAATCCCCTGTATACAAGGGGCTAATCGTGATATTCCCCAATAAAGACCCAAAAAAGCTCCGTTTTTATATAAAAATTTCGTAAATTTGCCTTCCCTTACAATGTAAGGCATTAGGCTGCGGGTGTGGCGTAATGGCAGCCGCACCAGACTTAGGATCTGGCGCTGAAAGGCGTGGGGGTTCGAGTCCCTTCACCCGCACAAAAAAGAAAACCTTCTGTTAATAGCGGAAGGTTTTTTTATTGGAATAAGGACGAGAAGTTTATGCTGAGCTTGTCGAAGTAAGTCCCTTCACCCGCACAAAAAAAAGCATCAACTTATGGTTGATGCTTTTTTGTTTTAAGGAATTTGAATTTTATTTTACGATTACTATTTTTTTAGCAGCTCTTGTGTTTCCATCGCTTACTACCATGAAGTAAGTTCCGTTATCAAGGTGAGTTAAATAATGCCATAAGATGGGTTCGGGTATAAGATAAACTCTGCTTTCGAATTAAGTTCTTGTACCGAAACCAAGGCTTCGCTTTTTAAAGTTAATTTGTCTTGTGTGCAATTTAAAACTGTTCTTAAATTTTTATTAATACTGTATTCCGACACGTAAGCAACAATGTACATGTTCTCAGGCGTGTATCTGAATTGTCCCGGAGGTGCCACCGGCACTGTATAGGAATAAGCTTTTGTAAATGTTTGTCCTTGTGTTCCACCTGTACTTGGAATAACGCCCGCAACACCAAAAGCACCATCAAGAGACGCGTCTAAAACATTTTGATGTTTGTATTGATGAGCATTTAATAAATACCCGTCTTGCGCCGATAAATAATAACCTTGTTGGAAGTAGGGCGAGAATGGAATGTTGTACATAAAACTTAATTGATTCCAGCCATTATAACTAGTATCCATAATTGGTCCGTATACATTATTCTCAGTAATGAAAGCATTCATTCTGTAATCTCCTTTTACTTCACCAACAAAACTCGCGCTAACGGTAAAATTTAAAATACGTGTAATGGAATCATAATTTTTATTGATACTTACACTTACAGGAACAACTACTGCTTTACGTTGATTGATACGTGTAGCATAAGAAGCCCGCTCAACAGGAACAGAAGCAATATCATTAAAGTAAGTTCTGTCGACCATTGCAGTGGTTGTTTTTTTACGATAGGTTGTAATTAAGTTTCCAATACTTGATGTACTTAATGAATCTAAATCATGATGATTAACAGCAATAACCGAACTGCTGGTTAAAGCTTTTAATTTTTCTTGTCCATCCGGACTATAGCCATCGTAAGCACTTAAAAATTGTTCTACTAAAGTATTTTTTATCGGTGCAGAAGTGACAATACAGATATAAGAATTTATGGTGTCGTTATTTACGTTTTGATCTGAAACGCCATTTACACTGTTTACCCAAATTTTTAATTTATAGTAACCGGGAGTTGCAATATTATACGGAATACTAAATGTAAAATCACTTGCCGCATATGGTGTTAATACTGGTGAAACGATGAACGATTGGGTTTGATTGCTTGTGCTTGCTATTTGATAATTCAAATTTAGTGCAGTTATATTAGTGTTGCCACGATTGGTAACGGTACAAAAAATGGCGCCATTTGTGTTAGGGGTATTGTATTTATAAAACAGCGGACTGTTACCTAAACCGGCATCAATAGCATTTGAAATATTTTCTACAACCACATCATCAATCCATAACTGAAACATGTTTTTAGAAATATTTTTGAAAGCAATTCTTACGTTTTGTCCGTTATAAGCGGCAAGCGATAATCCATGTTTTGTCCACACACTTTTTTCGCCTTGTCCCGGAGTATTTCCATCGGCTAAGTAAAATATGCGGTTCGCTAAAGTAAAATCGGCTGAGGTTAAAGTGCCTGTAGTATTTGTTGTAACATAAACTTCGTAGCCTTCCGGAAAATTTATATCGGGCGACATGGCATTCCAAGATAAAACAGAATTTAGGGTAATAGAATTAATAACAGGTGTAACGATAAATCGACTAGCGGCAGCTGTTGTGTCTAACCAAGAAGTGGAAACTAAAAATGTATCGGCTTCAATACTGTTATAACCAACAGCCCATCCTGTAGTTTTTAAAGCCGTAACATTAAAGGGTTGATTAGGCGCATTAATTGATTTAACATTATTTTTAAAGCTATCGTTAATTAAATTATAACCAGCAGATGCGGTAGTGTAGGTGGTTGTAATTGTTTTACTCCCAAAAACCTGTATATCGTTTTGTAAAGTTAAATTACCGTAACTGTCGCTAAATATAACTTGGCTTTTCGCGCCAACAAAAATCAAACTTAATATGCCAACAAAAATTCTTTTCATAGTTCCTATTCAATAAATACTCTGTCTTTTCCGTCAAATTTTGGCGCTTGTATACTTAATACTTTTAAGGGTACATCGCCTGTTGAAATTACTGCGTGAGTTGTGTTTTTGGGAATGAAAACAACATCTCCTTTTTTTATCTCAAAACCTTTATTACCTAAAGTCATTTGCCCTTTTCCTTCTAAAACCACCACGTGTTCGGAGTGCTGAAGGTGTTTATGCAGTTTAACTTCTTTTTTAATTACAATTACAAAACTACTGGCTAAACTGTCGCCAAAAAGCGCCTTGTTATAAATATTATCGCTAACGGTCTTTACACCTATGCTATCCGTATTAATATGTTGTGCTTTAAAGTTGAAAGTACAACCAAATACAATTAATACTATTAGCGATAATCTAAACAAGCCAATTACTTTTTAATTGGCATTGTTTGTGCTGTAGCTACCGGAGCTTCGCCGAGCATTTGAGGTGTAATACCTCTCATACCTTGTAAAGCTTGCGGATGATTTGGATTAAGCTTTAATGCTTCTTGCCAACACTCTTTTGCTTTTCGGTATTGACCCAGGTTATAATATGCACCACCTAAATTATACCATCCTTCAGGATTGTATCTATCTAAGATAGTTGCTTTGTTTAATTCGTAAGCTGCGCTATCTGATCGTCCGCGTTGTGCTTTTGCATAACCACGTTGTAATAATTCGTTATAGAAAACAATGTAGTAGTTTTTCAAATAAGGATTATTAGGATATAATCTCTCAGCATGTTTCCAGAAGTATAACGCTTCTTTATCGCGTTTTAATTTGTAATACGCTAAACCTAAGTTAAGATAACCATTCACGTAACGAGGATGTAAATCGGTTGCGTGTTTTAAGTACGCAATACCTTTATACAAACTACGTTGTTTCATATTCAGGTTTTGCGGATTTTTCCATTCGCCCTCAGGTGCTTTTAGCATAATGTCTTTTTTGTTAGCACCATCTCTGAATTCAGCAGTGTCAATGAGGAACTCAAGCATTTTATCCTCGTAAGTAGCAAAAGGAAGATTCGCTTGTTCACCAGGCTTACGAGTAAACCATTTAGTGTCGGCTAAATCAATCCAACGCGCACCGGCATTACCTAACACGAGTACTGAGTTCGGCATTGTGTTTGCGTCTTTAATAAATAAAGTAATATCGCTTTTCCAATCCCAGTTTCTTTCCCAAGCTTTACAACCATAAAGGAAAATAACAACGCTCATCATACCAATTAAGGCAGTACGTTTGAGATTGATATTAACGGATTTCATTTTTTCGAAACCTTCAATTAACATCCACGCCAGGAACATACAGAAACCAATGGAGGAGTGGAACATTAAACGTTCACCCATTGTAGCTCCAATGTCCATTAATACGTTACCAATCATCAATAAGAAAGCTATATACACCGAAAAGGCAAAACCTAAAACGTGCTTCTTTAAAACTAATTTCACTGTAAAATATACCAACGTTAAGTGAATTACAATTGAAGCAATGAAATCCCAATCCGTAAAATGACGGTACGCAATAGTGTTATAAGAATAATCAGAAGATAAAGGGTGCGGGAAGAAATGAAGCGTTAAATATTTAAATAATACATATGCTTTTGTACAGAAACGTTCTTGTCCGTCAGCTAATAAATATGGATTGTTTAATAATTCAGTATCCGGCACACCTGGTTTTAATTTTACGGCTACTAAACGCATTGCTAAATAAAACAGCAACACAAAATAATACCAAGCCATAAGTGTATTAAAATCTTTTTTCGCATTCGCTTTTCCAACAAAGAAAATACCAACACCCGCATAAATGAATGGGAATAACCAGAAACTTCTGTCCGGTTTTTCACCTGGTTTTGCATGAACGTCGAAGTTGTATTTTATGTATAACATAATAAGTGCACAAATCAAAAACACAATAAATACTACGAAAATGTTTTTGTATTCTTTCCATGATTTCCAGAACACATAACCACCACCTGCAGCAACGCCTAAAGCACCAAGCATAGCAATGTTCTTTGTGGCCGGACTCATAGTGCCCGATTTCAAAAATATAATTCCACCAACACCCATTAGAGCGAAACCTCCAATTGGTTTTAAGAATTTCTGTAAATCAAAACTGTGTTTAGTGAAAGTCCAAACAGCTAAAGGAATTAAACCTAATAATACAACGGCGTACTCTTTTGATAAGAGCGCTAATAAAAACATAACACATCCCCAGAAGAGCGTCATTGGTTTTTTATCCTCTAAATACCTGAAGGAGTAGAGGAAGGTGAGCGAGATAAATATGAGTGAGAAAATTTCGTCACGACTTTTTACGTTGGCAATTGCCTCGGTATGCATCGGATGCGCTAAAAATATGAGAGCAGATAAAAACGCCATGTCCTGATTATCTCTGAACATATAATTTCTAAATACCAGATATAAGAATATGCAGCCTAAAACATAAGTCCACATATTATTAAAGTGTCGCCATGAAGCATCTTTAACCTGACAATCTACTTCATTAAATACACCGTCAACGTTTAGGTCTTCTTCAACATCATCGGGATTATTTTTATTTAAATCCCAGCAGCGTTGTGGATAGAGGCCATCTTTAGGATAAGCGCCAATAAATTGTTGCTCGATAGCGAAACTTACAACAGACAATGGACGGTAACGACCACCGGCTAATTGATCGGTAGCATTCATGCGGCGGTAGAAACTTTCGTAAGCATCCTTAGTTAAAATATCAGGAATACCTTTAAACCCTTTAATAACATGGTCGTTTTGGTGAATAATAATCCCATCATCTAAGGCATACTCGTTATACAAGCTAGTGCTGTAAAAAATGATTCCAATTAGAGCAAGTACTATGATGGGTTGCTTCTGATTAATGAAAGGGAAGTACTTAAAAGTGTTCTTTAATTCCGCGAAAACGGGTTGTTTACTTCCTTTGGTTTGCTTTGCCATATTTCTGTTTTAAAACGAATTACAAATATAATTATTTAAAGAAAATTTCCTAAATTACTTTGAGTCGCCTGTAGGGGCTAAACTAGTTGTAAATGAGTATGTTGAAGATTCAGTTGCTGCTAAAATTTTGCTCGGTTGAGCCAAGCTGCTATCTATGAGTTTTAGAATCGAATCCGACATGCGGTTTGCTACCAAATCCATGCGTTCGCGGCTTTCGGTTTGGGGTTGACAAGCCATTAAAGTTGTGGCTAATAAAACGAGGGTATTTTTTATGGGCTTCTTCATTAATTTCTTACTACAAAAGTCATAATACTGGTTAAAACAGTTGAACTACTGGTTGCTGTTTTATTATTTGTGTATTGCGTTAAACTTGCCAAAACGGTTGAACTACTAATAGAATAATTGTTAGCGGCGGATTGAGAAACCAATGAGCTTTCGTTTTTTCCTGTTTCTGTATTTGTAAAATAAAATACGCCGGCAACAATTAGTAAGGCTGCTATCCCTGCTTGATAAGGTTTAAGTTGAAAATGAAAGAAATTGAAAATCACATCGTAAAAACTTTCTTTTTTCTATGGTTTGTTTTTTGCGGAGTTTAATTTTTTCGCGCGCTTCATTTACCAATGAAATATCAGGCGTTTCAAGATTTAAATCATCTACCGATAATTTATTTTTTAGGAAATGGTCTAATTTATTTTCCATAATTTTTAATTTGAAGGATTGAATATTTTTAATTTTTCTTCTAATGTTTTTAAAGTGTAATGTAATCTCGATTTCACACTGCCTTCCGGACAATTTTGAATAAAAGCGATGTCTGCAATTGTTTTATCCTCCTGATATTTTAATATAAAAGCTTCTTTTTTTTCAGGTGATAATTCATTTAAGGCTTCATCCAGAATTTTCCGGAATTCTTTCGCGTCCATTCGGCTTGCGGCTTTCAAAAACTCATCGTTATTAGCTTTTTCTCCCAAATAACTTAGTTCTTCTTTACTTTCAAACACTACTTTTTGGTGACGGTAAAAGTTTTTGCATGAATTAGAGGCAATTGAAAAAATCCAGGTTTTAAAAGAACGTGACGCGTCAAATTTCTCAGGACATTCAGCTATTTTCAGGAATAAATCCTGTAAAGCATCTTCTGCTAATCCCTTATCAAAATTCAACATCCTTATAAAATAACCGAGTAATTGTTTGCTGTAACGGTAATAAATTTCATCAAAGGCTAATACCTCACCGTTGCACAAGTGCAGCATCAGTTCTTCATCGGAAAGAACAGAAAATCTACTTTTTTTATGCTGCATAAACAGTGAAAATGGCTTAATTACTTTTTAAATTCCGGTTCACGCGGCATGGTTATTTATAGAACTGTACACGCGAAGTCAGCAAAGGTTCAATAATCGTGCTATTAAATCTTAAAAAATGTGAAATATGGAACTTTCTCCTGTTTCGGGAAATTTAGCTAAATTGCTTTTGGTTTAATGTCAGGCAAACTAAATAACAAATCGGGTTTTATTGTAGCGGGAGTACTTCTTATCGCCGCCATTATTATTAACGCTTTTAATAGTTATACCACGGCCGAACTATGCGAGGCGGCTCAAAAAAATCTTCACGCTAAAGAAAACAAAGCACAACAAGGCTTACAAGTTATTGATCATTTGGATGGAAAGAAACCATTTGAAACGTTTTCTAAAACGGATAAAGAATATTTGGATTATGAAAACATTTCCTTGTTTGCTTTTAAGAGCGATAGTCTTATTTTCTGGTCAAGCAATGTTATCCCGTTTGATATTCCAATTCAGGTCTTAAATCAAACTAACGGCATGTTGCATTTGCGGAATGGTTGGTACGAATATCTTTTAGAAGAAAGAGGCGATTTAAAAAAACTTGCACTAATTTTTATAAAACCCGAGTATGATGTGCAAAATAATTATTTCGACAATGCTTTTGCTTCGTGGTTGCAATTACCAACGCAAACAGAGCTTCGCGATTCAGTAAGTTATTTGCCACACGCTGTAAAGTCAATAAATAATAAACCATTATTTGAAATTTTTATAAGCGAAAAAATTATTAAAAGTGAAAAGTGGTCGAGGTGTTCCGTTATTTTATTTTTCTCTCCTTAGTACTATTTGTGTTTTATACGCTAAAAAGAACCTACACTTCCAAAATTTCTTTAAGTATTTTTTATTGGTGACGCTGGTTGTTGTTGGTATTCGCGCTCTAATGATTTATTTTAAATGGCCCGGATTACTTTCTTCCGCCTCACTTTTTATGCCTGGCGATTACGGAAACTCCCAATCGTTCTTTAATGAATTTCTAGGGGATATATTAATAAATGTCTTTTTGTTTTTAGCCTGGGCAAGTTTATTTTATAAATGTGTTGAGGTGGATGTGAAGAATAGTATTCTTAAACTAATTGGTTTTGTTTTTTATTTTTCTGTACTCACTGGTCTTGCTTTATTTTTAAACGCCACTGTAAAAAACTTAGTCTTCAACTCTACAATCCCTTTCGAGTTTTCTAATTTCTTTAATTTAAATGAACTCAGTTTTTATGTTTGAGTATTGTTTTTTTAAACGGATTTTCAATCGCCATTCTCATCGAAAAATTTATTGAATTGTTTTTTGAAAGTGGAAACAAGAAAAATGTCCCTGTTCTGCTCATTTGTTTATTAGTTTATTCAGTACTGTATTTTGTTTTTAAACAAAGCTTTAATGCTATTGAATGGTTTTGGCTACCAACATTATTCTTGGTTTCGTTGGCGCTGAAAAAATATAATTTCACACAAAGTATTTTAAGTGCAGGATTTAGAGTTTTGATTTTCGCTATTATTACATCGTGGTTGTTTAGCGAATACAATTCAGCGAGAGAAAAGCAAAACACCGAAGTTTTAGCTGATAAACTATCAGACCGCCAAGACGCCATTCTTGAAAACGAATTTTCAGATATCGCCAAAAAAATAAGCAAAGATTCCCGTTTTAAAAAAGCATTGTACCGCTTGCCTTTATACGGACATGAAACGGAACAGCAGCTACGCCAAAACTATTTTACCGGATACTTCGAGAAATTTAACATTCAACTTGCCGTTTTCGATTCGGTGTGTATGCCGTATTTTAAAAATTCGGATTTAATATTTAATAATAACGAGTATTTCGAAGATCAGGTAAAAGAAGGATTCTCTACCATTAGCGATAATTTATTTTTCATGGAAGGCTACAAGCCGAACTCGCGCTACATTGGGAAAATTGAATTTGATAAACCGGAAGGTCATAAAGCGCCATATGTTTTGTATGTTCAATTAGAGCCAAAACAATTTTCAGGAGCAGGTAATTTCCCTGATTTATTACTAGATGAAGGTCAGCAAAAGCAAAATCGCTACAAGCAAATTTCGTATTCAGTGTATAAGCAGAAAAAGCTAACTACCTTTTACGGCGCTTACGATTATCCTGCGCATAATGTGGATTCGGTCGCATTAAAAAGTGTGAAGAGCAATTTCAAACATTATTTTGTGACACCGGACAAGGAAACTTTAATTGTATTAAGCACTAAAATAAAAGACTTCAATTATTTCTTCACCACCAATTCATATTACTTTATATTTTATTCTCTGTTGGGATTGACGCTCGTAATAATTTCTTATAGAATCAATAATAAGAAGCTAATGTTCTTTTCGTTAAACAGAAGAATTCAGGTGTTTACAATTTCTATTTTATTCTTTGCCTTATTAGCCGTTGGTATTTTTACTGTTAAACTGGTAGTTAAAAAATCGGAGGCTGATCATGTAAATGATTTAGTTGAGAAATCGGCGCAAATAGGTAACGAATTAAATTCGGTTTTACTCGAAGCAAACAGTTTGGATGTAAACGGAAAGCAGTACACCGAAGGCGTTTTAAAAAAGTATGCCGCATTATTTAATTCCGACATTAGTTTATATAGTAATAAAGGCGTTTTGTTTGCTTCATCACGACCGCAATTATTTGACGCAGGATTATGTTCCAGATTAATTAATCCTTTGGCTATTTCTAATTTTGCTAAAAACGAATCTTCTAATTTTAGTACTCGTGATAAAATCGGTTCGCTGAATTATTTATCACTTTATACACCTTTGTATAGTGCCACAGGTAATTTTATCGGCTACATGAACTTACCATATTTCGCCCGTCAAAGTGATTTGGAAGAAGGTTTGTCAGATTACATTACCACTTTATTAAACGTGTATGTGGTTTTATTCTTGGTGAGTTTGTTTACCGGTTTAGTAGTGACAACTTATGTAACGAAACCTTTACGTATTGTTCAGCAACAATTAGCGAAAATCTCATTAGGAAAACGTAACGAACCAATAGAATGGCAATCGAACGATGAGATAGGAAGATTAGTGAATGAGTACAATCAGATGTTAGTAAAGTTGGAGGAGAGCGCAACGTTGTTAGCAAAATCAGAACGTGAGGGCGCTTGGCAGGAAATGGCGAAACAAGTGGCACACGAAATTAAAAATCCGTTAACGCCAATGAAATTAAATTTGCAGTATTTGCAGAAAGTAGTGAACGAAGGCGGGGAAGATTTTGAAGGTAAATTCAAAAAAGTGTCGGCTTCTATGATTGAACAAATCGACACATTGGCGCATATCGCTAATGAGTTTTCTAATTTTGCAAAAATGCCAAAAGTAAATTTAGAGCAAGTAAATTTAACTGAGGTGATTCAATCTACAATCGAATTATTTAAGAATGAGCAAACGCAAATCATATTATCATCACAACTGGATTCAACTGTAGTTTTAGCGGATAAAAATCAATGTCTGCGCGTTTTCAACAACATTATAAAAAATGCAGTCCAGGCAATTCCGGAAGACAGCAAAGGAAAAATAGAAATTGTTATTTCATCCCAAAATGAAATTGTGTTAGTAAGTGTAAAGGATACCGGAACAGGTATTGCATATAGCATGAAAGAAAAAATATTCGTTCCAAATTTCACAACTAAATCAACAGGAACAGGTTTAGGTTTAGCAATGGTAAAAAATATTATTACTGCATTTGGCGGTCAAATTTGGTTCGAGAGTGCTGAAAATACGGGCACAATCTTTTATTTAACATTTAGGAAATAAGCACGTTAATAATAGGTTAATAACTTTTTAATCAGTTTTACTATATACACCTATATTTGCTGAAACAAAATCTAAACGAAATGATCATGACCTCAGAAAATGTTTTAACCGAAATAAAAAATAGTGTTTTGGTTATTACCATAAACAGGCCCGATAAATTAAATGCTTTGAACAGAGAGACGATTGAAAATCTTCATGAGACTTTAGTTGAAGCAGAAAATCAAAAAGATATTCGTGCTGTAATTATTACTGGTTCTGGAACAAAAGCATTTGTTGCAGGTGCTGATATTGCAGAATTCGCTGATTATTCAGTTGAGCAAGGAAAACAATTAAGTTCAACCGGACATTTTAAAATATTTAATTTCATTGAGAATTATTCTAAACCTGTTATTGCAGCCGTTAATGGTTTTGCTTTAGGTGGTGGATTAGAATTAGCTTTAGCTTGTCATATTCGTGTAGCAAGTGAAAATGCAAAGATGGGATTACCTGAAGTAAGTTTAGGAGTTATTCCGGGTTACGGCGGAACACAACGTTTAGCACAAATTTTAGGAAAAGGAAAAGCATTTGAAATGATTGTGACTGCAGATATGATCAATGCACAAGATGCTTACAAATGGGGATTAGCAAATTATGTAACTACCCAGGAAGAATTATTAAATAAATGTTTCGAGATTACTTCTAAAATAACTACAAAGTCACCAACAGCTATCCGTACTGCTATTAAAGTAATTAATGCAGGTTACAATAACAAGCAAAATGGTTACGAAGTGGAAATTGAAGAATTCGGAAAGAGTTTTGGCACCTCTGATTTCAAAGAAGGTGTATCAGCATTTTTAGAAAAGCGCAAAGCTAATTTCCGCGGAAATTAATCGCGCCTCTTACAGTTGGAAGTTTTTACTTCATATCATAACGTTATATCGCCTTTAGGATTTAACACTAAAGAAAATTATTCTGCCATTCTAAATAACCAACTCGGCGTTAAACAATGTCGTTTTGGAAAATTAGATGAATTGTTTTGTTTATCATTGATAGGGGAGGAAACACTAAATTCCGCTTCTGAAAAAATTAAAGATGCGAATCTCTGTACAAAACTCGAGAAATTAAGTATTCTTTCTATTCAAGATGTTTTGAATCAATCCGGAATTTATTTATTGGATCCAAAAACACTTTTAATTTATTCAACAACTAAGGGAAATATTGATTTATTAGATTCAACCGTTAAACACCATTTTCCCAAAGAGCGTACTTACTTATCAGTAATGGCAAATACCATTGCCAATTATTTTAATGCAGTTAACAAACCATTAGTTTTATCAAATGCTTGTATTAGTGGATTGCTCGCTATCATCACAGGGCAACGTTTAATTAAAGCTGGACAATACGAAAACATTATTGTTTGCGGAGGAGATTTAGTAACTGAATTTACAGTGAGCGGATTTAAATCATTTAATGCTTTAAGTCAAAACCCCTGCAAGCCTTTTGATGCAAAACGTGAAGGAATTAATTTAGGAGAAGCTGTTTCAACTATTTTAATCACGAAAAATAAAACAGTATTGCCGCCTTCGTCAATGCAAATTGTAAATGGCGCTTCTGCTAATGATGCCAATCACATTTCGGGTCCATCACGTACCGGCGACGGATTATTTAAAGCCGTTTCAGAAACTTTAAAAGGAAATAATTTTAAAGTGGATGTTATAAGCGCACACGGAACAGCAACTCCATTCAACGATGAAATGGAGTCAATCGCTTTTGAACGTGCAGGATTAACTAATGTGCCTGTAAATAGTTTGAAAGGATATTATGGCCACACGCTTGGCGCTGCCGGTGTTTTAGAAACTGTTTTGACATTAGAAGCTGCGGCTAATAATCAATTAATTAAATCGGCCGGATTTTGTGAACATGGTGTAACAGGAAAAATCGAAATGATTAAACAACATCAAACATCAAACATCAAAACAATATTAAAAACAGCATCAGGATTTGGTGGTTGCAATGGCGCTGCCTTATTTGTAAAATAAAAATGGAATTAGTAATAACATCATATTGCAGAATAAAGGACAAAAGTATTTTTGTAAATGGAAGCGAATTGTTGATTCCAAAACATGAATCGTCTTTTTTTGGCGACGTCTATAAGCATCTCGAAATAAATTATCCAAAATTTCATAAAATGGATAACTTATCGAAGCTGGGCTTAATCGCAACAGAAGCTGCTTTAAAAGGAAACGATTTTCTAAAACGTAATTCTGCCGGAAAACATGGCGCTTATTATGGCCAACAAGGCTTCGAGTTTGGATACAGACCGCCTGCATCAAAATAGTATTAACGATAAAGCCCATTATTTGCCTTCCCCGGCCACTTTTGTATATACTTTACCCAATATTGTAATTGGCGAAATTGCTATAAAGCATAAAATTACCGGCGAGAACGCCTTTTTTGTAACGGATAGTTTTAACGCGCAACTCTTGGTAAATCAGGCGCAAATAACACTAAATCCGCAATCAAACACAGCTGCTATTTGCGGATGGGTGGATTATGATAATGGTAAAGCCGATGCCCTTATTTATTTGGTAGAAATGACCTCCGATTCAATTAAAAATATTAATTTTAACCCTCTTAACGAAGGAACTTTAAATCAATTTTATAAATAAACAGTATGGATGCTTTAATAGAAAAACTAAAAGGTCAAATTATAGAACAATTAAATTTAGCAGAAGTAAAACCTGCTGATATTAATCCGGATGCTCCATTGTTCGGAGATGGTTTAGGATTAGATTCAATTGATGCATTAGAGCTTATCGTATTGTTAGAGAAACATTACGGCATAAAAATTCAAAATCCTGCTGATGGCAAAAAGATTTTTGAATCGGTACGCACAATGGCTCAATTTATAAAGGATCAAGGTAAATCGTAGTTGGCACAACCCATATTTATAAGTGGACTCGGCATGATTTCTGCCATTGGCAACAATGTGCAGGAAGCGTATGCTAATTTATCGAATGCTAAATCAGGAATCGGTAAAGTAAATTATTTAAATACCCGTTACAAGGATGAATACGTATTAGGCGAGGTAAAACTTTCTAATACCCAGTTAATGGATTTAATTTCCAATCATTCTTCTGCATTAAACAGAACTTCTTTATTAGGAATTGCAGCGGCTCGTGAGGCTGTTCTGAATTCTGGCATTGATTTAAAAGATGGTTTACGTACCGGATTAATTTCTTCAACCACTGTTGCCGGAATGTGTAAAACAGAATTGTTTTACGGAGAGATGGTAAGCGACGGAAAACATTTAGAAGTTCTCGATGCTCACGATTGTGGCGAAAGCACAGAGGAGATTGCCGATTATTTAGGTGTGAAAGATTTTGTCACCACCATTTCTACAGCCTGTTCTTCAGCAGCTAATGCAGTGATGTTAGGTTGCAGAATGATAAAACATGGCATGCTCGACAGAGCAATTGTCGGAGGCGTCGATTCTTTATCAAAATTTACATTTAACGGATTTAATACCTTAATGATTTTAGATAAAGAATGGTGCAAACCATTTGATGAAAACCGAAAAGGATTAAATTTAGGAGAAGCCGGTGCATTTATAGTTATTGAAAGCGAAGCCGCTCTTAAAAAAAGAAATGGTAAAGCTTTAGCAAGAGTTACCGGATACGCTAATTCAAATGATGCTTATCACCAAACCGCTTCTTCTCCTGATGGAATCGGAGCAACAACTGCTATTAAAGAAGCTTTAGAAATGAGCGGACTTACTCCCTCACAAATTGATTATATCAATATGCACGGAACAGGGACGCCGAATAATGATCAATCAGAAAGTAAAGCAACTGTAAATGTGTTTGGTGACGCAGTTCCAAAATTCAGTTCAACAAAAGCATACACCGGACATACTTTAGCAGCGGCTGCAGGAGTAGAAGCTGTGATTTCTGTTTTATCGTTGCAGCATAATAAAATATTCCCGAATTTGAATTTCACAACACCAATAACTGAATTTGGTTTGACGCCTGTTACAAAAGTCACTGATCACGAAATAAATAATGTACTATCCAATTCATTTGGTTTCGGCGGTAATTGTTCATCTTTAATTTTCTCGAAAGCATAGTGGGAGCAAAGGCATACATAATTGGTTCAGGTTGCATCTCTCCGCAAAACACAACGGACGAAAATTATTTTTTCGAAACGGTGAATGGCGCTGAAGGTGATTTTTTTAAAGCGGTTGAACCTTCTTACAAAGAGCATATTAATCCAAACATGCTTCGTCGTATGGGACGTGCCATTAAAATGGGCGCATCTGCTGCACGCATGGCGGTTACCGAATCAGGCGTAGAAAATGTAGATGCAATTATTTCGGGAACAGGTTTAGGTTGTTTTGAAGACAGCGAGAAATTTTTACTAGCCATCATTAATAATGATGAACAATTTTTAACGCCAACTTCTTTTATTCAATCAACACACAATACAGTGGGTTCGCAGGTAGCTTTAATTATGCAATGTAAACAGTATAATTATACTTATGTACACCGAGGTTTTTCGTTTGATACTTGTGTGATGGATGCTTTAATGAGCATTGAAGAAGGAAAGAAAAATATTTTAATTGGCGGAATCGAAGAGCATACACCTATTTATTTAGATTTATACCGCAAAGCAAAAAAATTAAACAACGATAATTCTCTCAAATACTACGAGGGCAAAACATCAGGCATGCAAATGGGCGAGGGCTCAGCATTTTTTGTTTTGTCAAGTGAAAAGAAAAACGCTGTAGCTGCGGTAAATGGCGTTGGCTTTTCATACAAACCAAGACATTTAAAAGAACTTTTAGATAAACTCGATTCGTTTTTGAATCTCCACCATACAACTTTAAACAATATTGATTTAGTATTGTTTGGTTTTTCAGGCGACAAAGATTTTGATAAACTCATGTTAGACATGTTGCCGGTTGTTTCTAATACTTCTGCAACCGGTTATTTTAAACATTTGTGTGGCGATTATCACACAGCTGGAGCTTTCGCTTTATGGATGGCAAACAAAATAATTGAGAAACAAAAAATTCCCGACGCCGTTAAAATAAATAATGTTTCAAAAAAGAGCATTAGTACTATTCTTATTGTAAACGGTTACATCGGCATTAATTTTTCATTTACAATTATAACAAAATGCTAAACCATAAACTGGTAACGGCTTTTTTTGCAATTAGTATTGGCTTGGTGTTTATTTTCTGCAAGCTGGGCACTCTTTGTTTTTATTGGTTACAAATTGTTTTGTTGTTTCTGTATTTAAGTATTGAATTTGCAGGAGCTTATTTCATCGGACTTAATTTTCATCTCCCATCTTTAAACCATTTAAACAAATCTGAAAACAAAATTGCTTTAACGTTTGATGACGGCCCTTGCAATCCGCAAACACAAAAAGTTTTAGATACTCTTAAAAAACACAACGTAAAAGCTACTTTTTTTATGATTGGAAAAAACATTTCCGGCAATGAGAGCATTGTAAAACAAATGATAGTTGATGGACATTCAATCGGTTCCCATAGTTATTCTCACCATTTTTGGATTGACATGTGGGGAAAGAAAAAATTAGAAGTGGATATCAAACAAAGTTTAGAAGCCATTAAAAACTGCACAGGACAAGAAGTAAAATTGTTTCGTCCGCCTTATGGGGTTACTACTCCAAACTTTGCTTATGTGTTAAAAAACCTCAATTTGCAGTCTGTTGGCTGGAATGTGCGTTCGTATGACACATCTTCAACCGACCTTAACAAAATTTTGGCACGGGTATTGCAACAAACTAAAGGAGGTTCCATAATTTTGTTACACGACAGATTAGATTATGCGCCTGAATTATTAGATAAATTAATTCCTGCACTAAAAGAAAAGAAATTTGAATTTGTTACGATAGCATGAAGAAAATATTAATTCTCATATTTATTTCTCACTTAACATTTGCTCAAAGTTTTAAAGCAGTAAAGGATACGGTTGCTCTAAAACAAAAAATCGAGAGTATGAGTAAAACTGTGAACTCTATTGAAAGCGATTTCACACAAGAGAAAAACCTGAGTATGCTTTCCGAAAAAATCATTAGCAAAGGAAATTTCAAGTTTAAAAAAGAAAACATGTTAAGGTGGGAATACATTACGCCTTATAAATATCTTATCGTTATCAATAAAGATAAAATCTGGATCAAAGACGAGAAGAAAACCCAGAAGTACGACATGAACAGTAATAAGGTTTTTAAGGAAATTAATGATGTGATGATGAGTTGTGTTCAAGGGAATATCTTTAAATCAGGAAAGTTTAAGGTGGCCTATTTTGAGAATGAAAAGTACTACAAGCTGGAGCTCATCCCCCTCCAAAAAAACATGAAAGAAAGCCTCAAAAAAATAAACATGTATTTCGATAAAAGCGTAACTTCGGTGAGTAAATTAGACATGATAGAACCCAATGATGATTACACCACGTTGGATTTTATGCTAAAAACTCAAAATGCAAAATTGCCGGATAATATTTTTACTGTTAAGTAGTTTATTACTTGCGTCCTGTGTACAACGTAAACTTTTCTCATACGAACCAAAGGAAGGAATAAAAGTTTCTACAGTCGATTTAAAACCTGTCATTCCTGAAAGTGGCGCCGTTAAGTATAAAGCTTCCATTGATTTTCTAAATAAACATTTTACAGGTCTAATTGTTCTGAAACAAACGGATGCCGAAACTAAACATTTGGTATTTGTCACGGAACTAGGAATGAGAATGTTAGACTTCGAAATAAAAGGCGATAGCATGAAACCCGTTTTTGTGTTCGATCCTCTTAATAAACCTAAGCTCGTTTCCGCATTAATAAGCAATTTTAGTAGCATTTTGTTGATCAAATGGTTCAATAAAAGTGCGCTTGTTCGTGTGAAGTCAGGTAAAGAAGTCTTAAATTTGAAGACATATGAACATCACAACGCATTTTTGTTTAGGGACGAAAACAAGTGCTGTATAAAACATCAGGTGTTTTACAAGTATAAAAAGGAAAGCAAAACAATTTATACTAATAATTACAACAACATAAAATTGAAACAATACGGATTAGTGAAGTTATATATTGAACTCGAAAAAATTAACGATTAATGTTTAGTCTAAAAGAAAGTTTCTATACTATAAAAGAAAAAAATTGGGTATCAGAATCACATGTTGATGCGGTTATTGATTTAAATGTAAATCATGATATCTATAAAGGACATTTTCCTGAACAACCGATTGTGCCCGGTGTTTGTCAGGTTCAGATTATAAAAGAATTTTTGGAAGATTTGATGGGAAAGAAATTGCAAATGATTACAGGCGATAACATCAAATTTACAGGAATGATTATCCCCACGCAAAATCCACAAGTAAATTTCACTGTGAATTATAAAGTGAATGGAGAAGAAATTTTATGCGAGGCAAAATTATTTTTTGGAGAAACAGTATTTACAAAGTATAAGGGAAAATTTAAAGTTATTTAGGCATGAGCACGCTTTTAGAAGTTAAAAACGACAAATCAATTAAGGTTGTTATTTGGATAACTACCATCGTAATTTGTTTAGCTGTTACAGTTTTACAAATGCATATTTTTCCGGTGCCGGACGTAATCCCTTCATTTATTTTTAAGTTACCAATGATAAATGCGATTTTAAACGGCACTTGTTCTGTGCTTTTAATATTTTCATTGTTGGCTATTAAAAGAGAAACATCCCTTTACACCGTAAATTAAACCTAACAGCCTTTTTATTAAGCTCTTTATTTTTAGTATGCTATGTAACAGCTCATTATTTTATTCCGGATACACGTTACGGAGACCTTGATCACAATGGAATGTTAGATGCCGCTGAGTCTGCTGCTGTTTCAGGAATAAAACCTATTTACCTTGTTATTTTATTATCACATATATTCCTTGCGGTTATTGTTTTCCCAATGGTTTTGCTTTCGTTTTATTACGGCCTCACCGACCAACGCGAGAAACACAAAAAACTAACGCGTTTCAGTTATCCTATATGGTTATATGTTACTGTAACAGGAGTTGTGGTATATTTAATGATCTCCCCTTATTATAATTACTAAACTGCGTCTTAGCGTCTTTGTGAGAAATCCGTATCTTTAGCCATGCGGTTAAGGATTTTCCTTTTATTGTTTACTGCTTTTGTTTTTTTTTTGTTCCTATGAAAAGAAAGAAGAATTAGTTTTACCTAATTCAGTTACTTGGAGTGAACACATTGCACCTATTGTTTTTAAAACCTGCACACCTTGTCACCGCCCCGGTGAAGCAGGCACTTTTGATTTATTGACATACAACGATGCAGTAAGAAACGCCAACAAAATAAAATTCACAACCCAAACTAAATTCATGCCGCCTTGGCCAGCAGATCCAAGCTATGTTCACTTTGCAGATGAGCGTGTACTAAGTGAAACAGAAATCGGATTAATTAAGAAATGGGTGGAAGATAAAATGCCAAGGGGAGATTCAACCAAAGAACCCGTTGCTCCAACATTTTATGTCGGCTCTTTTTTTGGTAAACCTGATTTAGTAATTAAACTTCCAAAACCGGTTGAGATAAAAGGAAACGGAACGGATGCTTTTTTAATGGTGAAATTTCCTTTCGAGTTAGAGAAGGATGAATATGTTCAATACATTGAGTTTGTGCCGAATCAACGAAAATTAGTGCATCATGTGAACGGACATTTATTAAGTTACGATTCACAGCGACAATTTAATTATAGTGCCGGTGAAACAATTTTACCCGATGCATTAAATAATTTTAAAGATGCGTATACAAAAATGGGATTAACTTATACTGATAATAAAAAACCAGAGTTGCCGCCTTTGTTACCAAATGTAGTTTATTATTTACCCGGTTATACTCCTCCCGTTTACAATGAAGACATTGGCGGATTTAAATTACCAAAGAATGGCTTATTCTTTCTTAAAAATATTCATTACGGACCAAGTAATAAAGATTGTTTAGACAGCAGTTACATAAATGTGTTCTTCCGTAAATCGCCACCAAAGCGCCCGGTTTATGAGACACAAATGGGAACTTTCGGTATTTCTAAAATCGAGCCTGAATTAATTATTGAGCCTAACGAAATAAAAACATTTCACACGCAGGTGACTATTCAAACGGATATTTCTATTCTATCCGTTAATCCGCATATGCATTTAATTGGAAAAAGTTTTGTGGCTTATGCCTTGCCGCCTCAAGGAGATACAATTAAATTAGTGAGAATAAATAAATGGGATTTCCGTTGGCAATATTATTACACTTACAATATTCCTGTAAAAATTCCGAAAGGGTCTGTCATTCACGTTTACGGCACTTACGACAACACAGATAAAAATCCGTTCAATCCTTTTCATCCTCCAAGAAAAATTATACAAGGCGAAGGCAACGAAAGCATGCAAACCACCGAAGAAATGTTTCAGTTTATTTTCACTTATATGCCTTACAAGAATGGGGATGAGAAAATTTCTTTAAAACAATAATCTTAGCGTCTCTGCGTCTTTTCGAGAAATCACTTCAACAAATCCGGCCTTCTTTTTTTAGTACGTTCTACAGATTGCTCGTAACGCCATTTCTCAATATTTTGTAAATGCCCGCTTAATAATATTTCAGGAATACCCCAGCCATTATATTCAGCGGGACGAGTATAAACAGGAGGCGCTAATAAATTATCTTGGAATGAATCGGTGAGGGCAGAAGTTTCATCATTTAGCACACCGGGAATTAATCTTATCACCGCATCACACATCGCAGCAGCAGCAATTTCCCCACCTGATAAAACATAATCACCAATAGAAATTTCGCGTGTAATAAAATGATCGCGTAAACGTTGATCAACACCTTTGTAATGTCCGCATAACACCATTAAATTTTTTTGTAAGGATAATTGATTACAAATTTTTTGATTCAATGTTTCGCCATCGGGCGTCATGTAAATAATATCGTCGTAAGTACGTTTGCTTTTTAATTCATTAATGCAATTAGCAATTGGTTCAATCATCATAACCATTCCCGCCCCTCCGCCAAAAGCGTAATCATCAACTTGTCGGTGTTTGCCCACGCCGTATTCCCGTAAATCAATTAAATTCACTTCCACCAATCCTTTATCATAAGCACGCTTTAAAATAGAATGCTCAAAAGGACTTTTTATTAACTCAGGCAGAACGGTTATTATATCAATTCGCATGCACAAATTTAAGCTTTTAAAAACAAGATTAAACAATTGAAATACAGTGTTTTACGACGACAATAAAAATCTAAAGAAAATTAACGCCTTATTTCCACTCATTTATAACTCTGTCGCCAAACCATTTGTATTCTCATACGTTAACGCAAGAGGAAGGAGGTCACATGAAAAGATCGATATTATTCCTGTTTTTTTTAGTCGTAGCGCAATTCGCTATCTCGCAGGTGAAACAAAATGAAAATGGTTTGTACGCTAATGAAAAAGGAGTTTTGTATTCCGGTTCATTAGAATTAAATGAGAACGGTATAAAAACCGCAATCGTACAAATTAAAAACGGCCAGTTACATGGTGATGCCACATATTTTTTTGAAACCGGACAATTAATGCGAACGGGCACTCACGAAATCGGATTAAAAACCGGAAAGTGGATTACTTACAACGAAGCCGGTTTAATGATTGGACTTGCGTTTTATACTGCCGGAAAAAAAGACGGCACTTGGATTGCATGGGACGACAACGGCAAAAAACGTTTCGAGATGAATTACAAAAACGGTGAGAAAGTCGGAACTTGGATTCAGTGGGATGAGAACGGAGCTTTGTTTTCTTCAAAGAGTTTTAGTCAGGCGAACTAATCGTGCAAAGGACACAAACCATTTGCGGCAGTTGTCATTTTCTTACACCGTTTTCCTTTTTTAGTTTTAGCAGCACATTGTACTGAAACAGTTTTTGTTTTTACAGAATCATTTTCGGATTTGTGTTGGTTCTCGACTACGCTTGAACTGACATGGTGTTTAAAATTCCAATCTTTTGTATTGATAACAGATTCAAACTGTTCTTCCAAATTGTCAGGCAATTCGCTAAAGAAATCAAGGTTTGTTATTTTCTCAACCGAATCAATAGTACAAACATAGTTTTGCAATCCATTTATTGGCGTAGACACATTTGGTAAAATAAAACTTATGGCTTTGTAAGTTTGTTCTTGGTGACGGATAATTATTTTGTAAAATAAATTGGGAATGGGAATTTTTCCTTCTCCCAACTTTGACAAATTAATTTCAAAAACAGGACCGCTAACAATAATCACTTCTCCGTATTCTTTTCCCCAATTTCTGCTTAGCTCTTCCAGCATCTTCCATTCGCCACGATTTAACTCTGTAGTTTGCGGCGCGCAATTGCTGTAATCAAATGTTTCATGCATGGCTTGTTCGCTAAACGACATGTCCTCGCAAGGAACTAAATGTCCTTTATCAAAACCTGAAGCTGAGTAATCATTACTTTTTGCCTGAGGAGAATCCAATAACGGATCTTTCACAAACGAACCTTTGCGTTCTAAATTAGCTAATGCTAAATGTTCTTTCGTTAACGAATAAAAAGTCCAAGCCGGTAATTTGTATTTAGTGTTGAAACCAATTTCGTAAAAGGCGTGCTTTACAAAGGAAATTTCATTGGCGTTTGTTGCAGTAACTTTGTTGAGAGAATACGTTTGTGAAAATGAAACACAAGAGAAAAATAAAAATCCTAAAACTAATTTCCTCATAATTTTACTTTGCGCCTTAGCGTCTTTGCGAGAAACATTAGTTAAGATTCGGATCAAAACCAATATTGGAAAACACTTTGTACGATTCTTTTATTTTTTCCAACTCATCACCCCACATGGCTTTGTGGTCGCCTTGCAAAACTAATGCAGGTTCAGATTCATTGTTGAACCAAGCTTTTTGAATTAACTCGTCTTTTAATTGTCCCGCTGTCCAACCCGAATAACCCATAAAGAATTTCACGTTATGTGTTTTTACTTTTCCGTGATCAATCATGTGTGCTAGTTCAAAAAAATCTCCGCCCCACCATAAATCATCTTTTATTTGAATGCTATCACTTAAGTTCTTTCCTAAATTGTGTATATAATACAATTGGTCTTTCGAAACAGGCCCGCCTTCAAATATTGGGAAATTACCATTTTTGATATGGGGAAATAAATCACGGAGCAGGTATTCAGTTTTAAAATTCAAGACAAATCCCAACGAGCCTTCATCATTATCCTCAGTTAAACAAATAACCGCCCGTTTAAAATACCCGTCTTGTAACATCGGGTGCGCTATTAAAAAATCGCCTTGCATAAGGGCTAAATTAATAAAAATGCGCCACAAAATCACCAAAACACAAAATCCCACAAAAAACATCAAGCACAGTTTGGTGGGATTTAGAGCTTTAGTGTTTTCGTGGCTAATTGTTGAAACACCAATAAGAATCATACGATTTTAGTAATTAAATTCATGCAATAAATTGTACATTTGGAAAAACAATTTTATGGGAGCTTTACGAGACGAAATAAAAAAATTGAGAGAGGATTTCATTAAAGGCACCTTAACCGATGCAGCTGCAAAGAAGAATCCGTTTGAGCAATTCGAATTATGGTTAGGTCAGGCTGTTGAAGCAAAAATCCCTGAAGTACAAGCTACAACTTTAAGCACAGTTTCTAAAGAAGGAAAGCCAAGTTCGCGTATTGTTTATTTACGTGAGTTTGAAAATAATCAGTTCTGGATTTACGGAAATTATAATTCAAGAAAAGCAATGCAGATGGATGCGAATCCAAATGTGAGCTTAAATTTTTTCTGGCCGGATTTAGAAAGACAAATTCGTATTGAAGGAACAGTTACAAAGTGCGATGCTTCTTATAGCGATAATTATTTTAATAACCGACCAACCGATTCTAAAATTGGTTCGTGGGCTTCCAATCAAAGTGGTGTTTTAAAAAGCAGAGATGAATTAGAAGAAGCGGTAGAAAATATCAGAAAGAAATTTGAAGGAAAAGAAATTACCCGTCCACCTTTTTGGGGTGGCTGGGTGTTGAAAGCAAATTATTACGAATTCTGGCAAGGAAGAAAAAGCCGTTTGCACGATAGAATTTCATATACATTAGAAAAAGAAAATTGGACCATTAGGCGCTTAGCGCCTTAATGAGATCCTGAAACAAGTTCAGGATGACTACCGAATACTAAATAGACTTATGACAAAGAAAGAAAAAATAAAAAATTTCGACATCAACGGCATTGGCGATACAACTGCAGGGATGTTTGGTTTACCTTTTAGTTTAGAGGAATGTGAAACAGTTTTAATTCCTGTGCCGTGGGAAGTAACTGTTAGTTATGGAGGAGGAACTGCTAACGGACTGAAAGCCATTCACGAAGCATCATATCAAGTGGATTTGTATGATCCATTGGTAAAAGACGCTTGGCAAATGGGAATTGGTATGGATAAGGAAAATAAAACAATCCGTAGCAAGAGTACAACGTTGCGCAAAAAAGCAGAAGCATTAATTGATGCAATGGCTGCTGGAAAAGATGTGAGTAAAAATAAAGTTCATCAAAAATCCATTAAGGAAATTCACGAAGGTTGTTTGTGGATGAACAAAACAGTTAAAGAGCGCGTTGAATTTTATTTAAATCAAAATAAAATTGTTGGTTTAATTGGCGGTGATCATTCTACACCATTAGGCATGATGCAAGCTTTAGCAGAGAAATTTGGAAAGTTTTGTGTGTTGCAAATTGATGCGCATGCTGATTTAAGAATTGCATACGAAGGCTTTGAATTTTCACACGCTTCTATTATGTACAACGCTTTAAAAATAAAAGAAGTTGAGAAATTAGTACAAGTGGGGATTAGAGATTATTGTCAGGAAGAATTAGATATCATCAACGGTTCAAAAGGACGAGTAAAAACATTTTTCGACCGCGACATAAAGCATACGATGTACAATGGTGATTCGTGGGATCGAATTTGTAACCGTATTGTAAACGAGTTACCACAAAAAATCTATTTAAGTTTTGATATCGACGGATTGGATCCGAAACTTTGTCCGAATACAGGAACTCCCGTAGCTGGTGGTTTTGAGGTCGAACAAATCTTATTCTTATTAGAGAAAGTGGTAAAATCTGGTAAACAAATTATTGCTTTTGATATTAATGAAGTTACTCCAGGTAAAGGAAGCGATTGGAATGAGAATGTTGCAGCTCGTTTACTTTACAGAATTGCCAATATGGTGGCGATGAGTAATGGGAGGAAGGCTTAGTTTTGTTTATTGAGAATTTTCATTATCTTTATTAAGTAAAATTTTATGAATGAGAAGATTCTATGCTCTTTTTTAATTTGTTTTTTCATTAGATTAAATTCACAAGTTTGTTTTAATCTATCTGACACAGGTGCGATAGTTCCAACTTGCTTTCCTGAGATACCTATGTGCGCAGATTTTAATAACGATGGCAATCTGGATTTTGTGTTGAATGAAACTACTAATTTAAGAGTTTATATAGGTAATGGAACAGGAAAATTTACTCCAGGAAGCATACACCCATCGTCTGGGTTATCCAGTGATGTAGTTACCGCCGATTTTAATGGAGATGGAAATATTGATATTTCTACCTGCTCTGGTTCCACAGCTATTGCCTCTGTCTTTTATGGAAACGGAGCGGGTAATTTTTCTAGAGTTAATTATCCTATATTAAGCGCATGTGAAGAGCCGATAGAAACGGCTGACTTTAATAATGATGGCAATATGGATATAATATGCGCAAGTTCAACATCATTACAAATTTTGCTTGGAAACGGTCTAGGTACATTTAGTGTGTCGGCATTTAGTCGACCAGTTATGCCGATTTTTCTTGGTAATAGCGATATTCGTTGTGGAGACTTTAATGGGGATGGAAATATGGATGTAGCAGATTTTACTCCCGGTTCTTTAGGTATTTGTTTAGGAGATGGTATTGGAAACTTTAGTGTTAGTGTAACTTATACGACAGGTATTTATGGTTTAGCGGTAAACATAACCGACTGTGCTGATTTGGATAAAGATGGAAATATGGATTTGATGACTACTGATAGGTCAGGTCTTTTTGGTTGTTGGATATTTAAAGGAAATGGTTCTGGAGGATTTACCTCACCTACATTCATTTCAACATTCACACAAAACTATCAGATGACGGCATCCGACGTAAATGGTGATGGAGCTATTGATTTGGTTTTTTCAGATTTCGGAGGACCAATGGCCCCTAGTGCTGAAGTTTTAATTAATTTGGGTTTTGGCACTTTTGCTCCGCCGCAAGTCTTTTCTATAGGTATTGCCTTTTTCTCTACCTCTTATAGGAGTCATGGAATTTCATGTGGGGATTTTAACAATGATGGAATCAATGATATAGTAATTGCAAATTCATTTGCTGCATTTTATCCTCCATATTCTGTGCTATTAAATTCTGGTCCTAGTGTAAAAGCTAATTCGAGTGCTTCATTAATCTGCGTAGGTCAAACCGCAACATTAACTGCAACCGGAGCAAATAATTATTTATGGAACACGAGCTCAACTTCATCAGTAATCACAGTTTCTCCAGCAACAACTACATCATACGTTGTTAGAGGTACAGCCTTTGGTTGTGTAAACTATGCTATCGTTACTCAATCAGTTTCTCAATGCGTTGGGGTAAATCAAATCTCAGGAGCAAACAATGAATTAAAAATTTATCCAAATCCTTCTAGCGGACAGTTTGTTTTGGAATTCGAAAACGTAAAAGAAAAAACAGAAGTAAAAGTTGTAAATGCAATTGGTCAAACTGTTTTAAGAAGAACTATTTCAAATACTGATAAAATAAATTTAAATATTTCTGATCAAGCCAGTGGTGTTTATTTTGTTGAAGTAAATGCGGACGGAGAAAATTATAGAGCGAAGATAATCAAAGAGTAATCAGTACAACTTCTTTGCCATTTTCACAATTTCAGTAAGCGTTTTGATGGGCAAATCCTTTTCAGGATTTAAGTAAATCACTTTTATTTGCTTACGGCCTTCTTGCTCTAATTTTGGATGTTTCATTAAATGGCCTTTTATAAATCCTACATACAATTTATTTGATTTTGTAGAATAACTTAAATAGCAAAATGTTTTCGTTTTAAAATAATACATGGCGGTCATGTATTTAAATTGTTCATCCAAACCTTGCTCCATAAGCCATTTCCTTAAAAACAACATGCAGCTTTGTTGCGGCTCGGGTTGTTTTAAAAAATAGTTTTCTAAAGGATTAAGCATTCAGCAAAAATTTATTCTTCTGTATCTAAATGGAACTTGTGTAAAAAACGATGTAACACAGGAGCAAATACAACCGCCACAATAGTCAAAAAGCAACGCCACTGTAAATAGCATAAATAGATGCAAAAATTTTTGCTCCATCAGTTGGTGCAGCATCAATTGGTCCCATGCCCGTTAAATCATACTCGCGTTTAAAAGACTATCCACCCAAGTTAAACCAAATAAATACTTGTAACCAATCATTCCCATTAAAAGAGAAAGTAATAGTATGACAAAAGCGACAAACGCATTTCTGAGTATGGAATTGTAATAATTTTTTTTATGAGGTAATGCTTTTACGTTTCTCATATTAGTTTATTTTAAAACAACAGTATTTAATTTTCTCACCTTTATCAGTAAATAATTTTTCGTAGTGTGTTTTTATGTTGATTAATTCTTCTCTTCCGGCAGGACAATTATTGTATAAATCGTTAGTATGAATAAGCAATTCAAATTTATTCTCTGCGATAACTTCTAAAGTGTATTCGTAAAAACTGGTGCTGTCGGTTTTAAATGAACTAAGCCGCCCGGCTTTAAAAATTTCTTGTAGCGGTTAATAAACATCATATGTGTTAAGCGTTTTCTAGCCCGGGTTTTTTGCGGTTGAGGGTCTGGAAACGTGATCCAGATTTCACTCACTTCATTTTCGCTAAAGCAGTGGTCAATAAAATCAATCCGCGTTCTTACAAAAGCAACATTGTTTAATTTAGAATTCAATGCTTCACTAGCGCCCGTCCAAATACGGTTACCTTTTATATCAACGCCAATGTAATTTTTATTGGGATTATTTTTGGCAAGACCAACACTGTATTCGCCTTTACCGCAACCCAATTCTAAAACTATAGGATTTTCGTTTTTAAAGTACTCTTTATGCCATTTCCCACTAAGGGCAAACCTGCTTGTATATTCTCGAAATACAAGGTAAAACAGTTGGTAAAACTATTAAAATCAACAAATTTCTCCTGTTTTGAGGGCATATAGAATCTGAATTAATTAATGCAAAGTTAAATTAATGTTGCAAACTTTTTAGTACTTTTAGACTTAATATGAGCTCACTATTTAACAGAACCAAAATTGTAGCCACTATGGGTCCGGCTACAGCCGATATAGCGGTTTTAGAATTAATGTTTATTAACGGTCTCGACATTTGTCGTATCAATTTTTCACATGGCGATTATACTGCCGTTGAAGAAACCGTAAAAAACATCCGCACCTTAAACAAAAAATTAAATTACCACGTTGGTATTTTGGCCGATTTACAAGGTCCGAAATTACGTATCGGGATGGTAAAGGATAATAAAGTGGTTTTAGTTGAAGACCAAGAGATCACTATCACCACAACTGAATGCGAAGGTGATGAAAACAGAATTTATATTACTTACCCGCAATTTCCGAGAGATGTTAAAGCTGGTGAAACAGTTTTAATTGATGATGGTAAATTGCATTTGAAAGTTCTTTCTACAAATGGTAAAGATGAAGTAAAATGTAAAATTTTAATTGGCGGAAATTTATCTTCTAAAAAAGGAGTGAATCTTCCCAACACAAAAATTTCATTACCGTGTTTAACACCGAAAGATTTAAAGGATTTGGATTTTGCTTTAGAACATGATTTTGATTGGATTGGTTTATCGTTTGTTCGTTCTGTAACTGACATCGCTGATTTAAAAGACATCATTTACAAAAAAGGAAAACGTGCGCGTGTAATTGCAAAGATTGAAAAACCAGAAGCAATCAATGAAATCGATAATATTATTGATGTAACGGATGGTTTAATGGTAGCCCGTGGTGATCTAGGTGTTGAAATGCCAATGGAGCAAGTACCTATGTTACAAAAAATGATGGTACAAAAATGTATTCAAGCTTCTAAACCTGTAATCATCGCTACTCAAATGATGGAGAGTATGATTACAAGTTATACTCCAACACGTGCTGAAGTTAACGACGTAGCCAATGCTGTAATGGATGGGGCGGATGCTGTAATGTTAAGTGCAGAAACTTCAGTAGGAAAATATCCGGTGAAAGTTATTGAAATCATGCGCCGTATTATTACTCAAGTAGAAAAATCTGCCGAAAGTATTTATTACCGCGAACATGCTCCCGAAATAAAAACGATTACTTACGTTACAGACAGTATTTGTTTTAACGCTTGTCAGTTAGCGCATCATTCAGGTGTAAAGGCAATTATTAGTATGACCAATAGCGGTTATACTGCATTTAAACTAGCAAGTCACCGACCAAAAGCTCACGTATATATTTTTACTGATAATTTATCTTTACTAACTACATTAAGTTTAGTGTGGGGTGTACAAGGTTTCTATTACGATAAATACGAGAGTACCGATCAAACTATTTCTGATTTAATTCAGTTTGTGAAGAAAAGGGAATTGGTAAAGCAAGACGATCTGGTAATTAATATCGCGAGTATGCCAATGAAAGAGAAGGGGCGTACTAACATGATGAAATTAAGTCACGTTATTTAATACATGAATTGGGAAACTATTTTATTTATTGGTGACAGTATTACGAATGGCGCAAGGTCGTATCTTTCGTTTGCTGAATATACCGGAGATATGCTGGAAAAAACTACAGGTAAAACGTGGAACATAATGAATTTTTCCTGTAATGGAATTACAGCGAATGATCTTAATAAATTGGTAACAGAGGATTTTGGTGCATTATCTGCATGTAATTCTTCCCTTGTAGTAGTGCTTATAGGTACAAATGACGCCAAGGAACAAACAAATGAAGTTGATTTTAGAATTGCATATAATCAATTACTAACTAAAGCTAAATTACTCTCGCAAAATAAAAACGTGTTGGTTGTAAAATTACCTCAATTTCAAAAAGGAATAATGTTGCCTTATCAATTAAGCATGAATACCAGCATAGAGAAATATAATCAAATCATTTCGGAACTGGTTGAAAAGCACAAGGTTTTTTTTGTTGAAATAGATTGTGGTCCGGAACATTTTTTTGATGGTGTTCATCTTAATAGGGAGGGAGCATTGCATTTTGCGTCAGGTATAACAGAACTTATTCTTTCAAAACGCGGAATTTAAACCATGAATTGTATTGTCGTAGTTTTTGGCACACGGCCTGAGTTTATTAAACTATTTCCGGTAATTCAAAAGCTGAAAAGAATCAAAAACACTAATATTATAAGTATTAATGCCAATCAGCAACCAGACCTTTTAGAACCACTGCTTAAGCATTTTAAATTTGAAGCAGATTATAGGCTTAAGGGAGTAACCGGGTCGAATTTGTTAGAGTGCATGCAAAATTACCGATCAATTAAATGAAGTAGTTAAAAAAGTATTATTTCTAACAAGGAAATAGATTTTATGCTAGCCCAGGGAGATACAAATACTGTGTTGGCTTGTTCTTTTGTTAGTCGTTATAATGGAATAAAATTCGCGCATGTTGAAGCGGGTTTAAGAAGCTTTTCCGACAACGATCCGTATCCTGAAGAATTAAACAGAAAGCTAGCTGATCATAATGCTTTTGTTCATTTCGCCCCTGATAAAATAGCTGTCGATAATCTGCGTCAGGAAGGAATAAAAGAAAATGCTAATTCTCAGGAAATACAATCGTTGACTTTTTGAGCACCTATTATAAACGGAAATCAAAAAAAAGGAATACAGTAATTATTACTCAGCATCGACGAAACAACAAAGAGTACAGATCTGATAAGATTCTCAACATATGTATTGGGTTAGCCAGTAGGTATCCGGACTATAATTTTTTATGGATACTTCATCCTTCTTCAGTAAATAAAAAGCAATCTGATTTGCGTATTTCTAATTTTAAATCTGTTTCACCTTTAAATCCGCTAGAATTATTGAAATTGTATACTCAAACCTCGGTAATTATTACTGATTCAGGCGGCATGCAGGAAGAGGGTATATCGTTAGGAATTCCTGTTATTATAACTAGAAATTTTACGGAGCGACAAAACGGAATTTTAAAGGGGAAAAGTTTTTTAAGCGGAAGCTCTGGAGAGAAACTCGAACCTATATTTGAAAGATACTTCTAAATGGAATTATTCAAAGGCTGATTTGTTTGGGACTGGTAATGCATCAGAAAGGATATCCCAATGGTTTCAAAAGTATTTCGAGTCGAAGGTAGTATACGATGTTGCTTTTCTTGGATTTGGACCGGCAGGATCAGGGGTTATGATTAATATGTTGCAGCGTAAACAAATCGCAAGACTTAAAAAAAAGAAAGTATTAATTCTAGAAAAGTTGGATAGTATTTTAAAAGGCAACATTACCTCTTACCATATTAATAGCGATACTTATGCAAAAACCTTTACAGAATTTGTCGACAGTATTAATCTGCAGGAAGTAAAAAAATTGGCAAATAAGATTTCGTTCAAAAAAATAAAGGCTATCGAAGGAAATATAGCTCTAAGAAATGTTGATAAGTTTTTGTCAGACGCATCTAATATTTATATCAAAGCAATAAAACAATTTGAAAATATAAAATTGCGTAAGAATGAAATTGCGCAAAGGATTATCCAATGCCATAATGGACTTTTCAAAGTTAAATCGATATTAAATAGCGGTTCTTTTTTTACGGAGCATGAGTATTACACCAAAAAGGTGATATTGGCTTGTGGAGGTATTCAGAATCGGTTAGAGATTTTAAATCGCCAAATAGATCAACAACTGTGAATTTGTTAAACCATACAGATAGAGTTATTTTCACGGACGATCTTTTCAGAGGAAAGAGTAATGATGTTTTAAGTAAAATAAAGAAGCCTATAGTATTAATTATTGGGGGCTCGCATAGCTCGTTCACTTCAGCTATCTATCTAAAAAAACACTTTAAGGAAAGAAATATTTCCAATTATAAAATTCAAATTATCTATAGGTCTATGCCGAAGCCTTCTTTTTAACTATTGAAGAAGCGCATAAAAATGGATTCACGGATTATGGAAGTGATGATGCCTGTCCGCTTACTGGTCGTGTTAATAGATTATCAGGTTTAAGATTTGAAGCCCGCGAACTTTTTTTGAATTTGATAAATGGCAAAGAAACGAGAGTTAAACTCAGCGAAATACCTTCGGTGAAGAGCCTTTGCGCACTATGCTGAATGAGTCAACTATTATCATCCTGCTTTCGGTTATGTGCCTAATGTGGGAGATCATAGATAGAAAGGGAGAATCGTAAAACTAAATATTGGTATTGGCAGGCGTTTTGTTAATGATAAGTGTCAAGTGCTGGATGCAGACGAAAACGTAATTGAAAATGTATTTGGTGTAGGATTGGCGTCAGGCTTTGTTCCATCTGGCAAGTTAGGTGGTGAAAAGAATTTCAGAGGACAGACTAACGGATATTGGTTATACCAAAACGGTGTGGGAGAAATTATAGCTGATCAAATATTTTAATTTTACAATTTCCCCTTAGGTCTGTAGCACTCTATCTTTCCGTTTTTAATATTTTCCAAATTAATCGTTAGTGTATCAACGGAACGTTTGTTATTGAAATTTTGATGATACACTAAAATTTTTCCACCATCTGGTTTAGATACGATTGCAGTATGTTTAGGAAAACTCATACTCCTATTAGGAAACATAAATTTCACATTGGTGAATTGTAAAATATCAGCAGGCTTCAAACTTTCTTTTGTAATCTATTTTGTCTCCAAAACTAAAGCCGCCCGTCCAATCTGCACCAGCGTAATTTAAAGCCATATTCGCCAGATCCCAACACTCGCCTCTATCAACTTTCTTTCCCATATTGTTTTTACAAAACTCGAGAATCTTTCCCGCAACCGGAACAGTTTGGAAAGAGGAGAAGACAATCGTCCCGATTAAAATTAAAATTAGCTTCTTCATATTTTTTATAACGTCAACACAATAAATAGTTACCGGCTTTGTTTTTCCTTAAACCTTAAACCTTAAACCTTAAACCTTAAACCTTAAACCTTCCTAAAGATTATCAATAAAGTAATTACAAATCTTATCCATTAAATGCGCGCGGTCTTTACCTAACACATTATGTTCAGTGACCGGGATAAACGTAATAATCTAATTGCACACCTTGTCGGTTGCTTTCTTCAAATACTTAATACTATGTTGCCCACACTACAACATTGTCCTGCGCGCCATGAATCATTAATAATTTCCCTTTTAATTTATCAACGTAATTCAATAAGTTATTTTTCTCGTAACCTTCTTTATTTTCTTGTGGACTATCCATGTAACGCTCAGTGTACATGATTTCATAATAACTCCAGTCAATAACCGGTCCACCTGCTACACCAACTTTATACACGCCCGGGTTTCTCGACATTAAACTTGTGGTCATAAATCCACCAAAGCTCCATCCAAATATTCCAATTCGATTCGCATCAACGTAAGGAAGTGATTTTAAATAGTCAACACCTTTTAATTGATCTTCCATTTCTTTTGTTCCTAGCTGACGGAAAGTAGCCTGTTCAAAATCTTTCCGCGGAAGAAGTTCTCTTCCTTCAACAGTATAAATGATATACCTTTTTGTTGCATGTATTCATACTTTTACGGTCCGCCACCGGCCATCCAGGTATTAGTTACATATTGTGGAGTGGACCATTATACAAATAAACAATCACAGGATATTTTTTAGTGCTGTCGAAATCAACCGGTTTAAAAATGCGGCAATTCAAATCTGTTCCTTCACTGTTTTTAATAGTGAACAAACTCCACTTTCCGGTTTTATATTCTTTGATTGGGTTATCAGCTTTGAAAATATTTACCGACTTTTTGTTTTTTGTATTGATGACATACATTTCACGCGGCACGTAGCACGAAGAAAAATTATCAATAATATATTTACCTGTTTTGTCTTTGAAAGCAGTATGGAAACCTGTACCCGATGTTAAACGCGTCATCTCACCACTTTTGATATTTACAGAATAAAAATCCTGATTAACGGAGCCTTGGTCATTGCCGTGAAAAAAGAAATTGGAATAACTTTCATCAAAACCATTGGCAGCTTTTACTTCCCACTTACCTTTAGTTAGTTGTTTTACTAATGTACCATCAATATTATATAAATAAGCATGATTGTAACCATCACGGCGACTCATCCAAATAAATTGTTTTTCGTTTTACAAAATACATTGGATTTAAGGGCTCGAGTATATTTTCATCTTTTCTTCAAATAAAGTTTTAGAAAAATTTCCGGTTGCAACATCGTATTCATTTAAATGCATATGATTTTGCCCGCGGTTTCAAAACAGCGATGTAAATGTTTTTTTCAGTTGGACTCCATTGAATGTTTGTCAAATATTGTTCTTTATCGCCTTTGTTTTTATGTACCAGGTTTTGCCGGTTTTCAAATTATAAATACCAAAGTAACATAATGACTTTTCTTCCCGCCATTGGGTATTTCATGTTATTATTTTCTGCAGGATATTTGGTCCAGTCGATAATAGGATAATCCGTCACATCACTTTGATCCATTCTGTAAAACGCTAAAAAATTTCCACTCGGACTCCAATACGTTCCTTTGTGAATACCGAACTCATCACGATGAACACTTTTTCCATATTCAATGGTATAAGAACCATCTTTTGTGATTTGATAGTTGCTGTCTTTTTGATGAATGTATAAGTTGTGATTCTCAGTATAAGCGTAAGTGCTATTATTTAATTCGTCATAGGACTCTAAAGTTTTATCATTTTGTTTGCGGTCGGTATCCAATACTTTTTTGGAACCTGCATCATAAATCAATTCCAGAATGCCGCTTAAGAAATAAAATTGTTTCTCGTTTTTCCATTCTAAAATAATAATTTGTTTAAGCGAATCTCTTTTTTCAGCTTTTAAAATTTTGTTGATGTCGTTCATTCTCACGAAATCGGTCATTTTTCCTGTGGCGTTATCGCCAACTTTAACAACGTTGTTCTCGATGTAAGCGAATTTATCAGAACCAGTCACAAAACTTAAACCTTGAAGACGCTTTGGAGCCAAGGTAGTACGGCCTTTTAAAACGGCATCTTGAATGGTTAATAATTTATCCTGAGAGACAAGGGTGAACGAAGTTGCTATTGCTAAAACAAGAAAAAACGCTTTTTTCATAATGAAATTTAATGGTTAAATTAGAGCATTAAATATAAACATAAAATAATTATTGCTACCCTGTTATGGGGATATTTAACAGTGCATTTTCTGGCTGTTTTGGCTTATGCGTCTCCTGATGTTTTGACCGGTAAGTTTAAAAATTATGTTTTCCCTTACATGTATCCTTATTTTCACCAGAGCTGGAGTTTATTTGTGCCTGTTCCCAAAGAAAATTTTAATGTTTACGTAAAACACGATGATAAAGACTGGGAAGATGTCTTTCAAACAGTAATAACTAAACATCATACTAACCGTTTGGCCGGTAATGAAAATCTGATGTTGGCATTTTCAAGTTCATTGCGCTATTATGTTTCATCGGTGGATTCACAAAATGCTATTCTTATAGATGATGGCAGTAATATAAATTTTGTTGTTCTCAAAAAGATTATCAAGCAATATTATACAATCAAAGAAAAAGCCGTTCCAGTAAACTTGGAAGTAATTATAGTTACAAAAAATATTTATGGCGAAGCTGATTACGCACATTATTATAAAATAGAAGACTGAACAAAGCAGTAACATATTTGTTTAACGATTACCGTTATGTCAATGAATCTAGTTGGCTAAAGAAGCTGATGGCTTTTTTTGTGCTATACAAATGTTTGTATTGGATAATAGATTTTGATTTATTGTTCTCTGCTGAAAATATCATTTATCACAATACAGTTCAACTGCCTTGGTGGAAGAACGCAGTGTTTGTTTTATTCAATCATCCAACGCCTTTAGTTTCGGTTTTATTTATTGCGGCAGCTATTGCTTTTTCACTTTATATAGTATTCTTTTTAGGACTATCATCGAATTGTGTTTTTCTGCTTTGGCTTGTTGTGAGTAATCTGAACAATAATGCATTTTGTACATTGACGGGAGGCGATAGTCTGCTACAGGTGTTGTTATTCCTCTGTGTGTTTTTAAGTAACACTGAAAGAAAAGAAAATGTCGTATTAGGGGATTTAGATATTGCCTTCCATAATTTAGGAATAACAGCTTTACAGATTCAAGTCTGCCTGGTGTATTTTTTAAATGCTGTTGCTAAATTAGCAGATAGTGATTGGATGAACGGCAATGCAGTAAGTGATACGCTGGCCCTCCACGAGTTTAGTTTACCTTTTTTCTATCAGAGCAACACCACCATTGATTTGGTTTTGAACTATACAGTTATTTTATACCAATTGCTTTTTCCTCTTTTGGTCTGGATTAAAAAAATTAAGAAATGGTACTTGCTTTTGGGAGTGGTTCAACACTTATATATAGCTTTCATACTCGGACTCCCTTCCTTTGGATTAATAATGATATTAGCTTATGCGGCATTTTATGCTCCATTTAAAAAAACTTAGTACATTCGCAGTATGTTTACAACCGACCAATTGAAAGATCTAAACGATCGCCATAAGGCCTTAAGGGGGTTTCTTTGACTACGATAGAAAGAAACACGAGATAGAAGAACTGGAAGAAAAAGCGGGCGACCCTAACTTCTGGAACGATCCGAAAAAAGCTGAGTAAATTTTAAAGGAAACCAAAACCAAGAAAGGTTGGACGAATTCCTATGATACATTAACGCGCGCCGTTGATGATACTAATACACTTTACGAATTTTTCAAGTCGGGCGATGCTACCGAAGAAGAAACGGTTCAACAATTCAACATTGCTTTTAAGCAATTAGAAGATATTGAATTTAAAAACATGTTACGCGATGAAGAAGATGCGCTAAGTTGTATCTTACAAATTAACGCCGGTGCAGGTGGAACAGAAAGTTGTGATTGGGCGAGTATGTTAATGCGTATGTATGTTATGTGGGCTGACAAAAAAGGCTACAAAATTTCTGAATTAGATAAGAATGACGGGGATGCTGCAGGAATTAAATCTGTTTCCTTGCAAATAGAAGGTGATTTTGCTTATGGTTATTTAAAAGGAGAAAATGGTGTGCATCGTTTGGTGAGGATTAGTCCGTTTGATGCGAACGCAAAGCGTCATACCTCATTTGCCTCAGTTTATGTTTATCCGATTGTGGATGATACTATCGAAATTAATATTCATCCCAACGATATTGAAATGAGCACATCACGAAGTGGTGGTGCGGGTGGACAAAACGTAAATAAAGTAGAATCAAAAGTTCAACTCATCCATAAACCAACTGGTATTACAGTTGTTTGTCAGGTTGAACGTTCGCAATTGGGAAACCGTGAGCGCGCTATGCAAATGTTGAAATCAATTGTACGAGTTAGAAATGCGTAAGCGTAACGAAACAAGAGCTGCTGTTGAAGAAGGAAAAATGAAAATAGAGTGGGGTTCACAAATCCGTTCTTATGTATTGCATCCTTATAAAATGGTAAACGATGTGCGTACCGAATTGAAAATAACAGATGCAGAAGGCGTCCTCAATGGCGACCTCGATGAATTAATAAAGGCGTACTTAATGAGTACAGCAAGGAAATCTTAAATGATCATCTACTACAACCCCAGATGTTCGAAGTGCCGTGAAGCGGTACAGATTTTAGAAAAGAATAAATGTGAGTTTACCATACGTGAATATTTAAAGAAACCCCCCACTAAAAAAGAATTAAGAGAATTGTTAGCGAAGTTAGGATGCAAGCCCATTGATATCATCCGCAAAAAAGAACCTTTGTTTATTAAGAAGTTTCTGAAGAAAAAATTTGAAGACGAAGAATGGATTCAAATTTTAATTGAACATCCTCAATTAATTGAACGCCCAATTGTGATTGATGGCTACAAAGCCGTAATAGGCAGACCGCCTGAATTAATAATTGATTTGATTAAGAGGAAGAAATAATTAACGAATCTTAATTTTCTGACCAATACTAAGTGTAGAACTTTTGCTTAGTCCGTTTAGCTGCATGAGTTTATCAACGCTAACACCGTATTTTTTTGAGAGTACATAAAGTGTTTCACCACTTTTAATGCTATGATAAGTTTCTTTGCCTGTAGTTGTTGTTGTAGTTTTTGCTGTCGATTTTTTGTCGCAACGTTCTCTGCTAATTTTTTATTATCAGTGCTGTCGTTATTCGCTAATTGTTGTTCGCCGGCTTTAGCTTCAATGTTTTCTGCTTTAGCTTTTCCTTCAACAGCTTTTTGAATGTACACTGTAATTTTTTTACCCGGACGTAATCCTTTTTTACCAATGTAATTCCATGTTTTTAAATCAGCAACTGTTACGCCGTATTTGCGGGCGATGTCACTTAAACGTTGTCCTTTTTTTACAACATGCGTTAACTGCACTTCTTTTACGGCTGTATTTGCTAAACTTGCGCTTGTTGTGTTTTGCGCTTTTATAGCAGCATAAATTTCAGTTTCGTTAGTAATGAAAGTTCCTATCTTATCTTTTTGCAAACACAAGGCGTGTCCGCCTGAAGGAATAATGTCTTTACGATATTGAGGATTAAAATACTTTATTTCATCTACAGTCACATCTAAAGCAGCGCTAATTTGTTCGAAGCTCATTGGTTCTTTTACAACAACAGTATCTACTTCAAAATAAGTTTTGCGTGGAACATCACCGTATATATTATGTTCGGCAGTATAATTCATCACATAGTTCGCAGCAATAAATGCAGGAACATAGCCTTGTGTTTCTTTTGGTAAGAAAGGACGAATTTCCCAATATGTTTTTTTACCACCACTTCTGCGAATAGCTCTGCTGATAGTTCCTGGTCCGGCATTGTAAGCAGCTAATACCATTTGCCAATCATTAAACATCGAGTAAAGTGATTTTAAATATTCTGCTGCAGCAATTGTTTCTTTATATGGGTCGCTGCGTTCATCAATATAAGATGTAACACTTAGTCCGTACATTTTTCCTGTAGGGTACATAAATTGCCATAAACCTTGTGCGCCGGCTCTTGAACGTGCATTTGGATTTAATGCGGATTCAATAACTGCTAAATGTTTTAATTCGAGTGGAATATTATAACGGTCGAACACTTCCTCAAACATCGGATAGTATAATTGTGCTAATCCCATCATACGACTAACTAAAGTGCGGCGACGAATAGTATATAAATCAATAAATCCTTTTACGTGTGAATTGTAAACTAAATCGAAAGGAGAAACAGCATCTAATTTAGCGAGACGTGCTTCAAAAGTATAATCATCATAACGAGGTATACTATCTGCTTCAAAATGGTATTTGTTATTTTTTGGGAAAGCTGGTTTAGTAAAAGCAAACTCCAACACTTTTTTATTCGCTAAACTATCAAGCATTGCTGCAACCGGATCATCTGCCATTACAGTTTGAGCTTTAGCTGAAAACGATAAAGTTATCAGTAAAGTGAAAAGAGTTATATGTCTTAAAATCCGCATCAATTCAGGGTTTCGTGAGCTTTTCTACTTAATTATTACGCTTAAAGTGCAAACAAGTTACATAAATATCAAAAATATACTACAAATACAACAATGCAATGATAAAAAAAGAAAAGGGGAAAGCCCCGTTAAAGAATTATAATTTTTAACTTAGCGCTGTGAAGAAGCCAAAAGAAGATATTCCATTACAATATTTCGAAAGAAGTATGTTTTTTACCATGTTTTTTGTTGGAATAACAGCCGGCTTCGCGTTTTTAACATATTCGCTCTGGAAAGATTTTAATCCAATGATGTTCATTTGTGGGATTCCAACAGTGATCTTGTTTTTTCAAACGTTATGGATCATGTTAAATCCATTCGCTATTATTTACGAGGATAAATTTGAATTCAAGAAAACCATGTTCAGTAATAAACAATGGTATTTTATAGATATTAAAACAGTGGAAGAAGTTAGTCCGAAAGGATTTAAAATTATTTATAATGATGGTGATGAAGAAATGGTTTCAACATTTGGTATTAGAGCATCACACAAAAAAGCATTCAGAGATGCTGTGAATCATTATGTGTGTAAGAGTTTGGTGGTTGAAAGAGCTGAAGATTAATCAACGAATTCTACTTTCTTTTCATTTCTTTTCGAAACACTTCCAACTTTAACGGCAGAATAATTTCCTTCCTTTAACCATTTTTCAAATTCAGTTTCATTGGAAGAATTTACTGTAAACAATAATCCACCTGAAGTTTGCGGATCGCAATACGTCATAAATTCTAAATCTTTCATACCACTACTTTCTTTTTCGTACGCATTAAAATTACGCGTGGTGTTATCAGGAAAAATAAATTGTGAGGTGTAAGAATTTAAATTAGAAAAGGTTTTTATTTTGCTTTTCTCAATAGTTGCCGTAACATTTTTGTCGCCAATCATTTCTAATAAATGCCCCAAAAATCCAAATCCTGTTACATCGGTCATGGCAGTTACATACGGTAATTGACCTAATTCAAAACCCAAACTATTTAATTCTGTCATTGAGTTTAATAATATAGAGTAATCTTCTTCTTTTAATGCGCCACGTTTTAAGGCCGTACTATATATTCCGGTGCCGAGTGATTTTGTGAGATAAATACTATCACCTTCATTCAACGAATTATTTTGTTTTAAATTTTTCGTTCTACTAGTCCGTTTACTGATAATCCAAAAATGGGCTCTGTGCTTTCAATGCTATGCCCGCCAGCCAATGGAATTCCCGCTTTTGCACAAATTTGTGGTGCGCCTTCTAAAACTTCTTTAGCTCCTGCGGTTCCTAATTTTTCGGTGGGCCATCCTAAAATAGCAATCGCCATAATGGGTTTTCCGCCCATAGCGTAAACGTCACTTATCGCATTTGTTGCAGCTACTTTTCCAAAATCAATGGCGGAATCTACAACAGGCATAAAAAAATCTGTTGTGCTAATCAAGCATTGATTGTTTCCTAAATCATAAACTGCAGCATCATCATTCGTTTTATTTCCAACTAATAATTCTTCACAAACAAAATTGAAATCACTTTTCAAAATTTCCTGCAATACAGCGGGCGCAATTTTACAACCGCAACCCGAGGCTTTACTTAATTGTGTTAATCTAACGGCTTCCATATTCTGCAAAAATACGTTTTACTTTTTCAGCATTCACTATAGGATCATCAGTATCTGTTTCAACCTGTAGAATTATTTTTTTATTTTTTTGAGTGTGATTGTATTCGTATGCTTTGTCGTAATATTTTAATGTCAAAGCCGCCACATCCGCTAATTTTCCTTCGTCCAACCATTGCAAACAATCTTTAGAGTTGTTGGGTCCCAATTGCTGAGAAATATTTCTTACACTTTGTTTTAGTTTCTCTATATCTTCTTTTCCGTACTCATTTACTAAGCGATTGACGCGCAAATCAAACGACACCATAATTTTTATGATAGGCGCTTGTTTCATTTGTAACCAAAACGGATAAGGAATTTTGTTATAGCCAATCGACATCGATTCGTCTTCAATTAAAACATATTTCGAGACATCAACCTCAATTAAGTCATTGTAAAAATTATTCTCAAATAACTGTTGAGGGAATTGAGCGGGCTGACCAATTCCTCCAAACGCTGAGCCTTTGTGATGGGCTAATCCTTCTAAATCTAAAATAGGAATATCTTGTTTTAGGCACTTTAAAATCTCTGTTTTTCCTGAGCCGGTTGCGCCTCCTAATAGGAGGATTTTGTAGGTTTTCTCAAATTGTTTTAAAACATAATTGCGATAAGCCTTATAACCGCCCTCTAAAATTTGTGTCTCTAAACCAGCAGTATTTAATAGCCAACCAAAGGAATTACTCCGCATTCCGCCTCTGAAACAATACACTAAAACCCCTTTATTTTGGGTACTTTTTTTAGCTTCATTAATAAAGGTGGTAAGTTTTGGCGATACAATTTCGAGTCCGCGCATAACCGCATCTTCCTTGCCCTTAGCTTTATATAATGTGCCAATTTCAGCCCTCTCCATATCATCAAAAAGAGGGATATTAATGGCACCCGGCATGTGTCCTTTCTTGAATTCTATTGGCGAGCGCACGTCAATAACCAGCTTTTTAGAGCTTTGTAAAAGAAAGTTATTAACGGGTATTGCCTCAGTTTTCATTAGTATTTCACTCAGTAAGTATAGCTAAAACCCCTCAAAATAGAGAGTTTATTAAGAATAATATGTTAAAATTTTAACCTACAAAGCTTGCATTTCGTCTAAAAATACTGGAAATTGTAACATAATTTCAATAATATTGTAACTACACTTTTTGAAAAGACTCATTTTAATAATCACCCTCTTGTTTGCCGTTGGCACTTTTACGGATGCCGTAGCGCAAGGTCGTAAGCGCGAACATAAAAATCAGCGTCGTAGTGGTGGTGGAAAACGTAAAGGACATTCATTTTCCGGTAAAAAAAGCGGTGGTGTTTTCTCACGATTATTCTCAGGTAAGAAAAGAATAGCAGGAGGTTGGGTTTATAAGTCAACTCGTCCGGGTAAAAAACAAAACCGTGAGCAACACCATTTATTTACAAGATACCGTACTAAAAACAAAAAATATAAAGATGGAATTCAGGCTCGTCTTAATAGAGAGAGAGCAAGAAAGCGAAGCAGAGGCAACGCTACTTTCCATAGAAGAAAATATTAATACTTCTTAAATCCCACCCTTAATAAGCGTGGGATTTTTTATTTTTACACAAATAACTTTATGAACGTTTTAATATTAGGCTCCGGCGGAAGAGAACATGCATTTGCATGGAAGATAGCACAAAGTAAAAAACTCGAAAATTTATACATAGCCCCTGGTAATGCGGGCACTGCACATTGCGGTACAAATGTAAATATCAGTGCAACTGATTTCGAAGCAGTAAAAGCATTGGTTTGGGAAAAAGGTATTGATATGGTATTGGTTGGTCCTGAGGATCCATTAGTAAAAGGCATACACGATTATTTTTTGCAAGATGAAGTATTGAAAGATATTCCGGTGATTGGCCCTAAAAAAGACGGTGCCCAATTAGAAGGAAGTAAAGATTTCAGTAAACAGTTTATGATTAAGCATGGCGTGCCTACAGCAGCTTATCAAAGTTTTACAAAGGCAAATGTAGAAGAAGGCAAGAAATTTTTAGAAACTTTAAAACCACCTTTCGTTTTAAAAGCAAGTGGATTAGCGGCAGGAAAAGGTGTTTTAATTATTGATGATATTAATGAAGCCAAAAAAGAATTAGAGAATATGTTGTTGGACGCAAAATTTGGTGATGCATCATCAACAGTGGTTATAGAAGAATTTTTGCACGGCATAGAACTTTCTGTTTTTGTTTTAACGGATGGAAAGTCATATAAAATTTTACCGGCCGCAAAAGATTACAAAAGAATAGGCGAGGGCGATACAGGATTAAATACTGGCGGAATGGGAGCAGTGAGCCCTGTGCCATTTGCAGATGAAGCCTTCATTAAAAAAGTGGAAGAGAAAGTAGTTATCCCAACTATAAATGGATTGCGAAAAGAAAATATAGATTACCGTGGATTTATTTTTATTGGTTTGATGAATAATAATGGAGAGCCATCAGTAATAGAATACAATTGCCGAATGGGAGATCCGGAAACAGAAGTTGTTATTCCCAGAATTAAAAGTGATTTTTTAGATTTATTAGAAGGCGTTGCTACACAAACTTTAGATAAGAAAAGTTTTGAAACCGTAAATGAAACTGCAACAACAGTTGTAATTGTTTCGGGAGGTTATCCTGAAGATTACGAGAAGAATAAAGTGGTGACAGGTATTGATTCAAACGAAGGCTCACATGTATTTCATTCAGGCACAAAACAGGATGGCGATAAAGTGTTGACATCAGGCGGAAGAGTTTTTGCAATTACTTCATTTGGAACTTCTATTCAGGATGCGGTGAACAAAAGTTTTAAGAATGCTGAGAAAATCACGTTCGATAAAAAATATTACCGTAAAGACATTGGTAAGGATTTGATGAATTGGGGGAAGTAAACTCTCTCGCAAAGACGCAAAGTCGCCAAGTAGAATTTTTGCGTCTCTGCGTCTTTGCGAGAACATCTACAGTACACTTTTCATGCCATAAAGTTCATCCGCTTTCACAAAATTTTCAATCTTTTTTCTGATTTTCATATTCTAATCAAGCTTACCTTAGCGATGTAAATGATAAACTATTACGAGTTTTTAAAACTTCCTGAAGCCATAACTCATGAAGAGCTTGAATTGGCTTTCCATAGTTTCAAAAATGAATTATTGAAATTCAGTCCGGGTATTCAGTTCAGCGAAACAGAATTACAACTTCGTCAACCCGAGATATGGAGTGCTTACGCCGTATTGTTGAATCCTGAAAAGAGAAAGGAACATGATGAATTATTGGAGCGCGATAGGGTTCATAAATTATACGAGGCAAAAATTAAAATGGAGGAAGAGCAACAAATAAGATCTTCTGCCAAATGGAAATATATTGGATTGGGTGCTACTTTAGTAATTATTGTGGTTTATTTTTTGCTAGGACAAGGATCTTCAAATAATTTACCTGAAAAACCTAACTGGCGTACTCATTATATAAATAATGAAGTTACAATATTGCTTCCGGCAAAAACGGACACACTTGTAAATATACTTCCGCCTTACCTTGCCAATTACATTAACAAATCGGTTTCATATAAGTCAGAGTTATCCAATGGTTTTTGCGTAACAATAGCAATCATTCACATGAATGAAGGATTTAAAGTGTCACTAAAGGATCTGAAGTATATTACCAGTATGGAATCTCAAAATCCGCACTTGCGTATGAAATCAGATGTTGGTGAGGAAATCAATGGATCTTATAAAGGATACAAAATGACAATTGCCAAAGAATCATATCAAATTGATAACATTATACGCGCGAGCGAAAACTATACGTTTCTAAAAGACTTAATCGCTATAAAGTTAATAGTAAACTATAATCCCGGCGATCCCTTACAGGAGAAATACAACGAGATTATTTTTAAAAGTATTAATTAATTCTTACTTCTCTGCCGAATAAGTCCAAAGTAATTTCCCGGTTTTTAAATCGTAGCAATAACTTTTACGTACTCCTTCATACACATCTATTATTACAACATTATTATCGGTAGTAAAATTGCAATTCAAATTCTCGAAAGGACTTTCATTTAATTTTTGAAGCTCCGGAATTTTATTTATCCAAACTGTTTTCCCGTCCTGATTTAAACACTCCATCGCAACAGGGGATTTCTTTTTCATAGTTTCGGTATAGATCAAAATCAAATTTCCATTCTGCCTTGCGAAAGGTTGAGCTCTGAAAAATTTCCTTTCGTTTACCCTTTTGGCTCCCATGATTCCGCCAAACCTTAGTTTTTTTCCTGAGCGCGGTTCAACTTCTTTTGCATCACCTTCGTAAATCGTTAATTCATATCTGCTTTTATCTGAACGTTTAGTCACTAACCAAAGCGAATGGTCTTTACCCTGACTCACATATAAATCTGTTGCAGTTATAGTGTCTGTGCGGTAACTGTTATTATCTTTTTCCTGAGTTCGAAGTAAATTTCTTTCCGGATAAAAAACATATTCGTCGCCATCGTTAGTAGTTAGTTTAAAAGAACGCTTGTAACGCATAATTTCTGCTTTAGCAATTCCTGATTTTAATTCACTAAATTTTTGAATTAGGCTTTTCTCATTTTCTCTTTCTTCGAAAGTATAAGGATCAAATCCGCGCAACGTGTTATTTTCAGACGCGTTCCAGACCAAACCGCCCCAAAGTGAAAATTCGGTATTCATTTCTTTCGTGTCGTTGAACGATTCTTGCCAGGTCATTTGTGGCATGTAGTAACCCTCTTTTAAAATTTTACCACTGGCAGGCTCAACAATTTTGAATGGATATTTTACGCTATCTAATTTGTTGCGTGTTGTTTTTGCAGTAACCAAATAACCGGACCGTTTGGCCCTGCAAACGATTCGTAATGATTAATACTTGGTTTTTGCCATTCTGTAAATACAGATTCTATTCCGTCAACTATGGCAGGATTGTTTTTAAAGTTTAAGAAGACAGCAACACCAACCCCGACCATAGAAATAAAAACCGATAAGCCTGCAATACCGCATCCGCGTTTTACAGGTTTAATATCTACAGGATTATCGAAAGTAACTGTGGTTCTTTTGTTGCTGAGGCTCTTTTAAATTTTCTTTAACTCGAAATTACTCTTGACAATAATTACAACGATAAGAACCATCCGTTTGTTTAAACGTACTGTTGGCGCCGCAAGCCGGACATTGTATTTGCTTTATGGCACTCACTTATTTTTTGAACTTGCTTTTTAAAGCATTCAATGCTGAATTCATATCGTTCGGATCGTAAGTTACTTCTTCTTTTTTCGGCGCAGCTTTTTTAGTGGAGACTAATCCTTCACCTTTCATCGATAATGCAATGCGTTTGCGTTTCACATCTACTTCAGTAACATTCACCCAAACTTGCTGACCAACTTTTACAATAGTATTAGGATCATCAACAAACGTATCGCTTAGTTGGGAAATATGAACTAATCCATCTTGGTGCACACCTACATCTACAAACGCGCCGAAGTTCGTTACGTTAGTCACAATGCCCGGTAAACGCATGCCTTCACGCAAATCATTTATTTCATGAACGTGTTCATCAAAACTAAATGCTTCAAATGATTTACGCGGGTCGCGGCCCGGTTTTTCTAATTCGGAAATAATATCTTTTAAAGTTGGCAGACCAATTGTATCTGTAACGTAATCCTGCAATTTTATTTTTTTGCGGAGTTCTTTGTCATTAATTAAATCATCAATGCCGCAATTCAAATCTTTTGCCATTTTTTCTACGATGTGATAACTCTCCGGATGCACTGCGCTTTTATCAAGAGGGTGAATACCATCACGAATACGTAAAAACCCTGAACATTGTTCAAATACTTTATCACCCATGCGGGGAACTTTTAAAAGTTCTTTACGGGATTTGAAAGCACCGTTATCATTTCTGTAATCAACAATATTTTTAGCAAGCGTATCACCAATTCCTGAAACGTAAGCCAGTAATTGTTTTGATGCCGTGTTTAATTCAACACCAACACTGTTCACACAACTCATCACCACATCATCCAATTTATTTTTTAATGCGTTTTGGTCAACATCATGTTGGTACTGACCAACACCAATAGATTTTGCATCAACCTTTACTAATTCGGCAAGAGGATCAGCTAGTCTTCTTCCAATAGAAACTGCTCCACGTACTGTTAAATCATAATCAGGAAATTCTTCACGGGCAACGTCGCTTGCTGAATAAACAGAAGCACCGGCTTCACTCACTACAATTACAGGAATACTTTTTGGTAATACATCAATGTTACGGATGAATTGTTCTGTTTCTCTAGATGCAGTTCCGTTGCCGATAGCAATCGCCTCAATATTGTGTTTCGCACAATACGCCAAAACAATATTTTCAGCTTCAGTTACTCGGCGTTGAGGTTCGTGAGGATAGATTACAGTTTCTTCTAATAATTTCCCTTGAGCATTTAAGGCAACTAATTTGCAACCTGATTTAAATCCTGGATCTAATCCCAAAATATTTTTTGTCCCATTGGCGGCGCTAACAATAACTCGCGTAAATTATCAGCGAAAACCTGAATAGCTTTTGTATCAGCTAAGCCTTTTGTGAATAATCGAATCTCCGCTTCAATGCTTGGTTGTAATAAACGTTTGTAGCCTTCTTCAATCGCTAGTTTAATTTGTTCGGCACATTCGCCTCTGCTTTTTATAAAATGTTTTATTAAAATGCTGTGAGCGCTTTCTTCATCAACACTAATATCAATAATTAAAAAATCTTCTTTTTCTCCTCTGCGCATGGCTAACATGCGGTGTGAGGGACAAGTTGCTAATTTTTCTTCCCACTCAAAATAATCTCCAAACTTCTCGCCGAGTTCTTCTTTACCTTTTATAACGCGGCTTTTATAATTGCACTTGTTTTAAACAACTGACGTAAACTTTCTCGCACGTTCGCTTCTTCACTAATAATTTCTGCAATAATATCACGGGCGCCGTGTAATGCATCTTCTGGACTCTCAACTTCTTTTTCTTTATTTACGAATTGCAAAGCGTGAGAAAAAACATCTGTTTCTTTTTGTTCAAGAATTAATTGTGCTAAAGGCTCCAATCCTTTTTCTTTAGCGATAGTTGCTTTGGTACGGCGTTTTGGTTTGTATGGGAGTGTATAAATCCTCCAAGCGCGATAAAGTTTCCGCTGCTAAAATTTGTTCTTTTAATTCAGGTGTTAATTTACCTTGACCTTCAATAACTTTTAAAATACTTTCACGTCGTTGTTCTAATTGACGTAAACGTTCGATTTCTGTTTTAATTGCAAGAATTTGAACTTCATCCAAACTTCCTGTCATCTCTTTACGATAACGGGAAATGAAAGGAACTGTACCTCCTTCATCTAATAAATCTACAGTTGCTTTTACCTGTTTCGTGTCGATTTTTAATTCGTCGGCAATTTTGAAATACAATCTTACTTCGCTCATAGTACATTTTGTGTATGAACAAATTTAAAATTATAAGAGGGAAAACAGCGGTTATTTTATTAACAGAATTGCCCTTTTCGTGTAAATAAAAAATATTTCAAAAACCCTGAAACCCAGTGTCAATACTGGCGTATAACCAGTAAACAATAGTCATGAAGACAAAATTATTTTTTTTCGTTGTATTGTTAGCTGCGTTCCTGGGACTTATATAAAACCCTTTGGCCATAGGCCCCAAAACGTTAAAAGGCTGTCAATACTAAGCCTGATTCCGATAGCTATCGGAACTGAAACCACGAGCAGCTCGTGTGGAAATTGAGACAAAGCCCCCTTTTCTCTTCTTGAGAACTCGGGGCTTTATTATTGAATGAAGATCGTTTTGGAGACGCGTGTCATCCTGAGCTTGCCGAAGGGCGGGGCTTTATTATTTAAGAGCGTTTAAGGCTGTTGAAATACGCTTAGTGCATTCTTCCTTACCCAATAAAGCCATCATGTCAAATAATTGTGGTCCGCCTGCAACGCCACTTACTAAAACACGAACTAATTGCATATCGAGTTTTCCTAATTCTACACCGGCATCATCAAATGTTTTTTGAATACCCGTGTGTGTCCAATCTGAAGTAGCCGCTAATTTTTCGTTGAGTTTTGTATAAGTTACTTTAGATGTATCGTTCCATTTTTTAGTAATCACTTTTTCATCCCATGTTGTTGGTGCTGTAAAAAAGTAAGTTCCTAAATCGTAAAACTCATTGATGAAATGTGCTTTCTCTTTAATCAATCGGCAAAATTCAACAACAAATTTTTTGTCCGCTTTAACGTTGTTTTTTTCTAAAGTTGGCATTAAAGCATCGGCTAATTCTTCATCAGTATGCTTGCGTAAATATTGTTGGTTAAACCATTTTGTTTTATCAGGATCAAATTTTGCACCTGATTTATTTACGCGTTCAAAAGAAAAATTTTCAATTAATTCTGCTTTCTCCATAATCTCGCGATTGTCGCCGGGATTCCATCCTAACAATGCTAACATATTAACGAATGCTTCCGGAAAAAATCCTGATTCGCGATAACCAACATAACTTTCGCCTGTGCGTTCGTCATGCCAATCTAAAGGAAACATTGGTAATCCTGATTTATCACGCTTCGATAATTTTCCCTGTCCATCAGGTCTTAAAATCAAAGGTAAATGCGCCAACTTCGGCATATCTGCTTCTAAACCTAAATAACGGTAAATTAAAATATGAGCTGGCGCGCTTGGTAACCATTCTTCACCTCGCACGGCATGCGAAATTTGCATTTCAATAT
>JADJMM010000010.1 GCA_016709575.1 Sphingobacteriaceae bacterium
AAGCTCCGTATGGTTTTCCGGAGCTTTTTGTTATCCATTTCTGAAATTTACTTTATTAAAGGTTATGCACTTGCTCTTGAAAGACTTCATTCCAGTAAGTCTCTTACTCCAGATTGTGTCAATTCGGCTTTAATATCCCCTCTTTTAAGCCCTTATTAGTAATATACCGCCAATTATCTAATCAGATACAATTTTGTCAAATAATCTATATACTATTGATAAAGAAAACCGTTATTAATCTAAACAAATAACATATGAATTTTTAGTCGTTTACTTATTAATCATGGTATATTTAGTCTCAGTTCGCAACTCAGATCACAGTCATGTACAAGTTCTTTCATACCAACAAAACACAGTTGTCCTGTCAACACCGTTTGGTTTAAGACCAATCCCTTTCGAATCCAGATTAGTTGGCAAGGGAATACACCAAATGGAACTTTAACGACGGCTCATTAATTGACACCAATAAGATTCTTGTACACACTTTCCCTACGGGAAATATTATAATGTATTAAAACCATAAATTCTCACAAATAAGCAACCCTCTTAATTTTTGCATAGTAAAGGATTCTATGTATGTAGATGCGTCTCACAATTGTTACATGTCTGCCACAAATAAAATGAAAGTTACCTGGTTAACTGATTCTACATATGGAGTTGCCAGTTACATTAGTGGCTGCGCATACAATTTAAAAGAAATTGCTGTAACTATGGGTAATGGCATTTTGTACCATCCTCCGGTCGATGCCTTCTATCTTTTCATCGAGCCAGAATTTTTTCCTTTCACTTTACCCAGACGAGATACCGCTTATGCTTTTACACATCATATTATTCTAGTTCCAACCTCTACATCAAGCACTAGCATGGCAATGAGCAAGATCATTCCAAAAGACAGTATTCCGAAAATGACCGGAAATTGTCACGCCGCATTTTTTTATGATGCCGGCTGATTCCTTTAATAATTGGGTAGTTCAGAATTATTCTTCCGGTAGCGGCCTCTTACTTATTTTTTGGGATTTTGGAGATGGAAACACTTCCACTTTAGTTAATCCTGCTCATACTTATTCAACTGTTGGAACTTATACTGTCTGCTTAACTGTAACAAGCGGCACTTGTTCTGATACATTCTGTAGTACAGCTTTAACAGATACCTCACAAATTGGTTATGGCATGAAACAATTAAACATGGTAAAACATGAATGTAGGCGTAAAGGAATCAGCATGAAATAAATAATCTTACAATTTATCCGAATCCATCTAAAGGCGTTTTTAATTTTGAATTTAACATCTCTGTAAAAGATCAAACTTTAGAAGTGTTTAATTATATGGCCAATCTGTTTTATCAGAAACATTAAACGGTGATAAATATCAGATAGATCTGAGTAGCAACCCTTCCGGTATTTATTTCATCAGGATAGCAGGACTAACAAAGAAGATTGTTATAGAATAAACCTACTTCCCCGCCTGTATCCCACCGCCACCATCAGTGTTGAGGCGTTGCTGGATTTGCATTTTACCGAAGCGGTAACTAATTCTTATACGGAATCTGCGGGGTGTCCATTCTATCATACCAATATGCGCTCTGGTCAGAATACGTTGTAGTGTACGAGAAATAATCTTTATACAACACATCATGAAGTGCTAATGTTACATTTAGCTTTTTATTGAAGAATGCTTTATCAATACTAATATGAACCGCGCTACGGGCGTGGTAGGTTTGCGGACCATGTTGAAACGCCGAACCCAAACCTGCCCAAACTGCAATCTTGAAATCCTTAGCAAAATAAAATTCGTTATTCATGTTTACATAATAATTATACGTTTCAGAATTTATATCCTCGTCTTTTAATTTTCCCGAAAAAGTCTGATACATTCCAACTAAATACGTTTGAAAGCCCCACCATTTAATTCTATGTTGTGCTGACAAACTTATATAACCGTTATCATACTTCGGTAAATTAGCGAGCGTATCAATACTTACTCGGGAAGAATCTGAGTGTATTGGTAGTAGAAAGTAAAATCTTTTGTTTTATCATAACCCACACTTAAGGTTACAGCCTGACTCCAAATATAATCTAGATTCATGTGATGCGTGAACTGCGGACGTATTTCTGAATTTCCTACCCCGTAATTTAATTGATCGTTAAATTGTCGAACCGGATTTAACATACTTGAATGCGGGCGACGTAAACGATAACTGTAGGCTAAGGTTAAAGTATTTTTCTTGTTCAAATTAAAATCTAAACTTCCGCTGGGAAATAGAGTAATGTAATTTCGTTTGTAAAAATAGTTTGAGCTTTTGAAATTAATATTCACATCCGTTTCTTCGGCACGTAAACCAATACTGAAACCAAATTTATCCCAGCTTCTTGACAAAGTGGTGTACGCTGCTAAAATGCGTTCTTTGTAATTATAATTGATATTAAAAGTAGTATCACCAACAAAAAAGCCAGTAGATTTATTAGATAAATTCCATATAGTTTTATCATCATTATCTTCAAAATTTGCTTTTAGTCCTGCTTCGAGAGAGAGTTTGTTTTTAAATGTTTTATTCAAATCCAATTTCCCGGTGTATACATTATAATTCCCTATTTGAAAAAGCCGTGTACTTACTGGCAGGCGCCACTTCATTGTCACTATTATCAAAAAACGCGTAGTTCATTTGTTTATCCACTTGTTCAGTATAATTATTGTAACCTACACTTAATCTTATTTGTCCGCCAGTTGAATCAATTTTTTGTAATAAACTCAAGTTATAATTTGGTGAAGCGGTTTTATATTTTTCCTCTACAGAAGAATTTGTTTTACCGTAATTAAAAATGTACTGTTTCCAATTCCTGTTTTGTAAGTCTGAAGCCAACGATCATCATTCCTTCCACCATTCACATACAATCCAATCAGCATGTTTTTAGTGACGTCGTATTCAATTCCACCGCTTCCTGAAAATACATTTTGCCAACCTTCGTTTATGCCAGCGGAGTTAATAATTTCTGTATTTCCATTTTACAGTATACGTACGCTCTAATTTTGATTATTAATATGATCCCAATGTCCGTAAAGAAAAACTGGAGAAGATGCTAAGCTTTTAGATTTATAATTAAACGAAGCGCTCGGACCGAAACGTGCTCTTGCTCCCATGCTCGCACCAAAGCAACATTACCATTGTAGCCACTTACTTTTGCGCGTTTGGTAACGATGTTGATTAATCCTCCTGTTCCTGCAGCGTCATAACGTGCAGGTGGATTTTTTATTAATTCAATTTTCGAAATATTATCTGCACTCATACCGGCGAGCATATCTATTACTTGTGATGATGGCATTGACTGTAAACGATCATCAATCATAAAACGCGCATCACCTGCACCATTAATTGTGATATTGTTTTGTGCATCTACCATTACACCCGGAAGTCGGCGCAATAAATCGAGAACTGTATTTCCTTTTGCGATGATATCATTCTCCACATTCATCACAATCATCCCTTTTTTAAATTCAATAGCAGGTTTATATACGGCAACCGAGACTTCTTTTAAGTTAACACCTTCTGCTTTTAAAGTTTGTGTGGGGATTGTAATTTGAGAAAGAGAATCCACACTAAAAGTAGCAGTGTTTGCTGCTTTAAATCCAACGGCTGTGAATTTTATAAAATAATCGCCTGCCTTAATTTTTTCAAAAATATAGAAACCGGCGCTATCGCTGATATTACCTTTAACCTGACTGCTGTCTTTAGCATTTAATAGTGCCATCGAGCAATACGAGACGGGGGCTTGCGTGGAATCGGTTATTACACCTTTAATAAAATTTTGAGAATAGGAGAAAGTACTAGAACAAATAAGTACAGCGAGGGCTAAGGCTTTTATCATCTTCATATATAATGCGGCAAAGTAGGAATAGTTACAACTCAATTTGAAACTTTAACTTTTAATTAACTTTATTTATAGTTGATACACTTTATAAGGTTTAAAGTTCAATGTTTTATGGGTTTATATTAAATACGATAGAATTTACAGAAGTTGCATGTGTTTTTAAGAGGCCTTTTTCCCTCTCCTACGAGGAGAGGGGGGACCACGCTTGCGTGGTGGGTGAGGTTACTTCACCGAATCTTTTACTTGTAAAACATTAATGGTATTGAATGCCGGCGCGGTTTTATGTATTGAATTTGGACCTGGCTGACAAACAGCAGGACCCGGATTTGTAAGAGCAACAGTTGGCATAGTCATCATTTGCATCACATTTGTTGCTGATGTTAATGTTGAAACCGCATTGGATGTTGTTTCATTTGTTTTCTCTTTTGTGTTTTCCGTTGCTTTCTCTGTTAATTGCTCATTTGGTTGAACGGTTGGAATAGCAATTCGGATTGGCTTAATATTTGCGCTCGTTACCTGAGCAGTTTCTTGTAAAGTAAAAGGCTCTTCTCCGTAGTGATTAGGTTCACTTATCGAATTAGAGGTCATTATTTCCTTTTGCTCAGGAACACGATTTTCATTGTCTTTATTATACATCATCACTGCCGATGATATCACAATAGCTGAAATAAAAAGTTTGGTAAGGAGTCCTTTTGTGATGATTACACCTGCTATGGTTGTTGTAGTAGCTAAGGCTCCTGCTTTTACTGCCGCGAAATTCATACCGCTCAATACTTGCGATGATGTTAATTCGGGGCGACTATCTATTAGTTTATAATTATTCATGATAAATATTTTTTAATGTTGTTCTACTTTCGAATATATTCTCTTAATTTATCCAAGACTCTGTACGTTCTGATTTTTTGCGTTGGCTTCGCTTATTTCTAATATATCTCCCATTTCTGCAAAAGGACGGTTCTCGAAAAAGCGGAGCTCAATTAAATTCAAATCTTCGGGTGATAAATGCAGTAATGATTTTTTGAGTGTCGCGATTAATCCATCATCTACCTCAGTTGATTCGCTTGCCATGTTTTTTAAGCCATGTTCGTTTAAACTGATGATGCGTTCTTTTTTGTTTTTCTATAAAACATATTTATCTCATTGATTGCAATTCTGTACAACCAACTTGAGAACGGAAAACCCATGTCTTTATACTTTGAAATATTACTCAGCGCTTTTATAAAAACGGTTGATGTAATATCTCTGGTATCATCTAAACTCTCTACCCTTTTATACACAAACTTTAAAATTTGCTCGTAGTATTTTATGTAGAGTCGCTCGAAGGCCTGCGGGTCTGTTTTACTTTGTTCTATTAATTTTTGTTCTATTTCAATATCCATAGTACTAATTTGTTTTCTCCCCTTTTTTAAGGGGAGACAGCCTTAATTCCGTCCCGATAGCTATCGGGACGGAATAGGCAGAGGGGTCAATTATTTCTTACATTTAAAATCATTACACACTTTATCCAAACCTTTCCAAACCTGATGTGCATAAGGTTGAGGCGATAATCTAAAAAAGACAAACGTTTTTTCTTCGCCCGGACAAGTCGTTAAACGTATTTTATAATTTAGTGTCATTGGTTTTTGTGACATGTAATCTAACATATAAACCGTACCCTCAAAACAAGCTTCATAAGTACTGAATGTTTTTTCTACTTTGTTCTTTACCACAACAGGAATTAATTTCTCGCGGGGTACAGACTTTGTTGCAGAGGCGAGTCCTTCGTAATAAACTTTCAAATGACCTTCGAGAGTTTTAGCATCTATTTTTTGTTTGCCATCGAGGTACCATAAAAAAACATAACTCCAATAATCAGCGCTATCTTTTCTGGCCCACCCCGGCGTGAAACGTATTTCTTCCATTCCCTTATACTCAATAGAGGGCGCGAAACTAATAGGAAAAGGAATTTTCTCTGTTCCCCATCCTGCGGGGCTTGGTAAGTCATATTGAACATCATTAGTTTGTCCAACTGCAGTTAATGTAAAGAGACTTATTATAAATACTAATGCTTTCAAATCTGGTTCTTTCCCTATGCAATGCAGGATTTAGTGGAAAGGTACAAAAGAAATGAGTTTTTTTAGAATACGGACTATTCCCTCTCCTTACAGGAGAGGGGGGACCACGCTTGCGTGGTGGGAGAGGTTACTTCGCTTGCGTGGTGGGAGAGGTTACTTCGCTTGCTTGGTGGGAGAGGTTATTTTGTTTAACCACCCCTGTCTCGTTTTTGGTAATGATGGTTGTGAATGGTTGACCACCCCTGTCTTCCGCCGAAGGCGGATACGACTGTCCCCTCCTTGGCAGGCGGGGAGTTGTTTGTGCACGGGATTTGCTTCTCTCCTGCCAAGGAGAGACAGGTTTTTTTGTTTAACAAAAAAACCAGAGTGGTCGCCGAAGGCGGATGCAGAGGGGTTTACTTCCTAAACTCCGTAAACTCTTTTGTTGACGGATTATATTTCATCGGACCAGTCACAGTTCCAAACCAAATATTTCCGTCTTTGTCTTCTGTTGATTCGAAAACCTGACCCGGAGATATTTTTTTTATTTCTGTAAACGGACCATCCTTTTCTCCATACACTGCAGAAGGTGTGTATTTATAAAGCGCCATACCACCTTCAACACCGCAACTAATCCATAAGTTGCCGGCTTTGTCTTCCATGATGTAACCGATGAAATTATTCATGTGTTTAGTTAGACTATCACTTTTTATTGCTGGATTGTAACTGTAAAGTCCGTCTCCTCCGCCAATCCAAATGATGCCTTTTTTATCTTGTATCACAATGCGTGCGTTGGTGAATGGAACTCCCGGTTTAATATAAAATTGCTCGAAAGGTTTCTTCACTTTGTTTGCTGCTACTAATTCTTTATCCACTTTATTATTGGCGATAGAAGGATCGCAAATGCTCACACCACCGCGGGTGTATATCCAAACTTTTCCTATTTTGTCTAACATAGATCCCCAGGTACGATCGAAACACAAACCATCTGTAGTATTATAATTAGTAAATCCTTTTTTTGAACTGATGCTTGCGCCTGCAGGTGTAATTACGCCTGCTCTTGCGCCTGGAGTAATTGATACGGTTGGATCATAAATACTAATACCTCCGTCGGTGGAGATCCATACTTTCCCGTTCTTGTCTTCCATAAAATCAAGAAATCAAATCATCGGCGAGACCGTTCTCTGTTGTGTAGAGTGTCCATGTTTTCCATCAAATCTGTAAAGCTCCGCGCGCACGGTGCCGAACCAGAGGTCGCCGTTCTTCATTTCGCGCACGCAAAATGTGTGGAATGGAATGAGACTTTCTTTTAGCATGTAATTGGTGAAGACTTTGCCGTCGTATTTTACTATGCCCGTCCAACTGCCAAACCACATATTGCCTTTTTTATCTTGCTGAATAAAGCGGACAATTGTACTTGGATGATAAGGTGAAACAGTATCGTAAGGCTGAACATAATAAGGATCTGTTTTTTGTGTTTGAGAAAATGATATCGTGCAAATTAAGAGCAGATAAATAAGAAATTGTTTTTTCATTTGAGAATTGCTTTTGCTGTGGAATGCAGAATGTGGAGGAAAGGTACAAAAGTAATGAGGTTTATTTAGTACGGATGCCATTCCCTCTCCTTACAGGAGAGGGGGGACCACGCCAGGCGTGGTGGGAGAGGTTACTTTTGTTTGACCACCCCTGTCGGCTTTCAGCCTAGACTGTCCCCTCCTTGGCAGGCGGGGAATTGTTTTGTGCATGGGATTTGCTTCTCTCCTGCCAAGGAGAGACAGGTTTTTTTGTACTAAAAAAAACCAGAGGGTCGCCGAAGGCAGATTGGCAGAGGGTTTTGTCTTAAAATACTTTGCTTCTATTTGAAATTTTATAGCCGATCTTGGGTCGTTCCTCCTCGCTCTGAATAAATTTCTTTACATACTTAAACAGTAACTCCACTTTCTCATCCTGATTAGTAACCTTTTTTCTATTTGCTCAATTTTCAACAAAAGATCTTTATGTGATACCAATAATTGTCTCATTCTGGTGAAAATCCGAATTATTTGAATATTTACATCAATGGCCGTTTCACTATTTAAAACACTCGACAACATGGCCACTCCTTGTTCAGTAAAAACTAAAGGCGGTTTTCGCATCCCCATTTTTTCAGAATTGGATATCACAAATTGTGATATCCAATTTTCGAACTCTGAAGGGGTTAATTTAAACATAAAATCATCCGGAAATCTTCTTACGTTTCTTTTAACTGCTTGATTTAACACCCTCGTTTCAACTCCATAAAGGCGCGCCAAATCCCTATCAATCATTACCTTTTTTCCTCTTATTAAGTATATACTTCTCTCAATTTGCTCATCAGTAATAGATAATTTATGCTTCATCTGTTCTTATTTTAAATCAAAATTATTACAAGGTTTTTTAAATCCCTGCTACAGATTATAGCAATTTTAAATTTGTTTAAAAAAAACAACCTTCCCTCTCCTTACAGGAGAGGGGGGGGGGCCACGCCTTGGCGTGGTGGGAGAGGTTACTTCCACATAATTAACCTCATCCGTCTGCCAAAGGCAGACACCTTCTCCTATGAGGAGAAGGGAATTGCTGCCCTACTTCCCCTTCGTTGAATTAACATGTATTACTTCGGTGATAGAAACATCATCAATATAATAATGTGCTTTTTGGGATAACCCTTTGGGTAATCGTAATTGAAATAACCTAGGATGAAAGCTTTCTCGAAACCTTCGGCGGTGTAGGTGGCGGAGAGTTTTACCCAATCTTTATTATTCTTGTAGCCTTTTTTTAAATAAAAGTTTACGGGCGGTTTGTTGGGTATGCCTCTTTTAGCATAACTGAAACGAACTTTATCTAAGAACATTAAACCAAACTCTTTTACTTTGGCGAGACGGAAATCAGCTTGACTGATGTAAAACTCTATTAGGTATTCTTTATCTTTTTCTAGGGTTTGTGTGAGGGGACTCTCAATATATTCTATAAAATTTTCTTCTATACAAATGCCGGCGTAGGCTTTGCCGCTGTGGGCTTCTTGTTTACCGAAACGGTTTAAGGGAACACTTACTGCTCCGTCTTCAGCATCTTGGTGATAATAATCGGCGTTGGTGGCGTTGGGGGTGACCCAATTTTTGGTGCAGAAAATATGATTGCTTTCTTTAGTAGGTAAACGTTGTACATTCTCGAAACCACCATCGGGTACAAGCTCTTGTGCTTTTACAATAGAGATTAGAACCAGGAAGGAAAGAGAGAAAATATGTTTCATACAGTATCGGCTTGTAATATAATACAATTATTGATGAAGGTTACTGGTGTAACATGCTAGTTTTTATCTCCGTATAGTACACAAATGAATGAAATATCTACCTTTAATACGATTTGATAATGAGAGATTTGAAATATAGAATTGAACCTTTTGGTTCGAGTAAGTGTATAATCTATATAGAAAATTTAGAACCAATCAGAATAGAATTCATATCTGAAATTCCATATGTTTTTATTAGAGGTATTGGCTACAAAGTAGAGGGAAAAGAAGTTGTGGAAATATTTGACAGATATTTCATTAAGGATACCCGTTTCTTAGCAATGGCTATTTATAATGAATATATTGATAAGTAGTTCCCATCACGGATTGCAAATCCGCGCTAACGGGAGATTTAGCCCTAAGAAACCTTTTTTTTGATAGTTCAAATTATTTTATATATTTATAATCTAAACCATTTATCATGTTGAACGCAAGCAAACTTTCGAAATTAAATGATGCTTTAAAAAGTATTCTAAAAAATATCTTAATGGAAAGATAACTGAACTTGACGAGTCAGGGACAAGGCTTATGATTAACGCATTTCTATCTGAAGTTTTGGGTTACGCTCCTATTGAGGAAATAAAAACTGAGTATATGATTAAAGGCACTTACGCTGATTATGTAGTACAAATAAAAGGTGTAAGACATTTTTTGGTTGAAGTAAAAGCTTTATCGCTTAATCTTAATGAAGCGCATTTACGACAAGCGGTTAATTATGGTGCAAATGAAGGTATTGAGTGGGCTTTACTTACCAATGGTAAATGCATTGAATTTTATAAAATCTTATTTAATAAGCCCATTGAATCAAGAAAAGTATTTTCAATTGACTTAAGTGATGTTGTTCAATTAAAAAAAGGCTTAGAAGTTATTCAATTTTTACAGGGACTCCGTTACAAATAAAGGCTTATTAATGTTGTGGAATAAATGTATTGCTCTAGACCCCGCAAACGTTGCGGGATTTCTTTTATACCGACACAGTAATTAATTATATAAAGAAAGGTTTAAAGAAAAATACAATCATAAGTTTCAAGACGAAGAAATAAAAGCCTCTATTGATAAAATTGTATTTGACGCTATTAGTTTAGATCAAATAAAACATTTAAAGGTAAAAAAGGCCTTGAAGCCCGCATTACCAAAAGCTGAAACTCAAGCCGCAAGCAATGAAGCTATAATAATTCCTGTTGTTTCTGAAACAAATGAGACAAGCAGTGCAACTACTTAGTTCCAATGACGGATTACAAATCCGCGACAACTGTGGTTAAGGCTAACCTAATACCTATTTTGAAAAACAAAGTCCAAATATTATTAAACATAGCCGAGAAAAGACATCTCAGGTCACTAAAGTCATTAAGAAAAGAAAAAACAAGAGGTATAAAAGTCACAAAAAATGGCTTGACGCAAAAAAAGAATTAAACGGCGATTTATCGTATCAAAATATAATCGATAAATGGCTGCCAGTTAATATATCTTATATGTTGGAATGTAAGAATTGCGCATTTCATATTGATAATGTTGTCAAAAATATTCCAGATAACAATGGTAATTTTTAGTTCCCAAGCAATTTTCAATAATTGACTTCCCAGATGAAAGTTATGAGTTCATTAGAAATGTAATGGGTGCACTTATTTTACAGAAATTCACGCACATAAATATTGACTATAGGCAATGTACTAGGGCTGATTTAAGCGCACAAGTACTTTTAGATATCATACTAAAAGACATAATTCATTTTTTCAACAAATGCAAAGGCTTCAAGCCGACAAGACCACGAGTACATGAAATAAATGGAATTAATATAAACAATCCTGATGTTGGGAAGCTATTGTACTCCGTTGGCTCACCTTCAATTCACAGTAACAAAACAATTAATTTCAAGGATATTATACCATACAAACTTTGTATACACGATAGAGAGATTAATGGAGATCCAGTTAAGATACGAGAACAAAAAGATCTTGACACGACAAAATTAGTTGATTACGTATTAGATTGTTTAAAAAGTTTAGGCAGAGAATTGACATCAGATAGACTAGAAGATTTGAGTACTGTAATTGGAGAGATTCTAATTAATGCAGAAGAACATTCAACCACAAAGTTCCGTTTTTCAATTGGATACTTTCACGAGATTAACGATAATGGAAAACATTATGGAGTGTTTCGTCTAGCGATTTTGAATTTTGGAAAAACTATATACGAGAAATTTAAAGCTCCAGACTGTCCGAATAAATCTATTGTTCAGAAAATGAATGACCTTTCTAAACGATACACATCGAAAAAATTATTTTTGCCTAGAGCATTTGAAGAAGAAACTTTGTGGACTTTGTACGCCTTACAAGAAGGTGTTACTTCGGTTGCCCCTGTACGCTATAAAAAAAGAGGTAACGGTTCCATACAATTTATAGATAGTTTTTTTAACATTAAAGGAAGGCAAAAAGAGAAGGACAATATTTCACAAATGGCCATTTTGTCAGGTAACTCGAGCATTATTTTCGATGGGACTTATAATATTTCAGTTGGTAAAGTTGATGGAGAGCCTTACAAATTTATGACTTTCAATGATTCTGGTAGCATAGAGGATAAACCTGACCCTAAATTCGTTAAATTTGTAGATAATTACTTTCCTGGCACGATTATTAGTGCTAAGATATTGTTTAATGAGGATGATTTAATAGAAGAGGTTACAAATGAAATTAAGTAAAGAAAATATTATACATTTAGAAGACTATCGAGTAAAAGGTTCCGATGGTAGTATTGCAAAAGTATTCACAGGTAGAGATAGAGGTGAAGACGTCCGTAAAGCATCTAAAATTGATGAAATTGAAAGAAACTATAATGAAGTATTTATTATCATTCCAGATAACATTTATTCTATTAACCCTTCATTTTTCGAGGAGTTGTTTATTAATGTAGTTTCCAAGTTAGGGAGAAAAATTTATAGAGAAATTTAAGTTTGAATCTTTAGGTAAATATAATTATGAAAAACCATTAAGAGAGGCAATTATAAGAATATTAAGAACTAATACCGCTCTTGGCTAATTTATGTGTCAATGTTTACCACCTGAAAAATCCACGGATATACTTGATATAGTATATAAACTTGCTATGATAGCGATTGCCGGGTTCAATGGATATTACGCTGTCAAAGTTTTAAATTCCGCAATACAAAAGACCAGGAAGAAAAAGAAAGAGATAGAAAAATTCAATTACTAAAAACTCTTGTACTCGATCATAATCTTAAAAACTTTTATAGTTTATTTGACTTAATTGAAAAAGAACTTCAAAAATTAAAACAACCTCACTTATCTCAACCTGATAGGGAATCAATTGAAGGTACTGTGAGCGGACTTTTCATTTTATTAAGACAAGATTTTTATGACGCACTTGTTGCGATTGATGAAAATCTATATAATACTATAAAAGACATTGCAGATGAACTTCAAGGAGCGCTAAGTAAAATAATTTTTGACTCAGTTTTGAATTTATCATACGAACCAAATTACGAAGAACATGTTAGCGAGCCTTTAACTGAAAAGAAAACCGAGATACTTAAAAATCTATTCGCTTACAGAGGTTAGATTTCTCTTAATAAGTCAGCGCTACCCTTTTAACCTTCGACGAGCTCACGATTAGCCTTAATACGGGTCAACATCCACCTGCACTCTAAAATTCTCATCCCTATAATTCTGATGCAAATTATTTATCTCCGTATTCAAGATATGCCGTACATTCTGCGGGCCTAAAGACTTATCAATTTTTAAAATGATGCGTTTATAGTAGTTGTTTTTTATTTTGCTTACTAAGGGAAATTGCGGGCCTAATAAATCTTTTGCAAAGGTGCCTCTTAAGCGTTTGGCTAATTCTTCGCTCATGTTGTTTACGAGGTTTACGTCTTTAGCTACTACACTTAATTGTATGAGGCGCGAGTAAGGCGGGTAATGGTATTGTTTGCGTTCTTGTAATTGGTTGTTGTAAAACAATTTTAAATCGTCGTTAATCACATATTGTATAACAGGGTGCTGTGGCTGCAAGGTTTGTATAAATACTTTGCCTTGTTTGTGTTTACGCCCTGCCCTTCCACTCACCTGCGTTATTAACTGATACCCCCTCTCGTGCGAGCGGAAATCAGGAAAGGAAAATAAAGAATCAGCATTTAAAATTCCTACTACACTTACATGGTCGAAGTCTAAACCTTTGGTCACCATTTGCGTGCCAATTAAAATATCGATGTTCTGTTCTTCAAAATCATCTATAATTTGTTTGTAGGCGTATTTACTTCGCGTGGTATCTAAATCCATACGCGCAATTTTTGCTTCCGGAAATAAAATTTCAATTTCTTCTTCTATCTTCTCGGTGCCCATGCCTTTGTAACGTAAATCATTATGTCCACAAGCCGCACAAGCACTCGGCGGCGGAATAGTATAACCACAATAATGACAAGTTAATTTATTAGAGTGTTTGTGATAAATTAAACTCACATCACATTGCGTACAATGAGGTATCCAACCGCAAGAAGAACATTCGGTATAAGGCGCAAACCCACGTCGGTTTTGGAATAAGATGATTTGTTCTTTGTTTTTGAGAGCGGTTTTTATGGCTTCGTGCAAAGGATGCGTGAGAATGGATTTGTTCCTCACGTAAAGTGCCTTCGACAAGCTCAGGCACCGGGTTGTGTTGTTCAGACACCGGATGTTCTTGTGCACCCGGATCTTCGGTGGCTGAGCTTGTCGAAGCCACCGACTGCTTAATGTCACAAATCACCATTTCATTAGCGGCGCCATCGGTGAAACGTTTGTTTAATTCAATTAAACCGTATTTACCTGTTGAGGCATTTTGATAGGTCTCTAAAGATGGTGTGGCAGAACCTAATAACACTTTGGCGTTATGCAGCGTAGATAAATAAATAGCAGCATCACTGGCATGATAACGTGGTGCAGGGTCGTGTTGTTTGTAAGAGTAATCGTGTTCTTCGTCAATAATGATTAAACCCAAATTAGCATAAGGCAAAAACAAAGCCGAGCGTGCGCCCATAATGATGCTGTAAGTATTTTCTCCTGTGTTATTCAACACATTGTTCCAAATTTCTACCCGTTCGTTCTCGCTGAATTTAGAATGGTACACCCCTACTTTATCGCCGAAGTAAGTCCGCATACGGGTAATGAGTTGCGTGGTTAAAGCAATTTCAGGAAGAAGAAATAAAACTTGTTGTCCGTTGCCTATAGTTTCTTCAATGAGTTTGGCGTAAAGTTCTGTTTTACCGCTCCGGTAACACCATGTAATAAATTAACAGAATGTTTTTCGAAGGCAGTTTTAATTTCGGTGTAGGCTACTTTTTGTTCTTTGGTGAGATTCTTTTTATGGGTTTCAGAATTGGTGAATTGTAATCGTCCAACTTCAAATTGTTGTTCTTCAAAAACACCTTTCTTCACTAAAGCAGAAACAGCAGCGCTATCACTCTTCTTAACGATTTCGCTTTTCGACACCCATTTCTCTGCACCCTTCACACTTTTCTCCAAATGCAAAAAACACAAAAGGGCTTCCGCTTGTTTGAAGGCTTTCTTCTCTAGCTTATCCAACAATTCCTTCAACTTCACTTCGCCGTTCGAATGTTCACTATTCAAGTATTCACTATTTAATTTAACGAAAGCCACCAGCTTCGGTTTGTATTTATCTTTTACTTCCTCGTAAACTAAAATCGCGCCCTTCTTAATTAAATCATTTACCGTTTTGTGAATGGATTTAATTTTAGAATTTTAGAAACATCTTCGAAACTCAAAGTATCATTATGATGCAGCGCATCAATAATTAAATGTTCTTTATCGGAGAATTGAGAATGATCACTCTCCTCAAAATTAAAGTCGGGATTCAATTGAATATTAGCAACAGAACTTAATTTGAGAGCAGAAGGTAAAGCCGCATTCATTACTTCACCGGGACCGCACATATAGTAATACGACATCCAATCCCAAAACGTTAATTGTTTTTCGAGAACGATAGGTTTATCATCTATAACAGAATCGATATACTTCGCCACATATTCCGTCGGCGCTTTATCGTGAACTTTAGAAACAATTGCTGAGTAGAATTTTGATTTTCCGAATTGCACAAGAACACGTTTTCCTAAATCCACCTCATCGTTCAATTCCACAGGCACGCGATAGGTGTACTTTTGCGGTACAGCCAACGGCACTATGACATCAACAAATAAAGTGGTGCGCTCCATTTTACTTTTTAAATATTAAAATAAGTCGGTCGGATTTTTTTTCATCGAAGGGATTTAATTGGTAATCGCCAACAACCGTTTCCAACTTAAACCCAGCTTCAGTCGCCATTTTTTCAAATAAAGATTTAGTGAGAAGCGAAACTTTCTCTTCGAAATAATAATCTTTGCCTTTATCAGAGAACTCAATACGTTTGATAATTTTATTATCCTCAATTTTTTTGAGGATATGGAATTCGATACCTTCAACAAGCATTTTTTATCGGCAATCATGCAATTTGTTACATCCAACACATTAAAAAAATCAACCACGAAAATTCCACCCGGCTTCAACGATTGATAAACATTCTTAAACACTTTCAAATTATCGCGTTCATCATCGAAATAACCGATGCTGGTAAATAAATTAAATACATGTGTAAAATAATTTATCCGAAACGGTGTGCGCATATCGTGCACATAAAATTCTAAAGTTTCGTTAGAACTCTTTAGGGCTTCTGAAATGCTGTTGTCAGATAAATCTGTTCCAATTACATTACAACCTTTTGAGTTCAGGTAAATGGAGTGTCGCCCTTTGCCACAAGCTAAATCCCATACTTTATGATTTGGATTTAAGCCAAGATGTTTACACAAGGCGTCCATAAAGGATTGCGCTTCTTTATCATCTCTTTTTTTATAAAGAATATGATAATACGGCGAGTTAAACCAATCTTTGAACCAGAGGGCGTTTGACATAGGGTAAAGTTAAGAAATTCCCTTGCCTTCGAGAACCTCATGCAAGGGTTGTTAAAAACTCCTGTCCTGTCGACCGTCCAATAATGTCCTGTCGAGCGTAGTCGAGACATTCCCCCAACGTTCTCGACTACGCTCGAACTGACATTAACCTCTCCCACCACGGATTCGTACATGGTAACCTCTCCCACCACGCGAAGCGTGGTCCCCCCTCTCCTATGAGGAGAGGGATAATTCCTTCTCCTTATAGGAGAAGGTGGCTGCCGAAGGCAGACGGATGAGGTTACCACAAGAAGATTACAGCATAAAAAAGCCCTGCTTTTGCAGGGCTTTAAATAATAAACAATTTCTTTTAATTCGCACTCACCTTCACATATTGATATTTCTCAAATACCTCGCGGCGTTCGATGTGATCGTTATGCCAAGCTGGTCCTTGAACAACAGAACGTTTAATGAACTTTAATTTAGAAGCATCGCCACCTTTAGCAGTTACTGCATCTTTAATTTTATTCATTGTGATAGTAGCGCGTGCTGCAGCTAATTCGTTATTGTTTTTGAATACAATCATACAAGGTACTTTAGAAGCGCTGGCTTCGATAGTTACATTGATTGATTTCTTCTTACTGATTTCCACTAAACGATCGATAAATGCAGTCCAAGTATCTTGTACAGAATCTACACGATGTTTGTTATACTTAAAGTAGAATTCGTATTTCGTAGAAGGTAATTTAGCAACACCTGCAGTTTCAACATATAGAACTTGCTTATAAACCTTGCTTACTTTTGTATTATTTGTGCTTAAATATGTTTTCTCAGATGACACATCACCACTTGAAGCAGATAAATCATAATTCACATCTGCATCTAAAGCAATGTTATTTAAAACACCTTTAGCATTTGTTGTTCCTGTATAATTACTTCCATCATTACCAACTAAAGCAATGTTTGCATTTGGAACCGGTTTCTTTTGTTTAGGATTATTGTAAACCACAACATTTAAACTTAAGTTATATAAGCTCGCTGGTTTCTGACCATCTAAAAATAATAACTGTGTGTAATTTTTGCTGCCTTTAATTCCGGTTGTGTTAATAGTTGCAACAGCGCTTTTCTTGCCGCCGTTTTCAGCCATTACTGTGTAAATATTATCAGCTACTAAAACAATAGCTTCTTTTTTACCTTTATCATCAGCATCAAAAGTTTGTACAGCACCAGCTTTATCAGTTACAGTAATTTTTGCACCCGGTACAGGTTTTTTATCTTTTGAATTGTTAAGTACAATTGTATTTAAAGTGATACCGGTGTCTTTTACTTTTACTTTACCTAACAATTTAACCGGCTCTAAAGAAATCTCTTTGCGGATCTCCTGGTAACTTAAATCGTTTGTAACGTAAACATCTTCGTTGAAGAATTCGTTTCCTTCAGATTGATAAGAGAAGTTGTACTCTTTACCCGGAGGTAAAATAGTAGAGAACGTTCCGTTTACAATTTTCGGACGGTAAGTACCTACAATTTCTCCTGTTTGTTTATCTCTTACGATGATAGTAATATCTTCAGGTAAACTCTCCCCTTCCGCTGCAATAATTTGTCCGCGGAATAAAGCCAAAGGCTTTTCGGTTTGACCAGGAATTGAAATCATGTAAAGATCTTTCTCACCAAAACCACCTTCTTTTGCTGATGAATAGTAAGCACGTTTTCCGTCAGGTGATGTTGAGTAGAACACATCATCGTCAGTTGTGTTGATTGGATGCCATAAGTTAAATGGTTCAGTAAATTTATTGTCTTCATCTAAAATTGAAAACATTAAATCGAAACCTCCCATGGTTTTGTGACCTTTAGAAGCAAAGAAGAACGTTTTTCCGTCAGGATGCATAAACGCACCGTCTTCATCGTATTCTGTATTAATAACTGGACCAACGTTTAAAGCTTTACTCCATTTTCCGTTTGGTAATTTAACGCAACGGTAAATATCACGTCCACCAAAACCACCTTCGCGATCAGATACGAAATAAATAGTGTTACCATCGTTACTTAAACAAGCGTGAGATTCCCAAGCTTTGGTATTGATATCAGAACCGAACTCCTGTAAGGAAGTCCAGGTTTTTCCATCCCAAGTTGAGAAATAAATATTTCCATTACCTCCGTCGTCACGGAAAACAATTAAAGTTTGTCCATCAGGACTTAAGTTAATCGACGCTTCGTGTCCGTTAGTATTTACGTTTGAACTTAAAGCAACAGGCTTAGTCCATTTTCCTTTATCATCTTTATACGATACAACGATATCTTCAAAGAAATTTCCATCAGGCGTTTTTTCTCCACCTGTACTTGAAGAACGGCGAGTTGTGTAAATCATTGTTCTTTCATCCGAACTTAAAACCGGACTGTATTCAGGATACTCGCTGTTAATGCTATCCCCAAGATTGGAAATTTGAACATTGATTGGAGCGGATACAACTTCCTTAGCAAACATGCTTTGCTTTTTGTAATACTCTAAATCTTTTTCCAACTCTTATCTGCACCAATAAATGTTCCGAATTTATCGTACTGAACAATGGCTTCGTCAAATTTATAGTTGATGTGTAATGCTTGTCCGTAATAGTAATGTGCTAATGGAGGCGCCGCTTTTCATTTGGGTCGTCCATTTTATAATTCTTATCTGTTTTTGCTACGGCTTTAGTTAAGTAAGATTCTGCTTTTGCCTTTTCGTTAGATGACTTTAAGTAACACACCCCAACGTTGTAATTGATGTTAGCGGATGAAGAATCCATTTCATACGCTCTTAAAAAATTGCGTAATGCTAATTCATAATTTTCTTCCAGCATTAAAAAACGAAACCTTCCTTAAAATAATCTTTGTAAGATCCCGTAGGAAGCTGCGCTTGAGCTGTCAATAAAATCAGAGAGAAAACCAGTAATAAAAACTTCTTCATTTTTCCTTTTTTTATAAGGAAACAAATATATATAAATATTAGATAAAAACTAGGTTTTTACCGTCGTATTAATCGTTTTAGGGAGACTAAAAACGAACAAAAAAGGAAGAGTTTTAAACAGTTCTGTTGATATCCCATCCTTCAAGATAATCGGCCACTTTACGAAGGAAAGTACCTCCGAGAGAGCCGTCTACCACTCGGTGGTCGTAAGATAAAGACAAGAACATCATATGGCGAATACCAATTAAATCACCCTGTGGGGTTTCAATAACAGCCGGTTTTTTCTTAATTGTTCCAACAGCCATAATTGCTACTTGAGGCTGAAGAATGATTGGTGTTCCCATTACATTCCCAAAATTACCAACGTTGGTAAGGGTAAATGTACCACCTGAAATTTCATCAGGTGTTAATTTATTGGCTCTTGCGCGAGACGCTAAATCGTTCACCGCTTTGGTTATTCCGATAAGATTTTTTCTCGTCGGCATTGCGAATTACAGGCACAATTAAATTTCCACTTGGTAAAGCAGCTGCCATACCAATATTAATATTTTTACGTTTAATAATTTTAGTTCCTGTTTGATCAACAGAAACATTTATCATTGGGAAATCTTTAATTGCTTTTGCAACAGCTTCAATAAACAATGGCGTAAATGTTATTTTCACCTTCACGTTTTTCAAATTCTTTCTTCGCTTTTCTCTCCACAATACTAAAGTTAGTTACATCGGCTTCAATAAATTAACCAACGTGCGGCGAAACATGTTTACTCATTACCATGTTATCGGCAATGATTTTACGCATGCGATCCATTTCAATCATTCATCACCAGCACCTACAGAAACCGCAGGACGATTAATTGTCATAGCACCGTCACCAGAACTTTGTGTTTTGGTGCCATTACTTTGTGTAGAAGTTGTAGTAGAAGTAGAAACACTTTTATTTCTATTGGGTAAATAAGCTAAAATATCGGCTTTGGTAACGCGACCATCCTTGTCCGCTTCCTTTAATATTTTCTAATTCTTCAACGCTTAACTCCTTCTTCTTTGGCAATGTTTTTTACCAATGGCGAATAGAATTTGATGGATTTACTGAAATCAATATTTGCAGTTACAGCAGCAACAGATGCGTCTTTGTTTCAGCAGCTTCACTTTTGTTTTAACTTCCGGTGTATTGTTTTTGGAGTGCCGCTACTTTTGGCACCCGCCTCCGAAGAGATTTGCGCAATTACCAATCCTCCTACCTGAACAACATCACCTTCTTTAAATAAATGTTTAATTAAAGTACCTTCAAATGGCGAAGGAATTTCGCTATCCACTTTATCGGTTGCAATTTCTAAAACTGTTTCATCAATTTTAATTGCATCACCTTCGTTTTTTGTCCATTTAATGATGGTTGCTTCTGCAACACTCTCGCCCATTTTAGGCATTATCAGATCAAATTGTTGCTTAATTTTTTTCTATCGTCGCAAAATAAACTTTATTTACTCTTATTCAATTTATTTACGACAGGTTAATTATATTTTAATACCAATAATCAATATATCATCTACCTGCTCTAATCCGCCTCTCCAGCTTACAATCGTTTCATTTAACTTACGACGTTGCTCATTAGCAGGTAATTTACTTGCATCTAACAATAAGTTCCAGATTTTTCCTGCCATGGAATTTCTTTCCTTTTGGTCCGCCAAACTGATCGGCACTATCCGTCAGAGAAAATATAAACCATATCGCCTTTTTAAGTGATGGTGTTATTCGTAAAACTTTCTGGTTTCACCAATAAGCTCCAACAGGGAATTTAGTCTGCTTTATGTTGTATCAATTCTCCGTCACGAATGATGTACAATGCTTTAACCTCTGCAAATTGTAATTTTAATTTTTTAAACTCAAGCACAGAGGTCATGTCCATTCCGTCTTTGGTTTGCTTTTTCCAGTAATACCAACGGTAATGTTGAAGCTACACCTTCGTTTAATTTATCCACGATTTCAGGCGCATACAAATCTGTATTGTTCACCGCATCCTTCCAATAAATTTGATCCTACAATACTCACAAAACGCACCGGGTACACCGTGACCGGTGGCCAATCTACCGCTGCGAAATAAACGCTGTCTCCTTTTTATCAATCCAGTAAAAATCACCACTTACAATATCCTTTGGTTTGTATAAGACGAATGAA
>JADJMM010000011.1 GCA_016709575.1 Sphingobacteriaceae bacterium
TGAATATCCACGGTCACGTCCTACCTCCATAAAGTGTAGCCCACAATCTCACTCCCGCTGAATTAAATTTTACCAGCATGGCATCAATACTTCCTCCTCCAAAACTGGTTTGATGGCTTCCTGATGTGGCAATTACAGTGCCTGTGCTAAGATTTGTTTGTCCGGCAATATAAACATTACCGGAACCATCCGTACTTGTAGAATATCCAACTTCACTTCCTGTTCCTCCATAATATGTTCCCCATGTACGTACTGCCGGATCAATAATAAAATCAAGACTTGGATTTAGGTTTTCGATATTAAAACCAATAATATTATTATCAACTTTCCAATTCGATTTTAAAACCATTCCATTTTGAATTACTAAAGGAGCTTGTTCGATGATTGTACCTAATGGTGTTTTTATGACTAACTCTCCATTGTCATTTAAACTAATTTTTTTTGCACCTTTAATTTCTAATTTTATTTGTTTGTAGTTGGCTCCTGCAGACACAAGATAATCATACTTTAACTCCCCTTCCTTTTCATACCACTTTAAATCAATACCAGAATAAATATTTTTGTAAGTGATATCCATGTAGCTTTTTACATTTAAGGCACCATTTGGGCAGCTTTCTGAATAATAATTACTCACACCTTCGTAAGTTTGACCTTTACTAATTAAAGCTTTTGTGTTTGCACCTAACCAATTAATATCTAAACGGTAAATTGTAGTTTTATCAATTGCTTTAATTTCTTCCTTAGTTTTTTTATTCACCTCTGTTTTCCACTCATCTACTCTGTTTAATTGATAGCTGATTCCGCTATTAGTAAGGTGATAAACCATACCTCGAACATACCCGCTAAACAAAACATCTGTACGAGGATTGTAATTTTGGTCGTAAATTTGTCCTTTATTCTCTTGAAAAAAAGCCTTTGCGACTTGCTTTGCTTTTGGCATTTCAATTGCTTTTAATGATAGTATACTTAGGATAATAAGTCCACTATAAATACACTTAAGGTTTAAAGTTTTCATCTTGTATAATTTTTATCAAAAATGCAGCTTATTGAACGGCAAAAAAGGTACTTCCAAAAGGTGAGGGCTTAAAACTAATAGGTGATATGTTATTCCGAATAGATGAGTTGCTTTATGTTCAAGTGCTTGCCCTTAAAAAGAGTTCCTTGTAATAATTATACTCGTTTTCCAAGTCGAAGTTATAGGCATCTGATTCAGCTTTCTTTAGTTTAACGAGACAGTCTTCGCCTTGTATCAAATAATTTTGGAACTGGGTTTTTTGAATAATATGATTGGTTTGGCTTAAACTATCCAATATGCGTTGCAAATTTTTCCTGTACACCTTTGCGGCTCCTGCTTTTATCACCGGACTAAGCTCCTTCTTTGCACTCATTTAAATTTTGAATTATTCTGCAATATTACAAGAGTGAGTTAACTAAAAAGCTAACACTAAAGCAACGCGACTCAAATAATAACAAGTGATAGTGTAAACCAAACAAATGCATTAGGAGTCGGAATTTTTGAAACAAAAAAAACGCCTGCATAAAGCAAGCGTTTAATTGGAATTACTAAAAAAGAATTTATTACTTGTTGCCTTTAACAAGAAACCACCATAAAGCTACATAAACCGCTTCGGGTTTTGATCCTTGGATAGAGCTAGTTACGTCGCTCATCTTTGCGATAGTACTGTTACTAGAATTACGAATATCGTTACCGTCAACTTTTAATACTGTTGAATTACTTGAATTACGAATGGTTTTACCATCGCTATCCACATGTCCAACAGAAGAATTACTTGAATTACGAATGGTTTTCCCATCGCTATCAATTTTACCAACTGAAGAGTTACTGGAGTTACGTAATGTTTTCCCATCACTATCCATTTTAAATTGTGCCGAAGCAAATGTTGAAACTAATGTTAAGGCTGCTACTACTACTAATTTTTTCATATTTTTTGTTTTTAGTCTATAAAGATATAAATAATAATTAAATTGAAATGTCAATTTAATTAACCATTATTACCTATAATTTTACTTTTGTTTTTTCTTCTTAGTTATAAGTACAATCAAAGTCGGCATCAAAACACAACTGGCAATTGCAATAATCAATCCTAAATCTTCCATAGCTATAGTTTTATAATTCTAATTTCTTGTTTTCTTAGTAAAGTACATGTATAACACCGGTTTTTCCTTTTCCAATACACCCTTTCCTAAAATCAATTCATTTTCATTAAGTAAGAAAACAGTTGTTTTAACATTATTATACTTAACTATTTCGCGTTTTCACAAAGCATAAAAGTTACATCATGACTTCTTCTGTAGGCATTTGATTGGTAACCTGATCCATTATAATCTTGCATAATAGTAAAAATATACAACAAGCAATCTCCATTTTTATTCTTCGCCGCAATTGCAGCAGTTTGTGCTCTACCTAAAATAACTCCAGTATTTTCATGTTTAACAATTGACCAATCATGTTCTCTTAAGTTTACAACCATTATGGTTTCATTCCAACCTTCAGCCTCAAATGCCTTTTTAAATAAAGTTTCGGTTGCAACATCTTTTCTTGCTGCTACAGGAATTTTAACTTTAGCCATTCTCGCTTTTGCATTATTCTTTGCAATATTTTTTGCAGTTTCAACACTTCCCATTTCTTTAAGCAAATTGGCCGCTAATGTATAGTTGTCTGAAAATAATTTCTCATCAGGTACACTACTTTTTGCCGTTTCCCAATAGACTAAATATTTGCTGACTAAGTAATAATATCCAATTGCTCCATTCTCGGTATCAGATTTATTATATCCCGTTTTCAAAATGGAGGCTGTACTTGCAAAACCATTCATTTCCATGCTAAAACTTGAACTATAACTAAAGCGATCTATTTTTTTAGCATTATCAACCCGTAATTTACCATCATTCGAAAGAAAATTTGAGCATAGTGTTTTATAATCTTTCAGAGCAGATTCCGCGCTCGATTGCCCGCCAGTAAAATCATTTAGACTTGGTGCTTTGAAAATAACATCCATTTCATGCCTTAATTTAGCGGCATCAATACTAGCATTCTCTTCACTTTTCTTTGTTTCACTTCCGATACTTTTATACTCATTTAATTCAGCAGTTAAGGCCGAAATATCGTAATCAGGTTGTGACTTTTTAATTAGTTTTATTTTTTCTTCTGCTTTATCAACCTCACTTAAGTACTGTTTAGTCGTACTTTGTGGTCCATCATTTTTAGGGTTGGATTGAGATTTCAAATTTTTTATTGTTTCAAAATGCTTTAATACACCTTTATAATAAATTTTAGCCGCTGAGTTGGTCGGTGCTTGCGCGCCTGCTTTCCCGTAGTAAAAAAACACTAAAATCAGAATTGCACTTGCTCTCTTAATGGTCATTGATATCTTCATTTTAAACGATTAGACTAAATACTTTTAAGGCGAGAAGGATGTCCTGTTTCAGTATGTGCTATATCTGTTACAATTGAACAGCAGGCAAATAAAAAGTTCAAGGATAAATTATAAACAATAATCATCGCAACTCCATAATTTAAGCAAATCTATTTTGTTAAGAATAGATTTATGCCTAAAACTAGTAAGTGATAACGAAAGACTAATAGATGATAACCAGGCGATAATAAATGCTTGCCTCGCTTAAAACAAAATAATGTCAAAATAATGATGCTTAATCATTAATATGTCATTAGCATAACTAGTAAAACAATAGTTCTAGAAGTTCTTTAGAAAATCCATCACCACATCTCGTTTGCGTTGTGATACAGGAACACGCTGACCGCCTTCCATAATTAAAAAACCGCCATCCGATTTTTCAAATTTTTCGATTTTGGCTGCATTTATGAGAAAAGAATTATGCACGCGAAGAAAATTATAGGGCTCTAGAATCTCTTCATACTCTTTCAGATTTTTTGAAACTACAATTTGCTTGTTATTGTTGATGTAAAAGGTTGTATAAATTCCGGAAGCTTCACAAGCAATTAAATCATTTACTTTAACGATATGTATAGCATCTAACTCCTTTAAGTACTATTTTTTTCTCTGCCTCAACAACTTTTGTGTCCCGAAATACTTTTATCTGTTCTTCAGTTGTATTTGGCGTGATAAGTGCTTTGGCTTTTTTTACTGCCTCACTTAACTCATCCAAATCAACAGGTTTTAATAAAAAATCTAAAGCACTTACTTTAAAGGCTTTTATAGCATACTGATCATACGCCGTCACAAAAATTGTTTTGAAATTTTTGAATGCTGTTTTTTCCAACACATTAAATCCCGAACCATCTCCTAAATTAATATCCAAGAAAACTAAATCCGGTTCCTTTTCATTAATCAGTTTAACTGCCGTCTCCACACTATCCGCTTCACCTAAAATGTATATAGAATCTTCGTGTTTGCTTAAATCCGAACGAAGGGAATTACGCGCTTGTTTTTCATCATCAATTATAAGTGTGTTTAACTTCATAGGGCTAATTTAAAACATTTCCTGATAATTTATTTTAAAAACTACTTTCGTTCCAATACATTCACCTTCACCATTCAAAATATCTGCAATTATTAAGTAATCTGTAGCATCCACATTCGACTTAATTCTTTCTTCTGTAACTTTTATTCCTGTAGAGTTATGAATCTTATCTGTATTAAGCTCTTTTGATTTTTTTCGTCCAATACCATTATCCGTAATCGTACAAACTAAATAAGAATCATACTTTTCAATTTTCACCTTTACAACGCCTTTGTTCTTTAACGGGGCCAGACCGTGTATTAATGCGTTTTCAACAAATGGTTGAATTATCATTGGTGGTATAGCTACAATCTCAGCATTAAGCTCTTTGCTGATTTCTATGTCGTAATCGAACTTGTTCTGAAATCGTAATTGGTTTAATAAAAAATAATTGTGCAACAAATCCGTTTCCTGTTTTAGGGTGATAAACTTTTGCGTAGAATAATCTAACAACATCCGCAATAACTGAGAAAGTTTAGTGATGTATCGTTTCCCCAGTTCCGCTTCACCACTTGCATAAAATCCATTAATTGCATTTATGGCATTAAACAAAAAATGCGGGTTCATGTGCAAACGCAATGCTTTTTGTTCCAATTCAATTAATTTCATTTGCATGTTAATTTCGTCACGCTCTAATTCCAGTCTTTTATTCTCAGATTCTAAAAGTGTTTGCTGTAATTCGTGATTACGTCTCCAAACTTTTATCCTATAAACTGCAATTAAATAAATAATAAAAAATACAATTAAGGCCAGTACTACTTTAAACCAAAGCGTTTGATAAAAGGCTGGTGTAATTTCAATTGAAATACTTTTTATTTCTGAAGAACCTCCTTGAGCATTTAATGCCTTTATTTCGAAAACGTACTTACCTGGTGGAAGTGATGGATACTGTAATTGCAAATTTTGAGTTGTATTCCACACTTCTTCCAATCCTTTCATTCGGTATACATAAATTATATTATCCAACGAACCGGAAGAAATCGCTATGTAGTCAATACGAATATTGTTTCTGTTGTATTCCGTAATATACTCTTTGCTGTTTTCAGTATCATAAACCGAATCGTTTAAATGAACGGCTTCTATGTTTAAAACTGGCCGCGGAATTTGTTTTACCATTTCGTTTTCCTGGAAAGAACAAACTCCAAAATTAGTTGCAGCATATATTTTATTATCGTGCCAAATAATATCATTAATTGAATTGTCTATTAAGCCATTTAGTTTATTATAATTGGTTATTTCGAAGGTTAAACCTTTATTTGAAATATGACTCACAATTTTCGAAATACCTTTTGCTGTACCAACCCATACATTCATCTTATTGTCGATACACAAACTAGTTGCAAAATTAGACGGCAAACCGGTACTGACATTTATTTTATAATTAACGCCCTGGTAGTTCACCAAGACTCCATTTATATCTGACGATAAAAACAAAATGCCACTTTGGTCTTTCAATACATCCGTTACATTATTAATAAATAGGCTGTCCGTTTTGAAATCAGCCAACGCATTTTCTTTAATCAATTTTATTCCTTTATTTCCAACACAATAAACTTCATTCTCCAATGCGGAATTGTAAAAATAATTCGTAGGGTGCTTATATCTTACTTTTTTTGCAAAATATCCATCCAAACTTTCTTCTCTGTCTAAATCGCGCAAATGAATTTTAGAGACGCCATTTATCCGGGCCACCAATAAAGAATCATCGTTTGTAAAATAAATATCTCTTACAGCTGTTGGGTATTTCCTTATAATCTTAAAATCTTTGTTCAACTTTACGATTGAAACTGCCGTAACAATATAAATGTTTCCTTGTTTATCTTTTTGTACTCTTTTAATCAAACCGGTACCTTGACTTAAAGGCAATTCATAATTTACCAATTCATTCTTAGTTAAAACGGAAAAATGGTACTTATATGAACCTATTAATAATTTAGAGCTATCAATAGTCGAAAAATTAGCAACGTAATTATAGAATAAACCATTATTTTGGTTGTACAAATCTACATCTTGATTAAGCAACAGATAAACACCATTATCAAGTGTCGTTACCCAAATATGATTTTCATTATCTGTATTAACTGAAGAAATAGAAGCTTCCTTAAAAATAGATTTTTCCATTTTCTTGCTTAACACATTATACAAATACAATCCCTTTTGGGTGCCAATCCATAATTGATTGTCCCCATTTTTTTTCACAAATTGAACTAAATTCTCGAAAACAATTGGTGCGCCATATACTTTACTCCCTATTTCTTTTCCAAGAACTTTTTTATCGAAACCATAGTACACACTCTCGCCTACAATATCTGCTTTTGTATTAATCCTTGGCATAGCCTCACTTCTATTGTGCAGAAAGCTAATTTGCGAGTTAGTAGTTAAATTATTAAAGTACACCTTAGAGGTGTCGTAACTAATACTAGAAACAGAACCATTTTCACTTTTAAATAAAGTAGAATACGCTGTTTGATCTGGCGTAGGAAATTCCTTTACCATGTCACCCTTTTCTATTTTAACAAGTAATCGCTGCGTAACAAAATAAATAGTTCCCTTGCTATCCTCAAGAACTTTTAATCCAATATTGGAACGGCCGATCTTACTTAAAAAAGAACAATTATAGCGGCTGTAAAATTTATTGTTATAGTAAAAACACAACTCTCCATTATAACACGAAAACCATATTCTACCTTTTGAATCCTCATAAATATCAAATACTTCATTATCACTTAAACCATCGTTAGTGGTATAAATCTTAAAACTGTAGCCATTAAATTTAGCCACACCTTTATCTGTAGCAAACCAAAAATAGCCATTATGGTCTTGAATAGAATAATAAACGTTATTGCTAGGCAAACCATTATTAACAGAGAATTGTATGTAAGACGGTTGTTGAGCTCCACATAAAAACGCGACCGAAATTGCGAAAAAAGAAAATATAATTCTTAGCGGAAGCATGAAGTCCAAATATAACTAAAAGTGGGCTTCAAAAAGGCAGTTTACCAATAACTGATACTGAATTTATAAAAGATGATACGTTTTTAATAACAGATGCAAGAAATTAATCGTAAGTCCTTATATCCCTGCACTCATACTAATAAAGAAGCCACTTTGCAATTGCTTATTAAAGGTGTATTCAAAACGAACTACAATATCATAATAGGTTACAAAATCTAAACCCACACCATATCCGTATTGCCAAGAGTTGGTTAAAGCATTTTTCTTTCCATAAAATTGGTCTTGTACATAACCTGCGTCGCCATTCAAGGTTAAGTAAACCGAGTAAGGAATGGTGCTGAATTGCTGGAAACGTTTCAAGGCTTTTACCTCTACAATATGTTGTTTGATTAATTTAAACTTTAAGGTGTTTTTTGTGAAGGCTAAATTCTGACCATCCATTACAAAATATTCGTAACCACGAATGTAATCATTGTTGTAACCCAGCGCGCGATTAAAATAATAAGGCTGGTAATCGGTGTTGATGTACCGTACTTTCACTTGATTAGCTATATAAAAACGTTTCGAGAGTTTGGTGTATTTTCTTAAACCTACAACAGCATACATATAACTTAAGGCCTCATCACTTAAAAAATTTAATCCATCTTTTATCACGGCAACATCAATAGTCCAACCTTTTAACGGATACGGTTTATTATCACGCTTATCAAAAGTCCATCTGTACTGCAGACTAAAATAGCCCACCTTAGTTTTTTCATCTCCAAAAAAATCAGAATTTAATTTTGCAATCGTATCATTAATATGCAATTGATTGTACAATAATTCAACCGTGCTTCTTTGATACAAAGCATTACGGATGCTCACCCCCACTTTTGCCTCATGCTGATAACGCATGTATTTTTTGTAATCGCGATGAAATAACAATACATTGTTCTCAGTACTGTAAGCCACTTCGTTATTCCGACTGTAACTGTAAGACATGTTAAAACCAATTGTCTGCGCTTTGTTAAGGTAAGGCAAACTATAAGCTACTCCGTATTTCTCAGAATAACCTCTTCTGAAAATGAAAGTTAAATTATCTTTTCTTCCTGTAAAATTATCCCAACCTAAAGCCAGGCCATAATTTATTCTGAACAAATCTTTTGTTCTCCACCACTGATTAAAATTCCGGTCTTGTATTTCGAATATTGGGGTTGGAATAATATACCAGCGTTCTTTTACTTTAATAGTGAAGTCAACTGTTCTTGCATTGACATCAATTACATATTTTACAGAATCGTAAATAAATAATTGCGTGTTGAAAATATTTTGCTGAGAACGTAAAGCCACTTCAGAAATATATTTCGAGTTAATGGTATCGCCAACATTAAACGGTAACTCGCGGGTGATAATACTTTTCCTGGTGATTTTATTTCCACTAATTGAAATGTCACCAACTCTTAATGTGACATTAAGCGAATCGTTGTTTTGTGAGAAGGACAGAGATGTAAAAAGAGAAATACAAATGAAAAAGAAAACAAAACGAAAGTTATATGTTAAGGAAGTGCATAAACTCATCCAGTTTGTTTTTTAAATCATTCTCATAATCACCATAATTATAAGATGCTTTTACAGTGTAATTATAACGACCAAATGTTTGCAAGATGCGCGATAAATCTTCGCGGTTTACTTTTACTGTGACTTCAATTTTTGTACTGTCAGGAATTGACGAAACGTGAAGACTTAAAATTTTTGCGTCATTCCCTTCAATAATATTTCCTATTTGAGTAATAGAATAATCATTTTGATTTAATTCCAACACAATTACACCACCCGGATTTTGCACGGAGGCCATTGTAGCTAAATTGGTAACAATGCCTTTTAAGGTAATGCAGCCTTTATAAAATTCATTCTCATCCAACACCGGAATTAAAGTCAAATTTAATGAAGTCATTAACTTCAATAATTCGTAAGTGTGCTGATAATGGTGAATGATAGGTTTTAAGACTGGCAGTTTAGCAGTTTCGAAACTTTCTTCCGGTTTGTTATAATCCAGCAAATCACTCTCGGTGATAACACCAATTAATTGGCGGTTACTCACTAAAGGCAAATGCGATACTTTGAATTGCTCCATCCAATCAAGAGCCATTTCAACGGTATCAGTGATTTTAAGAGGCGGTATTTCGTCGGTTATAAGGTCGGAAACTAACATAAATTTATATGTGTAAATTTAACACTTTTCCTTAGTTTTGTATAATAAATTATGGCAACCAAATTAAGTGTTAATATCAATAAAATCGCTACCATCCGCAATGCGCGTGGCGGAAATACTCCTGATTTAATTAAGGCAGCTATTGATATTGAACGTTTTGGAGGGCAAGGAATAACAGTACATCCTCGTCCGGACGAAAGACATATCCGTTACGCCGATGTTTACGAGTTGAAAAAAGTTGTTAAGACTGAATTCAATATTGAGGGAAATCCCACCGAACAAAAATTTATTGATTTAGTTTTACAAGTGAAGCCCGAGCAAGTAACATTAGTTCCTGATTCGATGGGACAAATTACTTCCGATCATGGTTGGGACACAGTGAAACATAAAGATTATTTAAAAAATATTATTTCCGAATTTAAAAAAGCGGGCATCCGCACTTCTATTTTTGTTGACCCCATTGTAAAAATGGTAGAAGGTGCAAAAGAGACTGGCACCGACAGAATTGAATTATACACCGAAGAATACGCGAGATATTATTCTACAAAGAGAGAGCAAGTTATAGAACCCTTTACTGAAGCTGCAACGGTAGCTCAAAAATTAGGATTAGGAATTAATGCCGGTCATGATTTAAGTTTAGAAAATTTGAAATTCTTTAAAGAAAATGTTCCAGGTTTACTAGAAGTTTCTATTGGTCATGCATTAATTAGCGATGCGCTTTATTTTGGATTAGAGAATACTGTGCAGATGTATTTGAGGAATTGAAATGATTTCTGTAGCACCTTCGACTAAGCTCAGGGACCGCTTTCCTTCTAAAGAATTTCCGGTTTTTAATATCGGTTGCAGAGCGAAGCCGAAGCCACTTCCATTTACTCTTTAAATCCAATAACTGCCAACATTCTTCCTGTTACACCTTTTTCTTTTCGGTAAGAGAAAAATTTATCGTTATCAGTAATCGTACAATAGTTAGAAATTTCAATATTACTTTCTTTCAATCCGAATTGTAATAACTGTTTTTTATTTTCCTTCTTTAAATCAATGAAATGTTTTTGTTTGGATTCATCAAAACGTTTTACATCATCGCTGAATTGAACTGCAACTTCCTCCCCTACTTCAAAATTTTGTTCTCCAATGCAGGCTCCAATAAAGGCGAGACAATCTTCACCTTTCGTTCCGTAATTCGATTGCATTGCTTTTAAAGTTTCAGTGACGATGTTTGCAGCCGTTCCTCTCCACCCTGCGTGAATGGCAGCAACAGCTTTATTTTTTGCATCGTAAATTAAAACAGGTGTGCAATCTGCAATAGAAACGCAAGCAAATACATTTGGTTTGTTGGTGATGACTGCATCGCAATCTTCTCCTTTTATTGGGGAATTTGCAACGAGAACTTTATTCCCATGAACCAATTTACTCCAGGCAATATTATCTTCGGAAATACCAAGCGCATCAAAAAATAATTTTCGGTTTTGCTTAATGATTTCTAAATCGTCTCCTGAAGAAAATCCTAAGTTCAATTCATTATATGGCAAAAGACTTAAACCTCCTAACCTTGTGCTTTGAGCAACTACAATGCTAAAAGGCTTAAATATTTCCGGAACGAGTAAAATAAAATTATTTCTGAATTATTAATTTTTCAGCTTTAGAATTACCGCTTTGTAAATCAGTAATTTTTAGGAAATAAATTCCGTTTGTATAATCTAAATGAAAATTGGAAATACCATTACTTAGTTTTTGCTCAAGAATTATTTTTCCGGTTACATCAGTTATCGAAAATTTTAAATTGGCATTATTCTCATTTTTTACATGAAGAACTCCGTTTGAGGGATTCGGATAAAGGCGTATTTCTGTTAATTCATTTTCGTTCATTCCTAGTGAGCATCCCATTATAGGTACATCAATAAATCCTGAGTTTAAATCAATCTTTGGAGCCGTAGGTGTTAAATCACAAATTGTAAAAAAACCTTTCATGTAACCTGAATTAGCTGTTGTGTCTTGTACCTGAAAATATCCTGCACTATTACCCTTTACTGTGTCAGTATTATACCAACTATCTAATACATCAACACGCCCGTTGTTAGTATACACAGCAGTTTTAGGGATTGAATAATTATGAAAATTTTTTGTCAGTCTAACCTTTCCAGGTGTATTGTTATAAAAGTTTGCCTTATTCCAAAGACTTCCCGTTAAAATCAAAGAGTCGTTGTTAAAAAAAACGCCCGCATTTGTATGAGCATATCCCCCATAAAAATTATTATTAGTTAAGATGCCCGTATTTGTTGACCAAGTTACATTTATTCTACCACTGTTAACAAAAGAACTTGTGTTTGTAATGCTATCACCTGTTATCCGTGCGGTTGCTGAATTTGTAAAAGTACCTGCAACATACATACTGTCCATTTGAATGGAACCTGTATTATTAAAACTTACAGAGTTAGTAAAAGCACTAACTGTAAAACTTCCCGGATTCGTAATTGAACCTGCAGAAATTAATAAATAACGCAAGTTAGATTTTCCATTATTATTAAAATAACCACCGTTAATCCATATGTCACGATTTAAGGATGCGTCTTGTATTAAGGAACCTGTATTATTAACTGTTATACCACCTGTATTAAACACCATGCTGGTATTTAACGTAACACTATTATTAATTGTAACGCTATAACCGTTAATTGGTACGCAAGTGCAATTCCAGGTTAGTGGATTAGTCCAATTTCCATTTGCGATACTCGTTGCAGTTTGACTTGTTAACGAAAAAGTAACTGAAGAGAAAATTAAAATTTGTAAAATTTTTTTCATGCCTTAATTTTTATGTAGATAAATATACAAAATAAATGGTATTGATTAGTTACTGATTTACCTCAGCTTTTTGAAGGTTTCGTATAAAGCCATGTCCACCAAATTAACACGAATTGAATCGGTAAACGGATAACGCTAATTAAAAAACCCGGATGACACATTTCATAAAAATCAATTGTCATTGGAATATGTATCGCGAATAAAAAAACAACAAGCATCGCGATAATTAAGTAAGCGGAGATTTTCTGTGTCCGCTCTATTAATAACATTACTGCTAAAATTATTTCTGCAATTCCGCTAGAATAATTAAAGAACGAATGATATGGTAACCATTCGGGCATAAGGATTTTATAAAAACGGGGATTTACAAAATGATAAATTCCGGCTGCGGCATACATGAATGCCATTATAAACAAAAACACTTTTTTCATTATTTAAATCTACGCAATTAATTTATACTTATATTTAGTGTATGAAGTCGGGAACTTTAGCTGAAATTAAAAAAGAGTTACAGGAATTAGAACCAAAACAATTGGCCGATTTATGTATTGCTTTAGCCAAATACAAAAAAGATAATAAAGAATATCTGGATTACCTGATGTTTGAGAGTCACGATAAAAGTGGTTTCGTAACACAGGTAAAACAGTTGGTAGATGAAAATTTTATTGAATTAAAACCTGACATCAATTTATATTACGCTAAAAAAAGTCTGCGCAAAATTCTACGCATCATCAATAAATACATAAAATACATTGGCGATAAAGCCATTGCCGCAGAGCTTCACATTTATTTTTGCAAGAAACTAAAAGAATCAAAAATTCCAATTGAAAAAAGTGCGCGTTTGGTAAACCTTAAAGCAGCTGAACTAAAAAAGATAAAAGTTTTGATTGACGCTTTACACGAAGATTTACAATACGATTATTTGAAAGACCTGGAGGAGATTAGTTAATGTTCAATTCTTCCAAAGTTAATTGCGCTGCTTTTTGTTCAGCCACCCGCTTACTATAGTTTTCGAAAGTAACATAAGGTTTATCATCAATAAAAACCTGAACAGTAAATATTTTTGTTTTCCCTTTTTGTTCTTCACTTAGTAAACGGTACTCCAAAGTGAATTTATTTTTCTGACAATAAATTTGCAACATACTTTTAAAATCAGAATCTGTATTCATCAACTCATCAATATCAACATGAATTTTTATAATGCGTTTCAGGATAAAATTCTTACACTTAACAAAACCTTTATCGATATATACAGCGCCAATCAAAGCTTCGAAAGCATCACCATAAACTGATGACTTTGATTTTTCGTTTTCCTTTAGTCCAACTTTCAAATAACTATCAATGCCTAATTTAAGCGCTAACTGCTGCAGATTTTGTCCGTTTACAATTTTAGAACGTAACTGCGTTAAAAAGCCTTCGTCTTTATAGGGAAATAATTTAAATAAATGTTCTGCAATTACTGCGCCCAAAACCGCATCACCTAAAAACTCGAGGCGTTCGTTGTTTACAGTTTCACGTTTACTACTATGTAAAAAGGCTTGTTTGTATAACGAAATATTACTTGGCGTAAATCCCAATAAAGTCTTCAAGCTCTTTTTTAATTGAGCATCAGATTTGTTTTTTGAAAAACTAAGTAAAGATTTTAGCAAGCTTATATTATTGCTTAAACTTTTTCAAAACAACAGCAGCGTTATGTCCGCCAAAACCAAATGTATTGGTAATAGCTGCATTAACTGTGCGTTTTTGCATTTTGTTTAAGGTTAAATTAAATCTTGGATCAATTTCCGGATCAACAGTAGTATGATTAATTGTTGGAGGGATGATATCATTTTTCACTGCTAATACAGTGGCGATAGCTTCAATAGCACCAGCAGCACCTAATAAGTGGCCAGTCATACTTTTTGTTGAACTGATGTTCATTTTAAAAGCATTCTCACCAAATACATTAGCAATAGCTTTTAATTCGGCACCATCACCTAATGGAGTACTGGTTCCGTGTGTATTAATATAATCAATTGCTTCCGGAGAAATTTCTGCATCTTTTAATGCACGTTGCATTACTAATGTTGCACCTAATCCATCAGGATGCGGAGCTGTGATATGATAAGCATCGCCACTCATACCGCCACCAATAACTTCAGCGTAAATTTTAGCACCACGATTTAAAGCGTGTTCTAATTCTTCTAAAATTAATGCTCCACCACCTTCACCTAAAACAAAACCATCGCGGGTTGCGTCATAAGGACGGGAAGCAGTTGCAGGAGAATCATTATTTAAACTCATCGCCTGGCAAGCATTAAATCCACCCATACCACTTTCGTTAATAGCAGCTTCAGAACCACCGGTAACAATAGCATTTGCTTTTCCTAAACGGATATAATTGAATGCGTCAATTAACGCGTTAGTAGAAGAAGCGCAAGCTGCAACAGTTGTAAAGTTTGGACCACGTAAACCAAAACGAATTGAAATATGACCTGAACAAATATCTGCAATCATTTTAGGAATAAAGAATGGATTAAAACGAGGTGTACCGTCGCCTTTTGCAAAAGCAAAGGTTTCAGTTTGAAATGTATCAAGACCTCCGATGCCGGAACCCCAGATTACACCAATCTCATTTTTATCAATACCTTCTTTATCGATACCGGAATCGGCAATAGCCTGAACTGCTGCTGCCATACCATAATGGGTAAAAGCATCAACACGACGGGCTTCTTTTTTATCGAAATAATCTTCAGGATTAAACCCTTTTACTTCGCAGGCGAAGCGGGTTTTGAATTTACTTGCATCAAAGCGCGTAATAATAGCGGCTCCGCTAACACCATTAACCAAGTTTGTCCAATAATCATTTACATTATTGCCCAAAGGTGTAACAGCACCCAGTCCGGTTACCACTACGCGTTTTAATTGCATAAAAAATAAGTTAGATTAAACTACTTTGCGTTAGTCTCAATATAAGTAATTGCATCACCTACAGTAGAGATTTTCTCTGCTTGTTCATCAGGAATTGCAATATTGAATTCTTTTTCGAATTCCATAATTAACTCAACTGTATCTAATGAATCAGCTCCTAAATCGTTAGTAAAGCTTGCAGTTGTAGTTACTTCTTTTTCATCAACACCTAATTTATCAACGATGATTGATTTTACTTTGTTTGCTATGTCAGACATTTTTCTTAAATTAAAAATTCGGGACAAAGATAAAGCTATGACACTAAAAACAAAATTAATACGCCTAATTTAAAGAACAGACTTTTAACAATTTGGTAATCACGTTTTAACAATTTTATTCAAGGTCCTGAATTTGAACCAAAAAAGAAGCCCCACTTTCGTGAGGCTCATATTCAAAACTATTTTTTAACTACTTTATGCCTATGATGACGGCGGTGAGAGTGTTGAACTCCGCTTGTTCCGCGGGCAGCATCTTCGGCCGCTTCTTTCGCAGCCTGCCTTTTGTTAACTTGGTTCATTATTACATAAATACCCAATCCACCACCAATAAGCCCTAACATAATCCAAATACCTTCAAAACTGTTAAACTCTTTGCTGATGGCGTTTTTAGCTTTATCTGCAAAACCAGCTTGAGTAATCAACGAGTTGAATAACAGAATGTTAAGTGCTATAAAGCGCTTTAAATTCATTCTATATTTGCCAATTGATTTCATGCTTTTTTGTGTTTTTCCTCTTTAAAAAAGGAGCTATTTCTTAAATTACTCTTGTGCGGGGCGAAACTACTATAATATTACGATAAAATAACGCAAAGGTTCGACTAAAATTATTTTTTTATTGAACAAATTATTGTTAATTTTGTCATCGAAATATAAGATATGATAAAGATAGGGGACTCAAGTCCCCTATTTTATTGTAAAAATGATACTAAAAGAGCAGATAATTGAAATTATTAATGAAAAGATAAATGGAAGCCATTTATTTTTAATTGATGTGAAAGTTTTGCCAGGTAACAAGATTGAAGTGTTTGTGGATGGCGATAATGGTTTAGGAATTAATGAATGTGTTGATTTAAGCCGGCACATTGAAAAAAGTCTGGATCGTGAAGTTGAAGATTTTTCGTTGGAAGTTAGTTCGCCAGGCGCTACGCAACCACTAAAACTGAGCCGACAATATATTAAACACGTTGGCCGCGATTTAGAATTGAAATTAAATGACGGAACTACTGCTTCAGGAACTTTACTTGAAATTGGAAGCGATGGAAATTTAGTGATAGAAACTACAACACGCGAACCGAAACCAATTGGAAAAGGAAAAATAAACGTAACACGCACACATAACATACAATTAGAGAATATAAAAGAAACAAAAATTAAATTAAAATTTTAAAACAAAAGAAATCATGGAAGGCGTAAACTTAATTGAATCGTTTTCGGAGTTTAAGGACATCAAAAACATCGACCGAGCAACTTTAATGAGCATCATTGAAGATGTATTTCGTAGCATGTTGATTAAGAAGTTTGGTTCTGATAAAAACTTTGACATCATTGTTAACCCCGATAAAGGTGATATTGAAATCTGGAAAAACCGTAACATCGTTGACGATGAATTTGCTGAAGATTCATTTGATTATGATGTGAACAAGCATATCAGTTTAACTGAAGCTAAAAAAATTGAACCCGATTTCGAAATTGGTGAAGACGTTTCTGAACAAGTTAAGTTAGATGACTTTGGTCGTCGCGCAGTTTTAGCTATCCGCCAAACTTAGTTCAAAAAATTCTTGAACTTGAGAAAAGTGAAATCTACAATAAGTATAAAGAAAAGGTTGGTGATGTTATCAACGCTGAAGTATATCAGGTTTGGAAAAAAGAAATTATGTTGTTGGATGACGAAGGCAACGAATTGATTTTACCAAAAACTGAGCAAATCCCATCTGACTTCTTCAAAAAAGGAGATACAGTTAAAGCTGTTGTTTCTAAAGTGGAGATGAAAGGCGGAACACCTTCTATTGTTGTATCAAGAACTTCACCTGCATTCTTAGAGCGTTTATTTGAATTGGAAGTTCCTGAAATTTTTGACGGACTTATCATCATCAAGAAAATTGTTCGTGAACCGGGCGAGCGTGCAAAAGTTGCAGTTGAAAGTTACGACGACAGAATTGATCCGGTTGGAGCTTGTGTTGGTATGAAAGGTTCTCGTATTCACGGTATTGTTCGTGAATTGAAAAACGAAAACATCGACGTTATCAATTACACAGCAAATTCAACATTATTAATTCAGCGCGCATTAAGTCCTGCAAAAGTAACAACCATAAAAATTGATGAAGATTCAAAACGCGCAGATGTGTTTTTACGTCCTGATCAAATTTCTTTAGCCATTGGTAAAGGTGGTTTCAATATTAAATTAGCAGGTAAATTAACAGGTTACGAAATTGATGTTTACCGTGATACCGAAGCAGAAGTAGAAAGTGAAGACGTTGACTTAGACGAATTCAGTGACGAAATTGAACCGGCAATTATTGATGAATTAAAAGCAATTGGTTGCGATACAGCAAAATCAGTATTAGAATTAAGTACTGAAGAATTAAAACGCCGTACCGGATTAGAAGAAGACACGATTGCTGATTTAAGAAAAGTTCTTGAATCGGAATTTGATTAATCATCAAGGTTTGCAGATCCTAAACTGCATTTAACAGAACACTAATAAAAGAGGAGTAAAAAATATGTCAGACGGAGCAAAACAACTTCGCTTAAGTAAAGTAGCAAAAGAGTTCAATCTTTCTCTTGGAAAGATTGTGGAATTCTTGCGGCAAAAGGTAAGCCGGTTGATAATAACCCTAATGCTAAAATTGGCAACGAGGAATATGTTTTATTGCAGAAAGAATTTTCGAGCGATAAAAATGCGCGTGAAGAAGCAGAACAGGTTTCGCAAAATATTAGTAAGGTTAAACGCGATAATATTGTTTTAGACGACAATAAAGCAAAACTAAAAGCTAAAGAAGCGAAAGAAGCAGAAGAAGTGAGAATTAAAGATCTGACTGAAGCCGCTAATGAAAAAGCTAAAAAAGAAAAAGCTGCCGCGAAAAAAGAGGAGATTGTAAAAACTGAAGTTGGAAATTTAGAAGGACCGAAAGTTCTAGGAAAATTAGATTTAGAATCTATCAACTCTAAAACCAAGCCGGATAAAAAAGCGAAAGCGGAAGAACCTGAAACGAAGAAAAAAGGTAAGGCTAAAAAAGTAGAAGAAGTAAAAGAAGAAATTGTAAAACCAATTGAACCTGAAGTTGCGCCTGAAGAAGAACAAAAAGAAGATTTCTTAGAGACAAAATTTGCAAAATTAGAAGGCCCGAAAATTTTGGGTAATATTGTATTGCCCATTAAAGAAGATAAGAAAAAACCGATTGCCTCTTCTAATTTAGGTTCTGCTGCCGATAAGAAAAAACGTAAGCGTATCCGTAAAGGCGGTATGTCGGAAGAGGAAATTAAAAAAGTTGGCAAAGAACAAGCGCAAATTGCAAAAGACCGCGCTAAAGAAAAATACGGCGATCCTCGTAAAAAATTAAACGTTGGTACTGGCGGCGGAAGCGGAACAGGTCCGAAACCTCGTCACGAATTAACTGAAGAGGAAATTCAAACTCAAATTAAAGAAACACTTGCTCGTTTAAGTCAAAAAGGTAATAAATCTAAAACTTCAAAATACCGTCGTGAAAAACGTGATGAAGTTCGTGAGCGTTTAGCTGAACAAAATGTATTAGACGAAGCAGATAAAAAAGTATTGCGTGTTGCCGAATTCGTATCGGCAAATCAAATGGCGCAAATGATGAACGTACAGGTTACACAAGTAATTTCTACTTGTATGGCTTTAGGTTTATTTGTGTCTATTAATCAACGTTTAGATGCGGAAACAATTTCAATCGTTGCTGAAGAATTTGGTTACAAAGTTGAATTTGCATCAGCGGAAGATGTTGAAACTATAAAAGAAGAAGATGCTGATAAGCCGGAAGATTTAGTATCTCGTCCTCCTATCGTTACCGTTATGGGTCACGTTGACCACGGTAAAACATCTTTACTTGACTTTATCCGTAAAGCAAGTGTTGTAGCCGGTGAGGCGGGTGGAATCACTCAACACATTGGTGCATACAATGTAAAATTACCTGATGGACGTTCAATTACATTTTTAGATACTCCCGGTCACGAAGCGTTTACCGCTATGCGTGCACGTGGAGCTAAAGTAACTGACTTAGCTATTATTGTTGTAGCGGCTGATGATAGCATCATGCCTCAAACAAAAGAAGCGATTAACCATGCTCAAGCAGCTGGTGTACCAATGATTTTTGCAATTAATAAAATTGATAAGCCTGGTGCAAATCCAGATAAGATTCGTGAAGGATTATCAGCTATGAATATTTTAGTTGAAGAATGGGGCGGAAAATATCAGTGCCAAGAAGTATCAGCTAAAAAAGGTTTAAACATTGAATTGCTTTTAGAAAAAGTATTATTAGAAGCGGAGATGATGGATTTGAAAGCAAATCCTAAACGTCATGCCAGTGGAAGTATTATTGAAGCATCGATGGAAGAAGGTCGCGGTTACGTGGCTACTATATTAGTTCAAACAGGAACTTTACGAGTTGGTGATGTTATGTTAGCTGGTTCTTACAGTGGAAAAGTACGTGCTATGTTTAACGAGCGCGGCGCAAAAGTAACTGAAGCAGGACCTTCACAACCGGTAAAAGTTTTAGGATTAAGTGGTGCACCTCAAGCGGGAGATAAATTTAACGTAATGGAAGATGAACGTGAGGCACGTGATATTGCAACACGCCGTTTACAGTTACAGCGTGAGCAAGGTATCCGTACTCACAAACATATTACATTAGATGAAATTGGTCGTCGTTTAGCGATTGGTGACTTCAAAGAATTAAATATCATTGTAAAAGGTGACGTGGATGGATCGATTGAAGCATTAGCGGATTCATTATTAAAATTATCTACGGAAAAAGTTCAGGTAAATATTATTCACAAATCGGTAGGTGCGATTAGTGAGAGTGATGTATTATTAGCATCAGCTTCTAATGCAATTATTTTAGGATTCCAGGTTCGTCCTTCTACCAACGCTCGTAAATTAGCAGAGGTTGAAGAAATTGATATCCGTTTATATTCTATTATTTACGATGCGATTAATGAAGTGAAAGCTGCGATGGAAGGCATGTTATCGCCTGAGTTCGAAGAGAAAATTGCTTGTAACATCGAGATACGTGAAGTGTTTAACATTACTAAAGTAGGAACGATTGCAGGTTGTTATGTATTAGATGGAAAAGTAAACCGTCATACTAAAGTACGTATCATCCGCGATGGTATTGTTGTACACACCGGAACATTAGGTTCGTTAAAACGTTTCAAAGATGATGTTAAAGAAGTTGGTGTTGGTTACGAGTGCGGATTAAATATTGAAGGCTTTAATGATATTAAAGTTGGCGATATTATCGAGGGCTACGACATGGTTGAGATTAAAGCAAAGCTTTAGGAGATTTAAAATGTTAGATTATAGATGTTAAATGGTAAAGATTCATTTATCATTTCTAATTTAAAATTTATCATTTCAAAGGGGGATTAGCCTCCCGATAGCTATCGGGATGGCAAGAGCGCAAAAATAATGTTCTTATAATATTGGGGGATTAGCCTCATTTGGCTAGAGCGCTTCGCTGGCAGTGAAGAGGTGATCGGTTCGAATCCGATATTCTCCACAGATAAATACAAAAAGGTTGGCTTAAGCCAACCTTTTTCGTTTTATGACATCTGAAATTTAACAATCTAAAAACAACTCTGAAGTTTCAAATTAATAAACCCTGTTGTAACATTTACCGTCAATTCCGTTATACACCAAACTTTCTTACATTTGTTAGCAGCACATCATTTATGAGATTTATTTACTTAGTGTTTTTTATTTGTCTTGCAATTATCACTAAGTCGCAACAACCTTACGTTACCATCAAAGGGAAAGCAATTTCATCAGAAAAAGAACCAATTGAGTTTGGCAATATTATTGCCCTTAGTGTGAAAGATTCTTCAATGATAAAAGGTGGTCCGTTTGAGAATGGTATTTTTAAACTTGAAAACTTACCCAATGATACACTCCTGATTAAAATTACTTCAGTTGGGTTTGATGATTATTTACAAATAGTAAAAAAAGCAAAAGAAGATTCAATAATTGATATTGGTGAAGTAGTTCTACCAATAGGAAAATCATTAAAAGAGGTGACAATTACTGCCAAAATCCCTCTCTTTGAAATGGATGGGGAAAAGGTTAAAGTCAATGTTGAAAATACCTCTTTAAACAACGCCGGAAATGCGCTCGATGTTTTGAGACGCTCACCAGGTGTACAAGTTAATTCAAGCGACCTTGTCACTGTATTTGGAAAAGGCACAGCGATAATATACTTAGACGGAATGCTTATTTCAACGGTTGATATTTTAAAATCATTACCTTCTACTGATATAAAATCAATTGAAATTATAAATAACCCGTCTGCTAAATATGATGCAGGAGGAAGAGCTGTCATAAACATAATCACCACTAAAAACAATCTGCAAGGCTACAATGGAAATATTATACAGAACACACTTTATATAAAATCTATTTTTAGTTACACGGGGCTACGTTTTAATTACACCCACAAAAAATGGACAACTAATATAAGTTTAGGTACCAGCAAAGGTGGTCAATGGAACTCAGACATATACAAACGGAAATATAAAACAAAAGACACTTTAAATGTTGTAATGTTGAATTCAATTTATGATACTCAAAAATTCACAGATGTATATTACTACCGAGCGGGACTCAATTATAGACCTGACTCCTTAACCACACTTGGTTTACAATACAATGGTTTTTATGACTCAAAAAATACATTATCTGAAAACAATAATTCTGTACTCGCTGACAATATTTCTCAATACAAACTAAATACCAGCACTTATGGCCGGCCCATTACAAGCAATAATTCAATTAGCGCTAACTACAACCGAAAATTAGATACAATCGGCTCTGAACTATTTATTGCCGCACAATATGGCACCTTCAATATTAAAAACACATCTAACATAAAACAATTAACCCAAATTAATAACATATATAGTTCTAGCGAAAAAAGAAATATAAATAATAACTCAATAAATATTATTGGAGCTCAAGCTGATCTTACCAAAGCGTTTAATCGGAAATGGAAATTAGAGACAGGCATTAAAGAATCCTATATTTCAAAAACAAGCAATATAACATTTGAAACATTAAATAATAATTCGCAATGGGTTTCTGATTCCGCTTACAAAAACGGTTTCATTTTTGATGAAAATATTTTAGCCGGTTATGCCGAATTACGTTACAAGAAAAATAAATTTAATTCGCGATTAGGCATACGTTCAGAGATCACACAATCAAAGGGCTTTTCAAAATCTTTAAATAAATCTATTATTGACCGTAATTACGTTAACTATTTTCCAAGTGCCTTTGTAGGATACGATTTTAATAAAGACCTTACAACCTCACTTACACTTTCCAGTAGAATTAACAGACCAACATTTCAAGACCTGGATCCATTCATCAATTACATTGATTCAGTAACTTCATTTAGAGGAAATCCTTATCTTCTACCAGAATACACGAACTCAATCGAAGCTTCATTAATCTATATGAAGGAAGCTAATTTAACTTTTGGTTATAATTATACCAAAGGGGCGATGAGACTTGTAGTTGATAAATTAACAGATTCAACAGACGCATTTACCGCCGTAACAAAAAATTTAAATAATAGTGAAACCTATTCGTTTGGAATCACTATTCCCTATGAACTTGAATGGTGGACTACCGCCAACTATTTTGGTTACTTCTTAAACAACTTTACCTACCAACAAAACGGCGTATTGATTAAAAATTATAAACCAACCTATAGTATATATCTATATGATGAATTCAGATTCAAAAAATATTTCTCCTTAGAATTAACTTACGAATACACTTCATCAGCAGTAGATGGTATTTTTGTTTCAAATCCATTCTCCATGTTTACTGCAACAATCAAAAAAACATTTTTTAAAGACCGACTTACTTGTAGATTTACAGCAAACGATGTGTTTAGCACATACATAATGAGTGGAAATAGCAATATCCCTATCTATAATTTAAATTACGAATCAAAAGTAAGTACGCACTATTTTTTATTGGCCTTAAACTATAAATTTGGTAAACTCAAGACTAACATTTACAAAAATCGTTCGGTTAGCGACGAGGAGTATAATCGAGTAAAAACAGGTAAATAGTTGCCTTTTTGCGAAAACTCATTCGGATTTTTTTACCTTTGTTAAAATTCCTTTTCTATGAAAAAAGTGTTAATCCTTTTGCAATTCGCTACCTTAATAACAATCGCCCAAAACCGTCAGATTACTTTCGAAAAAGGAAATCTGGCTTCGGTTTTTGAAAAAGCTAAAAAGGAAAACAAATTAATTTTTGTGGATGCCTTTACTGTTTGGTGCGGACCGTGTAAACACATGGCTAAACATGTTTTTACCAATGATACGGTGGCGGATTATTACAACGCCAATTTTGTGAATCTTAAATTGGATATGGAAAAAGGTGAAGGTTTAGACTTTGCTAAAAAATACGACGTAAGTTGTTACCCTAATATGATGTTTTTAGATGCAAACGGAAATGTTATTCACCGAGTTGCCGGTTCAATGCCTTCGGCACAGTTTGTTGATTTTGGAAAGAAAACAAAAACACCCGAAGTAGCATTTGGCGCTTTAAAAACAAAATATGAAAGTGCTGAACTAAACGAATCGAATGTTGTAGACTATATTAATCTTTTAATGGGATGTTGTTTAGATCCTTCTTCAAAAGCATTAAGTTACATTGCAAAAGTTAAAGAGGAAGATTTGTTGAAACGTACCAATTGGATTGTGATGCGTGACTTTGTTTACAATCACGAATCCCGTGAAATAAAATATTTCCTAAAAAATCAATCTGCTTTCGAAAACAAATTCGGAAAAGACACAGTTGAACAAAAATTACAACAACTCGGAAAAAGCTACTTTTCTAAATACAGTCGCGCTAAAGAATTTGACCAAGCCGGATATGATAAAGCTAAAAAAGAATTTGTTGAATTAAAATGGCCAAATACAAACGCTATTATTTTTGAATCCGATCTTGAAACTTACGGTCGGTTTAACAAATCTAAATATTATGAATTAGCTGCTGCTGATTTTCAGAAGTACTATAACAACAATGCAAGCGCTTTAAACAGCATGGCTTGGATTTTTACGAGCAAGTATCAGATAAAACACTTCTTAAATCTGCCATTTTAATGTCGAAACGCGCTTGTGAATTGAATGGTAATTACGCTTATTTAGATACGTATGCCGCAGTGTTATACAAGGCAGGAGAATATAAAGAAGCGGAAATCATGGCCAACAAAGCCATCGAAAAAGCGAAAGCTGAAAAAATGGTAGCAGATGAATACAAAGAAACTTCTGCACTGCTTGAAAAAATAAAAGCGAAGAAATAATTATTCTTTACGAAACAAAACATCTATAATCATTGTCTGCAAATTCTCAATAAAAAAATTGAAGAATTAAACTCCGCATTAGCGAACGCAACAGAATCTGCAAACAACGAAACTAAAAGCAGCGCGGGCGATAAACACGAAACTGCGCGGGCAATGATGCAATTGGAGCAGGAAAAATTAAGTCATCAGTTAGACGAATTAGAAGAACAAAAATCACAACTCGATAAAATTGATATATCAAAAATCTCTAACCAAATTGCAAAGGGCACACTAATACAAAGCGATAAAGGTTTTTTGTTTTTAAGTATTGGTTTAGGAAAAATTATTGTTGATGATAAAACTGTTTTTGCTATTTCACCTCAATCGCCTTTAGGACTAAAATTGCTTGGCAAAAAAGAAAATGAGGTTGTGGAGATGAATGGAGTGGAGTATAAAATTGAGAGGTTGTATTAAAAGTTTGACCCCCTCCCCCTTCGGGTACTCCCCCTTGAAAAAAGGGGGAGAAATATTTACGTTACCAAAAAATTATTTCCACTTACTCGCTTCATCTAAAAGTGAAATATCGTGAGGAGTTAATTTTACATTTACAGCTTTTATTAAAGAATCTAATTGTTGCAAACTAGTTGCACTTGCGATTGGAGCTGTTACTGAAGGACGATGCAATAACCAGGCAATAGCTACACTTGCACAAGTTGAAGAATGCTGTAAAGCTACTTCGTCTAAGGCTTTTAGAATTCCCAACCCTTTTGGATTTAAATATTGTTCTACTCTATCCCCCGAATACTTTTTGACAAATCATCTTTAGTTCTGTATTTACCTGTGAGAAAACCAACCGCTAATGCAAAATAATTTAGCACGGCAATATTATTTTTCACACATAATGGTTCTAATTCTTTTTCAAACACTTCGCGCTCGCATAAATTATAAAGAGGTTGTAACGTTTCGTAACGCGGTAATCCGTTTTTCTTACTTGCTTCTAATGCAGCAGTAAAACGTTCTGGTGCAAAATTAGATGCGCCAACATATCTTACTTTTCCCTCTTTTATTAATTGTGCATATGCCTCAAGTGCTTCTTCTACAGGAACAGTTTCATCATCTTTATGCGTTTGATACAAATCAATATAATCAGTCTGTAACCTTCTTAAAGAATCTTCAGCAGCTTTAATCAAATATTTTTTTGTGACATCCGTTTTACCCTGACCCATATCCATCCCGCCCTTGGTAGCAATAATGATTTTATTGCGATTGCCTTTCTGCTTCATCCACTTCCCAATAATGGTTTCAGATTCCCCTCCTACTCCACTCGCCCAACGTGAATACACATCAGCGGTATCGATAAAATTAAAATCTGATTCTGTAAACTTGCTTAAAATATCAAATGATGTTTTTTCATCGGCTGTCCAGCCAAAAACATTACCACCAAAAGCAATGGGCGCTACTAATAAATCTGAATTGCCGAGTTGACGTTTCTGCATGAGAAACTATTCTTTAGAGAAATTAAATTCGGTACGGCGATTGTATTCGTGTTCTTTATCTAAACACTCTACATTATTATGGCAACGGTTACGAATCATTGTTTCGCCCTTACCAACACCTTTAATTCTGTTTTTCTTTATTCCCTTTGCAACGATATATGAAATTACAGCTTGATTTCGTTTTTCAGATAGCGCCAAATTTGCGGCATCATCCCCTTGTGAATCGGTATGCGAAGTAATTTCAAGAGTTACTTTTGGATTTTCTTTCATGATAGTAACCACTTTATTCAAAACTATTTCTGCAGGTTTTTCAATACCCCACTTTCCTAAACTGTACACAATGTATTCAATAACTTTTAATTCATTTACAGTACTCTTTTTAAAATTACTAAAAGCTAAAGTGATATCTTTTGTTTCAATCTCATTAATTTTATTTACATCAGCCTTTAATAATTTATATTTAAAACTACCAACCCCTTTGCGAAAGTGGCAATTTCAACTCCATTTTGCGCAGCTAAAATTACGCTAACGGACGATCCGCATTTTGTTTTACTGTTAATTCGTAGTTTGCTTTTTCATTCTCGGGAATAAACATTTCAAAATCACCAAACTCATCTGTTCTTGTTGTAGCGAATGTATCCGCTTTTGTTCGTTTACTAAACAGACAATTGTTTTTACCAATGGAATTCTACTTCCTGAACTATCCGTTAATAATTTAGCTTTAAATTTAGTGTTGCTTGTTCCCGGTAACATATCAGCTTCTTTTTGAAAAGTTCCAATAGCATCTGCTTCCGCCATTACTTTTCCGTCAGGTGCGATTAAAGTAACACGGTTAAAAATTCTTTTTAGAGTTTTAGCAACTTCCGAGTAATCATTCGTGTTGTACGGTTCAAATTTTACATCTGCTCTGGCTTTAAAAGGCTTTGCGGTTTTAAAATATTGTAACCAGGCTTGATAAGAATCGCCTTTATCAAATGAATAACAAATTACGCGTAGTTTTGGTATTTTATAAAGTTCGATGATTCTTGAAATAGCAGCTTCCATTTTTTGAACACTATCTTTCCCGTCACGGTCTTTTGCTCCCCAGTTATAATTAAACACTAACGTGTATTTATTTTCAGGAATGTAAATGGTTGCTTTTAAATCAAACTCATTGTATACATCTACAGATATATTAACACGGTCGCCTACCTTAAAAGCTTTTTTTTGTCCGAAAAACAAAATTGGTAATGATAGAAGTAAGATAAAAAGGATAAGGTGACGCATATAAAAAGTGCCTTTAAATGTTTTATCCAAATATAATTTTATTTTTGAGAAATACGAATGGAAAACTAAGTTTTTTATCTAAAACTTTTCCTGAACGTTCTTACTTCACATTCTCAATGTTCAAATCCAAAATAACACCACCTTCGTTGGTGGTAGATTGAACAAAATTGGCATTAAACGTTTCGTAAAAGCCCAATGCCATGCGGTTTGATTTAAGGATTTGTCCCGTAATTTTTTTGTAGCCGTTATTTTTATACTCGTTAACAGCGTGTTTTAAAATTTTGTGAGAGATTTTTTCCTTTTCAGTGATATATACTTTACGATAATCATTCAAAACTCCGATAGTTAAAATCTCGAAAGCTGTTTTAGAATCTTCCATTGTTTTTAATAGCGGGTCCGGTTTATACTTCAATAAGTTTAAAATGGTTTTAATTCTCTTAGGCCCCGTTATCATAGCTGTACTCATTACAAAACTGATGCGCCAAAAGTAAATAGGAATTGCAGAACGAATTAAAGAAAATGGCTTTTTATTAGTCACAATCATCCCAACATATTTGCCATTATACCTTGCTAAAAAACACTTTAAAGAACCAATTTTTGGCAAGCATTTGTAATAAAATTGCTTCATGAAAATATTGCCCATTTCCACTACAAAGCTATCGGGCAATACATCCGAATGAATAGCACAAATTAAATCCATTTGCTCCTTATCATCTGGGTTAAAAACAACTATCTCAAAAGTATCGGCCATATATTGTTAATTTGTTCAACAAAAATAGGTTTTTATTCGTAATTTTGAGCTATGAAAAAATAGTTAAAGTAGGAAATATTGAGTGTGGCGCTAAGGATTTATTCCTTATTTCAGGACCATGCGTAATTGAAGAAGAAAGTATTATGATGAAAACCGCTGAGAAACTTAAAGAAGTTTCGGAGCGTTTAAAAATAAAAGTGATTTATAAATCGTCTTTCCAAAAAGACAATCGCAGTAGTTTAAAATATTACGACGGTCCGGGTTTAGCGAAAGGTGTTGCTTTATTAGCGAAAGTAAAGAGCAATTTGGTTTTCCGGTGTTAACCGATATTCATTATCCTGATCAAGCAGCTGCTGCAGGTGAAGTTTGTGATGTTTTACAAATTCCCGCTTACTTATGTATGCAATCTACTTTATTAGTGGCTGCTGCAAAAACAGGAAAAGTAGTCAACATTAAACACGGTCAGTTTTTAGCGCCAGATAACATGAAGCACCCGGTGCAAAAAGTTCTTGAGAGCGGAAACGATAATATTATTTTAACGGAGCGCGGATATACGTTTGGATACAATGATTTAATTGTTGACCCAAGAAGTTTTTATCATTTAAATAATATTGGATATCCTGTTGTGTTTGACGTAACGCATTGCGTTCGTAAATATGGTATACCAAGTTCAGATGCAAAAGGTGGCGCCAGAGAATTTTTACCTGTGCTTTCACGAGCAGGTGTAGCTTCAGGTGTTGATGGTGTATTTATTGAAACACATCCTGAGCCCGAAAAAGCATTATGCGATGCTGCTTCACAATTATGCGTTTACGATTTAGACGAATTTTTAAAGCCTCTTCTTGAATTGCATAATGTGGTGAGGAAGTATTAAAAGTAAAATGCTTCATAAATAATCAATAATAAATGACTTCTGAATTATATAAGCAACTTAATTCAAACATTAAGACCTTATCAAAGGATGATCTTATAGTTTTTGGTGCCGAAATCTGCAAACAGCTTCTATCCGACTATAAAGCCTTTGAAGAAAAACATAAATGGGGCAATTACTTGCTTCTTGAAGAAACACTTACAAAAATCACAAAGAAAGAATTGCGGCATTCTGATTTAAAGCCGTTAACAAACAAGATAAAGGAAGTTATTCCGGATACTGAAGATTTTGGAGACTTTATTAGTAGTTATGCGCTGAATGCTGCTGCTTCTGTTTTGGAATTAATAGAGTATTTATTTGACAATAACAAAGGTCATATTATTAATATAAGTGGCTACGCAACAGACAGCGTCGATTTTAAACTTCAGGAAAATAATCCGGGAATTCCGGATAAAGAACTAGAGAATCATCCTTTACTAATTGCTGAATTAAACAAACAACTTTCTTTAACAAAAAGCAAGTTCAATTAATTTATGACCATTTAAGGAATGGAAGTAGATAATTAATTTACTTCCCCGCCTCGTAAATAGCGGCAACGCCCAATGAAAGCGTTTGAAAGGATGAATTCTTAAATCCGCATTTATTCATTACATCAACAAATTTTTCGTTATTAGGAAAAGCTTTTACACTTTCTTGCAAATAAGAATAAGCTCTTGTGTCTTTTGAAAATATCTTTCCTATAAAAGGTGTCCAATAAGTAAAATAAAAATTATACAATTGTTTTATAGGAAAAGCACGAGGATAAGAAAATTCCAAAATCACAATCTTACCGCCCGGTTTTAATACACGATTTAAATTCGTCAAGCCCTTTTCAAGATTCTCGAAATTACGAACACCAAAACCAACTACAATGGCATCGAATGAATTATCAGGAAAATTTACAGTCTCGGCATCGCCTAATTGCAAATCAATTAATTTATCAAGGCTTTGTTTTTTAATTTCTCTCGTCCAAATTTCATCATCCCTTCTGAAATATCAATACCTATAATTTTTTCAGGATTTAATTTTACACAGGCAATAGCAAAATCACCGGTGCCCGTTGCTACATCTAAAATTTGTTTGGGTTGAAGCGCTTGTAATTTCTTAACACATTTCCTTCTCCAACCTTTATGAGTTCCAAACGATAAAATACTATTGAGTAAATCATAACGAAAAGCAATGTTATCGAACATATCAGCAACTTGCTCTTTCTTCGAATCGGATGTGTTATAAGGGGTAACTTTAGACATTAGTAGTTTGGGTTCTCGCGAAGACGCTAAGACGCAGAGATTATTTTACAAAGTCTAATTCAAGTGCTTCGCGTAAAAGCTCTTCTTTGTTAATAGGGACAACGCCTATTTCCTGGCAAACAATTCCACCTGCTAAATTCGCAAGTGCAGCTGTGAATACAGGATTGCATTCTAAAGCGCGACATAATGCCGCTACACTAATTACAGTATCACCTGCTCCGGATACATCCGCAATGTTGCGTACGTGTGCTTCTACGTGTTCCTTTACGCTACGGGAATTGGTTATTACACCTTTATCAGCCAAGGTCACAAACACTGTATCTAATTTTTGTTTTACCCTGAAACTACTTACAGCGCGTTGTAATTCATTTATGTTTTCACCATCAATATCTAACTTCAAACCTTCACGTAGTTCTTTTAAATTTGGTTTGAATAATGTTACGCCTTTATATGCATTGAAGTTTTTCTTCTTTGGATCCACACAAGTTGGAATACCTTTGCTTTTTGCAAATTCAACAACTTTAGAAATTAACTTAGGTGTAATCAATCCTTTATTATAATCTTCAAAAATAATTACATCAATTTTATCGTGACTGATAATATAAGAGATAAGCGTAATTAAATTTTGAGTTTCGTCTTGCGTAATGTCTTCTTCTGTTTCTTCATCCACACGAACAACCTGGTAATTATTTCCGATGATGCGATTCTTTACTGTTGTAACGCGGTCGCGTGATTTTAAAATGCCTTTCTGACTTAACTTTTGCTGACGTAATAAATCTAAGAATGACATTCCTTCATAATCTACACCAATAACAGAACACAAAATTGGATTAGCACCTAATGCTTGAACGTTTAATGCCACGTTAGCCGCACCGCCTAAGCGACGTTCTTTTTTAGTGACAGATACAATAGGAACAGGAGCTTCTGGTGAAATGCGCCCTACTTTTCCCCACATATAACTATCTACCATAACGTCGCCAATAATTAAAACGTTAAGGTTGTTGAACGAACGAAAAATTTCGCGGATGTGTTCTTTTTTTATAGAAAACTTTTTCATTATTTTAATTTAGCAAGAGCTTCTTTCATGCGTTTTAAGGCTTCTCTTAAATTCTCTTCTGAGGTTGCATAAGAAAAACGGATATAATTATCATCACCAAAAGCAGCACCCGGCACTAAAGCTACGTGTGCTTCATCTAATAAAAACATAGAAATATCAGTAGCATTAGCAATGGTTTTGCCATTGTATGATTTTCCAAAATAATAACTCACTTCCGGAAAAACATAAAATGCACCTTGCGGCGTATTCGTTTTTAATCCTGGAATTTCTTTCATCAATTGCAATACTAAATCTCTGCGCTTTTGAAACGCATCACGCATTGGTTTAATGTAAGTGTCAAAATCCAACTCCATAGCTTTGTGCATTGCCTTCTGAGTAATGCTTGAAGTAGCAGATGTAAATTGTCCTTGCATCTTATCACAAGCTTGCGCTAGCCATTTTGGAGCAGCTAAAATCCCGCCTCTCCATCCTGTCATCGCAAATCCTTTTGAAACACCGTTAATTAAAATAGTACGTTCTTTAATAAAATCAAATTGCGCCATGCACTCGTGACCACCAACAAAATTAATGTGTTCGTAAATCTCGTCGCTGATGATATATAAATCTTCGTGTTTAATAACTTCTTCTGCAATTGCTTTTAATTCTGCCTTTGTATAAACAGAACCGGTTGGATTACACGGTGTGCTAAAAATCAGCATGCGTGTTTTTGGTGTGATGTGTTTTTTTAATTGCTCAGGTGTGATTTTAAAATCAGATTCAATTGTTGTTGGAATAATGATTGGTTTTGCACCTGCTAATTTTAATAGCTCCAAATAACTTACCCAATATGGTGAAGGAACAATAACTTCATCACCTGGATTCAATAAACACAATACGGCGTTGGCAATACTTTGTTTTGCGCCTGTAGAAACAACAATCTCATCAGGTGTATAAGTTACTTTATTATCGCGTTTTAATTTATCACAAACAGCTTGACGTAATTCAACATAACCTGATACGTGCGTATAGTAACTGAAATTTTCATCAATTGCTTTTTTAGCTTCGTCTTTAATAATTTGTGGTGTCGTAAAATCAGGTTCACCCAAACTCAAACTAATGATATCAATTCCTTGAGCTTTTAACTCACGGCTTTTTCTTGCCATCGCAATAGTTTGCGATTCACTAATGTCTTTTACGCGTTGTGATAGATATGGCATAAGCTAAATAGTTTCAGGAACAAATCTATAAAATTGTTTGGTTATAGGGGCGGTTTTTATCGTTTTTTTTTACTATTTGTCTAAATAAAAACTAAATAATTACTGAGTGATAATTAGACGTTGAGCAGCCTGTTTTCCATTGACAGAAAGTTTCACAAAATACACACCTTTTGCTAAATCAGAAGGCAAATAAGCCTCTAATAAATGAGCACCTAAAATCTGATTTTCATTGGTAATTTCGGCTAATTCTTGTCCTTGTAAATTATAAAGCGCTGCTTTTACATTCGCATTCTCAATTAAATTATAGCTTATTTTAAATTCAGATTTTATTGGGTTTGGATATACATTTAATCCCGAAATTCCGCCTATTGTTGCTTCATTTATACCTGCGCTTAAGTCAGGCGTTAGTACAAGCGAGCTAATACCTGGAGTGTCGCCGCCTGTTCCACCGGTTCCGTCAATTGCGTTACCTGTTGCATAAACTGTTGCTGTTCCAGTTAAGGGCGCTACCCAAACAAATTGAAAAAGCGCAGAACCTGTTCCTGTTTTCGCTGTAGTATGCGTTACATTTTTACGTGTAACATTTACAATTTGAACGCCCGCTAAAGCTGTTGTAATATTACCTGCATTTGCATTTGAGGAATTCAATATTTCAGCATCAAAACCAAATTTCGTAAAACTATTATTAGCTACATTTACTGTTACGGTATATGTTTGTCCTGGTATATACTGATTAGCAACAAAAGCAGGAGAACCTGAAATTGAAACATTAGTTGTTCCGCTACCGCCGCCATGACAAGAAGCGCAGGTTCCTTCGCCGGGAGAACCGGTTTGATTGACGATACCACCGCTACTGATAATAAATGCAGTTGTTCCAATAAAAATTATTCCTAATACAGGAAAAGATAAAAATTTTTTCATATCATTAAGTGTTACAACATGCAATTTAACATATTATTTCTCTACTTCAAAAAAAATAACACCTCAAAAAGCCTTAAATTTGCCTACCATGCAAAGGCACTTTATATACTCTAGTTTAATGACGATGTTAAGCTTTTTGGCTTTTGCGCAGCAGCCCACGAACACTACAACTCCCAATTACAAAGGTGGCTCTGAGTACGATTTAAAAAATTATAAAGCTGATCCGCGTGACCGATTGATTTTAGAAGTGAATTATACCAATTGGATGGGTGCACCAAAAGGAATTAAATCAGATTGGAAATGTATTGGTTTTGCTTTTGCAACTATGTTCGATAAACCATTTGGTGGTTCAAGATTCAGTTTAGGTTATGGATTAGGATTTTATGCGCACAATTATAGTTCCAACGCTAATTTTATTTATCAATTAGACAGCACAAACTCAACTGTAACAACAGTTCTCGAACCAAAAACCATTCCATACATTGCTAACCGTTATAACGAACGTAGTTTTGAAATACCAATTGAATTACGTTTCCGCACAAAAACCGCCACTATGTTTAAAGTTATGCTAGGTGGGAAAATTGGTTATGTTGTTTCTGATTTCAGAAAAACAGATGATGCCGACGGGCGTGTTCGCCGCTACAATACACAAAACATTAACCGCTTGCGTTACGGATTAGTTTTTAGAATTGGTGTTGAACAAGTGTGTTTAACTGCCAGCTATTATTTAAGTGAAGTGTTTACCAAAAGCGGACCAAAAAACGTCATGCCGTATTCTATTGGTATTGCTATTATTCCATATTAAATCTCATGTTTCGTAACATTAATCTTACCAACGAGCTTAAAAAAACGCGCGTTAAAAAACGTTCGCAGGAAGATGTATTGATTGATGAAGTAAAAAACATTTTAAGTTCTGATTTAATTAAAGAAAATAAAATTTTAGGCAATCTTAAATTCTATAACAAGAGTTTTGAGTTGTTAGATGAGAGTGAAATTAATTCTTCTCTTGTTTTTAGCTTAGATGAAATTAAAAACATTTGTATTAAATACCGTTTGCGCTTTTTAGATAGTCAGTTTTACAGAGATGAATTCCCCTACGAAGCTGTTTTAAAAATTAAAGATTTAAATACTGAGTTTAAAAAAGATTTGAAGGGTTTTAAAATTTTGGCTCAAGCTGAAGCCTTTTCTAAAAAAGAAAAAGACCTTCCGTGTTTATTATTCGCTCCTACCATTAACGGAAATTTCTATTTAGTACATGGCTGGGGTACCGAATACAAATGGCACCGCAAACCTCTTCTGTTTCCCATTCGTACTTTTGAAACATTAATGCTTTCGGTGACTACATTCACTTTATTGGTTGACATTTCCATTCCGGTAAGATTCATTACACTTGATGAAAGTGCTCCTTATTGGTGCGGATATAGAGTTGCGACTTATTTTCATTTACTAATTTTCTTTACCGGTTTTACGGCTTACGCTACTTTTGCTTTCAACAAAAATTTCTCGAAGAGCAATTGGAACGATACAAGCGTGTAATTCCTTCATTTTCACTCTAATTTTACTCCTACAATTCTAAGGTGCTGCCCCTCTTTAAGCACTTGGCCAATTTATCTAATATTGTTTAAGAGCAATCAACAATGTTTTTAAACAAACCTTCTTCTCAAAAAAAAACATGCTTACTGCATTAGTAGTATTAATTACTTCTATTACGTTTGCTCAAACAGCAGTTACATTCCCATTCTCCAGCTGGTCGCAAATCAGTTCACCACAATGGCGCGGAAGGACATTTTCAAAAGACGGTTATACTTTTACTAATACACAAGCCGGTTGTGTTATGTCGGTACGCGTTTCAAAAGCAGGTACTGGCGGTTGTAGCGATGTTGGTTGCAGTGGTACAGGTTGTACCTTAACCAATGACTGCTTTACAAATTCAGGCGGAAATTCTGCCAACAATTGTACACCCATAAATCAAGGAACCTCAGTTGAATTTTGTGTTGATTGGGCTAACAAGACTTCTCAAATCATTGTCGACATTTCATTTAGTATCCCAATAACTAATCCAAATTTTCAGATTTACGATGTGAACACCAATAATAATTTTGCAGATGATTTAGTTATATCAGCGGTTAACTGCGCTAGCACAACTATTTTCCCTTCCAGTGTAACAGGAATGGCTGGCGGTACTTCATACAATAGCGGAACCGGAAATATTTATCAAACCAATATTAATAACACTTGTCAGGGCAACTGTAGTTCTAATATCACCGTAAATTTTACAGGAACGGTACGTTCTATAAGAATTGTTTATGCATCCAATACAACTATTCCTATTGGCAATAATCCCTCTTTTCAATTTATTTATTTAAGACCAATTTCAGGAACCACAGCTTTAGTTCCAAATATCTCGCTTCCTCTTCCCGCATGCAATAGCAGTAGTATTAGTGTTAATTTAAATGCAAGCGCAACAAATACTACGGGTTCAACTTTCACCTGGTCAACAGGAACAGGAACCATTAATTCAGGATCTACTACCTACTCTCCTAATGTGACTAGTCCGGGAACATATACACTTACAGTCACAAACTCAAATGGCTGTTCAAGTTCCGGAAATATTGCTTTAACCCCTGTTAATTGTGCATTGTTACCAATAGAATTAACGTATTTAACGGCTTCATGTTATAACGACAATGAAATAAGTGTTAACTGGCAAACTGCCACTGAAAAAAACAACGATTATTTTCTTGTTCAACAGATGAAAGAGGGAGATGATGATTTTATAACTATAGGAAAAATAAAAGGAGCTGGAAATAGCTCTTCACATCGTAACTATAATTTCATTGATAAACGAAAAGATACTGAGGAAAAAAGTATAATTTATTACAGATTAAAACAGGTTGATACCGATGGCGGCATACATTACTCGCGCCTCACTTCTGTAAATAATTGTTCTGAAAATGCATTGCCAAGTATTTTTCCAAATCCTACTGAAGGAACAATTTACTTTAAAAATATTACGGAATCAGAGAGCTATCAGGTTGAGACATTTAATGCTATTGGCGAAACTATTCTTGCTAAAACAATAACAAAAGAAAATAATGAACTCGATTTGAAAGTTTACGGTAAAGGAATATATTTTCTAATTCTATCAAATGAAGCGAGGAAAATTCAGAAAAAAATAATCGTTCAATAAAATTTATTTTGGAGCTTTATAAAGAGGAACTGTACTGCAAGGTTCGCCGTACATGATGCTTTTTGCTAATGGCTTAAGTGCTGCAGTTAATTTTACAAATGCATTTGTTGGAACCGGTTTACCACTACAACCCTTAATTACTATACGGGCATCTTTATATTGAGAGAAATCCATTTTACTCATCGCTTCTTCAAACAAAATATTTTCTAAATCATTCAAACCTCCAAACACAATTTTTTTTGCTTGTGATTCTAAAGCCAAACTCAATAACATATAAGCCCAGGTTGGAACAATAGCATCATTCGTACAAGTAATGGCGACTAATTTGTTTTTGTACTTAGCCCAGTCTTCATTCTTTATAAACTCACGGAAATCCTTCTCTTTTAAAATCAATTCCTGAAACAACAATGGTTTTACATCCAACAACACACGATCCCCTTCAGGATAAAATTCCTCAAGGTCGATGGTGATTAATCCACTGTTCGATACTTTATTTACAATTTCGTCTGACATGTTACATGAATCCTAATTCTAATTGAGCTACTTCACTCATCATTTCTTTTGTCCAGGTAGGTTCAAAAGTTAATTTTAAGGTTGCTGATTTTATTCCCTTCACCAACTTACATTTATTTTCTACTTCAGCAGGCAAACTTTCCGCCACCGGACAATTCGGAGATGTTAACGTCATTGTAATTTTCAATTCGTTCTCATCATTTAAATCTAATTCATAAATTAATCCCAATTCCCATACATCCACAGGAATTTCCGGATCGAAGCAGGTTTTAATCTCATCGATTACATTCTGCATTAATTCGGTGTTCTTTGTTATAATGATTGCTGCCATTCAGTGGTGAAAGGTTGGGGGAGGGGGGGGAGATTATTTTTTTTTTTTTTTTTTAAATTATTTTCCCAAAAAATTTTTTTTTTTTAGAGTTTCGGGGGGCCCCGGGTTCCGGTCCCCGCCCCCGCAAAAATAAAAAAAAAAAAAAAATAAAGTGGGGTTTTTTTGGCGGGCGCGCCGCCCCCCCGCCCCACCTAAAAAAAAACAAAAATTCCCTTTTCCTTTTTTTCTCCTCCTTTTTTGGAATTTGAGGAAATGGGGGAGCCGCGGCCCCGCCCCCCTTTCCCAAATTCCCCAAAACCCGCGGAGGTGGGGGCCAATTTGTCTTTTATATATTTCCCCAACGGTTCCCCCCCCCCCCCCCCTCCATTTTTGTTCTTCTTTACTTATACCTTTAACCCTTTGAAAGTGCTAAAGCGTCCAACTTCATTTGTTTAATCATACTCACTAATCCGTTTGCGCGGGTTGGTGATAAATGTTCTTTTAATCCAATCTTATTTATAAATTCTAAATCTGCATTCACAATGTCTTCTGCTTTTTGGTCTGATAAAACTCTTATCATTAGTGCCACCATCCCTTTTGTGATAATGGCGTCGCTATCTGCAGTGTAAATTACTTTTCCATCCTTTACTTCTGTGTGCAACCAAACTTTACTCTGACAACCTTTTATAATTCTCTCTTCTGTTTTATATTCTTCTTTAATTTTTGGTAACGATTTTCCTAAATCAATTAAATGCTCGTACTTTCCTTCCCAGTCTTCACCAAAAATCTCAAACTCTTCAATTATCTCGTTTTCTATTTCCTTAATGGTCATGACAACATTTTAATTGATTTTTGTAATGCTTCAATAAACTGATTCACTTCTTCCAAGGTATTATACATCGCAAACGAAGCGCGTACTGTACCGGGAATATTAAAATGTTTCATTAATGGTTGGGTACAATGGTGGCCAGTTCTTACAGCAATACCATACTTATCTAATAAAGTTCCAACATCAAAGGGGTGTGCGCCTTTTACGTTAAAAGAAATCACTGCGGCCTTATCTAAATGGTTGGTGTAAATCTCAACTTCCGGAATTTCGTTTAATCTCTCAGTAGCGTATTTTAATAAAGTATGTTCATGCTTTGAAATTTTATCCATTCCAACCGCATTCAAATAATTTATAGCTGCGGCTAAACCAACAACACCTTCAATATTTGGAGTACCAGGTTCAAAACGCATAGGGCCATCTACATATTCTGTTTTTTCGAAAGTCACTGTTTTTATTGTACCACCACCAACTTTTGACACTTCTAATTTTTTAACCCACTTTTTATCCATCCACAAAACCCCTACACCTGTTGGAGCGTAAAGTTTATGGCCGCTAAATACAAAGAAATCCGCTCCTAATTGTTTCACATCTATTTTTAGGTGCGGAACAGATTGCGCGCCATCAATTAAAATGGGGATATTATTGAATTTGGCAATCTTAACAATTTCATCTACATCATTAATAACACCTAATGTATTTGACACATGTGTTACTGCAATCAATTTTGTATTGGGGGTAATTAATTCGTCTAATTTTTTCAATTGAAGTTTTCCATCGCCATCAATAGGAATAACTTTTAAAGTGCCATTATGTCGTTCACACCATAATTGCCAAGGCAAAATATTGGAGTGATGTTCCATTTCGCTAACGATAATTTCACTTCCTTCAGGTAAATTCAATCCGTTAGCAACAATGTTAATGCCATCGGTTGTTCCTGCTGTGAAAACTATTTCATCTTCAGCGGCATTAATAAAATGAGAAACCGTATTGCGTGCGGCTTCAAATAAAATAGTGGCTTCACGGCTCAGCGTATGCACGCCTCTGTGAATGTTCGCGTTTTGTTCTGAATAATATTTTACAATAGCATCAATAACCACTTTTGGTTTTTGAGTCGTTGCCCCGTTATCAAAATAGACAAGCGGCTTTCCATTTACAGTTTTGGAAAGAATAGGAAAATCTTTTCTTATTTTATTTACATCAATCACTTATAGTGCTTTTTCAAATAAATCAACTACTCTTTCTCTTAATTCTTCGATTTCAATTTTATCAATTACTTCCTGAGCAAAAGCCTGTAATAATAATTTGCGTGCTTTCTCATCACCAATGCCACGGGATTTCAAATAGAATAATGCCGCTTCATCTACTTTACCAGTTGATGTTCCATGAGAACATTTTACATCATCCGCATAAATTTCTAACTGCGGCTTTGTATTGATGGTAGCATCCTCACTCAATAAAATGTTTTTACTGCTTTGGTATGCATTTGTCTTTTGGGCATCTTTTCTAACGTAAATCTTCCCATTAAAAACACCGGTTGATTTATCTTTAGCAATTCCTTTATACAATTCGTTACTCTCACAATTTGGCTTTTGATGATCGACCAAAGTATGATTATCAATTAATTTAGTTCCTGAACTAATGAATAAACCATTTAAATGCGCTTCGCATAAATCGCTTGCTAAAACAACATTTAAATTATTGCGGACTAAAGCTCCATTAAACGTAAATGTGTTGGTAATATAATTTGCGTAGCGATTAACACTTACCTGAACTGTATTCATTTGGTAAGCGTTTTCATCCTCGTTTTGTAAACGGTATGATTTCAATTTTGAATTCTCATTCAATACAACTTCCGACAAATGATTTTGGAACACTTTGGCTGAATTATTCTCGGAAACGAATGTTTCTATAACTGTAGCTTCTGCACTTTTCTGCAATACAATTAACTGACGGGGATTTATAACCGCGTTCTCTTTAGCTGAAGTAATATTAATGATGTGAATTGGTTTTGTAACAACTCCACTTATGCTAATAAATAATCCACCTGAACAGAATGCAGTATTCAATGCAATTAAAGCATCGCTATTTACATCTGCGTATTTTGTAATGTAACTTTTAATTTCAGTTGCAGAATTAGATAGAGTGTTGATTTTTACTTCTGAAGATTTATCAGATAAACTTTCGCTGTACTCTCCATTCACTACAACTACATTCACACAGTCCTTCAACTTATGCGAATCAACTTTTGAAATGGTATTAAATTTATTTCCGATGGTTTTAAATTCTTTACGGAAAACTGCTTCTAGATTACAGGATTTATAATCCTCATGCTTATTGCTCGGAATTCCATTCTCTTCCACATAACGAATGGCATCGACCACAGATACATCAGGCATAAAAGAAATTTTATTGCCAGCAGCCGTAAGGGAATCCAAAATCGTTTGAGTTATATTTGTCTTCGTATCAATCATTCTTAAACTGTCTCTTCAAATTGCTTCTTAATTTCATCGTAACCTTTCGCTTCTAATTCAAGCGCTAATTCTTTACCGCCCGATTTTACGATTTTTCCGTTATATAAAATATGAACAAAATCAGGAACGATATAATCTAATAATCGTTGGTAATGTGTGATCACAATTGTTGCGTTATCTTTTGACTTCAATTTATTCACGCCGTTAGCAACAATACGTAAAGCATCAATATCCAAACCACTATCTGTTTCATCCAGTATAGCTAATTTTGGTTCTAACACCGCCATTTGAAAAATCTCGTTACGCTTCTTCTCTCCTCCGCTAAATCCTTCGTTTACATTACGACCAGCTAACTTACCGTCGAGCTCAACGATTTTTTGCTTCTCTTTAATTAATGCTAAGAAATCTTTTGCAGCAATCTCTTCCTTACCATTATAAGTGCGGATTTCATTTAAAGCTGTCTTTAAAAAATTAATATTACTAACGCCCGGAATTTCCACAGGATACTGGAACGCTAAAAATAATCCCTCGCGCGCTCTGTCTTCAGGCGATAATTCCAAAAAGTTTTTTCCATTGAAAATAACTTCTCCTTCGGTTACATCATAATCTTCTTTTCCAGCCAGTACGCCTGATAAAGTTGATTTACCCGAACCGTTCGGTCCCATGATGGCATGTACTTCTCCTGCTTTAACAGTTAAGTTAATTCCTTTCAAAATTTCTTTATCGCCAATTGAGGCGTGTAAGTTTTTTATTGTTATCATTTTATTCTCTGTAATTATAGTTATATACTTCTACTTCAAAGTCGTCAATTAAAAATGCTTGTTTCTCTTTATTCCAAACATAAACTTGTAATCTGTCGCTCGCTTCTATTTTTCCATCCATAGTTACATTGTATTCCCAGGTTTGCCAATCACAACATTTTTCAGAGGGCACGTCGTTTAATTTAAAGACCTGCATGTTTTGTTTGCTTTTGTCTGGCGATTCAATATTACATACTATTAAGGCACCTGAAGATGAATTTACACTCATCTCTTTTCGTTTCAATTTTGCTTTAATGTAAATTTTGCTGCTTGTAAAGCCTAAATTCTTTACTTCATGTCCGAACGGATATTCTTTATCTGTGCAAACCAAATTTTCATTTCCGAAAGTTTCTCTTAGAGAAAAACTTTTTTCAGGATGGTTTTTTGAATACGGCAATAAATCATTACAGCCTCCTAATACCCCCGCATACTTTTTATCCGTCTTTAAAAAGATATACTTGAACTTTGCTTGATTCATACTTGCAGGTGGAAGAATTCCGGCTTTGTATTGATAACAAGTCACTAAATTTAAGATAAGAAAAATACCAAGAGCAGGAACCGTAATTGTTTTTAGCTTTCCTTCAAGAGAAGAAATTAATTTTGCTCCTACAATTGCGAACACCGGTAAAATATCCACCATCGGACGAATGCTTAATCCATCGAAATACGTATAAGCCCAGTGACAAGAGAATAAATAAAATACAAATATTAAGAATAAGAATAAAGCGAAAAATTTATAAGTGTTTTCTTTAAAGAGAGGAATGAATCCCAACATTAACAACAAACACAAAGGCGTATAAATAAAAAAGCCGGAGTTAAATCCGAATAACATTTTTAAAGTATTAGGACTAAAAAAATACAAGCCGTTATCTTTATAACTCCATTGCATCATTTTTCCGTTTTGTGCTAACCAAACAAAACTTTGAATTAAAATGGTGATTTTAAAAACTGCTCCTGAAATAATCATGGTTTTAGTTTGCTTGAAGAAAATGTTCTTCATTCTATCAATAAACTCTTTAAATGAACTTGACCAAAACGGAACAATACCTAAAGCAATAATATTAATGGGGCGTACCAAAGTAATTAGCGCTAACATAAAAGCTGCCCATACAAAATACTTTCTCTCACCTGAATTAAACACTTGATAAGAAAAATAAAAGAAAGCTGAAATTAAAGCAAACGAATACACGTGCGACATAGCAGGTTCGTTTAAACTGTAATTTAAAAGATGTGTGCCAAAGAAAATTAAAACTACAATTAATGCAATGGCAAAATCTTTTACATTTAATTTGATAAGGAGTTTACGAATGAAATACAATCCCATGATAGCATAAAACAAAGCGCCAATACTAACCATTTTTTCAAACGGCTCGCTTAAACCATTTACTTCGTAACCAAACCATGATGCCCAAACATATCCGATTAAAAAAAATGGTAAGAGTAATAAAGAAACACCAATAGTGTGAACATTAATTGTTCCTGTTGGTGTTTGAATTACAAACCATGGTCCTAATGTTTGGTGTCCCAAATTTTTATCAATGAAAATCGACATTAAATAAGAATAATAATCTTTTGCATCGCCATCGATTACAGTATGGTAACCTGTTGCATCGGTACGCCAGATAAAAAAATACACCATCACAAAACTTACAAAGCCTGTAAGCATGATGCTGTATTTTGAAAGATTATTTTGTTGAGCTACCATCGAAAAAAATTATCCAACACTTCCCTCCAAACTAACGGCCAATAATTTTTGTGCTTCCACAGCAAATTCCATTGGGAGTTTATTTAATACTTCTTTGCAATAACCGTTTACAATTAAACCAATTGCTTTTTCGGTATCGATGCCGCGTTGCTTACAATAGAAAATTTGGTCTTCACCAATTTTGCTTGTTGTTGCTTCGTGTTCTACAATGGCTGATTTATCTTTTATTTCGATATACGGAAAAGTATGTGCGCCGCATTTATCGCTCATCAACAAACTATCACACTGTGAAAAATTTCTCGCGTTGTGAGCACCTTTACGAATTTGAACTAAACCACGGTAACTGTTATTACTGAAGCCCGCTGAAATTCCTTTTGATATAATGGTTGAACGCGTGTTTTTACCAATGTGAATCATTTTGGTTCCTGTATCTGCTTGCTGATAATTATTTGTTACGGCTACAGAATAAAATTCACCAACACTGTTATCACCTTTTAAAATTACAGAAGGATATTTCCAGGTAATTGCAGATCCTGTTTCAACTTGTGTCCAACTAATTTTTGAATTGTCTTCTAAACAAATACCGCGTTTGGTTACAAAATTAAATACACCACCTTTTCCGTCTTTATCACCGGGATACCAGTTTTGAACGGTGCTGTATTTTACCTCAGCATTTTTGTGAGTGATAATTTCTACAACTGCAGCATGCAATTGATTTTCATCTCGCGCCGGTGCAGTACAACCTTCGAGATAAGAAACGTAAGAATCTTCGTCGGCAACAATTAAAGTTCTTTCAAATTGTCCTGTGCCTGATGCGTTGATTCTAAAATAAGTTGATAATTCCATTGGACAACGAACGCCTTTTGGAATGTAACAGAAAGATCCGTCGCTAAAAACAGCGGCGTTTAATGCTGCATAAAAATTATCAGTAAAAGGCACCACCATGCCCATATATTTTTTTATTAGTTCTGGATGTTCTTGAACAGCTTCGCTGAATGAACAAAAAATTACACCTTTCTCTGCAAGCGTTTCGCGGAAAGTTGTTTTTACAGAGACGCTATCAAATACTGCATCCACTGCAATATTACTTTGTACGCCGGTTAAACGTTTTTGTTCTTCGAGGGAGATTCCTAATTTTTCGAATGTTTTTAAAAGTTCAGGATCAACTTCATCTAAACTATTCAAACTTGGTTTTACTTTTGGTGCTGAATAATAAATGATGTCCTGAAAATCAGGTTTTGGATAAGTAACGTGCGCCCAATGCGGTTCGGTTAAATTTTGCCAATGACGAAATGCCTTTAATCTATATTCCAATAACCAATCTGGTTCATTTTTCTTTTTGGAAATAAAGCGTACAATATCTTCGTTCAACCCTTTCGGAGCAGTATCAGCTTCAATGTCGGTTACAAATCCAAATTTGTATTCGTTATCAATATGTTCTTTTAATATCTCGTTGCTCATGATGTTTTATTGTTTAATGATCAAAAATTAAACTGAAAAAGATTCTCCGCATCCACAAGTTCTTGATGCGTTCGGATTTTTAAATACAAAACCTTTTCCGTTTAAGCCGCCTGAATATTCTAACTCTGTTCCAACGAGGTATAAAAAACTTTTACGGTCCACTACGATTTTAATTCCTTTATCTTCAAAAGCCTGATCGCCTTCTTTCATATTGTTATCGAATTCGAGTAGATAAGATAGTCCTGAACATCCACCACCTTCAACACCAACACGTATAAAAGAACCTTCCGGTTTATTCTCGGCTTTCATTAATTCTAAAGCATGCTGCTTTGCGTTTTCTGAAACTGTTATCATTTTATAACTATTTAAATATCAATTATTTAATTTGTTTTGCTATTTAGACTTAATCTAAATCTAACACAAATATACCGCTTTTGAGGTATCTAAACAAGAGGTATTTTCACAAAAAAAGCCACTCATTTCGAATGGCTTTTTTGGGGTTTTAGTGTTCGTTTTAAGGATAACCTATGTTATGATTAAAATTCTCTTCGTTTTAATTAACAGGTTCCCATAATTCAATTTTATTTCCTTCCATATCTAAAATATGAACGAATTTTCCGTAATCATAGGTTTCAATTTTATCTACAATTGTCACTCCTTCTTTTTTTAGTTCTTCAACAAGTGCTTCTAAATTTTCGACACGGTAGTTTATCATAAAATCTTTTGTTGAAGGCTCAAAGTATTTTGTTTTCGCATCAAAAGGGTTCCATTGAGTGAGTCCTTTTTTTGTGTTGTCGTCTGCTTCTAACCACTCAAAGCTTGCTCCATATTGTGTTGTGTTAAAGCCAAGGTGTGTTTTATACCATTCATTCATAGCTTTTGGATCCTTACATTTAAAAAAGATGCCACCTATTCCTGTTACTTTTTTCATTTACGTATTATTTAAATTTATTTAAACTGCTGCTTCTTTTTTCGTTTTCCTTTTTAATATCAGAGATGAAATTACCGTTACCACTAATGAAATCGGAAATGGTTCTAAAAATGTAAGCGCCGCGATTGAAAATGGATTGCTGTACCATGATTTATACATTTCGTTTTGCTTCATCGCTTCATCCAGTTGAACTTGCGTTGCTCCCGAATCTTTCAATTGCTTTATTACAATATTAGCATACTGCTCCATAAAATCCGGCATGAAATTATAGTAGAGAATCTCCCAGGCAATAACATACATTAAACAAGACACCAAAGCAATCAGAATTCCTACTTTAAAAGCTTTTCCGAAGGTGATAAGACCTTCATTATAATTTTCACGATAACTTCTAATGCCGACAAAAATAAAAGCTGCAGAAATAAGGATTGTGGTATAACCCAGAATCATGGACCCCTGCATGTTTCCATTTTTCATCATTTGATAACTAAAAATGAAGGTTAGAATCGGGATTAATCCAGAAAGTGCACCGAAAGTCAAGACAATTTTTTTCATGTTTTTTGATTTTTTTAAAATTAAACTTTTTTGATTTGTGGTGCAAAACTAGCCTAACAGACTGCTTTTCAACTCATACTTTAGTATGATTTTAGGGATGAAAACTTAATAATCACACTAAAGTTTTTGATTTAGGGCACTAAACCCAATTTTTTTGCTTCCTGAACGGCCTGAGTTCTTCTTTGCACATTTAATTTCTCAAACAATTTTGAGGAATGGGTTTTTACGGTATTTAACGAAACAAATAATTTATCGGCCACTTCCTGATTACTTAAACCCTGAGCCATCAAGATTAACACCTCATGTTCGCGTTTACTGATGCTTAAATTCTTTAGATTGTTTTCATTCACCATAAAATTTTCGGTTGGCTGAACTAAAACCTCTTTTATAACGAGTACCTCTTTTTTCTTTACAAATTTTAGTCCCGCCCAAATGCCAACAGCTGTAAATAATAAAGCTACTAGTCCTCCATAAATTTCGAAAGAATGATCGCGGATAATTAATTTGTATTCCGCAAATTTTAAACCAGCTATTAGAAGGCCTAAAACCAAACCATATATTAGGATTTTACTTTTCAACGGTTCTTACAATTCTATATTGCGTATGCGATTTTTTTGTACTTGCAATATCCTCAGGCGCTAAATTTTTTAAAGAGACTTTATCCGCTAATTCAATTTTTACTTTGCTGTAACAATGCTGAACCATAGCTGAACAGAAAAAAGAATTTTCTTGCGCTAATTTGTTTTCTATTGTTCTTCCGTCTTTTGCTTTAAAATTAAACAAAGCACCAAACACTTCTCGTATTGAATATTTTGTTTTTGCTACTACTAAATTCAATCCCTCAGCAATTATTTTGTTTTGAGATTTTTCATCCAGATTAAAATCCAAAATCGCGAAATTAGGAACAGCCTTCACATCAAAATATTTTTCAGCTCTGTTTTCCTGAACTCCTAAACGGGTTTGCTTTAAATGAAATTCTAAATCCGATTCTATAATCCACCAATGCCCATCTTCACGAATGCCACTAAAAATAAAAGCGTGCGACCATAAACTATTTTTACCATCTGCAGTAATTAGTTTCTGAGCTTTCTTTATAGAATTATCAATCGGATTATCAGCCCCCACTAAACCAATACAGCCAGGCTTAGCATATTTCTCTACAAAAGCTTTATTGCTGAGTCCTTTTGTATTTATAATTTCTATTGGCATAGTAGTTACACACAAATTTATGCTTTAAATTTAAACAGTGCCATTTAAGCCCATTTTTAAATTTTAAATTTGCACAATGATTTCTATTAAAAATACTTTAGTCAGCGAAGACCTCTTAGAAAAAAAATTCGTGTGCGACCTCAACGCCTGTAAAGGCGAATGTTGCGTAGCAGGTGACAGCGGCGCCCCTTTAGATGAAGATGAATTAAAAACTTTAGAAAGCGTTGTTGAGAAAGTAAAACCTTACATGACTAAAAAAGGTATTAAGGCGGTTGAGAAAAATGGTCCCTGGGTAAAAGACAGCGATGGCGATTACACCACAACATTAGTAAGCGAAGGTGCAGAATGTGCTTTTGTTTTTTTTGATGAGAAAAAAATTGCGAAGTGTGCGATTGAACAGGCTTACAACGAAGGAAAAGTAAAATGGAAAAAACCAATCTCTTGTTATTTATATCCTGTGCGCATTACTAAGCACAAAGCTTACGATGCTGTAAATTATCATAAATGGAATATTTGTAAACCCGCTTGCGAATGCGGTGCAAAATTAAACGTTCCTGTTTTTCAATTTCTGAAAGATCCGCTTATTACCAAGTATGGTAAAGAATGGTTCAATGAATTAGTGAAAGCATATAAGTTGAGTAAACTTTAAAACAAGACTATTCCTTTACAATTCGTTTATAGAATTGTTTTCCTTTGCTTTCAATGATTAATGTATAAACACCTTTTTCTATTGAAGAAAGGTTAATAGAATTAGAATTGTTACTTAAAATAGTTGTCATAACTTTCCTTCCTAAAGCATCCGTTAAGCTAACCGGAGTATTCTCTTGAAATGAATTGTCGATAATTAAAACATCCGTAACAGGATTAGGAAATAATTTGATTGTACTGTTACTTGAAATTTCTTCCACACCAACAGCCTGAGCATTTACTCTCCAAATTAATGTGTCTCCGTTATTCGGCTGATCGTTTTGCCACAAATACACTTTTAAAAAACCGGCACCTATAATGTTTTTTGGGTCGACACTTAATTGTATGTAAAATGCGTTAACAGAACCCGGCGGCAAAGAATCCAATTCCCAGTTACCCGGATTAACACCCGCCATACAATTGTATGTGTCACATACACCAATTTCCCATCCTGCCGGAAAACTATAAGACACATTAGTATAAGTTAAATTAATTTTTTTGGGTTCGTTATGTTCAAATTGAATTGGAACTGTGGCAGCATCGCCTAGTGCTAAATTAAGACTATAGGTTTTACCGGGAGTATAAGTTAGGGTTTGGGCATTACAAAATGCCAGACCCAATACTATAAACAATATACTAAGGTTTAATCTCACAATATAAATATACAATATAAATATATATCTATATCCTCATCCCCATTTAAATAGTTGGCTTATTCTTACGATTACGTCTCACCAACCATACAATAAACCACCACACCAATCCGGTCATTAACCAAAGCGGCCATAATTGAACCATTATAATTAAGAACCACAAAAATCCGGTTGAGCCATCTTTTAAAGCGTTACCCATTTTCCCACCGAAATTAAAGCCTGATGCTAATTTATGTTCGTAGTAATTTATTTTAAGAGTACTGTATCCAACTTGATTGCTTAAATATTTTAATCGCCCTTCCGCCGATTCAATTTCTTCACGGATAACTTCCATTTCTTTCTGAATTTTTAGAATATCATCCATGCTTGAAGCTTTAGTTAAGAGTTCAGCATATTTTGCTTCTAATTGGCGTTTCGATTTTAATCTGGCTTCAATGTCAACGAACTGTTCGGTTACATCTTCAATATCCACACGCTTATAATCTACTTTCTCTACACCATTTAAAACCTCAGCTAGAAATTTATCGAAGTCTTTGGCCGGAACGCGAACAATTAGTTCATCCGTTGGGCTATTACTATAGTCGTACGAATTTTCTTTGGCAATATATCCGCCATTAGTTTTTAAAGCCGCTTCAATCTTTTGTTTGGTGGCCGCCAAGCTGTTAACCTGAAATCCAACTTCCCGTTCTTAATTAATTTTTTTGTCATAGGTGTCGACACCGCATCTACTCTTCCATCTTCTTCTCCCGGAGGAGCTGGTGGTGGTGGAGGTGGGACGTTGACTTCCATTTGTTTAGCTCCGCCAGCCGATTTTTCGGCCTCACTATTTAATGTCATATCATTAAATCCCGGGGCTTCGGCTTTATCTTTCATCGCGCCACTGCATCCCATTATTAAAATGGCGACTGCGGTTACTAAAGTTTTGTTTAAGCTATTCATATTGTAGTTTTTTGTGGTTTCTGTTAGTTTATACCTGCTTTTAATTTTGGTAACCTTTTGCCGATTTCCCTATTAACTTTTATTAAGATGTTTTTGGCGCAGAGTTTCCATAATGTACTTAAAAAATTATTCTACGCTTCCAAATGATTTCCGCATTTTTTTTAGTATTTTTTATTTCCCTTATTTGACGGGGGTTTCCGAGTTTTTGAGCATTTTGTCGACGAATTTCCTTTGTTAAAAAGTAAGCCAAGTTGTTAATTTGTTTGTCGGGTTATACGCTCTTAATTCGCAATATTTGCATGTACTAAAAATGAGTAACCATACTATTAATATAACCCTTAGATATAACAACGTACTATGATTGAACCCATCCTCGCCGAAAACAAAGACCGCTTTGTTCTCTTCCCTATCAAACACAAAGACATTTGGGAGATGTATAAAAAAGCTGAAGCCAGTTTCTGGACAGCTGAAGAAATTGATTTAGCTTCTGATCAAACTGACTGGGCTAATAAATTAAATGACAATGAACGTCATTTTATTAAACATGTATTAGCGTTTTTCGCTGCAAGTGATGGGATTGTAAACGAAAACCTTGCTATTAACTTTTTAAATGAAGTTCAATCACCTGAGGCGCGTTGCTTCTATGGTTTCCAAGTTATGATGGAGAATATCCATTCTGAAACTTACTCTTTATTAATAGATACTTATATTAAAGACCCGGTTGAAAAAGATAAATTATTTCACGCTGTAGATACTGTGCCTTGCGTTGGTAAAAAAGCTGACTGGGCTATCCGTTGGATTAACAACGGAACTTTTGCAGAGCGTTTGATTGCGTTTGCTGCTGTTGAAGGTATTTTCTTCTCAGGTTCATTCTGCTCTATTTTCTGGTTAAAGAAACGTGGCTTAATGCCGGGATTATCATTTAGTAATGAATTAATAAGCCGCGACGAAGGTTTACATTGCGACTTCGCGTGCTTATTATATACACAATACATTAAAAACCAATTGCCGAAAGAACAGGTAACGAAAATCATTACCGACGCTGTGGCTATTGAAAAAGAATTCGTATCAGACGCAATACCGGTTAAGTTAATTGGTATGAACTCTGATTTGATGTGTCAATATATAGAGTTTGTTGCCGATCGCCTTTTAGTGGCTTTAGGCTGTAGCAAGTTCTATAATGCTGCAAACCCTTTCGATTTCATGGAAATGATTTCGTTACAAGGGAAAACCAATTTCTTCGAAAAACGTGTTGCCGAGTACCAAAAGGCAGGCGTTATGGGCAAGGATGCGGAAAATAACGTATTTAAGCTGGACGAAGATTTTTAACGAAATCTTCGTCGGTTAAAATTCCCGATTAAACAACTGAACAACAATGTTTAAACTCGTGTAAAACGGGTATGGGAATTCTAGCCTCAGAAAATTAAACAATAATTAACCGCCTAATTGTTAATAACGATTTAGCGGGTAGAAAAAAATCGGCGATTAAGGTTATAACTTGTTATCTCCAAAAGTCACCAAAAAGAACTAAGTAAATAACTCAAAAAACTAAATGGCGTATGTTTGTAATTAAAAGAGATGGCACAAGGGAATCAGTGAAGTTCGATAAGATCACTGCCCGTATTCAAAAACTAAGCTACGGCTTAGAACCAATTCACGTTGACCCAATTCAGGTTGCTAAAAAAGTAATCGATGGTGTTTATGATGGTGTAACCACAAGTGAATTAGATAATCTTGCAGCAGAAACTGCAGCGGGTTTAACGTCACGTCATCCTGACTACGCTTCATTAGCATCCCGTATTGCTGTAAGTAACTTACATAAGAATACTATTAAATCTTTTTCGAAAACCGTTGAGGCTTTGTTTAATTATATCGACCCTAAAACAAACTTACGCGCCCAGTTAATTGCCGACGACGTTTACGAAATCGTTCAAAAAAATGCACACCTCTTAGATTCTTCTATTATATACGATCGTGATTTTGGATACGATTATTTTGGTTTTAAAACTTTAGAGCGTTCTTACTTATTAAAAATGCACGGTCAGGTTGCTGAACGTCCTCAACATATGTTAATGCGTGTATCAGTTGGTATACACAAAGAAGATATTGCTGCTGCTATTGAAACTTATAATTTAATGAGCGAGCGTTGGTTCACACACGCTACGCCAACTTTATTTAATGCAGGTACACCAAAACCACAAATGAGTTCTTGTTTCTTATTACAAGTTAAAGAAGACAGCATTGATGGTATTTACGACACCTTAAAAAATTGCGCTAAGATTTCTCAAAGCGCAGGCGGTATCGGTATCAGCATTCACAATGTACGCGCAACAGGTTCTTACATTAAAGGAACTAACGGTACATCAAACGGAATTATCCCAATGCTAAAAGTATACAACGAAACTGCACGTTACGTTGATCAAGGTGGTGGAAAACGTAAAGGTTCTATTGCTGTTTACTTAGAGCCATGGCATGCAGATATTTATGATTTCTTAGACATCCGTAAAAATCACGGTAAAGAAGAAATGCGTGCACGCGATTTATTTACTGCACTTTGGATTCCGGATTTATTTATGAAGCGCGTAGAAGAAGAAGGCGTTTGGAGTTTAATGTGTCCTAACGAATGTCCGGGCTTAAGCGATTGCCACAGTGAAGAATTTGAAAGACTTTATACTAAATACGAAGCTGAAGGAAAATTCCGTAAACAAATTAAAGCTCGTGAACTTTGGGCTGAGATTATCAATTCTCAAATTGAGACCGGAAATCCTTACATGTTATTTAAAGATGCGGCTAACTCAAAATCTAACCAAAAGAATTTGGGAACTATTAAATCATCTAACTTATGTACCGAGATTATCGAATACACAAGTGCTGATGAAGTAGCAGTTTGTAATTTAGCATCTATCGCATTACCACGTTTTGTAGATGAGAAAACAGGAACGTTTGATCACCAACGTTTATTTGAAATCACTTACATCGCAACAAAAAACTTAAATAAAATTATCGACCGTAACTACTACCCGATTCCTGAGGCGCGCAAATCAAATATGCGTCACCGCCCAATTGGTTTAGGTGTTCAAGGTTTAGCGGATGCATTTATTTTAATGCGTTTCCCTTTTGAAAGTGAAGAAGCTAAAAAATTAAACGCTGAAATTTTTGAAACTATTTATTACGCTGCTTTAACAGCAAGTAAAGATTTAGCGAAAATTGACGGTGCTTATGAAACATATCCTGGTTCTCCAATCTCTCAAGGGATTTTCCAACAAGATATGTGGAATGTAACACCAAGCTCTCGTTGGGAGTGGGATATTTTACGTGAAGAAATTAAAAAGCATGGTGTACGCAACTCATTATTGTTAGCGCCAATGCCAACAGCAAGTACATCTCAAATTTTAGGTAACAACGAATGTTTTGAACCATACACCAGCAACATTTACACGCGCCGTGTATTAAGCGGAGAGTTTGTAGTAGTAAACAAACATTTATTACGCGACTTAGTGAAGCTTGGAATTTGGAACGACAATTTGAAAAACGAAATTATTGCAGCAAATGGTTCAGTGCAAAACATCGCAGCAATCCCTGCTAACATAAAAGAGATTTACAAAACTGTTTGGGAAATTAAACAACGTACTATTATTGATATGGCTGCTGACCGTGGTGCGTACATTGACCAATCTCAATCATTAAACTTATTTATTCAGGATGCGAACTTTGCGAAGATGAGTTCAGCTCACTTCTACACCTGGAAAAAAGGATTGAAAACAGGAATGTACTACTTACGTACTAAAGCTGCAGCTGATGCAATTAAGTTTACAGTTGACCAAGGTGCATTAGATAAAACGAATGTAGTTGTATTAGGTAACGAAGATGCTTTATTAGTAGAACGTGGCCAAGCACACATTTTAAGCGCAGAAGAACAACAAGCACAATTAAGCTGCTCGCTGGATAACCCAGACAGCTGCGAAGCTTGTGGATCGTAGTGAATGTGGTTTCGACTACGCTCAACCACCGGAACAAACCGGACACTGAGCGAAGCCGAAGTGAACGATATAAATAAAACAAAAAACAACAAAAGGCCTCTCAGAACATGAGGGGCTTTTTTGTCGGAAAAACAATACATATGAAAAATACATTTACACTAATTTTTAGTATGCTTATACTTTTTGTTTCGTCACAAGAAGGAAAACAAAAAGAAAAATCATCGAATCCAAAATAAATAAGCTAGAAAAAGCTTTAGATTCAATACTAATTGTAAACAGAAAACAAGAAGAGGAAATAATCCAAAAAAGAAAATGAAAATCATTTGACTTATAAAGAAATATACGAAGAATCACAAAACAACATAGATCGCGCATTAAATATTCAAAATACAAGTGCAACGTTCGTTGAAATTTTATCAGGACTAATTGCATTAATTCTTACAGTCGCTGGATTATTTGGTTTTTTTGAATATAGACGTTGGAAAAAATTGACAAAAGACATGTCGGCAGATCATAAATACTTTAAAAATTTAAAACAAAAAACTGAAAAAGAGCTAGAAATACTAAAAAACAAAATGACGCCTTCAGATCAAATATTGACTGAAGAGAAACCTTCCGCAGAAGTTCTAAAAAAACTGGAAGAAATGGGTGATAAACTTTCTAAACTCGAGATGCTTGGGGTTTCATTTGAACCTGATGACTACGTTAATAGAGGTAACGCTTTGTTTTATAAAAATGATTTTGTTAATGCCATTCACGCTTATGACAAAGCGATTGAACTCGAATCAAATAATTTTGATGCTTGGAGCAATAAAGCACTCTGTTACAATAAACTTTTGTTATTCGATAAAGCCATTGAAGCTGCGAAGAAAGCAATTGAGATAAATCCAAAAAGAACCGAAATATGGAATTCGTACGGTGTAGCTCTAATGAGTTTAAAACAAGTCGACGAGGCATTTAAATGCTTTCTCAAATCGATTGAATTAAACAAGTCCAATATTCCACCATTTGTTAACATTGCACGTATCTATAACAAACAAGGAAAATATAATGAAGCGATAGAATATGCTTGGAGGCTCTAAAATTAAATCCGAATTATGAAAATGCCCTAATTCAAAAAGGATTTGCTCAAGAACGGTTAGGTGATAAGGAGGAAGCTTATAAAACATTTGATTCCGTAACAAAAATTAATCCCAAATCATTTTTAGGATGGAAAAACAAAATGACTGTGTCAAAGATGTTAGATAATTATGACAGAGCACTAGTTGAAGCCAATGAAGCTTTGAAAATTGACCCTAAATCGATTGGAACGCTTAATTCAAAAGTAGTTATACTTCTGCATTTAAAAAGAGTTGATGAAGCGTTGGAGTCTTCAGAAATTGCATTCTCCATTGATTCTGAACACGCAAGTTCTTTGTATAACCGCGCCTGCATTTATGCACTAAAAAATAATACAAAAGATAGTGCCTTAAATCTTAAAAAGGCCATTTCCATTGAAGCTAAATACTTAGAAGATGCAAAAACTGATAAAGATTTTGATCTCATAAGAAATTCTGAAGAGTTTAAAGAAATATTAGGAACGTAAAATTAGTTAAACCCGGTTAGCACGGTTTTGCAAACCCTTTAGCGCGGATTTGTAATCCATGCATTTAATATGATTCAGAATATTGAAATAGCGATTTTAAGTAGTAAAAACACAAGTTACTATTCGCAACTAATCAAGTATATCGATAAATCTAATCTATCTGAAAATGAAAGAATTCTTTTCGATAAAATTTGGGCTGAGGCAATCGATTTTTCAAATTGGAATGATTCGGACTTGAGTTTAGGTTGTAAAATAACTCATGAGAGATTAAGAAAGAATTTTAAATTATCAGATGAGGCAATTGCAAAAATTGTGAGAATTGCTTCTTACGAATGGAAATAATTACCTTTACCCAATGAATAAAATGAAAGTAGAAATCTGGTCGGATATTATGTGTCCGTTTTGTTATATAGGCAAGCGCCATTTTGAAGAAGCGTTGAAACAATTTGCTGAGGCGGATAAAATAGAAGTAGAATGGCACAGTTTTCAATTAGATCCAAGTTTACCAAAGCCTGCCAGTAATTTAAGTACATACGAGTATTTAGCGCAACGTAAAGGTATGAGTGTTGAGCAATCAAAAGCTATGCACCAAAACGTTGTACAAATGGCAACAGCAGCAGGATTGAGTTATGATTTTGATAAAGCTGTAGTCGCCAATTCATTTGATGCGCATCGTTTAATTCAATTCGCCAAAACAAAAAATTTGGGAGATGAAATAGAAGAACGTTTATTCAAAGCCTATTTTACAGAGGGAAAAAACATGTGTGATACAACTACTCTTTTGGAATTAGCAAAAGATATTGGTTTGAATGAAATGGAAACAAAAGAAGTGCTCAACACAAACGCTTATTCAGAAGAAGTAAAAAAAGATATTGAAGAAGCTTCTCAAATTGGTGTAACAGGCGTTCCGTTTTTTGTTTTCAATCGCAAATACGCCGTCTCAGGCGCACAACCAAGTGAAGCCTTTGTAAATGTATTGCAGAAATCTTTTTCGGAGTATAAAGGTTGAACACGTTAGCGTGGATCTTTTCATGGAAAACAATTTGAATAATTTGTTCCAAGTAATGAAATCTTAAAAATTGCTACAAATTGTAGCCATCATTCTTTTAGTTGCACATTAATTTTGGATTAATAAAAACCAAAAGAGATGGCAAAGAAGCAGAACGGGTCGGTATTACCTGATGAAACGGTAATGAATAAAATCTATTTTATAAGAGGTCAAAAAGTAATGCTCGATAGTGATTTAGCAGAGCTTTATGGTGTAGAAACCAAGCAATTAAAAAGGCAGGTGAATAGGAACATTCAGCGTTTTCCTTCTGATTTTATGTTTGAGCTAACCGAAAAGGAGTTCGAACTTTTGAGGTGCCAAATTGGCACCTCAAAGATTGGACGTGGAGGAACTAGGTATTTGCCAATGGCTTTTACAGAACAAGGTGTCGCCATGCTTTCAAGTGTTCTTAATAGTGAGCGGGCCATTGCTGTGAATATTCAGATTATAAGAATATTTACCAAAATAAGAAGTATGCTTTTAACACACAAAGATATTTTACTGAAGCTGGAACAAGTAGAAAGAAAGATATTAAAGCAAGACGAGAAAAATGAAAAATTTGAAAAAGAAATTCAAATCATTTTTAAAGCGTTAAAACAATTGTTAAACCCACCTCAACCGGAAAGAGAGAAAATTGGTTATAAGAAATCTTGAGTTTATCACAACCCTGTTCTAAGCGGATGTAATCAGCGGCTATCATGACCTAAATCCAAACAGATATCCAGTTGTAAAGGAAGCTGCACCATTTATTAGTTCAGGCTTTTTAATGAACAGCTACAAGCTACCTTCATGTAAAATCAAAACGCATGAAAGTTTTTTTAGCGATCCTACTTTACATTTTCTGTCCTGAATGCCGGATAGAGGATGGTCCTGTTAGGGAATTATCCTACAATGTTTCAGGTGATTCTATTCCTTTCCGTGTTTTAACGGGTGGGACAACGCAAATTATAGATGCCCCTCCTCTTTTAATTACGAACGATAAAGAGTATTTTGATTACTATTATAATATCTATGGTGTTTTTCCTCAGGATTTCAGATGGGACTTTGAAAAGGAACATATTCTCATCATTTATAAAACATTGACCTCAGGGTCATACGGAATAGTTGTTGATGCAGTTCTTGAAACCTCAGATGAAGTTATAGTACAATACTACGTGAATAAACCAGAATTTCATACCGCGGACATGAGTGATAAATTTGTTATGTTGGCTATTAAGCCGACGTATAAACCCATCATCACCAGTCAAAAACTTTAGAGCGGATTAGGTGTTAGTTAAGAATACACGATAATACTAATACCCAGCCGGCATTTGCAATTTTAATTCGGCAATGACTTTATCCATTACAGTCTTATCCAATTTAGCATTCTTAAAAAACATAAAATCTTCTTGCATCATTTTCTTCCAGCTATAGTCTTTATTAATGCTTTCATTAAAATGCATTTTATAAATAGCTAAGGCTTTATCATAATTATTACTGAACAAATAACTATGTGCTAAATTAATTTTTATTCCTAATGCTTGAGGGTGTACTTCCACTCCGCGTTTTAAATATTTAGTAGCCTCAGTAAAATTTTTATTTTCTAAAAAACTCCAGCCGATATCATTAAAAAATTGTTCAACGCCATTTAAAGTATCAACATTTAATATTTTCACATGCTTAGGCAAAGGTTTTCCGTCGATTGATCTGTAATAACCAATTACTTTGCCGTTTTCATCTTTTATAAAATGTTTATCATTGTCGGCTTCTTTTACAAAGTATTCGGTTTCACTGGTGAAGTACATTTTACAATACATACCATCCGTAAATTGATAATAGCCGTCGTCGCGCTTCATTAAATTTGCAAAAGTATTTGGCATAGCCGAATAAACACCAATATAATCTTCCATCAATTTATCAGGTACGGTTACAAACTTTTTTGCTACAGGTTCTCTGCTAAAATCTTTCCATTTATAAGCCCTGCTTACACTATTGATGACTTCAAAGAGTATAGGAGAATTACTATTGTTTAAAAATATAGCTACACCATTTCCTGAACCATCTAAGCTTCCAAAATATTGTCCGCAAAACCCTTCGTTGCCCGCACCGTGTTGAAAATACTTTGTGCCGTTATGGTCATCAATAAAAACACCCAAGGCAGCCGATTGATCAATGTAAGGTGTTAAACGAAGCTTAGTCATTTCCTGATTTAATACTTTTGATGATTTACCTTCGTAGGCCAATTGCGTTTCAATAATGTAATTACATAAATCTGTTGGTGTCATCCATAATCCAGCAGCGCCTTGCTCGGGGTAAACATGGAAATTATTATTTACCGCTGTTCCATTCTGATAATAACCCGTTGCGCATAATTTCAATTTATCAGCAGCCGGTGGTTGCGAATAAAAACTATTTTGCATGCCCATTGGCTTTAGTACATTTTCGTACATAAATTTATCGTACGGTTGTTGCGTTACATCTTGTAAAATTAATTGGGAAATAGTAGTTCCACCACCCGAGTATTGAAATCTTAACCCTGGTTCAAATGCCGAACGCACTGCAGGTGTATTAGCAGGTTCTTTTCCATCTAATACTTGTGGCAAGGTTGGTATTTTTTCTTTGCGGTCGTAACCCGGAAAACCATGTACGGTTAATCCTGCAGTATGACTTAATAAATGCGCTAAAGTAATTTTCTTACCACTTGAAATTTTATCGTAAGGAAATTTCCATGATTTTAAATACGTGTTGATGTCAACATTCATATCCAGTTTTTTGTCTTGCACTAATTTTAATACCCCTACACCGTTTAAGGATTTGCTAATAGAACCGGGTTCAAATAAAGTTTCGGTAGTAACGGGACGTTTTTCACTTTCATCGGCCCAACCATAACCTTTAGCCCAAACAACTTTATAATTATTTACAACGGCAACGCTTAAACCTTTTACTTTATAAAAGGCCATGCGGTCTAAAATATTTTGAGATTCTCCCTCAATAATTACACGACCACATACATTATTTTCAACCTGTTTAATTTGTTCTTCAACTTCTTTCGAATAAGTTGCTTGAGAAAATAGATTGCTTAAAGAAAAGCAAATGGCGATTAGAATAATAGTTTTTTTGATCATAGTTTAATTCATAAATAATATGACATTCTCGAATGCTTACGCATTTCATAGGCTACAATTACGGGAATATTTTTTAGTCCCTATTGTTAATTTAATGCAAAAACTATTAAAAAGGAACAAAAGGAGTTGTTAATTGTGGTTGAATTTAGTGGGGTTAACTAGGATGTACCCCAATAGCGGCGCCTCATGCAATAATTTTCTTATATTGTAAGCTTTAAATACAATTTGTGATACTCCATTTGTCTAAATTAAAAAGCCCTAAATTCCTTTTAGGAATTACTTTTTTTATTCTACTCATTAGCGGACAAATTCATTCGCAAAATAAAGTGCTGGATTCTTTATTAAAAGCACAAGAAACTAAATTAGCCGATACAAGCCGTATAGATTTAAGTCTTAAAATTGCTGCCATTTATGATAATAAAGCCAATGATACTGCTGTTTATTTCGGCAAAAAAGCTTTAGCGCTTTCCAAAAAAAATAAATGACCACGAAAGAATTGGAAATTCATATTTATTAATTTGCTCATACTACTCTACCAACGCAAAGTTTAATGAGGTTTACAAAAATCTTGTTGAGTTTGAAAACTATACAGAAGAAACCGGTGATACATTACAACTAATAAAATCTTTAGCTGCCCGAGCTTTGTTATACCGCAACTTAAATCAATTAGAAAAAGTAATTGAAATTGAATATAAAAAAGCCGCCTTGTATCATGCTCTTAAAAACGATTACGAAGAGTGTAAAACGTATTATGTAGTTGGCTGGACAGGCTACAATGCCAAAAAATATGAACAAGCTGTCATCGATTTACATAAGGGCCGCGCTATTTGTCAAACTATAAAAGAAGACCCAATCTTACACAAGATTTACAATTGGTTAGGCGCTTCTCACAATGGTTTAAAACAATTCGACTCTGCTTTGTATTACGCTAAAAAAGTAATGCTTTATAACGCTAGTCAAAAGTGGACCTTTGGTGTTGCTGAGTCTTACCGATACACAGGCGATATTTATTACAACATGAAACAATTTGATACAGCTTTAGTTTATTACAACAATGCTATTTCTACTTATATAGCCGCGAATTCAATTGGCAGATCATTCTTACTCCGTACCTATAAAGTGCGAACCTTAGATAGTTTGAAAAGATATAAAGAAGCAGCGGCTGAATTAGATTACGTTTTCAATAAATCAAGTTCTAAAGATGGCTTAGTTCAAATGTATGCAAACGCCATTGGCAGAAACCTGTATGCTACAACCCGCGAACCTTATAAGGCACTAGATTGTTACAGGCGTTACGATTCTATTATGAAGAGCAGTGGAACTGATGAGGCTCAACAAAACATTTTAATTGCTGAATTTAAAAAAGAACAGGAGAAAGAAAACGCCTTAAAAGAAGTCGAGAAAAAAGAACAAGCAGCTTTATTTGAGCTAGAAAATCACAAACAAAAAAACGTAAGAAATATTTTAATAGCCGGCTCTTTAATTATACTTATTGTTGCGCTATTTATTTTTCAAAGTCTGCGTAGAAATAAAAAAACCAATAAAATTATTACGCTTCAAAAAAGTGAGTTAGAAGAAAAAAATAAATCGATTATAGATTCGATTAATTATGCCAAGCGCATTCAAAAGGCACAACTCCCTACTGATAAATATATTGAGAAAAATTTAGATCGGCTTAAAAAAAGTTAAACCGCCTAAAAACAGTGCTGCCCCCCCTCTCGTTTTCAGTTCTCAAAATCGTTTTTACATTTAAAATTTACTATATTTATTCCATGAAAACGAAACTATATATCGTAGGTCTTTTGGTTTTATTTTTTAGTTCTACACAAGCGCAAACGGTTACAACGGCAGATAACACAGGTGCAGCTGCAGAAATTTCCGCTGATGATTCACCGGAATTTCCGGGCGGAATTGTAGCAATGATGGAATACGTGAAAGCGAATATAAAATACCCACAGCGCGCCCTTGATGAAAATATTAGCGGTAAGTGCGCTGTAAAATTTACGGTTAATCCTGATGGCAGTTTAAGTGATATAACTGTTTTGGACGGCATAAAAGCTTGTCCCGAATGCGATGCAGAAGCTATACGTGTAATACAATCGATGCCAAAATGGAAGCCGGGAAAAATAGCCGGCAAGCCCGTTTCGCTTTATTATAATTTACCGATTAAGTTTTCATTACCTAAAAAATAACGTTCAATTTTCAAGTTCATGAAAAAGTTTAGTCTAATCGTAATTTGTTTTTGTTTTAAAATAAGTTTCGCGCAAAATCCTGCAAAATTAAATTTAAAAGATTCCTGTATAGTTTCAGGAGGTGTTTTAATGGTTGCAGATTTTAAAAAGGTTTGTAAAGTTTGTCCTGAAGGAATGAAAAAAGTTACTAGCTATAGTATTTCTTATATTGAAAATCATATGTCAATTGCATTCCCTTTAAAAAACAATCGCTGGAATTCATCTTTTCTCAAAAATGCAAAGTTAGGAACTATGCTTGTTATTGAAGATATTAAAGGTGTTGGTGCTAATGGAAAACCTGTAACGGCGCCAATTATGACTATCGGTTTAAAATAAATTCAGTTTAGTTTTCACTAAAGAATTGTGCGCTAAATAAAATTATTTTTTGTTCTCTTTCAGATTTCCGAAATCGTAAATTTCGAAATTAGTTACTTTACCTTTCTCGTCGTATTCTGTCCAGGTACCGTGTTTCATACAATAGCCGGCATCCCATAATGGATCCCAGATATCAGATTCGTTTTCGCGGTAATGACCAATAGTTTTTATTTTTCCTGAAGGATAATAATTGAGCCAATATCCAACGGGACAATCCAAATATTTAATAGCGCGGCTAACCAACACTTCGCTTGCGTTATAGGTTTCCATAATACAAGGCTTACAGGTCTCGAGGGATTTACGACCTTCCACATATTTATCGTAAGTAGCTTTATTGATTATTTTTTCTCCTGCCTTGTATACAAGTGATCCATCTGTGTTAATGCTTGTTGAAGTACTAACACTATAAAATTTCTTTATAGGCAAATCCTTATAAATAGACTTCATTGTGTCTTTTTGCGAATAACAAAAAACGCTTAGTAGAATGGCTGTAAAGAAAAGATACTGTTTCATGAGATGAGGATTAATACAAAAATAAGAATATTAACCATAAAGATTGGAAATACTGAATTTTTTAATACTTTTATTTGCCCAATTTAATGGTAATGAAAAACACAGTTTTAAAATTAGCCGCACTATCAGTTTTAATTTTACACTTGGCTTGTGGTGAAAAAAAACCTGCTACGGTTAAAAGCACCGAAACTTCTATTATTTTAGAGGGTTATTACAATGGTAATAATTTATTCGTTAAAAATCCTGTTAGTACTGATGGTTTTGGATATTGTGTTAACGAGATACTTATAAATGGAAACAGAACTAGCGATGAGATTAACAGCGAAACTATTGAACTGGATCTTAAAGCAAGCGGTGTTAGAGAAGGGAAAGAAATAAGAATTGAAATAAAACACTATAAAGGCTGCGAACCAGTTGTACTAAACCCTAAGGTGTTAGATTAAAAAAACCCCGCTTTCATGAAAGCGGGGGTATAAATAGCAGGAGTTTTATCTTACTCTTTTATTAATTTAATCGTTTCTGTTTGAGAATTACTTTCAATTTTTAAAAAATAAATCCCATTTGCTTGTTCATTTAAGTTAAGTTGATACATACCCGCTTCTACTTTTGTGCTTAAGATAATTTTACCCAATACATCCATTATTGTAATTGCTGCTGCAGTTGGAGTTTGCAAATTAAATACATCTATACTCGGATTAGGAAAAACTTTAAAGCCCGAATTCGCAACTCCAGATTCAGTTAATCCTGCACAAGTGCTCACACTTTGTGTAACTACTGCTGTATTCTCACAGCCATTAATATCAGATCCGGTTACAGTATAGGTTGTAGTAATACTTGGGAACACTACAATTAAAGATGTTGTTGCAGCTGTATTCCATAGGTAGTAATTTGCACCGTTTGCAGTAAGCGTTGCGCTTTGACCAACACAAATTAAACTAGTTGCCGACACTGCGGTTACAGTTGGATTTGGATTTACCGTAATATTAGATGTAGCTGATGATGCAGAAACACAGCCTGCAGCACTTGTACCAACTACGGTGTAACTTGCACTTGCAGTTGGGCTCACTACTGCATTACCTCCTTGAATAGTATAGGTGTTGGCGCCACTTGGTGTAATTGTAAATACATTTCCTTTGCATATTGCACCACTGTTTACTGAAACAATTGGGGAAGCATTTACAGTTACAGAACTTACAACTGAATTAGTACATCCCGTTAATGTTGTAGTTCCGGTAACAGTATAGGAATTTGTTACAGTTGGCGAAAACGCAACACCATTAATTACACCACCTGTCCAAGTATAAGTATTAGCACCGGTTGCAGTAAGTGTTGTAGTACCACCTGGACAAATACTAGAATTACCAACAGTAACATTTAAGTTCCCGGTTCCTGAAGTTGTATAACCACTCACTACTCCTCCAGGTCTTACCCAATTGGAAGTTCCGCTATTTAAGCTCATACTCGTTATGTTGCCTGTATATGCATTACCTGATGCATCGACCAATGTTGTAACAGTAGTATTTACTGCAGGACTCATGCCTTGATTGAAATGGTAGTTAGCCAATAATCCACTTGCGGAAGTTGGTATTTCCCCTTTTCTATAATCATTAATTTGACAGGCTGTGCGAGCTACATTCCATATTCTAACCTCATCAATATCGCCATTAAAATTCTCGCCAAAAGCATTTCCGGCAATAACAAGTGAATTAGATGAAACGCCCAATGATGTATAGGTTACACTAGCAGTTGCTGATAGAACACCATTAATATATATTGAAGCCACTGTTCCATTCCAAACCCCTGCTACATGTTGCCATGCACCTATAGTTGGACTGGCAATGGATGTAACGTTTGTATATACTCCAAATGATGAGCTTCCAATCCAGAACTGGTAATTAGTTGGAGTAAATCTGAGTAAAAACTGCATTTGGCTAGCAGGATTAGCATAGTCTCCAATAATAGATCCTGTACCGGAGAAATTACTTGTTGGACGCACCCAAGCTTCTACAGTTAATTTATTTGAAGTTGATAATGACGAAGAAACAGCTGCTGGTAATACCACATTATCTCCGGAAAGTGAACTATTAAAATTAAGTGCGGCAGCCGGACCCGGTATAGTATTTTCATAATATTGAAAATTGCCAATATTATCACCACTCATCAAATCGAAATCGATATCATTATCCAAATCAACAAAAACCGGAGTTGACGCGCTACCACCAACTGGTGCTAAAAAAAATGGGTTAGAAACAGGTGCTGCATAAACGGGTGCAGAAGCGGTACCTGTATTTTGATAGTACAAATAATCACCCGACGTTATGCCTGATAACATATCCTTATCGCCATCGCCATCCAAATCAGCAAAGGTTGGGCTAGAATAGTAGGCTGTATTGGTTAAACTAAAAGGGTTAGTTGCACCTGCAACATAGGCAGGGGCAGAAGCCGTGCCTGTGTTTTGGAAATAATAAAAATTACCAAAAGAACTTCCAGATATCACATCCAAATCACCATCGTTATCTAAATCAACAAAAGCAGGTGTGCTATAATTGTACGGTAAATTAGCTAATCCAAAAGGACTACTTACTGCTGCTGAATAATTCGGAACGGTTGATGTGCCAGTGTTTTGGAAATAATAAAAATCACCATACTTACCTCCAGAAACTATATCCTTATCGCCATCATTATCTAAATCAACAAATACAGGCGCACTATAAAGAGTTACAGTAGTTAATCCAAATGGATTAGTTACTGCTGCTGAATAATTGGGAACGGTTGAAGAGCCAATGTTTTGAAAATAATAAAAATCACCAAGATAACTTCCTGATATTATATCCTTATCGCCATCATTATCCAAATCCGCAAAAGTTGGTGTTGAGTTATTGCCAACACTCGCTAAATTAAATGGGTTAGTTTGACCACTTCCATAAGTTTGCGCTTGTGCTGTATTACTATTTAAAGCCAATGTTGCGAAAGCTACAGACGCCACAACAGTACCGCGCTGTATACTTGCTTGTAGGTTCATTAATTTAGCGTATAACCTTTCGATGTGTTTCTGAAGCACAATTTGACGATTGGTATTACGACCCATTGCCATTAAATTACTAAGTCGACGTTTGCATTTATTGTAAGTCCGTAATAAATTGTTGTAAAGTAGTTTGTTCTGTTTCATAAACTATTGTTTTTGGATTATAATTTTCTTGTGGTAGAATAAAGGGCTTATTGTTTAATTAGTTTAATAGATTTTGTTTGGCTGTTAGTTCTTGCTTGAAGGAAATATATACCTTGAGAATAATGACTCAAGTTCAATACATATTGGCCTGAAGCTATTTTTTCATTAAGTATTACTTTTCCTAAAGCGTCAATTACTTCAATGTTGATCTCTTCACCAAAAACCAAATTATATATTCCTGTACTAGGATTTGGGAAAACTCCAAACTCTAAACCCTCTACTCCTGACTCACCTAATCCTGTACACGCACTCACACTTTGTGTAACTACAGCGGTGTTCACACAACCATTTAAATCGGTACCTGTTACTGTATAACTTGTTGTAGTAGATGGCGTAACTGCAACTGAGTTACCAGTTGCTGAAGTGTTCCAGGTATATGTTGTAGCTCCACTAGCGTTTAGTGCTGCTGTACCTTGATAGGGAGGCCCGCATATAATTGAATTAGCTGTTACCGCTACCACTGTGGGTAATGGGCTGACCGTTATATTTGATGTTGCTGTGTTAGCACTTACACAACCGACAACACTTGTCCCTCTAACGGTATAACTAGCAGCTGCGGTTGGACTCACAACTGAATTTCCGCCTTGAATAGTATAGGTACTTGCGCCGCTTGGTGTGATAGTAAATGAATTGCCATTGCAAATACTGCCACTATTTACTGCAACAGTTGGCAAACTAACCGTTGTAACAGTAATGATTGCCGTATTGGATGGACAACCTAAATTCGTTCCGTAAACAGAATAGCTTGTTGTAACAGTAGGAGTAACTACATTAACTGATGTTGTTGGTCCAGAAATCCAGTTGTAAGATGTAACGTTTCCGCTGGCCGTAAGTACTGCTGAACTTCCACTACACACAGTACTAGTGCCGCTAACTGTAACTATTGGGCTAATATATGGAGTGACAGAAGTTGTAACCGAACCAGGGAGTGTCCAATTTGAAGTTGCACCGTTTAAAGTAAAGTTTGTTAGTGTTCCATTAAAAGCGTTGCTGGTAGCATCAGTTAAAGTAGTTACTGTTGGGTTTAATTGCCCTGCTACTCCTTGATTAAAGTGATAATTCGCTAACAATCCTGTTGAGTTTGTAGGAATTTCACCATTCATATTGTTAACGATTTCTGCCGCACAAAGTGTACGATTCCAAATACGAACTTCATCAATATCACCTGACCATGGTTCAGGCCCTACATTTGACCCAATCACCACCGAATTAGTTGATGTCCCAAAATTTGGATATGTTGCACTAATACTATTTGTGAACACACCATTTATATAAATACGAACAGCACTTCCATCCCATGTACCGGCAACGTGTTGCCATACGCCAGTTGTAACAGTATTAGCGGCAAATACCTGAGTAAAATTGCCAAGGTTTCCGTTTCCAACAAAAAAAGTATAATCATTATTTTGTTGGCGAAGGCAAAATTGCATTTCAAAAGCAGGTGTAGCGTAATTTCCTACTATTATACGTAATGGACCGGCTGTTGTAGTTGGTTTAACCCAAGCCTCAACTGTTATTTTATTAGTTGGAGAAATGATTGAGTTAATCCCAGTTCCAATCGTAACAATATCATTAACCCCATCGAAATTTAAAGCCTGAGCAAGCGCACAAGTGTTTACTGTAACACTTGACACAGCCGTGGCCGTACATCCTTGTGCACTCGTTCCTGTTACAGTATAGTTGCTTGTACTTGTTGGTGAAACTATTGCACTACCACTACTAAAAGTATAGGTACTTGCGCCACTCGGTGTAATAGTAAAACTACTACCATTGCAAATACTTCCGCTATTAACTGCAACAGTTGGACTTGGATTAACAACGCTCACTTGAGTTGTTGTTGTTTCAATGCAGCCACTATTATTTATTGTAACTGTATACACGCCTATGTTAACTGCACTTGCATTGGTTATAATTGGATTTTGCGCATTAGAAGTATAGGTGTTAGGTCCGCTCCAAGAATAGGTTGGAGTTGCAGTACCCGTAATAGTGGTGGTAAAATTTAGTGTTGTTCCATTACAAACGGTGCTGTTCACAACAGCTAAAGGCATAAGCGAAGGACAGTCTTTGAATTTTACCAAAAAGGCATCAAATGATCCACCTGCAAATGAGGTTTGATGAGCTCCTGAAGTTGCAATTACTGTTCCGGTGCCAGAAGCCGTGTGACCTGTTAAATACACGTTACCTGTTAAATCTATACTGCAACTTCTGCCTTCTTCATTACTAGTGCCTCCGTAATATGTTCCCCATTGCCTAAGCCCACTATTGTCAAACTTTGCTATAAAAGCATCACTATTAATTCCTGCCGGGCTTGTTTGGTGTGAACCAGGTGTTGCAATAACAGTTCCTCCAGTTAGTCGTGAATTTCCAGCTAAATAAACGTTCCCGTTTACATCCGTAGAGCAACCCCATCCCTGCTCAAAATCACCACCACCATAGTAGGTTCCCCATTGTCGAGTACCACTAGAATTAAACTTTACTAAGTAAGCATCTCGAAAACCTCCAAAAATACTTTGGTGTGAGCTTGAAGTAGCGATATCAGTTCCAGTACCTGTATCAGTACTTCCTACTAAATAAATATTCCCACTTCCATCTGTACAACATCCTTCACCCAAATCTATTACACTCCCACCATAATACGTTCCCCATTGTCTTACTCCGCTTGCATCAAATTTTACAAGAAATGCATCAAATGAACCTCCTGCATGTACACTTTGATGAGAACCGTTAGTTGCAATTATTGTACCTGTAGTAACAGAATTAGTAGACCCGGCAATGTATACATTACCAGAGTTATCTGTACTACAGCTGTAACTAGACTCGTCGCCTGCTCCACCATAATATGTACACCATTGACGCACACCAGTGGAATTGAATTTTACCAAAAAAGCATCCAAATTACCACCACCATAAGAACTTTGGTGAGCACCTGAAGTTGCAATTAGTGTGCCTGTTTGAAAAGCAGTAGTCCCCGTCATATAAACATTACCAGATGCATCTGTTGAACAATCATAAGAAACATCGCTTACGTTACTTGCCAATGTTCCATAATATGTTCCCCATTGGCGAATTCCATTTGCATCAAACTTCACTAAAAAGGCATCGTATGTTCCTCCTTCAAAAGTTGTTTGATGAGCGCCCGCTGAAGCTATTGCTGTTCCACCATTTGTACTTGTACGTCCAGTTAAAAATACATTCCCTGTTAAGTCTATACTACATGAATATCCTTGGTCATTGCCAGAACCACCATAATATGTTCCCCACTGGCGAGCACCAGCTGAACTAAACTTAGCCAAAAAAGCTTCATATCCTCCACCAGAAGTGCTTTGATGCGATCCTGAGGTAGCAATTATTGTTCCGGTAGATAAAACAGTGTAACCTGCCATATAAACATTACCAGTGCCATCAGCTTCACATGACATGCCATAGTCATCAACATTCCCCCCATAATATGTACCCCAAAGACGAGTCACAGGATCAATAATTAATTCATAATTAGGATTGTAATTTTCTATATCGAAACTTAATACACTGTTGGCGACAATCCATTTCGATTTTAATTGTTGTCCGTTTTGGTAAACAATGGGTGCGCCTTCTTGTATTTTGCCTAAGGCTGTAGTTAATGTTAATGAACCATCTTGATTTATTTGAACCCTTGCTCCTTTTACTTTTACTTGTATTTGTTTGTAATTACTATGCGGAGCAACAATGTAATCATGTTTTAATTGTCCTTGTTTTTCGTAATAGTGAAGATTAATCCCGTTGTATAAATTGTGTAAAGTAACTCCAGTGTAACTCTTTACATTTAAAGCGCCGTTAGGACAGCTTTCCAAATAATAATTATTAGTTCCGGGTAAAGTTCCGTCTTCTGTCTTAGTAAAATTGGTGTTGGCATTTAACCAGTTTAAATCAATTCTATAAATTGTTTGCTGATCAATTTCTTTATGCTTTTGCTTGGTTTTTGCATCTTCTACTTCTTTCCATTTATCCACTCTGTATAATTGGTAACTAACACCACTGTTTTTGATGTGAACTGCCAAATTACCTGCCATTACTCCATATAACACATCTGGTTGTGGCTGATAATTCTGATCATATACCTGCCCTTTGTTTTCAGTGAAACAGATGTCGTTTTGGTTGAGATCTTCATTTACACCACTCAATTGTTCCTTATTTCCTTTATCAGCAAAAAGAATTGATGTAGAAAACGACAGGCCTAAAAGAAAAGACAAAAGAATAAAAGATTTAAGTTGTTTCATAAACATGAGTTTCTATGATTAAAAATTTGTTTAAATTTAAATTATCTCAAGGCGCAAGTATGCTCCAAAAGGACATAAATTAAACCTCATTTGATCTTAAACTCATGCATTAATGGATTTTTTTTATATTAGTACTTAACGAAAAATTACTTTATGCTTCAAAATCTTGGAGATTGGATAAAAAAATACAGAAAATACTTTTTCCGATATCGTAAAGGGTTTTATGAATTACCTTATTTTGCCAATTCCCCGCAAACAGTAAACGAAGGATATAAATCAGCTCCTTTTATAAAATATGATAAGACAAACAATCGCTTTTTAATAAACAATGTTTTTCTTAAAGCTAACACTACATTTTATAACATTGAAGAGGGTCTATGGATCTATTTTTTGGATATTGAACATAAAAAAAATATAAAATTTACACCCATTTTTGATGAGAATATTAAAGACAATTACTATTTGTTTACAATAAGCGAGGTGCGTAAAAACTTTAAAATTCAGGTTCTTTCGGAAAGAAAGAATTGTTACGTTGACAAAGTGTTTTGGACATTGTTTAAACCATTAAGCAATCCTGTTTATCTTAACAATAAGAATTCTAGCGGGTATTGTATTTCAGTGTATTTTAATGAAGTTTGGCTGCAAAAAAATATTTTTATGAACCCTGAATGGTCAAACAGCAGAGCTGCTGAATTTTTAAAATCGTCTCACAAATTAGTATCCTGGCCAGAAGTATCTGGCTCGGAGCCTGAAAAAACTTTTGGTTTTAATGAAATGCTAACTAAAAGAAAAAGTGATTTTACCGCCAACCAATTAAAGACCTACTCCCATAACTTAATTAACCATTTTTTTTTAGCACTTAACAATGCCGAAAGCTGCTATTACTATGACTTAAATAATGATGACAGAGATTTGATTTTTAAAATAGAAAAGTATTTACTGGAAAATTTAACTTCTGATTTCGCTGGCATTGACGCCTTATCAAAACGTTTTTACATTTCACCCACAAAACTTAAGGCGAATTTCAAAATCATGTATGGCACTTCGTTATATCAATACTTTAGAGAAAAACAGATGCAATTAGCTATTCAACTAATTAAAACTGGAAAGTTTAATATTAAAGAAGTTGCTTTAAAACTTGGGTACGAAAATGCAAGCAAGTTTTCCCATGTGTTTAAAGAGTGTGTTGGAAAACTTCCTTCCGAAATCTAAGGGGAATCTTATGTTAACATGAAATAAAAAAACCCTCCGACTTAGTCGGAAGGCTTTATGGTGGGGAGTACTGGGTTCGAACCAGTGACCCCCTGCTTGTAAGGCAGGTGCTCTGAACCAGCTGAGCTAACCCCCCATTAAAAGAACGATTTAGGGGTGCAAATGTAATAGCTACTTTCTAATTATGCAAGATTTTTCTTTTTTTTCACAAATCACTCTAAATCAAACCAATTACCCCAAAAAGGGTGAGCCTTTTAAGCTTAAAAACCCGTAATTTGCATATATGTTTAAAATGTTGAGAAAATACCTCACTATTTCTGCAATTCTGCTAGCATGGGCCCTTAATGCTCAGGATCATGGCTTTTTTAACCAGGTTTGGCTAGAACAAGGTTTGTCTCAAAGTAGTATCAGTTCCATTTTACAAGACAACAAAGGCTTTATTTGGTTTGGAACACAAGACGGACTTAACCGCTACGATGGACGTATTATCGACCACTACAATTTTAAACCCTTCGATTCAAAAACTATTTCAGGTGATGACATTTATTCGTTTTGTAGCGACAATACCAATCTTTGGACTTTAAGTGCCGGCGGTTTAGATAAAATGGATTTGAACACTTCTGTGGTAACACACCTAAAAGAAGAATTAAAAAAAGACGAAAAAGCGACTGCGCTTTATAAAATTTGGTTCGTTAATAATAAACTCATTCTTTACACAGCAAAAGGCTTAGCACAAATTGACATTACTAGTAAGAATGTTTTTTGTCTGCACCCTTACGAATTTGAAGAAAAAGAAAAAACAGACTTGCGCACAATTACTTATAGTATCTGTAGTGATTCCAAAAATAATTTGTACGCAGCAACTAACAAAGGAGTTTTTCTTTTAAGCACCATCAGTAATACGTTTAAACCACTACTCGATTTTTATGCCCTATCAAAAAGTGCAGCAGGTGCAGTTATTGAATGTAATACCGTGTTAAGCAAAAATAATTTCGTTTACTTCTCAATTGGCAATGCATTTTACAACTACAATACTGAAAACAAAACTTTAAAAAACGTATCCTTAGGAAAGGAACAAGCTGCAGTTATTACTAACGCATTAATTGACAATCAAAATAAAATTTGGTTGGGGACTAACAGCGGTTTGTATCGTATTACAACGAGCAACGACTCCTTATTCATCGACAAAAACTTTTACAAAAATCCCAATAACCGTTTTGGTTTACAAAGTAACGATATCACTTCATTGTATCAGAACCCCAATTCGAAAGATGATATTGTTTGGATAGGCACACGTGATGCCGGTGCTTTTAATTACAGCTATTCTAAAAATTCATTCTCAATGGCATCGGCCATGATAAGCAGTAATGATTTAAACTTCTTCGGAACTGTAAAAGATAAAGACGGCATTATTTGGGCCGGGTTAAATTATGGGCTGTGCCGATTAGACCGTAAAAATAAAACGTACAATATTATTAATCTTAATTCTCAGCTAGCTAAACTGAACCGTTTTGTTGAAGCTATTTATTGTGATGATGAAAATAACATCTGGACCGCTTTTGGAAATGGATTATATAAAGTTACCAACGTGAATAAATTTTACAGCAACAACGTAGCCGACACAAATAGTTTAGTGTTTAACCGTGTAATGGATGTAAACGAAACTACGAAAGGAGAAATTATTGTTGCTACTACAAAAGGTTTAAGTATTTTAAAAAACCCTGAAGGCAAAAGTTCCTTCAAAAACTATTACTTCGTAAAAGGGTTATCCAATACTTTTATTTACGGCTTATTGCGTGATGATAAAGGCTTATTTTGGATGACCACTAACTTTGGTATTTCCGTTTTCAATCCTGAAACACAAGAATTTAAAAGTTACAGTGCATCAGATGGCGTTTGTATTAACGAATTTAACTCAGCAGGTTTTCATAAAGCTTTTGACGGCGAGTTGTTGTTTGGCGGAATTGGCGGATTAGTTAGTGTATATCCCGATAAACAAATTATAAATAAAAACACACCCGATATATTTTTAAAATCTTTACGTATCGAAAATTTTAGCGATAGTATTTCCACCGCCGGTAATGCTCTTCTGAATTTAAGTCATAACCAAAATAAATTGTACTTCGAATTTTCTGTTCCTGATTTTTCGGGTGCTGATAACATTAATTTATTCTATCACATTCAACAAAATTCAACAACTTGGACAAAAGTAAATCCTTCACAAATATTTTCCTTAGCCTTTGCTAATTTAGCACCAGGCTCTTATAACTTAGTAGTGAAAGCTGTCAATTCAGAGGGGGTAGAATCTAAACCCTTTACTTTCCCATTTGTTATTTCGCCACCGTTTTGGAATACAAGCTGGTTTTTGCTTTTGATTATAGCTTTTGTAATTGTTGTTTCCTGGGCCGTTTACCGAATCCGTTTACGTAATAAAATTGCACACTTAAAACAAGTGGAAGAAATTAGAAAAGAAGAAAATGAAAAAGTGCGTAAAGCCGCTGCCTTAGATTTACATGACGAATTTGGAAATGGTTTAACACGCATTTCAATGTTGGTGGAAATGGCACGTATTCACATTCCTAAAGAAAACAAAGAAGCCCTTGGCATTTTAGATGTGATATCACAAAACACATCACGTTTATATCAGGGTACAAAAGATTTTATTTGGTCTATTAACCCCGGCAATGATAATTTATACGAGATTATTATTCGTATTAAAGATTTTGGCGATGAATTATTTTATGGTACCGGTTGCGAATTTGAAGTGAAAGGATTGCAAGAAGAATTTAAAAACATAAAACAACATCCAAGCTCCGGTAGAAATATCGCAATGATTTTTAAAGAAGCACTATCCAATACAACTAAACATTCTAAAGCCAATAAAGTTGTTTTAAGTATTGAACCTAATGGCGTGGCCATTGCAGTAAAACTAAAAGATAACGGCACAGGATTTGAAATGAAGACTGATAAAAATAGTTTTGGTTTATCAAACATGCAACAACGCGCTTCTAAAGCAGGAGCCACGCTTCAAATTCAATCCGAAAAAGAAAACGGTACAGAAATTATTTTAAAGATTAATAAAAACAGTTAAACTCATCAATATGAAAACTCAATTACCTAAAAGAATAATTATTGTTGAAGACGATCATATTATCCGCAACGCGTTTGTGACACTTATTCAGCAAAGTGGCGATTACACCGTTGCAAATGCTTATTCGAACGCAGAAGCAGCTATCAAAAATGTTAAAGATGATGCGCCGGATATTTGTTTAATGGATATTGAATTACCAGGCATGAACGGGATTGAAGCGATTCCAAAAATAAAAGCTCTTTCTCCAAATACACAAGTTGTAGTTGTAACCGTTTACGAAAATGATGATTTAGTATTTAAAGCTTTATGCGAAGGCGCGAGCGGTTACCTAACTAAAAATATGCCGCCTCAAAAACTAATTGATTCCTTAAAAGAATTAGAAAATGGCGGCGCGCCTATGAGTACAAACATCGCTCGATTAGTTGTTTCTTCTTTTCATAAAAACAGACAAAGTCCTTTAACAGCTCGTGAATTAGAGGTATTGGAATTACTATCGTCAGGCAAAAGTTATTCCACCATTGCCGATCAATTATTTGTAGATAAAGAAACGGTTAAATCACATATCAAAAACATTTATCTGAAACTGGAAGTGCATTCGAAAGCCGAAGCCATTGAAAAAGCTAAAAAGAGTAAATATATATAGCTTTTACCCCGATTTTCCTTTTTAAGACAGAGTCATCCTGAGCTCGCCGAAGGGCTAAATTGTTTTAATAAATTACTCTTAACACAACTAAAGCCTTTATGTTGTACATTCGTAAGGCATGAAAAAAATTTACATTTCTCTTCTTGCATTTTTTTGTTTAGGTGTTGTTTCTCAAACAGCATTTAAATCCATCATGCAAGAGCAATCTGAATTTTACAGCACTTTCAAATTCACTAACGATCAATTGTGGGATAGTCTAAATAACATTATTAATTCTCAAAGTCTTTCTCAAAAAAAATCTTCGGTATGTACTTTAAAAAAGAAAGTGTACGGTTGGCATCCCTATTGGAGCGGCACTTCTTATACAGCTTACGATTGGGCTATGCTAAGCGATTTTTCGTATTTCGATTATGCTATATCTCCAACCACCGGACAAAACACAAATACATCCTTTGCCTGGAGCACAAGTGCAGCAGTAACAGCCGCAAAAGCAAACGGCAAAAAAATTCATATCTGCGCTACTTTATTCGGAAGTCATGCTACCTTCTGGGCAACACCTGCAGCGCAAACCACATTTATAAATAATATGGTTTCGCTTTTAAATAGTCGCGGTGGTAATGGTGTGAATATAGATTTTGAAGGCATGGGCAGCGCTGACAAAACCCCTTTCAAAAATTTCATGACTAATTTAAAAGCCGCACTAGTTGCTGCTAATCCCAATTACGAATTAAGTATGGCGCTTTATGCTGTTGATTGGAGTGGGTCATTTGATATTCCGGGTTTAAATCCAGTTGTGAATGATTTCATTATTATGGGATACGATTATTATTATTCAGGAAGTACAACAGCCGGACCGGAATCTCCTCTTTATAATTTTCAAACTTCTTACAATTATACTTGTACAAAATCAATTACCTATTATATAAAGCAAGGGGTTACACCATCAAAATTATTGTTGGGATTACCTTATTATGGAAGAGAGTGGTCAACAGCCGGGCCAAATGCTCCATCCGCAACAACGGGTGCGTTTACTTCATCACGCACTTATGCTTATGTAAAAAACAACCCGGGAACTTATTCAGCAGCCAATAAAAAATGGGAGGCGAATTGTTATAATCCCTACTACTCTTACGTAAGTGCGGGACAACAACGTCAGTGTTGGATTGATGATGTGTATAGTATGGGACGTAAATACGATATGGTAAACCAACGTGGTATTGGAGGAATTGGTATTTGGGCTTTAGGTTATGACAATGGGTATAATGATTTATGGCAATTGCTAGAAGATAAATTTTCAAATTGTGAAGTAAAACCATGCACAGATAGTTTGTTTGATATGGGCGGTCCCAATAGAAATTATTATGATAACGAAGCATACACTTTTAGCATTGCGCCAAGTAGTTTAAACAAAGTACAATTACAATTTAAAAGTTTTGCTACTGAACAAGGATGGGATTCTTTATTTATTTATAACGGTCCAACAACCGCTTCTCCATTAATGGTCGCTTACACAGGAACTAATAGTCCGGGTACTGTAACCTCAACAGGAACTGTAATTACCTTAAGATATAAATCCGACATCGCAACAGTAGCAAGTGGATGGAAAGTAATTTACAATTGCGTTGCACTAACTGATGTAAATGAAAATAATTGGAACGATGATTTACTTTCTATTTTTCCAAACCCTACAAATGGAACTTTTGAAATAAAAACAAATTCTCATCCTATCATCACTTCCATTTATAATTCGCTTGGAGAATTAGTTTATAAAACACAATTCGAAAAAATAATTGATTTGAATTCCTTGAATTTAAATTCGGGCGTGTATTTTGTAGAGATAAGTTCTACCGATCAAAAAGTGGTGAAGAAGTTGATTTATGAGAGGTGACAAATGTCAATTCCTAATAGTGGTTCTTGCGCCAAAAATCACTACATTTGATTTTACATGGGATTTACTTTAAGAAATATTTTTCTCGTTTCAATAGCTCTCTTGCTTAGCAATTGCAGAAAGAAAAAAGAACTAATTGAAGCAGAACCAACCCAATATGAAATAAGTGGTGTAGTTCAAAAAGGCCCTTTTAATATTGGCACATCTATTACTTTATTCGAATTAGATCAGAATTTTATTCAAACAGGAAAATCTTTTAATGGCCAGATATCCGACAATTCAGGCACATTTCAATTAGGCAAGATTCCAATTAGTACCAATTTTGTAATTGCTAGAGCAGATGGCTTTTATTTTAATGAAGTATGTGGCTCTAACTCCTCCTCGCAAATCACTTTAAATTGCATTACAAAAACCGGAACCTCTAATCCTATAAACATTAATTTATTAACGCATTTAGAAAAACCACGTGTAGAATATTTATTATCTCAAGGAGAAATTTTTGATTCCGCTAAGGTAAAAGCGCAACGTGAAGTATTAAATATTTTTAATTATTCTTCTAGTGGAATACAACAATCAGAAAATCTTGATATAACCCAGTCTGGTGATGGCAACGCGAAGCTATTAGCTATCTCCTGCATCATGCAAGGTTTTAGAACAGAAGCAGAATTATCTTCTATTTTATCTACTATTAGTAGTGATATCAGGACAGATGGAATATTAAATGATGCTGCAATTAAATCCAGCTTAATCGATCATGCCGTTTTTCTTGATACAACTAAAATAAAAAACAACATTACTAATTTCTACACAAGCCTTGGGATGAGCATCACCATTCCGAATTTTGAAAAGTATGTAAAGCATTTTGTTCTTAATTCAGGATATGCTTCTGGTAGCGGCATTTTCATGTATCCTGCGAATGGGAACTACGGTAATAATATCTTAGAAAAAACTCAACTTAATTATAATAACAATGTAGGACTGACAAGCTTGACTGCTTCAACCAAAAAATGTTCTTCGTTCAAAATAAGACTAAAAACACTTACGAGCGGTCCGGGTGGGTTTGCAATTAATCAAGGAACAGGTCAAAATCTAGCCGTTGTAATAATAGGTGGCGGTGAAATGATCTTTACTGTTCTTGATACAGCCTTACCTTTTGATATGCAATTAAGCTTACATCCAGGAAATACCATATTAGTTGAATACTATGAAGGGCCTACCTTAGTTCCAACTTTTTCAAAAACCATTACTGTGATTTGATTAATCACATTCTCCTGAAAAGATCCTTAATATAATCCAAAGTAGCAATCTCTTTGTAGTTATCTCCGAATGCGTGATTCCACATAAAAGGAAGATTATAAGAAACTTGTGCCATGGCATCTAACGTTTTTTCATCCCATTCTTTGCTTAAGCCTTGAGGTAAAACAATTTTATGTTTCTTAATCATTTCACTGAACTCTGCATGTCCTTTTGGATACACATCAGCTAAGTGCTGAAAAATAACACAGTTTGCATAACAATGACGCGTTCCGTGAATTTTTGAAAGTCCGTAACTTAAAGCGTGACATACTCCTACTTCACTATACGTTAAACTTAATCCGCCCATTAAAGAAGCTACCATTAATTTATCGTTATTCTCAGGTGTTTGTCCTGCTTTCTCTCCTAAATAAACTTCTCTGCATAATTTTAAAGCTTGTTCACCATACGCTAAACTAAATGCGTTGTTACGGATACCGCTTTCACTTTCTATGCAATGAATATAAGTATCCATACCTGTATAAAACCACCAATCAATCGGAACAGAAGCAATTAATTCAGGATCTAAAATCACTTGATTAAAAACAGTCCAATCACATTTCAATCCTAATTTCTTTTCTGGTCCGGTTAAAACTGCAGTCATACTTACCTCAGCACCTGTTCCTGAAATTGTTGGAACACCTAAATGATAAATGCCGGGTTTCTTAATTAAATTTAATCCTTGATATAAAGTTGAAGAACCTTCGTTGGTTAACATTAATGATAATGCTTTGGCAATATCCATAATACTTCCTCCACCAATGCCAATTACTCCACTTGGTAAACCTTTTGTTTTTAAAATTTCATCGCGCAACTCATCAATGTGTTCAGTTGTTGGTTCATGCGGATCAACATCTATAAAGTAAACTAAATCTTCAGGTTTGTTTTGTAATTTTTTCGAAAGGTCTTTTCCTTTGAAATAATTATCTACAACGTAAACAAAATAATTTTTGTTTTCTTTTCTTACCGGTTCAACAGTTTCTGCTAATTGCGAAAATGCACCGCGACCGTAAGTTACTTTATCAATATTCTTAAAATTTTTGTGAAGCATTACGCGTTTACAGGTTTAGTTGCTTTTATAACACATTCCGAAATTTGTTTCGCCAACGTTTCCATTTCTTCTTTGGTCCATGTACAACGTACACCAAACGAAATTAAACGGCCAACTACTTCTTGTGTTTTCGGTAAGTTCAAATTTTTATAATCTTGAGGCGCCCCTAAAACTTGTATTGGTAATTTACTCACCGTTTTTAATTCTTTAATGTGATCCCACTGATTAATGAAGTGATACATATTTAAAAACCAATAATCAAAACCTGCAACACCAGCTGCTTTAAATTCAGCAACAGTGCGTTTTGCAGTTTCAGTGTCAGGTAATAAAATGTTTAAGAAAGTTGCAGAATCTCCGGAAGGGTCAGAAATTTTTGCAAATGAAATTCCGGGAGTTTTAGATAACAAATCGGTTAAGAATTTTTTATGTTCTTGATTTTTCTGTTTGATGAATGGCACTTTCCGTGTTTGCGCCACGCCAATTCCTGCATGTAATTCAGAGATACGATAATTGAATCCTAAATACGGATGGTTTTCCATACCGCGTAAATTTCCTTCGTGATTGTGACCATGATCACTATACACGTCTGCTTTTTTGTAAACTTCTTCACTATTCGTTACTAAAACCCCACCTTCTCCCGCAGTTGCAATTTTGAAAAAGTCGAACGAGAAAGAACCAGCAGTTCCAAATAATCCGGTGAATGTTCCTTTATATGAAGAGGCGAATGCTTGTCCTGCATCTTCTACTAAAATTAAATTCTTTTCCTTAATAACAGCCATAACGCTGTCCATTTCAGCCATACCACCACACATGTGTACTAAACAAACTGCTTTTGTTTTTGGCGTACATGCTTTTTTAATGCCTTCAGCACTTAAACAAAGTGTTTCATCAATTTCAGCAAACACAGGAAGTGCGCCAATAAATAAAACAGCTTCGATAGTTGCCATAAATGTAAACGGAGGAACAATTACTTCATCACCTGTTCCAATTCCACTTGCAGCCAGTGCAGTTGCAATAGCAGTTGAGCCGCTGCTCATAGCATGTGCATATTTTGCGTTGGTGATTTTTTTCACTTCCGCTTCAAAATCTTTTGCTTTCCAATGGTTGTTACGAAGTGCGTCGTGGTTGTAACGGAATAAAATTCCTGTTTCCATTACATCGTTTATTTCTTTGCGCTCTTCGGCGCCAAATAATTCTCTTCCTGGCATGGTAATTTTGTTTTTACAAAGATAATTAGAATTAATTAGGGAAATACTGGAAATTTTCAGGCGCATCAGAGGCGCTAAAGCTCAAAGTAGTGAGTTTTCCATTCTCATAATAACAATCAAGACCCGCATCATCAAAACTCAGACGTTTCTCACCCCATTCATGCAGTTCTGTATCGCTGAGTTTAAATCCATTAGCTTTAAGCAACTCTACCAATTCAGGTTCTTTCAGACTAAAAACCTGTTTTCCGAAAAGAATTGTGGCCGGATTATCCACTTCAACTATATTAAGCGAGTTGTTTTTATTAACATCAAAAAAGAGGGAAAAGCCATGTTCCCAATAATGTAATACAAAGGAAGATGTGTCAAGTATATCATCTGTAAGGGTCTGCGTTTCTTCAGGGGCACCAAAAAGTGCCTCGGCATCACTTGGTTTTTGACCAAAGTTCAGGTTACAAAAGCCCTTAAGGAGACGTATTTCGAAGATTGTCGGCATTATAGGTAAATGTATTGAAAATGTATTTTTTATGGAAAAAATGTGTTAAAATATTTATTTAAAATAATTTTGCGTTAGAGAATTAACCTTTTATATTTGCAGCCCCGTACCAAAAAGTTCTTTAATATACTAATAAGTTCCGCACACGAAATTGTTCCTCGTTTATATGGGGAACAGGCACTTATAGAGGGTAATAAATTTCGAAGAAATTCGATTCCGTAGCTCAGCAGGTAGAGCATTACACTTTTAATGTAAGGGTCCTGGGTTCGAATCCCAGCGGGATCACGGGTAAAAGAAAAACCTGTTCGCTTTAGCGGATGGGTTTTTTTGTTTTGGGCCTGCCAAGCTCGCTTGAGTAGGACCGGAAATAAAAAAAGACATCTTCCCGAAGGGAAAACAGGTTTTCTTTTGCAACTCTGAGTTTCAAGGGATCAACGAGTTAATCCAGCGGGATCACGGGTAAAACAAGAAACCCTTCGCCAAAAGCGGAGGGTTTTTTTGTTTTCTGGCCTATCAAGTCCTTTTTAAATAAGAACAATATGAAATTTTACTGTTTTCTGCATCTAAATAAGGGACTTATCCACTACATTTATTACATTTAGTGTCCCGAACTACACTATGAAAACCAGAATAAAAATATTTTTAGGGCTTCTTTTAATGAGCTATATAGCTTCTGCTCAAGCCCCACCAAATTGGACATTAAAATTTAGCAGTGTTGTTGAAAAAGCCGGTCAGGGTTTTGGCGGTGTTGATATAACTCTTTATGAGGGAAGTAAGAAAGTTTCTCAATCGATAACCAGTGGTGGTGGTGATTTTGTGGTTGAAGTTCCACCCAATGGTGAATTTGTATTAGTGATTTCGAAAGACGGATTTAACACAAAGAAGTTTGCTATCAATACTAAAAATGTGCCTGCTGATATGGACAAAAACAATTTCAAACCTGTGCTTAGGTTAGAAGGTGTTACTATGTCGAAACCATTACCAGGCGTTGATTATTCACCACTAAATGAACCCTTATTAAAAGCAAGTTATCAGATATCAGGAAAGAAATTTAGTGATGATGCAGGTTATACCAGTCAAATGCTTAGTGCTTTAAGTAAAATACGTGCGCAGGAACAGGCAATAATGGAACGTTATAATGCTGCCAACAAAGCTGGTGATGAAGCCTTAAAAAAAGCAGATTGTGAAAAAGCAAAAGAAAATTACACAAAAGCCTCAGGCATTTTACCTGACGAAAATTATCCGAAAGAGCAATTAGCAAAAGCTGAAAAGTGTGTTAATGCTAAAGATGAAGAAAAGAAAAAAGCAGAAGAAGCAAAATTAGCAGCAGAGAAAGCAGCAGCTGAAAAAGCTGCGGCTGAAAAGGCAGCAGCGGATAAATTAGCAGCAGAGAAAGCTGCGGCGGAAAAAGCAGCAGCCGATAAAGCAGCAGCGGATAAATTAGCAGCTGAAAAACTTGCTGCAGAAAAAGCAGCAGCCGATAAATTAGCAGCAGAGAAAGCGGCGGCGACCCGAAAAAAGCAGCAGCCGACAAAGCAGCAGCGGATAAATTAGCAGCTGAAAAACTTGCTGCAGAAAAAGCAGCAGCCGACAAGGCAGCAGCGGATAAATTAGCAGCAGAGAAACTTGCTGCAGAAAAAGCAGCAGCTGAAAAGGCAGCAGCAGATAAATTAGCAGCTGAAAAAGCAGCAGCTGAAAAAGCAGCAGCTGAAAAGGCAGCGACCGACAAAGCAAACGCTGATAAATTAGCGGCGGAAAAACTTGCTGCAGAGAAAGCTGCGGCTGAAAAGGCAGCAGCGGATAAATTAACAACAGAGAAACTTGCTGCAGAAAAAGCAGCAGCTGAAAAGGCAGCAGCAGATAAATTAGCAGCTGAAAAAGCTGCGGCTGAAAAGGCAGCAGCCGACAAGGCAAACGCTGATAAATTAGCGGCGGAAAAATTTGCTGCAGAGAAAGCTGCGGCTGAAAAGGCAGCAGCAGATAAACTAGCTGCAGAGAAAGCAGTAGCAGATAAATTAGCAGCTGAAAAGGCAGCGGCTGAAAAAGCGGCGGCTGAAAAGGCAGCAGCAGATAAATTAGCAGCTGAAAAACTTGCTGCAGAAAAAGCAGCAGCCAGCAGCGGATAAAGCTAACGCTGATAAATTAGCGGCTGAAAAACTTGCTGCAGAGAAAGCTGCGGCTGAAAAGGCGGCAGCAGATAAATTAGCTGCAGAAAAAGCCGCAGCCGACAAAGCAAACGCCGATAAATTAGCTGCAGAAAAATTGGCGGCTGAAAAACTTGCTGCAGAAAAAGCAGCAGCAGATAAAGCTAATGCAGATAAACTTGCTGGAGAGAAAGCAGCAGCCGACAAAGCAAACGCTGATAAATTAGCTGCGGAAAAAGCAGCAGCGGATAAATTAGCAGCAGAAAAAGCGGCGGCTGAAAAACTTGCCGCAGAAAAAGCAGCAGCAGATAAAGCTAACGCAGAGAAAGCAGCAGCAGATAAACTTGCAGCGGAAAAAGCAGCCGCAGAGAAAGCTAACGCAGAGAAACTTGCAGCAGAGAAAGCTGCAACCGACAAAGCAAACGCCGATAAATTAGCTGCGGAAAAAGCAGCAGCGGATAAATTAGCAGCTGAAAAAGCAAATGCAGAGAAACTTGCGGCAGAGAAAGCAGCAGCGGATAAAGCTAACGCAGATAAACTTGCTGCAGAGAAAGCTGCAGCCGACAAAGCAAACGCTGACAAATTAGCAGCAGAAAAAGCTGCTAGAGACAAAGCTATCGCAGAGAAGCTAGCGCAAAAAGAAGCAAAGGATAAAGCACTTGCTGATAAATTAGCGGCAGAGAAAGCAGCACGTGATAAACTTGCTGCTGATAAAGTAGCTGCTGATAAAGCAGCACACGAAAAATTAATGGCTGATAAAGCTGCTCAACAAAAAGAAATTGCCGAAAAAGCAGCTGCAGAACGCTTAGCAAAAGAACAAGCCACGAAAGATAAATTAGAAACTGAACGTTTGGCAAGAGAACAAGAAGATGCAAATAAGGGAAAAACTATTATTGTAAAAGATATTGAACCTGTAACTAATACACCGGGAGATCCTGATGTGGATGCGAAACACCGAATTGCTTCCACTATCGGTGGTGATAAATACAAAGAGGTTATTAAAAAAGCTGAAGGCTATTTTAAAATGAAACGTTGGGCCGAAGCAAAAACTGCTTATGAAGAGGCTTTAAAATATAAAGCTGCTGATCCATACGCAACCGGCAAACTTGCTGAAATTGAAAAATTAACTGCACCCAAATAAAAACTAATTCAAAAAATTATGAGCAGTATCATTTTAACAGCTGATGACTACGGTGCTTGTGATTTTATTGATAATGGAATTATTCGTGCTTTACGTGATAAAAAAATAAATACAGTTACAGCTTTTGTAACTCACCCCGATTCTAAATCCCGCTTACAAACTCTTATTACTTTACGTGAGGAATTAAAACAACAAAATAATAACGTTTACACTTTTAATATTGGCTTGCATTTTAGTTTAACTTCCGGCACCGCCATTACAGGAAAATCGAGTTTAACCGATGACGAAAGTGGTGATGATGGAAAGTTTGAATTTCATGAAGCAAAAAACTATCCTTTCCGTAAAATAAAACACGAAGATCTCCAACACGAATTAACTGCACAACTTAATTTATTAGATGAATGGCTAGGCAATACGCCAATAGATCACGTAACTAATCATCATGGGATTTGTTATTTGGATTTAGGTTTTTTTGAAGAGTATGTGAAAACCATCAATCTTTTTAAAAGCAAGAAGCTTAATAATAAACTTCCCATTCGTAGTCCGATGAGTTGGCTGAAGAGCGATATGAAAACATGGAAGAATGGAAAAGTTTTAATCCCCACAATTAAACAAGGTATAGAACTTGGCTTTTGGAAAAAAGTTGGCGATGTTACCAATAAAAAATTAAGAATCCGTGAAGAGCATGCCTTTGCCCTTGAAATAAATTATCCTATTTTTTTAGCGGATACAATTTACGGTTTGCCACACGAAGAAAATATTAAATTTTTATTAGAACAACTCGCGCCTAAAAATTACTCAGCCGAATTTATGTTTCATCTCGGACATCCTGGAAGAGAAGTAGCGAACATGCAGAAAACTATTGATGATTTAATAATGCCTCATGGTATCGACCGCGGTTACTTTTTAAACCGAACAGAAGAACTTAAAGCACTTTCTTCTCTTCCATTAGATTCTTTACTTCAACAACACAACATTCAAAAAATATATTTTGCAGAGGCCTAATTAATGATGGAAGCGAACCCTAACCTCTTATTAGAATTAGTAAAAATGCAAATGCCCTTTGGAAGATACAAAGGTTATTTACTTTGTAATTTGCCCGTGAGTTATTTAGAATGGTTTAACCGGAAAGGGTTCCCACAAGGAAAACTTGGTGTACTACTTCAAACTATGTACGAAATTAAACTGAATGGCTTGGAGCATTTGTTGAATCCCCTGAAGAAATAATTTTTCCTGTATCCGCATTTTTAAATTCTTCTTTCTCCCTATTTTGAGTTATCCTAAATGTTCCTTCGTGTACAACACGTTTCATTACAATTTCAATTAAGGTAGTTTGATTGGCCCGTAACATTTTTTTCAGTTGTTCTTCAGATGCATTTATTTTTGCTTTCACATAATGAGCAAATCCTAAATTATTATGCGGATCAATTAATAAGCCCAATTGTTTCACACCTTCTTTTTTCGCACGTAAAGTTTTATCGCCATACTTCACCTCCGGTCCACCGGCCATTGCCGTATAATTAAAAAAGAAAGTTACTGTCCCTCTGCTAAGCGAGTTTCTTTGTCTGTCGGCCATAAAACCATGCGGCAATTTATTTGGATCGTTATCGGGTCCCATAAAAATAATGTCGCATTCACCAATATCTCTTCCGTCTTCATCCATCACTTTTACAATCACCATACTTTTAGGATCATTGATGAAATATTTATCAGGCAACAAAATATTTAAATCTGCCTCCACTAATTCTTGTTGCTGAACCATCACTACTTGCTTATCAAAATCTTCACAAAGAGTTTTGTAATCGTTTGCTGTGTTTACTTTGATGCATTTTAAAATAGCTGAGAGTGTTTCGTGTGAATCGTTATTTGCTTTCACACTTCTCATAATGCCAATTTTATCGCCTGAATGCGCTTTTCCTTTTACCAATGTAAAAGCTGTTGGTGCTGTAGTTTTAAATTCTTTTATTTCTAACGTTACCTCCCTTCCATCCGTAACTGCTTGTTGTTCCAAACGAATGTATGCTGAATTTAAATTTGCAGCAGCAGCCCGCACTACTCCATCCGAACCCATCTCTCCTGTATATGGATTTACATGATCATAAACACTTCTGTCGATGGTTTGTCCAGTTATAACAAATGGAAAAATAGTTCCTGATTTCATAAACTGTTCCGACTCAAAAATCCAACGCTTATTTAATTGCCAGGCATCACTGCTTCCTAATTCTAACCAATTTAGTACACCTTGTCCGGGCTCTACACCTTCGAACCAGGATTTTAAACGCGACACTCTTGATTTTCCTAATTGCGCTAAAGCCGAACCAAAATTAGCTGGGGCTAACATTATTAAATGGGTTAGCGGACAAGCCGCTAAATTATTTTTTTGAGAGTAGAATTTATCGACCCAATTACGAATAGCTGATCCGCCTGTTGAATGCGTAATGATAATACACTTTGTGCCCGCATTTAATAATGAACTTAGTTCTGTTCTTATCGCAAACTCAAAAGCTTTCGAAATGTCATCCACACGAACTTCATCCTTAAAACTGATGTATTTTCCTAACCAGATTTGCTTTACATCTACTTCTAAACTTGAATCCTTTGCTGATTCCATTTCCAAACGTTGCGCTAAACCACCATAAGAATCCGTGTTGTGTACACTCCAACCGTGAACCAATACCACTAAACGCTTTGCCATAATAAATGTTTTGTACTAAAGATATTATTTATATTTGAAAAACAAATGAGCAAAGAAACTTTATATCTGATTTCCTATATCTGGCTTGGCATTGCTATTGCAGTTCATATTACTATGTTTTTTATAACTGCACCTTTCGGTAGGCACACGTCTGATAAATGGGGTAAAACAATCAATAACAAATTAGGATGGTTTATTATGGAATCACCTTCCTTATTAATCATGCTTTACTTTTTGTTTAGCGGAAATAATTCCTTCAACTCCTATATCTGGGTTTTGTTTTTAGTTTGGATTCTGCATTACGCCAACCGATCGTTTATTTATCCTCTTAGAATAAAAGCTACTCCAAAACAAATTCCCATTTTCATTGTGTTGAATGCTATTCTTTTTAATTTTATGAATGCAGGACTAAACGGATACTTTCTTTCTAATTTAGCAAACACAGAAGATTTCAATTCAGATTGGCTTAGTTCGCCGCATTTTATTACAGGCGCTATTCTTTTTTGTGTTGGTGCTTTCATCAATTTAAAATCAGATTCCATTCTTATCAATTTGAGGAAGCTCGGAGAAACAGGATACAAAATTCCAAAAGGTTTTTTGTTCGAGTACGTTTCGTCACCTAATTTATTTGGAGAATTAATTGAATGGAGTGGCTTTGCATTAATGGCTTGGAATTTACCGGCTCTAACATTTATGGTATGGACATTCGCGAATTTAGTTCCCAGAGCTAAAAATCATCACGATTGGTATAAAAAACAATTTTCAGATTATCCGAAGGAAAGAAAAGTGATTTTTCCTTTTCTCTATTAAACCTTGATGCCAATTACACAAACATTCCTTCGTCAGGCTCAGGACAGGCTGACTCGTTTGCGATTACACTTTAATGCCTATAACGCAAACATCGTCCACTTGTTCTAAATTACCTTTCCAATTGTGAAATTCAGTTTCAAGTTTTATTTTCTGCTCAGCTATTGGCATGGCGCTTATGGTAATCATTAACTCTACTAATTGATGATATTTAAATTTCTTTCCATTCGGTCCGCCAAACTGATCAGCATAGCCATCTGTAAAAATATAAATATTATCATCCTTCTGTAATTTCACTTTATGCGTTTGATACAAAAGAGGTTTGTCTACTTTACCAATAGCTTGTTTGTTTGGTTTAAACTCAATTATCTTTCCTTCACGTACAATCCAAAGTGGATTATTAGCGCCCGCCCAATCTATTTCATTTGTTTTTTTATTGAGCAAGCACAACGAAATATCCATGCCGTCTTTAACTTCAGTTTCACTGCGTTCAAATGTTTCAACAACCAACTCGCGTGTTTTATCTAAAATTTTACCTGGATCGGTAATTTCAAACTCTTTTACAGTTCGATTTAATGCATTACTACAAACCACACTTACCAAAGCACCCGGAACACCGTGGCCTGTACAATCGGCAGCAGCAATTAATATATAATCTTTACTTACCACTTCTATCCAATAAAAATCTCCTGCAACAATATCTTTTGGTTTATAAAGAATAAACGACTGCGCCAAATTTTCAGTAATCTGGCTCATAGGAGGCAAGATAGCTTCCTGTAATCGCTTGGCGTAAGATATTGACGAAAGAATTTCTTTTTGCTTTTCTTCAATAATAATCTTTTGCTCTTCAGTTTCTTTGTTCTTTGCTTCAATAATTTCTTTTTGTCTTCTGATAATACGGAATCGATTATACATGACAGTACCACCTACAATTAATAGTAGCAAACCACCGTATAAAGCAATTTTCTGAATTCTATCTTTTTCGATTTGGGTGTTTTTTGCAAAAATTAAGGCATCAGTTACTTTTTTCTCATCAGCATTCTTTAAACTATCTGCCACTAACTTTTTATCGAATTCCGCCTGCAATTCTTTTTGGGTTAATTCCTTTTGCACATCGCCACGATATAAACTATCGCGTAAATGTTGGGAAATCTCAAAATGCCTAAAGGCCTCTTTATACTTTCCCATCTCTTGGTAAACTTCCGACAAAACAGAAGATACTGCCATTTGTGCAACCGGGTCTGAATCTTTCTCTAACAATTTCTCTGCGTCTTTCAAATATTTTAATGCGATGTCATTCCTTTTCAAGTTATGATAGGTGTTTCCTATCTCCGCACCAGTATTAATGGACAAATAGTTATATCCGCCTTTGTTAGCGAGCTCTAACGCTTTTATCTGATACGGCACACATTTACTAAACATTCCGCGCTCAAAATACAAATTACCAATATTTGCATTAGCTGAAGCAATACCATAATCATCTTTCAATAGATTATACATATCCAAACTTTTCTGGGCATAACTGATTGCCTGGTCATAATCTTTTAAGCCAGTATAAATAATACATATGTTATTTAACGCACTAGCTACACCTTGAATATTCCCAATCTGTTGCACTAACTTTAAACACCGCATTTGATAACCTAAAGCCTTTTTGAATTCTTTAAGATCAATATATAAACTGCCAATGTTTCCCATAGCCGAAGCAATACCTTTTGTGTCACCCAGCTCCTCCATGATTTTCAAACATTTTTGATACGAATCAATCGCCTTCACATAATTCCCACGCATTTGATAAGAGGCGCCAATAGTATTTAACGCTTTTGACTCTTCTCTTCTCAGTTTTTTCTCAAAAGCTAATTGCAGATGTTTTTCACCAAGAATATAAGTTGAGTCGGGATTGGTATAAAGAAGATCCCATGCTAATTCGTAAAGCGCGCTTAAACGGGTGGTATCGTCGTTCTTAGTGTTTTTGTAAAGCGACCATAACGAATCCGTACGCTGAGAAAAACCACTCAGCGTGAAAAATAAAATCAATATGGATAATACACTTTTTTTCATCTACACTTTTATTCCAATAATACAAACGTCATCAATTTGTTCTAAGTCACCTTTCCAACTATCAAAGGTTTCGCTTATAATTTTTTTCTGCTCTTCCATTGACAAATGACTATTTGCTAATAGCAATTCGTTTAGTTGTTTGTATTTAAATTTCTTTCCTTTTGGTCCGCCAAATTGATCCGCATAGCCATCCGTATACATATATATAATGTCGCCTTTTTAGAGGCAATGCGTTGTGCGAAAAATCATCTTCACGAACACCAATACCAATTGGCATTTTATCAGCGTGGTATTCGTTGATAGCACCGTTACTAATTACGATTGGTTTATTGTGTGCAGCTGAATATGTATACTGATTTGTTTTAGAATCAATGCACAATAAAATTCCATCCATTCCGTCCTTACCGCCTTCTTTGGAAATGTTTTTTATTAAGCGTTTACGTACATGGTTAAATATTTCATTGGGTTGTTCAATATTTTTTTGAGTGATGGCTTCATTTAAAAATGAGATATTTAATAAACTCATAAAAGCCCCGGGCACACCGTGACCGGTACTATCACACGTCGCTAAATAAAAACGATTGTCTTTTAAAGTAGCCCAATAAAAATCACCGCTTACAATATCTTTTGGTTTGAAGTAAACAAAATGCTCTGGCAAATTTTTATTTAGAAATGTTTCTGAAGCTAAAATGGTAGCTTGAATTCGCTTCGCGTACATAATTGAATCTACAATTTCCTTTTGTTTTTCCTCAATTACATTTTTTTGTTTTACTACCTCTGCGGTGCGCTCTTCCACTTTATCCTCAAGCGTATGATTCATTTGACGCAAATCGCCAATCAATTTTCCAATGGAGCCCTGCATTTTCTTAAAACTGTCCGCTAAGGTTCCTATTTCATCTTTTCGTCCGGTTGGAATTTCAATATCTAAATTTCCGTTACCTAATTCTTGCGCGTCAATTGTCAACTCTTTTAATGGTCTGGTAATTTCCCGTGAAACGAAATAAGAAGTGGCAAAAACAAATAATAACAAAATAGCAAATGCGGTGATGATATTATTGCGCAAGGTATTTACTTCAGCAAAAGCTTCTGCTTCATCAATCTCACTTAAAATTACCCAATGCATATTTAAAATATCGAGGGGCTTGAAAGCAGACAACACCGAAACGCCGCGGTAATCTTCAAAAATACGCGTATCACTTACGCCTTTTAAAGCTTCTTCTGTTCCTTGCGTTTTCACTTCCTGCAAACCAATAGTGCTGTTAAAGTTTTTTATTTTAGAAATAGTTTTGGCTCTACTTTTAAATCCACCAACATTTTAAAATAGTTAGTACTATCCTCAATTAAAAAACGTGATTGATTTCTAATCGTATAATCTTCCGCCACAATATAAGTTTCGCCTGTTGCTCCCAAACCAACTTTTGCCCATTGCTGCTTGTTGGTCATGATATCATTAATTTTATCAATTGGCATTTGAAAAACCAAAACGCCAATTTCAGTATCCCCATCAAAAATGGGCGCAGCAATAAATGATGAAGGTGCGTTATAAGACGGGTGATAAGGTTTATAATCTACTAAACGAATTTCTGATTTATCTTTTGCTTCCTTAACAGCATTAAACGCCGAAGCTAAATTGGTGTTACGGTACGGACCATCTAATAAACAAGAAGCAAAATCAATTTCTTTGTAAACGGTGTAAACTATATTCCCGGTTTTATTATCAATTAAAAATATATCGTAGTAACCGAATTTCTCTAAAAAGTTTTTTATAACCGGGTGAAATTTAGCATGCGCTTTAGTATACGAGCTTTCATCGTTACTCCGCATATATTTATGTTTAACACCAATATTATTTGGGTTGTCATAAATGTAAAGGTTTTGTAAAACAATAGCCTCAGGACAACGCGATACCTCTTCTTCCAAAACCGTTTTCACTTCCATGTTTTTATTCAGGCGTGGTAAAACTTCGGTATTAAAATAGGCATTCGACTTTTCTTTCAGCGCGTTTAATTTTTCATCATCAATTTTTAATTCGGCACGAATTGTATTGTAACCATTTTTAAATTCCTTCATCGCTTCAATCATCATCGGATTTTCGGCGCTGGTACTTAATTGATCTTGTATTATTTGAAAATAATCTTGAATTTGGCGTGATTTCATTTCACGTACTGCCGTTAGCTTTTCGAAAGACTGTTTTTCAAGAGAATTTTTGGCACGGCTATAACTAATAAGCCCGATAACCAACATCGAAAGGAAGGCAATGGCAAAAAATGTAACAGTAATCTTAACTCCGATTTTCATATATAACCAACGACTTACTAAAATAAGGGTTTTAGGGCAAATAATGTAACATTTGTTCCTTTAAATAAATTGATAATTGTGTAAGTTTGACATAATAATGGAGACAATAATCGCTTTCAGTTTGTTTTTAGTAATAGGGCTTATTCTAGGTCTTATTGGCGGCGGCGGCTCTATATTAAGTGTGCCGGTGCTAGTGTATTTAATGCATTACCCTGCTGAAGAAGCAACTGGTTATTCCTTATTTATTGTTGGTATAACATCCTTAATTGGTGGCTTCGCCTTTATTAAAAGAGGTGATATTAGCTTCGAATCACTAGTGCAATTTGCTGTACCCTCGTTAATTACCGTTTTTTTAGTGCGTAAATACTTAATTCCTTATCTACCTGAAGTGTTTTTTACAATAGGAGATTTTAATGTAACTAAACAACTTTTTATCATGCTGCTTTTCGCTGTTTTAATTGTTTTCTCCTCGTATAGCATGATTAAAAAACAGAAACCAAATTACCGCAACGATGCCATGTGGGAAGAATTTTCGAAATCACCTATTCGTGTATATTTTGTGATTTTGTTGGCCATTTTTGTTGGATTTTTAACAGGTTTTGTTGGCGCCGGAGGTGGCTTTATTATTGTACCCGTTTTATTGTTTTTTCTTAGAGTTCCGGTTAAAAAATCGATTGGCACCTCACTTTGTATTATAGCACTTAATTCTTTAATAGGATTTACGGGTAATTTAGGTCATTTACAGATAGATTGGAACTTGTTACTTACCGCTTCTGCAATATGTGTGGCCGGTATTCTTGTTGGGAATGTAATTTCAGTCAAAATTTCGGCACATAAACTCAAGCCTGCTTTCGGTTGGTTTACCCTTATTGTGGGTATCTTTGTAATAGTAAAGGAACTTTTTTAAATATTAGAATATGCACATAGAACAGATTTACACAGGTTGTTTAGCGCAAGGCGCTTATTACATCCGCTCAGAAAATGAAGCGGCCATTATCGACCCTTTACGTGAAACTCTACCATATACTTCTCGCGCCGAAAAAGATGGCGTTAAACTTAAATATATTTTCGAAACACATTTTCATGCTGATTTTGTTTCAGGTCATGTTGACTTAGCAAAAAAAACCGGCGCTAAAATTGTATTCGGCCCGAGTGCAAAAACAAGTTATGAAAGTTATGTTGCGAAAGATGGCGAAGAATTTAAAATCGGAAAAATTACTATTAAGGTTTTACATACACCCGGACACACTTTAGAGTCGACAACTTTTTTACTATTGGATGAAAATAATATTCCGCATTCTATCTTTAGTGGTGATACTTTATTTATTGGTGATGTGGGTCGTCCCGATTTAGCTATTAAAAGTGATTTAACCCAGGAAGATTTAGCAGGAATGCTTTTTGATTCTTTACAAAATAAAATTAAGACTTTACCTGATAATGTAATTGTTTATCCTGCGCACGGCGCCGGTTCTGCTTGTGGCAAAAACATGAGCAAAGAAACATTTGACACTTTAGGAAACCAGAAACAAAAAAATTATGCTTTAGTAATGAATTCAAAAAAAGATTTTATTACTGAACTTACAACAGGCATTTTACCACCGCCACAATACTTTTCGAAAAACGCCATGCTAAACAAAACCGGTTATTCGGCTTTTGATGATGTGATGGAAAAAGGAAGTAAAGCTTTATCACCTGCCGAATTTGAAGCGATTGCAAATTCGGGCGACACTTTAGTTTTAGATGTACGCAAGCCCGATGAATTTGCAAAAGCTCATATTCCTAATTCTATTTTCATTGGTATCGATGGACAATTTGCACCCTGGGTTGGCGCTTTAATTACAGATTTAAAACAACCTATTCTTTTAATTACGCCTGCAGGTCGCGAAGAAGAAGTGGTGATGCGATTAAGCAGAGTTGGTTATGATAATTGTGTTGGTTATTTAAAAGGTGGCATTGATGCTTGGAAAAATGCAGGTAAAGAATTATCAAGCATTACGTCTATTAGTGCTGAAGAATTTTCAGGAAAAATAAATTCAGGTATTAATATTTTAGATGTAAGAAAACCAGGTGAATACAGCAATCAACATATTAAAGACGTTCCAAATTTGCCTTTAGATTTTATTAATGATTGGACCAGCACAACAGATAAAAACAAAGAATATTATATTCATTGCGCCGGTGGTTACCGTAGTATGATTGCTGCTTCTATACTTAAAGCAAGAGGATTTGATAAATTAGTTGATGTTTCAGGAGGTTTTGCTGCTATCAGTAAAACGAGTGCGCCACTTACTGAAGTGAGTTCATGTTCCAAATCGTAGCTCTGAAATTTTGCCAAAAAACACTAAAACTCTAAATCCCACTAAAAACAATTGGTGGGATTTTGTGTTTTTGAGATTTTGTGGCGTACATTTGATGAACAATGTTCAAAGACACCAAACTATACAGCATACTCGCCAACAAATGCCCGCATTGTCATAAGGGACAATTTTTTAAAAGCAAACATCCATATGATTTTTCTCATTTCGGAAAAATGAACAGTGAATGTGATGTTTGCAAAGAAGGTTTCGAAAGAGAAAGTGGTTATTATTTGGGCGCCATGTATGTTAGTTATGGCATGAACATTGGATTGGGCATCGGACTATTTTTACTAACTGTTTTACTACTGGATTTAGATACGCTGACTTTTTTGTTTATTTTTCTTGGTGCAGTGCTTGTACTTTTCCCATTAAACTTTTGGCTGTCGCGATTGATTTGGATAAATCTTTTTGTGACCTACGACAAGAGCCTTAATAACTAAGTGTCTCCTCTTTAAAAGGATTTCTCGGAATCCAGTCACTTGGTTGTAGGAAACTGATAAATGGTTTTAATACCATTCTTGATACTGTATTCTGTGGCTTTATATAACACGTTAATTCTTGTGCACGGGCACCAATAGTGCTTTTTATTTCTCCTGCGGTGCGTCCTAAATTTAATCGCTGTTTTTTTAAGGCGATGGCTTGCTCTAAAAAATTATATAATATATTTTGGTACAAATCAATTTCTTTGTTCAATTCATAATCAAAACCAATATAATGCGCCTCTAAACACGAATCAGAAATATCTATTCCTGAAGTAAAGGCCACTAATTTATTGTTATAATAAAAACCTGTTACGGTAAATTTATCTGCAAAGTTTTGTTTACACTCTAAAAAATAATTTTCAGGCAACTTTACCAATTTAAATTTCGCGTGATTATAAACCTGTTCGTATAGCTTGTAAATATTTTTGTTTTCTGCTTTAAGTTCTGCTTCTGTAAAAGTTTTTACTTCAATATTCAAAGCGTTTTTCAAAATGGCTTTAGCACGGTTACGGTATTTTTTTGAAAATAAAGCAATGTACTCATTAACTGAATTTACTTGTGCCGGAATATCCACCACCATGTTAGGCTCTACATTAAACTCAATATATTTTTCGCGGTTAAAAAAACATTTAGATTGTTTTAGTACCGGCGATTCAAAATCTTTTACTAAAACGGCTGATACTTTTCCGCGTAATTTTTCTTTGCTACCTAAACGCTCTATTAAATCTTCAATAATTCTAAACTCTTCCGCTCTGCTTAATTTATCTTTAAATAAAAAAGCGTGTTCGCCACTCACTACATTATTACCACAAGTTAGTAAGCGCATAATCACTTCATCTTTATTATTGTCGATATAATTCTCAAATAATTGAGCGCGCTTCGATTTTAGGGTGTTGATTTTACTGTCTAACAAATCACCAAAAGCACCGGCTTGAAAATCTATTACCTGAAAATAAGCAATAGCAAATGGCATAGCGTGCTTGTAAATAATAATGTAACGGGATTGGAAATTTTTGCCGGGAATGGATTCGAAGGTTTTTAGATAGTTTAAATCCAAAAAAATATTTTTTCGTTGAAGCACTTCATCCCAATGATTTTTTTCCACATCATCGGCCGAATCAAAACTCACAAAACTTAATTCGTTCTCTAGTTTATTCGATCGGTGATAACCGGCCAGTTTTTCTATGTGTTTGCAAAAAAACATTCTTATAAAAATACCAAGTATTAAAACGTTAATTAGTGTAAATTTCTTAAAAAAGCATAAAGCGCTTCAACACTCTGGTTCTCCGACTGGTTTTGTGTATCAATAATGAAATGCGCATCTTTCGGCACATCAAATGGAGCCGAAATACCTGTAAAATTTGGAATTTCCCCTTTAAGGGCTTTTCCATATAAGCCCTTTACATCTCTGTCTTTACATACTTCCAGCGAAGTTGAAATATGAACCAATTTAAATTTATCTCCCAAAATTGATTTAGCAATATCCCTTAAATCGTTAGTCGGGGTAATTAAACTGCAAATAACAATAAAGTTATTGGTGCATAGTAGTTTAGCGATTTCAGCTGTTCGTCGTATGTTCTCTTTGCGGTCGGTTTCCGAAAAACTTAATCCGGCGTTAATACCATTCCGTAATACATCTCCATCCAAAACTTCACACAAAATATTTTCGTCTTGCAGCTTTTTTTCAAGCGCATAAGCGATAGTTGATTTTCCGGCACCCGAAAGTCCCGTCATCCATAAAACTACAGGTGTAACAGAAGGCATAATTATTCAATAAATTTAAGCTTAAAGAAGCAAAAAAAGAATTATTTTTATAGAGAATTGAGGAATATGGAATTAATAAAGAGCCCTTCAGTAGATCAGGTTGGAATTGAGGAAAGAATAACCCGGTTTAATACCAGAAGTATAAAAAAACACAGCAAAATTCAAGGCTTAAAGTTGGCCTTGAACATGATTGATTTAACTACACTTGAGGGAAAAGATACCGAAGGAAAAGTTAGACAAATGTGTTACAAAGCCATGCACCCGGCCGATCACATCACCGGTTTACCAACCGTAGCAGCAGTTTGCGTTTATCCCACGTTTGTGAAGGTGGCAAAAAAAGCTTTAGAAAATTCGAACGTAAAAGTAGCATCCGTTGCAACTGCATTCCCAAGCGGAAATTCAACTTTAGAAATAAAATTAAACGATACAAAATTAGCAGTTGATGACGGTGCTGATGAAGTAGACATGGTAATTAGCCGAGGCGAATTTTTAGAAGGCAATTATAATTTTGTGTTTGATGAAATTGCTGCCATTAAAGAAGCTTGTGGTAAAGCACGTTTAAAAGTAATTTTAGAAACAGGTGAGCTGTGTACTTTAGATAACGTTCGTAAAGCATCCGACATAGCTATTTTAGCAGGAGCCGATTTTATAAAAACATCAACAGGGAAAATTCAACCCGCTGCAACAATGCCTGTCACTTTAGTGATGTTACAAGCGATTAACGATTACTATCACAAAACAGGAAAAATGATTGGCATGAAACCGGCAGGTGGAATTTCAACTTCAAAAGTAGCTTTACAATATTTAGTAATGCTACACGAAACATTAGGAAACAAATGGCTAACAAACGAATGGTTCCGTTTTGGCGCCAGCAGTTTGGCTAACGATATTATTTTACAATTAGGTAAAGAACAAAAAGGCGTTTATTATAGTAAGGATTATATCAGTAATGATTAAAATGAATACTTGAACAATAGAACATCTGAACAATTGAATGGCGAATTAACAACTTCTAAATTCAATTGTTCGCTTGTTCAAATGTTCTAATGTTTTAAGAAGAGTACCATAAGATATGAAAGACAAAGAAAATACAAACGAGGTTTTCACAGATTGGAAATATGCTCCTGCTCCCGAGAGCACTGATCATATTAAAATAAATAAGCAGTACGATTTATTTATTAATGGAAAGTTTGTAAAACCAAACAGCAAAAAATATTTCGCCACTATTAATCCGGCTACTGAAGAAAAATTATCAGAGGTTGCTGAAGCGAATGAGAAAGATGTTGACCTTGCTGTAACCTCAGCCAAAAATGCTTACGATAAAGTGTGGAAGAAAATGCCGGCGAAAGAACGCAGCAAATATATTTTCCGTATTGCCCGTTTAATGCAAGAGCGCGCCCGTGAATTCGCTGTGATTGAAACTATGAATGGCGGCAAACCTATTCGTGAAAGTAGAGATGTAGATGTTCCTTTAGCTGCAAATCACTTTTTCTATTACGCAGGCTGGGCTGATAAATTAGATTACGCTTTCCCCAATAAAAAACCACAATCCTTAGGTGTGGCAGGACAAATCATTCCTTGGAACTTCCCATTATTAATGGCAGCATGGAAAATTGCTCCTGCTTTAGCAACAGGAAATACAGTTGTTTTAAAACCTGCTGAGACTACTCCACTCACTGCTTTAAAATTAGCAGAGTTAATTCGTGATAGCGGTTTACCGGATGGTGTTGTGAATATTATTACCGGTTTCGGAAAAACAGGAGCAGCAATAGTAAATCATCCTAAAGTAAACAAGGTTGCTTTTACAGGAAGTACTGATGTTGGAAAATTAATTCAGAAATCAATTGCAGGCACCAATAAAAAAGCAACTCTTGAATTAGGAGACAAAACAGCCAATATTATTTTTGATGATGCGCCCATCGACCAAGCTGTTGAAGGCATCGTGAATGGAATTTTCTTTAATCAAGGTCATGTTTGTTGTGCTGGCTCTCGTTTGTTTGTACAAGAGAATGTAGCAGATATTGTGATTGCTAAATTAAAACAACGTTTAGAGACTTTAATTGTAGGAAATCCTCTCGATAAAAACACCGACATCGGCGCTATCAATTCGAAAGAACAATTAAATAAAATTAATGAGTTCATTAAAATTGGTGTTGCAGAAGGTGCAGAAATGCATCAAAGCAATTGTTCTGTACCAACGAATGGTTTCTTTTGCAGACCAACATTATTTTTACACACCTCCCAATCACACCGCATTGTACAAGAAGAAATTTTCGGTCCCGTTTTAGCTATACAAACTTTCCGTACAATTGAAGAAGTGATTGAGAAAGCGAATAACATTCCTTACGGTTTAAGTGCAGGAGTTTGGACAGACAAAGGTTCTAAAATTTTTAATCTTACTTCTAAATTGCGCGCAGGTGTAATTTGGGCTAACACTTATAATAAATTTGATCCTGCTTCACCATTTGGTGGATATAAGGAAAGTGGTTTCGGTCGCGAAGGTGGCTTACATGGTTTAATGCCTTACTTAAGTTTTTAAACTGTGAGCAAAGAACTCAATCAAATACAATTAGATATTAAGAGGCGTCTCTTTAAACCCATTTATTTTTTATGTGGTGAAGAGCCGTATTATATTGATGTGATTTCTGATGCGCTCGAAAAATCAGTACTAGATGAGAACGAAAAAGAATTTAATCAAACCATTACTTACGGAAAAGACACCGACCTAGCTACCATTTTAAGTTTAGCGAAACAGTTTCCGATGATGAGCGAGTATCAGGTGGTAATTGTAAAAGAAGCTCAGAACATAAAAGAATTAAATAAAAGTGCTGGCGATGATGATGAAGAGGATAATTCTAAATCATCAAAAAAATCAAACGCAACTGCTCAGTTTTTAGCTTATGTGCAGAGTCCACAACCAACAACTATTTTAGTTTTCTGTTACAAATACAAAACACTTGATAAACGTAGTGCTTTAGCAAAAGCCATTCAGAAAAATGCGGTTTATGTAGAGTTCTCGAAACTATACGATAATCAAATTCCGGATTGGATTAATAATTACGTTAAAGAAAAAAAATACACTATTAATCCTAAAGCTTCTTTTTTACTATCAGAATTTTTAGGAAGTGATTTATCTAAAATAGCCAATGAGATTGACAAGCTCGTTATTAATTTACAAGATGGGAGCGAAATTACTGCAGAATCAGTGCAAGACAATATTGGAATTAGTAAAGAGTATAACGTGTTTGAATTTCAGGATGCATTAGCAAAGAAAGATGTTTTAAAAGCCAATCGCATTATTAATTATTTTGCTGCTAACGAAAAAGAACATCATCCTGTTATGATAACAGGGTCTTTATATGGCTACTTCTCAAAAATATTAAAATATCATTTCCTGGCCGATAAAAGTAAGTTTACAGCCGCGCAGGCTTTAGGTGTGAATCCGTTTTTTGTAGAGGGTTATGCAAGAGCAGCGGCTAATTACAATACCGGAAAACTAAAAAACATATTCGCATATTTAAAAGAATGCGATTTAAAAACCAAAGGTGTTGATAATACAGGCACACCGAATGGCGAACTTCTAAAAGAATTAGTGTTTAAGATTCTTCACTAAAAAATTACTTCAATTGTCATCCTGAGCTTGTCGAAGGGCGAATTAACATTTCTTGGGTTTTACCTTTTTGGATGTTGGGTATAAATTAAAAACCAACCACCATGAGAAATAAAACTAATGGCGTATTTAACTTTAAGAAAGTTAAGCGCAAAAATTTAAGTACTTCACTAGTACTAGTTCCTGTTTTATCAATTTTTTTATTTGGCTGCGGTGCCAATATGGAAGAGCGTTTCGCCACCGAAAATACAAAAGCCGAAATGGATTCAGTAAGAAGTGTTGCAACCTCGAATGCTGCAGTTGTTGGTAAGGCCGACAGTACTCACACCTTTATAAGAACCGCCGATATTAAATTTAAAGTGAAAGATGTAAAACAATCTACATTTGATATTGAAGATTTAGTAGCAAAACATAATGGCTATATTACTTATACCAATTTATCGAGCAACATCTCTTACCAAAATAAAGTTCAAATAAGTGAAGACTCTTGTAAAGAACGCACTTACTATGTTGTGGATAATTCTGTAACGATGAGAATTCCAAACACTGAATTAGATGCTGTGTTACGCGGCTTAGCTCCCTTTATGGATTTTTTAGATCACCGCACTATAAAAGCGGATGATATTAAGTATACTTTATTATCCAATCAATTAGCTGAGAAACGTTATAAAAACTACAAGCAGCGTTATACAAAAGCAATAGATACAAAAGGTAGAAAATTAAAAGAAACAGTAATAGCTGAAGAGACTCTTGCTACAAATGAACAAATAGCCGATAATAAAACTATTGAAAGTCTTGAGCTAATGGATCAGGTAAATTACAGCACAGTTACTTTGTATATTTATCAACCTCAAACTATAAAAGAAGCGCTTGTTGCCAATGAAAAAACAATCGCGCCTTATGTTCCATCGTTTGGAGAACGTTTAGGCGGTGCATTTAAAGATGGTTGGTTTGTATTTGAACAGATTATTTTATTCTTCGTAAACATTTGGGGCGTACTTGTTCTAATGGTTGCGATGTTCTTTTTAATTCGTTGGTTTGTTTTATTCCTTGGTAAACAAGCGGTGAGAAAAGCTTAGGCTACTGCAACTAAAAAATCTCCTGAAAAAAACATCAGGGGATTTTTTTAACTAACCCTGTTTTCTGGGATAAAAAGGAATTTGCAGTACAACTATTATCACCAATCCTGAACTTTACTTTATAACTATTCTAAATGGCAATTCTCCACATCCGAAGAAAACACATCATCATTCGAAGCACAAGATTCTTCTGCCGCTTTTTTATACAATGGCCCGGCTTTAAAATGATCACCATAACTTTTTTCACCAGTGGACTTCTCTGTACAAACACAAACATAATCTTTTTTACATGACGTTGCGATTGCTAAAACTACAATTGCTGCTAATACTACTTTGCTCATACCTATATTTTAGTTAATAATTAATTTTTGTGTGTTTACCCCATTTTGTGAAACGACCTTGACAAAATACACTCCTTTTGCTAAATGACTTATATTCATTTCTGTTTTACTCTCTTTAACAACACTTGACATTAAAATTTTACCGGAAACATCGAAAACACTCAAAGTTACTGGAAAACCATTTATCTCTTCAAAATTTACATTTATGGTTTCATTACTTGGATTCGGATAGAATGAGAAATGATTGCTATTGGCAATTTCGTTGTTATTAGTTGTAACCGCACTCGGTAAAATATATAGCAGTCCGGTTTTTTTTGTTGATATAAAATACAGCCTACTGTTTGTGCCGTTTGATACTGGTATTAAATTATCAATCCAGGAAGTCAAAGGCCCTACACCAATGTCTGTTATCATCTTTGTTCCTAAAGTCGTACCATCACTTTCCCATAATTCATCACCATTGGTAAAATCATCAAAGGTAAAATACAACCTTCCATTTAATGAAACCGCTTTTTCTTTGGTAGGCTGGTATACTGGTCCGGAGGTTCCTCCATATAATCCAGATTTAACCAATATAGTATTATTCAATGGTAAATCATACTTATACAAACTATAGTCAGGCGCTACACCAGTGCTTCTATCAAAAAAATAGATAGAGCTATCTACTTTTGTTAAGCGACAAAACTCGCTGTTAAAATTTGGTGCTACGTAAAGAGTATTCGTACCAATAGTTGTGCCATCACTTACACATAAATTAGTTTTATTTGAAACCAAAGCTGAAAAATATAGTTTATTATTTAAACCTACTAAATAGTTCGGATTTGAAGATGCGCCGATTAGAGGCGAGAAATCTTTTACCATAACGGTCCCAAGAGTGGTGCCATCTGTTTTCCATAATTCATTTCCATCATTTGCTGAAGTGCAAGTAAAATAAAGTATATTATTAACAACAACGAAATTAGATGGGTTAGAGGATTGTGAACCAGTATATAAATCTTTTACTAACAAGGTTCCGCTAGTAGTTCCATCTGTTTTATAAAGTTCAAATCCTGTGGAGCCATCTGAAGCGACAAAAAACAAGGTATTACTAACTACTGCTGTGTACTTTGAATACAATAAAACCGGTATTTGCATTCCATTACCTGTTGGATTAATATTTTTCACCAATTGAGTTCCAATTGTTGTTCCATCAGATTTCCATAATTCGTTCCCATCAACTCCATCGTTGGCCATAAAATAGATTGCATTTCCCATTCTTGTAAAATGTTCGAATGCGCCATTATTAGAACCTGGATAAATATCTTTTACTAAACTAGTTCCTGCATTTGTTCCATCAGTAATCCACAACTCTCTTCCTACAGTACCGTCATTTGCAGTAAATAAAACAGAATTTGAATTTAACTGGGTAAAATTACCAGGACTTGATGAGCCAAAAGAATTAGGGTTAATGTTTTTCACTAAAACAGTTCCAACCTCCGTGCTATCACTAACAAATAATTCTGCCCCTTGCCCTGAAACAAAAGGATCTGAACCTTGAAAATAAAACTTGTTGTTTATTAAGTTTACATAAAAATCACAATCAATATTCTTTATTGGTGTAGTAGAATACACTGTTGACAATTGAGCGCTAATACTTATTGAAATTTGCGTCAATAATATTAATAGAATTTTTCGCATGCTATTTTTTACTTATAGATGAAAAGGTTGCTGTAATTGCGGTAATACTTGTATTTGTGGCATTACTCACTGTAACATTGCAATCGCCGGATATTGTTGCTGTTGAAGCAGCTGTTATGCTTATATTCTGACTTCCTACACCTGAATATAAAGTGTTACTTTTTACAAAATCAAAACTTACTGTTTTTGTACCAACACTAATATTATTTTGAGGCGTCCAATTAATTTCAAAAAATTCGCTGTACTTGTTCCATATCCTTTGTAAGCTCTAATTCCGGTACCCCAAGTTCCTGTAACCCAATGAGCCGAATCAGCATTAATAACCGCGCCTCCATTTTCCTGCCAAATAAACGATCCCGAAGCAATAGTTGGTCCACCTGTTGTTGTTGTGGAGTTGGTTTGTCCCGCCACGGGCTCATTCTTCTTTTTACAAGAAAAAAGCATACTTGCTACTAGTAGCATAATCGTTGTTTTTGTGAGAATTTGAATTTTCATTTTTTCAGTTTTAAGTTATTCAATAATAAATTTTTTAGTACTCTGATTGTTTTTATTAGTTACAGTTACGAAGTAAACTCCACTTCTAAAGCTATTTGTTTTTAATGCGAAATTACCTGACGTGATTGTTTCAGTTAAAACCTCTTCACCTAAAATGTTCGTGATTCTTATAAATGTTGGCTCTGTACTTAAAAGATGAAATTTTAGATTTAAAATATCTTTTACTGGATTGGGGTATACAACTAAATCTATAGATTCCTTTACATTGTCTTTTATAGAAGAAGCAATTCCTAATTTAAGTTTCCAAAGAGTAGCATCTGATGATGAAGAGGCAGAAGTGCTTCCGTAAAAATAAACATCGCCATTAAATATAGTCATCGAATTATAAGCATAATCTGTAAAAGTGAATAAACTGTAGGTGGATATCGCTTTGTTTGTTCCTGCAGTTGTACCATCGGATGTCCAAATTTCTTCTTGATGACTTCCATTACCTGAAGTTACACCATTCGATCGCGACTGAGCTACAAAGACAAACTTATTACCCAAAACAGTTTTTTTATTCGTAAACCAAATATCATAATCGAAATTAGAATTATCAATCCCTGACAATGTACCTGTTGCAATATCTTTTAATAAGGTAACAGTATTATTAGCTACTGAGTATCCCCATAATTCTGTACCTAAATTTGTTGTATTTACACTCAAGAATAAATCAGTTCCATTTGTTCCTAATATTGCATTTGTTCCTTTTACTGTTCCTAATACTGCATCGTTATAACTTAAGTCGCCAACCATGTTTGGGGTAGATGTTGAAATCGAATACAAATCGCCAAAAGGAGAGTACGTAGTAGGTGTATAGGTAGTAGCGCCAAATAAAATTGCATTTTGATGTACTACTGCATTACTTGTAAGCGTCAAATTACCCGTCTCTAAAGTTGGCATAACACCAACAGTTCCATCAGTTTTATAGAGTCCATATTTAAATCCACTCACAGTAGCTGTAAAATATAAATGGCTATTGAATACAAAAAAATTACTTGTAAAGTTGGTAGAACTGGTCCCATTATGTAAATCATAAACCATTTGTGTATTTGCAGATGTTCCATCCGTTACCCATAGCTCCTCGCCGTTAGCAATATTATTAGCTACAAAATAAAATTTATTACCAAACACAGCGCAAAATGCTTTTGATACACCGGAAGAATTTCCAACCGCTATATCTTTAACCATTTGTGTACCTGCTAATGTTCCATCTGTAGCCCATAATTCGGCACCGGTTGCCGTACTGTCTTTTGTGAAAAATAATTTTCCATTTGCAACCTTTGGATTAATTAGCATATTTTCAGAGATAATTGAGCCAATGTTACAAAGTTTTACTGTACCAATAGATGTACCATCTGTAACGTAAAGTGATTTATTACTATTAAATTTACTTACAAAAAATAACTTACCTAATGCTGAAACAATAGCACTTGGAGTATATCCGGTAATTAGGCTTGACGTTGCAAGAAAGGTACTAGTATTTACTGTAGTACCATCGGTTTGCCATAAATTGTTTCCAAAACTTGAATTTTGGCCCGGATGAATGAGCTTACTATTAAAATCACTCATTGAGGTATGATTAGTTGGAAAGAAAAAATCGTTGTACTTCTTAACTAATACAATCGAATCTTGGGATTTAAGCATTGCGCTTATGCATAACATTAACGAAAGTGTAAGAGCCTTTTTCATACTTATAATGAGGTTTAAATTATAATTCAAAATTATAACTACTACAGCGCATCAACAATCCCCAATGGTAAGGATTTTCATATCCATACTTATATGGATACTATTTTATGTGCCCGGATTGAATGGCATATTTGATAAGTCCAACTAACGTCTTACAATTAGTTTTTTGCATAATATTCAACCGATGCGTATCGACAGTTTGTTTACTTATGAATAACTTTTCAGCTATCTCTTTACTAGTATATTCCTGAACAATTAATTCCAAAACCTCCTTTTCACGCTGTGTGAGTGTATTCTTAAGCGTTTCTTTTTTTTCTCTCTGAAATAGGTTCAGAATAATTGGTAAAATATCCTGACTAAAATATGTTCCATCACCCAATATGCGTCCAATGGCGTTTACAAATTCTTCTTGCCCCGTATTTTTAAGCATATAGCCATCAGCCTCAGCGTTCAATGCATCTTTAACAATGGCTCTACTATTATGCATGCTAAGCACTAATACCTTAATATTTGGATATTTTTCCTTAACTATTTTGCATAGTTCAATACCATTCAATAATGGCATTGTAATATCAGTAATAATTAGTTGGAATTCATTTGGCTTTGAATTAATCATTTCTATAGCTTGTTGTCCATTTAAGGCTTCACCTTTTACTACGTAATTTTTTTGTGAAGACAACATGCTCTTTAAACCATCAATTACTAATTGATGATCATCAACAATTAGTAGGTTAATTAGTTCGCGCATAAGGTATAGTGATTATGTAACTTGTGCCTTGATTTATTGTTGATTTCTGGGTGCAATTTCCTTGTAACTGTTCTATTCTACTTCTAATGTTTTTCAATCCAATACCATCCCCTTCGCCTTGAGTCGTAGAATTAAAACCAATTCCATCATCCGATAAATTTAAGGAGATATAATCCGCTGTGTAATCCATATTTATATTGAGTTTAGTGGCATTGGCATATTTTAATGTATTAGACGCAATTTCTTGTACAATTCTATATAAATAAAGTTCCGTTTTCCTTGTAAAAATCAAATTTTTAAACTCTTCCGAAATACTTAGGTTTACTTTAGTTTTATTGTTTGAGGCATTTATCTGCTCCTTTAGATTTTCTATTGCCACTACTATTCCTCTTGACAAATCATCCGGCATCAAATTATGAGATAAACTTCTAAGTTCATTAATACTTTGATCTACTAATTCTGCTACTTCCATCGGATTAACATTAGACTGAGTTAAACGCATTTTCGCTACAGATAATTTTTGCCCAATACCGTCATGTAGTTCTCGAGCAATCCGGGCTCGTTCTTGTTGTTCTGTTTCAAAAGCAGCATTAGCCACCATCTCCTGATGCTTCAATTCTTGGCGTGACTTATTGCTCCGGTATATGAGATAAACCACAGTACCTAAACTAAGCAATAAAAAAATGAAAAATAATACTATTTGCTGTCGACGTTTATTAGAATTTAGAAGTTCAGTTTGACGTAATTGATTTTCATACTTTAATTTTTGGTTCTCACTTTCCTTTTTGTCGGTTTCGTATTTCAATTGTAGCTCAGATGTGATGGCAAAATTTTCTGAAATAACTAGAGAATCTTTTATGTTATTATATAACTCATTATAACGAAGTGCGGTTCTAAAATCATTTACAGCAAAATAATAATCAGCTGCAGCTTTATAAATGCTTTTTACAATGTTTTTTGAATATCACTATGAACGTACTTAAGCACAGTATCCAAATTCATTTTTGCTAACTCCAATTTTTTTGATTTCGAATAAAGAGTAACTAAATTAACTCCCGCTGAAACATAGCTTTCCGTAATAAACGGATTCATTGAACTCTCCTTTGCTTTCTCGAAATTAACTATTGCCTTATCTGCCAAATTAGATGCGTCATAAATTAATCCTAAATGATCATACCCGGTGGCAATCCCTATTTTATTATCTACTTTTTCAAAATTCTCTAATGCTGCATATGTATAAAAAAGTGCTGAATCGTATCGGTTTAGTCGGTAGTAGATTAGCCCAAGACCCATATTTGAATAGCTAAGTCCGTTTAAACTATTTAGCTCCTCCCAAATATGGATCGATTTAAGTTCATACTGTAAAGCTGATTGGTATTTTTTTTGTTCCTTATAAACTACAGAAATGTTATGGCAAACATTAGCAATTCCAACCTTATCACTTATTTCTTCCTTAATTTTTAGTGCTTCCAGCAATAATCTTACACCTTCACTAAACCAATTCTTCGAAATGTAGAGGCTTGCCAAATTCAAACACGCACTCGACAACGGCTTTCTATACTTGTGCTTCTTACAAAGATCAATGGATTGTAGATAATATTTTTGAGCGCTGTCAAATTGCGGAACTTCCGAGTAAACATTTCCAATATTACTATATGCTTTAGCAATTCTTAAAGTATCTTTCAGCGAATGCCAAATTTCAATTGAAGAAAGGTACACTTGTACAGCTTCTTTAAGTTGACCAAGCATATTATAATTATAAGCAATTGTATTTAAGGCGTGCGCTTCAATCTTCTTTAATTTCTTTTCCCTTGAAAACGCCAAAGCTTTTTTTCCCGTTTCCAATCCCTCTTTGGCATTTTCATTGCCAAGCTCCCAAGCAAGCAAGCAAAGTGTATTTCCTCGAGAGGTGTCGCTTAAATTAGATGATAAACTTTTTCTTAAACTGTCTATCTGACTTTGTTGAGAAAACAAACTATAACTCAGGAAAATAAATGCTAAAAGTATTCGCATGCCTTTTATAAAGGTAAATATTAACTAATTAAAACCAACACCTGAATGTAAAATTCAACATATAAAATACTTGGTGCTAGGTTTTAAAACTTAAAAACGTTTTCTTGGATTAAAAGGTTTGTTTGGCTGTTCTATTGTAGTTAAGATACTCTTTGCCTTTCCTTCGGTCGACAACACCTCAATAGCAGCCTGTATATCTCTATCCGCCTTTACACTTTGACCGATACGGCCTAATTGAAAATAATAACGTGAGGCTATTTCTTCTTCAATGAATTGCTTTATTTCTGCTTTGTTTTTTACTAAGTCGTCTTTTTTATCTGCTTTAATTTTAGCACCCAGACTTTCGTATTCAGCTTTAATGTTAGTAAAATATTTTTCGTTCTCAGCTTCTTTTTTTAATTCCTCCATCACTAATTCTGTTTCGGTTTTATAGCTGTAATCTTTATCCTTTTAAAAAAGCCATAAACTCATCATAATCTGAATTAGAAATCTGAAATTCTTTTACAGGCGGGATTTTTTCGTGCTTTAAAACATATTGCGTTGCGTAAGTGAAAATCAGATTCTTGTTTAATAAAGCTAAAGTGATGTTACTTAATTTATGTTCACCTGTTTTTATATCCGGCAAAATACCTGCTCCATCATATACAATTCTACCACCTTTGGTTTTGAAAGCTGTAATTAAAGAATCAGGCACTTTTTCAACACGTCCTTCTTCATCTTTATTGCTATAATCTAAAGCTTGCACACAACGGCCGCTGGGGATATAATATTTAGCAACGGTTACTTTTAATTTAGCATTGTACATTAACTCACGGGTTTGTTGCACTAACCCTTTTCCATAAGAACGAGAACCAATCAATACTGCTCTGTCTAAATCTTGCAAAGAACCTGCAACAATTTCTGCGGCTGAAGCAGAATTCTCATCAATTAAAACAACTAATGGAATTTGCGTGTCAATTGGATTATATAACGAAACATAAGTTCTCTCCCAATCCGAAATTTTTCCTTTGGTATAAACTACTTCTTTATTTTTATCGATGAAAAAATTCACAATATTTACCGCCTCTTGCAATAATCCGCCGGGATTGCCGCGTAAATCAATTACCAAAGACTTACAATTTTTTTCCTTCAATTTTAAAAACGCATCTTTTACCAATACACTACAATTTTCAGTAAAGCTTGTAAGTCTTATATAACCGGTGTTATCGTTAAGCATGGTTGAATAAGGAACCGCCGGAACTTTTATTTCTTCACGCATTAAACTTATCTCGGCTGGTATTGTTTGTCCGGCATGAATAACTTTTAATTTTAATGGAGAACCTGCATTACCTTTTAAAAGCGGACGAACATCGTCTGATTTTTTTCCTTTTACAGATTGTCCGTTTACTTCCACAATTTCATCGCCTGCTCTAATACCTGCACGATGAGCAGAGAAACCTTCGTAAGGATCAACAACAATTATTTTTCCTTCAATATCCGTAACTAACGCACCCACTCCGCCGTATTCGCCGGTAGTCATATACATAAAATCTTCAATATCATTTTCAGTAATATAATTTGTGTAAGGGTCCAAAGATTCCAACATGGCATCAATGGCGGTTTTCATTAATTGCCCCGGCTTAGTTTCATCCACATACGATTCATTAAGCACGCGGTATAGACTTGAGAAAATATCTAAGTTTTTTGATACTTCAAATAAATCGGTAGGTGCAAAGCTGGCAAAGAATATTGCAACAGAAGCAATAAGTATGATGTATGTTTTTTTATTGAATAGTTTTTTCATTTAAATACTTGAAATCCTAATTAAAATTACGGAATATTTTCGGGTACTAAGCACCACTGGTACTAATTTGCTTAGTTAAATTATTCAAAAGTTTTGCAAGTGACTTAAAGATGACGTCAAATTCCTCGCTTTTATTCCCATAATAAAGCAAAGCTATATTTAGTTTGGCTTGTCCAACTAAACCATAAAACTCACCCTTTTGGAGCCGATACCCCTCGCGCATCCGGCGTTTTAATTTATTGCGGTCGTTAGCATGTTTGAACTTTTTTTTAGGGACCACAAACATGGCTTTTACCTCTGGTTTTGTTTCGGTTTTTTCAGCAAGATAAATGAGTTTTATAGGGTAAGCACTAAGGGTTTGTCCCTTTTCGAAGAGCATATCTATTTGCTTTTTACTGCAAAGGCGTTCGTTTTTATGGAAGGTATTAGCCAGGCTGAATTTTTTAGTAAATATACATTATAAGAGCGGAAATGACAGAAAGGGTTGTTATTTGAGTTTATTTTTTTACTTTTACACCGAATTAATTTAAACAACAATGGGAAAAGGCGATAAAAGATCGAAACGCGGAAAAATACACATAGGTAGCTATGGTAGAACACGTCCGAAGAAAAAAGCTGCTAAAAAAGCAAATGCTGCAGCTAAAAAAGGAAAAGCAGCTCCTAAAAAAGCGGCTAAAAAAGCAGCAAAATAAAAATTATCCCGCCCAGGCGGGATTTTTTAATTAAATAAAAAGCCCAATGAAAATTCATAGGGCTTTTTTATTGATAATGTTTTCTATTAATCTCTCTTACCGAACAAACGTAAAAGGTAAAGGAAGATATTGATGAAATCTAAATAAAGAGTTAATGCTCCCATGATGCTCATCTTTTTAAATGGAGTACTACCATCATCTTCAGCAGCCATGTTTTTAATTTTCTGAACATCCCAAGCTGTTAAACCTGTAAAGATTATTACTCCTAAAATACTGGTGATAAAGCCCATCGTGTCGCTTTTCATGAAAATGTTTATTACAGAAGCGATAATAATTCCAAATAAACCAATCATTAATAAACTTCCCATTTTAGTTAAATCAGTTTTTGTAGTATAACCTGCAATTGCCATAATAGCAAATAAAGCAACTGTACTTAAAAACACATTTACAATTGAACCTAATGAATATACCATGAAGATGAAACTTAAACTGATGCCGTTCACTGCAGCGTATGCTAAGAACACAGCGATTAATGCAGGATAAGAAAGTTTATTAAAGCCAAATGACATTAATAACACAAATCCTAATGGTGCAAACATAACCACCCAAGCTAAAGTTGACAATTTATATCCACCACCTTCTGCTTCGGTAAACAACATTTGTACTAAACTTGGCACAAAAGCAAAAAGCATTGATGCGATTGTAGTCATTACTAATGCTACCGACATCCAAGCAAAAACAGAACGCAATAAATTACTTGTAGTAACTACTGATGCATATTCAATTTTGTCGATGTTTGTTCCTCTGAAATTTTGATTTTCCATTTTTATATATTTTACAGTTAAAACTAATAATTATAATCCTAATAATACTTCCTCAGGGTTTTTACCACCGAATAACATTTTGCTTGGGTTCTCAAGCATTTCTTTTACTTTCACTAAGAAACCAACGCTTTCTTTTCCATCAATAATACGGTGATCGTAACTTAAAGCAATGTACATCATCGGACGAATTTTTACTTCTCCGTTAACAGCCATTGGTCGGTCAACTACATTATGCATTCCTAAAATGGCACTCTGTGGTGGATTGATAATTGGTGTACTCATCATACTTCCAAAAACGCCGCCATTAGTAATCGTAAATGTTCCGCCTTCCATATCGGCAATAGTTAATTTACCATCGCGTGCTTTAATTGCTAATTCTTTTATACCTAATTCTATTTGCGCAAGACTCATTAATTCTGCATTTCGTAATACCGGAACCATTAATCCTTTTGGAGCGCTTACCGCAATCCCAATATCACAATACTTGTTGTAAATAATTTCATCTCCGTCAATCATTCCATTCACTGCAGGATAATGATATAAGGCTTCAGTAACTGCTTTCGTAAAGAAACTCATGAAACCAATGTTGCTTCCGTAAACTTCTTTAAATTTATCTTTGTACTTAGCACGTATAGCGTAAATCGCACTCATATCAACTTCATTAAATGTAGTTAACATGGCTGTTTCGTTTTTCACAGCAACCAAACGTTTAGCAACTGTTTTACGAAGCGCAGTCATTTTTACTTTATCTTTTTCTCTTCCGCCCTTCCAACTATTTGAAAGCACTTCCTGTACATTTGGTAAACCATTCGATAAAGCTGCTAACACATCTTGTTTTGTAATACGACCATCTTTACCGGTTCCATTTATCTGAGCTGATTTTACACCATTCTCATTCATAATTTTTGCTGCAGAAACGCTCGGCGTTCCTTTTGCATAACTCTCAGATTTTTCAACCACAGGAGTTGCAACGGCAACTTTTTTCTCTTCCTTCTTAACTTCAACCTTCGTTTCAGTTTTTGGTTTCGCTTCTGGTTTAAAAGAAGTATCAATCTTTACTACAACGGCTCCAACCTTTACAGTATCGCCTTCAGCTGCTAAAACTTCTATCTTTCCGCTTTCTTCAGCGTTTAGCGTTAAAGTTGCTTTATCTGAATCAATCTCGGCAAGAACTTCATCTTTTTCTACAACATCACCACTTTTTCTAACCCAGCGCGCAATGGTTACTTCTGTAATTGATTCACCTGGACTTGGTACTTTTAATTCTACAATTGCCATAAAAAATTTATTTTATTTCACTAATACTTTTGAAAATATTTTACTCATGATCATTTCATTCTCTTCGTTATGACGTTTTGCAAATCCTGTTGCAGGAGATGCTGCATCATCACGACCAATATATTTTAAATTCAATGAACGTACCGCATGATCAATATGACGCCATGCTCCGGCGTTTTCTGTTTCTTCCTGTACCCACATTAAATCTTTTGCCTTACTATATTTTTTCAGAATCGCTTCCACTTGTTTGTGAGGGAAAGGATACAACTGTTCGATACGCACAAACGCAACATCATCTGCTCCTTCTTTTTCTCTGCGTTCAATTAAATCGTAATAAATTTTTCCTGAACAAAATGCAATGCGTGTTACTTTTTTAGAATCTGCTTTCACATCATCTAATACTTCCTGGAATCCGCCCTTGGCAAAATCACTTAACTTACTTACGCAAGCCGGGTAACGCAATAATTTTTTCGGCGTAAAACAAATTAATGGCTTACGGAAATCATGTTTTAACTGACGGCGTAGAGCATGAAACTGTTGTGCCGGAGTTGTTGCGTTAATAACGTAAACATTATTATTAGCGCACATTTGTAAAAAACGTTCCATACGAGCAGATGAATGTTCTGGTCCTTGTCCTTCATAACCATGAGGCAATAACATTACCAAGCCATTCATACGTCGCCATTTATTTTCTGCGGCAACTACATATTGATCAATAATAATTTGAGCACCATTAAAGAAATCCCCAAACTGCGCTTCCCAAATCGTTAAAATATTTGGTGCAGCAAAAGCGTATCCATATTCAAAACCTAAAACACCATATTCACTTAAGTGAGAATTAAAAATTCTTAATTCACCTTTAGCATCAATATTATTTAATGGCGTGTATTCTTCTTCACTGTCTTCAATTTTTACAACAGCGTGGCGGTGACTAAATGTTCCTCGTTCCACATCTTGTCCAGTAAAACGAACGTGGTGTCCTTCTTTCATTAAAGAAGCATAACCTAATAATTCACCCATGGCCCAATCGTAATTATCGTTGGTGATCATGGCTTTTCTATCTTCAAATACTTTCTGAATTTTATTGAAGAATTTTTTGTCTTTAGGAAGTTCTGTTGTTTTCTTTGCTAATTCTAGAAATGCTTTTTCATTTATAGAAGTATCAGGAGAAGTTTCAAAATCCTTATCGGTTGCCATTCTTACACCTTTCCAATTTCCTTCTAAGAAAGAAGTAATTTTCGCTGTAACACTTTTACGGGCTTCATCCAGATAAGTATCTAATTTATTTCTGAATTCCTTTTCTATTTCTTTTGCTTCAGCAGCTAATTCCGAGCCATCTTCTTCTAATTTCTTAACGTAAATTTCTTTTACATTAGGATGAGCAGCAATTGCTTTATATAAAATAGGTTGTGTAAAACGTGGCTCATCACCTTCGTTATGTCCGTATTTTCTGTAACACAACACATCAATAAATACATCGCGGTGAAACGTTTGACGGAAATCCATTGCTAATTGTGAAATAAAACATAAAGCTTCCACATCATCACCATTCACGTGAAACACGGGTGACAAAACTACTTTAGCAATATCTGTACAATAAGTTGATGAACGAGCATCTAAAAAGTTTGTTGTAAAACCAATTTGATTATTAATTACGAAGTGAATTGTTCCTCCGGTTTTATAACCATCGAGCTGACTCATCTGTAACACCTCATAAACAATACCTTGTCCGGCAATAGCAGCATCACCGTGAATTAAAACAGGACAAACTTTTGAATTATCTCCACTATATTGGTTATCAATTTTTGCACGTGAAATTCCTTCGACAACAGGACTTACCGTTTCTAAGTGAGACGGATTCGGTGTTAAACTAATATGAACTTTATTCCCATCCTCACTTAATTTATCACTTGAATAACCCATGTGATATTTTACATCCCCATCAAATAAGGAATCCTCACTTGGTCTTCCTTCAAATTCCGTGAAAACATCCTTATAGCTTTTTTGCATGATGTTCGTTAACACATTCAAACGACCACGATGCGCCATTCCAATAACATAATCACCAATGCCTAAATGAGAACCGTGTTCAATAAGAGCGGACATGCCGGGGATTATTGATTCACCACCTTCTAAAGAAAAACGTTTTTGTCCAACAAATTTGGTATGTAAATAGCTTTCGAAAACAACAGCCTGCGTTAATTTTTTAAGAATAGTACGTTTTTCGTTTGTATTGAATGAAGGAGTGTTTTTAGATTTCTCCATGCGTTCTTGAAGCCATTTAACAACTTTTGGCTCACGCATAAACATATACTCAGCGCCAATACTTCCGCAATACGTTTGCTCTAAATGCGAAATAATGTCTTTCAATTTAGCAGAACCCAAACCGATTTCATTTCCTGCTTGGAAAACAGTATCTAAATCTTTTTCGGATAATCCGAAATTCTCCAGAGCTAAAGTGGGTTCATAAGTACGGCGTTGGCGAACAGGATTTGTTTTAGTAAATAGATGTCCGCGCTGACGATAGCCTGCAATAAGTCCAATTACTTTAAACTCCTTTGCAATGTTTTCGGGAATACCGCCACCACTTGATTTGCTATCGTAATTAGTGCTGGCAAACTCAAATCCTTGAAAAAATCGCGCCAAGAGGCGTCTACGGAATTAGGGTCCTTTACATACTGCTCGAAAAGGCTTTCAATAGCAGTAACATCGCTGGTTCCTATATATGAAAATTTGTCTGTCATAAAGAATCAAAAAGTAAAGCACAAATTTAGCACTTTAATAGGAATTTCTTGTATTTTTGTAGAGTGAATAAAGCGCTTGTTTTTACATATTTACTGCTTATTTCCTTTATAGGTTTAGCCCAGGAAAACCCAAATACGGGTCAAATGCAAACCGATTTAAAGGTGAAGCAATTAATGGATAAAAAAGCCTCTTATAACCGCTTAAATAATGGCGAATATGATGGTTTCCGCATTAAAATTCATTTTGGAGTTGATAGAATTAAAGCGCGTGAAATAAAGTCGAAATTTGCTGCTAAATTTCAAGATTATACGCCGTATGAGGATTACGATCAGCCTAATTTTATAATTGTGGTTGGCGATTTCAGAACTAAGTTAGAAGCTTTTGAAGCCCTTAAAAAAGTACAAATAGAATTCCCCAACAGCTTTATTATTAAAAGCAAAATAAAACCGATGAAGGTTTAAAACGCGATGAAAGTTAGTATCATAGGCGCGGGCATGTCGGGTTTAACTGCAGGATGCTATCTTCAACAAAACGGTTTTGAAACAGAAATTTTCGAAAAACATGCTATTCCCGGCGGACTTTGCACCAGTTGGCATAAGAATGGCTATACCATTGATGGTTGCATTCATTGGATTTTAGGAAGTGATGAAGGAAGTTCGTTCAACAAAATGTGGACTGAAATTCTCGATATGAAAAAAATCGAGTTTGTGAATCATGATATCCGCATTGAAGTTGAAGTAAAGAACACGAAAGACAGACATGGTAGTAATGTGTTTAAATTGTACACTAATTTAGATCAGCTCCATAAGTATTTATTGGATTTATCGCCAGAAGACAAAAAACCGATTGATGAATTAATCAAATCGATGCGCATTATGCAGAAGTTTGATTTACCTCCGGTAATGGATGAATTACCATTCTTTCAATCCATGATTCGCGGGATAAAAATGACGCGCTACTTGGAATTTTTATATTGGTTTTTGAAATTAAAAAATGAAACGAATTATACGTTTGCTAAAAAATTAAAGAGTCCGTTTTTACGCGAGAGTTTTGAATTATTGTATGATGGAAACGAAGTAAATATTTTAGTAGTAACCATGCCACTCTCTTGCTTTGATAAAAAAAGTGCGGGTTATCCGGTTGGTGGTTCGTTGGAGTTTGCGAAAAAAGTGGAGCAAAGTTATTTAGAATTAGGTGGCAAAATCCATTACAAAACACCCGTTAAAAAAATACTGGTTGAAGGTGATACTGCCAAAGGTTTATTGGTGAGAAATGATGTGAAACATTATTCAGATATAATTTTATCGGCAAGCGATTGGCATTTCACGGTCTTTGATTTGTTAGATGGAAAATTCACAAACAATCACATGCTCGAGTTGCGCGATCTTAAAAAATTGGAAGTGTTTTATTCGGTTGTGCATTTAGGTTTTGGAATTAATGCCGATTTAAAAGACCAACCACATTTTTCGCGATATCCTTTAAAAGAAGATTTAATTTTACCCGACGGTACAAAATATGACCGATTAGAAGTTCACGTTTACAATTACGATAGAACGATGGCGCCTCCCGGAAAAAGTGCTGTTGTAGTTAGTTTTTACACTAAGAATGGAGATTGGTGGTTAGATTTAAGAAAAAATAATCGTCCCGAATACCGCAAAGTAAAAAAAGAATTTACCGAGAAAATTATCGATTTATTAGATGAACGATTAGGCGGCATAAAAGATAAATTAGAGATGAGCGACATGGCCACGCCTGCCACCGTTTACCGTTACACCAATAATTGGAAAGGCAGTACACAAGGCTGGCTACCCGGAAAATATTTATTGGCGCCAAGTCCTGTTGGATTTCTTTTACCTGGGTTAAAAAACTTTTATTTCAGCAGCCATTGGAACCAACCCGGCGGAGGTTTGCCTATTGCTATTAAAACCGGGCGTGATGTAACTAAAGCCATTTGCAAAGCCACTGGCAAAAAGTTCATCACCATCAAAAAAGTTTAAGCTGCTCAAGCCTTTATTATTCGTAAATTAGCAGAACATGCTAAGAAAGATTTTCAGGATATTATTCAGAAGTTTTTTAGTCTTTATTTTTTTATTGATTGGCTTTGCTATTTATTTTGTAATCGCCATTCAAATTCCAGAACCAAAAATTACAGATAATTCTGCCTTAACAAAAGAGCGCGTTCAACGCTCTGAAAATTTCTATACTGTAGGAAATAGTTGGTTGAAGAAAAGCGAAAGTGGTTTGTGGGAATTGTATGTAGAAGGCGATGCGTTTGAAAGAGGCGCAGCAAACGGACATTTAACAAAAGAGCTTGCGCAATTTCAGGAAGATGCTTTTATCCATCAGATACAAATTTTAATTCCGGATTTAAATTATTTAAAATTTCTAAAATATTTCGTTGCCTACTTTAATCGTCATTTACCGGATAATATTACGGATGAATACAAAGAAGAAATTTTCGGTATCTCGCGTTTTGCCTCTGATAAATATGATTTTGTTGGTCCGAAATACCACCGCATTCTAAATTATCATGGTGCTCACGATATTGTTCATGCTTTACAAGATAAAAACATGACCGTAGGTTGTACTTCCTTTGGTGTTTGGAATAATAAGAGTGCCGATGGGGAATTATTAATTGCGCGTAACTTTGATTTTTTTAGTGGGGACGAATTTGCGCAAAATAAAATTGTACAGTTCACCAATCCAAAACAAGGTTACAAATTTGCAACAATTACTTGGGCCGGATTTATTGGCGCCGCTAGTGGGATGAATGAAAAAGGAATTACGGTAACAATTAATGCTGCGAAAAGTGAAATTCCAACCGATGCCGCAACACCGATTGCGCTTTTAGCAAGGGAAATTTTACAGTATGCTAAAAATATAAATGAAGCCATTGCGATTGCAAAAAAAAGAAATGTGTTTGTTTCAGAAAGCATTTTAATTGGAATGAAATGAAAAAGCCATGAATCAATTAATTGCACATCATGGCGTAATTTTCAAACCAAAAAGCGGATTAATGTGGGTGTCTACCGCTCCCTATCAATGTGGCGAGTTTGTATGTTACGATTTAAATAAAGTATTTAATGAGTACACAAAACTGGAAGAAGATCAAGAAATTATTTCTGATTCATTAACCATTCCAGCCGATGAATTTTTGAAAAGCGAGGATTACAAACAGTTTGTGAAATTCAAAAATCTAAAACACTATATTCAGTTTATAACAAAGGCTCCGGGTTATATTTATCTAAGCGGCAAACTTGAAAACGCCTTCGTTAAAAGCAATCCACAAAGCTATTATACTTACCAAATTTTAGGCGATTACTTTAAATCTAAATACAATTACCAAGTAGCATTTAACTACTACAAAAAAGCTCTAGTTAAAGAAATCGCCTCTGTAAAGGAGGAAAATCAGATTAAAAAGGAAATGATGTCTTGCTTCAAGCATCTAAACTAAATTCCATGTTTTTTAGACTTTTTTATTGTTATATATTTTGTTAATTTGGCGTTTAGAATGTCCATCCCCGTAATAGAAAAAGGTACTCAACAGGAAATAAAATTGTTTCAGGAAAAAAAACTGAAAGATTTATTGACCTATACTCTTTCTCATTCTACTTACTACAAAAATTTATTTAAAGCCAACGGGATTGATGCTAATTCAATAAACACTATTGAAGATTTAGCAAAAGTTCCTGTTACCACAAAAGACGATTTATATAAATTCAATAAAGATTTCATTTGTGTTTCTCCTAATAAAATAATTGATTACGTCACCACAAGTGGGACATTAGGCGACCCTCTTACATTTGCACTTACCAATAATGATTTAGAACGTTTAGCTTATAACGAGAATATTTCTCTGGCTTGTACAGGCGCAACAAGTGATGATGTTTTTCAATTAATGACCACACTCGATCGTCGCTTTATGGCAGGGCTTGCTTATTTTTGGGAATAAACAAATGGGTGCCGGAGTTATCCGTGTGGGTAATGGCATGCCTGAATTTCAGTGGGACACCATTAAAAGACTGAATCCATCAATTGCGATTGCTGTGCCATCGTTTGTTTTAAAATTAATTGAGTTTGCCGAACAAAACAATATCGATTACAAAAATTGTTCCATCAAAAAAATAGTTTGCATTGGTGAAAGTTTGCGTAACGAAGATTTCTCATTAAACACATTAGGAAAACGAATTAAAGAAAAATGGGATGTTGAATTGTATAGCACTTATGCTTCTACTGAAATGGGTGCTGCATTTACAGAATGTAAAGCCGGCAAAGGCGGGCATCATCATCCTGAATTATTAGTAGTAGAGCTATTAGATGAAGCAAATAAACTAGTTAAAGATGGAGAGCCTGGAGAACTTACCGTAACCACTTTAGGTGTTGAAGGCATGCCCTTATTGCGTTTTAAAACAGGAGATATTTGTATTGCACATACTGAACCTTGTTCTTGCGGAAGAACCACTATGCGTTTGAGTCCGATTTTAGGACGTAAGCAGCAAATGATAAAATTTAAAGGCACAAGTTTATATCCGCCATCGCTATATGATATTTTAAATCATATTTCTTACATAAAAAATTACATTGTTGAAGTTCACACCAACGATATTGATACAGATGAAATCAGTATTACTATTGGAGTAATTGATCCACCACAAAATTTTGAGAAAGAATTAAAAGACCATTTCAGAGCCAAGTTACGAGTAGCGCCAAACATTAAAATCGATACGCCGGAAAACATTACCAAGATTCAATTTCCTGAAATGAGCCGTAAACCCATTACATTTTTTGACCGAAGAAAAAAGTAATTCCTATGATGAAAAAATTTACGGTCGAAAAGCCGTCACATATATCCGATTTTGCTAAAGATTTTAGCTTCGAAGAATTACGTCCTTTTTACGACAGTGAGTCCAATGCTATAATGCACGAAATGACAAAAGACCCTCTGTATCTCCAACTGGTATCTTATTTATGGCCGGGGATTACAAAAGAAGAAGCGATTGCAAAAGCTCATAACACTAAAAACATTTACGATTTCCAAACCGGTTATATGTCGTACGCCATTTGGAGTATTGTTAAAAATAGTTCTACAGGATTAAGTTGGAGTGGGATTGAAAATTTAGATAGCAATAAAGCTTATTTATTTATTGCCAATCATCGTGATATTTTATTGGATAGTGCTTTGCTCCAAATTATTTTAGAGAAAGAAAATTTCGCTACTTCTGAAATTACGTTCGGCAGCAACTTAAAAGAACAAGGTTTCATCACCAACTTTGGCCGCATGAACAGAATGTTTACTGTTAAACGTGAGGGCACGGCTAAAGAGTTATATGACATCTCTCGTCAACTTAGTGCATACATTCGCCATACGCTTATTGATAAAAATTCAAGCGTTTGGATTGCACAACGTAATGGCCGTACAAAAGATGGTTACGACCAAACGCAAACCGGTTTATTGAAAATGTTAGCTATGAGTGGCGGAAAAGACTTTGTACAGTGTTTTTCTGAATTAAATATTGTTCCGCTTAGTATCAGTTACGAGTACGAACCTTGTGATTTCTTAAAGGTACAAGAGTTGTATTTGTCTTCACTCCATAGTAAATACATTAAAGCTCCGGGTGAAGATTTAAATAGCATTATACCAGGTATCAAACAACCTAAGGGAAAAATTCATTTAACTTTTGGTAAGCCAATTAAAGAGGAATTAATAGAAATAAACAAATCAATAAACGATAACGAAAAAATAAAGCAATTAGCCGCTTTACTTGATAATCGGATAAACAACGATTATAAATTAAATGCTGTCAACTATATCGCTTACGATTTAAGCCGCAATAACAATGTGTTTGCCACGAATTATACAGAACTTGAAAAACAAAATTTCGTGAGTTATGTGAGCGAAAAATTGCTCCTCTTAGCGGAGAACCGGATGTTCTGAAAAACATTTTCATTAAAATGTACGCGGCGCCTGTTGAAAATAAATTGCGTATTCCTTTAGAAAAGTAAAATACCAACTTTAAGGAAAATATTTAATTTGTTCACTTCTCTCACTCTTCTTTTAGAAGTTTTTTCGATATAATTTAGATTAGTAATAGTTTCGGTACCAAATCCATCAAATGGCGATTCGCCAAACGCATCCCACACCGTGTAACATAAACCAATGAACTGAAAATTAATTCCGTAATCAAAAGTTATTCTGTTTGCAATAATACGACTCCTTCCCCATCCAAATAAAAGATCAGCACGAACAAATTGTTGACCTTGCGGACCGAAATCATTAACATAATAAGAACCTCCAATGCTGTAATCATAACCCACCATTCTCATAGTAGCAGGATCGTAAGTGCATTTAAATGTATTGATGCTTGGTCCAATAAGAAAATATCGGCCCCATGGCGCTACGTACCTGCGATGATAGAACTTAAAATATAAAGCACAGTTGAGTCCGCTGATATTAGTAAAGCCTGTTGGCGAGCCATCTAATGAGTAAACCGAATTTGCATAATTGGTGTATGTATAAGCGGATGTAAAATTATCAAACGTAGTTTTATAATATTTTACTGATAAACCAATGCTTGTTCTGTTTTTAAATGCGAATTCAAGAAAACCATCATGAACAGAATTAAAAGCCAAATCACCACCTACAGCATTCCCTCTGCCGATAATAGATTCGCCGGAGCCATTAGACCCAAATAATGCCGGACTAAAATGAAATCCGTATCCCATTACGAATCTTTTCCTAAATAACCTGCACCTAGTTGTGAAAATGCCTGTGTACTTAGTAAAACAAATAAAAAATATAATATTCTACGTTTCATCATTATCCGTTTTTTAATTCGTAAAACAATTGATACATCTTTGCGTTTACTAAATCCTTGTTGGGCTTACCTCTAAACACTTCCTGCTTTATGTAAACCATTTTATTCGTTTTTAAATCGTAAACAGCTGCGTAAAACACAGTGTACTTTCTTTTTCCTTTAACAAATCCTATTCCCGTTTTTAGTATATGCGTTGTGCCATACTTTGCAGTAACCTTATTTATCTCATCAGTACCGAATATTGGAACCGAACTACTATTATTTTCATAACCATCTAATCGCTACGAAAACCAATCGTTAATTATAGAATAATCATTCATCTTACTAACATCATTAGCAGTAATCAATCCCGGGTCGAGTGTTACTAATTCAAACTTTTGTTTAGATGCACAAGTATTTATAGTATTGATGAGTACTTCTTGTTTTTCATCAGCCTCTACACTTGAAGTTGTGTTTTCTTTTGTGTCGATAATCACATAAAATGGCTCAAGGGTTAAAACCTTACTAACTTTATCCATTTCTTTATAGTGATTACCTTTCTTCATACTTTTTTTACTGGTATAACTACCTCTTGGCCTGTAATCACTAAAACCCGAGCTCGAGGAAAAAGCCGGACCAGAAGTAGGGAATTTTTTCACAAACTCCTTATCATTCATAAACAAATCCACAAAAATTTCTTTGTAATAAGCCGTATCGTAATTCTTAAAACTGTTTTCCTTTTGCAAATTGGCGATCATCTCTGTTTTTGATTTCGGACTTGTTGTGTCTTTAATTGCTGCAGTTTTTTCTTCTCTTTTATTTGTTCGTACGAAATCAACAATGCCCCAATTAGTTCTTGTAATTACACTGAACAAGCTATCCGACAAATGATTTAAGGTAGTATCAGCAGGAATTTTTTATGTGCTCTATAAGCATAATTCAAAGAAATAATAGCCCATTCGTTCTCCGGCATTTTTTCGATAAGGTGATAAATTTGTTGGGGAAAACTCTCCACATTAGAGTAAGAAGCAATTCCTTCTTGCATATATGAATCGCTTCCATATCTTAAATCTCCTTTTTTGTAAAGTGTAATGGCGTATAAAGATTTTGAGATAACCTGAGCCAGGTATTTATTGTCAGGATACTTTTCGCGTAAAATATAAGCAGCGTATAAAGCGTTAGGATAATCGCGGTTTTTTAAATATAAACGACAACATTCAAATCGGGCTAAATCCCTTATGTAAGAAAATTGTTCTTCACCTAAAACATTGTTTACACGACCGGCATTATCGCGTGCTTTAATTAATTCTTCAATAGCCGATTTTCTCTTCGCTGTATTTGGATGTGTGCTTTTCGTATCATCCTCTGAGGCATTATTTCTTATTGATGACACCTCCTTTAAGAAATAACCTGCAGGCAACTTCATGTTTTCACTTTCCAGAAAATGCTTTTTAAACTCAACTAACTCAAATGGTAAATGTGCGTACTGTAATACATCAAATGCTTTTTTTGCCTGATCGAAATTAAAGTTCGAACCTTCAAATAATTTAAAACCTTCTAAATCGGCCTCACTTTCGTTTTCTTTTGAATACTGACATTTCTCAATTAAAATATCGTCTGTGCTTTTTCCCTCGTAAACTTCCTTTTCTAATTTTCTATTTTTAACATAACCTTGAATATTATGTTTCTTGGTATAGTGAGAGATTTCGTGACACAAAATATAAGCCAATTGCGCTTCTGTTTCTGCTTGTGCAATTAAACCGACATCGAAAAAAATAAAACCTTTATCATAACTGTACGCGTTAACTACAGTAGATTTTAAAGTAAATAAATTTAGTTTTGATTTTAAGTCTGTGTTGCTGACTAAAACAACCTCCATTAATTTATTAAGGTATTTAGTTATCTCATCATTAATTAAAGTGTTTCCACTTTTTACTATTTTTTCAATTTCGTAATTAGCCTCAGTAAGGTAAACTGATTTAATGGCTTTATCATTTTCTTTGCCTTTATTTAAGTCGGAAATATCTTTCTTAATTACATTGCGGATATTCTCAGTAAACATTTCCGGCAATATTCCTCTGATTTTAAGGGCGTAAAATTTTCTTTCAAGTTTTGCTGTGCCGCAAAGCCCCGAAAATAAATTGTAAAATAATTACTGCTTTATAAAATCTCATGCTCTTCTATAAATAAAAAACTCCCGCTGTTATCATAATCCCTATAGTTATCGGGATGACGAACGGCGGAGTTTTAGTTAAAATTTTTCTTACTCAAATTTAATTTTCGCAAATCTGTCTCTGCCTTTATCTTCAGTGTAAATAAATATCTGATTATCCTTTCCACCAACAAAGATTTCACAATCACTCGGTGGTATAAACTGAGGATTTCTTTCCTGAATTGGAGCAAAACAATAATCTTCGTTATTCATTAGAACTTGTCTTCCTGTAACTTTACCATCTGTTAAAGATATTTTATTACAAACAAAGTTTGATCCGTGTATACCACGCACAGACTTCAAATCCTTAGCTTCAAAATCAGCTTTTTCGTAACGTTCAATATTTTTAGGATGATCATCGTTTAAAATATAAATATTTTTAGCTGTAGCAACGGCAATATATTGCTTAAATAAATGTTTATAATTTTGTCTGTCAATGTTTACGCGTAATGGACTGTTCTTAATCCATTCAAATTCTCCTTTAGAATTTAACTTCGCTATAATTACATCCATATATTCGTAAACCCAATACACGTTTACAGAATACTGAGTACGCTCAATCACCATTGTTTCCTGATACTGTTCACCAATATAATAAGTTGCATCGCCGATTGGAATAATATAATCCAGTTTATATTTAAAATATCTAGAACGCTTTGGATTCGACTCTAAATCGGTAAGCAATTTATCATCAAATATTTTAACTGTTTTTGAACTTACTTTTTTCGCCGCTAAATCTACTTTAAAATTGAAAATTCCAACCTTAACTAAATCTCTTCCTTTTCTTTCAATTACATCCTTTAAAAAACCACCAATTGTGATTTCATTGTTATTGTTTTTGTTAAACTCAATATCATTAACCAAATAATTGTCATCAAAAGGAAGTTCAACAATACTTGCCGACTGGGAATTAGCTTCAATAATCCCCATTGACAATCCATACATTTTCTTTTTTTCTTCCGATCCTTTTACTTCATATGAATAACCATAATAGATATTATCCTTATCATCAAGCATAAAACCGATAAATCCAGTAAAATCATCTGTACCATTCACATCACTGGTTTTTGTCCAAAGTTTCTTCTCGCTAGTAGCGTCCATTAAAATAAGATCCGTCTTGTAAGGTGTTTTTTTGTCAGGTTTATGACTGGCTTTAATCAAATATTTTGTAGCGCTTGGGTTTGGATAAATGTCAAAGTTAACAAACTCGTAGTGGTCGGATGGATAAGAAACAACTTCTTTTAATTGTGCATTTACTTCGCCACTTGAAGATACAGTTTGATAAAAAAGTGTCATCATATCCGCTTTTTTATCATATTGTCTTCTGAAGATATAAACTTTTCCATTTGAATATTCAACATCTTCTATCTTTGTTTTATTCTCTTCTTCTAAGGTAATCTCCTTCGAAAATACAGGCTTTAAACTACCTTTGTCATATTTCTCAATAAAAAACGAAGTTCCTTTTCCTTTACTTCTAACTCTGTAGCAATAATAACTATTATCATCTCCACCTAGCATCCTGTTCATTTTACTATCTCTATCGTTATCTAACTCCGGACCATTTGTAATGGTTGCCTGTGAAAACGCTGCCATAGTGAATCCTAACATTGCAGTAACAAATAATTTTCCTTTCATATTGATTGGTTTTTTTGTTAAATATAGTACTTTTTAAATACTACACAATATTTAGTTTTTTTAGTGAAAAAGCCTCTTTTTTAGGGGTATTTATTGGCGTGATTTTACTAATTTGCATCTAAATTCGCGCGTTTATGAAAAAGTACTTTTTAGCTTATCTTTTGGTTATTTCTTTTGGTATTCAAGCCCAACAATCAAAGAAAAATATCGATCCTAAATATGTGTTTTGTTATAAAAACACTTCGTTTAGTACCGACGATTATAAAATTTACATTGAGGATGCTATTAACGAAGACGGCTTGTCGAAATTTAAAATCCGTATATTTAATAAAACCAACGATTACCTTATTTTTAAACCAAGTGATATTGTTTTTAAAATAGGAACTCAGGAAATTGCCTGTATGGAAAAACAAATTCTGATTTTACCGAATGAGGAAAATTGGAAAGTACTAAGTGTAAAAGGCAAAGGTTTTCAGGAAGAAAAATACACTATCGAGTTAAAACAAATGCATAAAGTTTCAGCAAGTAGCGAGCCCATAAAAGTTGAAGATCTAAGTTTACCGAGCTCAAACACCGAATTCATTGCCGGCAAATTTAAGTACAAAATTAAAAAAGCTGATTTAAAAACGGATAAATCTGTCATACGATGTGAATGCGTTTACGAAGGAGATGGCGTTGGGATTTTATCACCGGGAAAATGTATTGCTGTAATGCCTAAAGGACAAGAAAACGCTAATGCTGATAAATTTAAAAGTTGTTTGTTAGAAAAAGGTAAAGGAGAAAGTTTTTTAATTGAGTTCCGTGAAATGAAAGAGGGAGGCGATATGCAGAAAGGTCCGCTTAAATTAATTTGGAACGATACGTTTAAAGAATCGAAACAAGAGCCGATTCCCGGCGGAAATATAAATTTAGAATTAGACGGTCCGAAAACCGGAGAGAGAAATCAGTGATTATTTACCGTTTTGAGCGCTGTTCTCCTGAGCCATAATCTTCACGCCAGTGTATATTTCGGCAGCTATGTTCTCAGAGAAAAATAGAGTTTTTCCTCCTTTAGCAATATAGTGCTTAGTAAAGTAGCACGGATCATCTAAGTCCAAATAATAATCCGAAAAATTAATTGTTTTAACAGTACCCATAGGAATACCGCCCATCGGTCCCACACTAACCTGGCTGTCTTTTTCATTTAATGAAATATTCATATAGGCAATCTTAGATATATGATTCTTTAATAAAAATGGCACGATTTCAGGAAACAAACTAATCGCATTTATCTTTGATACCGCTGATAGATTCTTGTTCTCATTTCTATTTGTGTTAAAAAATTATCAGCTTTACTCTGATTTACATCAAACTGCTTAAGGCCATTTAAAAAATCATATATCATGCGCTTATCCTGCAAATTTAAATTTGCAAATTCCAAAATATAAAAGGATACCTGCAGATTGATTTTAAACTAGACATTACTTTTGTAAATTGATTAATATGGTTATTAGCCGTTTTCCAAAACACCAAATCTTCATTATTATAATCAAGGCTTAAAGGGATAATACAGACTTCTGATTCCTTTACTTTCTTTTTAAGCCCCGTTATGATTTCATTATAATCATTTAAATCAGTGTTGGGTGAGTTTATGACCCCTACTGTTGTATCAGGTTTAATCATACCCAAAACAAAGTTTACAGAAGAATGCTGAAGCTTAATTTGTCTGCTGATAAAATAATCTAACGCCTCCTTATTGGTAACAAATTCAATTGTGTCATTGCTTGTAAGAGAATTAACAGGCAGTTTATCTATTAGTTCTTTGTTATTTCCAAACAACAAAAAATCGTATTGATAATTAATTGTTTTTGATAATTCAGTTCCGTTAATTTTTGGCATTTTTCTACTTAAACTTACTTTTGCCTGATTTGAGAGTGGTATGTATTTTTCATACACATTATAAGCCCCGGTTATGAAATAATTACCTCCTTCGTTTGGGCGTACACTTAAATTTCTCCTAATGGATTCACATAAATAAAACAGGTAGAACTCATCATTTGGATAAAAAAGCAACTGACTATAACAAGCCTCGGTTACACTTTTAAAATCAAAATTTTTCAATGCCAAATAAATACATTCATCAATTGCCTGGCGTTTAACTCTATTAAACTTTTCTTCCCCTACAATAAATTTTCTACGGCCAATTGTATCTGTTTTACTACATTCCTTTTTGAATTCAATAGTCGTTCCTGGGTAGGCGGATGAGTATGATAGTAAACAAAGTTGCGATAACCTTTTTCCCGTGCTCTTTTTTTCTCTTCTGTATAAAATTTTTCGAAATTTCCGGCAATTGCACTTAAGTCATACCCGGAAGCTTTCATTAAATCAATTGATGTTCTATCTGCTTCCGATTCGTTTTCTCTTGAGTGTGAATAATAGCCGGATACGGAACTCTTAGCAACCCAAAAAGCGCCCGGATAACGCACTAATCGCGCCACCCTTATTCTTGCTTTCGTTTCCTGTTCTCTTACAAAGCCTTTATATGAATGGAGGTTTTTATAATGACCGTATTCGTGCCCGATCGTTGCCGCCAGTTCAGCTTCAGAAGATGCTGATGCCAACATTCCAACATTAATATAAACTTTGCCGTCCTCAATCATGAAGGCGTTATTCTCTTCATCTCTTCTTATCTGGACAACAATATTATCATTCCACTCTTTACCCAGAACTTCTTTAATAACTGCATTGAGATAGTCAGAGGCTTCACTCCAGTTTTTATATATAACACCGTAGTCGGAAAGGCTTTGCTCAAAAGTAGAAATTTCCTGAACATACTCTTTAAGCCATGACTTATTTATAAAAAGCGAGTCGTACTTTTTATAAAGTTCATTCTCTCGCTTTTTAAAATCAGTTGAATCAAATTTCTCGCTTTTAAATGCGATAAATTTATGATTTGCTGTTTGCGAGTATAAGAACGAATTAATTTGTAAAGAAACGAAAAGGAAAAATGCAATATTTCTATGCAGATGCTTCATTTAGTTGAAACCATTTGTATTCGGATTTTCGGCACACTTTGCTAATTCAAACAACTTTCCTTCTTCAAAATAATTAGCCATTAGCTGAATGGCCATTGGCAAACCATTGCTGTGTTTACCACATGGAACAGAAATAGCAGGAACACCTGCAATGTTAGCTTGAACTGTGAAAATATCTTCCAAATACATTTTAATCGGGTCGGCACTATTTTTTCCAAATTCAAATGCTGTACCCGGCGTAGATGGTGTAACAATAAAATCGTATTGCTTTAAAATATCAAATGTTTTTTGCTGTAACAGCTTTCTTACTTTTTGTCCTTTGGCATAATACGCATCATAATATCCTGCACTCAATACAAAAGTACCTAACATAATACGGCGTTTTACTTCCTTACCAAAACCTTCACTGCGCGATTTTTTATATGTGCTTTCTAAATCTGTTGCTTTTGTTGTACGGAAACCATAATGCACACCATCGAAACGCGAAAGATTTGATGAAGCCTCAGCTGTTGTTAAAACATAATACACAGGAACCAAAAATCTAAATAAGGAAAATCAACTGCTTCAACAGTGTGACCCAGTTTTTTAAATTCTTCTAATTTATTTAAAACAGCTTGTTTTACTTCAGGGTCTAAACCATTGGCTTCGATACAATCTTTTAAATAAGCAATTTTATATTTGGTTGGTGAGCTTGTCGAACTATTGTTTTCTGATGTTGTATAAGAAGGAACAGGTTTTTGTGATGCAGTGCTGTCAAATTCATCTGCGCCAGCAATCACTTCCATTACTAATGCAGCATCTTCAACTGTTTTTGTAATTGGACCAATTTGATCGAATGAAGAAGCGTAGGCAATTAATCCCCAACGGGAAACTCGTCCGTATGTCGGCTTAAATCCAACCACACCACAAAATGAAGCGGGCTGACGAATTGAACCACCAGTATCAGAACCTAAAGCAACGTGACAAAAATTTGCCGCAACTGAAGCTGCTGCTCCACCCGATGATCCACCGGGAACGAATTTCTCATTTAAAGGATTTAATACTTTTCCGAAAGCTGAATTTTCGTTACTACTTCCCATAGCGAACTCATCACAATTTGTTCTGCCAATAATAATAGCGTCTTGTGCTAATAAACGTTCAACTACAGTTGAAGAATAAAGTGATTCAAATCCTTCTAATATTTTTGATGAAGCTGACACTTTATGTCCTTTGTAACAGATATTATCTTTTAAAGCAACAATAACACCGGCCAACTTACCTGCGGTTTTACTCTTAATTTTTTCGTCAACTTTTTGAGCTTGCTCTAAAGCACTTTTTTCAAACACTTCTAAAAACACGTTCAGGTTTTTTCTTTCTGAAATTGTTTTTAAAGTTTCGTTTAAAATAGAAACACAATTGGTTTTGCCGGATAGCAAATCGGCTTGCAAATTTTTTATGGAAGTAAACGTGTACATTTTTAAATAATAAAAGCGCCGTCTTTTTTAAAGGGGCGCTTTAATAAAATACGTGATTTAAATTATTTTTTTTCTTGCTCTGAAGAATCTACTCCTTTAGAAGCATCTTTAAAATCTTTAATACCGCGACCTAAACCCTTCATTAATTCAGGAATTTTTTTGCCGCCAAATAATAATAAAATGATGATTAGGATGATAATAATCTCCGAAGGACCCATACCTAAAATCAGTGTAAACAAACTTGTCATTGCTTTAAATTTAGACCCCAAAGTTAATAAATTAAAAGGATATTGCAAATTGCTGAAAATGAGCTATTTTTGTGTTATTTGATGGCAATTATATGATTAAAAAGATAGAACATATTGGCATAGCTGTAAAGGATTTAGAGAACTCTAATGCTTTATTTAAAAAGCTTTTTGGTAACGAACATTATAAAATTGAAAAGGTAGAAAGCGAAGGCGTAAGCACCAGTTTTTTTCTTTTAGGAGAAACAAAAATTGAATTGGTGGCTTCAACATCTAATGATAGCTCTATTGCAAAATTTATTGAGAAAAAAGGCGAAGGCATTCATCACATTGCATATGCCGTTGATGATATTGTTCTGGAAATGGAACGCTTAAAAAAAGAAGGTTTCGAATTAATTAACCAACAACCGAAAGATGGCGCTGACAATAAACTGATTTGTTTCTTACATCCAAAAAGCACAAATGGTGTTTTGGTGGAGTTATGTCAGGAAAAGAAATAAATTTCTTAATCTTCCATTCCGATGTGAATTAAAGCATCGCCCTCATTCACTACCGGTTGATTATTAATTCCTACAATATATCCTGAAACGTGCGCTACAACTTTATGTTCAACTTCACCAAAAGGATTACAAATAACACCTAGCAAATCATCTTTACGAACGTGAGCACCGTTACTTGCATTCATGTGAAACAATCCACTTGCTCTTGCTCTAATCCAAGTGTCATTTTTTAACTTTACTGCAGCATTGTTAGGAATATCCAGATCTAACATTTTATAAGCTTTCATCAAACGCAAGCAACCACTTAATCCTTCGTTAATGGATAAATAATCGAAACGCATACTTTCTCCGCCCTCGTAAACTAAAATTGGTTTATTTTTTTTCGAAGCTTCTTTTCTTAATGTGCCATCACGATATTTACTATCTATAATTAATGGTGCCGAGAATTTTTTAGCAATGGCTAAATTTTCAGGAAAATCGAATACACACCGCACTTGCGGATAATTATTAATTTTTGCACCACCCGTATGAAAATCAATTCCGAAATCAATTAACGGAATAATATGTTTCATTAAATCGTAAGCGATTCTACTTCCCAACGAACCATTTTTTGTTCCGGGAAAACAACGGTTTAAATCACGGCCATCCGGTAAATCTCTTGTAGAATATAAAAACGAAACGATATTAATTACAGGAATAGCAATAATGGTACCGCATTTCAAATTCTTCACTTCATCACGTCCAACTAATTTTCTTATGATTTCAATCCCATTTGTTTCTTCACCATGTAAACCTGCGCTGAATAAAATGGTTGGTCCCGGTTTTTTTGAACGGATAACGTGAACAGGAATTTTAATAGATGATTTTGTGTGCAACTCATAAGAGTTCAGAATAACAGTTTTGTTTTCTCCTGCTTTAATATCCTGACCGTTAATCGTAATTGTACTCATAAAAATTATTCGCCCGGTTTATTAAATTCATTTCGTTCAACGTACTCAATTATTTTTCCGGCAATGTCGATGCCTGTTGCACCCTCAATACCTTCTAATCCCGGAGATGAATTTACTTCCATAACTAAAGGACCTCTTTCACTTTGCAACAAATCAACCCCAGCAATATCTAAACCTAATTTTTTTGCTGCTTTAATTGCAGTCGATCTTTCTTCGTTAGTTAATTTTATAACAGTTGCGCTTCCGCCTCTATGTAAATTACTTCTAAACTCTCCTTCCTTAGCCTGACGTTTCATCGCACCTACAATTTGTCCATCCACAACAAACACGCGAATATCAGCGCCACGGGATTCTTTAATAAATTCTTGTACTAATATACTGGCGTCTAATTTTAAAAATGCTTCTATTACAGATTTAGCAGCTTTTTGATTCTCTGCTAAAATAACACCGATGCCTTGTGTACCTTCTAATAATTTCACAACACAGGGCGCGCCGCCTATTGCTTCAATTACGCTGTCGATATCTTTATCTTTTGGTGATGAAGCGAAAGCTGTTTTTGGAATTCCTAAACCTGCGCGGGCCAAAATTTGCAAACTGCGAAGTTTGTCTCGAGAGCGAACTAAAGCTTGCGATTCAACAGCTGTAAATATTTTCATCATTTCAAACTGACGAACAACAGCAGATCCGTAAAAAGTAGCTGAAGCGCCAATGCGTGGAATAACTGCATTAACACCTGTTACTTCTTTTCCGTTAAAATAAATATGCGGACGGCCTTGCTCAATTACTAAAACACATTTCATGTGATCGAGTAATAACATTTCATGTCCGCGTTGTTCACCGGCCTCTATAAGGCGTTTGGTGGAATACAAATTACGGTTGCGTGATAACAATACTATTTTCATACTATATAAGAGCTAAATATAATCTTTTAATACTTTTTCAATCCTTAATCCACCCGTGTGAATTTTATTGACATCGATAATAAATTTACCTTTTAACAAACGGCGGCCAATTAAAACAGGATAGCGCATATTTTCACGGTCGCTAAGTGAAAGTGTAGTACGAATTGTTTTTTTGCCGAGTTTAATACTTGTTTTAATGATGTAGCGTTCTTCCATTTCACCAAATGAATTCTTTATTTTCTTTTTGTAAAAATCAGAAAACTGATGCTCCTTTTTTGCCACTTCAGGATGTGTTGCGTCTAATAATCTAAAACACAAAACATCTTTATTATTTATGCTTTTAAGTGAAATGTTGCTGCAGTGAATTGAGGAAGTATACGCACCTGTATCCATCTTCGCTTCAATCGAAAATAAATTTAGTTCCGGAAAATCCACAAATTCCCGGCGGCCAATTAAACGCATTCTATTTTTTGATTCAGTCACTTTATTAAAAGGTTAATTTACAAAAAACTTATTAAAACGCGACACATTAACTTCTTCTAATAATGACTCGTTTGATTTAAAATAATTAACCAAGCGCTGAGCAAAATACGGAGCCAACATAACCCCTTTAGTACCAAGTCCGTTAAATAGAAAAACGTTTTTATGTTTAGGGTGCTGCCCCATAACAGGTCGACGATCGATAACCGACGGCCTCACACCGGATTCATGTTTTAGTATGGTATAATCCACCTGAGCTATTTTTTTGAATTTATCCTGTAATTCCTGAACAGCTGATTGAGACTGATTTTCGTTTAAATCTTCCCAATTATATGTAGCACCTAACTTATAGGTATTACTTTCTAACTGCATTAAAAATGCATTCTTATTAATGATGTTGGTACCGATTTTTACATTTTTGGTTTCAATGGTTAGCACTTCACCTTTTGCAGGTTTAAACGGAACGTAATTAAAATACGGATTGTTTTTTATCAAAAATCCCTCGGTAAACACGATTTTTTTAGCAGTAATATTTTTGTAAGAAATAGTTTCCGTAATATTTAAATCTTGATGGTTGAATTCTTCAGACAACATACTTTGCCTTTCAATTAAAAATAATTGAGTTGCTTTTAGAAATGTTTTTACGTCGAGGTTACCCGATTTTAAAACTTTAGAGTAACCAAATGCTGAGATTTTAATTCCCGCAAAATCATTGTCGTGATAAACAGTTTTATCGAGATAATTTTCTACTTCGCTTGTAGCTTTTTTCTTCCACAAATCGGCTTCTTGTTGTTCTGAAAATAATTTTACAATGTGGCGTTCAGTAATTAACGGAATATGAAATTGCGTTTCGGCATTCTTGTAAAATGATAAAAGTTCTGGCAATAATTCATCAATCATCCAACTTTTAGTTAATCGCTTAAAAACAATTGGATTCCAAATGCCCGCTGCAATTCTTGAGCAGGAAGATAATTCAGGTTTATCAATTACCATTACAGTATAACCTGCATCAATAAGTTTTAGTGACAAAACGCTGCCTGCAAGTCCTTGTCCAACTACTATAAAATCAACATTTGTCATTTGAGTTAGATACCCGTTATTTTTTCTTAGGCTTGTATCCTCTTTTTTCACCTCTGTAAGCTCCGGAAAAATAACAGATGATGCGGGCGCCGGCCATTCTTTGCAGCGCCGTGATATCAGCAAATAATTCTATACCTAAACCAACATCATATTTTACTTTATATACAGCTTGCAAACAAATATAACCACCCAAAGCAGTATTAGAAGTTACTTTAAAAATGCCGGATGTATCGGTCGACCCTGTTACGAAATATGAATAAGACGGCCCAACAAAACCAGCCAGATTAAATAAATTTTTTTCGTATCGGTAACCATAACATAAATGGCCCTGAACATTTGTATTACGAAGGAATTGGTCACCACTCATAAAAAAACCCGCCTGAAAATATTCTTTTTGTAAATGAAATTGAAAATCAACATTTATTACACTTTGAAGATCCTTTCTGATATCAGAGTAAGCCTTACCTGCTCCAAAAGTTAAATAGCTATTATATACGCGATAGCGTTTACCATCATATACAATCTCTTTCTTGCGGTTATACGGCAAAGTATCCTTCTGTGCTAAACAGTAAGAAAAACAAAACGTTAAAAATATGATGATGCACTTTTTCAATACTGCTAATTTACGTACAATCAATTATATTTTGAGCTATATTTGTTGTAATTGTGAAGTTTCCCCTAAACATATTACTAATTGTTATCACTGCTTTATTCAGTTCTTGCGGTGGCGGTGCGCCTGATGCGGTTAAAGGGGCGGATATGGATTCAACCTCTAGCGCATTTAAATGGATTGAGGGTAAATATATTGTAATAAATGAGGGGGCGGGATTTTATTATGAAGAATGGTTTAAGATTGATAATAACAATTATACAGGAACAGGTTACGCTTTAACGCTCGATTGTGTTGATACGGTTTTTAGTATGAAAATGCGTTTAATGCACGAAAAAGATAAAACCACTTTGTTTTACGATGTTAAAAATCAAAATGAAAACAAAGAAACTGAATTTACTTTAACGAAGGGCGAAAATAACGTTTATGTTTTCGAAAATCCGTTTCGTGATTTTCCTTCCATTATGCAATATAAAATTCTTGGTGATTCAGTAATAGAGGTTACCGAAAGAGGTTTTGCCAAAAATAAAGAAAAGGTAATCGAATACAGGGCTACCAAAATGAATTAGAAAAACGCTCTCACCTGTGCCCCACCAATATGTACGATTTTTGAATTAGGAGATTTCCTTCCGTCGTAATTTATACTTACCTGAATATTCCCCGTTAAATTCCGTTGGTAACTAATAACCCAAGTATAATTATATCCGGGCTTTAAAGCGTTTAACATTTCATAAGCTACAGGCGAATTTTCTACATCATTATAAAGTATCGTTAAGAAATCGGCGCGTAAATTAAAGCTTCCTTTTTCCGATTGATTATATCGCATTTCTATCGCGTAATCATTAATTAAGGCTTTCTGAAAACCACCCTCACCTAAATTTTGCTTTTGTGTATATTTAAAAATAGCACTTAACCTAAAAGCAGTATTAGGCTGGAAACTTAACTTCTCCTCCATGTCATAAAATTCTATTTTATAATTCCGTGTGACAAAAAACTGAGAGGCATACGTTTTAAATCCGCCCGAATTATTGCTTAAAAAACTCCAGGCCTTTAAAAAGTTTAAACGGATTCTCACTTCATGCGAGAAATTATCACGCGAATCGAAACCATTTAATAATAATTTCTTGTTTTTATTATTCAAGAAAGTATAATCCATACCAAAAAAGGTGGCCGACTGGTTAAAAAATAAACTCTGCCGCAAAGCGTAATTGGTTGATAAAAGCGAAGTGTCACTTACACTACTCGAAAAGAAATCATAATTAAAGAACTGTCCGTTATCATAAGTTTTATTGTCAACCCGATAAACAGATTGAGTGGCGAACCGTGAAATAAATTTTGTAAAGCCTCCACTTGTCTCTTTTAAAAAAACACTTGGCCGCAGGTTAAACGAAAAACTCAATTGATTCTGTAACACTTTTACATATTGATTGGTTGGTGTATAAACCCGAATGTACTTTGCCTGATCGCCGTATTGCGCCGTTTCAAATTCGTTTAATTCTTTAATAGCATTTCCGTTGTAATCATTCCAGGCATATTGCCCTTGCCCCGCCGCAACTTCTATATAGTAAAATTCTTTTTTATTTTCCAAACCATAACCGGTCTCGTAGAATAAAGTGGCCGAAATAAATCCTTTTATTAAACGCGGACTATACTCTAAACGGCTTAATAAAGTATTATCCGGTTTTAAAGAAGTACCAACAATATTTTTCAAATGCAATTCACGATAAGTAAAATAAAAAGTGATGGGATGGTTTCTTAGGCTGTAAATTCCTAATTGCATACCAATGTTTTGAGCGTAAGTGCTATCCTTAATTTCTTTACCGTAAGCTTGTTTGTCTCTTCGTTCGCGGTAAAATAGTTTTATTTTGTTTTTTGTAGAATCTGTATTTGAAATACTTGCTTCCCAATCCCAAAACTGATAGGTCCGCGGCATGATGGTATTTGTGAGAGATGATTTAAAAATATTATTTTCAAATTCGTCACTTAAAGTTAATCGTACCTTGCCAAGTCCTTGCGATATTAAACTTTTGTGGCGGTAAAATTCTGTATTGATTGGATTATTATTTGTTGTTAAATAAGAACCGTTGTAATCAGAAATAAATTTTCCTTTTGTATAACGTGCTCCTAATTGTTGCTTATAGCCTTCAAAAAAACTTCCTTCCTGAAAGGTATTAAAGCCATACATTAAGCGGTAACGGTTTGCTTTTTCAATTCCACCTCCACTGAACCTATATGCTGATCGGTATTTATTGCATCTACATAAGGCCTGTTCCAATCACGTTGAAATTCAATTGAACGAAACCGCTCCACTTGTGTAAAATTTTGTTGCAGGTATTCGTAATTCAAATTATAAATCATTTTTACAGGCACTTTATCATTCGTATCTTTCTGTAAATAACTTTTATTCAAACTTTTTAATTTGTAACCGTACCCTTGATCGTTATAACTATCATGCGGACTGAACGTATTAATATCATTCTTAGTAAACACACCTTCCATAACTAAATTATGATTAGCGTTAAAAGTGTACTCGAAACCACCGGTTGCCATTTGATGTTGCTTTGGTGTCACTAATGGAATTAGGGGTTCGTAATTTCCTTGTGGCACACCCGCAATTGGCGCTACCCATTTATAAACTTTTCCATTCGCAGTTGATGTTATCTGAATATAATTTCCTTTTAAGGCACCAACAATTGAAAAGCGGACACGGTATTTTGCGCTGTCGGATTTGTTGAATACACAAAAATACCAGGGTACAATACAGAACTTACAGTTGTATCTTTCTTCCAATAAAAAACTTCAGAATCATTAAATGAAGCTAACTCTGCTCCTGAATAAACAGCTTTGCTTAAAGTATCTCCAATATCAAACATTACTTTCTTTTGATCTTGCGTTAAAACTTGTTGCAGTGACCGGTTTTTATTATCCTGCTCACTAAAAACATTTCCAAAAATTTTCAATCTACCTATCTCTACCTCCTCACCAAAAAAAGCTAATGACCTGCCGTAATTTCTTTCTGCGTATTGAAACTCCGCCGTAATACGCTTGTCTTTTGTGATAATTTGCTTGGCCGTAAATGTTAATTCAGCTGTGTTATAATCAATTATATAATCGTTTTCTTGTCCGCGTTGCAATAATTTTCCATCCAAATAAATTTTTTCTGTACCAGATAAAACAATAATGAATGGTTCGTTGTTCGCACCTGTTAATCGGTACGGGCCTTGATTATTTTCTGTCCCTATGATTATATTTCGTGCAAATTTTCCTTTCGATACAGCGCCAGCCACTTGTGTTTTAAAGGTGATGGCTTTTTTTCCGGCACTGTCTTTATAAGTGTTAGAAATATAAGCTCCTTGCGCACGTTTATAAAAATTCATGAAGTATGAATTGGAGGGGCGCGACAGTTGATAATCACCCACAATTAATTTTGTATTGTAATTTGAAAGTTGAATAAATACTTTATCAAACTCTTGCAATTGTGCTGTTGTTCCATCTGCCTGAAAAGGAATATTATTATCGGTAGCAGCCATTACCATATCAATTTCGGGAGTTAATTTTCCACTCACTTGCAAATTTAAATTTGAGTTCACAACCACATCCTGATTATTTCCGAATGTAATTCCTCTGCTGATACTTCCATTCTTATTCAAACCATCGTTCATAAATAAACTATTTGAATTAGGCGGCTCGTTAAAAGAAATTGAAAACGGATTGTTCGGTCGCGATAAATCTTTTGTAATCATCGCAGGATCTTTATGAAAATAATTTTTCTCTAAATTATACGGGAGGGTTTTATAACTTATCACTAAACCGTCAGGTCGCGGACTTCCTTTTTCAAAAATAATAGCATGGCGCCTATAATCAACTTTATATTTAACCGTGCTGTCGTTTACATTAATACTTCCCGGAACCAAGCTTAGCGAATCCAGATAAATGGTGTCGTTTGTAGTAATAAATAATTTTGTTTTTTGAGATTGGTTTAATTGCGAAAACGCAGCTCCTGTTATAAAACAGAAAACAATAAGAAGCAGCCGTTGTTTAGTTTTCACAAAAAAATATAGGTTTTTAAAGATATAAAATCCCTGTTAACACAGCAGAGAGTATTCTATTGTAAAACGGAAAAAAGTCTTTATAAATTGTGTTTGTGAGCCCATATTAAATTGATACTTTAGAGCCAAATTGATTAAATATGCCTCGGATTATTACTTATAATGTTAATGGAATACGTGCTGCCATGGGTAAAGGATTAATTGACTGGATGCGCGCTGCAGACCCTGATATTTTATGCGTTCAAGAGATAAAAGCATCTCCCGAACAAGTTGGCGTTTTTGAATTTGAGGAGTTGGGTTATCATCATTATTGGTATCCCGCTCAAAAAAAGGGATATAGCGGTGTTGCCATTTTTTCGAAGCAAAAACCCGACAAAGTAGAATACGGTTGTGGTATTCCTGAATACGATTTTGAAGGGAGATTTATTAGGGCCGATTACGGAGACACCTCGGTAATTAGCGTTTATCACCCCAGCGGAAGTAGTGGCGACGAGCGACAAGCCTTCAAGATGAAGTGGTTAAGTGATTTTCAAAATTACATTAAGGATTTAGAAAAAGAACGACCGAAACTCATTGTTTCGGGTGATTATAATATTTGTCACAAAGCCATTGATATTCATAACCCCATTTCAAATGCTAAAACCTCAGGTTTTTTGCCTGAAGAGAGGGAATGGATGGAGCAATTTATACAATCAGGGTTTGTTGATACATTCAGACATTTCAATAAAGAACCGCATCAGTACAGTTGGTGGAGTTATCGCGCAGGATCGAGGGCGAAAAATTTGGGATGGCGGATTGATTATAACATGGTTACCAAAAACCTTGAAAACCAACTCAAACGCTCAGTAATTCTGCCAGAAGCAATGCATAGCGACCATTGTCCTGTAATGCTAGAAATTGACTTTTAAAGAGGGTCTGCCCCTAAATGGGGGAAATATGAAATTATTACCAAAAAAATTAGTTTTTTTTACTTAAAAGATTAATTTTGTGGGGTATAACAGACTTATTTTTAGCTCTATGAATAAATATTTTGGCGCAGTAATAATTCCAATTTTGGCTTTGGGGCTTTTTAGCTCTTGTGGTGGTGATGATAATAAAGATCATGGCGGATCAGAAGCAAAAGGTGGAATTTATTTAGGTGGCGTAGCTCGCCTAAACGAAGTGGAAAACATTAAAAGTCTTTTCCCTATTTCTATTAACGATCAAGTGAGTTTTCACTTAGGCGCTCAGGTATATGAGGGTTATTAAAATTTAATCAAACCGATTTAAGTTTAATGCCTGCATTAGCTACTCGTTGGGATATCAGCGCAGATCAAACCGAATACACTTTTCACTTACGTCAAGGCGTGTTGTTTCACGATGATCCTTGTTTCCCTGATGGAAAAGGAAGAGCTGTAACTGCAAACGATTTCAAGTTTTGTTTAGATAAGCTTTGTGTTTCAGATCCAACCAATAACTTATTTGATTATACTTTTAAAGATCGCGTATCAGGTGCAAACGAATCTTTCGAAGCATCAAAAACAGGCAAAAAAATTGGTTGTTCAGGTGTTAAAGTAATTAACGACTCTACACTTTCTATTAAACTATATCATTCTGATCCAAGCTTCATGAATATTTTAGCGATGCCTTGTGTTTATGTTTATCCACAAGAGGCTTTTGCAAAATACGGAGCTGATATGCGCACTAAAACTGTTGGTACCGGTCCTTTCGCTATTGAAACTGTAAAAGAAGGTGAAGTTATTATCATGAAGAAAAATCCTAACTATTGGGGTGTTGATGTTCATGGAAATAAATTACCTTATTTAGATGGTATTAAGTGGACGTTCATCCGCGAAAAACAATCTGAAGTATTAGAATTTAAACGTGGTAACTTAGATATGATTTACCGTATTCCTGTTGCTATGTTCCATGAATTAATGGGAGATTTAGAACACGCGAAAGAACGTAAATCAGAATTTAATATTTTAAACTCTGTTGCTTTAAATACTAACTATTACGGATTCAATTGCAAGAGCCCAATCTTCTCTAAAAAAGAAGTTCGTCAGGCATTTAACTACGCAATCGACCGTCAGAAAATTGCTGACTTCACATTACAAGGTGAAGTTAATCCTGCAAACTACGGTATCGTTCCATATAGCGATGCTTTCGAAAAAGCAGGTTACAATTATAAGGAAGTTGGTGGTTATAGCTACGACCCTGCAAAAGCAAAAGAATTAATGAAACAAGCAGGTTATCCTGACGGAAAAGGTTTCCCGAAATTAGTTCTTGAAATTAATGGTGGTGGTGGTGACCGTAATATTTTAGCAGCTGAAGTAGTTCAGAAAATGCTAAAAGAAAATATTAATGTTGATTTTGAAATTAACACAGTGCCTTTCGCTGAACATATTGAAAACGTACAAACTTCAAAAATTGATTTCTTCCGCTATGGTTGGACTGCCGATTATCCGGATCCTGAAACATTCCTTGCTAATTTCTACGGTAAAAACGTGCCGGCTACTTTACAGGAAAAATCTTACACTAACTTCTCTCGTTATACTAATCCTCGTTTCGATTCATTATATATGGCAGCACGCTTTATAATGGATGGTCCTAAACGTTTTGAAATGTTATCTCAGGCAGAAAAAATCCTAGTAGAAGACGCTCCTATCATGGCGATCTATTACGATGAGAACTTCCGTTTAGAGCATTTAAACGTTCGTAATTTACCTGAGAACTCGATGAATTTTATGGATTTAACAACTACTTACCTTATCCCTGCCGATAAGATGAAGAAGAAGTAACTTCGACAAGCTCAGTTACCGATAATTTTTAAAAACCCTTCCGCAAAATGGAAGGGTTTTTTATTTTTATATCCTTAACTTTATAAGGTAAATGCCAAACCAGGAGTATATAATTATTGTTGCAGGAGGAAGCGGAAAACGCATTAAAGGAAATATCCCTAAACAGTTTATTGAAGTTAATGGGAAGCCTCTAATAGTTTATACAATTGAAAAATTTCTTGGCTACAATCCCGAAATCAATATGTGTGTTGTTGTGCACAAAGATTATTTACAGCACTTAAATGATTTACTAAAAAAATATTTTCCCAACAAAAATATTGCAACAACCATTGGTGGTGATACAAGATTTAATTCCGTTAAAAATGGTTTAGCACTCGTTGATGAAAATTTTTCGGTTGTCGGGATACATGATGCTGCGCGACCAATGGTAAGTGTTGATACTATTAAACGTTGTTTTGAAACTGCTTCACAAAAAGGAAATGCAATTCCAGTAGTGGATGTTAACGAGAGTATTCGCGTAATTGAAAACAATAGTAACAAAGCCGTTAACCGAACTAATTATAAAGTCATTCAAACCCCACAATGTTTTAATACGAACGCTATTAAAAAAGCATTTGAACAAGATTATAGTTCTCTATTTACCGATGATGCCAGTGTATTAGAAAAAACCGGTGAGAAAATTATTTTAGTAGAAGGAAATACCGAGAATATAAAAATCACACACGATACAGATTTGATTTTAGCACAACACCTGTTAAAATGACCACAGAAGAAATTGCCGATAGCCTCGAACTCACAGCTAAACTCATGGAGCTGCATGAGGAAAATCCTTTTAAAGTAAAAGCTGTTGCCAATGGCGCTTACAAATTAGCAAAAACCAGAATTGAATTAGAAGGGAAAACGCAAGCGGAAATTGAACAGATTGAAGGTATCGGAAAAGGTATCGCTGCTAAAATTCACGAGCTACTTGAAAAAGGTACAACCGACGAATTAGAAGAATTAAAAAGCAAAACACCTCAAGGGATTATCGACATCATGAACATCAAAGGCCTGGGACCAAAAAAAGTTCGTCAGCTTTGGCAGGAACTGCATATAGAAAGTGTTGGAGAATTATTATACGCGTGCAACGAAAATCGTTTAGTTGATTTAAAAGGGTTCGGAACTAAAACTCAGGAAAGCGTAAAACAAAATATTGAATTCGCCCAAAATAATTCAGGTAAATTACATTATGCTAATGCTGAGAAGTTAGGATTAAATTTATTGAACGGATTGAAAAAAGTAAAAGGTGTTTTTGAAGAAGTTTCTTTTACCGGAGAATTGCGCAGGAGAAATGATATCATCACCAAAATAGAATTACTTTGTTCGGTAAATGATTTCGAAAGAGCAAAAACCGGTTTAACGAATGCAGGATATACCGAAGACGAAGAAATTGAAAATACATTTGTTTCAGGAAATGCTGGTTGTCCGGTTTTAATTTATTTATGTGAGCCTGAAAATTTTTACAAGGAATTATTTTTAACCACAGGCTCCGGCGATTTTATTCAGGATTTTTTGGAAGTGGAAATAGATGCGCCTCAGTCGGAGGAAGAAATTTTTGAATCTCTAAATCTCCAATACATAGAGCCTGAATTACGCGAATCGCAAAACATAATCAGTTTAGCGGAAGCAAACAAAATTCCAACACTTATTGAATTTAAAGATTTAAAAGGCAGTTTACACAACCACAGTACTTACAGCGACGGCATGAATTCACTAGAAGAAATGGCTGTGCATTGTAAAAGTTTAGGATATGAATATTTAGGTATTTGCGATCACTCCCAATCTGCTTTTTATGCCGATGGTTTAAAACCTGAAACTGTTTTAATTCAGCAACAGGAAATTGAAAAACTAAATAAACAATTAGCCCCCTTCAAAATATTTAAAGGCATTGAAAGCGATATTTTAAATGACGGCAGTTTAGATTACACCGAAGACATTTTAAAAACATTTGATTTTGTAGTAGCTTCTGTTCATTCCAATTTAAAAATGAGTGAAGAAAAAGCGAATGAACGTTTAATTAAAGCTATTGAAAATCCTTACACTACAATACTCGGACATCCAACAGGTCGTTTACTTTTAGCCAGACCGGGTTATCCCATCAATCATAAAAAAATAATTGATGCTTGTGCTGCAAATGGTGTGATAATAGAATTAAACGCTCACCCTTATCGTCTCGACATTGACTGGAGCTGGATTCCTTATTGCTTAGAAAAAGGTGTGAAAATTTCTATTAATCCGGATGCTCACCAAAAAGAAGGTTATAATGATATGCAATACGGCATTTATTCTGCCCATAAGGGAATGTTAGATAAAGCTAATTGTTTTAATGCCTTAACTTTAGCTGAAATAGAAACTTATTTTACTAAACGTAAAAAATAATTTCGTATCTTTTTAGTATGCCTATCATCAATTCTATAGCATCCTGGCTCATGAAAAAGCGACTTCACCAGATAGAGCTTTTTGTGAAATACCCGCATGATGTTCAGGAAGAATGGATGCACAAATTATTATCGGAGGCAAAAGATACTGAATTCGGAAAACGTCATCACTTTAGCGCCATAAAAAACTACGAGCAATTTAAACGCAATATTCCTTTACAGGATTACGAAAGTTTAAAACCTTCAATAGAACTGACTCGTCGTGGTGCACAAAACTTATTATGGCCTGGCGAAATAAAATGGTTTGCAAAAAGTAGTGGTACAACAGACAAGAGTAAATTTATTCCTGTTAGTGCTGAATCTTTAGATGGTTGTCATTATAATGCAGGTCGTGATATGGTGACTTTACATTGCGTAAACAATCCTGAAACTTTATTATTTACAGGAAAAAATTTAGCGCTTGGCGGAAGTTTTAAAACAGATGTTTTCGGCAATCACAACTCCTTTCATGGCGATGTAAGTGCTATCATCATTCAAAATCTCCCGATGTGGGCCTGAGTTTTTCAGAGCACCTGATGTAAATATTGCGTTAATGGACGAATGGGAAAGCAAGTTGCAGAAAATGACCATGATGAATGAAAATGTAACGAGTCTTGCCGGCGTTCCAAGTTGGATGTTGGTGTTACTGAAAAAAGTGCTTCAACTAAAAAATGCAAAAACTATTGATGAAGTCTGGCCGAACTTAGAAGTGTATTTTCATGGTGGTGTAAGTTTTACGCCCTATAAAGAACAATTCCGGCAATTATTCAATAACGATAAGATCAACTATATTCAGATGTACAGTGCTTCTGAGGGATTTTTTGGTATTCAGGATGTACCAGGACGAAATGATATGCTCTTGATGTTGGATTATGGTATTTTTTATGAGTTCATTCCTATCGAAGATGTTGGTTTAGAAGATCCCCGCGTTTATAATTTATCAGAGGTAAAAACTGGTGTAAATTATGCCATGGTGATTACAACAAATGCGGGATTATGGCGTTATCAGATTGGCGACACCGTTCAATTTACAGATACAAATCCGTATCGCATTATTGTTTCTGGTCGCACTAAACACTTTATAAATGTATTTGGAGAAGAAGTAATGGTTCATAATACCGATCAAGCCATTTTTAAAGCCTGCGAAAAAACACAGGCCATGGTTTCAGATTATACTGTTGCTCCTGTTTATATGAATGAAACCAGCGGTTCACATGAATGGCTAATTGAATTTGAAAAAGAGCCGGATGATTTTGCGTACTTTGTAAAGGAATTAGATGCTTCTTTAAAACAATTAAACTCCGATTACGAAGCTAAACGTTATAACGATTATGTTTTAAAATCACCCATAGTAAAATTATTGCCAAAAGGTAGTTTTTACAATTGGTTAAAATCAAATAACCGCTTAGGCGGACAATTTAAAGTGCCTCGTTTAAATAATGGCAGGGAATTTGTAGATAGCATTAGTAAATCAGTTCTGTGAGAAAAATTTTAAAATATAGTTTCCTCTTTTTAATCTGCCTAAGCAGTTTAGCTTTTATTGTTAAAGACGGCAAAACTCTTTATGTTATTAAGCATGAATTTAATTTATTTACTACCGATAATCTTAGCAATACGTATTTAATAAACGGTGAAGAATTAATAAAATACAACGCCACCGGAAAATTATTACTCAAATACAGCAATAAACGTTACGGAAAAATTACAGCCATAGATGCCACCAATGCTTTAAAGATTTTACTGTATTACAAAGATTTTCAGCAATTGATTTTTTTAGATAGTCAGTTATCGCAAAATGGAGATGCTATTTCGTTAGAGAATTTAGGTTATGAGCAAACCGATTTAGTTTGTACATCCTTCAATAACAGTTTCTGGATTTACAACAAACAAACTAATGAGCTTGTTCGTTTTAATGAAAATTCGCAACCCATTGCTAAAACCGGAAATTTAAAACAATTATTACAAGCCGAATTGAAACCGGATTTTATGACGGAGCACAACAGTTACTTGTATTTAAATTGCCCCGATATCGGTATTTACGTTTTTGATATGTACGGTACTTTTAATAAAATCATCAGTTTAAAACATCTGCCCGCTTTTCAGGTGAGTAACAACATTCTTTATTTTTATAAAGACGATAAATTTTGTTCCTACAACACAAAAGCTTTTGAAGAGAATGCATTAAAGGGTTTTATAAGAGAACTTATCCGTATAACGACTTATTTCGGTTTAATCAAAAGGAGAGATTGGTGACATCCGGGAGTTTTAGAAAAGTTACTATCTTTTTCTGCAATATTCAGACTCTAATAAAAACCCTGAAATAAATAACCTAAATCCCGAAAGATAAGGCTTTTTCAGTATATTTTGATTCCTTAGGTTGGGAAAATAGAACAAAATAATTTGTATTTTTGAGCCTTATTTTTGATTCTAATGGCTAAGTTCAATTCCCTAAAAGTTAAAGACATTAAACGCGAAACCGCTGATGCAGTTTCTGTGGCTTTTGATGTACCTGCAACATTACAAATTCCTTATCAATATAAACAAGGACAATACATTACTTTAAAACTAACTATCAATGGCGAAGAACTTCGTCGTTCTTATAGTATTTGTACAAGTCCGTATACCGAAAAAGAATTACGTGTGGCTATTAAAGAAGTAAAAGACGGAAGAGCTTCTACTTTCATTAATCAAAAATTAAAAGTGGGTGATGTTATTGAAGTGATGACACCAATGGGAAGTTTCCATTCTGTATTATCAGGCAGTAACAAAAAGAATTACGTGTTGTTTGCAGGTGGAAGTGGGATTACCCCGATGATGAGTATTTTAAAAAGTATTTTACACATCGAGAAACAAAGTAACGTTACTTTAATTTATGCTAACCGTGATGAAGATTCTACCATCTTTAAAGCAGAGTTAGAAAAAATTGCTTCCGACAATAAAGATAATTTTAAACTAGTGAACGTTTATGATAATCCTAAAACTCAAGTAGCAGATTTACATAAAGGTTTAATTACGGCAGATAAAGCAAAAGCATTAATTGAAAATTACGGCGGCGTTACTGCTGACGAATATTTTATTTGCGGTCCGGGCCCAATGATGGAAAATGTAAAAACCACATTAGAAGGATTAAAAATTGCGAAAGAAAAAATTCACATTGAATATTTTACAGCTGTAGCAGATGCTGTTGCCAAAGCAGAAGGCAAAGGACAGAATGTAAAAAGTAAAATCACCATTATACAATATGGTATTGAAACCCAATTGGATTTAAATACCGACGGAGCAAGTATTTTAGACGCTGCTATTGATGCGGGTGTTGATGCTCCGTTTAGTTGCAAAGGTGCAGTATGTTGTACTTGCCGCGCTAAAATAATTGAAGGTGAAGTAAAAATGGACGCGAATTTTGCATTAACAGATGCAGAGGTTGCAGAAGGTTTTGTTTTAACTTGTCAAGCACATCCTTTAACTGAAAAAGTTATTGTTGATTACGACGCTTAATTAGTTGGTGAGCTGGTGAAGTGTGAGTTGGTGAGGTTTTATTAGAATTTTACTCCCAATCCTAAATTCAAGTGGTTTCCTGTGATGTATCGTTTTCAAATTATTCTTTTGTATTCCTAATGTGAAACTCATAAATGGATTATTGCGTTTGCTGAGTAATTTATTTTTGAATTCAATCACTTCATACGTTTTGCGAACTAGCTCACCATCTTGTTTCACTTTTAATTGAGCATCCATCATCACACGGAAGTGATAGCCAATCATTACATAAGGCGTAAAACGTGCATTGTTCTCGTGATTAAAACATAATTTTAATTGAATGGGGATTGCAAATTCATGAAAGTACAATGAGTAATTATAATTCATATCGCCGGTGTAAAGCTGTATACTATCGGGTTTAAAATAATAGGATTTAAAATTTACACCGTGCACCATATAATCAACTCCAATCAACAAAAACGAATTGTGTTTATAGGTAAGACGAATCTCTTCACTAAAATTAATTAAGCCCGACATTTTTTGTGTTGGATTCGCTGCGTGATTTTTATTTATTTTATAAAATCCAATCACTGGTCCTAAAGTTAAACGGGAGCGAATGATGCGTGATTGTCCTGGTGAAGGTGCAGGTTTAAATAAAGGTAAATTATCCGCAAAGAGATTAGAGCTGCTTAACAGAACAAATAAAAAAGTACAAAGTATAAATTTGAATTTATACATACTGCTTAAGCTAAGCGTTTCTTTTAACTGTGGTTGAATTGGCCTGTGCGGCAGGCATAATTATTACATCATTAATATTTACGTGTGCAGGTCGCGACGCTATCCAATAAATTGTTTCAGCAACATCATCGGGTGTTAGCGGTTGCAAACCTTCGTATACTTTTTTAGCGCGGTCTTCATCACCGTCGAAACGTACAATGCTAAATTCTGTTTCTACCATTCCGGGATTTACAGCAGATACTTTTATGTTGTGAGGCAACAAATCAATCCGCATGCCTTTGTTTAAAGCATCAACAGCGTGCTTTGTTCCGCAATACACATTTCCATTGGCATAAGCTTCCTTACCTGCAATAGAACCCACATTAATGATATGTCCTTTTTTATTTTCGATCATCAATTTGCTTACAGATTTTGTTACATACAGCAAGCCTTTAATGTTAGTGTCAATCATTCTTTCCCAGTGATCAACATTACCGTCTTGTATAGCAGACAATCCCGCTGCTAAACCGGCGTTGTTTACCAATACGTCAATCTTTTTTAATTCAGCAGGTAATTCGTTAATGGCTTTTTCAACTTCAGAAAGTTTACGGATATCAAAACATAAAGTGTGTACTTTAACTTTATAAGTTGATTCTATGTTTTTTTGAATATCCTTAAGTCGGTCTTCACGTCGACCAGTAATAATAAGCGTGTAGCCATTCTTCGCGAAAATTTCGGCGGTACTTTTTCCTATGCCTGAAGTGGCTCCTGTAACTAGGGCTATCATAAAATGTGTTCTGCTTTATTTAATTTACTGTGTTTTCTGCTATAAGTAAAGTAGATGACTAAACCTATCAACAACCAAATACCAAATCCAATCCAATTAGATACACCCAACTCAGCCATCATATACAAACAACATATTAATCCTAGCAGAGGTATTAACGAAAGATTACTTCTGAATGCCCAAATACATAAAAAGAAAGTGATGATGATAAATATCCACATTGGTATTTTGTGCTTAAATAAATTAAATCCGGATTCAAATTTTACATCTTCATTTAATGGCAGCGAATCAACTAAAGCAGAATAGCCCTCAGAACTTAAACCACTCATGTAAGTTTCTAAATCAGAATTTGCTGTTTCAAATCCGGTTCTATCTGAAGCTAAAACCGTTTCTATTGTAGATTTCCGTTGCAATTCGTCAAGTGAAGTAACAATAACAGAAGCTTCATTCATTTGTTTTTCGTTGGTTAAAAAAGCCATTGCTGATTCTTTATTATATACAAAAGTTAAGCTTAAAGCGAGCACAATTAATCCCGGAAAAATAAATTTAGAATTAATATATGGCGTTTTAAATTTTCCGCGAGGAATATCTTTTTTATTCTGGAGTACTAGTACGCCCCAGCAAACTAATACGAAAGCAAATAATGTTCCGATGCTGCATAAATCTGTTACCATAGTAAGATTTAAAAACAAAGCCGGTACCGCAACAACGAAACCTGTTACAATTGTAGCAAAAGAAGGTGTTCTGAATTTCGGATGAACTTTTGAAAATCTTTTTGGCAATAAACCATCGCGACTCATGCTCATCCAAATGCGTGGTTGTCCCATTTGAAATACCAACAACACACTCGCCATGGCAACTACAGCACTTACTGCAATTATACCTGACATCCATTTTAAATCTAATTTATCAAACACAAATGCTAAAGGGTCTCCAACATTCAGTTGAGTATAACTTACCATTCCTGTAAGCACTAAAGCAATAATCACATAAAGTATAGTACAGATAATAATGGCCCACATCATACCCCGGGGTAAATCTCGCTGTGGATTTTTACATTCTTCTGCAGTGGTTGAAATCGCATCGAAACCAATGTATGCAAAGAATACTGCGGACACGCCCTTTAAAATTCCACTAACTCCATTGGGAGCAAAGGGATTCCAGTTATTTGTATCCACATAAAAAATACCTACAGCAATAACTAATAAGATGATGCAAAGTTTAATAACTACCATTAGATTACTCGCGTTACGAGATTCTTTCATGCCGCGATACACTAACCAGGTAATAAATATAATAATCATTAATGCGGGCAAATCAGCAACCAAATGAAATGATCCGATAACAGGTGAAGTTGTCCAAGCAGTAAATGCATCTTGTAAATTAGCATCGAGATTAATGAATTGCTTTCCGCTATCCATTAAAGCTTTCGCGTCTTCAAAACCTTTTGATGCAGTAAGATAATCCATTTGAATCCATTGTGGTAATTGAATTCCTCCACTACTCAGTAATCCCGTAAAATAATCACTCCAAGAAATAGCAACAGTAATATTTCCTATGGCATATTCCATTATTAATGCCCAGCCAATAATCCAAGCCATTAATTCGCCAAAAGCTACATACGAATAAGTATATGCACTACCTGAAACAGGTACCATTGAAGCAAACTCTGCGTAAGCAAAAGCTGCAAAGCCACAGGCAATGGCAGTAAAAATAAAAAGAAAAATAACTGCAGGTCCGCCATCTGCACTGGCTTTACCTATAGTACTAAAAATACCGGCACCAATAATGGCAGCAATACCAAATGCAGTAAGGTCTCTAACTCCCAAATGTTTTCCCAGGCTAAGATGACCCTCTTCTGCTTCACGTTTTGCAACCTGATTAAGAATGTCACTTACAGATTTTTTTCTGAATAATTCTTTGAAACTCATTTAAAACTATAAGCTTTAAAGATAAAATTTTATTCCTAGAATTGAGCTTAGTTTCTAAAGAAATTACCCAGTTTTTGATGGTCCTTTATAGTACTGCTTAACAGGGCGGTTAGCAATATAAAAGGGATGATGAGTGCCCTATACCGCTGTATAGCCCCTAAGTTTGGAGAGGTAACGCCAATAAGAATGAGGGCTAAAATTACAATACTTAAAAAGTAGATATAATGTGGGTTTTTGAAGCCGTTTTTAATACCACAATAGATAAACCAAAGTAAGGAAAGCAGAATAAGCAAATTTTCGAAAGAGGTAATTAAATCCATTGTATTTCTGACATCAAAGAAAAATGGTTTCAGTGTTGTAATATATACGGCAAAAGGCAGGGCCTTGAAAAAAGAAATCCAATCTTTAATTAAAACAGGCGGCTTTAATGTAGAGTTAGCTTTTGGAATAACATACAATAATTGATAAACACTCGTTGTATCGGTATTGCCTTTGCAGCCCAATGTATCTTGCTGATGCGTTAATTCACCATAAATAAAAGGAACACCCATTTTAATTTTTGCTCTTACGGGTATCTGCGACGAATCCAATATGACAAAAGAAAAATTGTATGGAAGGCGCGCAAATTTGTCTTCTCCTAATAAAAACAATCCGCCGTCCGACATATCCATAAAATCGCGCTGGCGTTCAGATAGAATTTTAATGGTGTCTTTTTTAAATAGAAGTTCCATAGTGAAATTACCAATGAGAAAAACAATCAGAAAAACAACACTGTACTTTAAACCAACACGCTTATCAGTTCTGTTTTTAATAGCGAAAAATAAAAATGTGGCGACTAAAATCGGCAACATTAAATGCGGTTTAAATAAAACACTTAAGTGTGTAGCAAGCAAAAGCATTACTAAATTTTTCACACTTCGTTTTCTATAGCTAATAACACGTTTTGCAGAAATTAAAAGCATTCCCATTAAAAATAAAGTTGGACCTTCTTTAAACAAACCGGAAGTCCAAAACCAAACGCCCGGAAATAATACCCAGATTAAGAAAAAATAGATTTCCTTGTTTTTAAATTCTTCCTTAAATGTTTTGTAAATCCAATTGATGCCAATGAAAGATAAAAAACAACTGAACAAGGCATGAACAAAATAATTTCCAAAAGAAATAAAATGGATGAGGGCGTGTAGACGGAGGATAAGTCTGTTATCATTATACAAAATTTCTCCCGGGGCCTTATCCCAAGTGGTAGTTTCTTGTAGGAAATTTTCAAAGATATAAGAACCCTTGCCGTCTTCCTGCAAACCTAACATCAGCTTCACAAACTCAGCAAAGTTAGAATGTGTGATATTGTGAATAGCTAAAGAATCACGATAAAAATTTCCTGTATCAGAATATTGGATGCTGCCATACAATTTCATGTACAAAATGTAAAAGGCAGCCAGTGCTGAAACTTTTATTAGGAAAGCTGTTAGATAAAATTTTTTATTGAGGATATCATCTTTTAAAATGCCGAAGAAAGATGTTTTATAAATTAAAACAGATAGGATTAAAAGATATAATACAAATATTATCACTTGCTTTTATATTCTTCAAAAGGTTTTATTTCCATAAACCTATCCGGGGTAGACAGCTTTTTGAATCCGAATTTTTCATACAAACTATGCGCGTCCTTTGTGGCTAACATAAATCGTCTGAATCCTTTAAAAGAAGGATAGTCCATTATGAATTTCATTAGGTTTTTTGAAATTCCTTTCCCCCTGTACGGCTCTAATACAAATACATCTGCTAAATAACCAAAAGTAGCACCATCAGTAATTATACGCGCGTAGGCAATTTGCTTTCCATTATCATATGCAGCAAAACAAATGCTTCCGTCCATCGCACGCTTTACAATTTCTACAGGTACACCCTTCGACCAATAACTCTCTTTACTTAAATAATTATGAATAACATCTAATTGCAATAAGGCCTTGTCGTCGGAATACAAAATACCATCTATGGTTATTTCCTGTGCCATTTAGTTATTATCTACTATTACAATATTTTTGTTTTTATAATCAAAAGCGAAACGGGTGATTTTTTTTATTCCTAATGAGGAGAAATCGAATAACACATTCCATGTTTTTGCTGCAACATCATACCGTAAGATCTGGGCGCCCTCTGATTTTATTAAACCCAATGTTTCGTTCCAGACAAAATCTTCACTCTTGCTTTTGTGTAGTGCGAATTCATCACTTCTCCTAATTACAGGATTATAAACACGATATTGGATTTGAAGCGAATCCTTAATTCCATAGATAAAATCATTTCCTTTTAATTTCTTAAAGGCACGACTTGGAGAATTACAAATCCATTTGTCGGATTTTCCTGTTTCAATATACATTCGTAGTGAATGCGGCTCCGTTAATTTATAATACAACAATGTATCGTTACTTAACCAGGAATAATACCCAATAGAATCGATGCCTTCGTTATAGCATTTCTTTACTGTACCATCCAAGTTATATAACCACAAGCGTTGCGAAGAATCCGCCTCAACTACAACACATGAAATACTTTTTCCATCGGGCGTGTAATTAGGAGAGTACTCACTTTCTTTTGTTTTGGTATGCTGAAAAGAAATACTTTTTCCAATATCATATCGGTAAACATCAGCTTGATTATCTTCGCGAATGCTTACATACAAAATACTTTTATTGTCGGGGGTGAAAGCTGGTTGATTATCGTAACCTTTGCGGGAAGTAATGTTTTTTCCTTCTCCCAAAACTAATTTTTTGTCTTCAGTCTTTAATTTAAAGAGCCAAAGATCTGTTTCGGGCAATTGCGCGGACACTTCTGCTGCACTCAGTGCGACGAAAAATAATATTTTAAGCAGCTTCCACATTCCACTTCTTGCTTAAATATTGAAATACTTTATAAAAAATAATGCCGAATAAAATGCCATCCAGTGTTCCTACTAAAATATCACTTGGATAATGCACACCTAAATACATCCGACTATATTCTATTATTGGCGGGAAAAAGAAAATCCAATACCGATATCTGCATTTTAATTGCGTTAAAACTAAAAACAAAAATACCGCAACGCCTGTATTGTTTGAAGAATGTCCAGAGAAAAATCCATACTGTCCGCCTCTGTAATTATTTACAATATGTACTTGGTCTTGAATTTCTAAATTGTGTGTGGGACGATAACGTTTAACGGAATGTTTTACAATATTGGTAGATTGATCGCAAAACAAAATAATAAACGCCACACATAATAAAACTGTTCCCAAATATTTAATTCCCCTTTGCTTGTGGATATACCAAATTACAAGCAGCCAAAATGGAATGAAAATCCATTCCGCAGAAGCGTGCCAGAAAAAAACATCTAATACAGGATGATGTGCGCCGTTAATAGCAAGAAGAATGGCCCTGTCGATATGCTCTAAGGTTTCAAACATTATCTATTGCGTTTTTTCTTTTTCTTACCGCGATCTCTTTGCTGCGGGTTATTTTTGTTCTGACTATGAAAGCCACCGGTTGAATTATTTTTCTTTCTTGCACTTGGTCTGTTCTCACTTGCCACTTCCACATCTGATTTCGAATCCAAAGAATCCATAAAACCAAAATCCAATTGCTTCTTCAATAAATCAGCTTTCTTTACAATCACATAAACACTATCGCCTAAAGCATAAATTTTCCCTTTATGTCTGCCAACGTAACGGTAATTTTCTTCATCAAACATGTAAACATCATCATTCATCTCTCTTGCACGAACCAAGCCTTCACATTTGTTTTCAGTAATCTCAACAAAAATTCCCCACTCTGTAACGCCGCTAATTGTGCCTTTAAATATTTGCCCGATTTTATCAGACATATATTCTACCTGTTTGTATTTTATGGATGCGCGTTCTGCTTCAGCGGCTACACGTTCCATTTCAGAAGAGTGTTTACACAATAATTCAATCTCTTCTCTGTCAGAATATTTAGTGCCGTTTAATCTTGCTTCTAACAAACGGTGAACCATTACATCGGGGTAACGACGAATTGGAGAAGTGAAATGCGTGTAATACTCAAATCCTAAACCATAGTGACCAACATTTTTAGTAGTGTAAATTGCTTTTGGCATACTGCGCACCGCTAACAATTCAATCATACCTTGTTCTTTTTTATTCTTAACATCAACCAATAATTTATTAATTGATTGAGCTGTTTTTGCTTTATCACCAACATTTAATTGATAACCAAAGCGCGCCACGAAATTACTGAACTCCGTCATCTTCTCATCGTTCGGTGTATCGTGAATACGGTAAACACAAACAGGTCCGTCTTTTTTATTTTTTGGATTCGGCGCTTTTTGTCCGTCGGGAGTACTCAGGAATTCTGCTACTTTTCTATTGGCAAGTAACATAAAATCTTCAATTAGTTTATGAGCATCTTGCTGTGTTTTAAAAAATACACCAATAGGATTTCCTTCTTCATCTAAATGAAATTTCACTTCCGCTTTATCAAATACAATAGAGCCTTTACGTAAACGTTCAGCGCGCAATTTCTTTGCTAACTTATCCAGAACTAAAATATCATCTTTGTATTCACCTTCTTCAGTTTCAATAATTTTTTGCACGTCTTCATAAGCAAAACGTTTGTCGCTATAAATAACAGTCTTCCCAAACCACTGATCATGAATTTTAGCATCATCATCTAATTGGAAAACCGCACTGAAACAATATTTTTCCTCCTTAGGACGTAAAGAACAAGCAAAGTTACTTAACACTTCAGGTAACATCGGAATACAACGATCTACTAAATAAACTGAAGTAGCTCTCTCAACTGCTTCTTTATCTAATGTTGAGCCCGGTTTTATATAATGAGAAACATCAGCAATATGAACGCCAACTTCCCATAAACCATTTTCTAATTTTTGTAACGAGAGAGCATCATCAAAATCTTTTGCATCCGCAGGGTCAATAGTCATTGTTGTTATCTTACGGAAATCTCTGCGATTAGCAATTTCTTTATCTGTAATTTCAGTGGGAATTTTTTTAGCTGCAGCCTCAATTTCATCAGGGAAATGTTCAGGTAAACCGTACTCAGCCATAATAGCATTCATTTCGGTTTTGTGTTCTCCGGGATTTCCGAACACACTTACAATTTCACCTGTTGGATTTTGATCGCCTGCCTTCCACTCTTTGTAACGTACTAAAACTTTTTGTCCGTCTTCAGCATCGCCTATTCTATCTTTACGTACAAAAAAATCAACATGTATTTTATTTCCATCAGGAACAACGAATGCAAACTTTGGTAAAATTTTTATTGTGCCAACAAAATCAGTTTTAGTTCTTTTAATTACTTCTACTACTTCCGCTTCCTTGCGTTTGCCTGTCCGCCTTCCAAGTAAATTTATCTTTACTAAATCTCCTTGTAAGGCATCTCTTGTTTTTTTGAAGGGGATAAAAATATCGTCGGCTTCATCAACAACAGTTACAAAAGCGGTTCCTTGTTGTGTAAAATCAATTGTTCCTGTTAAATACGTTTTGGTTTCTTTAAATTCAAATTTTCCGGTTTCTACTTCTTTAATTAAACCCTTATCTACAAGTGTATGTAACGATTCCATTAACTCAAGACGTTCGCCTTCAGTATTCAGTTCCATTGCACTGCCAATTTGTTTGTAGTTAAAAGTCTTTCCGGAATTATGTTGCAGGAATGCAAGAATTTCTTCGAATAAATATCTTTTGGGTTGTTTTTTCTTTTTTGCCATATATGTTCCCTTAAATATAAGGGGAATTTGCGAATAATTAGTATTACTTTACTGACTCGCCGCCAATTTCCTTCGCTTCAAACTTCACCACTACAAAAGTGTTAGTCTTTGGTTTTAAGATAATAGGAGCAGAATCCACATCATACCAAAACTTCACATAAAAATTAAAGTTATAGGTGCCGGGTTGAAGAGTCATTACATAAAGTCCCGTTTTCTTATCAATTTTTGGTTGTATGATGGAGTCGCCATTCGTTTTAAACGCCAAATGACTGGTAGCAGGTTTCCCACTTGGACTCACAAACCGGAAAGTGATTTTTGTTTTAGCATCGGGACTTGTTTTTGTGACTTTACAAGTTCCGCGTTGACTGAATAAAGAAGTGCTAATGAAGAGAAAGAGGAAAAGTAGTTTTTGCATAAATCTAAATTAAATATTTACAGTAATTTCTCGATTGCTTTTGGAAAATATTCGTGTTCTAATGTGCGGATTTTTTGAGATAAGGTATCAGGCGTATCGTTGGCATCTACTTTGCATTTCGCCTGTAAAATTAATTCCCCCTTATCATATTCTTCATTTACAAAATGAATACTGATACCACTTTCTGTTTCTTTATTTTCGATAACTGCCTTATGAACATTCATACCGTACATTCCTTTTCCACCAAATTTTGGTAATAGTGCGGGATGGATATTTATGATTTTATTGGGAAATGCTTTTACAAAGGCCTCAGGAATCTTTAATAAAAGCCGGCTAAAATTATTAAATCAATTTTTTCGGTTTTTAAGAACTCGATGATTTTATCAGAATAATTATTGAGGGCTTCTTTTCCTATGATTTGTACGTTCTTCTTGTATTTCTCGGCTCGGGCAACAACTCCGGCATCATCCTTATTGGTAATTACCAATTTTATCTTAATACGGGGGTCGTTGGTAAAATACTTTATTATATTTTCAGCGTTTGTTCCCTCTCCAGAGGCAAATATGGCAGCATTAATCATTGTTAAAAGCAAAAATACCTTATAACCTTCACATTATTTATAAAAATTATACCTTATTTTTGACAAAACCCACCGCCATGAAAATAAAGCAATTTATACCGGTCTTTTTACTATTAACCAGTCTAGCGTCTTTTTCACAAAAAAAGATAAAGTACAAAACTGTGTATTTTGGCGACAATACAGTTGAAACACCCAATGCCAAAGTTTCTTTATTGGATGTTATTGCTGAGGATAATTTAATTACCGGAACCTTAAAAATTGAAAATCATACAGGTAAAATTCTGTTGGTGAAGCCTGAGGAATGCAGCTATACTACTCCTGTAGGTGAAGCTTTTTCTAAAAAGAAGTGGTTAATTATTGCACCGAAACAAAGCGAATCAAAAACAATTGACATTAAAGGTGAGAATATAAAAACAAAAGAAACCGTATTTAAAATTGGTGGTTTTTACATTTGTAATTCATCAGATATTGCCGTTGCGCCAAACGCGGTTTTACCACCGGAAAGCGAAATAACTATTGGAAATTTTAAATTGCAATTGGTTGACTGGGTTAAAGACGGGCCGGAAACAAGGGTAAGATACATCATCACTTATGTAGGTGATAAAGTTGGATTATTAGACCCTTCATTAGTAACCATGAAAGCAACTACGGGAGAAGAATACAAAAATCAGAAAAATGATGCCGGGATTCTTTCGTTTAATAAAAAAGGGAATTACACAGTGGATTTTGTATTTGTGAATGATGCAAAGAAAAAGAATGCCCTATTGTGGAATAAGGCATTTAGCGAAGGTGTTCCTGAAAAGTTAAATCCTGTTTCGTTTATGGTAACAATGGAGGAAAAGAAAACGAAAGAAAAGAATAAGAATTAGTTATAATTCCAAACCCTTTATTAGTACCTTTGACCATGCTTTCATTATTTATAAATTGGAATCCGAGTCCGGAAATTTTTGCAATTCCGGGCATTGATTGGCCCGTACGTTGGTATGGTTTAATGTGGGCTTTAGCCTTTATTGGGAGTCACTTTTTCATGAACCGCATCTACCGCACCGAAGGTAGAACCGAAAAAGAATTAGATACTTTAACGCTTTATGTAATTGTCGGCACTATTTTAGGAGCGCGATTAGGACATTGTTTATTTTACGATCCTGCATATTATTTATCGCATCCGCTTGATATTTTAAAAGTTTACGAAGGTGGTTTAGCCAGTCACGGCGGTGCTATTGGTATTTTAATCGCCATGTGGTTGTATTGCCGTAAAACAAAAGAAAGTTGGCTGTGGTTGTTCGATAAAATAGTTGTAGTTGTTCCGTTAGCATCGATGTTAATTCGTTTTGGAAATTTAATGAACTCTGAGATTATTGGCACTCCAACCAATGTACCTTGGGCATTTGTATTTACAAGTGTAGATAATTTACCAAGACATCCAGCGCAATTGTACGAAGCTGTCTTTTGTTTGTTCTTATTTATATTGATGTATTGGTTATGGAAAAACAAACGCAACAGATTTGCTCCCGGTTTTATGTTTGGATTGATGTGTGTGTTGTTTTTTACCGAGCGTTTCTTTGATGAATTTGTAAAAGAAAATCAGGAAGCCTTCGAAGCTAGTATGGCTTTAAATATGGGACAAATTTTAAGTATTCCTTTTGTGATTGTTGGTTTATACATGATGTGGAGAGCGAAGAATAAACCGGCCTTGCAACAAGCTCAAGATGAAAATCAGAAATCAGAAGCTTAATATTGGCAAATTCATTAAATAGTTTACTCTTAAAAGCCATTCTGGCATCCGTTGAGGCGGGAAAAGAAATTCTTAAAATTTACGATACAGCTTTTGAGGTTGAATACAAATCGGATGACACCCCTTTAACTCAAGCCGATCAAAACGCAAGCGATAAAATTATTGAATTATTAGCCGATACAAATATTCCTGTTTTATCAGAGGAGGGTGAACATTTTGTATTCGAAAAAAGAAAACTGCTGAACGAACTTTGGATTGTTGATCCCTTAGATGGCACCAAAGAATTTGTAAAACGTAATGGCGAGTTTACAGTGAATATTTCTCTTGTAAGAAATAATAAATCCATTCTAGGCGTAATTTATTCTCCAGTATTTAAAGATTTATATTTTGCAGCAGAAGGAATTGGTTCGTTTAAAATTAACCGTCATGATCTTATTCCTGTAATAAATAATTTGCAAAATTTTACTTTAGATAAGTTCATTTCAATAGCGAAAAAATTACCACTATCATCTTATCCTGAAGTTTATACTTTAGTGGCAAGCCGTTCTCACCTCAGCAAGGAGATTTACGCTTACATTGAAGAACAAAAATTAAAACACGGCGATGTAAATATCGTGAACACAGGAAGCAGTATTAAAATGTGTTGGGTAGCAGAAGGATTAGCTAATGAATATCCGCGTTACGGACCAACTATGGAATGGGACACTGCGGCCGGACAAGCTATTTTAGAAAATGCGGGCTGCGAATTAATTGACCTCAGCACAAAACAACCAATGAAATACAATCGTGAGGAATTGAGAAATAATTCGTTTGTAGCAAGGCAAAAATCCTAGAAGTACAAATCGCTCGTCTTTAATCTTAAGTAGCGCATAACAGAGAATAAAGCGCTTACACTCGAAATAAAAATGCCTAATAACACAATGCCGCCGAATAAAAGAGCGAGCATGTTTTCGTCTTGCAATTGCAATAAATCAGGAATGTAACTTGTACTTACCACTAAAAATCCTGCTAATAAAGCACCAGCTAAAATACCCGCTATTACACCTTGACGAATGCCTTTAAAAATAAATGGTTTACTGATAAATACTCTTGTTGCCCCAACCAAATACATTGTACGAATAAGAAAACGTTGCGAGTAAATAGATAAACGAATGGTGTTGTTGATTAATGCAATCGCCACAATTAAAAGTAGTCCGCTAAAAATTAAAATATACAAGCTTACTACTTTTGCGTTTTCATTCACTTGTTTAATCATGTCTTTATGATAAACTACTTCTTTTACGTAAGATTTTTGCAAGAGGTTTTTTTCTATTCCTACCAAAGTATCTGCATTAGCATAATCTGCATTTAGTTTTACATCTAAGGAAGATAGTAACGGGTTATAGCCTAAGAATGAAACAAAATCTTCGCCTAAATCTGCTTTTAATTTTTCGGCGGCTTGTTCCTTAGTAATATGGTTAACACTTTTTGCAAAAACAGAAGCGGAAATTTCTTGTTGCAAGGCATCAATTTGCGCAGAGGTTGCAGTATCCTTTAAAATAACTTGAAAGCCAATATTCTCTTTAATGTGGTTAGATAATTTGCTGGCGTTTAATACAACAAGTCCTAATAAGCCCAACATAAATAACACTAATGCTAAGCTCACCACAACAGTGATGGAAGAAGTTTTTAAGCGGCGTTTGGCAAGGGTATCTGACATGATACGAATTTAGCCATTAGGTACGCTTCCTTGGTATTGGCTAAATTTTAAAATTAACAACTATGTGTTTGTAACGAGCGCCTCACGTCCCTTCGTCAGGCTCAGGGACAAACTTTTTTGCTATAATTCATGGTTCGGCAGGCTCACCATGACTTCCGTTTCTAAATTGTGACTTCGACAAACTCAGTCGCCGTTCATTTTCTATTCATTGGCTTTTAGAGAATTGTGCTTGAGCTTGTCGAAACCACTTAGAAAATTCGGAGGACAGAGTCATGGTGAGCCTGCCGAACCATAACGAAATTTTGAATAAGAAATGGCACTGAGCTTGACGAAGTGCCGACGGTAAAAGATTAGAATATCTCCTTTGCAACTCGGCGGGTGCTTTCGCTGGTACCCATAGTGTAAAAATGGATGCAAGGCACGTTGGCTTTCATCAATTCCTTTGATTGTTGGATGCACCATTGAATTCCTATTTCCTTCACAGCTTTATCATCTTGACACTTTTCAAGAGATTCGTAAAAATCGTGAGGGATATCAATTTTAAATATTTTAGGAAGTGCTTTTATTTGAGCTTTTGTACTTAAAATTTTTAATCCCGGAATAATTGGAACATTGATGCCATTTTTCTTACAAAGCTCAACAAATTCAAAATAGCGACTGTTATCAAAAAACATCTGCGTTACAATATATTCAGCACCCGCATCCACTTTTGCTTTCAGCCATTTCATATCGCTGTTCATATTCGGCGCTTCAAAATGTTTTTCAGGATAACCTGCAATACCAATACAGAAATTAGTTGGTGCGGCATCTTTCATTTCTTCATCAAGATAATTTCCGGCATTCATTTCAGCCACTTGCTTCACTAAATCTAAAGCGTAATGATGACCGCCCGGCTCGGGTACAAAACTTGGTTCGGTTTTAATACTATCTCCACGTAAAGCTAAAACATTATCAATTCCTAAAAATTGTAAATCAATTAAGGCGTTTTCGGTTTCTTCTCTGGTAAAACCGCCACATATAATATGCGGAACAGCTTCCACATCGTATTTATTCATGATAGCTGCGCAAATTCCAACAGTACCTGGACGTTTACGAATGCTTACTTTTTCCAAATAACCGCCTTCGCGTTTTTTGTAAATGTATTCTTCGCGATGATAAGTAACATCCACAAATGCCGGCTTAAATTCCATTAAAGGATCAATAGCATCGTAAATACTTTGTATGCTTTTACCTTTTAAAGGCGGGAGGATTTCGATTGAAAAAAGTGTTTTTTTACTTTGTGATAATTTGTCGACCAGTTTCATAAAAATGTGATGCGAATAATGTTTTGAAAATTTTGATTAAAGTTTTACAGATTCGATACCTCTGATTTCAGGAACCGATTTTTTAATGGTTTCTTCTATACCTGCACGCATGGTCATGTGACTCATGTTACAAGTTTTGCAGGCGCCTTTTAATTCCAACTTCACAATATTATCGCTTGTAATTTCAATGATTTCCACATCACCTCCATCCGCTTCTAAATACGGGCGAATAGTTTGTAAAGCGTCTTCAACTCTCTGGTGTAATTCGTGCATAATTGTATATAAAGATACTATTTAAATATTAGTTAAGCTTCTACGGGTTGCTGGGCGTTTTTAATAGCAATTTGTTGTGCCGCACTCTGAGCCATTTCTGTAAATATTTTCGCTGTCGCAGAATCCACATCCAATACAGATGGTTTTCCTGAATCTGAACCTTCGCGAATACTTTGTACTAATGGAATTTGCGCTAATAACGGAACGTTTAATTCGTCAGCTAAATTTTTTACACCGTCTTTACCAAAAATATAATATTTATTATTTGGTAATTCTGCAGGTGTAAACCAAGCCATGTTTTCTACTAATCCTAAAATAGGAACGTTGATAGTTGGTAAATTAAATAAAGCAATTCCTTTTCTTGCATCAGCTAATGCAACATTTTGTGGTGTACAAACTACAATTGCTCCGGTTAATGGCACTTGAGAACATAATGAAATTTGAATATCACCGGTTCCGGGAGGTAAATCCACAATTAAATAATCTAATTCACCCCAAACGGTATCAAAAAATAATTGCGATAATGCTTTTGAGGCCATTGGTCCGCGTAAAGCAATAACCTGATTAGGTCCTGCCATAAACCCAACTGAATTTAATTTAACACCGTAACTTTCTACAGGTTTCATTTTTGGTTTCCCGTCGAAAGTGGCTGAACCGGGCATATCACCTTCTACACCAAACATAATAGTTTGTGATGGACCGTAAATATCTGCATCTACTAATCCAACTTTTGCTCCTTGTTTTGTTAAAGCCAAAGCTAAGTTAGCAGCAACGGTCGACTTCCCTACCCCACCCTTTCCGGAGGCAACGGCAATAATATTTTTTACATCACGTAAAGTGGTTTCGTCTTTTCCTTTTTTGGTAGTCACGTTGGCGGTCATGTTAATTTTCACTTTCGCTTCTTTGTCCACATAATGTAAAACGGCATTCATACATGCGTTGTGAATCATGTCTTTCATTGGACAAGCTGGCGTAGTTAGAACAACAGTAAACGAAATGTTTTTACCATCCACTACAACATCTTTAACCATACCAAGCGTAACGATGTCCTTTTTTAAATCCGGATCATCAACGTATTTTAAGGCGTCGATAACTTTTTCTATAGTAGCGCTCATTGTTAAAATTTAGAGTACAAATTTATGGACTTAATTCGTGAATTAAGCCTAAAATCAGGAATAAAAGGGGTAAAATAGAGCTATTATTATTGTGCTGTTGGAGTAGCGGCTGCAGTTGGTTGAGCGGCAGGTGGCTGAGGCACTGCTGATGGGGCATTAAGATTCACGTATTTTAACGGATCTTTTAATGAGCTGTCAATCAAATTGCTTAAAGAATCTGACATACGTTTTGCAATTCTATCCATTTGAAAACGGTCTTCGGCAGCCGGACCACAAGAAGTTAAAACAACTGTAGAGATGAAGATGATAGAAAGAAGCTTTTTCATGGTTTTAGTATTAATTGCGGCTTAAAGTTAAATGAATTTTACGAGATAAAAAACGGTTAAACGCAGAAAAGCCCCACCATTACAGCGAGGCCTTTCGTCTAACTAACTAACACAGAATATTAGTGCTTTGCTTCTTCAGCAGGAGCAGTAGTTTCAGTAGTTGCAGCAGCAGCTGAATCTACAGTTGCAGCAGCTTCGCTAACAGCTGAACTTAAGCTAGCTTCTAAAGCTTTAGCAATAGAATCAGCAGTAAGCTTTGCAGCTTCTTCAGCTTTAGCTTTTTCTTCAGCAGAAGGACCACAAGCAACAAAAGTAGCTACTAAAGCTACAGCAAGAATTGATAATACTTTTTTCATAATTTGAGTTTTAAAATGTTTGTAATATTTCCCATTTATACCCTTTTCTGTTTTTAGTAACCCAAAAAATTGAAAGAATTTTTCTTTTTTATATAACTAGCTGATTATCAGTGACTAAAATTTATACATTTCACATATTCCCATCTATCTTAATCCTTATTTGTTAATTCTACGTTCAGAATTGGGTTACCTTTGCCCTTAAACCGTATTAATCAATACAGGCATTTATGTCTAGCAACAAAGCACTGTTCACCGATACCGAATTTATTGAAGGCCTAAGAACAGGCAATGAAGCAGCATTAAAAGCTTTATATAAAAAGTACTATAATATCGTTCTTAAAATTGTTGTTAATAATAGTGGTAGCAGCGAAGCGGCCCAGGACATTTATCAGGAAACAATTATTGTTTTATTTGAGAATGCACAAAAGCCCAACTTTGTTTTGAATTGCCAGTTACAAACGTTTATCTATTCAATAGCAAAACGTTTATGGTTAAAGCAGCTGAGAAATAACAGCAACTTAACCAAACTAAGTAATGGTGATGAAAATGAAATTGTTGATGTAAGTGAAGAGTTAAACGAACATTTACAAAAAGAAGAGGCACTACTTAAAATGACAAAGAGTCTTGGTGAATTGGGCGAACCTTGTAAAACCATTATCACCGACTTTTATATAAGTCATTTAAGCATGGAAGAAATTTCTGAAAAATTTGGTTATACCAATTCGGATAACGCAAAAACTCAGAAGTATAAATGCTTACAACGGTTGAAGAAACATTTTTTGAAAAATAAAGAGGCGAAAGATATACAATGAAAAATACAGATTTATTTGATGATTATTTGTTTGGGAATTTAAACACCCAACAAAAAAGTGAGTTTGAAACTAATTTGAAAACTGACGATGTTTTTGCAAAAGCATTCAACGAACATAAAACTTTAGTTGACGCTTTAAACAAACACGCCGAAAGAAACGAATTACGCAAAGCATTAAAAGCTATTCACGAAAAAGAATTTGGCAACGACGCTAAAATCATTTCTATAAAACAAGAAACGTTCTACCAAAAACTCGGACGCAATGTAGCCATGGCTGCAGGGGTGGGTTTAATTGCTGTACTATCTGCTTTAGCTTTATTCAGTACCGGCGGTTACATTCTTACTAAACAAAACAGTGCGATTACTGATCTTAAACGTGAAGTAAGTGAGTTAAAATACACTCAAGACGGAATAGTTGAAGCTATTTCAAACGTTGCTGAAAAACCAAAATATGCACCTGCCAATTTTGAAGGAACCGGTTTTGCCATCAACAACAAAGGTTATATTATTACCAGTTTACATATGATTAAAGGCGCCGATTCTGTTTTTATTGAAAACAGCATTACCGGCCGTACCGCAACAAAAATCATATTTACTGATCCGAAAATTGACGTAGCAGTTTTACAAATTGAAAATACTGAAGTCTATAAATCATGGAGCTTACCTTTCGTTTTCAGTAACCGTAGTTGCGATTTAGGTGAAAAGGTGTTTACGTTAGGTTATCCTCGTAAAGATATCGTTTACGGAGAAGGTTCTTTAAGTTCATTAAGCGGTTATCACAGCGACACAACCATGTACCAAATTTCTATTCCAGTTAACCCGGGTAATAGCGGCGGACCTCTTTTAGATGAGCAAGGTGCTGTTATTGGTTTAGTTCGTGGTAAAATTACCAGTGCAGAAGCAACAGGCTTCGCAGTTAAATCACAACAAATTATTAATGCTATTAATGCTTTCAATCAAGGTCTAAAAAATCAGGACGACACTTTTAGTCTGAATGTTAAAAAGAACTCTCTTAAAAGCATTAAACGTAACGAACAAATTAAGCGCATCAATCCTTACGTGTTTAACGTAATGGTTTATAAGGCTAACTAATTTCTTTAACATTTCATTCTTAAAAAGCTCCTTAACGGGGCTTTTTTTGTTATAGGATTTTACGTAATTTTAATGAATGCACAGCGCAAAGCACTTATCCTTCTTGTTATTTTCCCTGTTCTTATTTCAACTGATAAGATCTCAAGATATTATTTACTTGAACAACGGCACCAAATTCGAATCTACTGTTAAAGAAATAAATGCTGCAGCTGTTAAATACAAAAATTTTAATAACCCCGACGGACCAACTTACGTAATTGCAAAAAACGAGGTGTTGTTTATTGAATATAAAAATGGCACACTCGAAATCCTTAATAAAAATCCAATATCCTTATCGCCGGTAAAAACAGAAACGGTTGCTCCTAAAAAAGAAACAAAGAAAACAAATGATAATATTAATTACATGAATAAAAATTGCCTTTACCTTAACGGGTTGGCTTTTGTTAATTCTGATATTGCTCTTATTCTTGACCGTGAAATTTGCAAACAACGACTTTCATTGGTGTTACTAGGCGCTTACAATTTTAATGTGCACACTAACTACACAAACAGTTATATTCAAGCGCTTGGTGCATCTAAAAAATTACGACTTAGGTTTTGGTATAAACTATTACACGCAAACCAGAAAAAACTCACAGTACTTTGTTGGATTACTTTTTAAAGTGATGCATTACGAATATGTTCGCGAAACAACAACTACCGACATCATAAATGGCTTACCACACACCAGTATTAAAATGGAAAACGCTAATGGATTTCAGTTTTCGAGTATGCTTGTGAATGGTTTGCAGTTTCGCATGAATCCGTTTTTTACTTACAGAGTTTTCGTTGGTTTAGGCTTTACCAATAAGGACGCCGATATTTCTAGAGCCGTATCAGAAGATTTAACACAAAAACCGCGAAGCTTCGCAAAAGCCTATTTAGGGATGTGCATTGGTTATCGCTTTTAATAATGAAAATAAGATCTTACATATTTTTCTTTTTGTTATTGACTTCGGTTTTGAATTCGTTTGGGCAAGACAAACTTTTTTTAAAGGACGGAAAAAAAATAAATTGCAAAGTACTTTCAATTAATCCAACCACAATAGATTATTCAGACTCTACCTCAACACAAAATGCTTATACCTTACAGAAATCCGATGTGTTAATGGCAGAATTAAAAAATGGAGAAGTGTATATTTTTGGAAACGAAATGCCAACTGTAAAACCTTATTCACCCATAAAAACCAGAGCCGAAAGAACCAACGAAAGAAAAGCTGCTATACGCGAAAAGAAAAAGATTTTAAAAATGGTATTATTGGCTTTCAACCCATTGATATAGTTTGGGGACGATTAACCTTTTGCTATGAAAGATTATTTATGGATAAGCGCATGGGAATTGCAGTCCCATTTAGTCTAACTTACGATGCCAGAATTTTAATGCCGAATAATTCAAACGATACTATAGTTCAAAACACGCGTGATAAAATAAGATACAACACAGGAATAATAACCGGACTCGATTTAAATTATTATTACGAAACGCGTTCGCATACCAAATTCTTTTTCGGTCCGCGATTTAGATATGGCACTGATGTCAACTTAGCTAACATCACTGCCTACACTGTTCAATTTCAAAATGGATTTTTATTATGTGATGCAAAAGGAAAAATGGCTACTACTTTTGCCTTTGGATTTGGTTTCGCCAGACTTATTTCTGTTCCATTCAGTAGTCGTTTTCCTGAGAAGCAATCCTATCCCTGGATGTCGTTTACATTGCGCATTGGTCTCAGACGATAACGCTCCTCGTACCCTGAATTTCCTTGCAAACCTCCGCTGTGAATTACTAATACTTTTGAGTTAGCAGCAATCCTATTTTTAGAAATTAACTCTTGTACAGCGAAAAATAATTTAGCGGTGTAAACATAATCCAACAGAATATTATTCTCGTTTTCAAAATTAGTTTTAAAGTCTAAAAGTTGTTGCGTGTGTTTTGCGTATCCCCCAAAGTGATAATCCGAAATAATACTTGCGTTAGAATTAAGTGGGCCCTCACCTTTTAAAACACTAATGCCGTAAAGTTTTTGATTTGACTTTATTGATTTAGAAATTCCTTTAAAAGTGGTGCCTGTTCCACAAGCGCAGAAAATAAAATCAAAATCATTTTCTTTTGGTAAAATCTCTTCGCAGCCTTTTTCGCCTAGCAAATTATCGCCGCCTTCAGGAATTAAATAAAATTTTCCGAATTTATTTTTAAGTTCTGAAATAAAATCTTCCTCGTTCTTCCGTTTATAATCTTCCCGAGAAACAAAATGTAATTGCATTCCGTATTTCCTTGCTTCACTTAAAGTGGAATTATTTTCGGATTCCTGCTCACCACGAATAACACCAATACTTTTTAAACCAAATTGATTACAAGCAACCGCTGTAGCGTGAATATGATTGGAGAAAGCACCGCCGAAAGTTAGTATTGTATCTACACCTTTCTTCTTCGCTTCTTCTAAATTATACTTTAACTTGAACCATTTGTTTCCGCTAATTTGTGGATGAATTAAATCCAAACGCAACACAGAAACTTCAATTCCCTTCTCAGAAAGTAATTTTGAACTAATCTTTTGAATTATCGGTGTGTAATGAATCACTTTTTCTTTTCAATGTGACTTCGACAAGCTCAGTCACCGGAATATTTTTTATGAATGCGCGGTGGTTGAGCTTGTCGAAACCACCATATTAAAATTAAGATTTCTCTTCCCAAATAGAAACCAGATGCACAATAGTCTCAACCGCCTTTTGCATATCTTGTACACTCACCCACTCTTGCTTACTGTGAAAAGCGTGTTCGCCGGCAAATATATTCGGACAAGGCAAACCCATAAACGAAAAACGAGAACCATCTGTTCCGCCGCGGATACTTGACAATATAGGTTTTACTCCAGTGCGTTTTACAGCTTCCATAGCGTAATCCACAACGTGCGGACATTTAGCTAAAACTTCACCCATGTTACGGTATTGCTCTGTTACTTTAAATTCGTACGAACATTTATTATAGTTAGATAAAACTTTTTTAGTGATGTCTTCCAATTCTTTTTCTAATGCGAGTAAAGTTGGTGTATCAAACGCGCGGATAATAAATTTTATTTCAACTTGTTCTAGTCCACCATTAATTGCAGTTGGATGCATGAAAGGTTGTTTTCCCTCTGTAGTTTCAGGAGTTTTGTTTTTTGGAATTAAGTTTACAATCTCCGCTGCAATTTTAACGGCGTGTTGCATTTTATCTTTTGCAAAACCAGGATGAGTAGGAAATCCATGTATTAAAATACTTACAGCATCTGCGCTGAATGTTTCATTTTCGATATGACCTAAAGTTTCGCCATCCATTGTATAACCAAACTCAGCTCCCAATTTTTTCATTTCGGCTTTATCAGTACCACGACCAATTTCTTCATCGGGTGTAAATAGAATTCTTATTTTTCCGTGTTTCACTTCAGGATGATTCATTAAATAATGTGCGGCATCCATAATTTCAGCAACACCTGCTTTGTTATCTGCTCCTAATAAAGTTGTTCCATCCGTGGTAATAATATCATTTCCTATTTGCTCTGCTAAAGCAACATGCTCCGAAAATTTAATCACTTGTGATTTATCATTCGGCAACACAATATCACCGCCATTATATTTTTTATGAATAACAGGATTCACATTTGTACCACTACAATCAGGAGAAGTATCCACATGCGAACAAAAACATAACACTGGAACATTTTTAGTGGTGTTAGAAGGAATTGTGGCGTACACGTAACCATGTTCATCCAATTCAGCATCTGTAATGCCAATCGCTTTTAATTCTTCCACTAAAACCTTGCTCAGATTTTTTTGTTTCTAGGTACTCTAACAAGTTTTAAATAAAAGATCCGATTGCTTATCTATTTTTGCGTAACGGATGAAACGATCAGTTACTGTGAAATTATAGTTTGAGAAATTCATGTGACAAATTATTAGGTGAGTGAAGTTAGGAATTATTGAAGTAATTTAAAATAAAAAAGTCCGCATTTCTACGGACTTCAAATTCTGAACTATCAAACAACTAAGCCGCTTTTAAATGACTCAACTTTGCTGTTTTCAATTTGTCGACAGCGTAATCTAAAGTAATGGTAAATGACTTTGGAGCTTTTTCGCTGCTAGGTAATTCAAACATTAAGTCGAGCATAATAGCTTCGCAAATACCGCGTAAACCACGGGCGCCTAATTTAAATTCTAAAGCTTTATCTACAATTAAATCTAACACTTCATCTTCCACTTCCAGCTTAATGCCTTCCATCTTAAATAAGTGTTTGTATTGTTTCATTAAAGCGTTTTTAGGATCCGTTAAAATCTGACGCAATGCGCTCTTATCTAAAGGTTGCAAATAAGTTAAGATGGGTAAACGACCAATTAACTCCGGAATTAAACCAAATGATTTTAAATCTTGCGGAGAAATATATTGTAATAAATTACTTCTGTCAACTTCATCACCTGTAACAGATGCAGAATAACCTACAGCTTGCGTATTTAAACGGTTCGCAATTTTTTTCTCGATACCATCAAATGCACCGCCGCAAATAAATAAAATATTTTTTGTGTTCACTTGTATCATTTTAGCATCAGGATGTTTTCTTCCGCCTTGAGGTGGAACGTTAACACTAGATCCTTCTAATAATTTCAACATCGCTTGTTGAACACCTTCACCACTTACATCACGTGTGATGCTTGGGTTATCGCTCTTGCGGGCAATTTTATCAATCTCATCAATAAATACAATTCCTCTTTCTGCAGCAGCTGTATCGTAATCGGCTGCTTGTAATAAACGGGTTAAAATACTTTCTACGTCTTCACCAACATAACCTGCTTCAGTTAAAACAGTAGCATCAGCAATACAAAACGGAACGTTCAATAATTTTGCAATACTACGCGCCATTAATGTTTTTCCGGTTCCGGTTTCTCCAACCATTATCACGTTCGATTTTTCAATCTCAATTTCTTCTTTATCATTTGTAGCATGCGCCACACGTTTGAAGTGATTGTACACCGCAACACTTAATACTTTCTTTGCTTCACTCTGACCAATTACATATTCATCCAAATACGTTTTTATTGCGTTTGGTTTTAATAAATTTAATGCTTGCTGAACTTTTTGTTTAGAGTCGGCATTACCTTCCTCACTAATCATTTTATACGCCTGCGAAATACAATTATCGCAAATATGACCTGTGATACCCGCAATTAAAATTTTTACATCTTTCTTGTCGCGGTTACAAAATGAACACAATATAGGACCTGCTTTTGCCATGCTGTAAAGGTAATGAATTTATTTTTTGAGGATAAAAAAACCCTGCAGAACAGGGCTTTTAAATTAGGTTATTTTTTGTTATTTAAAATCTTCTTTTGGAGCTGGAGTTAATTCAATCCCTTCGCTGTTTGGAAGTGCTTTAATTTTGTAGTAGTAGGTTTTATCATCGCGCATGATGCTAATCATATCGCTTTTTACTGAATATCCATAAAACTCATCGCAATAAAATGTACCCGCTTTTACTTCGATACCTGTTGCATCAACAATAGTAGTTTTTAAAGTTGCGCAATTAGACATTGAACCATTTGTAGAAAACTTTGCTTCCCAGTCACTCGGCGTTTTGCCTTGTGTAGTTTTTAATGTTAAAGCACCGGTACCGATAGTACCTGTAACGAACCAACTTTTAGATTGTAACTGCTCAGCCATTTTTTGAGATTGAGCATTAAAAGTAAATGCTGCTACTAAACAAATTGTTAAAAATAAAGACTTCATTTTATAAGTGTTTTTTAGTCTAGTAAATGTAGTTATCTAAAGCCTATTTAACAAGGGTAATGAGCCAAATAGCCTTAAATATGAGTCAAATTACCCCCTAAATTACTATATATGGAGGGCTCTTTTAGCAGTTGCATCTAAACAGGCTTCTTTAAAGCTTTCGGTGAAGGTTGGATGGGCATGACAAATACGGGCAATATCTTCGGCACTAGCTCTGAATTCCATAGCAACAACTGCTTCTGCAATCATATCCGCAGCACGTGGACCAATCATGTGAACTCCTAAAATTTCATCAGTAGTTTCATCACTTAATACTTTTACAAAACCATCAGTATCCATACTAGCGCGGGCACGACCACTTGCTTTGAAAGGGAAATTTCCTGTCTTGTATTTTTTACCTTGCTCTTTTAATTGTTCTTCTGTTAAACCAACCGCTGCAATTTCAGGCCATGTATAAACAACACCTGGAATTAAATTATAATTCATGTGAGGTTTTTGTCCCGCCATTACTTCAGCAACAAAAACACCTTCTTCTTCAGCTTTGTGAGCTAGCATCGGACCTTTCACCACATCACCAATAGCGTAAATGCCTTCTACATTTGTTTGCAAATGATCATCCACTGCAATTCGTCCGCCTTTATCTTCTAATTTAACTCCAGCTTTTTCCAAACCTAAATTATCTGTGTAAGGGCGACGGCCAACAGAAACCAAAACGTAATCGCCTTTAATTTCTAATTTTTCTCCTTCACCTTTTTCAACACTTACAGTGGCTTCTTTTCCTTTTGCAGAAACGCCTGTTACTTTATGTTTCATGAAAAATTCAAAGCCTAAATTCTTTTTAAGTACGCGCTGTAATTCTTTTCCAAGAGCTGCATCCATACCGGGAATCAAACGATCCATGTATTCTACCACACTTACTTTAGAACCAAGTCGCGCGTAAACACTTCCTAACTCTAATCCGATAACTCCACCACCAATTACAATTAAATGTTTTGGAACTTCAGTTAACTCTAAAGCTTCTGTTGAAGTGATAATTCTTTTTTTATCGATTTGAATGAAAGGCAATGATGATGGTTTTGAACCCGTAGCGATAATTGTTTTCGCCGTTTCAATTTGTGTTTTCTTTCCTTCGTTATCGATTTCAATTGTGTTTTTATTAATGAAAGAACCATGTCCGGTTAGAACAGTAATTTTATTTTTCTTCATCAAAAAATTGATACCATCGCAAGTCATTTTTACAACGCCGCGTTTACGCTCAATCATTTGTTTGATGTTTACTTTTGGTTCGTTGATATCGATACCGTGCTCCTTGAAATTATGCATAGCATTATGAAAATGCTCACTTGAATCTAATAATGCTTTCGATGGAATGCAACCAACATTTAAGCAAGTTCCACCTAGAGTACTATACTTTTCAATCAAAGCGGTTTTCATACCTAATTGCGCACAACGGATTGCAGCAACATAACCACCAGGACCAGAACCAATAACTGTAACATCAAACTTTTCCATAATTCTATTTTTTAAAGAAGAACAAATTTACGCTTTTTTAAATCTAACAAACAGGCTCCAGCCTATAATAATTAAAGTCAACCCTATCGAAATATAAGAGATCAAATCGCCAAATCTTACAAAAAATGTTTTTACGGAATTCAAATTCACGTCTCCGTTAATAACTGCGAATTCCCAATAAGGCTTAGCCTGAGAAATATTTCCGAACTCATCAATAAAACAACTGATGCCTGTATTAGCGCAACGGATAATTTGCTTGCGGGATTCAATGGCGCGTAATTTCGCATAGCTTAAATGTTGTTTGTGACCGGGTGTATTTCCCCACCAGCCATCATTGGTAATGATTGCAATAACTTCAGCTCCGTTGCGGATGTATTCACCCATAAAATCGCCGTAAATACTTTCATAACAAATAGAAGGCGCTACTTTTACTTTATAAATATCATCCGTTAAAACAGTTCTTTCCTTTTGTGTACCAAGACTTCCTGTTGTCCCTCCTAACTCTAAAGCGTATTCTTCAAGATACTTGAAGATCCATCGCAAAGGCATGATTTCAGCGCCCGGAACCAGTTTTGATTTATGATAAAAAGTAAAATTCTGAAGTGTATCAATGTATATTGCTGTGTTATAAGAATCATAATAACGGTCTGCATTACTATATTTTCTAGCTGTTGAACTCAATTCCTCACCTGCTAAAAATTCCCGTTGAGTAGCTGCGCCCGTCAAAATACTCGCTTTCGGAAAATGAATCTTAGTTAATGCTATCAGACTCTTAAACTCTTCAGCATTCCTATAATCTCCTCGTTAACATCATAGTCAACATTGCCAACTACAAATGTTTCAGGAAACACAACCAATTCCGTTTTTTTATTTAATGAACTCTGAGTTAATTGTTGGTGCAATTTTCCTAACTGATTATTAAACCCAGAAGCAAATTTTTCGTTATAAGGATCAATATTTGGTTGAACAACTGTAACATTAATCTTTTTATCAGGCGTAATAGTACGGAACGATAAAATTAAATATGAAACTAAAATTGGAATTATGATGATTGCAATTGGTTTCAAATAAGATCTAATGTCTTTTTTGCCCGCTAAAATTAATTGTATTATTAAAACATTCACTAACATTATCCATAAACTTCCGCCGCTTGTACCTGTAAATTCGTACCATTGAATGAAGTTAGTTGTTGATGCGAAATTATTTCCGAGTGTTAACCATGGCCAAGTTAATTCCCAAGTATGATGCAAATATTCGTAAGCCAACCAAATTGGAATTAGTAACCAAAATTTTAAAGTTCCTAAAATTCGCTTCTCAGCTCTGTACCAGATTAAGAACATACCGCTATGCAAAAGCGCATTGAATACATAAGCCAAAATAGCAGCTTCTTTTCCAAACTCAACACAAGTTATCCACCAGGTAGAAACAACATTCCAAACAAAAAATCCGAGGTAAGATAATCCCCAAATTTTTACACCTTTCTTTCGCGAATCAGAATTGTGTACAGAATTAACCGCTAAAAATAAGGGAACAAATCCTACAAAAATTAAAAGTGTAAATGGTGCAAACCAAGATACGCCGATAAGAAGTCCGCTTAATAAAACAAGTAAAAAATTAGATGCTCTTTTAAGCATATTTTATAGCTACTGCCCGTGACAGTTTTTGTATTTTTTACCGCTGCCGCAAGGACAAGGATCGTTTCTTCCAACTTTAGTCTCCACGCGAACAGGTTGCTGCTTTACTTTTTGCTGCTCCTTTTGTTCTTGAATTTCGCTTTCGTCGCGGGTTTCAGTTAGTTTTTCCTTCTTTTGTTTTGGCTGCTCTTGCGTAAATTTAGCTTGTTGAATTTGTTGTTTGTTGTCTTCAACAGGTAAACCACCTTTCATTAAGAACGAAACAATGTTCTTGCTCGTTCTGCCAATCATGTCTCGGAATAAATTAAATGATTCTAATTTATAAATTACTAAAGGATCTTTTTGTTCTAATGATGCATTTTGTACAGCTTGTTTCAAATCATCCAATTCACGTAAATGTTCTTTCCATGAATCATCAATCATTGCCAACACAACTGTTTTTTCAAACGCTAACATCATCTCGCGACCTTTACTATCATAAGCTTTTTTAAGATTAGCCATGATTTGTAAACCACGAACACCATCTGTAAACGGTGTTACTATGTTTTCGTATTGATTGTTCGGGTTCGTATACACATCACGAACAGTTGGGAAAACTGTTTCACAAATAGCTTCTACTTTTAATGCATATTGCTTTTGTGCTGTTTTAAATAACTTCTCAGTTACTTCATCTTCACGCTCCGAATTAAATGTTTTTTCGTCAACCGGACTTTCAACACCAAAGTTTTTAATACACTCTAATGTAAATCCATCATAATCACGAGTTGAATGGTATTCTGTTACAATATTTTCAGAAACTTCATACAACATGTTCGCGATATCAATACTTAATCTATCACCATATAAAGCACTGCGACGACGTTTGTAAATTACATCACGTTGCGCGTTCATTACATCATCGTATTCAATTAAACGCTTACGAGTACCGAAGTGATTTTCTTCTACTTTCTTTTGTGCACGTTCAATAGATTTAGTAATCATGCTATGTTGAATTACTTCACCTTCTTGCAATCCCATTCTATCCATTAACGAAGCAATGCGCTCGCTACCGAATAAACGCATTAAGTTATCTTCTAATGAAACGAAGAACTGAGAAGAACCCGGATCACCCTGACGACCTGCACGACCACGTAACTGACGGTCGACACGTCTGCTCTCGTGGCGTTCTGTACCAACAATTGCTAAACCACCAGCTTCTTTTACGCCTGGTCCTAGTTTAATATCCGTACCACGACCCGCCATGTTGGTAGCAATAGTTACAGTTCCTGCTTTACCCGCTTCTGCAACAATTTCTGCTTCCTTCTGGTGGAGTTTCGCGTTTAATACATTGTGTTTAATTCCGCGCAGTTTTAAGGTACGGCTTAATAATTCTGAAATTTCAACTGTAGTTGTACCAATAAGAACCGGTCTGCCTGCAGCCACTAATTTTGCAGTTTCTTCAATTACTGCATTATATTTTTCACGTTTAGTTTTGTAAACGAAATCCTGTTCATCCTTACGGGAAATTGCTCTGTTGGTTGGAATAACAACAACATCTAATTTGTAAATATCCCAAAACTCTTGCGCTTCCGTCTCCGCTGTACCGGTCATACCTGCCAACTTATTATACATACGGAAATAGTTCTGTAAAGTAATTGTTGCGTAAGTTTGAGTAGCAGCTTCAATTTTTACATTTTCTTTCGCTTCAATTGCCTGGTGTAATCCATCGCTATAACGACGGCCTTCCATAATACGACCAGTTTGTTCGTCAACAATTTTAATTTGTCCGCCATCAATTACATACTCAGTATCTTTTTCAAAAACAGTGTAGGCTTTCAATAATTGGTTTACTGTGTGAATACGTTCGCTCTTGATACTGAATTCACGCATCACAGCCTCTTTCGCTACTAATTTCTCTTTTGGATCAAGAATGTTTTTTTCAATGTCAGCTACTTCATCTCCAACGTTTGGAATAATAAAGAACTTAGTATCATCAGCACTAGATGTAATCAAATCAATTCCCTTCTCACACAAATCAACAGAGTTGTGTTTTTCATCTACCACAAAATACAATTCCGCATCTATCTTCGGCATTTCCTTGTTTTGGTCCTGCATGTAATAGTTTTCGGTTTTTTGCAATAAGGCTCTTACCCCATTCTCACTTAAAAATTTAATTAAAGCTGTGTTTTTCGGTAAACCACGGTAAGCACGTAACAACGGCATACCCGCTTCTTTTTCTTTTCCCTCGGCAAATAATCTTTTTGCATCCGTTAAACACGTTAGTACGTATTGTTTTTGTGCGTTAACTAATTTTTCTACGCGGGGTTTAAATTCGTTGAACTCGTGTTTATCACCTTGTGGTGTTGGTCCCGAAATAATCAATGGAGTACGCGCGTCGTCAATTAATACTGAATCGACCTCATCCACAATTGCGAAATTATGTTTACGTTGAACCAATTCATCTACACCGCGTGCCATGTTATCACGTAAGTAGTCAAAACCAAATTCGTTATTGGTACCATAAGTAATATCCGCTAAATAAGCTAAACGGCGTTCTTCGGTATTAGGTTCGTGTTTATCAATACAATCAACCGTTAAGCCGTGAAACTGGAATAAAGGTGCGTTCCACTCGCTATCACGTTTTGCTAAGTAATTATTTACAGTTACTAAGTGAACACCGCGACCGGCTAATGCGTTTAAGAAAACGGGTAAGGTTGAAACTAAAGTTTTTCCTTCACCGGTAGCCATCTCAGAAATTTTTCCTTGATGTAAAACAATACCACCTATCAACTGAACATCGTAGTGAACCATGTCCCAAGTGATTTCTCCACCTGCAGCTGTCCAAGAGTTTTTCCAAACTGCCTTGTTGCCACGGATTTCAATATGCTTTAAGGTTTTTGCAAATTCAGTATCGTAAGCGGAGGCTGTAACTTCTAATTCTTTATTATCTTTAAAACGACGAGCAGTATCTTTTAAAATAGCAAAAGCTTCGGGTAAAATTTCGTTTAAAACTTCTTCAATTTTTTTTGTGATATCAACTTCAATTGCATCAATCTCCTTGTATAATTCTTCTTTTGTATTTACATCCATATCAAGTTTTGCGTCTATCTCGGCGTTAATCCCGTCGATTTTAGCACGTTCTTCCTTGATATAATCTTGAATTTTTGCTTTTAAGTTTTGTGATTTAGCTCTCAACTCATTGTGGCTGATGTTAGCTAAAGTGGCGTAAATTTCATTGATCTCGCCAACAATTGGCTCAACATCTTTTACATCTTTTTCAGACTTAGTACCGAATACTTTTTTAAGAAACCCAAACATAATTTTACCTCTAATTTTATAGGCTACCAAAGGTAACAAAAAAAGGGTACTATGGCGGGGAAAAAAGAGGTTTGATAACCAGTAAATTGGCTTTTTTTAACCAATTAAAAGGTAAACCCTACCAATTGTTGAATGTACTTTTTGTTTTGTGTATAAAAGCCTATTTTTAGTGATACTTATGCGCCACCCCTTTACCAAATATCTTCTGATATTAGTTCTATCGGTTAGTTCTGTTTTAAAAGCGCAGCAATTTTACTTTAAAAATTATTCGGTTGAGAGCGGTTTGCCTTTTGTACAAGTGTATTGCATGTTTCAAGATAGTAAAGGGTATTTATGGAGTGGTGGCTATGGTGGTTTAAGTTGCTTTGATGGGAAATCGTTTATCAATTACTCTCCAAAAAATGGTTTAATCAACCATTACGTAAATGCTATTTGTGAAGATGATTCAGGAAACATTTACGCCGGTACTGTTGAGGGATTAAGTATACTCAAAAACAAAAAAATAATTGCGAATTACAATACAAAAAACGGACTGGTCATTAACACAATTAACGCTCTCTGCTTCAAAAAAAATGAAGGCGTTTATATTGGAACTACTAAAGGATTGCTTTGTTTTAAGGATGGCAAATTTTCAACATTCAGTGATTTCGATAAACGTGATATTAAGTGTTTAAAGAGTATTGACGGCATTTTGTGCATTGGTACATCTAATGGCTTGTTTTATTTTGACAGGAACAACAAAACTATCAGAAAACAAGAGGGTTTAGATAACAATAACATTAATTGTATTGCCTACTCTCCTGGCGATTCTTCATTACTAGTAGGAACAAACAGAGGTTTTTCCATCATTAAAAAAACTCAGTCTAAACCTTACAATTATCACATTGAAAACGGTTTAATTGACGAAAACATTTCTTCTATTTATTGCTCCGATGTAAACCGCATTTGGGTAGGCTCCGGTAGCGGACTGTTAAAATTTGACGGGAAAGAATTTTCGTTTTATAATATTTACAACGAAAACAATTCAAACCACATCCGGTGTATATTAAAAGATACTGAAGGAAATTTGTGGCTCGGAACACACACAGGTTTATTCCGTTACCGGGATAATGCTTTTTCGAGTTTTAAAAATGGTGGTCTTGCCAATGCCATGGTGTTCCAAATTTTCAGAGACAAAAAAAATGATTTATGGTTTTGTACTGAAACGGGTGTGTTTAGATATTCGCAAGGCTTCTTCAACTTAATAAGCACAAAAGATGGTCTTGCCGATAATTATTGTGTTGTAGGTTTAGAAGATGATGACGGCACTATTTGGTTGTGTTCCAATAAAGGCATTAGTTGGTATAAAAATGGTAGTATAAAAAATTTCACTACACAACAAGGATTTAAATTAACGACCCCTATAAGTGTTATTTACAAAGACAAACAAAATACCATTTGGGTCGGCGGAAAAGACGGTGTGGTTGCTTTCAAAAAAAATAATGGCTCGTATGCACCAACGTATTATATGATGCCTGAACTCACACAAGAATGGGGCGTTACTGCTTTTGTTGAAGATAATAATGGCGCACTTTGGCTAGGCACTTCCGCAGAAGGCTTGTATAAATTAGAGAACAATACTTTCGTACAAAAAAATTCTACCTTAAACATCAAACCAAGTTCTTTCTTCACTTTGCTTTGCGATAAAAACAATGTGTTGTATGGCGCTACTTTAAATGGATTGTGGATTTATGATCAAATGAACAATACACAAAAAATTATTTCAGAAAAAGAAGGCTTGAATTCAGAATTAATTTATTCTTTAAAATTTACAGATAATGAAAATGGCATTTGGATTGGAACCAATCAAGGCATAAATAAACTAGATTTAAATAAATACCGTTCATCAAAAAGTATCGACATTGCCGCGTTTGGAAAAGCAGAAGGTTTTAGTGGTGTTGAATGTAATTCGTATGGCATATGGGAAGATAAAGACAGCACACTTTGGTTTGGAACTGTTGGTGGAATTATAAAATACCAACCCAATGCTTTTAAAAGAAATACACTTGAATCTAAAACTTATATCACTTCTATTAAATTACAAAACGAAGACACCACATTAAGCAGCGGCGTTCTTCTTCCTTACAACTACAATAACATTACATTTTATTACAGAGGCATTTCATTAACCAATCCGGATCGTGTTCGTTACATGAAAATGTTGGAAGGATTAGAAACAAAATGGTCAGAACCGAATACAGAAGATTACAGTAAATATGGAAATTTAGCGCCGGGAAAATATACTTTTAAAGTAAAGAGTTGCAATAGCGAAGGGGTTTGGAATACAGAAGCTGTTGTTTTTGAATTTGAAATTAAGACCCCCTACTTTAAAACCTGGTGGTTCATTTTTTCAATGATAGGATTAGCCAGTGCTTTAATTGTTGCCGTATTCCAGATTCGTGTACAAAACATCCGTAAAAAAGAAAAAGCTGATTTTGATAGAAAAGTTGAAATTTCGAAAGTAGAATTAAAAGCATTGCGAGCACAAATGAATCCGCACTTTGTTTTTAATTCTTTAAACTCTATTCAGCATTATATTTTAAACAGTAAGAGTAACGAAGCTGCTAAATACTTAAATAAGTTCGCCAAGTTAATCCGTATCATTTTAAGCAATTCCGAAAAAGCAATGGTGACGGTTAATGAAGATGTGGAATCTTTAAATCTTTATCTTGAATTAGAATCGATGCGCTTTGATGGGAAATTTGATTACACTATTAATGTAGATAAAAGCGTGGATGGCGATTATGATGAAATTCCACCGATGTTAATGCAGCCGTATATTGAAAATGCTATTTTGCACGGCTTGAATCCAAAAGAAACTAAAGGCCATTTAAAAATTGATATTTTTATAAAAAACAATTACATTGTGTGTAGAATTACCGATGATGGAATTGGACGTGTGAAGTCGGGAGAAATAAAACGCACCACGCCTGGCAATTTACACAAATCATTAGGCATGAAAATTACAAGCGAAAGAGTGAGAATTTTAAATGACATAAATAAATCTGACCTCAGCGTTTCGGTTACTGATATGCAAGATGCAAATGGTAATTCAAACGGAACGATGGTTGAAATATACATTCCACATTTTAATTAAATTATTATGATAAAAGCATTAATTATAGAAGATGAACAAAAAAGCCGCGAGATGCTGGCGATGTTAGTTCAACAAAACTGTCCTAATTTACAATTGTTAGGCAGCGCCAAAAATGTACACGAAGGTGTTGAGATGATAAATTCATTGAAGCCTGATTTAATTTTCTTAGATATTCAAATGCCCGATGGAACAGGTTTTGATTTATTAGAACAAGTTCAGGATAAAAAATTTGAAATTATTTTCACAACGGCAACTGACAAACACGCGTTAAAAGCAATTAAATATAGCGCTTGCGATTACTTATTGAAGCCATTAGATATTGACGAGTTAAAACAAGCGGTTGATAAAGTTTCAAATAAAAACAACCTCGCTCCAACAATGGAGAATTTACAATTCTTAATTCAGCATTTGAAAAAGGCGGATGACACTTATCAAAAAATCACTTTGCCAACCGGAAACGCCTACGAAATCGTTAACATAAAAGACATTATTCGTTGCGAAGCTGACGCAAGTTACACTCACTTTCATTTAGTGGGCGGAAAAAAATTAATGGTATCCGCCAGCTTAAAACATTACGAAGATTTATTGCCTGAACATGAATTCATCCGTGTTCACCATCAGCACTTAATAAACATGAATCACGTAACACGTTATTTAAAACAAGATGGCGGTTATGCTGTGATGAGCGATGGAACTCAAATTGAAATTTCAAGAAGGAAAAAAGATGCGTTCATGGAACGTTTGAATAAGGTGTAAACAAAAAACCTTGACAAACTCAGAATGACTTTCAACCCTTAAACCTAAATTGTCATCCTGAGCTTGCCGAAGGGCCAACTTCACATTCTTAATCAACGATTATTTGTCGCTTTGCATTTTGTTTAGCTTCTTCTTTTTTAGCAATACTTACGCTTAACACACCATTATTGTAAGAAGCATTAATTTTTTCGGCATCCGCAATTTCAGGTAATGTAAACGAACGTTTAAATGAACCGTAGTGGAATTCTCTCTTCGTTACTTTATCTTTCTCTTCTACCTTTTCTTCTTTACGTTCACCACTTACAACCAACATGTCGTTCTCGACTTCAATATTAAAATCTTTTTTGTCGAGACCCGGCACTGCTAAATCAATTTTGTAATCCTTTTCGCGTTCCATAATATTTACTGCGGGCATCCAACTTACTTTTTCTTCTTTTAATAGATTATCAAATACATCGTTAAAGAAGTTTGGAAAATCCATTCTGCTGTTTTGTGGGAACATGCTATCAAAGCTGTTTCCGTTCTTAAATTTTACAAGTGTCATAATTTCTATTTTTTATAGGTTAAACTTTTAGTTTTATTTTTAAAGGAATCTGCAGATTCCCTGGTATAGGTATATCAAAGGCCATTCCAAGGCGATTTTTAACAAATTTTTACGCCAAAACGACTTGAATCTGTAATTTTTACTGAAAGAATTTCCGAAACGCGGTTAAAAAGCAGACAATCCCGCGAGGTCCAACCTTAAACCACTTATAAAGAAAAACCCGCCAGTTGTAAAGCAGGTGTTTTTTTCGGCTTAAAGCGGTTGTAAATTTACTATACGTTCTTTGCTAAGGGTTTTTGTTTAGTTTATACACTAAACCTTAAATAGAGCCATCAATATGATTCGCGGGGATGTTCATATTGATGGCTTCTTTATTTTCTAAAATCTCATTTCACTTTTTTGCCATCCCGAAGGTATCGGGACTCAAAAACACAAAATCCCACCAAAAAATATTTAGTGGGATTTCGGTCCCGATAGCTATCGGGATTATTTTTGTGAAGATATCTTAATGATGATGCCCGTGCGGACCATGAACATGTCCGTGATCTAATTCTTCTGCTGTAGCATCTCTTACTTCTAATACTTCACCAACAAAATGCAAATCATGTCCCGCTAAAGGATGATTAAAATCCATGGTAACATGTGCTTCTGCAATTTCAATTACTTTACCAATTAATTGGTTTCCGTCTTGATCGTGCATCGCGATATCTTCATTTAATTTAACGCGCGCATCATCAAATTTACCGTCAACTATAAATGCTTCTTTATTTACTTTTACTACGTAATCTTTTTCTACCAAGCCATAACCTTTTGCGGCTTCAATTCTGAAATCAAACTTATCGCCTTTTTGTTTTCCTACTAAGTTAGCTTCGAAATCAGGTAATAATTGTCCGAACCCGAATAAAAAAACAAATGGATGTTCAACACTTGTTTGCTCAACTAATTCTTCCGGTCCGCCGTTTTTGTGTGCAGTTAAATGGTAGTTAACTGATACTGCTTTGTCTTCTGCTATTTTCATTTGTTTTAAGTTTATTTCTCACAGAGACCGCAGAGCCGCCTTGAGAATGGTTATTATTATTTTAATTAAGATCGAATTTTATACCTTGTGCTAATGGTAATTTATTGCTGTAGTTGATTGTATTAGTTTGACGGCGCATGTATGCTTTCCAACTGTCAGATCCGCTTTCACGTCCTCCACCGGTTTCTTTTTCTCCACCAAACGCTCCGCCAATTTCAGCACCTGAAGTTCCGATGTTTACGTTTGCAATTCCACAATCACTTCCGTTAGCTGATAAGAATTGTTCTGCTTCACGCATGTTTAAGGTCATGATAGATGAAGATAGACCTTGCGGTACACCATTTTGCATCGCAATCGCTTCATCTAATGTTTTATATTTCATGATGTATAATACCGGTGCAAATGTTTCGTGTTGTACAATTTCAAAATCATTTTTTGCTTCAGCTATTGCAGGTTTTACATAACATCCGCTTTCGTAACCTTTACCTTCTAAAACTCCACCCGGAACAATAATTTTTCCACCTTCAGCAATTACGCGCTCTAATGCACTCATGTAATTCTTTACAGCGTCTTTATCAATAAGCGGACCAACATGATTATTTTGATCTAAAGGATTTCCAATCTTTAATTGTCCGTATGCTTTTACTAAGCGCTCTTTAAATTTATCGTAAATGCTTTCATGAATAATTAAACGACGGGTTGTAGTACAACGTTGTCCGGCTGTACCTACTGCACCAAACACTGCGGCAGTTATAGCAATTTCCTGATCTGCATCAGGCGTAATGATAATTGAATTGTTACCACCTAACTCTAATAAAGAGCGACCGAAACGTTCTGCTACTTTAATACCAATTTGTTTTCCCATACGGGTTGAACCTGTTGCGCTAACTAATGGCACGCGGGTATCAGCCGTCATAAATTCACCAACAGTATAATTACCATTAATGATACAAGAAATTCCTTCCGGTAAATTATTTTCTTTTGCTACTTCATTCCAAATATTCTGACAAGCGATTGAACACAAAGGTGTTTTTTCAGATGGTTTCCAAACACAAACATTTCCACTGATCCAAGCTAAAGCTGTATTCCAACTCCAAACTGCAACCGGGAAATTAAATGCACTTACAATACCAACAATTCCTAATGGATGCCATTGCTCGTACATACGATGTGAAGGGCGCTCGCTGTGCATAGTTAAACCATACAACTGACGAGATAAACCAACTGCGAAATCACAGATGTCAATCATCTCTTGCACTTCACCTAAACCTTCTTGTAATGATTTTCCCATTTCGTAAGAAACCAATTCACCTAAAGGTTGTTTTTTAGCACGTAATTTATCTCCGAACTGACGAACATATTCACCACGTTTTGGCGCCGGAATATTTCTCCAATATAAAAATGCATCAGATGCAGTTTTAATTAATTTGTCGTAATCCTGTTTAGTAGCAGTTTTTACTTTACCGATTAATTTGCCGTCGACAGGGCTATACGATTCAATAACTTCACCATTCGAAAACCAGTTTTGTCCGGTTGAACAGCCATCGTTTGTTTCTTTAAGTCCGAGTGTTTTTAATGTTTTTTCCATAATAAAATAAAAGGAGCGTAAATGTACGAATTATTCAAGGATTTATTATTTAAAATTCAAAGATTCTATATAGGCGTTTTATTGCTATTTTTACTTTGTGTTTAGTAATAAAACCATATTTTTTGGGGCTCTCGATTGGGGGCTTGGACATGCAACTCGCAGTGTGCCAATTATTAGGCAATTACTAAAAAACAATACGGTAATTTTAGGTGTAACGTCGCTGACTAAACCCATTTTTGATGAAGGGTTTCCTGAGCTTAAAAAGATTGATTTACCAGCTTATGATATAAAGTATTCTTCCTTTTTTCCGCTATGGTTAAAGTTGGGATTAAGTGCACCGCGGATCTCACAGATTATCGCAGATGAGAACAAATTATTAATTAAAATTACTCAAGAAAATAATATTGATGTGGTGATTAGTGATAATCGTTTTGGTTTGTACTCAGAAAAAGTTCATTCGGTTTTTATTACTCATCAATTATTTTTGAAAGCGCCTGTTTTTGAAAATTTCGGAAGTAAGCTCAATCAAAATTATATTTCAAAATTTAATGAGGTGTGGGTTCCTGATTTTGAAAATGAGAAAGAAAGCTTGAGTGGAGAATTATGTCACGGTAATCTATTTCATAAAAACATAAGTTATATTGGTCCGCAAAGCAGATTACAGGATGTGATTACTGAAGTAGAAAAAGATAAATACGATTATTTGGTTTTATTATCCGGACCAGAACCGACGCGGACTCAATTAGAAGAAGAATTATTGAAGAAGATAAAATTGTCAAATAAAAAATTTGCGTTTGTCCGCGGTTCAAAGTTAAAGATTCAAAGTTCAAAGTTAGAGAATGTAGATGGATTTGATTTTCCAACGAAAGAAGAATTGAAAAAATTAATTCTCTCTTCTAAAAAAATAATTTGCAGAAGCGGTTATAGCACTTTAATGGATATGCATTTGTTGGGGGAAAAGGAATTGGTTTTAATTCCCACTCCAGGACAAAGCGAACAAGAATATTTAGCCGACTATTGGAAACAAAAATTTGGAACTGAACATTTGCCACAAAATAAAATCTCTACATTTACATTATGAAAAAATTAATTTTACTACTTGTGTTTTTAAACACTGCTGCTTTTTCACAAACAAAACCGACTTACGATTCTATATTAGCAAAAAAACTTGGTGCTGATGAAAGAGGTATGAAAAAATATGTGTTTTGTATTTTGAAAACCGGTCCGGCGAATATTACTGACAAGGCAAAAAAAGATAGTTTGTTTGCGGGACACATGAAAAATATTGGTCGTTTAGCAGATGAAGGAAAATTGGCCGTTGCCGGTCCGTTCATGAAAAACGACAGACATTACCGAGGCATTTATATTTTTAATGTCGCTACTATAAAAGAAGCAGAAGAATTAACCATGACCGATCCTGCCATCAAAGCTGGAGTTTTTATTGTGGAATTAACTGAATGGTACGGTTCTGCCTCGTTGATGGCAACCCCTGAACTACATAAGAAGTTAGAGAAAAAGTAGTTCTAATTATTTAATTACCTTTGTAGCATGAGCACACCACTGGTTGGAATTATAATGGGTAGTCAAAGTGATTTAGTCATCATGAATGCAGCTGCCGAAATTTTACAAAAATTTAATATCCCTTACGAAATTGATATTGTATCGGCACACCGTACACCCGATAAAATGTTTGATTACGCAAAGTCTGCTGTTGACCGCGGCTTAAAAGTAATTATTGCCGGAGCAGGTGGCGCGGCACATTTACCTGGGATGGTTGCTTCATTAACGCCGCTCCCTGTAATTGGCGTTCCTGTAAAAAGCAGTAACAGTATTGATGGTTGGGATTCATTATTGTCAATCGTTCAAATGCCAAATGGAGTTCCAGTGGCAACAGTAGCGGTTAACGCTGCTCAAAATGCAGGAATTCTTGCAGTACAAATTATTGGTTCGCACGATAGAGCTGTATTGGATAAATTAGCTGTGTTTAAAGAAGAATTGAAAGAGAAGGTAAATAAATCTTCTGATGATATTAAGAAATAAAAAAAGCCCTACAATAATTGCGGGGCTTTTTTTACAAACGAGATTTTTTAATGTTCCTTATCAATCAAATCAAATTTCCATTCTTTAGCAAAAGCTTCTTGTGCTTTTTGAACGCTTCCTAAAACTTTTTCATATTCTGAATCAAATTTAGCAGCGAATTCATTTACTTTATTGATATCATCTTCCGTTACTTGAGTCGAATCTTTCGTCATGATTTCTACCATATTCTTTCCTTCGTTATCAGCTAAACCTTTTACTACTTTAAAATAAGCAACGGCTGCGTCTAAGTAATCATGCTTGTCGGCAAAAGGACCAATTTTTTCACAAGCTTCTAAAGATGTTTTTGCGCTTGCTGCAAAATTACTGTGCGTTAGTTTTAATGAATCAGAATTATGACCATCTAGCTGATCGATAAATGCTTCATGAATAGGTGTTAATGCTTTTTGTATTGCAACAACGTCGTCGTTGTATTTTAAAGCGTCTTTTTGTGATGGACCACATGATGTAAGGGTTAATCCCAAAACAACTAGTGCTGATAATATTACTTTTTTCATAGGGGGTTTTGTTTTTTACAATATTAAGGATTATTTAGAATAAAAAAGTCCAGACGTTGCGGTCTGGACTCTTATATATTAAGAATTTATTAGTAGCGGTATTGGTCAGATTTAAACGGACCTTCTACTTTTACACCAATATAATCAGCTTGATCTTTATTAAGAACATCTAATTCAACACCAATTTTACCTAAATGTAAACGAGCCACTTTCTCATCTAAAATTTTTGGTAACACATATACTTTCTTTTCGTAAGCAGCAGTGTTTGTCCATAATTCTAATTGAGCTAAAGTTTGGTTTGTGAATGAATTACTCATTACAAAACTTGGGTGACCAGTTGCACAACCTAAGTTAACTAAACGACCCTCAGCTAAAACGATAATGTTTTTACCTTTTATAGTGTATTGATCAACTTGTGGTTTGATAGTGTCTTTAGTATTACCGTAAGTTTTGTTTAACCAAGCCATATCGATTTCTGTATCGAAGTGACCGATGTTACAAACGATAGCACCATGCTTCATTGATTCGAAGTGACGGCCAACGATAATATCTTTATTTCCGGTTGTAGTTACAAGGATGTCTGCAATTTTAGCAGCGTTATCCATTTTCATAACTTGATAACCATCCATTGCAGCTTGTAAAGCACAAATAGGATCGATCTCAGTTACAATAACACGAACACCTTGTGATGATAATGATTGTGCTGAACCTTTTCCAACATCACCATAACCTGCAACAACAGCAATTTTACCTGCCATCATAATATCAGTAGCGCGACGGATTGCATCTACTAATGATTCGCGACAACCGTACTTGTTATCGAATTTAGATTTAGTAACTGAATCGTTAACGTTGATAGCCGGTAACAATAAAGTTCCATTTTTCATACGCTCATATAAACGATGAACACCTGTTGTAGTTTCTTCAGATAATCCTTTAATACCAGCAGCTAATTCAGGATATTTATCAAATACCATGTTAGTTAAATCACCACCGTCATCTAAAATCATATTTAATGGTTTGCGGTCTTCACCGAACCATAATGTTTGTTCGATACACCAGCCAAATTCTTCAGCATTCATGCCTTTCCAAGCATAAACCTGAATACCGGCAGCAGCAATTGCAGCAGCAGCATGATCTTGCGTAGAGAAAATATTACATGAACTCCATGTAACTTCAGCTCCTAAAGCTGTTAAAGTTTCAATTAAAACTGCAGTTTGGATGGTCATGTGTAAACATCCTGCAATTCTTGCACCTTTTAATGGTTGTGATGCACCATATTCTTTACGAAGTGCCATTAAACCCGGCATTTCTTCTTCTGCTAATTTAATTTCTTTGCGGCCCCACTCTGCTAAAGACATATCTTTAACTTTGCTTGGTACGTACTTTGTAGCTGTCATTGTTGGCATAATTGTATTTTTTTAATATTATTTTAGGGATTACAAAGATAAGCCATAAGTTTGTAACACTCAAATAAATGACAGAGGGATACAGTATATCATCAATTACTAATAACATCAAGTTAGCTATTCTCCATTTACCTGATTATGCAGCATTTACGGGGCTTTCAGGGAAGCGGGAACTTGAAAAAAGCGCCACTTTGTTCTTATTAGAAAAGCTTTTTAACAAACCTGTAAAGCTGGAGTATAATACAGAAGGCAAGCCATTGCTAAGAGAAGAAGCCTGTCATATTTCTATTTCGCACTCACATGATAAATTGGTAATAATTTGCAATACACAATGCGATACCGGTATTGACGTGGAGTTAATACGCGATAAGGTTTTAAAAATTAAAGATAAGTTTTTATCAGCAATAGAATTAGAAGAAGCGAAAGATAACGTTGAGAAATTAATTATTTATTGGGCTGCAAAAGAAACGCTTTACAAAGTTTATGGCTTAAAAGAAGTTGAATTTGCAAAACATTTAAATGTGCATCCTTTCGAATTAAAAGCAGAAGGCATGCTTGTTGGAGAAATTAATTTAGAGAGTTTCCGGAAAAAATTTAATTTGCATTACGAGAAGTTAGAAGATTATATGTTAGTTTACGTTTTAGATGAACTTAAATAAAATAATTAATACAAATAAAAATGCACAATTAGTTGTATTGGTTGATCCTGATAAGTTCAATCCAAAATTAATTGATTTAGCTGCTGAAAGTAAAGTTGCGTTTTTTTTAGTAGGAGGAAGTTCGCTTAAAAAAAATAACCTCAGTTCTGTAGTTTCTAAAATAAAAAAGCGGAGTAATAAACCGGTCATTATTTTTCCGGGTAACGAAAAACAAATTTGTAAGAATGCTGATGGACTTCTGTTGCTGAGTTTAATATCAGGAAGAAATTCTGAATTTTTAATTGGTAAACACGTGAAAGCTGTTTCTGCCATTAAAAAAAATAAGCTTGAAACTTTGTCCGTTGGTTATATTTTAATTGATGGTAACAAAATTTCAACAACTCAAAAAGTAACAGGTACAAAAGCGCTTTCATCGGTAAAAACAAAGTTAATTGTAGATACTGCCATTGCAGGAGAATTATTAGGATTAAAAGCTATTTATCTGGAAGCCGGAAGTGGTGCAAAAACACAAGTAAATGCAAAACTAATTGCAGCGGTTAAACAGAATATTCATGTTCCGTTGTTTGTAGGCGGCGGTATTGATTCTGAGCTAAAAGCAAGAGCCGCCATAAAAGCAGGCGCTAATTTTGTCGTGATTGGCAATGCTCTCGAAAAAAACTTATATTTATTGTCGGAAATAGAAAAAGCTTTTAATTAATGGAAATAGTTTTAATCACTTCATCTAAAAACGACAAGCACGAACCTGAATTGGTAACAAAATTATTTGAAGCCGGATTAACAACTCTTCATCTCCGCAAACCAACTTTTTCAACGCGGCAACTTTCTGAGTACATTGAAGGGATTCCAACACATTTTCACAATCGTATTATAATTCACTCACATCACGATTTAGTATTTAAGTATGGTGTAAAAGGAATACACTGGACAGAAGTACACTTAACCCGCAAATTTAAGAAGTGGTGGTTTTTAAGAAAGCTAAATGCCAGCACTAAAAAAATAATATTCACACGCTCTTATCACAAGTTATCTGAAGTGTATAACAACGAAGAACTTAATTTTGAATACTTTTTAATTGGAACCATTTACAATAACATCACTAACGAATTTTATAGTGGTTTTTATGAGCAAGGGGTTAATGCTGCCATAAAAACAGCCAATAAAAAATTTATTGCCCGAGGTGGTATTAATGAAGTTACGATTGAAAAATCATTTCACTACGGCTTTAAAGGCGTTGCGTTAAATAGTCAGATTTGGAAAGCTGACGATCCTTTCAAGCGATTTATTGAACTGTTAGAAGATTGCAAAAAAAGAAACGTAGTAATCGATTAGTTATTTCCCTTTTCGAAGCAAGGATATTTCTTTTCCTATTCCTGTAAACGACACAAAGTTTAGAGGGAATTCTAAAAACACATGTAGGAAACTTAAAAAGAAGAGTGTACGCACACCTAAATTATAATCGTACATATAAACTGCCACTGAACCAATCCAAATTATTATAGTAGCTGTTAATACTTTTTTAGACACTTGATGCCACTTAATAACTGATGTTTTTGAAAACCAGTTTAAGTAATGATATGTGTAAGCAAAAGCTACCAAACGCATAATAACAAAACCTGAATTCGTAACAAAAATATCGCTCACTTTAGTTAACGAATCCAGATGAAACATGTTTATCAAATGAAAATTTAATAAATCGAACATGTGATAATTAGTACGAACCGAATCGCTCACTACATAATTTAAACCATTGGGTTGAATGAAGAAGAAAGTGGAAGCGCAAATAATTAAAACAATTACCGACAAGAATCCGGAGAATGACTTTTCTTTTAATACACCGTACAACATGAACAACCAAGTGAAAATAAATACGTGGATAATGGTAGGAAGAAAAATACCTATCCAAATAAAATAATCATTAAAGTTATTTATTATACCAACCGCAATAATGGTGAGCACCGATAACACAATCCGGTATAACCAATCTTTAATAAACACAAACACCAGTGAAATGAAAAAAGCAAAGGCAATTAAATTAGCCACTAACAAATGATCTTTGGCCGGATAAAACGTATAATAAAATAAGGCAATACAAATCGCAATTAAAAAAATAAAATCGTATTTGCCTTTAGTGAAATAATTTTTTTTGTGCAACCAGCCGATTTCCGTTAAATAATGCAAAGGCCCTAAAACACCATACGAAAACAAAAACAACTCGAACGGAATAAAAAACGCCACCACGCACGACACTATCATTAGGCCAATGTTGATGTAATTAATTTTATTAGTGGTCATATAATTTGCTTAGCAAATGTATTAATTAAAAACCAGTTATTTATTCTTAAAATACTCTGCAATAAAATCGGGCCATTTTTTTGTTTTATAATGGTTAGCACCAAAATAAACTAAAACAGGCTTTAGATTTTTAGGATGCTGGTACATATTCAGCACTTCAACTACTGTCAACTTTTCATCCAGTATGGCAACGGAAGGTAACCCAAATCTGCCACCGGTAATTTTAAAAGCAAAGGTGTTTAAAGGATATCCGTTTATAAGTTGCTTAAAGTGTTTTTCGCCATTAAATACAACTGTATCCGCACTCTCTGCATCAAAATTTACTAAATAAAAATTCTTATCAATGTAGCTTGCAATACTGGTATCGACAAACGTTGTTTTATTTTGCACTTTGCAGGTATTACAAAAACCGGCGTAAATATTCACCAATAATTTCTTTGGTTTCTTTTTCGAAAGCGCCAAAGCTTCATTTATACTGTAAACAGGGATTTGTTTTTTAGGAAATACTGTATCGTAAAATGCTTTATTAAAGCGGTCCGAAAAATCTTCATATTGTGTTGTACGATATGCATTCTCTAAAACAAAAATCATTACCGGTTCAATTTTCTTCTCTTCTAAAAAACCTTGCGTTAATAAATTAAACTCGTAATTATTAGCAACAAACATGGTTGAAGGATAACTTAAACTGGTACCCAAAAATTTAATAGCTAACTGATGTGGTGTTTTAGGATTTTTTGAAGTGGGATAATATGTTTTTCCATTATACTCAATAGTATCTTTTGTTTCAGCATCAAATTTTACCGCGTAAAAATGTTGGTTTAAATAAGCTGCAATGTTTGGATTTGAATACGTGGTTTTCATCATGTGCTTACACCAACCACACCAATCGGTATAAATATCAATCAAAAAGGGTTTAGGAGCTGTTTTGTTTTTCTCTTGGGCTTCCTTAAGCGTTAGCCAGTTAACTAAACCATTCTCGTTTTGGGCCTTAAATGTTAATCCTAGTACAGTAAATATTAACAATAACTTAATTCGCATTCCTCTATTTTTTGTAACTTTACGCCTATAAAATTAATTAATATGATTAAACATCTACTATCAGCAAGTCTTTTATTTTTAAGCCTTAACACTTTTTCTCAAGCATTTAGTGTTATGTACGATTTTGGCGGGGTTTTAACCGGAACCGCTAACACAGGAACAGTTGACCCTACTCCTCCTCCAACAGCACCAGGCGTAACCTTTGGTTCGTTTATGGCAGTTGGTACACCAACCGGCACTTCAGCAGGTAGCGTATTTGCATTTAGCGGTTGGGATAACACAATAGTGAATGGTAATGATGCTTATGCTACTTACACAGGCGCTATCAATCCTGCTAAGTATTATGAAGTAACTATTACACCTAATGCAAGTAGTGTGACTTTAAATTCAATCACATTTAATATGTCGCGGTCATCAACCGGGCCGCGCAATTGGGCAGTAAGAAGTAGCAAAGATTCGTATGCTGCTAACTTACCGGCAAGTATTGCACCAGCTAATGCAAACATTAATGTTCAAGCCGGCGATGTGTTTTTCTGGGTGTTGGATAGCTATACTGTAACAGGCGGTAAACAAGAAGTTGGATCAACTATTACATTAAGCGGACCAAACTTTACCAATCAAACTAATGCTACTACTTTCCGTTTATATCCTTGGAATGCAGAAAGCACTAATGGTACTTTCCGTATAGATACAGTTCGTTTTACAGGATCTGTAGCAGGCGCTTCAGGTGTTGCTGAGTTTACACAAGACATTAATTCAGCTATTAAAATTTATCCTAATCCAAGTAATGATGGCGTAATCTATTTAGATACTAAAAAACTAAACTACTCGAAAATTGAAGTAGTGAACATTTTAGGGAGCACTATTGCTATCGAAAATAAAGAAGCTAAGCTTAACGAAAAAATTAAATTAGATTTAAACACTTTACCTGCCGGAACCTATTTTGTAAGAGTAACCGCAGGCGACAAGATTTATTCTGAGCGCTTTTTCATTACTAAATAAAGCTAAAAAAGCTTAATTTTTTTAATACCCCGATCTAACCGTCGGGGTATTTTATTTTCTGCCCGTCAAATTACTATCTTTACAAAGTGAATAAGCAAAACTTTAGTGTTATATCGGTTGTAGTAGCCCTTGCTTTCCTGGCTTTAATTGCCATTCAGGCGTATTGGATTATTAATGACTGGGAGCTAAAGAATGACCAATTTAAATCGCGTGTTTATGCGGCACTAAATAATACTGCCGATAAACTTGAGAAAACTGCCCTGGCAGATAAATTATCTAAAAAATATAAGAAGCGTACGCAGGGTGTTGTTGAAGGAAATGTTATTAAACTTTATTCCGTTTTAAGTAAAGATTCCGGCGGGGTATCTACCAGCGTGTACTCACAAAAAGAATTTTCGAAGAATGATACTGTTCAATTTAACGAAGATTTCCCGTATCATTTTGCCGCAAACAAAATCGACACCGTTAAACAAATTGAAAATGTACGTGACGAATTACTGAAACACAAAGAAGAGATTTATAAAGATCTTTTTGATGAGATGGAAGAAGTAAATGTATATTCTAATTATAAACCAAAAATCGATACTATACTTTTAGATTCTACACTTAGAAAAGAATTACAAAATCAAGACATTAAAACAAAATACAACTATTATATTTCCTCACAGCATCCGGGCAGTTTAAAAACAACCAACCTTAGCGAAGCTGAATTAGGAAAAGATTCTTTAGGTACAGTTTATAATGTCAATCTCTCCCCTAAAAATATTTTTGTAAAACCGGAATATTTAACGGTTCACTTTCCTCACCAAAATAAATATTTATTACAAACCATGTGGGCCATGTTAGTAGTATCCGGTATGGTGATGTTGATTTTGATTTTCTCTTTCTACTATTTTATTTTTACGATTCTCCGTCAGAAAAAATTAGGTGATATAAAAAATGACTTCATTAGTAATATGACACATGAATTTAAAACGCCTATTAGTACTATTTCCTTAGCGTCTGAAATGTTAGGCGATGAAACCGTTACCAAAACACCAGAAAAACAAGCTCGCTTTTTAAAAATGATTAAAGATGAGAATAAGCGTTTAAGTGTTTTAGTAGAAAGCATTTTACAAACCGCTATTTTAGATAAGGGCGAATTCAAACTAAAATTAAACGAGCTCGATATTCACGAAATCATCAATACTGCTATTAATAACACGAATTTATTAGTGGAACAACGCAACGGAAAAATCACCACCAATCTTAATGCCACTAAAGTTAGATTGCAGGCCGACAGAGTTCACTTAACTAATATTATTTTCAACTTAATTGATAACGCCCTAAAATATTCGAAAGAAAATCCTGAAATTAATATTACCACACACGATGCCGAAAATGGTATTGAAATTATTATCAGGGATAACGGAATTGGTATCAGTAAAGAAAACCAACGCAAAATATTCGATAAGTTTTACCGCGTGCCAACCGGAAACGTGCATAATGTAAAAGGCTTTGGTTTAGGCCTATCGTACGTGCAAGCCGTTGTAAATAAGCATGGAGGCGAGATTAGCGTAAGCAGTGAACTTGGCAAGGGAAGCACGTTTACCCTTGTTTTGCCTCTACAACCCAATACCTAATAATTGTTAAAAGCCATTTTTCGGAACAGTTTATGTATTAACTTTATTGTTAAAATTAACATTTATGGAAGCTGTAAAAACCAGAGTATTATTGGTAGAGGACGATCCGAGCCTGGGAACACTTTTAGAAGAATATCTAAACGCGAAAGGTTTTGAAACCAAATTAGCCGACGACGGCAATAAAGGATACGACGCATTTTGCAAAGGCACTTTTGACTTATTATTGTTAGACGTGATGATGCCACATAAAGATGGTATCACGCTTGCAAAAGAAATTCGTTTAAACGATAAGAACGTACCAATTATTTTCTTGACTGCAAAGAGCATGAAAGAAGATACTATTGAAGGCTTTAATGCAGGCGGTGATGATTATATCACTAAACCATTTAGCATGGAAGAATTAATGGTACGTATTAATGCGGTATTACGCCGTAGTAATAAAAACCGTTCGCAGGATACTGATGAATCAGCATTCTCAATTGGTAAATACCAATTCAATTCTGAAAAGCAGATTTTATTACACAACGCAATGGAACAAAAATTAACGACTAAAGAAAGTCAGTTGTTACGTTTGTTGTGTGTGCACAAAAATGATGTGTTAGACAGAAACTTCGCTTTAAAAACTATTTGGCATGACGATAATTATTTCAATGGCCGTAGTATGGATATTTACATTGCTAAATTGCGTAAATATTTAAAAGACGATTCAAAAGTTGAAATCATCAATATTCACGGTAAAGGATTTAAATTACTAGTGAATTCTTAAATCAATAACTCTTAAGGAAAGAAAGGCTGTCGGAAATGATGGCCTTTTTTATTTTGATTCACCCAACAAACAAACTTTATCAAACTCTTCTTTCTTTACTACACTTACTGATAAGCGACCAATTTTCACAAATTGCATATCTTTTAAAAGTTTGTCCTTTTTTAATTCAGCTAACTCAACCGGTTTTTTAAGTTCTTTTTCAGGAGCGACATCAACACACACCCAAGCCTCTTCTGTAGTTGTTGGATCCTGATAGAATTCTTTAACCACCTTTGCAATGCCAACAATATGTTTTCCTTCGTTGCTATGGTAAAAAAAGCAGAGGTCGCCTTTTTTCATAGCTTTTAAATTATTTCGCGCGGCGTAATTTCTTACCCCAGTCCAAGACGTTTTTTTATCTTTTTTAAATTGTTCCCAACTGTAAGCGTCGGGTTCTGATTTTATAAGCCAATAGTTCATGAAATATTATCTCACAATGTTTTTGCGCATCAATAATTTTTTCCAAACCAAAGCATTACTGGCATTAAATTTATCATGTCTCAATAATCCAAATGCTGAATTGAAATAATAAATGGATTTCGTTTTTCCGGTGTTGGAAGGGTCGTTAGCAACAGTGACTTTTTCAACACGTTTGTAATAGCGGTCATAAATAAATACTGAATCTAATCTACTGCAATTAAATGCAGATGAACTATCGGGGAAATTAAAATCAGTATAAATTTTAATACCACTATTTGGTAAACCGCCAGTATTTTTCTCAATACCGCCTTGGTAAATTGCCATGTTCGATCCTAATAAATTAGGATAGCTAACTAAATTATAACCATATGCATGAAATTCTTCACAAGCACCGGCTTTGCCTTCTGAAAAGCTACTAATAACAGTACTGTCAGTAGCTAAAGCAACTGAATCCATATATACCCAATACGTTCCGGTTTTTAGCATTCCGTTTAATAAATCAGGTGACGATATTTGATAATAAGTACCATCACACTCATTGGTAGTTTCTTTGTCCTTATCGCAACTTACCATTGCAATAACACTTAGTAATAAAATTATTCTCTTCATCTCGACTATGAAGTTACGGATTTAGAAGAGTCCTTTTTAAAAAATGCTTCAACAATCCACTCTTAATAATTAGCTTAAAACCGTTTGAAAAGCCGTTAAAATGGCGTAATTTTAACCTTTCGATATAAATAGGAAATACCAATGAGTTGCGGAAATTGCAGTACAGGAAGAGGAAACCATAACACATCAACTGGTGTGCCAGCCGGCTGTAACAACAATGGTTCGTGCGGTACCGGAGGAGGTTGCAACAAACTTAATGTATTTGATTGGTTAGGTAACATGAGTTTACCCGGCGGACAAACCCCATTTGATATGGTGGAGGTTCGTTTTAAAAATTCACGTAAAGATTTTTTTAAAAATGTAAATGGCCTTGGTTTAAATGTGGGTGATGTGATTGCTGTTGAAGCCAGTCCAGGACATGACATCGGTATTGTTTCTTTAACAGGAGAATTGGTTCGTCTGCAAATGAAAAAGAAGGGCGTAAATTTTGATAGTGAAGAAATTAAAAAAATTTACCGTAAAGCTAAACAACAGGATATTGATAAGTGGCGCGAAGGCCAGGCATTGGAAGTAGCTACCATGTATAAAGCCCGCACTATTGCTTTGCAATTAGGTTTGCAAATGAAATTAAGTGATGTAGAATATCAAGGTGATAAATCGAAAGCTATTTTTTATTACACAGCTGATGAACGTGTTGATTTTCGTGAGTTGATAAAAGTTTTAGCTGATGCTTTTAAAGTAAGAATTGAAATGCGTCAGATTGGTGCGCGACAAGAAGCTGCGCGTTTAGGAGCAATTGGTGCTTGTGGAAGAGAATTATGTTGTAGTACCTGGTTAACTGATTTCAGAACAGTTTCAACCTCAGCAGCACGTTACCAACAATTATCATTGAATCCAATGAAATTAGCGGGACAATGTGGTAAATTAAAATGTTGTTTGAATTACGAGTTAGATACCTATCAGGATGCACTGAAAGAATTTCCACAAATTGATGGGAAACGTTTACACACGCAAAAAGGAGATGCCTTTTACAAAAGACTGATATTTTTAAACGATTAATTTGGTGGTCGTACACCACTGAACCGGATGTTTTTATTCCGTTGAGTATTGCACGCGTAAAAGAAGTTTTAGCGATGAACGAGAAAGGTGAAAAACCTGTTGACTTGGCTGAGTTTAAAGAAATAAGTGCAATTCCTGAAGTAAAGCAACCTGATTTTGAAAATGTAGTTGGCCAGGATAGCTTAACCCGTTTTGATAAACAAAAAAATCAAAACAGAAACAAGCACAAAAAACCGCAAGGTAATAAAGGGCCAAATCCTAATAATAAAAACGCGAACCCTAACAACAAGAATCAAAACCCAAATAACAAAACACAGAATCCGAATAATAAAACTGCGAACCCTAATAATAAATCCGCGAACCCGAATAACAAGAGCGGCAATAATCCTAACAGAAAACCAAATCCTAATCAAAAACCAAATAACAATCCGAACAATAAGGGAGGCGGCAACAAACCAAATCACAATAAGCCCAATAACAATCCAAACAATAATCCTACTAAGCCAAAAGATAATTAGTTTGTGATGAGAAACGTTGCTATAAATACGATATTATTTTTTTCTATTTTACTTTTAAGCTCTTGCGGCAACAATGTTGTGTTTAGTAAATACCAAAATTTTGAAGAGAATAATTGGTACGCCAAAAACAAAGTGAGTTTTGATGTGGAGATGACAGATTTAAATTCGCTACACGATATCAGCGTTATGGTTCGTCACGCCGATGCATACCCATACAGTAATTTATATTTATTCTTAACCACCACTTATCCTGATGGCAAAGTAATGCAAGATACCTTAGAGTGCATTTTAGCCAATACAAAAGGGGAATGGATGGGAAATGGTGCCGGCGATATTTTTGATATTACTATACCATTAAAACAAAGCACTCGTTTTCCTTTAGCAGGGAAATACAATTTTACATTTGAACAAGCGATGCGTACAGACCCACTTCCATTAATTATGGATTTTGGTTTTGAGGTTAAAAAATCAGGCTCAGGAAATTAATTCTTCAGGAAAAAATCTTTTTCTTCTATTTTATCCAATCTGTTTAATGTTGCGTCATCTAACGTCACCGTCCAACCATTCGTTTTTTTTGTATTGATGACGTAATACGCTGCGTTGTCATTAAAACCACCTATTACATTTAAGTTTTTGTGTTCTTTTTGTTTATTCCAATTTTTACCGGTAGCTACTTTTACATTCATTTCGACATTCGGTAATTGTTCCACTTCCGCCGAAATACCCATTTTAATAACAAAGCTTCGTAAGAATTTATTCCCTGCATCTGTTAAACAAATAACCGCATCCTTGCTCGACAAATTTTTAATTACTAAGCTTCGGTTCGCAACTGTATCATACACCGGGTTTTTGAAAAAAGAAGTATATGGATCAGAATACATATCTAATTCATCTTTTTTTTCAGAAATAGCTACTGTGGTGTTTTTTGTTTCTTCATCTGTACTTTGCTCATAGGTATTTACAATAAACATTAGCAAACCAACAGCTAATGGCACCGCAAACAAAATGTATTTATACTCGTTGTAATTCTTTTTTGTGACGGTTGCTTGATTTACTGAGCGCTCGTATTCTTTTTTGTAATGCTCTTTGTAATACTGCCGGCGTTTTAATTCTTCCTCACTAAACCCCCACTCTTTTTGTTTTGAACTCCTTGCTTTTTTTGTTGCGAAATTCTCGGCACTACCATATTTTAATTTCGAATCGTATTGTCGGCGACGAGATGTATCAATTAAGATTTCGTAAGCCATTAATATTTTTCCAAATTCTTCGTTTCCGTTCGGATTTTTATCGGGATGATACAATTTAGCCAGCCGTCTGAATGCAGATTTTATTTGGTCGCTACTCGCGCCTTGTGAAATGCCTAATATGTCGTAATATGTTTGCACCTAAAACAAAAGCCGCCTTTTTGGGCGGCTTTCAAAACGAAAATAAAGTTTATTTTTTCTTATCCAGCGGCTCCGGTGTGCCAATCATAACTCTTGTTAAATCAAAATAACGTAACGGATTTACAACAAAGTTTTTAAGCTTAGAACTAATTAATCTGTAATTGCTTTCGTACCATAATACCATTATAGGCGCTTCGCTCATTAAAATTTGTTCTGCCTTCATAAAATAAACATAGGAGCTGTCTTTTTGTCTAGCATCGCGACCCATTTTATAATACTTATCAAATTCTTTATTTACATAACGCTGTGTATTTGGATACGACGTTTTTGAAGTGTCAGCAGGAACCGGCTCTCCGTAAAACACAGATAAGAATGATTCCGGACTTGGATAATCAGCAATCCAACCATCACGGAAAATATTTCCCATTCCTTTGTGTTGTAATCTGTATTTTTCATTGTTGCTTAATGATTCAAAGGTGATATTCACATTTAAATTTTCTCTTAAGTGGCGTTGTATTTCAGCAGCAACAGTATTGTTACGCGTGTTTCCTGAATTTACAACTAATGAAACTTCAGGGAAACCGACTCCTCCAGGATAACCCGCTTCCATTAATAATTTTTTAGCTTTTTCAGGGTCAAAATTATAACCTATAATATCACCTACTTTGTAAGCTTCAAAAGTTGGAGGGGTAATACCATAACTACCCGGACCATAAGCTTGTCCTTGCAATACTTTATCAATTATTTTATCACGATCAATCGCATAGTTAAAAGCCTGACGAACTTTAACATTATTGAAAGGTGGTTTGTGAAGATTGAACAAATAGTATTGGCTGATCATTTCAGAGCTTCTCTCTAAAATAAATGCAGGCGGATTGTTTTCAAAATCTTTAATATTTTCTTCTACGATTGTACGTACTGCATTTGATGGAATTGAACCAACGTATTCACATCTACCTTCTTTAAACGCTGTTAAACCTTCTTCGGTTGAATTTAAGATATCAACGATAACGCTGTCTAACTACGGTAATGAATTTCCTTTTTCATCTTTACCATAATAGTTTGGATTTCGAGTTAAAGTAATACGTTTAGGTGTAGAAAATTTAGCATCGTAAACAAACGGACCTGCTCCAATTTTTAAGTTTTCATAATTTTGTTTGTATGCTGCTTCGCTAATAATAGAAGTAACTGGATTTGCTAAGATTTGTAAGAAAATTCCAGAAGCGTTATTCAATGAAATACTAAACGTGTATTTATCAATAATTTTAAAACCGGTTAACTCTGCTTTTTGTCCTTTTGAAGTTGCTTCAAAGTATTCATTAGCACCAACAATTCTGTCTTTACAAACAGTAGCAAAGTGCATATTTGTATTTCTGTCTGTACTTAATAATTCAAAAGTAAATTTCACATCCTGAGAAGTAACTTCGTTACCAAGTTTGCCTTCCTCTGTGCTATGAAAGTGAGCGTCTTTTCTTAAATGAAACGTAATTGTTTTTCCGTCCGGAGAAACTTCCCATTTTTCTGCCAATCCAGGAATTGGCTCAAGCGTTTTTGGGTTAAGCCTAACCAAACCTTCGTGTATCTGACTAGCAATCAGGCCTTCAATCTGAGATGTGATAGCTTGAGGGAAAATATTTTTTGGTGGAGTTACCTCAGCAATCCTAATAGATCCGCCACTTCCTTCAGGGCGTTGACCATTATCTGATTCTTTTCCGCCGCCACAAGCCACTAGAACCGCTGATAAAGCAATAATGTAACTATATTTCGATATGATATTCATAAATTGTTTAAATTCACTGCAAAACTACTTAAATATAACTCATTTTTCAAGTCTATACAAATAGACTAATATTTTTGAAAATTTATTTTGTTTTTTTAAAATATCGTTTTAATATTGCAACGCCGTTTAATGCGGTCATTTTTTTGAATTTGTCGATGAAAAAAATATTTCTATACCTTCTTTTAGCCGGGTTCTCGGGCTTTAAAGCCTATTCGCAAGGAGGAGTTATTATTCTTGAAGGCAACTATCAGGGAAAGAATCTATACGTTCAAAACCCTTATGGTAGTGGCGGTGTTGGTTTTTGTGTTACTGAGGTACTTGTGAATGGAAATATTGCTACTGATGAGATTGCATCTAGCGCGTTTGAGGTTGATTTTAAGCCACATAAGTTAAATGTTGGAGATAAAGTTGAGATTAAAATCAAGCATAAAGAAGATTGTAAGCCTAAAGTGTTGAATCCTGAGGTTTTAAAGCCAAAGAGTACTTTTGAGATTATCAGTATGTCTTTCGAGAAGGATGGTACTGTAAAATGGTCTACTAAGTCTGAAACTGGTAAATTAGCTTTCGCTATTGAGCAGTTCCGTTGGAACAAATGGGTAAAAGTTGGTGAAGTTGATGGTGTTGGTACTCCTGCTACAAATCCTTATACTTTTAAAGTTCAACCACACTCTGGTAAAAACCAAGTTCGTGTTCGTCAAACAGATTATAGCGGTCAACCTCGTTTATCGAAACCGGTTGAATGTATGGCTGATGTTCCTGAAATCACTTTTGCTCCTGTAAAAGCTTCTAAAGACATTAATTTCGTTGCTGGTGATAAGCCTATCGAAACTATGTATGAGATTTACGATCAGTACGGTAACATCGTTAAAAAAGGATTTGGTTCTAAAGTTGATGTTTCTAACTTACCTAAAGGTGGTTACTTCTTAAACTTCGATAACAAAATGGGTGAATTCGTTAAAAAGTAATAAGCTTCATTAAATATATTTAAAGCCTCCTTATTGGGGGCTTTTTTATTGGTATAAATCCCTAAATTTGAAGCTCTATGTACAATATTACCATAAACGGAAAAAATACGTTAAAAACCGAATTAGACTTTAATGGAACAAAGGTTTCGGGCACATCAAACGGAAAAACAATTGAAGCTGATATTTTAAATACAGGACATCAGCAGTATCATTTGCTTCTTAATAATCAATCGTACAATATAGAGCTTGTAAAAGCCGATTACGCTGAAAAAAAATTAGTAGTAAAAGTAAACGGTAAAAAATATACACTGGACGTAAAAGATAAATACGACGAGTTATTACATAATCTTGGGTTAGATAACATCGCTGCAAAAAAAATAAATGATGTTAAAGCGCCAATGCCGGGAATGGTTTTAAATATTTTGGTGAGTGAAGGTCAGGAAGTGAAAAAAGGAGACTCTTTATTGGTATTGGAAGCTATGAAAATGGAAAACGTTTTGAAATCACCAACCGATGGTGTGATTAAAAAAGTTGTAGCTACAAAAGGAACAGCAGTAGAAAAAAATCAATTACTAATTCAATTTTAAAATGGAAAACGAGCGCAGAAATTTTTTAAAGAAGAGCGCTTTGCTTGGTTTAGCGGGTTTGGCTTCAAATTTAATTGGTGAAGAAAAACTAAATACCATTGATAATTTGATTAAACAAACAAATGATGGCGGAAAATATTCTCTTCCCGCCTTACCATATGCTTATAATGCACTAGAGCCATTTATTGATGAACAAACTATGAAAATTCATCATAGCAAACATCATCAGGCTTACGTAGATAAATTAAATGCAGCTTTAATTAATTACAGTGGCGACCAAACTTTTTCTGGATTATTTTCCCAAGCTTCAAAACTAGATATGGCATTAAGAAATAATGGTGGTGGACATTACAACCATTCTTTATTTTGGCAATTAATGAAAGCAAATTCGAAAGGTGAAACCAATTTGCCAACCGGAAAATTAGAAAATGCTATCATTGCTGAGTTCAACACCTTCGAAATTTTCAAAAAAGAATTTTCAGAAAAAGCATTAAAGGTTTTTGGAAGTGGTTGGTGTTGGTTAATTGAAACAAATGGAAAATTAAAAATCACAACGACATCAAACCAAGATAACCCCTAATGGATTGCGCTACAGATAAAGGCAAACCAATTCTTTGTTTAGATGTTTGGGAACACGCCTACTATTTAAAATATCAGAACAAGCGCGCCGACTATATTTCAGCCTGGTGGAATGTAATTAACTGGCAACAAGCTGAAAGTCAATTTATTTCAGAATAATTTTCGATTTTATTTGCCTATTTTCGCTCGATAAATTTCTCTATTTTATCGATAAAACAACAATAATTAACGTTTAATGACTAATTATTCAGTTTGTTTTTTCACTTTATCCTTAAAAAGATTCTACTTTTGCAGCCTATTTAAACGGCATGAAGATTTTCATCAATATCACATTTTTACTTTTTGTTGCTTTGAGTTCAATTGCTCAAAGAGAAACCCTTAATGTTGGCGGAACTATTTCGAACGAACATAAAGTAGCAATGCCCGATGCTTTAGTAAGCGTTACTAAAGATGGAAAAGCATTTACCTCGTTTCCCACTTCCTTTAATGGTTCGTATGCTTTGTATTTACCAATGGGTTCTGAATTTGTTATCACCGTTTCTAAATCAGGTTTTGCAAAAAAATATTTTACTGTTAGTACACTTGGTGTTTCTGATGAAAGCGCAAAGAAAAAATTCTCTGTTATGATTGCCGACTTAGAATTAATTGAAACCGTTCCGGGTGTTGATTATTCTATTTTCAATCAACCCATGAATAAATATTATTACAATCCTAAAATCGACAATTTCGAATTCGATAAAAAATATATGAAGGACATGTTGGCGCAGGTTAGTGATTTGAAAATTGCCAAAAAAGAAGCCATTCTCCTAGCCAAACTAAAAGCTGAACAAGATAAAAAAGATGCTGAATTAGCAGCGCAAAAAGCATTGCAAGACGAAAGACTTGCTGTTGAAAAAGCTTACTTAAAGAATTTAGAAAAAGAAATTGAAGCTAATAAAAAAATTAAAGCCGAAGAAATATCAAACATCAATCCATCAACACTTACACAACCAAAACCTTTAGTTAAAGATGTTTTGTTTGTAAACACAAATTCAAATATCAACGAACGCATCATTGCTTTAGTTGCGAAATATAAAACAGGTGTTACCGAAGAAATTATTTATGGCACTAACGTTATTATTATTCAACGTGTTTTAGTGCGCGATCAAATGGCTTGGGTGTATCACAAAAAAATGTTCAACTGGGGCGGCGTTGCTTGCTTCCGCGACGGACAAGCTATTACTGAAAGTATTTTCGAAAGCGAAACCAGAATCTCGTAAATCAATTTTGTTCTGTTTGTTTAGTTTATCTAATCCCGCTCAAAAGGCGGGATTTTTACTTACTCAAATTTAAATTCTTGATATTCAACAACATAAAAATATATTTTTTTGCGATTTTCGCAAATAATACTTTAAGTAATTAACTCTAATCTGTTAATTATTAGTTTTTTCCGCTGATTTTTTCGCCTCCATTCTCTCTAATTTTGTCTAGTAAAGCAAACTATTGAAATATCTCATTTATATACTCGTTTTCCTTTGCCTTTCGTTTGGCCTAAACGCACAAACCGAAACGCTTAACATTGGCGGTACTATTTCCGGCGAAGATGATATAGCCATGCAAGGTGTTCAAGTAACTGTAACAAAAAACGGACAACTCTTTACTTCCTTTCCTACAACGTATAGCGGCGCTTACAATTTATTTTTACCAATGGGCGCTGAGTTTGTTGTAAGCATTACTAAAGATGGTTACGCTAAAAAATATTTTACAGTAAGTACTATGGGTGTTCCCGCCGAAAGCGCTAAGAAAAAATTTGCAGTGATGATTGCCGATTTAGAATTGATTGCTTTAGTTCCAGGTGTTGATTATTCTGTTTTTAATCAACCCGTAAATAAATATTATTTCAATCCGAAGGTGGATAATTTCGAGTACGATAAAAAATATTTGAAAGATGTAATTGCACAAGTACAGGAATTAAAGAAAGCAAAGAAAGAAGCTATTGCCGCAGCGAAACTGAAAGCCGAACAAGATAAAAAGAACGCAGACCTCGCTTCTGAAAAAGCATTGCAGGATAAAAAGAATGCTGATTTAGCAGCGGAAAAGGCAAAACAAGATGCACTTTTAGCAGCCGAACAAGCAAAGTCAAAAAAATTGGAAGAAGAAGCTTTAACCAATAAAAAATTACAAGAAGAAAAATCTATCACTTCCACTCCAACTGTTACGCCAACTAAAACAGAAGCGGTATCTACTACAAATCCATCTATATTAAGCGAAGGGGTACTTGTACTAAAAGATAATACACTTATTGTTTATCCAAAAAGTAAAAAATTAGTAAACGCTCTGATTTTAAAATACACATCAGGTGTTACCGAAGAAATTATTCTTGGTCATAATGTGGTTATTATTCAACGCATTTTAGTCAGAAACGAAGATGCCTGGGTATATCAAAAAAACCTTTAACTGGGGAGGAGTTTCCTGCTTCCGTGACGGCGCTCCCATAACAGAAGGGGTATTCGAATACGAAACCCGGAAAACTATTTAGTGTAGTTGGTTTGTCTATCTAATCCCGCCCCTTAAAAGGCGGGATTTTTTTTCCTGCATAAGTGCAGGATGACACTTTCCCCTTAAAGAGTTATCCCAATCTTTTTTGTATTTTTGCCATCTATTATGCTTAGAACTGTTACCTGCGGAGAATTAAGGATCACAGATGTAAATAAAGAAGTTACGTTATGTGGTTGGGTGCAAAAAAGTCGCGACTTAGGCGGTATGACATTTATTGACTTACGCGATCGTTATGGTATTACGCAATTAACTTTTAATCCTGAATGGGATAAAGATTTAGCATCTAAAGCAACAAGTGTTGGACGCGAATTTGTTTTGCAAGTAAAAGGAACTGTAATAGAACGCTCAAGCAAAAATAAAAATCACCCAACAGGCGAAATTGAAATTAAAGTAAAAGAATTCACTGTTTTAAATTCTGCAATTACTCCACCTTTCACCATCGAAGATGAAACGGATGGCGGCGAAGAGTTACGCATGAAATACCGTTACTTGGATTTACGCCGTAGTATCGTGCGCAAAAATTTAGAGTTACGTCACCGCTTAGCAATTGAAACCAGAAATTATTTAGACAAACAAAATTTCTTAGAAGTAGAAACACCTGTTCTAATTAAATCTACTCCTGAAGGCGCACGCGACTTTGTGGTGCCAAGTAGAATGAACCAGGGATCTTTTTACGCATTACCGCAAAGTCCGCAAACGTTTAAACAATTATTAATGGTGGCGGGTTTCGACCGTTACTATCAAATTGTAAAATGTTTCAGAGATGAAGATTTACGTGCCGACAGACAACCGGAGTTCACGCAAATAGATTGCGAGATGAGTTTTATTGAGCAAGAAGATATTTTAAATACGTTTGAAGGAATGGTGAAACATTTATTCAAGACAGTAAAAAATATTGATATTCCTTCTCTGCCACGCATGACCTATGCCGATGCCATGAAATATTATGGTAACGATAAGCCTGATACACGTTTCGAAATGAAATTTGTGGAATTGAATGATGTGGTTAAAGGAAAAGAATTTAAAGTATTTAATGATGCTGAATTAGTGGTTGGTATTTGTGCAAAAGGCGCAGCTGAATACACACGCAAACAATTAGATGAGTTAACTGAATTTGTAAAACGTCCGCAAATTGGCGCTACAGGTTTAGTTTACGCCCGTTATAATACTGATGGCACAATTAAATCATCGGTAGATAAATTTTACAACGAAGAAGAATTAAAAAAATGGGCCGCTGCATTTAACGCACAACCCGGCGACTTAATGCTATTACTTGCAGGCGGTGCCGATAAAACCAGAAAAGCTTTAAGCGAATTACGTTTAGAAATGGGAACCCGTTTAGGTTTACGTGATAAAAATAAATTCTCTTGTTTGTGGGTAATTGATTTTCCTTTATTAGAATGGAATGAAGGCGATACGAATTTATTAGAATCATTACGCGGACGATGGGTTGCGAAACATCATCCATTTACTTCTCCAAAACCTGAAGACATTGCCTTATTAAAAACTTCTCCCGGAGAAGTAAGAGCGAATGCATACGACGTAGTAATTAACGGTGTTGAAATTGGTGGTGGTAGCATTCGTATTCACGATAAATCGTTGCAAGCTTTAATGTTTAAGACTTTAGGTTTTACAGATGAAGAAGCACAAAATCAATTTGGATTTTTAATGAATGCATTTGAATTTGGCGCACCTCCACACGGTGGTATTGCTTTAGGCTTCGATCGCTTGTGTTCTTTATTTGGAGGTGCAGATTCTATCCGCGACTTCATCGCTTTCCCAAAAAATAATTCAGGAAAAGATTTAATGATAGAAAGTCCAAGCCCAATCAGCGAAGAGCAATTGAAGGAATTGGGGATTAAGATTTAGATTTTTCAAAACAAAAAAGGCTTCAGAATTCTGAAGCCTTTTAACATTCAAATATTTTCTTGTTACTCCTTCACAACCTTTGTCGCTTTCAATTGTAAACCATTCTCATCTTTTATTACAATAGAATAAATTCCTGCTGCGTGAGAACTGATATCAATTTTATTTTTTTGTTTGGCGGTTTCTTTTTGAATTAATTTTCCGGTTACATCATAAATTTCAATCACACCACTTATATCAATTGATGAATTCATTTCGAATATGCCGTTGTTTGGGTTTGGAGTAATGGTAATTTCAGGATTGATAGCATATCCTTCAGGTAAACCTAAAGTCACATCTTTTGTTGGTCCAACAACTTTATTAATCACCCATTGGTTCGGATCAACTGTTACACTTGTTACTGTACCTAATAAACTCACAACATAATTTTCAATATTTATATTATGCTGCAATCTGATAGTAGTATCAGGCATAGCGGTGCGCGATACTTTATATTCCATTGGCGTAATAAATAATGGAACTGATGACGCAGAAGAAGTTGTTTGAGCTGATTTCAAATACAATTTACCGGGACCTGAATTCCAAGTCACATTAAATGTTGGATACCCTTCACCATAATACCATTGATTAAAGAATTGGGTGAAGTTCATGCTTGTAAATGTTTGCGCGTAATTTTTAAAATCAACTACAGAAGCAGTACTGTTCTTGTAAGTATTTTGAAATCCTCTTAACAACGGAAACCAAACTGAATCATTATTCACAACAAATTGTAGTGTACGGATAATAGCACCACCTTTATCATAAGTTAAACGGCCGCTAAAAACTTTGTTTGCGTCCATTGTATCAGGGCCAGTTACCCAAACATGTCCGCCCGGTGCACTCATTACACTGTTATGTGCGCTATTTAAATTTGGCATAAAGTTAGTTGGGTCTAGATATTGTGCCGTTAAATGTTCTGTATAAGAAGCGAACCCTTCATTAATCCAGATATCACCCCAGCTTTTGCAAGTTACATTATCGCCCCACCATTGGTGACCCAACTCGTGCGTGTCAACATAATAATCAAAAAATCCTAAGCTTGTCATCGTTTGATGCTCCATTCCACCGCCGAAAGGTGCCATGCAATGACCATATTTTTCCTTGTAAAAAGGATACATGCCATACAAATTACACTGCAACACCATTTGTTGTCGAATTAAATTAAGTGTGTTTTTTTGCGTGACGAAAGCCGTATTATTTATTGCATTATCATAAATATAATTTTGGATCCAAATAGAATCACCGGCTAAATACGCAGGCTTTGCCCATAAATTATACTCTTTATATTTTGCAACAGCAATAGAAATTAAATAATAATCAATTGGTGTTTTTGACTTCCACTCGTAACGTTTTTTGTTTCCAAGAGCAACAACATTTTTTAAAATGCCGTTTGAACCAACTTTGTTTGCAGAATCGGTTGTAACATACACCCAACTCGAATCAATTTTATCAGTTAAAATTTGTTTACATGGCCACCAATGGTAAGCTGCAAGCGCTTCACTTAAACTCCATGTAACCTGATTTCCCCATGAAGTAGAAGTTCCATTACTAAAACCACTTCCAATAGCAGAACCACCAACAGGAGGCGTACCATGATAATAAATAAGTGCATCAACTGTTTGTCCGTTTAAAATAGCACCCGGGGTTTTTAATTTTACAATACTATCCTTACTAGATACTGTAACCAACACGCCATTAACACGAGCCGAATCAATTATCATTACCTGATGCAACACGCAACCAAAAGTATCAATACTTGAAGCTGTAACTGTTGCAACACTACGCGCGCTTCCGCTCATAGTTTTTGTGGTACGTTCTATATTCAAATTCAAATGAACCCATTTTACATCATAAGATTTTTCGTGGGAAATAAATGCACTTGGGGATGCTGTCCGCAAATTGTGCGCCATGTGATTTTTAAATGCAGCAATTTTTCCAACTGCACATGCATGAGTACGTTCTTCTGTTTGACTGAATAAAGAATTGAATCCGAATAAAGTTGCTAGTACTAAAAGTTTTTTCATAAGTGTCATTGTAGAGTCATAAAGATAGAAGATAAGCATTCAAAAGCAAATGCCGTTTGTGTAATTTATACGGCCGTTTATCTAATATTTTGGTAAATTTGCTCCTTATTATGTTAAAAAACGATTTAGTACTTAGGGCCGCAAGAGGCGAAAATGTTGAACGCACACCTGTATGGTTAATGCGTCAGGCAGGAAGAATTTTACCTGAATATCGTGCTACTCGTAGCCGCGCTAAAAATTTTATTGAATTTGTAAAGAGTCCGGATTTGGCTTGCGAAGTATCGATTCAACCTGTAGATATTTTAGGCGTGGATGCTGCTATTATTTTTTCAGATATTTTAGTGATTCCTGAAGCAATGGGTTTGCCTTACGAAATGATTGAGGCGAAAGGTCCTTGGTTTGAAAAAACAATTAAAACAAAAAATGATATTGATAAATTACGCGAGGCAGATGAAAATGATTTGCGTTATGTAATGGAAGCCTTAAAACTTACGAAGCAAAATTTAAATAACCGCGTTCCTTTAATTGGTTTTGCAGGCGCGCCTTGGACTATTTTCGCATACATGGTTGAAGGCAGTGGCAGCAAAACATTTAGTAAAGCGAAACAATTTTTATATACACAACCCGAAGCAGCTCATTTGCTTTTAGAAAAAATTACGCAGAGCACCATTAATTATTTAAAAGGACAAGTAAACAGCGGCGCTGATATGATTCAGTTGTTTGATTCGTGGGCGGGCGTTTTAGCACCTGAACAGTTTTATGAATTCTCTTTAAAATACATTTCAAAAATTTGTGATGCTATTCAACCTTTAGCGCCAATAACTGTTTTTGCAAAAGATGCGCATTACGCAGTTGAAGAGATTGCCAAGTTAAATTGCAACACTATTGGTTTAGATTGGACAATCAATCCAACAATTGCACGTAAACAAGCAGGAAATAAAACTTTGCAAGGTAATGCTGATCCATGTTTGCTTTACGCAGATGAAAAAACAATTGCCACCGAAACTAAAAAAATGTTAGACGCTTTTGGTTCGCAGCGCTACATTGCAAATCTTGGACATGGTTTATATCCTGACATTGATAAAGAAAAAGTAAAGTTTTTTGTAGAGTTTATTAAGAACTATAAAGCTTAGTAGGTTTCAACAACCTTTTTGCGAAGCGCATTAGTTTTGTCACAAATATCTTTTATCGCTTCAAGCGTTAAAGTATTTTTCTTGGCCGCTTCAGCAAAACTTACTTTCAAATCATTTAATCCATCAGTTACATATTTAGCATCAGCACTAACATTAGAAGCTTCTACCATATTGATTAAGTGCTTCAAGGATTCGTCTTGTTTTAAAATAGTTTTGATAATGCTTTCTGAATTTATGCGTTGTGCAATTTGTACAGAAACATACATACCTTCAATCCAAGAACCTGATAAAATTAAAGCGGATGTTCCCGGTCTGTCGTTTTGTTTTAAAAACTCATCGGCTTTACGGAATGAGGATGCAATAATTTCTAAAGTTGAATCGCGATTCTCTTTGTAAGCTTCCATTCTGTCCATCATGTGTTGGTCGAAAGCCGTACTCACACCTAAATTTTTTGATAAAATGTTTACGCATTTTAAAAACAACATGCTCTCTTGTGTTTGATCGAAAGCGCCAGCAACACTTAAATCAGCACCATAAACGCCTAAGTTTAAAGCGCGTGAATTTTCTAAAGAATATTTTGAAGCTACATCCGGGTTGTTTAAATAACTTGGATCGTAATCAATTTTTGATTCACCTATAAGTCGTACAATCTCAGCGCGTGCCGGAATAGAATTAAATACATTTTGAGCGCTAATTTGTTTATTATCGATTACGTTAGTGCTACCTGTTGTAGTATCTTCTGTAGTGTCATCCGGTTTTTCGCCTTTACAAAACGAAAAAAGAATTAACGAAGAAACAGTAATGAATAAATAAAAAAGTTTGTTAGAGCTTCTCATATGAGGTAAATATACAAATTATTTTTTTACTCCTTTTACTTTTGCTTTACACCATCTTTATAATTGATTCGGCTTATTTCTTTCCCACTTTTGTCGTAAAAAATCCACTCCCCGTCAGCCAAGCTTTGTACTTTACCCTTGCGGCGTTCGGCTACCACCTTATAATTGCTGATACTCTGAACTGTATTATTCTGATAATAGCTTACGCATTTTCCATCCAAATGTCCGTTACTAAAGGTCTGTGTTTTTAAGATGCCTCCTGTTTCGTAATAGTATTTCCAGGTACCGTTTTGGTGACCTTTACGGTATTTGCCCTGTGTATCAATAAAGCCACCCCGCTCGTGATAGCTAATATAATTACCGTGCTTAATACCGTTTACATAACTACATTTTTCACGAAACGAGCCGTTTTCGTGCCAATAGGTCCAATCGCCGTGCTTTTTACCTTTCTTATTGTACTCGCCTTTATAATTTGACTTTCCTGTAGGATACCAACCTTCCCATGTATCTGTTAAAAGACCCATGGTGAAAGTTCCTTGATCTTTTTGCGTGCCGTTTTGCCACCACGATTGCCAAACCCCGTTTTCCTTCCCATTTAAATAATCTCCTTCCTGCAATTTGGTTCCATTTTCGAACCAAGTCGTCCAGGTACCTGATTTTATTCCATTTTCGTAGTTCCCTAATTTCCATTTTTCGCCGGTGCGGTAATAGAAATTCCAGGCGCCTTGTTGTTTATCATTTACAAAATCTCCCTCCGATTCTTTTTTTCCATTGTTATAATAATATACCCAAGCACTATCTCTTAATCCATCTTTTAAAGTCCCTTTCATCTCCAATTTTCCATCTTGGTCGTAAAATTTCCACCTACCGTTTTTCTTACCATTAATAAATCCGCCTTCACTTTTAATATTGTGATTAACGTAGTAAGAAGAGTAATATCCGTTTAAAATTCCCCCTCTGTAATTAGCTTCGTAATCTAACTCACCATTCGGGTGAAAAAAACGCCACAAACTATCTTGTAAACCATTTTTATAACGACCCATGGCACGTATGTAGCCTGTTTCATAATAAGCAGAGATATACCCGTTACCATTGGAAACAACTTGTTTGCCCTTAGCATCCCACATGCTCCATAAATAAAGCGTGCTGTCTTTATATTCCTTTTCAAATTTGTTTTGGCCATTCTCGTAATACTCTTGCCATGTTCCGCAAGGTTTGCCGCCGCAATAGTGTTGTTTAGCTGAAGGTTTACCTGACGGATAAAAAGCATTTACATCGCCCTCTTTTTTGTCTTTCTCAAACTTTCCCTTGCTTTCAATTTGTCCGTTATCGTGATAGTATACCCAATCGCCTTCTTTTTTTCCATTCACGAAACTCTCAGTACTTTTTACTTTTCCGTTTTCGTGGTAGGAAGTCCAAATACTATCTGCAAAATTAGAGGTGAACTTTGTTATCTGCGCAATTTTCCCGTTCTTAAAATAATACGAATTGGTGCCATTCTTTCTTCCGCGTGAAAAACGTTCTATAGCTTTAGTTCCGCCATCCTCAAAATAAAATACCCAAACACTATCTTCTTTACCTTGAAAATAATGCCCTTTTCGGGATAGTTTTCCGTTTTTGTAATATTCGTAATGGGGTCCGTGAGGCATCCCTTTATAATAATCGGTTTCGTTTTTAAGTTGGGTTTGTTCGCTATCGTAATACTCTTTTTTTAGCTGAGCCGATAATAGCGTTGGGATAACTAAGAGGATGAAGGACAAAATGCGCATGGTCAAATTTAATAAAGCATAACGCAGGGCATGGCTTTGGTTACATTACTTGTAAACAATAAAGGTTGAATATCCGCCCCAAAAACCGCTTATACAAGCATATACCCTTTGCCACAATAAGCCATAAAACACCAGTTTTTTAGGTAATTTTGTTTCTGAATTATGATAAAGAACTTTTTGATAGCCTTTTTAGTATTGAGTGTTGGTGCCAATGCCCAAAACGAATGGAGTTTGCAGCAATGTGTTGATTATGCTTTAAAGCATAACATTATGCTTCAACAAGCTGAACTAAGCAATCAAATCACAAAAAATAATACCACGCAATCTAAAGCCGCTCTTTTACCAAATTTAAACGGAGGCGCAGCACATACTTATAACTTCGGACGAACCATTGACCGTTACACTAACACCTTTGCTAATACTCAAGTATTATCTCAAAACTATTATATATCCAGTAATCTTGTTTTGTGGTCTGGTTTATCCCAATGGAATAATATGAAGGCTAATCAATATGCCTATTTAGCGGGTAGTGAAAATATTAAACAGCAAAAAAACGACGTTGCTTTAAATGTTGCAACAGCTTATATAAATGTTATTTATTGCGATGAATTTTTAAAGATTGCGAAAAATCAATTTGATATTACAAAACAACAATTAGATCAAACCGAAAAATTAGCGAATGCTGGAACGCTTGCTAAAAGTGCTGTGTATGATGTGAAAGCGCAATTGGCAAGTGAAGAAGTAAATGTTACAACAGCTGATAATAATTTTCAGATTGCGATGTTAACTTTAAAGCAATTTTTGAATCTGGATTCAACCAATAATTTTAAGATTGCAAATCCGGATGTTGAGGTGCAATCGCAAAACTTATTAGGAAGCAGTGTGCAGAATATTTATGAAACAGCTTTAAAAAGTCAACCTTCAATTAAAAGTACAAAATACAATTTCTTAATGGCCGAAAAAACATTGTTAGCTGCTAAAGGAAGAGTTAGTCCGACTATTAGTTTAAATGGTTCCATTGGTACAGGTTATTCCGGATTAGCAAAAGATGTGGTCGGATATAACAATGTAACGGATACTTTAGGATATATTGGAACTACACCTTTTACTTACGAGCGACAAGACCCTATTTTTAAAGACACACCTTTTAACGATCAATTTAAAAATAACGTAAACAAAAGCATTGGTATAACTTTAAGCGTGCCTTTGTTCAATGGCTTGCAAACTGTTACATCAGTAAAAAACGCTAAGCTTAATGCCTTAAACGCCAAATTGGGTCAGGATTTAGCAGAACAAAATTTATATAAAGTAATTGCGCAATCTTATGCTAACGCAAGAGCCGCTTTAAACAAATATGTTGCTTCAAAATCATCTGTTGAGGCATCAGAAATGTCGTTTACTTTTGCACAACAGAAATTTAATGTTGGTGCTATTAGCGCCTTCGATTTTAATACTGCCAAATCGAGATTAGTTACAGCACAAAGTAATTTATTGCAAGCCAAATTCGATTACCTGTTTAAATTAAAAGTGTTGGATTTCTATCAAGGAAAACCGCTTACTTTCTAAATTTCTTTCTTAAAAACCGCCTTTTTAGTTTCAATTATTTGCAAAATTTACAAGCCCGAGCGCTGTTTTTGCGAAAATCAATAATTCAAATTCCTTTTTTAAGATTTTATCTACCTACTGGCAAATTTTCCAAATTCCGGAAAATACCTATTGAAAATCCGTTTACACAGGCCCTACTCATCCTATACATTTGTTGGCATAAAACAATTAAAACCAAAGCGAATGAAAACCTTAACTACCATTTTAGCAGCAACAGTATTATTAAGCTCATGTACAAAAACTAATACAACTTGTGTTTTTAAATCAGATTGCAGTATCGCGATTGAATCTGAGTTTGCCTCTAAAAAATTCATGACCAAAAAAGAATTGAAAGAAAAAGACGCTCAGCTTTTTAAAACATCAGAAAGTAATTTGTTCTAGTCTTAATTTAAATTTTGTTATTTTTATTCCCGATGAAAAAATTACTCCTACTACTCGTTTTTACTTTTATCGGATTTAACCTCTCGTCCCAAAACTATTTACAAACCGTAAAAGGAAAAGTGAGCGATAAGGCCACCGGTATTGGTTTACCCGGCGTGGTAGTGAAATTAAAAAACGATACTTCCAAAAAAATTAATGCAATTACCGATGGCAACGGATTTTACAAATTAAAAAATGTGCCTGTTGGTCGCCGCGAATTTGTTTTTTCATTACTAGGATATAATACCATTCCTGCAAACGACATCATTGTTACCAGCGGAAAAGAAACTATTCTGGATTTGGAAATGGAAGAATCCCTTGTGGAAATGGCCGAAGTGGAAGTGAGTGCCGAAAATAGTAAAGATGTTATTACAGACATGCAGGCTGTTAACATGAAACAATTCAGTATTGAAGAAACTGAACGTTACGCAGGCTCGCGACAAGACCCCGCTCGTATGGCACAAAACTTTGCAGGTGTATCCGGAACCAATGATAGCCGTAATGATATAGTAGTTCGCGGTAATTCGCCTTCAGGTATTTTATGGCGTATGGAAGAAGTTGATATTCCTAATCCTAATCACTTTGCGGTGGCAGGTTCGGCAGGTGGACCACAATCTATCATCAACAATAAATATTTAGCCAACTCTGAATTTTACACAGGTGCATTTCCTGCAAACTATAGTAATGCTTTAGGCGGTGTGTTCGATTTAAAAATGCGCAATGGGAATAACGAAAAACACGAACGCACTATTCAGTTTGGTGTTTTAGGAACTGAATTAGCGTTGGAAGGTCCGCTTAGTAAAAAAACCGGTGCCAGTTATTTAATTACGTATCGTTACTCAACTCTGGCAATGTTTTCTGCATTTAAAATTCCAATTAGTTTTGGAACAAGTGCTATTCCTGAATATCAAGACGGCGGCTTCCGCTTTAATTTTCCAACTAAAAAAGCAGGCGTGTTTAGTTTTAGTGGTATTGGTGGTTTAAGCAACATCAGTATTATATTGAGTAATGTAAGAGAAAAACCTAGAGAGTTATATGGCGACCAAACCCGCGACCAATATTTCTCAACCAATATGGGTGTGATGATGTTGAATCACACTTACTCACTGGACTCTCGCACCTTAATGAAAACTACTTTAGCTTATGGCGCGCAATATATTAACTCTGATCACTATTTAATTTTACGTGATGATAATTATGTTCCTGATACGGTTTTACCGCACATTTTAGATTACACACAACAAGAACATAAGGCCACTTTATCGTGGTACATAAAACGAAAAGTAAATGCAGCGAATAGTTTTAAAACCGGATTTTTTGCGAATAGATTTGAAGTAGATTATTTTGACCGCGTAAAAATAAATTCGCTTTACGATACTTTAGCAGGGGATATTTTATTAAAACCATGGAAGAGCAGATTAAACGCAAAAGCAAATTTCTATTTACTCCAACCCTACTTTGCATTTACACATCGCTTCAACCAAAAATGGAGTACTAACTTAGGATTAAACGCACAATTCTTAACGCTTAATAATAAATGGACGGTTGAACCACGAGCGAATATCCGTTATCAATTTAAAGAAAACCAAACGCTGAGTTTAGCTTATGGTTTACACAGTCAGATGCAACCTACCTACATTTATTTCGCCATACCGGACAGCGTAGTGCGTAATGATGTGATGACGCCAAATATTGAAAAAGAATTGGCCAACAAAAATTTAGATTTCAGTAAATCTCATCACGTTGTGTTAGGATGGGATTTGCAACAGAGTCGTTTCTTAAGATTTAAAACCGAATTGTATTATCAATATTTATGGAATGTGCCCGTTTATGCAAAACCTTCCGGTGTTTCTTTAATTAATCGTGGCGCAACGTTTACGCGTTTCTTCCCATTGTATAACATGCAGAATTATGGAACCGGTTATAATTATGGGTTAGAATTTACTATTGAGAAATTATTCAGCAAACATTATTTCATTATGTATAGCGCCAGCATTTTCGACAGTAAATATACCGGCAGCAACGGTAAAACTTACGATACAGATTTCAACGGAAATTACATGATGAATTTATTGGGCGGTGTTGAATATGGTATTGGTAAGAAAAAGAAAAACAGTATTAACATCTCCGGTAAATTTACTTATGGAGGTGGTAAACGTTATTCACCTGTTAATTTAGCTGCTAGTAATGCTATTATGGATGTAGTGCCCGATGAAGAAAAAATAAACTCGTTACAGTTCGCGCCATACACAAGATTAGATTTACGTATTGCTTACAAAATAAATGCAAAACGTTCAAACGTTGAAATTGCATTGGATTTGGTAAATGTATTAGGAAATAAAAACGTGTTAGCTTTAAGTTACGCGCCCGATCCTGCTAACGTAAATGCTGATCCATTAATAAAAAATTATCAATTAGGATTTTTACCACTCTTCTACGTAAAAGTTGATTTTTAATAAGAGAACTATTTCTTCTTTGCTTTTTCTTCGAATATTTTATTCGCGTCTTCAATAAATTTCACTTCTTCTTTTCCGGGTTCTGAACCTGCAGGATAACCTAAAGAGCCGTAAGAATCTATTGTGAATTTTTTAGTCTCGTTGTTTTTAACAGTATTAAATATCCAAATGGTTGGATACCCACTCACACCAAAAGCCTGTTGCATACTTGCATTTTGTTGAACCAATGCAGGAGGAAGTTGTTTAGCTCGAGGAAAATCTAATTCTAATAATATCACATTCTTTTTTGCCCAGGCAATAAATTCAGGTTTTGCAAAAACGTTATTTTGTAATTTAATACACCAACCGCACCAGTCACTCCCTGTGAAAAATGCGAAAATTGGTTTTTTACTTTTCGCCGAAAGATCGTGAGCCTTCATTAAATCGGTGTGCCATTCTAAAGCTTCAGTCTTTTTTTCGTTTTGAGAAAACACAGATGTTACATTAAGTAGAGAAAACAAAACAATTGCTCCCGTAATTTTCTTAAAATAGTTAGTTTTTGGCATATACAAACTTAATTCATTGCCACTTAATTGCCCAACTCGAAATGTTAATTTTCTTTATATCTTTGCTTTCCTTATAAAATTATGGAAAAGAGAGTTAGATTACGTTTTGCCCCAAGTCCCACAGGTGGTTTACACATGGGAGGCGTTAGAACTGCCTTGTTTAATTATTTATTTGCCAAAAAACATGGCGGCGATTTTATTTTACGTATTGAAGATACCGACCAAACCCGCTATGTAAATGGCGCCGAAGAATATATTATTAACGCCCTAAAATGGTGTGGCATCGAACCTAACGAAGGTGTTGGTTTTGGTGATGGTCCGCATAAACCATACCGACAAAGCGAAAGAAAAGAATTAGGGATATATAAAAAATACGCTGATAAATTATTGGAAGGCGGACATGCTTACTACGCATTTGACACCGCAGAAGAATTAGACGCGATGCGTAAACGTTTAGAAGCTGCGAAAGTTGCTGCACCACAATACAATTCAGTGAGCAGACAAAACATGCGAAATTCATTGACGTTAAGTGAAGATGAAGTAAAAAAAATGTTGGAGGACGGAACACCTTATGTAATCCGTTTAAAAGTTCCCCGCAATGAAGAAATCCGTTTTCATGATGTTATCCGTGGGTGGGTAGTTGTAAATTCTTCTCAAGTAGATGATAAAGTTTTATTGAAGAGTGATGGTATGCCAACGTATCACTTAGCACATATTGTTGATGATATTGAAATGCAAATTTCGCATGCCGTGCGAGGTGAAGAATGGTTACCAAGCGCGCCAGCTCATATTTTAATTTACCGTTATTTAGGTTTAGAAGCAGATATGCCAAAACTAGCGCATTTACCTTTAATCTTAAGGCCCGACGGACAAGGAAAATTATCGAAGCGTGATAAATCAGGATTACCAATGTTTCCATTAGATTGGCATGATGAGCGTACCGGCGAAAGCTATGTGGGTTATCGCGAATCAGGATTTTTTCCTGAGGCGTTTGTAAACATGTTAGCTTTATTAGGATGGAATCCCGGCGACAATCGCGAGATTATGGAGAAAGCAGAATTAATTGAAAATTTTTCTTTTGAACGCGTAAATAAATCAGGTGCAAAATTTGATCCTGATAAAACAAAATGGTTTAACCAACAATATTTACGCAAGCATACTGATGAAGAATTAGCCAATGCTTTAATGCCAACTTTAGAAAAAAACAACGTTAAAGCGGACAAAAAATTTGTTGTTGAATTTTGCCGATTGATTAAAGAGAAAGCACATTTCATCAATGAGTTTTACGATTTAGGAACTTACTTTTTTACAGCACCAACAACATGGGATGAAAAAGTGATTACTAAAAAATGGAACGATACATCTAAAGTAACTTATACAAAACTCAACAAAAAATTAGCGGCTACTTCAGATTGGACACACACGGGTATTCAAAAAATATTTGATGATGCCGGTGTAGAATTAGGAAAACTCGATATGCAATTAGTTCGTGTTTTAGTAAGTGGCGTTGCAGGCGGACCACAATTATTTGACATGATGGCTTTATTGGGTAAGGAAGAATGCACTAAGCGTATTTCGACAGCCTTAAACGCGCTTAAATAATAAAGCCCCGCCCTTCGGCAAGCTCAGGATGACACTTGTCTCCAAAACGATTTTCATTCAATAATAAAGCCCCGAGTTCTCTATAAGAGAAAAGGGGGCTTTGTCTCAATTTCCACACGAGCAGCTCGTGGTTTCAGTTCCGATAGCTATCGGAATCAGGCTTAGTATTGACAGCCTTTTTAACGTTTTGGGGCCTATGGCCAAAGGGTTTTATATAAGTCCCAGGAACGCAGCTAACAATAAAACGAAAAAAAATAATTTTGTTTTCATGTGTATATTGTTTTGGTTGTTTGCGGTCACATGGAATAGCCATAAAAAGCACATCTTCTGTATTACAATTCGGCTCCGGGCTATTTCATGGCTATTGTTTATTGGTTATACGCCAGTATTATTAAGAGGAATATTTTTATATTTTTGTTTGTCGAATCATAAATCAAATCCGATGTTTAAAATGAGGTGTTGGTCGTTTGTTATTACGTTTACATTACTTACAGTTTTAGGATTTTCTCAAACCGCCAAAAAATATTTTTCCGCAGCCGAAAAATTTGAGCAGGCTAATAATATTAAGGAAGCTATTGTAAACTATTCGAAAGCCATTGAAATGGATCCGGCTTTAGAAAAAGCTTATACTAACCGCGCACTTTTGTATGAAAAAGAAAACATGAAAGCCGAAGCGGTTGAAGATTATAAAAAACTAATCGGCTTCTCTCCCAAAGAAAAAGAATTATACTACAACGCGGGCCGTTTATCTTTTAACTTAAACAAATTTGCTGACGCAGATGGGTTTTTCAGAAAAGCATTAGAGCGTGATAAAGATTATGTAGAGGTTATTGATTTAGAAATTAAAACCCTTTACGCGACAAGAGATTATTCTTTCGGACTAACAGTTTCTCAATATGCACTCGATATTAAAAAAACAGCCGTTAACTATTATCATCATGCTGTTATGTTTGATAGCTTAAAAAATTATGTTGAAGCCGAGAAAGAATATAAAAATTCTAAATACTTCGATTCAAAATATATTCCTGCTTATGTTGGTTTAGCTTTAGTACAAGTTAAATTAAATAAAGTGAATGATGCTTTAACCACTTGTGAAACCGCCCTTACAAAAGACGCTAACAGCAATGATGTGTTTTGGGCACGCAGCATGGTGTATGTTGCTAAGAAAGATTATCAAAATGCGTTAAATGATATTACTAAAGTTATCTTGATCTCCCCTACCGCCTTTAATCATAAATTAAGAGGAAGTATTTATTTTAAGTTAGGACAATTTCAAAATGCTGTAAATGATTACACACAAGCGCTTAAATTAAATGATAAAGATATGGATGCTTACATTAGTCGCGCGATTGCGAGCGAAGGCGCTTTAAATTACAGATCTGCCATTGCTGACTATAATAAAATTGCCAAACTTGGCGCTGGAGATGCAAAAAATTGAAGGAATTGTAAAAGACGCGAGAAAAAGATTTTTGATTTAAGTCGCGAAACCAACAAGCCTGATATTACAATTACCTCCCCTTCTGTTCCCGATAAAAACTCTATTAAAATAATTGCCGACAAAGACACCATAATTTTTAAAGGAAACATTAAAGATGCTTCTCAAATTAAATCCATTACCATAAACAATGTACAAGCTGAGTATTTAAAAGATTCGTTAAATCCCGAGTTCGTTTGTAAAGTTGCTGGTATGAAAAAAGCTTCTGAAGTTATAGCACTTGTTACCGATGTTTATGAAAATACAACCAACCAAGTTTTAAAAATAGAAAAAACAGAAGCAAATAAACCTGTCATCTCTATTGAAGCGCCCGCAGCTTCTTTTGATAATGAAATCTATTTAGAAAGCATGGCTTCTGATATTTACATTCAAGGAAAAGTGAAAGATGAGAGTTTAATTGAATCTATTTCTATCGATGGAGTTTTAGCGTCTTTCTCAGTTACATCATTAAATCCAACGTTTAGCTCCCAAATTTCTATTGCTAACAAAACTAAAATTACAGTTACTGTAAAAGACGTTAACGGTAATGAAAACGTTCAGGTGTTTACCTTAAACCGCAGTGGTGCCGATCCTGCCTCTAACCCAATGGGGAATACCTGGGTGGTATTTATTGAGAATGGCAAATATCAAAACTTCGCTAGCTTAGAAGGGCCGGCAAAAGATGTACTCGCTATGAAATCAGCCTTAGCCGGATACAAAATCACAAAAATTCTTCACAAAAAAGACATGACCAAATACGACATGGAGAAATTTTTCTCTATCGAATTACGCGATCATGTTAAGAATAGTAATATTCAATCTTTAGTAATTTGGTATGCAGGTCACGGGAAATTTGTGAGTCCAACAGGTTATTGGTTCCTGTAGATGCAAAAACAGACGATGAATTCAGTTTCTTCGGCATTAATAATTTGAAAGCAGGTATGCAATCATACTCAGGTAAATTATTACATACGCTTGTTGTAACAGATGCTTGCGAATCAGGTCCGGCATTTTATTAGCAATGCGTGGTTCTGAAGAAGACCACCGTTGTGAGAATTGGGAATTAACTAAATCAAAATCATCACAGGTAATTACATCGGCTGGTTACGAATTAGCTTCTGATAACTCTCAGTTCACTAAAACATTTTCAGCAGCCTTGATGAATAATCCTGATGCTTGTATTTCTATTGACAAAATAGCAAGAAAGTTATTTCAGCGGTTACCGCAGCAGGTAATCAAGCACCGAAAATTTGGTAAGATTAAAGATTTAGAAGACGAAGGCGGGACTTTTTTCTTTATCAAGAAATAACCTTCGGCAAGCTCAGGATGACACACATGTGCAAAAAAACCATACAATTACTTTTATTATTACTCTTTCCTGTTTTACTTCTCATTCACAAACGTATCCCTTTACGAATTACGGTGTGCAAGATGGTTTTAGCTGAATCCAACGTCTCAGCTATCGCACAAGACAAAGCTGGGTATTTTTGGCTGGCTAGTGAAAGTGGCATTTCTAAATTCGATGGCAAAAATTTTATTAATTATACTACAGAAAACGGATTAAGCGATAACAATGTTGCGTGTTTATTGGTTGATTCAAAAGGTAATTTATGGTTGGCACACGAAAATGGTTCACTTACAAAATACAGTGAAGGGAAATTTACTCCGGTAATTTGTGAGGCGCTTCCGAAAGACAAAAAAATATTTTCTCTATCGCAAGATAGAAAAGGACAAATATGGATTTCCTCTGCAGCTGGAGCTATTGTGATTTTAAATCCTGAAGGGAATTTAAGCGATAAAGCGAATTACAAATCTTACACATCTCAAGAAGGATTGAGTCAATTTGTTCTATCAGCACAACAAGATAAATCTGGCAACATTTGGTTTCTTACAGACGTTGGCATTAAATCGATGGACGCGAAATCCGGCAAGTTTGATTTCTTCCGTCCTGAAGGTATGCCATTCGGACAAATTACTTCTTTTTTACTAGATGAAAATGACAACGTTATTTTTGGAACCTCGAACGGCATCGTTTATAAATACAGAAACAAACAATTTGAAACTATTTTTGATTATCGCAATTACATTACAACAACCTCAGGTGTTATCACTAATAATTTTGTTTATACTCTATTTAAAGACAGCAAAAAATAATATCTGGGCCTCTGTATTAAATGTTGGTTTGTGTAAGGTGGATATAAAAAATAAAACAGCCATTGTTTTCAATACCACAAACGGTTTAGCAGTAAATAAAATAAAAAGCATTGCTGAAGATAATGAAGGCAATATTTTAATTGGAACTTTAGGTGAAGGCTTACAGGTTTTTAAAGGCGAGAAATTTATTTCCTACTCTAAAACTAACGGCTTAGTGAATTCGCAGATATGGGCTATTTGTCAGGACAATAATTTAAATTATTGGTTTGGTACTAATGAAGGATTAACCATTTATAATCCAAATGAAACAACCTTAGAAAAGAAATTTAAAAATATTCCGCTGATTGAAGGAAGTCCTGTTAGCAGCGTGCGTTCAATAGCAAAAGATAAAAACGGAAATTTATGGATTGGGATTTGGGGCGGACGAGTTGTAAAATACACAGCTACAACAGGAAAGTTTTCGGCACAACCTCAATTATTTGAATTTGTCTATCCTTATAAGTTGTTTGTTTATTGACAGTAAAAATAAATTATGGATTGGAAGTGCGGATGGTGTAACAGTATACGATTTGAATACAGAAGTCATAAAAGCATCCGCAATATTGATGGATTAAGCAGCAATGATGTAACTTGTATTTTTGAAGACAGCAAAGGAAAATTTGGATTGGAACAAAACAAAAAGGAATCACAACCATCGAAGGAACTAAATTTATAGTCTTAGGAAAAGAACAAGGTTTAACTTATAGCAGTATCACTTCCATTGCAGAAGATAAAAATGGAAAAATCTGGATTGGCACTGAAGGCGGCGGTGCTTTTGTTTATGAGAATTCGAAATTCAGTAAATATAAAATCAGCGATGGTTTGCTTTCTGATTTCATTACGCTTGTTACCGTTGACGAAAAAAATAATATTTGGTTAGGAACTAATAAAGGATTAAGCAAATTCAATCAAAGCAAAAAACAATTTTTCTCCTATCAAAAAATGATGGCTTTACAGGAATTGAAGCCAAATCGAAGGCCGTATTTACAGATTCAGAAAAAAATATTTGGTTTGGAACGGTGAATGGTGTTTTTAAATACAATCCTTCTTTTGATACTAATTTAACACCCGAACCAACTCTCCACATCACTAATCTTAAAATCAATTTAAAGGATGTTACTGTTACTGAGAAATTGGAATTATCTTACAAAGACAATTCATTAAATTTCGATTACATCGGTATTTCCCTCTCCAATCCGGATGAAATTAAATACAAAGTTAAACTTGTAGGCTCGGATGAAGATTGGCGACCTGAAACAAAACAAACTAGTGCGGTGTTTTCAAATTTAGGTCCTGGCAATTACACATTACAAATTATGGCTTGCAATAATGCAGGGGTGTGTAATTCAAAACCATTAAGTGTTGAAATTTCTATTGCTCCACCCTTCTGGAAAACCTGGTGGTTTTATGTTTTAGTAATTATTGTTGGCGGGGCAATCGTGCTAAGTTATATTAAAGTCCGTGAACGTGCTTTAGTACGTGAAAATAAAACTTGAAGAAAAGTAGAAGAACGCACAGCAGAAGTTGTACAAAAAAATATTGAGCTTGATGAGAAGAACAAAGATATTACCGCCAGTATCCGTTACGCGAAGCGCATTCAGGATGCAATTCTTCCACCTGATGAATTTGTAAAAAAATTCCTACCGAAAACATTTGTATTATTTAAACCAAAGGATATTGTAAGTGGGGATTTTTATTGGCTGGATGATAAAAAAGATCAAGTGTTATTTGCAGCGGTAGATTGTACTGGCCACGGTGTGCCCGGAGCCTTCATGAGTATTGTTGGTCATAGTAAATTAGATCAAATTGTAGGAGAGCAAGGTTTAACTAAGCCATCAGATATTTTAAATGAGTTAAATAAAAACGTTAGTGCCACTTTACGTCAATCGGTTGTTGAAGACAATGCTGTAAAAGATGGAATGGATATCGCGCTTTGTTCATTCAACCGCAAAACCAATGTGATGGAATATGCAGGCGCGTATAACCCTATGTGGTTAATACGTAAAGGCGAATTAATAGAGTATAAAGCTGACAAATTCCCAATAGGAAATTTAAAAGTTGGTGAAAATAAAAAATTCACAAATCACAGCATTCCTTTACAAGAAGGCGATACGCTTTATATTTTCTCAGATGGTTCTGCTGATCAGTTTGGCGGACCAAATGGTAAAAAATTAAAATACTCCACCTTCAAACAAATATTACTCGATAACCAGCATTTATCCATGGAAGAACAAGGCGTTCTATTGGAAAAAACCATCGAAAGCTGGCGTGGCACACTTGAACAAGTAGATGATATACTGGTGATTGGAACAAGATTATAATTTCTGTAACCTTTTTGAAATTTCACGTTATTTCATAAAATCCTTATTATGAAATACTTTTTTACCTTTCTTTTCGCGCTTGCTTTTTTCGGCACAAATGCTCAAACCTATCCTTGGTTAGGTAATTTTTATAATGAGATCCCTACAAAAGGAGATCTTTGGGATTCTTCAGTAGTAGCAAATCACTATCATTCAATGACCAGAACCCTGACTAAATATAACAAGAAAGGCATCGCTAAGAACCGGAAAGATACTTTTTCTTTCACATACGATGATATGGGATTTTTAACCTCCTTACACAAGGCCAATTCAACGAACAAAAAGAGTGAAAAATATGAATACCTATTTAAGGATTCTGTAATAATGGGCTACAATTATTATAAAATGACAAGCTGTTCAAAGCTATGAAATAACACGAAACAGCAAGAAGAAAATCACTGATATGGTTAAGAAAATTCAAAAGGAGAAGTCGTTTTAAAACAGCATAATGAATTTGATGCTAACATCA
>JADJMM010000012.1 GCA_016709575.1 Sphingobacteriaceae bacterium
TTTGCCAGAATAATGTCATTTACATCAATGGCAGTAGATCCTTTTTCCGTATTCCTGTTTTCGAGGCAATTTGTTACAGTTTCTTTTTAGCTTCGGTTGACATTACTATTTACTCACCAAACTATAATGTTTTTATTAATGGCCCTCCCGGTAACACCGCCACTAATGCCAAAGAAATACGCGATTATTTAATGGATTTTTACACTGGTAAAAGAGTAGATTATACATTGGATAACCTTGAAGAGTTACTCAAAAAGGACGAAGCTATTTATAAGGAGTTTATGGCTTTATCCCGCAAAAAGAAAAAAGAGCTGGCTACGCGTTTTATCCGAAAATACAAGCAAAAAACACCACGTTTATTTCCCCAAAACTAATCTTTTTATTATCTTCGCCTCTCAAATTTTACAATTATGGCAGACGAAGGCAGACAAATAATATTCAGCATGGTGAATGTTTCTAAGATTCACCCTCCACAAAAACAAGTTTTAAAAGATATTTATATATCGTTTTACTATGGCGCGAAGATTGGCGTATTAGGTTTAAACGGTTCAGGTAAATCTACATTACTGCGTATTATGGCAGGAATGGATAAAGATTATATTGGGGAAATTCATCAATCACCGGGTTATTCGGTTGGAATGTTAGAGCAAGAACCAAAGCTTGACGAAACTAAAACCGTAATTGAAATTGTTCGTGAAGGGGCACAAAAACACGTTGATATTTTAAATGAGTTTGAAGAAGTGAACAACAAATTCATGGACGAAGAAATAATGAACGACCCCGATAAAATGGATAAGTTAATCAATCGTCAAGCGCAATTACAAGAGCTTATTGATAATAACGATTTATGGAATTTAGATAACCGTTTAGAGCGTTCGATGGATGCTTTACGTTGTCCGGAAAGTGATACACCTGTGAAAATATTATCGGGTGGTGAGCGTCGTCGCGTTGCTTTATGCCGTTTATTAATTCAGGAACCGGATATCTTATTTTTAGATGAGCCAACCAACCACTTGGATGCGGAGAGTGTGGATTGGTTAGAACAACATTTAAAAAATTACAAAGGAACAATCATCGCTGTAACCCACGATAGATATTTCTTAGATAATGTTGCAGGTTGGATTTTAGAATTAGACAGAGGCGAAGGTATTCCATGGAAAGGAAATTATTCAAGCTGGTTAGAGCAAAAAGGAAACCGCTTAAAACAAGAAGAGAAAACGGAAAGTAAACGTCAGAAAACATTAGCCCGAGAGTTAGATTGGGTTCGTCAGGGTGTAAAGGGTAGAGGGGTTAAACAAAAAGCACGTTTAGCGAACTACGAAAAAATGTTGAACGAGGATGTTAAGTCGAAAGAAGAGAAATTAGAGATCTTCATTCCTAACGGTCCGCGACTAGGTTCTGAAGTTATTGAAGCAATAAATGTGTCGAAAGGTTATGGCGACAGATTACTTTACGAAAACTTAAACTTTAAATTACCTCCTGCGGGAATTGTTGGTATTATCGGTCCGAATGGTGCCGGTAAAACTACATTGTTCAAAATGATTATGGGTCAGGAAAAACCGAACAGTGGAGAATTTAAGGTTGGCCCGACAGTAAAAATTTCATACGTTGATCAAACGCATAAAGATATTGATCCGAATAAAACTGTGTATGATGTTGTGAGTGGTGGATTAGATAATTTATTGGTGGAAGGAAAATCATTCAACTCACGCGCTTATATTTCACGTTTCAACTTTAATGGTGCCGATCAGGGGAAAAAGTGTAGTGTTTTATCAGGTGGAGAAAGAAATCGTTTGCATTTAGCGTTAGCTTTAAAAGAAGGTGGTAACGTTTTGTTACTAGATGAGCCTACCAATGATTTAGATGTAAATACATTACGTGCATTAGAAGAAGGTTTAGAAAACTTTGCTGGTTGCGGTGTAATTATTAGTCACGATAGATGGTTCTTAGATAGAGTTTGTACTCACATCTTAGCATTTGAAGGCGATAGTAGTGTTTATTGGTTCGAAGGCGGATACAGTGAATACGAAGAGAACCGTAAAAAACGTTTAGGGAATGTAGAACCAAAACGTCCGAGATATAAAAAATTAGCGGCCTCTTAAAAAGTATAGAGCATAAAAAACCCCGAGGGATACTCGGGGTTTTTTATTAAAAGGATAATTAATATATTAAATATTAAGCAAGTTTAACTCTAACTGCATTTACTCCTTTTTACCTTCTTCTAATTCAAAGTAACTTCATCATTTTCTTTAATTGGTTCTAGAAGATTTGTAACGTGTACGAAGTACTCATTTCCTGATTCTCCATCTTTAATAAAGCCAAAACCTTTAGCTGTATTAAAAATTTTACTGTTCCTTTATTCATTTTGTTTTTAAATTTGTTTCAGCTAAAATACAAATAAATTTTTACTTGCAACAACTTTTCAACATTTTTTAATAAGCGTAATCGCTTAAGTACTCGAAAGTTACGCCTAATTTGCCGTTTTTGCAGATGCTGGCCCTTTCAATAATGTTATCTGCGTCGGCACCCAAAATACTTGGCAATACTCTTTCAGTTAAATCTTTTCCAAAATCATCACTGGCATCACGGTAACTCTAAGGCAAATTATCTACTGCCATAACTTAAATGGTTTCTTTATTAAAAGGAAGATCTTCTTTATTAGTCCGCATATTGTAACCATAAAATGGTTGCGCAATTGTACTAGAACGAATAGTAGTTGGAACAGAACCGTCCATATCACAAGTAATATCTGCTACAACACTAATATGAAAATCCTGCGCCTTAATATCTTCTGTTGTAAACATTTTTGGTGAACGCGGATCCCAATAGTGAGCCGAAATATACAAATCTGTTACTTTAGTAAAGGCCGGGAATTTAGAAACAAATTTTTCCGGATGTTTGAAAAAATCATTCAAATCAAAATTGTGATCATTCGGCATCTCCACATAATCGCGGGGGTTCAACTGACAATACACCGGTTCTCTAAAACTATTCAATAAAAATTCTTCTGCAGTCACTTTACGGATACGCAAAGCACTTAATGTTTCAATAGCGCCATTCGCAACTCGTCCGCCACCCGTTAAAGCAATTTTTATATTGGGAAGTTTAACACGTTTTAATTCCTCTTCCATTTCAGCGCGGTCGCGACATAAATGTGCAGGTTTAATTCGGAACAAATCATATTTTAAACCATAACCTAAAATTCCATTATAAGCACCAACCACACCGGCAAATCGTCCGAAACCAATAATACGATTGCCGTTTTTATCGGTCAAGGTTTCGTAATCTATCATTTGCACTTTTTTCTCAATCAAAGCTTTCATTAACTTTTGGTTATGCGATTGCTTTTTGATGGTGTGAGAAAAGAAAAAATATTTTTTACCTGGAATGAGTTTCTCAAGAGGCACTTCTTTAACCCCATCAACACATCACAATCACCAAGGTCTTCCTGTAAAGTTACGCCAAAGGCAGTATATTCATCATCACTGTAACAACGCACTGGGCTGAACAACTATTTCAAGGTTATTATTTTTAACAACTAAATCAGAACAGATTAGCGGCGTTAAGGGAACTCGCTTATCCGGCGGGTTTTTTTCCTCTCTTAAAACACCTATCTTTATTTTTTTCATAACAAGTTAAATTTCTAATACAAAAGTAGTGTTTAATAGGGGATAAAAAATAGATTTTTTTGCTTCACATTTGTGATGTGAGTTCTGTTTTAGCAACGTTCTCTCGCAAAAGGCTATAGCATCACTAAAAAATACTGCCCGCTGCTTTAAAACAAGACGCTATTATTATAAAAGATGCCATTTTAAAAATGCACCCCGCTATTGGTCTGTATAAGCCCAAATTGTATTACGAAAATCTATTTGAAAAATTTATTTCAAGCTTAACCGATAGTTTAACTGAGAAACAATTCAGAATCCGCATAAAAACAATATTTGATGAATTACATTGTGGGCATACCGGTTACTTATTCAAAAGCATTCAATAAGGCCATAAAGCCAATGAAGTTGAATTTCCTTCCTTATTATTTAGTAGCTGTAGATAATAAACTGTATTCGGTAATGGCTGTAAATTCAAAAAAGGATAGCGCTATTAAACAAGGTTCTGAAGTTTTAAAAATAAATAATATTCCAAGCGACTCCATTTTAAATTATTCGCGCCGTATGATTTCGGCGGATGGTTTTGTAACCACTAGTAAAAATTTATTCATTACAACCGGCGTAAATTATTTTATCCGAGTTTGTTTGGAAGACCTGATTCTTTTTTAATTGAAACTAAAAGGGCAGATGAAATAAAAACAGACTACGTTAAAGCCTGTAATCTAAAAACATTACCCGTTTTACCTGTAGGCTTAAGAGAAGACTCTTTGTTGCGAAAACATAAACGCGCTAATATTAGTGAAGGATATATAGGAGGTGACAAAAAAGTTTTCGTATTAAAAGTTAAATCCTTCAAATCATCGCGATATAAAAAAGTATATAGAAAAGTTTTCAGAAACCTTCGTAAAAACAAAACAGAACATCTGGTAATTGATTTAAGGAATAACGGTGGAGGAAATCTGGAAAACAGTTATAAACTAGTAAAGTATTTACTCGATTCGGAGCAAACGGTAACTTTTGAAATCTCACGTAAAAAATTATCCTGAAAAAATATACACGGGGAAACTTGGCTTTTAAAATCACAAAATTTGTCTTAAAACCACTGGCGAAAGAAAGTGAATGGCGATAGTACTTGGTTCACTGAGAAAATGACCATCTAAAAGGAAACGTACAATGGTAAAGTGTATGTTTTAATTAATGGAGGAACATTTTCTGCCTCCTGCGTAGTGGCTTCATATTTAAAAGAAAGCAAACGTGCAATTATTATTGGTTCAGAAAGTGGTGGAACGAATGAAGGTTGTAACGCGGGCATTACGCCGTATTACACTTTGCCTAATACTCAATTAAAAGTACGGGTGCCGGCCTTCAGGATTATTCACAATATAAATCCTACCTTAACCGGCCGTGGCATATTGCCCGATTACCAAATAAAGTATAGTTTTGAAGATATTCTAAAACGCAAGGATTTAGAAATGAAATTTGTAAATGAATTAACATCAAAATAAAATGAAAAACACAATTAAAACTATTGCTCTTCTCTTAATAACAAATTTATGTTTAGCGCAAGGCAATTTCATTAAGGATAGTCTGGATTCTTATATAAACCGTGAAATGAAACGGTGGAATTTACCGGGCATTGCCATTGCCATTGTAAAAGATGGAAAAGTAATTGTTTCTAAAGGTTATGGAGTAGCTGATGTTTCAAAGAACACACCTGTATCTGAGAACACAGTATTTCAAATTGCTTCGTGCAGTAAAGCCTTTACCGGGACTTCATTGCGCCCTACTAGAGCATTATGGCAAGTTAAATTTAGATGATAAGGTAAAGTATTTACCTTATTTTAAAATGAATGAGTGAAGAGTATCGTACTGAGAATACTACTATAAGGGATGTATTATCGCACCGTATTGGTTTCGGTACTTTTCAAAGTGATTTTTTAAACTGGAACACTGTTCGCCCACGAAAAGATTTAATTGCTAATATGGTTAATGTAACCCCTAAATATGGTTTTCGTGAGCATTATGGTTATTGTAATTTAGGGTTTTTAACAGCCGGAGAAATTATCCCTGCAGTAACAGATACTACTTGGGACGATTATTTGAAATTCCATTATTTTACACCACTCGGAATGAAAAATACATCTACTACTTATAAAGATTTTATGGCGGCGCAAAACGCTTCGCATGCTTACACCTTGGTGGATGGAAAAATTACAGAATTAGTTCCTGCAAACGTAGATAATTTAGGGCCCGCCGGTTCAATTTCTTCAAGTGTAAACGACATGAGTAAATGGATACTTATGCAATTAGCTAATGGAAAATATAACGGTAAAGAAATAGTGCCGTCAGCCGTAATTCAGAAAACAAGAATGTCGAACACCATTGTAGGAAATGGCCCGGGAAAAGGACATAATTTTGAAACGTATGGTTTAGGTTGGTTTTTAAAGGATGAAGGTGGTAAAAAATAATTGAACACGATGGTGGTGCAAATGGTTTTTAAGTAAAACTGTTTTAATTCCGGAAGAGAATATGGGCTTTGTTATTTTAACGAATAGTGATGCTCAATACTTATTTGAAGCTCTGGGTAAGGTTTTGGTACGAGAAATAACTAAACAGTCTTATTTTGATTACAGCCCTTCTTATTTTACGGGGTTCAGTGCTAACACAAAAGGTGATAATACTAAAATTAGCGAATGGCGTAAAAAGTCAGCAGCATATAAATCAAAACCTGAAGAGTATAAAAAACTGGAAGGCACTTATAGTAATAAAGTGTATGGAAAAATTACGATTGTAGCTAAAGACAAATTTGCAGAAGTAAGTTTTGAATTTCATCCGAACTATAAAGCAAAATTGCAATACACAAGTGTAAATACATTATTGATCGAATATAATGATCCTGTATTAGGCGTTAAAGAAATTAATTATAACGAACCGAATAAAACCATTGAAATAAGAGTGAACGATTTTGTGGATATGGATCCGTATCTGTTTACTAAATGTAATGTCAGTTCGAGCGAAGTCGAGAACGTTTAGTATTCAAAATAGGTCTCGACTACGCTCGACATGACAGTTGTTCTATAACGGCTCAATAGCGTTAACCATTTCAGTCAACTCTTTTTCGGAAGTGGAGTTGAGTAGGTCCATGTTTTCTTGCCAAGCGTAAATAAGATAGCAGTGACCTTCTGTTGCTTTTGTAATGTATCGGATACAATTGTAAGAAGCCTTTTTAGCTTTTACGTCATAAAAATTAGAGCGGCGTTTTTCGAAAGCGAAATTTTTGTTCGTTCCTTTTTCTACTTTCTCAACATTTTCAAAATGCAATGCCCCAACAAATTCGCGTTTAGTAGAATCTAATCCGCCTTTTGCGATTGGGTAAACTATTACATTAAATTTTCCGTTTTTGTGAGGTTTGCTGAATGAAACACCTGAACAGCGACATAATTCGTTTCCTTTTTCATCCCAATTTAATAAGCCTCCAAATTCGTTCGCAGTCCAGCTTTCGGGAGTTGTGTATTTTAATTTTAATATTTTTGATTTTACGGTTTGTGAGAATGTGTAAGAGCTGATTAAAATCAGTGTAAATAAGAGTATTTTTTTCATTTTTTTTTGAATTTAGGATGAAGCGTACTTGTTCTGCTTCATCCGTTAAATATATTAAAAATGGTAAAATCCCCTTTAAATTGTAGTATCTTTGTTAAAAGTTCTTTTACAAATTGGGCCCGACCGGTTTTGACAGTGAGCGCGGTGGGTAAGCTAAGCATGTAGTGCGTTGTGGATATGGCACTTTAATACTAATTCTCAAAACTATAATTGGCGAAGATAACTCTTACGCTATGGCTGCTTAATCAACTCAGTTGATTCGGCCTTCGCAAACTCAGTAGCGTCTCTGCTTAGCGATTGAGAGCTTGCATCATAAAATGGCAGGTTGTTTTGGTGATGATGTTACCCAATGCAATAGGGTTCGACTCCCTGCGGGTCCACCTGAAGGGACAAAGCAATATTTTTGTTTTGTCCCTTTTTCTATTTGCCCTGTAATCCTTATCATTAAAGGATTTTTATTGATTTATGTTTTAAAACTGAGAGTTCGAACTTTTTACGGAAAATCACGTTTTTAGCCTTGTATCATTCAGGGATTCGAACTTTTTAGATTCTTTTTTTACATTTTGGTATATTTTTGTCCTTTTTTAATTCTCTTTTTAATTACCTCGAGATTACTTTTAAGACACTTCCACAGTTAAAGAAAAGTTTTCTCCTTTTTGGTTATTAAATGAAGATAAGGTCAATAATGATATGCTGACTAGTGCGAAAAAGAGTAGTTGTTTCATTTTAATTCGTTTTTCTATTTGCAATTTTTTCTTTTAGTCGGTCTACTAAATAATAAACCATTGGCACTAAATAAACAGTTAATATCAATGATGAAAAAAGTCCACCAATAATTACCCAAGCCAATCCGTTCTTCCATTCACTTGCTGTTCCTTTGCCAAGGGCAATTGGCAACATTCCTATAATCATTGCTATGGTTGTCATTAAGATTGGACGCATACGACCTTTTCCGGCAATGATTAATGCTTCTTTGAAATGTTTTCCCTCCGCCTTCAATTGATTTGTAAAGTCTACAATTAAAATGGCATTTTTTACTACTAATCCCATGAGCATAATCAATCCAAGCAAAGCAAATAAACTAAGATTGTTTAATGATAAATTCAATGCTAAAAACGCACCAATAGCTGCCACAGGAATTGAAAACAATACAACAAATGGGTAAACGAAACTATCATATAAAGCCACCATGATTAAATAAATCAGTAGAAACGAAATTAATAGAACAGAACCTAATGCGCCAAAACTATCATTTTGTCTTTTGATATCACTTCCCCAAGTCATTTGAATTTCATCGGGTAAAGGATTGTTTTTAAGATAAGCTACTACATCATCGGCAACTGTTCCCGAAGGTCTGCCAAGTGCGTCAGATGTAAGCGTTACCGCTGGCTGACGATCTTTTCTTTCCAATAAGGATGGTGAATTATCTCGTTCTACCGTTGCAAACTGCGATACTTCTACAGGTAACCCCATTGGATTAACAATTGAGAGGCGTTGTACATCTTCATAGCTTTGTCTACTGTAACCGTCAAACCAAATTCTTACAGGATATTCTGTTCCGTTTTCTGTTAATGTTGCATCGTCATTGCCAGTAAAAGCTGTTCTTAAATTCATTCCAACATAAGCTGTCGTTAATCCTAAACGCTGCATTTTATCTTTATCAGGAATGATTTTGTATTCAGGACTACCTTGTTCTACAGATAAACGAACATTATCTGACCCCGCTATTTTTTCAATCACCGATTTTAATTCATTTCCTGTTTTCATTACCAAATCTAAATTGCTTCCGCTTAAAGTAATTTCTATAGGGGCTGAACGGGGTATCAATCCTAAAGCAGCCATTGAATAATTTATTCGGGGGAATTTCACTTTTAATTCTTCCCTCAATTTTTTCATAAACTTTTCAGTAGGCTGTTTGTTGCGTTCTTTAGCAGATTTTAGCTGAATAGTAAATTCAGTTTTATTCGCTGATCCTACACCTAAACTTCCAATGCCAGTACTTGGACCACCTATATTACTAAACACGGTAGACACATCTGCTTGTTTGATAATATACGTTTCGATTTTTTTGGCAACTAAATTGTTTTGCTGAATGGAAGTTGATTTGTCAAACTCCAAAGCCAAACGAAATTTACCCTGATCTCCGGTAGAGATAAGCTCTTTACCAATGATACCTTGTTTCATTATTCCCAAAGTAACAGCGAAAAGTACAAGAACTATTCCTGTAAAAATTAACTTATGACTAAGTATCCATTCTAATTGTTTGCCATACCAATTGGTGAATTTTTCTAATTGATGTTCAAAGCCAAGTAAAAAACGATTGAAGAAGTTGGTAGGTTGTAAATCCTCTTTCTTGCCTATTCTTGAAGCTAACCAAGGTGTAAGCGTAAAGCCTACCAATAAACTTGTTAGCGTAGATGTTACAACAACTACCGAAAATTGTTTGAGCATATCCGCAACAAATACTTGTAAAAACAATATCGGTAGAAACACAACCACGTCAACCAAAGTGATCGACAATGCGGAAAATCCAATTTCCATACGTCCATCCATTGAGGCAGTGCGTTTTTCTTTTCCCATATCTAAATGCCTTTGAATGTTTTCCAATACCACTGTTGCATCATCAACCAAGATTCCAATAATTAAAGACATGGCGAGCAAGGTCATTAAATTTAAAGTGTATCCTAAAAGCCACATAACTGCAAATGCTGTAACCAACGAAGTAGGGATAGCGATGATAACAATTAATGAATTTCTAAAACTTCGTAAAAATAAAAGCATCACTAACGAAACCAATATAACCGCTAAACCTAAATCAAATACAACAGAATTAACTGCTGCAATTGTATTATCAGTACTATCATCTGCAATGATGAATTTTACAGCTGAATTACTGTTTTGCGCTTCAATGCTTTTAAATTTTGCACGAACCATTTTTGAAACATCAACGGCATTTGCATCGCCTTGTTTTTTTAATAGAATGCCAATGCCATCTTTTCCATTGTATCTGCTGATAGATGTTGTTTCCTTAATTCCATCAACAACCTGAGCAATATCTTTTACATAAACAGGGCTGCTGGGCATTGGCATAGCAATCTGAACATTTTTTATGTCATCAATTGTAGCAAATTTTCCTGTTAAACGAACTGAGTTATTCTCCTGGTCCGTTTGTACTTTCCCGGCAGGTAAGTCTAAACCTGAACGATTAATTGCCTCAACAACTTGATACAATGAAATTTTATATAGTTTTAATTTATCTCGGTTTGCTTTAACCTGTATCTCTTTCTTCGCCACCCAAAATGGTAAGCTCTGCAACCCCTTTTTATTTGTTGAATTTGAGGAAGATATTCATCTTTCATTTTTTGAAAAAACTCTGTTGCAGGCAAGTTACTTGTTGCACTAATGGACATGATTGGTAAATCATTTGGGGAAACTTTACTCATCACCGGACTTAAAATATCCTGTGGTAAATCTTTGCGAATATTGTCAATATAGCGTTGTGCATCCTGCATGGTTTTATCCAAATCAGTTCCATATTTTAAATTGGCAATGATGATAGATGCATTTGGTAAGGATTTAGTTACCAAATAATCCACTCCTTCTAAGTTAGAAAAAGCATCCTCTATTTTTCTTGACACCGAAGTTTCTACTTCGTTGGGCTCTGCTCCGGGATACACCGTTTTAATAACCACAACAGGTTGATTAAAATCAGGCATCAATTCATAACTCAAATTTTTATATCCTATAACTCCCAATAAGGTAAGTACGCTGAAAAGAACAATTATCAGCGATGGACGTTTGATTGATATTTCTGTAATATTCATAATTCTAATATTTTATTTAACAGTTACATTCGCATTGTCAAATAGATTAATAAATCCATTTGTTACGATCACATCACCTTCTTCTAATCCCTTTGATAAAATAGTTTTATTTTTTATTTTTTGTGCAATAGTTATGTTATGCAAAACAGCCTTTCCATTCTTTACTTTATATACTTGTGGTTGACTTGACGATCCAACAATAGCAGAAGCCGGTATAATAATTCCGGTTTTTTGATTGTCACTTTTCAAATTTACTTTACCAAACATTCCTGATTTGATTTTAAAATCGGAAGTGTTATTTACAATAAACTGAACAGGAAAACTACTGCCCATATTGGCTTTACTACCTATCATTGTTGCTTTACCCGACAATAGCACATCCGAATAAGCATCTGCATTAATCGAGAAGGTTTGATTTAATTGAAATGAACTCAAATCATTTTCAGAAACATTAACGGTAAATTTTAAAACTGAAATATCTGTTATTTGAAGTAATGGAACACCCGGTGCAGCAAATGCTCCCTCTTCAGTAAGTTTAGCAGTAACCACTCCATTAAACGGTGCTTTGATGGTTGTTTTATTAATTTGTTCAAGTAAAGTTGCTCTTTGAACTTTTGCAGATTTTAAACCTAACTCTGCTTTTTCTAATTGAACCCCTTGTACAGCATCTGCATTCGCTAAAACAGTAAATCGTTTTACATCAGCTTCTAATCCTTCAACTTGAACCTCCGCTGATTGTAATTGCAATTTCAATAGTGAATTATCTAACTGAATTAATGATTGCCCCTTTGTTACAAAAGTTCCAACATCAACTAAAACATCATTTATCTTGCCCTGTATCTCAGCGCTAAGCTTAGTCTCTTTATTAGGTTCAAATGTTCCTGAATAAGCAAATTCAGCTCCTATTAATTCCGATTTGATTGTATCCACCTGAACATTAATTGCTTGCTCCTTATCATATTGATAAACTTTATCTTTTACGATTTCTTTATTACTTTTTAATTTTATGACTACAATTGCAATTAATGCCAATGGTATGATGATGTATAAAACCTTTTTCATTATCTATTATTTTTAATTATTAATTTATTTCGTGTTTAAAATATTTCCTGATACTTTTTTTATTTCCAAGTCTGCCTTCATAACATCTACCAAGGCCGACAAATAATTTTGTTGAGCTTCCTTTTGTGTGTTATCAGAAAGTAAAACATCTGTTAATGAGGCAACACCCTCCTTTTGCTGAATAAGTGTTTTAGAATAAATTGTTTCTGCCAATGTCAATTGTGATTTAGCATTGAATAGATTAGAATTTGCAACTTCATATTGCATTTGTGCATTTTCTATCTGAACGTTTTGTTTATCATTTAATAATTCTAATCGAGTTGTATTTTGTTTTATCTCTTCTCTCTTTTGAAAAACCTTATGTTCTATAGTAGTACCGGAGAACATCAGCCACGACATTTTTATTCCGGCAAATCCAATAGGGTACGTTTTAAAGAAATCATTTGTACCACTGTAGTTTCCAAATCCAGTAGTTCCATAAGTACCATAAAGTGAAAAAGAAGGTAAATGTGAAAGTTTTAAAGTTTTTAATTCAGATTTTAAGAACTGTTCTTTCGTATTAAACAATAATATGTCAGAGCTTGGTTTGCTTGTATACCTTACTAATTCTGACGATGTGCTAAATGTTTCTTCAATTGTAATTGGTCGGGATGGTGTTATGCCCAATTGAAGTTTTAATAAATTTATGATTTGTTGGTACTGTGCATTAGCCTTGCTTAACTGTGTATTTAGCTGACTTTGCTGAAGTTTAATTTTATCTACATCTGTACCCTTTGCCATTTGTTGTGAGTAAAGCAATTGAATATTGCTAAGTAGTTTTTCGCTATTACTTAATCCGTTTTTGATAAACACAATCTGATTTGATACTAACTGTGCATTGTAATACAAATTTGAAACATCAAATACCACTTGCTCCTCGGTTTGTTGAAACTGTATTTGATTTAATTCTTTTGCTCTTTTTGAAATCGTAATTGCTCCAATAGCTTGAGGGTTGTATAAAGGCACATCAAGAGTTAGGTTTGCATTTAAATTATGTGGGACACCAAATTGAGCCTCTTTGTAAACGCCAGCCGGTCCGCCAAAAACAGATGCAGGGAGTAATTGATACGGAAGATCAGTGTAATACCGATAATCCACATTGCCATACAATTTGGGAACTAAACCACCTTTTGCTTCCTTGTTTCTTTCATTGGCAATCTCAATATCGCCTTGTGCTATTTTCAACGTTTTATTATGCACTAATGCTGTATCAATACATTGCTTTAGTGACCAATTTTGAGCCTCGGAATTGGTTGTAAAAATTAAAATGGTGAGAACCTTTAATAATTTCAATTTTAATAAGTGAGTATTTACTAACATAACTAGGCAAATTTTTTTTATTTGATTAATAGTAATTGAGTGTCTTCTATTCCTTCTACCCAATGTTTTACGTTTGGCTCAATGTTAACCATGTCGCCACTTGAAAGATTTTCTGTTACACCATTTTCATTTTTAAAAACTACATTGCCATTAATACAAATGAGTAATGCAGGAACAGTTGTTATATGTTCTTTTAATGTGCCGTTTGCTTTGATTTGTAAAGCAGTTACATTTCCTTCAGTTGTAGAAAATAATTTCTTTGCGCTGACAGGCTTTTCTTCGGTGTGGAATGATTTTATGTTCATGATTTCTATTTTAAATCGGTACTTGATTTTTCATTTAGCGAATCCCATTTATTATACCAGATATCACTTGATACATCATTATCAAACAAATAACTAGCGATTACTTTTACTTCTTCTTCCTTGAAATTTTGTTTTGGCATTAAACTAAAATTCCTGACCGCTCCTGGCATAATTGACAATTCTTCAGAAGGGTTTTGTACAAATTTCCAAATGGCGTTTACAAATTCAACCTTAGTAATAGAATCTGAAAGATAATGCTCTCTTACCTTAAAAATTGGAGGAGCTAAACGGTTATCAATTTCCAAATCAGGATTATGACAACTAAAACATTTATTATTTATCAATTTAAGTGTGTCAATTTCCTTCCACTAAAGAGAATCAGATGTTTGTTACCTTTTGATTTTGTGATTTATTATCGCAACTGGATAAGCATAGGCTAAAACAAATAGCAAATAAAGTAAGGCATACTGTTTTCATTTTACTCAAAATATATATTGAATGTTTTATAGGAAGCCACTATTTCTTGTAAGGTGTGCAATGCCTCATCGTTATTTTTTGATTTATTCAGTTTGTCTACCATGTCAATGTATGGTAGCAACCATTTATGTAATTCGTCATGCGCTTTTCCTTCCATAGTACAATTAGAAGTTAATAGATCAATATTTTTCTGCAAGCTAGCTCCAAGTTTATTGAAATCATTTAATTCCATGTTTTTAGCTTCAGCTAAACGATTAATATCTGACTCCATATTTCTAATATGTTTCATCATATCTGGAACAACTTGCCATTTAGCTCCGTTATTAAATTCAATGGAGTCACTCTCATCGTGGTGATGTGTAATCTCCTCTGTTACTTCTGATTGTTGACTTTGCAAAGTTTCACTATTATCTTTTACTGAACTATTACAACCATAAATAATACCCATGAGAATCACAGTTGATATTGCCAAATACTTTTTCATTATGCTGTTTTTTTTGTTATAAAATACCATGATATACCTGCAAATGCTCCCGTAATGGCAATACGTGATAACATAGCTTTAATAGTTTTTTGCTCATAAATTCCACCTGAATTTGCATGAATTAAAAAACCAATAAAACTCACAATTAGAATTGTTGTTGTAATTAAAAGTAGTTTTGTTGCCCACTTTTTTCAGTAAATAAGCCATATGCAGCAAGCAGATATAGAAAGCTGCAATGAAATTAGAAATCACTACAAATAATACATAATTACCTTCCTTCTCTCTTATCCCAAATAAATCAAAGATCACAGATGTACTCATAAAAAGAGTAATTAATGCAAATAAAGTAATTATCTGCCGAAATTTTTAAAATAATTGTTTTCATGTTTTTATTTTGTTTCTATCATTTTTAATATTCCGCTCAATACTTTATTGCCATCTTTAATTAAATCTGAATTATGACCCGATAGTTTCCATTTAAGTACCGTAATACGCATACCTCCCATGATAATGGTTGTTGTTATTGAAACGCCCACAATCTTACTAAAAGAGTCATTTGCCTGACCCTTCTTTACTATATCTTCGATATGATTCTGCATTAATTCCATCATAGATGAAACAGTAGATGATAGCTCTTTATTGAACTGAAAAATACCTTCAGAAAAAATTACACTAACCACCGAAGGTTTTTTTACAAATGTTTTTAATTGCGAATCAAAAAGATCTTTCAAAAGTTCTGATGGGCTGCGATCTTTATTAGAAAGAATTAAACCAAGCCTTTCTTTCATTTCTTCAATAAAATAAGTTAGTAAGCCTAGTAAAATTTCATTTTTGCTTTTAAAATGACGATATAATGCAGCTTCTGATAAATTTAAATCAGCTGCGAGGGTTTTAATCGTTAAATCCTGAATGCCATGCTCATCAATTCTTTTGGTAGCGGCTTCAATGATTTCAATTTGTCTTTCTGTGAATTTATTATTGTTCATTTTCAATTTTCATTTTATAAAAGGATATTCCTAACCAAATTAACAGACACTGTCATGCTAATTGCACCAATAAGAACAAAAACAGGTGGTGCGCCAAAGTATACTTCTAATAATATTCCTATTGGCATTAATAAGCCTATTAAGCCTAACCAAGAAATTACCGTTGTGTTTTTAAGTTGATTTTTAAAGTGTAATAGCAAGTAGCCTATTAAAATATTTAAGAATGCAAATAAATTACCGTGTACGTGAGCTAATCTAGTTTCAAAATGCTTACCAATTGAATAAGAATTAATCCACTCTTCCTTACCTGGAGCGAAGTCTCTTAAATAAATAAGTATAAAGCCGTATGCCATAAACAATCCCATTACTAGAAATCCGATAGCTATGTTATTTTTTCCTTTCATAATTTTTAATGTTAGTAAGTATTCACTTACAATAAACTGATACTTGATGCTATCAGAAACATAATAGGTGTTGTACTGGTATCTTGCTCCTGTCATAAAAATGGCAATATCAGTTAAACGGGAAAGGTTTACTCACTATTCTATTGTTGGTTCTATCGATTATACTATCGGGATACAATTTGTAAAGCCCTTCTTTTAATCCTAAAAAGCCTACTACCAAACCATCACATAAATGCCCATGTAATTTAACAGCATCGTTTAACGTAATAGTTTGTACGTTTTGTAATCTGCCTTTAGAAAAGTCAGTATCTAAAACTTTAATGGAAGGGTTTTGAGCCAACAAAAGATTCGCAATTAAAGTAAGTAGTATTAAGTTAAACCATTTCATTACTCGATCTTTTAAATAAATTAAGATATAGTACAATCCTGTTAAAACAAACAATAGTCCTGCAATGATTCGCATTACCTTTTCTGTTTTCTGAATGGCTTTAAAATATTTTCCTAATTGCGAAATACTAAAAGCTATAACACCTGTAAAGAACATTACTAATGTACCTGCTCCGAGAGCGTAAAACAAGGGATACATTATTCCTGCACCACTTTTGATACTCATTGGGATTAATGCGCCAAAGTATAATGCTCCACTATACGGACAAAAAGCCATTGCGAATAATGCACCCAATAAAAACGCACCAAGCAATCCTTTCTCTTTAAACTTATCACTCCACTTTTCTGTGAAGTTTCCTTTTCCTAAAAAATTAAGTTTAATCACATTCAGCATCACCAAACCTACAAGAACCATAATCGGTCCGACATACTTTTCTCCATTACCTTGGAAAATTAGCTACATGAAATTTGCTTGCACCGAAAGTGATAATAAGAGCAATGCTTGTATAAGTAAAGCTATTCCTAAAGTGAAAGCAAACCACTCATAAAACCTTTTTCTTCCTTCAGAGTTATTCTTTGAAATAAAAGCTATTGCGGTAATATTTGTGGCTAAAGGGCAAGGACTAATTGCTGTAAGTATCCCTAACAGTAAGGCAGAAACTAAAGGAAAGTTGCTGCTATTCATCCATTGGTAAAGTGTCTCGGTCATTATTTCAGAGCAGCGTCTATCATGGTTTTTAACTCGGAAATAAATACTTCGTTATCATTAGCTTTTCAAATGCAAATCACTCCAGTCGATAATACTGTCTTTTCCATTCACTACTTGTTGATCATTAATCGGATTTCGGTAGCTTGAAATTTCTCCGCTAACTTTTCATTTTTTTCATCATCCACATCAATGATTGAAAACACTATGCTGCTATCTTTTAACTGCGAAGCAAAATATTTATCTAATGCAGTTTTAGTATTAGCTTTCATGTTTTTGCACGTTTCACATTGGCAGGTTCAGCGAAAACAATATACTTCCTAAACGATTTTTGTTTTGCAACGGAAGTTGTTGTTTCAAGCTTAGCAGTTTCATTCTCTACTTTTAGAGCAGAGTTGCGGGCTGTAAATAGCCCTGTGGCAAGTGTAAGTACTAATATTAACTGTTTCATTAGTTGGCGTATTTTAAAATTAAACCTATTTGTCCTGCGTGGTATGCACTAGTACGAAATGATACGAGATAAAGCCTCTGCTTTTGTTACTGGTAAATTAAGCAGTTGTAACATTGCCTTGCCAATCAGCATCTGTTTGCTTTAAGATTGCCTGTTCTAAAGCAGATGCAGATTCTTTAGCAATTCAAGTTCTGCATTAAGGTTTGTAAATTTCCCTGTCGTGGATTATTTTTCCAACGGGTGACTTTATTACTCTGATATCAATCCAAATACATTCTTAGCAAACAAACGTTCTACTTCAACTGTACCTTGCATTAAAACCAATAGAGAGTTTGATTTGGGATGTAATTTTTACGAGATCAGACTCTTTAATATTGGAAGTTGATTGGTTAAACGGGTTCTTCACTTTTAGACATTTGTAATAGCTCATTCATGTGTCATAGTCTTATTTTTTATCATAGGAGTTTTACAAGTACCATCGGGTTACAATCCTTACTGTTTGGGTTTTGCACAAAAGGATTTCTTATAACCAGGTTTTTGTATGTGCCATCAGGGTTACAATCTTTACTGTTTGGATTTTCGCAACAAGCTTTCTTTTCGCCACCTGCAAGTGTTGGTAAACCTTTCTCACTCCAAGCATCCATTCCACCTTCCATGTTAGCTACGTTTTCATATCCCTTTCCTTTTAATAATTCATACGCTTGAGAACTTCTTCCACCCTTTTTACAAACAACAATTACTTGTTTCTTTTGGTACTTCTGCTAATCTTGATTCTAATTCTCTAACGGAATATTTTGACATCCTTTACATCATAAGCCAATTCTGCTAATTCATCCGGTTCTCTAACATCAATAATTAAAGCGCCCTCTTACTCAAAGCCAAGGCTTAGCCACAGTGATGTCAGCTTTAGGGCTTTAAAATTGGTTGAAGTAGAATCCTTTTTATTGGCTTCTGCGTTGGCAGTTTCAGTTTGATTGTTATTACAAGCAGCAAAAAATATACTTGCTACGGCTGAAAGAATTAGAATTGTTTTTTTCATACTTTGTTTTAAAAGATTAAATTGAATACATATCCTGAAATGATTATACATGCTGTTACTACTCCGAAGAATATTAAAAGCATTTTTGTTGTCATTACTTTTTAAGTAATAAACCTTCCAGTAATGATAAACCAACAACCGCCATCATAAATGCAATGGCTGTTCCAATTGGAATTCCTTTCTGAACCAAAACTTGCACAATGGGTAAAACAACTGCTGCATTACTAACATCAGTACTCAACTAATGTTGCTATTGGCACAGCAAAGGGGGTTTCTTTTAGTATTATATTGTTCAAAAATCGGTAAAGAAATCCGTGCATTAATCCACAATGGCAATACCAATTAAATGTAAATTGAAACGCCTTGCTAACGATTCCTAATGCTTCTTTTCCAATACTAGGTAAGCGTTGCATGAAAGTTTGTTTTTCTTCAATGTAACTTTCATCACAATTTGTTTGTTTTCTAATATTTTTAACCCAATCTGCAAGTAAATGCTCTAATTTTAATTTACCAAGAATGTATCCGGCAATCATTGATAAAACAATACCACTCACTACATAAACAATTGTCTTTCCATCCGAACATACCAAGGAACATGGCAACCGAAACAGCATCAACCAATGGCGATGAAATTAAAAATGCCAAAGTAACGCCTAAAGGAATACCCCCTTTTACGAAGCCTATAAATAAAGGCACAGAGGAGCAAGAACAAAATGGAGTAATGGTTCCAAAAAAGGATGCTAAGAAATAATCCAAGCCATACCATTTCCGTTTCGTTAAATTACGGACTTTATCAAGATTTAGGAAATACGAATTAATGATGCCATTAAAATGGTTATAAATCCTAAGAGGATAAAAATCTTTATTGTATCAAATACAAAGTTTAACGCATCGCCAATTTTAGAGCCATGCGTTAAACCAAAGACTGAATAGATTAGCCAATCTACTACATATGCTATAACAATCAAACATAGTTTATTTTTTAGCAACATCCGGGTTTGCTGCAACAGCTCTCACCTGAATTAGTTGTGTTAACTTTTTCCTTTTCGTTTGTTGGAGTGCAACATGATTGTGAACTGTCGCTTGTTGTGTCGCAACATCCTGTATTTTGAGTATTCCCTAATACAGAAGAAGTATCTCCTTTGGTTGCAAATCCTTTTGTTGCCCAACGGATCATACCATGCTCCATGTTTACCACATTAGTGTAACCATGATTCACTAAAAATCCCGCTGCTCTTAAACTTCTTCCACCACTACGCACTCCATTACCACTTCTTTATCTTTAGGTATTTCATTAAAGCGTTCTTCAAATTCGCTCAATGGAATATTAATGATATTTGTTACATCATAGGCTAATTCCGCTACTTCATCTTTTTCACGCACATCAACTAATAATGCACCGTTTTTTACCCATCCTTGAGTGGTAGTTGGGCATATTTCTTTTACTAATGTTTGCTTTTCCATTGTTATAATTTTAAGCGGTTAATAATTGTTTTATTTCGTTGATGTCCGCAACTCTGCCTTTTACTTTAATTACATCATCAACCATTAATACCGGTGTTGTAAGCACATTGTATTTCATCATCTCTTCAATGTCTTCTGTTTTGGTTACGTCTGCTTCAATGCCCTAATTGCTTTAAAACTTCTAAAAACATTGTTGTAGGTGGTTTGCATTTTGCACATCCTGGTCCTAATACTTTTACTTGCTTTTCATATTGAGATTTTATGTTTTGTTTCTGTTAGTGAATTACTAATTGTTCCGTAGTTCGTTAAGATGACGAATATCATGAGTCAAATTTTTTAATCAAAAATCCTATCATCAAACCTTTTGCTAAGTTCCAGTTCTCTTTATTAATACAAGTACTTTGTTTTTGGAGGATCAATTTCTCTTGTATAAGTCCGGCTTCTCTTAATACCTTTAAATGTTGCGACAGGGTGCTATTGGCTATGGGTAATACTTCTGCCATATCTCCATGAAAGCAACAACTTTGTTTTGAAAGCTGTTGAAGGATGGCTACCCTTACCGGATGTCCAAGTGCATTGCTAAACTTAGCTATTAGCTCTTGTTTATCGGTGTATTTTTTTGTTTCAGTTGGCATGTGTTTTTATTTCTGTTCGTAAATATACGAACAATATCCGTTCGCTACAATTTTTAGATGAGAAGATTTGTTAATAGGGTTTTGGGTGTTAATGGTATTAAAAAAGTACTACATGTTTTGCAGACTGAGTTCAATTCGTGTTTTCATAATTACCAACGCTGTTACTGATTGATAATTATTCGGGTAAATTTTTCAAAATAATCCTATGATAATTTTTCAGAATTTCTATTGCTATTTCTCTATTTGTCTGCATAAATTAAATTTTTATTACTCTTCTTTGAAAGGGTCAAAAGAATAAGTTCTGGTTTTTGAAATATGGATACTCAATATTTAGGAATTTAGTTTCATTTTCATCGTCAATTACAATTGAAAAAGATTTGTCTTTGAAATTTCCTAATACCAAATCTGGAATTTGTTCCACAGTATATATACTATATACACGGAATTGTACATATAAATTGTCGGAGTATTTATAATAAAAATACTTTCAAAAGCGTATTCAGAAATATCAATCGCACTGTCACTGTATTTGCTTTTAAAGTGGTCCTGAACAATATGCTTGTTTTCATTGAACCAAGTCAATTTGGCTTTCATCGTTTGGTTGTACGGCTTTGTTTTATTAGATCCAATTTCAAAAGCATTAAAGTCATTTCTTTGATTAACTATATCATATCTGCCAAGTAAATGTTTGCAATCAGAAATAAATATTTTTTTAATCGCTGGAGCAATTATTATAAAATCTAATTCACCAAGACCCTCAATATCAATATTTATAAACCCTTTAGAGCTATTTAATTTTTTGACGTTTCTATCATATTGAAGATTTAGGTTTACAAGAATTTTTTCCACTTCATCATCTAACCATTTGTCATGCTGATCTTCTTTTCTGTGAACGTAATTTTTAAAACAAGGGTTTTTCAGCCACTCATCAGGAGCTTTTCCCCACGGAATTGCATTTGTACCAAATTGAATTATTGCTTCACTCCGACCTACATTTTTCATATTTAATTTTAAAGCAAGTGTCAAGCGCATTTTAAATCATTTATAGCTTCTGCATCTACAGCTTTTTTAACTTTATCCACCAGAATTGATCTGAAATGCTAAAAAATGAATTCATAATGGTGTTGCCTTGAAAAAAAACATACAAACCTTCTGGCGTGGAACGATACCTCAGCTAAATCTTCAGTTATTGATTGTTCAGCATATAATTCAACACAAGCTAAAATCATTTCGGCAATAATAATAAGTTTAGCTGTAATTCGACCCTTGCCCGGAATTCCTTTCCGAATTCTTCATTAGTAACTAATGGTATTTCGCATCCCATTTCCAAAATAAATTTTAGAATGCGCCTATAATGAGCAACATATTTAGTATCCAATTTCTTTTGGAAGATCCTTATAACTTATTAGTGTAAACCAATTCGTTATATCCTCATCTTAATCTAAAAATACATTGATAAAATCTAACTGATTTTTCGTTAGTGCAAATGGTTTGAAATTTTCCCGTAAAATAATTTAATGAAAATACAATAATTTCTCTTGTTGTTTTTTGGTCTTTAAAGGTGCTTTGACCAAACTTCTCAATAAGTAATTTTGAAAGTTCAACTCGGTATTGACTTTCGGGTTTTTCGTCAGAGCGAAAAATGAGAAACTTATCAAAAAAATGCATTTTCATTGACATCTAAGTTAAGCAAAAATGCAAGTGCCTTATTTAAATCCTTAAAAAACACTCAATTGACTTACATCTTAATAGGCAAGATGATAACCTTGTCATTAAGAGTTCTATGATTAACCATAAATCACCTTCCCAAAAGTGCCTTTATGCCTTATAAGGGAAAGGTAAGGGAGGGTTGTATATTTCGCTCCCAAATCGGTAAAGCGAGTAAAAACCCTACCGTTACTTTACGCTAAAATCGAAAAACTTTAGAAAAGATTATAAAACAAACGAAAAAGATTGCAATGAACGTCAAAAATGCGGAAAGCGTAAAATACACTTGTTGCACCTTTGTTTTTGTAAACGATAATCGCCAATACCGTTCAATAAGAACCAATAAGGTTCAATGCGTTCGGGAATCGGCAAACAGTAAAATACAAGTAAACGACCTTTGAATTTTTAAACGTAAAATACAATAGCCATGAAAGAAACGAAGAAGAAAAACAGAACAAAAACAAAACGGAAACAAGACCGAAAAAACTTTATCAGGAACAGATGCCGAAAAAGGTGTTTGGGAAAAAGCAGCAGATACCATTGCCGGAGACAATAAATTAATGGGGTCTGTTTTAAAACTTGTATTAAGTCCTATAACACTATTGGTTGGTGTCGGTTTATTGATCTATGCCTTTATAAAATTAAAAGGGCAAAAAGAGGAAATAGAAAAACTGAAAGCAGAAAACCTTAAGCTAAAAGAAGACTACACGGAGCTTGAGGAGGATCTTGAAAAAGTAAAGAAGAAATACAGGAAGATAAAAGTGTTATCGGAAACAGAAACGGAGAATCCGCAATTAGGAATCGGGATGAATGCGATCAGAGATGTTATACCAATAGCGCAACCGGAGAAAAAGAAAACATATGAAACTGCTTATTTATAAAACGAAAGACATGGAAAATAAACTTATAGTAAAACGATATAAAATACCGGATGATCTGCTGATGGATATTTTACGCATTCTGTTTGGTAACAATATCAAGCATAAAATTATTGGAATTCAGGAGCGACAAAACATTGTATTGCTAAATGTGAATTTTGATTTAAACTCTCTTAAGAATAGAGAAGCAAAAGAAAACATGGAAGGCATATTAACTGATTACAGCGAATACATGAAAGGTTTGCTTGGCGATACAGTTTTGATGTTGGATGAAGATGATGATGAAAACGAATATTAAACCGATTAGAATTTAAAAGAATGGAAAGCACCTGTTTATATTGCGGAGGGCATTTTACGGCAATACGGTCGAGCAAAAAATATTGCAGCGATAATTGTAAGCAAATGGCTTATTTTAAAAGAAATGGCTTGGTGCTTTCGGGAACAACGGAAGTAGAGCCAAGTTTGAAAGCTCCTATAGTTATCGTAAAGCCTGATAAGACTAATGAAGTTAGCGTAAAATACGATAAGGAAAAGGATACCGTAAAATACGCTAATGAAGAGCTTATCGTAAAACACGATAAGGATGAGCGAAGTGAATTTGAATTTGTCTCGCTGGCGGATACAGAAGAAGAAGAAGAAACCGAAATAGCAGAATCGAATAATGTAAGAGAGATTGAAAAGGGAAATTGAACCAATAAAAAATCTTATAATTGTTGAGAAAAATCAGGAAGATGAAAACAAGCCACGTTATAAATGGATCAACAGTAAACTCATTGGTTTAATTGAAAAAAAATACGAGCAAAACTCCGGAGGTATTAAAACAAAAGAATCTTTTGATTATTGGCAATACGAAGATGCAAAACGGATTGTTTGGGTAAACTCGTTTTAGATGTTTAGCCGAAAGTTTAATCAAACTAAGTAATTATAGCCGGATAGACCAGCACACCTTGCTTTGCGTAACTGATGCATTTAAGCGATTGGTTACAAGTGCAACATTTAACAAACTTCCAAATGATTATCCTTTTAAGGAATTAATAATTGAACTCTTTATCGGACTAAATAAAACGCTTGAAGAGAAAGGTCATTTAAAAATGCTTGCTTTCAAATTAACAAAGGAAAGAAAAGCACAACTGATTTGCATTAGGCATCAATTAATGCTTCACACACCTGAAATAAAATTTTCCGAAATAGATTTTATTGAAGAAAAAACGCATGAAGAAAAAGTACAGCAATTCATCTCCGGTAAAAACGAAACAGAAAAAAAGAGTGATTGGAGATACAGGTATGAAGCACTAAAGAAACAGGGATTATTAAAAAGTCAACAACAAAATAAAGCTGCATAATATGAAACAAAAAATAAAAATAAGATCGCCTTGTTAAATTTTTTGGATACTAAAATGTACAGAAGAAAGCTATAAAATCAACCTAAAAATTGGGCAAACTTAGGGCGATTTTGGGGCATTTCTTTATTCCAAAAGATGTATGTAAATTAGCTATTATATTGATTATCAATATAATAAAGAATAAAAAGGAGTGTTGAACGGAAGTTAAAAAGAGAAATGAAAAGTGAGAGCGAAAATAATAAAGGATTAACGGTTGAAAAACTAAGAATGATAAAAGGTTATGAAAGTGTAAGCGATGAACAAGCAAATAAGATTATATTATCTATCAAAAAACTGGCTGTTCTTTTATGCGAACATCTTTCAAAACTAAAAAAGAAGAACGAGACAGATGATTCAAGTGAAGCAAAAATAATTTTGCTGAATACTGAAAATGATGTTTCGGAAATTGAATACAGAAAACAAGCGTAAATAATTAATAAGAAAAAGAAAGGAGGCAAAATGACAGAAGAACAAATAATAGCAAATCGGTTTGGACGCTTTGGTAAAAAGGAAGTAAAACAATCCACATCTAATTTGGCAGTCATGTACACAAGGGTTTCCGGCAAAGGTCAGTTTGATAAAAATGAGTCTTTGGAAACCCAGCGAAAATCAATTGAAGAATATGCCAAGCGAAATAATCTCACAATTGTTTCAGCGTTTGGTGATACTTATGAAAGTGCAAAAACCGATGCGAGAAACAAGTGGTGAACGTAAAATTGTTGTGAATGCAGATGGAAAGAAAATTAAAAAGCATGGGAATGGAAACTAATGGGCATGAAGAATGAAGAAATTATTTTGAAGCTTCAGGCTATCGGTGTAAAAATGTACAAACAACAATTGCATAAAATTTTCATTAACCCATTTTATTGCGGATTAGTTTCGCACGGAATGCTGAACGGAAAAGTAGTTGAAGGAGTGCATGAAAAATGATCTCGAAAGAAACCTTTATGAAAGTGAACGAGGTAATTTCATCTTCAACTAAATTTGGTGTACCGCACAAAGCAGAAGATGTTAATATTCCACTTAAGGTTTTCATTAAATGTTCGGATTGTAATCAGCCTTTTACAGGCTACATTGTAAAGAAGAAGAACTTGTACTACTACAAATGCAGAACAAACGGCTGTAAGTGCAATAAAAGCGCAAAAGAAATGCATCGTTTGTTTTCAGAGGAACTTGAGAAATACGAAGTAAAACCTGATTTAACCGAAGCAATTAAAATTGAATTGGAAAGCACCTACCATGAACTGAATAAAGACTCCGTTGAAAAGGAAGCGATCCTTAAGGCGAGAATTATCGAACTAACCAAGGATATTGAAACCCTCGAAGAGAAACACTTCATAAAAGAGGAGATGCCCAAGGAAACCTACGAACGTTTTAGAGTAAAATACACTAAGGAATTTGATAAAATCCGAAAGGAAATGGCGACTTGTGGGATTTCCATTTCGAACCTAAAAGAAATGATAAATGAAGCTGTATTTATTTGCCAAAACCTGCGCCAACTGTGGCAAGATGGCGGTATTACACTGAAAGAAACATTGCAAAATTTACTCTTTCCGTCCGGTTTGGTATATGACAAGAAAAACGGGGCATTTCGAACCTCTGAAATCAACTTTATAATTGCACAAATCGCCCGACACACGGGCGATTTTGCTATAATAAAAAAGGGACTTAGTTCTCTTTTTGAGCCTAAGTCCCTTTCAGCGGAGAAAGAGGGATTCGAACCCCCGGAGGTATGACCCTCAACAGTTTTCAAGACTGCCGCAATCGACCACTCTGCCATTTCTCCGCCGCAAAAATACTGTTTTTTTTATACCCACAAGGCATTTTGAGTAAATATTTTTTGTACCTTTAAGCTATCAAACACCCCCTCAACATTTAAGGTTATTTACAAATGAAAAAACATGTATTAATATTCGTTTTTGGGTGGTTTTTCCTTCAATCTCAAGCTTCGGTAACCGCTTATTTTAACTACGGGGTATTTAATGTTCCAAGTGGCTCTCCTTTTATTGAAACCTACTTAACGGTTATTGGGGGCTCTATTAAGCATAAACCTGTTAATGGAGGACTCCAAGGGTCAGTAAACATAAAAGTTCTGATTACAAAAAACGGGGAGTTATATACCGGCGATAACTACAATTTGCTAAGTCCAATTGATAAAGATTCTTTAAATATCTCCAGTTTTATTGATAATCACCGATACGCACTGCCAAACGGTTCTTATGGTATCGAGATTACATTAACGGATAATAATGACCCTTCAAAAAAATCGTTTACCTATAAAGAAAATGTAGTTATTAATTATTCAAAAAGTGAAATTTCTTGCTCTTCCATTCAAGCTCTAGAATCGTACGCAAAAACAGTAAACCAAAGTTCTATTTCAAAAAGCGGATATGATTTAATCCCTTACAACGTAAATTATTATCCTGAGAAACAAAATAAACTTTTATTCTATTTCGAGTCCTACGGAACAGATACAGTTTTAGGTAAAAATCAGAATTTTGTTTATGAGTATCATGTTGAAAGAAAAGAAGACATGTTTAAGCCTGAAGGGTTAGGCGGTTTTAAAAAACAAGCAACATCAAAAGTAAATCCTTTATTGGGGCAATTAGACATAACGAATTTAGAAACCGGAAATTATTATTTGGTGATTGAATTAAAAGACAAGAATAATAAAGTTCAACTCGAGAAAAAGTGGTTTTTTCAAAGGAAGAATGGTATTGTCAAACCAATAGGTTATAAAGAAAACCGTTCAGTTTATGAGTTTTTTGGTAATTACAATAACCTCGACACTTTAAAAATGTTTGTAGAATGTTTATGGCCAATATCATCAACTGTTGAACGCGATTGGCAAATAAATGTTTCAGTTCAAAAAAATCCTGAGCTGATGAAAAAATACATTGTTGATTATTGGCAAAAAAATCAGGTGATTCTTTGACCCCTTACAAATGTGGTTATCGTATTACGAGCAGGTAAAAATTGTAAATAAGATGTTTAAATGCGGTAAACAAAAAGGATATTATACCGATAGAGGTCGTATGTATTTACAATACGGTAAACCTGATCAACGTGCGGTACAACCAAGCGAACCTTACACTTATCCGTATGAAATTTGGCAATACTACCGCGTTTATGATAACACTAACGGACAATTTTACAACAATAAAAAATGTGTTTTTGTAAATAAAAATATTGCTGACGATTGTTATAAATTAATTCACACTGACATAAGAGGTGAGCAATACAACGACAAATGGCGTTACGAAATTACAAAGAGAGAAACTAATCCGGATGTGGATGCTACTAAACCAAGTACACAGCAAGGAAATAATTACGACGAGTTTTTTAATAACCCAAAATAATTTATGTCAGACAGGAGGGTAGCCGTAATTATTTTAAATTTTAATGGGAAAGCATTTTAGAAAAATTCCTGCCTTCGGTTACCAAGTGTTCTGCTAATCACAATATTTTGTTGCAGATAATAATTCAAGTGACGATTCTGTTACATTTTTAAAATCGAATTCCCTTCAGTTCAAATCATTCAAAAATTCCAGCAACAGTGGGTTTGCGTAAGGTTATAACGATGCTTTAAAAAAAGTGACTGCGGAATATTATGTCTTATTAAATTCAGATGTTGAGGTTTCTGAAAGTTGGATTGAGCATGTGATATCATTAATGGATTCCAATCCTAATATTGCTGCTTGTCAACCCAAAATTTTAGATTATAATAACCGCACAAAATTTGAATACGCAGGAGCTGCAGGTGGTTATATTGATAAATACGGTTATCCGTTTTGTCGCGGACGAGTATTTAATAGTTTAGAAGAGGATAAGAATCAATACAACACCAGTACAGAAGTGTTTTGGGCGACGGGTGCATGTATGTTTGTCCGCTCTAAAGCTTTTTTGGAAGTGGGTGGTTTTGATGGCGATTACTTTGCACATATGGAAGAAATTGATTTGTGCTGGCGCTTGAAAAATATTGGTTACAAAATTTATGTAGAACCCAAGAGTGTTGTTTGTCATGTTGGTGGTGGTACATTAAATAAATTAAGTTCGCGTAAAACATTTTAAATTTCAGAAATAATTTAACTACGCTTACAAAAAATCATCCTTCCGGATTTTTATTCTTTAAAATTATTTTCCGGATGAAATTGGATGGTATTGCGGCATTTAAATTTTTGTTAGACGGTCAGCCCAAACATTTTTTTGCTGTTATCCGAGCGCATTTTGCGTTTTATAGTTGGTTGCCTAAAACTCTTGCAAAGCGTAAGCAAGCTAAACAACATCCTAAATTTAAATTCTCGATGGGGAAAGCGTATAATGGAAATGTAGTTTTAGAACATTTTATCCGTAAGAAAAAATTTTTTTCGGAACTAAACCAATCTTCTTTTTTGGATTTAGCTTAGTAAAGCAATTGTAATGATAGCGTTTATCAGAATTAACTCGTTTCCTATCTGATATTCTCCCAAAATAAACTTAAATTATTAGCGAGCAAATAAGTGACAACCGGCGCTACTAAACAAATTATTGGTACGAGTTTGTCGTTCAAGTTTACTTTGGTGAATAACCCTAAAGCAAATAAACCTAACAGTGGACCGTAAGTATAACCCGCCAACATTAAAATTGTATCGATAATTGCTTTTTGATTTAGAGCATGGAATACCAGAATCACCAACCACAATAACACAGCAAATAAAATGTGAATAGTAGTGCGGCGTTTACGTTTTTGTTCTTCGTTTAATGTTTCGTTACGGTCGTATTCTAAAATATCAATATAAAGAAGTGGTAAGGGTAGTTAAAACACTATCCGCACTCGAGAAAGTGGCCGCGGTTAAACCTATAATAAAAACTAATCCCGCAAAAACACCCAAATGATTTAAAGCAAGATTCGGGAAGACTTTGTCACTCATCACTTTTCCTAAATCATTTACCGGAATTGCTATTCCGCTTTGATTGTAATAAATGTAAAGTAGCGCGCCAAGTGATAAGAAGATGATAGTTACTATCACCATAATAACACTAAACCAGAAAATATTTTTTTGAGCTTCGCCTAAACTTTTGCAGCTTAAATTTTTCTGCATCATGTTTTGATCGAGACCGGTCATGGCCACAGCAATAAAAATCCCACCTAAAAATTCTTTGAAGAAGAAATTTGATTTTTTCCAATCCCAGAAAAATGTTTCAGTGTATTCTGAACTTGTCACTTTACTAACGGCTTCGGTAAAAGAAATATCTAATTTGCTAATGATAGCTACAACTGATAAAACAACACCTAAAACCAAAAACAGTGATTGAAAAGTATCCGTCCAAACTAAAGTTTTAATCCCACCTCTGTAAGTGTATAATAACATTAATCCCAAAATAACAGAAACACTTACCCAAAACGGCACGTGAACTGTTTCAAACTGATCGAAGACAAATAATTGAATAACTCCCGCTACCAAATATAGTCGTCCGGCCGCCCCTAAAATGCGAGAGATAATAAAAAACATGGCGCCTGTTTTTTGGGTGTTCTTCCCAAAGCGACTTTTTAAATATTCGTAGATGGAAGTTAAATTGAGTTTGTAGTAAATGGGGAGTAAGATGTGTGAAATGATGAAATACCCTACAAAATAACCAATCACCAATTGTAGATAGGAGAAATGCGCCGTTCCCACTTTCCCGGGTACAGAAATATAAGTAACACCACTCAACGAATCGCCAATCATCCCAAATGCAACAGCGTACCAAGGCGAGGCTTTATTCCCTAAAAAATAAGATTCGGCTGTGCTTTTGCGCGAAGTGTACCAGGCGATGCCCATTAAAAGCAAAGTAAACAGCAATGAAACTTATGATAAGTACTGGCGACATTTTGAATTAAGAATTATGAATTAAAAATGAAGAATTATAAGCTTGGTTTATTTGTTAAATAAAGTATTTCTTCACACTCCGAATCTCATAATTGTTAATAGTTTGCCTCTTTGGCTATTCAATCAGAAGGGCTAAAGCAGTAAATTTGCCATAATGCAATTCAGCTCCAAAGTAATAGAACAAGCCGTTGATACTTTTGCCCAATTACCGGGTGTTGGTAAAAAAACAGCTTTGCGTTATGTGTTGCATTTAATTAAGCAAGATGATACCGAACAATTAGCTCAAATCATAAAGCAATTAAAAACGGATTTAAAGTTTTGTGATAAGTGCCATAATATTTCCGAAAGCACTTCCTGTGAAATTTGTACTAACCCGGTTCGTGACCAAACTTTACTTTGTGTTGTGCAAGATTACAGAGATGTAATGGCCATTGAAAATACTGGTTTATATAAAGGCTTGTATCACGTTTTAGGCGGATTAATTTCTCCAATGGAAGGAGTGGGGCCGGGACATTTAAATATTGAAACCTTAAATACCAGAATGGCTGAAGGTGTTATTAAAGAAGTTATTCTGGCTTTGAATGCAACTATGGAAGGGGAAACCACTTCGTTTTATATTTACCGCAAATTAGCACCACACAATGTTAATTTATCAGCAATTGCCCGCGGTATTGCTGTTGGAGATGAATTAGAATACGCCGATGAAGCTACACTTGGTCGTTCTATTACCAACCGTCAACCTTTCTCTGCTTTCTTTACAGTGAAGTAGTTTTAACTACATATATCCACCCATATTGGTTTTGATTTTCTTTTTACGGCGACCACCGCAATCTTTACGGTACGCGCAATCTGTTGCTATAATTCCGAACAAGATAAAAAAGATGGCAAAAAGCTTGGCTGATTTTTTCATAGTATTAAAGATACATAATTTATTATAATCACAAAATTGTAACGCTTAAGCTATATAAAGGATACAGCTGTTAAAATTCCTGAAAAGGCCTGAATACACACTTAATTTTTGTAATTTTAGTTCGTGCGTAAATCACTTTTTATATTCTTTTCTGTATTGTTTTTAGGACTTCAAAACTTAAAGGCAAGTTACATTCTAATACCAATGGATGAAACCCAGAAAAATCATTTGAAAGCTTATGGCATTGCATATTGGGCTTTAAAGGGTGAATTAGAAATTCAATGGCTTTTAAATTACCGTGGTGGAAGTTTTATGATTCCGAATGCGAAACCGGTGAGTAACGAATGTTTAATACGTGGTGTTAGCTACGAAATTATTTCGGACGCACAATCCAATGCAATTCTTGCCGACATCGCGAATCCTTCCGTAAATCAAGATGCAATTAAACTAGAAAAAGCACCACGTGTTGCTGTGTATTCCCCAAAAACAAAACAACCCTGGGATGATGCCGTTACTTTAGTGTTAACGTATGCTGAGATTCCTTATGATTTAATTTATGATGAAGAATTACTCAACGGAAAATTGTCTGAATACGATTGGTTGCATTTGCATCACGAAGATTTTACTGGACAATACGGACGTTTTTATGCGCAGTTCAAACATCACGCTTGGTATCAGGCAGAAGTTAAGGAGAATGAAACTGTAGCTAAGAAATTTGGGTTTTCTAAAGTATCTCAACTAAAATTAGCGGTTGCAAAAAAAATAAATGAATACGTTTTTGGTGGTGGATTTTTATTCGCCATGTGTAGTGCTACCGACAGTTATGATATTGCTTTAGCAGCCGAAGGAATTGATATTTGTGCCGAAATGTATGACCACGATGCAGCCGACCCGAATATGAATACCAAAATTGATTTCTCGAAAGGTTATGCTTTTGAAAAATATAAATTAACGCCAAATCCTTTAGAGTACGAATTTTCAAGCATCGATACGTATCATACCCGTCAGCAACAATATGGTATGACTAAAGAGAATGATGTATTTACTTTGTTTGATTTCTCAGCGAAGTGGGATCCTGTTCCAACTATGTTGAATCAAAATCACGAATCAACAGTAAAAGCTTTTTGGGGACAAACTGTCGCCTTCAATAAAAATTACGTAAAGAAAAATGTTTTAGTATTGGGAGAATCAAAAGCATTTAATGAAGCGCGTTACATTCATGGAGAGCACGGTAAAGGTACTTGGACATTTTATGGTGGTCATGATCCAGAAGATTATTTGCATAGAGTAGAGGATCCTCCAACAGATTTAAGTTTACATCCAAATTCACCGGGTTACAGATTAATCTTAAACAACATTCTTTTTCCTGCAGCGAAAAAGAAAAAGCAGAAGACTTAGTGAAGTTTTATTGATTAACGATTTCACGCTAAGCAACGGTTTGATTGGAAGACCGTGTCTGCCAAACTGTTTGCCTAGCGTGTGTTAACTGCAGATAATTACTCTACAATAATTTTCCTAATTGCTTTTTGTCCTTTGTTGTCTAAGGAAACAAAATACAAGCCAGTTTTTAAGTTTAAATTAATACCAGTTGATTTCTCTTTTATTGTTTCGCTAAACACTAATTCACCAAGTAAATTATGAACTGATAAGTCACAACTGCCTGTAATTTCAGCCACTTTAATTGTTATTTGTCCATTTGATGGATTAGGGGATATTAAAAAGGAATTTGCGAAATTAGTTTCATTTATGTCCGTAGTTATAAGTTGATACTTAAATATAGTGCCATTTGCTGCGCCTATCGGTCCGCCACTTGTAGTCATACCATATAAATCACCTCCATTTAAATAAAGTGACCCTGTAGGAAAACCGCCTGTGCCACCTGTGAAGTTCCAAAGTTTAGTATAAGTTCCACTAGGAGTTATATTAAAAATAGTTCCTGAGTTTGATGAGCCGCCAGTTCTTGTCATACCGTAAAGTAATGTTCCATTAAAAATTAGTGAGCCTTTTGGATTACTACCATTTATGATACCAGTAAAATCATTTAGTTTAACATAACCAGTTCCATTAGGAAGTATTTTAAAAACAACACCGCTACCTGAAGAGCCGCCATTTTCTGTCATTCCATATAAATACGTTCCATCAAACGTTAATGACCCAAGCGGATTAGCACCATTCAATGCACCATTAAAATTAAGCAATGTGCTAAACCCTGTACCATCGGGCAATATTTTAAATATAATACCTTTGTTACTTAAACCACCACTATTCGTCATTCCATATAAATGTGTTCCATCAGTACAAAGAGAGCCTTTTAATCCAAGGCCAATACTTGTATTAAAGCCATATAAATTTGTATATCCAGTTCCATCAGGTTTTATTTTAAAAATATCACCTTGACCCCAAGCGCCACCCAAGGAAGTTATTCCGTAAAGAAATGTTCCATCATAAATAAGAGTACCTTTTGGTGTACTTCCATTTAAGGTGCCAGTAAAATCTTTCAGTTTAACGTAACCAGTTCCATCAGTTTTTATTTTAAATAAAGTCCCTAAATCGCTTGTACCACCAGTTGAAGTCATGCCATATAAATAAGTTCCGTCATATGTAAATGATCCTTCTGGTCGACTACCATTGACAGCTCCTGTAAAATTCATTAATACTGAATAGTTTGTTCCATCAGGCAGTACTTTATAAATAACGCCTAATCCCGAAACTCCACCACCATTTGTCATGCCATAAAGGTATGTTCCGTCCGATATTACGTTTTGGTCAGTTTGCGGTGTGCCGCCAGAATAAGAACCATTAAATCCTGTAAAATAGGTTATAACAGAGTGCTGAGCCTTAAGGTTATTGTCGTAGCAATAAAGACATAGTAATATTAAAGTTATAAATGTTTTTATTGTTGTTTTTGGATTTACTTTTTCATAATTATATTAATGGTTCGTTTATTTTTGTCAATTTTAGTCTAAATATTAATGCTTTTCAATACTCAGTTTAGAGTATTTTGTCAGAAATAAACTTAGTTATCTGGTGACAAATACTGTCTGTCGGCTATTTTTGGATTGCTTGCAGCTAACTTTTTTATACAAGATACTTTTTAGCGCCTATCCGACTATCTTTGGTGAGACCTGCGCTACTCGATAGAGGATTATTAAAATAGTCATCATTTGATTATTGCGCCAAGTTGCAGCAGACAAAGATTAATTAGGAGCGATGGCGTCCGGAGAAATTTCGGGTGTTTTTACTTTTTTGGTGTAGGCACCAAGATGTGTTGTTATTCCAATAACACTGGAGGTTCCGGTAATGTTATACTTTGTATAAGCATAACTCAAAGCAAAACGGTTTATCTTAAATCCAAATCCAAAACTTAAACCACTCGCAGTACGTTTATCAGGTAACATCATTTCTTTGTGTAAACGCCAGTTGTAACCTACACGTAGGTTAAAATTTTTGGTAAGAATAATTTCAGTGGCAAAGGTCATGTGTCGCCCTAATTTATCCCCACCTTTTTTTACGTTGTCGCTAAATTTTTGCCATTTGGTTTTTTCTTTAGGAGTTTCACCAAATAAATTAGAAGTCTCTGTTTCGTTTAAAGGACTTGTATAAGTTAAATCCCATTTAGTTAAATTATCGTACACAAATATTAAACGGAAGGGAGCTTTTTTTACTTTGTAGCTAATACCTAATTGTGTTGTTACAGGTAATTTTGTTGTGTCGTTATTTTTATCGTAGGGTTTCCAAATCACACCAACATTTTTCACAACAGCTGATGCGATGAAGCCGCTTTTATGTACCCAGGTTAATCCAAGATCCACAGCATTTCCAACTGAGTTGTAAATGTCATAATGCGAGTAAATGGTTTTTAATGTAACACCGTAACTAAAACTAGTGTCTTTTAATCGTCGGGCTATAGATAGGTTAAGTGAATAATCTGCAGCTTTAAAGTTCCCTTCTTTTATATCGTACTCATCGCGTTTATCAAATTTTCCGTAATCAAAAAACTGAATCCCCCCTGCAACTGTTCCAATATTTTTAAAATGATGGGCATAGGCTACATTCCCAAAATTCATATCAGCAATATAATTGCAATAGTTTAGGGCCACTTGCTTAACGCATTTTTCGTTTAAGAGGGCAGGGTTGCTGTAATAAAGGTTTATATCATCACCCCAAATACTCATTGAATTGCCTCCAAGAGCTGCAGCACGGGCAGGCATGGGTATTTCTAAAAAACGGTAAGTAGTTGGTCCACCTACCTGAGATTGGAGGTTAAGACCTAATACTGAAATGAAAAATATGCCTAATAGTTTCTTCAACTGTACAATAAACGTATAAAAATAGGGTTTATTATGTGAAAAAGGGATTTATTTTAAGGCCAGTTTCTTATTGTTTTACTACCTTTTTAGTGCTACCATCCACTTTAAAGAAATAAACTCCGTTAGAAAGTGCTGAAATATTTACGTTCTCATTTTCTTTTGAAAGTTCTCTAGTAATTACCACTTCCCCTAAGGTATTATAAACAAATAAGGTGCTGTTTGTATTTGTAATACGATTAATGTGAACTAAATCATTGGCCGGATTAGGATAAATTCGAATTGAATTATTTTTTGTGACTGAATTTACACCGGTTGCTAATTTCTCGCCCGTTAACAAAACATTATCCACTAACCAAGAATCAGTAGAAGAACTTGAACGGCCCGTCATACGAATACTAACTGATGTTACACTTCCTGGGAAAACAATTTCGCAATAGCTATAGCCTTCTGTAGTTTGTAAACCGCTATTGGTGGGAGCAAAAGTAGATTCACTTTGTGGTTGATAATAAACTTTAGCCTTTCCTGTTGCAGTATAAGGCCACCAGCTATTATTAGCAACTGCACCACGTATACGCAAACGGTTGTAATACGGACCACCATTAAAACTAACCGGTTAAAACGTAATCTAAATTATCAGGACCACCACCAGTACTTGCTAAATTCATAGCTGCTAAACTAAAACGTGCTCGGATGCTATCGTAACCCGCAGGAATTGTTATAGTAGAAAAAGTTAATACAATTCCCGAACTCTGAGTTGTGCTTTCCCAAGAATTGGATCCGCCAATACCGGTAGGACTATTAGAAGGAGATGAAGCAGTAGGACTCATGCCCATTGTATTATAAACTACAGGACCCGTAAATGCCCAGTTAGGATTGTATAATGAAAGGGTATCGAAATTTTGCATCGCTAAAGTGTCAATCATTATTTGAGATTGAGAAATATTGAAAGCGAATATGGAGATAATAGAAAGTAAAAGTTTTTTCATGCGATTAAATTTGGTTTGAATAAATGTAATGAAAAAAGCACAGTCTTCAAAATTCCAGAACTAAAGCCTATTGTTTCTGTTATAACGGAACATATCTTGAAGGTTTATGACCCTAATGAAATCCGTAGCCAAGTGAACCTAGTAATGATAAACCTGTTTGATTAAAACCTTTAATGGTTTCACTTTGTTTTGATGATTTGAAACTTTGCCATTTCGGATTTGTTACGTCAAATTCACAATCCAGAATTACCGAAAACGTAATTTTTTAATAGCCAATCTGGGTTGTATTGCAATTTTAGGAGAGAAGAACGGGTTAACTTGTTTTCCTAACTCAGCGGTTTTAGATTTTGTGAATCCCGTATTAAAACCAATAAAAAAACCGAGACTTAATCTTTGTTTTGGACCCTTCAGCGCTTTTCCCCAACCTAAATTATAGGCAAATCCGTTAAGTTTTGTGCTAACCGTATCTTTAATTTTTATTGGTTGGGGCAGAATAAAGTTAAAGTACATTATAATAGCAAAGTTACTTCTGGTATTAACCGCATAATTATGTCCTGAAAATCCGAATCCAATGAAATTAACAGGAGCTTCAAAATTTAGGCTATCAAAAGTGTTTAGTTGCTTGTAAAAATTTTTGGCAAACACTTTTTGTCCGTAAACAATATCAAAGCTAATGATTGAACGGAAATCTTCTTCTTTTTTCTCTTTAGGTAGTTCTACTTCTTCTTTTCCCTTCTTTATTTTAATTTTTTCAACTTGCGTAAATGCGGTAGCGCTCCATAAAAAAATAAATATGAGTAAGGTATTTTTCAAAACTATACCTGAATAACGTGATTTATAGAAAAGGTTACAGAAATACTACTTCTGTTGAAACACATTCGTCTCCACCCATCCTTTGCCCCAGTCTTCGAGTTCTTCTTTGGTCCAAAGTTCAGGATAGAATACACGTTTTTGGAAACGTGGAGGTAAGTATTTTTGCCAATTAGTTCCACCGGTTGCAGCAATGTCTTCTGTATTTGCTTGTAAATAACGAACGGCAGATTTATAATGCACCAAAGGCCAATTGATGTTTACATTCACGTCTAATTGTTTCAACGCATTAATTAAGTTTTCGTTTTTCTGATCAGCTTCTGGTAACGATTTATATTTTGCCCATAAATTAGTTGCTTTGTGTTCGTTTGCTAAAGCAATAAACTTAGCACCATATTTTTTCTCGAATTGTTTTAATGTTAATGTCTTTTACCCGTTGATAATTCAGTTGCACCTTGTTCCAATAAATATTTTGGAAACATCTCTTCAATACTTGCATTTTTCCAATATAATTTGCTCTTACATCTTTATCAACTAAATTAATAAAGTCAGTAGAACAAATTTCAATCATACGATACTGAGCACTTTGAAATCCACTAGCCGGTAACAAAGCCATTCTGTAACGTAAAAATTGTTCTTTCTCCATTCCGTTAATCATAATCTCGAAAGATTTTGTCAACGCTTCAAAATAACGGTTGATACGAACTACACGCTCAGCAAAAAACTTAATGTCTATTTTTTCTTTCCAACCTAATAATTGTCCGTTTGGTAAAATATCCGGACCGTTATTTGAGATTTGATTGTATTCGTGTAAACATAATTTAAAATACAGCTCAGTAATTTGATGATACATGATGAAAATAACTTCATCAGGAAAATCAGTTTTTGGGTTTTGTAAAGTCAATAAAGTATCAACTTGTGTATAATCCCAATAAGTTAAATAATTTGATAATAATAAACCATCTAAATACCCGTCAAGGTCTTGACCCATCTGTGCATATTTCTCTTCGAGAAGTTTTATTTTTTGTTCAATTTTTGCGTCCATAGTTATCAATTTATTTGGTGAAGATAAGTAAAGCTTAAATTCGTTGTGTGACTTCCGTCATTTTTATTTTTCAGTAAGGTATTATACAGATTTTCAACATCGTTTACCAGTCGTTTATACGAAAACTGTGCTAAAACTTGCTGTTGTCCGTTTTTTGCTTTGGCAGAAAGTGTTTCGAAATTATTGATGGCGTTTAAAATTTGTGAGATAAATTCTTCAGGTTTGTCTTTGTCGCAAAGGAAACCACAATCTTTATGTAGAATGTCAGCCGTGCCTCCAACGTTGGTGCTCACAATAAATTTTCCGGCGGCTTGTGCTTCAATTAAACTTACAGGCGTACCTTCGTTTTTAGAGCTTAGGGCTACTAAATCTAATCCGGCTAAAGCCCAATCTACATTTTTAATCCAGGATGTAAAACAAAACAGTTTTGAGGTGGAAGCTTCGTTAGTAAATGGTATTTTTTTGAAATTATATAATTCTCTAATTGCATTCTTGTTTCGCCATCACCAATAATAAATGCACGTATTTTTTTGTTGGAATGTGTTGCTGCATTTTCAACAGCATCAATAAATAATTCGTGATTTTTAACAGGGGCAAGGCGACCAATAATGCCAATGGCTAATTCATCATCCTGTAAATTGTATTTAGCGCGGAATTCTTTTCGTTTTTGATCAATATTTTGTGTGAAGCGTTCTAAATCAAAACCTAAATTAACTACGTGGGTTTGTTGCGGCGTACAAATTTTAAAAGTTTCGGTTAATTCTTTTTTCTGAATATCACTAATAGCAATAATAGCATCTGTTCGTTTTGCTAAATACCGTTCAATCCCTTTGAAAAATGCAGTTTTTAAAGCGCCAAAATAAGAATGAAAAACATGTCCATGAAAAGTGTGAACAATAACCGGTACTTTACAATGAATAGCTGCTAATCGTCCAACTGCTCCTGCTTTTGAGCGTGCGTGTGCACGATATCCGGCTTGTATTCTTTTATAATTTGTTTAATCCGTTTGTATGCAGCATAATCACTTTTAAACCCGATACTGCGTTGTAATTCTTCTATTAAAATTGGCTTTAAACCTAAGTTATCGGTAATGTGTAATGAACTTTCTTCGCCTTCTTCTTCTTTTCCGCCAATCAACATTGTTTCGTAGTCGGACGATAAATATTTTGTTAGGTAAGCCACATTATAAGTGATACCACCCAAATTAAAACGATTAATTATACGTAGAACTTTTTTTGCCATTACTTAATAAACTCTCTAAAGTTCGTAAACCAATTCTGAAAAACAATCAGCGCCCAAACTTTTGCAGGAGCATCACCCGGATTATCGCTATATAACTTTTGTTTCAATTTGTGTATTGTGTCGTAATTAAAAATAGCTTCTTCTTTAATCCTTTTTTCATTCAGCCAATTTTTTTCAATATCGGTTTTTAATTCTGTCTTTAACCATTTCCAAAGAGGCAATTCAAAACCTTTTTCTTCCTGCTAAAAATTTCTTTTGGCAATAAATCTTTAAAGCTCTCTTTTAAAATTAGTTTTTGTCCTTGATTCGATATTTTTTTATTCTCAGCTAAATTCATAGCGAATTCAACAACTCTGTAATCTAAAAAGGGATTCCGTATTTCTAAACCGTGTTGCATGCTCATCCGGTCGGCTTTCACTAACATATCATCCGCTAAAACAATTTTTAAGTCGGCGTAATTAACAGGATTAAAGTTCTTCTGAGTGAAAGCTTCTGAAAATAAATCATTAAACGAATGATTGCTTTTTGAAAGTAGTAAATCATTCACTTCTTTTTCATTGCTAATACAAGCCCAATTGATGTAGCGATCTTCAGCTTTTAAATTAACTGATTTAGAAAAACGTTTCAACTGACGAACTTTATTTGAGAAACTTTTATTTCGGGAATCAGGCAATAAACTTAACACCGGACTCATCATTGGCGACAAAGCTTTGGAAGAAAACTTACGGCTCAGTAATTCGGCTTTATGTTTATTGTAGCCCATGAACAATTCATCAGCACCATCGCCGGATAGAGCAACTTTAACATGTTTTTTTGTGTATTTACTCAATACGTAAACATTAAAAGCAGAAGAATCAGCAAAGGGTTCATCGATACTTTTTAAAAATGGATTTATGTTCTCGAGTAAGTCAGTATCTTTTAATTTGAAGCTGTGATGTGAGGAATTAATATGTTTCGCTACTAATTCAGCGTATTCTGTTTCGTCAAAAAAGGGTTCATCAGCAAAACCAATACTAAAGGTGTGAATGTCGTTATGATGTTTTTTTGCTAATGCTGAAATGATAGATGAATCTAAGCCACCACTTAAAAAGCAACCAACGGGTACATCAGCGTTTAAACGTAATTTCACTGCATCAGAAAGTAGATCTTTAATTGATTCTTCCTTTTTGTGGTGTGGAATAGTGTACCAAGTTTTGATACTTACTTTTTTTTCTTTTACGGAAATATATTCACCCGGTAATAAACGAAATACATTTTTGAAAATGGTTTCTTTCCCGGTACTGTAATTTAATCTTAAATAAGTATGAAGTGCATTATGATTTAATTCTTGCGCGCCGGTTAACGATAATAAAGCTTTTAATTCAGAAGCAAAAGCAAATTTATCTTCATTCTGAAAATAATAAAGAGGTTTTACGCCGTATCTATCTCTAACAACACTTAACTCATCAGTTTTTGAATTATAGAAAGAAAATGCAAAAAAACCATTGAGTTTTATTGAGACAGTTTGTTTTTTCTTTGTCAAATAATTTAAATAACACTTCAACATCGCCTGTAGTTTTTAAATCGCCAACTTCTTTTTGCAAATCTTTATAGTTAAATAACTCTCCATTAAAAACTAAAGCTTTTTCTTGTGCTGAGTCTAGGAATGGCTGATTGCTGTTTGGACTTAAATCCAAAATACTTAACCGAGCATGAAAAAGTGTGCAATTTTTGAATGCGTGATGGCTTTGAAAGTCAGGCCCACGGTGTTTAAGTGCCTCTGTAACCTTATTGTTTTCGGTTGTTGGAGGTGCGCCTGAGTTTTTGAAAAAGTATATACCCGCAATGCCACACATAGTTTGTAAAAATATGATTTTTACTCTTAAAATTTAATTATCTTTAAAGCCTAATTATGTTTAAAAATCTGCTCCTAAACATATTGCTTTTTCTTACCTCGGGATTGCTTCTCTCGCAATCGCATCGTTTTAAGCATATTACCAGTGAGGACGGACTTTCTACCAACTTTGTAAGTTCCATTTTAAAGGATGACAAAGGTTTTATGTGGTTTGGAACACAAGATGGTTTGTGTCGTTATGATGGTTATCAGTTTAAAGTTTTTAAAAACACTAACGAGAATAAGAGCTCCTTATCATCTTCAGATATAACAAGAATTTATCAGCATAACGATGGTATGTTGTATATCGGTACACGTAATTCCGGACTAAACATTTATAATCCTTACAAAGATTCATTTGAAAGAATAAAATTAAATGTAGATAAAGACGGTTCTAATGAATTGAAGGTGAATTGTTTTTTAGATCTTGATAATACAACTGTTTTAATTGGTACTGATAAAGGCATTGTTTCGTTTAATTCAAAAACTAAAGAGAGTAAAGGTGTTGGATTAACCGGAAAGAAACTTGAAGTTGTTTTTTTATTCAAGTACCAATCTCAGATTATTGTGGCTACCGAGGGTTGGGGATTATGGCAGCTGACCAATAATAATCAACTAAAGAAAATAAATCTCTTACTCCCGCCGAGTTTAAAAATTGATCCCACAGAAATTGAAACCATTAATTCGATAACTGAAGTTGATGGTAAATTATTTTTGGCTAGTCATGGTGGCGGTGTTTTAAAAGTAAACCCGGGTAATTTCGCTGTTGAGAAAGTGTTTAGATTTGATGATGACACTAATAATATCAATTTTATTGAGGATGTAAAAGTTATTGATAATAAACTATTGGCTATTACACGTGGCGGTGGAATTGTGTTGGATTTGAGAACAGAGAAGCATAATCTTTTTTCGAAGGAGGAAACCAATAAGCACAGCATAAATGATAATTATTTAACCACTATTTTTATTGATGAGCAAAAGAACATTTGGTTAGGTACTTTTTCGGGTGGGGTTAACGTTTCGTTTTCGCAGACTCAAAAATTTCCTAATCTTCCAAAGGAAATTTCAGAACAATTTCAACGCACCTTTTCGGCTTACGACGATGGAACTGATTTATGGATTGGCGGTGAGAAATCATTAAAAACACTTAACCCTGCGACTAATGTTGTTAAAGATTTAAGTAGTGTTATTGGTGAGAATTATATTTTATCGATGACAGGGGATAAGCAAGGAAATATTTGGATTGGAACCTGGGGCGTGGGCGTTTTTAAATACAATAAAACTACAGGAACAAAAGAAGAGTTTTTATCGAGTGAATTTGGCGGAACTGTTTTATCGTTATGCTTAGATAAAAATCAAAAATTATGGATTGGCTCTTATGGCGATGGTTTATTTGTGTTGGATACAAGAACCAATGAAGTAAAGAATTATAATGTTGCAGACGGAATAAGCAGTGATAAAATAACAGCTATTTATAACGACAAGAACGGAAATATTTGGCTGGGAACTGATGGTGGTGGCGCTTGTTTAATTAAAGGAGGAAATATTGGCAAAAAGAATCTATTGTAAAGTATACACTATCAGATTCTGCAAATTCTATAGGTTCAAATATTGTTTATTCGGTTTTGGAGGATAATAATTCGAGAATGTGGTTTGCTACGAGTAACGGATTAAGTAAATATGATTTAGCTGCTAAAAAATTCACAAACTATACTGAGAAGGATGGTTTATCAAACAATTTCGTGTCATCAGTTTTATCTGATAGTTTAAATAATATTTGGATGAGTACGAATAAAGGAATTTCTAAATTCAATCCAAATATTGAAAACATAAGTGGTTCAGCTTTTAAAAACTACGATCAAAAGGATGGGTTGTTAAACAATGAACATAGTCAGGGTGCATACGGAAAATTAAGGAATGGTAGTTTATTATTTGGTGGTGTAATGGGTGTTAACATTTTTAATCCCAGTGCAATTAAAGAGAACAGCCATTTCCCACCAGCATATATTGTTAGTTATAAGCGCGCCGGTAAAAACATAGAAACAGATACAGCTATTACTTATAAAAAATATTTAAACCTCAGTTGGAGAAAACTTTTCCAGTTTGAGTTAGCGGCTCTTGATTATAATTCGCCTTCTGAAAATAAATATATGTACAAATTGGAAGGGTATGATAATGATTGGTCATCTCCAACTAACGTGCGTTACGTTTCTTATACAGAATTACCTGGTGGCGATTACGTGTTTAAAGTTAAGGCAGCCAATGATGATGGGATTTGGAATGAAACTCCAAATTACATTTATATTACTGTAGTACCACCATTTTGGAAAACAGTTTGGTTTTACATTATAGTTTCTGTTTTAGGTTTCGGTGGCATTATTGTGTTTATTCAAATGCGCACACGCGCTGTTAAAACGTGAAAACAAAATATTAGAAAATAAAGTAGCAGAGCGTACAAAGGAATTAGCTGAGAAGAACACAGATATTACGAGTAGTATTGAATACGCAAAACGTATTCAGGAAGTAATTCTCCCTGCAAAAGATCAAATTTTCAGTAAGTTTAATAACGCCTTCATTTTATACAAACCAAAGGATATTGTAAGTGGCGATTTTTATTGGTACGGAAACAAAAACGGATTTAAAATATTTGCTGTAGTAGATTGTACCGGTCATGGTGTGCCTGGCGCCTTTATGAGTATGATAGGTCATAATATTTTTGAATCAGGTGGTAATTGAAAATGGTGTGACTGAACCCTGGTAAAATATTAAATGGTCTGCATAAAGGTGTTCAAACAGCTTTAAAGCAAGGGCAAAATCAGGTGAATACCAATGATGGAATGGACGTCTCTATGATATCTGTTAATGAGGCGACGGGGGAAGTGCTTTGGGCAGGAGCTTTCAGGCCGGTTGTGATTGTAAGAGCCGATGGAACTCTCGATAAGGTAGACGGTAATAAATCTTCGGTTGGCGGGGCTCAAACCAGTGTTGACAGGACATTTACAACCCATACACTTGATTTAAAGAAACAAGATACAATTTACTTATATTCAGATGGATACGCTGACCAATTTGGTGGCGAGAAGGGTAAGAAATACATGGTAAAACGCTTTAATGATCTTTTATGTGCCATCCATGTTTATAGCTTAAATGAGCAGCAAAATGAGTTGGAGAAGGCCTTTGAAGACTGGCGCGGAAACCATGAGCAGATTGATGATGTTTTGGTTGTAGGGATTCGTTTTTAAATAAAATAGTATTATATTTGCTTATCATGAAAAAAATTAAAATTTTATCGATTCTGTTAATCGCTTCATCATTTGTTTTTGTTTATTCGTGTAAGAAAAACACTAAAGAAGTTGATACAGAAACTCAATCGGTTGTTGATAATGCAATTTGCGAACAGGAGTTTATGCAAATTCAACCAACCACAAACAACCTAGCTATTAAAACTAAAGGAACAAGTGCGCAGCGTTTAGCTGGTGTTACAGGTGGATGTGATTCGTTAACTTATTTAAGTGGAGATACTACCGCTGCAGGATTTACTAATACAAACCCTCCAACTTTCGAATACAATTACGGTATTTGTTCTTTAGCTAATACAGATGGAGTTATTCGTACAGGTAAATTATGGATTCGTTTCTTAGGTCGTCCTAAAACTGCAGGTTCAAAAACAATAATTAAACTATTAAATTATAAAGTAAATGGTTCTATCACTTATTCTTGTGATAGTATTGTTGTAACAAGTGGTTCAAATGCTACAGCTGCAGTTAGAGATTTTACAGTTCAGATTATTGGTGGTGTTTGTACAGGAAATGGTTGGACAGTTAAATATAGCTCAACGAAATATATTTCAATAAATACTAATAGCACTACTGCATTAAGTGATGATGTTGTAACTGTATCAGGAACTGCAAACGGAACTAACCGTGATGGCAGAGATTTTGATGTTGTAATAACAGGCATTACAAAACCTGCAAATTGTAAACATATTACAACAGGTAAAGTTGATGTTACACCAAAAGATTTCTCTACAAGAACTGTTGATTTTGGATCAGGTACTTGTGATGATGACGCAACTTTTACAGTAAACGGACAAACAATAGCATTTAAACTGAAATAAATTTCTGATGCCGGTAGTTTCTTCAAGTATAATGGTTGACGCGTTCAGTATCTACGATAAGATGGAGAGGAATAATATTCTTCTTTCTTTTAAAGGAGATATTACTTCTGAACTGTTAACGTCTATTCTCCAGATAATGGAAAATAAGATGGATAACATGCAGGAAGAACCAAAGATGAAGAAGAAAGTTTACAATGTATTAGTAGAATGTTTACAAAACTTATATCACCACATGGATGATGTTGCCGATGCAACAGGTGATATTAACCGCTCAGCGATTTTTATGATTGGTAAAGCTAATAACGCTTACACAATCACTACAGGAAACTATATTTTAAGCGAAAACGTAAACGGACTTAAAGGTCGTTTAGATGAAGTTAACGCACTTACTAAAGAAGAATTAAAAGAATATTACAAAAAGGTACTTAATAACGGCGAAATGTCGCTAAAAGGCGGAGGTGGTTTAGGGATGATAGATATAGCCCGAAAAACTGGCGAAAAATTAGAGTATAATTTTTTGGAAATTGACAATAAAGTTTCTTTCTTTACACTAAATATTAAGATTAATCAATTACCATTATAATAAGTAACACAACAAGTTCAAGAACATAAAATAAACAAACTATGGAAAAATACTCAATTGACGGCACTCCAAAAACTCCAACAATCAGTTTCGATTTAGGTAGCGGTTTATTAGAAATTAAAGGACGTTCAATCCCTGAAAACTCTATCGAGTTTTACAAACCATTAGTTGATGCTTTAGATAAGTATGCAGGATCTCCTAAATCTGCAACTAACGTTAATATTCAACTTGAATATTTTAATACTAGTTCATCTAAATGTATTTTGGATGTATTTAAGAAATTAGAAAACATCAATAAAAACGGAAGCGCAGTTATTATCAACTGGCATTACGAAGAAGATGATGAAGATATGTTAGAGGCTGGTGAAGATTACCAAGCTATCATTAACGTGCCATTTAAAATGGTTCAGGTTAGCGAATAATATCCTAACCTTATAATATTGCTGAAAGTGTTACATTTTCGGGGTTTTTTATTAAACACAGTCTCGAATCGGGCTTTTTTCTGTAAATTTGCCCTCTCATTAAAAAACAAATTATGCCGGTAAATGTTAAGGAATTATTAGGCGCACAGGCCGATACTTTATTGAATCATACTTGTAAAACAATTTCAAAAGATCAAATCCACTTACCTGGTGCTGATTTTGTTGAACGAATTTTTCAACAAACTAATCGCAACCCGCAAGTGTTACGCAGTTTGCAACAACTTTACGGTACTGGCCGTTTAGCTAATACAGGTTACATGAGCATCCTACCAGTTGATCAAGGTATCGAACACAGTGCAGGTGCATCATTCGCTCCAAACCCAATTTATTTCGATAGCGAAAACATAGTTAAATTAGCTATTGAAGGCGGTTGTAACGCTGTTGCTTCTACTTATGGTGTTCTTGGTTCAGTAGCGCGTAAATACGCTCACAAAATTCCTTTTATCGTAAAAATTAATCATAACGAATTTTTATCGTACCCAAATAAATTTGACCAAATTATGTTTGGTTCTGTTGAAGACGCTTGGAACATGGGCGCAGTTGCAGTTGGTGCTACCATTTATTTTGGTTCTCCTGAATCAGGCCGACAAATTGTTGAGGTTGCTCAAGCATTTGACCGTGCACACGAATTAGGAATGGCAACTGTTTTATGGTGCTATACCCGTAACAACGCATTTAAAAAAGACGGTGTTGATTATCACACTGCAGTGGATTTATCTTCACAAGCCAATCATTTAGGTGTAACTATTCAAGCCGATATCATTAAACAAAAAATGTCAGACAAGAACGGTGGTTACACTGCTTTAAATCATGGTAAGACTCACGCAAAAGTTTATTCTGAATTAACTTCAGAAAATCCAATTGACTTATGTCGTTACCAAGTTGCTAATTGTTACATGGGCCGTATGGGTTTAATTAATAGTGGTGGCGAAAGTAAAGGCGCAACAGATTTAGCTGAAGCAGTTACAACAGCCGTAATTAATAAGCGTGGTGGTGGACAAGGATTAATTTCAGGACGTAAAGCGTTTCAGAAACCATTAAAAGAAGGAGTTTCATTACTGAATTCTATTCAGGATGTTTATTTAGATAAATCAATTACCATTGCATAAGGAATTACAAGAAACTATAAATACGAAACCGGAAAACATGGGTTGGTTTAAAAGATTAAAAGAAGGAATTACAACAAGTACTAAGGAGAAAAAAGAAACTCCAGAAGGCTTGTGGTATAAATGTCCGTCTTGTAAAAAAATTCACACAGCGCAAGATCATCAAGCTAACAAATACGTTTGTATTGATTGCGGAAATCATCAGCGTTTAGGAAGCAAAGAGTATTTCGAAGTATTATTTGATAATAACCAGTTTACCGAATTACACGAAAATTTAGTAAGTGGCGACCCATTAGAATTTACTGATACAAAAAAATATACTGATCGTTTAGTTGATTCAATAAAAAAATCGGGATTGAATGATGCATTACGCAGTGCTTACGGAAAAGTAAACGGTGAAGATTTAGTTATCTGTTGTATGGACTTCAGTTTTATTGGTGGAAGTATGGGAAGTGTAGTTGGAGAAAAAATCGCACGTTCTATTGATTTCTGTATTAAAACAAAAGCACCTTTATTGATTATTTCAAAATCGGGTGGTGCGCGTATGATGGAAGCTGCTTTCTCGTTAATGCAAATGGCAAAAACATCAGCAAAGCTTTCTCAATTAGCACAACATAAGATTCCTTATATCTCTTTATTAACTGATCCTACCACAGGTGGTGTAACAGCAAGTTATGCAATGTTAGGTGATTTAAATATTGCAGAACCAGAATCATTAATTGGTTTCGCCGGACCACGTGTTGTAAAAGAAACTATTGGTAAAGATTTACCAAAAGGATTTCAAACAGCTGAGTTCGTACTAGAGCACGGTTTCCTTGATAAGATTATCCCAAGAACAGAATTAAAAGATAAGTTAGGAAACATCTTGAAGATGTTGAAAAACTAAGAAATAAAAAAGCCTGAGAAAATTTCTCAGGCTTTTTCTTTTTGGTTTATTCTGATTAATCTATAATTAATTTCTTCGTACAAGTCGAATTCTCTTTAGTAATCTTCACTAAATAAACTCCCGCCTTTAAGGTTGAGGTATCAAAAGTTAAAGTGTCTTTTGTTTTTGTAAATGGTAATTCAAAAGTTCTTCCTAACATATCCGTAACAGTTACAATTGTGTTCTCAGTATCTTGCATGCTGATTTGAAATTTATCATGTGCAGGGTTAGGGTAAAGGCGAACACTGTTAGTTAATTCATTTTCTTTTAGGCCAGTGTACATATATTGTTTGGTAGTGAAGCTGTATTCAAATCTTCTTCCAAAATCGGCATTAAAGGTTTTAATAACTGTTCCTTGTGCGTTCTTTAATCTTACATATCCGGCACCTTGTGCTGTACTGGCCCACCATTGGAGTCCGTCTTCACCGGTATCTTCAAATATTAATTTATAACAACCACTTAATATGTAATTGTCATTATAAACAGTATTAGGTCCGGTTAAAACGCTCGCACCGGGAACTGCATTTCCATTGTCATCAAATAATTTATGAATTAGTGTTTTGTATGTTACCATCAAATATATTGTTCGTTTTTACTTCAATGGTTAATGAGTCAGTTAAAATATCAGGTAATGTAAAGCCTGAAGAGTATTTGTTGTTATAAGAATAGTTATCCGTAGTATTATTTGCTTTCTTTAACTCTACATTAAATTTATTATTACTTGGTAATACTCCGTTAGTCCATAAATTACCAATTGGCAAAGAAATAGAAACTGTATCCATAAAAGCTAAGTTTCCTGTCCATGTATAAGTTTCTTTTGCTGAATTGTTATTCATCCAATAATCAATATTCAAACTTGTTATAGATGTTGAGCCTGTGTTTTGTACAGTAATAATTGGTTTAGCACACATCGGGTTCTCGCGAGAATAAAACTTTGTTACTCGGTTTATTTACATCAACAATACTTGCATCCAGACTAAAGTTAGGAGAACCATAACTTATTAATTGATGCGCTGCTATATATCGGTAATCACCACCACTAACCGGAGGATTAGAACAATTATAATCTAATGTTACTGTTGAGCCTGGAGTAATGTATGGCGTAACGTTATATTCTTTTAATAATGAATATTCACCCGGACACCAACCTTGCCTGTCGTAAACCCAAGTGCCACCTTGTGCAGTTATAGGATTAGTTGCACAACGGCGTGTAATTTGCCAGCTGAATTCATTAGCACCTCCGTTAATATTGAAGTAATGATCAATTAAACCACCATTCTGATCAAATTCTCCTTCAGCACCGTGACCTGTTATTGTTGAACGCATTTTAAAGGCATTGGCTAAACTATTTGTCGCCACACTTTGTATTGGAAATCTTGTATCGTTAGTAATACTTCCAATAGATGAACCGCCCCAACGTGCGCCCCCTTGCCATAATTGATTACATTCTAAAACTGTGCGTGGTGGTGTACCAACAATAAATAAAAAGTCGATATCCATTTGTTCTTGCCACTCACCGCCAAGCGTCATTAAGAAACGTTTCTTACCTTTTAATAATGGAGCGTAATCACTCACATCAAAATACCAGGTCTTACCGTTCATTCCAAAATCTAAACCAATACCATAAGGTGTTACAAACGACATTAACTCAATATAAAAAGGATGACGTCGGTTGTAATTTAAATTTGTGATAGTGATTGTGTTCTGAGCAACAGCAGCAATGGTTCCTGTTAATATTCCTGTATCACCATTGTAAACATTTAAAGGTGATGTATTATATAAATTATTGGATGTAGAAACTAAAGTGACAACATCATTTGCCATTGGTGTAACAGTTGCGTTAGAAGTGATAGAGAATTGCTGAATAGTATTAGGACTTCTTCCTATTGAATCTTTAACAACAACAGTATTGGTTGTAATAGAATAAACGCCACGTAAAAACGTAACATTTGGTTTTACGTTTGTTTCGTTAAACATTCGGGTGAGTTTATTACCTCTGTCGAAACTCCAGAGAATACTTGTTCCGGTTGAGGTAACACTTTTTTGTATCATTCACAATTAATCCTGTGCCTTCATCCATTTTGTAATAAGCAACTAAATCAGAATAGAATGGGTGAGAAGGAGTAACAGGAACATTCATTATCGCTTTTACATCTGCTAAAACAAATTCTCTGTTCCAAATAGTTAATTCATTTATTTTTCCTTTATAATTATTATTGAGTGAAGCGTCCTTTCCTAAAATCATGTTCATGATAGAAATTGGCTTTATTTTACCACCTGCAATCAACCACAAAGTACCATTTAAATAAACTCTCATCCAACCTGAACTTACATTTTTTGTAAAGGTCCAGTGATTCCATTGTCCACCTTGATTCGCTGCAGTAGAAACTTTGTTAGCACGATCAAATCCTCCTGCGCTAAAACCACAATCAAAATAAACGCTGTTATCACTCCATGGTAAATGAATATTTAAAGCACGGTCGTTTGGATTTGTAGCATAAGCATACATTACAGAAGTATTTGCCGGCATTAAGTTTTTATTTCCATAAGCCCAAAACGAAATGGTTAATGAATTATTTATTGCGCTTAAAAAAGTAGAATTAATATTAATGTGACCATTCGATTCAAAATCTACGGCGTAATTGTTGTTTGTGTATAAAGCGTTCACCGAAGTTGTACTTACACCATTAAAAATGATTGGGGTGCTTGGACTAGAATTAGTAAATGAGCAATCAATAAGTATGTTATCAGTTCCGTTCCAAGTAAAAGGTGTATGAAATTGAATTCTGTTATTGCCATTTACAAAACTATAATTTGCATTATACACATTTGTGAATCCTGTCAGAACTACTGTTGATGCATTAAGAGCAGTTAATGTTGTGTTTTGAATACTTAGATTAAAGAAATTGGTATTGCCACCGGCATTCGCAACATCTAATAATAAACCATCAATATTTCCAGCTGTAAATCCCGCACTGGTTAATTCAGCAGCGGTATATAACAATTGTGAGCGTCCCGATTTTTCGTTGGCTTTTAAATAATTAGGAACAGAGGAAGTGCCTGTTCCAACTGTGTATTGTGTTTCTGAAGTAATTGAATTTAATGTAACTGTAGTTTGCGCGTAATTATAATAATCGTAAGGCTGAAGAGTAGTGTAAGGAAAAACAGTTCCTGTGAAATTAGAGATGATATGACTTGGAGCTGTTAAGTTCTCAATTTCCATTCTGCTTGAATCGGCGATGTAGGTGTTACAAGAATAATCCCACTCACCACAACCTAAATTACGTTGCGATGAAGTAGATACTAATCCGTTTTTACAACGCATGTTATAGCGCATGATAATTTTTTCATACGTTAAACTATTACTTGGAAACTGAATGGCAGTATCACGGGTGGTGCTTCCGTATTTAAATGTTTTTACAACAATTGTATCGCCGGTAACTTGAGAAATGGCACTAAAACTTAAAAGAGCTAACAAACAAACGAGTATTTTTTTCATCACTTATAATTAATTTAATTCAAATATAACTAAATCGATTTAACATTGGGAGACTTTTTATCAAGAATGGCCCTAAAACCAGCCTATTTTAGCTCCAAAATTGTAATGCAACCAACGATTTGTCTTAAACAGTATGAAAACTTATCTGTAACCTTTTCTTTTTTGAGATATTATATATGCAAGATGAAACACCTGGCACTAATAATTGTTTGTTTAAGTTTTTATGCAAATGCGCAGGAAAATATTTCGGGTGTTTTCAATAATGAGGCACCCAATCCATGCGGTTCGGAGAATAATAACTTAATTATAAATAAGCATCCTGTTCCACAAGCCTACAATCGCGAAGCAGACTTAATGTGGGAAAAACGTGTATGGCGTGAATTGGATTTGCGTGAGAAAATAAATCACACTTTATATTTCCCAATCGAATATCAACCCTGTAAAATTTCTTTGTTCCAAATAATGACTAAACACATTTTGACCGGAGATATTATTGCTTTTGCTGATGAGAGTTTTTATAGTCCTTTATCATTAACAGAAGTAAGAAAGAAACTCGTGCAAAAGGAAGAACAAGAACAAGTTATTTACGATTCATTAGGTAATGAAATTCCGGTAATGGTAACAGGTTATGATTCTGTTTCTCTTTTTTCTAAAGTTATAAAAGTTCGGATGGTTGAGGATTGGTATATGAACTCCGGTCGCTCAGGTTTAGAAGTGCGTATTGTTGGAATGGCATTTTACGAATACGTAGAAGAAAAAGAAGCGTTCAAAGAATTGTTTTGGGTGTATTTCCCCGCTGTAAAACCATTCCTGGCAAAGTATAGATCATTTAATCAGAAAAACAATATAGACCGCAGTAGTTTTGATGATGTATTTACAAGGCGACAATTTGGAAGTTATATTGTAAAAGAAAGTAATGTGTACGACCGTTATGTGTTTGATTATGCTAAAGGTGTTGATGCTTTATTGGAATCAGATAGAATTAAGAACGATATTTTTAAATGGGAACATGATTTGTGGCATTATTAGAACGGTTAAAGGGTAAAGGTAGAAGGTGAAAAGTGAAAGGAATTTTCAACACGGGGGTGCAGAGTTTTAGAGTTGAATGGAGTCGGGTAGTTTAGGTTTAATTTGAAATAACTCTGTCTGCTTTTTCTCTCTGTAACTCTGTGTTGAAATAACAAAAACTATTTAAGAGCTTTCATCTGCAAAAACATTTCGTTGAAACGTTTTCTTGTATCTTCAATAAATTCGGGAGTAATCATTTTCTTTAAATTCTCTACACCTTTAACATCGGCGTTATCAAATTTAAAAGATTGTTCCATCGGACCCGCTTCAAATTTCACAATAAACTTATCGTTCATTTGAAAAATGCTAATAGTGATAGAAGGGTGGGGAATCGTATCTATGATTCTCATTTACTTTAATTTTTTAGGATCTTTATTTCCGGAAGTATAATCAGGATCTTTTTGAAATGCTTTTTTAAAGTTGAGCATACTTTTTATTACTCCCATCGGACTAACAGCTCTGTCGCCATCAGCTCTGACAACGCTTTGTATAGCGTGTGCCATCATTACAAAATGCTTTTTACCTGCGCGGTGTAATGCCGCTTCTGCTTTATCATCACCATTAATAATATTAGCTGCAGCAGCCCAATCAAAAGCTTTACGATCAATTAAAAATTTAAAGGCACTGGAATCTTCCCAAATTGCATTTACAAAAGCAGCTAATTCAAAGTGCTTCCCGTCAATCAAATATTTGAAAGCGAATTTATCATCACGTATAGCATCGATAACGGCAATCAATTCACGATAATTATTTTCGATCAGCCAATTTGAACCCGGTGCATCGTTTAATACATGGCGGGTAAACATATCAATAGAATGTTCGCTATAATGTTTCATATTGTAAAGGTACGAAGAGTAAAAACAAAAGACAAGAGCTGGTAAGTCGTGAGGTCATGCTGATGAAATCAGCATCTTTAAAGAACGTGAATCCATAAAAGATACTGACTTCGTCAGTATGACGGCCTTTAAAACCTTACTTGTAATTTAACGTTAACCATTCTATTGGTTAAATAATTTGGCACGGCGTATTGTCGGCCTGTTACATCTTTTATCCAGGTATAAGAAACAGTATTATTCACACCTAATAAATTCAACACTTCCATGTTTAACCAAATATATTTAACATGGTTCATGAAATTTTTTGTTTTGAATTCTCTGTTCTCTTTTAAAATATTAAATGCAAAACCAATATCTACTCTTCGGTAAGAAGGCATTCTGAAAACTTGCTGGTAACGTAAATGTGTAGGTGGACCAAACGGTAAACCACTTCCAAAAATAATATTCAAATTCATTTTTAAACCCGGATATTTTGGTAAGTAATCCTGAAAAAACATACTGTAAGTTACCAATTGGTCGGTTGGTCTTGGAATAAAACCGGGATCAATTTTTGTGCTGTCAGTTTTTACTTGATCAAAGGTGTAGCCTTTAATAATTTCTTCTTTGTCTTTATTGTAATATTTATAATGAATATTGTCACTCGAGTATTCGTACGTTCTTAATAATCCCAATGAAGCCCAACTCTCAACACCTTTTACAAATTCACCATTCACTCTGAAATCAATTCCTGTAGCGTAACCACGTGCGTTGTTATTAGCGAAATAACGTACGCGCACATTATCAATTTCATATTGAATCAAATTATTCAGTTGCTTGAAATAAGCTGCTACAACAAATTTAAATGGTCTTCTCCAGGCTGTAAAGTTGTAATCGCTACTTAATACGCAGTGAATAGATTGCTGCGCTTTTATATTTTTGTTTAGAACGCCATCAATACCTCTCATCTCACGGTAAAATGGTGGTTGATAATAAAACCCACCTGATAATTTAAAAACAAAATCACGTTTCCAATTAGGTTTGAAAGCTAAGGTTAAACGCGGTGATGCGACAAACTGATTGTTGAAGGTCCAATAATTCCGCGGACACCTCCTGTTAAAGTTAGAGTAGAAGAATCACTTAGTGTTTTGTTATATACATACTCCACATATTCCATAATACGACTGGAGTTTAAATTAATTTTAGCTTTGTAAACATCACTTAAATTAATTTCGGTTGGGCTATACGGATTTACAAAACCTGCCGAATCTACCATTCGCCATTCACTTAGTTTATCATTAATGTTTTCGTTTTGGAATCTTAAACCCCACAACAATTGTCTGTTCTTTTTAAATATTTTGTACCCTTATGTTCAACACTATAAACCTGCGCTTCTAATTTATTTCTTCCGTTATTTAAAAAAGTTCCAATACCGCGGTTAAACGCAACCTGACCGAAATTATCTTTTCCAAAATCTGCTTCCAATTGATCAATGTAATACTGACCTTGCACCGTATACAATTCTTCTTCTTTAGTTGTATAACCTGAAGCAATAAATTTCAGTTTGGTAGTTTTATTAGGAAGATATGTTGTAGACACTCCCGTCATAAAAGTATTATACTGCATTACTTCTTGTCCGTCGAAAAACACTTTAAAGCTCACCGCATTATTTACAGTACCGAATGTGGTTTCGCGATTGGTTGGAATTACTAAATATTTGTTGTTGGCTAAATTTGCTAAAACTTCAACCGTTAATTTTGGATTCACGTTAAAGGTGATAAAGGCTTGGGCGTCGTAAAAACGTGGCTGGTATTCACCTTTTGTATCAATACTTTTTAAAATGTAAGCGTTGCTTCTATAACGTGAGCCCACCGACCAGGCTACTAATCTGTTTTTTGAAATCCCTTCTAAACTTAAACTTCCTCCTAATAAACTGGCTGAAGCAGTTCCGCCAAATTTGGTAGGCTTGCGGTATGTTATATCTAAAACAGAAGACATCTTATCACCATACTTAGCTTCAAATCCTCCTGCAGAAAAATTAATATTACTCACCATATCAGGATTCGCGAAACTTAAACCTTCTTGTTGTACGCTACGGACTAAAAATGGACGGTACACTTCAATATCATTCACGTAAACAAGGTTCTCATCAAAATTACCGCCACGAACTGAATAGCTGCTGCTTAATTCGTTATTGCTGGTAACACCCATTTGTGTTTTAATTAAATCTTCAATACTTCCTCCGGCGGTTGGTAATTGAAAAAATAATTTAGGGTCGATGCGCGTCATTTCAATAGTTCGGTTTTCACCAACAATATCAACGGCCGTCATTTCGTTTTTAAATTGCACAACTGGAGAATAGTTTAAAGTTTCGCCAGGTTTTAAATTTACTTTATGATTAATTTGTTTGAAGTTGATGTTGTAGAAGGCGACAGTGATTTCTTTATTGGCCGGAACTTCAATAGAGTAATTCCCTTTAGAATCAGAAATAGTGCTGAGTTTAGCATCTTCCAAAACCGCAATAGTAATATTTTCGATAGGTTCGCCATCATTGGTTTTAACAATCCCGCTTATAGTCGCATTTTGGCTATAGCCGGATAGGCAAAGCCAGGTAAAGAGGATTAAAAAGATATGCTTTTGAGGGCTAAACACAGATTTTTATGGATAACGAAAATAAGGAGATATTATTATTAAAACTAAAGGTTTTAAACGAAAAAACACTCAAAAAGACCTTACTCGAGTAACAAGATTATTCATCATAGAGAGAAGTCAATCTATTTCTTAATAATTCGTTTTGTTCCAATTTATCTATCTGATTTAAGGCAATATGGTTAATAATATAGTTTAAATCTCTTTCTGCATCAATTAAAAAATATCCCTTTGAAATTTCTTTTTTTTCATGTCTTATAGCATCTGAACTACATCATAAAAACAGTAGATTGGATAAAAAGCCATAATTTATATCTAACTGATAAGGAAAAATAGTATCTAAAGTTTCATCAATGTCAAAATCTTCCTTATTTTTATTCGGATCTTTCATCCAAATAGAAAATTTAGATAGTTCTTTTTCTAATAAAGTATATATTTCTTTTTCATTAGCATTAGCCGTACGGGAATCGAACCCCTAGGATTTACTATAATTCTCAGAAAGTAGTCAGTAATATGTTTAGTTTTTTCTTTAGCTTTGTTTTATTATAGAAATCAAGCAAGATATCCGTCAATTATTAAAAAAGTACTGGGGACACAACGAGTTCAGGCCCATGCAGGAGGATATTATCCTTTCGGTACTGGATAAAAAGGATACTATTGCGCTTTTACCAACAGGAGGCGGAAAATCCTTTGTTTTCAATTGCCGGGTTTAGTTTTAGGTGGAACAACTCTTGTTGTTTCTCCTTTAATTGCGTTGATGAACGACCAGGTTCAGAATTAAAAAAGAAGGGTATTTCGGCGGTGGCTATTAGCTCAGCCATGAATTATAAAGAAATTGAAATTGCTTTAAATAATGCTGCTTACGGTCATGTTCAATTTTTATATGTCTCGCCTGAGCGTTTAGAGAATGAAGATTTTAGAAAACAATTAAGTTACTTACCCATAACATTAATTGCAGTTGATGAAGCGCATTGTATTTCTCATTGGGGATATGATTTTCGTCCAAGTTATTTGCGTATTGCAGAGGTAAAACAATATTTTAAAGATTTGCCTTTAATTGCAGTAACGGCAAGTGCCACAAAAGAAGTTGTTGAAGATATTAGCAAGAAACTCGATTTAAAGAAACCGAATATTTTCCGACAATCCTTTGGCAGAAGTAATTTACGATATGTAGTGCAGCTGGAAGAAGATAAAATTGGACGACTTCTGAAAATCATCAATAACATTGGCGGTTCAGGGGTTGTTTATGTAAAAAACAGAAAACGCACCGAACAAATTGCAGCAACCTTAAACCGATTAAAGATAAGTGCAGATTTTTATCATGCGGGAATAAAAAATTCTCTCCGTGCCGAAAAGCAAGAGAAATGGTTAAATAATAAATTCCAAGTAATGGTAGCAACCAACGCTTTTGGGATGGGAATTGATAAGCCCGATGTGCGTTTTGTTGTTAATATGGATTTACCAGATAGTCTGGAATCATATTTCCAGGAAGCGGGTAGGGCTGGTCGTGATGGAAAACCGGCTTATGCTGTTTTATTATTCACTAAAAAAGATGAAGCACAATTATTAGAAACGGTTGAATATGCTTTTCCTGAATTAAAAATGATCCAGAATTGTTACAACGCCATTTGTAATTATTATCAAATCGCTATGAATTCCGGACAAGGTTTAAGTTTTGAATTTGATTTGGATGAAGTATCAAAGTTGTATAATCTGCACCCAGTTTTGTTATTTAACAGTATAAAATTCCTCGAAAAAGAAAGTTACCTCTCGTTTTTAGATGCCGGTTACGAACCTGCAAAGTGCATGATTACAATGGGAAAAGAAGATGTTTATGCTTTTGAAGTGAAATATCCTAAATATGAACTCTTACTTAAAACATTAGTGAGAAGTTACGGAGGGATTTTTGAGCATTATGCTTTCATCAATGAAAAAGATATCGCGTATCGAATTAAAAACACAATTCAATACGTAAACGAACAATTAGAATTTTTAACGAAGCAAGAAGTTATCTCTTACGTAAAACCAACAGAATTACCGAAAATAATTTTGTTACAGGATAGAATTAATTCAAAACATATTGAATTAAACCTGAGTAATTACAAATATTTAAAAGCGCGTTACATCGAAAAAACCGGACAAGTAATTGAATACGCCAATCAAACTACAATTTGTCGACAAGTATTTTTATTGAATTACTTTAACGAGTTCAGCGGAAAGAAATGTGGGTATTGTGATGTGTGTATCGCTCAAAAACATAATCCTGATACAAGCAATATTGAAAAAGAAATTCTGAAACATCTCAAAAAAGAAACCCTTCATATCGACCAACTCAAAGAAAAGTTGGTAAAATTTAACGATGAGCAATGGACCGCCGTTTTAAATGTGCTAATTGATAACGGAAAGGTGAAAATGAATGAACAGCGCCATTTAACTATTGTTTAAAATAGCCTTCTCTTGGTATTAACACTATTTTTCTATCTTTGGGCAAATAAATCAATAATTCAAAACTAAAAAATAAACATTATGCTTTTAAACAAGATCAAAACATTAACAGGAGCTCTTGCTATTGCTGCAATGACTACCACTTCGGTAAACGCTCAGTTAAAAACTCCGGCTCCTAGTCCGTTACAAACATTAAAGCAAGCTTTTGCTTTATCAGATATTACTATTGAGTATTCTCGTCCAAGTGCTAAAGGACGTGTGGTTTATGGTGATGTAGTTCCTTTTGGTACAGTTTGGCGTACAGGTGCTAACTCTTCAACTAAAATTACATTTGGTGAAGATGTTAAAGTAGAAGGTGCAGAATTAAAAGCAGGTACTTATGCGCTTTATTCTATTCCAAATAAAGATAGTTGGGATTTAATGTTTTATAAAGACTTAACCTTAGGTGGTGATGTTTCTAATTATAAGGCAGAAAATGAAGTTTTAAAGATTAAAGTAAAACCAAGTGCTTTAACTGAAAAAGTTGAAACGTTTGCTATTAATGTAGCTGATATTACTGCTAATTCTGCTTCAATTGAGTTAGTGTGGGAAAAAACACGCGTTGCTTTTAAAGTAACTGCTGAAATCGACAGCAAAATAATGAAGACAATTGAAAACACAATTGTTAAAGATAACCGTCCGTATTTCCAAGCAGCATCTTATTATTATGAAAATGATAAGGATTTGAAATTAGCAGGAGAGTGGGTTGATAAAGCTATTGCAAACAATCCAAAAGCATATTGGGTAGTATTGTTAAAAGCAAAAATCCAATACAAGGCAAAAGATTTAAAAGGTGCATCAGCAACTGCTGAACAAGCTAAAGCATTAGCAGCGGCAGATAAAGATGATGCTTATGTAAAGAATGCAGAAAAAATTATTGCGGATTGTAAAAAATAATCTGAGTTTAATTTCTAAAAATCCCGCCCGAAAAGCGGGATTTTTTATTTTGCTTCAGTTTTGTTGTTGATGAAAAGCTGAATCACAAAAGAAATTCCCATTACCAAAACACAACCAATTACGTTTAACCATAAAAAGGCGGTTAAGTCAGTTATCCAGGCGTAAACAATAAATCTTTCCGCAATCAATGCAGCGTAAAATACAGCAACACCTTGTATCCGCTTCATGTAAAATGCAACGAGAAAAATCCCAAGAATGGTCCCATAAAAAAGAGAACCTAAAATATTAACAGCTTCAATTAAATTCCCCAATTTGCTGGCATAGATGGCAACTACCACACAAAAAATTCCCCATACTACTGTAGCAATACGGGAGGCTCCAAGGTATAATGATTCACTACCGTTAGCGTTAAAAATGCGTTTATAAAAATCAACCACAGTAGTTGAAGCCAAAGAATTTAATCCGCTTGCAGTTGATCCCATGGCGGCTAAAAAAATAATAGCGATTAATATACCAACAATACCTACTGGTAATTGTTGCGTTACAAAGGTCAGGAAAATGTAATTGGTGTCGTTGGTATCCGCTTTTGGATTATTTTTTTCCATTAGCTTCACCACATCTTTTCGGATAGCCAATGTTTTTTCATCGGCTTCTTTAACTTTTATTCCTGCGGCATCAATAGCCTGGTCATTATCGCTATGAATAGCATCTACTAACAGGTTTAACTGTTGTTGTTTTTCTTTATGCGCAATTGCATAATCTTTTGTGAGCTGATTGTATTCCGCTTTGTAAGTGCTGTTTTCAATTCGATTGGTTTCAACTTTATTAAAGAAAACAGGAACATCATTAAATTGATAAAATGTAAAAACCAAAACGCCAATCAATAAAATAAAAACTGCATCGGTATTTTTACTAGACCATTCATTACTAAACCTAAACGACTTTGAGTAATAGAGCTACCGGTTAAATAACGTCCTACTTGTGATTGATCAGTTCCAAAATAAGATAACTGTAAGAAGAAACCGCCAATAATTCCCGACCAGATATTGTATTTGTTGTTTAAATCAAAACCTGTATCAATGGCATTTAGTTTTCCCATTTTGCCGCTTATGGCAAGTGCATCGCCAAACGAAACGTGTTCAGGTAATAAATGAACTACCATAAAGGCAGCAAGAAACAAGCCGGCAAAGATGATACTCATTTGTAAAAACTGCGTGTACGAAACGGCTTTTGTTCCACCATAAACCGTATATGTAATTACCAGAAATCCGTTAGCAATAATAGTGTATATAATATCAATGTTTAATATCGTTGATAAAATGATTGCCGGGGCATAAATGGTAATCCCTGTTGATAGTCCGCGTTGCAATAAGAATAAAAAAGCAGTGAGCGAGCGCGTTTTATTATCGAATCGTTTTTCTAAATACTCGTAAGCAGTATAAACATTAAGTTTATGAAAGATGGGAATGAAAGTAATGCAAAGCACCACCATGGCCAGAGGTAAACCAAAATAAAATTGTACAAATCGTAAGCCATCACTGTATCCTTGACCGGGCGCAGATAAAAAAGTAATGGCGCTGGCTTGGGTGGCCATTACTGATAAACCAACATGATACCAGGGCAATTGTTTATCGGCTAATAAATACCCTTCGATGTTTTTTGCACCACGACTTTTCCATACACCATAAATGATGATGAATAAAAGTGTGAAACCTAAAACAAGCCAATCGATTAAACTCATTTATAATATTGTGTGAAGAAATATAATGAAACTATAATGACAACTAAAGTGCCAATAACCAGCAAATAAACATTCTTCCAGGTTTTTAATATTGGAGGTTTTTCTTCCGTATCTGTCATTTTATTTATTTTGAGGTAAACTCAATAAGTTAACAAATAAACGATAGGCACCAGGAATACCCGCAGGCAATTCTCTGAAAAAAGCTAAGCCCGTATAAACGAAATTACCTTTACCATATTTTCCAATGATTAAACTACCATCGCTAGATTTTTCATTGGCATCATTCATCATAAAAACAGTTTCGTATTGTTTATCTAACTCCGATGCAAAATAAATGCCACGTTCCTGAATCCAGTTTTCAAAATCTTTATTGGTGATTTTGTTTGGGGAATTGAGTGCAATGTGTTTATCGTTAATAAACTTAACCTCTGCTTTTTCATCCGTAACTCTATCGCGTGAAATAGTGAATGGGTAAGGACCAATTTTCGCCTTTACAGGACCTATTCGATTATTGGTATTGTATTGCACTACAAGATTACCTCCGTTTTTAACGTAATCCATTAGTTTGTTGTAATGAACTTGTAATCTTTCGTTGGTATTATAAGCTCTTACACCGGTTACAATGGCGCTGTATTTAGATAAATTTTCATTGGTTAAAAGTTCATCAGTTAGCAAATTCACATTGTAGCCAATTTGTTTAAGACAAGCGACAACATCATCACCGGCACCCGCAATGTAACCAATGTTGATTTCTGTTTTCTTCAAATCAACATAAATTAAACCCGCTTTAGCCTCGCTTAAAATAAACTGATACGGTATATGATCATATTCAATACGCTTAATGCTTTTCGAATACGTTTGATTATTGATGGTCACCGCAGCTGAAAGAAAACCGTTACTTGCATTTTTTGTCGCAGAAACAGTCGCTTCAATAATAGCTTCATCACCTTTGTTGCTCAATTTAAATTCAGACTGATTAGTAGAAATTATCCAGCCGTCAGAACCTTTTAACTCAAGTTTACCATTAATGTTATTCGAATTAGCTTTAATTACGAATGAAATAGTTTTTGGTTTGTTATCAGTAAACACAAAAACTTTTTCCGTAATATTTACGGTTACAGGTGGCAAAGTTTCAAATGGTCTGTAAATTTCTCCTTTAACTGGATCGGTGTATTTATGCATTAAATTTCTCTCAACGTTAAAGGTTAAATCTTCAATGCTAATATTAAATACAATTTTTTTATCCGATTCATTTTCTGGTTTACCAATCAGGTCTGTGTTTTTAACTGTGTATAAACCTGTACTGTGTTCTTCGTTTAACCAATAAGGACTAGAATAGGCGAGAGCTTCAGAAAGTTTTTCTCTTCGTTTAAATGAATAAAGTTCGTTTGGTTTTAAAATTAGTTGAGTTATTGTATCGCTCTGATTGAAATAAGAAATCTTATTTAGTTTAACACTGTTCTTATTTCTGTTCACAAGTTGAACGGTAAAAGTTATTTCCTGTCCCGGAATGCCAATGTATTCAGGTGAAAATGTTTCTATCCATAAACCTGAACACGCCAATAAAAGTATTTCGGTTTCTTTTAATTTTTGTTTTTTCCAATAGGCAATTTCGGAGTTGCTTTCTTGTAAGGATAAAATTTGCTTGTAAATAGTAACAATTGAAGAAACACTCGCTTCAGGATTTTGCGGATTAAATTTTTGTATTGCTTCGTTAATCAAACTTTCAATTTTCTCTAAACCCTTAAAACGTAACCAACTTGTTTGAATGCCTTCCAATAAATCAGATTTAGCACTATCACCTTTTAGTACTTTAAAATACTCGATATTGCTTCCGCGTTGTTTAGCTGAACCAAAGCCTTGGCTTTTGTGACATGAGCGACTTTCTGCAGCAATCTCACCATAACTTTTTCCTAATAATGGATTATATACACCGACATCTATTTTTAATTGATCTGAAGCAGTTGTATTAGTAGTTCCAAAGTTAAAGGTGTTCCAAAATATACGTTTGGCTTGCCAGGTTTGTACATGTTTCAATTGTTCTGGAAAACGTTTAGGGTCGGCGGCCGCATCAAAGCTTCAACAGCAAGGATAGCAGACGCGGTATGATGACCGTGCCCACCTTCACCTGTTGTTGGAAAGCGGCAAATAATCACATCCGGTCTAAAATGACGAATGGTTAAAACTACATCTGATAAAATGCTGTCTTTATTCCAGAATGAAAAAGTTTCTTCAGGAGTTTTAGAGTATCCAAAATCATTCGCGCGGGTAAAAAATTGTTCAGCGCCATCAACACGTCGCGCCGCCAATAATTCTTGTGTTCTGATTAGTCCTAATAATTCACTTTCTTCTTTACCAATTAAATTTTGTCCGCCATCTCCACGGGTGAGTGATAAATAACCTGTTCTTAGTTTTTTTTCGTTGGCTAAATAACCTAATAATCTTGTGTTTTCATCATCAGGATGTGCGGCAATATACAATACACTACCAACGGTATTCAGTTTTTTTAGTCCCTGAATAATTTCAGCGGAATTTAAAGTGTTGTTTTGTGATGAAATCGTATTTGTGAAAAATAGAAAAACGGTCAGTATGGCTATTATTGAAGGAAGTTTCATGATTTTAACAAGATTTTGGAAATTGGAATCAACGAATGAATGTCTCATAGGAAACGGATGTGGTCTTAATTTTTATATTTTACTGTTGTTTCAGATGATTGTTTAGCAATTCATAAGTTGGATTGAAAGTAAAATTAAGCAATAAAGTGAAACATGCAATCCAATCATTTTAACTGTGTTTATTTCATCTATATTGTTAATATTTGGCATATTATTTCAGTAACTTTGTATTACCTTTGTTATTATTAATACATGAAGAAAATTACCCACATAATTGCAATTGTTTTAACAGCAGGTTTTGCGTTTGGACAAAATGTAACAGATGCAAAAGGTTTGAAACAAGGTTACTGGAAAAAACCTTCGGGTGAAGCCGGTAAATTTATTTTTGAAGGTTTGTTTAAAGACGATAAACCGCAGGGTGTTTTTAAATATTATTATCCTTTTGATACTGTAAAAGCTATCATGGATTTTAAGAAGGATGGCGCTTATGCTTATGCTAAATTATTTCATCCTACAGGAAAAATAATGGCAAAAGGAAAATACATTGGTGAAATAAAGGATTCTGTTTGGATTTATTATGATGAAAGCGGGGTAATGGTATCGAAAGATAATTACGTAAACGGAAAGAAAAACGGAAAGAGTTTTGTGTATTTACCTGATGGAAAAATTGCAGAAGAACGCAATTTTAAAATGGATGTTCAGGATGGTCCGTTTAAACAATATTTCGATGGGAAGTTAATTAAAGGTGAAGGAACATACGTTAACGGAAAGTTAGAAGGAAAGAATACGTATTATTATCCAACAGGCATTGCAGCGGCAAGTGGTTATTATAAAAACGGATTGAAAAGCGGTGCTTGGATTTACAAAGAGAAAGACGGAAAAATAAAAGAAAAAGAATTGTACATCGATGGAAAATTAGCAGATAAGAAAGCGACAGAAGAATTTTTCTCAAAAAATAAAGTTCAGGATTCTACACCAAAAAAGCCTGAGCCTAAGAAAAAATCATAATTCACAAAATTACAACCTCACCAATTCACGAACTGTTTAATGAGCAAGAAGGGGAAAGTATTAGTAGCAATGAGTGGCGGCATAGATAGCTCTGTGGCTGCTATGATGCTTCATGAAGAAGGATACGAAGTGGTTGGTATAACCATGAAAACATGGGATTATGTTACATCAGGCAGCAGCAAACGCGAAACTGGTTGTTGTAGTTTAGATAGTATTAACGATGCGCGTGCCATTGCTGTGAATTTTGGTTTCCCACATTATATTTTAGATATCAGAAGTGAATTTGGCGATCACATCATCAATAATTTTGTTGAAGAATATTTAGCAGGAAGAACACCGAATCCTTGTGTGTTATGTAATACTCACATTAAATGGGATGCTTTATTGAAACGTGCTGATATGTTAGATTGCGAATTTATCGCAACAGGACATTACGCTCGTTTACGTGATGAAGGCAATCGTAAAGTTGTGTTTAAAGGTGTTGATGAAAATAAAGATCAAACGTATGTGTTGTGGGGCTTATCGCAAGAAAGTTTAAAGCGGACACATTTTCCATTGGGAGGATTTAAAAAACCGGATATAAAACAAATGGCAAAAGACGCAGGTTTTATTGATCTCGCTAACAAAAGTGAGAGTTATGATATCTGTTTTGTGCCTAATAACGATTACCGTTCATTCCTAAAACATCGTCTGCCTGACCTAGAAGCGAAAGTTGAAGGCGGCGATTATTTATACAAAGGAAAAAAAGTAGGGACGCACCGCGGTTATCCGTTTTATACAATCGGACAAAGAAAAGGTTTGGATATTGCGATGGGTGATCCTGTTTTTGTGAAAGAAATTATTCCTGAAACTAATACTGTTGTATTAGGAGATAAAGAAGATTTAGAAGAACAACAATTAATGGTACGTGATTTTAATTTAATTAAATACGAAAGTTTACCAGAAGATTTCGTTGGTCTGACTAAAATCCGTTATAAAGATGCAGGAACTTTAGCAACCATCAATACTATTGATAAAAAACTCGACGTTATTTTTCATAAGCCTGTAACAGGTGTAGCACCCGGACAAAGTGCTGTTATTTACGAGGGAAATGATTTAGTAGGTGGGGATTTATTGATAGAAAAGCTGTTATACTTTCTTAATTCAATACTACAATTTTCTGTTTTGTGCTTTTTCCATTCAGAAAATAAATTCCATTTTCCAATCCTGAAATTGTTTCTGAAAAATTATTTTTATCAGATAAATAAATTATTTTTATTTCTTGTCCGAGTTGATTGCTTATAATTATAGATTCATTTTCTTTTCCTCTTACTGTAAACGAACCGTTATTTGGATTTGGATATATTGTTATGTTATTTTCATCTTTAGCTTCGGTAATTCCGGTTGATAGCGTTTTGTATTTCATGAAAATGGTAAACACACCACCTGATTTTTTATGGTAGTATAAAACATTCTTATTGGTAGTTAAGGTTGGAGCTTCAGGTGTATTGTTGAGGGAAGTTATCATAGTAGTAGGTGTACTGAAAGCAGATAAAGTATTACTTCTCACCGAAACACAAACTTCGGTTTGTGGAACTCCCACTCAAAGCTCTCGAAAAATATAATTCTAAACCATCAGGCGTAACAAAGGGCGCATAAACAATATAATTGGTATCGTTCACATTGGCGAAAATAGTATTTGTATTAGGAAGATAATTAAATGTAGAATCATTTACTTTTTGTGCCACGCCCATTCGAGAGCTACAAGGCATTCCAAAAGCACATGAATTAAAATAAGCGTTACAGTAATATAAATAATCACCTTCATAACTTATGGCTGCATCCATAATCAAATAACCCGGCGCATTAATATTAAAATTTCCATACACGCGACCGAAATTACTGGGGCCAGTACTTCCAAATTTTACTCTATGTAAATTATTAATGTTAGTTGGATATCCACGTAAAGAAACCCAGTAAAAATTATCGGCAGTATCTAAAGAAGCTACCGCATTTAAATAGGGGGTAACAGTTTCATTTACTACTGGCATTAATCCAACTAAATTAAAGGTGGAGTCATTCACTCTTCCTGCATAATACAAACTCGTAGTGCCTCCGCCGTTTAAGCTGTTAAAAAACAAAGCATTTCCATCAGGCGAAATATGTGGCTCCATGGCATCAACAGTATAACCGTTAATGGTGACTTTTATATCGTTCCCATAAGTAGGAGTAACTTGACTTTTAAGGTTAAAAGCTGAAATAAACAGTGTTAAGAAAAGTAAATATCTCATTTTAGGTTAAATTTAGTGATTTGACTCGATATTTTCAATAAGGTTTAATGCTTAACTTTACAAAATGACAGTATCACATCCTGAAGTTATAATAGCTTCTTCTCATATATCTCCGGCTCTAAAGCAAATTGCTAAGAAAGTTTTTAATGGCGAGCGCATTTCGTTTGATGAAGGCGTTACGCTTTATAAGGAAGGTTCTTTAAGTTTTTTAGGAACACTGGCAAATTTTGTAAGAGAGAAAAAAAGTGGTGATAAAGTTTTCTTCAATCGTAATTTTCACGTTGAGCCGACAAACGTTTGTGTTTACTCTTGTTCGTTCTGTTCGTATTCACGTTTAATTAAGAACAGAGAACAAGGCTGGGAATTGTCGGTTGAACAAATAATGGACATTATCAAAAAGTACGACGGAAAAGAAGTGACTGAAGTTCATATTACAGGAGGCGTTGTTCCAAAACAAGATTTAGCTTTCTACACAGACTTATTCAAAAAAATAAAAGCGCATCGTCCCGATTTACATATTAAAGCGTTGACGCCTGTTGAGTTTCATTATATTTTCAAAAAAGCAAAACTCACTTACGAGGAAGGATTGAAAGTAATGAAAGAAGCTGGCCTCGATAGTTTACCGGGTGGAGGAGCTGAAATTTTTGATAAAGATATCCGTGATAAAATTGCAGGTGGAAAATGTAGTACCGAAGAATGGTTAAGCATTCACGAAATCTGGCACCAAATGGGCAACCAGTCGAACGCAACGATGTTATACGGGCATATTGAAACCTTTGAGCATAGAGTGGACCACATGGAGCGTCTGCGTCAATTACAAGACAAAACAAAAGGCTTTAATGCTTTCATTCCTCTTAAATTTAGAAATAAAGAGAATGAGATGTCGGACGTGCCTGAAGTTTCTGTGATTGAAGATTTGCGTAATTATGCTATTGCCAGAATTTATTTAGATAATTTTCCTCACATAAAAGCTTATTGGGCTATGATTGGCAGAAGTACTGCACAAATGGCTTTAAATTTTGGTGCTGATGATTTAGATGGTACAATTGATGACACCACTAAAATTTACAGTATGGCAGGTTCTGAAGAACAAAATCCCAAACTGAGTACCCAAGAACTCGTTGAACTCATCAAACAAGTTGGCAGAACCCCAATTGAGCGCGACACACTTTATGGTGTTGTAAAAGATTACTCAGAAGTAGTTTTTAGCTAGAAAATTCTTACTTTTGTCGCCTTAAATTATTTTATGAGACAAATTTTATTCATTCTTATTTCTTTCGGATTTATTTCTGCAATCAACGCACAAGACGCTAAAAAAGATACTACGTATTGGAAAACTTCCGGTTTTTTCGGATTAAACCTTGCGCAAACTTCAGTTAGTAATTGGACCGGTGGAGGAAGTGATAACATTGCTTTTTCAGGTTTAATTAATATTGATGCTAACTATAAAAAAGCAAAAGTAGAGTGGGCTAACCGTTTTGATGGTCAATACGGAATTGTAAAAGTAGGTAGCTCTAAAATTTGGCAAAAAAACGTCGATCAAATGTTTGCCATGAGTAAATATAGTTTGTATGCTTTTAAAAAATATTGGTTTTATACGTTGATGGCCGATTTCCGTTCTCAGTTTTCGGATGGCTATAAATATTCGGGTGATACTATGAAATGGGCTGTTTCTCGTTTTGGTTCTCCGGCTTATATTCAATTAGCTTTAGGTTTGGATTATAAACCGGTTGATTATTTTGTTGTGACCATTTCTCCTGTTGCAGGTAAAATCACTATGGTAACCGATCAGGTTTTAGCAAACGCCGGTGATTTTGGTGTTGAGAAAGCAGTTTATGATACAGCCGGAGTATTAATTACACCGGGACGTAAATTCCGTTATGAGTTTGGAGGAAGATTAACGGTGAAATTCAAAAAAGATTTAACGAAACAATTTAGTGTAGATACTTACGCCGATTTTTTCTCTAATTATATGAATGATCCACAAAATATAGATGTGGTTTGGAATACATTATTGACTTTAAAAATCACAAAGTATTTCACAGCAACCTTATCCACTAAATTTTTATACGATCACGACGTAACCATAAAATACGACTGGAACAACGACGGAAAATTCGACAACAAAAACGATATTTTCGGTCCACGCGCTCAGGTTATGAGTGTTTACGGTATTGGATTTGGGTATAAGTTTTAATCCAAACTCTCCAACCATCTACTCAAAAAACAATCGAAGACCTGATAATAACGGCCTTTTTCGTCGTGCGCGGCAAATACCATTTCTTTAACTAATAAAGCTTCTAAGGCGCGTTGGACGTTGGCAGGTGTGCCAATTTGATGTTGCATTAAAAATTGTTTGGCAGTAGGGTGGTGTACTTTTTCTTCTTTCGCAATTGCTTTTAATAAGAGCCATTGAACGGGCGATAAAAGATTACGGTAAATGAAATAATTGCTTTCGTTTTCTTGTAGTATCAATCCGCATTCTTCATGTACGTGTTCAATGTCAACTTCCTTAATATTGTTTTCGAAAACGCGTTTACAGAGGGATTGTGTGTAATAAGTATGACGGCGAGTCCATTCTAAAATAAAATCAGTGGCTTCATCCGTTATTGTGCGTTTGTGTTTTTCGAAATTCTCTTTTATAAAATTACTATAAATGGTTTCTTTAATCCCACCTAATTGCAATAAATCGAAATTGGTAAAAAAAGCTTGTTTACCATCACTAAAAAAATCATTCAGTAAATGTTCGTTACTACAACTAAAAATAAACGAAATGTTTTTTAATTTTTGTGTAGCCTGACGTAAAATTGAAATTGTATTTTTCTCCGGATAATTTACAATTTGTTGAAATTCGTCAATGGCAATTAAAATTTTCACATCTTGTTTATCCAAAAAATCAAACAACGATAAAAGCACTTGTTCGTTTTGTCGCGGCAATGTAAAATCAAAATTCACAGAACTTTTATCTGGAAAAATCTGCAGAATAGATCTGTAAAAACATTTGGTAAACTCTTTTAAATTTTCGGTTGCGTGAATATCAGTATATAAGCATTTGAATTCTTTGTTTTGATTCAGCTTCTCGAATGTTTTATGAATTAAAATGGTTTTGCCTATTCGCGCTGCAAATTATTGTTATAGTATTATACTAGTTGTATAATTTGTACCTAAATCGAATTTTTAGCCAATTTATTAATCAAGACTTTACAAAATTGGGCTTGATTTTTTGTTATTGATTATCAATTAATTACAATAATATTTACGAAATCTAAAATTTTCACACTTTTTTAGGTGATTTTCTTGTGTAATTCCCTTGTCGGGATAAATTATTTATCTATCTTTGCCCTCCCTAAAATAAGGGGCGAGTTAAATTTAAGAGTGAAATTTTAATAAATACAGAGGAGATAAAATGCCTACAATATCACAATTAGTAAGAAAAGGTCGCAAAAAACCGACCAATAAGAGTAAATCGGCTGCATTAGACTCATGTCCACAGCGCCGTGGAGTTTGTACCCGTGTGTACACTACCACTCCTAAGAAACCAAACTCTGCAATGCGTAAGGTTGCAAAGGTGCGTTTAACCAATAAGCAAGAGATTATTGCTTATATCCCGGGTGAAGGTCACAACTTGCAAGAGCACAGTATCGTGTTAGTGCGTGGTGGTCGTGTTAAAGATTTACCGGGTGTACGTTACCATATTGTTCGCGGAACTTTAGACACTGCAGGTGTTGAAGGACGTAAACAACAACGTTCAAAATACGGTACTAAACGTCCTAAAGCCGGTGCTGTTGCAGCTGCCGCTAAAAAGAAATAATTATTAAAAAGTAATATTAGAATTCGTAGATAATGAGAAAGTCGAAAGCTAAAAAAAGAGTGTTGTTACCAGATCCAATCTTTAATGATGTATTGGTAACTCGTTTTTAAATAACTTAATGTATGATGGTAAAAAGAATACCGCTTCAAAAATATTTCATGAAGCTATTGGTATTGTTGCAACCCGTACAAATGAAGATGGTTTAGAAGTTTGGAAAAAAGCTTTAGCAAACGTTACTCCACAAGTGGAAGTACGTTCACGCCGTGTAGGTGGTGCTACATTCCAAATCCCTTCTGAAATTCGTCCTGACCGTAAAGTGTCAATGGGAATTAAGTGGTTAATCCTTTATTCTCGTAAGCGTAACGAAAAATCAATGGCTCATAAATTAGCCGGAGAAATCGTTTCAGCTGCAAAAGAAGAAGGTGCTGCGTTCAAAAAGAAAGAAGATGTACACAAAATGGCAGAAGCTAACAAAGCATTCTCTCACTTTAGATTTTAATTAATAACATGAGCGACTTATTATATACAAGAAATATCGGGATTGCAGCCCACATCGATGCAGGTAAAACTACTTGTACCGAGCGTATTCTTTACTACACAGGTGTAAATCACAAAATTGGTGAGGTTCACGATGGTGCTGCAACAATGGATTGGATGGTTCAGGAACAAGAGCGTGGTATCACAATTACCTCTGCAGCTACTACATGTTTCTGGAATTACCGTAACAATAAATACAAAGTAAACATTATCGATACTCCGGGTCACGTTGACTTTACAGTTGAGGTGAACCGTTCATTACGTATTCTTGATGGTTTAGTATTCTTATTTTCTGCAGTTGACGGTGTTGAGCCTCAATCAGAAACTAACTGGCGTTTAGCTGATAATTATAACGTAACCCGTATCGGTTTCGTTAATAAGATGGACCGTCAAGGTGCTGACTTCTTAAACGTAGTTAAACAAACAAGAGAAATTTTAGGCGGTAATGCTGTTCTATTACAGTTTCCAATTGGTGCTGAAGAAACTTTTATCGGTGTTGTTGATTTAATTAATAACCGTGGTATGTTTGGAATGAAGCAGATAAAGGTATGACATTTACTGAAGTGCCTATTCCTGATGATATGAAGGATGATGTTACTGAGTGGAGAGAGAAATTATTTGAATCAGTTGCTGAATTTGATGATAAAATCATGGAGAAGTTCTTTGACGCTCCTGAAACTATCACTGAACGCGAAGTTCTAGATGCTTTACGTAAAGCTTGTGTTGCGAATAAAATCGTTCCTATGGTTTGCGGATCTGCATTCAAAAACAAAGGAGTTCAAACTATGTTAGACTTGGTAATGGAATTAATGCCATCACCATTAGATAAAAAAGAAACTATCGGTATCAACCCTGATACTGAAGAACAAGTTACCCGTCGTCCTGATCCAAAAGAACCATTTACAGCTTTAGCATTTAAAATCGCAACCGATCCTTTCGTAGGTCGTTTGTGTTTCTTCCGTGCTTATAGCGGACGTTTAGATGCAGGTTCTTATGTATTAAATACACGTAGCGGTAATAAAGAGCGTATTTCACGTATTTTCCAAATGCATGCTAACAAGCAAAACCGGTTGAGTTTATCGAAGCTGGTGATATTGGAGCTGCAGTAGGATTTAAAGATATTAAAACAGGAGATACACTTTGTGACGAGAAACATCCAATTGTTCTTGAAGCAATGAATTTCCCTGAGCCAGTTATCGGAATCGCTATTGAGCCTAAAACTCAAGCTGACTTAGATAAATTAGGCGTAGCATTAAATAAATTAGCTGAAGAAGATCCTACTTTCCGCGTTAAAACGGATGAAGATTCTGGTCAAACTATCGTTTCCGGAATGGGCGAGCTTCACTTAGAAATTATCGTTGACCGTTTACGTCGCGAGTTTAAAGTAGAGGTTAACCAAGGTGCACCTCAGGTGTCTTATAAAGAGGCAGTTAAGGGTTCAGTAGATCATCGTGAAGTTTACAAAAAACAAACAGGTGGTCGCGGTAAATTCGCTGATATGAAAGTGACTTTAGGTCCGGTTGATGCTGATTATGACGTATCAAAAGGTGCTTTACAGTTCGTTAACGAGATTACAGGTGGTAACATTCCTCGTGAATTTATCCCTGCAGTTGAAAAAGGATTTAAAGCTTCATTAAACAATGGTGTTTTAGCAGGATATCCTTTAGTTGGATTAAAAGTTGTATTAACTGACGGTTCTTACCATGCGGTTGACTCGGACGCATTATCTTTTGAGATTTGTGCACGTAACGCATTCCGTGAGGCATTAGGAAAATGTGATCCTGTGTTATTAGAGCCAATCATGAAAATAGAAGTTATCACTCCGGAACAAAACATGGGTGATGTTGTAGGTGACTTGAACCGTCGTCGCGGACAAATTGAAGGTATGGATAGCAAAGGAACTGCACAAGTTATCAAAGCTAAAGTACCTCTATCTGAGATGTTTGGATATGTTACTCAATTAAGAACTTTAACGTCAGGCCGTGCATCATCTACTATGGAATTCTCTCATTATAACGAGACTCCGGCAGGTATCGCAGCTGATGTAATTTCAAAAGCAAAAGGTAAAGCAGAAAAAGTTTAATTAATAAAGGTTTTTAGATATACAATGAGCCAAAGAATAAGAATAAAACTAAAATCGTACGATTTCAACTTAGTTGACAAATCGGCTGAGAAAATCGTGAAAACTGTAAAAGCTACAGGTGCTGTTGTTAATGGTCCAATTCCATTACCTACTCACAAACGTATTTTCACTGTGTTAAATGCACCACACGTTAACAAAAAAGCGCGTGATCAGTTCCAATTATGCTCTTACAAGCGTTTGTTAGACATCTACAGTTCATCATCAAAAACTGTTGACGCGTTAATGAAACTTGAATTGCCTAGCGGTGTTGAGGTTGAAATTAAAGTTTAAAAGAGTTGAGCGAATTAGTTTATAACTAGATAATTAAGTAAATAAAAACAATAAATAAAAAGTAAAATGTCAGGATTAATTGGTAAAAAAATAGGAATGACCAGCTTCTTCGATGCCAATGGCAAGTATGTGCCATGCACAGTTATTGAGGCGGGTCCTTGTGTTGTTACGCAAGTAAAAACCAATGAAAAAGACGGTTACACAGCATTACAATTGTCGTTCGATGAGAAGAAAGAAAAAAACACATCGGCTGCAATGAAAAAACACTTTGAATTGGCTAAAACCACTCCAAAGCGTAAAGTTGTTGAGTTCCGCCATTTTGAAGTTGAGAAAAATTTAGGAGATGTAATTACAGCAGACCTTTTCGTTGAAGGCGATTTCGTTGATGTAATTGGTACTTCAAAAGGTAAAGGTTTCCAAGGGGTTGTAAAACGTCACGGATTCAGTGGAGTAGGTCACGCTAATAAATCTCACGGTCAGCACGATCGTGAACGTGCTCCTGGTTCATTAGGCGCATCTTCAGATCCATCACGCGTATTAAAAGGTGTTCGTATGGGTGGAAGAATGGGTGGTAACCGTAAAAAAGTTCAGAACTTACAAATAGTAAAAGTAATGGCCGATAAGAATGTAATCTTAGTAAAAGGTTCTATTCCGGGTGCCAAAGGGTCTTACGTTTTAATCGAGAAGTAATCATGCAAGTAGAAGTATTAAACATAAGTGGTAAAAAAACAGCTAAGAAAGTTGACTTAGCAGACGCTGTATTTGCAGCGGAGCCAAACGACCACAGTATATATCTTGACATTAAAAGCTATTTAGCTAACCAGCGTCAAGGTACTCACAAGTCGAAAGAACGTGCTGAAATTGCGCGTACAACTAAGAAATTAAAAAACCAAAAAGGTACTGGTGGAGCTCGTGCGGGTTCAATGAAATCACCTGTATTTATTGGTGGCGGCCGTGCATTCGGTCCGCGCCCACGCGATTACTCTTTTAAATTAAATAAAAAGGTAAAAGCTTTAGCGCGTATCTCTGCCTTATCATACAAACCAAAAGAAAATGCTATCACTGTGTTAGAAGATTTTTCATTCGACGCTCCAAAAACAAAGAGCTACACTGATTTAATGAAAAACTTAAACATGGATGGTAAAAAAACATTGTTAGTATTAGGTAACGCTAACAGTAACGTGTATTTATCATCTCGCAACATTCAAAAAGCGAAAGTGGTGAACGCATCAGATTTAAATACTTATGATATTTTAAATGCAGACAATTTAATTTTATCAGAGAGCTCAGTTAAAGTAATTGAAACAATTTTAAATAAGTAAAATGGGAATTTTAATTAAACCTATAATTACCGAAAAGATTACATCTCAATCTGAGAAGTTTAATCGCTATGGTTTTGTAGTAAGTAAGGAAGCCAATAAGTTGGAAATTAAATCGGCAATCGAAAAGATGTACGGTGTGAAAGTTGACTCTGTTAACACACAACAATACATTGGTAAAGTAAAAAGCCGTAATACAACTCGTGGTGTGGCTATTGGCCGCGTTAATCGCAGCAAAAAAGCTATTGTAACATTGAAAAAAGGTGAAGTAATAGATTTTTACGCAAGTATTTAATTAGTAAAAAAGATTAGAAATGGGATTAAAAAAGTATAGACCGTTAACGCCAAGTTTGAGATATAAATTATCTTCAGACAATAAGGATATTACAGTTGACAACCAACCGGAAAAAAGTTTAGTTACTTCAACTAACAAACGTTCTGGTGGTCGTAACAACTCAGGTAAAATGACTATGCGCTACATTGGTGGCGGTCATAAAAAACAATATCGTATTATCGATTTCAAACGCGATAAAGACGGAATTGAAGGAACAGTAAAAACTATCGAATACGATCCAAATCGTACTGCACGTATCGCTCTAATCGTTTACAAAGACGGTGAGAAACGTTACATCGTAGCACCACAAGGATTAGAAGTTGGTAAAAAAATAATGTCAGGTACTAAAGCAACACCGGAAGTTGGTAACACTTTATTCTTATCTGATGTTCCATTAGGTACAATCATTCACAATGTTGAATTACGTCCCGGACAAGGTGCAGCTTTAGCTCGTAGCGCAGGTTCTTATGCTCAGTTAACTGCTCGTGAAGGTAAGTATGCAGTATTACGCATGCCTTCAGGTGAGGTTCGTATGATTTTAATTACTTGTAAAGCTACAGTTGGTGCAGTATCAAATCCTGACCACAACTTAGAAGTACACGGTAAAGCAGGTCGTAAACGTTGGTTAGGTGTACGTCCACGTACAAGGCCAGTTGCAATGAACCCGGTAGATCACCCTATGGGTGGTGGTGAAGGTCGTGCTTCAGGTGGTCACCCACGTTCTCGTAAAGGTTTACCTGCAAAAGGATTTAAAACCCGTTACAAAGCAAAAGCAAGTAACAAACACATTATCGAAAGAAGAAAAAAATAATAATATAAACGTTTAATGGTGGCGAGTTAGCCTCGACATTCAAAACTAAAAAAGAAAAGAAATGGCAAGATCACTGAAAAAAGGACCCTTTATCGACCACAACTTGTGGGATAAAGTAGAAAAAATGAACGCCGGAAGTAAAAAATCGGTTATTAAAACTTGGGCACGTCGTTGTACTATTCCACCGGAATTCGTTGGACATACTTTTGCAGTACACAATGGTGCTAAGTTTATCCCGGTTTATGTAACTGAAAACATGGTTGGACATAAATTAGGTGAATTTGCTTTAACACGTGTGTTTAAAGGTCACGCGGGTCACAACAAAGGAGCTGCAGCAACACCGGCTAAAAAATCATAAGAATTATATAAGTATTAAGATATATTACAATGGGTAAAAGAAAAAGATTAGTAGCAGACGCTCGCAAGGAAGCAAATAAGACAACTTATTTCGCCAAGTTGAACGATTGTCCTACATCTCCTCGTAAAATGAACCAAGTTGCAGACTTAGTTCGCGGCATGGATGTTTATAAAGCATTAAGCGTATTAAAATTTAATACTCGTGAAGCTTCAGGACGTTTAGAGAAATTATTGAAATCAGCTATCGCTAACTACGAAGCAAAAACAGGTGCTCGTCCTGATGACGATACTTTATTTGTAAAAACAATTGTGGTTGACAGTGCTTTTCAATTAAAGCGTTTACGTACTGCGCCTCAAGGCCGTGGTTACAGAATCAGTAAGCGTTCAAATCACGTTACTTTAATATTAGACACAAAAAAATTAGATAAAAAATAAGATGGGACAAAAAGTTAATCCAATAGGTTTTCGTTTAGGAATCGTTAAAGGCTGGGACTCTAACTGGTACGGTGGAAGAGACTATTCTGAGAAATTGGTTGAAGATGATAAAATCAGAACCTATTTAAAAGCGCGTTTAGCAAAAGGAAGTATTTCTAAAATTGTTATTGAGCGTACTTTAAAATTAGTTACAGTAACTATCAATACAGCTCGTCCGGGTATCATTATCGGAAAAGGCGGTAAAGAAGTTGATAAATTGAAAGAAGAGTTAAAGAAATTAACTAAGAAAGAAGTTCAAATCAACATATTCGAAATTAAACGTCCGGAAACTGATGCACGTATTGTTGCTGACAGTATTGCCCGTCAAATTGAAGGTCGTATTTCATTCCGTCGTGCAGCTAAAATGAGTATGGCTTCAACCATGCGCATGGGTGCAGAAGGAATTAAGATAAAAGTATCAGGTCGTTTAGGTGGTGCTGAAATGGCACGTACTGAAGGCTACAAAGAGGGGCGTACACCGTTACATACGCTTCGCGCTGATATTGATTACGCAGTAGCAGAAGCTCACACATCTTATGGCCGTATTGGTGTTAAGGTTTGGATTTGCAAAGGCGAAATTTTTGGTAAACGTGATTTATCACCAAACATTGGCTTAGCAAAAGAAAAGAAGGGTCCTGCAACACCAAAATTTGGTGGCGGTAAGAAAAAAGGTAAAAGAGAAGATAAATAATTGAGGTTTTAAAGAATTAAAGATTTTATAAGATGTTACAACCGAAAAGAACGAAGTTCAGGAAATCGCAAAAAATGAAAATGAAAGGCAACGCCAAACGTGGCGATCAATTAGCCTTTGGTTTATTTGGTATTAAAGCACAAGAAGGTACTTGGGTTACAGCCCGTCAAATTGAAGCGGCCCGTATTGCCATCACTCGTTTCATGAAACGTGAAGGTCAAGTTTGGATCCGCGTATTCCCCTGATAAACCAATTACTCGTAAACCGGCTGAGGTTCGTATGGGTAAAGGTAAAGGTGCTCCTGAATATTGGGTAGCTCCTGTAAAACCAGGACGTATTATTTTTGAAGCAGAAGGTGTTTCTATCGAAGTAGCAAAAGAAGCATTACGTCTTGCAGCACAAAAATTACCAATTGTTACAAAATTTGTAGTTAGAAAAGATTACAGAGCTAACGAAGCTTAATAAATTTTAAAATGAAAAATAAAGACATCATAGCATTATCAGATCAGGAATTGATCGATAAAGTAAAAGAAGAAAAAGCAGCTTTAGGTAAGTTAAAGTTGAATCATAATGTTTCTCCAATCGAGAATCCAATTAAGATTCGCGACAACCGCAAAGTGGTTGCCCGTTTACAAACTGAAGCTACAAAACGTAAAAACGCAAAAGCAGCAAAATAATTAAGATACCATTACAATGGAAGAAAGAAATTTAAGAAAAGAAAAAACAGGTGTAGTAACCAGCAACAAAATGAATAAATCAATTGTTGTAGCGGTTATGCGTAAAGTAAAACACCCGAAATACGGTAAGTTCGTAAACAAAACTTCGAAATTCGTTGCACACGACGAAAAAAACGAATGTAATATTGGCGACACCGTTACTATTATGGAAACACGTCCGTTAAGCAAAACAAAAAACTGGCGTTTAGTTTCAATTTTAGAAAGAGTTAAATAATTTTTGGATCTGTTAATAAGAAAATAAAATGATACAAAACGAATCAAGATTAACTGTAGCTGATAATAGCGGTGCCAAAGAAGTGTTGGTAATTCGCGTATTAGGTGGTACACGCAAACGTTACGCTTCAATTGGCGATAAAGTTGTAGTTACAGTTAAACACGCAATGCCATCAGGCAACGTAAAAAAAGGAACAGTAAGTAAAACTGTAATTGTTAGAACCCGTAAAGAAATCCGTCGTAATGATGGTTCTTATATCCGTTTTGATGATAATGCAGTAGTGTTATTAAGCGGCACTGACGAAATTCGTGGTACACGTATTTTCGGACCGGTTGCTCGTGAATTACGCGATAAACAATTTATGAAAATTATTTCATTAGCACCAGAAGTGCTGTAATAAAAACGATATCATGTCAAAGTTAAAATTAAAAAAAGGCGATACAGTAAGAGTGATTTCCGGCGAGTCGAGAGGACAAGAAGGAAAAATCATTTCTATTGATACAAAAAATCTCGTGTATTGGTTGAAGGTGTTAATATGATTAGCAAACACACAAAACCAAATGCAACAAGCACTAACGGCGGTATTACTAAACAAGAAGGTTCAGTACACATTTCACACGTGATCTTTGTTGAAGGTGGAAAAACAGTTCGTATTGGTCGTACAATTGATGAAAAAACTAAAAACACAGTACGTATCTCTAAAAAAACTAAGGAGGTAATTAAATAATGGCAACAAAAACGTATCAACCGAGGTTAAAAACCAAATACAGCTCTGAGATTGCAAAAAATCTTATGACAAGCTTTAATTACTCAACTGTAATGCAAGTTCCAAAATTGGAAAAAATTTGTATCAATCAGGGTGTAGGCGATGCTGTATCCGATAAAAAAATGATTGAATCTGCAGTGAAAGAAATGACTACTATCACAGGTCAAAAAGCTGTCCCTACTTATTCATCAAAAGATATTTCAAACTTTAAATTACGTAAAGGCGTAGCAATTGGCGTTCGTGTAACATTACGCGGCGACAAAATGTACGAATTCCTTGATCGTTTGGTAGCTTCAGCTTTACCACGTATCCGTGATTTTAAAGGTATTAATGGTAAAGGTTTTGATGGCCATGGTAACTACACTTTAGGTATTACTGAGCAAATCATTTTCCCTGAAATCGATATCGATAAAGTAAGCAAGATTAATGGTATGGATATTACGTTTGTAACATCTGCACCAACTGATAAAGAAGCACAAGCATTATTAACTGAATTTGGATTACCGTTTAAAAAATAAGAAATGGCAAAAGAATCAATGAAGGCCCGTGAGGTCAAACGTAAAAGATTAGCAGATAAGTACGCTGCAAAACGTGAAGAACTAAAAAAAGCAAATGACCAATTAGGTTTGCAAAAGTTACCACGCAACTCGTCTCCGGTAAGGGGTCGTAACCGTTGTAAGTTAACTGGCCGTCCTCGTGGTTACATGCGTCAGTTCGGTGTTAGTCGTGTTACTTTCCGCGAAATGGTGTTGTTTGGTTTAATCCCGGGCTTAACTAAATCTAGCTGGTAGTAAATAAAAAAGAGTATTAATGTATAATTATCCTGCAAGCGGGATAAGATATAAAAAATAAAAAAATGACAGATTCAATTTCAGATTACTTGACCCGCGTAAGAAACGCGATCACTGCAAACCACAGAGTGGTTGAAGTACCGGCATCTAACCTTAAAAAAGAAATCACAAAGATTCTTTTTGATAAAGGTTATATCCTAAACTACAAGTTCGAAACGAACGAGAAAAAACATAACATAATTAAAATAGCATTAAAGTACCATCCGGTAACTAAATTATCGGCTATCCGTTCTTTAGATCGCGTTTCTTCACCAGGTTTACGTACGTACGCAGGTGTTGCTAACATGCCTAGAGTATTAAACGGATTAGGTATTGCCATCATTTCAACTTCTAAAGGTGTTATGACCGATAAAGAAGCGAAATCACAAAATGTGGGTGGTGAAGTTTTATGTTATATTTCTTAATTTAAATACGGAGGAAAGAAAACATGTCACGAATAGGAAAAGCACCAATAACAATACCTCAAGGAGTTGAAGTAAATATTGCCAATGGATTGGTAACTGTTAAAGGAAAAAAAGGAACATTAACTCAAAAAGTTGATGCAGATATTACTGTTGCAATTGCTGATGGTGTAATTACATTATCACGTCCAACAGACCATAAGCGTCACCGTTCATTACACGGTTTATACCGCGCTTTAATTGCTAATATGATTAAAGGTGTTAGCGATGGTTACAAAACTGAACAGGAATTAGTGGGTGTGGGTTACCGCGCTTCAAACAAAGGACAAATGTTAGAGTTATCGTTAGGTTACTCTCACAACATCAACTTTGAATTACCTGCAGAAATTAAAGTTACTACTGTTACTGAAAAAGGGGCAAACCCAAAAGTAATTTTAGAAAGCCACGATAAAGCACTTATCGGAATGGTAGCTGCAAAAATACGCTCGTTACGTAAACCTGAACCATACAAAGGAAAAGGTATTAAGTTCGCAGGTGAGATTTTACGTCGTAAGGCAGGTAAATCAGCAGCTAAAAAATAATTAAATTAAAATCCCGATAGCTATCGGGACTAAAAAATAGAAAAATGGCATTAAGTAAAGAAGAAAGAAGACAACGAATTAAACACAGAATTCGCAAAACTGTAAAGGGAACTAATGAGTCTCCACGTTTGTGTGTTTACCGTAGTAATAACGAAATATACGCTCAGCTAATTGACGATAAAGCAGGAAAAACTTTATTATCTGCAGCTTCAAGCGATAAAGCATTTAAATCTACTAAAGCAAACAAGTCTGAAATGGCGAAGTTGGTTGGTAAGCACATTGCAGAAAAAGCAATCACTGCAGGTATTAAAGCTGTAACGTTCGATCGTAACGGTTATTTATATCACGGTCGTGTTAAATCATTAGCAGAAGGTGCTCGCGAAGGCGGACTTAAGTTTTAATCAGTAATTAAAAAATTAGAAATAAAATGTCAACAGAAGTTGTAAAAAAAGTAAAATCAAGCGAAATCGAACTAAAAGATAAGTTAGTTGCGATACAGCGTGTAACAAAAGTTACAAAGGGTGGTCGTCACTTTAGTTTTGCTGCTATAGTAGTTGTAGGTAACGAAAAAGGCGTAGTAGGTCAAGGCTTAGGTAAAGCTAACGAGGTTACTGATGCAATTACAAAAGGTATCGAAGATGCTAAAAAGAGTCTTGTAAAAGTGGCTATTCTTAACGGAACAGTTCCACACGCACAAGAAGGTAAATTTGGCGGTGCTCGCGTATTTTTAAAACCTGCTGCTCATGGTACTGGTGTAATTGCCGGTGGTGCGATGCGTGCAGTATTAGAGAGCGTTGGTGTTACAGACGTATTAGCAAAATCAAAAGGTTCATCTAATCCTCACAACGTGGTTAAAGCTACTTTGGATGCATTAATGAAAATGCGTGATGCTGTTACTGTAGCTCGTCAACGTGGTATTTCTTTAGATAGAGTGTTTAACGGTTAATAATTGTTGTTATGGCAAAAGTAAAAATCACATTAGTAAAAGGTAGAGCAAAACGTAGCCCTCGTCAAAGAGCAACTTTAGTAGCCCTAGGCTTTAGAAAAACTTATCAAAGTCTAACTAAGGAATTAAATCCTGCAGTTCAAGGACAAATTGATACAGTGGCGCACATGTTAAAAATCGAAAATATTTAATATTATGAAATTAAGTACAATTAAGCCTGCTAAAGGCGCAACAAAAAATAATTACCGTAGAGGTCGCGGACAAGGTTCTGGCGGTGGTGGAACAGCTACACGTGGTCACAAAGGAGCTAAGTCTCGTTCTGGTTATTCTTCTAAACGTGGTTTTGAAGGTGGACAGATGCCGTTACAACGTCGTATCCCTAAATTCGGTTTCAAAAACATTAACCGTTTAAATTATAACGGAATCAATTTAGATTCAATTCAGAAATTGGTTGACAAAACTAAAGCAACAGAAATCACTACTGATCTTTTAATTCAAAATGGATTAGCAGGTAAAACTGACTTAGTTAAAATTTTAGGTCGTGGTGAATTAAAATCGAAAGTGAACATTCACGCACACGCTTTTACTGCAAATGCTAAAAAAGTAATTGAAGAAAAAGGTGGTTCAACAACCGAAATTAAATACAACAAAAAAAGTACTACTAAATAATAATCTGTTAGCCGTAAAAAACTAACACTACTTGAATTAAAAAATATATGAAGCGTTTTATAGATACTCTTCAAAACATTTGGAAAATCGAAGAACTAAGAGCCAGAATTCTTTTGACTCTTGGATTGGTATTAATTTACCGTCTTGGTTCTTACGTTGTACTTCCTGGTGTGAACTCAGCCGCTTTAAATACAGCTAACGAGTCTGCTTCGCAAGATGGTATTATTGGTTTAATAAACATTTTTGCAGGTGGAGCTTTTTCTCGTGCTTCGGTATTTGGCTTAGGTATCATGCCTTACATTACAGCGTCCATCATTATTCAATTGTTAGGAATGGCAGTGCCGTATTTTCAAAAAATGCAGCGTGAAGGTGAGAGCGGAAGAAAGAAAATTAATCAATACACACGTTTCTTAACTATTGCTGTAACTGCAGTGCAATGTCCGGGTTATTTAGCTACGCAGGTATATAACGTACCAGGCGCAGTGGTTGATAACAGTTCATTCTGGTGGTTCCAATCCATCTTAATCTTAGTTACAGGAACTATGTTTGTAATGTGGTTAGGTGAGAGAATTACTGATAAAGGTATTGGTAACGGTATCTCTTTATTAATTATGATTGGAATTATCTCTCGTTTACCATTTGCTATCACTTCTGAATTTGGTTCTCGTTTACAAAGTTCTGGTGGTGGTTTAATCATGTTCTTATTAGAAATCGTTTTCTTACTATTTGTAATTATCGGTTCTATCATGTTAGTACAAGGTACACGTCGTATTCCTGTTCAGTTTGCCAAGAAAATCGTTGGTAATAAACAATACGGCGGTGTTCGTCAGTACATCCCATTAAAAGTGAATGCGGCAGGTGTAATGCCAATTATCTTCGCACAAGCTATCATGTTTATCCCAGCTGCAATTACAGGTTTCTCTGGTAACTCAGCGGGTGTGTTTACTGAGCGTTATGGCTTTATCTACAACTTAACTTTTGCTATTTTAATTATATTATTTACGTATTTCTATACCGCCATCATGGTTAATCCAAACCAATTGGCTGATGATATGAAACGTAATGGTGGTTTTATTCCCGGTGTAAAACCAGGTAAGAAAACCTCAGAATTTATCGATCAGGTTATGTCACGCATTACTTTGCCGGGATCTATTTTCCTTGCAACTGTAGCTATCTTACCTGCAATCGCAATTCAGTTGGGTATTAATAGCGCTTTCGCTGATTTTATGGCGGAACATCGTTGTTGATTTTAGTTGGTGTTGTATTAGATACCTTACAGCAAATTGAAACGTATTTATTAAACCGTCATTATGATGGATTAATGAAATCGGGTCGCATTAAGGGGCGTGGCGCTAATGCCATGATGGTACAACAAGGTTAATATATGGCGAAACAAACAAACATAGAGATAGACGGAACTATTATTGAGGCACTAAGTAACGCTATGTTTAGGGTGGAGTTGGAAAACGGACACGTAGTTACAGCGCACATTTCGGGTAAAATGCGCATGCACTATATAAAGATATTACCCGGTGATAAAGTAAGGTTAGAAATGAGCCCTTACGATTTAAGTAAAGCAAGGATTACATTTAGATACAAATAATTCAAGACCAAAAAAGATGAAAGTAAGAGCATCCATAAAGAAAAGAAGCGTAGACTGTAAAATAGTTCGTCGTAACGGCAGATTGTACGTAATAAACAAGAAAAACCCAAAATTTAAACAAAGACAAAAGTAATTTTGTACCTTTGCAAACCTTTTTAAACAATAGAAAATGGCACGTATAGCAGGTATTGATTTACCAAAAAACAAAAGAGGAGAAATAGGTTTAACCTATATTTTCGGTATCGGACGCAGCACTGCGCAGCGTATTTTAACCGAATCTGGTATCTCTTTAGATAAAAAAGTTAACGAGTGGACAGATGACGAGCAAAACGCCATCCGTAACTACATCAATACCCGTTTTAAGGTTGAAGGTGCACTTCGTTCTGAAGTTCAGTTAAACATTAAACGTTTAGTGGATATCGGATCGTTCCGTGGTACTCGTCACCGTAACGGTTTACCGGTTCGTGGTCAACGTACCAAAACTAACGCGCGTACTCGTAAGGGTAAACGTAAGACAATTGCTAACAAGAAAATGGCAGTTAAATAATAAGTAATATTTAGTAAAAAGATATAAAATGGCAAAACAACAAAGCACAACGCCCCTAACAGGAAAAGCAGCAGCCCGCAAACGTATGGTAAAAGTAGAAGCTGTAGGCGAAGCGCATATCAATGCTACCTTCAATAACATTATTATCTCGTTAACCAACATGGCGGGTCAAGTTATTTCTTGGTCAAGTGCAGGTAAAATGGGTTTCCGTGGTTCAAAAAAGAACACACCTTATGCAGCGCAATTAGCTGCAGGAGATAGCGGGAAAGTAGCTTTTGATGCAGGTTTACGTAAAGTAAAAGTGTATATCAAAGGACCAGGAGCAGGACGTGAGTCAGCAATCCGTACACTTACAACAAATGGTATCGAAGTATCTGAAATTGTAGATATAACTCCGATTCCTCACAACGGTTGTCGTCCACCAAAACGTCGCCGCGTATAAAAATTAAATTAAAAACAGCCAGCCCAGTTGGGTTTGGAGCTGCTAGCCGTAAGGGCTTTCAGCTTAAATAATAAAAACAAAAAAACAATTATTTAAAATGGCAAGGTACACAGGTCCAAAATCAAAAATCGCCCGTAAATTCAAGGAGCCAATCTTCGGCCCGGATAAGGCGTTAGAAAAAAGAAACTACCCTCCGGGGCAGCATGGTAACGCTAAAAAGCGTGGTAAACAATCTGAATACGCAATTCAGTTAATGGAAAAGCAAAAAGCTAAGTACACTTACGGAATTTTAGAGCGTCAGTTTGCTAAAATTTTCGCAAAAGCAGCACGTTCACATGGTATTACCGGTGAAGTGTTATTACAATTAATAGAAGCACGTATTGATAATGTTGTGTATCGTTTAGGTATTGCACCTAGCCGTCGTGCAGCACGTCAGTTAGTGTCTCACTCTCACATTACAGTTAACGGTACTGTTGTTAACGTAGCATCTTACACTTTAAAAGCTGGTGATGTTATCGCAGTTCGCGAAAAGTCTCAGTCGTTAGAGGCGATTGTAAATTGTGTAACAGGTTCAGTAAATAAATACCCTTGGTTAGATTTCGACAGAACTACAATGAGCGGAAAATTTATTAACCGCCCTGAGCGTTCTCAAATTCCTGAAAACATTAAGGAACAGTTGATCGTCGAGTTATACTCTAAATAATTTTTTGGAACTAATTTAATAACCTTAATATATATTATAAATGGCAATCTTAAATTTCGTAAAGCCCGATAAAGTAATAATGATTAACTCTACAGAAACTGAGGGACAGTTTGAATTCCGTCCGTTAGAGCCTGGGTTTGGTATTACAATTGGAAACGCTTTACGCCGCATACTTTTATCTTCACTTGAAGGTTTCGCTGTAACAAGTTTACGCGTTGAAGGTGTTGATCACGAATTCTCAACTATTAAAGGTGTTGTTGAAGACGTTACTGAAATAATCTTAAACTTAAAGCAAGTTCGTTTTAAAAAGCAATTAGATAATCACGAAAATGAAAAAGTGGTAGTTCACTTTGCAGGTGCTGATAAATTTACAGCTGGTGATATCGCAAAATATGTAAACGGTTTTCAAGTATTGAATCCTGATTTAGTAATTTTCAATTGTGATCCTTCAGTTCGCATTAAAATGGAATTAACTATCGAAAAAGGTCGTGGTTATGTTCCAGCTGAAGAAAACAAAACTAACAGCGCACCAAACGGAACTATTTTTATCGATTCAATTTACACTCCAATTAAGAATGTAAAATACACAATCGAAAACTACCGTGTTGAGCAAAAAACTGACTACGAACGTTTGATTTTAGATATCGTTTCTGATGGTTCTATCCACCCGAAAGAAGCATTAAAAGAAGCTGCTAAAATTTTAATTTTCCACTTCATGTTATTCTCTGATGAGAAAATTACATTAGATACTGAAGACAAGAAGAGCGAAGAAGAATTTGACGAAACATCATTACACATGCGTCAGTTATTAAAAACTAAGCTTGTGGATATGGATCTTTCAGTTCGCGCTTTAAATTGCTTAAAAGCAGCTGACGTTGAAACTTTAGGTGAGCTTGTTGCATTCAACAAAAACGACCTATTAAAGTTCCGTAACTTTGGTAAGAAATCATTAACTGAATTAGAAGACTTAGTTTCGGCTAAAGGTTTACAATTCGGAATGAACGTTCAAAAATATAAATTAGACAAGGACTAAAAATTTGATTCAGGATTCTGAATCTTAAAGAATAATAAAATGAGACACGGAGATAAAATAAATAACTTAGGCAGAACAAGCTCTCACCGTAAGGCTTTGTTAAGCAACATGGCTTGCTCTTTAATTGAGCACAAGCGTATATTTACAACGCTTGCAAAAGCAAAAGCATTACGTCTTTTTGTTGAGCCAATCATTACTACAAGCAAGAACGATACTACGCACGCGCGTCGTATGGCTTTCGCTGATTTAAAAAGTAAAGATGCAGTATCAACATTATTCAAAGACATCGCTGTAAAGTTGGTGACCGTAAAGGTGGATACACTCGTATCATCAAAACCGAAACCGTCAAGGTGATGCTGCTGAAATGGCGTTAATTGAATTAGTTGATTACAACGAAATTTACACTAACGGTAAAGGTTCTGCTAAACCTGAAAAAGCAAAAACTACTCGTCGTAGTCGCGCTACTAAGAAAAAAGCAGACGGTGCTGATACCGCTGAAACAAAAACAGAAGAGTAATCTTAAACTATATTATAAAAGCCCGGTCTCAAAAAGTCCGGGTTTTTTATGTTTTATTTTTGTAAATTTACTTTGTGAGCAAAATTACAATAGCCATCGATGGATTCTCAAGTTGCAGGAAAAGCACTCTGGCTAAAGCACTCGCTCAAAAACTACATTACAGTTATATTGATACCGGTGCTATGTACCGTTGTGTAACACTATACGCACTTCGTCATGGTTTTATTGATAAGAAACAAAACATCGAGGAGATGAAATTGATAACAGTTCTTCCCTTGATAAATGTTGATTTCATTTTTGATACTCATAAAAAGGTTTCAGAAACCTATTTGAACGGAGAGAATGTTGAACTTGAAATCCGCAGCATGGAAGTTTCGAATAACGTAAGTAAAATAAAGTGCTATACATGAAGTCCGCGAAAAAATGGTAGCACTACAACGCGAAATGGGGAAGAACGGAGCTGTAATTTTAGACGGCCGCGATATAGGAACCAACGTTTTTCCAAATGCTGAATTGAAAATTTTTATGACTGCCGATAATGATGTCCGCGCCAGAAGAAGAATGGATGAATACACAGCACACGGACAATACTTTTCTTTGGAAGAAGTAAAACTAAATTTAAATAAAAGAGATTACGCTGATTCACACCGAAAAGAAAATCCACTCACAAGAGCAAAAGACGCAATTGTGTTAGATAACACAGATTTAAATCCCGCGGAACAATTAGAGTTCGTTGTTAAACTAATTAACGACATGCAACTCACAAAAGATCCGGTTGAGTGACTTCGGCTACGCTCAGTCACCGAGCACTATTAAGTTCAGATAAAGCGGTGGTTGAGCGGAGTCGAAACCACTGATACAAATCTACTCCACAACCATTTTCCCATTACCAACTTTCACACCTTTCTCCTCAACAAAATAATAGTAAATGCCTTTCGAAATTTCTACATCCAAATAAATTTCACCGTTAAGTTCTTTTTTTATTACTTCTTGCCCGATCGAATTATAGAGAACAAATTTTCCTTCTTTTACGTTTGGACTCAAATAAAATACCCCGTTGTTCGGATTGGGATAAAGTCGTATTGTTTTTGTCTCGACTACGTTCGACTTGACAGAGGTGCAAGGAGAAACTGAAACTGTAATTGGAGTTCTTTCATTGCAAGGACTTCCTTCAGCATAGAAAGTATAATTTCCTGTTGCTAATGAAGAAATGTTGTAAGAATTTCCTGTTCCTAAAGAAACTGTTGAAGTAGGGGAGCTGTACCACGTAACAGTACTCGAACTTACCGTTGCTACGCTTAACAATGTTGAATCACCATTGCAAATATTCACAGAAAATGCATCTGTAATATTAAATGGCGCGCAGGTAATTTTATATTTCCATAAATCATTTAAATTATTTAATCCTGTTACTGCAGGATATCCGAAACTTCCAAAAATAACCATATCACCATTCAAATCTTTCCAACCAATATTATAATAACGTGCTCCCGGATTATTTGCAGGTGCACTTACACCTTGCGTTCCGTAAATTCCATTTTGATTTATTGCGTTTGCACCTTTCATCCAAGTCCATTCATCAGTACTCGGTGTGTATTTCCATAAATCATTTAAACGTCCAATACCAAAAGTTCCCGGGTAACCAATACCTCCGAACAACCATAAATTTCCCCAATTATCAAAAACAGGAAATGCGCTATATCTTCCACCGGGAATATTAGTTGACGAAGGCACACCAAGCGTTCCGTTGTTTGCTAATTGATTTCCTAAATTAGTTCCGCTCTCGTAAATCCACATGTTTGAAGTTTGATTATATCGCCACAAATCATTTAAATGTCCAAAGCCCACTGATGAATAACCGCCACCGCCAAACATCCACACAGCACCTGCAGGATCTTTCCATATTGAAGGAAATTCTCTTCCACCGGGTTCGTTAGATGGAACTGCCAGCCCCTTCGGACCGTAAGTCCCGGTTTGGTTAATTATGTTAGTTCCTTTTATCCAAGTCCATTGATTTGTTGTTGTGTTGAAACGCCATACATCATTTAAATAACCATCTCCGCCTGTTGCTGGATAACCGTAACCACCAATCAACCATAAATTATTACTGTTGTCACACCATGTTCCACCACCGTGGCGACCACCCGGAATATTTGCAGGAGCAGGAACAGCAATCGTTCCGTAAGTTCCATTTTGGTTAGCAAGATTAGAGCCACTCATCCAAGTCCATTCGTTTGTTGTTGGATTGTATTTCCATAAATCATTTAATCGTCCCCAAGTTCCAAAAGCATCGAAGCCATCACCACCAAACATCCAGAAATTTCCAAGATTATCTTGCCACCACATTTGAAATTCACGTGCGCCTGGTTCGTTAGTTGGAGAGGAAACACCAAGCGTTCCGTATAATCCAATTTGATCAACAACATTACTGCCACGAATCCAAGTCCATTCGTTTGTTGCGGGAGTATATTTCCATAAATCATTTAACCAACCAAAAGCCGGAGTGGAAGCATAACCTTCACCACCAAATTGCCATAAATTTCCAGCGGCATCAGTCCAACAAGCAGCGCCATGTCTACCACCCGGATCATTTCCGGGAGCGCTTACACCCATTGTACCGTAAGTTGCTACAATACTTCCTGTACTGCTTCCACGAAGCCATGTCCAGTCTTGTGCGATGCTGCTAAATGATATTGTAATTAAAAGGGAGAGTATGATTTTTTTCATGCGTTATGGTTTTTGGTGTATTAAAGATAATAATTTTTTTTCTTAAAAGAGGATGTGGTTTGCGATGAGGGCTTGCCGCTGAATGTTAATTCTTTCATGTCACTTTTTGCTTGACCAAAAAGTAACCAAATCCCGATAGCTATCGGGACAAGAAAATTCGATACTGCGCACAAGGCTACCCGGCCGGCACGAATTTTCCAGCTTACCCACGTCTTATTTAAAAGGATTTCTTCTAGAGACGGGAATTCATGAATGCAGGACTCAGTGAATTGTGTAACGAAAGTCATTTGAAGTTAATCATCATCGGAGGATTGATTCCTGTTAGTGATAGCGGTAAAGTTGAGGAAGCGTTGGCTTTGCGCATTTGCTTCAACTTTAGCCGTGGTTTTGTGCCTGCCTCTTGCACAAAAATCACCTTCAGGAATCAAGAGCTTTTTGGATACTTTTTGGCGGACAAAAAGTATCGGACGGAAAAGGTTGCGATAGCAACCGCAGTTGAAAACACTCTTCTTTAAATAAAATCATGTTTTGAAATTTAACCACCCCTGTCCGCTAATGCGAACTGTCCCCCTCCTTGGCAGGCGGGGAGTTGCATTCGTTTTTAAATTAACGCAAACACATTACAAACATACAAGCCCGCTGTTTCAGTGCGCAACCTGTTTTCTCCTAAGGATATTTCAGAAAAACCTGAGGCTTTGGCCTGAGCAATTTCGTCAATACTAAAATCTCCTTCCGGACCAATCAATACTAAAGATGATTTATTTTTTAAATCGAATGATTTTAAATGTTTAGGAATTACGTCTTCGCAATGCGCAATGAATTTATTATCAGCTTTAGTTTTTAAAACATCTGCAAAGTTAGTAAGTACATTTATTTTTGGAATGTATGCTTGCAGACTTTGTTTCACAGCGCTCTCTGCAATTTTAATAAGGCGGTCTTCTTTTATAACTGTACGCTCTGAATTTTTACAGCGGACAAATGTAATTTCATCTACACCAATCTCAACCGCTTTTTCTACCAGCCATTCTATTCTGTCAATATTTTGGTAGGAGCTATTGCTAAAGTAAATAGTACGGATGTTTGTTTTGTGTGCGTGGACCTGAAGTAATATTAGCCACACATTTCTTTCGTTCACTACGCTTAATTGTCCTTCGTAAAAATTGCCTTTGCCATCAATTAAACCGATTTCATCTTCTGCTTTAAACCGTAATACTTTTGTACAATGCCACGATTCCTCAGCGGTAAGCTCGGCAATGGTGTGGTTTATGGTGGCGATGAAGATGTTCATTGGTCAAATTTAAGGAATTTAATCAGGTTTTTTTATTCTCCCCAATAAAGTTATATTTGATAGTGTACCATTCATGAAACTCAAAACTACTCTTATTGGTTTTAATGTTTGTGCTCGGTACAAATGTCCTATTCTCACAAAGCGAAGAAGTAATGGCTTTGGGTGAAAAGGGTAGAGAATGCTATAATAATAAACAATACCGTTTATCAGCCGTGATCTTTGAAAAGGCCATCGCGATGGAAAATTTAAAGATTGGTGACTTGTTTTACAATACAGCCTGTTCTTGGGCGCTCGCCGGTGACAAAGCAAATGCTTACCGTAATTTGGATTCTTGTTTAAAATACGATTGGCATGATTTCGGATTAACTGAAAATGATCCTGACTTAGTGAGTTTGCATGCTGATGTGGAGTGGACAAATTTCATTAATAAATTCAGACAAAAACTTGACAACGAAAAAAACGAAAAGCTAAAACAAACCCCCACTTATTTCTGGGGAATGTATTTAGGAATTTTGTTGGTATTTTTCTGTATAACCTAATGATGTTCTTTTCTATTCGAGATGTTACGTATTTGTATTATTCATTGTCAATATTTTTTCTTTCGCAGTTACATGCCGTTATTATACCTGATTTTGGTTTTTATGCGAAAGAAGTATTTGTATGGTTAAAATACTATCCGCCCGGCAAAGGGGCTACTTTTCCTTTAGCATCGGTTGTAATTATTTTTCATTTATTATTTATCCGCGGCTTTATTAATTTAAAAGAACGTCATCCTAAATTAAATAAGTATAACAATTATATGATTTGGTTATTGGCCGTTGCGAGTTTGTTGTTGAGTTTATCTAATCAATCAACCCTTATTTATTTTCCGCTTTTCATTATTGCTTATTTGTATTCGTTGCATGTAAGTATTTACAGTTGGCACAAAGGATTTAAGCCTTCAAGCTTTTTGATTATTGGAAGTTTGTTTTTAACCATTGGCGTTTCCATTGTTTTGTTGGCGGGACTAAACATAATTGATTTACGATTTAATTTAGCCGTGTTCCGCTCTGATAATCTCGGATTTATTTCGTTTTATATGTTTTTATCGTTTGCATTGGGCGATAAAATAAACGTCCTCACCCGCGAAAAAGCAGAAGCTCAGGAAAAAGCCCTCGAAGAATTAGAAGTAAAAGTACAAGAACGCACAGCTGAATTAGCCCACGAAAAACAATTAGTAGAAGAAAAACAAAAAGATATTTTAGACAGCATCCGCTACGCAAAACGTATACAAACTTCCTTAATGCCTAATGAGAAATATCTATCTGGAATATTCGGCAGAAGGAAGAAATAAAAAGGAGGCAATTGTCTCCTTTTATTTTTTTACTCTTATTAAAAATTTACTTCAAACTTCCAATCATATCCTCAGGTCTTACCCATTGGTCAAATTGTTCGTTGGTAACGTAGCCTAGTTCTATTGCGGCTTCGCGTAAGGTTTTGTTGCCTTTGTGTGCGGTCTTTGCAATTTTTGCTGCTTTCTCGTAACCAATATGAGTGTTTAATGCAGTCACTAACATTAAAGAGTTCTCTAAATGTTTTTTCAATTCAGGTAAGTTAGCTTCAATGCCATCAGCACATTTTTCGGTAAAGCTTACACAAGCATCACCAATTAAACGCGCGCTTTGTAAAACGTTAGCTGCAATTAATGGTTTAAATACATTCAATTCAAAATGTCCCATACTACCACCAACACTTACTGCAACATCATTACCAATCACCTGTGCGCAAACCATTGTTAATGCTTCAGGTTGAGTAGGGTTTACTTTACCCGGCATAATAGAAGAACCCGGCTCGTTATCAGGAATAATAATTTCTCCAATACCACAACGAGGACCGGATGATAACATACGGATGTCGTTAGCAATTTTCATTAAAGCCACAGCGCTGCGTTTTAAAGCACCGCTTAATTCAACCATCGCATCGTGAGCAGCAAGGGCTTCAAATTTATTAGGAGCCGTTACAAACGGTAATCCGGTTAACTCTGCAATTTTCTTTGCTACTAAAACATCATAACCTTTAGGAGTATTTAATCCAGTACCAACTGCAGTTCCACCAAGTGCTAATTCTTTCACAGCCTCTAAAGCATTTTTTCAAAGCACGGATGCTCATGTTTATTTGCTGTACGTAACCGCTAAATTCTTGTCCTAACGAAAGCGGCGTAGCATCCATGAAATGGGTACGTCCGGTTTTAATTATATTTTCAAATTGTTTTACTTTATTTTGTAAAGCATCACGTAATTTTTCCATTTCCGGAATGGTTATCTCCACCACTTGTTTGTAAGCAGCAATGTGCATAGCAGTAGGGTAGGTATCGTTACTTGATTGAGATTTATTTACATCATCATTCGGATGCAACACTTTTGGTTCGTCAGCTAATTTCCCGCCGTTCATAACATGCGCACGGTAAGCAATTACTTCGTTCGCGTTCATGTTACTTTGTGTACCAGAACCCGTTTGCCAAATTACCAATGGAAACTGATCATCTAATTTATGCGCGATAATTTCATCACAAGCTTTGCTGATTAATTCGCATTTCTCTTTCGACAAAACGCCGAGCTCCATATTCGCTAAAGCAGCAGCTTTTTTCAAATACCCAAAAGCATAAATAATTTCTTTCGGCATACTCGCTTCCGGTCCGATTTTAAAATTGTTACGGCTGCGTTCTGTTTGCGCACCCCAATATACATTAGCGGGTACTTTTACCTCGCCCATTGTGTCTTTTTCTATTCTATAGTCCATATCTAGAGTTGTTGTTTTCATTCCGATAAATGTAGCAAAATAATCGTGTTTTTAGTGGGGGTGTTGGTATTTTATCTGTGTGAAGGAGAGGTGCTTTCCAATTGATTTCTATCAAGGTGTGGAGTCAATGGAATGGCTACGGAGAATCTTGTTGGTTCAAATTGGTGGCTGTATTTCAATTTTAGTATTTCCCTTTCTTTTCTTGCTTGATCAAGAAAAGAAACAAAAGAAATCAAGACGCGGAATGCCACGCACAGCCCACGCGCCTCCGCCCGCGTCTAGCCAGCGCACAACTTCCATATCTTCTTCACGATTGGTAGAAGAATTTGTGGAGGACGCGCGCAAGCCTGGAAATCCGTGTTAGGCGCGTAGCCTTGTGTGGGGAATCGGATTTCCTTGATTTTTTTGGTTACTTTTTTCATCAAGAAAAAAAGTGACGTGAAGAATTAAGGTTGATCCGTTTACCCAACCGCATTAGAAGAAAAGGCGGGACTTAAATTAACTGAAAACTAATTCCCACCATGTTTCAACAACACAAACTTCTCGTTATTATAAACGATTTGCCAGGGGGCTTGATAGTGTTCGAAATATACTTTAGTAGAATCATCCGTAATTTCAGTACACACTAAAACATAATCCGGATTTATTTTTTGTAATTCAGAATCGATAACGGCGCGTGAAGCCATTTCAGTGTTGACGTATGTTTTTCTATTGGTGAAATACGTTAAGGCGCGTGGCTTGCTGAATAAAATGCCAGCTTTTTCAGGAACGTTTTTATTAATGTAATCAAATGTTGCTTTTGCTTCGGGTGAGTAGGGTCCGGGAATAATATCTGTGCCCGACATTAACACATGTCCCGAGTTTTGTTTGTAGCAGAAAAGAACTAATAGTCCTAAGCAAAATACAATCCATTGTTTGTATGGAATAATCGCCAGAATAATAAACAAAGCGTAGGTCGCGAAAAATAAAATCAAAGTAATAATTGGAATCAATAAACGGAAACCGGTATCGCTGTATTGGTGAATGAGGATGGAGGCGATATAACCCAATAAGAAAAACAAAAGAATGGTTGGTTTTAATTGATCTGGTTTAAAAATGAAAATCAGAATCCCGATTAAAGCGGTGAATACGATTCCGTAAGAAACAACATAATTTAAAAAGCCTTCATCAAAACACGAGAAAAAATATTTTAAAACAGCGTAATTGTAATTGGCGTTAACGGAAATTCGCTCGAAGAAAGAAAGAACTTTTGGATTATCGTAGTAAATAATTTTTTGTGGGAAGAGCAAGTAAAACAATCCATAGAATACAAAAAAGGCTGCGACAATCCATATTTCGTGTTTAATATAATTCCAATCAACTTTATGTTGTTTGTGTTTAAAATATTTCACCGCCATTTTATAAAGCGTTTCTGCAACAACAGCAATTACCAATACCCATCCTACGTAACGCGTATTAACCGCAAAGGCAAGAACGAGTCCACATAAAATGAGCATCCAGGTTTTGTTATTATTACTTAAGTACAAGACGAAAAAGAGCAGGAGCAAGGCGACAAATGGTAAATCACTTAATATTTCTGTTTTAAAACTTAAACAGAGCGGATTGTAAACAATAACGAGCGTTAAAATAAGCGCAGGTGCAAAATGAAACCATTTGTTGAAGAGGAGAAAAGAAAAGTACCCAATCAACAATAAAAAAAACGACATCAATACATTTAATCCACCCACATCAAAAGTGGTGAGTGCAATTATTAAAGGAAATCCCGGAGGATAACAATTCGGACCTAAAATATAATTCGGATTTTCTACAAATCCTGATTGTCCGAACGGTAAGCCTTGTTGAATATTTTTGGCTTCAATGAGGTATTGTGCAAAATCATCGCCCCAATCGTGCGTGGTTTTGATGTTCAAAAACAAAAAAGCTGGCACCACATGTTTTCAACTGCTTAGTTTGACCGCAGATTTACGGATTTTTATTAATTTTCATTCATTTAATAAGCTAAGAGTTGAGCTATGGCTGCTTCCACTTTGTCGGCGTTTGGCAACATGGTTTTTTCTAAAATAGAATTTAATGGGATAGCCGGTAAATTTTCAGAACCCACAACTTTCACCGGCGCATCTAATGCTTCAAAACAATTTTGAGAAATACGCGATGCAATTCCTTGCGCGAAGCCGTTAAATACGGGCTCTTCAGTTAATACAATACATTTCCCATGTTTTTTTACGGAAGCAAAAATCATTTCTTCGTCCAATGGCATGATGGTGCGTAAATCCACAATTTCTATTCTGCCTGCAAATTTCTTCGCGGCATTCTTAGCCCAATAAACACCCATGCCGTAAGTTATAACTGTGAGCGTATTGCCTTTTGTAATTTCTGATTCATCTGCGCTTTGAACTAAACGACCTTTACCAAAGGGAATTACATAATCCTCATCAGGCTCAATTGTTTTTGCATCTTCAGTACCTTTAATTTTACTCCAGTACAAACCTTTATGTTCTAGCATCACAACTGGATTCGGGTCGTAATAAGCTGCTTTTAATAATCCTTTTAAATCTGCACCTGTACTTGGATACGCAATTTTAATTCCACGAATATTTGCGAGTACACTTTCAACAGAACTTGAGTGATACGGACCGCCACTGCCATAAGCACCAATCGGCACGCGTAAAATCATACTCACAGGCCATTTTCCATTGGTTAAATAGCAAGAGCGAGATACTTCTGTAAATAATTGATTTAAGCCCGGCCAAATATAATCGGCAAACTGAACTTCAACGATTGGTTTTAATCCAACTGCACTCATACCGACAGTTGAACCAACTATAAATGCTTCTTGTATTGGTGTATTAAATACTCTATGATCGCCAAATTGCTGCGCTAAAGTTGCTGCTTCTCTAAAAACCCCTCCTAAACGCGCGCCAACATCTTGTCCGTACAATAAACATTCTGGATGTTTTTCCATTAATTCACGGATAGCGAATAAAGCACTGTCAACCATAACGGTCTTTTCCTTACCTACAGGTTCGCGTGTGCCTTTCTCTTCTGTAATTAAAGTTGGGGCAAACTCGTGCGTCATTAAATCTTCAGGACGAGGGTCTTCAGCTTTTAAAGCGCGTGCGTAATCTGCTTCAACTAATTGTTGGGCTTCAGATAATATTTTCTTTAGTTCCTGTTCTTCAACACCTGCAACTAATAATTGATTTCTTAATTTTGGTAATGGATCTCTTTTCGCCGCTTCTTCCAAATCATCACGGTACCATTCTTTACGAACGCCTGATGTATGGTGATTTAACAATGGAACTTTCGCGTGAATTAACATGGGGCGACGTTCTTTACGGATTATTTCCAAACATTCTTTCACTGTATTGAAAGAGGAAATAAAATCTGTTCCGTCAATCGTCCTTGTTTCTAAACCTTTAAAACCTTTTGCGTATTCTGTTATATCTTGTGCGCGGATTTCTTTTGCGTTTGCTGAAATATCCCACTCATTATCTTGAACAAAATATAAAATCGGTAATTTTTTCAGAACTGCCATTTGAAAGGCTTCCGAAATTTCTCCCTCAGTACAACTGGCATCTCCTAATGAACAAACTGCTAATGGATTTAAGCCATCGTAGTCTTTCACCATTTTATTTTTTTCCTTGTATTGCAAACCCATTGCAATTCCTGTTGTTGGGATAGCTTGCATACCGGTTGCACTTGATTGGTGAGGAATCTTCGGCATATCATCTCTCCTCAAACTTGGGTGAGAATAATAAGTTCTTCCTCCTGAAAAAGGATCATCACGCTTAGCTAACAATTGCAACATTAATTCGTAAGGCTCTAATCCCATCGCTAACAAAATACTGTCATCACGATAGTATGCACTTAAAAATCCTGAGGTAATAATTGTAATCCAGAGCTATTTGAACAGCTTCATGTCCGCGCGAAGTGGCATGAACGTATTTAGCCGTAATTTCTTTATTGGCTTCGTACAACTCAGTTAAACACTTTGCAGTGCACATGAGTTTATATGCTTTTTTTAACGAATCGGTAGAGATTTTTGTCTTCACTTTTGTAGTATCTGTTAGTGTTGCCATGGGGAAATAACAAGTGCTTAAATATATGAAAATAATGGGTCGGAAAGTTACCGAAACATCAAATTAAAGGGCATTTAGTTACGGCTTTTTCAACAATGGAATGTAGACAACCTGGGGCTTTTGAGTGTTAAATCCGTTATATTCTGGAATAACTTTAAGGGATGCCACAAAAACCGAACATAACATCTCTTTTGGCCGCACTTATTGCGCTGGGATTTTTTGTGTCGTGTCACAGTAGTAAAGATATCACTACCAAGGTAAAAAGTCCGACAACTAAAACATCGGATGTCAAGATGAAGAATGTTGCTTCCATTTTGGGAGTAAGCGAAAAGGAAATAAAAGACCAAAAATTATATGGATTTGTGAGCGAGTGGTATGGTGTTCCTTACAAATACGGTGGATGTAGTAAGAGTGGAACAGATTGCTCTTGCTTAACTATTAATTTATATTTAACAGTCTACAAAAAACAATTACCACGCAATGCCGATGATATGGCAAAGGCATGCGATAAAGTAAGTGAGAAAAAATTTAGTGAAGGCGATATGGTGTTTTTTAAAATCAACAGTAAACAAGTGAGTCACGTTGGTGTGGTATTAAAGAACAATAAATTCGTTCACGCCTCAACCAGCAAAGGTGTTTTGATTAGCGATTTAAACGAAGCTTACTACAAGAAATATTTTTATTGCTACGGCCGATTAAATTAAATGCCAACCGGACTACAACTCAATATTTTTCAGCGCTTAAAATTAATTAAGATTTCGGTTTGTATTGGCTTGTTACTTTCTGTTTTGTGTTCGTATAATTTATGGGCCGGACAAAGATGGTTTCCTGTAGCGCCTGTATTTGAAGGTTGGTATATTTCTCCGCCGTTCGATTATATTTTACTGGTTCTCGAAGTGATTTTACTCTTATTGTTAATGGTTGCCGATAAAACCCGCTTACTTATTTTTTTAGTGTTGGTTTTGAATTTGGCGTTTTGTCTTTTAGATCAAAACCGTTTGCAACCTTGGTTTTTTATTTACAATAGTTTTTTATTGGTGTTATTGTTTTACAATTGGCGGATTGACAATGTAAATACTTATAATTCTTTTTTTATTATTTTGCAATTGTGTTTTAGTGCGGTGTATGTTTACAGCGGACTACAAAAATTTAATCCGGGTTTATAACAGAAACCTATCCTTGGTTTATTAAGCCATTAGAACATTTTGTGAGCGACAGGCAAATGATTACCCTAAATAAAACGGGTTATGTTATTCCGTTTGTTGAAATTTTTATTGGGATTGGTTTATTAATAAAGCCTATTCGTTTTATTTCAATTCCATTGGTGGTTTTATTGCATGTTATTATTTTATTGTTAATGGGGCCGTTTGGAAACAATTACAATTCGGTAGTTTGGCCTTGGAACATTATGATGATTATTTTGGCTTTGTTGTTATTCTCAGGCAAAACCAACGAGCGTTTTTTCTCTATTTCCCACTTATTTAAGCAGCCCGTTTTTTATTTGGTAATGCTCTTGTTTTGGATATTGCCTGCTTTTAATTTGGCAGGAAAGTGGGAAACGTATTTGTCGTTTTCTCTGTATTCAGGTAATAATCACACCGGGAAAATTTTGTTGACTGATTCGGCTTATAACCGTTTGCCGTTTTACGTTAGGCATTACGTCCGTTACCAAGGGGAAAATTATTTTCTATATCCTAAAGAATGGTGTTTAAATGAATTGAAAACCCCGATGTATCCTGAGAAGCGCATATTTGATAATGTTTACGAATATGTTAAAGTTATCAGTCGTTCGCCCGAACAAGATGTAAAACTTGTTTATATTGAGAAGCTAAAAATATTTGACAAAGCTCAATAGCTGAGTATATTTGCCTCAAAATTATTTCAATTACTATGAAGAATGTTTTATATGCAATAATAGCAGTACTGGCTATTTGTGTTGGTATTGTATGTTATCAGGTGCAATCGCTAAAAAGTTCGATGGGCGGAACATCAACGGAAAATGTGGATGGAGCAAAGGAAGCAAAAAAGCCTGGGAGAATTAATTCTGCGAACGACCCTTTGCCTAATGCAAAAATCGCTTATATCAATAGTGATACTGTGAATGAAAACTATTTATTCATTTCAGATTACGTGAAAGTTTTAAAAAACAAACGCATCGCTTTAGAATCGCAAATGCAAGCGATGAGTCAGAAATTTCAGGAAGATTATGAATCAGCTCAACAATCGGCACAAGCCGGACTTTACCACCTGCTGAGATGGAAAACAAGAAACGTGATTTAGAAAGGCAACAGCGTGAGTTAGAAAACAAGCAAATTCAAATGGATAAGTTGGCGATGGATATGCAGGAAAAAAATGACCAGCTTCAATTAGATGTAAAGAATTTTTTAATGGAAAACTACGACGGGAAATATGATTTCATTATGGCGTATACAACAACGGTTCCAACTATTCTATTAGCGAATCCTAAATTGGAAATTACTTATCAGGTATTAGATGCTTTAAATACAGCTTATCTTCAAAATAAATCTTCAAAAAAATAGAATCATGTCGAAATTATACGAAAAAATTAAATCGGTAGAAGAGTTTCACGAAGTATTTAAAATTGGAAACGCTGCGGAAATTACATTGATAGAAGAGAGGGATTATACACTTCGCTACAATTTAATTAAAGAAGAAAACGAAGAATATTTAGAAGCTTGTAAGAATGGCGATATTATTGAAGTGGCAGATGCGTTAGGCGATCAATTGTATATTTTATTCGGAACTATTTTAAAACACGGACTTCAACACAAAATTGAAGAAGTGTATGATGAGATTCATCGCAGTAACATGAGTAAACTTGATGAAGGGGGCCAGCCCATTTATCGTGAAGATGGAAAAATATTGAAGAGCAACTTGTATTTCCGCCCGAATATTAAATCGGTTTTGGATCAAAAATAAACAGCCCTTTTTCTCCTTTTAAGCCCGTTTTAACTTCGACTAAAATGGGTATTCTTAATAAAATGTTGATATTATATAATTGATATTCAACAATTTAAGCCTTTGGTCTTTAAGAATTAATTCATTAACTTTAATAAATTTTTAAAAATGAGAAAAGTTCTATTTTTCGCGCTTCTTTTATTAAGTGCAGTTTCGTTTTCACAAGCTCCGCAATTATTAAACTACCAGGGTATTGCACGTAATTCGGCCGGAACTATCATTACCTCACCTATCGGAATTAAATTCGAGATACTACAGGGTAGTGCGAGTGGTACATTGGTGTTTGATGAAACCAATAACATCACACCAAGCAGTGCAGGAATTTTTACTACTGCTATCGGCGCAGGTTCCCCCGGAGTGGGTTCGATAGGAGGTATCAACTGGGCAAACGGCCCTTATTTTATTAGATTGAGTATTGATCCGGCAGGAGGGACTTCTTATTCTACTGTTGGAACAAGTCAGTTACTTTCTGTTCCGTATGCTTTGTATGCGGAAACAGCAGGTAACGCACAAACATTTACAGCAGGTAATGGCATCATCATAAATTCAGGAACAATTACCAACTCAGCACCAAATCAAACTATAAACATTAGTGGTTCTGACGTTACGGGTTCTTATCCAAACTACACAGTTAGTTCTGGTGCAACACCTACTGCGGGAAATGGAATTTCTATTATATCAGGAACAATTACCAATACAGCTCCCGACCAAACAGTAACTATTAGTGGTGCAACCGGTACATATCCCAACTTTACAGTAACATCAACGCCACCAACAACAATTACACCCGGTAACTCTAATATTTCCGTTACAGGTGCTGATCCCAACTTTACCATTTCATCTATACCTACATTGTCATTATCAGGGGCGCAATTAAGTATTTCTAATGGTAATACAGTAACATTACCAACAGGAACAACCTATACTAACGGTGCGGGGATTGGTCTTACTTCAGGAACCATCATTACGAATACAGCACCAAATCAAACTGTAACTGTTTCGAGTGGTACAAACGTAACTGTAAATGGAACATATCCTAACTACACAATAAACGCAACACCAACTTTATCATTGTCGACAAACGTTTTAAGCATTACTGGTGGTAACGCCGTAGTATTACCGAGTTCTCCTGCAACAACTGTATCCGCAGGATTAAACATGATTGTGAGTGGAACCTCACCAACTTATACTGTTACTACACCAAATTATTCATTAAACTTTTCTAGTAGTTCTACGGGTACTTTAACAAATGGAATGAGTACCACTTCTGTTTCAATTCCTCAACCAACCTTAACTGTAAGCGGCACTAACAGTAACGTGATTTCAGCAGGAAGTAATTCCATTACAATACCACATTATACAGCCGGTAACGGTTTAGCACTAAGTGGAACTGCTCCTAACTTCACACTAGGCGCAACCTCTACAGGAACTTCAGCAGCATGGAACACATTGGGAAATACATTGACTAATGCGAGTGCTAATTTTTTGGGAACTACTGACGCACAAGATTTGGTTTTCAAAACAGGTAATAATCAACGTATGCGTTTATTTAATCCGAGTGGTTTTGTTGGGATTGGAAATCTATCAACGGTAACGGAGAATTTGCAGGTTGAAACCGGAGGCAGTCTTACTGCTGTTTCTATTTTATCTGGAACTAATGCGAGTTTGTATTTTGGTAATACAGGAAATCACCAAAGAGGTAGAATTGTTTATGATAATACTTCAGATTTAATGAGCTTTGGTACCAATGGTTCAACTGGACAAATGGGAATAACATCAACAGGAAAAGTTGGTATAGGTACTACCGGACCTTCTGAACTTTTACAATTACAGAGTTCAACAAATACAGACCTATCATTAATATCACCCGGAGGTTCTTTAGCAAGTTTAGCATTTGGATTCACCGGAAATCATTTTATGGGAAGAATACAATATGATATCACTAACAATACAATGAATTTTTGGACAAACAATACACCAAATCGAATTTTTATTGACGGTTCCGGGAAAATTGGAATGGGTACAACTACGCCGGTTTCGGAGTTAGACGTTAATGGAAGTTTACGTTTAAATGGCAGTCGCTTATTTTTAGGAGCTGTTGGTGGTGTTAATAGTGGTTACACTGGTATTTACGAAACCAGTAGCGATTTAAAATTAGCGGTTTTTGCCACTGGCGCTCCTGCTAATCTACCCTTTGCATCGGCAAATTCAATTGATGCTATAACAATTAAAAATAACACAGGTTTTGTTGGAATTGGTATTGGAACACCAACAGAGTTATTACATGTTCACAATGGTAGCGCTTTAATAGAAACTAATCCTGGACAAAATAGTGTTTTACTTCAGCAAGGGTCAGTGATTGCTAATACGCAAGCAAGTGGTACTCCACGGTTTGTTAGCGCATTAAATGGAACATGGATATGGGGAGCGGGAATAACAAATACAGGAAATAACGATTATCATATTGCTAATTACAGTTTTGGACGAAATGATTTATCTGTTTTAAATTTAATGGTAATGTGGGTATTGGAACAGGTGCTCCAACCTCTAAACTTCATGTTGCAGGTGCAGTAACTATTGTCGATGGCTCGCAAGGTGCAGGAAAAATTTTAACTTCCAATACCTCAGGTTTAGCTTCTTGGAAAACAAATCAAGTTGCTTTTTTCTGTGGTGGAAATTCTGCTGCAACAACAACAACATTTAATGCTTCAACAACTTCAACATTAGTATTTAATTCAGGAGCATCTCCTTTAGCTTATAATGTTGGAGGAGGATATGCAGTTGCTACAGGTGTATTTACTGCTCCGGTTGCAGGTGTTTATCATTTTGATGCTATGATTGTTACGGTTGGTGCCACTATTGGGTTTGTTACTTTTAAAATGAGACACAGTTCAGGAAATATTTTATGTGAACAAGATGGTTTTTATAATGGCATTGCTCAAAATTGGTATAGCGCACATCTTGGTTCAACTGTGCATTTAAATGCCGGTGAAAGAGTTGCGATAGAGTATTATTCCGGTACAGGAGGAACATCACAATTTAATCATGATAAATCATCATTTAGCGGTCACCTTGTTTACGCGGATTAATTTTTTGAAACTTAAATACAACATGAAAAGAATCGTAGTTATTATTTGTTTGTTTATTGCCGGCTTTGTAAAATCACAAGCCCCTGAAAAAATAAATTATCAGGGTATTGCTCGCGATGCACTTGGAAATATTATTACTACACCAATAGGAATTAAGTTTGAAATTCATCAAGGTGGAGCAACTGGTCCGGTTATTTACGACGAAACGCATACTATCATTCCAAGTTCTGTTGGTGTTTTTACAGCAGCAATTGGTGGTGGCGCAGTTGGTACCGGAACTTTTTCAAATATTAGTTGGGGAACAAACAGTTATTTTTTAACCGTTAATATGGATCCTACAGGAGGAACATCTTATTCAACTGTTGGAACAAGTCAATTGCTTTCTGTGCCTTATGCTTTGTACGCTAAAACATCGGGTAATGCCTCAACAACGTATTCTGCTGGTGCGGGTATTTCTATTTCCAGTGGTTCTATTATTAACACAGCCATGAATCAAACAGTGAATATCACTGGCGGAGGGGGAACAACCGTAAGCGGTACTTATCCAAATTATATCATAACAAGTTCAACTTCCACATCCGTTCCTACAAGTTCTTTACAAATTAACACCCTCATAACATTACAACATTAGGTCCGAATAATTATTCCATTACAATTCAACCAACCAATATTTCGGGTTCAAGTGTTACTGGTGCTTATCCCAACTATACAGTTTTGCCGTCAGCGCCGCCTGTAATTACCGGTACGGGAGTTACAACTGTTACTTCATCTGTAAATAATTTTACAATTAACACACCGGCAACAAAACTAACCTACACACCTTCAACAGGAGTTTTATCATATTCGCCTGCAATTGGTATCAATACAATTAATATTTCACCTGCAGTTTCGTTTGCAAGTGGCGTTCTTACTATCGGACCAAGTGTTGTTACAATTCCGGGTACAGGTATTTGGACAAGACCGTCTTCTAGTGTAACAACTTTGACAAATGCGAATGATAATGTTGGTATAGGAATTTCAACACCTAATAATAGATTACATGTTGTAGAAGCGGTTAATGGAATTGCTGCAGTGAATGCAGTTAATACTTATTCGATTTCATCAGGTAGCGCAATGGGACTTTATGCGTCTTCCTCTAATCCAAGCTCAACTTCTGCAGGTGTATATGGTACACATTCGGGAGGTGGTAATGGTGTTTCAGGAATTAGTAGTTCAACAACTTTCTCAAATACTGCCGGTGTTTATGGTTATGCTGCAGGTACTTTATCAACTAACGTGAGTGTTCAGGCTGATGTATCGGCGGGTAATTCAATTGGCGTTTTTGCAAATAGCTTTGCAAGTCATAATGGACTTGGTCTTTATTCATTAAAGCTGGATCGGCGGGTAACGCAGCTAGAATTGAAATTGCAAATACAGCAAATTCAGCTGATGCTTTATTCGCCACAACTAACGGTATTGGTGCCTCCATACATGCCGTTAACGGACCAACAGTTTCAGGTAGTTCTAATGTTACATTTTTATCTGAAAACGGACATTTACATTCAATTCAATCTGTGAAGCCTGCCATTGCAATGGGTACAGCATTAGGTGGAGGAAGTTCAAGTATAAATGGAGCGGGAACTGATACAGCGGGAGAGATTTTATTTAATACAGGTTCTCCGATTTCCGGAACATCACCTTTTGAATTAGTTCGAGTAACATTTAATAAAACTTATAATACTACGCCGGTTGTGATAGTAACCGCAAGAAATTCAACAGCCGGAAATTTAAATGTTTGGGTTGCGCCAACGGCAACAGGATTCTCATTAATGTCGAATGCAGCGCCTCCAACTTTTTCAAATCATCAATATTTTTATTTTGTAATAGGAAAGTAACATGAAAAAACTAATTGTATTATTTTGTTTATTGGCGGCTTCTGCAATTAAAGCACAAGCGCCTCAATACTTAAATTATCAAGGTATTGCGCGTGATGCAGGTGGAACAATCATCACTACACCAATTGGTATTAAGTTTGAAATTTTGCAAGGCAGTGCCAGTGGTACTGTTGTGTATGATGAAACAAACACTATCACACCAAGCAGCGCCGGTATTTTTACAACTGCTATTGGGAGTGGAGCATCAGGTATTGGAACTTTTCTTTAATTACCTGGGCAAACGGTCCGTACTACATTCGTGTAAACATTGACCCTGCAGGAGGAACATCTTATTCAACAGTAGGAACTAGTCAATTACTATCGGTGCCTTATGCACTTTATGCAGAAAAAGCAGGAAATACACAGACCGTTAGTATAACCGGTTCAAATGTTACAGGAACTTATCCCAATTACACTATTACATCAGCAGGTGCTTTAACGCCAAGTACGGGAATTTCTATTTCAGGTGGAACAATTACTAACACAGCACCTAACCAAACTATTACATTAGCACCAGCAGGAATTTCATCCATAACAGGCACCTATCCATCGTTTACTATTGATGTGCCACCACCATCATTAAACTATAACACAGGAACTAATGTTTTGACTTTAACACAAGGTACAGCAGTTGCAACTACAACTTTGGTTGGTGCTGGAAGTAGCACGGTGAGTATGTTTGCAAGTGGTATAGCTAGTGTAACTCCTGTAGGAGCAGGAAATAATTTTACTGTTAGTGTTCAGTCGCCAAGCTTTACTAGTGTTGGTGCTACAAGTGTAACCGGTACGTATCCCAACTTTGTAATTAATTCGCCCGGAGCTTCAACAACAGTGCCTACATCGTTACAAGTTAATTTGCCTCACACAACTTCTACTCTAAGTCCAAATAATTTTTCCTTAACAATAGCTCCGACAAATATTACAGGAGCTGGGGTTACAGGAAGTTACCCTAACTATACAGTTACAACTCCTGCTGCTACCAGTCTTACAGGAGTAGGTGTGGCGTCCGTTAGCGGTACTTCGCCCAATTATACAGTTACAGTACCAGGACCATCTTTAACTGTTTCAGGGAACTCCTTAACAATTACTCAAGGTACAGTTGTCTCAACAAAAACTATTGCTACAAGTCCGTGGACATATTCAACCGGTGTTATTTATTCTAATGGTAGTGTAGCAAATGATAAAGTTTCAATTGGAAAAAACACCGCCTCTGCCATGTTAGAAGTTGAATTAACAGCTGCAGGAACCAATACCTCAAATCCTATAGTTTCTGTTATTAATTCTAATGCTTCTTTCCTAGGTAGTCCTTTAATGCGAATTCGAAATAATAACGGTGGTGCAACTGGTTTAATTGTAGATCAAAATAATTTAGGTGATGGAATAGCAATAAACTCTACGAATGCTTCCAATGGAAGTAATGCTTTGCAAATAAATCAAAATGGAACAGGCAATGCAGGTTTCTTTTTCTATTAATAATTCTACAAGTACTTCCAGAGTAATTGAAGCATCTACCACCGGATTAGGAAATGTTTTTGCTGCAACTATTACTAATTCTTTAAGTACTTCAAGTTTATTTAGTGGGGCAACTAATGGAACAAGTGGTTTATTTATATCAAATTCTAATCCAACAGGAATAGGGGGTAGTTTTAATACAATCGGAACAGCTGTTTTCGGTAGTAATTCGGGCCCCTATCATACAATTCAAGCACAAAATACTAGTACAGCTACAGGGACTTACGCTGGTGATTTTACAGGGGGAGTAAATGTTAGAGGCAAAACTAATACTTCTGCAGCGCATGCTTTAAAAGTTTTGGATAACGGTTTTACTGATTTGTTTAGTGTAAGAAATGATGGAAATGTTGGTGTAGGAACCGCAAGCCCTGGGGCAAAACTCGATATATCACCTAGTGTAACTTATACAGGTAATGTTGTAGCTATTAATAATCCTAACACTGCAAACACCAATGCGGCTTTATATTTGTCCAGCGCAGGTACTGGAGGTGGTATGCAGGTTATCAATTCCAATGCATCATCAAGTGCTGGTAATTTCTATAATACAAATGCGAGTAGTACTTCGGCAGCATTTGTAATTCAAAATAATGGTCCTGGTAATGGTTTGGATATTTATAATGTTGGTGGAGGCAGAGCATTATCAGCTTCAAATACTGCGACATTGCCTACAGGTTTTTTTAATAATTCAGGAAATGGATATGCTGTATATGCTCAAAATAGTACCGCAGTTGCTTCAAGAGCAGGTTTTTTTATTGGTGGTTTAGATATTATGGGAAAAACAACAGGAAGTACAACATTTCCTTTAGTGGTTACTAATTCCGGAAGTACAAATTTATTTAACGTACGAGATGATGGAAATGTTGGTATTGGTGTTTCAAATCCTGGGTACAGATTAGCTGTTCTTAGTACTAATTCGCTTTCCGCAATTTATGGATCAAATACCTTTGGCGTAGCTACAGCTAATGTAAATGGAGTTTCAGGTTTAACCGCTAACTCTCATAGTTTATCGGCCGGGGTATTTGGACAAACGACTGGTGCAAATTCAGCCGGTGTTCTTGGTGAAAGTACGAGTGGCGGCCCAAGTGTTTTTGGAATGAAAAACAATACCACAGGAAATGCAGGTAGATTCGAGGTTTTTTCAAGTGCAAACACTGCTGATGCAATATTCGCATCTAATACAGGAACGGCTGCAGTTATACATACTAAAAATAATACTAATGCGGCTTCAGGGCATCTTGGTATATTAATTGAAGACGGGCATATTGGAACCGAAATAACAACTGCCTTACCAACAGCTTCGGTAAATAATAGCGCTTGTACCGCTTGTACAGCTGGTTCTGGCACAGTGATGCCACACTCAACAGATGTTGCTGGAACTATTACATTTAATATGACAGGGAATTATCCTGCTAATTTTGATTTTACTGTTAATTACGCTAAACCCTATAGAAAAATTCCGGTAGTAACCATTACGCCTGCGAATATTGTTGGTGGTAATGTTGGTAAGATCTACGTTCAGAATCTAGGGGTTGTAGGTAATTACACTGGTTTTCGAGTGTTCTTTATAGGAGGAATATCAGGTGGAGCAGGAACGCCTCAGTTTAATTATATGGTTATTGAAGGAGCAAATTAAATTATGAAAAAAAGATTAGTTACATTTTTAATTCTACTAAGCGCAACTGTTTTTTCGCAGGCGCCGCAGTATTTAAATTATCAGGGCGTTGCTCGTGACGCTGGTGGTAATATTATTAGTACAAGCATTGGTTTAAAGTTTGAGATACTACAAGGTAGCGCAACAGGTATAACAGTTTATGATGAAACTAATACTTCATTACCAAGCTCAGCAGGAATTTTTACTGCTGCTATAGGAAGCGGTGTCGCCTCCACAGGTACTTTCTCTGCTATTAGCTGGGCAAATGGTCCGTATTTTATTCGTGTAAGCATGGATCCCGCAGGAGGAACTTCTTTTTCTACTGTTGGTACAAGTCAATTAATGTCGGTACCCTACGCTTTATACGCTGAAACATCTGGAAGTGGTTCTGCAATGCCAACGGGTACACTAACCGGACAAACTATGTATTGGGATAATCCTTCAAATACTTGGATTGTATATAATAATTTACTTAATGATGGAAAGCAAGTTGTAATTGGAGATCAGGCAATTGTTGGAGTTAATAAATTAAAAGTAGCTTCGTATTCTTCTTTAGATAGCGCGGCTATTTTTGCTTATCATCCTAATGCTATTGGTAACCAAGCAGCCATTCGCGGATTGGCTTCGGGAAGTGCGCCTAATTCAGGTACTTTAACATTTAATCCAATTGTTGGCGGACATTTTGTTGGTTATAATACTAATAATAACGGTTCAGCTGTTGGAACAATTGGACAGGCCTCATCGCCTGGTGGTGATGCAATAGGTGTGATTGCAATTGGAACTTCAAGTAGTAATATTACTGGTAAATCTGTCGGGTTGTACGCTTCAGGAACCGGACCTACATACATTAATAATTTCGCTGCAATTTTTGATAGAGGAAAAGTGTTTGTGAACGATACTTTAGTTATTAATACTAACGGAAGTATTGGTGATGTTTTAACTCGCGGAATAAACGGTAAATCACATTGGGCACCTGGTGGTTCAGGTCCGTGGGGAAGAACTTTAATTGGTGCTGAGCAAAATGTTTATTTGCAAAATAATTCTGATTTTGTAAATATTGGTTTACCAAGTGGTATTGGCGCTAGCGAAAAATTACATGTTCATAATGTTACCGGTGATGCTTATATAAGCTTATCAACTTCATTAGGTTCAAATAATGTTGGTTTAGTGTTTGGTGAATCATCAAATATTAGCAAAGCCTTTTTAGCATTTGATAATACTACCAATTCTTTAACGTATCGTCAGTTTGGTAAGCGCGTTTTCTATATGGATGGTGGTAATCAAAAATTCTATTTTGGAAAAATTCCAAATGGAGCAGGATCATTAAGTGCGATGAGTATTTACGATTCTATTTTTAGCGCAACACCACGCCCCATATTGCGATTAATAAATACAGCAGGTTCATCAGCCAATAATCCTGCAGGACTATTCTTAGGTGACGATGCCTCAAATGGAATGTCGTTAGCTTACGATAAGAATGGTGCTGTTGATCATTTACATATTGGGAATCCGCTTTTAAACACATTTTATCACACGTTTACAAGCAGTGGTGAGTTTTATATTGGTAATAATGGTACGACGGCCGGCTTAGTAAATATTTCAGGAGGAGCAGCCACTTCATCTGATTTAAATTTTAATGCGTCTTCTACCGGACGAATTGTTTTTAATAACGGACACATTAAAGCGATTGGAGCAAGTCCTACCTTTTCTGTAGTTAGTACAGGGACCTTATTATCTTCTTTCCCTTTTACTATTTCAACAATTGGTAGTTCTAATGATACCAAGGGATACATGAGAGCTGCGTGTACCTTCTCATTTACATTTGGAGATTATGTAAGTTTTAATGATGAAATAAAAATTACGGTTACGTTTAACCAACCTTATGCATCAATTCCGACAGTTGTGGTTTCCCCTGCTAACGATATACTTGGTTTAACTTACCATACCACAATTTTGCCCGGAAATACTGGTTTTAATTTGTATATAAGAAATTACGGAGCCTCTAATATACCTGTTAACTCGGCTTACCAATTTGATTTTAATTATATAGTTATTGAATAATATGAAAATGAAAAATAGAATTACTTTAATCGTAGCTTTAGTATTTGGAATTGTTTCGATTTCAAAATCTCAAAGCATTCCTATTCAGGTTTTAAATTCAGCAGGCGGAGGTGGTTCTGTTGGAACTACCGGTGTTGAAGCTTACTATAATATTGGTGAAACTGTAATCGCCACAAATAGCGGAAGTTTTGCAACTGCCACTCAAGGCTTTTTACAACCTGATATCGTTGGTAAATTCGGCTTAACCGCAACTCCATACTATAATGGTGTAAGTTGTTTTGGAAAAACGGATGGTTTTTGTGCTATTACTGCGAGTATAAGTGGCGTAATTCCACAAAGCCAATTTAATATTGCCTACTATTGGGAGCCGTCAAGTATTTGTCCAACTAACGATTGCGCAACTGTTAATGGTTTAACTCCGGGAACATATTCTTGCTTAGTAGTTTCTCAATATACAGGAACACTTACAGTACCGATTGACAGTGCAAAAGTTCAAAACATAGTTATTTCTGATAATTCTTCACCTTGTTTACTCGAAATTTTTAATGGTATTACTCCAAATGGTGATGGTAATAACGATTTCTTTTACTTAGGTAATATCGATCAATACCCAAATAACGTAGTAGATATTTATAACCGTTGGGGACAACAATTAGCACACATCTCTGGTTATAATAACGTTGATCAGAAATGGGCAGGTACATTATTTGGTAGTGAGAGTTTAGCGCCAACCGGCACTTACTTTTATGTTATTAGTTTAGGTGATAATAGTAAACCAATTAAAGGTTGGATAGAGTTGTTACATAAATAGTAGAAAAAGATTAATGAAAAAAATTATCCTCATACTTCTCTTGTTTGTTTTAAGCCCTTCGTTTAAAGCGCAACAGTTTTTAAACTACGATAACTTGTGTTTAGCCAAAATGGATAGCATCGAACTATTCAATTTTTGGTCGAGACCCCGCGCTTTGGATTTTAACAAAGACGGAAAATTGGATTTTGCGTTAATTGATAAGGTGAACGATTCGTTAGAAGTGTTTTTTAATGATGGTAATTCTAAATTCACAACCCTAGCTCCTTTAAAAATCTCTATTGGAAATTCATCAAAAGATTTATGTGTTGGTGATTTTGATGGTGATACTTATATTGACATTGCCACCATTAATTCGCAGGGTGATTTACTTATTTTTAAAAACGCAACTGGAACAGGTATTTCCTTAGTTAGCTCGTATATAAATACAACCAATCCTAATTTAGAAGTTGGTTTAATTGAGTGTGGAGATTTAAACAATGATTCAAAACCAGATATTATTGGTACAGGAAAAGACTTCTCTACAAATTTAATTCAGGCTTTTACATTTCAAAATGCATTCTCTTTTAATTTTGGATTAATAAATGTGTTTTCGATTTATAATGGGCATAATATTGTCAATAACACGCCAACAACACCTTTAGCAATTGCTGATTTTAATGCTGATGGGTTTAATGATTTTGTTGTAGGTACAGATGATATGACAGATACATTAGAAATTTATCCTAATCTGGGTTTGGCAGCCATTTCATTTTCTTCTCCAACAGTTTATAAAGAGCCATTTAATACTTTAGTTTATTCATTAGATGCAAAAGATTATGATGGAGATTCTAAACCTGATATTGCCATTTCAGCTTCAGGTGGATTTAGTTTAAATAAAAATGGTGGAGCTTTATCTTTTAGTAGTCTTTATTCAGATTCTTTCATCACCGGTAAGAATTTCGAGATGAAGGATGTAGATTCCGATACATATCCTGATTTGGTAATTGCGGATTGGAGTGGAATGTTTTATGTCTTTAGAGGGTCAAGTGTAAAGGGGTATCCATTTTGGAATTATACTACATTTACAGTGGACGAGGCTTATCGTTATTTAATAGAAGACTTTGATGGTAACGCAATTCCTGATTTTGTTTTTGTTGGTGACGGTGATCATCCTTATTTAACAAACTCACGCAACTTCTCTTTTCATCTTGCTAATACTATAGTAAGTACAAATACTGCAATATGCGGAAGCACACCGGTAAGTTTTACTGTTACTAATTCTCACTCATCATATCCCGGAACTTATAGTTGGACGCCCGGACCAAGTTCAACAACAAGTTATTCAATTAATACAGCATCAAGCGTAGATTGCGCTTTTTCATTTACACTTCCACCCGGTTACGGATATTGTACTTTAACAACCAATACTATTTATGTTAATACGCAAATAACTCCAACCGCTCCAATTACAGCAAGTGTTTCAGCCATTAATTGCGCGGGAACAAGTGTACCATTAGAAGCATCCATACCTATTGACACAACGTATACATGGAGTACAGGACAATCAACTTATTCTATTGCCGTTTCTCCTACTTCCACAACAACATATTCATTGTTCTTGGATAATGGTTGTCCGGGCATTGAAACCTATACTGTAGTTGTTTCACCTAATCCAACAGTTAGTATCTCTGCAGCAACTACTAGTATATGTGTTGGTGATTCACTCTTGTTAACAGGAAACGGTGCAGCGAATTATGTATGGTTGCCAAGTTCATCAACCGGAGCCAGTATTTATGTTAAGCCTGCTAACAGTACAGGTTATTCCGTAGTTGGAACTAATACTTTTGGTTGTAAAGATACGGGATTTGTAAATGTTACGGTAAATACGATACCTGTATTAAGTATTCTGCCTTCAAAAACATTAATTTGTTTTCCCGATACAGTAACCTTATCAGCTAACGGTGCCACATCTTATACATGGAATACAGGTGCAACAACCACCTCTATTTCAGCTTTAGTTTTTGCTAATACAAATTTTACAGTTACCGGTAGCGATGGTTGTAAGGCAACCACATCGCTTTCTTTAACTGGTGTAAACCGACCAGTCATGAATGCTACTGCAAGTAAATCAGTAGTTTGTAATGGCGATTCAGTAACACTACAAGCATTTGGTGCGGCATCTTATACTTGGTCAACTATTCAGTTTACGAATTCTATTTATACTTACCCAACTTCTGCAACTACCTATAGTGTATTAGGTTTAGGAGCTAATGGTTGTTATAACTACCACAGTTTCTGTTGGTTTTGGTAATTCTCCTGCTTTGAATATTTCCTCTACGGAATTATGTTTGGGTAAATCAGCTACTATTACAGCGGTAGGGGCAAATACTTATTCTTGGAATACAGGCTCAAATGCTTCTTCCTTTGTTGTTACCCCAAGCAATTCATCTCCTTTATCTTTTACGGTAATAGGCGCTGATGCAATTGGATGTTTGGCTACAGAAACTCAAGTTTTCAATATTAGCGATCAATGCCAACTCATAGTTTATAACGGCGTAACACCAAATGGTGATAGTCATAACGATTTTTTTAGAATAGAGAATATTGAACAGTATCCGGGGAATGTTGTTACAATCTTTAATCGGTGGGGACAAAAAATTGATGAGATAGAAAATTACAATAACACCAATAATTTTTGGGCTGGAACAAATAACAGCAAAACCGTTCCATCAGGCACTTACTATTACATTATTGATTTAAAAAATGGCAGCGAACTGCTTAAAGGATATATTGAATTAACTAAAAGAGATACTAATTAAAATGAGAACAATGAAAAAAGCCCTAATTTTTGTAATCGCACTAGTTGCGGGTAAGGCTGTTGCGCAGCAAGATCCACAGTATAATCTTTACCAATACAACCAAATGGTAATTAATCCTGCTTATGCGGGTGCACGCGATGCAATTGCTATTGTATCTGATGTGCGTAAGCAATGGTTAGGATTTAAAGGAGCTCCAACCACTATGGTATTTAGTATTCATAGCCCGATTGCCAATAATAAAGTTGGTATTGGTTTAAATGCCATGAATGATAAGATTGGTGCAAAGTCAATTACATCGGTATATGGTAACTTCTCTTATATTCTTAAAGTGAATAACAAAACTAAATTAGCTTTTGGTGCAAGAGCAGGATATAGTATGTATAAATTCGACTTCACTGAAGTAAAATATAAAGATACCGAAGAAGCAGCTTATACTGATTTAGCAAGTGCTAACAAAGGCGCTTTAGATGTAGATGCAGGTTTGTATTTAAGAACCAATACTTTCTATTGTGGAATAAGTGCCACCCACTTAAATAATGGTAAAGTCTATAATAAATCTTTCCAGGTTAGAGATACAGGTGGAGTAGCATCTGATTATTCTCTTAGCTACGTTTTAAAACCACATCTATTTTTAACTATGGGTAAATCATTTGTAGTGAAGGAGAATTTTTTAATGACCGCAAAAACTTAGGTAGCTCACACGAAATTATGCTTGGTTTTGATGTCAAGAAAAATAAATCGAAAATGGTATCACCAAGATTTTTATAATAGTAAATAGCATTCATCCCAAACAAATTAAAAATATAAAATGAAAAAGTTCTTATTAATAACATCTGTTCTTTTAATCTTCGGCTCTTCTTTTGCACAAAAAAAGAAGGCTGATAAATACTTTACAAAAGGTCTTTACGCAAAAGCTATACCGCTTTATTCAAGGGCTTCTCAAAAAAATAATACAGAGCAGCAGGAAAGTTTAATTAAGCTGGCTGATTGCTATCGTATTTTAAATGAATACAAAAAATCGGAAGACAGCTATAAAAAAGCTTTGGCTATGAATACCAAAGTGGCACCGGAAGTAAAATATAATTACGGTTATGTTTTAAAAACGAATAACAATTATACTGAAGCACTTAATCAGTTTAATGCTTATTTAGCGGAGAAACCAACAGATGGTAAAGCAAAGAACGCCATCCGCTCTTGTCAGCAAATTAAATACTGGCAAACAAAGGCTATCGAGTACGAAATTAAAAATGTAGAGGGTCTTAATACTTCACGTTCTGAATTTTGTCCTGCTGTATTAAATAATAAATTGGTTTACGTAGCAGAAAAACAAAGCGACTTTTTTGAATACACAGTCGACGAAATGAACGGCCAGCCTTATATGAATGTGTTTGTTTCTAAAATTGATGTTGAAAAGTCATCAGGACAAAAAGCATTATCAGGTAAAATTAATGGTCAGTATCATGATGGTCCGGTAAGTTTTACCTCTGATGGAAAAACATTGTTATTTACTCGTGTAGATTATATGGCAAAGAAGGATAAGAACTTCGTTAACCGTGCTAAAATTTATTTCGCAACTGGTCATGACAGCAAATGGGGCGATATTAAACCATTTCAATATAACAGTGATGAGTATTCTGTTGCTCACCCTTGTATAAGTGCTGATGGAAATATGTTGTTCTTTACTTCTGATATGCCGGGTGGACAAGGTGGAAAAGATTTATGGGTGTGTAAGAAAAGTGGTGATGGTTGGGATAAGCCTGTTAATTTAGGTGTAGACATCAATACAAGTGGTGATGAAATGTTTCCTAATTCACGTAAAGACGGAACTTTATTTTTCTCATCAAACGGTTTAGCAGGTTTTGGTGGTTTAGATATTTTCTCTGCAAAAGAAAAAGAAGGTAAATGGATTATGAGCAGAAATGAAAGCATGCATTTAAATAGTGCGGCCGATGATTTCTCTATTTGTTTCTTAAATGATTCAACCGGTTATTTTTCTTCTAACCGTGAAGGTGGAAAAGGGAAAGATGATATCTATTGGTTTAAATACACGAATAAATACATTAATATTTCAGGAACCGTATTATTAACTGAAAACACTAACGATCCTGCTAAAGGCGTTAAAGTGCGTTTGTTTGGTCCGGATAACAAAGCAATCGATTCAACGAAGACAGATGCAAAAGGCTTCTTTAAATTTGAAAATTTAGATGCTGATAAAAAGTATATGGCGGAAGTTGATTCTGACGATCCTCAATTAGCAGGAAAAGCACGTTACTATTTAGCAAACTCAAATGGTGTTATATCGCGTGTGACTAATAATTATGAAGACAAAAAATTTGCATTCCGTAATTTACCAATAGACCCAAACAGTTTGCCTGATTTGTATACTGATGATGATTTAACAATGGCAGGTAACTTATTGTTTGGCGAAAATCCAAGCAAACCGGTTAAAAACACTAAAATTAAAATTACCAACCAATATGGTGATGTGGTTGAAACTACAACTACGAATGAGTTTGGTGCTTTCGCCTTCCGTAATTTACCGGCCGATCAAAACTACATTGTAAGTATTGAAGACAGCGAATTGGATATACCTGAAAACACGAAAATTATTTTAACTAATAAGGGTGGTAAAGAAATTAAGAGTTTCTATACCAAAGCAAAAGGCAGGTTTCAATTCAATATGCTTTCAAGCGAAAAAATCATGTTGAAGGATATGGATGTTGAAGATTCGGATTTAATCATGCAGTTATATGGTTATATCTACGATCAGGATAAAAAACCATTCAACAATGCTAAGTTATTTTTATATTCTTCCGATAATCAATTGAACCAAACTATTACTACCGACGAAAAAGGTAAGTTTGCGTTTAAAAACTTAAAGGCAAGTTTAGAATATTTATTTGATGTAGATGAAAGCGACCCTCGTGTAAATTCTTTAAAGAAATTATACATCGCCGATACAAAAGGCCGTATCTATAAAGAATTAATAAGAACTATAAAAGGTAAATTCCAATTTAAAGTTTTATCGGTTGATAAAGTGGCAATGGGAGACTTTACAGTGGATGATCCATGGTTACAAGTATTAGAATTAAAACACAAGGCGAAACAAGACAGCTTAAACTCAATTACTATTGTTGAGAATATCTATTACGCATTTGGTGATCATAAATTTGATAAAGCAGGACAAAACGTATTAGATAAAGTAGTAGCAGTAATGCAATCGAATCCGGGCTTAATGGTAGAATTAAGTTCTCATACCGACTCAAAAAGTAGTGACCAGTTTAATAATGCTTTATCACAAAAGCGTGCTAAAACTGCGGTTGATTATATGATTGCAAAAGGAATTTCGAAAACACGTTTGAAGGCTGTTGGTTATGGAGAATCGAGATTATTAAATAAATGTAAAGATGGAGTAGAGTGTACGGATGACGAGCACGCTAAGAACCGCCGTACCGAATTTAAAATTGTAGAGAAACCAAAAGTATAATAGCTTAACCAATTTTAACAAAGCGCCTCAATTTGTGGCAAGCTTTTAGTAACAAAAAACATCCCGACCCGCCGGGATGTTTTTTGTTTAAGTAAAAATAATACTATGAAAAAAATTTACCTTTTTGTCCTTCTATTCGCTTGTACTTTAACACAGGCACAAAAGCAAAAGCACACCGAACGTTATTATAACTCATGGCGATTAGGTTTAAACATGGGGGCTATGTGGCAAGTAGCCGATGTAAGAAGTCTACCTGGTTTTGCAGGAGGCTTTACTTTAGAAAAAGGAATTGCTGAAAACAAAACCAATTTTTTTAGTCTCGCTATTAAAGGAAGAGGGTTATGGGGTAATACTTATGGTTTAGATTATGTACGCAATTATAATATAAAAGATAACCCTTCATTAAACGGCACTTATAATCCACAGGTAAATTACGATACAGTACGCCCGGGCATCGCGCCATACATCCATAATAATTATAAAACAAAAGTTGCTGAGGGGGCTCTGGAATTACAAATTTGCTTTAACCGTTTACGCGAGCGCACTAATATTTTACTAAATCTTTGGGCAGGTATTGGTTTTACAAGTTACCGCACTAGCGTTAATTTATTAGATGAGGAAGGTAAAATGTATAATTACCGTTTAGTAGATTCAGTAAGTAAAGTACTAACCTTATCATCACATAACTTTTTGTTAGATGATAGTTACGAATCGTTTGCAACAGGAAGTAAAAAAGGAAATGTTTTAACATGGTCGCCTTCTTGTGGAATTGGTTTAGGTTACCGCTTTAACGATTATATTTCTATTTTGTGGGAACATAAAATTACTTTCCCGCAAGGAACTTATTCCGATTATTTAGATGGCATCCAAGCCAGTAATAACGATTGGTTAGGTTGCGTAAAAGATTATTATCACTACAGTAGTTTATCGTTAAACATTAGACTAGGTGGCGGCAGTAAGTCTAAATCAACCACCAACGTTAATAACTATAATCAAATTCAAACTAATACCGTTGTTACGAATTCAGTTACACCAACAAATTCTGTTGTAACTAATAATAATACCAACACTACACCTGTTGTTAAACCTCCGGTAGTAAATATTACCAATCCTCCATCATCGCCTTATAATGAAAGTGTGATTACTAATTTTACAGTTGTTGCTAAAGTTTATAATGTAAACAACCGTAATGAAGTAACTGTAACATTTAACGGTAATCCAATAACAAATTACTCTTGGTTTGCCAAAACAATTAGTTTTGTTGCACCACTTTCTGTTGGTAATAACATTGTTGTTGTATCCGCAACGAATACAGCGGGTAGTGATTCTAAATCTGCTATTATTAATTACAATGGTGTACCTCCTGTAGTAAACATTACAACACCGGGCGCTAATAAAGTTACATCTGACCAAAGCGTTATCGATTTATATGCAACTGTTTTAAATGTAAGTGGACCGGAAAATATTTCAGTTCAATTAAACGGACAACCTTTCACAGCCTTTTATTATAATTCAACGATAACGCAGCTTTCTATGCAGGCTAATTTAGCTAAGGGAACAAACACTATAAGTATCACAGCCACTAATAATTTTGGGCAAGATTCTAAATCGCAACTTGTTATTTATAATCCGGTATCAATAGTTACACCAACCGGAAGTGCTGCAAAAGGTGTGAGCGTGACCATCACGGACCCAGTGGTTAATCCTTACAAATCAACTGTCCCTAATTACAAAGTAAAAGCTAAAGTAACTGGTGTTAATGCGCAAAGTCAAGTGACTGTTGTTGCGAATGGCGTACCTGTTACATTTAATTATGTAAGTGGAAATGTTGATTTTGATTTGATGTTAGGGAATGGCAATACATTAATTCAGGTAAGTGCAAGTAACGGAAGATCATCCGATGCTAAATCAACGGTAATCACTTTTGAACCTCCTAAAAAAGTACAGCCTCCGCCAACAGTTGTTATCTTAAATCCAAATCCATCGCCACAAACAACAAGTTTAACGGTGTATCCATTTAAAGCGCAAACAAAAAACATAAGCAGTAATTCTCAATTAGAAGTTAAATTCAATGGCAATTTCGTTTCTAATTATGCGTTCGACCCTAACACCGGTATTATTGATTTAAACGCAAACTTAACTTTAAATTCAAATAATTTTATTGAAGTAAAAGCTACAAATTCTATTGGTACTGCAAATGCTTCAGGAATTGTAAAACAAGAAGTTCCGGTTATTAAAACAAAAGTTATCTGTCACAGAAAAGACAGAGCTACTGTTGAAACTATCACAATCAACGAAAGCGATTGGGCAATGCATCAAGCTCACGGAGATGTTGAAGGACCTTGTCAAGTTGAACAACCTGTAGAACCAACGGTGGATCTTGATATTACAATCTGTCATAATAACTCAAATGGCTCTAAGCAAACTATTGTAGTGAAACAAAGTACTTGGGCACAACATCAGGCGCATGGCGACGAATTAGGAACTTGTCCTAAATTAAATCCAACCGACCCTATAGAATATGATCCTGAAATTACTATTTGCCATAAAAATGCGGATGGTTCTAATCAAACTATTGTAGTGAAACAAAGTACATGGGCACAACATCAGGCACACGGTGATGTAAAAGGTGTTTGTCCTAAAATTGTTGCTACCGACCCAATCGAGTACGATCCGGATATTACAATCTGTCATAAAAACTCAAATGGTTCTCAGCAAACTATTGTGGTAAAACAAAGTACATGGGCACAACATCAGGCGCATGGTGATGTGAAAGGAACTTGTCCTGTTCTTAGTCCGATTGATCCTGTTGAATTAGACCCTAACATTACTATCTGCCATAAAAATGGTGATGGAACTGAAACTCCAATGACAATTAAACAAAGTCAATGGGCAACACATCAAGCTCACGGTGATTACGCAGGTGTAAGTTGTGTGCAAACCAATACTGCTGCTTCTAGTTCAACAGTTGAAATTTGTCATAACAATGGTGATGGCACAAAAACTACAATGGTTATTTTATTAACGCAATTCTCTGCTCACCGTGCACATGGTGATATAATGGGCAAATGTCCGCCTGCTTCTTCACAAACTAATACTGTGCCAGTAACAAACAGCATTACTATTTGTCATAAAAATGCAGATGCCACAACAACTACAATGAGTATTCCATCTGACCAATGGTCGGCCCACAGAGCACATGGAGACGTTATGGGAGCTTGTCCGCCTGCTCAAAAAACAGTAACACCTGAAAAAGGAAAAGGCATTAAAGAAATTGGAACAGAAAACGGAACTATAACTCCGGGCAATACGAAGAACACAGAAACTAGTACACCAACACCTACTGTAACGCCGGAGGCAACACCACAATCAAAAAAACTGACACCAAGATAACTGTATGAACTTAATTTTAATTGATAGCGAAAAAAACTGGAAGTGTTTATTGCCACTTACTTATACAAAACCTGTATCTGAAATACGTATTGGTATTTTAACCATTAAAGAAAAATGGGAGAAGCAATTAAAAACTACCGCAAGTTATTTGTGTAAAGATTATTTAGCCTCAAAATATCCTGTGGTCTTTAAAGCTGGGAAAGCGAATTTATTTATTGCTTCTAACATTTTACCCGATGCAAAACTTGTTGCTGCGATTAAAAAATTAAAGAGCGGACAAGGTCTTAAGAAAAATAATTTATTAATTGCATATTGCGGAACACAAACTTCTCTTAGCAATGATGTTTTAACTACTTGTACTGAATATGCTGCAGATGTTTTTAGTATTGAAAACGTTTGGGATATTTTCTCGAAGAACGGAGAAGCTTTAAAGGCAGATTTTGATTTACTAACGAAAGGACGTAAATCTCAAACCCTAAGTAAAAGCAATACAGTTGTAGGAAAAAAGAATTTAATATTCTTAGAAAAAGGCGCTAAAGCAGAAGCTGCAACATTCAACACAACAAGCGGACCGATTTACATTGGTAAAAACGCCGAAGTAATGGAAGGTAGTTTAGTACGCGGACCATTTGCTTTATGTGATGATAGCACTTTAAAATTAGCAACAAAAATTTACGGACCAACAACTATTGGTCCGCATTGCAAAGTGGGTGGAGAAGTAAATAATTCTGTAATTTTTGGATACACTAACAAAGCGCACGATGGTTTTTTAGGAAATAGTGTAATAGGTGAGTGGTGTAATTTAGGTGCTGATACCAATAACAGTAATTTAAAAAATAATTATGGCGATGTAAAAATTTTCTCTTACGAAACCAACGGTACTAAAAACACAGGCTTACAATTTTGTGGTTTAATAATGGGCGACCATAGTAAATGTGGCATTAACACTATGTTTAATACAGGCACTGTAGTTGGAGTAGGTGCTAATATTTTTGGTGGAGGATTTCCACCTACACACATACCAAGTTTTGTTTGGGGTGGTGCTGAAGGCTTTGATACATATCGTTTAGAAAAAATGTTTGAAACTGCCAATAGAGTTTACGCCCGCCGTCATTTAACTTTAGAAGCCACCGAAAAGAAAATATTAGAAACCATCTTCCACGAAACAACAAAATTTAGGGAGTGGGAGTAAAACAGGTAAGGATGATAAAATCACCCCATCTTGCCAAAATGAAGAGGATGGGAGCCAAAAAATCACCCCTATAACTAAGTTATGCGTCATGCTTGGGAGACATTAAAATTCAAATGAGCTTTTTAAATGCAAGGGCTTACAGTCTATTCAATGAAAAATATCAGTTATCACAAAGCAACCAATAATGACATTTCTACTTTAGTAGAAAATCGAATTTTATTTGCCCTCGAACTATCGAATGGGCATAATCCAGAGGCTATTGATGTCCTAAGAACGCAAATGACCGCCTACTTTTCAAAAGCAACTGCAGATGGCACGTGTATTTCTTTCATTGCTAAATGTGATGGAATTGTTGGAGGAATTGGTTCGATTCATCTGCGAGAAATGCCCGGAAATTTTAAAAACCCTACAGGCAAGTGGGGTTACATAATGAATATGTATACTCTTCCTGCTTTCAGACGAAACGGCATTTGTAAGGGAATTTTAGATCTATTAGTTGAAGAAGGAACAAAGTACGGCGTAACGGCATTCGAACTACATGCAACAAACGAAGGTGAATTAGTTTACAAGCAAAACGGCTTTGTGATTCATAATGAACCTACATATAGAAAATTCATTTCAAAATGAAGTCTATGTCAATCTTAATCAGTAATAGAATAATTCGAAAAAAAATAATAGCACGAACGCATAACAAAAAGTTTTGCGTCAGTGGGGCTGGACAATCGTTTCTTCAGCAGTTGTATGCAATTCAGCTAATATCGGGCGGACAGTTCAACTTTCCCCCACCGAACGCAAAGCTTTGCCCGTTATGTGCAATGACAATATGAGTAAACCATACAATGAATCAATAAAAAATACTGAAACAGAATTTCTTAATTGGTGTTTAAGAAATGGTATTCCAATATTTAAAATAAATTATGTTGTTACATGGGAAAAATGGGATGATGGTATTGGGGTATATATTTTTACTAAAACAAACAAGGAATTAAAAGAGCTGGAAGGAAAAGGTCTTGAGGAAATCAAAGTGGAATTTCTAGAAGGCTTAAGAAGAAATAATTACCCGTTTGATTTATTCCCAAATGTAGTTTTCGAATTTGACACAGATCAAAACGTTCAAGAAAATTACGAAGGGAGCTATTTTTACAGATTAAGATAAAATCAACAAAGGATTTATATTCAGGTAAAAGAGACAATTTTGAAATTCTTAGTAATCATTGGAATAAATAATTGAAAATGCACATAACAGGTGTTCAAGACCCAGCCCAAAATCTTGCTTCGAATGAACGGTAAAATAGAAAGAAAAGTTCTACCCGTTGTCGCAGATTTGTAATCCGTGACAGAATAAAATAAATGAAACGAAAAATGTAAGCAAATATTAGTAGTATTAAAAAGTTACAATACAAAGTAAGCATCAAGGCACCTGCCACCAAGATTTATGATTTTATGCTTGGCATCAATAGTAAATCAACTTATGAGCAATGGACTGCTTTATTCAATCCAACATCAACCTACGAAGGAACTTGGAACAAAGGAAGTAAAATTTTATTTGTTGGTGTAGATGAGAAAGGGGAAAAGGGAGGTATGGTTTCCAGGATAGCTGATAATATTCCCAACCAATTTGTTTCAATTCAGCATTATGGTCTTTTAAAAGGTGATAAGGAAATTACAGAAGGACCGGATGTAGAAAAATGGGCAAACGGATTTGAGAATTATACCTTCGAAGAAAGCAATGGTCCCGATACCTATCGGGATACAACTGTTACAGTTGACTTAGATACTACAGAAGAGTTTGTAGATTATATGAACGAGTCTTATCCAAAGGCTCTTGATAAATTGAAAGAAATTTGTGAGAAGTGAAATTGAAATTTTTCTTTCTAAATTTTTAATTCTCTTTACCGTCAATTCCATTCCGAAAATTTTAGTCGCTTGATTTTTAAGGATTTGAGTTTATTTATTATATTTCAACTTATATTTATTGTTTATCAATAAATATTTACTGATATTTGAAGCATAATTTAAATTATTTCAATCATGTCAAAAACAAACAACTTCGTATTTTGGGGCTTATATATAATTGCCTGGCTCATTTTTGTCGGCTTGTCAATAGAAGCAGGTGGCTTAATAGTAAACTTTTTTTTCAGTCTGTTTAAACCGGAATTTGTAGGTAATCTATATCAAAAGCTGGACTTAATCCAAATGTATAAAGAGAGTAGATTAGCATTTTTCGGCACCTATAGTTTTATTCTTATCCTTTCAATTTCCAAAGCTTGCTTGTTTTACATAGTTATTATGCTAATGCATAAAATGGACAGGTTAAAGCCCTTTAATAGCTTTGTTTCGAGACAAATTTCACTGATTAGTTATTTCACCCTTTCAATAGGATTATTGAGTTACATCGCCAGTCATTTAGTTAATAATTTGAGGCATCACGGTTTTGTTCCCGACAACATAAATCAATTTTGGGTAGACAGTGAAGCATTCATATTGATGGGGGCTGTTATCTATATCATTGCGACTATTTTCAAAAAGGGAGTAGATATTCAAAGTGAAAATGATTTAACTGTTTAAGCTATGCCAATAATTGTAAACTTAGATGTAATGATGGCAAAACGGAAAATGTCGCTGAATGAACTTTCTGAAAGAGTGGATTTAACATTATCTAATCTCTCTATCTTAAAGACAGGAAAAGCAAAAGCAATCCGTTTTAGCACATTAGAAGCAATTTGTAAAGCATTAGACTGTCAACCAAGCGATATTTTAGAATATGTTAACGACAAGAAGAAGCGTTAACATTTTTTATTATTATATGTTTGATTTATCAATCCGCCAAGGCAATCCGTTTTTGAAAAATTGTAACTTAGTGATATGAAATTGAAATTTTACTTATTAACTTTTTTAGTTCTATTTGCCAGAGGTTGTGATTTTTATTCAACCAGTCTTTGGTTTTTCGATAACCCAACAGGCGAAACAAATCCATTGTACAGATTTTTTGGTGTTGGTTGGAATGGATTAATTATTGCTAATGTAATAATTGTTGGATTGATTATTTACGCATTCTATTACTATACATTTAAATATACAAGTACAAAATTAAAAACCAGACCAAGCAAACTAACTGATTTTGTTTCTGAATTATATTTTAACGAAAAGGGACGCTTTCTTGATATTTTTTATAGAACCCCGAAAAACAAAAAGATTCTATTGGCTCATACAGGATATGTAGTAATTAGAGTAGTCATTTTTGCAAGCTTCTTGGCAACAGTTCACAATCTCTGTCAATTTTACAACATTTCAATTTACAATTCATTCCGAAACATAGTGGGCAGACCGCTTTTCGTTATATACGGACTAATACTGTCATCTTTATTTTATTTTTCTTATCGACTTTGGAATAAAGAATATGAATTCAATAAAAATTCAAATGATTAAAATTATATACCGTGTTAAATTCTTATTTTAGTAATATGAAAAAAATATTTTTCCTCAGCTATATTATTCCGGCATTTATTTTTATTTCTTGTGCCAAAAAACAAACATGGAATTGTGAGTGCGGTCAAACGGGTTCAAGCACTGTAACATATTCCACTACTATTACAAACGCCACCAAAAGTAACGCAAGCGATCTTTGTCTTAAAGCAGCGGGTGCTAACAGTGGTATGCCTGCTAATAGTTATGCTTGTCAGGTGAGTCCACAGTAATTCTTTGAAGATATGAGAAAACTGATAATGTGGAATGTAATAACTCTTGATGGTTATTTTGAAGGTGCCAAAAATTGGGATTTACCTTTTCACGAAGTCGTTTGGGGAAAAGAATTGGAAGATTTAAGTCTTGAGCAATTACAGTCGGCCGACTACCTTGTTTTTGGAAGAGTTACTTATGAAGGAATGGTGGAATACTGGAAAAAGGCTGAAGGCGAAATTGCCGACCTGATGAATAGTATTCCCAAAATTGTTTTTTCTACAACTTTAAAAACTGCTGATTGGAATAACACAACACTTATTAATAAAAATGCTTCCGCTGAGATTAAAAAGCTAAAAGCAGAAGGTGTTAAAGATATGTATGTCTTCGGCAGCGCAAACCTTTCTGAAACTTTCATAAACGATAATGTTTTTGATGAATATCGTATTGGAATCGCTCCTGTTATTTTAGGTAATGGACGACCACTGTTTAAACAAGGTAATCCTACTAAAACATTATCTCTGGTTTCAACACGACAGCTTGCAACCGGTGGGGTAATTTTAAAATACATTCCTTCTAAAACAAATTCATGAAAAGAATAATTTCCCTTATAATTCTAATTGTTCTTTTTGCAATTCAATCTTGTTCTGAAAAGGAAAAAGTAGATGCAACACAGACAAAAGCTTTACCGGTAGAGAAAATTGAGATTAAAAGTGAAGCAGTAACCCCAGTTACTCCAAAAATTATCAGATCAGGATTGCCTGCGGGATATAATAAATTTACAACGGATACTACTCAGCTTAGTCAGTATATAAGAAGAATATTTCAGGATAGTAAAGGAAATTTATGGTTTGGTACGGTGGGCGAAGGTGTTGTTCGTTATGATGGAACATCCTTAACTTACTATACAACTAAAGAAGGATTCAGCGGAAATAATGTGCAAAGTATAGCAGAAGATAAAGAAGGAAATGTTTGGTTTGGAACTACAGGTGGTGTTAGTCGTTGGGATGGAAAATCATTTATCAATTTCACTGATAAAGACGGGATAAAAAATAATTTCGTTTATAGTTTATGTATTAGTAAATCAGGAACCATTTGGGTTGGGACTAACGAAGGCGTTTATTATTACAATCCATATAATACTTTAAAGAAAGATGAAAAAATATTTACGAATTTATCAATTCCCGCTACTATTGAAGTGGAGAGTATTATAGACGACAAAAACGAAAATATTTGGATTGCAACACATGGCAATGGTGTTTTCAGATATGACGGAAAGAATTTGAAGAATTTTTTCAGAAAAAGATGGCTTAACGAACAATATCGTAAATTGTATTTTACAAGATAAAAGGGCGATATCTGGTTCTCGACAAGTAAAGGTGGAATAAGTAAATATAACGGCGCATCATTTACAAATTTCACAACCGAACAAGGTCTAACCCGCAATGAAGCATTTAGAATGTACGAAGACAAAGCAGGAAATATTTGGGTGAATGTTCGCGGAAGTGTTTGTCGTTATAACGGAATATCCTTTACAGATTTCAGAGAAAAAGACGGGTTAACCAATACAGGCGTACAAAGTATGTACGAAGACAGAGCCGGAAACTTTTGGTTTGGAACGGGCGCAGGGCTTTTTATTTTCAATGGTAAAACATTTTATAACGTCTCTAAAAAAGGCTCTTGGCCACAAAACATTTAAACTATGTTCAGATTTTTAATATTTATTTCCCTCTTGCCAAATTTTGTTTTCGGACAAAAAGAACATTCAAAAATTTACACTCAGGCTATAACTGAGTATATAAAAGCTGTAAGTGCAAAAGATAAAGTAACACTTGATACTTTGTTTGTTGGTCCAATGGACAAAGATGTTGATGAAAATATTAGGGAAATAGAACTTCCAAAGGAAATTCTGAAAACAAAGATTTCTAAATTAACACAAGAAGAGGGAGACAGGAAAGCTAAGTATCACAAAACGTTTGTTTTCGTAAACATTGTCGGAATTATTTCAAAAGAACGAGCTGAATTTATGTTTATCACTTTTATAGTGGAAAAGGGTCCTGTAAAAGCAGCTTGGTTTCCGAAACACAATAGCCATTTCGATTTCAATTACGATACAAAGAAAAAGGAGTTTGTATTCGAGAAACAAAGATTCGAATACACTTATTCCAATAAATACACTGAGAAAAAGTAATCTCGGTTTTAAGTCAAACGCTTAGCAATTACCTTCAGTAAATTCCCATAAACTTGTCCCGGCGAAAATTTGCGCCAATGAAAATCGTTGAGTTCGCCACCAGAGAGTAGGTAATAATCCAAATTAGCGCGTTTAAATTCCTTCAAAACATGTTCTCTAAAATTTAAACAAACAATCCAACCTTCATCACCAATATCATCAAACCATTCTTCGTAATAAGAGTCATCACTCTCATGAAAATTAAGAACATTTTCGCCAATCAGTACAAATTTATTAATACCGATGTAAATGAGTTCGTCAATAATATCGCGCTTCAACAACATAATATCATTGTTAATGGCATCGTTCCATTCGCCAATTAATTCAATAAAGGCAAAATGCTCATCGTAATCCACAAAGAGCACTTTTATATAGAGGGTTTCGCTGCCAATATCGTCCCATTGCGGGTGTATATAGTAGTTGTAAATGGTATTGGTATACTGCAATTCGCTGTGCTCTCGACCATAAAAGGGCGAGTTCTCGTCTTCAGAGGAGATATAGAGGTGTCTCCAGTTATAAAAAGGCTCAATCGTGTGCATTTACATAGCGAAATTAGCCATAAATAGCACATTTTGCCCTGCGAATTATCAAGGTTTTGAGGCTTTTGGTGTTTAATATCTTTTGCTTTAAGCCTCAAAAAATTTTGTATTTTACCTCTATATTTGTTATTTATTACACAAAAACGGGTCGCTAAACTTTGAATCACGAAAAAATCATAATTGATGCCAATTCTTCTTCCTTTTTTTCTATCAAGGAAATTGTGCGTTATAAAAATTTACTAAAGCAATTTAGCACGCCGCGATTTTTAGTTCGCTATAAGCAAGCCTTTGCGGGAGTTTTATGGGCGCTGGTTAGACCACTTATTAATATTTTAGTGTTCGGGTACATTTCGGTAAAGATTACAGGAGCTGCCGATGCCACTTCCAATTTTTTATTTGTGGCTTCCGCTATGTTGCTATGGCAATTATTTACAAGCGTGTTTAACGATGTGAGTAATTCTATTCTTGCTAACTCAAATTTATTTTCAAAAGTATTCTTCCCTAAAATAATTATTCCGCTTAGCACCATTTTAGTTTGTCTGGTGGATTTCTGTATTTCACTTCTAATTTTGGTGGTGCTGTTTATTTTATCGGGACAAGCCATTCATTGGCAAATAGTAATGGCGCCTTTGTTTATTTTATTGACTGTTATTAATGCTTTTGGAATTGGGTTGTATTTCGCCACCATAAACGTAAAATTCAGAGATGTAAAATTTATTGTTCCGGTAATGATACAATTTGGCATGTATGTTACGCCGGTAATTCTTTCTTCTTCTTATTACTTAGAGCGTTTACCAACTTGGGCGCATTGGTTATTTTATTTAAACCCTATGGCAGGTGCTATTGAAGGATTTAAATATTGTTTGTTTGGTGATCCTATTCTTAACATGAATTATTTTCTGGTATCAATTGCAGTTTCCTTTTTGTTTTTAATTATTGGGGTAAAATACTTCTATAAGTTCGAACGTAATTTTGTGGATTATATTTAATGGCTAATAACACTGTCATAAAAGTTGAAGGCTTAAGCAAACAATATTTGCTTAACAAAAATAAATCTGCAAAAAGCGATACCTTGTTCGGCAATTTTGTGAGCAGCGTAAAAAACTTAAAGAATATTGCTTCCAAAAAAGAAATGATTGATTTCTGGGCTTTAAATGATATATCCTTTGAAATAGCCGCAGGAGATAGAGTAGGTATTATTGGAAGAAACGGTGCAGGTAAATCTACATTACTAAAAGTATTGTCGTATTACACCGCCAACCAAAGGCAGAGTTGATATTACAGGCCGCGTTGCTTCGTTGCTGGAAGTAGGAACTGGTTTTCATGGCGACTTAAGCGGAAGAGAAAATATTTATTTAAATGGTTCTATTCTTGGCATGAGCAAACAAGAAATTGACAGAAAGTTTGATGAGATTGTTGCATTCGCCGAAATAGAAAAGTTTTTAGACACGCCTGTTAAACGTTATAGCAGCGGAATGTATGTCCGATTAGCATTTGCAGTGGCTGCCCATTTAGAACCCGAAATTTTAATTGTAGATGAAGTATTAGCTGTTGGTGATGCTGCTTTCCAAAAAAAGTGCATAGGTAAGATGAAGGACGTTAGTCGTAATGAAGGCCGCACGATTTTATTTGTGAGCCACAGTATGGCTGCTGTTCAAAATATTTGTGATAAATGTCTTTACTTAAAGAATGATGAGTTGATGGAATACGGTTCAACAGAACTGGTTATTCCAAAATACTTATTGTCATCACAAGCATCTAGTACAGTAGAGTTGTCTGATAGAAGCGATAGAATGGGAAATGGGGCTGTAAGATTTCAATCTATTGTTTTTAAAGATGGAACTGGAAATGTTATTAATAATGCGCAATGTGGTTCTGCATTAAATATCGAATTAACGCTATTAGCAAATCCAAAGTTTGATTTATCGTATTTGCAAATTTCAATTGGTGTTGATGATGAGAATGGCATACGCATAACCCACTTAAGCAATAGCAGCACCAATCAAATTATAGAGAGTTTTAAAGAAGGGACATTTAAGGTGAATGTTAATTTGCCGAATGTGCCTTTGAAGCAAGGAGGCTACACACTTACTTTATTTTCTTCGGTAAATAGCGAAGTGGCTGATTGGATTCAAGAAGCTACTGTTCTACAAGTAGAGACTGGCGACTTTTTCAAAACCGGAAAACTGCCTGAAGATAGTCAGGGTAATTTCTATATTAATCATAGTTTTAATCTTGTAAAATGAGAACGCCGGTAATATTCATACATAAAGGCGATCATTTTTATTTGAATTATTCTTTAAACCAGGTAAAGATTACCAATCCCAATAATCCAATTTATCTTATTACTGATTCTGTAACTAACCGATATCCGTTTGTAAACTATATCGACATCAATAAGTATTTTACTGAAGCAAAAGAATTCGCTAAGGTTTATAGACACATGTCCACCAACGGTTTTGATAATGAATTGTTTTGCTTTCAGCGTTGGTATGTTTTAAGGGAATTTTGCAGGGATAAAAAACTTTCAAATTTTTTGTACCTGGATTCAGATTTACTTATTTACTGTAATATCGATTCGTTTTTTGGAAAATTGAATGATTATGATTTTACAATCTCTAAAAAATTGAGTCCGCATTGCTGTTATTTCCCATCAATAGAAAAATTAAATCTGTTCTGTGAATTCATTCCAAAATTATATACCGATTCCAATTATAAGGATAGATTTTTAACTAAGCATAAGCATCATTTGGATAATAATTTACCTGGTGGAGTTTGTGATATGACCGCTTTTAATGAATACCAAAAGGAAACAGCAATAAAAGCTAAAGACCTAAGCATAATTGAGAATGATGAAGTGTTTGATGATAACATCAACGACGCAGATGGTTTTGAAATGAAGGACGCCGTTAAAAAATTAAAGCTTAAGGATAAGTTTTATTATGGTACTACAAAAGTAAATCAACAGCATGTTAAATTCAATACCCTACATTTTCAAGGACCTGCAAAAAAGCTTATTCCTCATTACTATTTTGGTAAAAGAATATGGAAGATAGAAATGAAGTTAATGTTGGATGAAGTATTAAATAGTAATAAATTTTTTTATAAAGTTGCGAGAAAATTGGATTACAAATTTTATTAAGTATGTTCAAGTATTATAATATTTACAAGAAAGAGGTTAAGCGTGTGCTTACTGAAGAGCCCAATCACCCAAAAGGGTTATGGAAGTATTTTTTTAATTGGAAAAAATTGGCGCATTCAAGTTCGGTAAAAGCTAAATTACCGTGGATTAGTTTTCCGGTTATTGAGTTTTTGAAAAACAATTTAAAGTCCGATTCAAAAGTGTTTGAATATGGTGGTGGTGGTTCTACTTTGTTCTTTTTAAATCGCGCAGCAGAAGTTGTTACTGTTGAGCATAACAAAGAATGGTTCGAGATTTTGTCATCTAACATTGGCAAAAGCACAAAATGGAAACCTCTGTTTATTGAACCCGAGGCGAGTGCTGACTTTAACGTTAATAGTTTTTCTAACCCTGAAGCTTATTTTTCTACAGAGAAGGAATTTGAAAATAAGAATTTTAAAAAGTACGCAGCAAGTATTGATTCATATGCAGGTGGATATTTTGATGTTGTACTAGTAGACGGAAGAGTTCGTCCATCTTGTATGAAACACGGGATTCCGAAAGTAAAAAAAGGCGGCTATCTTATTTTGGATAACTCCGACAGACCGTATTATCTGGAGTATTTTTTAAAGCACGATGCACATTTATTTGAAGAAGTAATAGGTTACAGCGGACCAACACCGTTTTGTACTTGGTTTAATCGTACCAGTGTTTGGCGTAAAAAATAAAATGGAATTAGCTCCTATCATAGTTTTTGCTTTTAACCGCCCTGAGCATACAAGGCAGACGTTGGAGGCATTAATGCAAAATCATTTGGCAGACAAATCGGAGTTGTTTATTTATATTGATGGACCCAGAACAAAAGACGAGATAGAAAAAGTTAATTCCGTAAAAAAAATTGCAGAAGAAAAACTATGGTGCGGAAAGGTAAGTGTAGTGGAATCAAAAACCAATAAAGGTTTAGCGGCTTCTGTTGTTAAAGGTGTTACTGATATCGTGAATAAATATGGTAAGGTAATTGTTTTGGAAGACGACTTGGTATCAGATAAGTGGTTTTTAAAATTCATGAACGACTCTTTAACTGTTTATGAAAATGAAACAGATGTGGTATGTGCTACAGGGTATATTTATCCTGTGTCAAAAGCATTGCCCGAAACATTCTTTTTAAAAGGTGCTGATTGTTGGGGTTGGGCCACATGGAAGAGGGGATGGGATATATTGGAAATAAACGGAGACGGACTATTAAAAGAATTAGAAGAAAAATCTGACTTCTGATTTTGATTTTAATAACTCTTATCCATACGTTCAAATGTTGAAAGATCAAATTGCAAAGAAAAATAATTCGTGGGCCATATTGTGGTACACTTCAGCTTATTTGAAAAATAAATATTGTTTGTATCCCGGACGTTCGCTTATTCATAATATTGGTGTGGATGGCTCAGGTACACATAGTGGAACAAGTTCTGATTTTGATGTGAAGTTGATGAATAAAGAAGTTAAAGTAGATAGGATTGCAATCAAAGAAGCTAAAGAAGCGAAAGAAATAGTAGGAAGTTATTTTAAACAGGTTAGAGGAGTAAACGAACTCGGTTTTTTAAAAAGACTAATAAAGAAAATTGGCGGATAGACTAAAAATATTTTCTGATAAGAAATGGTTGCCTGCAAACTGGAATCATGTTATCATGTTATACCCTTTTTGGGGAGATATTCCATTACCATCTACCGATCCTGATATCGGACGTTTTGATGATTATATAAGTAAGGGAAAAGATATTTTTGAAATAGTGAATTTAATTGAAGATTGTGATGTAGCAGTACTTCCATTTGAGTATGACTTTGAACCCTCAAAAGCACAATTGGCGTCTCAAATTGCAAATGAAGTTAAGCAGAAAGAAAGAAAATTAGTTGTATTCTTTAATTCTGATTTGATTACCGATATAAAATTAGATAATGCAATTGTATTCAGGACTTCATTCTTTAAATCGAATCAAAAGGTTAATGAATTTGCTTTTCCCGGATGGAGCGTTGACTTTATGAAAACGTATTCTGGGAAGAATTCTGTTTTAAGTAAACCATCTAAAGCAAAAATATCATATTGCGGTTACGTTGATTATTTAGGTGAGCGTAAAACAAGTTTCTTTGGCAGAATTAAATCAATATTTTCTTCTATCAGTAAAGAGAGTTTAGAGTATGGAAGTTATTTGAGAGGAAAAATTGTAAGGTCATTATTAACCGACACCCATGTCGAGACTGATTTTATAATAAGAAATGGATTTTGGGCTCAGGGCATTGAAGATAAATTGAAGGTACGTAAAGAATACATGGAGAATATGTTTAATTCTCCATACGCTTTAGTAACCCGTGGTGCAGGAAATTTTTCGTACCGTTTGTATGAAGTAATGAGTTGTGGACGAATTCCGGTTTTTATTAATACAGATTGTGTTTTACCTTTAGAAAACTTAATTGATTGGAAGAAACAAATGGTTTGGATTGAAGAACAGCAATTGAATCAAATCGGTTCGATAATATCAAAATTTCATCAATCTATTTCTGAAACGCAGTTCAAGGAATTACAAGAGCAAAATAGAAATATTTACGAAACGTATTTATCGCCGGCAGGATTTTTAATAATCTGAAAGAAGTATTATGATTAGACGAATACTTAATAAAGTGAAACGTATTCTAGGGTTGAATAAACCCCAGGATAGCGGAGGCTGGTTCGGCAATTATTCGTCATGGGAAGAAGCGGAGAAAGAATGTAAAGGTTATGATTCAAAAGAAATATTGAAGAAAGTCAGGGAATCTGTAATGAAAGTGAAAAATGGTAGCGCTGTTTACGAAAGGGATTCTGTTCTGTTTGATGAGATTCAATATTCTCCTGAGCTTATAAAATCTTTCAATGCTTCGGTCGATAATAGTAAGTTACATGTAACAGATTTCGGTGGCTCTTTAGGAAGTTCTTATTTCCAACATAAAAGTCTCTTTAATAAATTAAGTGATTTTAAATGGGCTGTTGTTGAACAAAAACATTTTGTGGATTGCGGTATACAAGACATTAGTATAGATCATTTAAAATTCTATTATACAATTGAGGAAGCCTTAAAAATAAATGCACCACAAGTTCTTTTATTGTCGAGTGTGATTCCGTATTTTAAGGACCCCTACGATCTTATTTCAAAAATGCTGGCCTATAAATTTGAATATATCATTATCGATCGTACTGCATTCATTGAAAGCAAAACGGAAAGAATTACAAAACAAGTGGTTCCTGAATATATTTACAAAGCATCATATCCCGCTTGGTTTTTGAATGAAAAGAAATTTATTTCAAAATTCATAGGGGAATACGACTTAGTTAGTGAATTTAATAGCGAGTTCGATCCTATTGGATATTTGGAAGATGGGGTTAAAGTTTACAGAAAAGGTTTTTATTTTAAACTAAAGAAAAGTGCAGCTTAATTTTGTAACATTATTCAATTCAAATTATCTATCACGAGGACTTGTGATGTATGAATCGTTGCAAAAACATTGTCCTGATTTTCATTTGTACGTTATTGCTTTTGATGATATCACCTATAATTACTTTCAAAAATTCCCGCAAAAAAACTTAACAGCTGTTTCATTAACACAATTTGAAGACGAGAAGCTATTATCTATAAAACCAACACGATCTGCAGGAGAATATTGTTGGTCAAGCACCGCAGCAACTGTTCTGTATTGTTTAACTACTTTTAAATTGCCGCATTGTGTGTATGTAGATGCGGATATGTGTTTTTATGCCAACCCGCAATTATTATTTGATGAATGGGGTGATAAGTCGGTTTTAATTACAGAACACCGATATACGCCTCAGTACGATCAAAGTGAATTAAGCGGTACATACTGCGTACAATTTGTCGGCTTTAAGAATGATAAGGATGGTTTGGCCGCCGTAAATTATTGGAAAGATTCATGTATCGAATGGTGTTATGCCCGAGCTGAAGACGGAAAATTTGGTGATCAAAAATATTTAGATGATTGGCCAACGCGTTTCAATAATGTTCATCTTTTACAACATCTTGGTGGTGGTATTGCCCCTTGGAACATGCAACAATACGATTTTAAAAAAGAGAATGGTCAGCTGATTGGCACTGAAAAAGTATCTGGTAAAGCCTTTACTTCTGTATTCTTTCATTTTCACGGTTTAAAGATGTTTACTGATAATATTTCCTCGTTAACAGGAGAAACTTATGAAATGAATCCTTCTGTTCTCGACTTATTTTATAAGCCTTATGTGGCCGATTTGCTGCGGGTTTCAGAGGTAATTCATGCCAATACAGGTCATTCTTTCAACGCTAATGGAGCAACAAATAATTCACCACTAAAACCCTTAAATTTTTTATCTTTGTTAAGATGGTATTTTTATGATATTCGCCAAAGTTTAAAGAACTTAAACGGACAAAAAACAGCGAGTAGAATTAAACACCATCACTATATAAAATTTTAATGGCAAAAATAATCGATTTAAAAACACATACAGATGAACGCGGTAATTTAACCGTAGTTGGAACGTGTTTTACCATTTGATATTAAACGTGTGTTTTATATTTATGGTGTAGATGACTCAAAACGTGGTGGACATCGTCACCATAAAACAATTCAAGCCGCTGTGTGTATTAAAGGGTCTTGTAAAATTTACAATAACAATAACAAAACAGAAGAAGTGTTTGAATTGAATGCGCCCAGCAAATGTTTGATTTTAGAGCCTGAAGATTGGCATACGATGTATGATTTTTCGGAGGATGCTATATTAATGGTATTTGCCTCTGAGTTTTTTGAAGAGGCTGATTATATTTTTGAACCTTATAAGTAATGATAGAGTACGAGAACCTTCATAATCTGAACAAATCTTTATTTGAAGAATATAAAACTGCTTTTAACGAAGTGTTGGAAAGCGGTTGGTATATTTTAGGTAATAAAGTAAAGGAATTTGAAAAGCAATTCGCCACCTATTGTAATACCAAACACTGTGTTGGTGTTGCAAATGGTTTAGATGCGCTTAATTTATCTTTACGTGCTTTTAATTTTGAAAAGGGTAGTGAAGTTATTGTGCCTTCCAATACTTATATCGCTACTATTTTATCTATTGTAGAAAACGGTTTACAACCAATTTTGGTAGAGCCTGATTTAGCTACTTACAATATTAACCCGAAATTAATCGAACAGGCCATCACTCCTAAAACAAAAGCCATTATGGTGGTACATTTGTACGGGAAGGTTTGTGAAATGGATGCCATTTTATCAATTGCCAAAAAACATAATTTAAAAGTAATTGAAGATTGCGCTCAATCGCATGGCGCAAAATTTAAAGGGCAGTTATCAGGTAGTTTCGGTGATTTTGCCGCTCATAGTTTTTATCCCACCAAAAATTTAGGAGCCTTGGGTGATGCAGGGCTATTACAACAAATGATGAAACGCTTGCTAATAAAATAAAAGTATTACGCAATTATGGATCTGAAGTAAAATACTATAATGAAGTAGTAGGAGTAAATTCAAGATTAGATGAGTTACAGGCTGCTTTATTATTAGTGAAGTTGAAATACATGGAAAAGATTACTTCTCATAAACGTGAGTTGGCTTCGGTGTATTTGAACGGATTAAAATCAGATTTCATTATACCACAGGTGCACGCTGATTATTTTGATGTGTACCATATTTTTAATGTTCGTCACCCTAAACGCGATGCTTTACGCGAGCATTTATTAAAGAATGAAATCAAAACCGAAATACATTATCCAGTAGCGCCTAATAAACAAAAAGCTATGATAGGTATTTTAGATAAACAATCTACACCAATAGCAGAAGAAATTCATCAAACTACTTTAAGTCTCCCAATATCTTATTTTCATAGTAAGGAAACCATCTCAAAAGTGGTTGATGTAATGAATTCGTTTTAGATGCCGGTATTATCTATCATAACCATCAATTATAATAATGCCCTTGGTTTAAAGAAAACTATCGACTCGGTTATTTCACAAACATTTAAGGATTTCGAATTCATCATTATTGATGGTGGCTCATCTGATAATAGCGCAGAAATTATAAAAGCTAATCTTAACGCTATTTCATATTGGGTTAGTGAGAAGGATAACGGAATTTATAATGCCCAAAACAAAGGAGCGAAAAAAGCAACAGGCGACTATTGCTTGTTCTTAAATTCAGGCGATTATTTAGCAGAAACAAATACGCTCGAAAAAGTCTTTCATCACATGCCTAGTGAAGATATTGTTTATGGCGACTTACTAATTGAAGACAAAGACGGGAACCAAATACGCGGTATTTCTCCTAATAGATTATCGCCTTATCACTTTATGATTTCAACGCTTTGGCATCCTTGTACATTTATTAAGCGCTCTTTGTTTGATAAATACGGGTACTATAAAGAAAATTACAAAATTACCGGTGACTACGAATTTTTTATCCGTACAGTTTTAAAACATAAAGTCAGCTACAAGCATATTAGTCAATTTATAACTGTGTTTAATACGGCTGGTATTGGTAGTTCTGAAGAGAATAAACAACTTCAGGAAGCAGAACGTAAGCAAAGTTGGTTAGATAATTATTGGGGAATTATTTACAAATGGTTTAGATTTAAAACTAAACTGAAACGCAGAATGGATTTTTAGGAATGAAGACCTGGTTGTATAATAAAAGAAAGCAATACCGTTTGTGGAGGAGTTTAAATGCCCGCAGAAAGGAACGCCTTACTTTAAAAACTACTTTATCAAAGGAAGAAAGTTTTTCTGTACCAATTGTCATAAATAATTGCAACCGATTAACGTATTTAAAGCAATTAATTGATTGGCTTGAAGCAAACAACTATAAAAATATTTTCATTTTAGATAATGCTTCTACGTACCCGCCGTTACTCGAATTTTATAAGTCAACTAAACATAAAGTAATTTACCTTGGGGCTAACATAGGGTATTTAGCTTTATGGAAAAGCGAATTTTTTACCAGCATTAAAAATAGCTATTACGTTTATACCGACCCGGACGTTGTTCCAAATAAAAATTGTCCCGGCGATTTAGTTTTTAAGCTTTATGAAGTCTTGACTAAATATTCCGAAATCGAAAAAGCCGGTCCCGCTCTTCTAATAAATGATTTACCTGAATCTTACAAATCGAAGCAGGATGTAATTGCTGCCGAAACAAAATACTGGAAAAAGGAATTGGAAAAAGACGTTTACGATGCGCCTGTTGATACAACCTTCGCCTTATATCGCCCTTTAGCACAAGGTAACGCTGAAGAATGTAAAGCATATAGGGTAGGCGGCAACTATAGTATTCATCATCTACCATGGTATGAGGATACAGCCAACCCAACAGAGGAGAATTTATATTATAAAAGTAAAATGATACAAGGTACCAGTGTTTGGACCGATAAGAGTTAATGGAACCAAAAGTCTCGATATGCATACCGACTTATAAGCAGACGAAGTATTTAAAACTTTGTCTGGATTCTATTTTGACCCAATCATTCAAAGACTATGAAGTTATTATTTCGGATGATACTGCTGACGATACCGTAAAAGACTTTGTGTCTACTTATAAAATTCAAAACTTAAGTTATTATAAGAATACCACTTCATTAGGAACACCTGGCAATTGGAATTCAGCTTTAGCTAAAGCAAAGGGAAAATATATTAAAGTGATGCATCACGATGATTACTTTTTGAAACCGGATAGTTTATCAAAGTTTGTGGAGACTGCCGAAAAGAGTAAAGCAGGATTTGTATTCTGTAATACTGAAGTGTGGTTTGTTTCTGATAATTCGAGACGAATATCTCAACCAAATACAGTACAATTGAACCGTTTGAAAGAAGATGCTTTGTTTTTGTTTTTCAGAAATAAAATTGGTGCGCCTTCCGCAACGATGTTCCTAAGAAACAATTTAAAGTTTGATGAACATTTGAAATGGTTGGTGGATGTTGATTTCTATATTCAATACCTGAAACAATCTTCCTTCTCCTATATAAACGAAGCTTTGGTTTGTACAGCTCACGAAACACCCGGACAAGTTACGCAACAGGTACAACATGATAAAGCTGTTCAAATTAGTGAGCATGTTCTGGTTTTTTCTAAATTGATTGATCAAATAAATGATAAAAGTAAATGGGATTCGTTTTTCGGGTATTTGTTCAGAGATTATAAAGTGAATTCAATTGAAGAACTAAAAAGTATTGTCAACATTGATGCAAAGACAGAATCCTTTTTCAAAGCCGTTTTTGAGAATCAAACCAAAAGTATTGGATTTAAAAACTTGATACGGAAGTTATATAACAGTAGGTTTAACGTGTTAAAGAGCGAGCAGTTTTAAAATGATAATCGTAAAACTAATGGGTGGACTGGGAAACCAGATGTTTCAGTATGCCGCAGGGCGTTGTCTGGCGCATTTACATAAAACCGAATTAAAACTCGATTTAGCGTTCTTAAATGCCGATTCTCAAAATAAATATACCCAGCGTAATTACGGTTTAAATGTTTTTAAAATTGATGCCGGTTTGGCTAATGAATTAGATTTAAAACCATTTCTTCCTTTAGAAAAGGGTAAAATTACAAGAGCTCTTCAAAGAAAACTTCCGATTTTATATTTTAAAGTTGTTGCAAACGAAAGTGGACATTCATTTCACAAAGAATTTTATTCTTACCCCAAACATGTTTACTTAAACGGTTTTTGGCAGTCTGAAAAATATTTTGAACCTGTAAAGGATATTTTGCTCAAAGAATTTTCTTTGAAAGAGCAATTGAATAAAGAAAATGAAGAATTAGCAGGAAAAATCAGAAACTCGAATTCTATTAGTCTGCACATTCGCCGCGGCGATTACGTGGACAACAAAGAGGCACGTGATTTCCATGGTTCTTGTTCATTAGAATACTATAAGGAAGCCATTAATTATTTAAAGAATAAATCAACAGGTACAAGCCTCTTTGTTTTTTCCGATGATGTGGCTTGGGCAAAAGATAATTTAAAAGTGGATGTCCCTGTTCATTTTGTGGATATGGATAATCCCGGTTACATCGATATGCATTTAATGTCGCTATGTAAACATAACATCATTGCTAACAGTAGTTTTAGTTGGTGGGCGGCCTGGCTCAATCAGAACCCGGATAAAACCGTTATCGCCCCTAAAAAGTGGTTTGCCAATCCTAATACTCAAACTCCTGACATTTATCCTGATAATTGGGTAAAAATTTAGCCTTTTTTAAAGGTATTATCCCCTAAAACTTTAGTATTTTTAGCTTATAAATTTATTAGCTATGAATACTGAAAAGCCGAAGAAAAGTTTGTTTAAACGTATATTAAAATGGACAGGAATTACCTTCCTTTTATTAATCATTTTAATTATTGTTGCTCCGTTTATTTTTAAAGATAAAATCATTGCTTTAGTAAAAGAAGAAGCCAATAAAAATCTTAACGCAAAAGTAGATTTTGGGGAGTTTGATTTAACTTTAATCAGCACCTTTCCTGATTTTCATTTCGTAATTAATAACGTTAGTGTTATTGGTGTGAATGAATTTGAAGGCGATACTTTAGCTTTCATTTCACAACTAAGTACAAACATTAATTTAAAAAGTGTTATTGCAGGTGATAAATACCAAGTTAATTCTTTGGTAATCGATAAAGCCAGAATTTTAGGAAAGGTTTTAAGTAACGGAAAAGCCAATTGGGATATAGCTAAACCAAGTGCTGATACTACAGCGGCAGCACCAAGTGAACCAACAAAATTCGCGCTTAAATTAAAGAAATTAAAAATTTCGGATACGTATATTGTGTATGACGACCAACAAGGTAGTATGTACGGAAAATTAGAAGGCTTTAATTACGAATTAGCCGGTGATTTTACCCAAGATGTTTTTGTAATGGAAAACTTATTGGAAATTGCTAAAACCACTTTCAACATGGGTGGAGTAGGTTATTTAACCAATGTACACATCAAATCGAAAGCTGATTTAGATATGGACATGACTGCTATGAAATTTAAGTTCAAGGAAAATGAATTCAGCTTAAATGATTTGACTTTAGGTTTTGATGGTGAATTAGCTATGCCAAAAGATGATATTGACATGAATATCACTTTTAAAGCAAAGCAAACCGAGTTTAAATCTATTTTATCTTTAATTCCAAGTGTATACTCAAAAGATTTTGCTAGTGTTCAAACCAAAGGAAAATTAGCTTTGAACGGATATGCTAAAGGAACTTATAACGATAAAACTTATCCGGCTTTTGGTATTGATTTAAGTATTGCTGATGCAATGTTTAAATATCCATCATTACCAAAATCAGTAAACAATATTGATATTGATGTAAAAGTTCAAAATCCTACTGGAGTTTTAGATGCAACTACTATCGATGTAAATAAATTTCATTTAGAAATGGCAGGTAATCCTATTAACATTACAGCACATGTAAAAACCCCAATTTCTGATCCGGATATTAAGGCTGAAATAAAGGCATTAATAGTTTTAGCTTCAGTTAAAGAATTCATTCCAATGGAAGTGGGTGATGAAATGAACGGAACTATTAAAGCGGATATCGCAATGGCCGGACGATTAAGCGCCATCGAAAAACAACAATACGAAAACTTTAAAGCTTCAGGTGCATTAGAAATTATGCAAATGAAATACAAAACTGCTTCATTGCCTTACGAAGTGTTATTAAACTCCATGAATTTAAATTTCACTAATCAATTTGTAGAGTTAGTAGGCTTTGATGTTAAAATGGGTAATACCGATTTACAAGCTAAAGGTAAAATCGAAAACTTTTTGCAATATGTATTTAAAGACGATTTAATTAAAGGTGCATTTACAGTGACCGGTAATTTAATTGACTTAAACCAATTAATGGGACCAGAAACAACAGAAACAGCAGCAGCGACTCCAAGCACAGTGGCAACATCTACAGCTGCAGCAAGTGTAGTAGAAGTGCCGGGGAATATAGATTTCATGTTAAATGCAAAATTCGGAAAAGTGCTTTACACTAATTTGGTACTTGATAATTTAAGTGGTGGTATTTTGGTGAAAGAGAAAAAGGTTGACATGACTAATTTAAAGATGGGTATTTTAGGAGGAGGAATTGGCATGAGCGGTTATTATGAAACCACCAACCCCAAAAAACCTACAGCTAATCTGGATTTAGATTTAACGAATTTCGATATACAAACAACGTTTAACACATTTAATTCTATTAAGAAATTGGCGCCTATTGGTCAGTATGCAAAAGGAATGTTCTCTGCTCATATTGAAGATTTCAAAATGGCATTGAATGATAAAATGGAACCGGATTTAAATACTGCAACTTGTAATGGTAAATTAAAAACCAATAAAGTTAGCGTTGGCGGTTACGAACCGTTTAATAAACTAGGTGACGCTCTAAAAATTAAAGAATTGAAAAATCTTGAATTCTCCAATATGGATATTGGTTTTGAGATGAAAGATGGTCGTGAAAACAGAACCATTTGATGTGAAAGTAAATCAAATCAATACTAACATTAGTGGAAGTACAGGTTTAGATCAAACGATTGATTACAAATGGAAAATGGATATTCCACGTTCTATGTTTGGTAAAGAAGCTAACACCGCAGTTAATGGCTTATTAGCTCAAGCAAATGCTGCTGCCGGAACAAATATAAGTATGAGTGAGAAGATTAAAGTTACAATCAACTTTGGTGGTACAGTTACTAATCCTACACTTAAAACAGGTTTAAAAGATGATGGCGGAAAATCGACTACTGAAGCGGTGAAAGATCAGGTAGTAACTGCAGTTGCTGATAAAGCCAACGAAGAAGCGCAGAAAATATTAGATGACGCCAAAGCTCAAGTAGAAAAAATAAAAGCAGAAACGCAAGTGCAAGTTGACAAACTAAAAGCTGAAGGTTATGCTAATGCAGATAGATTAGTAGAAGAAGCAAAAAATCCAATTGCAAAAATCGCTGCTAAAAAAGCTGCTGAAGTAGCTAAGAAGGAAGTTGACAAGCAAGCGCAAAAAGTAGTTGATGAAAGCGAAGTTCGTTGTCAGAAAATATTAGACGACGCTAAGAAAAAATCGGAAGAGACAGCTAATAAGAATAAGAAGTAATGTTCTTTCAAGACGAAAGCAATTCAATACTATTTTTCAATTTCATTATTGGGATTGCTTTTTCGCAAATAAATCTTGATTCTTTAAGCAGAGAGTTGGACAATTTGGCTGTGGATACGTCTTCCATTAATTACCAAATCCGTACAGGTTTACAATTCAGGAAAATTAATTTGGATGCTTCTGTACGTTGCTTTAAATCAGCTGTAGCGAATTCAAAAAAATAGATAATAAGTATTTCATCTCGAAATCCGCAGTTTGTTTGGGTGCGAATTATAATTTGTTGGGGGATTTTGGTAGTGCCGCCGAAAGTTTGATTCTTTCTTTAAAATTTGCAGAGGAAATAAATGATACGGCCTTAATTACAAAATGCCTGCTTACCATTGGCAATATGTATTCTTATAGCCAACAAACTAAAATGGCAAAGGGAATGTACTTAAAGGCTCTAAAAATTCGGAAGCGGCAGGCAATGAATTAGAGCGAGCCACCATATTAAATAATTTGGGCGCATTAACTTATCGCGAGAGTAATTTAGATCCTGCGGGGATGCGAATCGGTTTCTTATTTTCTTAAGGCTTTAAATATTGTAGAAAAAACAGGTAATAAGGAAGAATTAATTACAAAGTATAATAATTTAGGCTTAGTGTATTGCGATATGCAAAAAAACGATTCGGCTTTATATTACCTGAATAAAGCAAAACAACTTATTGATTTAAATAGTAATTCCGACGATTTAGTTACTTATTATAGTTATTTGGGAAGAATTTATGTAAGTATGAAAGAATATAGTTTGGCGGAGATTAACTACACAGCTTCATTGAACGAAGCGGTGAAACTAAATAATCAGGAGTGGGTGTATGAAGCTTATCTTTCTTTGGCCGGAATGTATGAAGAGATGGGAAATTTTGAAAGAGCCTTTACCTATTACCGTAAATATAGTTTATTGAAAGATTCGGTGATAAATGAATCTAATTTTGCTATTGCCTCTGACATTAAAAATAAATTTGAGAGAGAGAAGAAAGAGGTAGAATTTAATCAGCTAAAAGCAGAGCAATCGAAACAAAAAATATTTAATATCGCGTTGATACTTGTTTCAATTTTGACGGTTATTTCCGGTATTATGATGTACAGCCGTTTTAAAATTAAATCAGTATCTGAAAGCAAACTTAAAATTCAAAATGATATTATCAGTCAAAAAAATAAAGACATCACCGACAGTATTAATTACGCCCGTAAGATTCAGCAATCCGCACTTCCTCAAGAAAAATATATTGAAAGGGAATTAAAAAGTTAAAAGGGTAGGAAGTAACGGTTTGCGGCTTTGCGTTTTGGCGGATTAGATGCACTAACCTGTCTATAAGCAGACTGTTTATTAAATGCACTACTGTTCATATTCGCACTTCCCCGCCATAACGCAAAGGTGCTGTTACCTGCTGGTGTTCTTGTCATACTGTTTGTTTCTGTTTATGCTCTTCACAGTCAATTCGTAATTCTGTGTCGGAAAGTTTAGAATTAAGTAGTCCGCAAAAATGTTCTTGTCCGTTTTTGTTTGATTTGTAAAAGTGGCAAGTAAAACACATTCTCTGAATAGTAATAATTCCTGATTTGTTTAAATGATGAATGATGTCTAACAAACTTAACAATAAATTTTCTTTGTCTGTTGAATGTAGTCTGTCAATAGGAACTTGAATTTGTTTTGCAAACAAAGATGTCTGTTCCGCTATGTCTTTGCCTTTTTTGGTTAAGTGAATTATATAGCTTCTTGTGTCGTGTTGCTCATATTCTTTTTTAATGAGTTGTTTTTGTTCAAGAGTTTTGATTGTATCGCTGATAGTTGCTTTTGTCATATTAAACTCGTCCGCCAAGTAACTCACTTTCTTTTTTTCGTCAGAGTGATGTAATAAGAAGATTAACACTTGCACTTGAATTGGACTTAGTGAAAATTCTTTACTCTCATTCCAAAGCAAAACTCTAAATGCTTGCGAAACCCTTTCAAGTGAAGCAACAATTTTACTTTCAATACTTGAATTTTGATGCTCCAAGTCAAACGCTGATTTTTTCATATTGCAATATTTTTAGCCACATAGACCCAAGCCCTTTTTCCAGAATCAAATGTTTCCAGTATTCTATGGTATTGACTTACCTCGTATTTGTCGGTTTCGATAAGTTCCTTGTCTGTAATTTCAAAAAGCATTCCTTCGATAAAATCACCGTCATCTTCTGATTTTATAGCTATTGGATGATATTCAGTTGACTTTTAGCAAGTACATCTGAATCAGTGATTTGTATTTTTTCAATTTTATAGCTGGTCAGTCTATCTGCCTCTCCTATAAGGAGCCGACCGTAATTTTCTTGCTGAACTTTCTCTAACTGTAAAGTACCGTAAGAAAAGAGTAAGTGTATAGTTTCTTTCATTCACAATTTTCCATTTCAATGATGAAATAGCCTTTTTTGTTAATTGCTTCTTCCCAATTAGGTCTTACAGTTTCAACGTGGCAAAATCTACATTCTTTTGATGTCAAAGGTTGCCCTTCTTGTCCTTTTGATTTTAAATAATCCTTACCGTAATTGTAGATTACGGTTGTGTCTTTTATGCTTTCAGGTGCAAGAATGTCAAAGTGCATAATTGCTCCGTCTTTCTTTGTTACATAGGTGTCCCAAACTGCTACTTTCATTTTATTAGGTTTTGACTTTTTTGTTTGGCTAAAAACTTGAAAACAGATTAATAGCAAAACAATATTTAAAGATAATTTCATTTTTTGTTTAATTAAAAATGCCCCACAAAGGTAGTTGTCCTAACTTTGTGGAGCAAAATATTTTACCCTTTTACGTCTGCCATTGAGGCACCAAAGTTGATGTGTAGTACATTTCCGTTTGGTGTCACCAAAGCCGGAACTGATTTTACACCTGCTTTTTCGGCTTCGTTAATTCTTGATTTGTCGTTACCGAAGTGAACAACATCTACATTGTTCGCACCTAAAAGGTTAATGATGTCGTGCTCTGCACTAACGCAAACAGGACAACCTGCATGATAGAAAACTGATTTACTCATTTTTTATGAATTTAAATTGTTATGACATTATTGTCGGTACAAATATAGTTAGGAATCCTAACTTGCCAAAATAAAAGTTTTCAACACCTCTTTTTTGTCAAAAATTATTGTCGGTTTGATTTGGGAATGTCTGTCTGTTACACTTGCAGGTAACGGTTTCACGGTTGGCGATCGGCGGGCTTTGAAACACTCAACCGTCTACACCCTAAAACGTTTATTAAAGATACCAAACAAATTTAGCGGCAACAAATAAATTTCCCGAAGGGGCAACTAATTTTGTTCGCCACGATGTGCCGTATCTGCCCGCTGGTCGCCACACCGTGTGTTAGGCGGCGTATTTTACTTCAACATGCGCCAAACCAAGAAAACGACAAGAACAAGTCCTAACCCAATTCCTAAATAAGTCAGCGTTTTACTTTCAGATTTTTCCTTTAGTGAACTGTCAACAACTGTTTTTGATTCACTAAATGATTTTTGAAATTGGTATTTGGTTGTGATAAACTCACCTGTCTGCTGGTCGTAACCAGTGAAGCCGTTGTCTAAAAGAACATTGGTAATTAATTTAATTTCCTTGTTTATGCCGTCATTTTTGTTGCTGTCCCAATAAGGAACTGAAATAGCAATTTGACTGTCAAACATAGAAACTTGATAAGTCTGGAAATTTAATTCAATATAGTTTTTGTCGGCTTGTTCAAATGCTTCAAACTTTAGTCCTTGCGAACTCAAAGAATTTTTGATGCTTATCATTAATTCTTTAGAAATGTAATGTTCGTCTGAGCTTTTTACTTCGCTTTCAAGAATGTTGTCTACGTTGTCCACGGAAAGAGCTTTGCTTTTTATAAAATATATATCGTAACTCATATTGTTTTTTAAATGACGGTTCCAAGAACTCTGTTGTTATATTTATTAGATTCTGTCCATTCGTCATACAATCTTTGTAAGTTGTTGCTTTTATCTAACCACTCAACCAATTCTTTTTTATCAGATTTAGAAATAGAACCAGATACTAAAATTGATTAAATCAATTTTCTTTGTGTACTATTCCATATTTCGACTGAAGGCATATTTATTTTCGCAAATTCTTCCCTTGAGTTCTTTTTAGAAGATGAAAATGCGGTTCTCCATGTTCATTTCTTCCAGCTCCATCAGTACTGCCACCTCTTACGTCTATGTAGAAAGAAGAAAGCTCGTGAGGTTCATTCATTCGCCTAAAAGCTACAAATATTACATCAGGACCTAATTCTCGAGGAGTGCTTGATATTTCTGGTTCTTTAGTGTTTGGTTCCAGAGTAAATGATATTGTTACTCCGGATTTAATAATCTCCCATCCTTTTGTGATGGCAATTATTCCAAAAAATGTACCAAGCGGAGCATCTTCATAACCCTTAACAGTTAAAAATGTATAGTCACTCGTACGAAAATATTGGTAAACAATTCCCTCAATCTCTGGAAAATCTTTGGAAGCAAAACGATAGCCCAAGAGAGTCGGTGATTCGTAATATAATATTCCGAACAAAGTCTGATGTTTATCGTCAGCTTTAAAGTCTGTCGTAACTAAAACCTTTTCCATATTACAATGTCAAAATATGCTGCCTAACGGTTTTGGGCTTGGCGAAGGTGGGGATTAAAAAGTACTAAAGTTCAAATTTGGCACAAATGCTAATAGAAAGTACAAATGTTCAGCCTAGCACTAAAGCCACACTTTTGCGAAACCCATGTTGGCAATAGGTTTTATTTTTAGCTTTCCATTGTCATATAGTCTAATTCTCCGTACTCGTCTGTGTTTATCACAACCAAATAATTTGTAATTTTTTCTCCAATTGAGTAATCAAAAATTGCAAAATTATCTTCACTCGTTGGGTAAAGTCCAACTCTGACTAGTTTTAATTTTGTCAATAGTTGTTGTTCAGGTTCTGTTGTCATGTCGTCAAAGTTTATAAGTGTTGAAAGTTCATCTTTACCAACTTCTTCAAGGTGGTGTTCTAAGTAAAATTTTACAGTATCACCGTCTTCGTCATTATAGTCATCGAGTATATAGGTCTTGTTTAATTTGTCAAATTTGTCAACGTTTTCAATGAAGTTTTTTACTTTGTCCATTGTTAATGTGTCAATGGTTTTAGTTTCAAAATTTAGGTCTATTTGAATTTGATTTCCGTTGAACTCAATTTCAACATCATAATATTCTTCCAAATTTTCTGTTGGTAAATTTCCGAAATGTGGTAAAGTGTATTCTGCCATCTTTGTTATTTTTAATTATTCTTGATTGTTGTTTGTCAATTTCGTGTCGTTCTCTAAACTTACTGCCAACGTTTTGCAGCTACAACTTGTGCCGCTGTCCGTGAAGTTAAATGTACGAAAGTCCGGACATATTTAAAAGACCGAGATGCGCGGCATAAGTTGTAGGTGCTGTTAGCGGTTGTAAGCGCCACACAGTTTATGCACAGTATTTTCGTGCAAGATTTACAATTCGTCCAGCACTATATTTGTCAGCATGTATGTAGTCCTTACTTACCAATTCGTTAACAAATGCACTTACAGTCATAATGTCCGGCATTTTACCTTTTCGCTTTAAATAAGCCTCTTGGAAACTTGTCCGATACAACTTAAGTTTTATATTAGCCATTATTGTCACCATTTCATGGACAGCTTTAACAACAGTGTTTTTGTCACTTTTGGTTATGGTGATTTCATCCTTGTCAAGAATAGTTTTTCTGTCAATGAGTTTTTCCAGGCCAAGAAAACTGTTTCCTTTTTTATTTAGAACATCTTTTTTGTAGTAGAAGAAAATTGAAATACCATTGATAAAATAGCAATGCGGTTTCGTTTTGTCTTTGTTATAAAAACAAACCTTGTTTTAGGATACAAAGTGTTGTCAAAATATGAAATGCCAAGCTTATGGGTGTTTAATAAGTCTGCGTGCTTTTTTTAGTTAGCAACGATTTCAATCTCGTCAAGAGATAACACGTTTTTTAAAATAGTGGAGAGCTTACTTAGGATTGATTCGTGCAATATATAGTTGTTATATTTGGATTCGCCTAAACGCCATACAATAGAATAAAAAAATGCTTTCAGTAACAAAGAGTCTGTTTCATCCAGTTCAAGGGAGGAGCTTGCTCCACCATTTAGCTGCGAAACTTTAGGGACGATTGATTTAGCGTAAAGAGATTCAAGTCGTCCCAATTTCTTTTCGCATGTAGTACAAATTAAGTTGTCTATGGTGAAAGGATTGTCATTTTGTTCAATTTCCTTTTCGGTCATTTCCCGACCAAGCAATTCTTCGATTTTGTCACCAATTAACTCTCGTCCGAAATAAAACTGAACTGCCCCTGTAGAAGTCAAGTCAAATGTTACATCCTTTTCAGTTCTTTTCTTTTCGTCTGGAGTTACCATTGATTTAATTAACGAAAATGGAATAATATGTGAGTTGTCTTGGTCGGCAGGATTATTACAAAGTTTGCAGGTCATACTTTATTTGTCTGTGATTATTTTGTCAGGCGGAATGTCCGCGCTTATTACCGCTAACTAGCTTATGGGGGTGAATTTTTGGCTCCCATCCTTCCATTTTGGCAAGATGGGGGTGATTTTATCATCCTTATAAGTTTATTAAAAATACTCATTTTATTATAAAACATCAAACCGTAACACTGTTTTCCTCAACATAATCCTCTCGGTTTAAGGTTACCAAGCGTTTTAATTCTTCTACTTCAATGGTGATGTGGTCAAACTCTTCGGCTACTTTTCCTTTTATACGGTAACAACCCGGTCCGTTAAATGGAAAGGCTTTTGCAGAGGGAGGAAAGTGTACAGTGTCAATCCACATACCTTCCAAATCTAAAAAGGTACCAAAATACATACGCTCACCTTTACTGGTGGTAACATATTTTACGGTTATTAAATACCCAATAATTTCTACAGTTTGATGAATGTAATTTTTTAAATCATTTGCCTTTAGATGAATGTTTATTTTCTCTTTCAATAATTTTAAAGGTGAGCATAAGGAGAAGCCCAATAATTCAATTTCATCAAAGGCATCGTCAATCCAACTGTCATTTAGTTTGGGAAGTGAATATTTTTTGGCTTTACATCAAACAATTCATTCGTACGGTCTTTTTTAATCGGGTTCACCATCATGTGTGCTTCCCACAATAATTTCTTTTTATTAATACCCGTAAAACGAAATGCCCCCACACGAATTAATAATCGTAATTGGTCTAAGCTAATTTGTACGCGTTTAATAAAATCGTACAAATCTTTAAACTCACCATTTAATTCACGCTCGCGTATTAATTCGTTAATGGAATGATGTTCAAAAGCAGCAATCATTCCAAATCCCAAATAAATTGTTTTCTCTTTTATATTACACAAGGCATTACTATTATTTACGCAAGGCGGAATTATTTCTGCTCCATGTAAACGCGCTTCATGAACATATAATTCTGTTCTGTAAAAACCACCACCGTTGTTTAAGGTACCAACCATATACTCTAAAGGATAATACGCTTTTAAATATAAAGCCTGATAACTCTCTACCGCATAACTAGCGGAATGTCCTTTAGAGAACGCAAAATTGGCAAAACTTTCTATTTGTTCCCAAATGGTGTTGATGGTATTAAATGGATGTCCTTTTTTTAAACAATTCGTAAAAAAATTCTCTTTCACTTTATCAAATTCGTTTCGCTGTTTAAATTTCCAGGACATGCCTCTTCGCAAATAATCGGCTTCGGCTAAAGTTAAATCAGCAAACAAATGCGCAATTTTAATAACGTCTTCCTGATATACCATTACACCATACGTTTCTTCGAGCAAGGCGTATAATTCAGGTAATTCAGCTCTTGCAGCTTCGCGTTTGTTTTTATCGCGGTAACGCAAAATATATTCCCGCATCATCCCACTTTTTGAAACACCCGGACGAATAATTGAACTCGCCGCTACTAAACGCAAATAATCATCGGCTTGTAATTTTGCGAGCAACATTCGCATCGCAGGAGATTCAACATAAAAACAACCAATGCATTTTCCAACTTTTAATAAATTCTTTACAGTTTCATCTTCGTAAAACTTTTTCACATCGTGAATATCAATTTCTACATTGTGATTTTCTTTTATGATTCCGAGAGCATCTTTTATTTTCCCTAAACCTCTTTGACTTAAAATATCAAATTTATACAAGCCAATATCTTCAGCTTCCAACATACTGAATTGCGTTGTAGGATAACCTTTCGGTGGAATAGAAGTAGCCGTGTAAGTGGTCATTGGTTCTTCCGAAATAATAATTCCGCTGGCGTGAATACTTAAATGACTTGGGAATCCCGCAATTAATTTTCCGTATTTCAGAACTAATTTTCCGAATTGATCCGTATCCTGCGGGTCTTTTACTTTTTGTAGTTTGTCAATTTCGGCAGGGGGCAAACCAAACACTTTTCCTAACTCCCGCGTAACAGCATCGTGCTGAAAAGTAGAGTAGGTAGCCAGGAGTGCAGTTTTATCATGACCAAACGTATCGAAAATATATTTAGTCATATCATCGCGGTCGGTCCAAGAAAAATCAATATCAAAATCGGGAGGATTGCTTCTGAAAGGATTAATGAACCTTTCAAAATACAAATCCAATTGAATGGGATCAACATCCGTAATCCGTAACAAATACGCCACAATACTATTGGCACCACTACCGCGACCAACATAATAATAATTTTTATGCTGCGCGAAGGTGATGATGTTCCAATTAATTAAAAAGTAGGAAGCGAAATTCATCTCCTCAATAATTTTTAATTCTTTGTCTACACGCTCTAAAACTTCCGGCTTTGCATTCGGATAACGGTACTTTAAACCTTTTTCACATTCACGTCGTAGCAAAGCCATGTCGTTGCTAATGCTGTCGGTATAAAACTTTTTATTTTTATTGGCGAATTTGCCGTATTCAAAATCAACTTTACATACTTTTAAAATGTGTTCGGTATTTTTGATGGCATCTTTATAATCTTTAAAATGAAAATACAATTCGTTTAAAGGCGGAATAACTTCATCGGCTGTAGTTTGTTCTTCTATTGGTAATTTACTTAACAAAAGATTTTTAGCAATGGCCCGAAGTAAACGGTGCGCATTGAAATGTTTTTTCTCAATAAAACTCACCGAATGTAAAACAACCAACTTGTGTATGTAATTTTTAGCGGGAGAAAAAGGGAGCGACAATAATTCTTTAGCGTTTACACCAATAAATTCATTTTCCCGTAAAGGCCAGCCTTTATAAGCTTTGAAAGGATAAACTACATAAACATGATTAAAATCCGGCGCGCGGTCGTCGAAATGTTCTTTCGCGTGAAGGTGTTTTGATAAATGTTCGTTCAGTTCTTTAAAACCCTCGTTGTTTTGTGCGATGCCAATATATTTTTGTTTCACGCCATTTCTGAAATCAATACCGGGAATTGGTTTAATGTCGTATTGCTTGCCTAAACGCAGACTATCAATAATTGCTGATGTATTATTGATATCGGATAATACAAAAGAAGAATATCCTTTTTGTTTCACTTCAGTAAATACTTCGTCGATGGAAAGAGTTCCATAACCGAAACTGTAATATGTGTGGCAGTTCAACAGCATTTTTTCTTTCTCCTTAAATTGGAGGTCGCAAATTGCGGCCTCCAATAATATCTTGATGTCGCAAATTGCGACATCAAGAATTTTCCCTTCAATAAGACATCCCCCGTCACTTTGTGACGTCCCCTTCGAAGGGGAAATGTTCCGTGTCTTGTACAAACAACCGAGAAGTATTCCCCCTTCGAAGGGGTCGGTCCGCCTTTTGGCGGAGCGGGGGATGTCTTATACCTTCCCGTTAATTTTCCCGTTAAATGGATTAAAATCTCCTCTTTGTTTAATTCCTAAACCCGCGGCGCGCATTACAGCATCATTACCAAAACGGCGACGCATTTTATCCATCGCTTGGTAGAGTTGTATATGCTCCGTCATATCATTAAATAATTCAAATTGGTAGGTGCCTTGTATTAAATGACTAAATCTTATCCCAATCAATCGTATCAACATTCGTTTTTGATAGAGTTTATCAAATAACTCTGATGTTTTTTCAATCAATACATTATCTAATGCTGTATAAGGAATCCGCATTTGCATGGTATATGTATTGAAATCGGAGTAACGTACTTTAATGGTAACACAAGAAGTTAGTTTTTCTTCTTCACGTAATTGAAAGGCGAGTTTTTCGGTCATGCTTACAATCATCCGCTTTAAATAATCTACATCAATAGTATCTTTTTCAAATGTGTTTTCGGTGGAGATGGATTTACGCTCGCTATATTGTTCAACCGGCGAATTATCAATTCCATTTGCTTTTCTCCAAATAGCAGTGCCATTCTCACCTAAAACTTGATGCATGAGTTCCATTGGCATGTCTTGTATGGTTTTTACTTTTTCAATGCCCATCCCACGTAACAGCTGATAGGTTTTATCGCCCACCATTGGTATTTTTTTTATGGAGAGCGGTGCTAAAAATTCTTTTTCATTTCCATAGGGGATTCGTATTTGTCCGTTAGGCTTTGCTTCGCCTGTTCCTATCTTGGAAACAGTTTTATTTGTCGATAGACCAAAGGAAATGGGCAAATGCGTTTCCTTCATTATTTTCTCCCGCAATTCAGAAGCCATTTTATAACAGCCAAAAAATTTATCCATCCCACTCAAGTCCATATAAAATTCATCAATCGATGTTTTTTCATAAACAGGAACAGCTTCTTTTATAATTTCGGTCACTTCGTGTGAGTGTTGACTATAAGCTTCATGGTCGCCACTTACTATAATAGCTTGGGGACATAATTGTCTGGCCATACGCATGGGCATGGCGGAGTGGATACCAAAAGCACGGGCTTCATAACTACAAGAGGCTACTACGCCACGGTCGCTACTACCACCAACCAATACAGGTTTACCAATGAGTTTGGGATTAATTTTACGTTCAACGGATACAAAAAAAGTATCCAAATCCATATGTAGTACATTTCTTTCCATGCTAACCCGAAATTATGCTCTAAGTTACTCTGTAATGAAAAGAAGTGTTGCTACGATTTGTAGCATTTTGGGAGAGTTATTAGCAAAAGCCTTATTCTAACCTATGGTTTGGTTTTTAGTTCAAAATTACTTACCTTTGACGTTAGTAACGTTAAACAGAACTATGATTGTTTCGTTTGGGGACAAAAACACAGAGAAAATTTGGGATGGAGAGCGCATAAAACGGCTTCCTAACGAAATACAGGAAATTGGCAGGAGAAAGCTGAGGATGTTGAACAACTCACAAAACTTAAGTGATTTGCAAATTCCTCCTTCCAATAGACTTGAGAAATTGAAAGGTAATTTTAAAGATTTTTATTCTATTCGAATAAATGACCAGTGGAGAATAATTTTTAAATGGAATAACGGAAACGCTTCTAATGTTGAAATAATAGATTATCATTAAAATATAATTATGGCAAAATTAAAAAATATACATCCGGGAGAAATTTTGAAAGAAGAGTTTCTCGTTCCTTTAGCAATTAGTGCTTACAGGCTTTCTAAAAGTATTGGTATTCCTCAAACAAGAATATCTGAAATTATAAAGGGGAATAGAAGGATTACAGCAGATACGGCCTTAAGATTTTCTAAATATTTTGGAAACTCAGCTAAGTTTTGGTTGGGTTTACAAGATGATTTTGATATTGAAGAAGAGCAAAATCATAAACAATCAGAACTTAAAGCCATAAAGCATTATAATCGTGATGCGGCTTAATCTCCTGTATTAACTCTAATGTTAATTTGAAATTCTTCAGAAAGTAATTCAATTTTAACGGATTGGATCTTTCCTGTTTTTTCGGCGATTATGCGGAGTTCTTTTTCAAACAATTGTTTCATGTAGCGCATTACTTCCGGACTGGCACTTCCTTCTGCGGTGTTATACGATATAATCTTCCAGTAATTGCGACTTCTTTTTCCCATACCAAAATCCTCATCATAAAAAGCCAATTCTGTTTTTTTACAATATAATTTAAGGGCGGCTTGTATTAATTCTTTTATCACAGGGTCGCCTTCTTCATGTTGAATAGTTATTCTTGTATCATTCCAACATAAATCACAAAACATCTTTTTTTTGTGAATCATTTCACGCCAGCCAATTAATTTAAAGGGTAAACGTTCTTCCCAGCCTTTAAAAGACTGGAAGCGAAAAAAATTCATGATATTATAAGCCACTAATAAACCGGCGTAAATTAGTAGAATAAGAATAGTAGCGAATCTGAACTCAGCAAAGAAAAACCCAATACATAAAGCAGTTGGGAGAATAAATAAGAAAATAGTTTTATTGAATCCGCTGAACGGAACCAATTTTGTGAACACCAAATAATCGTATGGTCCGTTAGGCGGAAATACTTTTATAGGTTCTGATTTCTCTTCAGGTTTTTCGCCTTTGTTGGCTTTTTTAAGAATATTTTCTAAGTCTTTATCCATGCGATTGTATGGTAAAGATAATGTTTTAGATGAATTGCTTAGCGGTATTTTGAAGCAATAAACTCTTCGGGGTGCGATTTAAAATAATCGTCGCTTTTTAATAAATAGTACCCACTACAATTATACCCATTGTAGATAATGGCCGGATGAAATTCATAGCACTTACTCAATAATTTTTCAAACTGAATAGTATTGTTTTCAAATTCGGGCACATTCATATCGGCACCGGTTTGGTTATACACCATTACTTTAGGTAATTCGTTCTTAAATTGTTCTACCAATTCCTTTAACTGAACTTCTCCTAAAATATTGGGATGAATAATAAAGAATCTGGAAAATGGTTTCGCATTTGAAAAATAGTAAAAATAAGGAGTGCCCCATCCGTAAATGTGGAATATTCTACTGTCATTCGCCATCACTTGTTTTACTTTTTCGGGAATAATTACTTCCGGTTTCTTAATTGAAAAGCCATTAATGTATTCTGATAGAGACATGGTTTGTATAAACGAAAAATGACTAAACCTGGGATATAAAACCCAAACAAAACAAAGAATAATAAATGCAAAAGCTCCATTTTTTATTTTTGAATAATAAGTGTGGTTGGCAAATCTTTCGTTTAAGATAGTCTGAAGCTTGTTTTTGCTAATCTTATAAAGCAGAGCGGTAGCTAACACTAAAGCCGGTACCATTTGTAGGGTATAATTCGGCTGCATTTTATTTAAGAGTTGAAACCCCTCATAGTGCAATATGAAGAAACCAAACACCGTTACGGCAAGTCCGCGTTCATGGTTCCATTTGCCAAACGAATATTTTCTTTTTCCATTTTGGTTTATTGATGTTATGGGAATTAAAAAGACAAGAAACGCCAATAAATACATATAGTAAATGAAACCGTGCGAATGCAGGAAAAATGAAGAAGAGAATTCTTTAAACCTGGAAGAAAAATCACTAAAAGCAAATGGGTTCAAATTATTAAACAATTGCAATAAAGAGTTTCCGCCAACCAACTGAGACTTATAGGCCGTTACTTCGTTATAATTATTTTGTACTCCTAGTAAATGCAGGTATAAATAGTTGCCTAAAAGAACCAGTAATATTCCAATTACTACTGCAGATAAATTTTTAGAGAACGCCTTCAAGCTTTTTCTTTCTCTGAACAAATACCTTGATGCCAGATATAAGAAAGGAAGAAAAATGGTGAATAAAAAAGTTTCTTTCATGCTTGCTGAAAAAGCGAACAGAATTGAACTGAATAAAAAGTTCAACCATGTTTTTTTGGAGAAAGCCAAAAGATAAAACCCACCTACAGATAATAGTAAAGCCAGAAACGCATTGTGAAATAAAATGCAATAGAAATAGTTGGAAAGCAATAAATACAATAAAAAGAATAGAACTACCGGGGTAAAACGGGTATGAAAAATACGGTTTAAAGATTTTAAAACCATTAGCCCCATTAAAACAGAAAACAGAATATGAAAAATCTTAAATACTATGGTTTGGCCATTAAATAAATATTCGAAAGGACTCAGAAAAATATAGATACCTGGTGGATAGATGTCCCAATAATCTTTATAAGGCAAGCCAAGATTGTTAAGAGGTGCTGCGGCCATTATAAGATTTGAAATCATATTGTGGCTTGGATAGGCATCCCTGATAAAGTAGCTGGCATAAACCAAGTTTGTCAGAATAAGAAGAATGACAAGACTTACTAAACTATAATATCGCCCTAGAGTATTATTTCCTTTGATGCTCATTTTAAATGAGGCCCAATTTAATTGCCCTGAATTTTACAGATGTAATTAATGGGTTACGGTAAATATAAGATTTTGGCTGGACTTTGGTTTCCGTGAAAAAAATCAATCGATTTTTTTGAAGCGCATTTGAACCACGCCTAAAAAAGCTTCCTTGAAAATTTTAGTACTCATTTTGCTTACACCTTCAATACGATCTGTAAATAGAATTGGAACTTCTACTAATTTGAAGCCCTTTTTGTAAGCCGTATATTTCATTTCAATTTGAAAAGCATAACCCATAAAGCGGATGCCATCCAAATTAATAGTTTCTAAAACTTTGCGTTTGTAACATTTGAATCCTGCAGTGGTATCTTTAATCGGTAACCATAATACAATACGCACATACACTGAAGCGAAATAACTCATTAAGATTCGTCCCAATGGCCAGTTGCTAACATTTCCGCCTTTTACGTAGCGAGAACCTACGGCTACATCAGCACCTTTTTCACAAGCTTCCAATAAACGAATTAAATCATCGGGTTTATGACTGAAATCGCAATCCATTTCAAAAATGAATTGGTAATCACGAGTCAAAGCCCATTTAAATCCGTGAATATAAGCTGTGCCAAGACCTAATTTTCCTGAGCGTTCTTCAATAAATAATCTTGGAAATTCTGTTTGTAATTCTTTTACTTTTTGAGCAGTGCCGTCGGGCGAGCCATCATCAACAATCAATAAATCAAACTCACGATTCAGTGAAAAAACCTTGCGCACCATCTTCTCGATATTCTCGATTTCGTTGTAGGTTGGAATTATGACAAGATTCTGACTCATTAAGGATGCTAATATACAAATTGTTGAATAAGTATTTAGTTTGAAACGAAGCGCGCATTTCTAAATTGTCTTTTTTAAATAAAATTAACTTTCAAAGAACCCTCATCCGTCACTCCGTGACACCTTCTCCCACAGGGAGAAGGAATTTTCCGCAATTATCAACATTGGGTCAAAATTGACTTACAATTCGGTATTTTTGTTTAAATGCTAAGTCTTAATCCCAAAGAACTAACTGTTGCCCAAGTACATCAATATTTGTTGGGAGCGGTAGGACCTCGCCCGATTTGTTTTGCCAGTACTATTGATAAGAACGGGAATGCAAATTTAGCGCCTTTCAGTTTTTTTAATGTGTTTTCGGCTAACCCGCCGATTGCTGTTTTTTCTCCCGCACGAAGTGGAAGAACAGGCGCAACAAAGGATACTTACGAGAACATAAAAGAAGTGCCAGAGTGTGTGATAAACATCGTGAACTACAACATGGTTCATCAAACCAGTTTGGCAAGTAGTCCGTACCCAAAAGGCACGAGCGAATTTGAAAAAGCAGGTTTCACACCATTGGCATCTGAAAAGGTAAAACCATTTAGAGTGAAGGAATCACCTGTTCAGTTAGAGTGTAAAGTGAATCAGGTTATAGAACTCGGACAAGAAGGCGGTGCCGGAAATTTAGTGATTTGTGAAGTGGTGATGATTCACGTGAGTGAAGATGTTTTGGATGCGAATAAACTAATTGACCAACATAAAATTGATTTAGTAGCCCGTATGGGCGGAAACTGGTATTGCAGAGCGCATGGTGATGCTTTATTTGAAATTGAAAAACCATTAACTACCTTAGGAATTGGTGTTGATCAAATTCCAGCCGCCATTAAAAACAGTAACGTTTTTACAGGAAATAATTTAGGTCAGTTAGGAAATGTTGAGCAATTGCCAACGAAAGAAGAAATTGAAAGTTATAAGAGTACACAAAAGCGTTTCGCGAATAATGATGAACTGCACAAGTTTGCAAAAACATTATTGGAAGGCGGAAAAGTGAAAGAAGCCTGGCTTGCTTTATTAGCCAATTAAATAAGTAAAGTAATAAATAATAAAATCAATATATCATGGAAGTAACAGGAACATTAAAAGCAAAATTCGACACACAAAAAGTAAGTGATCGTTTTCAAAAACGCGAATTTGTATTAACTACAGAAGCAAGCACGCCGTACCCACAGCATGTAAGTTTTCAATTAACACAAGACAAAGTAAATTTATTAGACCAATATAATGTTGGTGACGAAATGAAAGTTCAATTTAACTTACGTGGTCGCGAGTGGAATGGTCCGCAAGGCATAAAATATTTCAACACGCTTGAAGCTTGGAGAATTGAAAAAGGAGCAGGTGGAGGATTATCAACTCCTGCGCAAAATACTCAATCTAACAATGTAGAAAATGCAACATCACCTGTGTTTACATCAAACACTAACGATAACGACGATCTACCGTTCTAAAAATTAAAATTAAAGACGCAGGATGAAATACGCTTGCGTCTTTTTTATTTCTCATGGCTAAATCAAAAATTTTACTCATTTACACCGGCGGTACCATTGGTATGATGCAGGATGTAAAAACCGGTTCCTTAAAGCCATTCGATTTTAAATCATTAACCAATCAGGTTCCGGAACTCAAAAAGTTTGATGTTGAATTATCTTCTATCTCTTTCGAGAAACCGATTGATTCATCAAACATGCACAAAGATGTTTGGGTGAAACTCGCCAACATCATTAAAGAAAAATACAATAAGTTCGATGGTTTTGTAATTCTTCACGGTTCAGATACGATGTCGTTTACGGCAAGTGCTTTGAGTTTTATGTTGGAGAATTTGAGTAAGCCTGTCATCTTAACGGGTTCTCAATTGCCAATAGGCATTATCAGAACTGATGGTAAAGAAAATTTAATCACAGCGATTGAAATTGCAGCCGCTAAACACAAAGGAAAATCTATTGTTCAGGAAGTGTGTATTTATTTCGAATACAAATTATACCGCGGCAACAGAACTTTCAAATACAATTCAGAACATTTTGATGCCTTCAAATCGCCAAACTATCCGTTCTTAGCAGAAGCAGGCGTTGAAATTCAATACAACGAACGCGCGCTCTTAAAACAAAACAAAAAAGCTTTAAAAGTTCATGCTGAATTAGACAATAGTATTTTGGTATTGAAATTATTTCCAGGGCTTAACGAAAAAATTACAAGTTCTCTCATTAACACAAAAGGTATTAAAGCCATCATCATAGAAACTTTTGGTGCCGGTAATGCTACAACTCAAGAATGGTTTGTGAACGAATTGAAATCAGCAATCGCAAAAGGCATTGTTATTTTAAACGTAACGCAATGTCACGAGGGTAGAGTAGTGCAAGGTATGTACGAAACAAGCAGTCAGTTAAAACGAATTGGGGTTGTTAGCGGACATGATATTACCTACGAAAGCGCGGTTGCGAAATTAATGTTCCTGCTAGGACAAAAACTTCCTGTAAAAAAACTTAAAGATTTATTGGAGAAAAATTTAAGAGGGGAAATTACTTCTTCTTAGCGTTTTTCTTTTCAAACTCCTTAATAATTTGCTCATCGGTTTTAGTAGCAGCACCACGGTTTTTAAATTCAGGAAAATCCGTGTAACATTTCTCAAAACAAACCTGAGCTTGTGGTAAATTATTAATACTCGCGCAATTTGCCCGGCCTTTAATAAAAATACGGGTGCTAAAGTATCGTTCGGACAATAAAAAGCGAAATCTGCAAAAGCTTTAACGGCTTTGTTTCCAACTTCGGGATTTACTTCGGTTGCCAATAAAATAATACTGTCGTTTTTAAGGGCATCCAAATATAAAGTACGACAATCGTTTGTATAAACAGAATTGGATTGTGATGTTGAATCCTTTTTAGCTTCCGAAATAGATTTTTCTTCTGCCTTTGTGCCGGTACAATTAACAAACATTAAAAAACTATAAAAGCCGCTAATAGAATAATTAGAAATTGCTTTAATATGTTCTTCAGTGTCATATTATTTTTTTGGTCGGTAAACTTTTATTTTATAATCAGCATTAATTTTGCCTTTACTGATGTCATTTAACTTGCCGGCAATGAGAGTACGCTTAAGCGGACTAATCTTATCGGTAAACAAAACGCCTTGAATATGGTCGTATTCATGTTGAATAACGCGGGCAATAACACCATCGTATTTTTCAGTATGTTTTTTAAAGGTCTCATCGTAATACTCAATTTTAATATTGGGTTTACGGAACACATCTTCTCTTAATTTAGGAATACTTAAACAGCCTTCATTAAATTTCCATTCTTCACCATCTTCTTCTAAAATACGGGCGTTAATGAAAACTTTCTTGAAGTCTTTTAAAATTTCTAATTCTTTTTTGGTGAATTCACTTTCTTCATCTTCTTCCACATCAGCAAACGGAGTAGCATCAATCACAAATAAACGAATTGCTTTTCCAACTTGAGGAGCGGCTAAACCAACACCGTTAGCTTCGTACATGGTTTCAAACATGTCGGCTATTAATTGAGTTAAACCTTCGTGATTTTTTTCAATATCAACTCCTACTTTCCTAAGAACCGGGTCTCCGTATACAACAATTGGTAATACCATTTTAAAATTTTGAATGTTAAATGTTAGATGCTAAATGTGGTTTGTGATAATAATTTAAAATTTATCATTTAAAATTTAACATCTCTATCTGCTATAGTTTGGCGCTTCTCTTGTAATTACAACATCATGCGGATGTCCTTCTTTAACACCAGCAGCTGTAATACGAATGAATTTAGCCTTTTGTAAAGCCTTCACATCTTTTGCACCACAATATCCCATACCGGCACGTAAACCACCAATAATTTGATAGATCACTTCTGCTAAACTTCCTTTGTATGGAACTCGTCCGCTAATTCCTTCAGGAACTAATTTTTTAATATCATCTTCTGCATCCTGAAAATAACGATCCTTAGAACCTTTTTGCATCGCTTCTAATGAACCCATTCCGCGGTAAGATTTAAATTTTCGTCCTTCGAAAATGATTGTTTCTCCCGGACTTTCTTCAACACCCGCAAACATTCCACCCATCATTACAGTTCCTGCACCGGCAGCTAATGCTTTTACAACATCTCCTGTAAAACGAATACCACCGTCAGCAATAAGTGGAACACCTGTTCCTTTTAAAGCATTGGCAACATCTAATATTGCTGATAATTGAGGAACACCAACACCCGCAATAACACGTGTAGTACAAATTGAACCAGGACCAATACCAACTTTAACAGCATCTGCTCCTGCTTTTACTAAATCTAATGCAGCTTTACCGGTAGCAATGTTTCCAATAACTACTTGTAAATTTTTATGTTTCTTCTTAACTTCTTTTAATTTTTCAATAACACCTTTCGAGTGACCGTGAGCTGTATCTATAATAATTGCATCAACACCTGCAGCCACTAAAGCATCTACACGCTCAAGTGCATCGGCAGTAACCCCAACAGCAGCAGCACAACGTAAACGCCCTAAACTATCTTTACAGGCATTCGGACGAACTTTAATTTTGATTATGTCTTTATAGGTGATAAGTCCAACTAATTTGCGGTCTTTATCAATAATAGGAAGCTTTTCAATTTTATGGTCTTGTAAAACTACCTCTGCTTGTTTTAAAGTGATACCTGCTTTAGCGGTAATGGCATCTTTTGCAGGAGTCATCACCTCTTTAACAGGGCGTTTCATGTTTTTCTCGAAACGTAAATCGCGGTTAGTGATAATACCTACCAAACGGTGTTGTTTGTCAATAACAGGAATCCCGCCAATCTTATTTTCAGCCATAAGGGCAAGGGCATCTCCAACTGTTGCTCCTTCGTTAAGGGTAACCGGGTCGGCAATCATACCACTTTCGCTACGTTTTACTTTACGTACGTGAGCGGCTTGATCTTCAATGCTCATGTTTTTATGGAGAACACCAATACCACCTTCCTGGGCAATAGCAATCGCTAATTGATACTCTGTTACGGTATCCATGGCAGCTGCTACTATAGGTGTATTTAATTTAATGTCGCGCGTAAAATAACTCGAGATGTTTACCTCACGTGGAAGTATTTCCGAGTAATCGGGCACTAATAATACATCGTCGTAAGTGAGCCCTTCAGGGACAAACTTTTGAGCTAAATAAGATGTGGCCATAGGAGTGAATTTTAAGATTATAAAATTCATGCAAATATAGTTAAAAAAAGCGGTTTGTCAAGCCTAGCCAAAGGGGGGATAATTAATTAAATGTTATCTTTGGCCACAAATAATAGAACATGTTACGTAGTATAGCTTTAGCTTCAGTTTTAACGGTTTTTCTGATTTCCTGTACAGGAGATAAGAAAGAAACCGACGGCATTTCTACCAATGAGGTAAATAATACAGCTTCGGCTGATGGTAGTAAAAGGGAATTTGCCTGACATTAAGTTTGAGGAAGAGGAACACGATTTTGGACGCATTACACAAGGTGAAAAAGTATCTTTCGCTTTTAAATTTAAGAATACGGGTAATAGCAATTTAATTATCACTTCAGCTGCAGGAAGTTGTGGTTGTACGGTGCCTGAATGGCCAAAAGAACCTATTTTGCCGGGTAAAGAAGGTAAAGTAAATGTAATTTTAGCAGTGAAGGTAAAAGCGGAATACAAGAAAAAAAGCATCAACATTGTTACCAATTGCGAGCCAAGTACACGCATAGTTAAAATAAAAACCGAAATTATAGTTCCGGAAACACTGAAAGAAGAAAGCTAATTAGGTTTAAAGTTCAAGGTTAAAAGTTTAAAGCAAAAAAAAGTATAAATATAAAATCATCCTAAAATCAACAACATGTTACAACAATTCATTTTAATGGCACCTCAGGCATCAGGCGGAAATCCTCTAATGCAAATTTTACCTCTAGTATTAATCGTAGTGGTATTTTATTTCTTCATGATCCGTCCACAAGTAAAAAAGGCAAAAGAGCAAAAGAAATATATTGAGGCTTTAAAAAAAGGCGATAAAATTTTAACCATTGGCGGTATCTACGGTAAAATTGTAGAAATACGCGATGACGCAACTATTATTATGGAAGTGGAAGATGGTACGAAAATGAAAATTTCGAAAAATGCAGTATCGCAAGATGCTACCGCTACTTTAAATCAAACTCCATAAGTCTTTAGCATTTGGCAAAACAAGAAGGAAATAGCATTAAACCAAAATTAATGCGCGGTAAATTATCGGCCTTCTTGATTTGTCTTGCTATCTCAGGTTTTTTGTGGCTTAGTCACTCTTTAAACCGATCTTATTTTTATTCTTTAAACATTCCTGTAAAGTTCGTTAACCTGCCGGCTAATAAAACTTTACTTTCAGAATTACCTGATCAATTACGTTTCGATATTAAAACAAGTGGACTAAAACTGTTTTTTGTTTTATTGAACAAACCGTTTAATCCTATCACAGTTGATTTTAATAGTTTAAAAGGCGACAATAAATCACAAACCTATGCCATCAGTTCAGGGAATATCAATATCGCATCTTCCACAAAATTAAATGTGGATATTAAAAAAATCAGTCCTGATACTTTGTTTTTCGCTGCTAAAAAAGGCTTGAATAAAAATGTACCTATTCGTCCTGTTATTTATGCTAATGCTGATAGAGGTTTTATCCTTTCAAAGGCTGTTATCAATCCGGCTTACATTACCATTAACGGGGATAGCGCTTCTTTGCGAAGTATTGATAGTATTTCAACAGTTCCTTTATACCTGAATCAGTTAAGTACGAACTACACCGGTAAATTAAATTTAGTGCGCCCTTCTGAAAATGTGTATCTGAATTTAAACGAAGTTAGTGTAAGTATCAGCGCTGATAAATTATTAGAAAAAGAAATTGAAGTGGAAGTGGTAGCTATTAATGCTCCGGCAAACATGGTTCCTAAATTATTTCCTTCCCGTGTAAAAATAAAATTCTCGAGCGCTAAAAACGATTTTAATGATATTTCGGAGAAAGATTTTAAAGCTGTAGTGAATTTAGGAAAACAAAAAAAGGGAATAAATAAATTACCCGTTGAGTTAAGTATTTTACCGACCCAAGCGCATGTTTTATCAATAGAACCGTCGGACATCGAATTTTTATTATTCAAAGCAAAATAATGATAGTAGGATTAACAGGTGGCATTGGAAGTGGAAAATCGACAGTCGCGAAACTGTTTGAGGTTCTTGGCGTGCCTGTTTATAATTCGGATATCCGCGCTAAAGAAATGTATTACAAGCCTGAAGTAAAAGAGCAGGTGATACGTTTGTTAGGAAGCAATGCTTATGATGAGAATGGGAAATTAAACCCACCTCATATTTCCTCAATAATATTCCGAGATTCTCAGATATTACACAAGGTGAATGCAATTATTCATCCCGCAGTTGAGAATGATTTTAAAGAATTTGTTCAACAGCACTCTAAAAGCAAATTGATTTTAAAAGAAAGTGCTTTGATTTTTGAGGCTGGTATTTACAAAAAACTCGATAAAACTATTTTAGTCACTTCTCCTCTCGAATTACGCATTTCAAGGGTTCAATCGCGCGATGGAATTACTCGCCATGAGGTTATAAAACGCATCAATCATCAATTGCCGGACGAAGAAAAAGGACCCATCAGCGATTTCATTATCAATAACGATGAAAAAACAGGATTAATCCCACAAGTATTAGAAGTGTTTGAGAAACTGAATCATGTTTAGGAAAGACTATATTATGAGGCAATATGAGGAGTTTGGAAAATTCCTGGCTATTGTTTTGGGATTTAAAGCCGATTCAAAGTTTGCTGAGTTGGAAGAGTTGATTAATACATCCGCATTCAAATACACTAATATTGAAGTTGAAATTGCAGAGAAGCTACCAAACAAAGATTTTATTCAATTGCTTACCGAAAACTACGAATTAAAAGAAGCTAACTTGAAAATGCTGGGCGATTTACTTTACGAAAAAGGAATAGGGTATAGCAAACAATTGAAAGAGAAGGAAGCTGAAAATGCCTTTCAAAAAACACTTCTCATTTTCGAATTCATTAAAGAAACGTCTTTGGAAAGTGATTTTTCGCTCGACATGCACTTTAAAATGAATTCACTTAAGCAAATGCTTAATAAATAAAATTCACTTCTTTTAAATCGAAGGTTTTCAGAGTACCATCTTGTAATTTCAAAACCAACAAACCGGTTTCGTTAACGCCTTGAATAATTGCTTTAAAACGAGTTCCGTTTTGTTCAAATTCAGATTCTGTATTTAATCCAAACAATAAGTTTTGATAAGCTTCATCAATTAATTTAAAATCCGATTTCTTTAACCTTAAAAACCATTTTTCGAAGTGGGTAAATAAACTTTCCATTACCTTTTCTACCACATAATCTTTACCATTCAGTAAATTTAATGAAGTGGCTGTGTTAAGTTCTCCAAAATCGTTCTGATTCACATTTAAACCTATGCCAATTACACTCCAATGCAAGGCGTCATTCAAAATGCTGTTTTCAATCAATACTCCCGCAATTTTTTTCTTGTTCACAAGTATGTCATTTGGCCACTTTATTTTAATGTCAAATTGACTACCATTTAAAATCTCAGTCAATACGTCATACAACGCTAAAGCTGTTATTTTGCTTAAATGAAAAGTATTTTTTGAGTTTAAAAATGTTGGTATTAAAATCAATGAAAACGTTGCATTTCGCTCTGGCTGCGACGTCCAGCTGTTACCTCTTTGTCCTTTACCTTGTGTTTGCTTGTGGGTATAAACAACTGTTCCCTCAATAACGTTAACGTTCTTTAACAGCTCTATGGCATAAGAATTGGTGCTATATGTTTCAGGTAAAAAAACTTTGTTTTGCCCTATAAATAGTGTTGCCATTAAGCCAAAAAGGTTAATTTTGTTGTTTAGTGCAAACTTATAGAAAGTAAGCAGAAAAAGCTAAGTATTATATCCTTTATGGCTAAGAAAATAGTAAAAAAGACAGTGAAGAAAGCGGCGAAGAAAACCGCTTCGAAAACAGATAAGAAAAAACCAGCTAAAAAAGCGGTTTCAAAAGCAGCAGCCTTAAAAGCGCTTAAACCTGAAAAGAAAGCTCCGAAAAAGAAAAGAACTTCTTCTCTGGCTACGGGTGGTAAAAAGAAAGTAGCTAAAAAGGTGGTGAACAAGAAAAAAGCTGTTACCCCAAAAGATAAATAAGTTAAGCAGGCTAATGCTATTGCGAATACCGAAAAGAAAAAATCGGCACGCGCGCTTAGTAAGAGCGGCAAAACAAAAACGTCTCGCCCGGTTAAAACTGTAACAGGAAAACAAACTACAGATTTAGTTGATGCCATTATCGATGGTATGGAAGAGAAAAAAGCAAAAAACATTACCATCATTAATTTAACTGAGATTGAAAATAGCGTAGCAGATTTTTTTGTGATTTGCGATGCAGATAGTAAAACTCACGTTGAAGCAATTGCTGATTCGGTTGATGAGGTAGTTGAAAAAACTACTGGTGAAAGACCATTCCATGCCGAAGGTTTTGAAAATGCGGAATGGATTTTAATGGATTATATAAACGTTGTGGTACATGTGTTCCAAAAAGAAATACGTGATTACTATAACTTAGAGGCCTTATGGGCAGATGCAGAAATTACGCTGGCTTAAACGCGTTTAATACTTGAAACTATACACATGAGTGAAGATCCTAAAAATACTGAGACTCCGAATATAAAAAACGAGAACTCGCAACAAAACCAAGACGACGAGCGTAAGAAGCAATTCGAGAAGATGAAAGAAAAATTTTCGAAGCAATCTCCATTAGGTGGAGGTGGCGGTGGAAAAAATGCCGGCAATAACTTTTACTGGATTTACGGTTTAGTAATTGTTGGTTTATTATTCGTTACTTTTTTCGGAACTAATTTTTCATCACGCATGATTGAAATCAGCCAGGTTGATTTCGAACAAAAAATGTTGGCCCATGGTGATGTAGCGGGTGTTGATATCGTGAACGAGAAAGAAGCGAGAATTTATATTAATCCGGATAGTCTTGCTTTACTTGATCAGTATAAAGATAAAAAAACAGGTCTTGCTTTTTTTCCGGATAAAAAATTTAAAGGTCCGCATTTCAGATTAACTATTTCTTCGGTTGATGATTTTCTTCGCCGTATCGAAAAAGTTCAAGATGATGCAGGTATTTCAAAAGACAAACGTGTTTACCCGCATTCAGTTGATGAAACTAATTGGGGTAGCGAATTAACTTGGATTGCTCCAATCTTAATTATGGTAGTATTGTGGATGTTCATGATGCGCCGTATGAGTGGTGGTGCTGGTGGTGGTCCCGGTCAAATCTTCAACATCGGAAAATCTAAAGCTGTTTTATTTGACAAAGATTCTAATGTAAACGTCACATTTAATGATGTTGCTGGTTTAGATGGAGCAAAAGTGGAAATTATGGAAATCGTAGATTTCTTAAAGAATCCAAAAAAATATACCGACTTAGGAGCAAAAATCCCGAAAGGAGCATTGTTAGTTGGACCTCCGGGTACAGGTAAAACATTATTAGCGAAAGCTGTTGCAGGTGAAGCAAAAGTGCCGTTCTTCTCTTTATCAGGTTCTGATTTTGTGGAGATGTTTGTAGGGGTTGGAGCTTCACGTGTTCGTGATTTGTTCCGCAACGCAAAAGAAAAAGCGCCTTGTATTATTTTTATTGATGAGATTGATGCTATCGGTCGCGCACGCGGAAAAAACGCAGCAGCAGGTGGAAATGATGAACGTGAGAATACGCTAAACCAACTTTTAACGGAGATGGATGGTTTCGGAACAAACAGCGGTGTAATTATTTTAGCTGCTACTAACCGTGCTGATATTTTAGACAGAGCGTTAATGCGTGCCGGTCGTTTCGACAGACAAATTTATGTTGATATGCCAGATGTTGTTGAACGTCAAGAAATATTTAAAGTTCATTTAAAGAAAATTAAAATTGATGACACGGTTGATATAGAATTTTTATCTCGTCAAACTCCAGGATTTAGTGGCGCTGACATTGCTAACATTTGTAACGAAGCTGCTTTAATTGCTGCGCGTGCCAATAAAAAGCAAGTGACTAAACAAGATTTCTTAGATGCAGTAGATAGAATTATTGCAGGTCTTGAAAAGAAAAATAAAATCATTACTCCGCTGAGAAAAACGTGGATTGCTTTTCACGAAGCTGGTCATGCCACTGTAAGTTGGATGTGTGAATACGCTTCTCCATTAGTAAAAGTGACTATTGTACCTCGTGGTCGTTCATTAGGAGCTGCTTGGTATTTACCTGAAGAAAGACAAATTACAACTACCGAACAAATAGTCGATGAAATGTGCGCAACCTTAGGTGGACGGGCTGCTGAAGAAATTATCTTCGGAAAAATTTCAACTGGAGCTTTAAGCGATTTAGAAAAAATTACTCGTCAGGCTTATGCAAGTATTGTATATTACGGTTTAAATGACAAAATTGGTAACGTAAGTTATTATGATAGTTCAGGGACAAAGAGAATATTCATTCGGTAAACCTTATAGCGAAAACACGGCTAAAACTATTGATGAAGAGGTGAAGAAGATGATTGATGTTGCTTATGCACGTACCAAACAAATCTTAACTATCAACAAAGAAAAATTAGCAACACTTGCTAATAAATTATTAGAGAAAGAAGTTATTTTTAAAGAAGACTTAGAAGAAATTTTCGGAAAACGTCCGTTTGATAAAGCAGATGAAGTAGTAGAAATAAAATCTTCAGAAGATATTGGTAACAATAACGACACCAATATTACACCGGTAGTTTAAGTTTAATTTGCATTCATAAAAAAGCCCTGAAGAAATCCTTCAGGGCTTTTTTGTTAAAGTGAATTTTATTTATCCTATTGGAGGAGGAACATTATTAAATAACGCTGCTAACTCAGGTTGTGTTTCTGCAGATAACCATCCGGCCATTCCAGCTTTCCAAACTTGAGATTGTTTAGTTAATTGTCCCGCTGTTGCCATTGCTTGTAACTGTTGCAAATTAAACGGACCAGTTTGCTGACCATTAACCGCTACATGAAACTGAATTACAGGAGGCGGAGTAATAGGAGGAGGTGTGTTATTAGTATTTGGAGTAACAGTATTGTTCTGATACATATTACCCATTTGATTAGCCATACCAAAACCCATACCTGCACCTAAACCTGCACCCATGATGCCACCGCCATTTTGATTCTCTGCAGCTTTCTCCATCGATACACCTGCTTGAAACTGATTAAATGCACCAAGGTTTCCTAAAATACCCATACTGCTGCGTTTGTCAAGCATCGCTTCAACTTCAGGAGGTAAAGAAATATTTTCAATTAAGAATTTAGTTAGCTCTAAACCAAGTTCGTTAAACTCCGGACGAATTTTTTCAGTGATTAGTTTAGAAACTTCATCATAATTGCTCGCTAAATCTAAAACCGGAATTTTACTTTCAGCAATTGCATCCATACCGCGACTAACAGCTAAATTTCTTAGTTGTTCGTTAATTTCGTCAACAGTAAATTCTGCATTTGTAGAAGCAACTTCTTTATAGAATTGTGTTGCATCTTTAATTTTGAAAGCATACGATCCAAAAGCACGAATACGGATAGGACCAAATTCTGCATCACGTAACATGATTGGGTTTTTTGTGCCCCATTTTTGATTGGTGAATTGTTTGGTATTGAAAAAGAACACATCAGCTTTGAATGGAGAATTAAAACCATATTTCCAGCCTTTCAATGTGCTCATGATTGGCATATTCTGAGTTTCCAGAGTGTACATACCCGGTTGGAAAAGATCTGCCGCTTTTCCCTCATTTAAAAACAAAGCTACCTGACTTTCACGTACAGTTAGTTTTGCATTCATTTTAATTTCATTTCCCATGCGTGGAAATTTCCACACAATTGTATCGCTTGTGTTGTCGGTCCATTCAATTATATCAATGAATTCGCCTTTAATTTTATCAAATAATCCCATGGTATTGTTTTTTATTATTGTTTATAGTGAAGTGTCCGTTAGGTCTACTTCACTATAAATGTAAAAAATAAAATGATACGTTTTTAGTTAAAAATTGCTTAGTGAATAGGTGGGTGGGCGCTTCATTCTAAGGGGTTGATTAATAGTTTACAGCATAGGTGTTCTTTAGAGGCTTTCTTTTCTGTCTTGATACAGAAAAGAAACCAAAGAAATCAAGGCTGCATAGTATTTTGCTAAAATCAGTACTTTATCAAGCAGGCGCTACTGAGCGCTTCGCGAGAGGCAACGTAGCGCCCTCAGCACAGGCCCACGCATTTGATAAAGTACTGATTTCTTAACGCAAAATCCTATGAGGCCAATTGGGGTTTACTTGAGATGATATGGAAGAACGTGCGTTGGCCTGGAAATCCGTGCTAGGCGCGTAGCCATGTGCGGGGAATCGGATTTCCTTGATTTTTTTGGTTACTTTTTTCATCAAGGAAAAAAGTGACGTAGAAATCCCCATCTTTGTAAAAGTTGACTAATAAACACATAATCATCATCGGAGGAGGCGCTGCAGGCTTTTTCGCAGCTATTAATGCAGCGGAATTACATCCCGGCAGTAAAATCACTATCCTCGAAAAAAGCAATAAGCTTTTATCTAAAGTGCGTATTTCGGGAGGAGGAAGATGTAATGTCACTAACCATTGTTTTGAAGTGAATGAACTAGTAAAGAATTATCCTCGTGGTTCTAAAGAATTAAAACAAGTGTTCTCTCGTTTTAATGTAAGTGATACTATTGCCTGGTTCAAGAAACGGGGAGTGGATTTAAAAACAGAACCCGATAACAGAATGTTTCCTGAAAGTAATTCTTCCGAAACAATCATCGATTGCTTTATGTACGAAGCAAAGAAATACGGTATCGATATTAAAATGCAGGAAGAAGTATTGGAATTAAAATCGGTTACCAATAATCAAATTCAGGTTACAACCGATAAGAATAAATATGTAGTGGATTCTGTAATCTGCAGCAGCGGAGGACATAATCAAAAAAAGAACTATAGTTTTATTCAAAAAACGGGCCATAACATATCAGAATTAATTCCAAGTCTGTTTACAATTAATTTACCGGGAAATAATATAAAGGAACTCATGGGTTTGAGCGTGCAAAACGCAACTGTTCGTGTTGAGAAAACAAAACACCAATATACAGGACCAGTTTTAATTACGCATTGGGGATTAAGTGGCCCGGCTGTTTTAAAATTATCAGCTTTTGCTGCTAAAGATTTTTTTGATTTGGATTATAACGCTAACATTTTAATTAATTGGTCAGGAGAATTGAACGAAGAAGAAGTGAAAAAAGTATTTGAAGAATTTCTCCAAACCAAAACCCAAATGGTAAACTCTCCTTTATTTGGAATCCCGAAACGTTTATGGGAATTTTTATTGGAGAAAGCAGAAATTTCCCCGCAAAAACCGTGGATAGAATTAGGAAAGAAACAACAAAATAAATTAGCTCAAGTCTTAACCAATGATGTTTACAACATGAAAGGTAAAACCACTTTTAAAGAAGAATTTGTTACGAGTGGGGGAGTGAACCTTAAAGAAATTGATTTCAAAACCATGCAAAGTAAAATAATGCCTAATCTTTATTTCTGTGGTGAAGTATTAGATATCGACGGCATCACCGGCGGTTTTAATTTTCAGAATGCTTGGAGTACGGCTTTTGTGGCGGCGAGTTCGGTTTGACGTTTAGAATAAACTATTATTATATTTGATAAGACCTAAAAAATGATTCTTTATAAATATTTTCCATGTAATGCTAATTCTTTTAAATCTATTTCTTTAAGAGGGCTCTGGTGTCATCACAGTAATAAAATGAATGACCCATTCGAATGTCTAGCTAATACGGAATTGAATTTTACAAAAAAAGAAATAAGTAAAATAAAAGAATATACTCATTCAAGTAAAAATGAAGTATTAAATAAAATGGGAGCCCTAGATGACGTTAAACTGAGTCTTATGTTTAATTCATTTAGAAAGAAACTTATTCAAGAATTTACTTTTTGCTCTTTAAGTGAGCAATGTGATGACATATTAATGTGGTCACATTTGCAAGTTCTCATAAGGGATTTGTTTTGGATTTGAATTTAAAATCTTAAAGATCATTCATTACAAAAAGTTAATTATGTGGAAAGATTAGAAGGATTTGATCCTATTTCTCATTTGAAGATTATTGAAGGAGATTATTCCCATCAAAACATGAATAGTGTAATTAAAGATTTATCACAAAAGGCTATGTGCTGGAATTACGAACGGGAGTGGAGAATTTGGATGAAGGAGCCTACGTATTATCATTTCGAGCCAGCTGAATTGAAAGAAATTTACTTTGGTGTGAATTGTGATATTGAAACTAAATCAATTATTCTGCAACTTACCAGTTATCTTCCTAAGGAATTTCTTTTTTCAGAAATGGAATTTGGAGACAATCCTATAAGACTAAAGTATTAGTTTTGCAATTACTTTCTAACTAACCCTAATCTCCTCAATCACCAATTGTGTAGTAATTGCGCCTCTAAAATCATTTTCCTGAAGTCCGCCAATGTTACCTTATTAATTTATGATTAAGATTAGCCAGAATGATGCTCGTTGTCATTTTTAAATAGAGGCTTCATAGTTAGGTTTGTTTTATAAAACCCTAATTACTTAGAATATGAAAACAAGAAAAATTCTTTTGACCACTATTTCTGCAATAGTTTTATTTACGGCGTGTAAAAAACCGGAAAAGGGTGATGTTGGCCCTACTGGTCCTATTGGATCGACAGGCGCTACAGGTTCTCCAAATGTAATTTACTCCGATTGGCAGACATCTCTTAGCGCGAGCAGAGACACAACGATTGATGGTACCTGTTTTCGGTTACGTCATTTAAACGCTCCTTCTTTAACACAGGGGATTTTAGATAGTGGATTAGTTATAACTTACATGAGAGTTGGTAGTATTGGTCCATATTTATTACCGTACACATCTGATGCCGGAGGAGCCACAAATCAACTTAATTGCGTTTACAAAACGAATGTAATTTACCTAACTCGTCATACTTTTGGAAGTTGCAGATTTACCAGCGCTTCTCCCGGAACTGAACCTGTATTGGTTAATCTGCCATCATCACTAGAGTATAGATATGTAATTATTCCAGGTGCTATCGCCGGAGGCAGGTATATTCAATCCAATAATACCATGAGTATTGAGGAAATCAAGAAATTATCCTATGAACAAATGTTGATTAAATTCAATATTCCTTTAAATGGTTCTAATGAATAATTAAATTTGGATTTTAAATCAGTAATCAATTCTATTAATCTTCGAAATAAAAAGGTAATGCAGAGATTATACTTTGTGCTACCTTTTTTGTTTTTATAATGCCCGGAGTACTGCTTTTGTTGCAGTTAACTAACCCTAATCTCCTCAATAACCAATTGAGTTGTAATTGCGCCTCTGAAATCATTTTCCTGAACCTTAAAAACGATGTCAATCGGAATTTTGCGTTGGAAGAAACTTAAAAAATCACCTTTATCATAAGCAATAGCAGGGAAACGCACATTTGGGTTTTGCGATTGGAAGAGATCTAATTTTAAATGATTCGTGCCAACTACTTTTCCCCAGCCGGTATCAATTACATTCTTTGAAACAAAAAGCGGCGTCATATTTTCCGGACCGTGCGGTGCAAATTGTTTTAAGATGCGGAGGGTTTTATCATTTATTTCCTGTAATTCAATTTCAATATCAATATCCACGCGAGGGATTAATTGCTCGGCAGTAATACTTCCTGAAACAATTCTCTCAAATTTTTCCTGAAACGCAGAAACATTTTCCTTTTTCATGGTTAAACCCGCCGCGAATTTATGTCCGCCAAATTGTTCTAACAGATCGCTGCATTGTTCAATGGCAGAGTATACATCAAATTCTTTCACACTTCGCGCGGAACCTGTTGCTTTGCCATCTGATTCAGTTAAAATAATGGTGGGCTTATAATATTTCTCAATTAAACGGGAGGCCACAATTCCCACAACACCTTTATGCCAGCCTTCATTAAAAAGAACTGTTGATTTTTTAAATGGCGTCATCGGATCGTTCTCTAACATCAAATGCGCTTCTGATGTTGTGCCTTGGTCAATATCTTTACGTTGTGTATTGGTAGTGTTTATACTTTTTGCAATTTCATTCGCCTCAGCTTCGTTCTCACAAATTAATAATTCAACAGATTTAGAACCATGTTCTAATCGTCCCGCCGCATTTATTCTTGGACCAATAACAAACACCAACGAAGTAATATTTAATCCCTTCGTCATTTTATTCGAATCAATCAACGCTTTAATTCCCGGTCGTGGATTTGAATTTAATTTTTCAATACCAAAATGCGCCAGAATTCTATTCTCTCCTGTAATGGGAACAATATCCGCAGCAATACTTGTCGCTACTAAATCCAAATATTCTAAATAACCTTTTGCGTCAAGTTTATTTTTGATGCTGTAAGCTTGAATTAATTTAAAACCGATTCCGCAGCCCGGTAATTCTTTATAAGGGTAGGGACAATCATTTCGTTTTGGATCGAGAACCGCTAATGCTTTTGGTAATGTATCTCCCGGTAAATGGTGGTCGCAAATAATAAAATCAATGTCTTTTTCATTGGCGTAATCAATTTTATCGATGGCTTTGATTCCGCAATCCAAAGCAATAATTAAACTGAAATTATTTTCTTTTGCGAAATCAATTCCTTTGAACGAAATACCATAACCTTCTTTATAACGGTCGGGAATATAAAAACCAACATTCGGATAAATCTTTTTGAAGAAACTGTAAACGGTAGCAACAGAGGTGGTGCCGTCAACATCATAATCGCCAAAAATTAAAATCTTTTCGTTGTTTTTAATCGCCGTTTCTATTCGGGAAATGGCTTTATCCATATCCTTCATTAAAAAAGGATCGTATAAAGCATTTAAATCGGGACGGAAAAAACTTTTCGCGTCTTCAAAATTTGAAATCTTTCTTTGAAATAATAAAGATGCAATAATGCGGTCAACATTCAGTAGTTGCTGCAATTCACTAACGGTGGGATTATTACCCACATCTTGTATGTTCCAGCGTTTCTCCAATTATTAAGCGAGGTTATGATAAACGGCTACAATATCATCATCATCTTCCATCTTCTCGATTAGCGCCATAACATCCGCTTCTTTCTCTTCGGTTAATTCTTGGGTTGTGGTAGGAATAAATACTTTTGATGATTCTTTTACGATATATTTTTTCTCTTCTAATCCCGCTTGCATTTTTCCAAAATCAGTAAATGCAGTTTGAACAATTAATTCATTGTTCTCATCATCCCAACTTAAATCTTCCGCACCATAATCGATAAGATCTAATTCTGTATTGTCTTTATCTAATCCTGTAGAATCCACTTTAAATAACACTTTGCGTTCGAACATAAAGCTAACGGAACCTGATGTTCCTAATTGACCTTCAGCACGGTTAAAATACATTCTGATATTCGCAACAGAACGAGTAGGATTATCAGTATTTGTTTCTACAAGAACAGGAACGCCGTGTGGGCGTATCCTTCATAAATAACTTCTTCGTAATTCGCAGAATCTTTTTCTGAAGCACGTTTAATTGCGCTATCAATATTTACTTTAGGCATGTTTACGGCCTTTGCATTCTGAATAATAGCACGTAAACGGGTTGGTATCAGGATTTGGTCCGCCCGCTTTTACAGCCGTGGCAATTTCTTTTCTAATTTGGTAACGCCTTCGCCATTTTAGCGTAGCGTTTAAACATTGTTGCTTTTCTGGTTTGAAAAATCCGTCCCATCTCAATTAAATTTTTTATAAAATTAATTAATATTTTTATTTGTCAGCCATTGCTGATAATAGTCCCGATAAATCTTTAGTTA
>JADJMM010000013.1 GCA_016709575.1 Sphingobacteriaceae bacterium
TAAGCAGTTACCTGTGATTCACGATATCAATTTTTTTACATAATCCTAAAGATACAAAACCACTAACACGTAGATATTACAATCACTTTTTCCAAAGTTCGCACAAAAAGTTACGCGAATTGCAACAGTTTCTGAATACAGTGAAAGATATTTCTGAGAATTATAAAATTAGTCCTGATAAAATTGATGAAGTTTATAACGGAATTAACTTTTCATTTAAACCTGTTTCCGATTTAGAAGCAGAAATCAAAAACGTTTTTCGAAGGAAAAGATTATTTTTATTTGTCGGTTCTTTAAATCCACGCAAAATATTTCAAGATTAAATTAGCTTTGATGCGTTTAAAAGGAAAGTAATTCTGATTTAAATTAGTTTTAGCCGGTTCTCACGCCTGGGGTGGGAGTGATATTTACAAAACTATTGATGAGTTAAGTTGTAAAGTTATGATATTGTTTTTACGAATCGTTTAAGTGAAGAAGATTTAGCAATGTAATGGTTTAGCTTTTGCTTTAACATTCGTTCCATACTTCGAAGGGGTTGAAATCTCCATTGGTAGAAGCTTATGGAAAGTGAAATTCCAATTATCACAAGCATTGTAACAAGTTTACCTGAAACTAGCAGGTGATTCAGCTCTGTTTGTAAATCCTTACGAAGTCAATGAAATTAAAAATGCGATGCTTAAATTACGCAGCGATGATAATTTGAGGTTGATTTTAATTGAGAAGGGGAAACAACGAAAAAACAATTTCTCTTGGGATAAATCAGCTGATTTGCTTTGGAAAAGTGTGGAGAAATCTCTGAAGTAATCTAATTCTTATCGTACAACTTCTTAATCAAATCAGGTAATTGTTTTGCGGCAAACAACTCTCGCATTTTTTCTTTTGCGTTTCCGGCTGGAGTACCTGAAATATGTTGCACCTGCTTTTACATTTTCTCCTAAACCGATTGTGTTAAATAGTAGCACCGTCTTCAATAATGATGTCACCTGAAATTCCAACTTGTCCCCACACTTTAACGTTATTGCCAATGGTAACAACGCTTGCAATGCCAACTTGTGCAGCAAACAAACACATCTCACCAATAATTACATCGATGTCCAACATTAGAACCCGGTTATCTAAAAATGGTGCTCTTACCAATGATAGTGTCAGCGGTTACAATTCTTTGTCGATAGTACAACTGGATCCTCGATGGGAACGCGGTTTGCAAATAATTACTCTGCCAACGGTTTGTAATTGTTCAAATGATGTAGTCTTCTGTTTTAAAATAAAATCCATTAGAACCTATAGTTGTATTAGCGTGAATAATAACATTGAGTCCAATAATGCAATTATCATACACAACAACATTCGATGAAAACAGTATTATCTCCAATCACAAACATTTTTGCCCTCGCAAGCAAACCGGGCATTAAGGTTACATTTTTCCACGCTTAGCAGTTTTACCTTAATATTTACATTAGTAGGAGATAGGATTAAAATGACGTGTTAAAGTATTGAATGTAGTAAAAAGGTTCATCGCAAAATGATTAATGCTTTTTCTTCGGACAATCCACTTTTTATTGATGATGATAGCTGTAGCCGCACTTTGCAAAGCTTTGTCGCAATACTTTTGATGGTCAACAAAAACAACATCACCGGCTTCCACGCGGTGAATTTCTTTCGTGCCGTGAATTAAATGATTGCCATCGCCAAACATATTTTGCGTTAATGAGTTTAGCAATCTCCTTTTAAAGATGTTGGCGCAATTTTCACTGAAGAAAGACTTACAAATTAGTTTCGTCTTCGTAATTACTGGCACCGTAACCCAAACGTTTGCCGGTTCTAAACTTACGCTGCTGGTTTTTCCTGCATTTCGTTTACACTTACTTCACGTACGGCATCAAACGGCGGTGTAAATAAATCCAAAGAAATAACCCAAACTCATAAAGTCGTAAACAATTTCCTAAGGTTTTCTTTTGCTAACGGTTCGGTTGAGAAAGAATTGTATTTGATGTTAATAGGTCCTTTAGCTTCGATAAAAAATGCATTTCACGGTTAACGCAAATCCGTCCCACCATATATCCTAAATCATTTAAGCGGTTAAATTGAAAGGAATCCGCTAAGAAATTATAAAACATTAATAATGCACAATATGAATTGAATTCATTCTTTTAATGTAACCGGTTTTTGCATAGGATGTGATTTTGAATTCAAATACATTGGTGTGCATATAAAACTCGAGCATACCAGCCACTTTTTAATTGAAAAGCACGTTGATTAACATCAAAAACTCAGCGAAACACGTTTATCAACTTTATCCAACCTCGATTTTAAATCGGTGCTAACTTCTTTGCAAAGATTACGAAGCTCACTAAAAGTTTGAATAGTGTTTTGTAAACATCCTGCTTCATGGCCGACTTTCTTCAGTAAGCCAACAATCAGTTCGCGTTGATTAGGTTCTTTTGCCATTTAAATTTACAAAATAAATTTTTAATAAGCTCTTGCAAAGAGTACACGTTGCTTACTTGGTTTTCCACTGTAAACACATTTTCCTTCCTCTTGTTTATTATTAAGAGGAATACAACGGATGGTAGCTTTTATTTCTTCTTTAATTTTTTCTTCGGTTTCAGGAGTTCCGTCCCAATGCGCACTAACAAATCCGCCTTTTCATCAAGAATTTTTTCAACTCGTCAAAACTATCTGCTTTGTGAGTTGATTCTTGCGTGCGCTTTAAAGCTTTCGCAAATAAATTATCCTGAATATCGTTTAATAATTTTTCAATGTAAGCATCAATACCTTCAACACTAATAGTTTCTTTTGCTAAAGTATCGCGACGGGCAATTTCAACGGTTCCATTTGCTAAATCGCGTTCGCCAATAGCAATACGAACAGGAGTACCTCTTAATTCATGCTCTGCAAATTTAAAACCCGGACGTTGAGAGTCTCTGTCATCGTATTTAACACTAATGTTCTTCGCTTTTAATTTTGCAACAATTTGTAAAGCAGTTTCCGAAACTTTTTTCAAGCCTTCTTCACCTTTGTAAATTGAACTATTACAACTTGTGTAGGAGCTAATTTTATGATTACCAAAACCGTTATCATCACTATGACTCATAATTAGCTCCCATTGACGCGGGTAGAAACTCCCCAACTGGTAGCCCAAACAAACTCTTGTGAACCTTCTTTAGTTGCAAATTTCACATCAAAAGCTTTTGGCAAAATTTTGTCCAGGAAATGTGATGTTCACTGTAATGCTTTTCCATCTTGCATTAAGGCTTCAATACAATAGGTTTCAATAGCTCCCGCAAACCGTTCGTTAGACTTTTTTCCTTTAATAACCGGAACAGCCATCCAATTCCTCAACAAAATCGGCATACACATTTAGCATTTGTTCGGTTTCTGCAATAGCTTCTTCTGCAGTTGCGTGTGCTGTATGTCCTTCTTGCCATAAAAATTCGGCAGTGCGTAAAATAAACGGGTGCGCATTTCCAGCGAACAACGTTAGCCCATTGGTTTATTAATCAAAGGAAGATCTCGGTAACTTTGTATCCAACCTTGTAAGTATTCCAAATAATGGTTTCAGAAGGGGGCGTACAATTAATTCTTCTTCCAATTTAGCGCTTATCTACAACAATATTTCCGTTACCATCATTTTTTAAACGGTAATGAGTTACAACAGCGCACTTTTGCAAAGCCGTCAACGTGAAGCTCTTACCAAAAAAGATTTCGGAATGAATAATGGGAAGTAAGCATTTACATGTCCTGTATCCTTAAACATTTTATCTAAGACTTGTTGCATTTTTCCCAAATGGCATATCCATGAGGTTTGATAACCATACAACCGCGAACGGCACTGTGGTCGGCTAAATCAGCTTTCTACCACAATATCATTATACCATTTGCTGTAATCCTGCGTTTTTGATGTAATTGCTTTACTCATATAATTGTTAAAATTCTTTAAAACCTACCACTTAATCCATTTAAACATACCACTTGTTAAAAGATATAAACACTTAAACAAACGGGTTTTTATTTCTGTAAATTTACATTATAAACCTCGCGTAAAATTAAGTTTTTAAAACCTAATTACGGTAAAAAATATGAAAAAGGTCATAATAATTGCAGGTATTGTTTCATTAGCGCTCAGCGCGTGTAATACTAGTAAATTAGTTACTTACAGTGATGATATTTATGCGAATCCGAGTGAGGAGCGTCTTGAAAAAGCACGTTTAGCTGCCGAAAAGAAAAAGAAAGAAGAAGAACTTGCAAAGAAGGAAGCTGAAGAACGCGCTGCTGCATTAGCGGCTCAAAAAGCAATTGATGATGCTAATCCGGCCTATAAAGAACCTGTTTATGATAAGGATGATTATTACGATTATCAATATGCGTCACGTATCCGTCGTTTCGACAACCCGGTAAACGGCGTAGGTTATTATGATAACTATTACACCAATTATTATTGGTACAATGGTAACCCGGGTATGTACGGTACCAGTATTTATAGCAGTTACAATTATTGGGGACCACTTACGGCGGATGGGGAAATCCTTATTCGAATGCTTATTGGCAAGGGTATAATAACGGTTACAACAATGGTTTTTATAATGGTTATTACGGATACCCTTATGGCGGATACAGTTATTATGGAAATGGTTGGGGATATTACAATCAGTTTGACGTAAACAGTGGATACAATAAACCAACTAATGCTCCTCGTGGTAGTCATGATGGTGGCAATAGTGGTCGTACTTCTAATCCCGGCTTCAGCAAGTAACGGTTTAGTTCAAAAATATGTTCAGGAAGTTCAGGTGATCAAGCGATGACCCCAAAGTTTGATAAGGATGTAAGAAGTACTAAATCAAAAACAATTTCGATAACACTAATAGTAATCAAGCAACATTTGAAAACTATAATCCAAATGATGTTAGACCGAACAGTGGAAATTCGAATCCGAAAAACAATATTAATTCGGGTAACACAAATGAAGCAGGTTATAATGGAGGAACAAACCCAACTTATACAACGCCTAAATCAACTATTAATTCGGGTAATACTAACGACGCTCAGTATAACACACCTCCAAAAACAAATGTATACACTCCAAACATTGGTAACGAGCCCATAAAGCCAACAAAAAATACCAATAATGGAAATGCAAATCCGAAAGGAAATATTTTCGATAACGGAACACCTACCTTTAATAATGGTGGAAATAATAAACCAACACCTTCAGGTAATACCCCATCAGGTAATACTCCAAGAAGTGGTGGTTCAGATGGTGGTGGAACTAAACGTCCGCGTTAATTAAAATTCTTATTATGAAATCAGGATATTTTGCCATAGCAATATTATTTGCATCGTCTTTGTCTTTTTCTCAAAACGATATGGATGCATTGCGTTACTCTCAAACAGGAGTAGGTGGTACAGCGCGTTTTATAAGTATGGGTGGAGCTTTTGGCGCATTAGGTGGAAACACCAGTTGCTTTGCTACAATCCTGCCGGTATTGGTATTTACCGTAAGTGAATTAAATATTACACCGGGTGTCAATTTCTCCTCTGTAAAATCATCTTATAATGGTAGTGAGACAAAAGATTTTACACCTGCTTTAGTTTGAATGGATTTGGAATTGCAGGTTCTTGGGATAGCAGAACTAATCAGGATGTTCGTCATTCACTTGGTATTGCTTTAAATCAATTGCAGAATTTTAATTCAAGTACATCAATTCAAGGTCGCGCACAAGGTGGTTCAATAATGTGACATTTTGAATAATGCAGATGGAGCCAGTATCGCAAATTTAGATCCTTCTTATAGTGGTTTAGCTTATAGTACCTATTTATTGGATACTATTAATGGAAGCTATTACGGTTTCATTGATCCTAAACAAAACATGTTGCAAACAAAAAACATTATTCGTTCAGGTAAAATGAATGAGATGGCGATCGGATACGCATATACTTTTAAAGATAAATTATATTTAGGGGCTAGCTTAGGTATTCCTATTGTGAGTTATAATCACAATTCTTCTTATACCGAAAGCGATGACAAAGATTCGTTAAGAATTTACAGGATGCAAGTAATAATATCCAATCAACTTATTCGTATCCGGTTTGGGCTTACGATAATTTTGATAATAACGGCTATTGGGTGGATTTAAATCTATGACCTATAATGAGGTTTATAAAACTACCGGTCGCGGTTACAATTTAAAATTAGGTGCTATTTACCGCGTGAATGAGTTTTTACGTTTGGGCGCGAACTATCAAACTCCAACTGTTTTAAATTTAACGGATGTATATTCTTATTCTATGACAACTGTTTTTGATGGTGGCGATGATGTATCAGCCTCTTATCCGGAAAACGGTGGTATTTATAAATACAAAATTATTACGCCAATGCGTTACGGCGCGAGTATCGGATTTATTTATAGAAAACTTTTGGCTATTGGTATTGATTATGAAAGTTTAAATTACGGACAAGCGAACATTACCAGTGCTGAGCCAAGTTATTTTTCAGGTGTAAATAAAACCATAAGTACAAAGTACAGTCAAACCTCAAACTTAAGAATTGGAGCAGAGGTAAATATTCAAAATGTATTTGTTCGTGCGGGTTATGCAATGTATGGTAGTCCGTTCGGAAATACGTTTAACGGTAAATTTACACGTACAACTTACAGTGGTGGAATTGGTTTTAGAAATAAAAACTGGGCTTTTGATATTGGTTTTGTAAGAAGCATGTATGATGAAGATTATTTTATGTACAATTCTGACTATGTAAACAAAACTGATCTTTCTATTTCTAACACCAATTTTGTTGCCACAGTAGGATGTAAGTTTTAGAATTTCATTCCGGATATATAGCATATTAACAAACCCTCTTTTATGGAGGGTTTGTTATTTATAAGCCTTTCTGTTTTGTATTACAATTACACGTATTTTTGTGTCATGGTATTTGATATACATATTTTTGTGTGCACAAATCAGCGAACCGGAACCGATAGATTAAGTTGTGGTGAAGCGCATGGCATGGATTTAGTGACTGAATTCAAAAAACAGACTAAAGACCTTAAAACTAATCTTAAAATAAGAGCGCAACGCGCAGGTTGTTTAGGAATTTGTGATTTTGGTCCAACTGTTGCTATTTACCCTGAAGGTATTTTTTATGTGGGTGTAAAAAAAGAGGATGTAACTGAAATTATCCAATCACACATCATCAATAAAAAACCGGTTGAACGTTTATTATTAAAGAAGGCGTAATGGAAGAACTTCCGGATATAACTACCGGTATCTCGAAACCAGGTTTGTTCGAGAAATTTAAATTACAGTTGCAAAAAGATTTTGAAAATTGCGGACTGGAAGGAAAGTTTGCGGTTGATTTAATAGCAGAGTATAATTTAATTTTGAACACTGTACATTTGGAAGTGGAAAAAATGAACAAACTTCTTCATCCGGTTATGTTTGTTTTTGGAAGATATTATTGTCACCGAAAAAATGCGTGGCGCAGGAATTGGTAAATTACTATTCGATGGAATTGTTGAAGTGGCCAAAAAAGAAAAAGTACGTCGTTTAGAGTGGCAAGTATTAGATTGGAACGAGCCCGCCATTAAATTTTATAAGAAGTACAATGCCACCCTCGATCCTGAATGGCTTAACGGAAAGTTAACTAATCACCAATTAAATTTACTTTAAAGGTTAGTGGTTATTAAACATTTTGGAATAGACCATTTGTTTTTATAATTTTCTAGTAGAATAATTTCCCATTACAATTTAAATATTGCCCTGACGAATTTCTTTTGAAATAGACAGCTTCACCTTTTTGATTTCTTCAGTTACCAAGTCTTTAAGTCGCTTAGGTCTTTTTTCTTATTTGTGTTTCCGATTTTAAAGCCCAGTTCGTTATTCTTTATATCCATAACTGAAGATAAGCTATCGGCTAACTCACCATCTTCTTTAATGTTTTTTAAAAAATGCGTGTAATTTCCTTTTTCATGTGCAATACCAAGCTTTCTTATCTTTTTTGTTTTTATTTTCTGAGAAAAAGCCGCCATAAAAAAGGTGTGACGAAAAGCATCGAGCTTTCCGCCGTTTTCAAAAGTGTCTAAAGCTTTTGTTTTTTTTACTTCTTCATAAAAGGGTGCGCAGGTTTTATAAATCTTCCTAACTTTTAAAGCAGCAAATGGATGAGTAATAGCCCAGCATTTTTCGTAACGCGAACGACTACCGAAATTCTGCGACAAAATCTCTGCACACAAAAGAATAAAAACTATACTAACAAATATGCGCATCAAAATCAGTTTAAAAGTATCTCCACTCAATTAACATAAAATTGTTGATAAGACAATTCTAGTAGAGCCATTTGCAAAGTTAATATCTTTAAATTTGCCCTGTATGGCATTTAAAGGTGATTTATTTAAAAAGATTTTTGCAAAAGAACTAGGTACCGGAGTTGCGGAAAGTATTAACGATTTACGCGACAAAGAATTTAGCGGAACAAAGTTAAGTCCTGAAGAACGTTTTGCATTATCCAGCTTTGATAACTACCGCCTTAAAATCCTTAACTCACAAGAAAACGAAACTGATTTCCATCAGCATTACCGCCAACTTCAGGTAATTGCCAACTTAAGCGATTGGCGCGAATTCCTTAAGGAAGAGTACACAAAATAAGCATCATTTTCAGGTCTTTTATTCCTTTTAAATTGTAAAGTATTTCTTTACATTTGGTTCACTAATTAATATCCCATGAACGTTAAAACTTTAGGTCAGTTTATTATTGAAAAACAAGGTGATTTCCCATACGCAAAGGGTGAGTTATCTCGTCTATTAAGAGATTTAGGTATTGCTTCCAAAATTGTTAACCGTGAAGTAACTAAAGCCGGCTTAGCCGAAATATTAGGTGAAACAGGTGATACTAATGTTCAGGGTGAGAAAGTAAAGAAATTAGATGTTTTCGCAAACGAGCAGTTTATCGCTGCGCTAAAGGCAGGTGGAGAAGTTTGTGCTATCGCAAGCGAAGAAAACGAAGATATTATCCCAATTGATTCTGAAGTTTCAAAAAATGCGAAGTATGTTGTAGCTATTGATCCTTTAGATGGTTCTTCAAATATTGATGTAAACGTTTCTATCGGAACTATTTTTTCAATTTACCGTCGTGTTACTTTAAGCGGACCGGGTACAATTGAAGACTTTATGCAACGTGGTACTGAACAAATTGCAGCCGGTTATGTTATTTATGGATCTTCTTGTATGATGGTTTACACAACAGGAAAAGGGGTAAACGGGTTCACTTTAGATCCAAGTATTGGTGAGTTTTGTTTATCACATCCAAACATGACCACAAAAAATGTTGCTAATACATATTCTGTTAACGAAGGAAATTACTTGCATTTCCCTGATGGCGTAAAAAAATATATTAAGTATTGTCAGGAAGAAGATAAAGCCACTAACCGTCCGTATTCATCACGCTATATTGGTTCGGGTGTGGCAGATATTCACCGTAATTTAATTGTTGGTGGAATTTATATTTATCCTACTACAACAAAATCACCAAACGGTAAATTACGTTTGTTGTACGAGTGTAATCCATTAGCGTTTATTGTTGAACAAGCCGGCGGTAAAGCTACAGATGGTAAAGTTCGTATTCTTGAAAAAGATATTAAAGAACTTCATCAGCGTACACCTTTGTTTTTAGGAAGTTCTGATATGGTGGAGAAGGCTATGGAATTCATGGCTAAATACACCTACGAAGCTGTTCAGAAATAAATTTCGGATTATATGCCAGTTGGCACTTTATATCTTTTCCCTGTTACTCTTGGCGAAACCGAAGTCTCTTTGGTTATTCCGGCTCATAATATCGAACTTATTAAAACCATTACTGTTTTTATTGCGGAGGATGCCAAAAACACCCGTCGTTTTTTAAAGCAATGCGGTTATCCTGATATTAGTAAAGCCGAAATTTTATTGTTGAACGAGCATACCAAGGGTTCAGAATTACCATCTTTATTAAACGAATTATTTCAAGGTAAAAACATTGGTTTGTTAAGTGATGCCGGTTGTCCGGGTATTGCTGATCCCGGTGCTGATGTGGTTAAACATGCTCATCAAAAAAACATTAAAGTAGTTCCTTTAGTGGGGCCAAGTTCCATTGTATTAAGTATAATGGCTTCGGGGTTTAATGGACAAAATTTTGCGTTTAATGGGTATTTGCCTATTGAAAAAATTGCACGGATTAAGCGCATGAAGGAATTAGAGCAATTAGTTTTTAAAAATAATCAATCTCAATTTTTTATTGAAACGCCTTACCGTAATGTTTCATTGTTTGATGATTTGATTGGAAATTTAAGTTCTGATACATTATTATGTGTTGGTATGAATTTAACTACGGCCACCGAAAAAATTATGACTAAATCTATTGCTGAGTGGAAGAAGACTGCGAAGCCGGAATTAAATAAAATCCCAACAGTATTCGGAATCTATAAAAATTTTTAGCTTTGAATTAAAGTCTATTTAATGAAAATAAAAAACACACTCCTTTCTTGTTTTCTTTTTTCGTGTTGTGCTGTTTTTGCGCAGACTACTGATTCTATACGGTATTACTTACATCACAAAAACCTTGAAACAAGAATTGATAAAGTAAATGAGTTAGCTTCAGATTATGCATCGGTTAATCCCGACACAGCTTTATTTTATGCTCTTGAAATCAATAAACAACTTACAAAAAGTTCTCCAAAATTTTATGTAGCATATAATTACCACGTGGTTGGTTCTATTTATTCAACATTGTCCGACTACCAAACTGCTTTGTTGTGGTTAGAAAAAGCACTTAAGCTAAAAAGGGAACTTGATGCAGTTGAGAGTACAACACTTTCCATTCACGATCAATTATTAACAGTTAATGGTATTATTTATGCATGGCAAGGATTAGGGGATATAAAAAAAATCCACGAATACGTTCTCATAGTTGAGCAACTGTCCGAAAAATTATCTGAAACCAACTCTACCAATTATATTGTATCTCTTATTCAGATAGCGGATATCTACACAAGTTTAAAACGTTACGATAAAGCCGAAGAATTTTTTTTAAAAGCAATTGCAAAAGCTGAAAGTACAAAAGATGACAGGCAACTCACTTTGGCGTATCAAAATTATGGTGCAAATTTAGTAAGTAGGGACATGTATGAAAAAGCCTTACCGTATATTGAAAAAGGGTTGGTTCATAGCGAAAAGCTTAATGAACCAAACAAATATTTAGAATCAAAAGTGAACTTGGCTATAATTTATGCTGAGATGGGTAAAAAGGAAGAAGCTCTGAAAATATTTAAAGAGGTATACGATCAACAACTCACTGGAGTCGATTCTTATGGGAAGTCCTCAGCAGCTAATAATCTTGGTTTCTTTTATTTTATCGAGAACAAATTTGACAAAGCTTTGGCTTTATTTTTAGAAAGTTTAAAGTATGCCAATGAGGCAAAGGCCTTTAAATTAATGATGGATAGGTATCAAATTATAAGTGAAACCTACGAGCAAATGAAGAATTATAAAGCTTCATTAAAATACAGCCGGCTTTTCCAAAAACTTAACGACTCTTTATTTAATTTAGAAACGGTTAAGCAATTAAACGATTTAACCGAGAAATACGGTAATGAAAAGAAGGAAAAAAAGATTTTGGAATTAAAGAAAAATAACGCGGAAATTAAACTAAAAGAGGAAGAAACAAAAAGGGTTAGTCAGAGGAATAATATTGTTTTTGCAGTCTGATTCTGTTGGTTTTATTGATAGCTGTATTTATCTATTATTCCCTTGTTCAGAAAAAGAAAGCCAATCAGTCGTTAACCGCAAAAAACGAGCAAATTGAGCATCAGCATAAGTTATTGGAGGAGAAACAAAAGGAGATACTGGATAGTATTCATTATGCAAAACGGATCCAGCAAAGTTTATTGCCTACTGAAAAATATTTTATAAAGAATCTTACAAAATTCAAAAAAAAGTCTTAGTTTTAAATCATGGAAGCAGTAGCAACAGAAACAAAAAACTTTTTTATCCTTTACAAACCAAAGGATATTGTGAGCGGCGATTTTTATTACGCCCAAGCCCATAAGCCAAAAGGCGCTAAAAACGAAATATTCTATATCTGTACCGCAGATTGTACGGGTCATGGTGTTCCCGGAGCATTAATGAGTATGGTGGGTATTTCTCGTTTAAATGAGTCTATCATTGAGAAAAATCTAATTCATCCGAACGAAATTTTAGATAACGTTCGTAGCGGAATTATTTCGTCTTTAAATCCTGAAGGAAGTGAAGAAGAAAGTAAAGATGGTATGGATTGCGTATTATGCGCATATGATTTCGAAAACAATATCTTAGAATTTGCTTCAGCAAACAATCCATTATGGTTAGTACGTGATGGTGCCGTTATAGAGTATAAGGCCGATAAAATGCCGGTAGGTAAATATGGCGACGAACTAAAGCCATTTACGCTTCAAAAAATTGAACTTAAAAAAGGTGATATCGTTTATACATTTACCGACGGATTTGCTGATCAATTTGGCGGACCAAAAGGGAAGAAATTTAAGTATAAGCAACTAGAAGATTTTTTATTGAAAAACAGTAACTTGCCAATGGAAACTCAAAAACAAAAGTTAGATGTGATTTTTGAAGAGTGGAGAGGTAACTTAGAACAAGTTGATGATGTTTGTATTATTGGTGTGAAGATTTAAAACCAAGAAATAATTAATAAAAAAGCCTGATAAATTTTATCAGGCTTTTTTATTTCATCATTAATTGCCGTTTAACAAGATAAGTATATAGTACCGTATCAAAGCCCTTATTGATATCTGCTTCCACAAAATCAATATGATATTGTCCGCATTTTAGTTTAAGCGCATTGGTGAAATTTGTAATTGAATTAATGTAGTTTTCTTTGACCTGATTTGGATTCAATTTTAATTCTTCACCACTTTCCAAGTCAATAAATTTATAGGGGCGGTTCTCAAAATCAAATTCTAATTCTTTTTGCGCATCGCTAACATGAAATAAAACCACTTCATGTTTTTTATATTTTAAATGTTGAAGGGCAGAAAATAACTCTTCATTATCACCGTCACTTTCAAACATGTCACTAAAAATCACAACTAAAGATCGTTTATGAATTATCTCTGCAATTTGATGTAATGCCTTAATAGCTGATGTTCCTTTTTTAATTTCGGGGCTTTTATTCGTCAGTAATTCTTCTAAACTCGCAAAAATTAGTTTTTTTTGGGCTGGACTAGCTTTCGCTGGTAAGTGTAAATCGATTGCATTATTAAATAAGGTAAGTCCAATCGCATCTCTTTGTTGTTTTAACAACTCGTTAAGTGCAGCAGCTGCATAAATTGAAAAACTGAGCTTGTTGTTTGCTTCATCAATCGGATAAAGCATTGATGATGAGGTATCTATAACTATTTGGCAACGTAGATTAGTCTCTTCTTCATACCTCTTTACAAACAATTTATCAGTACGGGCAAATAATTTCCAATCCATATGCCGGGTACTTTCACCAGTGTTGTAAAGCCTATGTTCTGCAAATTCAACCGAAAAACCATGAAATGGACTTTTATGAAGCCCGGTTATGAAGCCCTCAACCACCTTTTTGGCCAAAAGTTCAAGACTCTTGAAAGGTTCTATGATTTGGCGGTTAATTGGCATGTTTTTTGTGAATTTATTGTTTTATTTGATAAAATTAGAGTTAAAATAACATAATTTTTCTTTAATTTAGTCGAATTATTTTAATGATTGGTCATAAATACATGAAGCGTTTTTACTTTCTTTTTTTACTATTTATTGGGTTCTTAAAAATTGATGCACAAATAGATACGTCTTTTTGGTTTGTCGCCCCAGATATCTCCTCTAGCTTAGGGCAAACGCCAATCAAAATGTACATTACTACTTATGGTGCTGGAAGTAATGTTTATTTACGTCAGCCTGCAAACGGTACGTTCGTTCCGATTTCAAAAACTATTCCTGCTTTTTCTCTTGATTCAATTGACTTAACTTCATTTGTTGCTGCTGTTGAAAGCACACCAAGTAATTCAGTTTTACCTCGCGGAATTTATATTAGTACTAGCACCAGTGTTTCGATTGTTTATACTATAAAGTCACCAACACATAAAGAGATGATAAGCCTAAAAGGCAGAAAAGCTATTGGTACAGATTTTTATGCTCCTTTTCAAAATGCCTGGCGTACTGCAATGCCAACACCCACAACAAATCCTCGTTCGGCTTCAGCAATTGATATAGTTGCAACACAAAACGCAACTTCAATTTTAATTACACCGCGCGCTAATATTATCGGACACGCAAAAGACGTTTCGTTTATAGTCGTTTTAAATGCTGGTGAAACTTTTAGTTGTCAGGATACAACAACACTAGCTCCTACTAAATTAGGCGGTACAATTATTTCAGCAGACAAACCTGTAGCCATTACAATTTCTTCTTCTAATTTATTAAATGGTGGCTCCAATAGTACAGTAGCAGATCAAATTACCAATTCAAGTTATGCCGGTAATGATTTTGTGATTGCAAAAGGCCAATCAGGAAATGATAAATATTTTATTTTAGCTTCAGTTAATTCTACAAGTCTTACAATATATAACGGAACGTCCACGGTTCAAACCTTAATTAATACCGGGGAAACTTATAGTGCAAGTGCAACTCAGGCTTTAACTTATATCAAGTCAACAAAACCTGTCTATGTTCTTCATGTGAGTGCTCATGGTTCTAAATTAAGTGGTGCGCAGGTCCCTCATTTTTATTGCGCAGGCACTTATTCAACTTCATTTACAAGAACAACAAATGATTCATTATCAATTAATGTCTTTACAAGAACAGGTTATGAAGGTAATTTTACATTATTAAGTAATTCGGTTTCTCAACCGGTTCCTGCAAGCGCATTTACAGTTGTTCCAGGTACTGGCGGAACAGTTGTTGGAGCAAAAATTTATTACCCACTTTCGCAAATACCATTAGGCTCTTATAATATACTTTCAAATACCGGAGATATTTATGGTTTCGGAACTCATCAAGGATCGAATAATAATGGAAGCACTTATGCTTATCATTCAGAATGGGCTTCTTATCCTTTTGCTATTGCAGGCCCTTTGTCAGCTACAACTTGTGCTAATTCTACATTTTCTTTAAGTGGAGTTGTTGGCGGTGGTAATATTACCGGAGCTTGGACAACCACTGGATTTGGTTCTTTTGCCGGTGGGACTGTTGCACTAACTAATACATACGTTCCAAGTAATTTAGATACTAATATCGTTATTAGTTTAACTTCAACCGGACAATGTCCTTCAAGTGTAGGTTCAATTTCATTACATGTAAATCCGGCTCCAATAGTTAACGCATCTTTCGATCAGGTTTTATGTGGAAACAATGCAACTGTAAGTTTAAATGGAAATGTAGTTAGCGCAACAAATACAGGTTCTTGGTCTACAACAGGAACAGGCGTTTTCTCACCAACAACTACAATATTTAATCCACAATATTTTACATCAAGTGCCGATACAGCAGCAGGTCAGGTAAAATTAGTTTTAACATCAACTAGTAATGGTTTGTGTAAAGCTGAAACTGATACAATGCTTGTCACATTTACAAAACCACCCGCAGTAAATGCAGGGCCAACAACTATTACCCGTTGTATTAACAATGCTTCAATCGCATTAACAGGAACAGTTAGTGGCGCAAGTTTAACAGGGAAGTGGACAACCACAGGAACTGGAATTTTTAATCCGAACAACGTACAATTAAATACAAATTACTTGCCAAGCTCATCTGATTTAGCATCTTCAGGAATAACTATTTATTTGTCATCAACCAACAATGGAAATTGTTTGCCGGTGACTGATAGTATTAAGGTGAACTTCACACCTTCACCAAATGTAAATGCTGGCGTTGATTTAAGTGTTTGTAAAAATAATTATGTAACCGCATTAAATGGTGTTATCAGTGGTGGCGCAACAACAGGTGTTTGGAGTGGAGGAGCCGGTGTATTTTCGCCAACTACCACAGCATTAAGTACAAGTTATACTCCTGCTTCTAACGAATTTACTGTAGGTTTTGTTATCCTTACTTTAACATCTACAAATAATGGTAATTGTTTAGCTGTTACAGATCAGGTAAGAATTGACTTTAAAGATAAGCCAAGTGCAAATTTTGCTTCTACCACAGTTTGTTTAAATAAAAACACACAGTTTACCGATGCTTCAAATCCTAATATTGGAGCATTAGCAGGATGGGATTGGTCTTTTGGTGATGGTGCTACTTCAACTGCAATTAATCCTTTACATACTTATTCGGTTGCAGGTTCTTTTACAGCGACTTTAATTGTAAAAAACTCTTTCAATTGTTACGATACTATTCAGAAACCTATTACCGTATTCAATTTACCAAATGCTTATTGGAATTATAATCGCTTATGTTCAGGCTCAGCTTTACAGATTAATTTCACCGATAGTTCTAATATTGCTTTCCCTGATACTATCGGAAGTTATTATTGGAGTTTTGGAACAACCGGAATTTCTTCTTTACAAAATCCATCACAATTATTTAATTTCCCTGGAACTTATACTATTACACATATTGTAACCAGTAAAAAAGGATGTACCGATACCTTAAGTAAGCCTATAACAATAACACCTCGTCCGCAAGCAGGATTTGTATTCACTAATAATGGTGGGTTTAACATTGGTTCGAATGTTGTGTTTTTAGATACTTCAAAAAATGCAGTGAGTTGGTATTGGAATTTTGATTTTAATAATTCAGGCGCTCCCACCAGTACAATTCAAAATCCGAATAACGTTTATTATGCAAACGGAACTTACACAGTTCTTTTAGTCGTGCAAGATCAATTTGGTTGCTCTGATTCCGCAAAATCGTACGTAAAAATATTAACCGTTAAAAATGAAATTGCTGAATTAATTCCTAATGCCATTTCACCGAATGGAGACGGTAAAAATGATATATGGAATCTTAATTTTATAAATACATTCTATCCTAAAGCAGAAATTGAAATTTATAACAGATGGGGATTAAGAATATTCCATTCTATTGGTTATGATATTGCATGGGATGGAACGTATAAAGGTGATGCTTTGCCCGTCGCCTCGTATTATTTTATTATAAATCTTAATGACCCTAATAGGAAAGAAAACGAAAATATTTTCAAAGGAACTCTATTGTTAATGAAGTAATGAAGAAGAATTTTAAGATAGCTGTTGTAATTTGTTTTGCATTTTCGTTTTTCGGAAAGGCTCAACAGCAATCGCTTTATACAAACTATTTATTAAACAGTTACGCTTACAATCCGGCTGTTGTTGGTTCTAAGCCGTATGCTCAAGCAAATATTAATTACCGTAACCAGTGGGTTGGTTTTGATGGATCGCCAAAAACATATTTGTTGTCGTTACATGGTCCGCTTAAAAAAGCAAAAAACGTTGCGGTTGGCGGAATGATTGTTTCTGATAAAACAGGATTAATTTCTACTAACACAGGTTATGTAACTTTTGCTTACAATGTTAAGGTTACTAAAAAAACAAGATTGAGTTTCGGATTATCGGGTGGTGTAAAACAATACACAGTTAGATTGTATGATGTAAACGCCTATGATAAAGGCGATGATTACTTAACAGGAAATACACTTAACGCAAACGTATTAGATGCTAATGCCGGAATTTATTTCTATGGCGAGAGATTCTTCTTTGGATTATCTGATATGAACATGTTGAATAATAAAATCAGATGGAAAAATCCAACAGGTAGATTAACACCACATTATTACTCTGTTATTGGCTACAACTTTAAGTTGAGTAAAGATTTTGCACTTCAGCCTTCAGTATTATTAAAATATAACGATCCGATCCCTGCTCAGTTAGAGTATACCATGAAATTATCTTTTAAAGATATGGTTTGGATAGGAGGAAATTACCGTACAGATGATGCAGTAAGTTTTATGATGGGCGTAACGGTTATTAAAAACTGAACATCGCTTATGCTTACGATTACTCTTTGTCTACCATGAAAACATATAATCAAGGTAGTCACGAAATTAGTTTGAACTATAATTTTATTAAGAAGAAAGTTGTGAATGTTGACGAAGAGCAATTTAAGATTAAGGATAACAGTATTAAGCAAAGTTTAAAAAACAAAAAAACAACACCAACTGAATTGAAAACTGAAGAGGTGAGCCCAGAGAAGAAAGAAGAAAATAAAACGCCTGAGAATACTTCAGAACCTAAAAAAGATTAATTTATATAGAATATAAAATGAAAAAAGTTAAAGTAATAGTATTTGTTTTGTTCTGCATGATGAAATTCACTTCGGTGTTTTCGCAGATAGATACTGTTTTCTGGTTTGCTGCTCCATGGGTAACACCGGATCACACATGGAAAGATGCTGTTAAAGTTCATATTGCAGGTAATGCCGGAACAGTTGTTCGTATACGACAACCGGCCGCTATTTTGCCCAACAAATACGATACTACATTTACAATACCCGCATCACGTGCTTTTGATTATACATTTTGGAGAGATGCAGCGGCAGGAACAACTAATTTCGCTTACGATTCTTTAGAATCTCGTCCGGCTAATACTGTCTTACCTTATGGATTAAAAATAACTTCATCTAATAAAATTACCGCAGTTTATGACGTTGTTACACGTGCTCCAGGTTTTAATAATCCTGAAACATTTTCTTTAAAAGGACAAAACGGTTTAGGTACTGAGTTTGTTTGTCCGTTTCAAAACACATGGAATAACCAAAACATTACTGGCGATTTAAATGGTGATGGTATTAATACAAAACCAAAGCAACAAATTAATATTGTTGCTACTATGCCGGGAACTGTAGTTTGGATTACACCTCGATGTAATGTGGTTGGCCATTTAGCTAACGTTACCTATAGTGTGGGTATGAACACGGGTGATGTATACACTGTTGAAAACGTAACTATTAATACAAATACTGTAACACCTGGTCAAAATCTTGGCGGTACAATTGTTGTTTCAAATAACCCTATTTCAGTTACTGTGGCAGACGATTCAGTTAGAACGGCCGGCGGAGGTTGTTATGATTTAATTGGTGATCAAATTGTTCCTGTTGATGTGGTAGGTGATTCCTATATCGCTAACAAAGGATTTATGTTTCCCTTATCAGCAGAAAGTATTTTCGTAGTTGCAACTGATAACTTTACTCAAATAACAATTGATGATGGAACGCCAACAACTTACACTTTAAATAAAGGAGATACCAAGCAATATCCAATTGTAAATCCTTTAACTTCTATTCAGGCTAATAAACCGGTTTACCTTTGGCAAACCAGCGGTTATGGTTGTGAATCAGGTGGAGCTATACTACCACCGTTAGAGTGTGCAGGTTCGGATACAGTAGTATTTTCTCGTAATAACACACAGCCTTTCCTCTTAAACGTATTATGTAGAGCAGGTAATGAAGGTAATTTTACTATTAATGGTAATGCAACGTTATTAACTGCAGCAGATTTTAGTGTAGTTCCTGGTCCTCCGGGCTGGATGGGCGCTCAGAAACAATATAGCATTGGAACTATTGGCATTGGTGCTCATGAAATAAGAAACAGTTCGGATGTATTTGCTTTAGGTATTATTAATGGAGATGTAGGTACTGGTGGTTTATTCCATTATATGTCTACTTTCCGTCGTAAGGTTAATATTACAGCTGGCCCTGATTTTACAGTTTGTGCTGGTGCAACAAATACAGTGGCTTTAACTGGAACAATTTCAGGAGGTGCCATCACTGGATATTGGACCACGCCAACAGGATCTTTAAGCGCATATACTTCATCTATAACAACTGTTAGTGGGGTTTATACACTTACACCTTTACAATTATTGCAAAGCAGTTTAACTTTCACTTTAACTTCAACAGGTAACTGTAGAAATGTGAGTGATGTTGTTACTTTAAATATTGTTAAAGGACCTTCTGTTACTGCAACCCCTTCTGTAATTACAAGATGTAAAAATAATTTAACTCCAATAAACTTAACAGGAGTTGTTACAGGTGCGCCCGGACAAACATGGAGTGGTGGAACAGGAATTTTCTTCCCACCAACAGCTATGGTAACAACATACACACCTTCACCAGGTGATGCTGCAGCCGGATCTGCTACATTAACTTTAGCGTCGGTTGGTGGTTGCGTTGCCGCAAACGATCAAGTGATTATTAATTTCACAAATCCTCCTGTAGTTTCTACACCACCTGATATAAATGTATGTACTAATACACCAACTGTTGCTGTTACAGGTGCAACAATAACAGGTGGAATTGGCACAGGCGTATGGTCAACAAATGGTGGAGGTTATTTTACACCAACTGATACAACATTTAATACCAATTATGTTTTAAGTGCAACTGAATTAGCAAGTGGAGGAGTAGTAACATTAACACTCACTTCAACTAATAATGGTTTATGTGCTGCGGTAAATAATACACTAAATATTAATATTTTCCCGAAACCGGTTGTAACGGCGGGACCAAACGATACAATTTGTGCAAGCGCATTTATTATTAATTTAAATGGCTCAGCAACTTTCCAAAGTGCAGCAACAACTCCAACTTGGACTGCGATTTCAGGAACAGGTGCGTTTAGTAATATAAATGTTATAAATCCTACTTACACAATGAGTGTGAATGATACTATTCAGGGTTATGTGATTTTTGTTATTTCTGCCCAAGGAATTTGTCCTGTACCTGAAACTGATACTATTCGCATCGATATTTTAAAATTACCTTATGTTAATGCAGGTATTAATACTGCAATATGTAATAACGCCAATGTACTTTTAAATGGCGTCATCACAGGATTTACAGGAGCAGGTCAGTGGGCATCCAGCGGAACAGGAACTTTCACACCTAATAATACTACATTAAACGGAAGCTACATTCCAAGTGGTTCCGATATTCTAATAGGCTCGGTCACATTTACATTAGCCTCCACAAATAATAAAGGTTGTAATGCAGTGAAGGATACATTAAAAATAACATTTAAAAATTCACCAACTGCAAACTTTACAAATGGTAATGCATGTAAACAGTCCGGTTGCTTTTCTGATTTATCAAGTCCGGGTATTGTTTTTCAAACTTGGGATTTTGGAGATGGTTTAACTGCTATCAATACAAGTAATCCTGTTCATACTTATACTTTAGCTAATAGTTATACGGTTACTTATGTTGTTACATCCGCTAATGGTTGTATCGACTCCATCCAAAAACCGGTTACTATTAATAGTTTACCTGTTGCTGATTTTAATTTTAGTAACGCTTGCCAATCACTACCAACTACATTTACCGATTTATCTTTTGTAAATAGTCCGGATACAGTGGTAACTTGGAACTGGAATTTTGCGGATGGTGGATTGGCAACTAATCAATTTCCTATACATACTTATACTGCAGCTGGTTTATATAATGTGAATTTAATTGTCACATCTGATAAAGGTTGTCAAGCTTCAATTTCTAAACCGGTTATTGTGAATCCTCAACCTAATGCTGAATTTGGTATGACGAACAATCCAACGCTTGCATTAGAAACAGTTTATTTTTCAGATTTCTCTACGCCAAGTAATTCAATTATAAATTGGTTTTGGAATTTTGGCGATTCAATAAGTGCAAGTGGTCAAAACCCAACTCACTTTTATAACAATCAAGGTAATTACTACATCACACTTACTGTAATTGATAATAATGGATGTAGAGACTCTGTTACAAAATCAATCGAGGTAACATTATTACCATTAGTACCTACAGCTTTTTCTCCAAATAAAGACGGCAGCAATGATTTGTTATTTGTAAAAGGTGGTCCATTCGAAAAAATGAATTTCCGACTTTATAACAGTTGGGGCGAATTGGTTTTTGAAACTACAGATCAGAAAGCAGGATGGGACGGAACTTATAAAGGACAAGATGCGCCTCTTGGTGTTTATGTCTGGGTTTTAGATGTAGATATGTTTAACAATAAGTCGGTGCGAAAAACGGGCGACGTAACCATATTAAGATAGCGGAGAAATGAAAAAGATATTTTTGTACATAATTATTTCTGTTGTCTTTATTGGAAAAAGTAAAGCTCAGGATTTTCACTTGTCGTTATACGATTGTGGTCCGTTGTTTTTAAATCCGGCTATGACAGGCGTTATTGATGCTAAATTCAGAGTACATGCTCAGTATCGTAATCAATGGAATTCGGTTGCTTACAAACCTTATAATACAGCGCTAATTAGTGCTGATATGCCAAAGGGTAAATGGGGATTTGGTATTCAGATTATAGAAATGCGTGCTGGTATTGGTAATTATAACGTGTTTCAAGGCATGTTATCGGCCGCCTATACTGTTCCATTAGACAAGAAAAAATTCCATCAATTATCGTTTGGATTACAAGGAGGCTTTACGCAAAAACAAGTAGAGTATAAATTGTACACATGGGATAATCAATACACTTCAACAAATGGTGGTAGTTTTGATACAGGTGTTTCTCCTAACGAGAATTTCAAACGTCAGTCGCAAGTTCTGCCTCAGTTAAACGCAGGCTTGTTGTATTTCTTTTCTAAGCAACAATCGCGGTTGAATCCTTTTCTTGGTGTTTCTGGTTTTAACTTAACACAACCTAAAGAAACATTTTTCGATCAACCCAATCGTTTGCCAATTCGTATTTACGGGCATGGCGGAGTGCGCGTAAATATTAGCGAGTTGTTATATGTGATACCGAAAGTATTAGTGATGAGTCAAGGAAGTGCCTTTGAACAGACTTATGCTTTTGATGCGGGTTATTATTTTAAGAATGATAAATTTTTCCTTTTAGCTGGCTTTACTTACCGTGCAAAAGATGCGAGTATTGTTTATGCAGGATTTAGAAAGGATAATTATATTTTTAAATTTGGTTACGACTTTAACACCTCTTCTTTAAAAACAGCTTCTAAAACACGAGGAGCATTTGAAATATCATTTACTTATTTAGCAGGAAAGAAAAATTTAAAAGAAGTAAGAAACTGCCCTCGTTTGTAATTTATGAAATCCCAACATCCCCTTTTTCACATACATAATTTGATTAGCAAATTTTTTAATACTGGCAGCATAAAAAAACTGAGCCTTGTTTTTTTAATTGCAATAAGCAGCATTTCTTTTGGTCAGTCTAAAAAGTTGTGGATGTTAACTGCCGAAAATGCTTACAAAGCGAAAGATTGGGCAACAGCCGCTACTTATTATGCTAAAGTTTTAGATGACACCACTGTATTGGATATTTTGTTTTGCCTTACGAAGCACAAATGGTGAACCTTAAATTAAAATCATTAGTAAAGGTTCCGGAGTTGCAATTGAGAAAACCAAAAAAAGATTCTACTCTTGTTAAAAAAGATAGTACACAAACTGTAACAGGCGATACTTCGCGAAAGAAAAAACCTACACCTAAATTCAATCCCATCACCAGTACGGATTATGTATATTGGAAATTAGCGAACTCTTATCGTTTAAATGCAGATTATAAAAACGCCGCAAAAACGTATAAAACTTGTGTTGAACGAAACGCTTATCCTGACGCACGTTATTATTATGGATTATCTTTAATGGCTTTAAAAAAATATAACGAAGCTTTAGTTGAATTTGATGAATATGTAACACATTCACCGGAAAACGATTCGTTAATGCGTGTAGCTGAGAAAAAAGAATCGAGTTGTTATTTTGCCTTAGATACAATGACTAACGTGAAACGCGAGGTAATTGTAAGAATGTTTGACACTTTGATTTTTAATAAAGGTACAGCCAACTTCGCGCCTCAGTATTATTTAAGTCCTAATAAAATTATTTTCACAAGCGCTCGCCGTAATGGTGTAGTTAATGATCCTGAAAAGCAAGATTCGAAATACCTTTGCGATTTATACTATACCGAATGTTTAGACAGTGTTTGGCAAAGACCGGTAAACTTTGGAAGACCTGTAAACTCTGTTCTACATGAAGGTGCAGGTTATATTACACCTGATGAGGTAATGTTGTTTACCAGATGGAGCGAAGTGAACCGTGATGAGGTATTTATTTTTATGGCAAAAATGACCGACGGTAAATTCTTTGAAGCATTTAAATTAGGTGAGAATGTGAATTTACCGGGAAAAAAATCGATGCATCCGTATGTAAATTTTAACGGAACGCGTTTATATTATTCTTCAAACCGTCCGGGTGGTTTTGGAGGATTTGATTTATGGGAATGTATTATCGATGAAGAAGGACAAATTGGTCCGCCAAAAAATTTAGGACGGAATATTAACACTGCGGGTGATGAGATGTCGCCCTTTTACCATGGTGTTTCTAACACTTTATATTTTGCTTCCAATGGATTACCAGGCATGGGTGGTTTAGATATTTTTAAAGCTTCATTTAATGTTGATGATTCTGTTTATACTTTCCCAAAAAACATGGGCGGCCCTTTTAACTCAAGTAAAGACGACGCTTATTTCATTATGGAGAGAACGCAGCAACGAGGTTTCTTTTCAAGTGATAGAGAGCCGTGTGAGGGTGGGCATTGTTATGATATTTATGAATTCCAAAACGCACCGATATTTTTTGATATTAGTGGTTATGTATTTGATGCTGTTACTAACGATCCGATTCCGGGCGCACTTGTAACTATTTCTGATGTACATGGTGATGATGAGCCTTTATATATTGTTACTGACGAGAAAGGGTATTATTTTACCTCGTTAAAGGCAGACAGAGAATTTTTTCTAAAGGCACAAAAAACAAAATATCTTGCGGATAAGGGAAGTAGGATTACAAAGGGTTTAACTGAAACCACACATTTGGAGTGGGATGCCTTCTTGAGTAAAATTCCTGATGGTGAGGTTGAAATTGAAGGTATTGAGTACGATTTTGATAAAGCAACTTTACGTCCGAAATCAAAGGAAAATTTAGATAAGATTGTTGATTTATTAAATCTAAACGATAACCTTTCGGTTGCAATTAATGCACATACCGATGCAAGGGGTAATGATGCATATAACGAACGTTTATCTCAAGCCCGTGCTCAATCTTGCGTTGATTACTTAATTAGTAAGGGAATAAAAAAAGATCGTTTAATAGCTAAAGGTTGGGGCGAAAAACAGCCAATAATTCCGGAATCAGAAATTAATAAAATGGTGCCAAAAAGCCCTGAGTTTGAAGCAGCTCACCAAAAAAACCGCCGTACCGCCTTTAAGGTTATTGGTGAAAGCTCTCTAAAAATAATTAATAAGACGAACTAGTTAATATATTAGTCGCACAACGTAATAACTGTACTCTAATTTATTTAATTTTGTTTAACCAATAAAAACCCGCGCATGAAAAAATTATTTACTCTTTTTTTAATTGCATCTTCACTTTACACTTCGGCTCAAACAAGCATAGGAAATGCTGGTTTTGAACTATGGGGAGGAAACGCTTCTCCCGGAGTTGCAACGGAACCTAATGGATGGTTCTCAAATAAATCCGGAACAGGATTGGCTTCATCAGGACCTCAAACCTGTTATCAGGATATGACTATTAAACACGCAGGTACTTCTTCTGCACGTATTGAAACCAAGTATTATATTGTTGCTGTTGTTAATGGAAATGTTACTACTGGAATTGTTAATGCTCCAAGCTCAAATAAAGCTGAAGGTTTCCTGAGTACAAAAGCAGGAACAGATGTTAGAAGAATGACATTTACCGGTCGTCCGGATAGCTTAACTGGATGGTATCAGTACACTCAAGCTACTTCAGGTACGGGAGCTGCAAATGAACAAGGAAAAATTCGCGCTATTTTACACAAAGGACATTATTACGATCCGGAAGTTCCTGTTGCAAGTAATCATCCTGATTCTTCAATGAATAAAATTGGAGATGCTTTGTTCTTAACAGCAATGGCAAATAATACTACATGGAAACGTTTTAGTGTTCCGTTTACTTACACTAGCTCAGCAACACCATCTTATATAATGATAAACGTTACTTCTTCAGCTAATCAGTTAACTACAGCGCCGGGATTTACAGGTAATGGAAGTAAATTATGGTTGGATGATTTGTTGCCAATTTATAATTCTACTAAAGTTGCAGAGAATATAAATAAAGAACTAAACATTAAAGTTTATAGTTATAATAAATTCGCTTACGTAGATTTTACAAAGAGAAATGATGATAACGCTATTCTTACCATTTATGATTTAACAGGTAAAGTAGTATCTTCTCATACTATTGAAGGTGATAAACTAAATGCCTTTGATATGTCAGGCTTCAATAACGGATTATATCTTTATCAGGTTGTTGGTGCTGATTACAAAAAATCAGGAAAATTCATCATCGAATAATTAATATTTTTTTTTAAATCCGCTCCTATATTAGGGGCGGATTTTGTTTTTAAGCATGACACTCCGTTTTTTAACTGCCTTTTTAATTCTTTGTTGCAATTTGTCTTTTGCGCAACAAACCGGCACTTTAAAAGGTCAGATTACTGATTTCGATACCAAAGAAACTTTACCGGGTGCAACCATTCAGTTATTAAATAATTTATCAAAAGGAACTGCAGCTGATATCGATGGTAATTATACTATAGAATTAGATTCAGGAACCTACAGAATTGTTTGTGCTTTTGTTGGTTTAAGAAGCGATACTTTTCAAATTATAATTACGCCAGGACAGACAGCTGAAAAAAACATTAAGCTAAAACCAATGGCTAAAATGTTAGAAACTGTTGTTGTTTCATCAGGAAAGTTCGAACAAAAATTAGAAGAACTTACCGTGTCGATGGAAGTAATAAAAACGGATTTAATACATAACAAAAATAGTACAAGTATTGAAACAGCTTTAGAACAAGCGCCTGGTGTTTCTATTATCGATAATGATCCGCAAATACGCGGCGGTAGTGGTTTTACATTTGGTGTTGGTAGTAGAGTTGCAATTGTTGTAGATGGCATCCCTTTATTAAGTGGTGATGCTGGAAGACCAGAGTGGAGTTATATCCCTGTTGAAAATATTGAGCAGGTTGAAATTATTAAAGGCGCCTCTTCTGTACTATATGGTTCGTCTGCTTTAAACGGTGTTATTAATATCCGAACAGCTTATCCGCGGAGTAAACCAAAAACCATTATTAATTATTCTTTAGGTCAGTATAGTTTACCAAATCAGCCGGCAGAAAATTGGTACAATGAATCTATACCGGGTTTCACTAATTTAAATTTTCTGCATTCGCGAATAGTAAAAAATAATTTAGATGTTGTAGTAGCTGGAAATGTAAATGTAGATCAAGGATATATTGGACCGCCACCTCCCATGAAATATATTCCTCCTGTTATTAAGGAAGCTTTCTTAATTACAGATAGTATCCCAACTTTTACTAATGAAGACATGATGAAAATCAGAGGACGGATGAATTTTAATTTACGCTATAGGTTTAAAAAAATTGTTGGTTTAAACGCCGGTGTGAATGGAAATGTAATGCTAAGCAAATCGAATATGGTATTAGCATGGTTAAACGATTCTAGTGGTATATATAGAGGATATCCGGGTGCTGTATTCATGCAAAACCAAACCTTATTTAATATCGATCCTTTTATAAATTATAATCCAGGAAAAGGAGTTAGTCATAGTTTAGTAGCCCGTATTTTTAGTTCTGATAACGTGATTTCGAACAATCAGAGCAATAAAGGAACAATGTACTACGCACAATATCAATTGCAACGCATTTTTAAAAATATCGACCTTGCCTTTATTGGTGGTGTGGTAGGAAATGTTTCTTCATCTTTTTCGCGCCTTTACGCATCAAGTGGTTCTCCTAATAATAAAATCGTAAACATATCAGGGTTTTTGCAGTTGGATAAAAAAATGTGGAAGGTTTTGCATTTATCAGGTGGTGTTCGATATGAATATTTTAAAATGAATAATTTACAAAGTGTAGTGGCGCCAATTTTCAGAGCCGGAGCTAGTCTGCAAGTTTTAAAAGGAACATGGGTAAGAACTTCTTACGGACAAGGTTTCCGTTATCCAACCATAACCGAAAGATACATCACGACTAAAGCAGGATTATTTGGTGTGTTCCCGAATCCGGATTTAAAACCTGAGCAAAGTAAAAGTTTCGAAATGGGTGTAAAGCAAGGGTTTAAAATTGGACATGTAAAAGGATATTTAGATGTGGCAGGTTTTTATCAGCGTTATAAAAATACAATCGAGTATTTATTTGGTGTTTGGGATCCAAGTGTAGCTTTAATCGGATTTAAGTTTTTAAATACAGGGGAGTCACGCGTTAGAGGAGTGGATATGTCTCTAGCTTTATCATCTGATGAAGCTAATAAAAAATTTGGCATCGCCGCTTTGATTGGTTATACCTATATTGAACCCGTATGTTTAACACCTGATAGTGTTTATGCCCGTGATAAATCTTTAGGTGGTTTTGGTCAGAACTTAAGTTATAAAACTGCCAGTTTAGATACTACAGATAACATTATGAAATACCGTTTTAAACACATGTTTAAAGCTGATATTGAACTTCGTATTTATAAATTCTCTGTTGGATTTAGCTATCGTTATTATAGTAGAATGCAAAATATTGACAGAGCATTTCAGGATTTAGAAGCCCTTACAGCAGAGAGTCCTTATTTTCATTCCATAAAAGCAACGCGATATTGGTATGCGCATCATGGCTTCGAAATTATTGATTTGAGGTTGAGTTGCAAGTTAACCGAACAACACAAAATATCGTTTATCGTCAATAACCTCCTTAATGCAGATTATTCCTTACGACCAATGAAAATTGAGTCGCCCCGAACAGCTGCAGTTCAATACGTTTACACGATTAATTAAAACAGTTCTGTTAATAAGATAAAGTCTTTAGTAATGTAGCCCGTTAACTAAACTTTTACTTTGTATAAGTGAATTTACTTAACATTATACGCGACAAGCACTCGTTGGTATACAAAATTGTATTGTATATAGTTTCCATTTTTATTGTAGCGTATTTACTTCCTTCAAAATTCGAGTATTCACTAAATTCAATTAAAGGTTTAAAAATTTGGCCGTATAAAAATTTAGTTGCTGAGCGCGAATTTTTCTTACAAAAATCGGATGCTGATTTTAAAAACGAACAAAGTGCATTAGTGAAATCATCACCCATGTATTTTAAAGAAACTGAAACTGAGCGTGTTTTAAAATTAAATGAATTAAATGAGCAACTTAAAAATTCAGGAAACAATGCTGTACTTAAAAAGGTAAAATCGTTGTTAGATTCTGTTTACTTAAAAGGTGTAGTGGAGAAGGTTGAGGAAAAAGATTTACATACTTCGGTATATCTAATTAAAAATGGAGAAGCTATTTCAGGTAGTTATGATGATTTCTATACAATAGATAAAGCAGTCACTTATTTTAAAAATAGTACGGCAAGCGATTCAAATAGCGACGAAATAATTGAAACTTGTATTAAATATCTCGCCATTACAGTGTATTACGATAAATCGCTTTCTGAAAAAATTGTAAACGAAAATCTGGAACATGTTTCAGTTTATAAAACAGCTTATAAGCCGGGTGATATTTTAATTCATCACTTAGATGAAATAGATTCTGATAAAAGGGAAGTAGTAACGGAATATTTAGTCAACACCGGTAGAAGTAAGAATAACGATTACCTCAATTTTGCAGGCAAATTAATTATAGCTGCTTTACTTTTGGGAATTTTGATGTTGTATTTGGCTTTCTTCCGTAAAAATATTTTCGGACAAGCAAGACAGGTGAGTTTTATTTTCATGATGGTTTTACTATCGGTATTTATTTCCGGCTTAACTGCACCATATGGAATTTTGTTTTTCTCTTCTTTACCTTTTGCTTTAATTCCTGTATTAGTTCGGATATTTTTTGATAGCAGAACGGCTTTATTTACTTTTTTAATTTCCATTTTGTTTTGCTCTTTTTATGCAGCCGATAAATTTCAATTTGTATTTATACAATTAATAATCGGAATGGGAACCATCTTCAGCGTTGCCGAAATGCGCAAGCGAAAAGAATTACTTATATCAGGATTAGTTGTTTTGTTTTTTTATGTGATGTCGTTTATTGGTTATCATTTAGTGATGGACAGTGAGAAAATCCTCAGCCAGAAAATATTTTATTTACCAATCATTATCAGCTCATTATTAATTCTACTGGCATACCCCTTCATATTTTTAGCAGAAAAATTATTTGGATTTATTTCCGATTTCACACTCATGGAATTGTCTGATTTAAATACACCGCTATTAAGGGAGTTATCACTAAAAGTACCGGGTACTTTTCAACATTCATTGCAAGTAGCCAATTTAGCTGAGGAAGCTATTTTTCATATTGGCGGTAATGCATTACTGGTACGTACTGGCGCTATGTATCACGACATTGGTAAAATTGATAATCCAAGATATTTTACCGAAAATCAAGTTGGTGAAATGAATCCGCACACCGAGATTTTACCTGAGGAAAGTGTGAAAATAATTATTGCACACGTTATTAAAGGAATTGAAAAAGCTAAAGAGCACAAGTTGCCTGATGCGGTTATTGATTTCATCCGAACACATCACGGTACCACAACAGTAGCCTCAAGATCTTTGAAAAAATACGATGCTTTGGCAATAAATGAGCTGGTTGACCGTATAATTGACTATAAAATCAGCGAAAATCAGCTAATTAATGCTGAAATTACCTTTAAAGATATTACAACCGTTAAAAAAATATTCAAGAAACGACTTATGAATATGTACCACGTTAGGATTGAATATCCGAGGTAAAGTACTGTTTTTTAGTATTTTGTCACAAAAAACTATATCTTTGTAAAAACCTTTTTATGCGTAAACTTTTAATATTAATTCCGGTTTTTTTATTGTTCTTATCGTCATGCAAATTAATCAGATCGAATCTGCTATTAAAGACAAAAAGAGATTACCAATACGATAAGTTAACCGATTCTTTATCAAATCAAGATTACCGATTATCACCCAACGATCAATTACAATACAGGGTAACTACAAATGATGGTTTTAAATTAATTGACTTAGCAAATACTCAAGCAAATTTAATTTACAGAAATGACCTTGATGTTTTAGTGGAGAGCGATGGTACAATTAAATTACCGATGTTAGGATATGTAAAAGTTGAGGGATTAACTCTTATTGAAGCTGAAAAATTACTGGAAGAAAGGTATTCGGAGGTTTATGTAAAACCATTCGTAACTATGCGTGTTACAAATAAACGTGTAATCGTTTTCCCTGGTAATGGAGGTATCGCCAAAGTTTTAACACTTACTAATAATCATACAACTGTATTGGAAGCTATTGCTTTGTCGGGTGGTATAACTGACGATGGAAAAGCCTACAAAGTAAAATTGATAAGAAATTACAGAGACCGAAAGCCGGAAGTGTTTTTAATGGACTTGTCAAAAATAGATGGACTAGCCGTTGCTAATACAAAAGTAGCTGCAAATGATATTATCTACATTGAACCCCGCTATCGTTTAGCGCGTACTATTGCAACTGAATTGGCACCAATAGTAAGTATCATTTCGAGTACCATTTTAATTTACAGTGTTATTCTTAGAGTTAACTAAATGCTAAACGCAAAAATTGATAGTGAAGTAGACCGTTATAAAGAACGGGTTGAACGCTTTAGCAGCAGTATCGACTTCAGTTTGTTTTTGTACCTCATGTTTAAGAGCAAATACTTTATTGTTCTGTTCTTCATGATTTCTTTTAGCTGCGCATTTCTTTATTTAAGATACAGTCAGCCTATTTACGAATCTAAATCAAAACTTCAGGTTAATGATAACAATGAAGCTAATAAAGTGTTAGAGCTAAATAAAATTGAAGCCAATAATAATAAAATAGCTGAAGCAATAGAGTTATTACGTTCTAAAAATTTCATTGAGCGTGTTGTTACGCGATTAGAAATTGAAGTGAGTTATTTTAATGAGGGTGTTTTTAAGAGTAATGAACTATATGTTAACTCGCCTTACAAAATAAAAGTTGATCTTAAAAACGAAGCCCTGTATAATCAAAAAGTGTATATCACATTTGCACCTGATTTAGCAAGTGGTGATATATCTTACACGCTTGGCGGTGTAGTTAAAACTGTAAAATTCTTTACCAATTCCGTTTTAAGAAGTGCTGATTTTGATGTAACTGTGTTTTTTAATCCCGCCTTTGAAAGAGCTTCATTGCCTACTGCTATCAAAAACAATAAATTTTATTTTATTATAAAAAATGTAGATGTTGTTACCTCCGAATTGCAAGGGAAAATCGACATAAAAATGTTGAGTGATTTGGCCAAAACAATTTTGATAACGGTAAGTGATATTAATCCGCGAAAATCTAAAGATATAGTTAATGCAATTACCGCCGAGTACATTGATTACGACGTAGAGCGTAAAAGTAAAAGTTCTGAGAAAATTATTGAGTTTATCAACGGTCAGCTATCTGTAGTATTTGAAGATTTGAAAGCTTCAGAGAGAAATTTACAAGCCTTTAAAAAAGACAGGAATATTAATGATAAAGAAGTAGTATTAAATTCAAATTTAATGCGATACACCAACTTAGAAGATCAACTTTTGAAGGTGGAGATGGAAGAAAAAATATTAGATGAAATACAAACGAATATTACAAAGAATAAAAACATCGACGTGTATCAATTAGTTTCGTTATTAGCCGGTTCAGAAGACGAAAACATGATTAAAGATATTATTCAGAATATTCAGAAGTTGTTAAGTGAGAAAGAAAATTTATTATATCAGGTAACTCCTAGTTCCGAAAACATTAAACAAATTAATTACCAGTTAGAAAATCAGCGGAATTTATTAATCAGAAGTTTAGATGCAGTTCGTCTTAAGTACAAAACAAAATATAAAAATTTACTCGATAAGTCGGTAGACTATAAATCAAAATTCGAACAGAATCCTGAGGATGAAGTAGAGCACGCTCGCTTAATGCGTGTATATTCAATCAGCGAAAAGTATTACACTATGTTATTAGAGAAGAAAACCGAGTACTCAATTGCAAAAGCAGGTTTCGTCTCTCAAAATACTATTTTGGAAAAGGCAGCAGGGGATGGTTTAATAGTTTCTCCGAGCAGAAGAAACGCTATTTCTGTTGCTACTGTTGGATTTCTATTAGCGAGTTTACTTTTAATCTTCGCACGTTATTTCCTTCACGATAAAATTTCATCACTAAACGAAATTATCCGCCATACAAGCGCAAACATTAATACATTGGGTATTGTGCCAAAGTTTGACAGTAACATGCCGCTCTCTCAACTCATAGTAGACAAAAATCCAAAAGCATTAATTACAGAAGCGTTTCGTGCTATACGAACAAACTTGCAGTTTATTAATAATACTCCCGGACCAAAAATTGTTTCTATTACCTCTACGATTTCTGGTGAAGGGAAAACATTCGTAGCTTTAAACATTGCCGGTATTTTGGCTTACAGTGGTAAAAAAGCGGTTATTATCGACTTAGATATGCGTAAACCAAAAATCCACCGCGGGTTTGAAGTTTCTAATGATAAAGGAATGAGCACTATCTTAACTAACATTACTACTATTGATGAATGTTTAAACGATAGCTCTATTCCACAATTAAAATTTATTACAGCCGGACCAATTCCACCAAATCCATCTGAATTAATTATGGGTCCGAAGTTGTTAGAAGTATTAGAATACCTTAAAACAAAATTTGATTACGTTGTAGTTGATAATCCGCCCGTAGGATTAGTAACTGATGGTTTATTAACCTTACGTCATGCCGATTATCCTATTTACGTTTTCAGAGCTGAGTATTCAAAGAAAAATTTCGCTCAAATCATCGACCGTTTAAGAAATGAAAATAATATCCAGCATTTATCAATTGTATTAAATGGTGTTGATATTAAAAAAGGTGCTTATGGTTATAATTACGGTTATGGTTACGGCTATGGTTACGGATACGGTTATGGGTCCGGTTATTATACAGATGAAGCAAAAGTAGAGAAACGTAAAAGCATTTTTTCAAAAAAATAATGGAACTGGTTAATACAGGTATTGAAGGTTTATGGGTTATTAAACCAAAAGTGTTCGCCGATGCGCGCGGATATTTTTTCGAGAGTTACAATAAAGATTTATTTACACAAAACGGATTAAATCTGAATTTCGTTCAGGATAATCAATCGCTTTCACATAAAGGTGTTTTAAGAGGATTGCATTTTCAAAATCCGCCTTTTGCGCAAGGTAAATTAGTCCGTGTAATAACAGGCGCTGTTTATGACGTGGCAGTTGATATCCGTAAAAATTCACCTACTTACGGTAAATCTTTTGGTGCTGAGTTAACCGAAGAAAATAAAATGATGATGTACATTCCGGAGGGATTTGCTCATGGTTTTTTAACCTTAAAGGACAATACAATCTTTTCATACAAGTGTACTAATTTCTATAATAAAGCATCTGAGGATAGTATTAAATGGAATGACCCAACAGTTGGCATTAAATGGAACGTAGAAAATCCGCTTCTGTCCGAAAAAGATATTAGCGGTAAAGATTTTAAGGACTTTAAAAGCCAATTTTAGTTTTGAATTTTTTAGAAAATATACCTTTAGTACTAACAGTATTCTTTTTTATCTGTTTCATATTTTCTGTATTAATAAATAATATTCTTTTAAAATTTGCTCAAACGTTAGGAACACGCGGCAAACAAGCCAGTCAAATAAGATGGAACCCGAGCATCAAACCATCCTTGGGAGGTATTTCTTTTTTTTGTGGTGTTTCTGCTGTCTTACATCTTTATTAATTTAATTCAAACCCTCGATACAGCTTATCGTATTCGTTTAACAGGCGTATTGGCTGTTTGTACTATGGCTTTTTTAATGGGTTTAGCCGACGACGCTTTTAATACGCAACCTTTATTAAAATTCTTAACACAAATTACCTGCGCACTGGTTTTATTGTTTACAGGAACATACATACGCATATTTGAGAACGAATTCTTTAATTACTTAATCACCATTATTTGGATTGTTGGTATCATGAACTCCATTAACATGCTCGATAACATGGATGGTATCACCACCATTGTCTCCATTTCGGTCTGTGTATTTTTCATTCTCATAAACGTATCTTTAAAACAGATGCTGCACCCGTTTTCTATTTTATCTATTGGTGTTTTGGCTTCATTGATGGGCTTTTTAATTTATAATTTTCACCCTTCTAAAATGTTTATGGGTGATACCGGTTCTCAGTTTTTAGGGGTGTTTATGGGTTCGGTAGCAATTCATTTTTGCTGGAATAATTTTCCGCAGAATTTAATTGATACCAATGAACATTTATATCATTTTGGAATTGTAGGTTTAGTGTTTTTGTTACCATTGGTAGATACAATTACTGTAGTCATAAACCGTGTAGCATTGGGCAATTCTCCATTTATTGGCGGAAAAGATCATACCACACACCATCTATTTTTTAAAGGCGTAACAGAGAAACGTATAGCTATTTTGTATTTATTATTGTCATTAATAGGCGTTTTTCTAGCCTATAAGCTCGTTTTAACATATTCTGACACGCTTTTTTGGATAAGTATTTCATACATAATCCTTGTATTCTTAGCTTTGTATATAAACACAAAGGTTAAGAAAAGTGCTAAATAAAACTTTATCCGATATTTCAGTTTTTTTCCGGAAAAATTATGGACGAATAATTCTTTCGCTCGTAGCACTCATCTTGCTTCAACTTATTGTATTTTGTTTTAAAAATGGTTTTGGAGATAATTACGCTTCTTATCAAAACAATAACTTCAGTGTATTCGGTTTAAACATTCCACGTAACCTTTCTTTTTGTGATGAAAAAATTCCGACTAACGATTATGCTTTAAAAGATAATTTAGAAAAGGAATTTTTCAAGAACAAACAATGGAAAAACAACGCCGGGTATTTATTCTCTAAAGCACAAAAATGGTTTCCGTACATCGAACCTATCCTTAAAAAGAAGGTGTGCCTGATGATTTTAAATACGTAGCTGTAATCGAAAGTCATTTGTCTAATGCCATTTCTCCTGCAGGTGCCGCCGGTTTTTGGCAACTTGTACCAACCACAGCACGCCATTATGGCTTAATTGTGAATGATGATGTTGATGAACGACTGGAAGTAGAAAAATCAACTCTCGCAGCCTGTAAACTCATTAAATACGCATATAGCATTTTTAAAAATTGGACTTTATCTGCGGCCGCCTACAATTTAGGAGTTGGCGGTATTCAAAATGCATTAGCAAAACAGAAATCGGATAATTATTACGACTTGTTATTGAATCATGAAACGGGAAGTTTTATTTATAGAATTTTAGCTTACAAAACTTTATTCGCAAACCCTGAAAATTTAGGATTGAAAAAGAAATCGCTCAAGTATTATCCAAAAGTGCCTTTAAAAACAATTAAGGTTGATTCTTCTATCACCAATTTAAATCATTTTGCTAAATCAGTGAAATGTAACATCGCACTTTTAAAACTTTTTAATCCTTGGTTATTGGGAGATAAGCTGAATAACCCGGATGGACATGTTTATGAATTTAAGATTCCTAAAAAATCCGATGCGGATTACTCTTATTACTATTCAGATTTAATGAAAAGCGAGATAATAGATTCAAATTCAGTTCAATTGGCGGTAACAGATTCTGTTTCTCTGTCAGAGGAAAATGTTATTAACCATTTGGTAAATGCGAATGAAAATTTGAAAGATATTGCCGAATTTTATGATGTAAATGAGGTGGATTTAAAAGTGTGGAATAATTTAAAAGATACTTCCATATTACGAGTAGGAGAGAAGCTAATCATCAAATTGAAAAAGAACTAAATTGGAAACTAAAATAAAAGAAGAAGAATCGTACACGCAGGTTGCTGAAGAAAATATTGAAGTCATAGGCGCTCGCGAACACAATCTTAAAAATATTTCTCTTTCTATTCCCCGCAATAAACTAGTTGTTATAACTGGATTAAGCGGCAGTGGAAAATCATCATTAGCCTTCGATACTATTTATGCTGAAGGACAACGCCGCTACATTGAAAGTTTTTCTTCATACGCCCGTCAGTTTTTGGGAAGTATGGAGCGCCCTGATGTAGATAAAATTTCGGGATTGAGTCCGGTTATTTCGATCGAACAAAAAACAGTAAATAAAAACCCGCGCTCTACAGTTGGTACTATTACTGAGATTTATGATTTCCTCCGTTTGTTATTTGCCCGTGCTTCTGATGCTTTCTCTTATGAAACAGGTGAGAAAATGGTGCGTTATAGCGACGAACAAATTGTTGATTTAATTCAGGATAAATACAAAACAAAAAATAAATATTCTTGCGCCTGTTGTAAAAGGACGAAAAGGTCATTACCGCGAGTTGTTTGAAGAAGTCCGAAAAAAGGTTTTACTAAAATCCGTATTGATGGTGAAATAAAAGACCTCACACCAAAAATGCAGGTTGATCGTTATAAAATTCACGATATTGAAATTGTGATTGATAGAATTGAAATTAACGCAGGTTCAAAAACACGTTTAAATCAATCGTTGCAAACAGCAATGAAACACGGTAAAGGAACTATAATGGTTTCTGAACACAAAGAAGAAGTTAAAGCTAAGAAGGGCACAAAACCTGTCCCTGATAAAGCTGTTTTCTTTTCACGTTCGTTAATGTGTCCTACTACAGGAATTTCTTATGATGAACCGGCCCCAAATTTGTTTTCATTCAATTCTCCTTATGGTGCTTGTCCTAAATGTAACGGACTTGGAGAAATTTCTGAAATTGATATTAAAAAAATTGTACCCAATCAAAAGCTCTCTATTAAAAAAGGAGCTATTGCGCCAATAGGTGAAGCAAAAGGCAGTTGGATTTTTACACAACTTGCCGCCATTGGTAAATTGCACGATTTCGATTTGGATACACCTTTTGATGAATTAAGTGATGAAGCTGTAAATACCATTTTATTCGGCAGCGATGAATTAATAAAAGTAAAAACAGATTCCAATAGCGCAGGCTACACTGTAGCGTTTGAAGGCATTGCTAATTTTATCGTGAAGCAAGCTGAAGAAAATCCTTCTCCGGCTGCTCAGCGCTGGGTGCAAGGGTTTACCAATAAAATTAATTGCCCGCAATGTAATGGCACGCGTTTAAAGCGTGAAGCTTTGTATTTTAAGATTGATGAGAAAAACATTTCTGAATTATCGGAAATGGACATTAGTTTATTAAACGAATGGTTTAAGAATATTGAAAAACGTATCAGTAAACATCAAAACATTATTGCGAAGGAAGTTTTAAAAGAAATTCGCGCAAGAATTGGTTTTTTATTGGAAGTGGGATTGGATTATGTCACTTTAAATCGTTCTTCACGTTCTTTAAGTGGGGGAGAGGCACAGCGTATTCGTCTCGCTACTCAAATTGGTTCGCAACTCGTAGGTGTTCTTTATATTTTAGATGAACCGAGTATTGGTTTACACCAACGCGATAACATGCGTTTAATTGAAGCGCTAAAAAATTTACGTGATGTTGGTAATTCTGTTTTAGTGGTTGAACACGATAAGGATATGATTGTGGAAAGCGATTATGTGATTGATATTGGCCCTGGTGCAGGTGTACATGGCGGTAGAGTGGTTTTAGGTGCAACGCCGAAAGAAATGTTGAAACTCGATACTGTAACCGCGCAATACATCAATGGTAAAAAACAAATTGAGATCCCGAAACAACGCCGCAAAGGAAATGGTAAAAAATAAGTTTAAAAGGTTGCACCGGACATAATCTTAAAAACGTATCAATTGATTTACCTCTAGGAAAATTTATTTGTGTAACGGGTGTGAGTGGCAGTGGCAAATCAAGTTTGATAAATGAAACTTTGTATCCAATCTTATCGGCGCATTTTTATAATTCAGAAAAGAAACCGTTGCCATATAAATCAGTAACCGGAATTGATAACATTGATAAAATTATTGAGATAGATCAATCGCCAATTGGAAGAACGCCTCGCAGTAATCCTGCAACTTACACCAATGTGTTTTCTGATATAAGAAATTTATTTGCCGAATTACCTGAAGCAAAAATCCGTGGTTATAAACCGGGACGTTTTTCTTTTAACGTAAAAGGTGGTCGCTGTGAAACTTGTGGTGGCGCTGGTGTAAAAACTATTGAAATGAATTTTTTACCTGATGTGTATGTGAATTGTGATGAATGTAACGGCAAACGCTACAACCGCGAAACATTGGAAGTGCGCTTTAAAGGAAAATCAATAAGTGATGTATTAAACATGACGATTGACCAAGCTTGTGAGTATTTTGAAAGCATTCCGAGTATATTCCGACAAATAAAAACTTTACAGGATGTTGGTTTGGGTTATATCACTCTCGGACAACAAGCAACAACTCTTAGTGGAGGCGAAGCGCAACGTGTGAAATTAGCAACCGAATTAAGTAAAAAAGATACCGGCAATACCTTTTATATTTTAGATGAACCCACAACCGGTTTACATTTTGAAGACATCCGTATTTTATTAGGTGTCTTAAATCGTTTAGTGGATCAAGGCAACACTGTTTTGGTAATTGAACACAACATGGATATTATAAAAGTCGCCGACCACATAATCGACATAGGCCCCGAAGGCGGCAGAGGCGGAGGAGAGGTTTTATTTACCGGTACGCCGGAAGAGTTGATAAAAACTAAGATTGGACATACGGCGAAGTTTTTGAAGAAGGAGATGAACTAAACTGAACTTCCCTTCTCCTCACAGGAGAAGGTGTCTGCCTTTGGCAGACGGATGAGGTTTTATGAAGACAAATCTCATTATTCCCCAAATTGCTACAAGTGCAGAGTAGGTTTTGTTAAAAACCTACGGTAGACCGTAGAAAAGCATTCAGAAAAAGCCGAGGATTATGTATATTTAAATAATGAGAGTGAGAATAAAAGGTTCGGGGGTAATTTTGGTGGTGGTGGCGCTAAAATCTCAACATGGGTAAAAATAAATTCATAGATGAAGACCACCCTCTGCACAGCCTTAAAAAGCAACCTATTCCTGTAGATCTGTCTGGATGTTTTAAAGAAGCCCTTCAACGAAATTGAAGAACTTCAAAACCTGGTACTGCAGCAAAAACAAAAGAAGAACCCAAATTAAATATTAGCGAATTAATTGTACAACACCTTTTATGGTTTTGGTTTCATCAGGTTTTTCTCCGCATTTGTTTTTATAGTTAAGTACCCAGAAATAAGTTCCGTCATTTACGGCCATTCCGCTTTCAGTATGTCCGTCCCATGCATTACCTCTGAGGTTGCTGTTAAATACTTTAATGCCCCACCGGTTCAAAATAATTAACTCGTAATCATAAAAACTATAGAAGAGATCAGGATAGGCACTGCGTGATACAGGATAAAACACATCGTTTATGCCATCATCATTAGGTGTAAAAACATTCGTAAACTTAACATCATCAGGTTCCAGGTCTTTTATAACAGTTACTTGAATGGCGCTGCTTTTATATTTACAGCCATTATAAAACCAGGTTAAACTATATAAATTGATATCACTAACCGGTACAGAAAGTTCGGATGTATTACTATTATTAACGGCAGTACTTAAATTATACCAGCTATAAGGAGGTGTTGCGATAGTGCCGTTTAACTTTAAAAGTGTTTGCTGGTCATTTTCACAATAAGTAGTGTAAATATCGAGAGTGTCTTTTAATACAGGTTCAGTAATAATAAAATCAAGTGTATCTTTACATCCTGAACTATTGCTTATAATAACAGAATAATTTCCCGCGCTTAAATTAGATAATGAACTAACAGTTCCGCTTAGCCCTGTCGACCACGCATAACTAAAAGGTCCGGTACCGGAAGTAATACTAACGTTTGCAGAAGCATTGTTGATGGAATTACAAGTATTATTGCTTGTAGTAATTGAAGTGTTGAGGTTATTGGTTAGTCCTACATAAATAGTATCGGTAACAGTTTTCCGGTAACAAGCATTATCCGTAACAGATACTACGTACGATCCTGTTGACAAACCCGTAACCGCAGTTCCGGTTGAAACAGGATTTGTATTCCATTGAACTGTATAAGGGGGCTCGCTGCCGGTAATAACAACATTTCCTGAACCCTTATTGATACAATCCTCATTAACTGCAGAAGTTGTAATATTAAGCGTTGAGGTATAACCACAATTAGGAAGTCCGTTAATTTGTACAGAGGAAAGAAATTTTTTGCCTCCTATATATAAAAGATTTCCTTTCAATAGATCAAGCTTCAGATCAAAAATAGAATCTGTTACCGCAAATGAATTAACCTGGTTTAAACTAGCATCAAATTGTTTCACGGTTTTTCTGTCTCCAAGAAAAATATCATTACAATCGTTGGATGTTAAACCTCCCCAGTATATTTTAGATGAATCTCCCAATGCCGGATAGCTGATTCGTTTCCGGTTTAAAACATTGCCGTTAGCAGTGCTGAATTTTTGGAGAACGTAACTATCATACAGGTATAAAATGGTATCAGATATTGTTATTCCGTTATACCCTCTAATTCCCGCGGGAAAATATTTTATCGTTGAAATTTCCTTCATGCTATAATTGGTATTTACGCTATAAACGTAGGGCAAAAATCCTGGTAGAGGCAGTTTTGTTAATTTATTTGCAAAGGCGGGGCCAGATGAAGCGTCAACAGTTGTCTGATAGGAATTCCCGTAATTGTCCAATGCTACCATGTTAACATCATGACAACATTCATTAGCCGCACTAACAAAATCAATAAAATTAAAAGGTGTTAAACTTGTGTCAAGAATAGAAGTTTGAAACATTGGCCAACTAATGCCTCCGCCTGAAACAACACCTTTGTTATTACAGTTATCAAACGCTATGCGCCATATCTCCATAAAATTCTTATTACCGCCAAAAAGAAACCGGTTTGATGGCATTGGAATTTGTTCTTACGATCCTGGCACCTGAGAAAGTGTTAAGCCCTTCTCCAAAAAAAATATCATTAGTACGACGGTTAATAGCAAAATCACCAAAAGGATTGCTGCTAAAAGGTGGCCCATAGGTCCAGACAAGTATACCGGAACTGTTGTATTTGTAGATATTAACTCCCCAAGCAGAAAAAAGATTTCCATATACAGCTGCATAAACATTTCCTTGATTATCATAATCAACATCAAGCACTTTGTCGGCAGTAAAAGGGCTTAGGTTTAATATGATCACCCATGGGTCAATTATAGTTGTATCGGTAATAATAGGATGAGTTATAAAAAAACCCGCAAGGTTATTTTTAAGAATAAAATCACCTGTTGTTACTTTAGTACCTTCTATTATTTTTGGAGTATGCTCTATTATAGGACCAAACTCACTTTCAATAGAAAGATTATTTTTTTTGTCAATAGCTATCGTTTTTGCTAAAGGGAATCGCATTCTGATCAGATCGGAATTGGCGCCAGGATAAAGAATAAAACTATACTTAATACCGCAAGTATCATCTTTAAATTCAAACAAGAGATCCGTATTTGGATAAATGTTTTTGTAAACAATTTTCTTATATGAATGAGCTATAAGAGTCTGTTTATTCTCTGTTTCATTAGTGTATCCGTACGAATAATAATTAAGTTGTTTGTGTAATCCCTCAATACTGCACTTTGTATTTGCATTCAAAAATTCAACCTCGTGATATTGATAAGAATACTTTGGAGCTTCAAAATCTTCGTCTTCATCTTCAGGCCGTCTTTTCTTTTTCCGTTTCTTTTTAACTGAAGGTATTTGCTTCGCATAGGCAATTACATAACCCTTTTTAGTAAAATAGTATCCTACATTGTCAGCAGATAAAGCAAATAGTATTTCATTTGAATTCAATTTACCTTTTAAAGAAAATTGCCCTTTATTTTCTATAAATCCTTTGGATTGCCCGGGATTCTTAATGGTCCAATTGGTCTTTTGGCCTTCCATATTAAAATGAAAAGCGCAGAAAACAATAGTAATTAGGAAGGGTATCCTTTTGAATAGTGCTATTTTCATTATAAATACAATATAAAAATACGAAACGCTAATGGAATAAAATAATGTTTTGCCAATTTGTTTCAGAGCAGTACCTTTAAAAATAAAATCTTTTAAATGAAAAATCTGCTTTTATAGTATTACTTACCACTGTGAATTTAACTTTTAGCCAAACCTTTAAAACCGAAGTGGGCGATTGCATAGAATGCGGTAAAGAAGATCCGCGACTCGCCATTTATTTGGGGAGTAATTCAGATAGGGTGTTTTATTACGTTCAGGGTAGTTTACAAGAAGGGATGACAAATTATGTTGATGTATATGATGCAAAAACTCTCAAGCTTGTTACCCATTGTGAATTACCTGAAACAGATAAAGTTTTTAGGGTAAATGCGTATTGGGGGAATTTTAGATTTATTGTTAATGAGCATGGCGTAAACATTGTTCTCAAAGTAAATACTGATCCGAAAGGCGAGCAAATTAAATCATGTTTAATTGATAATAATGGAAAACTTAGTTCAGTTAAAAAAGTTGAAAGTATTAAAGCAGATGTGCTTCCGAAATTTCGGGAAATAAAGAGTATTACTGCTTTATGTCAATTGGAGAAACCAAGAAAGAACGCAAGGTAAATATACAGAAAGCAGCCTATTCTAATGATGGAATATCTTTAACAAAAGTATCCGATTATATTTTGAATATGAAAGAGAATGAACAGTTGATTTATTATTCAAAGATTAGTGATGGTGGACTGCTAAATTGTATAGCATATAAAAAAATGTGCCAAAAATATTTACTGCAAATCATCAGGGTAAAATTTCTGAGCTGTTGTTGGGTGAAGGGGACAGTTTATCTGTAGCTGTTCCTTTTAATGATTCTAAAAGTAGCATCGGGAATGATAATGAAAGCTTTTTTTTTGTGTTTAATGAAGAGTCAAAAAAGTATGGTGTTTTAGAATTAAAATACAATGCTGATAAAAATATACATGAAAGGCAATCCCTAAATTATTTTAACGAGCCTTTAGCATCTAGGCAGAGTAGAAGAAAAAAAGGATTCTATCCATCAGAGAGCGCTCGTTACTTGCAATTAGTAAATGCCGGTCAATATATTTACAAGAACATATCTCAAAATAGCGAAATTCAGTATGAAAAAGCGTCCAGAAAAATACAGAAGTCAATTTATGCTATGGTTTATGATAAACAAAATCAATATAAAGGTATTGTATTAGTGCCTTTCTTTTTCTCTTTGGGTTATTCATGGCGAGATGGAACACTATCTGATGCCGGAAGAAAAAACTATGGAACTTTAATTCATAAAGATGCTATGTATATTTTTACTAATGAAACACCGAAAAATGAGAATTTTGATATTAATAAGGGATTGATAGAAGACTTTAGTGAATCTACTTCTGTCGCTAAAGCTAATTTTTGCGCATATAAAGTAGAGGGCACAAAGCTCATAGAAAGATTTTATGTAAATAAAGAAAATCAATTAGACATGATCAATATTATTGATAATTATGATACACATGAAGGTTATACTTATGTACACGTAATTATTAAAGATAAAAGATATCTGGCAAAAATAAGTGTTCAGGATTAAGTACCATGAATAGCAAAAGGGCGATTGAAGTAAATATTCAAATTATGAGAATATTTACAAGAATCAGAAAAATGCTAACCGAAAACACCGAATTGAGAATGGCTATAGATAAGCTTGAGAAAAAAAAGCGAGAACCATTCAAAAAACATTGAGATTTTATTTAGATATTATGACGAGTTGATTGAAAAAGAAGAAAAGCCAAGGGTTCCTCGGAAACTTATTGGATTTAAACCAAACAGAAAAAACCATAACTATTTGTCGAGGCTCAGATTGCTATCTGGATGCAATCCGTTGTCTTTATTACCCATTCCCCTCAAAAAATCTTCTTACAATTTTAGGTAGTACATCAAGCATAACTGCTTTTTCGGGTTGTTCGGGTAAGATATACTACAGGCTCTTGTGCTTCGTCTTGTAATTTGTGTGGATGATGTGTTTTTACTTCGGCACGTCGTGGTGTTTTTTGTGCATCTATAAATTCAAACGTTACCTTATAAACCGTTTGGTTATTTATTTTAGTTGATGTAGCCGTTTTTGAAATAAATTTTCCTGTTGTGAGAATTCCATTTGTCAAAATGTGTAAGTTTTTCTTCGCCTTTACAAAATTACTAATCAAAAAACAAACACCAATGAAAGGAAATATTAAAACCAAGAGCACAACCCAAATAGGAAATTCAGCGGTGCGCATTCCTTTAATCATGGAGTGTTCAGGCTTTTCTTCATCATATTCAATAGTGGCCTCATCTCCTTTTTGCAACCCTGTGCTGGTTGAAAATGAATGTCCTGTATAATTGCTTCCTTTCTCTGTGGTAAACGTATAATCAAATCTGTAAATGGTATGTTTATTTTCGCTCGAGTTGCAATCACTTACTTCGGTAATAGTGCCCGATGCAGTTTTGGTAAAATTATCTGATAGCACAAAAGATTTTAAATCTGCTTTACTTAAAATAATGCCGGCAGTTATACCTCCCATCAAAGTAAAAACAAAACCAAACAAAAAGAAGATGTTCGCAAACCACACAGATAATTTTAAATTCAAAGGTAGTTGACGAGGTAATTCAGTAAAACTAATGGCTGTTGGCTTAAACATGCTTTTATTTTTTTAGTTTATCAATTGTTTTCTCAATGTACTTCTCATTCGGCATTAAACTTTGCTGGATGCGTTTGGCGTAATGAATGCTATCAATAATCTCTTTTTGTTTTTCTTCTACTAAATGTTTTTGTTCTTCAATAACTTTTTTCTGCTTTTGTGTAATCCTAAATCGATTAAACATAAATCCTCCAAAAACTAGTGTCAACACTAAACCACCATACAAAAAATAGCGTTGTTTTTCTTCTTGTTGAGATTTAAGAACTTGAATTTTTTTTTCTTCCGATGCTTTTAAACTATCTGCTATTACTTTTTTATCATAATCATACTTTATCTGATTACGTATACTGGCCTTTTCTGTTTCTTGATTAAAAATACTATCGCGCATCACTAAATAAAGCTCAAACATTTCTAAAGCTTTAGTAGTATTGTTTTGTTTTTTATAAACGTTTTTTAATAGTTGAGCAGCGTTACTAATTAAGATGGGATACTCAGTTTGTTTGGCGATTTCAAATCCCTTTAAAGCATACTGCAAAGCTTTTTGATTATCCCCCATTGCTAAATACATTCTTCCAACTGCGCAATATGAAGTTGAAGTACCTTCAGGTTCTTTTATTTCTTCATACACCGAAAGTCCTTTTACGTAATAGTCTAGCGCGTCTTTGTTCTTTTGTAAGGCTTCATATGTGGAACCTAAATTACTTAAAGCTCTGCTAATACCATGTTTGTTATTTATCTCTTCCTGTAACTTCAAACTTTTAGTAAAATATTCTAAGGCTTTTTCAAGATCGCCTTTCGCTTTGTAAATATCACCTACATTGTTTAATGAAGTAGCCTGACCAACTTTATCACCTAACTCAGTTTGCAAGGCGTAACTTTTAAGATAGCATTTTAGGGCTTCTGATAATTGTTCTTGTTGTTTGTAAACAACACCAATATCATTTATAACAAATGCCATTCCTTGCTTGTTGTTCAGCTTTTCATTCAATTTCAAACTTTGATTATAATAATCCAGTGCTTTGCCAACATTGCCAATATCATTATAAGCCTGACCGATATAAATAAAAGTGTATGCAAGTCCGCGCTCGTCTTTAATTTCTTTTTGCATTACTGCAGCCTTTAAATGGTAAGATAAAGCCTTGTCATTTTTTCCAAGATCCTGATAGGTTGCACCTAGTCCGCCAAGAGCGTATGCAATCCCTTCCTTGTAATCAATTTCTTCCTGAATCTTTAAACTGTTTTCAAAATTGGAAAGAGCTTCGTCTATTTTGCCCTGCATTTTTAAAATAATACCTGAATTCATTAACCCGAAAGCTTTATACTTTTTAAAAACCTTAATTATAGGATCGGAAGCCGGATATTTTTTTAAATTAATTTCGGCAAGTTTAGTTAGATCTTCATTAAAAGCTTCCCATTCACCGTCAGGAGCAATTTCTACTAAAGCGGCAATGGCACGGCAACGTGAAGTATCGTGTGTGCAGTTTTTTAGAACTTTCTTTAACGAATCAACTACATCAGTTTGTCCAACTATGTTTAAGTTTAATAAAAGCGAGAAGAGTAAATAAACAAGTGTTTTAAATTTTGGCATGACTGATTTTTTAAACCAAACTCAGTTTGGCATATTTCAGTAACAATTTTTTCTCGCCGGTATTCATAAAATTAATAGTGGCTTTACTCTCCGGCCAAGCGCCTTCGATATCGGTAATTTGTCCTTGCCCGAATTTTTCGTGAGCAACAACATCGCCAATTTTTAGTAATTTATTGCCTTCGGTGTTTATAGGCTGGCTAAGTGCTTGTTTTGCTAAACGCGAATTAAGCGAGATTAAATTTTTTGGTGGCTGGAAATTTATTTTTGGCTCCGGTTCTTTTTTCTTGAATGCAGATTTGCCGAATTTTTCAAACTTAACTTCTTTTTTGTCACCATAACCTTTTTTAAAGCTATCAAAAGTGTCATCAGCAAATTCAGTGCCGCCATTGTCTTCAGGTAGTTCAATGAACTGTGCTTCTATTTCATCAATAAAACGACTCGGTTCGCAATATAAAATATTACCAAATCTGTAACGGGTAAGAGCGTAACTTAAAGTTGCTTTTTTCTCGGCACGTGTTACAGCTACATAAAACAAACGACGCTCTTCTTCTAAATCACTTCTGCTATTTAAAGAGAGTTGTGACGGAAATAAATTTTCTTCCAAACCAACTACATAAACATATGGAAACTCCAAACCTTTTGCAGCGTGAATAGTCATTAAACTAACTTTATCTTTGTTCTCATCATCATCCGCATCGTCAGTTCCGGTTAACAATGTAATTTCCTGCATAAATTCATCCAAAGTACGAATGCCATTATCTGCAACTTGTGCAAACATGTCGGTTTCATCTTTTGGCAGACTTAGCTTTGTAATTTCATTTAATTCATCTTCTTGCGGTGTGCGTTCTGATTCTGAAAAATCTTTTATACCGTTTAATAATTCCTGAATGTTTTCGTAACGCGCTACACCTTCAACAGTTTTGTCGGAATATAATTCACGAACAATACCTGCGCTAACTAAAATATGATTTCCTAAATCGAAAGCATCTTTTAATGGTAACATCAAGGCGTAAGATTTAATAGCAGTAACAAAATCCCCAATCTTAGAACTGGTTCCCGAATTAATTCCTAATTTGAAATCATTGAGATTAGAAATTACGGTCCACATACTAATATCATGCTCAGCCGCGGCGACCATAATTTTATCTACGGTTGTTTGTCCAATACCACGTGCCGGATAATTAATGACGCGCTTTAAGGATTCATCATCATTATTATTGATAGTTAAACGGAAGTAGGCGAGAGCATCTTTAATTTCTTTACGCTGATAAAACGAAACACCTCCGAAAATACGGTAAGGAATATTTAAACGGCGTAACGATTCCTCAAACGAACGCGATTGTGCATTGGTGCGATACAAAATAGCAAACTGCGAATTCATTGCCTGATTCTGCATTTTGGTTTCGTAAATGGATTGAACAATTTTTTGTCCTTCTTCATTATCAGTATTAGCACGAATAACTTTTATTTTTTCACCTTCAGCATTCTCAGTAAACGTGTTTTTCTTAAACTGGTCTTTGTTGTTTTTGATAATATGATTAGAGGCCCCTACAATGATTTGTGTACTGCGGTAATTTTGTTCGAGCTTAAATGTTTTTAAGTCCGGATAATCTTTTTCGAAGTTTAAAATATTCTGAATGCTCGCTCCACGAAACGCGTAAATACTTTGCGCATCATCACCTACCACACAAATATTTTGAAAATGCGCCGCTAATTGTTTTATGATAACGTATTGCGAAAAGTTGGTATCCTGATACTCATCCACTAAAATGTAACGAAACTTATTCTGGTATTTTAATAGCATATCAGGGAAGTCACGTAACAGTACGTTTGTGTTGAACAACAAATCGTCAAAATCCATCGCGCCCGATTTGAAATTACGTTTTTGATACGCCAAGTAAATTTGTCCTAGTAAAGGTTTATTGCTCGATTGATCTTCCGCAGCTGTTACAGGATTATTAGCGTATTGAGCAGCAGAAATTAATTTATTCTTTGCATCCGAAATACGGTTTAATACTAAAGAAGGTTTGTAAACTTTCTCATCTAAATTAAACTGCTTTAAAATATCTTTAATAACACTTTTGCTGTCATCGGTATCGTAAATAGTAAAGTTGGGAGGGTAACCTAATTTCTCTGCTTCGTAGCGTAAAATTTTAGCGAATACCGAGTGGAAAGTACCCATCCATAAATTTTTAGAATCGTTACCGCAAATTTTTTGAATACGGTCTTTCATTTCACGCGCTGCTTTATTGGTAAAGGTTAGCGATAAAATATTGAAAGCATCAACACCACTATGAATTAAATGTGCAATACGATAGGTGAGAACACGTGTTTTGCCTGAACCGGCGCCGGCAATAATCATCACCGGACCATCTTTGGCAAGCACAGCTTCCCGTTGTACGGGGTTTAATTCATCTAAATAACTCATAATTCAGGGCTTCAAATATACGATGAATCAAGGCGTTTTTTGGAGATGTTAGTAATTAAATCCGTCTAAGGATTAAACCACTTATAAACCGCATTCTTACTCTCATTTCCTATAAATTTTAGGGTTTTGAATTGTATTTTTAGCTTGCCAGAATGAATAACTTTGTTGGTATTGGAAAAACGGATTTCGGTAATGGGTTTGTTAACTGTAGAATCCTGTATCGACCTTAAAACAGGATCCAGCCAAATGAAGTCTTTTGAATCGCCGGGCCAAATGCGTTTTTTAAATTTTAGGTGAGTGGCGGTACGGTATTCAATAAAAAATTCATCGTCACGGTAAGCCAGTTTTTTTAACCCTCGCAACATATTAAAATCATACTCTAATTTACAACCTAACATGCGTTCCGTTTGTGGTAATTGTATCCATTCGCCACTGTTTACTTCTTTCTCTTTTTCAAAATCCTCAATTTTAATTTTTATAGGTTTTAACCGTTTCGCAAGTAATAATGTATAAGCTGTTTTTTTGCGGACTTCATAATTTTCGAAAATAGAAATCACCGAATGAAACTCGCTGGTTAAAAAATACGAATTGTCTAATCCAAACAAAAACTCATAAGGACTTCCCCCATGCCAAATTAAATAATCGGGTGCTTCTTTTGAAGAAAAGTAACCGGCTGTTTTTTTATCGAAATAAGCCGACATGTTTAAATTTTGTAAATAGGGACGAGGCTTCCAATTAGTGAGGTTATTAGCTTCTACAAATGATAAATCCCAAGGAAAAAAATCAACAGTTCCTTTTTTTAATTCTTCAATAGTGGCGCCGTCCAACAAACTAAATGTTTTTACATTTACTGCCGATTGCGCTCTGCATTTGGCGCTGTATTTTGTGTGATTAAGAATATATTTATTGATATTTCTTGGTCCGTTAGGCACGCTCATTATATAATCGCTATAATCTTTTTTTGTTCCAATGTTTCCATAATAACAGAAAAAGGCGATGGCTAATAATGGGAAAGTGTATTTAGAAATGTTTTTGTAGAATAACCCACAACTAATAATAATGAGAACTAAGTACACTAAAAACCCAATGTAATGCGAGTAATCCATACGCACCATGCTATGCGTGTAACCGGTATATAAAAACAACATAGCCATAAACCAAAATAATTTGAAGGTTTGGTTTTTGTTAAGAAAAAATATTCCGATAACTGACACTCCACAAATAATAAGCAGGACAAAATTTTCAGGTTGTGTGTAGAAGGTGCTGGTTTCGTTAAAGGCAATTATGTTTTGATAATATATAACCAGCGATTCGAAAATGGGTGAAATGCCTCTGAAAAGTATTAACCCTAATGCAAACCAAGCTATAAAATTGAGGCTGAAAAATTTGAGTAATAATTTGAAATCAATTTTCTTATTCAACACAGTTAAATAGATAAAAAACACGCCTTGCGAAAGAACACCCGACAAACCAATAGAGCATTTGTAGTAGTATCCAAAAGCTGTGATTAAACTTATAAGTACAAGGTAAGTTGTTTTTTTCTCAAGAAAATAAATAACCAAAAACAAAATAATAGCCAGGTTAAGATAAGCTTCCTGACTAAACATGGTAAAACAACAAAGGGCAAATAACACAACAGGAATACGTTTGTCAATCTCTAAAAGCTGCGATAATTTGTAAAGCGCATAGCCAACACAAAATTTAAGGAGTATTTGAAAAGTGCAACCAATGATAATTAACCAGCCATAACAAATAGGGTAGTGTAAAAATGACAGCGGACCGTAAATAAAAGTGATTTTATCGAGCTGTGCGGGATTGAAGTTGATTAGGTAACTATAGGCCCAAAAGTAAGAGCCATCGAGTCCGGAATAGAAATTATGATCTTGAGAACTGAGTGTTAATAGGGAAATAACAAATAAAATGAGGTAATTAAGCCTATTATTTTTAAAACTCGTCATCTTATTCGTAATTTTACCCAAAATTAAGCAAATTAATGAGCGTTTACGATAAATACGAAACAGTTGTTGGTTTAGAGTGCCACATTCAGTTACTCACTAAAACCAAAATGTATAGTAATGATGCGGCTGAGTACGGCGCATTACCAAATACAAATGTTAGTGTTATTAGTTTGGGCCACCCAGGCACTTTGCCTAAAGTAAACAAGCGTGCTATTGAATTTGCTGTAAAATTGGGGATTGCCACTAAATCTACAATCACCACTGAAAATCAATTTGCACGTAAAAATTATTTTTACGCTGATTTACCAAAAGGGTATCAAATTACACAAGATAAAACTCCTATTTGTACGGGCGGTTATATAGCATTTAAGATGAAAGATGGTTCTGAAAAACAAATCAATCTTATCCGCATACACATGGAAGAAGATGCAGGAAAAAGTATGCATGATATCGATCCATTTGAAACATTAATTGATTTAAACCGTGCAGGAACTCCTCTATTAGAAATTGTAACACAACCGGATTTCAGAGGGGGAGAAGAAGCATATGCCTATTTAAATGAAGTAAGAAAATTAGTTCGTTATCTTGATGTTTGTGATGGAAATATGGAAGAGGGGTCGTTACGTTGCGATGCTAATATTTCGGTGAGAATAAAAGGTACTAAAGAATACGGAAAACGTACAGAGGTAAAAAACATGAACTCGTTCCGTAACGTACAACGCGCTATTGATTTTGAAGTGAAACGTCAGATTGATATTTTGGAAGCCGGTGGAGAAATTGCTGTTGAAACAAGAAGTTTTGATGCTGTTAACGGAACTACTTTTAGCTTACGTAGCAAAGAGAGCGCAAACGATTACCGCTATTTTCCTGAGCCGGATTTACAGCCGGTAATGGTGACTAAAGAATACATTGAGAGTGTAAAAAATAATTTACCGCCCTTACCAAGTGATTTATACAATAAATACGTTAACGAGTTTGAGTTAAGTGATTACGATGCTTCGGTTTTAACGGAGTTAAAAGAAGTAGCGCTTTATTTTAACGAACTAGTTAATTATACCAAGAATTACAAAGCTGCGGCGAACTGGGTAATGGTAAATGTGAAATCGTTTTTAAATGAAAACGCTTTACATATCGAGAATTTCCCGATTAAGCCAAAAGCTATTGCGGATATAATCGCATTGATTGATGCAGGTAAAATCGGACATACAACGGCATCTCAAAAATTATTCCCTGCTTTAATTGCAAATCCTACAAAAAGTGCAGAAGTTTTAGCGAGCGAATTAGATATTATTCAAAACAGCGACAGTAACGAAATTCTAGCTTTAGTTGAACAAGCTGTAAATAAATTCCCTGAAAAAATCACGGAATACCGTAATGGTAAGGTTGGTTTATTAGGTCTGTTTGTAGGCGAAGTGATGAAACTCAGCAAAGGCAAAGCAGATCCTAAAGTGGTAAATCAATTGGTGAAGGAACAGTTAGAGAAAAACTAAGATTTTGTTCAATTATTCACCTTTTTTAGGACTTTTCGGTTCTCAATTTTATTATCTTTAAGCCTTTATAAAACAAGCTATTTTAATGAAGAATGTATTCAAACTCGCGGTTTTAGCTTTAGTGCTAAACTCATGCGGAAACGGTAACAAAAAAACAAACAGCACTTTTGAATTAAAAGGAACTCTTGCAGATTCAAAAGGTGAAACTCTATACTTAGAAAAACTGGCCTCACAAACACCACTGGTTGTGGATAGTTGTGTGTTGGATGATAAAGGAAATTTTTCATTTGATAATTACGTTCCCGCTTTAGGATTTTATCGTATTAAAGTTAACAACCAAAATTTCGGGATGTTAGTAATGGATTCAACCGATAAAATTACTATTTCAGGAAGCGCTAAGGATTTAGGAAATACTTACAAAGCAGAAGGCTCCCCTGACACAAAATTATTTTTGGAATATAACGAGTGCACAAAAGGATTTCAACGCCAACAAGATTCTTTGAATGAGGCTTTCCGTTATTTAATGACTACAATGGGAAAAGTGGATTCTTTGCGTATGGATTCATTAAGCAAAACATTTGAAGGCATTTATTTAAAAGTTGTGGATTCGTATTGTGCTCGTGTGGCTGAAAAAGCAAAAGCGAATGCAAATATGTTTTCAACTGTAATTGCTATTCAACCTTTAGATCCTGAAAAATATATGGATGTATTTAAGGCGGTTGATGAAGGTTTAATGAAAAATATCCTGGAAATCCTGATGTAAACATGTTTCATCAAATGATGGTAAAAATGACGGCTAATCCGTTTAAAGCCGGAGCAGTTGCACCTGAAATTAATTTACCGGACCCAAATGGTAAAAACATTGCGCTCTCTTCATTAAAAGGAAAAGTTGTTCTTGTTGATTTTTGGGCGAGCTGGTGCGGTCCGTGCCGTAAAGAAATGCCAAACGTAGTAGCAGCTTATAAAAAATACAAATCAAAAGGATTTGAAATTTATGGTGTTTCTTTAGATAAAGAAAGACAAGCTTGGGTTGATGCTATTAAGAAAGATGGTATTACATGGATTCAGGTAAGTGAGTTAACCTATTGGAATTCTGTTGCAGCTAAGGCCTATAACGTTCAAGGGATTCCGTTTACCGTGTTATTAGATAAAGAAGGAAAAGTAATAGCGAAAGATTTACGTGGTGCTCAATTAGACAGCGCAATTGAGAACGCTTTAGCAGGAACAGCTCCTGAAAGCCATGAAGGACATAATCACCCTCATTAATAATATAATCATACTTGAGTAGATTAAAGAATATATTTAATAAAGAAAATCGCTACAAATTTTGTCTGGCGATTTTTTTTATTTCGTTAAACTCATTTTCGCAAGATCAATACTTTCAGCAAGAGGTAGATTATAAAATACGTGTTTCGCTTAACGATAAAAAACACGAGCTCTCAGCTTTCGAGGAAATAAAGTATATCAACAATTCAGTTACTTCTTTATCTTACATTTATTTTCATTTGTGGCCTAATGCCTATAAAAATCACAAAACAGCTTTAGCAAAACAATTATTAGAGAATGGAGAAACTGATTTCTATTATTCTAAACCGGAAGAACGCGGATATATCGATAGTTTGGATTTTAAAGTAAATGGTCAGACTGTGAAAGTAGAGTATGACGCTGAGCACATTGATATTTGTAAATTAATTTTGAATGAACCCATTCGTTCGCACGATACCATTATCATTACAACACCTTTTCATGTTAAATTACCGGATGCGAAATTTTCGCGTTTAGGACATACAGAGCAGGCTTATTATATTACCCAATGGTATCCAAAACCGGCGGTGTTCGATAATACAGGTTGGCATCCTATGCCGTATTTAAATCAAGGTGAATTTTACAGCGAGTTTGGTTCGTTTGATGTGAGTATAACAGTTCCTCAAAATTATTTATTAGCGGCTACTGGTGATAGGATTGACGCTTTTGAAGAAGAAGAATTTCTGAATAAAAAAGTGTTAGAAACAGAAGCGTTAATTAAAGCCAACAGATTGATTAATCAGAAAAGTAAATTTCCTGAATCTTCTCCTGAGAAAAAAACAATTCGTTTCATGCAATCTAATGTTCATGATTTTGCATGGTTTGCTGATAAACGTTATCATGTGTTACGTGATAAAGTAAAATTACCTACTACAGGAAGGGTGATTGATACATGGGTTTTTTTTACGGATAATGAAGCTGAGCTTTGGAAAAAATCAATAGAGTATATTGATGACGCAACATTATTCTATTCTTATTTTATTGGGGATTATCCTTACAATCATGTTACAGCTGTCGATGGCGTTATTGCGGCAGGGGGTGGTATGGAATATCCTAACATTACTGTTATCGGTTCCAGTGGTAATGATTTTACTTTAGAGACTACTATCATGCACGAAGTTGGTCATAATTGGTTTTATGGCATCATGGGAAGTAACGAACGTGATTTTCCTGGTATGGATGAAGGATTAAACTCGTTTTACGAAATGCGTTACATTCAGGCAAAATATCCTAATAAAAAACTAACTGCTTTAATTGGTCGCGACAGTACTTTTAAATTTTTAGGTTTAAATAAATTTCCGCACAAAGAATCTTACAAATTAGCCTATCTAATAGCCGCTCGAAAAAATCTTGATCAACCCATAAATACAGAGTCATCTAGATTTTCAAAATACAATTACGGGGCAATTGTTTACGCAAAATCAGCAATTGCTTTTGATTATTTAATGAGCGCAGTTGGTAACGAGAAATTCGACGATGGTATGCGTTTTTATTTCGATAATTGGAAATTCAAACACCCGAGTCCGCGCGATTTACAAAAAACTTTAGAATACCATTGTGCTATTGATATGAATTGGTTTGTGGAAGGGATGATTCAATCAAAAGAAAAAATCGATTACAAAGTTGTTAAGCATCGGAAATTAGAAACCGGCGGTCATATGGTTCTGGTTAAAGGCAAAGGAAAAGTAAATGGCCCAGTAAGTATGTCGGGTTACAAGGATGGAAAATTGATTGGTCAGGTTTGGTACAGTGGGTTTAGTGGTAAGCGTGTTTTTGAATTTCCGCCAAGCGAAATAGATAAATTTAGAATTGATGGTGATAACACTATTCCTGAAATCAACCGCAGTAATAATACATTAAAAATAAAAGGCTTATTTAAAAAAGCAGAACCTTTGCAATTAAATTTCTTAGCAAAAATTGACGACCCAGACCGCACACAATTAAATTACATGCCAATTTTAGGATTCAATACTTACAATAAATTCATGTTAGGTATGGCGTTTTATAATTATAGTTTGTTGCAGAAAAAATTTGAATTCACTTTAGCGCCGATGTATGCTTTTGGCAGTAACACACCTGTAGGCTCAGCGGATTTTCAATTTAACCTTACGCCAAATCAATCCTTTCAAAAAGTATCTATTGGCGCGCGTCTAAAAAGTTTTGCTTATGATTTTTCTGATCCGGATAAATTTTTCCTAATTCAAATATAACAGACCCGAGTCTCTTCGCTTTTAATTATTACAAAGCAGAACCATTTTTAAAATTTGAGATTAAGAAGAAAAATCCTCGTAGCCCGATTACCCAATTCATCGCTCTAAGAAGTGTGATTTCGTATATTGAAAAGGATGAAACGTACAATACTGTTTTTGGAGAAATTCAACAATCGCCATACAAAGTTTCGGAAATGAATTATGTTAATGAGGCGGCTTATATTTTTGAGAACAATCGCACCATTAATCCTTTTGGTTTTAATTTGAAATTGCAACAAAATGGTGATTTCTCTAAATTAAATTTAACAGCCAATTATTCGATCTCTTTTAAAGATAAACACTCATTGGATTTTAGATTCTTTGCAGGAACATTTTTGTCAGGGAAAAACAGGGGGGCTTACCGCTATCGCGCCAGTGGTTATAATGGCTATCAAGATTATAATTTCGATTATAACTTTGTGGGACGAAACGAATACAATGGTGTAGGCTTTGCACAGTTTGCAGAAGAAGATGGCGCTATGAAGGTGTGGACGCCATTAGGGCAAACTGATCAATGGATGGTAGCTTTGAATATTAAGTCGCCAAAGTTTTTTAAATTACCTGTAAAATTATTTGTGGATGTAGTAACTAGCGATGGAAGGGCTATGTTAACTGAAAAGGTGTTATACAGCGCCGGTTTTGAAATTTGTGTTTGGAAGGATATCTTTGAAATATATGTGCCTTTGGTTTATAGCAAGGATATTGCCAGCACATTAAAGCTAAATAACAGAACAACATTTTTTGAAACCATACGTTTTACATTTAACCTAAATAAAATCAGTCCACGTGATTTAATTGAAAAAAGTATTTTTTAATGCAAGCCGGTAAAAAAATATATTTTGCTTCCGATTTTCACTTAGGTGCTCCAAAAGATACCAAAAGTGCGGAGCGTGAACGTTTGCTTTGTAAATGGTTGGATGAAATAAAAAATGATGCTGAAGAAATTTATTTAGTAGGTGATATTTTTGATTTCTGGTACGAACATGTGTACACTATTCCAAAAGGATTTGTGAGAATTTTAGGAAAGATTGCTGAGTTAACGGATAGCGGTATTAAAGTTCATTTCTTCACAGGCAATCACGATACCTGGATGAAAGATTATTTCCCTAAAGAAATTGGTGTTTCTGTTTTTGATAATCCAATTTCAAGAACGTATAACGGTAAGAATTTTTATATCGGACACGGTGATGGTTTAGGTCCTGGTGATTATTGGTATAAATTTCTCAAATTAATTTTCAGGAGTAAAATTTCGCAATGGATGTATTCCCGTATTCATCCCAACTTATCGTTTTGGATTGCGCGTGCTTCTAGTTTAAAGAGTAGAGCGGCAACAGGTAACTCTGACGAAATATATAATGGTGCTGAAAAGGAGTGGTTGTATATCTACTGTAAAGAATATCTCACTAACAATAAAGTCGATTATTTTGTGTTTGGTCACCGTCATCTGCCACTCGATTTGGATATTGAAGGTAAAGCGCGCTACATTAATTTGGGCGACTGGATTCGTTATAACAGTTATGCTGTGTTTGATGGTAATAAGTTAGAACTGAAGTATTACAAATAATCTCATCTCTTATTTTAATTCCTTAACTTTAAGACTTCCATAAAATAGTTCTTAATGTTCACTCTGCTCGGAAAAATAATAAAATACTGTTTCTACATTTTAATTATTCTTATAATCATTTTAAGTGTAATTCCGTATTTATTTTCATTAAACAATAAAGCGGCAGACGCAGATTACAAACCGTACCCCAATAGTAAATTTATTAAGTCAGCCACTAATAGCATGCATTATCGCTTGTTCAAACCTGATACTATTGAAAATAAAATCGTTTTGATTCATGGTTTTTCCGGTAGTACATTTTGCTACAGAAATAATTTTGAAAGTTTGATTAGTAACAAAACACTTGTTATTGCCTTGGATTTACCGCCTTATGGATTTAGTAACAAAGAGTCTGATGCTAATTACAACGATACAACTATTTTAAGTTTAATTCATAACGCAATTCAACAAACAGATGATGAAATAAAATCTAATTCTGCTTGGGTTATTGCAGGACATAGTTTAGGTGCGATGTATGCTGCTAAATTGGTAACACAACACCCTGCTTTATTTAAAAAACAGATTTTCATTGATGGTTTTTTACAGACTTACAGGAAACTGGTTTTAATTTCTTCTTAAAGTACCCGCCGCTTTTAAGGTGGTCGGATGTAATTTTAGAGCATTATTTTTTGAATAAAGAAAAATTCGGAGAGCTTATTGAAAGCGCTTATTTAAGAAAAGCCACCAATGAAGAAATTGAAGGCTATATGAAACCTTTTGGAATGAAAAACAGTGCTTCTTCAATTTTACATTGGGCACATGCAGAAAGTGTTATACGGGTGGATAAATTAACTTTGTATTCAAAACCTACATTAATTATTTGGGGAAATCCCGATCCATGGGTTCCTTTTGATATTAAAAAGGTAGATACAACAGCCTTTAAAAAGATTACCTTTAAGTTTATTGATGGTGGCGGACACAATCCACAAGAAACGCAACCTGAATTAGTAAATACGTATATAAATGAATTCATAAATAATTGAAAGCGATTTTAAAATATTGTATCCTATTATTAATTGTTTGTGAAAGCGGCTTTGCGAATTCGTTTTCAAAGGATTCTTTATCTTTTGTAAAAAAGAAAAAAATCGGATTAGGAGTTTTTTGTGGCGCTTTAACTGGTGGTTCTTTAGTGTATTTGAATAGTGTTTGGTATAGTCAGTACAATACAGGTAAATTTCATTATTTTGATGATTCGAAGGAATGGCTGTTGATGGATAAGGTAGGGCATTTTCATAGCACATTTCAAATCTCCAACTTAACTATGAAAGCTTTTGATTGGGCCGGATATAATAGAACGCAGAAATTATTTATTGGTGGTACTTTGGGTTATGGCTACATGACTGCGATTGAAATAATGGATGGTTACAGCAAAGGCTGGGGTTTTTCCTGGGCAGACATGGGTGCGAATACATTAGGTACCGCATTAGCTATTTCCCAAGAAGCCGCATGGAAAGAACAACGTTTTAATATAAAAATTGGATTTCATCAAACGCAATACGCGCAATATAATACCGAATTACTTGGTAAAAATTTTAGCGAGCAAATGCTGAAGGATTATAACGGACAAACATATTGGTTAAGTGTAAGTCCGTTTGCATTTATTAAATCTGACAAAAAATTACCAAAATGGTTAGCGATTTCTTTTGGTTATGGCGCAGATGGAATGTTAGGAGCAAATTACAATGCTTTTGTTATTCAGGATAGCGAAGGTAATGTGACAGATTTTAAAAGGTACAGACAATATTATTTTTCGTTGGATGTAGATTTATCCAAAATAAAAACCCGTTCTAAATTTTTGAATGCTGTTTTAAATTCGTTTAATATTTTAAAAATTCCGGCACCAACAATAGAGTGGGGCGACGGAAAAGCAAAATTTCATTATCTTTATTTTTAAATTATCTCTTTATGCAACTCTATTCTGTAAATGCCGGTTATTTTAAATTAGATGGCGGTGCCATGTTTGGTGTAGTGCCTAAAAGTTTGTGGAAAGAATTGAATCCGCCTGACGAAAACAATATGTGTAGTTGGGCCATGCGTTGTTTGTTGATTCAAGACGGCAATAAATTAATTCTCGTTGATAACGGTATGGGAAATAAGCAAAGCGATAAATTCTTCGGTTTTTATTATTTGCATGGAGATGATAGTTTGGAGAAATCGTTAAAGCAACACGGCTTTGGTATGGATGATATTACGGATGTGTTTTTAACGCATTTACATTTCGATCATTGTGGTGGAAGCATCAAAGCAAATAAAGATAAAACAGGATACGAGCCTGCATTTAAGAATGCGCAATATTGGAGTAACGAAAAGCATTGGAATTGGGCTGTTCATCCAAACCCTCGCGAAAAAGCAAGTTTCTTAAAAGAAAATATTTTACCGATTCAAGAAAGCGGACAATTAAAATTTACTAAAGAGGGAGAAAATCCTTTAGGCTTTGAAATAAAAGAAGTTTACGGTCATACCGAAGCGATGATGCTCCCAATGGTGAAGTATAAAAATACAACCATTGCTTATATGGCAGATTTAATTCCTTCATCCGGACATATTCCGATTCCTTATGTGATGGGTTACGATATGCGTCCTTTAGAAACAATAAACGAAAAGGAAAAAATGTTGAAGCAAGCAGTAGAAAACAATTGGTTATTGTTTTTTGAACACGACCCTAAAGTAGAATGCTGTACTTTACAAAATACAGAGCGCGGTGTGAGAATGAAAGATGTGGTTAAACTTTCTGAAGTTTAAACCATTTCTTTACTGGTTAACTCTTGATATAATTTTTCGTACATCGGAAGAACGACGTTTATATCAAATTTTTTAGCTTGAATAAAGGCGTTCTCTTTAAATTTGGCGAGCAATTTTTCATCACTCAATAATTTAATAGCATTTGCAGCCATATCATCAACGTCGCCAACATTACTTAAATAACCTGTTACTTCATGAATATTTACTTCAGGTAAGCCGCCGGTGTTAGTTGAAATAACCGGAATTCTCATAGCCATAGCTTCTAAAGCAGCAAGACCAAAACTTTCGGTTTCACTTGGTAGAATAAACAAGTCGGCCATTTTTAAAACCTCAGTTGGGTCGTTAATGCGGCCTAAATTCACAATATCATTACAGGTATCTAATTCGCGGCAAAGTTTTTCAATGGCAGGTCGTTCAGGACCATCACCCACTAAAATTAATTTAGCGGGAACTACTTTACGAACTTTATCAAACACTTTTAAAACATCTTCCACCCGTTTTACTTTGCGGAAGTTAGAAACGTGAACCATAATTTTTTCACCTTTTGGCGCGTAATGTTTACGTTCGCAATGTTGTTCAACTTTATTATAATCTTCAATGTTGATGAAATTAGGAATCACATCAATTTTATTGTCGATTTTAAAAGTAGATAAGGTTTCTTTTTTTAAATTTTCAGAAACGGAAGTGATAGCATTGCTATTGTTTAATGAAAAACGAATTACGGGTTCAAACGAAGGATCTCTTCCCACTAAGGTAATATCTGTTCCGTGTAAAGTAGTGATGTAGGGTAGAAATATTTTTTTTGATTTTAAAATTTGTTGAGCTAAATACGCAACAGAAGCATGAGGAATGGCATAATGCACATGTAAAACATCTAAGCGTTCGTACATGGCTACATCCACAATTTTACTCGCTAAAGCCGATTCGTAAGGTTGGTATTCGAATAATGGGTAATCGTTAACGCTTACTTCGTGGTAAAATAAATTCTCATTAAAGGGATTTAAACGAAATGGCAAATTATACGCCATAAAATGTACGCGATGGCCTTTTTTTGCAAGGGCTTTTCCAAGTTCAGTAGCAACAACACCGCTTCCGCCAAAAGTAGGGTAACAAACAATTCCAATATTCATCCCGTAAAATTACGAATTATTCAACTACCTTTGTCGCCGTAATGAACTACAAAGTAGAAAGTCTTAATACAGAGCAAGCTGAATTATTGAAGCAAGGAAAACTATTGCCAGTAATGGAAGATTTTTACACTATTCAAGGTGAAGGGTTCAATTCAGGTAAAGCTGCTTATTTTGTAAGGGTTGGAGGTTGTGATGTTGGCTGTCATTGGTGCGATGTGAAGGAAAGTTGGGACGCTTCATTACATCCATTGGTAAAAGTGGAGGACGTGGTAGAAAAAGTGATTCAGTCTGGTTCAAAAGCGGTTGTAATTACAGGTGGGGAACCTTTGCAGTATAACATGGATTATATTACATCTGAATTCAAGAAAAAAAAAATTGAAACGTTTATAGAAACTTCAGGCGCCTTTCCATTAAGCGGTAATTGGGATTGGATTTGTTTATCACCTAAAAAGACAATGAATCCTCTTGAGGAAGTTTATAAGAAAGCCAATGAACTAAAAGTTATTGTGTACAACAAAAACGATTTCGATTGGGCTTTAGAGCAAGCTAAAAAAGTAAGTAAGGATTGTAAATTGTTTTTGCAGCCCGAGTGGAGTAAAAGCAACGATATGATGCCTTTAATAGTAGAGTTTGTAAAAACACATCAAAACTGGATGGTTTCCTTGCAAAGTCATAAATACATGAACATTCCATAAGCGATTTTGAGGCTGTATAAACCCTTTTAACCTTCCATCACTTATTTTTCCCGCTCAATTTTATTAATCGTATTTTTAGTACATAAAATTGTGAACAAAAAACAACAAGTATATTGGTCTTGTCAGGTAGGAGGATGGTTATTCTTTTGGGCTATCAATCTCTTTTTTTATGGATTAACCAATCAGATTTCGATACGTGATTTTTTTATTTACGCTGTTTTTATTTTAACGGGAATTATTCTTACTCATATTAACCGTTACTTCATTTTGAAGTACAAAATTTTCAAAACAAAAATAATTCCTCAGTTATCATACATTTTATTATCGAGTTTAGCATTAGCGGTTGTTTTTATTAGCGTGGGTTCTTTGCAAAGAGCTACACAACTTTCACTCGAAAATATTTTGAATGCTATTGTTCCGTTTGTGTTTTGGTCGGCCATTTATTTTGGTTTTCATTTTTTTGAGAATTATAAAAAAACAGAAATTCAGAATTTACGTTGGGAAGCTTCGAGTAAAGATATTGAGTTAAATAAATTAAAATCGCAGTTAAATCCGCACTTCATGTTTAATAGCATGAATAGTATTCGTGCGTTAATTGATGAAAATCCTGCTAAGGCAAAAGAAGCTGTAACTCAATTAGCAAATATTTTACGGAATACTTTGGTAATGAATAAAAACAAAGAAATTTTATTAGAGGAAGAATTAAGAATTGTAAAAGATTATTTAGCATTAGAGCACATTCGTTATGAAGAACGTTTAAAATATGATTTTGAAATTGAGGAAGAGGCGCTAAAAAAAATAGTACCACCTTTAATTGTGCAAGCTCAGGTGGAGAACGCTATTAAACACGGCATTTCTAAATTACCAAAAGGCGGAAGTGTATTGGTAAAAGCAAAAACTTTAAATAAAGATTTATTAATTGAAGTGACTAACACCGGACAATTAAGCAACGAAAAAAGCGACACCGGATTTGGTTTATTAAATAGCAAGCAACGATTGGAATTACTTTATGGAAGTAAAGCGACCATTGAAATTGCCGACACGAATAACAATGAAGTATCAGTAAAAATTAAAATACCATTTAGTTAAATAAGAATATGAAAGCTATTATAATTGATGATGAACGTTTAGCGCGACAAGAATTAAAAAATTTATTGGCGGCGCATAAAGAAATTGAAATTGTAGCCGAATGCGCAAATGCAGAAGAGGCCAAAGAAAAAATTGCGGCTATTAGTCCTGATGTTATTTTTCTCGACATTCAAATGCCGGGTAAAACGGGATTAGAATTATTGGAAGAGATTTCGGCTTTGCCAGAAGTTGTATTTGTAACAGCTTACGATGAATATGCCATTCGAGCTTTTGAAATAAATGCTTTGGATTATTTGTTAAAGCCGGTGCAACCACAGCGTTTGGCAGAGACCGTTAAAAAACTGTTGAATAAAGAAAACGGTGAACGAAAAGAAAATAATTCGCCCCTTAACGATGAAGATCAAGTATTTGTTAAAGACGGGGAAAAATGTTGGTTCGTAACCTTAAAAAATGTTCGCTTATTTGAATCGGAAGGCAATTATGTAAGAGTATATTTTGATAATTATCGTCCATTAATACTTCGAAGTCTAAATAGTTTAGAAACTCGTTTGTCTGAAAAGTCTTTTTTTAGGGCTGGTAGGAAGCACATCATTAATTTAAAATGGGTTGACTCGATAGAAACCTGGTTTAATGGTGGATTAATGGTGAAGTTAAAAGGCGGTCAAGAGGTTGAAATATCGCGGAGGCAAGCTGTTAAATTAAAGGAGATAATGAGTTTATAAACATAAGATTACCATTTTGTTGATTAATTTGTAGTACCTAAACAGTTTAGTTTTTTGGTTTTTTAACTTTATTACTCTATTTTTATAGTTATAACTACAAACACTAAATTACATGAAAAAGAATCTACAATTAACGGCATTAGCTTTAGCAATTTTTTGCTTTGGTGTAAATGCACAAAACAGCAAGAAGAGGATTGTTACTGGTAAAACTTCAGTAATAAATTCAACTAATCTTGTTGAAAATTCTGAAAGAGGGCCTGGCGTTCCACTTCAAAGAAATTGCGGAACTCACACTCCCCATGGAGAATGGGAGACTTGGTCTGAAGAGAAATTAGCTGAGGTGGAAAAACAGAATGCTGATTTTATGAAGAATTACAAAAGCACTAACGGCAAGCAAATGGTACAATATACCATTCCTGTTGTGTTCCATATTATTCATACAGGGACAGCTCCCGGTGCATCTGTAAATATTTCTCAGGCTCAGATCACTGACCAGTTAAATATATTAAACAATGATTTTAAATCAGCTGGTTTAAATAATGGTAACTGTCCATCTTCTTTCTTGTCTGTAAAGGCGGATGCTGAAATCACTTTCTGTTTAGCTACTAAAAACCCTACAGGTGGTGTATTAGCTGAGCCGGGTATCGATAGAAAACCTTATACTTCTATTACCGGTTTAGCAGCTCCTGGAAGTGGTTACAGTCAAGCTACTATTGACGCAACAATTAAGCCACAAACAATTTGGAATCCAACTTTGTATTGCAATATTTGGGTTTTACCTTTAGGAAGTAGTTTGTTAGGTTATGCTACATTTCCTGCAGGTACCACTTTAACAGGTCTTTCTGGTCCTTATGGTAGTGCTACTACTGACGGGGTTGTTATTGGATGGCAGTTTATTGGAAGTATTGGTTCTGCATCACTTGCTGCGCCTTACAATAAAGGTCGTACTGTTGTTCACGAGTTAGGTCACTGGTTAGGTTTACGTCATATTAATGGCGATGCTACTTGTGGTAATGATTTTGTTGCTGATACTCCAACTCAAGATCAATTACATGGTGGTTGCATTGCTTCATCAAATACTTATCATGCTGGTGTTTGTTCGGGTACTGCTGGTGAAATGACTATGAACTACATGGATTATACTGATGATGCTTGTATGTATATGTGGTCTACAGGTCAAAAAACCCGTATTCAACAATGTATGGTTCAAGGAACATATCGTAGTCAATTAAGCGCAAGCTCTACTACATTATGTACTGCAGCGGCTCCTCAAGCTCCGGTTTCTAACTTTAACTTAGCTACAACAGTTTGTACTGGTACAGCTACAACACCTTCAAACGGATCTACTGGTAACCCAACACCAACTTATTCTTGGTCATCTTCACCTGCAGGTGGTGTAACATTTAACCCGAATTCAACAGCTACAGCTCCGTCAATTACTTTCGGTAGTTCTGGAACTTATACTATTACTTGTCGTGCTACAAACTCTTTAGGTGTGAATAACAGTACTAAAGTTATAGTTGCAAATACTTGTTCGGTTGCTCTTCCTGCTTGTAACGATACATTAACTAATTTGTTAAACACTGATACTTTAACTTTATATACAGGTGGAGGTTATGTAGGTGGTAACAATAGTTATGGTGATAAAGAAAAAGCTGAATACTATAGCTCTGCAGGATTAGTTCGTACTTCTCGTGTAATGGGTGGTATTGTAATTTTCTATCGCCACGCATCTGCTAATATTGGTACAAAAGGTACTTCTAGTATTGTGTTCAAAATGTATAACGGTAATAATACATCAGGTCCTTCTGGAGCTGCTATTTATACATTTACCAATACAATTAATAACATCTTAACTTCTAGTACAGCTACTAATAACGTTAACTATTGTGGCGATCCAATGTTAGCTTATTCAACTAATATTATGCGTCCGTACAGCTTTAATTTCCCGTCACCAACAAATATTACAGGTGACTTCTTAATCGGTTGTACTACTTCTACATTAACTGGTGATACTATTGGTATTTTCTCATCTACAGGTAATACTGCTCTTGCTTCAACTGCATGGGAGTTACAAACGCCAAGTACTTGGGTTAAATTTAACGATGGTACTTCTACTTCATGGCAGCTAAACGCTTCATTAGCTATTTTACCTAAGTTAGCTTGTATTACTGACGTTTATAATGTTAACGGTATCTCTGGTAATATTGCAATATTCCCTAACCCAAGTAATGGTATGTTTAACTTTGCAGTTACAATGCCAACTGTAAGCGACTTAAACTTTACTGTAACAAACAGTATAGGACAAGTTGTTTATACTAAGGTTGAAAAAGGTGTTACTAACTCAATAATTGGTATGAATTTAAGTCACCTTGCAAAAGGTATTTATTTCGTGAATGTTATTGATAGCACTGGTGATAAAGTAACTAAGAAAATTATCATAGAATAATTCTTAAACAAACTCTAATAAAAAGCCTCTCGATTTTTCGGGGGGCTTTTTTATTTTATATTTGGTACGAATTTTGATTATTTATAGTTATGAAATTGAAACTAGTAGTAGTTTTTTTTACCGCCTTTGGTTTTGTGAATGCTCAAAACAAACAAATTGAACAAAGCGTCAATAAATTATTTGATTCATATATTACTGTTGCTAATATTCCGGGACTTTCAGTGTGCGTGTCACTTAATGGGAATATAGTTTATAATGCGGCCTTCGGTTATTCAGATTTGAACAATAAAATTAAAACAACTGATTCAAGTACTTTTAGAATAGGAAGTTTAACTAAATTATTTACCGCCGCTACTTTTGTTGAACTAATCGAAAAAGGAGCGTTAAAACAAAATGATTTTATTGCAGGCCATGTAACAGTACCCGAAAAATTACGTGTTATTAAACTCGGACAATTAGCTGCAAATACAAGTGGTATCCGTCATTATGGAACTCACGAAATCACTTCTCAAAACGATGCAACGCATAAAAAATTGGAATCAGCTTTGTCACGATTTATTAATGATAGTTTGTTATTTTATCCCGGAGACAAATATACTTACTCCAGTTATGGTTATGTTTTATTAGGAGCTGCAATTGAAAATCAACAACAAAAAAGTTTTAATAGAGTAGTGGATTCAGTTCTTTTAAAAGTGGCGGAAATGAAACATACCTATCCTGAACTATTGGGTCAAAAAAATCCAGGAAAAAGTACATTTTATTATCCTTCCAAAAGCGGATTCTCGTTGGCAACCGGTGAAGATTATAGTTACAAATGGCCAGCCGGTGGATATCTTTCAACCCCAAACGATTTAGTGAAATTTGGAAACGGATTACTTAATGAAAAACTCGTATCTAAAAATAATTTACCACTATTATTTAATTCGCAAACAACAAATGATGGTAAAGAAACAGGCTCAGGCTATGCTTTTAAAATTGGTAGTGATTGCAAAGGACGAAAAGTTGTGTTTCACGGAGGAGAATCGGAAGGAGCAAGAGCGTTTTTATTGATTTACCCCGAAGAAAAATTGGTAATATCAATTTGCGCCAATGTTTTCAGAGCACCAATTTCGGAAGGAGAAGCAGAAACTATTGCCGGTTATTTTTTAAATGATTACGTAGTTGAAAAAGGAATTCTACCAAGCAAACCGTTTAAGTTTATAACGAGAAATGATGGTCGTGATATTGAAGGCGATTTAATTGTGGATGGAAAAAAAGGAATAATTATAGGATTAACCAGAGGTGAAATGCCAATTTTAGATATTGTGAAAGATAAAAATGAAATACGGATTATTGCACTATCCAATACAGGTATAATAAATATTTGGCTCACGCAGGATAAAGAAGGATACAAAGGAAAATGGGGGCACGGAAAACCTATGACTGATTTTAAGATGATGTAATTAATGTAAGTAATTACGGATGGTAGAATACATATACGCCATCCAATTGTATTGTTCTTGTGTAAATCTGCATCTACAACCCCAATAGCTCATAATATTATCTACGGGCGGAACGTAATACTGACCATTCGCATCTTTTGGTCCGTATACAAAGCCACATGGGCTTGGTCCAGATCCTGTACTGTATGGGTCAGCCTCAGTGTCACAAAAACCATCGCCATTTATTTGACAATTGCTATGATTAACAAGTTCTGAACTCGGACCATCTTCTGAGTTAGTAGATATTTCAGCAAACGTGTGAGGTAATCCGAAAAAATGTCCCATCTCATGAACGGCCGTCATACCAGTAAAGGCAGATTTCTTCATTACAATCAAATCCTTACCTCCCGGACCATAAGCGTATCCGTTTTTAGGAGGGACAATCATATTTTCAACTAAATAAATATTAATGGTCTTCTCAGTAAAGTAATTGAAGTTACCGGTCATTTTATCTTCGTGATTATCTTTGTCCCATTCGTTATACTCGTGCTCGGGAATGAATTTAGTGCTGCAATTCATAAACTGCAGACAAATAGGTTTAAAATATTTATTCAGAATGTTAATACAGGCTGCATATTGGCCAGTTGTTACGTTAGGTTGGTAAAGACTATCAAGAAAAACGTAAAATACGATAGAGAGTTTCTTATTTAAACAGGTATCGTGCGGCAAAAGCGTTCCGCTTGGAGCAGCAATTTGGTTGTTGTATTGTTGACGTAAGGCAGCGTAATTAGGCATTAATTTACTTCCACAGTCCTGAGAAAAGCTCAGAAATGAACAGAATGTAATAATTACCAGTAAAATTAACTTAAGCCTCATTAAATTGTGCTTTAAAAACAAATTTCATTATATTTGTTATACATCAAATCTAATTAAAATTTTTAATGATTAAAAGGATTGTGCGGTTTTTTTTAGTAGTTCTGTTTGCCCTTTTCTCTTTTAAAGGTTTTTCGCAAATAGCTGCTACGCCTACAGCGGGCTGTGCTCCTTTAGTTGGTGTTTCCTTTACAGGTTTAACAGGTGCCAGTAATCCTTTTTGGTCATTTGGAGATGTAGCAACTTCAAACTTCAACAATCCAACTCATACGTATGTAACACCGGGTAATTATGTAGTTACTTATACCGCTATCGTTTCAAGTGCGCCTGTTACACAAACCATAATGGTAAAAGTGTTTGGAAAGCCAACACCAAATTTCTCTTATACAATTCCTGCAAGTCATTGTGCGCCTATGACGGTTCCTTTTACAGATTTATCAGTAGGAAGTGGTACCACGCCAATTACACAATGGCAGTGGGCTTATGGTGATGGAGGAATTGGTAATACACAAAATCCAACTTATGTTTATACAATCCCGGGAACATTTAATGTTACATTAATTGCAAAGGATGCGAATGGTTGTGATTCGGCTATTACAAAAATGCCATCATAAAAGTTTCCAGCGCAGCCAACAGTTGTAATTAGTAGTAACCCTTTATCACTTTCATCTTGTACTGTTCCTTTCACTGCTTCATTCAGTGGTTCTGCTTGTGTTTCCGGTGCTCCGGGAGGTGGACCGCTAACTTACAATTGGGGTTTTGGTAATGGACAAACTTCAACGGTGCAAACACCGCCATCTCCAATTACATATACAGCTAACGGTGCGTACACAGTGTCTTTAACTTGTACAGATAATAATCAGTGTTCTAAAACAGTTTCTACAACTGTAAACCTATTAGCGCCAAAAGTAAAAATTAAAGTTCCTGACACAGTATGTTATGGTTCTTATTTAGTTATTAAGGATACTTCTAATGCAGGATTTACCTCTTGGAATTGGGGCGATGCAACACCTAACATTACTAACGTTCCAACTGATACCGTTATGCATTGGTTTTTTACACCGGGCAATCAAACCATAACTGTAACTGCATTTATTGGTGGTTGTACACATGTAAAAACCTTCCCAATCTATGTACAAAAAGTAGTAGCGAGTTTTACATCAACGCCTACTTCATTTTCTTGCTTTAATCCTTTTCAGGTAAGTTTCGTAAATACCTCGAGTGGGGGAGCTACAAATTATCAATGGTTCATACCAACAAACGGAACGCCGAGTACGTATACAACTACAACCGCTAATCCAACCTATTCCATATCGCAAGGCAGTAATAATCCTTACACTATTTTTGAAATTTATAAACCAACTATTACCTTAATTGCGATTTCAAATTATGGTTGCCGAGATACAGTTCAGCATACTTATGATTCGATACAACGAATAACATCTTATTTTTATACTGACAAAAGCGAAGGCTGTGTTCCTTTAACAGTGAAATTTACAGATTCAAGTTTCTCGCAACAGCCCATTAATTTTTACTCCTGGAATTTTGGTGATGGTAGTTCAATTGTATCCGGACCAAACGATAGTATAGTTGTTCATACTTATACTGCTGTTGGAACCTATAGTGTAACTCACATTGTTCAAAATGTACCGGGTTGCAGGGATACTTCTTTCATTAAATGGATTTACGTTAGAAATCCTCCAAATCCTAGTTTTACGTTTTCACCATCAACGGTCTGTTGGAATCAACCTGTACAAATTATAAATACAACCACAGTTGCACCAGGTGATACTATTAATCATTGGCATGTGAATAGTGATATGACTTATTTCTCCCATTGTATAAATGATCCTAATCCTTCCTGGATGTTTAATCATACAGGCGTTTTTGGATTTACTATGACTGCATATGTTCATGGTTGTGCAGGAAGCACACCTTCAACATCATCCGTTACTGTAAAAGGACCAATAGCAAGAGGCCGATATTTTACAAGGTGTGATTCATCTTATAAAGTTAAATTCACTGCTAATTTGCAGGACTGTCAGTCGGGAACTTGGGATTATGGTGATGGTTCGCCAACACAAACATTAACGGGTACAGGTTCATTTACTACTTCGCACACCTATACAGCTTCGGGTAATTATACGGCAATTCTAACTGGCTATAATCCTTCAACAGGTTGTATTCCTTTTCACGATACTTTAATTGTTACAGTAAGAAAAATCAACGCAGCATTTACAGGACCGGGAATTGGTTGCAAAGCCGTTCCAAATATTTTCAATTCATTTAATTCGCAAGATGTGATGAAAGGTTGTGGTATGGGCTTTACCTGGTATCCGGGAACTTTCCCACCTGTAGTTACACAGCAAGACACCATAAATTATCCTTTCCCACCGGGAACATTCACAGTAATGTTAGTGGTTAAGGATACTAATAATTGTTATGATACTGCACGCGCAACTATTTTTATTAGTAGTGTTAATGCGGGATTAACTGTTACATCATCATCAGTGGGTTGTTTACCATTGTATACTTTAAATACAACTAATACTTCTACATCCGACGCGCCTCTTACTTATGTTTGGAATTATGGAGATCCCGCTTCAGGAGCATTAAATACATCAACGGTTGTTAATGGAACCCATAATTACACAACAGCAACTTCACCAAATCAAATTTTTACAATTACAGTCGTCGCTACCAACACGAATGGCTGTAAAGATACGGCACGAACAACAATAACAGTCAATGCCCCTAATCCATTTATAAGTCCTTCTACCACAAATTCAATTTGTGTAAACAGTTCAATAAACTTTAATGCAGCCAATGTTACGGGTGCTGTAAGTTATATTTGGAATTTTAATGATGGTTCGGCAACTCAAACAATTACTACAACAGGAATTTCACATAGCTTCACTAACGCCGGTGTATATTCTGTTTCTTTAACTACCACTGACGCTAATGGCTGCCAAGGTAAAACAACATTCCCTGTTTACGTTCAAAATTATCCTATTGCAGGATTTACTTACGTGAATCAATGTAATTCAACCAGTAGTGTGGCTTGTGCAGGTTGTGCAATTGTTTTTCAAGATACTTCTATTAATCCTGTTCCTGGTCCGCGTAATTGGGATTTATCGAGTGGTGGACCAGTAGTAGGTACGGGAACCGTTGGTAATACGTATACAACACCTGGACAATATCCTATCACATTAACTGTGACAACTTCGTTTGGTTGTCCGGCAACAATATCTCATACTATAACTGTATTAGGTGCAACGGGTGATTTTACAACGAGCGCAAATACCATTTGTAAAAACTCTTCTGTTACATTTACTATAAAAGATACAAATAATGTAATGACTTGGGCTTGGGATTTTGGTGATGGACGCGATACAGGAAATGTTTCGCCTGTTCCACATTATTATAATTTTTATCCTCCGGGTGGAACAACCAATGCCAGTTTAACGTATTGGACTAGTGATTCGGCTTGCAGATATTCTGTAGTGTATCCTATAAACATCAGAAATGTAGTGGCTGATTTTGATAGGAATAATGAGATTGTAAAATTTGACACAATACATTGCTTAGGAGTAAGCGATTTGTTTAATAATGTTTCCACAGGAACAGGAATTTCATGGTTCTGGAATTTAGGAGATGGTAATAGCAGTAATGCGTTTAGTCCGACTCATACTTACGCCAACATTGGAACATATACTGTAACGCTTTATATTGCCGATACGCAATATGGATGTAAGGATACCTTAAGAAAGAAAATGGTGATTTTACCGCCGCCATCTGCTACCATTACGCCACAAGATACTTGTGCAGGTAAGCCTTCTCAATTTATTACAACAGGATTACCTGGTTATACTTACGTTTGGCATCCTGGAAATACTTTAAATGATTCAACAATTGCTAGTCCAATTGCTAATAGTTTAACGGTATCTACAACGTATACAATTTTAGTAACTGATCCGGACGGATGTACGAGTGTATTAACTCAATCGGTTTATATTCAGCAACCGCCTCCATCTGTTAATTGGGATACAACAGTTGTTATTGGTGAACTGGTTAATATTCCGGGATATGCCGGCACAGGCTTTACTTATTTCTGGAACCCGACAACAAGTTTAAGTTGCACTAGTTGTCCGATACCAACTTATAATGGGACTGTAAATGCTGTGTTTACTGCTTTAATAAAAGACAGTATGGGATGTTTTAATGTAACCAATACATTCAGCATTGAAATTTTACCGAAGGCGAGTGTCGATGTGCCTACAGCCTTTACGCCGAATGGTGATGGTATTAACGATATTATTTATGTTGATGGTTGGGGAATTAAGAAATTAAACTATTTCAGAATTTATAACCGTTGGGGGCAATTATTATTTGAATCGACAGACATAAATGTTGGTTGGGATGGAACTTATCAAGGCGTGCCACAGAATATGGAGACGTATGTTTGGCAAGTATCTGTTGAGACCTTTATTGATAAAGAGCCTTTATTTAAAACGCATACTTTTAAATTGCTTCGTTAAAATTTAATGGTTGATTACTACAAACCAAACTGCTTAAAGTGGTGGGTAAAATGTTTGTTGTGAAAAATAATCCACTCAGTATAATTTAATTCACCAATAACCGGACTTATTGGTTTTGAATCAGGATTATTTTTGAAATACAAATCGAAAGTGTTTAACTCTTCTTTTAAATATTTAATGGCACTTTCAAGATTAGGGTAGGTGAGAGGAACTAAATCATCACCTAACATTGGCGCTTTAAATCCAATGCTCATTTCTTTGTCGGTATTGATGGTGTAGTGTTTTATGGTTTTAGCAATGCGTTCACCCACCATTATAGCTTGAGGTAATTTTCCATTGGAAAAAGATAAAGCGAAGATCAAATGTTCAATCATGTGCTGAGGTGACATTTTTCCGAACAGAGGAGTTGCGTCACTTTGTAACTTCTTTAAAATTTCAAAAACAGTATGTCGGTCTTGGATGTTTATCATTTGCTTAATTGCAATTCATTAATTTTTTTCTGTAAACATTCTTTACAAAGGCAAGAGTCTCCCTCTAAAGGAACAATATTTGGCAAACTGCAACACCAACAAGGTTCTTTGTCTTTTGAACCGCAATGAAATTCTGTTTTACAATTAGGACACTTCTGATTCATACTATTTCTGTAGCAAATGTATGATTTAAATAAATCTAAATCCAATTAGAATGATTCGAGTAGTTAATTAATTTGATTCAGTCGTATTATGAATTAGCTTTGGAAAATAACTCCTTATTCAATGAAAGTAAAATTTACTTTCTTATTCTTAACCCTCTGCTTGTCTGTGGTAATTCAGGCGCAGTGTACTATGGCTAATTATATGGCTGCAGTCAGAATTCCAATTGCTTCTTATCCTTATGCTGCAACAAGTGCAGCTGTAACTGTTTCTGCCGCTATTGTCGGTGTTCCAACTTTAGGTAATTCCAGCTACAACTGCGGACCGGATTTATATGGAGGCGCTAGTCCGGCTTGGTGGCTTAATGGCGCAACTCAAACTATTACCTTAACATTTTCTCAACCTGTTACAAGTTTAACTTTTTTAATTAATGGAACTAACGCCACCGAAGTTTTTTATATTGTTTCTAGTAGTACCTGTGGTTTATCAATAAGTAACTTGTGTAGTGTTGGTTTTACATCTGTTGGCGGAACTGTAACAGCAGGACCAACTGCAGGACTTGGATCTATAATAACAGTAAATAATCCGGGAGGCGCAACGATGTACAGAATGACGCATAATGGTTTAGGTGCGGGTTCGCGTGTTACACTTTTAGATTGTTTTGCATTAGGAAGTGGTTCTTGCATTTTGCCTATTGAGCTAATGGAGTTTAGTGGTAAATGCAAAAATGATATTGTTGATTTAGAATGGGCAACCGCAATGGAGCGTAACAATAGTTATTTTACCGTTGAAAGAAGCATGAATAGTTATGAATGGGAAGAAATTGGCACTGTGAAAGGAGCAGGAAATTCAGCTTCACCAAAATATTATTCATTTACTGACCCAAAACCAAATAATGATGTTTTGTATTATCGTTTAAGGCAAACTGATTATAACGGAGAGTTTGCAAATTCAAAAATCATTTCTGTTAATGCTTGCAAGCGAGCTTCAGAAATTATTGTGTATCCAAATCCTGCAACCAACGAGATTATAATTGATGGAGAGAATATTGAGAGTGTTCAATTGAATGACGCGTACGGTTCTGAACTATTTCGTAAAGGAATATTTACTTACAATGATTTAAAAATAGACATTTCAAGTCTTGAAAAAGGAATTTACTTTTTAAGAGTAAATGATAAAATCCATAAAATCGTTAAAGAATAGTTTAACCATTTGGATTTAAAAGAGAGTAGATGGCTGAATCTAAAAATTTTCCCTGCCAAAAGAAATTCTCTTTAAAATAAGCTTCCTTTACAAATTTATGTTTCTCTAAAAGTTTTTGTGATGCAATATTCTCCGGATTAATATTGGCTTCTATAGAATGTAATTTCATAACATTAAAACCATAATCAATTACGGCTTTTGCTACCTCATCCATAATTCCTTTTCTCCAATAGTCAGGATGTAAAGCATAACCGAATTCCGCACGATAATGTTCTTTCTTAAAATTCAAATACACAACAGTTCCAATTAATTTTGGATTCTCTTTTAATGCAATTCCCCAGGTAATAATTTCGTTTTTGTCACGTAAATCAGAGATAGTATTTATAAAAGTAATGGTATCATTAATATCTTTTGGTCGCGGACGTTCAATATATTTCATCACGCGCTCGTCGGTACGTTGAAAAAATAATTCAGGAGCATCTTCCACTGTAATTTGGCGTAAGACTAAACGATTAGTTGTAAGAGTAGGGAAAGGTGTAAAATTAGGAGCAAGCATGTTATTTTTTATTTGAAGGTACAGTTTTTTTAGCTGGCGTTATTTTTTTGGAAACTTCTTTTCCTTTATCATCAAAAACAAATTCAGTGATGTCGCCCGTCTCGTTAACATAAATATATTTTCCTACCCAGCGGTTATTGGTCCATGTTCCCTCTTCGCGCACTCTGCCATTTTCATAATAAAGTAATACTTCTCCTGTTGGTCGGCCATTCACATAATTCATTTTTGATTTCATTTTGTTATTGCAATAGTACTCCTTCCAAATACCAATTCGTTTATTGTCTTTGTACATACCTTCCTCAATGGTTTGTTGCGCAGCATAGCAAGTGCCGGGTTTGTTTCTTCCTGTAATAATCCATTTGCCCTGTTTTTTTGCATTAGCATCAATCAAGTTAACGGTGTCTTTGGAAATCATTTCAAACGACTGGGCTTTTGAAAACAAAACGTGGCCATTAAGAGTATGGTAAGAAGTGATTTCATGCGTAAGTTTTGGTTACAACAATTTACGAAGGGAAAATGAAAAAAGCTAATTAACTTATTGTTGACTTTTTTTTAGATAATCGATAGCCATTGTGAATTCCATTATATAAGGAACCTTCTTTTTACCGCAAAAGGCCGGGGCATAATTAGGCATAAGGCTAATGATACGTTTTACTTCATCTTCTATTTCTTTATCATCCTTAAGGGAATTCATTTTTAAAAATGTTAAAGCGCCGGTAGGTTCAATAAGCCAGGCGAAAGATATTTTATCTTTTTTCTTATACGTTTTTTGAGGTAACCTATAATTAGCTTGCATGAACTCTCCAATACTAAAACCGAAAGGAGCACTGCCATTAATATCGGCAATAGTATAATATTCGCGTTTTGAATCTTTATCGATTTCTGTTTTACATCTTCCTGCTACTTGAGCATTGGCAAGTGAGAAAAAGAAAATAAATAGTAAGCTATAAAAGGTAGTTTTCATTTATAGTTTTAAAACTACTAAAATTTATTTGAAATCAAAATAGGGTTTAACCTTCGTGCTGAAATGAGGCAGGAAAGCATTATTTTTCCAGTTCCAATTTAAATTGTTTTATTAGAATCTGTTCGATAGGAAAATCCCACATTTCACGAACGCCCATCTTTGGTTGAACCGGATAAACGGCCGCCTCAACATATTTTTTCTTTTTGAAATTATAAATGAAAGCTTTGTAAGTAAAAGGAACTTCATAAGGATTAAAGATCTCAAGTACCGAACCCATGGCAGGTTTTGATGTCAATTTAATTCTTAGTCCTTTTATTGGCGCCACCACACTATCACGAAATTTGAAATAACCATCCGTTGTGTCGTTGGGTACATGTTCTAAATAAGACTGGCCATTCGGTTTCACTATTAGTGAATCTATTGCTTCAGTTTCCTGAGAGAATGAAACGGAAGAAAGAATAACACAAAAGAGGAAAGTAATCAGAAATCTCATAGAGGCAAGGTAAAGATAAAAACGCGGATAACAAATCGGTCGTTCCGGGGTTGATATTTGCTAACTGGTCCTGTAAGGACCAACTGTTGGTAATCCATATAAAAATAAATATTGAAGCTCCGTAGGAGCGACCTGTTTATTCAACCCAATCAAAAAGATACTTCTCTTCAAATGTAACATTCATCTCTCTTAGCAGTTCAATGTATTCATCTTTAAATTTTTTCTTATAATGAAGTTCTTCTTGATTTAGAATATAATTTATTACTTTAGGTAATTCCTTTTTCGAATATGAGAACGCACCATAACCTTCTTGCCAATTGAATTTCCCTATAACCCACCTTTTTTCATTTATCCATCCTGAAGACACTGCTTTAATATCTCTAACTAGGTCTGAAATAGATTGGGATGGTTTTAATCCAATCAATATATGGACGTGGTCAGGCATGCAAAAAATCGCCAGTAATTTATGTCCACGGTTTTGAACAATCCCTGTAATATATTTATGTAATTCCTCTCTGTTTTTCGGTGAAATTAAATTTTGTCGTCCTTTCACAGCAAAAACAATTTGAATATAGGTTTGTGTATATGTATTAGCCATTCTGCAGGTCGCCCTTACAGGGCTTTTAAATTATTTACGGTTTTCTACAAACAGTTCGTCCCTACGGGACTTCTTTGAATTATATTTAATAATTCTACATACAGTTCGTCCCTACGGGACTTTTTGAATTGCATTTAATAATTTCGCAAACAGGACGCCCCTCCGGGACTTTTTGAATTTAAACAGAATTCAACAGCGCCAAAATATCATCACCGTATTTCATTATTTTTCTGCTACTGAAACCTTTTATTTTTCCTAATTCTTCCAGACTCTTAGGTTTGATCTTTGTGATAGTAACTAATTCTGAATTATGGCAAATTACATATCCTGGCAAACTGGTTTTAACTGAAACATCAGTTCTCCATTTTTTAAGGTAATTATAAACAGCACTTTCCTCTTGTGTTAAAGGTGTATCTGCAGGAAAAGTAATTTTATCACTTTGTACATTCATTATCGAATCATACTTTGGCTTACTATCTTCATAATAAACGATTATCGACCAATAGTTAATCTTGTCGGTTACAAATTCAGTTGCTGTTTTCTTAATGGTTACGGTTTCCATAAATTGATTGAGGGTTTGTTCATCTTGATGAAGCTGGTCGCCAAGACGGATTTGAAATGTTTTAATTTTCATAAAATAAATATTTCAGTTAATAATTAATGATTAACCCGCGTATTTAAATGTCCCGTAAAAAATGATTGGTAAAAAAACCACTCACCGTATTTCAGATGAGTGGTTAAGAGAGTAAACAAAAACCCGATTACAAGAGCCCATGGCAGGGCTACACAAAAACTAAACTTATTTACTCTTATTCTTCAGCAGCAGCAATAGTTGTTAACGCCGCAACAATTTTGTTCTCTATTTCCTGAGCTAAATCCGGATTCTCTGCAAAAATATTTTTCACAGCATCGCGTCCTTGTCCTAATTTAGTTTCGTTATAACTAAACCATGAACCGCTCTTTTTAATAATTCCTTTCTCAACACCAATATCAATCACTTCACCAACTTTACTAATACCTTCTCCAAAAATGATATCAAACTCTGCCATACGGAAAGGTGGTGCTACTTTATTCTTAACCACTTTTACACGAACGCGATTTCCTTGAACAATATCACCTTCTTTAAGTTGACTAATTCTACGGATATCTAAACGTACTGAAGCATAAAACTTCAAAGCGTTACCGCCGGTAGTAGTTTCAGGATTTCCGAACATGATGCCGATTTTTTCGCGTAATTGGTTAATGAAAATGCAGCAACATCCTGTTTTGCTAATGGTACCGGTTAACTTACGTAAAGCCTGACTCATTAAGCGAGCTTGTAAGCCCATACGGCTATCGCCCATTTCACCTTCAATTTCTGCTTTTGGTGTTAATGCTGCTACCGAATCGATAACAACTAAATCAACTGCGCCTGAACGAATTAAATTATCTGCAATTTCTAAGGCTTGCTCACCATTATCTGGCTGAGAGATTAATAAGCTTTTTGTATCTACACCTAATTTCTCTGCATAAAAACGATCAAAAGCATGTTCTGCATCTATAATAGCTGCAATGCCTCCGCTTTTTTGTACGTTAGCAATCGCATGAATAGCTAAAGTTGTTTTACCTGATGATTCAGGTCCGTATATTTCTACTACTCTTCCTTTTGGTAAACCACCAATACCTAAAGCAATGTCTAATCCTAAAGAGCCCGTTGAAATAGCTTCTAAAGGTTCAATAGTTCCATCACCTAATTTCATTACGGCGCCTTTTCCGTAAGTTTTCTCTAACTTATCTAAAGTAAGTTGTAGGGCTTTTAGTTTTTCGGTATTCACCGCTTTGTCTTTTTTCATTTCTTTTGTTTCGTTCATTTCTAGAACTTCGTCCGATTTACGTGCCATGATTTTTGTTGTTTTTTTGAGTTTATACTACATTTATTAAATTACAATTTTTACAATCTGAAATTCGAGGCATTTTTAGGAGATTTATAAACTTTTTTACCGTTGTTTCTTCAACAAAGGTATATGAGAACTTAGCAAGACGTAGCTACAAATTGTAGCAATTTCAATTTTGTTCAAAACTCTAATCTTTAAGTTCAGTTACTCGGTAGATAGCCAATTTGGCTCAATAGCTTGCTTATCAGGCTAAATAGGAGCTAGATACCACTTTTTTGGACTACCTTTGTCTCAGTCAGTTAGTACTCTTAGGTTATATTTAGTTAAGTGTTTGTGTGAAGCCTCCGTTGTTAGCGGGGGCTTTTCTTTTTATGAAAGTTATCATAACATAGGTTAAGGTTGTAAGGTATTCCTTTATAATCGTCTATCTTTATAGCTTACTAAATTTCGGACTCTTAATATGTACATTCTTATCTTTTTTTCTCGCCCACTGGTTCCTTTCTTTATTTTGCCAAACCTTTTTCTTACACCGTTATGGTGCTCATAAAATGTTTACTATGAATAAATTTTGGGAGCGCTTTTTTTACTTTTTTACATTTATTACACAAGGTTCCTCTTTTTTAAATCCGCGTGCCTATGCGATTCTTCACCGCATGCATCACGAATATAGCGATACCGAAAAAGATCCGCATTCGCCTATGTTCTTTAAAGATATATGGCACATGACCATGCATACTAAAGATATTTATTTGAATTACGCCAAATATGGTAAAGAGCCTGAAGAAAAATTCAGAGGCGGTTACCCTGAATGGAAGTGGATGGATAAACTTAGCGATATGTGGGTGGTTCGTTTATTATTCGTAGCACTATATATCTTATTCTATATAAAATTTGCAACTGCTTGGTGGATGTTCTTATTATTACCAATTCATTTCTTTATGGGACCGGTACATGGTGCAATTGTAAACTGGTGCGGACATAAATATGGTTACAGTAATTATGATAATCATGATCACAGTAAAAATACTTTACCAATTGATTTTTTAATGTTGGGAGAATTGTTTCAAAACAATCACCACAAAAAACCATTGGATGTAAATTTTGCGCAAAAGAAATTTGAGTTAGATCCGAGCTTTTTGGTTATTAAAGTATTGGATTGGCTTCATATTATTAAACTAAACAAAGCGTAATCATTCCGGTTTAACATTGGTGTGATTCGTATTAAATATAAATTATAACAATGTCAAACTATTTATCTATTCCTCTTATTTCGTGGGCAGTTGTGGCTGTAATCATGGTAATTATTTACTTATGGGGACGAGCCATTAAAAACAACGGCATTGTCGATATTTTCTGGGCGTATAACTTTTTAGTAATTGCTATTATAATTTGGCTCTTGGCAGATGGATATGAACCACGAAAAAATGCTGTTTGTGCTTTGGCGGCTTTATGGAGTTTACGGTTAGGATATTATTTAACCATTCGTGTCGGTTCACATTTAAAAGAGGAGGAAGGTCGTTATAAACAATTACGTTTAGAGTGGAACGAAACTAAATTCTTTTTCTTTTTCAGATGCAGGCATTCAGTAACGTTATGTTAGCGATTCCATTTTTCATTATCGCTTTAAATCCTGAACCACAAATGGGCATTGTTGAATATATCGGTGCAGGCATGTGGTGTTTAAGTATTATTGGCGAAGGTTTATCAGATTGGCAATTGAAACAATTTAAAAAAGACCCCAATAACAAAGGCAAAGTTTGCGAAAGCGGTTTGTGGAATTATTCCCGCCATCCCAATTACTTTTTTCAATTCATGATTTGGGTTTCGGTGTTTGTTTTTGCTTTACCTAGTCCGTATGGATGGATTTCAATAATTTGCCCCATCTCTATAGGCTATTTAATTTTAAGGTAACAGGTATTCCTATGACGGAAGAACAAGCGGTAAGAAGCAAAGGTGAATTGTATAAAGAATACCAGCGTACTACAAGTTCATTTGTTCCCTGGTTCAAGAAAAAATAATTATGTTATTAGATAGTCTTTTAGTAAAAAATAAAATCCCTGATTTTTTAATACGGATTGGTATCCGTCGTTTATTAAAACAACGCTTACGTGATGAAGAAGCGCAAAAAAATAATTTGCCGAAGCTTATTGAAGAATTAAAAAATTCACCAATTGCAATTGAGACTAAAGCTGCGAATGAACAACATTACGAAGTCCCAACCCAATTCTATCAATACTGTTTAGGGAAACATCTAAAATACAGCAGTGGTTTTTGGAAAGAGAGTGTTACAGATATCGATACCTCTGAAAGAGATATGCTTGATATCACTTGTGAACGAGCGGAGTTACAAAACGGACAAGAAGTATTGGAGTTAGGTTGCGGTTGGGGTTCTTTGTCGCTGTTTATGGCGGCGAAATTTCCGAAAAGTAATTTTACTGTTGTTTCCAATTCAAGAACTCAGAAAATTTATATTGACGAGCAAGCGAAGTTAAGAGGAATTAATAATCTTAATGTTTTCACCATTGATATCAATAATTTCAACATCGATAAAAATTTGATAGAGTTGTTTCTGTTGAGATGTTCGAACATTTACGGAATTATAAGTTGCTCTTCAATAAAATTTCTTCATTATTAAAAGATGACGGAAAAATGTTTGTGCACGTCTTCACTCATAAAACTTACGCTTACAAATTTGAAGTGAAAGATGATACAGATTGGATGAGTAAATATTTCTTTACAGGAGGAATAATGCCGAGCAACGATTTGTTCTCCTACTTTAACGATGATTTGAAAATTGTAAACCAATGGACGGTGAATGGAACGCATTATAATAAAACCTCCGAAGCCTGGTTACAAAACATGGATAAGCACAAAGCACAAATCATTCCGTTATTCGAAAAAACCTACGGAAAAGAAAATGCAACCAAATGGTGGGTATACTGGCGCGTATTTTATATGGCCTGCGCTGAATTGTGGGGATTTGATAAAGGAGAAGAGTGGATGGTAGTACATTATTTGTTTGAAAAGAAGTAATGGAAAAACTCGCTATTATAGGAACAGGAATTGCCGGAATGGGCTGTGCGCATCATCTTCAGAAAAAGTATGACCTCACTATTTTCGAAAAACATAATTACGTAGGCGGACATACCAATACTGTTTCAGTTGATGAAGATGGTCAGCCTGTTTATATGGATACAGGGTTCATGGTGTTTAATTTCGAGACCTATCCGAACCTCTGTAAATTATTTGATGAGATAAAAGCCCCAATCAAAAAAACAGATATGTCGTTTAGCGTGCAGCATATGCCAACAGGTTTGGAATATTGTGGTTCGGGTATAAATGGTTTGTTTGCGCAGCGTAAAAACATTTTCAATATCAAGTATATTAAAATGCTGATGCAAATTTCCCGCTTCAATAAAATTAGTGTGGAGATAATGGACAATCCGAAGTATCAGGATTATTCATTAGGAAAATACATTAAGGAATTTGGTTTTGGAGAGGATATGTTGTGGAAATATTTAATTCCGATGAGCTCCGCAGTTTGGAGTACGCCAATGGATAAGATGTTGGATTTTCCTGTCGTGACTTTGATTCGTTTTTTTAAAAATCATGGATTTTTAGGCTTAGACACCCAACATCAATGGTACACCTTAGAAAACGGAAGCGAATCTTACAAGAAATTATTGATTGCGCCGTTTAAAGATAAAATTCAAATCAATAACGGCGTTGTAAAAGTAAAACGCGAAGGAAATAAAGCGATTGTTACAACTAAAGATGGAAAGTCTCACGAATTTGATAAAGTAATATTTGCTTCTCATGCCGATGAAACGTTGAAGTTGTTAGAGAATCCTACTTCAGACGAAAAACGATTATTATCCCCATTCAAATACGAAAAGAATATTGCGACAGTTCACAACGATGAATCCATCATGCCAAAAACAAGAAAGACCTGGAGTAGTTGGAATTACAGAATAGAAGAGAGGAACGGAAAATTAATTCCCTCTACTATTTATTGGATGAACAGTTTACAAGGCGTTTCAAAAAAGAAGAATTATTTTGTTTCGATAAATGCTTTAGAAGGAACAGTTTCTAAAATTAAAATTATTAGAGAAATAGAGTATCACCATCCTTTATTTGATGTCGCCTCCATGCAAGCGCAAGATGAACTTCATAAATTAAATGAAATAGGGCCTTTGTACTATTGCGGCAGTTATTTTAAGTACGGCTTTCACGAAGATGCATACAAAAGTGCAGTAGATTTGTTACGAAAATCTGCGCTAATCCGCGACATCCGCGGGAAATATTTAACCCCATTGGTTTATGCCCGCAGATTTCGCAGATTGACGCAGATTAATAAGAACAAAAAGTTAAATTAGCAATCATGAATTCGTGTTTATACAAGGCCAAAGTAATGCACAACAGGCTCGCTCCAAAAAAGCATGCCTTTCATTATAACGTCTTTATGTTTTATATTGATTTGGATGAATTGGAGCTATTGAAGAAGAAATTATTTCTGTTTAGTCATAATAAATTCAATTTTTTCAGTTTCAAGGACAAGGAACATCTACAATTGCCTATTGAGAATCCCGATAAAGCAAAAAGTACCAAACAACATATTCAAGAATACTTAAAACAAAACGGGGTTACAAATGCATCTCGAATTATGCTCCTAACTAATTTAAATGTATTGGGGTATAATTTTAATCCCGTTTCATTTTATTATTGTTTTGATGAGAAGAACGCTCCTGTTTGTTGTATAGCTGAGGTGAGTAATACCTTCCGTGAAATGAAACCCTTTTTTATGGGGAAAGAACAATTGAATGGCGATACCTATCATTTAAACACCACTAAATATTTTTATGTATCACCTTTTATTGAACACGACACGAATTTTGATTTCAATTTGACTATTCCTTCAGAAAAATTGAATATCAGAATTGATGATTTTAAGGATAACGAGAGATTTTTTATCAGCACATTAACCGGGACTAAAAAGCCACTCAATAACCGGAATTTAATCTGGTATAGCATCCGTTTCCCTTTCTTAACACTCCAAATCATCACCCTTATCCATTATAATGCGTTGAGGTTATGGATGAAGAAGATTCGTTATTATAAAAAGGGCGAACATCCTGATTTACAGAGGGAAGTATTCAATAAATATCCTGATTAATTTGTAAGGAATATGTATCTAATTCGTATATATTTGTAATACGTATGTCAAGCACTATAGCCATAAGCGCTAAAAAAGGATTCTATGAGAAGGCAGTTTTAAACATGCTTTCGAAAATGCAATTAGGCACTTTAAACCTAACTTTGCCAAGCGGCGAGCAAATTACTTTAGGTAATGGTGAGGGTGGAATTGTAGCGAATGCCGAAATTAGAAATCCTTATTTCTTTAAACGTTGTGTGTTGTATGGAGATATTGGCTTTGGTGAGGCTTATGTTGATGGAGATTGGGACACGGATAATATTACCAACGTTATTAAATGGTTTTTGTTGAATGTAGATAATGCGCCGACTATTTCAGGAAGTTCTTCAAAATCATTTGTATTAAATATTTTAAAGATTTTCAATAATATCTATCACTCTAAACGCGAGAATACATTAAAAGGTTCAAAGAAAAATATTTCGGAACACTACGATTTGAATAATGATTTCTTTGCGTCGTTTTTAGATTCAACTATGACGTATTCCGGTGCTTATTTTAATAAGGAAGGAATTACATTGCAAGAGGCGCAATTAGCAAAGTACGATCGCTTATGTAAAGAAATGAATTTAAAACCCGGCGATCATGTGTTAGAAATTGGTAGCGGATGGGGCGGAAATGCAATTTACATGGCAAAGAATTACGGCTGTTATGTAACCAGTGTAACGATTTCTGAAGAGCAATTTAAATTGGCGAAGGAAAGAGTAGAGAAGGAAGGCTTAGCTGATAAAGTAAATATAATATTACAGGATTACCGTTATTTAAGCGGACAATTCGATAAAATTGTATCTATCGAAATGTTAGAAGCTGTTGGGGCGAAATTTTATGATGCCTATTTTAAAAAATGTCACGAGTTATTGAAGAAAGACGGTGTTTTAGCTCTTCAAGTTATTACTTGTCCGGATTCACGTTTTGAGAGTTTACGTACGGGTGTGGATTGGATTCAGAAACATATTTTCCCAGGTTCATTATTACCTTCTGTGGCTGCAATTAATCGTGCTATTAATAATACAAGCGATTTAACTTTAGTGGATTTAAAAGATCTTGGATTGGATTACGGTCGTACGTTGAATTTGTGGAGAGAGCAATTCAACAAGAATATTTCTGAGATTAAGAAATTAGGCTTCGATGATACCTTCATCCGCAAATGGAATTATTATTTCTGTTATTGTGAAGCCGCTTTCGATATGCGTAACATCAACGTTATGCAAATGGTTTACGCAAGACCGAATAACATCAAGCGTTAGGCTTTTTTTCCTTAAACCCTGTAAAGATTAAAGTTGCAACCAAGCACAATACAAAGCCCAGAATTCCATTTAAACGTACTCCTAAATCATTTCCAATATCTTTCCCGTAAATTAACAACATTGCGAATAAAGCAATGCCAAAGGTCTGAGCAATTTTTACAAAGAAGTAGCGAACAGCAAAATAAATGGCTTCTTTATTCTCGCCTGTTTCTTTACTGTCTTTTTCAATTATCTCAGCTAAAATGGCATTCGGTAAAATATTCAAAGAGGCAAGGGGAATCGCTGCTAAAGCAATCAGTGCGTAAATTTGTCCTTCAGGGTCTAATGAAAATCTCCCCAGAAAATAAATTCCTAAAAACACAATAGACAAAAGAGCTAAAGAACATAGCACAATAATTTTCTTTCCGATTTTCTTAGCTAGATAGTTGGTTATTGGATAAAAAATAAAAGAGACGAGTACCATTGTTATCATTAATTTATTCCCGATGCTTTCCGGTAATTGTAATAATACCGTAACAAAATACATTAAGCCCGAAGTAATAATGGTGACAGAGATGAAATACGAAAAATCTGCCACCACAAATAATAGGAAATTTTTATTGGTGAGAGTTTGTTTTAGCGCATCTTTCATAGGTACATGACTTGGTTTTCCTGCACAATATTTTTTCTCATCAATGGCAAAACAAGTCACCAGCATGCAAACTGCGGCCAAAGCACACATGACAAATACCGTTAATTGTAAAGCGGAAATTCGTGATGACATTTCAAATGAATGTTGAAACACATCGGTTAAATTAAAAGCATTGGAAGCAATCCCAATTCCAAAAACATAACCAACCGATTGCCAGGTGGCGAGTTTTACTTTGTCATCTGAGGTTGGTGCTAATTCCGGTAACAAAGCATTGTAGGGAATGATATATGTCGTTGAAGAAACATAAAACCCAATCAATGTAAAAATTAACCAAATAATATTGGAGGAACTTTCTTCTTGTTTTAAGGGATAGAAAATAAGAAAACAAAAAATTAGAGAAGGAATTACCGCGAATTTCATCAATGGAATCCGTCTTCCTTTTGGATTTTTACTTCTGTCGCTAAACTGTGCTATGAAGGGATCGTAAATAGCATCCACTAATCTTCCACTTGCGGTAATAATAGCAATGACATTAAATACTCCGAAAATAACAACTTGAGTAATTAAATTAGGCAAGCCGCTGTTGGCAGGCGGTAAGTAAAGATAAATTAAGATAACACTGATGAGGTTAATCATAATACTCCATCCCATCATGCCAAATGCATAAGCAATTTGTTTTGAGAGAGGGAGTTTTTGTTGCATCAATTATTTAGCAGGTAATAGTTTTGCTTTGCATTCACCAAAACCAATTCTGACATTGCCTTTTTGACAATAACCTTTTATCGTAATCGTATCATTATCGTTTACGAATTTACGCTCACTACCATCTTTTAAAGTAATTGGTTTAGTGCCACGCCAGGTTAATTCCATCATACTTCCGAATTCGCTTGGGTCCGGACCACTAATTGTACCGCTTGCCATCATATCGCCAACATTAATATTGCAACCGTTTATAGTATGATGTGCTAGTTGTTGTTCCATAGTCCAATACATGTATTTGTAATTAGACGTTGCGATTTTATTATCCTCTCCATTTTCAGGTGTCAAGTAAACTTCCAATTTAATGTCTAAGTTCCTCTCGCCTTGATATTCCAAATATGGCAACACTTTAGGGTCTTGTACATAGCCTTTTGTGCGGAATGGTTCTAATGCTTCCAAAGTAACTATCCAAGGCGAAATGGTGGACGCAAAATTCTTTGATAAGAATGGTCCTAGTGGAATATATTCCCAAGTTTGAATGTCGCGTGCACTCCAATCATTAAACAACACCATTCCGAAAATATAATCATCCGCTTTTTCGGTTGTAATGTTGTCACCCATTTTAGTTGATTTACCAATGATAAATGCAGTTTCTAATTCTATATCCAATAATTTACTCGGGCCAAACACCGGCAATTCTGCATCGGCAGGTTTTTGTTGTCCTTTTGGTCGGTGAAAAGAATGTCCGCTAACACAAATACTTGAAGCACGACCATGATAACCAACCGGTAAATGTTTCCAGTTTGGCATCAATGCATTTTTTGGGTCGCGAATCATCGTGCCAATGTTTGTCGCGTGATCGATACTGCTATAAAAATCAGTATAGTCGCCAACATGAACAGGCATTATCATTTTTACATCACTTTGTTTTTTGAAGACTAAGAAATGTAATTCTTTATGATTTTGTAATTCGTTATTGGTAGTTTGTAATAATTCTGAAATGCGTTCGCGTAAATGATTAGTAGTTTGTTTCCCTAATCCAATTAAATCATTTAAAGTACCGTTTCTGAAAAATTCCTGTGGAATATTTAAAGCTTCAAAATAACCATTGCTCGCTAATTCGTATAAATCAATAATATGTTCACCAATAGCAGAGCAGGCATGATGTGTTACTTTTGAATCGGAATAAATACCGAATGGAATGTTTTGAATAGGGAAATCACTTCCGGGTTTTACATCCATCCAACTTTGTAGTATCGGGTTATTAGCTTTTGAGGTCATAACTGTTTTTTAAATGGTTTTATTATTAAGCGTAATGATTGGTCGGACGTAAAATATTTCCACAACCAGTTTACAAATATGATTAATTTATTTTTTACTCCAAGTATAAGCATTAAATGTAAAAACATCCAGAATACCCAAGCAATAAATCCCTGAAATTTAATATTTGGTAGGTCAACAACTGCCAAATGCTTTCCAACAGTAGCCATTGAGCCTTTATCGGAATACTCATAAGGGGTATTGGTATTGTTCTTAATATTGTTTGCAAGATGTTTAGCTTGCTCTATAGCAACTGTTGCTACCTGAGGATGGCCGTTCGGAAATTTCTCGGTTTTCATTAAAGCAATGTCACCAATAGCATAAATGTTGCTACAACCTTCAACTAAACTTGTTCTTCCAACTAAAAAACGATTGCCTCTTGTAATGGAACTTTCGGGCATACCTGGAATGTTATTCCCAATAATACCGGCGCCCCACACAACTGTTTTAGTGGGAATAGTTTTTCCATTTCCCAATTCAACAACATTGCCATCAAAGTTTTTTACCAGAGTGGAAGTCCAAACATTTACACCTAATTGCTCAAGATATTCTTTTGATTTTACAGAGGCTTGTTCTGACATAGCACCTAATGTTCTTGGTCCTGATTCGATTAAATAGATATTCATTTTGCTGAAATCTAATTCAGGATAATCTTTTGGTAAGATATTTTTTTTCATCTCGGCCAAAGCACCCGACACTTCAACTCCGGTTGGTCCGCCACCTACTACAACAATGTTTAGAAGTGCTTGTTTATCTTCATCATTCGCCGATAAAGCATCTTCAAAATTTTGCAACAAAGTATTCCGCAAATAAAGCGCTTCATTCACCGACTTCATTGGAATCGCATGTTTTGCAATAGTAGTATTTCCAAAAAAATTAGTAGTAGCGCCTGTAGCTATAATGAGTTTATCGTATTTTATTTCTCCTAAGTGAGTTGTAATTGAATTTTCGTTGACATTTACTTTAGTCACCTCAGTAACTCGCAAATGAACATTTTTATAGCTTTGAAATAATTTCCTTAAGGGGAAAGTAATTGAGCTTGGCTCTAAACCTGATGTTGCAACTTGATAAAATAAAGGTTGAAACTGATGGAAATTATTTTTATCGATTAACCATATTTCATTATCGGTATTTTTTAAACTGCGGGCTATTTTTAAACCTGCAAATCCGCCACCTATAATTACTATCCGTTGCATACGGCACTAAAATTACGAAATTCTTAAGGATTAAGTTATAATTTTCCGCTGCAAATAGCTTAGTACAAGCATTAAAATGCCACCATTCGGAGGTTATTGGAGTAAAGCCCGCTTTTTTCATTATTTCCCTCAATTTTAAGCGGTTTTTATAGGCATCTCTACTTAATTTACCTTGAGAAAACATCTCGTTTTCCAATTTAGGCTGGGCTAATTCCCAAAAAAATCAAAGGGCGTGCCCATATCCAATAAAACGCCGTTTTCGTTGATGATTCCCACATCAACGGCAGCTCCAAAATTATGTAAGGATAATTCATCCGGTCTGGCAACGTAATTATATTTTTCAATGGGTTTCATTTTTAATGAATCCCACATCATTTTTTGTATGTGAGAAGGACGCGTGGCATCAAAAACAATAAGGTTGTAAAAGGGATGTTCTTGCTTTAGAATTTTTTGTGCATGATTTAGTTTAGTGGCGACATCGCATGGAAGATAACATTGGTCTAATCCTTTGTAAAAGCTCTTTCCTAAAAAATTCTTATCGGTATTGTATAGTAAAACCACTCGTATATCTGGGTCAAATTCACAAATGTTCACTAATCCACTCTTCACAAAAAGTTTTTCGTATTCAGAGGAGTCACGAACTGTTTTTGGTGGGACTGTGGAGTCTTTTTGAACTAAAACCTCCTTGTTTTTACCAATGTAACTAGTGTTTTCTTGACGACATGACAAGCAAATTAAAAGAATGGGAATTATGCTAAAAAGTGCTCTCAAAAAGTTAATTAATTGTGTAAACTAAGCTTAGGCATTTTTAGCCTTTTTGTTAAATTTGACAATCACAAAAGTAACAAGAAATGCCTTCATTTGACATAAGCAGTAAAGTTGACGCACAAACATTGGATAATGCCATTAATGTAGCGAAACGCGAAATTTTAAACCGTTGGGATTTTAAAGACAGCAAGAGCACGGTTGAATTGAATAAAAAAGATTTAGTAATCAATATCACTACTGAAAATGATATGAGATTAGATGCCATTTTAGATGCCATTCATAGCCGTATGATTAAACAGGGATTAGACCCACGTTCGTTAGATGAGAAGAAAGCACATTACCCGAGCGGACCGTTTATTAAAAAAGATATTACAGCACGACAAGGAATTGATGTTGAGTCGAGTAAAAAAATATTGAAAGACATTAAAGAAAGTAAGATAAAAGTAACTGCTCAGCGCATGGATGAAATTATTCGCGTGAGCAGTAAAAATATTGATGATTTACAGAAAGTGATTGCTTTATGCAGTAAAGGTAATTATGATGTTCCACTGCAGTTTGTAAACATGAAGTAGTAGAAATTATAAATTTTAGATTATAAATGATAAGGTGAAAAAAGTTGAAATGAAACAAATAATAGCATTTAAAATTTACCATTCATAATTTAACATCTCTCAAAATGATTATACGAAGCAAAGCCCCTTTACGAATTGGATTAGCCGGTGGTGGAACAGATGTTTCTCCGTATTCTGATTTATTTGGAGGCGCCATTTTAAATGCAACAATAGATTTGTATGCTTATGCTTCATTAGAACCATTAAACAACGGTAAAATAGAATTCTGCATTGACGGTTCTGATAAATGTTTAGTTCTCGATTCAAAAGAGAAATTAGAATTGGTTGAAGGATTTGAATTATTTATTGGTGTTTACAATCGTGTTCTCAAGCAATTTAAATTAAAACCATTATCATTCCGTTTAACTTCTTTTATTGAAGCGCCGCAAGGTTCAGGATTAGGAACTTCTTCAACAATAGTTGTTTCATTATTGGGAGCTTTTATCGAATGGTTAAAATTGCCATTGGGAAATTATGATATCGCTCACTTAGCTTACGAGATTGAACGCATTGATTTAAATATGTCGGGAGGAAAGCAAGATCAATACGCTGCTACTTTCGGTGGTGTAAATTATATTGAATTTTTAAGTAACGATAGAGTAATTGTAAATCCACTACAATTGAAACCTGAAATTTTAAATGAATTGGAATTGAATTTACTTTTATATTTCACGGCTACGCAACGTTTGTCTGCCACCATCATAAACGAGCAAGTGCAAAATGTAAAGGATAAAAACGAAAAATCAGTTGATGCTATGCATAATTTAAAAGAGCAGGCGCATCAAATGAAAGATGCTTTATTACGTGGAGAATTAAATAAAATAGGTGAGATTTTAAGTTTTGGATGGAAGAATAAAAAGATATGGCACATTCTATTTCTAATCCGTTAATTGACAGCATTTACGAAGCTGCAATAAAAAGTGGTGCAACCGGCGGAAAAATTTCCGGTGCAGGTGGAGGAGGCTTTATGTTTTTCTTTTGCCCACTTATTACAAAAATGAAAGTATTACAAGCTATAGAAAAATTAGGCGGAAAATCCCAACCTTTTAAATTCACGCAACAGGGATTAACAACATGGACAATCAACAATTAACAGATACTATGAACACAATCACAGAAACTAACTTCAAATTTCCGAAGCAAACTAAAGTTTATAAAGGTAAGGTACGCGATGTGTATACCATTGATGGAAAATATTTGGTAATGGTAGCCAGCGACCGTATCAGTGCATTTGATGTTGTTCTGCCAAGAGGAATACCTTACAAAGGACAAGTTCTTAATTTAATTGCCAAGAAATTTTTAGAGGCTACAAAAGATATAGTTCCGAATTGGTTGTTAGGGACACCTCACCCAAATGTAAGTGTAGGTAAAATGTGTGAACCTTTTAAAGTGGAAATGGTAATACGTGGTTACGTAGCCGGACATGCAGCAAGAACTTACAATGAAGGAAAACGTGTTTTATGTGGCGTAAAATTACCTGAAGGCTTAAAAGAAAACGATAAATTTCCTGAACCAATCATTACGCCAACCACAAAAGCTTCTGAAGGTCATGATGAAGATATTAGTAGAGAGGAAATTTTGAAGCAAGGTATTGTTGAGGAAAAATATTACGTGCAATTAGAAAAACATACGAGAGCTTTATATGCACGCGGACAAGAAATTGCCAATAAAATGGGATTAATTTTAGTTGATACTAAATATGAATTTGGTTTATATAACGGAGAAGTAACCTTAATGGATGAAATTCACACACCGGATTCATCTCGTTATTTTTATAAAGAAGGTTACGAAGAGCGTCAGATAAAAGGTGAAGAACAAAAACAATTAAGTAAAGAATTTGTTCGTCGCTGGTTAATTGAAAATGGTTTTCAAGGGAAGGAAGGACAAACTGTTCCAGTAATGAATGACGAGTGGGTAAAAGAAATTTCTGATCGTTATATCGAACTATACGAAAAAGTTACCGGTGAAAAATTCGTAAAACACGACGCGCTTAACTTCAATAGAGAAATTGAAGAAAGAGTAGGCGCTTTTTTAGCTAAACTTTAAAAATTATTGAGAAATCTATATTTTATATTTCTATTATTTACATGTCTCTTAATAAGAGCACAGAATAGAACTATAGATTCACTTAATACGGCCTTCAAAAATTCAAAAGATGACAGTATTAAAGTAAAAACATTACTATCTATTACTGATCAATTATTACAAGTTGACCTGAAGCAAGCCGAAGCAACAATACGTAGAGCATTTGCTTTAAGCCTTAGAAGAAACTCAAATTCATTGCTGGCTGAAACAGCCGGTTACATGGGTTATATTAAAGAAGCTGTTTCGGAAATCGACAGCTCCATTTATTATTATGGACTAGCCATAGCCTATTGTAAGAAAGCTAATGATAAGGAAACTATGCCGGTACTCTTGAATAATCTTTCCATAATGAAACAGAAGAAGGGGAAATTAAAAGAAGCTGTAGAAATGCAAATGGAAGCAATTAAATCATTTGAGTTTAATAAGGATAAGAGAGGGATGTCTTACTCATATAACAATGCAGGTGAATTATTCTGGAAGATGGAGCAGCGGAATTTAGCCGTTAAGTATTTTTTGATGTCGCAAAAGTTGGCTGATGAAATAGGATATACAGAAATTTCAGCCTATGCCGCTAATAATTTAGGAGCTGTTTTGGTGGATTCAGGTGAGTATAAACTGGCTTTCAGTCAATTTACTAAGGCAATGAAATTATATGATGGGCTGGGCGATTTAAATGGTAAGGCTCAGGCTTTACAAAATATAGGAAGCGTTTATGGTTATCAGCGGGATTTAGGGAACGCGGTGAAATATATAAAAGAGGCTTACGAAATATATTTAAAACTCAAACATAATGATGGATTGATAAGGTCTGGATATGCTTTAGGAAATGTATACGAAGAAAACGGGAAACCTGATGATGCGCTGGTTTGGTTGAACAAAGCATTTGAATTAATAATGAAAGCCAATGACAGAACAAAACTACCCGGACTATATAAGAACATGAGCTTGGCCTACGCTCAAAAAGGACAATTTAATAAAGCTTACAAATTTCATGTAAGTTACGAGGAAGCAAAGGATAGTATTTATAATTCTGAAACGACCAGTAAATTTCAGGAGTTAGAAGCCCAATATCAGAATGAGAAAAAAACACTTGAAATCGACAATCTGAAAACAAAAGAGGCTTTAAAGGATGTTGAATTGGAAAAACAGTATGAGGAAGTGAAAAAGCAAAATCAACAAAAAATATTCTTTGCATCCGGTTTTTTAGTAATGATTTTATTGGCAATAGTTGTTTATAGGAGTTATTCCAGGAAGAAGAGAGATAATGAAATAATTACTTTGCAGAAACAAGAAGTTGAACAACAAAAAAAGATTATTGAAGATAAACAGAAGGAAGTTATGGATTCAATACATTACGCCAAATTAATACAGAATGCTCATTTGCCAAGTGAAAGATATATTGAAAACGTTTTGAAGAAATTAAAAGGAAGAGTTTAATTTTATTAATATACATTAAACAGAAAACCCTTGCAAATGCAAGGGTTTTCTGTTTTGTATAGTAAGGTAAAACTAATTGCAAACAATTATTTTTTGGTTAACCAACGTTTGTTCTCGGTTGCAATTTGGATAAAGTAAATGCCATTTTCTTTAATTTCAAAATCGAAACTTCTTTCATCTATTACTTTTTTAGATTGTATAATTTGACCAATGCTGTTGTAAATAATAATGTTTTCTGCTTTAAATGAAATGTCGATTTTAAAAGCACCATTATTAGGATTGGGATAAATATTTATATCAGATTCTAAAACGGTTGCTTCATTTATTTGTGTCGAGCTCGGGTTATAGCAGTTTTTTCCATTCCAAATTAAATTGCCAAAGCTATCTTTAGGAGTATTCTCAAAGCATACTCTCGCCGGGTTTTTAAATGTGTGACCTCAGGCATCGTACCCGCCTGTAACATCTGGTCCAATTGGTGGATAGGTAATACTTCCAAACCAAGCCGGTTTTGCTGCTAAATACAAAGATGAAGGTATTACTGTACTTCCACTAGCTGCTTGACAAGTTGGTTCACCAGCTGTGCCGCATTGTTTCACTGAATTGGTGAAGTAATCAAAGTTTACATGTCGGAACATAGTTGTAAATGCTTTGTTGGATGTAACGCCAAACGCTGAAGTAGGTGTATTCCAAATTGAACGACTTACGGCTTGATATGTGGTTTCTTCGTATTTGGTTGCAAAACCAGGTTCTCCTAATACATTTCCTACAGCACTCATGTAGTTATTTTGTGGATAGGTAAGGATGGCACCGTTAGTCATTAAGTTCGGTAAATTATAGGCAATAGTGGCGTCCTTACCACGAAATCTGTTTCTGAAAGCGATATCGTGAGAGTTACTTCCCCAATAAAAATCAAATTCTAAAGCTGTTTGATCATTTCCTTCCCAAAGATTATATGAGCTATGTCCACCATGTGTCCAGCTATCCGGCCAAAACCAAGTTGTCATTTGCGAAGTACGATGAACGCCATAAGTATAATTGTATCCAAACACATTTCCTGAAGCAGAAACTAATAAAGTTGCATTAGCAGTACTATCAAAAATGTTATTTTCAATTAAATTTCCTGAGCCGGCATTAATTTCTAACGAATAATTATCTGAGTTGGCTTGGTCTAGTGCTGTTACAAAGTAGCAATCCCTAATTTCATTTCTAAAAACATCAAACCAAAGATTAACACCTCTTCTACCAATGTTTTCAAACTTAACGTAGCGTGCCCAACAATTTGCTGCGCCTTGAAAACAAAGATTTCTTCGAGTAGAACTTAATGTAGTCACTGTGTTTTTTATGGTTAAATCTTCTACACCTGCATATTGGGTATAAGTTGGTGTTTTTAATACTTGTGGCGTAAGAGAAGAAGTGAAACTAAAATACATAGCCGGACTTATTGTAATTGAGTTACCATTTACTGCAGTCACTTTTGTTAATTGTAATCTTGCTCTATTTCCATTATCACCATAAATTCCACACCAATTACAGGTGCCATTTGTATTTGTAACATTAACCGGAATTGTTGCATCGTTTAATTCGCTTACGTAAATGAATTTCCCGGCTGATAAACTACTTGCATTTTGTAATACTAATTGAGTTGACCCTTTAGTATATCCAGATACAATATTTATTTGTCCACCAAGTGAAGCGTCAGTATAATTTCCGCCAATCAAAATATCATTTCCTAATTGTGTAGTAAATAAAAGAATTGTTTTGTCGGCACCGGCGCCTCTTAAGGTAACGTTAGATGGAATTTTAAGTTGAGACGATAGAGAATATATTCCGGGTGGTAAATAACAAACCTGTCCTGGTGACAATGCATTTAAGCAAGCTTGAATTTCATTTGCTGTATTTATACCATCAGCATGCGCGTTATATGGCGTTGATGTTGCATTTATTTGCATTGTTCTGGTTGGAATACCACCTTCAACTCCAACGTTACCTTGCCAAGTAATTAATCGGTCAGATGGAATCACTTGAGCTCTTGTTGGAAACGATAATATGAAAAGTACTAGTACTGTTACTGTAGTAAAGATTTGCTTTTTCATGTGTTTGGTTTTGTTGGTTTATAATAGCAAATGTATTCTAGGTAAATCCCAAAAACACTACCCTTTTATGTAGTTTTTTAAAACTGCATTTTAGTAACAAAAAAATTATGATTGTTGTATTTTGTTCATTTTGAGTGATTTATGTACTTTAAACTAAGAACGATATTTATATAAATATTGTCTTCGTATATTGAATAATATTAAATGAAGCGCATTTTAGTAGTCATATTTATTGTTTTAGCCGAATTGAATGGTTTGGCACAGATTTCTAAAAAGGATTCGATTGCATCAATAGTTAATTTTAACCAAAACAGCGAAAAGCTAAAGAAGTTCACAAAGATTGATTCACTTTACTTTTCAATTCAAAAAGCAAAAGAAGATTCGAACAAGGTCATCGCTCTTAATCTTTTAAGCTGGGAGCTTGCGTACACCGGTAATAATAATGCATCTTTTGAATTAGCGAATGAGGCAATCACTCTTTCCGAAAAAATTAAATACAAAAAAGGATACTTGGGCGCCTACAATGCTTTAGCGAATGTTTACTCACATACCGGCAACCATTCAGAGGCGATTAAGAAATACTTTTCTACACTTAAAATAAGCGAAGAGTTAAATTATAAAAACGGAATTGCAAATGCCTATAATAATATAGGCTCTGTTTATTTTAATACCGGAAATTATAAGGAAGCGCTCATAAATTTTAAAGCTGCGTTAAAAATAAGCACAGAAATTAACTTTAAGAAAGTAATAGCAATTGCCTACGAAAATATTGGAATAATAAATCAGATTGGTGGTGATTATGATGAAGCGTTAAAAAATCATCTAGCGTCATTAAAAATACGGGAGCAAATGGGTGATAAACGCGCTATCAGTTGGTCGTATCAGAATTTGGCAATTGATTACGCTTCTCAAAAAAAATATGGTATTGCACAGGAATATTTTATGAAGGCTTTACAATTGCAAGAGCAAGCTGGAGATAAATTTGAAATGTGCAGAATATATGTGAACATCGGCGAATTATTTATTGAACAAAAAAAATATAAAGAAGCGTTAGAGCTCTGTGAGAAAGGCCTTGCAATCGCCAATGAAATAAATTTTCAGGAAATGGGTTGTCAAATCGAAAAAGTAATAAGTGAAATTTATGAGGCAATGGGTAACCCAATAAAAGCATTGGAGCATTACAAAAAATATAAAGTCGCAAAGGATAGTGTTGAAAACAATGAAAATGACAAAAAAATTGTTCGAGCTGAAATGAATTATAAATTTGAAAAGCAAAGACAGGAGGAGAAAATACTTTTGGCTAAGAAAGAAGCGCGTATTATTGAAGAATTGAAATATCAAAAGGTTTTATGGTGGTCAGGTATTCTTGGCGTTATTTTAGTTGCATCCATTGCTTTTATTTTATTGGTAAATTACCGCCGTAAAATAAAAACTAATAATCTAATCGCTTTGCAAAAGGAGGAAATAAGTAGACAAAAGGCGGGAATTGAAGGACAAGAAGAGGAGAGAAATCGTATTAGCAAAGAGTTGCACGATGGACTTGGAGGATCATTAGCCGCGATAAAATTGAATTTGGAAAGAATTGGTAGCTTGGAAAAAGGTCATTCGAAGGAAATTGAAAAAATTATTAGCAATGTAAGTGAAGCTTGTAAAGAAGTGCGAACTATTTCTCACAACCTCTCTCCATTTTCAATTACAAATAATCTTTTATTAGAAGCATTACAAGATTTAGTCAGTAAATTTAATGTTCCGGGTAAATTAAGTATCAGTTTGGAATGTTTTCCTGAGAAAGAAATTAATAAAGTAAGTCAGGAAGTAAAAAATGAACTTTATCGGATAACACAAGAATGTTTGAATAATATTGTGAAACATGCCAATGCCAATAGAGTGAACATTGGAATGTTGGTGGAGGAAAATTATTTGTATTTGTCGATAGAAGATAATGGTAAAGGTTTCGATTCGGCATCAATTAAAAAAGGAATTGGTTTGAAGAATATAAAAACACGGGTTGATTTATTAAAAGGTGATATTTCAATTGATTCAAAAGCAGGACGCGGCACAGCTATTAATATTAAGCTAAAGGTTTAATGACTAACAAGAAAATAGATATTATTATTGCCGATGATCATAGGATATTTCTGGAGGGATTAACTGCCTTGCTACAAAATTCAGAAGAACTATGTATTATTGCTTCAGTTAGTAATGGACAAGAGGTTTTGGATGTTTTAAAAGTTAGGCAGGCTGACGTTGTGCTTACAGACATTGATATGCCGATTATGGATGGAATGAAACTGACTAAGGAGTTGAAAAAAAGTTATCCTCGTATAAAAATTTTGGCTTTAACCATGCATAATGAAGGAAGAATAATATCAAGTTTGCTAAAAGCAGGTGTTACAGGATATATTTTGAAAGATACAGGTAAGACTGAATTGCTCAATGCCATTGCAACTGTTTCTCGTGGTGAAAATTATTTTAGTGAGGAAGTAAAGACCAATTTAATGGAAAGCATGATACCTGGTAAGAAGTCGGGTGGAAGTAGTTCTTTAATTGAATTAAGTGAAAGAGAGAATGAAGTGTTAAAGCTCATTGCCTTGGAATTAACTCAAGGTGAAATAGCGGAAAGGCTTTTTATCAGCGAACACACAGTTATATTTCACAAACGAAAATTATTTGTGAAATTTAATGTTAAGAATACAGCGGGTTTAATAAAATCAGCAATGGAACAAGGTTTTTTAAATTAGATTTATTTCACCTTCTCTTTCAATAAAGCTAATTCCAGCACTTCGCTCATTTGTCCAACGTAATTAAATTTCAAGCCTTTTAAATAATCGGCTTTAATTTCATCAACGTCTTTTTTGTTTTCGGCAAAAAGAATTATTTCTCTAATTCCAGCGCGTTTAGCAGCAAGAATTTTTTCTTTAATTCCGCCAACAGGTAACACTTTTCCACGCAAAGTAATTTCTCCTGTCATAGCTACACCACGTTTCACTTTGCGGTGCGTTAAAGCGCTCGCAATAGAAGTCATCATGGCAATACCTGCACTTGGACCATCTTTTGGCGTTGCGCCTTCTGGAACGTGTAAGTGAATGTTGTAATTATCAAAAATGTCTGGGTCCAAATCCAAAATATCAGGATGTGATTTTAAAAATTCCAAAGCAAGGGTTGCACTTTCTTTCATTACATCACCCAAATTTCCTGTTAAGGTTAATTTTTGAGTCTTGCCTTTGCTTAAACTGGTTTCAATAAATAAAATATCACCACCAACTTGTGTCCAAGCTAAACCTGTAACAACACCGGCAGAATCGTTTCCTTGGTATTTATCTTTAATGTGGGCAGGACCTAAAATTTTTGCAAGAGATTCTTCCGTAATTTTCGGTTCATCTTTACCTGCTGCAATGTGAACCGCAACGTGACGAGCAATTTTCGAAATCTTTTTTTCTAAATTACGTACGCCGCTTTCAGAAGTATAATTCTCAATAACATGTTCAATTACTTTATCGCTTAACTTAAGTTGAGACTTTTTTAAACCTGTTTCTTCAGTTTGTTTTGGAACTAAATGACGTTTTGCAATCTCTAATTTCTCTTCAACGGTATAGCCATTCACTTCGATAATTTCCATACGGTCACGCAAAGCGGGTTGTATAGTATTTAAATTATTACAAGTAGCCACAAACATTACTTTACTTAAATCGTAATCCATTTCTAAGAAATTATCATAGAAATTAGAATTTTGTTCTGGATCTAAAACTTCCAATAGAGCAGAGGATGGATCGCCATGAAAATCATTTCCTACTTTATCAATTTCATCCAATACAAAAACAGGATTTGAAGTCTGTACCTTTTTTAAATTCTGAAGAACTCGTCCCGGCATTGCGCCAATGTAAGTTTTTCTATGACCACGAATTTCACTTTCATCTTTCAATCCGCCTAAACTCATGCGGATGTATTTACGTCCTAATGCTTTTGCAATACTTTTTCCTAAAGATGTTTTACCAACGCCGGGAGGTCCGTATAAACATAGAATGGGCGCTTTTAAATCGCCTTTAAGTTTTATTACGGCAAGGTGTTCTAAAATGCGTTCTTTAACTTTTTCTAAACCGTAATGATCTTCATTTAAAACTTTCTCAGCATGTTTAATATCGAAATTATCTTGTGTGTATTCACCCCAAGGTAATTCAAGCATTAACTCAATATAGTTGGTTTGCACACCGTATTCGGCGGCATTTGGATTCATGCGTTGAAGTTTGCTAAAGCTTTTATCAAATATGACTTGAACTTCTTTTGTCCACTTTTTGTTTTTAGCTTTTTCTTTAAACTCATTTAATTCCTGCTCAAAATTATTTCCACCTAATTCATCTTGGATGGTTTTCATTTGTTGATGCAAGAAATATTCGCGTTGTTGTTTATCTAAATCGTGTTTTGTTTTATCCTGAATCTGGTTTTTTAATTCCAGCATTTGCAATTCTTTATTCAAATTTGCCAATACCAATAACGAATGCTGTTTTAAATCCGGAACCTCCAACATACTTTGTTTGTCGGCAGTACTCGCGTTCATGTTTGAAGAAATAAAATTGATAAGGAAAGTGGTGCTCTCAATATTATTCAAAGCAAAACCTGCTTCGGTTGGAATGTTTGGAGATTCCTTGATAATTTGATGTGAGATTTCTTTTAGGTTAGAAATAATCGCCGCAAATTCTTTATCGCCTTTTGGTGGTTTTACTTCATCAAAAGCTTCAATGCTTGCTTTGTGATAAGGTTCGCTTTGAATAAACTCTTTTATTTTAAAACGCTTTTTACCTTGAATAATAACAGTGGTGTTACCATCGGGCATGCGCAACATTTTTATGATGTGTGCAACCGTTCCAATAGTATTTAAATCTTCGAAAGAAGGTTCTTCAACAGAATCTTTTTTCTGAGATACAACACCAATAGTTCTGTCGCCTTTATAAGATTCTTTTATAAGGGCAATGGACTTATCTCTACCAACGGTAATTGGTATAACAACACCTGGAAAAAGCACTGTATTCCGAAGCGGTAAAATTGGCAGTACATCAGGCAGCTTTTCGGCCTGCATATTATCTTCATCTTCTGTGCTTAGAAGGGGTATAAAATCGCTATCCTCGTCAATTGCAGGATTAAAGGGCATTCGGTCGCTATCACTAAAAAAATTCATCTTGTTTTTGTTAAAATACGATTATGAAGTTACCAATTCCGTGCCAATATAAAAAGCACGACTTTATGGCATAATTCCAATAAAAAAGCCCCGTTTCCGAGGCTTTTAATTGAGAAATATTTATTCGGACTACAAATCCACTTTCACTTTCGCAAAAGCTTTGTTATAATCGCCATTCTTTAATTTCCCTACAATTTTAGAGAAGCTTTCGATTGTATAAGTTACATCTTCTAAAGTATGTGTTGCAGTTGGAATTAAACGTAAAATAATCATCCCTTTAGGAATTACAGGATACGTTACCATCGAACAGAAAATTCCGTAATTCTCACGTAAATCAAATACCATATTCGTTGCTTCAGGTATTGAACCATTTAAATACACAGGTGTAACAGGAGAGTTGGTATCACCAATATTAAATCCTGCTTTTTGTAAACCGCTTTGTAATGCACGGGTAATTTCCCATAATTTTTCTTTGTATTCAGGATGATCACGCATTAATTCTAAACGCTTCAAGGCACCAACTACTAATGGCATTGGTAATGCTTTTGCAAATATTTGCGAACGCATATTGTAACGTAAAAATGTAATGATGTTTTTTGTTGAACTGATGAATCCACCAATCAATGCAAATGATTTTGCAAATGTTCCGAAGTAAACGTCAATACCATCCTGACAACCTTGCTCAACTCCGGTTCCGCCACCATTTTTTCCCATTGTACCAATACCGTGAGCATCATCTACAAATAAACGGAACTTATATTTACTTTTTAATGCAACAATCTCTTTTAATTTTCCTTGGTCGCCACGCATACCGAAAACACCTTCAGTAATTACTAAAATTCCACCATTCGTTTTCTCAACTAATTTTGTGGCGCGGTCCATTTGTTTTTCAAAATCAGCAATATCATTGTGCTTAAACACAAAACGTTTTCCAATATGTAAACGCATACCGTCTAAAATACAAGCATGACTTTCGCTATCATAAACAATTACATCATGACGGTCAACCAAAGAATCAATAGCACTAACCATCGCTTGGTAACCGAAATTACATAGGATAGTATCTTCTTTTTGTACGAAGGCTGATAATTCTCTTTCTAATTGCTCGTGCTGATCAGAGTTTCCACTCATCATACGTGCGCCCATAGGTAACGCTAAACCAAATTTTTGAGCGGCATCAGTATCTGCTTTACGAACTTCAGGATGATTCGCTAGTCCTAAATAATTATTTAAACTCCAGTTTAATAATTTTTTACCGCGGAAGGTCATGTGTGGACCAATTTCGCCTTCTAATTTCGGGAATGTAAAATAACCGTGAGATTCGTTAGCATACTCGCCAATAGCGCCCATGTTAGCTGTTACTTTTTCAAAAATGTCTTTCATAGTAAATGAGAATAGAAATGTTTGACAAAAGTACCGTTTTTTGCCCAATTTTGCCCAAAAAAGGGGGTGTTTTGTTCACGGTTTTCAACAATGTTATGAATTTCAGCGCCTATGCTTTAACTTTATTCACTAATGGAAGATACCCATTGCATATTTAACGGTCACCTAATTAGCTTATACGAGCCTGCCATTTCGTTTTCGAATCGTGCTTTTCGGTATGGCGATGCTTTATTTGAAAGCATTCGTGTTTGTAATGGAAAAATAATGTTCTTGAAAGATCATTTAAGCCGCTTGAAATTAGGCATGACAGTTTTAAGGATGAACTTACCTGCTGAGTTTAATTTCGAAAACGTTGATGCACTGATTAAATTATTATTAGTAAAAACAGAATCGGAAGGGATGCACGAATTCGCCTAACTGTTTTCAGAAACGAAGGCGGGTTTTATGCGCCGGAAACTAATGATATTTCGTTTTTAATAGAAGCTGAAAATATTGAAGCCGAGGGGTATGTTTTGAATCAGAAAGGATTGTGGGTTGATATTTATGCAGACATCAAAAAGCAAATTAATAAGCTATCTAATGTGAAAAGCGGTAATGCTTTATTGTATGTAATGGCAGGATTAGCCAAAACATCAATGAAATTAGATGATTGTTTTATCATAAATGAAAACGGTAGTATTTGTGAAAGCATTAGTTCTAATGTTTTTATTGTGAAGAATGGCTGTATGTACACCGCGCCTTTAACTGAAGGTTGTGTGGATGGTATTATGCGCCGGCAAATATTAAAAATAGCTACTGCCAATAAAGTGCTTACATTTGAAATGCCTTTAACTATTAACTCTTTAATGAATGGCGATGAAGTGTTTTTAACCAGTTCGATAAGAGGAATACGTTGGGTAGGACAATACAAAACAAAATTTTACACCAATAAAATGAGTGTGTTTTTTACTGAGAAATTAAATGAACTCACTCTAAATAAAACGACTGTATGAACAAGCAACAATTAATTGAACAAATTAAATTAAAGAAAACATTTTTGTGTGTAGGTTTAGATCCTGATGTAGATAAAATGCCAAAACACATGTTAGATGAAGAAGATCCTATTTTTGAATTTAACAGAGAAATAATTGATGCTACTGCTGATTATTGTATAGCCTTTAAACCAAATAACGCTTTTTACGAGGCTTATGGTTTAAGTGGAATGGAGAGTTTAGAAAGAACTATAAAATACATCAACGAAAATTATCCTGATCATTTTTTAATTGCAGATGCAAAACGAGGCGATATAGGAAACACTTCTTCTATGTATGCTAAAGCGTTTTTTAAACGTCTGGATGCAGATGCCATTACAGTGGCGCCCTATATGGGAAGTGATTCTGTAAAACCTTTTTTACAGTTTAAAGATAAATGGGCTATTGTTTTAGGATTAACAAGTAACGAAGGTTCATCTGATTTTCAGCAAATGAAAGTGGATGGAGAGGAATTGTATTTGAAAGTCATTCGCACTTGTGCTTCATGGGGTACAGAAGATAACATGATGTTTGTTGTTGGTGCTACAAAAGCTGAAATGATGAATGACATCCGTAAAATTATTCCAAATCACTTTTTGTTAGTGCCGGGTGTTGGCGCTCAAGGTGGTTCTTTAGAGGAAGTTTGCAAACACGGTATGAATAAAAATATTGGATTAATAGTAAACGTTTCCCGTAATATTATTTTCGCGAGTAATGGCGAAGATTTTGCAACAAGAGCTGCTGAAGAAGCAAAGAAATTATCTGAACAAATGAAACCCTTTATAAAATAAGAACTAATGGAAGAGAACAATAGCCAAAATCAAATTGATATTGAATTAAGCGAAGAGATTGCAGAAGGAATTTATTCTAACCTCGCGATCATAACTCACTCACAAAGTGAATTCGTAATTGATTTTATTAAAATGATGCCTGGTGTACCAAAAGCAAAAGTAAAGTCACGCATCGTATTAACACCACAACATGCTAAACGTTTGGTAAAAGCTTTAAACGATAACGTTCAACGCTTCGAACAAGTACACGGTAAAATAAAAGATTCTGATTTAAACGCATTGCCTTTAAGTTTTGGCGGACCAACCGCTCAGGCTTAAAGATTTAAAATTCAATATCCTCTTTCTTCTATAGTAAAGAACGTGGGTTATTTAATTTTTTTGTCTTCTATATTATCTTCAAGTATGTTTTTCTTAATTGTTAGTTCAATAGCTATAACTAGAAGAACTACACAAGACATACACGCTTTAATTAATGGTTTGCTTAAGTTTTGCTTTAAAGCTATTGGTACCAAGTCTGTAAAAAATAATGAGGTAAAAAACAGACTTGAAAAAAGAAGAATTAAAGCAAGTTTTGAATTTTCTTTACTCAAACACCAAATTCCAATTCCTGTGATAGCTATAATATATGAAGGTGATTCGGCTTTATGATTAAAAATTACCATCCAAATTAATATTAGACATAGAAACGCCATTCGGAAATTATAAAATTTGTATTTTTTTATAAATGCGAGTGGCGATAGCAACATAACGATACCACAAACAAGCACAATAGTTTTATTTATACTTGTTCCGATTAAGATTTCAAGAAAACCATAAAGGCTGAAATTCTCGCCGACTTTATACAACGCTATGTTCCCGCTCAGGTCGCCATTTATTACTGAAATCCAATTTTTGTATTGATAAATTAGATTCGGGATGCCAATAACAATTGCCGGTAAGAGAAAAAATACTGTCGACCATAGTAGCATAAATAAAATGAAACGCGGTTTTTTTGGATAGAATAGAAAAAGAAGGCAGGCAACAATTGCAAAAATTTTTATAAATATCCCACAGCAAATATAGAATGCTGCTTTGCCGGCATTTCCTTTCTCCAAAGAGGTAAAAGCTAAAATAGTGAACCCGGCAAGAAGTGAATTAGTTTGACAATTCTGAATCGATAGAACCAGCTCTACGATTACAAATAATAAAAGATAAAGTGTTTTTTTATTAGTAAAACCTGGTAGGGTGGTAATTGCATAAAGAAAGACGAGTCCATTTAAAAGATTCCATAAGCTTAAGCCAAGCCAGTCCGAAAGGTAATAGAACAATCCCATAAACAGCGCAAAAGTTGGACTGTATTTGAATAAGTCAGCATGCTTATCAAAATGATAATCGTACATGTTGTGATTATGAATTAGGCTGAAAAATGAAGTTTTAAATATGATGTAATTATTGTAAAAGGTATAAGTGCCTCCCCAATAATGATTTTCTCCTAAAAGAATATTCTGCAATGTCACTACAATTGCCAGAAGAACAACCAAAGCATACCAAGCAATCTTATTATTTGTAATGTAATTGAGAACTTTAACTTTCATTTAGTCAAATTTACACTTTTTCTTAGCGCGAGGATGGATGAATTGGCTTAAGAAATTTCTATATGCAGCCCATCATAAGCCAATTCAATATGCTCAGGTAATTCTAAAGTTACTTCTTCATGAGTGCCTAATTGATGGGAGATGTGTGTAAAATAAGTCTTCTTTGCTTTTAATTCGTTGGCTAAATCAATTGCTTCCTGAAATGTAAAGTGAGAAATATGTTCGTTGCGGCGTAATGCGTTTATCACAACAACTTCAGAACCTTTGATTTTTGCTTTTTCTTCTTCGCTGATAAAATTCGCATCGGTGATGTAAGTGAAATTCCCAATACGAAATGCTTTTACAGGTAATTTGTAATGTAAAACATTGATGGGTTGAATTTGCATATCACCAACTGCAAACTCATCATCATAAATAGAATGCAATTGTATTTTAGGAATTCCCGGATAATCTAAATCTGCAAAAATATAAGCAAACTCTCTTTTTAAGGCTTCTTGAACACGCTCCGTTGCATAAACAGGCATTACCATTTGATTGATGAAATTAAAAGCGCGCACTTCATCTAATCCTGCTGTGTGGTCTTTATGTTCGTGAGTAAAAACTACAGCATCCAGCTTAGTAACTTTCTCCCGCAACATTTGTTGTCTGAAGTCCGGACCGGTATCAATTACAATATTGGTGTTTTTATATTCAATCATTACAGAAGAACGCAGGCGATTGTCTTTTTTGTCAGACGATGTACATACTTTACAAGTGCAACCAATTAAGGGTACGCCTTGTGATGTGCCGGTTCCTAAAAATGTAATTTTCACCTCTGTTATTTTAATTCTAAAATACTAAAAAATCTTAGCAAATAATTCTGAAACCAAACTTGGTTTTAAAGCAATTGTATAGACAACGCCGAAGATCGCTCCCCAAAAATGCGCTTCATGTCCCACGCGGTCGGTTTCAGGGTCGCCTGTTTTGCGTTTGCTTAAATAATAACTTCCTACCAAAAATACAATTCCCAATAACCAAGCCGGCATTGGTAACACAAATAAATAAAGTGTTTGGAAGGGTTGAATAATAATGAATGAAAAAATAATAGCCTCAATAGCACCGCTCGCACCTAATGATGAATAAGAAGGGTTTTTTGTTTTGAAATATTCAGTTATGGATGCGCATAAATTCCTCCAGTGAATAAGCCAATGTAAGCGAGTTTTGCCATTTTAATAGCATGAATGCGGTCTTCTTCTGTTGGGTTGTAAGGGTCTTGTAAAAATAATTCTACATAATAAACATCCTCAACAGCGTAACCAAACATCCACAACGAAAACACATTTAAAAATAAATGCATAGTATCACCGTGAATAAAAGCGTGCGTTAAAAAGCGGTAATGTTCGTTGTTTCGTTTAATAGAGTAGGGATGAAACAAATATTTGTACATCACAGTTCTGTCATAGAAACAATACAAAGAAACACCAAGAATAAATATTAAGAAGGTGGTAGTAACCATAATTTACACAAATGTACGCTTTTGCTAAAAATTATAATCCTCTTTCTTTATCTAAATACGATTGTACCACAGTTATGGCATTATCAATCACATCGCTTAGTGCTGTAATAAATGATCCGGGCTTAGCAGTATCCAAGGCGTGTTTCAAGGCTTCTATTTCTTTAGGAATATATTCGTAAGATTTGTTTGGGTCAGCTTGTTTGATGCCTTCTACTAATAACCTTACAATATCATCAGCTTCACGTCCACGTAAAAATTTATCTTGACGAATAATAATATGATCAAACATTTCTGCAGAGATCTTTCCCATTTCGCGGATGTCTTCATCACGTCTGTCGCCGGTGCCTGTAATGATACCTATTTTAGAGGTTGATTCAATCGTAGATAAAAATTCTTTTATGCCTTTGAATCCATCCGGATTGTGAGCAAAATCAATAAGTACCTTATGTTCTTTGAAATCGAAAATATTCATCCGTCCTGGTGTTTGAGAGGCGGAAGGAATAAATGTTTCTAGGTTCATTTTAATATCTTCAATAGTAAATCCGTAAGTATAAGTTGCTAATGTTGCAGCAAGCACATTACAGATCATAAATGTAACTCGTCCGCCAAATGTTAATGGTATCGTTGTTACTTTTGCGACTCTGAATTTCCAATCGCTTTTTTTAATGGTGATAAATCCGTTTTCATAAATTGCAGCAATGCCACCTTTTTTGCAATGTTCTTTTATGATAGGATTGTTCTCATCTAAACTAAAATATGCAACGTTACAATCAACTGTTTTTGAAATCCCCGCACAATATTCGTTATCTGCATTTAAAACAACATAACCATCGCGCTTTACACTCTTAGCCACAACACCTTTTACATTGGCCATGTCTTTAAGTGTATTAATATCCATTAAGCCCATATGGTCTTCCTGAATATTAGTTACAACAGCTACATCACAACGTCCAAAACCTAAGCCCGCGCGTAAAATTCCACCGCGTGCAGTTTCTAATACTGCAAAATCAACTGTAGGATCTTTTAAAATAAATTCAGCACTTACCGGTCCTGTTGTATCACCTTTAGTAAGCATTGAGTTTTGTACGTAAATGCCGTCCGAAGTTGTAAAACCAACTCGGTATCCGTTGTTTTTTACTATGTGTGCAATTAAACGAGTCGTGGTAGTCTTGCCGTTAGTTCCTGTAACAGCAATAATTGGAATACGGCAGCTTTTTCCGGGAGGATAAAGCATATCAATAACAGGAGCAGCAACATTACGCGGTAATCCTTTTGCCGGCGCTAAATGCATTCTAAATCCTGGTGCAGCATTAACTTCTAAAACAACGCCACCTGTAACTTCTAATGGCTCACTTAAATTTTGCGCCATGATATCAATACCGCAAATATCTAAACCTATTACGCGGGAAATTCTTTCACAAATAAAAATATTTGTAGGATGCATAATATCTGTTACATCAGTTGATGTTCCGCCTGTACTTAAATTAGCAGTACCTTTTAAATAACACAACTCATCTTTTTTCAAAACAGTTTCTAAAGTGTAATTGCTTTTGGCGAGTTGCTCTAATGTTTCTCTATCAATACTAATTTCAGTCAACACATTTTCATGTCCGTAACCGCGACGAGGATCTTTATTTTCTTTATCAATTAATTGTTGGATGGTTGATTTTCCGTCGCCAATAACATGTGCAGGTTCGCGTAAAGCGGCGGCGATGAAGCGGTGATTAATTACAAGAACACGAAAATCATATCCTGTAATAAATTTCTCAATAATAATTCTTCTCGAATATTTTTTAGCATGCTCGAAAGCTGCTCTTGCATCTTCTACTGTTTTTACATTGATGGAAGCGCCTTTACCGTGATTGCCATCCAAGGGTTTAAACACTAAAGGAAAGCCAATATCCGCAATGGCACTATCCAAATCTTCAATATTTGAAATGCAAGTTCCTTTTGCAACAGGAATTGCTGCGTCAATTAACATACGTTTAGTTTCATCTTTGTTGCTGGCTAAATCAACCGCAATAGAACTTGTTCTATCGGTCATGGTTGCACGAAAACGCACTTGATTTTTTCCATAACCTAATTGTACAAGCGATTCTGAATTTAAACGGATGTAGGGAATATCTTTGGCAACAGCCTCGTCAACAATAGAACCTGTACTTGGACCGAAACGATCTTTCTCGCGGATTTCGCGCATTTGTGTAATATCTGCGGCTAAATCATAATCTTTTCCTTCGATTAATGCTTCTGCAATTCTAACGGATGATTTTGCGGCGTAAATTCCTACTTTCTCTTCCATATAAGAGAAAACAACATTGTAAATTCCTTTTGTACCGGTTCCTCTGGTTCTTCCAAAACCAACTTCCATGCCAGCTAATGATTGTATTTCGAGGGCAATGTGTTCAATTACGTGACCCATCCACGTTCCTTCTTTTACACGCTCAAAAAATCCACCTTCGTGGTCTTTCGAACAACGGTGTGATTTCATGGAAGGAAACATCTTCTGTAAACGCTCCAAAAATCCGGGTATTTCATTGGTAGGCGATTGTTCCATCGCTTCCAAATCTAATTTCATTACTATTAGTTTTTTGCGGTAATTCGACCAGTAATTTGGTCCGCGTAGGGCTCTAACATCTATTATCTTCATAGGACGGGGGTTTGTAATGTTTTTCAAGATAAAACTAATATAGTTTCTAAACAATTTACTGTTTAAAATAAGCTAAGATTTATATCAATTTTAGGTTAAAATTAAGGGTGATTAGGGTAGATTTGTGTAAAATACGATAACATGGCAGTTCCTAAAGGTAAATTGATAATTATTGGAGGTTCGGTTGATAAAGGAAGCTTTTCTGAGTCGCCCGAAGATTTAACAAGAAAACTAAAATTTTTTGAAGAAGGGATTTTAAATAAAATCATTAGAGTATCTGCCAAAAATAACTTATCGCGCATCGAGATTATTACAACGGCGTCGAGTATTCCTGTTGAAGTTGGTGAGGAGTATGTAAACGCTTTCAAAAATCTTGATGTTTTAAATGTTGGCGTATTAAATATTAAAACCAGAGATGAAGCTAACTCTCCTGAAAATATCGAACGCTTAAAAAAAGCGGATGTGGTTATGTTTACCGGCGGTGATCAATTGCGTTTAACTTCCATTTTTGGAGGCACAACATTTCATCATTTATTATTAGAGAAATACGAGAACGAAGATTTCGTTATTTCAGGAACTTCTGCAGGAGCTGCTGCCAGTTCTAATAATATGATTTATCAGGGTAGTAGTCACGGTGCTTTATTAAAAGGCGAAGTGAAAATTACAGGCGGTTTAGGATTTATTAATAACGTTATTATTGATACTCACTTTGTACAACGCGGAAGAATTGGTCGTTTAATGTATGCCTGCGCCAGTAATCCTATTAATTTAGGAATTGGTTTAGGAGAAGATACAGGATTGCTAATTACGGATGGTCATGTAATGGAAGCGATTGGTTCAGGTTTAATTATTTTGGTAGATGGAACTCACATGCGTAATACTAATATGACGGATGTGGAAATGGGAGAACCTGTGTCAATCGAGAATTTAATTGTTCATGTAATGTCGATTCACGATCATTTTGATTTGAAAACCAAAAAAACTAATTATCGATCATTTCAAACCTGCTCCTAAAATCGGATAAGTTAATCCTTATCTTAGGGTAGTATTGGTTGAGGAAAGTTTTACGATTTAAAATTTACAGACTATAGAATGTTTTTTAACTCCTTAAACTTTGCCATATTTTTGCCGGTAGTATTTCTATTATACTGGTTTGTTGCCAGAGAGAGTTTAAAACTCAAAAATCTTCTTCTTCTTGTATCGAGTTACTTTTTTTATGGCTGTTGGGATTACCGTTTTTTATTCTTGCTAGTTTTTCAACTTTATTAGATTATTATACTGGACAAAAAATTCACAATGCCGATAATCAAAAATCAAAAAAAGTATGGTTGTGGCTTAGTATTGGAATTAACTTAGGGTTTCTTGGGATTTTTAAATACTATAATTTTTTCGCTTCCTCTTTTGCTGAAGCGCTTTCATAGGTTGGTGTTGAAGCGAGTTTCTCAACTTTACAAGTTATCTTGCCGGTGGGTATTTCGTTTTATACCTTCCATGGCTTATCTTACGTTATCGATATTTATAAGAAGCGCATAACACCATCCAATAATTTTATTGAGTATTCGGTGTTTGTGAGCTTCTTTCCTTTATTGGTAGCGGGACCGATTGAAAGAGCAACTCACTTATTACCGCAAATTCAAAAAGACAGAAAATTTGATTATGCAAAAGCGGTTGATGGTTTAAAGCAGATTTTATGGGGCTTATTCAAAAAGATAGTGATTGCTGATAATTGTGCTCGGTATGCAGATATGATTTTTGAAAATCATTCAGATTATTCAGGAAGTGTATTGGTATTGGGCGCTTTGTTTTTTGCATTTCAAATTTATGGCGACTTCTCCAGTTATTCAGATATAGCTTTAGGAACAGCAAGACTTTTTGGAATAGAGTTGTTGCGAAACTTTGCTTTTCCATATTTTTCAAGAGATATAGCTGAATTTTGGCGACGTTGGCATATTTCCTTGTCATCTTGGTTCAGAGATTACGTTTATATTCCATTAGGTGGGAATCAAGGAGGGACTTTTGTGAAAGTGAGAAATGTATTGATTGTCTTTTTACTAAGTGGTTTTTGGCACGGTGCTAATTGGACTTTTATAGCTTGGGGATTATTGAATGCTATTTATATTATTCCTTTAGTAATTTTTAATACCAATAGAACTAATTTGGAAATTGTTGCTAAAGGGAAGTTTTTTCCTAGTATAAAAGAAGTTTTGGCAATGCTGCTTACGTTTTCATTCACAGTATTTGCTTGGATTTTCTTTAGAGCGAATAGTATTAATGAGGCTTTCAGTTATGTTTCAGGAATATTCTCAGAAAGTCTTTTCGAATTTCCTTCATTTCCGAATGCCGCTTTGTGTATTCCTTTAGTGATAATGATTGTATTATTTATGATAATTGAATGGATGGGAAGGGAAGAGCAGTATGCAATTGCTAAATTATTTAGAGGAAAACCAAAAGCATTTCGCTGGAGTTTTTACTATTTAACACTTCTTGTAATTTTCATTTTCGCCATTTCTAAAAAACAGTTCATTTATTTTCAATTTTAGAGATGAAAAAATTCATAATACAAATACTTGTTTTTTTACTACCAATAGTTTTGTTGGCGTATTTTGCTGATGTTTTTATTTCGAATACATTAAAAAAATCTAATTCCCATGCGCAAAAAGAATATTCTACCTGGAATAATATTATAGATGGAACTGTGAATTCAGATATTGTTATTTATGGCAATTCACGCGCTTGGTTACAAATAAATCCCACAATGATAGGGGATAGTTTAAAAACATCAGCTTATAATTTAGGAATCGACGGACATAATTTTTGGCTGGAGTATTTACGTCACACTTTACTTTTAAAAAACAACACGAAGCCTAAATTGATAATTCAATCTTTAGATAATTTCACTCTTGAAAAGAAGAAAGAGTTATATAACCCCGATCAGTTCTTGCCTTACATGCTATGGGATTCTGAAATTAGAGAGGCGACAAAGGATTATGAAGGTTATGATGCGATGGATTATAAAATTCCTTTACTAAGATATTACGGGAAGTTAGATGCTTTTAAAACGGTACTGAGATTAATATTGAAGCCTGAGAGCAACACCACAGAGCGTATACGTGGTTATAAAAGTGCTGATCTCGCTTGGGATGGTACATTTGATAAATTACTCAAGGTAAAAAAATCGCACACAGCTAAACTGGATTCAGCTTCAATAGTTTTGTTTGAACGATATTTGAATGAATGTAAAAGTAAAAACATTAAAATCGTTTTCGTTGTCGCGCCACAATACATTGCAGGACAAAAATTCATTATTAATAGAAGTGAAATAATGAGTATTTATTCAGACTTTAGTGAAAAATATAATATCCCAATTCTTCGATTACTCTAACGATTCATTGTCGTTTAAAAAAGAATATTTCTTCAACGCCACACATTTAAACAAAACAGGGGCAGAGTTATTTACAAATAAGTTAATTGCTAAACTGAAAAGTTCAGGAATTTTAAATTAATCCTTATAAATGCCAATATAAATATCGCCACCCGATTTTTTTGAGGCGCGGTACATACCTTCGGAATTAAATGGTAATTCAATATTTCCTTTAGCATCCAAAGCAATTAAACCACCTTCGCCGCCAATCTTTACTAATTTATCCATGACTACTTTTTCGCAAGCTTGTTTTAAGGATAAACCTTTGTATTCCATTAAACAGGAAATGTCGTAAGCGACAACTGAGCGTATAAAAAATTCACCATGACCGGTACAAGAAATAGCGCAAGTATTGTTATTGGCGTAAGTTCCTGCGCCTAGAATTGGCGTATCACCAACGCGACCATGTTTTTTGTTAGTCATGCCACCTGTCGATGTTCCAGCTGCTAAATTCCCCTGTAAATCTAAAGCAACAGCCCCAACGGTTCCGAATTTTTTCTCATCGTTATGATCCATGACAATGCTATCCGTTTCTTTTGCTTTTTTTAATTGTTCGAAGCGGGCTTCTGTAAAAAAATAATCATCGGGCATAAACTCAATATTATTTTTCTTAGCAAATTCTTGTGCGCCTAATCCGGCCATAAAAACGTGCTCCGATTTTTCCATGATGGCACGCGCTAAAGAAATTGGATTTTTAATATTCTGAACACCGGCACAGGCACCACCCATTAAGTCTTTCCCCGTCATAATGCTCGCATCCATTTCGTTTTTACCATCGTGTGTAAATACAGCGCCTATACCAGCATTAAACAAAGGATTATCTTCCAAAGTACGGATTGCAGCTTCAACAGCGTTTAAAGAGCTTCCGCCTTTTTTTAAAATCGTTTCTCCAGCCACAATAGCATCTTCCAAAGCTTTATTGTAAGCAGTTTCTTTTTCGGGTGTCATTATTGAGCGGAGAATTGTTCCTGCACCACCGTGTATTGCTATTGCGTATTGGTTCATAATATTTTTTTTAAGAAGTTGCCTCTTCGTTTTTTCCTAAATATTTTTCTATAGCGAAATGTCCTAAATAAATTAACGGTATTAATGCAACAGCCACTAATAATTTAAAAGCATAACCCCAAGCTGCGTTAACCACAAAATCGCCCATCGACCATTTGCCGGGAATTACAAAAGCAATAAACTGAACTAAAAATGTATCTATTAACTGACTAATTAAAGTACTTCCGGTTGCGCGTAACCAAATCATTTTCTTGCCCGTTACATTTCGTAATTTCCAAAACACCCAAACATCAACGAGTTGTGAAGTTAGAAACGCACAAATACTTCCAACAATAATCCACTGACTTTGTCCGAACACCGTTAAGAAAACATCATCATTAACAGGGGAGAAACCCACAGCTTTTAAATTAATGGCGATTGTAATTAAAATATAAGTGTAAATGATTAAACCAACCGTAATGAGTGTAAGTTTACGAACGCCGCTTCTTCCGTAATATTCATTAATTAAATCGGTAAGAACAAAAACAACAGGCCATAAAATAATACCAATGCTTTGTGTGAAGAGCCCAAAAAATTGCACAAGCTTTCCGCCGATGAGTTCAGCAACTACAGCATTGGTAACAAAAATCCGGCTAGGATAATGAAAACTAAATCCTTTCGGTTTTTAAAGTCCATATTATTTTTTAAAAATGATTAATTCGGCGCGACGATTCATTTCGTTTTCTTCTTTTCCGCAATCTTCACCTTTTGTACAATTGTTTAGTAAATCGGTAGCACCTTTACCAACGGTTTTGATAATTTGCTTGTTGCTTAAACCATTCTTAGATAAATATGATTTTACATTAGCAGCACGTTTCCCTGATAAATTTTTATTGTAACCGGGTTTACCTTGTGTATCGGCGTAACCATAAATTTCAATTCGTAATTCAGGATGCTTTTTTAAAATTTCTAAGTTTTTTGTCAAAGTAGCTTGTGCATCTTCACGCACATTACTCATATTAAATCAAATCTCAATGGCGCTAAATCAAATCCTAATGCTTTTAATTGCTCTGCGCTCAACTTACCGTGATAATTTTCTAAAGCCGCTAAAATAGCAGCGTTATTGTCAACTGTAGGCGTTTCTGCTGATTTAATAGTAACCGTTGTTGTATTACAATTAATCATCGGTTCAATACAAGTATCGCAATAAGCAAATACTTTAAATTGAACGGTGTAATCTCCTGTTTTTACAAATTTGTAATCTAAAATATTGTCTTTACCTGTTGCAGTTTCATTATTTACTTTCCAGCCCGACTGTAACACTTTGTAATACTCAGGATAAGCTGCTTTAAAAGTATATTCGTTTTCTTTTTCGTTAATGATGTTAGTTGAAAGTGTAATGGCATTATCATTGAATGTTGTACACTCCTTATTTAAGTTAGAGAGATAATTGATTTTATAAATGTCCATATCACCTTTTCCGCCTTTACGTGCAGAAGAGAAATAGCCAATATTGCCATCTTTGTTTTGCACCATAAAAATATCATGAGCTGGTGAGTTAATCGGTAATCCTAAATTCTCAGGCTTATCCCATTTCCCATCTTTTAAAACTGTTTTGTAAATGTCAAAATTTCCGTAACCGGGATGTCCACGCGACGCGAAATATAAAGTATGTCCATCATCACTTAAAAAAGGCGCATCTTCATCATAAGCTGTATTTACATTCGGGCCTAAATTTTCAGGCTTGCCCCATACGCCATCACCAACTTTTTCAGACTTGTAAATATCAACACCGCCATAACCGCCTTTTGCTTCACTGGTAAAAAATAGAGTTTTTCCGTCTTTGCTTATGTAAGCATGATTTTGATAATATGCGAAGTTGATACTCTTCGATAATTTTTTAGGATTTGTCTTCTTTAAATTATCCATATCAATCTCAAAAATTTTATTGTCACGATAAACATATAATTTCTTTCCGTCGGGTGACATAGAAATAACAGATTCGTGATGCTTACGGAATTTTGAGCTTAGATATAAATCAGGAACTGTATAACGGCGAGGAGCTGTAAACTTTCCGTTTTCAGTCTGACTCAAATACATGCTTTCAAAATACTTTCCGTCTAAGTCGCTTATTTTTTCTTTTTTATCATCCTGTCGTTTTGAAGTAAATAGTAATTCGTTGTTAGGCGTAATTACAGGAACGTATTCAGGAGTTTTTGAGTTTACAGTTGAGCCTAGGTTAACCACGTACCAATCTTTAGGATTAGCATTGGTCGTATTCGCCATAGCATAAACACAATCTTCTCTGCGTTTTTTTAAATCTAATTGAAATAATTTATCGTCCTCATCAAGCGCAACAGCACCCTTAAGCATATCTAAAAACTTAATTGATTCTGTAAAATTTCCAAAGTGTTGGTAGCATTTAGCAAGCGCATAAAGTAAATCAGGTAATGTGTCTTTAGGGGTGTGACGGTAAGCGTTTTCTAAATATGGAAGAGCTTCTTCGGGTTGATCCATGAATTCGGAAAGCGTTACACCAAATCCAACATTCGCGTTGTAATTATCTTTATCTATCGCAAGTGCTTTTAAATAATATTCGCGGGCTTTATCTAAACGTCCGTTATCTGTAGCATGTGCTGCTTTTCGTAAATAACGTTTGATTTGAGAAAATGCAATGCTTTGCGAAAATAAAAAAAGAATCAATAATAAAAATATTTTCCGCATAACTTAGGATAATTTACCTATAAAGATATAAAAAATAAGAACACACGATAGAACACTTAGTAAGATGTTAGCTGAAGCCCAAATGTAGTTTTGTTGTTTTAAAAGTTCAAAAGTCTCGTAACTAAAGGTAGAGAAGGTGCTTAATCCTCCGCAAATACCTGTTAATAAAAAGAATTTTAAACTAGGACTGCTCTGAAGTTTAGAGTTAAAAGCCCAAATAGATAAACCGAAAATTAAACAACTGATTAAGTTAGCTGATAAGGTAGCTATAGGTAATGATAAAGTTGATTTAGAAAAAGCAATGCCTAAAAAGTAGCGAATAACACTTCCAATTCCTCCCCCTAAAAACACCCACAATGCTGCCATATTATTGTTTAGCTAAATAGACTGCTCCACCAACCGAATTTTGTTTGGCACCAGTTACAGAACTTAATGTATTGATTTGCTCATTTAATCGTAAGTAACCCAGAAAAGCAAAAATAAGTGCTTCCTTGTAATTGATCGTGATGGTATCAGGAATAATGATTTTTCCTTTGTAATAGTTCTGCAAGGCTTCAATTAAAAACGTATTGTGCGCGCCCCCACCTGTAATTAAAACATCACTTAAATTATTTTCGTTCAGCACTAATGCAATTTGAAACGAAATATGATGTACAAGCGTATTTAAAATGTCGTTTACTTGTAATTTACTTTTTTGAATACAATACAAAAATTCATTCTCGAACCATTCGCGTCCAATGGATTTTGCACCTTTCAGTTTAAAAAATTCAAGATTGTTTAATTCGTTAAATAAGTTTTCGTTAAAGTGTCCAAGCTTTGCCCAATTACCATTTTTATCGTAATCGCTTCCTGCTAATTGAGCAAAATAGTTAAGCGCCATGTTGGCAAAGCAAATATCAAAGGCTATCCTCGAATTATTTTTATCGAACGAAATATTAGCAATCCCACCAATATTCAAACAACTTTTGTATTGTCCGAATAATAATTTATCTCCAATAGGAACTAAAGGCGCGCCTTGTCCTTGTAAGGCAACATCCAAACTCCTAAAATCACATACGGTTGTTGTATTAGAATAAGCTGCAATTGTGGCTCCACAACCAATTTGTGTACTGTAGCCTTTTTGTGGTTGATGAAAAACAGTATGTCCGTGTGAAGCTACAGCCAAAGGTTTTTCAGGAATATCTTTTGTAAATTTTGCAACCTCTTTGCCAAAAAATTTCCCTAATTGATGATGAAGTTTAAAATAATTTTCAACGTTTAAATAGGGTAGTGAGCGGAGTTTGTTTTTTTGTTCGGCTGTATAAGAAATGGTTTCAGCTTTAAGAATTTTGTAGCTAAAATTAGTGTCTGAGCCTTCAAACTCGCAAAGTGCAATATCTAAACCATCAAGAGAGGTGCCGCTCATGAGGCCTATGACTGTGTATTTACTTGATTTTGACAAACTTTAAAAGCTTAAAATTATTTAAACAAATTCATAAAAAAAAGCACCAAAAATGGCATATAAGCTTATATTTGCAAGGTTACAAAAAATAAGCATTAATATAAAATTACGACCCCATGCATTTTCAACTTACCGAAGAACATTTAATGATTCAGAAAGCGGCCCGTGAGTTTGCGCAAAACGAATTAAAGCCGGGTGTTATTGAGCGTGACGAACAACAAAAATTTCCGACTGAGCAAATTAAAAAAATGGCTGAGTTAGGATTTTTAGGAATGATGGTTGATCCTAAATACGGCGGTGGCGGAATGGATGCAATTTCTTACGTTTTAGCAATGGAAGAAATTTCGAAAGTGGACGCTTCTTGCAGTGTGGTGATGAGTGTAAACAACTCATTAGTTTGTTGGGGATTAGAAAAATTCGGAACAGAAGAACAAAAACAAAAATATTTAGTGCCTTTAGCTAAAGGTGAGAAGATTGGCGCATTTTGCTTATCAGAACCTGAAGCAGGAAGTGATGCTACTTCACAAAAAACTACTGCTATCGACAAAGGTGATCATTATTTAGTAAATGGTACAAAAAACTGGATTACCAATGGAAATTCAGCTTCTATTTATTTAGTAATGGTTCAAACTAATGTTGAATTAGGTCACAAAGGCATCAACTGTTTAATTATTGAAAAAGGCATGCCGGGTTTCGTTGTAGGTCCGAAAGAAAATAAAATGGGTATTCGCGCAAGTGATACACACTCTTTAATGTTTACCGATGTGAAAGTTCCAAAAGCAAACCGTATTGGAGAAGAAGGTTTTGGATTTAAATTCGCAATGAAAACTTTAGGTGGTGGACGTATTGGAATTGCTTCTCAAGCCTTAGGAATTGCAAGTGGTGCTTATGAATTAGCATTGGCATATTCGAAAGAACGAAAAGCATTTGGAAAATTAATCTCTCAACATCAAGCAATTCAATTTAAATTGGCTGATATGGCTACTAAAATTGAGTGTGCCCGTCTATTAATTTACCGCGCAGCTTGGTTAAAGGATCAACATTTACCAATGGATAAAGAAAGTGCTATGGCAAAAGTTTACGCCAGCGAAACAGCTATGTGGGTGACTACAGAGGCAGTTCAAATTCATGGTGGTTATGGTTATGTGAAGGAATATCATGTTGAACGTTTAATGCGTGACGCAAAAATTACTCAGATTTACGAAGGAACCAGTGAAGTACAACGTATCGTAATTTCAAGAGCTCTTTTAACGCAATAATAATTCAAAACTTATAAAATTAAAGCCGTTTCACTCCGAAGCGGCTTTTTTTGTTTGTAACCAATTAATAAATCTTGCTCTCGTTTCAGAGGTATTTTCTATTTTTGCATACTTATAATTATCTCATGAAAGTTTGTAAAAATATTATTGAAGCTATTGGCAATACACCAATGGTAAAACTAAACCGCATTGTTAAAGATTTACCTTGTGATGTATATGCCAAAGTTGAAACTTTTAACCCAGGTAACTCCATTAAAGATAGGATGGCAATCAAAATGATTGAAGACGCTGAGAAAGATGGTCGTTTGAAACCAGGCGGAACAATTATTGAAGGAACCAGTGGAAACACAGGTATGGGTTTAGCAATTGGCGCCGTAATTAAAGGCTACAAATGTATTTTTACAACTACTGATAAACAGAGTAAAGAAAAGGTTGACGCGCTTCGTGCTTTCGGTGCTGAAGTTGTTGTTTGTCCTACTGACGTTGATCCTGAAGATCCACGTTCTTATTACTCAGTTTCTTCCCGTTTAGTAAATGAAATTCCAAATTCATGGAAACCGAATCAATATGATAATCCAAGTAACTCTGTAGCACATTACGAGCAAACAGGACCTGAAATTTGGGATCAAACTGATGGAAAAGTAACGCATTTAGTAGTTGGTGTAGGAACCGGTGGAACGATTTGTGGTACAGGAAAATATTTAAAAGAAAAAAATCCAAACATTAAAGTTTTAGGAATTGATACTTACGGTTCAGTATTCAAAAAATATAAAGAGACCGGTATTTTAGATAAGAATGAAATTTATCCTTACATCACTGAAGGAATTGGGGAAGATTTTTTACCTCAAAACGTTGACTTCAACATCATCGATCATTTTGAGAAAGTAACGGATAAAGAAGCAGCGATAATGACACGCCGTATTACTCGTGAAGAAGCAATTTTCGTTGGTAACAGTGCTGGTTCTGCTTTAGCAGGACTAATGCAAATGAAAGATAAATTTAAAAAGGGCGACGTGGTTGTCATTATTTTTCATGATCACGGCACACGTTATTTAGGCAAAATGTTTAATGATGATTGGATGCGCGATAGAGGTTTCTTACAAATCAGCAAACCAAAAGCATTAGATTTAATTTCATCGCACAAAAACCAAAAATTAGTAACTGTTGATGCAGCTTCTACAGTAAGTGATGCACTTGCTTTAATGAATAAATTTGGCATTTCTCAAATTCCTGTTACAAAAGGAAAAGAGTTTGTAGGGTCATTAAACGATAGTTATTTGTTTTCGAAATTAATCGAATCGAACGATGTAAAAGGAAAAAGTGTTGAGAGTTTAATGCAGAAGTCATTTCCAATTGTAGATTCTCAATGTACAATTGATGAGATTTCTAAACTAATTACGAAGGATAATAACGCAGTATTGATGCGTGATTTGGGAGGCAATACTCACATCATCACAAAACACGATGTTATTCAAGCTGTAGCGCAAATGGGAAATTAATCTGCAATTAATTTAGCAGCTTCTTTTCCTACTAAACTACCAATAGCAACACCCATTCCACCCATGCGAACGGCACAAACTACGTTCGGAGAGTAATGCTTGATGATTGGTTTTTTCTCGGTACCAACGCCCATAATTCCGGCCCAGCGATGTCCAATTTCAAATTTTTGATTGGGAATTATTACTGTTTTTAAAAGTGTTTCCAGCTGATTTTGAATTTTTGGGGTAACTGCAATTTGTGTTGTAGTTTCTCCTTTTAAATCCAAATTTCTCCCGCCGCCAAATAAAATTCGGTTATCAATATTTCTGAAATAATAAAAACCTTCATCATAATGAAAAGTACCTTTTAATTTTAAATTTTGAATGGGTTTTGTAATTAAAACTTGAGCTCTTGCAGGCTCAACATCTTTTATTTTTAAAAGTTCTTTTGCAAAGCCATTTACTGCCACAACTACTTTTTCACTCTTAAAAACACCAAGATTGCTCTGTAATTCAACCCCCTTTTTTGTGTCGGTAATTTTAGAAATCTCGATGCCGTTTAAAATAGAGATATTTTCTTTTTGAGCTAATTGTAAAAGTGAATTAAACATTTTAGAAGTATCAATCTGACCTTCTTCCGAGTTCAAAATCATTCCCTTTACAGTTTTAAAGCCAAATGATTTTATTTTTGAATTCACCGAAGTGTACACATTTTTTCTTCCAATATATTCCTTCGCTTTTTTGTTTAGATAAAAAACAGATTCGTTGCAATTATCAAATTGCGCTTTTGTATTAAATAGCTCAAAGCCTCCGTGTTGCTTAAAGCCAATGTTTTTATCTCCGAGATTTTGCGGAGTAGCTTTAATCCATCCCAACGCATTTTTACCGTCTCCCATACAGTTTCTTCGGGCGTTTTTTTTAGGTCACTTAATAACTCACTTGGGCTCCCAAAACAAGCGAAACCGGCGTTTTTAGTGCTTGCTCCTGAAGGTAAAATGCCTTTTTCGAGTACTAAAACCTTAGCTTTTGGGTTGTTTTTTTTGAAATAAATAGCAGTGTTTAATCCAACAATTCCGGACCCAATTACAATCAAATCCACCCCGGTAAAATAATGCTTAAGTTCCCAGTAACTTATATTAACAGCATTAGCATTAATTGTTGCTTTATTTCTCATTGCGGTATAGGATAATTTTGTAAATTTAAGATGTTTTTTAGGAAACAGGTTAATTTATGAATTTCAGGCTTTTAGCTATATTTTATTTAAGCTTTACTGCACTTATTGGTTTCGGACAGGCAGTGCCTACTGCCACACAGACTTTTCCACTGCATGTTGAGGGTTATGTAACTGATTTGAAGGGGAATGGAATGCCTGGTGTTTCGGTAGCTGTTAATACCGGCGGAAAGGTAATCAATACTATCACAACAGACGGAACAGGAAAGTATGCTTTTGATTTGCCATTAAATGCTGATTATTCCATCATGGTATCGAAGCAAGGTATGGCCACAAAAAAGTATGCAGTCTCTACACGTGGTGTGCCTGATGAAAAAACCACCAGTAAATTCTCTACCGTTGAAGCCAGCTTAACCCTTTTTGAAAAATTAGATGGGGTAGATTATTCCTTACTCAATCAACCCTTAAACAAATACACTTACAATCCCACTAAAGACAATTTCGAGTACGATAAAAATTATCTCGACCAAATGTTGGGGGGCTTACAAAATTTAATGGCGGCGCAACAAGCCGAATTAAATAAGAGGAAAGATTTGGAAGCAAATTATCAGTCTGCCGTAAAAGCCGGTGATAAAGCATTTCAGAAAAATGATTGGCAAGGAGCAAAAGCATCTTATCAGGCAGCTTTAGCTTTAAAACCAAATGAGTCGTGGCCAAAAGCCCAAATGGCACAAATTGATAAAACCATTGCGGAGTTAGCGGCTTTAGAAAAGAAAAAAGCTGATGATGCTAAAAAAGCAACCGAAGATGCGGCTAAGAAAAAAGCGGAAGAAGATTTAAATAATAAATATTTAGCAGCCATAAAAAAAGGTGATGATGGTTTCAATAAAAAAGATTGGGCTGTTGCAAAAGCAGGGTATAATGAAGCTTTAACTTATAAAGCAGCTGAAACTTATCCAAAAAATCAGTTGGCAGCAATTGAGAAAGCTATTGCAGATGCGGCCAAAGCAAAAGCAGATGCCGATGCAAAAGCAGCAGCAGATGCAAAATATTTAGCAGCCATTAAAAAAGGAGATGATGCTTTCGCCACAAAAGCCTGGGCCAATGCAAAAGCAGGTTACACTGAAGCATTAGGTTTAAAGCCGACAGAACAATATCCAAAAGATAAAATTGCTGCTATTGACAAAGCTTTAGCTGATGAAGCCAACGCAGCAAAGAGTAAAGCAGAATTAGAAGGAAAATATTTAGCAGCGATTAAAAAAGGAGACGATGCCTTCGCAACAAAAGCATGGGCAAATGCAAAAGCTGGTTATACTGAAGCTTTGGGTTTAAAACCAACAGAGCAATATCCAAAAGATAAAATTGCAGCAGTCGATAAAGCCTTAGCAGATGAAGCAGCCGCTAAAGCAAAAGCGGAAGGTGATGCAAAAGCTAAAGCGGAATTAGAAGCAAAATACTTAGCAGCGATTAAAAAAGGAGATGATGCCTTCGCAACAAAAACTTGGGCAGCAGCTAAAGCAGGATTCACTGAAGCATTAGGAATAAAACCAACGGAGCAATATCCAAAAGATAAAATTGCAGCAATCGATAAAGCTTTAGCTGATGAAGCAGCCGCTAAAGCAAAAGCAGAAGGTGATGCAAAGGCAAAAGCAGAATTAGAAGCAAAATATTTAGCAGCCATTAAAAAAGGTGATGCAGCATTTGGATTAAAAGATTGGGCTACAGCTCGTGGTGGTTACAATGAAGCATTAGGAATTAAAGCTGGAGAAAAATATCCCAAAGATCAACTCGCATTAATTGATAAAGCACAAGGTGAAGCCGCTGCCGCGAAGGCAAAAGCTGAAGCAGAAGCCGCCGCAAAAGCGAAAGCCGAAGCGGATGCTAAAGCAAAAGCAGATGCTGATGCAGCAGCCAAAGCAAAAGCCGAAGCGGATGCAAAAGCTAAAGCGGATGCTGATGCTAAATCAAAAGCAGAATTGGAAGCGAAATATTTGGCAGCAGTAAAGAAAGGTGATGATGCCTTCGCTACAAAAACATGGGCTGCCGCTCGTACAGGATACAATGAAGCGCTAGGTATTAAACCAACTGAAGCTTATCCAAAAAATCAGCTAGCAGCTATTGATAAAGCTATTACTGATGAAAAAGCAAATATGGATGCGGCCTCTAAAGCAAAAGCCGAAGCGGAACTAAAAGCAAAATATGAAGCGGCTATTAAAAAAGGTGATGATGCTTTCGCTGCAAAAACATGGCAAGGTTCAAAAGCTGCATACAACGAAGCTTTAGGTTATAAACCGGCAGAGAAATATCCTAAAGATCAAATTGCATTGATTGATAAAGCACTTGCTGAAGAAGCGGCACTGAAAGCGAAAAGCGATGGTGATGCAAAAGCTAAAGCAGAACTGGAAGCAAAATATTTAGCTGCCATTAAAAAAGGTGATGATGCCTTCAATAAAAAAGATTGGGCGAATGCGCGTACTAGTTACAATGATGCCGTCGGAATAAAACCTACAGAGCAATATCCAAAAGATAAATTGGCTGCAATTGATAAAGCCATTGAAGACGAAAAATTAAATATGGATGCAGCTTCTAAAGCAAAAGCCGAAGCAGAGTTAAATGCAAAGTATAACGCTGCCATTAAAATGGGAGATGCAGCCTTTGCAAAAAGATTGGACAACTGCCCGCGGTGGATACAAGGAAGCATTGGGAATAAAACCGACAGAAGCGTATCCAAAAACTCAGTTAGCAGCTATTGATAAAGCTATTATTGATGAAAAAGCAAATATGGATGCTGCGGCAAAAGAAAAAGCCGAAGCTGAATTAAACGCTAAGTATGACGCTGCAATTAAAAAAGGGGATGATGCTTATGCGAAAAAAGATTGGGTTACCGCACGCTCAGGTTTTACCGCTGCACTCGGTATTAAACCAAATGAACAATATCCGAAAGATAAATTATCGGCTTTAGATAAAATTGCAGCGGCTATTAAAGCTGCAGCTACAAATACTGTGCCTCCAACACCAACTGTTGCACCAACGCCTACAGTTGCTTCGGTAGCCACCCCTGAAGAAAAATATGCAGCCGCTATAAAACGCGCTAATGAAAACTTTGATGTAAAAAATTACAAACCCGCTAAGAAATTATATGAAGAGGCTCTAATTTGGAAAAGTGGAGATACCTATGCAATGGGACGATTAGCTGAAATAGAAAAAATATTAAATTCAGATGCTAATACAGGTGTAGATGAACGCAAGAAAGCCTTGCTTGCAAAATATCCTCCGGGCGTAACAGAGGAAACTATTAATGGAAACGGTGTTGTAATTATTCAACGTGTTGTTGTAAAAGATAACGAGGTTTGGGTGTTCCAGAAAAAAATATTTAGCTGGGGTGGGGTAGCCTTCTTCCGAGATGGCACCGCTATTATTGAATTAACTTTTGAAAACGAAACAAAACCGTAATGACTCCTATTGCTGTTAAACCAGAAGTACTGGAAGATATCAGGTGCTGCGTTTGTAATAATTTTGATCCAAAACAATTCACACCTATTTATTCAAAAGAAAAATTTGAGGTTTTCTCTTGTAATAATTGCGGTTTGTATTTCATTCCGCCATACTATCGTAAAAAAATTGATTACGGAAATTATAAAGATGAGAAAGTTACAGAAGCTGTCCGCAAAGGAAATAATTGGGTAAAAATTCAGCGGCATAAATTACGTTTAGAGTTCATTAAGAAATACAAACCAAGTGGCGATTTATTTGATTTAGGAGCTGGCTGGGGACATTTTATGTTAGCAGGAATAGAAATTGGTTACAATGTTTCCGGAATTGAAATTTCTGAACAACCTTACTTGTTTTGTAAGAACGATTTGAAATTACCTGTTGAGCACATCGATTTTTTTGAGATGGATGAAACAAAAAAGTTTGATGTGATTACGTTGTGGGATGTACTTGAACATATTGATAAAGCGGATACATTCATTGAAAAATGTTCACGTGTTACAAAACCTGATGGTGTAATCGTCATTCAAGTGCCTCAAATTGATAGCTATTTCGCGAAAAAGTATAAAGACGATTGGAAAATGATGGGACTCGATCACGTGAATTATTTCAGCAAAAAAACCATTACTATTTTATTAGAGAAGCACGGTTATAAAGTAGAGAAAATAAAATCATCTTTCGAGTTGAAACTCTTCCTGATGTATACCATTTTACCTTTATTCAACCGACTAAGAGGCAAGAGCAAAGCCAAAACAACGCAAGAAGCCAATTACGAAATTAAAGCATCAGAAAGACAACAGTATTTTAATAAATTCACAACAAGACCCATGTGGCAATTGAAGTTCTTTGTGTTTATACATAACATCATATATAACACACTCTCAGCGCTTAATATAGGTGAAGAAATGATGGTTGTGGCCAGAAAAGTGAAATAAACTTAGCGCCTTTGCGAGAAAATATTTATGGATTTTTTGAAATAAGACATCTTAATATTAAAACAAAACAAATGAAAAAAGTAGTATTAGCAATCGCCTTAACATTCGGTTTATCGGCATTAGCCCAACAAAAACCGGTTGAATTAAAATTAAATTTATTAGACGGAAACGTTATTACAGGAACTTCATCAATGGGTGATGTTGAATTAGTAACCAATTATGGTAAATTAACCATTCCTGTTGCTAACGTAAGTACCATTAAAGTTGGTATTGGTAAAGACAAAGCAGTTTACGATAAAGCTATGTCGTACTTAAAAATAATGAACACAGGTACAACCGACGAAACCCGTAAAGGTGCTTACGCTGATATTTTGAAATTAGGTGTAAAAGCTATTGCGGCTGTAAATGATTTTTCATCTGACCCAAAAAATATTGATGAAAATTCAACTTATACAGGTGAATATACTATCGATGGTTTATTGTCTGAATTACATTCGGCTAATAATATTGATGATAATGCTGAGGTGGATGACATTGTTACAATTGACGGTAATTACACAATGGGAGGCGCGTTTAATTTTGCGAAGATGGATATCAAAACAGAATACGGAAACTTAAGCATCCCAAAAGAAAAAATTAAAAGTGTAGATGTATCAGTTATTTCTCCTGCCGGTTCGGGCGATTATACATTTAAATTATTGGCTTCAAAAAACATCAGCGGAAATCAAAATGGCGGTTGGTTAAAAACAGGCATTGTATTAAAACAAGGACAAAAATTTACAATTACTGCAACAGGTGAAGTTACTTTAGCGAGTTTAAGTAATCAAAAATATAAACCGGATGGAAGTTATACGGCCACAAACGGAACTACTTATCCTGCCGCTGCAGGTGGAGATTATGAGGGGGCTGTAACTTACCCTTCTTATGGAAATGTAATTTATCATATTGGTGACACCAGTACTGAAACTTTAAAAGCAGGTGCTAAATTCAGTGGTACTGCAAAAAGTAGCGGTATGTTGTATATCTCCATCTACGAAACAGTTTATAATGCTGCCAATACAGGTTCTTACACTGTTAAAGTGTTGAAAAACTAGTAAACATCATTTTGTGCAAAATATAAAGACCCTTCGGGGTCTTTTTTTATGCTTTTGTTTTTACTTAGTGTAAAATTTAAAGATGCGTGTACATTTAATTGCAATAGGAGGAAGCGCGATGCATAATATGGCATTGGCTTTGCATGAAAAAGGTTATGAAGTGAGTGGGAGTGATGATGAAATTAACGAACCTTCAAAAACCAGGTTAGCCAAAAAAGGATTGTTACCTGAAGCCATCGGTTGGTTCCCTGAAAAAATAAATAAAAGCATAGATGCTATTATTTTAGGGATGCGCCCGTGCCGATAATCCTGAATTAATAAAAAGCAAAAGAACTCGGTTTAAAAATTTATTCCTACCCCGAATTCATTTACGAAGCGACGAAAGAGAAAACACGGATTGTAATAGGAGGTAGTCATGGTAAAACAACAATAACTGCCATGATTTTGCACGTACTTAATTTTAATAAAATCGATACCGATTTTTTGGTTGGCGCTCAACTGGAAGGTTTTGATACAATGGTTAAAATAACCAAAGAAGCCAAAATAACAGTTATTGAGGGCGATGAATATTTAGCATCACCAATCGACAGACGGCCGAAATTTCATTTGTACAAACCGAACATTGCCTTGTTAAGCGGAATTGCATGGGATCATATTAATGTGTTTCCCACTTTCGATAATTATGTTGAGCAGTTTAGGATATTTGTCGATTTAATTGAACCGAATGGAAGTTTGGTGTATTGTTCAGAAGATAAAGAACTCGTAAAAGTTGCTGAGGTTTCAGGACAAAAAAATAATATTAAGAAATTAGGTTATTCTGTTCCTCCTAATAAAATTATTGATGGGACAACTTATTTACTTGTCAATGGAAAAGAAATCCCACTTTCAGTTTTTGGCGACCACAACTTAATGAATTTAACCGGTGCGCGATTAGTTTGTAATCAAGTTGGAGTTATTGATGAACAATTTTATAATGCCATTCAAAGTTTTAAAGGGGCGGCCAAACGTTTAGAATTAGTTTACAAAAACGAAACATTTAATTTCTATAAAGACTTTGCGCATTCCCCTTCCAAATTAAAAGCGACAACGTCTGCTGTAAAGCAACAATTTGATAAACGTCATATTGTGGCTTGTATGGAATTGCATACGTTTAGTAGTTTAACCGAAGAGTTCTTAAATGAATACAACGGCGCTATGAATACAAGTGATGAAGCCATTGTCTATTATAATCCTCACACTATTGCGCATAAAAAGCTGAAACCAATAACTGAAGAACAAGTTTTAAAAGCATTTGCCAGAAAAGATTTAAAAGTATTTACGGATAGTAAAGCCGTTACTGATTATCTGAAATCAAAGAAATGGAACAACTCCGTTCTGTTAATGATGAGCTCCGGTAATTTTGATGGGGTTGAATTTCTCCGATTTAGCACGAAAAACCCCCCCCCCCCCGGGGGGGGAATCGCGCTTCCGGGGGGGGGGGGGGGGGGGGGGGGGGGGGGAAATTAAAAAAGGGGGGGGGGGGGGGGGGGGGTAGAATAAAAATAATATTATTTCCCCTTTTTTTTTTTTAAAAAAAAAAATTAAAATTAATTTTTTTTATCTTTTATTTTTTTTTGTTTTTGAATTTTGGTTATGAAAAGTAAGAAGGGGGGTTAGGGGTTCGTGGGTTATTGGTTGTTTTTAGTGGGGGTTGGGGGAGAAAATTTGAGGGGGGGGGGGGGGGGGGGGGTTTTTAAAAAAATTTTGGGGTTGTTTGGGGGGTTGAGGAAGGGGGGGGGGGGGGGGGTTTTTTATTTTCCCCGTATATGGGGAGGGTTTTTATTATCTTATTTTTTTTTGGTTTGTTTAAAATAAAAAAAAATAAAAACCCAGGTTATTTAAAAAAAAAAAAATAAATAAAAAAAAAAAAAGTAAAAAGATTGTATTTTTTTATTAATTACAACCCACGAAGTGATTGGGGGGGGTTGGTTATTAAAAGGTGGGAAAAGGCAATGAGGAAATGGAAAAGAGGTTGGGGGGGGGGAGAAGGGGGGGGGGGGAGGGGGGGGGGGGGGTGGGGGGAAGGGGGGGGGGAAAGGGGAGGATGAATGGAAGAATTTGGGGGGCGGGGGGGGGGGGGGAGGAGGGGGAGAGGAAGGAGAGAAAAAGGGAGGGAAAAAAAAGAAAAAAAGGGGCCGCGGGGGGGACCCCTCCCCGGGGGTTCCATGGGTAGTGGGGGGGGGGGGGGGGGGGGGGGAGGGAGGAAAGGGGGGGGGGGGGAAGGAAGGGGGGGGGGGGGGAGTGTTTTGGAGGGGGTTGGGGGGAAATTTTTCCGGAGGGTTTGGGAGAGGGGAATAAAAGGGATTTTTTTAATAGGGGGAGTTATTTTTGGGTGGGGGTGTAAAGGGGGGGGGGGGGGGTTTAAAAAAAAAAAGTTTTGTTCTAAAGAAAAGAAATGGGGGGGGGGGGGAGGGGAGGGGGGGGGGGGAAGGTTTTGGGGAAAAGGTGGGGGGGGGGGGGGGTGGGTGAAAGTTTAGGGGTGAGGAATTGGGGGAGGGGGGGGGGGGGGGGGGGAAGAAGGTTTTGGGAGGGTGTTAAAATGTTTAAAATAAAAATTTTTTAAAAAAAAATAAAAAAAAAAAAAAAAAGGTTAAGGTAAAAATAAAGAAAAGAAAAAAAAATAACGAGGGAAAAAAAAGTATGGGAGGGTCAGGGTTGGGGTGGAAAAAAGGGGATTCGGGAAGTCAATTTATGAGAAAGTGGAAGACCTTTAGGAGGCGCCAACCTTTTATTGAAGGGAGGAGGAGAGGGGGGAAAATAAAAAACAGGGGGGGAAAGAAAATTAAGGGGGAGAGGAAAAAAAAATTTAAAGGAAAGGGGGGGGGGTTGTTAAAGGGTTATTGGGGGTAATAGGGGTGTTTTTTTTAAAAGAGGGTTTATTTTGGGGGGGGGGGGGGAGGTGTTTAATGGGGGGGGGGGTATTGGGGGTGGTGGGGGGTTCCCTTTTTTATTTTTTTTTTTTTTTTATAAAGAAGGAAAAAATGTGACTTGAGCTCAATGGTAATGAAAAAATCTTAATCATATCCGATACCCATAGTCATTTAGATGATAAATTGATTAAGTATATTGAACAAGCTGATGAAGTTTGGCATGGCGGAGATATTGGGAATTACGATTTATGTAAGCAAATTGAAAAACTAAAACCACTTCGTGCGGTTTGGGGTAATATTGATGGAACAGATTTAAGAAAAACTTACCAGGAGCACTTAATTTTTAATTGTGAAGATGTAAAAGTGTACATCACACACATTGCGGGCCCGGTTGGAAAATACAATCCTAAAGTTAGTGAAGTTATGCTGCAGGAAAAACCAGACTTATTTATTTGTGGTCACTCACACATTTTAAAAGTTATGTTCGATAAAACTTTCAATTTACTTTATCTAAATCCCGGGGCTTGTGGTGTTCACGGATTTCATAAAGTGAAAACTGTTGTAAGATTGGAAATTGAAGGGAAAGAAATGAAAAATCTTGATGTGATTGAACTTGGCTCAAGAGCTTAATACGATTTCTCTCCAAAAATTAAATCATAAATTAGGTAGGGCAGAAGCAATACTGTAAGACAAACGCTAAAAATTAGTGCTACTGAATTAAAAATGGCAGTTTTTATAATATTAAAAGGCATAGCTCGTGTATCTATGCTTTTGACTCAGAAATAAGATGAAGGTTTAATCTTTATTCGATAATTATTTTGGCTCTTCCAATTCTGCCATCACCATCTTGTTTAAGAAGGAGGTAAAAACCCGGAGGGATAGTTGTTAAGTCTAATCTGAAAGTTGTTCCAGTCATAATTTCGAAGGGAGATAAATAAAATGTATTTCCTGTTGAGCTGACTAACTTGAATTGTGCGTATTCAAAACCTGAACCTTCATTTTTAATTTCGATATAATAATGTGCCGGGTTTGGGAAGATATTTAAATTATAAAGACCGGTACTTTTTATTACACACGATTTTTCCCAGGCGTTTAATTGTTTTACCACCCATTCGCGTTGCATTTGTATAAATGGAAATACACCGGGATAACGAATCCGTAATACAAAAGATGATTTTGTCATCGAAACCACATCTTCATTATCCTCAGTTAATGATTTTTCAAATGAAGCATAAGAGTTTAAACGGTTAGGATCGTTTCTGTAAGTTTCATCAATTAAATTATGCCAACGCAAAATAGTTGGACCCAGATTATCTAAATTAAATTTGGTTTGAATAAATTCACAAGCATAACTCAGATATTCATTTTTATATTCTTCGTATTGAAATATTTTTTTCAAAAGCGGACGTTCATCAATTTGCGGTGTTGGAATCAAATAACCTTCCAATATAGTTGTGCCACTTAATACTTTTATATCCTGGAAGGTTTCGTTCATGTCCCAAGGTATCCATCTGAATTTTCCATCAGGATGCTCGTATAAATAGTAATTATTGCCGCCGCCCCAATAACTATCCCAACTCCGAACACATTTTTCAACGGCTAAAGCTTTTAAATAACTGTGAATATCAAAACGACTTTCTAATTGCTGTCTAAAATCATCTCCACTGTAATTATTTAAAAAATCTACAAAATTAATGAAGCCGGTCCAGTCATCAACATCTTCATTAGTTGTCAACTTCATCCCTTGGTCTTTATACTTTTGTTTATTGGCGCCTTGCCAATTAAGTGGAACAGAAGCGCCACGATCGGTTTTATAAAGATTGCCATCATTATTAATTCCACTGCCATATTTTGATGTCAAAAAAGTTTTATCAACGTTCTCAATCATTAAATGCAGACCAATATACTCACCGTTCACCCAAACTTTAGCGTAGGCGGTACGTGAAGCATTCAGCCCGGCATCGCGCATTAATTTATTGCAGGCTGCATCATGCATTAATGAGGGGTCGTTAATGAAGATGTTGAGATTTAATTTTTTAAGACCATTAAAAGTTTGATTGTTGTTGTATTCATCAAAAGCAATTTTAAGCGGATTCTTTCTTCCAAAATTAGCAAGAGTATTCGATGCATTTCCTTTTTCGCGGAAGCCACAACTGTAAGTGGTAATACCATCAAAACTCACATCGCAGGGATGATAGATTTCCGGATATAATTCAGGATTGGTGATGTTGTTTTTGAAATCGGTTTCTAATGTTGTAAACCAATCTGCTAATGGAGTAGTAATACGGATTTCATGAATAATTGAATCGTTAAACACAATCGCGCCGGGTTGCGCAAAGCAATTGACCGTAAAAAGAATAAATATGTAAGTAATTATTTTTTCATTGTCCGTAAATACGGTGTTCTGTATTTAAATAATTGTAACGCTTTTTAAAATTCTTACGCATAAAATGAAAACCCAGACTAAAATTAGAGCCCATGGAAGAATTTTTATTAGCAAGGTTAAGTTGTAAGCCAAACTTAAAATGAACGCGTACGTGAGCTGCTAATCGCATTTCGTAACCTGTAAATGGTTCAATAGTTGCTTGTGCGCCATTGTTATTTTTCACATTCATTATAGGGTGTAGCTGGAGAAAAAAGTTGAGTAAAGTAGAAGAGATTGTTACTTCTTAAAGCGTATCCAATTTTAAATTGAAATCCGGCGGCATTTCCACTCATAGCTTCGTTACGGAATACAGAAAAATAGGGAATGTTGTAATAACCTAAATTGGCGCCGACAAATACGGTTTTGAATTTTTTTCCGATAATAGTGTCTATATCATCCCATTTAATAAGGGTAACTGATTCGTCAATTTTTCTCAATTTTAATTTTAGGGAATCGCTTTCGGTAATAGTACCGGTTAAAGAGTTTTGGTCTTTAAGAACCACTTCATCGGTTATCACCCTGCGGTAATTTAAACAGCCGCTAAATAGTGCAAGGTTGAAATAAGAACAAGAAAATGTTTTAAATAGAATTTCATAAGTCTATAATCAAATATACAATTTTATTGGGTTTGACGCTGAAATAGGGTTTAAGTTTAAGGAAGGAATAGTAATATTTTCCTTAATTTTACCCAATGAGCCAACAACAAGAAAAACCGTATTTCGACCCGGAATCTTTAAAAAAACTCATAGCCTCTGAAGGAAAGGAAGTAAAAGCTATACTTTGCTATTTATGGCAAAACTCCATTAATAAAAATGATGTTGTTGAGTTAATTGATGTGTTTGAAATCCTGTTTACCGATAATTACCGACTCTCAATTTGCAGTAACATGGATAATACCGGACTGGAAGCCATAGTTTACGATTACGTAGCCGAAAAGAAGGAAATTGAAAAAGAACATGGTGGTAAAATAAAAGTTTATGGTGTTGTAGCTTCAGGCACTAAAATGTGGGAAGATGTAATTGGAAAGAAATTAGAAACCGTTCAATTAACAAAAGAAGACGGAAATTACCTAAGCGATGCTGTAGTATTTAATTTTGGTGAAGAACGCCGTGTAGTTTCAATTAGTCCGCTCGATGGGTTGATTATTGATTTTTACGAGGAGGATTAGGAAGCCAACAACTTTACTGCTGCCCATTCGAATTATCCTTATTGATGTTTTTCAAACTAAAAGTGATAGGATAGGTCACTTTATAACGGACATACTTTCCATTTTTCTCAGCGGGTTTCCATTTTAGTAATTGTACAACACGTACAGCTTCTTCTGAACAACCGCCGTTAACGCCTTTAATTATTTTTATATTGCTTACAAATCCGTTTGTTTCTATAATAAATGATACTTGAACGGTACCTTCAATGTTTTGTGTTTTGGCAACGTTTGGGTATTCTATGTTTTCTAAAAGAAAAGAAGTAAAAGCTTCTTCACCTTTATAATATTCCGGCGATTTGTCGGCAGTTTCGTAAACCACAAAAGTGCTGTCTTGAGGTTTTGTTAAACTACTTTTTAATTTTTTTCGTTCTTTTAAACTTTCTTTGTATTTCTCCCCATTAAACACCATGGTAATAGAACCGTAAGCATCTACATTAACACCACCTACTTTCCCAGGCTCAAATAAAAGAAAATTTAAAATCCGTTTACTTTCTGTTTGATAGTACTCATCATACTTATCTTTAAAAAACGGATCAATAGCTTTTCCTTCTTTTGTTACAGTAAAATATATGGTGACTAATTTATCGTCTACCCAGATTAATTTAGGTGGTACAATTAATTGCGTGTAAATAATATGGTCTAATTGTTTTTTACCGCCAATATTAATGGGAGCAGGGTCGGGGTTTAATTCCACTTTTACTTGAGAGTTTAGTTTGAAAAACAAACTCAACGCAACTAAGATTAAAATTCTATTCATGTTTTATGGCTTTTAAAAAACGGGTATTCCCCGATAAATCTTTTATTAAAATGGCGCTTGAAAATAAATTACTTTTCTCTGCAAGCTGTTTAATTTCATTGGCGAATAATGGATTCAATTCGAAATACAATTTCCCTTCGGCATTTAAGTGATTTTTACAAAGTTCTATTATTCGTCGGTAAAAAATTGCTGCGTCATTGTCTTCCACAAACAAAGCAATATTGGGCTCATTGTTTTTTACGCGCTCATGCATTTGTAGGGCTTCTGTTTTTGCAATGTAAGGCGGGTTGCTCACAATAATGTCATACATATCTAAAACGTATTCTGCTTCTTGTTTTAATATATCCGCTTGGTTAAACAAAACCGTTGTTTTATTTAGCAAAGTATTTTGTTGAGCAACTTGTAATGCCTCCTGAGAAATATCAATGGCTGCCACATTCGCCTCCGGTAGTTTATATTTTAGAGTAATGGGAATGCAACCGCTGCCCGTTCCAATATCCAAAATATCCAAAGTGGTTTCGCTTAATGTTGTGCAATCATTTAAAATTAATTCAACCAATTCTTCCGTTTCAGGTCTGGGAATTAAAACGTGCGAGTTCACTTTAAAAGTTAACCCATAAAAAACTGTTTCGCCTAAAATATATTGAATAGGAATATTTTTCTTTAATACTTTACAGCAATCGTATAATTTTAAAATATCACTCTGATTTAAATTTTCATTTTTCCTTGTAGTGATATCAATAGGAGAGAAATTTATATAATGTTTACAGGCTTGTTGTAACAACGAATTAATTTCGCCCGGTTCGTAAACAGATGAGAGTTCGGTGTTATAAAAAGCAATTATATCCTGTAATTTATTGGAGGCAATGCGCATGGTTATTCCGTGGCAATAATCTTATAATTATATTCAGTAGTTGCCGTTTTAAAACTAACAAGATAAATACCATTAGTTGGCAATAATCTTTTGTTTAGGATATATTCGTCTGAGTTTATCTTCTCAGAAAAAATAAGTTCACCAATGGCGTTATAAATTTTCACTTCTCCATTAATTTTCTCGTTTAATTTAAAAGTAGTTTGCTGGTTAAACGGATTTGGATAAACATTACTATTCTCCTTTACTAAACCATTCTCAGGAGCACTCGTGGTTACAGCGCAGGTAAATGTACTGAAGCCGTCCAGTTTACCATAACCCCAGCTTGGATGAGGAAAAGTCGAGCCTGTAAACGCATCTTGGTAAGTACAATTGATAATGGAATTTTTAACTTGCTTATTATCGAATGTTGGATATTTCTGCAATAATAATGCTGCTAAACCTGCCACACCTGGAGATGCCATAGAAGTTCCTCCACCAATTACATGTAAACTGCCTGCCGCAACCGCAGAAGGA
>JADJMM010000014.1 GCA_016709575.1 Sphingobacteriaceae bacterium
GCAGATTCTTCACTCATTAATAAATGTATTTCTCTATTCGAAAATCAAATTAAAAGTGGTAAAGAAACTGAAAAATGCGTTCTGTATTATTTATTATCGCTTAATTTCAAAGTCCGTTTTGTTTACACTTCTGAGAAACAAAAAAAAGAACTCCTTGATAGAACTATTCAACTGGCTGAAGCATACATTAAAAAATATCCTTCTTCAGGTCCGATTTTATTCGAGTACATTACCAGCGTAGGATTAAAAGCTGAACTAACCGGTGCTTTTGCCAATGCTACAAATGGTGTAGTTGAAAAAATGAGAAATAATACTTTAAAACTCATACAACTCGATTCGCTTTATTATTCTGCAACAGGATGGAAAGTGCTCGGGATTCTGAATTACAAAACGCCATACATTCCGGTAATTATTGATTGGCCAAATAAACTTGAGGCAAAAAGAGTGTTAGAAAAAGCATTAAAATATTTTCCAGCCGACATAGCTAATAATTTCTATTACGCAGAGGCATTAGTTGAAAACAAAGAAATTGAAAGAGCCCGGGTTTACTTTAATCTGGTTTTAAAACTAAAACACCGCGAAAATTTCGTTTTGGAAGACCTCGATTTTAAAGAACGAGCCAAAAAATACCTCAAAAGCCTGTAAAACAGCTTTCCCGATAGCTATCGGGATTGGTTATAAATTCTTCCTTCCAAAAAAGGCTTATTTTATCTATATTAGTGGGCTATATTACAGTCCTATGGAAACAACCCCTTATCAATCAAAAAATAAAATTCGTATCGTAACAGCTGCTGCTCTTTTTGATGGGCACGATGCTGCTATTAATATCATGCGCCGTATAATTCAAGCTAGCGGTGCAGAAGTTATTCACTTAGGTCATGATAGAAGCGCGCAAGAAGTTGTGAATTGTGCTATTCAGGAAGACGCAAATGCAATTGCTGTTACATCTTACCAAGGTGGACACGTAGAATATTTCAAATACATGTACGATTTATTGAAAGAAAAAGGTTGTACACACATAAAATTATTTGGCGGTGGTGGTGGTGTAATTCTTCCAACTGAAATTGATGAATTGCATAAATACGGCATCACCAGAATTTATTCTCCTGATGACGGGCGTTCTCTTGGTTTACAGGGAATGATTAATGATTTATTAAAACAATGTGATTTCCCTACAGGAAAAAATTTAAACGGAGAAGTTGCACATTTAATTGATCGCGATCACAAATCAATCGCAAGATTAATTTCTGCTGCAGAGAATTTTAATGAGGAAAGCACAGCGATGCTTAACAAAGCCCGCGAAAAAGCAAAAGTATCTACAACTCCTGTTTTAGGAATTACAGGAACAGGTGGTTCAGGAAAAAGTTCTTTGGTAGATGAATTAGTTCGTCGCTTTTTAGTTGATTTCAAAGACAAACACATTGCGATTATTTCGGTTGATCCAAGTAAACGTAAAACCGGAGGAGCACTTTTAGGTGATAGAATTCGTATGAATGCTATCCGTAATGATAGAGTTTATATGCGTTCGTTAGCAACCCGTCAAAGTAATTTGGCTTTGAGTAAATATGTTCAGGATGCAGTTGATATTTGTAAAGCTGCAAACTTCGATTTAATAATTTTAGAAACAAGCGGAATAGGTCAGAGCGATACGGAAATTATTGAACACAGCACAATGAGTTTATATGTGATGACACCGGAATACGGAGCAGCATCACAACTTGAGAAAATCGACATGTTGGATTTCGCTGACATCATTGCTTTAAATAAATTTGATAAGCGCGGTGCTTTAGACGCATTGCGTGATGTAAAAAAACAATACAAGCGTAATCACAACTTATTTGATGCGAGTGATGATTCACTGCCTGTTCACGGAACAATCGCTTCTCAATTTAATGATCCGGGTATGAATCGTTTGTACCGCGCGGTGATGGATAAGATGTATGAGAAAACTAAGAATGATAAATTGAAATCGAATTTCGTTATCACTAACGAGATGAGTGAGAAGATTTATATCATTCCTCCATCAAAAACCCGTTACTTAAGTGAGATTAGCGAGAATAACCGTAACTACGATAAGAAGGGAAAAGAACAAGCGGAGATTGCACAAAAATTATACGGCTTACAAAAATCAATCGAAACGATTAAAGCATCGAATGTAGATGACAAAGACCGTTTGGTAAAAGGATTACAGGAAGCTTTCGAAAAAACAAAATTAGATTTAGATCCCCGCCACTTAAAAACTATTGAAGGTTGGGAAGCGAAAAAGAAATTATACAGTAACGAATTCTATATCTTTAAAGTTCGCGACAAAGAATTAAAAATTAAAACACATTACGAATCGTTGTCGCATACACAAGTTCCAAAAATTGCATCTCCAAAGTTTACTTCTTGGGGCGATATTTTACAATGGAATTTACAAGAGAATTTTCCGGGAGAATTTCCTTACGCGGCGGGTATTTATCCGTTTAAACGCGAAGGTGAAGATCCAACCCGTATGTTTGCCGGCGAAGGCGGACCAGAAAGAACGAACAAACGTTTTCATTACGTAAGCAAAGGTTTACCTGCTGCACGTTTAAGTACAGCATTCGATAGCGTAACGCTTTACGGTAACGACCCTGATTACCGTCCGGATATTTACGGTAAAGTAGGAAATAGCGGTGTTAGCATTTGTTGTTTAGATGATGCAAAGAAATTATACAGCGGATTTAATTTAGCAGATCCTAAAACTTCTGTGTCGATGACGATCAACGGCCCCGCGCCAACTTTAGCAGCATTTTTTATGAATGCAGCAATCGATCAGCAATGTGAATTGTACATCAAAGCAAATAAATTAGAAGCTAAAGTTGAGAAAAAAATCGAAGCCATTTATAAAACCAAAGGAACAAAACGCCCGAAATACCAAGGCGAATTACCTGAAGGAAATGATGGATTAGGTTTGATGTTGTTGGGTGTTACCGGCGATCAGGTTTTACCAAAAGATGTGTACGAAAAAATTAAAGCAACTACTTTATCACAAGTGCGTGGTACTGTACAAGCAGATATTTTAAAAGAAGATCAGGCACAAAATACTTGTATTTTCAGTACAGAGTTCTCTCTTCGTGTGATGGGAGATGTGCAGCAATATTTTATTGATCAGAAGGTTCGTAATTTTTATTCTGTTTCTATTTCTGGTTATCACATTGCAGAAGCTGGAGCAAATCCTATTTCTCAATTAGCATTTACCTTAGCGAATGGATTTACATTTGTTGAATATTATTTGAGCAGAGGAATGCACATTGATGATTTCGCTCCGAACTTATCATTCTTCTTCAGTAACGGTATCGATCCGGAGTATTCTGTTATCGGACGTGTATCTCGTAAAATTTGGGCTAAGGCTATGAAATTGAAATATGGTGGCAATGAAAGAAGTCAGATGTTGAAATATCACATTCAAACATCAGGCCGTTCTTTACACGCTCAGGAAATTGATTTCAATGATATTCGTACAACTTTACAGGCATTGTATGCTATTTATGATAACTGTAATTCATTACACACAAATGCATATGATGAAGCGATTACCACACCAACTGAAGGTTCGGTTCGTAGAGCAATGGCCATTCAATTAATCATTAACCGTGAATTAGGTTTAGCTAAGAACGAAAATCCATTGCAAGGTTCATTTATTATTGAAGAATTAACAGATTTAGTGGAAGAAGCAGTATTAAGTGAATTTGATAAAATTACGGAGCGTGGTGGTGTATTGGGTGCTATGGAAACTATGTACCAACGAGGAAAAATACAAGAAGAAAGTTTGTATTACGAGACCTTGAAACACACCGGTGAATATCCAATCATTGGTGTAAATACATTCTTAAGTTCAACTGGTTCTCCAACAATTATTCCACAAGAAGTAATTCGTAGTACATCTGAAGAAAAAGAATATCAGATTAATATGCTGAAAGAGTTACATGCTTCACATAAAGAAAAATCAGCTGAGGTATTAAAGAAGCTTCAGGAAACTGCTATTCAAAACAAAAACATTTTTGCTGATTTAATGGAAGCTGTAAAATATTGTTCGCTCGGACAAATAACTTATTCGTTATTTGAAGTAGGTGGGCAGTATAGACGGAATATGTAATCCTATACTTAATTAAAATAAAACTGAAATCATATAATGATAAATAAATACAGAATAATTAATTTATTTATCGTATTGTTTTTTGTTTCGTTTAACCTAAAGTCAGCATATTCTTCCGAAGAAGATTCATTAAAAGCATGTCTTCACTCTGCAAAGAATAATTTAGAGCGCATTAAAATAATTAATATTCTTTGTGAAAAAGCTTGGTTGAAAGCTAATTACTCGGAAGCCTTAAATTATGTTGAGCGCGCTTTTGAATTAGAGAAAACTGAACTCCTTAAATCATCAAGTAATCGGGATGTTTTAATTGAGCAGGCCTATACCTTCAATAACATCGCTATCATTTATCGCTATAAAGGGGATTATTCTGTGTAATTGGATAATCACCTTAAAGCAATTAAGATCAGAGAAAAAATTAATGATATAAGAGGACTGGCTCGGTCTAATCTAGGAATTGGCTCTATTTATGATTTTCTTGGAAAAAAGAAATTGGCTTTGGAATATAAGTTTAAAGCGAAAAAACTTTTTGAAGATGCCAGTGATACAACCTATTTAGCATTTACTTGTAACCATATCGGAAAGATTTATTTTGATATGGGGAACATACCTGAAGCAGAAAAGTATAATATGCAAGCACTGCAATTATTTATTAAAAAAGGCAATGGCACAGGAATGATGGATGCTTTTAGTCTCGCCGGACAGATATATTATACAAAAGGTGAATATACTGATGCAATCAATAATTTTGAATCTGGGCTTAGTTGGAGCAGAGGATTTGGACTTAAGGATCGCGAAATAAGTTCTTTATTGGATCTCAGTAGAGTTTATACCAAGAAAAAGGAATTCCATGAAGCAAAAAAACATCTTAATGATGCTATGAAGCTTGCCGGCGAAACAGGAGCAAAAAATTCATTTAAGTGAAGTCTACAGATGTTTTTGTATTATTGATAGTGCAGAGAATAATTATAAAGAAGCATTTAAACATTATAAACTGCACATTATTTATAGGGATAGTTTATCTAATCAGGAAACAACTGAAAAAGTGTCAAAATTGCAGGCAGAATTTGAGAATGAAAAAGTAGCTCAAATTAAAGCGCTTGAAGAAGAAAAAAAGGAGTCTGAACGAAAGGAAAAAGAGTATAAACAGAAATTAGTGTTGTATTCAATTTCGGGCGGCTTATTGATTATGTTAGTATTTTCAATTTTCATTTTCAGAAGTTATAGAGCGAAACAAAAAGTGAACAAAGAGTTGTTGGTTAAGAATGAGATTATCGCTGAGCAAAAACATGTTGTAGAAGAAAAACAAAAAGAGATTATTGATAGTATTCGTTACGCCAAACGTATTCAGATGAGTTTATTGGCATCAGAAAAATATATTCAGAAATCTATCGAAAAATTGAAACAGAAATAACTTACTTGTAAGTAAGTATTTTCTTTTGTATCAACACCTCATTACCAGTAATTACTAATTGATAACAACCATTAATAACATCTCTTATATCAATTACAAAACGTTCGTTCTTGATTAAGTTTACGTTGGCAATGGTTTTAATGTTTTGACCCATTGCATCCAGAATATTTACATTAACATTATATAAATCTTTTTCACTTATAACATAAACTTCGTTACTCGATGGGTTCGGAAAAACTTCTAACACATAATTTTTCTTATTACATAAAACAGAACTAATTTTCCCAACATCGCTTTCCGAATTATTATAATCGGTCTGACGTAATTTATAGTAATATGTTTTACCAGCTTCAACGTTTTTATCAATGTAACTATATCGTTTCGAACTGTTGCTGTTCCCGGCTCCTGATACAATCGCAATTACTTCAAAGAAAATGCCGTCTTCCGAACGTAAAATCGTAAAATGTTTATTATCCCTTTCAGTTGCAGTCTCCCAATTAACTTCAATAGCATTATTATAGCAGTTAGTGTTAAAATCCAGCAACTCTATTGGTAAAAAACAAGGATTCACAGTTACCACCATACTCGCTGTTGCATAATATCCATTGGTAAAATAGGCATCAAAATAATAGGTTCCGGAGGATGATAATTGAATATTTGGAACTACTGGCCCGGTAATATTTCCGGCATACCACCACCACGAAGTTTCGTACCAATACGAACCACCCGGAAAATTGAGGGTGTATCCAGGACTTATATTTACTGTATATTGAGCAGTTGCTCCTATGCAATAAGGGCCATCATTTGAAATTGTAACTACAGGCTGACCAGTCATTGTTAAATTTACTGTACGTGTGGTAGTACACCCATTGTTACTAGCTGTTATTGTATAAATCCCATTGTTAATAGTTTGAAAATTATTTATGGTAGTTGTTCCACCACCAACTGCGGTATAACTATTCGGTCCGGTCCATATTAAACTACCCGGTCCGCCTGATGCAGTTAAAGTGGCTTGATTGCCAGCGCAGCCAGGAGCCGTACCGCTTGCAACACTAATAGTTGGTGTTGGACTAACAACAATTACAGATGAAGCTGCAGTAACACATCCTGCTGAATTTACTGTATGTGTAACTGTATAACTTCCTGGGGCTGTAAAATTTACCGCACCATAATTGGCTGTATTACCTGTAGCAGGGGCGCCAATCGTTGGAGTGAAATTATAGGTATGAGTTCCTGCAGATGTTGTTGCAGAAAACGTAAATGCATTTCCTGTTAAACATTGCGTAAAGGAAGGTTGCGCAGTAAATGCGGGTGAAGGTCCTGATGGGGTTGTTATAACTTGCGAGGTAGTAGTATAACATCCAGCAGCATTAGTAACAGTTTGATAAATAGTATAGGTTGTTGAAGGGGCCAAGTTGACGACTGTTGTTGGAGAGGTTGTGGTAAACGTTGGCGGCCCTCCTGGTCCAATAATGGAATAAGTTTGCACTGCAGGTGATGCTGAGCCGCTATTAGTAAGTGTATAAGTTGTACAAGTATTAGGTCGCGTAAATCCTCCAGCTGGAAAAGTACTGAAAGATAAACTTACTGTTTTTGTTATTGGAGCACAAAGCCCCGGAGGACTCATCACTAAAGTATAATTTCCGGCAACAGTTGTGCTCACTGCTTGATTAGTATTGCTTGTTATTCCACTAGCGGGTGGTCCTGTCCAAGAATAAGGACCCATACCAGCAGGTGCGACTAAAGATGCAGTAGCAACACCACAAGCTGCAACAGCAATAGCGGAAGTGCCGGCAGGAAACACTAAATTATTAACGTTAATCGTCATTGGTAAACAAACGCAATCAACAAATGCCATACCGTAATGAGCCCAACCATCACAATCACCAACTGTAATTTTTACAGTAATACAGGTTCCTAAATAAGGGGATAAATCGATAGCTTTAATTATCCAACTTGGAGTGTAAGAAATACTTAACGAATTAGTTGCCCATCCTGTAGAAGTAACTGTTGCGCAAGAGGGGCCAGGAGGCGTAATAGTTACTATTGGACAAGCAAGCGGCGTGTTCATGCAGTCCATCAATTCAATTCTCATATAGGGTTGATCACAACACGCGTGACCTGAGCCGTTCATCATTGCCATATATGCAAATTGAAATAAGGCATTTGTTGCAGTAACCGGAAAAGTTTGTTGTATACGAACCACCTCGCCCTGTGCAATTAGGTTATCATTCATTTGTAAAATTTTTGTTCCACCAAGAGGGGAATTTGGAATTACTCCTAATGGTGCTGGTGCAGTCCAAGGGGTTGTTCTAACCCACGCATCATTTGTTCCTACAGTTGGACAACAGCCTGTCTGTAGGCATGATCCGTTAAATCCAGAATTTTGCCCCGCAGTAACTACCCATCCTGCTAAAGAAGTTCCGATGGAAGTGGCCGCAGTTGTTCCTGTTGTGCTAGTTGATGCTTCAAAATCTTCATTTACACAAGGGGCTGCATTAACTATTGGAGGTAGATTTTTATGAGCATTAGAATTTGCAGTGATTACAGGAATTGAATAGCCGTATTTCTTATTAATGAAACTACGTTTGGCTTGATACATAACCACTTTAAATTCTGTACCAAAAAATCCACCTTGTAAAGCTTGCAATTGAGTGGTAGCTTCATCAAAACCAAAAAGAGAATCAGCAGGGAAAATGTAATTTAAATATTTTAAATTAGGTGTAGTGTAAGCAACAGTTTGACTAAATGAAATAACATTCGCAAAAAGTAAAAATAAAAAAATGTTTATTTTAAGCTTCACTATACGGGGATTGATTCGTAAAAGAAAGAAATTGAAATGAAAAAAGCTAATGATTTAATATTTAATTAATAGGTTTGGTAGTCTTTAAATTGATTTAGCTTAATGCTAACAGGATACTAACATAATACACCATTCACTCCAACTATTAGTAACATACGTTTATCTTTACAAAATGAATTCATTAATTCTTCTTCGCGGTCTTCCCGGTTCAGGTAAAACAACTTTGGCAAAGGTGTTAAGTGATAGTGGAAAATACCCGGTGTTTTCGGTGGATGATTATTTTACGGATTCAAAACCGGTGAATACAATTTTGAATTTGATAAAAATTATTTGGCCTATAAACAATGCGAAGAGAATACACGACAATGTATGATTAACGACCTCGATAAAATTTTTATCGATAATGTGTTTAGTTTGGAATGGGAATTAGAACCTTATTTTAAATTAGCTTCCGAATTTCATTATACGGTCTTTGTTGTTACCGTTGAAAACCGTCATAAGGGCAAAAACATTCACGAAATAAGTGACGAGCAAATTCAAAAAATGGCTCAGAAATATAAAGTAGTTCTAATGTAACTAGTTGTATTCCCGAAGCTCCCAAATAGTGTTAATAACCCTAGTTTTTGTTAATCAAAATTCGACCAACGGTATGCCTACCTTAGGCTAAAACCGTAAATTTAACACGTTTTAAATCTATTTAGAAATTACAAAATTATGAAAGAAGTATATATAGTTTCTGCAGTTAGAACTGCAATGGGATCATTTGGCGGAACATTAGCAGGTGTACCTGCAACAAAATTAGGAGCTGCTGCTATTAAGGGGGGCAATGGACAGAATTAATCTTGACCCAAAACATGTTACAGAAGTATTCATGGGTTCGGTGTTACAAGCTAACCTTGGACAAGCTCCTGCTCGTCAAGCTGCGAAATTTGCAGGCTTACCGGATAGCGTACATTGTACAACTGTAAATAAAGTTTGTGCTTCTGGAATGAAAGCAATTATGTTAGGTGCTCAAAGCATCATGCTTGGCGAAAACGATGTTGTTATTGCAGGTGGAATGGAAAATATGAGCCAAGTGCCATATTATTTAGAGAACAACCGTTGGGGTGCAAAATATGGTAACGGACAAGTAATTGATGGTTTAGCGAAGGATGGTTTAACGGATGTTTATGGAAATTTCCCAATGGGAAATTGCGCAGAACTTTGCGCTAAAGAAAAAAATATTACCCGCGAACAACAAGATGCATTTGCAATTGAATCATACAAACGTTCGGCAGCTGCTTGGAGCGCAGGAAAATTTGCAGATGAAATTGTGCCTTTAGTGGTAAAAACAAAAAAAGGTGATGTTGAATTTAAAAGAAGACGAAGAATACAAAAACGTAAACTTTGAAAAATTCCGGCTTTAAAACCTGTATTTATAAAAGACGGAACTGTTACTGCGGCTAATGCTTCAACTATGAATGACGGTGCTGCAGCGTTAATTTTAATGAGTAAAGGAAAAGGCAGATGCATTAGGTATTAAACCAATTGCAAAAATTAAAAGTTTTGAAGATGCTGCTCAAGCACCGGAGTGGTTTACTACAACGCCAAGTTTAGCTGTGCCACGCGCAATTGAAAAAGCAGGCCTAAAACAAAGTGATATTGAGTTTTATGAATTAAACGAAGCTTTTGCTGTAGTTGGAATTGTAAATACACAAATGATGAAATTAGATGCCAATAAAGTTAACGTTAATGGTGGAGCCGTTTCATTAGGACATCCATTAGGCGCTTCAGGAGCACGTATTATTTGTACTTTAATAAATGTATTGAAACAAAACAAAGCGAAGTATGGCGCTGCCGGAATTTGTAACGGTGGTGGCGGTGCAAGCGCGATGGTTATTGAGAATGTGTAGCCAAGTCCTTAAGTAACGACTGTCATGCTGTCCCGAGAAGCGGTTTGCAGCATCTCAAAAAAGCCCGTGAATATCACAGGCTTTTTTGTAAATTTGTAGTATGTATAACGGGATTTGTTTGTTAAGTGTTGTTCCTTGCCGTAAAGAGGCTTCAAATACCTCTGAGATGGTGACGCAACTTTTATTTGGCGAACATTACACCGTTAAAGAACAAACCGAAACTTGGGTTAACATTATTACAGCTTACGATAATTACGATTGTTGGATTAACCGCAAACAACACACTAAAATTTCGGAGGCTGCTTTTAAATTATTGGAATTACAAAGTCCGGTTATTACAACTGAATTAACTCAAACTATTACCAATAAAACAACAGGTGTAAGTTTTCCAATTGCAATGGGTTCAACCTTACCGGGATTTATTAATAAGGAATGTAAAGTTGAGAATACTGTTTTTGCTTTCGAAGGTAAAACCACAGGAACTTCCATAAAGAAAACATCAGAAGAAATTATTAATACCGCTAAATTATTTTTAAACGCTCCTTATTTATGGGGAGGAAAAACAATTTTCGGAATTGATTGTTCAGGCTTCACACAAATAGTTTACAAATTAAACGGCTATAAATTACCACGCGATGCTTATCAACAAGCGGAATTAGGTCACCCTTTAAGTTTTGTAGAAGAAGCTCAGGCTGGTGATTTAGCTTTCTTTGATAATGAAGAAGGAAAAATTGTTCATGTAGGAATTATCCTAAACAACAACGAAATCATTCACGCATCCGGACAAGTCCGCATTGATAAGTTTGATCATTATGGCATTTTTCATTCTGAAAATAAAAAGTACTCTCATATGTTAAGGGTTATTAAAAAGAATTTAGGTTACTTTAATTTAAATCTTATAACTAGGCATGAGAATATCTTTTTTTAAAATAGCTTCACTTTTTTTCTTATTGATTTTTTTTGATGCCGGAGCCCAAACTGATCCTTACGTAGATTCATTAAAACGACTTCTTCAGAACAAGAAAATTCAGGATACCGCCATCATTAGATTAAAAATGGATATTGGCCAGGAAGCGGGTATTTATCGTATTGGATATTGGGACACCCTCGCAAAAGAATGCGATATCTTTTTAGTAAAAACAAAAGATGCTTCACGAAAAAACATATTACTGCTCTATAAGGGCGGAATATTAAATAATCAAGGTTATATCTATAAGAATAGCGGTGACCCCAATATGGCGGGAGAAAAATACGAGGAAGGTTTAGTTGAATATGATAAAGTGAAAGATGTAAAGGATACTGTATTACAAGATCGGGTTATCACGGAAAAAGCTCAAACTATTAATAATTTAGCAACCTTATTTGTTGAAACTGGAAATGTCTCAAAAGGAAAAGAGTATCATCTTAAAAGCCTTGAATTGCGAAAACAAGTAAATGATCAGGAGGAATTGCCTTATCATATAACAATCTTGGTTATGTAACAAATAGTCAAGGTAACATGAAGGAAGCGCTTCAATATTTTTTCGAAAGCTTAAAAATTAGAGAAGAGATAGAGGATTGGAAAGGATTAGGTCAGGTTTATGGAAACATAGCGGCTATCTATAACAAGCAATACGGCACTAAAAAAGCAATTGAATATCATCGTAAAGCTGTGTTTTATTGGACAAAGGCAAAATCTAACACTGGTGTGGCATTAGCTCTTAATAACATCGGAACCTGTCATTTAAAGGAAAACAATGATGATAGCGCCATGTATTATTACGAAAAAGCCTTGCAAATACGAGTGAAATGAATTATAAAAAGGGAAGGCAATTCTTACTATAATATCGCCAACGTACAGGCAAAACAACACAAATTTGATGAAGCATTAGTGAATTATAAAAGAGTTTGGAAATTCTTAGTGAAGTAAAGGATAAAGTTGGTGTAATACATTCACTACAAAAATTAAGTGAGCTGTATATGTTCAAAGGCAATAATACAGAGGCTATAAAAACAGGTGAAACTTCTTTTAAGATGTCTAAAGAAATGGGGTTTGTAGAAGAGATGAAAAACTCTTCCCTTATTTTATATAACCTATATTCAAAAAGCAACAACATTAACGGTGCTTTAAAAATGTATGTATTGCATATCAGGTTAAGGGATAGTATTTCTAATATCGAAAACCAAAAGAAGCATTAACAAGACAATTCGAATTCCAATACGAGAAAAAGGCCGCAGCTGATAGCGTTCGCATGGAAAAAGAAAAAGAAGTGAATGAAGCAAAGCTTGCTGTGCGTGACGAACAAATTAAAAGGGAAGCGACTATGAGATACGCTTTGTTTGGAGGTTTAGCACTTACACTTATTTTTGGAGGACTAGTTTTTAATAGGTACAAGTTAACTCAAAAGCAAAAGATAGTAATTGAACAGCAAAAACATTTGGTAGAAGAAAAACAAAAGGAAATATTGGATAGTATTCATTATGCCAGACGTATCCAAAGAGCTCTTTTTAGCAAGCGAGAGGTTATATCAGGAAAACAATAAACAGATTAATGAAAAAATAATTTACCATGAACGAAGAATTACCAAGACGAAATTTTATTTCAAAGTTTGCACTTGCATTAACAGCGGCTATGACTGCTTCCAGCGAAGGATTTAGCAATTCATTTAAGAAAGCTTACAATTTAAATACTACAACCATGAATCCAATTTTAAATATCAAACCTTTAGGTTTTCAGTGGGATACTTTAGATCCGTTTTTATTTTGTGTTCATCATGAAGATAAATTTCCTCAAGGAAATGAGGTAATGGGACCAGCGCAAGATTATTTAAAGGGTCGTCACATGGGTGATGATTTTATTATTAAGGATGGTTTCAGAATGTATCATGGTAAAGTGGTTCCAGGTTTTCCCGGACATCCTCATCGCGGATTTGAAACTATAACAGTAGTTAGACAAGGCATTGTTGACCATGCTGATTCAATGGGTGCATCAGGACGATATGGTGATGGTGATGTGCAGTGGATGACAGCAGGGAAGGGTGTGCAACATTCGGAAATGTTTCCTTTAATCAGTAAGGAAAAAGAAAATCCGATGGAGTTATTTCAAATTTGGTTGAATCTCCCTAAGAAAAATAAAATGGTCGAACCCCATTTCAAAATGTTGTGGCGCGATGCTATTCCAAAATATGTTCATGCTGATGCCAATAAAGAACAACTACTGTTGAAGTAATAGCAGGGAAAATAGAAAATACTAAAGCACCAAGTCCGCCCCCTGATTCATGGGCATCACCTGAACAAAATGAAGTTGCTGTTTGGAATATTAAAATGCAAGCTGGCGCAAAATGGATTTTGCCTAAAGCAAGTGAAGGCGTTAATCGTATGCTTTATTTTTATGAAGGCGATAATTTAAATTTAGCGGGGACAAAAATTACCAAATACAATGCTATTGAAGTAAAAGCAAATATTGATATCGCCTTAGAAGCAACAACCGAAACCAGCATTTTAGTTTTACAAGGAAAACCTATTGGTGAACAAGTGATGCAATACGGTCCGTTTGTAATGAATACGAAAGAAGAAATCAATCAGGCTTTTGAAGATTATCATAAAACTCAATTCGGCGGTTGGCCTTGGCCAAAATACGATCAGGTTCATGCAAGAGATAAAAGCCGCTTCGCAAAACATGCTGATGGTAAAGAGGAGATTAAGACGAGTTAGTATTACTCTTTGATTATTTTATTAATATATTGTTTTCCTTCCTGAATTACTTTTACAAAGTAAATGCCATCTGATTGATCTTGGAATTAATTATTTGTTTACCTGAATTTATTTTTTCATTTAATAATTCCTGACCTAAAATGTTTGTGACAATCAATTGCGAAACACTATTAATGGTGAGGTAAAAAAACCTTGAGAGGATTCGGATAGATATCTAAATAACTTTCATTTATTCTTTTATCTACTGACAGTGAAATTTGTTGCACATTTTGTGAACATACAGATCATTTGTATTTGCCGTTAAAGTAGTACTTCCAGGCCCTGGATCAAAATCTCGAACGCCGTCAAAACTGCCAGTTAAATAAATACAGTCATAAGGGGCTGTGTAAACACAGAATCCAATTGAACCAAGTAGAGCGGCCCACACAAAGTTTCCATTATAATCTAACATGCTTAAGTGTCCGCCTTGGCTTGTACCTGGCGTTAATGTAAATGTACTTGGGCCAGGATCAAAATCTGCGACTAGCGATTGAAAATAACCTGTTGTATATACATTTCTTTTCGAGTCAAGTGAAATAGAATAACTTTGATCCTGATTAGCTCCCCCCATTTGTTTTGCCCAAATAAAATTACCAATAGAAGCAAGTTTGCTTACGAATATTTCGTAATTGCCTGCAGAAGTAAGGTTGTACACGCTGGGTCCAGGATCGAAATCTGCAGTCGCGAAAAAGTTCCTGAAGTATAGACGTTCCCTGACAAATCAATGTCAATATCATGACATTGATCCCAATTAGTAAATACCACAAAGCTTTAGCCCAAATGAAATTTCTGTTGAATCGAGCTTAAGAACATATGAATCCCAACTACCAGCGGTGTTTAATGTATATGTACCAATCCGGGATCCAAATCAATAGCCGCAAGGCTAAAGTAACCACATGAGTAAATATTACCACTTGTATCAACTTTAATTTTACCGGCATAATCTATTCCCGGTCCACCAATTCTTTTAACCCAAATGAAATTTCCGTTTGGATCTAATTTATTAATGAAAACATCATTTGACCCGTATGCATTAATTATGGTTGTTCCAGGACCTGGATCAAAATCAACCGTACCGTCAAAGAACCAAGAATCAAAGGATAACCTTTAGTATCAATAGTAACAGAATTACCGTAATCATTATTAACGTCACCAAAAGACTTCGCCCAAAGAAAATTCCCGGAATTATTAAGTTTACAAATAAAAATATCATTATTTCCGTTCGAAGTTAGATTAAAGGTACTTAGACCAGGATCAAAGTCAACCGTGCTTTCAAAATAACCTGAAATATAAAGATCTCCTTGGGGATCAGTAATTATGGAAATTGCGTCTTCAAAATCCAATCCAGAAAATTGTTTAGCCCATATAAAATTACCTAATGCGTCTAGCTTTAAAACAAAAATATCTCGTCTAGGGCCTGTAGAAGACAAAGTATAAGTTGAAGGTCCAGGATCAAAATCAGCGGTTCCGTAAAAATATCCACTTGTAATAACGTTTCCTGTGTTATCTACAGTTAACGCATGCCCTTCAACTGCTGATGTTCCTCCCGCACTTTTTACCCATTGAAAAGTTGGAGATTGCGCTTTGTAAAATGTAAAACAGGTCAAAAAAAACAAAACACAAAGTAATTTCTTTTCCATTCTAGAATAAATATACAAAAAAATTAAGTAAAAAGGTTACCTATTCAAATACTGAGCAGATTCAGCGTAAGTCAATTTCTTGCCATTCTGATAAACACTTACAAAAGCATCACCAATTCCTAAACCAATCATTTGGTCTTTTAATTGTTTAGCGAATTTAACATCTGTGAAATTTCCTACAGTATAAATATAAAGGGCATTGATTAGTTTATTATCTACCGGCCATTCTTTAATTTTCTGGAAATTAGCAGCTATTTCAGCAGGAACTTGGTTTTTGTAAGCACCAATTTGTACTCTGAATGAAAGGCCTTCTTCACCAACTTTAACACCATTTTCAGCGGTAGGAGCAGGACCGGTAGTAACACCATTACTAAATGGCGCAACAACAGGAGTAACGCCTCCGGTAGTATTATTTGCAGGAGCAACATCAGCTACAGCAGGGAACACAATTGGATTTTCAACTTCCATTTTTAAATTAACGCTGTCATTCTTGATTTGTTCGGCTTGAGTGAACGTAATTCTCTTACCATTATAGTACGCAGAAGAGAACGCATCTTTAATTCCGATACCGTTTACTCTTGCTCTGTCAGTACTTAAGTGATCTTTTACATTATAAATACCTGCCGTATAACGGTACAATCCACTAGGTAATTTTTCGGTAAAGATTGGACTCAAATTATATAATTGTCCGCGTGTTACTTGTCGAGAGTAAACACCAATTTGTACAGTAAATAACAAGCCGTTTATTTGTTCTAATTCTCTTGTCACAACTGCAGGTTCGTTATTAACAGGGGCATTTCCAGCATTAACTGTAGGGGCTACAACTGTATTCTTAGGAATATTATTATTAGCAGTAATACCTGCGCTAACGGTTGGAGAAAGATTAACTTCTTTTCCTTCTTTTTGTAATAAAGTAATAGCTTCATTAATAGAAATTCTTCTGCCTTCATAAAAACCAACTACGAATGCATCTTGATATCCAAGATTACGTAAATCATTTTTAACAGCGTTAGCATCTTCAAACTTATCGAAATTACCTGCGGTGTAGCGAATGTAACCGTTAGGTGTTGTTTCACCGTTAACAGGCGTTAATCCACCGAATGCATTATTTGGAACAGGCGCCTTAAATGCTCCAATCTGCACACGGAAAATTAATCCTGCAGGAATTTTTGCATCCACTGGAATTGGCGTATTAGCAGAGTAGGCGTTATTCGTTTTTACTTCAACACCCGCCGCTTTAAATGGAACAGCGTTTACGTTTGGAGTGTTATTATTTGCAGCTGTGTTATTGTTAGCGGTGTTATTAGTATTGTTTCTTGGGTTGGTAGTATTGCCTCCGGTATTTGTATTAGGATTTGTACGTGGATTAGTTGTATTATTTCCTGCTACATTATTATTTCCTCCTGTGTTGGTATTCGTTGTCGGGTTGGTAGTATTTCCTCCTGTATTATTAGGATTAGTTGTGTTAGTAGCTACGTTGTTATTTCCGCTGGTGTTATTGTTTGGATTTGTAGAGTTGTTGGCTACATTATTATTTCCACCGGTGTTATTAGCAGCAACAGTTGGTGTAGTTTTTGCTACGGTATTGGTTGTTGGTGTAATAACTGGAGTTTTGATTGCGTAAGTTTGATCGTATTGCTTTAGCATGTTTATGACATCGTACTGACGTAACTGAATTTCTGCTTCTTTTTCTTCAGCATTACTCACACCTCCTAATTTAGCAGCGTTATTACTATTGCTGTTCGCTTCGTTACGGATATCGTTAGCTTGTTTTTTATTATTGTTAATCATATTGATTAACTCTTCAGCATTTGCTAATTCAGGCGCACCTTTGCTTTAGCTTTCTCAACATAATTAGCAATCGCTTCATTTAAATTATTGTATTGTGCTTCGTTTAAGTCTTTCTGTAAATCAGAAGCCTTTAATTTTGTAGTAATAGCTTTCGATTCTAAGTCTTTCGCTTTAGTAATTAAATTTGTTTTTTCAGGGTCTGTTTTATCGGCTGCTTCTTTACGTAGGGCAGAGGCTTCACTTGCAAAACCATCAGCTTCAGTATTTATATTATCAATCTTCGTTTTTAATTCATCAGGCGTTGTAGATACGGCGGGAGTTTCAGTATTAGTTGGAACAGTGTTGTTAACTGCTGTGTTATTTTCGGTAGCATTAGTAGTTGTTGTATTTGTTGCAACAGTAGTATTCGTTCCGGTATTATTATTTCCTGTTGTATTATTTCCGCCGGTATTAGTTTCAGGTGTGTTGGTTGCTACAGCTGTTGTATTAGTAGTTGTGCCGTTGTTATCTGTTTTGTTTCCTGTAGTAGTTTCGTTTCCTCCGGTAGTATTGTTACCCGCTGTATTATTTCCTGTAGTGTTATCTGTTTTATTTCCGCTGGTGTTGGTATTATCTACACCATTATTATTAATTGGGTCGCCTGTTGTATTTCCGCCTGTATTATTAGCAGCAATAGTTGTGTTTTTAGAAGCTTCTTCAGCTTTATTTAAAGTGCTGAGTGCTTCAACTTCTTTTTTATTCGCTTCTAACAATAGATTTTGTTTTGCACCTGCGTCAGATTCGGTTAAAGCTTTACTTATTAGTGATAGTGCTTGTGTATTTAAACTTTCAGCTTCCTTTTTAAGTTTAGCAGCCTCAGGGTTGCTTGCTTTTATTTTCGGACTCAAAGTTTTATATTCATTCTGATTGGCTTTGCTTAAGGCCATGTAAGCATCCATTTTATCTTTATTGAATTTCTCGTTTTGTTGTTTAACGTTATTCAATACAATGCTGTTATCAGGTGCAGCACCATCCACTTTCTTTAAATCGAAACCGGCATTTGCTTTCATTAATAATTCAAGTGCTTTGTTTTGTTTTGCTAATGCTTCAGCTTCTTTCTCTTCTGCATTACTAATAGTTCCTAATTTAGCGGCATCACTTCCTAAACCGTTTGCTTCAGTGCGAATAGCAGTAGCTTGTTTAAATGCTGTATTTGCTTCGGTGTTTAATTTCTTCGCTTCACTAACATCAGCAGAAGCTGATTTTCCGATTGCAATTAAATTCTCAATATTTTCGGTGTTAACTTTGAACTCATTATTGTTTTGAGTCTTGGTGACATCTGTAGCAGCCAAATATTTCTTATTAGCCTGGGCGTCTAAATCTCTTGCGTCATCTAATAATTTTTGTTTCTCAGCACCGTTTTTGTTTTGTGATTGGTTGCGGAAATCTTTTGCTTTACCACTCAATTCATCACCTTCTTCATTTAATTTATCTTTTGATGGTCCGGTTAGTGGAGTGCCTGAGCTATTTTTTATACTTTCTTCTGCTTTTGTAATGCTAGTTAATAAATCACCCTTAGTAGTATTAGCTATTTGTAATTTAGCTTCAGCATCTTTTTTAAGGTTGACTGAATTAGCATCTTTATAATCATTAAAAGCAAACGCGGGTTATTAGTATTGTCGACCTGATTTTTTAGTGCTGTTAATTTATTATTGTCATCAGTTCCATTAAAGGTTAAATCGATAGGCGTGTAAGGTGTAGAGTTGGCAGCATTAGCATTGCTAATATTGTTTCCTCCTGCATTATTACCGCCGGTTGTATTGTTATTGATGGCATTTGAGTTTGTATTTGTATTCGTGTTTGCCGCAACTGATGTTCCACCTTCCAATTGTTGAATTCTGGAATTATTAGCGGCAATCTTCTCATCATTAATTCCTTTTTGTTTTTCGAGTTTACTTATTTCGTTAATGAATTTTTGTTTTTCATTATTATTAGCAGCGGCTTTAATATCAACTCTGTTTAAAGCAATTAAATCATTTAACTCTTTATTGTAATCATTTAAAATAACATTCGCCTTTGCGTATTCGTTTTTGTCGTTTGTGTTTTGAATAGGTTGTAATTTATCATTGTACTTAGAAGCAATACTTTCGGGTGACAAAGAATTAACCGGTGCGGTTGTTGCAGTTGTGTTCGCGTTAATGTTAGTTGTGTTTGTAGTATTAGTGTTTGGATTTGTTGTGTTAGCAGCAATTGCTGTTTTAGAATCGGTTGTTTTAATAGTGTTAGCTAAATCCATTTGATTTTGAATGGACGCGCCTTCATCTTTTAATTTTGAAATAGTTTTTTCGTTAGCCGCTAATTCCTGATTCTTTTTATCTAAATCGGTTTTCAGTTCGGTATTCTGTCCCGCTAAATTCTTCTTGATTGATTTATCTTTGGTGTTACTGATTTCAGTTTCATTAATTGTTATTTCTTTACCAATTTCAATAATTTCATTTTTTATAGCTGTTGATTTTTCTTCAGCTTTAGCAATTTCAGATTGTTTTTGGTCGTACGAAGATTTGATATTGCTATAAGCTTCATCGGATTGTTTCTTTTGAGTGGAGATGGCTTCAATTTGTTTTTGCAGACCATCAAGTTTAGCAAGTGCTTCTTTGTTGTTTTTATTCTTCGAAACTTTTTCTAATTCGGTAGCGTATTGCTGATTTAAATCGGCTTCTTTCTGTTTGTTATCCGCATCACTTTGTAAATTCTTAGCGAGGTTAATTATAGTTTCTGCAACTTTAGTAGCGTTATCGGCTTGATTTTTAATTTCAGTAGCTTTCTCTAAAGCATCTTTCTTTTGTGTTTCATCAGTAATAGCATTTGCAATATTAAAAGCATCAGTAGCTTCTTTTTGTAATTTATCTGCTTCTATTTTTTTAGCTTCACCAATTTCAGTGGCGTCCCAAGCATCTTGTTTCATTTTCTGAGCATCAACAGTCGCTTCCTTCGCATCTTCTTTTGCAATGTTTAGCAGTTGGTCGTTACTTAAATTTGTCTTGTTAGGGGTAACGGTATTCGTGTTTGCAGTGGTATTTGGATTTGTAGTCGTATTACCTGTATTGCTATCAGAAACAATAGTTGGGTTGGTTGTTGTTACAGCATTGGTGGTGTTTGTTGAAGTGGCTTCAATTGTTGGATTGTTTTTAACGTCACTTTCATTCACATCTAACTTTGCTTTCTTTTCAATTAACTCAAGATATTTTAAATAACTTAAATCATCCGGTGGTGAATCGAAATAATTCAGAATTTTTAAAATTTTATTATCGTAAGAAATGGATTGTTTAAAAGGCGATAACGATGTAGCCATTGGTAAAACAACTTTATCAGATTGTGTTGGAAGATTTGGCGTTTCTACTGTAAAAACAAATTTTCCACCATTGGGTAATTCCATGTAGTAATCACCATTATCTTTTGCAAAATAGGTTCCAACAACTTGTCCGTTATCCATATTCTTAACGGTAATTTTTGAATCTAAACGTTGTCCTGCATTTTCTTTTACTACAGTTCCTTTAAGAACCGCAATAGCCATTGGTTTACGTTCCGTATTTACCTTTAATACATCAATTTTACCAGGTGGACTTTGTCTGCCGGTAGAGAAATAAGCTATTTTCCCTTCTTCATCCGTAACAAATAAATAATCGTCATCGGGTGAGTTTATTGGGAATTCCATATTAACGGGCATCGACCAACTATTGGTTTCTTCGTTAAAGGTGGATTTAAAAATATCGTAACCGCCCATGCTGTTAAACCCTTTTGAGCTGAAATAAAGTGTTTTGCCATCAGGGTGGAGGAAAGGATAATCTTCATCAAACTCAGTGTTAACACCCGGAATTTTTACAGGCTTTGAATATGAATTATCGGATAATCGTGTTTTGTAGTATATATCCCGACCGCTATCACCATTGTCGCCATAACTCGAGAAATAAACTTTATCTCCAAGACGCGGAATGTAGATTACCGATTTTTCTTTTTTACGTTTATCGTAACCGGTTTTAAAATCTTCGGGTTTCACAATTAGTTTCCCGCCAATGCTGGTTAAATCGTAACTGCGGAAATAATCAGCTTCGTTAAGTTGTTTTTTACTGATAACAACCAATTCCGACATGGTTGCAAGTAAACGTTTACCATTTTTGCAGGCAGCAATTTCTTTATCAACTTGTAATCGTTTTTGTTGGGATGCAGAGCCTATTTTTTTATAGTCTTCATAATATTTAAGGGCTTCATCGAACTGATAATTGATATGATAAGCCTTTCCTAAATAAAAAGTAGCGTCTTTTGGAGCATCTTTTGGATTGTTAACCGCAACCTTAAGATAAGAGAAGCATTTCTTTTTATTTGCTTCCGAATAAAGCATACAAACACCTAAACGGTAATTTAGTTCGGGGTCTTTTGGGTAATTAGAAACTAATTGGGAGTATAAGGTATAGGCTTTGGTAAACTCATCTTCTTCAAAAAGACGCTCCGCCTCTTTTCTGAGCTCGTCTTCGTTTTTAAATTGCTGAGATTTTAAATCATTGATAGTCAATAAATTAAATAGTATAAAAAGGACAAGAAATTTAAATGGCCAAATGCGCATACCGCTTATACGGAGGGATAATTGATTATGATACAAAAATTTAGCCAAATTTAGTGTTTAAGCTCTATATAAAGATGCTATTTACCTAAATTTTTCACAACCAAAACCTATGAAATTAATTAGTTTTTACCTAGTATTTGTTAATTTTTAAGAATCCAATAATTCCGCCAATTTTTTAGTATCTTTGTTACTTAACCTTAAAATTATAACCATGATTAAAAAATTACTTACTATTTCTGCGTTTTTTGCTGCTTTTAGCATTAATGCACAATCAAATTTAGTGGCTGAACCTGCTGGTTCTTTAACAAGACAAGCTGTTGTTGAAACTCCAGTTACAACAATTGATGCAAAATCATCTGCAATTACAACTGGCGATACTTTATGGTATTTCTTTAACAAGCACTATTACAGAAACGCTGCTTCAGTTGGGTTTTACACTTTCCCGTCTCCAAATGCTAACTTCATTACACACTTTGGTTCTCGTTTCACTAACACTAACCCTAACTTAGCAATTACAGGTTTAGAAGCAGTAGCTTCAAGATCTAATACTTCTCCAAGTGCAAGCGTTACTGTGAGAATGTATTTGACAACTGTAACGGCTGGACTTCCTGTTTTCCCTCCTTTAGATTCAGTTTCTGCAGTTATTACAGGTACTGCTGCAACTTTTATTGGTGGTAATTTCCTTGCACCTAAGTTTGTAACTGGTGATTATGCTGTTCTTTACAAATGTATTCCAACTCTAGCAGGTGACGTTGCTAAAGTTTGGATTAACAACGCAAACACTGCTGCATCTACAACTACTGTTGTTGGTTCAAAATATGGTGAGAGCTTTGGTTATTTGAGAGCTGCTGCTGACGCTACTAGCGCTGCATCATTCATTACTACTACAGGTGCTTTTGGTGCTGGTACAGATTATGAATTTTTAGTTGCTCCTCGTGTTGGTTTCTCAGCTTCAGCTTCTGCAGGTGTGCCTACAGCTAGTGTGCTTTGTACTAACGTATCTTATGGTTTCAATAACACTACTCCGGTTTTCCCTTTCAGCAACCGTCAGTACAACCAAAATGAATTTTACAGATATTGGAAACCATTTTTAACTTCAGGTTTAACTCCGGATTCAGTTTACGTTTGGAATTTTGGTGATGCTACTGGTAATTTTTATAATAGCCCATCTATCAACCACACTTACACTGGTGCAGGTACTTTTACAGGTACTTTAACTGCTAATTATCAAAAAATGTCTGATTCAGGTGTTAAATTAGCTGATAATTTCACTTTTGCTAAAACTGTATCAACTTGTGCTGGTATCCAATCTTTCTCTGGTATCGAAGCAGTTAATGTTTATCCTAATCCTTCAACTGGTTTAGTTAACATTGCTAACTTACCTTCAGAAAGCACTATCGAAGTTGTAAACATGTTAGGTCAGTCAGTTTATTCTGCAAAAGCTAACCAAGGTAATTTCAATGCTGATTTAAGCACATTATCTAATGGAAGTTATTTTGTTAAGATTAGCTCTATAAACGAAAAACTAAAATCGTTAAATTAATTCTTAACTAATTAATTTAAGTTTTTTTATATCTGAAAAAGCCCGTTTATCGGGCTTTTTCTTTTTATAGTCGCACCTAAATGACTATTTTTGCCTAGCATTTGAAAAACACTCTTAAATATTCTCTGGTAATTATTACAGCATTCACTTTAATTACCTCTTGCGATAGGTTTAATAAACTTCTTAAAAGCTCCGATTACGATTTGAAATTGAAGCGAGCAGATGAGTATTATAAAAAAGAGAATTACATTAAGGCTGAGCAACTTTATGCCGAGTTAATCCCCATTTTTAAAGGCACCGAAAAAGCAGAAGAAATCTATTACTATTTCAGTTATTGTAATTATTACATGGGCGATTTTTCCTTGTCGCAATACCACTTTAAAAACTTCACCCGACAGTTTCCTGCAAGTAAGCATACTGAGGAATGTTATTTTATGAATGCCTATTGCTATTATCTGAATTCCCCGTTTTATTCACTAGATCAAACCGACACTAAAAATGCAATAAAGGAGTTTCAAGCTTTTGTTGATGAATACCCTGAAAGTACCCGTATTGATTCTTGTAATAAATTAGTTGATAAATTGAGGTATAAACTTGAACACAAGGACTACGATCAAATAAAGCAATACTTCAACCTCGCTGACTATTTTAATGATTATAAGGCAGTTATAAAGAGTTCTCAGAGTTTTGTGAAGGAATTTCCTGATTCCAGATATGTAGATGAAGTGTATTGCCTTATTATCGAAGCTTACTATTTAATGGCTTTAAAAAGTATTCCTTCTAAAAAGGTAGAAAGATTAGATGGTGCTATTGAAAGTTACTTAAAATTCGTAGATTTGTACCCCAAAAGTAAATATTTGGGTAAAGCAGAGGGTTTGTATGCCAGCTGTTTACAGGTTAAAGAAAGTATAATTAAAAAATAAAAAAATGGACTTTAAAAAAACTAACGCCGAATTAAGTACTGTAACTCGTGATATTAGAAGGTTTGATAATCAAACAGGTAATATTTATGAAGCAGTATCTATCATGAGCAAGAGAGCTAATCAAATTAGCACTGAAATGAAAGAAGAGTTATCGGCTAAGTTGCAAGAGTTTTCTAGTCACTCTGATAATTTAGAAGAGATTTTTTGAAAACCGCGAGCAAATCGAAATTTCTAAATTCTACGAAAAATTACCTAAACCAACTTTAATTGCTGTTCAGGAATTTTTAGAAGAAAAAGTATATTACCGTAACCCAACTAAAACTGTTGAATAATTTAACCGGTCATTAATATTAAAGGCAGTTTGCATTAGCTTACTGCCTTTTGTTTTTTATAGTGCTTCATAACAAAAAAATATTACTCGGAATTACCGGTGGCATTGCAGCTTATAAATGCGGCCACTTAGTCCGTTTATTAATAAAAAAGGGAGCAGAAGTAAAAGTAGTAATGACTCCTTCAGCAACTAAATTTGTTACACCTGAAACGCTTTCTGTTCTCAGCAAAAACCAAGTGGTAAGCGAGTTTTTTGATACCAATCTTAATTGGAATAACCATGTGCATTTAGCTGAGTGGGCCGATTTAATTTTAATTGCACCTGCTACAGCAAATACGCTAGCTAAATTCACAACCGGTGTTTGCGATAATATTGTTACGGCTTGTTATTTATCGGCGCGCTCAAAAGTATTTATTGCACCTGCTATGGATTTGGATATGTATCAACACCCAACAACCAAAGCAAATTTAAAAACACTCGAGACAAACGGTAATATTATTATTCCTGCCGAAAGTGGTGAGTTAGCCAGTGGTTTAATTGGTGAAGGAAGAATGGCTGAACCTGAAAATATTGTTGCCTTTATAGAAAAACATGTTTCCGCCAATTTACCTTTAGCAGGAAAAAAAGTGTTGGTTAATGCCGGACCAACTTACGAAGCAATAGATCCTGTTCGTTTTATTGGCAATCGCAGTTCAGGTAAAACGGGTGTATTGTTAGCTGATGAATTTTGTAATCAAGGTGCTGAAGTAACTTTGGTGCTTGGTCCTTCAGTTCACAAACCAAAAAATCCTTCAGTAAAAGTAATTCATGTTGAAACTGCTGATGAAATGTTTAATGCCTGTGTGGATGCCTTTAAACAATCTGATATTGCAGTCCTATCAGCAGCAGTGGCCGATTATAAACCGAAAGAACAAAGCATAGAAAAAATTAAAAAATCCGAAACAGAACTAAATTTAGAACTCACCAAAACAAAGGATATTCTGGCAGAATTAGGTAAACTAAAAAGCAAACAGCTGTTAGTTGGATTTGCATTAGAAACCACTAACGCTATTGAGTACGGAAAAGAAAAAATTAAAAAGAAAAATCTCGATTTAATTGTGGTGAATACCACTTCTGAAACCAACCCTGCTTTTGGCAGCGATTTTAACACGGTGAGCATAATTGATAAACACAATAATTTGGTTAATTTTGAGTTTAAATCTAAAGCAGAAATCGCAAAGGATATAGTAGAAGCTATCAAAACCTTCTCGAAAAAACAAAATGGCTAAACGCAGTATTATAATTTTAATCGCTCTATTCCTTAACCAATTTTCTTTTGGGCAAGAATTGAACTGCCAAATTACCATTAACACCCAACAAATTCAAGGAACAGTTCAAAAGCAAATCTTTGAGCAAATGCAAAAATCTATTTACGATTTTATGAATAACCGTAGATGGGGTAATGATGTATATACTGCGCAAGAACGAATTGATTGCTCCATTTTAATTAACGTAACACAATCCATTGGCTCTGATGAATATTTGGGGACTATTCAAATTCAAAGTCGCCGCCCAATTTATAAGAGTTCTTATTTTGCGCCATTGTTCAATTATATTGATGAAAACTTCCAATTTAAATTTCAACAGTTTTCCCAATTAGAATTTAATGACAATAATTTCCAAAACAATTTAACTTCCGTTTTAGCATTTTATGCTTATGTGGTTATGGCTTTTGATTATGATAGCTTTTCTCCATTAGGAGGGGCTGCTTATTGGCAAAAAGCACAACAAGTAGTTCAAAATGCTCAAACAACTCCTGAGAAAGGTTGGAAGTCGACTGATGGCAATAAAAATAGATATTGGCTTATTGAAAATCAAATGCAACCTTTATTTCAAGGCATCAGAGATTGCACTTATAAATATCATCGCGAAGGACTCGATATCATGAGCGAGAAGCCAAGCGAAGGTCGTGCAAAAGTACTCAGTGCTCTTGAGCTGTTAGTACCGGTTTATAATAACCGCCCCGCTTCATTTAATATGCAATTATTCTTTAACGCTAAAGGGGATGAGATCGTAAATATATTCTCTCAGGCAACAGCAGAAGAAAAGACAAAAGCTGTAGAGCTTTTAATGAAAGTAGACCCCGCAAACACAACAAAATACCTCAAAATTCAAGGTAATTAAGCTTAATAAGCTTTTCTCACACTCAACTGTGCATAAAACAAATGGTAATGCCTTTAAAGGCGAGCTGCTATTTTTAATATTTGTAGTATGCGTAATTACTTCATATTAATTGCTGCTTGTGGGCTTTTAGCTTTTTCTTGCGGTGGTGGTCATAACCAAGACAATTCAAAAACGGTTTTTAATACTAATGAAATGAATGGTATTTCTTCATTAGATCCAGCCGCTTCAAGTAGCTTCGAAAACATTGGGGCCGTTAATCAAATTTTTAATGGACTTGTTCAGACCGACGATGAGCTGAATGTTGTCCCTTGCATTGCGCATACATTTAAAATAAGTGAAGATGGATTGAAATATACGTTTTTATTACGCAACGACGTTTACTTCCATGATAATGCTTGTTTTGAAGGCGGTAAAGGAAGAAAAGTAACTGCAAAGGATTTTGAAATTTCACTAAATCGTTTGTACGATAGTCGTGTAAGTAGCGCAATGAGTTTACTAACTTATGTTGACCGTAGCGAAAAAACCGGTTACAAAGGTTTTGATGCCATTAACGATACTGTTTTTGAAATTTATTTAAAAGAACCCTTCAGTGCTTTTTTAAATATTTTAACTATGAAATATTTTTCTGTTATTCCTTATGAAGCAGTGGATATGTATAAACAGGATTTTAGAAGAAACCCGGTTGGTACTGGTCCTTTTAAGTTCAAGATGTGGGAGGAAGGCGCTAAATTAATTATGGTTAAGAATGAAAATTATTTCGAGAAGGATGAAAAAGGTGAACGTCTTCCGTATTTGGATGCAGTATCCATTTCATTTGCAAAAGATAAAGAAACTGCGTTCATGGAATTATTAAGCGGAAAGTTTGATATGTTAAGCGGAGTGGATGCATTCAACATCAATGAAGTATTAGACAAAAGTGGAAACTTAAATAATGCGTATGCCAAAAAATTCTCCCTGCAAAAACAAACATTTTTAAACACAAATTATATTGGGATATTGATTGATGAAAACATTGAGTCCGTAAAAAATTCCCCACTTAAAATAAAGGCAATACGAAAAGCTATTAATTATGCATTCGACCGCGAAAAGATGATTAAGTTTTTAATGAATAATACAGGAACCCCCGCAACAGCAGGTTTTATTCCGCCTGGATTAAAATCATACAATCCTGATAAAGTAAAGGGTTATAATTACGATCCTGAGAAAGTAAGACAATTATTAATGGAAGCAGGCTTTCCTGACGGTAAAGGTTTGCCTGAAATTACATTACACACAGTTGATAATTATAAAGAGCAAGTTGAATTTATTCAATCTCAATTAGGTGAGAACAACATTAAACTAAAAATTAGTATTGATAAGCCGGCAGTATTGCGACAAGCCGTTGCTGCATGTGAATACAATATGTTCAGAAAATCATGGGTTGGTGATTATGCAGATGAAGAGAATTTCATGAGTTTATTTTACAGTAAAAATTTCTCACCTGCGGGCTTTAACTTTACACATTATAAAAATACCGATTTTGATGCTTTATTCGAAAAAGCTTTAAAGGAGAATAATGACAGTACTAAAATAAGTCTATATCAGCAAATGGATCAAATGCTGATAGATGATGCGCCGGTTATCCCTCTGTATTATGCTCAAGTAATCCGTTTAGTTGGGCATAATATTAAGGGTTTAACTACCAATCCAATGAATTTGCTAAACCTAAAAAGGGTTAAAAAAGAAGTTCCGGCAAATTAAATACCCCTTTTTTAAAGGTAATTTATTTGCTATATTGCATTAGCTATTTATGAGCGAAGTAATAAGCATACCAAAAGAAGTTGTAGAAAAAGAATTTTACCGAACAACTGAAAAATTTCATGTCATTGCCACTTGGGTTGGTGTGGTATTAAATTTAGTTTGGTTTGTTGGCGATTATTTTGTTTTGCCGGATTACTGGATTCCGTTTTTAATATTCAGAGCTTGTGTTTCCGGACTAACAGTTCTGCTCTTAATCTCAAAAAAACTTACAGGTTTTAGTATTTATACAATTGTATTTGCACTTGTACTGGGCATTGCAGTACAAAACGCCTACATGTGGAGCGTAATGGATTTAGCCCATTTACAAAAACACACCTTCGCTTACATGGCTTTGTTTATTGGAGTAGGGATGTTAGTGCTTTGGGATATCTGGTACTCTATCATAATTGTTACTGCAACTATACTTAGTAATATAATATTCTATAAAATATTTAGTCCGCTAAGTATTGATGAATTTTTAATTAATGGCGGACTCCTCATCTTAACTGTAGCCATATTTTGCATTTTCCTTATTCGTACGCGGTACAATTTAACAGTGAGCGAAATCCGCAGTCGTTTGCAATTAGAGCAATCAAAACACATTATTGAAGAAGAACGAAATGTTATTCAGAAAAAGAATCGTGAAATTACCGATAGTTTAAATTATGCTTCCCGCATTCAAAAAGCGGTCATCCCAGCGGAATCTGAATTTACCAAAGCTTTTACCGAAAGTTTTGTCTTGTTTAAACCACGCGATATTGTAAGCGGCGATTTTTATTGGATAACCGAAATCGACAATAAAGTGTATTATGCTACTGCCGATTGTACCGGTCATGGTGTGCCGGGCGGATTCGTAACTATGTTAGGTTTATCTTTTTTGGAAGAAATTTTTCTAATCTTAAACATCCGTAAACCGGATGAAGCGCTTAATATTCTCCGAGAAAAAATTATTAATTCCTCAAAAACAAGTATAGAGAATAGTCAGGACGGAATGGACATTACTCTTTGTTGCATTGATAAAAAAACAAATAAGTTAACGTATGCAGCTGCTAATAATTCGTTTTTCGTATTGCGGAATAACGAAATTATAGAGTTAAAAGCCGACAAGCAACCATGTGGGTTATTTTTCAAATCAAAGCCATTTACATTTCATGAATTTCAATTGAATAAAGGTGATTGTATTTATACATTCACAGATGGTTATGCTGATCAATTTGGCGGACCTAACGGCAAAAAATTCATGTATAAACAGTTTGAAGAAACGCTTCTAGCAAATCATACAAAAGATTTTGCACAACAAAAACACGTATTAGAAACTGAAATAGATAAATGGAGAGGCGATGAAGATCAGGTAGATGATGTTTTGGTTATTGGTGTAAAGATTAGTTAGCCAACGTAAATTTTATTTCCTTAGTAGGATTACTCACCTTCGAACTTTGTTTGTTACCGGCCATTTCAAAACTCACTAAATTTATTTGATCTTTAATATAATCGTATAACAAACTTGTATTTATGTTTAGCTGTTTTGGTTTTTCGCACTTCTCAATTTCCATATAGGTCCAAATAACATCTTCTTCTTTTTCGTAACCAATATATTTTAGTGTTGTAGATTTTCCGTTGAGGTTTATACTTAATCGCTTTGTGATATACTCAAACAAAATCTTCTCCACTTCTTTTTTCTCTTTTGGATTGATAATATCCACTTTCTTCCCTGTTGTTTTTTTAAGGGCCCCTTCCAAATCATTGGTAAACATTTTACAGGCAATTTCCATCGATTTATTCTTTTCGTTATACTTCATATCAGTAACACTTAAATAAAAAGGATGCGACTTTCCTGTAAACAGAAAAAGACTAACTAAAACTATGTTTTTCAGAAACAACATTAATTAGTGTAAATTTACGCAAATAGTCATGTTCCCAAAAAAGAAACATTAATAAAATATGATTATTCCAAATGACCTATAAAAAACAAATTATTTACATTTGAAAATGAACGATTGGTTAATATGGTTTACTACAGGAATCGAACACATTCTAGATTTAAATGGCTACGATCACATCATGTTCGTTTGTCTGTTAGTGTTCACTTACCCAATTAAAGACTGGAAAAAATTATTACTTCTCATTACAGCATTTACAATCGGACATTCGCTTACATTGGCATTAAGCGTTTCTGATGTAATAAAAGTACCGCAGCAATACACCGAATTACTCATTATTCTCTCCATTATTTTCACTGCCATTTATCTCCTTTTTACCTCTAAAAACCCCGCAAAAGGGGGGAGGGTAATTTACCTTATTATTTGTTGCTTTGGATTAATACACGGCTTAGGATTTTCTTACCTTTTAAAAGCCATGTTAGGCAACAGCGACAGTGTTATTATTCCCTTGCTGATGTTTAATGTTGGTTTAGAGGTTGGACAAATTGTAATAGTTGTTTTGATGGTGCTGGCACTCTTCCTAATCGGTAAATACGCTAAAACTATTGAATCGTACTTTAAAGTCGGAGTTATTAGTTTTATTTTAGTTGTTTCACTTATTTTATGTTACTCACGAATATTAAATATCATACACGAATGAAAAATGCAGCTCTGGTTTTAGTAATGATTTTGTCGCTTACCTTTAATGCACAAAATATTCAAAACAATCCTACTTCAAATCACGGTAACAAGTTCGAACAGCTTGGAACTATTTTACAAAGTCCAAACGAATACCGTACTGCTTCAGGTGCGCCGGGTTCAAAATACTGGCAACAAAAAGCAGATTACGATATTGATGTAACCCTTGATGAGAAAAACTTAACTTGTATTGGAAGTGAAACGGTGACATACACCAACAATTCGCCTGATAAATTAGATTATTTATGGTTGCAGTTAGATGAAAATCAACACGACGTTAATAATCCTGCAAACTATTGGGATGCTAATAAAATTGAGGCTCCTGTAACGCAGGGTGAAATTAAAGCACTAACTACAAAGGAAACATTAACCCAATTGGATATGGGCGATAAAATTCTAGAGGTAAGTGATGAAAAAGGAAAGCCTTTAAAATATACTATCAACACTACAATGATGCGTATCGATTTACCAAAAACATTGAATCCTGGCAGCAAAGTGAAATTCAAAGTAAAATGGAAATACAAACTAAGCAACCGAATGGAGACCGGTGGTCGCGGTGGTTACGAATATTTTCCGGAAGACGGTAATCATTTATTTACAATGACGCAGTGGTTCCCGCGCATGTGTGTGTATAGCGATTTTCAAGGATGGCAACATAAACAATTTACCGGTCGTGGTGAATTTGCTTTAGCTTTTGGAAATTATAAAGTGAAGATGACGGTTCCTTCGGATCACGTAGTTTGTTCAACAGGAGAAATTCAAAATGCCGCACAAGTTTTATCAGCGGCACAATTAGCACGCTGGCAAAAAGCACAAACCGCAAAAGAACCAATTGAAGTTGTTACTTTGGAAGAAGCAACAGCGGCTGAAAAAAATAAATCAACCACTACAAAAACATGGATTTTTAAAGCTGATAGCGTTCGTGATTTTGCCTGGGGCTCGTCACGTAAATTTGTTTGGGATGCAATGCCTGCTTTTGTAGGCAAACATAAAACTATGTGTATGAGTTTTTATGGGAAAGAAGCTTATCCTTTGTATCGTAAATATTCTACAAAAACGGTAGCGCATACTATTAAAACTTACTCTAAGTTCAGTATCGATTATCCATATCCAGTTGCTCAAAGTATTGAAGCCGCAAACGGAATGGAATACCCAATGATATGTTTTAATTTCGGTCGCGCCGAAAAAGATGGCACATATACAGAAGGTTCTAAAAACGGAATGATTTTAGTTATTATACATGAGGTTGGACATAACTTTTTCCCAATGATTATTAATAGCGACGAACGTCAGTGGAGCTGGTTAGATGAAGGTTTAAATACATTTGTTCAATTTTTAACAGAGCAGGAATTCGATAATAATTTCGCATCTCAACGCGGACCGGCACACAAAATGGTTGACTATATGCGCTTACCAAAAGATCAGTTAGAGCCTATCATGACTAACAGTGAAAATATTATTCATTTTGGTCCGAATGCTTATGGTAAACCTGCAACAGCTTTAAATATTTTGCGTGAAACAGTTATGGGAAGAGAGTTGTTTGACTTTGCTTTTAAAACGTATTGTACCCGTTGGGCTTTTAAGCATCCACAACCTGCAGATTTTTTCAGAAGTATGGAAGATGCATCGGGTGTTGATTTAGATTGGTTTTGGAGAGCTTGGTTTTATGATATTACCCAGTTGATATCGCTTTAGATTCTGTGAAGGCCTATACTTTCGAGAATGGAAAGAAAGTACCAATGAAAATGGATACGATTACTCGTCGCCCGCCCCCAAAACAATTTGAGCACCTTACTAAAATCCGTAACAAAGAATCAGGGATGAAATTTTTAGTAGATGTGGATACAACTTTACGTGATTTCTATTACTATTATGTTCCGGAAAAAGAAATCACAAAAGAAGTAAAAAACCGTTACGATAATTTTGAATTAATGAGTGATAGTGCTTTTAGTAAAGTAAAAGATAAATTTATTTATGAATTAAGATTCAGTAATAAAGGCGGAACTGTAATGCCAATCATTATCCAATGGAATTATGCTGATGGTAGTACGGAAATTGACCGCATTCACGCTTATGTTTGGAGAATGAATGAGAAAGAAGTGACTAAAACCTTTATGAAAAGTAAAAAAGTAGCTTCTATTTTATTAGACCCTTACAAGGAAACCTGCGATATTAATGAGAAAAATAACACCTGGAATGTAAATACAGAACCTTCTAAATTCGAGGTGTTTAAAACAAAAGCGACTGTTCGTGGTCAAAGCACAGGCGATAATCCTATGCAAAAGGCTAAGAAGAAATAGGACTTATAAAGTAAATTTATATATTTGAAATAAGGCCTAATGCCTTTTATCAAATGAATAAAATTATACTCTCATTAACTTTAGTATTAACGTTTTGTTTTTCTAAGGCGCAAGTAACGTATCCAAGTTCCAATATTAATTTAATAGGCTTTATAAATCCTGAAACTGTTTCAGCATCAGGTGTTAAATATTCAGGCTGCTGGGGTTATAATCAAACCTCTAAAAACAAGGAGTATGCAATAGTTGGATCAAGCAGAGGAACTTATTTTATTGATATTTCATCACCCGCTACACCAACTGTTTGCGATTATGTACCCGGCACCTCAAGTCCGGGTGTATGGCGTGAAGTAAATGTGTATCAAAATTATGCTTACGTTGTAAGTGATAACTCTCCGCCAAATAGTTTTCAGATTATCGATATGCAATATTTACCGGATTCGGTTCATGTAGTGCATAACAACAATACAACATATTTTGAAAGAGGACATCAGGTTTATGTGGATGGAAATAAATTGTATGTTGCCGGTATAAGATTTGCAGGTAGCGGAAGCGCTAATATGAGAGTTTACAGTTTAGCTACACCAAGTGCACCAGTTTTATTACGTACACTTAGTCAGGATTACCCATCAATTACCTATGTCCACGATATGTTTGTACGTAGAGATACAGTGTTTGCGCATTGTGGAAATCAAGGATTACATGTTTACAAATTTACTGCCAGCAATACATTTAGTGCTTAGGATCTCTTACAGGTTATGCAGATGCAGGATATTGTCATAGCGGTTCTATTACTAATGATGGAAAAACATTTATTATGTGCGATGAAGTTCCAACCGGATTAAGAATAAAAAGTTTGGATGTAAGTAATCTAAGTAATATTACTATGAATGCTTTGTTTAGACCGAATTCCAATACTGGCTTTGTTGGACATAATCCTTATGTAATTGGAAACAAATACGCACTTATTTCCTGTTATCAGGATGGTTTATATATGTATGATATTTCAAGTCCTGCCACACCAACCATAGCCGGTTACTTTGATACTCATCCTCAAGGAGGAGCAAGTGCCAGTAATAATTACGGTTCCAGTTCTTACAATGGTAATTGGGGAGCCTATCCTTATTTCAAAAGCGGACTTATTATAGCTAATGATATGCAAAATGGGGTTTTCATTCTTGGTGCCACAGCTTTTGCTCCTGCTGCTAACTTTAATAACGCTGCAACAATTTGTAGTGGAGTTACAACTACATTTACTGATGTATCTACTAACACACCAACATCATGGAGTTGGAATATTCCGGGAGCAAGTGTTCCTACTTCTACTTTACAAAACCCTTCAGTTACATTTACAGCCGGTGGAGTTTATAATGCAACTTTAATAGCAACAAATGCAAGTGGAACTAATTCTGTGGTTAAATCAATAACAGTTACAGCAACACCAACAGTTATTACAGGAGGCGTTTCAAGTATTTGTGTTGGAAGTTCAGCCACATTAACTACGAGCGGCGCTTCAACTTATACTTGGAATCCGGGCGCATTAACAGGAACGAATATTGTTGTTAGTCCAACCACAACTATTACGTACACCGTTGTCGGATTAACAGGTTCTTGTTCTAACACAAATACAAAAATTTTAACCGTTAATGCATTGCCAGTTGTAAATGCAAGTTCGAGTACAAGTTTAATGTGTGTTGGACAAACACTGACTCTAACAGGAACCGGAGCTGCTACATATACTTGGATGCCGGGAAATATTACAGGAAATACAATCGCACTTTCACCAACTGTATCCACTACTTATAGTGTAATAGGGACATCAACAAGTAATTGTATCAATTCTTCAGCAATAAGCGTATCAGTTTCAGCTTGTACAGGTATTAGTTCATTAACGAATGCAGAAAATCAATTTATGATTTTACCAAATCCGAACTCTGGACAATTTGTTATTGTAGGTTCTTCAGATGCTTTTGATATTAGTGTTTATAATAGTATTGGTCAATTAATTAAATTCATACCACAAAATAAAGCCAGAGTAAATGTGGATTTGTCGAATTCTGCTAAAGGAATATATTACGTTGTAATAAATTCGCAAGGCAAACGGATTAACCGCAAATTAATAATTGATTAAAAACTAAATGTATAGAATAAAAAAAGCCTGAAATTAATTTCAGGCTTTTTTGTTGATAGAAAATTAACTCTTCCTCTCAAATATCATAATATAACTTTGGGATTTTGGTTGATAACGCTGTGCGCTTTCATCAAAAATGTACGTACTGCGTTGTCCGTCTATCATATCAACTAAACCTGCCAGTTTATAATTTTCCTGAATGTATTTATTAGCCCATTGAAATACGTATTGGTCGGAACCAGGCTGTACAAATAAAGAAATTTGATGATTGAAGAAGATAAAATATTTTGGTTTAGCTTTTTCTACATCCGCTACAAACTCTCGTTGCCACACTTTGTGTTGTGGCACATTATCTACTATGGCAGCAAAATAAGCATGACGCGAAGGACATTTCTTTTTAGTGTAAAAATAGATTTGTGGTTCAGAACCCATTACCACAATCTGATCTTCGGGTTTTGCAACGCGATTAATGTAATTTCCAATCTCCATAGCTTCAGGAAAAGGATTTGTACCGTAGACAGCACGAACAATTTGCTCGTAATTCGGGTGGAAGTAGTAATTTTTTAATTTATCGGTATGAAAGAAAATTAAAACGGCAAATAATCCTAAGTAAGCATATTTTAAATTAACCGATTTTAAATTCAATCGATCTTTTAAAATACTCATAGAACTAAAATAAGTTAAACCAGCTAAAATAGATAATCCGGGAAGGATTTGAATCCAATAATGTCCGTAAAAATAAAAACCGGGAAAAATAGTTGCGCAAGAGAACGCAATTAAAATAAATGCGAAAGCTTTGGTTTTTAAGTCTACCGCTTTTGCAAACAAACAGACAATGAGGGCAAGGAATGAATGTCGCCAGAACAAATGATAATCGTTGGTAATGGCTTGATAAGTATAATCCAGATATTGTTTACCCTGTTCCCATTTTACTTTTCCAACGTAATTTTTAGGAATTTCAAAAGTCCAGAAAAGCATTTCATTAAACGCACCTTTCATATAAATCAACAAGAACATCACTGCGACAACTGTAGCCGCACCTGCACCATAAATAAATGCAGTTTTAAATAATTGTTTATAATCTTTTTTTCCTTTAGTGAAGAAGAAATCTGTAATCACCGTTATTCCTCCTGCAGCCACATAAAATATACCACTGGTCTTAACCATGAAAGCGGCGCCTAGGGATAATCCCATTAGTAAATAGTATTTCCAATCAGAATTTAGTCGGGCTATAGAATAAAATAGAAAACCAAGACTTCCGAAAAATATTACCGCGTGTTCACCTTGTACTGTATAACCGCTTAAAGTCGGAGTCATGGATACGAACACGAAAGTTGCAGCTGAAACTGCACCGGCAAAAGCAGAGAATAAATTACGTGAAGTGAAATAAATGAATATCATAGTTAAGATATTCACATACATAAAGCCTTTGTGCATTCCTTCTACAGTATCACCAAAAAATTTAACGATGAAGGCAAAGAAATAGAACATCCCAGGAAATTTCTGTTCGTAAAAATCTTTATATGGAATCCCACCTTCTAATAATAATTTACCGTAGTAAGAATAAGCGCCTTCGTCACGTTCAAAAGGAATTCCGTAAAACTTAGAACGTATGCTATAAGTGATAAAGACGAGTAGTAATAAAATGCCTAAACCAATTTTATCTTCCTGAGATAAATTTTTGAACTTAGTCACAAAATCAAATTTGCCTGCAGGTTCTTTTACTGCAACTTTTACTTCTTTCGCTTTTGAGATACTCTTGCTCATTAATTCTGTTTTTATGAATTAGCTTTTATATATGAATAGGTTTGCGCAATGCCTTTAGCAATGGGCGTAAATTTAAAGGATGGAACTGCCTTTATTATTTTTGTGTTATCTAAGTCAATGGCAGAATTATCACTTAATCGCGTGTCTTCGTTTATTATCTCAAATTTCTCACTTACGGTTGTTTTAATAACATCTACAATCTGATTAATGGTCAAACTATCATTTGAAGAAATATTGTAGGTTGAAGAAGTTCCTACATCTGCAGTAGTTGAAAGACTTAATAATTCAGCAACGTCTTTCACGTAAATGTAATTACGAAGCGTTTCGCCGTTACCAAATATTTTAATCTTATTTTCTGAAATTATTTTTTCGAGTAAAGTATTAATTAAGCCTAATCCTTTTGATGTATTTTGTCCTTCACCATAAACATTTGAAATACGGTAAACATCGTAACTAATATTGTAACGGGTTTTAAAGTACAATAAGAAATTCTCCATGGCTAATTTAGTAATACCGTAAGGAGAAAATGGATTTTTATCGGATGTTTCACTTACTTTTTGTTTGGTTGAACCATAAATAGTTCCTGCGCTTGATAGAAAAGCAATTTTCTTTACTTTTAATTGCGCTACAATATTTCCGAAGTTGATGAATGGAATTAAATTCTTTTCCATTTCCATAATCGGATTCTCCCAACTGGTAACAGGAATCGTAGCCGATGCTAAAAAATAAACAATATCAATATCAGCAAAATCAGATGCAATTTGTTTCGAGTCGCTTAAATCATTTTTCTTGTAAGTTATTTTTGAATCAAATGCGCTTTTATCAGAAATATCAAAAGCAAATACATTTACATTTGGTAAAGAAGATAATTTGGCAACTAAATGTTTACCAATAAAACCATTAGCGCCTATTACCGCTACGTTCATAAATTAATAGTCCTTTCAATTACAGTATACGGACGATTACGCACTTCATCGTAAATACGAACGATGTACTCACCAATAATTCCCAAACAAATTAAAATAAGTGAACTAAAAAACGAAATAATAATAGTTAAGGTGGCAAAACCTTTCACATCAATATCACCGTTTAAACGGTGATAAATTACGTTTAAAGAATACACACAAGCAAAAACAAAACCAATGGTTCCTAATATTGTTATAAGTCGAATGGGAGCGGTAGAGAATGAGAAAATCCCATCCATAGCTATCTTTAATAATTTTTTTAATGTGTATCCTGATTTTCCATCGAAGCGGGCGTGGCGTTCAAATTCTACACCAATTTGTTTAAAGCCAACCCATGCGCGAATCCCACGTAAGAACGGATTTTGTTCCTGTAATTTAAGCATGTTGTCAAGAACTTGTTTCTTCATCACACAAAAATCACCACTATCAATAGGGATATGGATGTCACTCATGGCTTTTAGAACTTTATAAAAACCATTATAGGCCATGCGTTTCAAAAATGATTCTTTTCGATTCTTACGTATGCCATAAGCTACATCGTATCCATCATCCAAATATTTAAAAAAGCCCGGTAATTGCGAAGGCGGATCCTGTAAATCATCATCAATAACAGCAATATAATCACCTGTAGAATGATGCATAGCCGTTTTAACAGCTATTTGGTGACCAAAATTCTTAGAGAGTTTAATGCCTTTGATGTAGGGATAAATTTTAGCCAGCTCTTCAATTTTTTCGAAACTTTTATCTTTACTGCCATCATCTACCAATACCAATTCAAGATTCCAATTGTGTGCTTTACGCTCTATCTCAATTGCCTCCAATAATTTGTCCATAAATTTGGCAGAATTGTATATAGGAACGAGTATGGATATTTTTTTGCTCATCAATTTATTTCAAAACGTATTTGTATAAAATTTTCTTTGCTTCAGTAAGTGCAAAGGACTTAAACAAGCCAATTTTACGACTTAGCCAAGATAGTTGATATTCTTTATTTAAGTAAATTTTATTGATAAAATTTGAGAGGTCTTCACGCTGTTTTTTAACCACATTAACACTTGCTGAGCTTTTTGATACCCTAAAAGAACTAACCACATCGGGTAGGGCGTGGTAATTTCCGTGTAATAAAATTTTATACCACAAATCTAAATCCAAAACATAAAAAATATCAGAATTAAAATTGCCGGTTTTCTTCAAAATGTTTTTTCTAAACATAATAGCTCCGCCTTCACCAATAATATTTCCGCCTGAGCGGACATTCTTATTAATGGCTGCAAATCCTGTTACTTCACATTCAGTTTTTGTAAACCCGCGGTTAAATAAAATCTTCCCGCTTTCGTCAATAATATTTCTTCTTCCGCCTACCATTGCTATTTTTTCGTTGGTATCGGCATCCATTATTTTCACTTGCTTTTCTAAGCAACCTGGGTAAATGAAATCATCAGCTGGAAGTATTTTTATGTATTTTCCTGTAGCGTGTTCCATGGCTTTATTCCAATTCGGAATCATGCCAATATTGGTATCATTAATAAATAATTTTACACGCGGATCAGAATAAGATTTGACGATTGAAATAGTGTTATCTGTAGATTGATTATCCACAACAACGATTTCAAAATCCTTAAAACTTTGGCTTAAAACCGAATCAATGGTTTCCTTAATGAATTGTTGTCCGTTATAAACCGGGATACAGACGCTTAATTTAGGGCCAGTCATTTCTTTAAATTATTTAAATCGCTGATTGTTAATCAGATATAATCGTTTTTCAGTTTTCTAACACAAATATATATATTTGAAATATATAAAACTACTAATCAATTAGCTTAATTTTGATTGGTAAAAAGCCCTATGATTTCAGAAATAAAAGAATCCAAAATACAAGGTTGCAAACAAATTGTTTTAAACCAGTTTTCTGACAAGCGCGGTACATTTACAAAATCATTTCACGAAGATATTTTTAACGATGCAGGTATTAAAATGCATGTAGCAGAAGAGTATTTTACTTCATCCGTTAAAAATGTTTTTAGAGGGATGCACTTTCAAATTCCTCCTGCCGATCATGAAAAAATAGTGTATTGCAATATTGGAACTATTACTGATTTTGTGGTGGATTTAAGAGTGGGCTCACCAACTTTTGGTCAATATGATTCGTTTGAATTAGATGGTGAAAAACCAACTTTAGTATATATCCCTAAAGGGTTAGCGCATGGTTTTTTTGTGCATTCGGCTTTAGCATTAATGCAATATAAAGTATCAACTGTTTACGATTTAAAATGTGATACAGGTTTATTGTACACCTCATTTGATTTTGCAAAAGACATCCGTAACGTAATAGTTTCCGATAGAGATTTAGGTTTTTCTTCTTTCGAAAATTTTAAAAGTCCTTTTAAATTTTAACCATGAAGGTTTTAGTTACAGGAGCAACCGGAGGATTGGGTGAATTGGTAATTTCTAAATTGCTTTCACAAAACATTGAAGTTATTGCCACCTCGCGTAATGAAGAAAAAGCAAAACAATGCGCGTTTTATAGCAAAGTAGAATACTTTCCCTTCGATATTAATTCAAAAAACGATTCCGATTTATATTCTTATTTCAATAAGCCCGATGCTTTAATTCATTTGGCTTGGGAAAAATTAGATGAATACAAAAACGAAACACACACCACTTCGATTTTAGAAAATCACAAACAATTTCTTTCCAATTTAATTGATAATGGATTGAAAGATATTACTGTTGTCGGCACTTGTTACGAATACGGCTTGCAAGAGGGAATTTTAAAGGAAAGCATGGATTCAAAACCGGTTTTACCCTATCCGCAAGGCAAAAATCTCTTACGCGAATTCCTGGAAGCAAAACAAAAATCAACGACTTTTAATTTTAAATGGGCACGTGTATTTTATGTTTTTGGAGAGGTAAAAGGCCGAAAAAATTTATACACTCATTTAATAAACGCAATCAAAAATAAAGATAAATCTTTCAATATGTCGGGCGGCGAGCAAATACGCGATTTTTGAGTCCTGATGAAATTGCAGAACGAATTGTAAAAATTGCTTTACAGAATAAAACTTTGGGCGTGATTAATTGTTGCAGTGGTAATCCCGTGAAACTAAAGGATTTTGTAACTGATTTCCTTAATAGAAATAACTACAAAATAAAGCTCAATCTAGGCGTTTATCCTTATGTCGATTACGAACCCATGGAGACCTGGGGTGATACAGCAAAATTAGATGCTGTTCTCAATAATAAATAGACCTTTTTATATGAAAAATAATTCCTAAATTCATAGCTTGAAATGGCTATAAACGGTCATTATAAATTCTAGATTATGAAAGTTGTAATTCTTGCAGGTGGTTTAGGCACTCGTTTATCAGAAGAAACTGATATCCGTCCGAAACCAATGGTTGAAATTGGTTGTAAACCAATTCTTTGGCACATCATGAAAATATATTCTCATTATGGTTATAACGAGTTTATTGTTTGTTTAGGTTACAAAGGTCATGTGATAAAAGAATATTTCGCGAATTTTTTCTTACATCATTCAGATGTAACAGTTGATATTAGCAGCGGTAAATTAACCATGCACAAAACCGGAACTGAGAATTGGAAAATTACGTTGATTGATACCGGTAAAGATTCTATGACAGGCGGACGTGTTCGTCGTATTCAAGAATATACCGAAGGAAAAACATTCATGTTAACTTATGGAGATGGTGTAAGTAATATCAACATTAAAGAATTAGTGGATTTCCATTCTAAGAATAAAAAATTAGTAACTGTAACTGCAGTACAACCGGAAAGTCGTTTTGGTGTGTTAGATATTAATGAAAGCAATCAAGTGAAATCTTTCATGGAAAAGCCAAAAGGAGAAGCGGGTTGGATTAACGGTGGATTCTTTGTTTGTGAACCCGGCATCTTCAAATATTTAAAAGCAGATGATACTATTTGGGAGCGTGAACCATTAGAGAATATTGCAAAAGACGGAGAGTTAGTTGCATTTCGTCACCGTGGTTTCTGGAAACCAATGGATACATTAAAAGACAAACAGGATTTAAATAAAGTGTGGGATAACGGCACTGCAGAGTGGAAACTTTGGAAGTAAACTAATATGAGCATCGATTTATTTCAATCCATTTACAAAGGAAAAAAAGTGTTGGTGACCGGCGATACCGGTTTCAAAGGCTCGTGGATGTGTATTTGGTTAAAAGAATTAGGTGCTGATGTTTATGGTTATGCGCTTCCTCCATTAACAAATCACGATAATTACGTTACTACAGGATTAGCTTCAAAAATTCATCATCAAGATGGCGACATCCGCGATAGAGAAAAAGTACAAGCGTATTTTGATAAAGTAAAACCTGATTTCGCTTTTCATTTAGCAGCACAACCATTAGTAATTGATTCGTATAAAAATCCGCACTATAATTTTGAAACAAATTTAATGGGAACAGTTAATTTTTTTGAAGCTGTTCGTCATTGTCCCTCTGTTATGGTAGCGGTTAATGTTACAACTGATAAATGTTATCAGAACAACGAAATTGATTACGGTTATAAAGAAACTGATCCAATGGGTGGAGATGATCCGTATAGTGCATCAAAAGGGTGCAGCGAATTAATCACAAACTCTTATATAAAATCTTTTTTTAGTAAAGAAGGAACTGCGCACATTGCTTCAGGCCGTGCTGGAAATGTAATTGGAGGTGGCGATTGGGCGGATAACAGAATTATTCCCGATATGATCCGTGCGTATCAAAATTCAAGTGATTTAGTTGTACGTAATCCAACTTCAGTTCGTCCATGGCAATTTGTTTTGGAACCTGTGTTTGGTTATTTACGTTTAGGAGAAAAATTATATAAGCATGGAAAAAAGTTTTCAGGAGGTTGGAATTTCGGTCCTGTGCCTGATGAAACTTATAATGTAAATCAAGTGGTTGCTGAAGTGAGAAAATTAATTCCTCAAATTAAAGTCACAACACCTGAGAACTTAGAAAAACTACACGAAGCAGTATTGCTTCAATTAGATATTACGAAAGCAATGATGCAACTGGATTGGAAACCGCGTTTAAATTTTGAAAAAACGATAGCGTTTACAATTAATGGTTACTTGCAGGAATTAAAAGCTGGTACAGATGTTTACGCTGCCAGATTAGAACAACTAAAACAATATTGTAATTAATATGTCGAAAGCACTCGAAATAAAAAATCAGATTCACGCCTTAATTGAAGAATATCATAAGGAGATGTTTAAAGAAAAAGCATTTGTTGCAGGTGAATCTTCTGTTCCTGTTAGTGGAAAAGTATTTGACCATAAAGAAATGCAATACATTGCAGATGCTGGTATGGATGCGTGGTTTACTACTGGACGATTCAATACTGAATTTGAAAAAAAGTTAGCGAAGTACATCAACGTAAAATCAGTTTTAACAGTGAACTCAGGTTCTTCTGCAAACTTAGTGGCGTTCTCAGCTTTAACGGCTCACGAATTAGGTGAACGCGCTATTAAGCCCGGTGATGAAGTGATTACTGTTGCAGCCTCTTTTCCTACTACAATAAACCCGATGTTGCAGTATGGAGCTATCCCTGTTTTTTTAGATATTAATATTCCTGCTTATGAAATGGATGTTACTTATTTAGAGAAAGCGATTAGTCCGAAAACAAAAGCGGTAATGATTGCCCACACATTAGGCAATACATTCGATTTAGCAGCCGTTCGTGCATTTTGTGATAAGTATAAGCTTTGGTTGATTGAAGATTGTTGTGATGCCTTAGGGGCGCGTTATAACGGAAAGCACGTTGGTACTTTTGGTGATATTGGAACTTTAAGTTTTTATCCTGCACATCATATTACGATGGGTGAGGGTGGAGCTGTTTTTACAAGCAATGCTAAACTTAAAAAGATAATGGAGTCGTTCCGTGATTGGGGACGTGATTGCTGGTGCGAAACAGGAAAGGATAATACCTGCGGAAAACGCTTTACACAACAATTAGGCGACCTTCCTTATGGTTACGATCATAAATACACTTATTCCCGTCAAGGCTTTAATTTAAAGATTACGGATATGCAAGCCGCTTTAGGTTTAGCGCAATTAGAAAAATTAGATTCATTTGTGGAGGTGCGCCGACATAATTTCAGAATGCTAACTGAAGTTTTAGCTAAGCATACTAAAAAAATAATTTTACCTCAAGCAACTCCAAATTCAGAACCGTCATGGTTTGGTTATTTGATAACTGTAAAAAAGGATGCAGGTATTACACGTGATGAATTAACTCATAAATTAAATGAGAAGAAAATAAACACACGTTTATTATTTGCAGGTGATATCCGTAAACAACCTTATTTTGCAGATTACGAATACCGTGTTGTCGGCGATTTACCAAATACTGAAATTGTAATGAATGATACGTTTTGGATTGGTGTTACTCCTATGATTAACGATGAGATGATTGCTTACATGGGTAAATGTTTTGACGAAATTTTAGGAAAGTAATTATTCCTGAATCAAATCGCCTTTACTGTATCTCTTTAATTCAACTTGTCCGGGAGAACCTTTGTAACGTACATTTCCTTTTTCCCAAATTTCTACTTTCATGTAACCACCAGTGGGAGCATTAATATAACAATCTCCTATTGTGTAAGTGTTTACATCAATACGCGATTGAACAGTCATATCCTGTAATCTTAAGTAATTGGTCCCGTTGGTATAGTGAGTGCTGTAGAAAACAGTGCCTGAGCCGTATAAATCGCCATTACCATGTGTGCTTGTATGTAACGATTGTACATTCACATTAAAATGAACATCGCCAGAATTAGCAACACGAATATCTAACGAATCTTGTGTGAATTGATTATCAAAATAAACATTTCCTGTCCCGGCATTACGTACCATTCGTAAGTATGGTAATGTTACATAAGCTACAATTTTCTTTTTAGGACTACGTACGAAATTGCATTTATTTATATTATCAATTGTTAATGTATCATTACGAACTGTTGTTTTAATGTTCATGAACAAATTTTTTCCGGCTTCGAGTTTCACTTCAAAATTTGGTCCTTGTGATACGTGTAAATCAATCTTATCAAAAACAACAACATGTTTAAAATCCGATACTTCTATTATTCGTGTTTCAATGGCACCGGTAGGTTTAAAACAGTCGCCAAGGTTTTCCTTTTTACAGGAGTTAACCGGAAAAGCAATTGTGAATATGATTATGTATTTAATCTTTAACAACCTTCTTCTTTTTTAATGGAATTCGATAACCTGCACCTAAATCAAAATGATAAGCAATTGCCCAATGCGATTTTAAAGCAAACTGAAGCATCAAGCCTTTTTTGCCTGTATATCTCACGCCAAAGCGATGAAAAATTGGTCCGTCTTCATTCTTTTTTGAGAATACATAAGCACCCATTTCAATGGGCAAACTAAACCTTCCGAAATTATATGAATAACAAAATTTAGCGCCTATTCTCAATTGATCCATTGCCGTTAAATAAGGAAGTTCATATTGTTTTAATTCTTTCAAATAACTTTCTTCATAAAATACATCTGCACCAACCCCGAATTTACTGGTGTTTCGCATATTATAACTGTAGTTAAACGAAAAAGTATAAGCGTTCGTTTTTGCGTTTCCGGGAGGGTAGCTATCATTAATTCCAAATCCACCCCAAACAAGTAATTCGTGACGCGAAGGTACTTTTGTAGAAGAGTCAATTACCGGTTTCTCACAAGTTAAATCGTTTATTTTATAAGTTAAGCCTAAATTTAAGGAAATGAGATTCAAGCCTAAATTCGGAACTTGAAAACGACCATTACTTACATGGCTAATTCCGATTCCGGGCTCAAAACGTAGTTTCTTGTTAAGGTTTATATTCCATTGAAATCGGTATTGTACGAAGGCATTCCAATGACTGCCAATAGCAATGTTTTTATGATTCTCTTTAATGTCAAACTTCTTGGTAACATAGGCTAAACCCCAGCTTACTCTTACTATTGGAACAGTTGCTCTTTGTTTAGATCTTAAAGGAATTTCGATGAAAGGCGAAAGGGAAATGCTGGAACCTAAAACTTTCGGATTACCAAAATCCATAAAAGTGAGGGATAAACCGTAATCAGGCTTGTTGTTTTCTAAATGCCAAAGCTGACAACCATCCGTAGCTTTAACCAGATTAATTTCAGCCATTGGTACATAGCCGGTAATCAAGTGCCCTATTGTAGAACGGTGCTGCATAATAAAACCATAATTAAAAGCCGGCTTTATGTAGAATTTTTTACTGCATTTAATTCCCTGCGCTACTATTATTTGAGAAATAGCCACTGCCAGGATAACCAGAACAATATTTTAAAAGTCTTGATACTTTTTTGATAATATAACAGTAACTGCAAATATAATGATAAGAAACTGTTTAAATTTGCCTTATATGGAAGAAAAAATAAAGGCTTTTGAACGGCTTTTAAATATTATGGACGAACTAAGGGAAAAATGCCCTTGGGATAAGAAACAAACCATCGAGAGCCTCAGGCATTTAACCATTGAGGAAACCTATGAATTAAGCGATGCCATTTTAAAGGGGAATAACGAAGAACTTAAAAAAGAACTAGGGGATATTTTACTACATATTGTGTTTTATGCCCGTATTGCCAGTGAAACCAATCAGTTTAATATAGCGGATGTAATGAATGCCTTATGCGATAAACTTATTTTCAGGCACCCTCACATTTACGGAGACGTAAAAGTAAACGATGAAGAAGACGTGAAACAAAACTGGGAGCAACTAAAGCAAAAAGAAAAAGGCGGAAACACTTCTGTTTTAAGTGGAGTGCCCAATAGTATGCCTGCACTTTTAAAAGCTTATCGTATTCAAGAAAAAGCAAGAGCTGTTGGTTTTGATTGGGAACAACCTGAACAAGTATTTGAAAAGGTGAAGGAAGAAATTAATGAATTGAATGAAGAAGTAGCGAAGGAAAATAATCTTTCGAAAATTGAAGATGAATTTGGTGATGTATTATTTGCCTTGATTAATTACGGACGATTTATAAAAGTAAATCCGGAAGATGCTTTAGAGCGCACCAATAAAAAATTCATTAAAAGTTTTAATTATATGGAACAAAAAATTAAAGCACAAGGCAAACAATTAGCCGATTGTACTTTAGCTGAAATGGATGTGTTCTGGAACGAAGCAAAGAAATTATAATTGAAAGAATTTTTAAAACATAACGGAATCTATTTAGGCTTGTATTTAATTGCATTGCTAATTGCTTCGTATTTTTTGTTGACCTACAGTAAAATTCTGAACCACCAAATGCTAAACTATTGGGTGGGGAATCCTGTTGTAAATACATTTTACAAATATTTTACTCATGTTGGTGACGGAATTTTCGCAGTGAGTTTAGGAGTGGTGGTTATGTTTTTTAATTTTAAAAGAGGACAATATGTTGTTTTGGCTTATATGTTTGCCGGCTTAACGTCTTCGTGTATTAAGTGGTTCTTTAACTATGTTCGGCCGCATCATTATTTTGGTTATTATCATAAGCATTATACATTAAATCTTGTTGATGGTGTTGAGATGTTAGGTGAGAGAAGTTTTCCAAGTGGACATTCAACAGCAGCTTTTGTTGTATTTTCTGCTTTAGCTTTTAGTACTGAGAGTAAATTGGCAAAAGTGATTTTCTTTATCATTGCCTTAAATGCCGCTTTTAGCAGAATGTATTTATCGCAACATTGGTTAGTTGATATTGTAACGGGTTCTTTGATAGGAATTACTTATGCCATCATTTTGTATTTTGCGTTTTATAAAAGCGATAGATTCCATATCAAACTAAATATTTTCAAACCTAATTAATGAAATTGCTCTTAAACAATAAATACATTGCGCTAGGATTTATTATCCTGGTTGCTTCTGTTGTGTTTATTCCGCTTATTGGTAATTGTCCCTTGTTTGATTGGGATGAAATTAATTTTGCGGAATGCGCCCGCGAAATGGTTGTTACCGGAAATTACAGTAGTGTACAATTAAATTACAATCCGTTTTGGGAGAAGCCACCATTCTTTATCTGGATTCAGGCATTGAGCATGAACGTTTTTGGGATAAATGAATTTGCAGCCCGTTTCCCTAATGCAATTTGTGGTATTTTAAGTTTGTGCGTGATCTTTTTAATTGGACGAAAAGTTTATTCGCCCGCCTTTGGTTTAACATGGGTGTTGGTGTACGCAGGAACGTTATTACCACATTTTTATTTTAAAACAGGAATTATCGATCCATGGTTTAATTTATTTATTTTTTCAGCCTTCTATCAATTATTAATTCACTTTAATAACCCTGTTGGTAAAAGCGGTATGCAAAGTGCTTTACTCGCAGGTTTCTTTCTGGGAATCGCGGTGTTGACAAAAGGTCCGGCTGCTATAGTTATTGTTGGTGTTTTTTTAGGAGCATTTTACGGATTGAACCGGTTTAAAAAAATTACGGAGGCAAAATTTATATGGGCAGGTTTGTTAAGTCTGATTATTACCGGTAGTAGTTGGTTTATTATAGAAATGCTAAGAGGAAACGGAGAAGTAATTAAAGCTTTTTTCGATTATAATGTACGGTTGTTAAAAACAGAAGATTCAGGACATGGTGGATTTTTATTGTATCATTTTGTTGTGTTATTGATTGGTTGCTTTCCAACATCATTACTAATGATAATGGCATTAAAAAAATCGCAAAACGACACACCATACCAAAAACACATTAAGTTTGGAATGATAATTTTGTTTTTCTCGGTACTTGGAATTTACACTTTAGTAAATACCAAAATAGTTCACTATTCCTCTTTGTGTTATTTACCAATTACTTATTTGGCAACTTACAGCATTTTTAAATTACAAAGCGGAGATTACAGACTCAAAAAATATTTTGGCCCGGTTTTTATTGTAATTACATTATTAATTGGATTAGCTTTTACAGCTTTGGGCTTTGCAGATAAATTAAAGCCAGTGTTACTCGAAAATAATTTAATTGGTGATAAGTTTGCTATTGAAAATTTTAAAGCTGATGTACATTGGCAAGGGTGGGAGTGGGTAATAGGACTTGCATTCACTTTGGTTTCATTGCTATGTTATTCACAATTTAAAAACGGAAAGATTAAGTTTCTTCATTATCTCTATGGATTTTATACCGTTTTTATTATAGCAGCCGTTAACACCTTCACTCCAAAAATTGAGCAGTATTCTCAACACGCCATGATAGAGTTTTATAAAGCGGTAGGCGAAAAAGGTTTTTATGTGGAGACTGCAGGATTTAAAAGCTATGCCTATTTATTCTACGCCGACAAAAAACCAGAGCAAAACAAAAATCCTGAAGCTATTAAGTACATAACAAAAGCTTTAGATGATATGGAAGTGATGGGCTATAATCGTCTTACATCTTACTCATTAGCTTATTTGAATTGGATGCAATACGGTGTTATTGATAAGCCGGCCGTTTTTGTTTGTAAAATAAATACAGCTGAAGATTTACTGAAGAATCGTTTAGTGAAAAAATTGTACGAAAAAAATGGATATATTTTTTGTGTGCGAATGCCGGATCCTATTAATTCTGACTCAAATTAATTCGCTCTCTGTATAAAAATTTTTCTTGTGTGCTTTCAAATGGACGATACACGTAATAAATGTATCCATCCCGTACTTTCACTTTGTCAGCACTGTGAAAAATAAGTTTGTACTTGCCTTTCACTTTCCCGTCTCTGTGGTCAATATATTTAATGTATTTATGTCCGTTATTGGCGTATACCGCGTAAATACTGTTTTCAAAATCATCTTTCAACATTAAATGTTTCCATTCGCGCCAGTTTTTTGGGTGGTTGTAGCTAATGGAAATCGAATCTAATTTTTTACCTTGTTTATCAAAATGATATAAAGCATCTTTATAATGATCGAACACACAAATGGTATCTTTTAAAATAAACAATGGAGCATAAAGCGGATCGTAAAATAAACTTTTTGTAAAACCACTCATAACAGCCGCTGCAACAGTTTTGTCAACGTTATATGCGTCCGCTACTTCTCTTGCCTCAAGTCGCTGACGCGGTTTCATGTAGTAATACTCCATATTGTAAATACTCATTAAGTCGGCATTGGTAATGGAAATGATTTTATCTTTTGATTTTTCTTTTTCGTCGTAACTGTAATAATTAAAGGCAGGATATTCTTTCCAGTAATCTGAAAAAATAAGTTTGTTATTAATGGTATCAATAATTGGTTTTACAAAGCTGTTAAAATCTTTCGCGTTAAGCGAAAAAATCACAAACGCATTATTATAAACAATCACTCTGTAAATTGCGTTTTCACAAATAACATTGGTGTAGCCCATGTAATCGTGAAATAATTCTTTTGCTAAACCGCTGCCTTCAGGAATTTTTGTTGTACTAAGTATTTTCCCATTATAGTCGGCTAGTTTAATTTCAGCCTTATCAAGTTTGTTGGCTGCAGTTAATAAAATGTATTTGTCTTCATAAAAATCAAAATCGTAAATACTGTATTTACCGGAGTAGGCAATGGTATCAGGTTTTAGTTTTGGTTTAACAGATACTGAATCAAGAATGATTTCTTTAAAGGTTAAGCGGAAATTTACAACGGCGCTTTCTATAGTATCGTTTATATCCAACTCTTTTACTTTGCTTATATATGATGCATGTTTTGCCAGAATGGAGACATGTTGTTTATGTGGCAGCGTTATTTTAAAAGCACCTTTAGCATCACTAAGGGTATTATAATTCGAATTTAAAATCTGAATTAAAGCGCCCTGAACGGGTTTATCCTGACTATTTACAATTTCACCATAAATACTAAAAGCTTTTTGGGCAATACTGTTTTGACTTAAGATAAAGCCGAATAACAGTGACAGGATTAGATATTTACTGATTTTGGTCATTTGTATTAAAGACGTTTAAGCTGATAAATTGCATAAACCCTTTGCCATTTTTTAACATTTCAACAAAACTAAGATTTAAAGTAGTGATTTAAAAGCTTATATTTGTAATACGAAAAAACTTAAAAACCTATAAAAATGAAAAAATTAGTATTAGTATTAGCTTTAACCGGATTGGTTGGAGGTTTATCTGCGAACACTTTAGGTGATGACAAAGATAAAGACAAGAAAAAAGAGTGTTGCAAAAAAGACACTAAAGCTTGTTGCAAAAAAGACGGTGCAAAAGCATGCAGCGGCGAGAAAAAAGCTGAAGAAAAGAAAGAAGAGAAAAAAGACTAATCATATTTTAGATCTTATAAAAAAGCCCAAACATTTGTTTGGGCTTTTTTTGTTTTATGAATTCTTCAAACTCTCAGTCGCTTTTCTCACACTCCCATGTTTCAATAAAAGTTCTTTAGCTTTTTCGTAATCTTCAAGGCCGGTGTTTTTCATTAGCATTTTTGTGCCGCGGTCAACGAGTTTGTTATTGCTGAGTTGCATGTCAACCATTTTATTGCCTTTAACACGCCCTAATTTTATCATTACTGAAGTGGAAATCATATTTAATACTAATTTCTGTGCAGTACCAGATTTCATACGGGTAGAACCTGTTACAAATTCAGGACCAACAATAACTTCAATAGGAAATTTAGAAACTTTAGCGACGTTACTTCCTCCGTTACAAGTAATACAGCCAGTAACAATGTTGTTTTTGTTACAATGTTCTAAAGCACCCACTACATAAGGTGTAGAGCCAGATGCTGCAATACCAATCACCACATCATTACTATTTACTTTATGGGCTTTTAAATCTTCCCAACCTTGGTTAATGTCATCTTCTGCAAATTCTACTGCTTTGCGTATAGCATCGTCACCGCCTGCAATTAATCCAATTACTCGTCCATGTTCAATTCCATAAGTGGGCGGACATTCAGAAGCATCTACAATGCCTAATCGTCCGCTAGTACCTGCGCCTAAATAAAATAATCTTCCGCCGGTTTTCATTTTCTCAGCAATTACATTCACTAATGCTTCAATGTTAGGAATTACTTTTTCGATGGCGTTTGGAACGGTTTTATCTTCTTTATTCATGTTACGCAATAACTCCTCAACACTCATGTTCTCGAGGTTATTGTAATACGAATCGGCTTCTGTGGTTTTTTCTACCATTTGAAAAATTTATTAAATAAGTAGTAAAAGGCTAATATGGCTACAATTGAAATTAACAAGTAAATAATAAACTCCTTTTGCGTTGGAATAATATTGCGATTGCCCGCAGCATTATTTTCCATAGGCTTTAAAACTTTATGTAAACCTAAATTATCGCGGAGGAATTTTAATTCAGTATCATAATCGTTTCCATAAGTAACAGTATAAAAATCCAGTTTTTCATTTTTGAAATATTTCCGGCTTCGGCTGCACCAATCCATTTGGGCATTCATGGCTTGTTTATAGTTGGTGTAGATAATCCATTCCTCACCTACATTAAAAGCCTGAGAACATTCTACATCATGTTCAAACAAAACTTTAAATTCAGATGGAACAACACCTTTGTATAATTCTAATATTTCAAAAACAACTTCCGCTTTTTTTCCTTCCATCAAACTGTCTGATTTTATTTTCCCTCTAAAAATTAATTGATACTTATCGCATTCTTCAATTGATAATTTAGTAACGGGGCACTGACAAGCAGGTGAAAAGTGAAAAGTGAAAAGTGAAAAGCCAAAAGCAAGGACTGATATGATGGTTTTCAGTTTCATTTAGTTTTCCAATAAGAAATTAAGAGCAGCGTCTAGCTCTTTGTACATTATTTTATCGTGTTCAATAAAGCCGACTTTTTTCTGAAAGAAGAATGTAAATTCTCAATCGTTTTTGATGATTTTAATGGTCTTCTGAATTCTAAAGCTTGTGCAGAGTTCATTAATTCTATTGCTAAAACACGCTCTGTGTTTTCTAACACCTTTAAACATTTTGTTGCAGCGTTGGCACCCATGCTGACATGATCTTCTTGTCCGTTTGACGAAACTATACTGTCAGCACTTGCGGGAGTGCATAATTGTTTATTCTGACTCACAATTGAAGCCGCGGTATATTGCGGAATCATAAATCCTGAATCTAAACCCGGTTTCGCAATTAAGAAAGCAGGAAGATTTCTTAAGCCTGCAATTAATTGATAAGTTCTGCGTTCTGATATATTTCCTAATTCAGCAATAGCAATACATAGAAAATCCAGAGCTAGTGCTAAAGGTTGTCCATGAAAATTCCCTCCCGAAATAATTTCATCATGCTCTGGAAAAATAGTTGGATTATCCGTTACTGAATTTATTTCTGTTTCAAAAACCGTTTTTACATAAGCAGTAGTATCTTTTGTCGCACCATGAACTTGTGGAATGCAACGGAAAGAGTAGGGGTCTTGAACTTGTTTTTTTGTTTGTGCTAAAATTTCACTACCCTCTAAAATTTCACGAACCGCTTTTGCAGTTTGTAATTGTCCGTTATGCGGACGAATAGTATGAATATGATCTTTAAAAGGATCGATGCGGCCATCGAAGGCGTCTAAAGACATAGCGCCGATTAAATCAGCGTTTGAATTTAATTTTTCAGCCTTCAATAAAATATAAACACCGTAAGCGCTCATAAATTGAGTGCCGTTTAATAAAGCTAAACCTTCTTTTGATTTTAATTTAACGGGTTCAAGTTTTAATGATTTTAAAACATCGGCAGCGTTTTGTTTTTTGTTTTGATAATTCACTTCACCTTTTCCTAATAATGGTAGAGATAAATGTGCAAGAGGTGCTAAATCGCCCGATGCGCCCAAAGAACCTAATTGATAAACAACAGGAAGAACATCATTATTGAAAAAATCAACCAAACGTTCAACTGTTAATAATTGCACGCCACTCTTGCCATAACTTAATGCTTGAATTTTTAGTAGTAGCATTAGTTTCACAATGGGTTGAGGCACTTCATCGCCCATACCACAGGCATGACTCATTACTAAATTTTCTTGAAGTTTTCTAAATCAGATTCTGCAATCTCAACATTACAAAGCGAGCCAAAGCCAGTGTTGATACCGTAAATAGGTGCGGCTTGAGATTTCACTTTTTTATCTAAATAGTCACGGCAATCTGAAATATTTTTTTTAGCAATATCAGAAAGCTGTAATTTTTCGTTTTTTGAAAGAATGGTGTTTACATCCTGTAATGTAAACCGTTTCGAGGGGTCGATGCTAAACATGCCTAAATATACTAAGGCTTATTGAAGGGGGGACGCTTTGTTATTTAATTTTTAATAAATATTATACCTTTACCACATGAAAATTATCTGCATAGGCCGTAATTACGCCGAACACGCCAAAGAAATGAAGAGCGACGTACCAACTGAGCCTGTTTATTTTATGAAACCTGATACCTCTCTATTAAAAGAGGGCGATTTTTATATTCCGATTTTACGAAGGATTTACATCACGAAATTGAGTTAGTTTTAAAAATCTCGAAGGCGGGAAAAAGCATTGAAGAACAATTTGCCCATAAATATTACGATGAGATTGGTTTAGGAATTGATTTCACTGCGCGCGATATTCAAGCTAAATGCAAAGAAAAAGGTTTGCCATGGGAAAAAGCAAAAGCCTTTGATAATGCCGCTCCCATTGGCAATTTTGTAAAAAAGGAAGAGCTTGGTGATTTAAAAAATATCAATTTCGAATTAAAAATAAACGGCGAATCCCGACAAATTGGAAACTCAAAGGATTTGATTTTTAGTTTCGATAAAGTAATTAGTTACGTTTCTCAATTCGTTACACTTAAAACAGGCGATTTAATTTATACGGGAACTCCAGAAGGTGTTGGTCAGGTTAAAATTGGCGACCAAATGGAAGGTTTTATTAATGGAAAGTCGTTTTTAAAACTAAACATTAAATAATGAAGTGGAGTCTTAAAATAATTCCCATTTTCTTCATCAAATTTTATCAATATAGTATTTCGCCACTGTTGCCTAATTCTTGTCGGTATACGCCCACTTGTTCTCAATATAGCATTGATGCCATAAATAAGTACGGTATTTTTAAAGGTATTTGGCTGGGATTTAGGCGTATAATTACTTGTCACCCTTGGGGCGGACATGGTTACGATCCTGTTAAATAGGATTGTAATAATACTGAGTATTCTCACCTCAAAAACTCTAAAATTTTGATTAACTTTAGGAGATGCAAAGAATCGGAAACATAGTTTTAGTACTTTTTGTAATTGTGTTTTTTCTTGTAAAAAGATCCTTCTACAAACGAACACGATGGACATAATCATTCTCACAGTGAACCGGCTCTTACTAATAACATAAGTTTTAATGTAACTAATGTAGTTGGAAATATGCTTCTTGCTTTAAATACTCAAACTTATGTAAATGAAAATCTGGATACGTTTTCGGTTAGTATGTTTAAGTATTATATCAGTAATATCAAATTGTTCAGAGACGATAGTTATGTTTTTAATGAACCTGAAAGTTATCGTCTACTTAATCAAAACGACACTACGAGTTGTAAATTTATAATTAAGAATGTTCCACTTGGAAATTATGTTGGTATGGAATTTACTATAGGTGTTGATAGTTTAAGAAATTGTGATGGTGCGCAAACAGGAGCTCTTGATCCCATAAACGATATGTTTTGGGATTGGTCGCAAGGATATATTTTTGCAAAAATGGAAGGATTATGTAACAGAGCTCCGGGAGGTGGTTTTTTTCATCATGTTGGTGGTTTTACAGGGTTGAATAATGCAATCGTTAAATCAACACCTTCATTTGGTACTAACATGGTACAGGTTACGAATACCGGTGTTTCAAAAGTTTATATAAAAGCTGATATATTGGAGTGGTTTAAAAATCCTTCCATTATTGATTTGGCATCGTACAGCGCAGTTGGTGGTGGTAAAAAATCAAGTGAATTAGCAGCGACCTATTCTGATATGTTTTCTGTAGCATTAATACAAAATTAATGAGGTCGAACTTATTTATTTTCTCCTTATTGTTTGTAGTTGTATTTAACTCCTGCAAAAAGGATCCTGAAATAATTTTACCTCCTTCAATTGATAATCAAAATACATACACCCCTGTTGTTCCAACGGGTTGGCCTAATCCTGTTTATGATTTTAGCGGCAATGCAGTGACTTATGATGTTTTTACTTTAGGAAGACATTTATTTTACGAGCCTCTACTATCAGCTGACTCAACTATTTCTTGTGGAAGTTGTCATATGCAAACATTCGGTTTTAGTAACGGACCCAGTCACGCAACAAGTCATGGTGTAAATAATTTAACGGGTAAACGAAATTCTCCCGGTTTATTTAATTTAACCTGGCAAGTAAAAACTATGTGGGATGGTGGGGTTAATAATATTGAGAATCAACCTTTAGGTCCTATACAGAATCCGATTGAAATGAACCTAAATATTACAACTGCTTTATCACGTATCGCAAACACAGCAAAGTATAAAACACTTTTTAAAAATGCTTTTGGCGATACGGTTGTAACTTCACAGCGTTTTTTAAAATCATTCGCACAATTTATGGGCTTAATGGTGTCGTATAACAGTAAATACGATAAGGTAAAAAATGGCAATGAAAGTTTCACCGCTTTAGAGAATAGCGGATATTCAGTTTATAAAAGCAAATGTGCTTCTTGTCATACTGAGCCATTATTTACAGATCATAGTTTTAGAAATAATGGCTTGCCGATAAGTTCTTTTCAGGATAGTGGCCGATATAGAATTACATTGAATCCAAACGATATTTTTAAATTTAAAATGCCATCACTTCGTAATTTAGGATTTACCGCCCCTTATATGCACGACGGAAGATTTCAGACACTTACCGATGTGTTAAATCATTATTCAAGTGGGGTAAGTTCTACACTTAATTTAGACCCTTCTTTAAGCGGGGGCATTCCTTTAAGTGCACAGGAGAAGGGCGATTTGTTAAGTTTTTTAACTACACTTAACGATTATAGCTTTAAGTCTGATTCCAGATTTAAGGAAATCCATTAAATAATCTCGCTTTATTTCATTAAATTTGAGGAAATAAAATCTCTATGAAAAATTTTAAATACATATTCTTAATTATTTGCGCTTTAAGTTTCTTTGGTTGCAAAAAAAATCAATTAGGTGGGAAATCTAACATCAAAGGAAAAGTAGTGCATCATGATGCTGCTATTCCATATGCAAAAATTTATATCAAATTTAATGCAACAGAGTTCCCAGGTGAGGACGTTAGTAAATACGATGTAACTATGGAAGCGGATCATAATGGTAATTTTTTAGTTGATAAAATTTACCGTGGTCAGTATTATTTTTATTCTGTTGGAGTAGATCCTGCACTTGGAACAACAAATAATGTTGTGAAAGGCGGAATTTCACTTAAAGTAAAAATGCTAAAGGAAATAACCGGATTTGAAATTCCGGTTACTGAATAATATTGTAACTATTTGGCGGTTTTCCGTTATCATACATGATGCAACACTCTTTTAAAAAAATCCTGCTAATAATATTCCTTATCAGCGGGATTTTTTCTTTTTCACAAAATGTAAAAATTAAAGGCAAGGCCCATTCTTCCCACGCAGGTAAAGCCATTAGTCTTTTAGCATATAGCGATTTAATAACCTATACCCGCGTTCGTGAAGCCATTGATACTGTTTCAGCAGACGGTACTTTTGAGTTGGAGTTGCAAATAAAACATACACAACCTGTACAATTACAAATTGATAATTTATTAGGAAAACTTTATATCCAACCCGATTATGTTTATGCAGTTACTTTTCCGCAAAAAGATACAACACTTAATGTGCGCAGCGAAACCGAATCGTTTGTTGAAATAGGAGTTATTTCGGGCGATACGACAGAATTAAATACGAGTATAATTGATTTCAATAAAGTGTTTAACACCGTTTTTTTCAAATGCAGGAAATCAATTCTTAAATAAGAATGTTATTTTTCAAAAGCTTGACACTTTAAAATTAATTTGTAGCTGGCGTTATAAGAAAAACACCAATCGCTATTTTAAAAGTTATGTCGAGTATAATATTGCTGAGTTAAATTCAAACGCCTCGCGCAGTAAAGCGTTTTTAGCGTCTACTTTCATTGCTAATAAACCTGTACAGCATAATCAATTTGAATACATGGGCTTTATGAATGCTTTTTTCAGAGGCTATATTGAAGGTTATTCAAGTGGTAAAGCTGGTGAAAATATACATCATTTAATTAATACTACCGGACAATACAAGGATGTGAAAGCATTTGTAAAAAAAGATCCTTTATTAGTTAACGATACACTTTGCGAATTGGTTATTATAAAAAGTTTGTGGGATTACTATTACAACCCTCAGTTTTCAAGAGAGCAGGTACTTGCCGTTATAGAACAGTTTTTTGAAGCCACCAAAATTCAGGAACACAAAAAAATCGCCAATAATATTCTACAAGTCGCCTATAAATTAAGTGTTGGTTCTCCTGCTCCTGTTTTTGAAGCGGCCGACAGAACAGGAAAAGTTATAAGTTTGAGTGATTTTTCTAAACGATACGTTTACATAAATTTTTTCTCAACTAAAGACATCGGTAGTATGAAGGAAATGCCCAAAATAGCCGAACTGGTGAAGAAATATGCCGATAAGGTGGTATTTGTGAGTGTTTGTACAGATGACAGCATTAGAACCTATAAGAACTATTTAAAGTCTAATCCGAAATATAACTGGACTATCCTTTTTAATAACTCTGCACCAAAAGGTTATACGGCTTATGATAGGTATAATGTAAAAGGATTACCTGCTTTCTTCTTTATAAACAGTTATGGTAATTTGGCGCAATCGCCCGCCCAGAGTCCAACTCAGGGCTTCGAATACAAGCTAAAAGCCTTGTTTAAGCCTAAGAAAAAGGATACCAAAATTGGGATACGATAGCCCTTCGTCAAGCTCAGGACTTGGCATTTTGCATTTATGTTAACATTTTTGAAAACCTATTAACATCGCTTTAAAATTCGCTTTAATATACCGAGCTTCACGTTTTAGAATTTAAGTTCTAAAAACATGCAACTGAAATACCACCAAAAGCAAAAAGCTATACTTTTATTGGAAGACGGAAAGGTTTTTGAAGGAAAAGCCGCCGGAAAAATCGGAACCACTACGGGGGAAATCTGTTTTAATACAGGTATGACCGGATACCAGGAAATTTATACCGACCCATCGTATTACGGACAAATTATTGTGATGAACAACGTTCACGTTGGGAATTACGGTATTGAAGAGAGTGAAGTAGAAAGCGACAGCGTGAAAATTTCGGGCATGATTTGTAAAAAATTCAACGAAGGTTTTTCTCGCAAGCGTGCACAAATGTCGTTACAAGAATATTTTGAAAAGAATGGTATTGTTTCGATTAGTGATGTAGATACGCGCGCGATTGTAAGATACATTCGTGATAAAGGCGCCATGAATTGTGTTATCTCTTCTGAAAATACAGATGTTGATGCTTTAAAGAAAATATTAGCTAAGGTTCCGAAAATGGAAGGTCTTGAATTGTCATCTAAAGTTTGTACAACAAAGCCTTATGAAATTGGAGAGCCAAGCGCAAAGCATAAAGTAGCAGTAATTGATTTTGGTGTAAAGAAAAATATTTTACGTTCACTTGCCGAAAGAGGTTGTTACCTGAGAGTATTCCCAATGAAAACAACTCTAAAGGAAATGCTTGCTTTTAATCCTGATGGATTTATGTTGAGTAACGGTCCTGGCGATCCAAGTGTAATGAAGGGTGAAATTAATTTGGTAAAAGAAGTTGTTGAAAGCGGTAAACCTGTTTTCGGAATTTGTTTAGGACATCAGTTATTAGCTGAATCGCAAGGCATCAAAACTTACAAAATGCATGCCGGTCATAGAGGAATTAATCATCCTGTGAAAAATTTAATCAGCGGCAAGTGTGAAATTACGTCTCAAAATCATGGTTTCAGTATTAAAGCTGAAGACATAGATAAGAATCCAAACATTGAAGCAACGCATGTAAACTTAAATGATAAAACCATTGAAGGTATTCGTTTAAAAAACAAAGCGGTGTTCTCTGTGCAATATCACCCTGAAGCTTGTCCGGGTCCACATGATAGTCGTTACTTGTTTGATCAGTTTGTAGAGAATATTGTGAAGAGCAAGAAACAAGTTCCTGCTTAGTTTATTTCCTGTATTTATTTAAGAGAGTTTCTAATTCTGATTCAGAAAGATTAATCAGTAATTTTTTAAACGGACTGGTTTGTCCTTTTTCCAAAACAATATTGCTTTTACTTATTTTAAATTCCTTTGAAAGAAATTTCACGAGATAGTCGTTCGCGGCACCGTCGATGGGCTTTTCGCGGATTTTTATTATGAGATTATTTTCCGAATCGAAACTGATTTCATCTTTAAATGCACCTGGTTTTATTTTCACAAAAAGGGGTGTCATATTACCAGGTGCATTAAAAATTATCCTTTGAAATCTATTTTACGATGACCGCCATCGCAAAATGGTTTGTTGGCTGAAGCGCCACAACGACAAAGTGCTGTCATCTTTTCTTTTGTTTCTACTGTTCCGTCGGCGTGTTTAATTTCACAAGTTCCGTGAACTAAGATTGGTCCGTTTGCTGCGATTTCGATTTTGTTAGTGTTGTTTTCCATTTTTGTTTCTGTTTTATTTTTGTGAGTGTAACTTAAAGCTCCCGAAGGACATTTATCAATTTGATCTGTAATTTTTTTGGTTTCAATCGCGCCAGTATTAATCCATGGTCTTCCTTTTGGATTAAACACCTCCGGTAAATTTTTCCAACATTGTTTAGAGTGAATACATAGAGAAGGTTTCCATGCAATTTCTATTTCTTCGTTACCATATTTATTAGTATTTGTCATACTGAAAAGGTAGGTATATAAAACGGATATTACTGAAGTCGTTTTATTATTTCGACCAATGGCTTTCTTGTGCGTGGAGTTAGCTCTCGTGTTTTGAAAGGTTCTTCCAGTTTTTCTGCTTCATCCAAATATCCCAAAGCAATGAAAACAACAGGCTCGTGTACTTCTGTATTTATGTTTAATACATCGATGGCTTTATTAGCATCAAAACCGCCCATCACGTGTCCATAAATATTCATGCTGGTTGCTTGTAACATTAAGGTTGCGTTTGCTGAACCAACATCATGTTTAGCTGCCTTGTTTTCGTGACCGTTATCTAATTTCTTATGAGCTAAAACTGCCATTAATACTGCAGCGTTTTTTGTCCAAGGTTGATTTCCTCCCATTAAACAACTGTGTAATTTGTGAAACGCTTCAGAATCTTCTCTGTGTGCGTAAATATATTCCCAGGGTTGTGCGTTATTAGCACTGAAAGCCCAAGAAGCTGCTTCAAACAAGGTGTGCATATCAGTTTCAGAAATGGTTTTATCGGAAAACGATCGTGCGCTCCATCTGTTTTTAATCACATCAATAACATCGTGTTTTGTTTTTGCAATTTTAATGCTCATAATTCTAATTTTTAATCTTCAATTAAAACACCCATTTTTCCCATTCTGTAATCACGAAACGCTTCCATAATCTCGGTTTCTGTGTTCATTACAAACGGACCATGTGCTACAATTTTTTCATTAATAGGTTCACCACTCATTAATAAAGCTCGGGTATCTTCTAAAGTTTCAAAACTAATGCCATCACCGTCGTTCTTAAACTCAATAAAGTTTTTGCCGGTAATTTCTTTGCCATCTACTTTCAATACCCCGTCCAACAAATATAAAAAAAGCATTATGTGTTTTTGCTATATTAATTGTGATTTTTCCACCTTTTAAAGCATAAATTGTGGCTGAGTTTATTGGAGACAGAGTAGGGATTGGCCCTTTTGTCCCGCCTAATTCACCCGTAACCACATTAACAATTATTTTACCATCCTCGCTTTTATATGAAGGAGTTTCTTCTTTAGTTAAAGGATGATAATAAGGCTGATCGTTTTTATGTTTAGCCGGAGAATTAATCCACATCTGAATTAATTCTTGTTCTGTATCAAGTGGCCTTTCGCTATGAATAATTCCCATTCCGGCGTGCATCCATTGTGTACCACCTGCACTAACAGATTTGTTGTTACCGCGACTATCACGATGATTTACGGCGCCTTTGAATAAAAACGTAACCGGGGCAAATCCTTTGTGAGGGTGCGGACCAACTCCGGCTTTTTTCATATCATCATTCGGGTCAGTAAACATGTGGCCGTGATGTAATAATACAAACGGGTCATGATATTCTAATTCTACTGAAGGTAATGGTTGTCTAACTTTTAATTCGCCCATATTTTGCATGCGGGCAGGAATTATTTTATTTATCGTTCTCATTTGTGATCCTTTCTTTTACATTGTCATTGGTACATCCATCAATAAGATTTCGGTGTTATCTGAATTACTTGTTATCGTTAATTTATCGGCATCCCAAATTCCGAAACCATCGCGTTTGCTAACAGATATTCCGTTTATGGTTGCTTCTCCGTTTAAAATGAAAGCGTATACGCCGTTTGTTTTGCGTTTGATGCTGTATTCAGCGGTTTTGTTTTTATCAAATTTTCCTAAATTGAACCAGGCATCTTGATGAATCCAAACGCCCGCGTCATCGGCATTAGGTGAAACAATTTGCTGAAATTTATTTTCACGGTCTTTTAAATTCAGAGTCATTTGATCGTAACGTGGTGTAACATTTTTCTTATTTGGGAAAACCCAGATTTGAAGAAACTTTACTTCACTATCTTTATTTTTATTGTATTCGCTATGAGTAATACCGGTTCCTGCGCTCATCACTTGTATGTCGCCATGTTTAATTACGGAAACAGTTCCCATACTGTCTTTGTGTTCTAAATCACCTTCCAATGGAATGGAAATAATTTCCATGTTATCATGAGGGTGGGTACCGAAACCCATTCCGGCCGAAACTGTATCATCGTTAAGAACACGTAATACACCAAAATGCATTCTATCGGGATTATAATAATTTGCAAAACTAAATGTGTGATGCGAATTAAGCCAGCCGTGATTAGCATGACCACGAGTATCGGCTTTGTGTAATATTGTATTTGCCATAATTTCTGATTTTTTTATTGGTATGTGATTAAATCCTACAAGTTCAAGTTCTTTAAGTTCGTCGTTCTTATTAGCAAGTAATTTTGCAACGCTACCTGAGGTAGCTATAAAAGCGGCTCCTAATAAACCTTTCTTTATAAAATCGTCTCGTTTCATTATTTTATGTATTTATTGAATACGTACATTAAATCAACTGCAACCACAACGTGCATTAGGTTTAACATTACCGCCATCATAATTGGTACAGCTGGAATAAAGAAAGGGTTAGCAAACGATAATATTAAAAGTACAATCGAAATGATATTAAACACTTTCTTTGGGTTCTTAGCAAATCTGTAAATTAATCCCATTACTAATCCAGCGAGTAGGGAAGGAACAATGGAGCTAATAATGAAGTTTACAAAATTTAAAGGTGCATTTTGGTTTGGGATTAAAACTGTGTCCGGGAAAAATCCGGCAGCTTTACCTATAAAAAATAAAATTACGTTAATGATTGTTGAAATTAATCCGGCAACTAAAGAAAGTCCTAAGATTTTTCCAAAGCTTGTTTTTGTTTCTTGTGTGTTCATTGTATTTGTTTTTAATGGTTGGTTATAAGTTTAATTATTGATGTTTGTATATTATTTGTTGCAACAAATATTAGATTAAATTTTTTTAACCTCTTATTTTATCTAATATGTCACTTAATTGTTCTGCCTCTTTTTCAGAAACTAGTTTTTTGATAACAGAAAGTTGTTTTTTCATCGGGTCGCTAATTTCTTTAATAAAAGTTACTCCTTTTTCTGTAATAGTAATGTCAATTTTTCTTCGGTTACTTTCGCATAAGTTTCTTTTTACTAAACCTTTCTTTACTAATTTATCTACCAAGCGAGTGACATCATTTCCCTTATCAAGCATTACTTCTTTTATTTCGCCGGGCGAGCAGGGTTTAGGGTGTTTACCTTTAATAATGCGTAGTACATTATAATGTTGAGGCAGCACATCGAAAGCTCTGAAAACATCCATTTGTTGATCGCGTAACCAATTGGAAGTATAGATAATATTAATTATCGCCTTTTGGTATGAGCTCTCAAATTTGCTCTGTTTTATTTCATCTTCCAGTTTCATGATACAAATATAGTGATAACAATAGTTGTTGTAACAAATAAAAGTGTTAAAAATACAAAAACCCTCTTTTGGAGGGTTTAAGTGCTTATTTCTTAAGGAGTTTAAAGGCGTGAGTCCATTGGTTATTTAAGAAAGCGGGGATACACCATAACATACAAAGGGGTTCAATAGCACGGGCCGCTTCTGCTTTGCCCATGTCTTCTGTTTCCCAACCAAATTTGGTAAGAATATCTTTTACTTCAGCTTTGGCTGAATCGTTATTACCACAAATAAACATACTTGGTTTTATACCTCCGAAATCCGGATTCACCATAAAGGCACTACCAACAGAGTTAAATGCTTTTACAAAATTTGCTTCAGGATATGCTGCCTGAAGATCTTCCATAAAAGATGAGTTTAAATTAGTGAAAAAATTAAGCACACCATTTACTGGAGGTGTTTCCGAAATAGGATTAGTAGCATCAATAATGGTTTTCCCTTTTAAATTCGCAGCACCTGCTAAATCTAAAGCGAGTTTGGTTACAGTTCCCTTTACAGCTAAAACAATAGTATCACCAAATACAGTTGCATCCCAAAAGCTTCCCACTTTTCCGGTTGGATTTTGTTTTTGCCAATCAGCTAATTTATTTGGGTCACGAGTTCCCAACATCACTTCGTAACCGTTTTTTAAAAATCCTGTAGCCAAAACTTTTGCAACAGCTCCTGAACCTAATATTCCTACTTTTTTCATAATTAAATTTTTAGTGAGATTAAAGGTATAAAAAAAGGGAGACTCATTGAGTCCCCCTTTATTGAAAGAAGCGTTAAACATCTACTCTTTAACAAACTTCTTAACAATAATGCCTTTTTCTGACTTTAATTGCAGCAAATAAACACCACTGCTAAGTTGTTCGATGTTAATTGAAGTTTGGTATAAGTCTTCGTTTTTTGTCTCGATAATAGTTTTACCTAATACATCAGTAATCAGAATTACACTTTTTCCTAAGCCGTTTTCTGATTTTATGTTTAGAACAGAGTTGGCAGGGTTGGGGTAGATTAAGAGTTGGTCGGTTAAAGCATTTTCGTAAATACCAATATTAATTGACGATAAACAATTGGTTTTGGTGCCACTATAAAATGTACGGATTTTTTGTGCATCATTAATCAGCTTGTTTGCGCTTGCGAAATTTCTGTTGCTCGTGGCAAAACTATCAACCGACCAAACTTGTGCGTATTCTACTTCTACATTTCCTTTGGCAGGTAAATTAAACAGGCCTGTTGAAACAATGTATCTTCTGTCGCCTGCTAGATTTCCTGCTGTAATTTCTGTCCATGTTCCGCAAGGATTGCCAACATAATTACTCCATGGGTAATCAAATATTGCCTTGGTGGTTCCGCCGTATGCATTTCCACCGCAAGTATGGTCTGTACTATCCTTCCACATACCTTGTAATAAATTATAAAAATGATATTTACTCCAGGGATTTGTAGTTTGAGTTGGAAATGAACCAATATTATTATTGTAATAATCGAAATAGTTCATTAAGCATTGTTCACCAAGCTCATCAACCAAATTATCATTGTCATTATCTATTCCATCACTCACAGAAGCGATGGGCCTTTTAAAACTGTTGTTCCAATTGCGGGGGATAAAGATCATAAGCCCTGGAGCCTACTAGATCATCAATACCATCTGAGTTGTAGCAAAAACCTAAATTTTCATTTACACTACTACCAATATAATCATCTAAATAAATTCCTAAATCTGTATCAGCCCAAAAGCCAATTTAAACATCATGGTAATTATTTGAGCTACGGTTATATATTTGATAATCATAAAAGGTAGTATAAGCTAATTCGTTTCTTCCATTTAAAATAGTTGGACAACCGTAAGCATAAGCCATGGCGTGTACTTCAATACCTAATGGCAAACCTTTTGTTTCAGAGTGTGTAGTGAAATTATCGTTGAAAATAAAATACAAAGTTTGATCACCTTTAATTTTTGGATAATCGCCACCAACTAATGGATCGTAAATTCCATTATTATTTACATCAACAAAGGGCGCTAAATTTTTTGCTTTGTTTCCTGTTCCTTTTGCAGGCCAAGTTAAAATATCTATGGCTGGAGTGTACGTTAGGGGTACATTTCCTAAGTTGAATTGAGTAATAAACGTGTTTATGTCATTGTAATCTACTTTCCAAATCTTATCAAAGTTCATTACGGTTGTAGAATCAATAGATGCATTAGTAGTATCTAATGGTCCGGGCCAAAAATCATTTCCAGTTTGTCTGTAAGTTTGTCCTGCAATATGTAATTGATTACTTGCATCCAAACCTCCCATCCAAGAGTGAGCCGCCAAATCTCACTTGAACCCCAGAACCTTTAGGAACTTGATAAGTCGCTCCTCCTGGTACCTCCTAAATCCCACCACATATCACCACGATTCATTATTCCGGCTTTCACTCTGTTTACATCAAGATACTTGTAATTGTCTGATGTGATTCCTGGTCCCCACCAATATCCTACAGAACTGTTGTATAAAGAAGCATCAAGAGAATGCATTCTTACAGTTAAACTTGCTGTTAAACCTGTAGTCCATAATTTTCCACTAGCATCAATTTCAAAAGAGGTCCCGATAAACATAGTGAGAGGTGTATAAAAGAAATTATAATTTCCGCCAGATAAAAATTCAACAAAACATCTTGTATTACCCGTGCATTTGATGGTGCAGTAACAAGAACTCCATTGTTAGGTCCTTTGCCAATATCCAATCCATCAAAACCAGTTCCAATAAAATTTGGATAAAGTGTATTGAAATAGGTGAAATTTACATTATCGTATTTTATAATCCCATTGTTGTTTACAAACCATTTCATGCCAGCTGCATCAATAAATATTTTGTTAAGTGGATTAGCCGTATTTGTTGTGACTGATAAGGTATAAGAAGTGGAAGTAAATGTTGAATTAATGCTAAACTTAACTAAACTAACGCCACTAACTGCCCAAAGTGTATTTGCGTTTTCAGCTTTTACATCAACAACATTTGCAATCGGAAAAAGAGAGTTTCCAATCGTATAATTTGTAAAGGTTGTTCCGTCATATCTTGATAAACCATTTTGAGTGCCAATATACAGCATATTATTACTGTACTCAAGACAATTGATGGCGTTACTTGGTAATCCACTGGCTATGTTATATACTGTAAAACTTACGCCATTATATTTTATTAAACCACTAGCGGTTCCTATCCAAATATCACCTGCATTATCTTGTGCGAAAGCTTTAACATTGCTGGATACTGTGGAACTAAAAATTGCCATTGTTGATCTGTTCCAAAAAGTCCATGAACTTGAAGCGTCATCATATTTAGCGAATGCCGCACCGGATAACCCTGCGCCATTAAAACCCACCCATTTATTTCCTGCATTATCAATAAAAATTACGGTTTCTTGACTTATAGTTGTCCCGGTTGGAACGGATGTTGTATAAGAAGTCCAACCATTTTGAGATATTATGCTCTTTGCTGCAAAGAACACTACCAGAAGTATAAACTTTTTCATAATAGGATGGTTTAATTGGTTTATCTGTTACAAGTGTACGTCCGAATATTAGAAAAGGTTTACGACTTCTAACAAGTGGTGTTGGTTTTTGCACAAGTGGACACTAATCCCTAAATCCTAACTCCTATATCCCAAATTCTATTATCTTTGTAGTCCAAATTTTAAACGCTCACGTTGTAAGTGAGAAATAATATGATAAAAGTAACTCTACCCGATGGTTCCGTTCGCGAATACCCAAAAGGAACCACCTCAATGCAAGTAGCATTAAGCATCAGCGAAGGATTAGCAAGAAATGTTTTATCGGCAAAAGTAAATGGCGAAGTTATCGACGCCAATCGTCCGATTAATTCAGATTCAACACTAAGTTTATTAACGTGGAATGACCTTGAAGGAAAATCTACACTATGGCATTCATCTGCCCATTTAATGGCTGAAGCTATTGAAAGTGTTTTCCCTGGAGCAAAATTTGCTATTGGTCCTCCTGTTGAAAATGGTTTTTATTACGATATCGATTTCGGTGATAAAACTTTTTCTACTGATCACCTCGAACAAATAGAAAAAAAGATGATTGAACTTGCCCGCACTAACAGTGAGTACGTTCGTAAAGATGTTTCGAAAGCAGACGCTATAAAATATTTTACTGATAAAGCTGATCCCTATAAATTAGAATTAATTGATGGCTTAGCAGATGGTACTATTACTTTTTATACCCAAGGTAATTTTACTGATTTATGTCGAGGACCACATATTCCTAATACAGGATTTATTAAAGCTGTAAAATTATTACGTGTTGCCGGTGCTTATTGGCGCGGTGATGAAAAAAACAAGCAGTTAACTCGTGTTTACGGAATTACTTTCCCTAAAGAGAAAGAATTAAAAGAATATTTAGTTCTGTTAGAGGAAGCAAAAAACGTGACCACAGAAAATTAGGTAAGGAATTAGAATTATTCACCTTCTCAGAAAAAGTGGGAATGGGTTTACCGTTGTGGTTGCCAAAAGGTGCCATGTTACGCGAACGTTTAATTCAGTTCATGCAAAAAGCGCAAACTAAATCAGGATATCTTCCTGTAGTAACTCCGCACATTGCTTTGAAAGAACTTTATGTTTGTTCAGGTCACTATGAAAAATATGGTGCTGATTCTTTTCAACCAATCAATACACCACAAGAGGGAGAACAGTTCTTTTTAAAACCAATGAATTGTCCACATCACTGCGAAATCTATAAATCATCACCAAAATCGTACAAAGATTTACCTGTTCGTTTTGCTGAATTCGGAACAGTTTACCGTTACGAACAACATGGAGAGTTACATGGTTTAACTCGTGTACGTGGATTTACTCAAGATGATGCGCATTTATTTGTTCGTCCTGATCAAGTGAAAGAAGAGTTCTGTAAAGTAATTGATTTGGTGTTGCATGTTTTTAACGCATTAGATTTTAAAGATTACACAGCTCAAATTTCATTACGCGACCCTGAAAATAAAGCGAAATATATCGGAACCGACGAAAACTGGAAATTAGCTGAACAAGCTATTATCGAGTCGGCGGCCGAAAAAGGGTTAAGAACAGTTGTAGAATTAGGAGAAGCTGCTTTTTACGGTCCGAAACTCGACTTTATGGTGAAAGACGCTCTTGGTCGTAAGTGGCAATTGGGTACAATTCAGGTGGATTATAACCTTCCTGAGCGCTTCCAATTAGAGTATACTGGTTCTGATAATCAGAAACATAGACCAGTAATGATTCACCGTGCGCCGTTTGGTAGTTTAGAGCGTTTTATAGCTGTTTTAATAGAACATTGCGGGGGTAATTTCCCATTGTGGTTAACCCCTGATCAAGTGGCTATTTTACCAATAAGCGAAAAGTATAATGATTACGGGAAAAAAGTTTTAGAATTGCTAAATATTTCCGATATTCGCGGCCTCGTTGATGACCGTAACGAGAAGATAGGCAAGAAGATAAGAGACAATGAGTTAAGCAAGGTTCCTTATATGCTTGTTGTAGGTGAAAAAGAAGAAGCAGAAGGAAAAGTTGCGGTACGTGAACATGGTAAAGGAGATATCGGTGTAATGTCGATTGAAGAGTTTGCTAAGTTGATTAACACAACGATTGAAAACGATTTTAAAAAGAAACAATAAACTAAAAAAGCGGAGGTTACTATTAGCGGATTTAAGAAACCAGGACAGAACTTTAACAAACCATTTGTTAAACCTTCAGGTCCGAATACCAGTGCAAACAAACCAGTTGGTCCACGACCACCTAGAGGTTTAAAAGCCGGATTTAAAAGACCGGGTGTTAAGGAAGAACAACATCGTATAAACGAAAAAATTACTGCAATTAAAGTTCGTTTAGTAGGTGATGGCATCGAATCTGGTGTTGTGATGATTGGAAGAGCATTAGAGATTGCAAGAGAAGCAGGATTAGATTTAGTTGAGATTGCTCCAAATGTTGATCCACCGGTTTGTAAGGTTGTTGATTATGGTAAATTCTTATACGAGCAAAAGAAAAAGGCAAAAGAAATAAAAGCCAAAGCCGCTAAAGTTGTTGTAAAGGATATTCGTTTTGGTCCGCATACTGATGAGCATGATTATAATTTCAAAAAAAATCACGCCATGAAGTTTTTACAAGACGGTTGCAAAGTAAAAGCCTTTGTAATGTTTAGAGGACGTGAGATTGTGTTTAAAGAACAAGGTGAATTATTGTTGTTGAGATTTGCGAATGAATTAGAAGAGTGGGGTAAGGCAGAACAATTACCATTGTTAGAAGGAAAGAAGATGTTGATGGTTCTTGCTCCTTAGCACCGAGAAAAAAATAAAAGAGAATAATAAATAAAATAGATAAAAACAGAAAATGCCAAAAATGAAAACAAACTCCAGTGCTAAAAAGCGTTTCGCTTTCACTGGAAGCGGTAAGATTAAAAGGAAAGGCTTTCAAGAACCACATCCTTACCAAGAAAGAAAAAGATCGTAAAAAGAGCTTTAGGTAAGATGGCGATTGTGAGTAAAGAAGACTTAGGTAACGTAAAAATGTTACTTTGCTTAGGTAAGTAATCCAATTAATTAAATCGAGATCGGTTAGTAAAACAAAATGTTTAACCCGGATTTCAGTAAAAAAAGAGCTTAATTGTCATTGAATTCCAAAACTAAAAAAAACAAAGAAATGCCAAGAAACGTCAACCACAAAGCCAGTAGGGCTCGCAGAAAAAAAATCCTCAACCTAACCAAAGGTTATTGGGGTGCAAGAGGTAATGTATGGACCATTGCTAAAAATACATTAGAAAAAGGTTTACAGTATGCTTACCGTGACCGTAAAAACAAAAAACGCACAATGCGTGGTCTTTGGATCCAGCGTATCAATGCAGGTGTTCGCGAACACGGCATGAGCTACTCTGAGTTCATCGGTAAATTAAACTCTAAAGGATTAAAGTTAAACCGTAAAGTATTAGCGGATTTAGCAATGAATCACCCTGAAGCGTTTAAAGCTGTAGTAAACTCTTTAAAATAGATTATATCTAAATTAAATTTAGCCCTGAAGTAAATCGCTTCGGGGCTTTTTATTTTCAAAAATAATAGCCATATTTGATATATATGAAGAATAACTTACTAACGATTGCTGCACTGGTTCTTTTAGCATCATGCGGCAATAACGAATCAGCCGATTCAGAAAAAGCCATCCCAACAGATTCAGTAGCCACAACCGCAGATACTAATGTAGTAGCCGACGATGGTGATGAGGTTGCTTTACCAAGTTCAATGCGTATTGCCAGCATTTTTAAACGCTCAGGCTTAAAGTTTATCGAAACTAATTTAAACCCTTTAGATAACGCTAAGAATTATAAAACGAGCTATATAAAGGCCTTAAACCTTGGAGTGTATTCAGCCGACATGGCGTATTGTTTATTAAACAAGCAATATGCTTTAAGTAAAAATTACTTAAAAGGAAGTAAAGATATTGGTGGTGAATTAGGATTGAACAGCGCCTTCGAAGCTAATAATTTAGCCAAGCGTTTCGAGAACAATATGAATTTAGGAAAGGATGATTCTTTACTAAGTATTATTTCTGATTTACAGTTAGAGACGGATGTTGTTTTAGAAAAAGGTAATCAGCAACATATTTCTACTATCATTTTTGCAGGAGCATGGGTTGAAACTTTATACTCTGCGTCACAAGTTTATAAAAGTGGCGAACAAGCTATTATCCCGGCTATAATAGAGCAAGTAAGTTTAGTAGATAATATTTTAGCCGTGTTAGAAAAACAAAAAGCTAACGATAGCAGTATACCTTCACTAATTGAAAGTTTAACGGCTATTAAAACGGAGTTTAATAATATCAGCGCTTTAAAGGACAAAGATTTGGATGAGGTGGATTACACTAAAACCACTTTTAATAAAGACGAAATAAATAAGCTTTGCGAAAAAATTATTGCAACACGTACTGTAATTGTAAAAGGTTAAACCAAAACGTATGAAAAACTTTAAACTATATTCAATATTATTGGCTTCGGTATTTATGTTTTCCTTTTTTCAGGAAACACCTGTTGAATGCGATCCGAAAGGCTTAAAAGATAAAGCGAAAGATAAATTAGATCCGTATCAATACGATACCGGAAAAATTACGCGCCTAAAGCACACAACAAAAGATCAGGTGAAGGAAGTAGAGATCCCAATGTTTATTGGTGAAAAATACAAACTTGCTTTTAATCTTGAAGCTTTAAAGAAAACACTTGAAGTAAGTATTTATAACAAGGATAAAGACAGCAAAAACAGAAAATTATTATATACTAACAAGGATAAATTCGAAAAAGAATTTTCAGTTGAGTTTAGCCGTATGCGCCACGTATTTGTTGATTACACAATTCCAGCCGGTACAAATGGTGAGGATATTGGTTGCGCTGTTTTTGTTTTAGGATTTAAGTAATTAAAGCTTTATTCCAATCACAAGTAAATCATCTACCTGCTCGTAGCCGTTCATCCAAGTATTAATATTGGAGGTTATTTCTTTTTCTTGTTCCGTAATTGACAAGTGTGCGTTTCCAACAATAAAATTTTTAAAGTTCTTGCTCATGTATTTTTTTCCGTGAGCTCCGCCAAATTGGTCAGGATACCCGTCGGTACTTAAAAATAAAATGTCGCCTTTGTTTAGCTGTAAAGTATTTAAATCGTACTTAAAATTAAACTCTGTAAAGCTGGCAATACTGGCTTTTGTAGGTTTAATTTCTTTCAGAGTTTTGGTTTTATTATCAATAACCCATAGGTGACGGTTAGCCCCTGCGAATAAAACCTCACGGGTTTTTAAATTCACTTTCAGTAAACAAATTTCCATCCCGTCTTTGCTCTTGCCTTCGTTTTGCTGACGTAAGCTTTCTTTGATGCTGTTATTTGCTTTGAATAAAATTTCGTTAGGCATGGTAGTCTCCCGAGCTGCATCGTGTAATTTGTCGGAACAAATCATACTCATAAATCCTCCCGGTACACCGTGGCCTGTACAATCAGCACCAGCAATCAAAAATTCGTCTTTATTAATTTGTTTAAACCAGTAAAAATCGCCGCTTACAATATCTTTTGGTTGGAAGAAGATAAATAAATCACTCCAAACTTTTTTAATTTCATTTATGCTTGGTAAAATTGAATCCTGAATTCCTTTCGCATAGTTGATACTATCAGTAATTTCCTGATTTTTATGTTCAATTTCCAATTTCTGTTTATTTATTTCTTTTGTACGTTCAGTGATAATTTTTTCCAAACGTAAATTTTGTTCAATTAAACGTTTCGAATTTAATTTGATGATAAAATAAACCAATACTAAAATTAAGAAGACGTAAATACAATAGGCCCAAATCGTGCGATACCACGGTGGGAGAATAGAAAAGGTAATTTTTATTTCCTGACCTTCAATTCCTAAAATATTTTTTGATTTCACATAGAACACATAATCTCCTTCATATAGATGATCGAACCGAATGATTTTGTTGCTACTATAGGATGAATATGAGGTATCACGACCTTTTAAATAGTAAGCAAAAAGCAATTCGCTTTTATCTAAATAGTCAGAAGCTCCTAAGCGTATTTCAATCGAATTGTTATGATAATTTAATTTTATTTCACTTAAAACAGAGCGGGGGTGAATATTAAAAAACAATTGAGAAGAATCACTACCAACACTAAATGTATTAATAAACGTATTTAGTCCAAAGCGTGGTGTTTTTAATCCTAAATCGTAACAGTATAATCCGTTGTTTGTACCAATGTAAACCAGAGATTCTGTAAAACAAAATGATTTAGTGTCAGACTCTTTAATCCTTGATAACTGTGTGTTTTTTATTTCAAATTTTCCGTTTTTGTTTTCTAAACACCATAACATTTCAGTTGCTCTTGGGTCTTTCTTTAGTTTTGCAGTTAGCCAAATATCTTCTCCTATAGTGATAGCCCTTGAGATAATGTAATTATTGTTGAGGTTGTTAAAACGAATATCGGCACTTACTTTTAAATGGTTGTCATTTCCAGTAATACTGTAAACGCCGTTATCGGTTGCAATAAGAACAGCGCCTTTATGGTTAAATAAATAACACTCTTCCATTCCTGGTAACCCGTCTTTTTCGGTAAGTTGTAGCAATGGTTTGGCAGTGTCAGTTTCTGCAAAAATGCCGGTAAGTAATGTTCCGAAATAAACAGTACCGTTTTCGCTCATAGCAATGGTGCGTATATCCGCAACCATTTCAATCTCTTTCTTAATTTCTAATTTATCTCCATTTAAAATACCCTTTGAGTAGCCTGTTTCTGTTCCGATGTAAATTAAATTGTTTTGTTTGGGATGCGTAAAGATATAATGCACTGCACTTGGTGCTTCATATAGTAAATTGAATTCATTTTTCTCCAAAAAATATAACCCTGATTTTGTTCCAGCTAACAATTTACCATTGGCTTGAGCCAAACACCAACTAGCTTCAGTAATATTGGTGGGTTCAAATTTCGAAGCCGAACTGTTGTATTTAAGGATGCCCTTGTCGGTTGCGAGGTAAGAAATGCCATTGTAAAATGTACAAGCTTCAGTAGTACCAATAATGCCATCCGATTTAGTGAATTTTGTTATGGGGCTATTGAACTCAATTAAACTAATACCTTTTGCCAGTGCTAACCAAATATGCCCTTGGTTATCATTGTAAATGTAATTTACACCATCATCTTGTAAATCTGTATTCGAATTAATGTGTTTAACAACGTTGAAGTTCTTATCGGTAATAAGCACGCCTCCTTTTACTGAACCAAAGGCGAAATTATTTTCGCCAATATTAGATGTGCAGTATACTGTTTTTTCATTCAGCCAATTATTTATCGGAGTTTCAATTTTTTTAATGGTGGAAAGCTCGGGTAATGTTTTATTAAAATTAAATGCATAAACGGAGTGGGGTGTAATGATAAAATGACAAGAATCACCTTTTATAATTCCTCTAACAGGATTGTTATTGTCGGCAAACTGTTCTCCACCTTTTAAAAACATAAATTCATTATTGTAGGAAAGTATTTTCAGCCCTTTTCCTTTTTCTCTAAGTATAAAGTGATTATCAACTTTAAAAAAAGTATGAAATCCTTCTTCGCCGGGTAGTATGGTTTTTATGGTTTTGTAATCATAATCTAAAATGGTTTGATTACTGCAGAAGTAAATGTGTTTTTTTAAATTGATGATCGTCCAAAACTTACCAAGGTCTGATTGATTTTCTTTTGGCAGTACATTTTTTAAAGATTTAAATTTAAAACTACCATTTTTTGCGATTACGAGTTTTCCGAAATCGCCATCACCGGCAACGAAAATTTCATCGTTTTCATCTTTTCCTAAGGATAGGCAAATAAAAGGTAATTGTATTTTATCCCATTCGGCACCATTATTAATGAGTAAGCCGTCGTTATTGGCAACAAAAACCCGACCGTAAATATCTTGTAAAATACATCTGTTTTGGTCGGAAGCATTGTATTGGGCAGGAAGGTAGTTGTGAATAAAGTAATTTCCTTTCTGAGATAAACCAAAAAGACTGCTGAGTAACAGCAGAGAAAACATTATTTTAACATTCAGTTTCACTGTAAAACGATATAAATTTAACCGTAATTTTTAGTTTAACACATAAAATGTGATAAATGTTAATTGTTAGTTTTTTAGCTATTTCTTATTTGGTGGGAATGCTCAATTTTGTTAATTTTAGTAGTAAAATCTATATCTAATGAAAAAACATTTATTTTCTTTTTTGTCAATAATTTTAGTTTCAGGGGCTTTAGCGCAATCCATTCCAAACGGAGGATTTGAAAGCTGGACGTTGAACACTTATGAAAATCCTCAGTTTTACAACACATCTAATTACCAATATAATGGTGGCAGTAATGGTTATCAAACAGGGTTAAATGCATTAAAAACCACAGATGCCTATCATGGTAATTATGCAATTAAATTACTTACATCTTTATCAGGTACAATGTCTGTTTGGCCTATTTTGCTATAGGCGACCCTGGTAAAGTTCCGGCACAAGGCGGGATGCCATATTCCCAAAAACCATCAGGTATCAGATTTTATTATAAAAGTAATATTATTGGTAATGATACTGCATTTGTTTTGGCATCATTCAAGAAAGCGGGAACTACTCTGGGAACTTATTTTTTTAAAGTAAGTTCTTCTAAGAGTGTTTATACGTTGTTTACTTCTAGTTTGAGTCCGGCTTTAACAACTAACCCTGACAGTTTAGTAATTGCAGCAGCTTCTAGTAATGCATTCGGTAGTGGTCCTGCTAACCCTGGAAATTTTTTACAAATCGATAGTATTAGTTTTACTGGAGTTAGTTCACAACCAGCTGGAATGAACTCTAGTTTTGAAAATTGGGTTACATTTCAGGATGAAAAATTAAATGGTATTAGTACAAGTGGTTCTGTCCGTAGAACAACAGATATGTTTAATGGAAGCTATGCTGCAGAATTACAAACTACTCTTCCTTCGTTTGGGGGTGGTGGAGTGAGGAGCGCAGTTTTACAAACCGCACAACCCACATCGAGTAGTACTGTTCGTGGTGGTCTTCCTTATTCGGCTATGAATGATACAATAAGTTTATATTATAAGTATTTACCGGCCGACCCACTTGATTATGGAAGATTTTTCGTTTGGGTTAAAAAAGCAGGGGTTGTTATATGGCAAAATAGTGCTTCATTAACTCTTTCGGCATCCTATAAAAAAGTGAATATTCCCTTAACTCATACTCTAACTCCTGATACCATTGGAATTAGTATTGAATCTTCTAATTATCCTTATTTAAATTCTTATGTGGGTTCAGATTTAAAGATTGATAACATGTATTTGGCTTCTCAGAAATTGCCAATATGTTCATTTGTATCGCCAACCGTTGGTTGTACAGGACAATCTATTCAATTAACCGACAATTCAGGTAATGGTGCTAATGCTTGGGGGTGGATTATGCCTGGTGGAAATCCGGGAAGTTCAACAGCACAAAATCCAACTGTGATTTATAATTCTCCGGGTACAAAAACCATTACAATGATTTCTAATAATGCGTTTGGTGCTGGAACACCAACTACAAGAACAATAAATATTTTTGCAGTTCCTAATGTTACTTCAACTTCAACAATCACCGCATGCGGCGGCGGAAATGCTATCCTGACAGCATCTGGCGCCTCAACTTATACATGGAGTACAGGAGCAACCACATCAACAATTATAGTTACACCAAGCGTTACAACAATTTATACTGTTGCCGGTACATCAAATGGTTGTGTGGATTATGCATTAGGTGCAGTAATAGTTCCATTAGTTCCGAAGCCTGATATTTGTATGGTAACTGTGGATAGTTTAAATAAATTCAATGAAATCTATTGGGATAAAACAGCTTATCCAAATTTAGATTCAATGATTATTTACCGAGAAGTTATTTCGAATACTTACAGAAGAATTGGTGCTGTTTCTAAAAATGCATTAAGTATGTGGGTAGATACTGCAAGAAGCATTGGGCCTGCAAACGGTGATCCAAATATTTCAACTTATCGTTACAAAATTCAGGTACGTGACACTTGCGGACAATATGGGCCGAAAAGTTTATGGCATAATACTGTTTACTTTACACACAGTGCAGGTACATTCTTTTGGACCAATAATTACTTAATAGAAGGACCAACCAATCCGGTACTTACTTATAGTTTAATGGTGAATATTACACCTACTGTAGCAACTTCCACTTATTCATTGGTGGGAACAACAACCGGAAATCAAAGCACTTTAAATGATCCGTTTTATGTGTTTTATCAAAATACTGCCGACTGGAGAGTAGAGGCAGATTTAGGATATGCGTGCACAGCTACTCAAAAAACAAGTGTTACAAAATCAACTAAATCAAGAAGTAATATTCAAAATAATCGCACTGCTATAGGTATAAATGAAATTCAATTTAAAAATAAATTCAGAGTGTATCCAAACCCATCTAGCGGAATCATCAATATAGAATCGATGGCAATGGACGAAGAAACAAACTTAATAGTTCGTAATGTTTTAGGTCAGGAAGTTTATTCAGATAAAATAATGAAAGGAACAACTGCTAAAACTGTTAATTTAAGTGCCTTTGCAAAGGGAATTTATTCTATGGAATTAAGCAATGGAAATAATAAAGCGATTTACAAATTAGTAACTGAATAATGTAGGTTTCAAAAATTGAAAAGCCTGAAGTTTTTTACTTCAGGCTTTTTTTATATGATAAGAACAACTATTTAATCAAATGTTTTTCCTTATGTTTAATAATCTGAGTTTTTAAAGCGTCACATGCTGTATCCACAGCTTCTTCAAAAGTAGAGCATTGCTTTTTCGCAAATAACTCTTGTCCTGCCGTATTTAGTTTTATCTCTGCTATTTTGTTATGGTTATCATCACCTTTCTCTACTTTTAAAATAACATTACTACTAATAATAGCTTCATGAAAGGTTTTTAGCTTACCCACTTTTTCTTCAATGTGTGCAATTAATTTTTTGTCTGCATCAAAATGTACCGACTGGATGTTTGTTTTCATAACGTTTCCTCCTCTTTATTGGTTATTAGTTACTCACCCGAACGCGGATGAGATTGTTTGTATGTTTTTTTTAATTTTTCTATGGTATTGTGCGTATAAATTTGTGTGGCCGATAAATTAGCGTGACCCAATAATTCTTTCACAGCATTAATATCAGCGCCATTGTTTAATAAATGCGTTGCAAATGTGTGTCGTAAAACGTGTGGACTTTTTTTACCGAGCGTGGTAATTTGAGAAAGATACTTCTTCACTAATTTATAAACCTCTGCCTCTTTCAATTCTTTGTCTTTTGGGGATACGAATAAATTAGGGCTTACTAATCCCATGCTCTTTTTTACTTCAAAATAAGCCTCCAGGTTGCGTTTTAAGTCTAAAGAAATAGGAATAATTCGTTCTTTATTTCGCTTACCTAACACCTTTATGCTAAGGTTATACAAATCAATACCTTGCTCGTTAAGATTAATTAACTCAATTCTTCTTAATCCGGTTTGGTAGAGGATGTCTAAAAGCAATTTATCGCGCATCCCAATAAAGCCTTCTTCAAAAACCACCTCACTAAATAATTGTTCCATATTAAGTTCATCCACAAACACCGGTAATTTTTTGGGTGTTTTTGGTGAGACTATTTTTTGGAGAGGATTGGTTTTAATTAAATTGTTTTTGAGGAGGTATTTGTAAAACGATTTTAGACTCGAAAGTTTTCTATTCACACTTCTTGCCGCAACCCCTGTATCTAACAATTGTGCCACCCAACTACGGATAATAAGATGGTTAACGTTTAATAAATCAGAATCGGATAACTCTTGTTTAACGAACTCCTGAAATTGTGATAAATCGGTTTGGTAAGATAGGGCAGTGTGCTTGGATAGCTTTTTTTCGTGGCTGATATAATCAATGAAGTTATTGAGATGTTCTACAGCCATAAAATAAAAATTCCTGAATCGAAATTAGCTATTTCAATTCAGGAATACAACTTGTCACGCCTAAGCGTAATATGATTAAAAACAGTCTTAAGACTATTTTTCGATTTCGCCTTTTTGTAATTTTTGCTTGTAAACCGCTTTAATGATTTCTTCACGGCGACGAACAGAAGGTTTTGTAAATTGTTTACGAGCGCGTAATTGTTTTACAACACCGGTTTTTTCAAACTTCTTCTTAAACTTTTTTAAGGCTTTCTCAATTGTATCGCCTTCTTTAACTTGAACTATTAACATTATCTTTCTATTTAAATTTAGGAACGCAAATATATTAAATATTCTTTACCCACACAATTTTAAATTCTTACCCCTCAAGAGGTTAGATACTTTAATCAGACTCTATAAATAATTGAAAATCAGTTATTTATGATTATTAGAAATTTGGCTTCAGTAAGTATTTACTATAGAAATCCACAATATGTTTCACAGCTTCATCGGCTGTATCCACAATAGTTAGTAAATCCAAATCATCCGGATTAATATTATGTTCTTGTTCTAACATACTCTCTTTAATCCATTGTATTAAGCCTGCCCAATATGTTTTTCCTACCAATACAACAGGAAAAGAAGCAATTTTATGAGTTTGAACTAAGGTTAATGATTCAAACAGTTCATCAATAGTTCCAAATCCGCCCGGCATACCAATAAACCCTTGCGAATATTTTAAGAAGATTGTTTTACGTACAAAGAAATAATGAAAATCAATACTCTTATCTCTATCAATAAAATCATTCGGCTTTTGCTCAAATGGTAATTCAATGTTTAGTCCTACCGATTTCCCTTTACCACGCATGGCACCTTTATTGGCGGCTTCCATAATACCCGGACCACCTCCTGTAATAACGCCATAACCTTCTTGCGTAAGTTTAAAAGCAATTTCTTCAGCTAATAAATAATATTTGTTATCAGGTTTTGTGCGCGCGCTTCCGAATATAGAAACGCATGGACCAATCTTACTCATCTTGTCAAAGCCCTCAACAAACTCGCTCATTATTTTAAAAATTTGCCAGCTGTCGCTCGCTTTAATATCGTTCCAGTCTTTTTCTGCAAAGGCTTTACGTATTTTGTCTTCTGAATGATCTGTCATAATTCTAAAGGTAAAAACTATTTTTAAAGTTTAATAAATTCTAAATAATTCTGTAAAATAATTGTGGCACTTACCATGTCAACCGTTTCTTTATTTTGCCGTGCTTTCTTTTTTAATCCTCCTAATAACATTGCCTGATGCGCCATTGCTGTAGTAAAACGTTCATCATACCGTTCAATTCTCATATTCGGAAACTTTTTACAAAGATGTCTTACAAAAGGTTCAATTAAACGTGCGCTGTCTGATGGTTCGTTGCGTAAAGTTTTAGGTTCTCCAACAACAATACATTCCACTTCTTCTTTTTTTAAATAATCTTCCAAAAATTTAATCACATCTTTACTATGTACGGTTGTTAAACCGTTAGCAAGAATTTTCAACGGATCTGTTACCGCAATTCCAACACGTTTACTACCATAATCTATTGCTATAATGCGCGGCATAACGTAAAAATACATGTTTTTTGTTGAATTTCCCCTCTTATTTGTAATCGGGATTCTTGTATATTTGATGAGGATGAAAAAAATTGGAATAATAACCTCAGGTGGCGATTCGCCAGGAATGAACGCTTGCATTCGAGCAGTGGTTCGTACTGCAGTTCATCATAATATTGAAGTAGTTGGTTTTTATAAAGGATACGAAGGTATTATTGATAACCAATATGCCCATTTAACTACAACTTCTGTTTCTGGCATTATTCAACGCGGTGGTACCATTTTAAAAACCGCACGCAGTGCAAGATTTATGACCGAAGAAGGAATAAATGCCGCTGCAAAAAACATTAAGGATTTAGGTATTGAAGGCTTTGTAATTATTGGTGGCGATGGAAGTTTTAAGGGAGCAATAGAATTATCAAAAAAAATAAATATTCCCATTGTTGGTTGTGCAGGTACTATTGATAACGATTTAGTTGGAACCGATTTTACCATTGGTTACGATACCGCTATCAATACTGTTGTTGAAGCTGTAGATAAAATCAGAGATACTGCTGAGAGTCACGACCGTGTTTTTGTAATTGAAGTAATGGGTCGCGATGCCGGTTTAATTGCATTACGCAGCGCAATTGCATGAGGAGCAGAAGCTTTATTGGTGCCTGAAATGAGAAATGATGTTGATGTATTATTGAAAAAAATTAAAAACTGGCGTAGTTCTAAATCCAGTAAAATAGTTATTGTTGCAGAGGGCGACGACTTTGGTGGCGCTTATAAAGTGGGAGATTTAATCCGAACTACTTGCCCTGAATTTGATGTACGCGTTACGGTTTTAGGTCATATTCAACGTGGAGGAAATCCAAGTTGTATGGAGCGCGTTAACGCGAGCTTAGTCGGCTACAATGCGGTTCTCGCTCTTAAAAGCGGACATAAAAACGAAATGGTTGGAATAGTAAATAAAAAAATTACGTTTACCCCATTCGAAAAAGCAGTTAAGCATATTGAAACGCTTGACAAGGATTTATTAAATATGATTGAAGTATTATCAAGTTAAAAAGTAAAACATGAAAAAAATAGTTTTTATTGCATTAGTATTAGTTGGAAAAGTATTCGCTCAAGTACCAGATGTTCGCGATCATTTTAAAGTGGCGTATGAATTATATGAGGAAAAAATATCAGGAAGCTGTTATCGAATACAGTACTTATTTAACGAATCATGCTGATGATGAAGTGGCGTATTATAACCGCGCGCTTGCTAAATATATGCTGGCCGATTATAAAGATGCTATTATTGATTATAATACAAGTATTGAAAAGGGACGGAAGAAAAACGATGTGTACTACGGTCGTGCACTTTGTTCTTTTTATATGCAAAAGTATAACGATGCTATTGCTGATTTTGATAAATCTATCGCTATTAACCCTAATCATGCAAAATCGTACGTTTACAAAGCAGCAAGCTTACACAATTTAGATAAAAACAAGGAAGCATTACCAATTGCAAGTAAAGGTTGTGAACTAGACCCAACTTACGAATGGGCTTTTTATTACAGAAGTAAAGTAAAATTTTATACTAAGGATTTAACAGGCGCTTTTGAAGACGCCGATAAAGCTGTAAAATTAAAACCTAATTCAGATATGTATTTTCAAAGAGGATTTGTAGCCTTAGAACAAAAAAAATATGACCTATCCATAAAAGATTACGATAGCGTTATTGTTCATAGTCATAAGGACGCCGACGCATATTACAACCGCGGTTTAGCAAAGTATGATTTAGGACTTTATGAAAAAGCGAAAATAGATTTCGATAAATCATTAGAGCTTGATCCAACAAAATCGGATTGCTATCACAACCGTGCATTGTGTAAATATTATTTATTGTCTTACAAGGATGCAGTAACTGATTTCAACGCAGCAATTGATTTAAATCCTAAATTTTATAAGGCTTATACTTTCCGTGCCGCAGCTTTATATTTCTTAAAACAATATGAAGATGCATTAGCTGACGCGAACAAAGCGGTTTCATTAAAAAGTGATTACGAGAGCTCATACTACTACCGCGCCATGATTAAGTATATGTTGGTAAATGATACAGGAGCTATTGCTGATTGCGACAAAGCGTTAGCCATAAAAAGACATTCCGATACTTATGTTCAACGTGCCTTAAGTAAATACCAGATGAAGAATTATACAGGTGCAATTGCAGATTGTACCGAAGCCATTGCTTTAAATCCTAAGTATGCAAAAGCTTATTTTGAAAGAGGAGTAAATTACTTCACACAACAAAATGATGCAACAGCTATTATTGATTTCACAAAAGCTATCGAATTAAAACCAGCTTATCCTGAAGCATTTTATTACCGTGGCTTATCTAATAGTTATTCCGGAAAAAAGACCGAAGGTTGCGCAGATTTAAAAAAGGCAATCGACTTAGGTCACGAAAAGCTTCTTTGAAGTTTGGAGAGATGTGTAAGTAAGTTTTATTTGGTGACTTCGACAAGCTCAGTCACCAAATAAAACAAATCGGTGGCTGAGCTTGTCGAAGCCACCGATTTATTTACTTCGTCAGCTGCTTAAACACATCTTCCAGTTTTTGTTCTTCCTTATTCATGGTTAAAACTGCAAGCTTATTGTTTACGGCGAAATCAAAAATTTCTTTACGGATATCTTTTTCAATACCGGTGCTGATTTGCCAGGTGTTGTCGTTTATTTGAGTAACCTCATTTACACCTTCAATTGATTTCAAACTATTTTTAGAAACAGCTTTATCAAATTCAACTGTGTATAATTGTTTGCTGGTATTTTTTTGAAGATTGGCTGTACTTTCGTTAGCAACAATCTCGCCCTTATTAATGATGATTACTTTATCACAAACCGCTTCCACTTCCTGCATAATATGGGTGCTTAACATTACAGTTTTTTCTTTCCCTAACATTTTGATTAGTGAACGGATCTCTTCTAATTGATTCGGGTCTAATCCTGTTGTTGGTTCATCCATAATCAACACTTTTGGGTCGTGAATGATAGCTTGCGCTAAACCTACACGCTGACGATAACCTTTTGATAAAGCGCCAATCTTTTTCTTTTGCTCCACCTGTAAACCGGTAAGTTCAATCATTTCAGCAACGCTGCTTTTAATATTTTTTATTTTGTAGAGTCCGCCAACGAATTCTAAAAATTCTTTCACGTACATATCCAAATACAATGGATTGTGTTCCGGTAAATAACCAATCTGTTGTTTTACTTCAATGCTTTGATCTAAAATATCAAAACCACAAACTTTAACCGTGCCTTGAGTAGGAGGGATGTAACAAGTAATGATTTTCATCATTGTACTTTTTCCGGCGCCATTTGGGCCTAAGAAACCCACAATTTGACCTGTTTCTACAGTAAACGAAACATCGTTAAGTGCTTTTTGCTCTCCGTATAATTTGGTGATATTATTAACAACTATTGACATAATTATTGTTTCTACAAATCTAATAAATTAAATCGTTTTGTAGATTTGTATTTAATGACAGGAATTGTAGTAAAATCAACCGGTAGCCATTACTTAGTGAGAATTGAGAATGGCGAGGTGTTGGATTGCGTTTTAAAAGGTAAACTTCGCCTCGATGGACGTAAAACCACCAATCCTGTGGCAGTTGGTGATAAGGTGGATGTTGAGAGAGAAGGAGAAGATACCGTCATCAATAATATTTATCCTCGAAAGAACTACATCATTCGTAAATCCATCAATTTATCGAAACAAGCGCAAATTTTAGCGAGTAACCTCGATCAAGCTGTTTTGGTAGCAACTTTAGTTTCACCGCGAACAAGTTTAGGATTTATCGACCGTTTTTTAATTACTGCCGAAGCTTATTCTATCCCAGCTAAATTAATTTTTAATAAGTCTGATATTTTAGATGAGGAACTTTTGAAATTACAACAAGAGATAATTGATATTTACACTAAAGTTGGTTACGAATGTTTTGTAGTAAGTGGTTTAAACGGACAAAATCTAGATAAAATAAAATCACTCTTAAAAGATAAAACCACGCTGATTGCTGGACATTCAGGTGTAGGGAAATCAACTCTGATAAATGCTATTGAGCCAAGGTTAAATATTAAAACCGGAGATATTTCCGCAGCGCACGCAAAAGGAATGCACACTACTACATTTGCTGAACTTCATGAATTAAGTTTTGGTGGATTTATTATTGACTCTCCGGGTATTAAAGAATTAGGTCTGGTGGAGATGAAAAAAGAAGAGGTGGGACATTATTTTCCTGAAATCCGTGAACGAATGAACGGTTGTAAATTCAATAATTGCCTACACGTTAACGAACCAAAATGCGCCATTAAAGATGCAGTTGAAAATGGTGAAATTTCCGAAGAGAGATTCCATAGCTATTTAGGAATTCTTAATGGAGAAGAAATGGATTGGAAGGAATGGGAGGTAAAGTAGAGCGAAGCACACTTTACCTTAATTCAGTAGGAATTACAGTACGATTGAAGAATAATGAATAAAAAACTTAAAATAAAAAACTCTGCGTCTTTGCGTCTCTGCGTGACACTTTTTCTACTGCTTTCATTTACAACATTCTCACAAAAATATAACGATTTTGCGGTGAGTCTACATGAAGAATCTATCAATAAAGTATTCGTAGCTATTGGAGATATTAAAGGAGAAAGCGATTACGAAGTGATGTTGATTAAAGGAAAGTATCATTGGAAAATCATCAATCCAAAAATAAATTTAAAACCCGATAGTAGCGATTTTACCTGCAATGCCAGAGTAGATGTTGGTCCGTTTAACTATACTTCAGAGGTTATTGGAACTGTAAAAGTGTTTTATGATCCAAAGAAAAACGAAATTCAAATTAAAATTACCAAAGCTATTTTTGAATTGTACACAGTTATTTTCGATAAGAAAATTCACATCAAAGATATTCACCTCGAAGAAAAATTTAAGGATCCTTTTGTGTTTGAAGGTCCGCGTACTTTAGCAACGGATATGGAATTTATGATGCCCGACAGCACCATGAAGAAAATCTATGTTCAACCCAGCGATTGTGAAATGAAAGTGAAATTGAAGGAAATTTGCACTTATTGTGAAATTGTAGCCTCTGATAAACCCTTTAAACCGGCTCCCGTAAAGCTAAATCCCCCAATACAGCAGGTTGATAAACCAAAAGGGACAAATACCCCAACATCTCTAACAACACCTACTAATACAGCTCAAAAAAAATAGCTAAATTAGCATCATGTCAAGGTTACTTAGTTTCTTCTGGAAATACAATTTACCGAGGTGGTCAATTTTAATACTTGACTTAGGTATTTGTGCGTTTTCATTAACATTGTCTTTTTTCTTAAGATTTGATTTTAAAAATTACGATGCTATTCCGGTTGCGGATAAGCAAACCTTGCCTTATGCGTATTTAATTTTATTAAGCATCCGCGCTGTATCATTTATTTTTTCAAGAACGTATAAAGGTGTTGTTCGTTATACTAGTTCAAAGGATGCAGTTCGTATTTTAACGGTGATTATTACCGGTAGTGTTTTAATGTACTTAGCGAATATCATCTCTTACTTTTTTGTGTTAGGGTTTTATGTGGTATCAACTCAGGTTATTATTACTGATTGTTTGATTACATTGTTCATCATGATAAGTTCGCGCTTGGCAGTAAAAGCAATTTATTTTGAAAGCAGAAACCCGGAGCGTAGTAAAACTAAGTGTACTGATTTACGGCGCAGGAGAGGGTGGAATTATTACTAAACGTACTCTTGATAGAGATGCTGCTATTAAATACAAAGTGGTTGGTTTTATTGATGATGATGGAAGTAAAAAAGGCCGCAGCTTAGAAGGCGCTTTCGTTTATTCGTTTTCTGAGATGGATAAACTTGCCAAAGAAAATGGAGTAGAGTCGGTGATTATCAGTGTTCAAAATTTATCACCTGCTAAGAAAAATGAAATTGCAGATTGGTGTTTAAATAATAATGTTCGTCTATTAAATGTTCCTCCTGCTACAAAATGGATTAATGGTGAATTAAGTTTTAATCAATTACGCGGCGTTAACATTGAAGATTTATTAGAGCGTGAGCCAATCAAGTTAGATAATGACATCATTAACGCGCAGCTCAACAATAAAGTTATTTTAATTACAGGGGCTGCAGGCTCTATTGGAAGTGAGTTATCGCGACAATGCATTAAATACAATCCAAGTAAAATTATTTTGTTAGATCAGTCGGAAAGTCCTTTGCATGATGTTGAACTGGAATTCGGGGATAAATTCAAGAAAGAACAATTTGAAGTGGTGATAGCTGATGTACGTAATGGCGATAGAATGCGTAACGTTTTCAAAACCTTTAAACCTAACATTGTTTTTCACGCAGCAGCCTACAAACATGTACCGATGATGGAGAACAATCCTTCTGAATCTATTTTAAATAATATTCTCGGTACAAAAAATACGGCTGATTTAGCTGTGGAATTCGGCGTTCAAAAATTTGTTTTTGTTTCTACTGATAAAGCAGTGAACCCGACGAATGTAATGGGTGCCTCAAAACGTATTGCAGAAATTTATATTCAGAGCTTAGGAAAAAAATCTACAACTAAATTTATCACTACACGTTTTGGAAATGTTTTAGGCTCGAACGGTTCTGTTATTCCAAGATTCAAAAAGCAAATTGAAAATGGAGGACCGGTTACTATTACTGATCCAAATATCACCCGTTACTTTATGACTATTCCTGAAGCTTGTCAATTAGTTTTGGAAGCTGGAAGTATGGGTAAAGGTGGAGAGATTTTTGTTTTTGATATGGGTAAGTCGGTTAAGATTGTGGACCTCGCCCGCAAAATGATTAAACTTTCAGGATTAGAAGAAGGTCGCGATATTAAAATTGTTTTCACAGGTTTACGTCCAGGCGAAAAATTATATGAAGAATTATTGGCAGATGCGGAAAATACAATGCCAACACATCATTCTCAAATTTTAATTGGTAAAGTACGCGAATACGAATACGGTGAAGTAGCAAAAGTAATTGAAGAGTTGATTAAACTTTTCGATACACAAAATAATAATAAGATTGTTCAATGCATGAAAGAACTGGTGCCTGAATTCAAGAGTAATAATTCAGTTTTTGAAAGGTTAGACAACTAAATGAAATTTTCCTCATACGATATTGCCCCGCAAATTAAAAGAAGTCTTGAAGAGTTAGGCTACAAACGTCCAACTGATATTCAATTCAAAGCCATACCGTCTATTTTAAATTTAGAAGATGTATTGGCTATTGCACAAACAGGAACAGGTAAAACAGCGGCCTTCGCAATTCCTGTGATTGAAATTATTTATCACCGCAAAAGAGATAATCCCGATAAAAAAGGAATCAGAGCTGTAGTAATGGTGCCAACCCATGAGTTAGCAGTCCAGATTACAGATGTATTTCAAAAAATTGGTCGTTATACAGATGTAACTGCTCTCGGTATTTTTGGTGGTGTGAATCAAGACCCGCAAATTGAAAAATTACAAGAGGGCGTTGATATTATCGTCGCAACTCCGGGAAGATTATTCGACTTGGTAAGTCAGAAACACATTAAACTACGTTCGGTTGAGTTTTTAATTTTAGATGAAGCCGATCATATGCTCGATATGGGCTTTTACGATGATATTAAAGAATTGATTACGTATTTGCCTCTTAATCGTCAGACTTTGTTTTTCTCGGCGACTATCAACGAAGAGATTAAAGATTTGGCTTATTCATTAGTAAAGAACGCTATCCGTATTCAAATTTCGCCAAAAGATCCTGTTTCAAAAAACGTTGACCACTCGGTAATGTTTGTGGAGATGGATGATAAACGTTTTTTCTTAGAGCGTTTGGTAAATGAAAATCCTGAAAGTAAAATTTTAGTGTTCGTAAGAACAAAAGTTCGTGCTGAACGTGTGTTTGAAGCGATGAAGCGCGTGAATATTAAAACTATTACTATGCACGGTGGTAAAGATCAGGACGACCGTTTAGCAGTAATGGAGCAATTCCGAACAGGTGAAATAAAAGTATTAATTGCAACTGATGTCAGTGCGCGTGGAATTGATATTCCCGGTGTAAATTATGTTGTGAATTATGATTTACCCGATGTAGATGAAAATTATGTGCATAGGGTAGGGCGTACGGGACGAGGAACTCAAAAGGACACGCTGTTTCATTTTGCGCGCCTGAGGAAAAACCTGTTCTGAAGCAAATCGAAAAATTCTTAGATAAACCAATTAAAGTTTTGGATGTAAAAAAGGATGATTACCGCGAAACGCTTTTATATACTGAAGATACGAATGATAATTGGAAATTATTATTGAGAGAAGCCGATAAAGCAGAAAAGAGTTTCAAAAAGAAAAAACCGAACAAAAAGAAATAATTCCTTAACATTCATTTCAGGTATAAAGTATAATTTTAAACAAAACGAAATACCATGCGCAAATTCTTTCTCCTTATACTTATTTCTTTCTCCTTCATTACTTATTCTCAAAAGAAAGCACCAAAATTGGTTGTTGGTATTGTGATTGATCAAATGCGCACAGATTACATTTATCGTTACTGGAATCGTTTAGGTGAAGGTGGATTTAAACGTTTGGTGAATGAAGGTTTCTTCTGTAAGAATACACATTACAATTATGTTCCTACTTATACCGGTCCCGGACATTCGAGTATTTACACTGGTGCTGCACCAAGTGCGCACGGAATTATTGCGAATGATTGGTATTCTAAAGAACTGGGAAAAGAAATTTATTGCGTTTCTGATGAGAAGGCTAAGCCAATTGGAACACAAAGTAAAAATGGAATGATGTCGCCACACAATCAGTTAACCACAACTTTGGGTGACGAGTTAAAATTATTTATCAACGGAAAATCGAAAGTATTTGGTGTATCATTAAAAGACAGAAGTTCAGTTCTTCCTGTTGGTCACGCCGGCAATGCTGCGTTTTGGTTTGATGAAGAGACTGGAAATTTTGTAAGTTCAGATTGGTATGTAAAAGAATTACCGGTTTGGTTAAATAATTTCAATGCAAAAAATTAGCAAAACATATTTAGAAAAAGGTTGGAATACTTTATACGGAATAGAAACATACACGAATTCAATTGCCGATGATAACAAATACGAAAAAGCGCCCAACAAAAAAGAAAAACCTGTTTTTCCTTATGATTATAAAACGCAAATAGCTGCAAACTCTTGGGGAATTTTAAAAGCATCACCTTGGGGAAATACTATTACCAAAGATATTGCCATTGAATGTTTAAAGAACGAACAATTAGGAAAGGATGATATCAGCGATATGCTTTGCATTAGTTTTTCAAGTACAGATTATGTTGGTCACTCATACGGATTAAGAGCAGTTGAAACAGAAGACGTGTATTTACGTCTGGATAAAGATTTAGAAGAACTATTAAAAACATTAGATGCAGAAGTAGGGCAGGAGAATTACGTTTTATTTTTAACAGCCGACCACGGCGCCGCAGATGTAGCAGCTTATTTAAAAGATTTAAAAATCCCGGCGGGATATTTAAAAGAAAAATTAATTGAAAAAGAATTAAAAAGCTTTGTAAGAAGCAATTTGGCGATTCCTTATTAGCTAATATGAGTAATCAGCAGGTCTTTTTGAACGAAGCTAAATTGACAGCTCTTAAATTAAATAATGATGAAGTTGAAAAAGCATTAGCCAACAAATTAGTTCAAATGACTGGTATTAGTGAAGCGTATCCTTCCTCTGTGTTAAAATACGAAGGCTTTAAAGGTGATAGTCCGAAAAGTTTAATTGCAAATGGTTACAATCACAAACGTAGCGGCAACGTTGCTTTTCATACTTACCAGGGTGGTTAGATATTCCTGAAACAGGCACCACACATGGTTCTGAATTTACTTATGATACACACGTACCTTTAATTTTCTTCGGGCAGGAATTAAAAAAGGCGAAAGCGTAAAATTATTACATCACCGAGATTGCACCGACAATAAGTATTCTCTTAAATAATCCGTTTCCAAATGGATGTACAAGTAAGCCGATTGAGGAGGTTTGTAGGTAATTTGAGTATAAAATTTCATTGTTGAGTTGCAATTTTCGAAAGATTTTCTCTTCCAGAAGTAACTAATCCTTTCAATTCTGATAGTTCAGTTGAATAACCTTGATAAAATTTATCTTCTTGCCGCCTTTTTTCAAAGAAATAAGCCCAACTTTCAAGCTGTTTTTATATGTATGATATTCTAAGTTGTAAATTTCTTTATGACGAGCATAAATCCAGTAATTTGCGTTAAGTAACCCAAATAATCCCCTGATTCTTCCCATCCTGTAATTATTATGCCGTCCACAATACTTTTCGCATCTTTCTTAATGAATTCATTTTTTAAGGTTTCTATTTTTTTATTTTCATTTACTTCATCAATTTTATAATAAATTGAAAAGCATACTGTAGTTAGAACTAATACTACAAAAAACCATACAAGTTTATATTTTGGAGTTAAGATTTTAAGAAATTGTAGAATTTCGATCACGGAAGCTATAATCCCTAAAATGCCACTTATATACGCAAGAGCAACTAACATTTTTGTTTTAAATATCGATAGCCCATTCGTCAATGGACAGTGTTTTTTTAAAATTTAATTTCAGGCAAATTTTGTTCCAAATGTTTTTACGAATTTGATTTATAGTTAAAGTGCGGCTATCGGTAAGAGATGTTAAACTGAAACTAAAGTATTTTATAGAATGTACCCAAGTTGTTGGAGTAGCTTCAGGAGCTAGTAGAGGTGAATAATTTAATTCGTAAACTCTTTTGTATTTGATATTACTATATGTGCTAATATATTCAATAAGAATAAAAAATTGACCATTTCTTTTGGTTTTATAGTGATCTAATGAAACAGCTTGCTCCAGTAGTTTGAATTGGTTTATATCATTACAATAGAACGTAGTAACTGACTGAGTTCTTTTTTTTAATACCTCTAATATGTTATCTTTTTCTTCTTTGCAAATTAATGAAATTTTAATTTCTTTAGCTGGTAATTTGCCTGTTTGTTTAATGTTAAACCAATGAATGTCGGTACATTCATTATAGTTTATTCTATTTAATTCTCTCGGGGAACATAATTTTGGGGAGGAATCTATGATTCCATTTTCAGCTTTTGCTTTATCCCCAAACTCCAAAAAATCAAAATTAGGTTGATTTAAAAATTCAGTTGTAATTATATTGTTCTTTTTTTGAAGTTGCATTTGAAGTGCAACAAAATAAGCCCGATGACAGAAACGAGTCCGCTAAGTATTTTTAGTTTATCAGCAGTATCTATCCCAATAGAACTTTTAAATATAAAAAAAGCTTACTAAAAAATAGTATAATGCAAGTCCACAACAATGTGGGTATTTTGTAAAAAAATCTCTTCATATAAAGCTAATTTAATCAATTTTCCTTAAAGAAATAGAACAAAAAAGCCCCGCAATTGCGGGGCTTTTATTATAGTTTGTTCAAAATTACTTCTTCGCATCCGCCAAAAACTGAGCAAGTCCGCTGTCAGTTAATGGATGTTTCAATAAAGCAGTAATAGCACTTAAAGGACAAGTAGCAACATCAGCTCCTGCTTTCGCACAATAAATAATATGCATAGGATGACGAACTGAAGCTGCTAAAATTTCAGTTTCGTAACCGTAGTTATCATAGATCTGACGGATGTCTGCAATTAATTGCATACCATCAGTACTAACATCATCTAAACGTCCAATAAAAGGAGAAACATAAGTTGCACCAGCTTTAGCAGCTAATAAAGCTTGTCCGGCCGAAAACACCAAAGTACAATTGGTACGGATGCCTTTTTCTGTAAAATATTTTATGGCTTTAACGCCGTCTTTTATCATTGGTATTTTTACCACAATTTGTTCGTGAAGTTCAGCTAAAGCTTCACCTTCTTTTACCATACCTTCAAAATCGGTAGAGATAACTTCTGCGCTTACATCACCCGTAACAATCGATACTTTTTGTCCGCCAAAAAGTATCCAAAAAGCTCTTGATTCCTGAAGGTGATTTTTGCGCAAGAGGCAGGCGCAAAACCACGGTCAAAGCTGAAGCAAATGCGCAAAGCCAACGCTTCCTCAGCTTTGCCGCTATCACTGACAGGAATCAAATTTCCTAGGAACATTTTCTAATTTACAAGCATTATCACCAACACACTTTGAACTTCAATCTTTACTTATTCTTCCATTTATTCTTTGGTATTATATGAAGAGTTTGTGGAGAACGGCGCAGGAAAAACCTCTCTTTGAAAACATTAGAACGCGAAGAAATTAAAAGAAGAATGATTTTTACTGACGACTCTCAATATTGCGAAGCACCTTCCCGGTAATGGCATTAATATACGCGCTTTGCGTCGTGTACATTTCCACTTCGCATTTTTTGCAAGGCTCAAGGTGATAGAAATGCCAAACAAAATAATAATCTTTTTTAGTAGTATCGTATTCGGTAGAGATTTCGCCGTATAATCTATCAGCGTGTCTTTTTAGAATAGTATCAGAAGTAATGGCCGCTTTTTTTGCGTCTTCAAAACTCACGACCTTAGCACCTGTTTTTTTAATACTACCAGGTAAACGGGTGTAATTTTTAAAAGCGGCATCTTTTATTACACCTTTTCCAAATTTGTATTCAATAGTAAAAATAACATGACTCTCTTTTACATTCGGGAAATTAAAAGAATAGAATAGGGTGAAAGCATTCATCACATTACTGTTTGTATGCATATCACTCTTAATAAATTTTACATTGGTGTTACATGCGTTTTGTCCGATTTCCCTTACTATTATCTGTTCGCATTTTTTCTTGATACTGTCAGGTGCAACGGCACCATAAATGGTTTGCGAATAATGGCTTAAGCTAATACTTAAGAAAGCCATTAATATGATAAGGTTTATCCGCATTTTTTAAAAAAAGATGGGTAAGCTACTCTCATCGCACCGCTACAACCGCCTACCCTTGCTCCGTTCCCGACCTGGGGGATTTGGCAGGAGCTGGTCGTGAAAGACTTACCCACCGATGCAAAATTAACATTTATTTTAATTTCCCGAATAAAATCGTAAAATTTGTAACTAATAATCACGTTATTTGCTCTGTTATAATATGCAGATTTCCATAGTAATACCTTTAAAAGACGAAGCCGAGTCGCTACCCGAATTACACGAATGGATAGTGAAGGTAATGACTGCTAACCAGTTCAGCTATGAAATACTTTTTATAGATGATGGAAGTAAGGATGGTTCTTGGAAAGTAATTGAAGATTTACGTAAAAAAAACTCTAATGTCCGTGCTATAAAATTCCGTCGCAATTATGGCAAATCTCCCGCTTTATTTGTGGGTTTTGAAGCTGTGAAGGGTGATGTGGTTATTACCATGGATGCCGATTTACAGGATAGTCCAGATGAAATTCCTGAACTCTACAAAATGATAACTGAAGAAGGTTATGATTTAGTGAGTGGATGGAAAAAGAAACGTCATGATAACGCAGTAACAAAAAATCTTCCTTCTAAATTATATAATTGGACTAACCGTAAAATATCAGGCATTAAATTACATGACATGAATTGCGGTTTAAAAGCCTATCGCAAAGAAGTGGTGAAGAGTATTGAAATTTATGGTGAGATGCACCGTTTTATTCCTGTGCTTGCAAAAAACGCGGGCTTTGGAAAAATAGGTGAGAAGGTTGTACAACATCAGGCGAGAAAATACGGAACCAGTAAATTTGGATGGGACAGATTCATTAATGGTTTTTTAGATTTAATGACCATTACGTTTTTATCAAAATTCGGAAAACGGCCAATGCACTTTTTTGGTTTGGTGGGAATGATTATGTTTTTTGTCGGATTTGCAGCTGCGTTTTATTTGGGCGTAGATAAATTATATCACGTGTTTAATCATATTGCAGCCCGTAAAATTGCAGATAGACCTTTATTTTATATTTCATTAACCACAATGATATTAGGTTCTATGATGTTTTTAGCAGGATTTTTGGGAGAGTTAATTCTACGTAACTCACCGGTTCGAAATAATTACTTAATTGAACAAGAGATCAATTAATGGTTTCCGAAACCAAAAAGAGACCACCACGCATTCCTCTTACCCCTGAAGAAGTTCAGGACTTCATCAAATTGAAAAGATACAAAGAGCGAGCAAAAACTGAACGATTTAAAAAGACAAAAACCTATAAAGTACTTAATGTATTTAATATTATCTGCATTGTAATTTATACTGAAATTATTTTTGCGTTTTTAGGCTCCTGTAATTTTACAACACATTATATAAAATCAAACACTTTTAATTATGGTGCGGAGATTTTAGGAGGAAGACGCGTATTCAGCACTGCGGTGTTTACAACTGTTAACGATAAGGTATACGAAGTAGGGGTTAACGACACTACAGCTTTACCGAAAAATTTTACTGGTTTAAGAGTAGGTTCAGATTGGTTATTGCAGAAAGAAGTGAAAGTAAGATTTAAAAAGGGTGGAAAAGATTTTTACATCAAACGCGCGTTCCCCTTATTATTCATTTCTATTTTGTGGGGCATTGTTACGTTTGTGTTGTTTGGTTATAATATGAATCAGAATGAGTATTCGTTGAATGTGGTGTCGTTCATCAATCTTCTCACCATGTTATCCTTCATGTTACTCTAATAACTCTGAGTCATACATATCTCCCGGCGAAATCATTTTTTCATCATAAGGAATATTTTTTCCATAACGTTGTTTCATGATATCTTTAACTGCAGGATGCGTTAAATCAAACTCTTTAAGAGGTCGAAGTTTACCAAGGTCAATTCCTAGAGCGTGATTGTAAAGTTTCCAAACAAATTCAGAACAATATAATTCCTCATCACTCCAATTAAAACCTAAATCATAATGAATGCCTAATTGGGATTTAGCTTCTGTGAGCATTTTTGTAATCGCATCCTGTGTTAATTTGGATTGGTCTTTTAAACGTTTGATATAATATTTTCCATCGGCACTCATATCTACAAATTGTTCAAACGTATTTTTCGAAACAGGTTCTACAGCGTGATAAACCATCGTCTTACCATTTTCAATTAATACAATCCCAACATGCGTGTATTTTGATTTAGTAGCTAACTGAATCGCTTTACCTTGTCCGGATGGATTAACTATAAAAACGATGTCGCCGTTTTTAAGTGGTTTCTCTGATTTTAAATAAATAAATCCTGTTAAAAGGATAAAAGCTAAAAAGCTTGACAGTAAGAAAATGTGTTTCCGCATAAATGTATAACGTGCGGAAAGATGGAAACGTTACAGCTTTAACAAAATTTTAGATACTGTTCGGATGCAAGCACTCATTGAAGGTGATTGAGGAAAGCTTTTTATTCTGATATAATAAGCTCTACTTCAGCTTTTAGTTCAGGATATTTTCTGCAAATATTGGTGGCAGTATAAATAGCAAATACCCTTGGCGCATGAGGTAATGTGGCATTTTTAGCAAGCCTTAGAGAGATGTCAAATATTTCTCCGCAATATTTTTCAGGTATATCAATATCGCGTAAGGTGCCAATTACATTTCGAATTGCTCCTGTATGCTGACCTTGTTGATTTAAAAATTTTATGAGTTGTGGAATTTGCGGATAAATCGCTTTTGGATTTCTGTGACTTAAATGTTGCAAAGTCCAGGAAGCGCGCATGCTAATTAGAGGGTCCTTACCTAATATAAGTTTGGTTAATTCTTTAGCAAGCTTAGGATTGTTTTCGTTTTCCTTTAAAAACTTGTTTACTTTTTTGAGACTGAAATATTTTATGTCTTTAATATCTTCCATTAGAATTGATTTCTCCAAATTAAAATAACAACACCTAAAATAGCAATTATACAGGCAAATACAGATTGCAATGTGATTTTCTCTTTATACACTAATAAATTTACAGGCAATACAACTATCGGTAGCAAGGCAAAAATAGTTTGTGCAACTGCCACTTCAATTTTTTGGATAGCAATTAAAGAACAAGTTACACCGCATATTGGTCCGAGGAAAGTACCGAGAACCATGTAAGGCAATGCATTATTTTTATTAGTTAAAATTGGTTTTGAATTCGCAATTAATTTTTTGGCGAACAATGAAACTAAAAACGCAGCAGCAAACGCAAATAACAAACGAATCCAAACGGCGTGCATGGTGGGGATGTGTTCGGTATAGTAATCCATACCATATTTTGAAAGCACTAATCCTGTACCTTGACAAAGTGCGCCGATTATGCCTAGAATAATTCCTGTTTTATCGCGTTTAAATCCTGCTTCTTCAGCCGCTGCAGTATCTTTTTTTGAAAGTGTTAACCATATCACCCCGCCAATAGTTATTGCAATACCAAGCATCCCAATTAAATTTACTTTTTCACCAAGCACTAAAAAACCCATACTCAATGCAGCGCCAGGTGCAAATGTGGTGTACAAACTTCCGAGTTTTGGTCCGAGTATAGTAAAGGATTTAAAACTGCAATAGTCTCCAATGGTAAAACCAATAATTCCTGATGCTCCTAAAAAAACGAAATGATATAAATGTGGTTGTGAAAATAAATCAAGGATGTTTAATGAATTCGTGAAAAATAATATAATGGAAATTAGAATCCACGCTAATAATAAACGGTATTGATTTACAGGGGCTGTTCCAATTCGTTTTGCCGCTTCTGTGAATGGAAAAATACCTAGACTCCAGCATAATGTAGTAACAAGTGCAATTAGTTCTCCGCTCATTTAGAATAATTCCTTTCGCCGAAAATAATACTTCCAATACGTACAATTGTGCTTCCTTCTTCAATGGCAATTTTATAATCACTGCTCATGCCAAAGGAGAGATGTTTAATGTTTAATGTTTGATGTTTGTTGGAGAAGTCTTTTAAAGATTTGAATTCTTTTCGGATTTGAGCTTCGTTATCTGTATTGGAAGCCATTGCCATGAAACCACACACTTTAATGTTTTGAAGTTGTTTGTATTCTTCTGATTTGAATATGGCTTCGCATTCTTCAAAGGATAAACCAAATTTAGTTTCTTCTTGAGCGATGTAAATTTGTAGGAGGCAATTAATGACACGATTGTTTTTTTGCGCTTGCTTATTTATTTCTTGTAATAATTTGAAACTATCTACACCATGAATTAAATATACAAACGGCGCAATAAATTTGACTTTATTACTTTGTAAATGCCCGATAAAGTGCCAATTAATATCTTTTGGAAGTTGCTCGTGTTTGTCAACCAATTCCTGAACGTAATTCTCGCCAAAATTTATTTGTCCGGCATTGTAAGCTTCTAAAATAGCTTCGTTAGGTTTTGTCTTAGATACTGCAACAAGAGTCACATGCGGAGGAATAGAACTCTTTATTTTATTTAAATTGTCTTTTACTGACATTTCTAATCTTCGAATGTATAGATCACTAAACCACTTCTCATTTTTGGTTCTACCCAAGTTGATTTTGGTGGCATGATGTTATTGGTGTCGGCAATCCATTTTAAATGTTCCATAGTTACAGGATACAAACCAAAAGCAATGGCAGCTTTTCCTTCATCTACTTGTTTTTTTAATTCAGAACTTCCTTTAACACCGGGAACAAAACCAATTCGTTTATCTGTTTTTAAATCGTGAACATCAAAAATAGGAGAGAGGATATGCTCTGTTAAGATAGCAGCATCTAAACTTCCAACAGGATCTTTTGCGTTGTAAGTATCAGTTTTTGCTTTTAACGAATACCATTTTTTATCAGTATACATCGATAGTTCGTGTTTAGAGGTAGGTTTGAAATCATCTCCTTTTACTTCTGTTACATCAAACTTGGTTTTGATTTTCTTTATTAAATCATTTACAGATAAATTATTTAAATCTTTCACCACACGATTGTAATCGTAAATTTTTAATTGCGATTCAGGAAAGAAAACACCTAAATAGTAATTAAAAGCTTCTTCACCAGTATAATTCTTCTTGGTACTACGTTTAATTTTTCCCAATAGAGCAGAGGAGGCCGAACGGTGATGACCATCTGCAATGTAAATATTAGGAATTTGAGAAAAACGACTTGCAATTAATTGAACGGTCTTTTTATCTTTCACTACCCAAAGGGTGTGACGAACCTTATCGGTTGTTGTAAAATCGTAATCGGGTTTTTCTTCTAAAGTTTCATTGGTAGTTTTATCAATTACTTTATCATTCGGATAACAAAATAAAACGGGTTCTGCATTGAATTCACAAACCTCCAAGTAATCTTTAAGTTTCTCCTCACGCGATGTAATCGTTTGCTCGTGAATTTTAATTACACCTTCTAAATAATCATCAATACTTGTACAAGCAATAATCCCAACATATGTATTGTTTTCTTTTACTTGTCGGTATACATAATAACACGGACTTTCATCCCGCAAAAATATTTTCTCCTTAACGAAACTCTTGAATTTATTTTTTACTTTTTGAAGTCTTTCACGGGAACCTGGTTTCGTTTTGATATTATCATCGAAGTCGGGATTAATAACGTGAAGAAACGTAAATGGATTTCCGGCAAGTTTTTCGCGGAGTTCAGATGGATTGTAACCATCAACAGAACGTGAAGCGACTAAATGCACTTTGTCGTTTTCAGGACGGATTGCACGGAAGGGAATAACCTTAGCCATAGTTCTTAAAAGTACAGATTAATTAAGTGCAGCAATTAGTTTCTCTGCTAATTCTACTCCAATACGTTCCTGAGCCTCGTTAGTTGCTGCTCCAATGTGCGGAGTCAAAGAAATTTTTGGATGTGATAAAATTGCAGCTAATGGCTTTGGTTCGTTTTCAAAAACGTCTAAACATGCATGGGAAATTTTTCCGCTGTTTAATGCTTCTATCAAATCATTTTCATCAATAACACCACCGCGTGCAGAATTAATTAAAATAACCCCATCTTTCATCAAGGCAATTTCTTTTTTGGTGATTAATTTTCCACCCGGTACATGGAATGTAATAAAATCACTTTGCTCTAAAACTTTTTCTAATGGAATTGTGTTTAGTTTTACTTTAACCGGACTAACAGTTGCAATATCTAAATCAATAGCCGCTTCAGTCACAAACGGATCAAAAGCATTTACTTTCATACCTAAACCTAAAGCAATCTTTGCAACACTTTGTCCGATGCGGCCAAAACCAACAATGCCCATCGTTTTTCCGCGGAGCTCAACACCTTTTGCATATTTCTTTTTTAATTCTTCAAATTTCGCTTCACCGTTCGTTGGCATTTGACGATTACTGTCGTATAAAAATCGAACTGAGTTAAATAGATGAGCAAAAACTAATTCTGCAACAGAGTTTGATGAAGCTGCAGGTGTATTTATCACGTTTATGCCTTTGCTTTTTGCATAATCCACATCAATATTATCCATTCCAACACCACCGCGGCCAATAACTTTTAAACCGGGACAAGCGTCAATAACGTCTTTACGAACTTTTGTCGCACTTCTTACTGTTAAAGCCACATAACCTTTTTCGTTAATTGCTTTAGCAAGATCTTCTTGTGCTACTTTATCAGTGATAACCGTAAATCCTGCTTTTTCTAAAAGTGCTTTTCCCGTGTTGTCAATGCCATCGTTGGCTAAAATTGTTTTGCCCATAGTTTTATGTATATGGGAACAAATATAAAAATAAAAACCGTCTACCTTAGGCAGACGGTTTTTAAAAAGAACGGCAGGTCTTTTAACCCCTTAGCCAAACTGCCATCCTTATTCCTTAATTGATAATGTTTTTGAATCAGAATAGTTGTTTTCGCTGAAATCAACCAATTTCCAGTTCTTTACTTCTTTTGTCTCGGCTAAAACTACTTTCCCCTCCTTGGTATTGTTTTTAGTTTCGCGCGCCGAGTATATATTTTTAGTTTTTTGTTTCTGGTTTAAGTATCCGATAAAAAATGGAGAGCAAATTTCAATTCCGAACATTGCTACAATTACAATTTGGATTAGCGTTTTCATAAGATGTGGGTTTTAGGTGAAACAATCTTTGTAATCTTTGTTACTAATTATTACGATAGCACTTAATTAATGGTTGGTTGAAAAGCCCTGTAATTAGCAAGTGGTCGGTTTTTTTGAATAAGTGGTAGGTTTTCGGCCGTTAAAAAACAGCACGATTTTTTGATTTTTAGGTATAAAAAAAGCAGCACTGAGTAGAGTGCTGCTTATAACGAGTGAAGGTAAATTTTATCCTTTTTGTTTCTCGAATGCTTTCATAACATCCACTAAAACCTGTACGCTCTCCAATGGTAATGCGTTATATAATGAAGCGCGGTAACCACCAACATCACGGTGACCACGAATGCCACTGATGTTTGCGTCTTTCCATAATTTATCAAATTCCGGTTCTAATGCTGCGTCTTTTAATAAGAAACATACATTCATATTACTGCGGTCTTCTTTTACAACTGTACCAACAAATAATGGGTTGCGGTCAATTTCATTATATAAACAATCTGCTTTTTTCTGATTTAAATCTTGTATCCAACTAATGCCACCGTTTTTCTTTAACCATTGTAAAGTTAAATAGGTAACGTAGATAGGAAATACAGGAGGCGTGTTGTACATACTTCCACCTTTAATATGTACTTGGTAATCTAACATGCTTAGCATTTTGCGCCCTGTTTTTCCAAGTGCATCTTTTTTTACCATTACCATTGTACTTCCTGCGGGGCCCATATTTTTTTGTGCACCGGCATAGATCAATGTAAAGTCTTTTGCATTTACTTTAGAACTAAAAATATCAGAACTCATGTCACAGACTAATGGAACACTCGTTTTAGGAAACGATTTCATTTGCGTTCCGTAAATAGTATTATTACTGGTGATGTGTAAATAATCTAAATCAGTTGGGATATCATATCCTTTTGGGATGTAGGTGAAATTTTTGTCTTCAGATGATGCTAATACCTTTGTATTGCCAATCATCTTTGCTTCTTTAATCGCCTTACTTGCCCATACACCGGTATTTACATACCCCGCAGTTCCGTTTTCGCGTAATAAATTATATGGAACCATGGCGAATTGTAAACTTGCGCCACCTCCTAAATACAGCACTTCGTATTCATCACCAACTTCAAATAATTCTTTCACAAGACTGCGCGCGTCATCCATTACCTTTTCGTAGTTTTTGCTACGGTGAGAAATTTCCAACAACGATAAATTTAAATTATCGAAATTGATACAAGCTTCTGATGCCTGCTTTAATACTTCGGCTGGTAAAATACCAGGACCTGCGCTGAAATTGTGAACTTTTGACATAAAGAAAGGTTTTAAATTCGAATCAAATTTATAAAGAAAATCAGAATTCAACTCAGAGTTTGATGATTTTCTTTGATTTATTTTCTAACTCAATAATTAAATAGCTTTTGGCGCTCAATTGCTAGTTTTCCATATTGCTAAAAACAAGTTGACCTTTATTATCAATCAAACGATTGCCTTCTTCATCTTTAATTAAATAGTATTGGTTGGTAACAGGCGCAATAGTTCCTTTTGTTTTCAGAACAGTTTCGCCTTTCAAATTCAGTAAGAAGGTTTCTTGTTTCAACACACAAATACTCAATCCTTCATTAAAATCGGTAGCCGAATTGTATTTACAAGGAATAACTAAATTTAATTTTCTGTCTACAAAACCATATTTACCTTTTTTCTTAATGCGGATTAAATTGTTTTGCGCAAAATTTACTTCTTCGTAGGCATCGTAATCAATACTTACGCGTCCATTAATATCCATTAAGGCTTGTTTGTTTTTTTTGAGGAGCTTAAATAATTTTCCGTTGGTGTAGAATGAAACTGGTAATTCTTTTTTATAATCAAAGTCAATGCCGCTTACAAAACAACCTTTTCCATAATAAAAACCGTATTGATTATTTTTTACTGTGATGAAAATATTATTCTCAGCTTTCAAAACCAAATCATATTTAGCTTCCAGGACCAGGCTGTCGTTTTCATTAATCAATCCATAAAGATTATTCAACTTTACAATGGCAATTTTGTTTTCATCAAAATCAGAAATCCATTGGTAACGGGCCTTCGAAGCTAAGCCTGTTTTTGTAACAAAACCATACAAACTTCCATTTAAATAGTAAGCAAAACCATTTTTAAAATCACCAAGTCTATCGTACTGCGGCGAGATAATACTATTACCATAAACATCCATAGCGCCGTATTTGTTATTGGTTTTTGCAATGTAAATGTTTTCACTTTGCTCCGATAAATCTTCGAATGGTCCGGCCGATTTTTGTCCTTGCCGGTTAATTAAGAACCATTGACCTAATAATATTTACGGGCGCATTTCCATAGGCGAAAGTAAATGCATCATCATAAAATGAATTAAAAACATTTTGATTTTCTTTATTAATAAAAAACACGGAATCGTTTTTATTGACAACAGCTAAACCTTCCTTAAATGTTGTTGCTTCATCGTATTGAGGAAGTATAAGATATTTTCCGGTTGTATCAACAAAACCAACATAATCGCTGTCGTTAACTTGTATTAGAATTTTATTATTGAGTTCAATTTCTTTATTAATAGAAGCTTTAAAAGGGAACTCAGGATAATTTTGCACGAAACTTTGTAGCTCATCATTATTATAAGATTTCCCCGTAAGGGCGTATAGTAATTTCCACGCTTCGTTTACAAAATGACTGTTTTTATAATTGGTTACATAAAAATCCAAACCTTGTAAATCGTTATTCTTCCTGTAAATTTCAAACAACTCATCTTGCGCTTGTCCGACAAATTTGTTTTTAGGGAATTTAGAAATGAAGGCATTAAACTGTTCTGCATTTTTAAGAGGTGTTTGTTCCTCAAAAACTTGTTTATCAAATAGAGTAGAGTACTCATTAAAAAAATAGCTTTCCGGAAAACGAAGCATAAATAATTTTGTGCTATCACTCACATTGTAAGTATGATTTGCTTTGTAGTTTAATTCATCTCTTAAATACAAGGCATCAAATTTTTGTTGGAGTGTAGCGTACGGATTTCCGATTAAAAACTGCTCGTAAATTTTAATGGTATTCGTTTTTGATGCTTTTAAAAGTAATTTTTCTGCTATGCTATCAGCCCAAAGCAGGATAGTTGAATTGTCAATTTTATAGTTAAAATAGGATTCCTTAAGCAGGGTTGTTTTATAGTAATTTCCTGCCAAAGTGATGTATTTGGAGGCACTATCAGGGTTCGAGAACGGGTTATCTGTTCTATAGTAAATAGTGGCTAAACCATAGGCTGCTGCTGCCTTGTGGCTCTTTTTAAGTTCCCCATAAAACAGCTTTTTAGCCTTAAAATAATCGTAAATACTCAGCGCCTCATAGGCAGCTTCAATTTTAGAGGCCCGAGCACCCGACAATGTTAATATTAGGTAGAAAATAAGGAGTTTATTGACTTTCATCAGTCCTCAAAAGTATACTTTTGTACCGTTCAATAAGCTAAAAAATGTTCACAAGCGGTCGTATAGTCTTTACATTGGTGTTTTTACTCGTTTTTATAGGGTATTTGGTATGGTCGTTCCGAAAGGACAAAGTTATTAACAAGACCCATTATCCTAAGGCTTACAAGACCATTTTAGGGCTAATTTTAATATTATTTACACTTTATCTAATTGTTAAGCTCAGGAAATTCTTGTAATTCGGAATTTTTTGCTATATCTTTGTTACTTAATTGAATAAACCATAAAACCACAAAAAAAAGAATGAAAAAGTTAGTTATCATATTTGTCTTATTCTTCTTCGTGAAAATAAACTTCTCTGCAACGCTTGTTGTTGAAGGTAAATATCAAAACAAGAATGTATACGTACAGAATTTTTTCGGTGGATCGGGTGTTGGTTTTTGCGCATTTGAAGTTAAAGTAAACGGTAACATCACTACTGATGAAGTTAACTCGAGTGCATTTGAAATTGATTTAGGAGAATTGAAATTAAAATATGGTGATAGAGTAACCATCGAAATTATGCACAAGGATGGTTGCCAGCCAAAAGTATTAAACATGGAAGATTTAAAACCGAAACCTTCTTTCGAAGTTTTAACCATGAACATTACATCTAGCGGTTTATTAAAGTGGTCAACAAAAAACGAAGCAGGAGCTTTACCTTACATTATTGAACAATTTAAATGGAACAAATGGGTTCCTGTTGGTGAAGTAGATGGTGTTGGTTCTCCTGAATCTCACGATTACTCTTTTCAGATTACAACTCATAGTGGTGAAAATAAATTCCGTGTTAAACAAGTTGGTTTAGGTTCTGTTCCGCGTTATTCAAACAACGTTGTTTTAAATTCAATGGTAGAAAAACCAAAATTTGAAGTGAAAGATGGCGCATTAGGGTTTTCTTATGAAACAGGTTTTGAAGTTTACGACTCTTATGGATTAGTTGTAAAAAAAGGATTCGGTAAAGAAGTAAGAATTGATAACCTTGAAAAAGGGAAATACTATTTGTGCTACGACAATCAAATTACTGAATTCAGTAAGAAAAAATAAAAAGCTCCAATAGTTAACAAGAAAGCCACGAGGAAAGAAAATGAAAAATTTAGCGTTTGTACTGGGATTGTTTCTACTGGTAAATCAGGCTAAATCAGGAGTACTAGTAGTAGAAGGAAAATTCCAAAACAAAAACATTTACGTTCAAAATGCTTACGGCGGATCCGGTGTTGGATTTTGTGCGCTCGAAGTAAGAGTAAATGGTCAAATTACAACCGACGAAGTAAACTCAAGCTCATTCGAAATTGATTTAGGTGCATTGTCATTAAAATATGGTGATAAAGTAACTATTGAAATTACGCATAAAGATTTTTGCAAACCTTTTGTGTTAAATGCAGAAGATTTAAAACCCCGTCCAACTTACGAAGTTCAAACTATGAATGTAAGTTCAACCGGAATTTTACGTTGGAGCGCAAGTAAAGAAAGTGGTCCATTACCTTATGTTATTGAACAATATAAATGGAACAAATGGGTGCCTGTTGGAACTGTTGATGGTATTGGAACTTCTGAGTTACATGATTACGCATTTCAAGTAGCATTACATAGTGGCGAAAATAAATTCCGCGTTAAACAAGTAGGTTTAGGTTCATTACCAAAAATATCGAGTGCGGTTATTATTAAATCAACTACAGAAATACCAAATTATGCATTAACAAAAGATTATAACACATTACAATTTACGTCAGAAACATTTTATGAAATTTACGATGATTATGGTATCGTAAAAAAAGGTTACGGAAAAGAAGTTAAGTTAGATAACATGAAGAAAGGTATTTACTATTTGTGTTACGATAACCAAATTACTGAATTCGAAAAGAAGAAGAGGTAATTACATTTTAAGCAGTACATGCTTAAATTCGTTTAATATCATTGCAGTGGCGCCCCAAACAATTTTACCCTCTACATCAAAGTAGGGGGTTTTAAATTTAAAGCCTGGTGCAGGTTCCACAAAAGTTTCTTTTACTAATTCAGGAAGTTTTAAATTAGAAACTGATAACTCCAGAATGCTCTTTACTTCATTCGGGTTGATGTTATAATTAACTTCATCTTCTTTTAAAAAAGCTACAAAAGGACTAACCATAAACTTACTTACAGGAATATAAATAGGGGTAAGTTGCCCAATAAGTTCAATGTTTTTATCTATTCCAATTTCTTCATAACACTCACGCAGGGCAGTTGATTGTAAGTCCTTATCTGTTTCATCAAATTTACCGCCGGGGAAGCTGACTTGTCCGCTATGCGCTCCGTTATAGGTATGGCGCTCAGTTAATGGAATGAAAAAACCATTTTCTCTTTTTATGAGTAAAAGTAAAACAGCGCTGCTTTTGTATTGAGATGGGTTTAAATCTTCGAACTTTAATTTTTCACGATTAACGTGAGCCATTTCAAATTGCACCTCTGTACCGGGCAACGGCAGCTGTAATTGCTGTTTTAGCTTAGATAAAAAGGTGTTTTCCATAGTCACAAAGGTACAATATTACGTCTGTAAATAAGCTAAAATCCTTACCTTTGCCTTATGAGCGAGATTAAGCTGAATACCATTGAAGAAGCCATTAGCGACCTTAAAAATGGCAAGGTTATTATTGTTGTTGATGATGAAGACCGCGAGAATGAGGGCGATTTTTTAACTGCCGCACGCAACGTAACACCTGAAGTCATAAACTTCATGGCAACACACGGCCGTGGTTTAATTTGCGCTTCTATTACTGAAGAAAAAGCAAAAGAACTTGAATTAAATTTAATGGTGAGTAAAAACACCGCTTCGCATGAAACAGCATTTACAGTTTCTGTTGATTTATTAGGACATGGTTGTACAACCGGAATTTCTGCGCAAGACAGAGCTAAAACAATTCAAGCTTTAATTAATCCTGAAATGAAACCTTCTGATTTCGGAAGGCCCGGACATATTTTTCCTCTTATCGCAAAAACAGGCGGCGTGTTACGTCGCACCGGACATACTGAAGCAACTATTGATTTAGCGGTGATCGCAGGTTTTGAACCTTGTGGTGCTTTAGTGGAGATTATGAATGAAGATGGTACGATGGCACGTTTACCGGATTTAATGAAGATTGCAGAGAAATTTAATTTGAAAATAGTTTCTATAAAAGATTTAATCTCTTACCGGTTAGCAAAAGAAACCATTGTTGATCGTCAAGTAGAAGTAAACATGCCAACTAATTGGGGCGATTTTAAATTAGTGGCTTATAAAGTAAGAACTAACGGTGAAGAGCATATGGCGTTAGTAAAAGGAGAGTGGAAGGAAGGCGAATCTGTTTTGGTACGCGTGCATTCATCTTGTGTTACGGGTGATGTATTCGGTAGCTGCCGTTGCGATTGCGGTCCGCAATTACATGCTGCTATGGAAATGATTGAGAAAGAAGGGAAGGGTGTTATCGTTTACATGAATCAAGAGGGAAGAGGTATTGGATTATTAAATAAATTAAAAGCATATAAACTACAAGAGAAAGGTCGTGATACCGTTGAAGCTAATTTAGAACTTGGTTTTAAAATGGATGAACGTGATTATGGAATTGGCGCGCAAATTATACGTGACCTTGGTGTAACAAAAATAAAATTAATAACTAACAATCCTAAAAAGCGTGCCGGTTTAATTGGTTATGGTTTAGAGATTGTAGATAATGTTCCAATAATAATTACTCCTAATCCCCACAACGTAAAATATCTCCAAACTAAAAAGGAGAAAATGGGACATAGTTTTTAAGCTTTAATAGCCCAACGCAACTTAGCAGACTTCGCTCTTGGATTAGCGTTGCATTCTTCTGCAGTGGGACGAATTGGGTCGGGAGCTATTTCTTTAAATATACCTTCACGGAAAAAGTATTGAAATGATTTTTTTACGGGGCGATCTTCTCCCGAATGAAAGGAAAGTAGCGCAACTCTTCCTCCAGGTGCTAAAGCATCTGGCAATTTCTCAAGAAATTTTTCTAATACGCCAAATTCATCATTAACTGCAATGCGTAAAGCTTGAAAGGTGCGCTGACAAGATTTTTTAATTTCGTCTTTAGTAATATTCTTTGGCACTTGATCTAACGCTTCTGTAATTACTTCCTGGAGATCTTTTGTGGTAGCAATAATCATCCCTTTAGTTAATTTATCAGTAACCATTTTAGCAATGTGTTTGTGATAAGGTTCATCGGAATATTCAACAAGTAGTTCTCCCAACTCTTGTGCAGAAAGTGTTTTTAAAAATGCAGCCGCTGATTTCCCTTTTTTCGGATTTAATCTGAGATCTAAAGGGCCATCAATTTTAAATGAAAAGCCTCGGTCAGGATTATCAATCTGCATAGAAGAAACTCCAAGATCAGCTAAAACAAAATTCAACGGACCTGCTTCTGATACAATTTGATCTATACCAGCAAAATTCATTTGACGTATCGCTAATACTTCTTCTCCAAAACCTAAATTGGCCAAACGTTCTTTAGTGCGGGGTAATTCAAAAGGATCAACATCTGTTGCGAATAATTTTCCTTTCTTCCCTAAGAGTTTCAGTATTTCTAAAGCATGTCCGCCATAACCAAGTGTTGCGTCTAATCCAACTTGTCCGGGTTTTATTTTCAGGAAATCTAATATTTCTTTTACACAAATGGAACGGTGCATGCCGGCAGGGGTTTTGCCTTGCTGAATAACTTTTTCAATATCCGCGGCGTATTGCTCAGGGTTTAGTTCTTTGTATTTTTCTTTAAACGCTTTTGGGTGTGTGCCTTTATAACGTACGCGTCGTGTTTTTTTTGGTCCCTGCTCATCCATTTGGTAAAGGTAACAATGTTTTGCTTTATTGTGGAAATTAAGAAGGAGAAGAGGTAGCTGAGCTTGTCGAAGCTAATTTTTATAAGCCTCAAGTTTGTAACGAATCAGATCGCCTTTCGAATTCATTACGAGTAGAATGTTATGACCATCAAACTGACGTTGAATATCAAAAAACACAAAATAATTATCGCCGATTTTTAAATAGTGATAAATATTAAGTGTGGTGTAGTTTTTATTTTTTTGTTTTGCCTCTGTGAATGGGAAATTGATTAATTTCTCTTTCTCCACTATTGTTAAATCTTTAAACACTGAAGCCATGTTTGTATTTCTTTTAATTTTATAGTCGGCAGCGGTATCTTTTATTCCTGTTTTAGCGGCCACCATAAATCCTTTAGTATAATATTGCACCAATTTAAAATCGGCATTACTTCTGGTTAAACTGTCTAAGTGGTACATGGCTACTTCCTCCACAAAACGCTTATTTTGGGCTATTGTGTTTAAGGATAAGAAAAGTACTAAAGTAAAGGTTATGTTTTTAAGAGCTGACATATAAGATGGTTTTATGATTCATAAAAATAATCATTCTCATTCTTACTTCCAATAGAAAAAGTGAGAACTATGTAAGTTATTCTATTAATGCTGTAACACTCCCCGGCTTCAATATCAGCTACTTTGTACTTAATTAATTAAACCTAAAACAAATAAACAAATAAATGAAAAAATACATTTTTATAGCAATAGCAGCATTTGGAGTGTTAGCGTGTACAAATACCAGCAAGGAAGAATCGGTTCGACAACAAAGAGATTCTCTTTTAGGTGTAATTGAAAGCAGTGAGACTACCGTAAACGAGTATATAACTTACTTTAATGAAGTAGAACGCAATTTAGACTCGGTTACAGCCCGCCAACGTGTTATTATGATGAACACCGGTAAAAAAACGGATTTGAAAGTAACTCAAAAGGAAAGAATTGCTCTTGAAATTAAAGCTATCAATAAATTGATGGACTCTAATAACACAAAAATTAAAGAGCTTCGTGGCAAATTTAATGCTTCAAACAAGAAGAATGTTGAATTAGAAAAGACAATCGACATTTTAAATAATCAATTAACCATGAAATATGTGGAGTTAATTAATTTGAATGAAGAATTAAAAGGACTAAACGAAGAAGTAGCTGAATTTAGAATTGTGGTTGACACGTTAATGATTAGAAATAGTCAGTTATCACAAAGTGTTGAGAATAAATCTGGTGAATTACGCGCAGCTTATTATATTGTTGGCACTTCAGTTGATTTACAGCAATGGAATTTAGTAGACAAACAAGGTGGCTTTTTAGGAATTGGACAAACGGCTAAATTGAGCAATAATTTAGACATGAATATGTTCACTAAAATTGATTATTTGCAAGTCACAACTATCCCCATTAACAGTAAGGGAATTAAAATTATAACAACACATCCAACAGGTTCATTCACTTTAAATAAAAATGGCAGAACTGTAGAGAGTATTACAATAAACGATCCTGAATTATTCTGGAGCGCTTCAAAATACTTGGTGATTTCATTGTAAATTATTAACCATGAACCGACATTAAAGATTTAGTCTGAAATGGGATACGGTTTTAAAAGTCATCAATTTATTGGTGACTTTTTTTGTGACATTTTGTTATCCCACTAATTTTTTGTTATTTCAGGCTGTAACTAAAGGCATCGTTTGCGTTATCTTCACCGGAATGAACTGTTTTTTAAAACATTTATTAATTATTCTTGTTCTGCTGCAGGAGCATTCACTAAAGGCTCAGAATTTTGTGGCTGATTCGAGTTTTGAGCATAATAAGTACATTCCGCTTATTCTTTCTTCAATTGGCGCAAATAATTCTTGGTCGGCACCAACAATGGGAACTACTGATTTGTTTTGCGAGTGTAGTAAGAAAGATAGAGCAAAGTCTGAATCGCAAGTTCCTAATAACCCAATGGGGATACAAAAAGCGAATAGCGGGAAATGTTATGCTGGTTTCTATTTATTCTCCCATCACGATTATCATGAGTATTTAATTACACAATTAATGTCGCCATTAACGGGAGGTGTTAAATACGATTTGACTTTTTACTTGAGTTTGGCAGATTATTCACGTGCTACTATTGAGCAAATTGGTGTTTGTTTTTTAAAAGGGAGTGTCACTTATACAAGTTCAGGTTATATTACGGGATTAAAACCAATTCATATTAAAATTAATGAAGAGGTAGGAACGGACACAGTTGAATGGCATAAGATAAGTTTAGAGTACAAGGCAAAAGGCGGAGAGCAATATTTATTGATAGGAAGTTTTGACGAAGGTTATATTGGTGCTACAAATGTAAAAGCTCCAAAAAGCGTACACACCAGAATTAATCAACGTACCGATAGAGATGCTTATTATTATATTGATGATGTAAGTTTAAGAAGACAGCCTGCAGTTTATGTGGCCTACTTCGACACGATTGTAAAACCAAAAATAGACACTCTACGACCAACAGTTTTTAATACACCAACGATTGATTCTTCAGGAAATAAAATTCCTCCTGAAATATTATTGGATAAACCACTTATTTTAAATAATGTTTTGTTTGAAACAGGTGAGGCTAAATTATTGCCTTCATCTTTTGCTGAATTAGATTCAGTATCTGTGTATTTAAATAGTAAACCAACTCTTAAAATTGAAATTACGGGACACACCGATAATAAAGGAAGTGAAACGATAAACCAAACACTTTCTGAGAAAAGAGCTCAAGCTGTTGCAGATTATTTAATCACAAAGAGAATTGAACCAACGCGTATTACTTACAAAGGTTATGGTAGTCAAAAACCAATTACCACTAATGAAACTGAAGAAGGACGCAAATTAAATAGAAGAGTAGAGTTTATGTTATCGCGATAACGAGATACTTTTCGATTGTAAAGAAAAGGTTTTTAAACCCAGGCATTTTTAACTGCTAATAACACAGCATCTGTCATGGTCTGACAATTTGTTTTTGCTAAAATACTTTTTCGCTGTGATTTTATAGTTTCTTCACTACGTTGTGTAAGGTTGGCAATTTCTTTTGACGATAAACCTTTGTGAACAAACTTGAGAATTTCTAATTCTTTTGGTGTTAAATTATAATCTTCAACTACATCAACTAATGAGTAAATCCGCTCATAAACCTTATCCCACTTCCCTTTAGAATTTTGCTGGTGAATTCTGCAAAATAATTCAGGTTTGGTATGGATGTCAGTTAAATCGGATGTAGTACCTAAAATGACTAAAGGGTTATAGTCTTCATCCAGCATTAAATGAGAAAATTGTTGCAAAAGAACTCTGTAGGTATTGTCCTTTTGTAATAAACGGTAACTATAACTTACTTTTACTCTGGTTATATCTAAATCCTTTATTTTTTTAATAAACTCATGTCCTTCAACAAAAAATTTCGAGGTTATAATGTTTGCATCTGTTGGATGCATTAGTTCCATTACTTTCATCGGCCCCATTTTTTTACATTCGGCTTGGTTATAACCTAAGATAGAATTGGTATTCGGACTTAAATACAAAAATTCACTTGTTCTAAAATCAATGATGAAAACATTTCTATCTAAAAATCCCAAGCTGGGATCGAAATTTTCTAAGTTCTCGAAGTGTTTTTCGTAATTGGGTACGGCTATTTCACCAATTGCGTTTCGGGCAGATTTAACATACTCAAAAAACTCAGGTAATTTTTTCATTTTCTTTTCACCCTAAGGGGTGATTGTAGGTAAAGATAACGAAATATAGTTTTGTCTAAAAATATTGAAATGAAAAAAATAAAAAAAGCATTACTGTTTATATCTATGTGGGTATCTATAGTATCGGTTAAATCGTAAATCCCAAATTATAATTGGGCTATCAAGTTTGGTACTGATAACTTTCATAGTTTGTACTCCACAACGCTTGACAAATCCGGAAATATATACAGTATTGGGATTTTTCAAGGCACCCTTGATATCGATCCAGGCGCAACTACAAGCAATTTTATTTCAAATGGTGGGTATGATATCTATATTCAAAAGTTTAATACAGCTGGTAATCTTGTTTGGGCCAAACAATTTGGCGGGGTATATAATGACTATGGCACCGATATTGAAATTCAAAGTAATGGAAATGTTATTATTACCGGAAATTTTGAAGGAGTTGTGGATTTTGATCCTAGTGTAAGTACCTATACTCTAAGTTCTGGTGTTTCAAACGCCGATATTTTTTTAGTGTCATTAACAAGTGCAGGTAACTTCAATTTTGCAAAGAGCTATGGCAATAACACCGGAAATGAACTTGCTCAACAACTTAAAATAGATGGGCTCAATAATATTTATTTTACGGGCTATACTTCTTCTCAAACTGGCGATATTGATCCAGGTCCATCCACATTTACAGTAGGTAATAATACTTACGAGGCCTTGGTTGCTAAATTAGATAATGGAGGTAATATGCAATGGGCTAAAAGTTTTGGTGGATCCGGTAATGATTATGGTGCAAGTATCGCTTTAGATAGTTCGAATTTTGTTTATACTGTCGGACAGTTTCAGGGTTCAGTTGACCTTGACCCATCTGCTAATACTTACACAGCTTTATCTAATGGGGGCTTTGATGGGTTTATTCAAAAATTAAATTCTAACGGTCAGTTTATTTGGGCCAAAAAGTATAGGGGGGCCTCCGGAGAAGTATTCAATTCGGTAGTGTGTGACAAATTAAACAAAATTTATGTGGGTGGTACCTTTTATAATACAGTGGATTTTAATCCGGGACTTGCAACAAATACTCTCACTTCTAATGGTAATACTGATATTTTTGTTTTAAAACTAGATTCTAATGCTAATTACATTTGGGCCTATAACTATGGCGGCGCAAGCTATGAAAGTAACCCATTACTTTCAGTTGACAGCCTAAATAATTTATATACTATTGGAAATTATAATGGGACAATAGATTTCGACCCGAGTTTGTCTGTTTCAAATCTAAGTTCTGCCGGATTATTTATTCAAAAACTATCTTCAGTAGGTGTGTTTGATTGGGTAGCAGGTTTAACCACTGTTGCAAGTACCTCAGGCACCTCAATAAATATTTCAAGTATTGGCGATATTGTTTTTAGTGGAAACTTCGCATCGGCAATAGATTGTGATCCTAGTTCTGGTACTGCCATGTTAACTACATCTACCTTAACACCACTCGGAGAATCAAATCTTTTTATCTGTAAATGGTCACCAGTCACTTCAACCGGTTTAAGTGAGATGCCAGAAAATGATTTTAATGTAAATGTATTTCCAAATTATTTTGAAAATGCTTTATTAAGGTCGAATCAAAATAACTGTAAACTTTCCATTACAGATATTCAAGGTAAAGAGATATATACTAACAACATAATGAAAATCTGAAAAAATCAATTCCGAAAAAATCAGTTCCGGAATTTACTTCTTAACTATTTCCAATGAATTTTCTTAAAACAGTAAAGATAATAAACAAAATTAAAATAAAATTAGAAATAAATGATAAAAAAACAGACTACGTTTATGTTGCTCCGGGTTTTAACCGTAAGCAGGTTGTTTTTGCCAACAAAAAGTATTTGTACATTTTTGATAGCCAGCATTCAACAGTAAATATTGAAACCACTTTTTTATAAAAGGAAGAAAATCCACGATTACTTTACAGAAGTGCTAAATAATAAAGAAGCCACTTTAGAAAGTTTGCATTTGGAACTGAGTGGCCTTCAAAGAAAGTAAGTCGGATGGTGTCTCTAATGTAAAAATAGTTGAAATTGATAAGTTAAAGCACTTTGATGTTAAAGCCAGTTTTTTAGTAGTGCAATTTATGGTGATCAAAAATTTGGAATGGGTTATTTACCATTAGTGTTAAATGTGGGAAAGCAAAAGCATGAAATGAAAGCATTTTATCTTAATCAATTAAAAAAGTAATTGTATGTGGGGACTAAATTTGAAACATAATGAAACAATTTCCTATGATACAGCGAATAGACCACTGTTAATTCATAAAATAGATTCTATGTTAAAGCAGAATGATTTTAAAGAAATTAATGTTTCGAGCCATCTGATTACATGTAGAAAAGAGTACGCCTTTTATTTATTATTTTTTTGGTGGACTTAGCTCACGTACCTATTATACCATCAGTTTAACAGATGACGGAAATCTTACAGTAGAATGCTCATTAACCAAAGGTCCGGGTACCGATTGGGGTATTGTAAAAAAGAACACTTAAATTAATTGAACTAATAAATCCTTAAAATAGATTATGAAAAAAATAATTTTATCAACCCTTATTGTTATTTTTTGTTTGGAAACAAAATCGCAGACTCAATTTAAAATTCAGGACCCGGTAGTCGCTAGTGGTGTTTCGGAATTAAAGAAAACTGAATTTTATACAAAGCAATTAAAAGAGTTAGGTTTTACTGATAAAGATGTAACAATTAAAACCTTTCCTATTAGAAAATTCTATTCTGATGCAGCGGGTGCATTAACGAGATCTTTAGTGGAGGCGGATAGGGCTGAATTTTTCATTGAGGCAACCACCAAAAAAATGCAGCAGGTGTAATTTATAAATTAGAGGATCTATAGTGTTTACACGAGCTGACGTACAAGGCGATGAATTTGGAAGTTATAATTCGAAATTCAATAATGTTGGAAAGTTTATCATCAGAATGTAACTAATTTCTTACCTGCCAATCAAAAGTATATTGTAAATCCGCAAACAGTAGTAAAATTAATTCATAGCGGATTAACCCAAGGAAAATAAAGCCTAATTTTTTATCAGCACCTTACGAAGGTTACTTTAATGACGTAATTCGGTTAGACTCTATAAACTTATACAAAGACGAACTAGTTTCAGCTACCAAACAATATTACTTTTTGAATGGAATGCTTTTGCGCTGAATTCACGCCTGATACGGGGTATATTACCAACTATACATTCCAGAACTACATTAGTTCAGAAATAACGGTTGAAATAATAAACGGTGAACCGGAAATAACAAAATGTTATTTTGTTAATTCGGAATAGAGAAAAATGTTTTTGGAGGTGATAGATGTATTCATGCATATGATACCTTTTGGGGTATAAAATGGGTTGGAACTGAGGCTATATTAGGTAAGGAAAAAGTAATTTCAACAAATGTGTTAACTGGTAAAAGAATGATTTGTTTCTTGAGTCTTTTGCTAAAACGATTTCAGATTTATAAAAGCTTGAACGAGCAATCCTTCATGAAAAATTAGAACCTTTTGTGGTTTCAAGAATGTTACTACGCTTTCAAAAGAGTTGTATAAAAAATTTCAATTGGGTTTTTTGGCTAAATATTAAAAAGAGGGTTCTGATTTTAAAATATAATGGTACCTAATACAAAGGCCAAAAAAAGTTGGAAGTCCTCGAACAATTACACTTTACAATAAAATTGGATGTATAAGTTACGAGAATAAGAAGTATAAGTATAATAAAGTCATTTTATTATAGTAGCCGGGTTGATAAATAATTAGCAATATGCTAGGCAGTTACGGAATAAATGAAATTGAAAAACTAACGGATGAATTAACTTGCACCCAATAGAAATAAGTAAAATTACAAGAGAGTTTAGTTTTGGGAGGCAACCTTAAATTTAGCATTGAAAAGATGGAATTTGAATTAGTGATATGATTCCGCAATGGAATGTAAGCGTATTTTGGAATATGAAATACTAGTACTAAATAAACTGCCCTGGCTTGTTATAATTATGATGTATGAAATAATGGTCTTAAAAAATCCAAAATAAGAATATAAATTTAGTTTTGAACATTTGTTTAAAGCGAGATAAAATAGTTTTGAAAGGTTTTCATATTTGTTAGCAAGAAGTGGAGTAAGGACTAAAATCTTCGAACAATGTTTTTTGAAAACAGATTAAATGAATTTAGTAAAGATAAGGAAATTATTTAATACAGCGCATTTTGAAAAGAGAGATTGTCTTGAATTAATCCAATTAACTGAAATGTAGTAACGATGTAAGCAAGAGCTTATCATGCTGCAGCTATAATGGTGTCTAGTAAATATCTTATTAATCCTTTTAAAATTTCTAAAATTTTTAATGAAGGTAAAGCTTAACTAGAAGATGTTAGTAAGTGAAAATTTTAAGGAAGTGAAATCCGATTTCTTAGATATTCAATTCAACTTAACACACCAAAATTTATTGGGTATTATAAAAGCATAGAAGGAGATAGGGATTTTTTGGTAAAGTATATTCTAAAAAACAAAGATTCAGAGCTAACAAATCATATGATGATTTTTTTAAAAGACACAAAGGATGTTATTTTAAAAGCTATTTTAAGGATTTTACAAAACCCTTTTTTGTTGCGCACTGGTTTTAATCGCCTTTTCTAATCTTGATAATTGAGTTTTTTCTTGTTTTGCACTCATAACCCAATGAATAATTACTTTTTTATAGGAAGGCGCCTGAACAATAAAAAAATCCCAAGCCACTTTATTCTTTTTAAATTCTCTTTTATAGTTTGGAGATAAATCAACAGGCTCTGTTTCGAATGAATAAACTCCCGACTTACTTTCTTTGCGTAATTCAAATGCTTTTTGTCCGGCTGGAGTCATGAGTCCGGCCTTCGTGAGTTCTTCAACCTTCTTTATATTGATATTACTCCAATTACTTGTGCTTCTACGAGGCGTAAAACGATTGCAATAGCTTTCTCATCAATCGACCTTCTTACGCCATCTATCCAACCAAAACAAAGCGCCTGAGCAACGGATTGCGACCAAGTCATAGATGGTTTCTTGGTCCCCACTTTATAAAAAACCGACAAACACTTCGGTTTCTTTTTTGTGATTCTTTTTTAACCAATTTCTAAACTCAGCAGGCGTTGCAAAAAAAATAACTTTCATAATAAAATTGTCGAAGATTAAACTCTTAACGATGTACGGAACGCTCTTGCTGCATAATAAGATTCTGCTCCGTTATGATAAACAAAAACGGTGTTAAATCGGCGGTCACAAAAAAGAGCGCCGCCTAATTCTCTTATTTCTTTAGGCGTTTTTACCCAGCTCGATGTTTTTAAATCAAATTCGCCAAGTTTTTGTAATTCGCGATATTGTTCTTCCGATAGAATCTCAGCACCCATTTCAGTAGCCATGCCTATGGCACTATTTTTTGGTTTGTGTTCTTTTCTCGATTGTAATGCTTCGTGGTCGTAACAAAAACTTCTGCGGCCTTTTGGACTCTCCTCAGAGCAATCGATAAATATGTACTCACCACTTTTTTTATCAAAACCTACAACATCGGGCTCGCCACCTGTAATTTCCATTTCGTCGAGTGACCATAATTTTTCTGGACTTGCTTCAAGTTTTGCTTGAACTTTTGCCCATTCAATTCCCTTATGGCGATTCATGTTTTTCTCGAAACGTGTTTTTAATATTTCAAGTAGTTCTTCACTTTGTTGGGAGGATAGACTTTTTTTTGAATTACTATTTTTTTTCATGGAATTTTCATTTAATCATCTAAACCTTTACCATTCAGAATTTGGTTTGTATATTTTTTAATTCTTGCTTCACGTGTTTGGGATTGTTTTGCCGACGAGAAGTAGAGTAAATAGCCCTCTTTGACGTCCTGGTGTTAAAGCGTAAAAGGCTTTTTTTAATGCAGGTGTTTTACTAAGCTTGCTTTTAAATTCTTCCGGCATGTTGAACTCTGAAGTTTTTTTTAATTCAACTTTCAATCCAGCTTTCTCTATAGCAATAGCTTCTTTAATGTAGTTTTTTAAAACACTTTTTAGTTTCACAATTTCTTTCACGTTTGTAAAACGAATTTGGCGTGCTGCTTGAACATTTTTTGTTTGTTGAATGAGAATGCCGTTAGGATCTTTAAGTAAGGCTCCTTTAAAAAATAAAAACGCACAATACTCTTTGAAAACATGAATTAGAACAATATTATTTAGATTGTGCGTGTAACAAGGAACGCCCCATTTCAATTCTTCATTAAGTTTACAATTTAGGGCAATACTTCTCATGGCCTCAATTTCTTCCGACCATTTTTTTTTTTTCACGAAATACCAATCAACTTTTGGATTCATCTGCAAATTATTTGCATTAAAGTTACAAAATTTAGGCAAATCAAAAACACTTATTGCTGTTTACTGCGTCTTGCTCTTTTCATAGCCATTCGACGCTTTGTATGAAAGCCACTTTTTATGCAACCCCAACACCAGGGACGGGGGAGTTCCACATGATTTCTGTTTTTCCATTTTTTTTGGCGCCGGCGGTCTTTGAAATATCGAGTACGCTATTGAGAGATAATAAATACTGTATCTGTTTTTTGTCGACCTCTTTATTAATAGTTTGGCGGGCTATTTTCTGTTCTTTGCCCATACTTTGAATTTCAATTTGCCAACCCGGAGAGTATTTTTTTAAACCTGCCTTTAGTTTTTTAACCCGGTTTTTTGTGAGTTGCTCGGTTTCATTGCTATCGCGCCAAATTGTGTAACTAACAATATCATCTAAATTTTCGGCAATATATTTAAAGCAAGAATCTACAGCGTATGGCATTTTGGCGTAGTCAGTAGAATTGTTTTTAAAATAAATACTGGGGAAAGTCATCTCCAACTCACTTTTAACAAGTCTATTGATCTCTGTATTTTGTGCACTAAGACTTATTGAGGGAATTATAAAAATCAATAATAGTTTTATAGTCTGTTGTCGCATTTTAGCTAATATAGTATAAATACGACAAAAGATCTCAAAGGCTGCATGAATTGTAGGGAATACTGAAAGTAGATGTAAAATATAGATTTATAATCGGACAACAAATTCATGTCTTCAGCGTTATGCAATGGTGATGAAATTGTATGCCGCTTTAGCTCTGTCAAGTGTAATTTCGACATTGTTTTCGCAAGAAAATAGTGATTATGTAGTCAAGTTGAATAAGGATACGGTTTTCCTTAAAAGCATTAAAATGGATAGCAAAGTCAGAAATGTTATTTGTGAAGGAAATGGAAAGAAAATTAAGTATCAAGCCAAAGATATTTTAGCGGCAAAAATTGATACGGTATTTTATGAGTCGGGATTAGTTCGATTGAAAAATATTGGATCTAAACATATTGTTTTTCTTCAAAAAACAGTAGTTGGAGATTTGACTTTGTATGAGATTAATGTGAAGAGAACTAAATTTTTATGGAAAACATTTGGGAAGATTTAGTTCATTTAAGATGGGTGTATCGTGCACATGATTGGACTAAAGGGTGATGTGAAGACTGTATATTTATATCGAAAGGAAAACGAACCTAATAAAAACTTTTCAAAAAATTGGAGGCGGGAAACTAAAGACTGCAAACTCTCGCATGATAAGTTTGACTCTAAAGCTATATCATGGAATCCTACTCCAAAAGAAATTGTCAGGTTTTTTAATACAAATTGTAAAATATTAAGTAAAATGGTTATATCCTAAATCCAACCACACAAACATCATCCACTTGCTCATTTTCGCCCATCCAATTATTAAATGTTGTGATAAGAATATTTTTTTGTTCTTCCATAGGAAGGTGACTGTTTGAAGCTAGTGTATCTTTAAATTTACTATACATAAATTTTTTACCCTTAGGTCCACCGGATTGATCAGCATAGCCATCCGTAAACAAATAAACGCAATCACCTTTTGAACAGGAATGGTATGGTTAGTGAATTTTTTCATTTCCTCTCCAATAAAAGCGCCAATAGGATGTTTATCTCCTTTATATTCACTTAAAACGCCACCTTACAATGTAGATTGGATTTTTCGCTCCTGCAAAGTGCAGAACTGATTTATTATAATCAATAGCCACAAACACCATATCCATACCATCTTGAATAGTGCTTTTAGAATATTCTTGCCTAAGAGTTCTTGATATACCCACATTAATAAAATCGAGCGCTTCTGATGGTCTGTTAACAGAAGGTTCGCGTTCGCATAATCTTAAATAATTATTACCGATAATACTCATTAAGGCGCCAGGCACACCATGTCCGGTACAATCGGCAACTGCAACCATACTAAACTTTTCATCGTATTTTGTAACTGCATCTGATACCCAATAAAAATCACCACCAATAATATCTTTAGGTTTATAAATGACAAATGAATCCGGTAATTCCTTTTTTACAGTTTCAATGGATGGTAAAATAGCTTCCTGTATACGTTTGGCGTAAGTGATACTTCCTGTAATATCCTTGTTCTTTTCTTCAATAGTACTTTTTTGTTTCTCGACTTCAACCTTCTGTAGGAGGATAATTTTATTTGCTTTTTGTTTCTGCAAATAATTGCGGTAGGTAAATATTGCAAAAATGATAACTAAAAAGTAAAACAAAGCATACCAGACCTAAAACTATTTTTTGTTTTGTGCTCTCTACTTTGGCAATGGCATCAATTTTTTCTCGCTCTAGTTTTGCAGCATCAGCTGCTTTATCGTATTCATATTGCAATTGCGCCTGAATTGTTTTGTTAATAGTTTCGGCGTTAAACAAGCTATCACGAATGTTAATATATGAAGTGTAATAATTTAAGGATTTTTCAAAGTTCTTTATTTTTTTATATAAGGTGCTTAACTGTAAATTAGCTTCTACAATAGTTTCGGCATCACCAATTTCAGTGGCGAGTTTTAGTGCTTTTAAACCATATTTTTCTGAGGTAGGGTAGTCTTTCATTTTATAATAGATGTACCCAAGATTTACAAGCACAATCTCAAGCCCTTCTTTATCATCGAATTCTTCGGCAAGTTTTAATGATTCGAATTCGTATTCTAATGCTTTTTTAAAATTGCCGGAGTCGGAGTAAACAGCACCAATATTTCCTAACGACCTAGCTATTTCCTGAGGAGAGTTCTGTTCTTTTTTTAATTTTAGAGCGGCGAAATGAAATTTAAGTGCCTGTGAGTAATTCTGTTTTTTTTGAAAACAATTTCCAATATTATTATATGAAGAGCTTAGGCCTGCTGAATCTTTTAAAAATTCTCTTATTTTTAATGCTTTAAAATGAAATTTTAAAGATTCGTCAGTGTTATTCATATTAAGATAAACATTGCCAATGTTATTATACGAGTCAGCTATTTTCTTTTTTATCTCCTAGCGCTTCTCTGATTTTTAAAGCCGCTAAATTGTTTTCAAGTGCTTTTGAATAATTTCCCTTATAGTAGTATATATTAGCTAATAAATTGTATGCAGAACCAAGCCCCTTTTTATAATTAATATTTTCAGAAATAGTTTTTGCAGTTAGGCAATAAGGCATGGCGCTGTCCCCTAAATTTTTGTCAAAAAAAGCGACACATAAACGATTTAGCGTATTGACTTTATCAGTATCTGAAACAGGATGTTGTAGAATGTTCTTTAATGAATCAATTGCCCGTGATGGGCTCTTTAAGGTTTGGGTAAAACAAACTGTTGCCTGCAACTGAAAAATAACCCCAAGTATACAAGCAAATAATTTGTTCATTTTTCAAAAAATGGTTTCTTAGTCAAATTTAGGATAATTAATAGGGAATATCAAGTAGAAAGTACGGTGTTTTATGGGCTTGATAACCCGCCAAAATCCTTACAAGGCAATAAATTGTAGGGCTCTTTGTTGGTGGAAGTAGGAGCTTTATCCATTGCTAACTTCCGTACATTTTCCAGAACATGTTTCATGTAAATTCTCCATACCAGTTTAGTAAAAAGAAAATGAAAGGGGTAGAAGAGGAGACTATTAGAAAACAATGTATAAATATATCTAATTTTGATTTTTCCATCAGTTTGTTCTGTAGTAATCCATTCTCCTTGAAATTTTTCAAAACCAAACATGGGGGAGCTAAATTCACATATCTCAATTTTCCAATAGTGATTCTCTTCCCTTTCTAGTACTTTATCAAGAGATGTTTCGCCGGCTTTTACAGTTAAAGCTTTTCCAAGATGTACTTTTCGGCTACCGCCAACCTTTCCCCAACTTTCATCTTCGGTGCAATGCGTTACTTTTGGCGTAATCCCATAACCGGTATGCACTTTTGTGATATCACAAAGCATAGGACTTTTAAAAGCCCTTTCTAAGGTAGTATCAAAGGTTGCTGTTATTTTAGTGGTCGTTTGCATTTGTTTTGTTGAGAATCTTAATTAACGTTTTGTAACTTACTAAGTCTAAACTACGCATTTGAACGCTACCCATAAAAATAATGCAAGACGGCTGTTAATTCATAACTAGAAGAAAAGGCAAATAACTAATGCAAAGCTTAAAGGAATACCCGTGACAACCGATAAAACGATACTCTTTGTCTTGTCATGTTTATTAGAAAATAGTCTGAAGAAAAAAAACTAATTAAGAAGGTTGGTGTAAAGTAAAGAACTAATACAAATAAATTACCAGGTTTAAGAAGGTCGTTAAAGCTATGCGTATCCTTATCCAGGAGAAAAGTGCGATGCAAGCCAATAGCACAATTAATGCGATGATCAAGAATTGTTGTGTGGTTGAAGTAGTCGTCTTTGTTGTGTCCATGTGAATAGTTTTAGTAAAAACGTAAAAAATTAATTTTTATTGTTGCATAATGGCTACGCTTAACTAAAGCTTTTTGTTGACTGAAAATGCAGTCTCATGGAATTTGAGTCCACAACTTGCTGCTGGCGGTTTCGGGGCTTGCGTTAGGCTGGTTTTCTACGCTTACTGCTTATCATTAATTAACTGGATCAAAGTCCACAGTTTCTGGTATCTATGGCAGCAATTAAAATTTTGTTGTTAACTTTTGCCAGATAAATACTGAACGAATTTAAGTCGCCGGTTTTAGTTGGTAGATTAACAATTGCTTGCCAGATAAGGCTGAACTAAGAGTGTTTAAATTTTCCCGGATTTCTTTTTCAATTTTTCACCAGTACTCAATACATAAGACTGATATGTTGAAAGCAGTATTTGCTCATCTTTTTTAGATGTGTTGAAGTAAATTCCTTCTTCAGACAGATTACATGGGTCAATATTCTGCTGATTAATATAATACCGATTGGGGAATAGTGATGAATTTGTCAAAAGTACAAACTCTGAGTTAGCAATTAAATCGTTCGAGTTCTCAGCTTTCTTAAAAACGGGATAAATTCCCGGCCCTTCTTCAATGAGATAACATCCGGTAGTAGTATCTATATAATCTGCAATTTTTTCAATATTGGTTATATCATGAATAAAATTCTGTAACTCAGTAGGAATATTCTCCAAAGAAGTAGAAGTTAAAACTGATTTTTTATTTTCGTTAGTTGTATCCGATAATTGTTCGGTGACCTTTATGGTGTCTTGCTGTATTGGATTTGTTTCTGTAATTAACCCTTTGGGTTCAGCATCAGAACACCTTGTAAAGGTGATTAAACTAGAAAGTAAAATAAAGACTTTTTTAATTTCATATTCCTTAACTCAATCTTTTTTTGGAGTTTTACAGTTAATGTATACAGAAACTAAGATTATCTTTTTTTATTCGGATGCTTGCATGAGTTATTTTTCGTTTATGCAAACCCTGTTAGCATAAGTTTTTATTCTTTGTAATTGGGTATTGTCCATTTCGCCATATACCAATTAACTTTGTATGGGTACATTTCATAAGTTGCATCATCCTCGTTAATTGTATATCCTTGTTCAAAATTAACTTTTGCTTCTCTCATTAATATTTCCGCATTGGTTTTGTCGCCTTTTTGCAATAAACATAGTCCTTTGTAGTATTTGGCGTCAGAAAATTTGTTGTAATCTTTTATTGTTTTGTCAAAAAATGAAATCGCTTTGTCGTAATTCCTTAATTCGTATTGAATAATACCCATATAAAATAAATCTAAAAAGTGTATTCCATTTTCTCCACGCTCTCTTATTGTTTTCTCAAAGTCATTTCGTAAAATCTGTTCAGCTTTCTCAAATTCATTTAATTGCAAATGACATAGTGAAATATAAAAACGATAGGAATGGTCGTTTTGATAGCCATAGCCAAATTCTTTTTCAGCCATTTCCATATCAACAATCGCACCTTTGTAATCTTTTTGAAAAATACATTTCAAATAGCCTCTTCGCCCCAGATAATTCGCCCTGTCATACAGTACAGCTTTGTCATAGCAACGGACAGCTAAATCATACTTTTTCGTTTTCCAAAATGGCAATGCTTTCCGTTGCCAAAGTAGAGCAATAGTTGAATCTTGTTTTAGTGCAAGATTAATATTGTCATCCCAACCTTGTAGTGTATAATGATACTTATAAGCACCATTTTTTAAATATTTATCAATAATTGAGTCTTGCATTGCCGTATTGCTTTGGGTCTGTCCAAAAATGTAGTTGTTTAGAATAAGTAGAATAAATAGTGTAGTGTATTTTTTCATTTTAAATTCATTTTGGTTAATTAACTTTTTGTGTCAAAATTCCTGTTAACGTTCCCGGCCAATACACCCGGTGGTCTTACGAAGCTTCCGTGTCTATACCAACAAATGGTTATTTAAAGGTAAATGTTTATTAGTGAGGTTCAAAATAGAAATGCGCTTAGCGCACCTTAATCGCACCGAACGATGACCGATTCCGCCCAATGGCCAGTAGGTACTGTTAGTGGCTGGCAAATTAATCAAGTGTCTTAATATTTAAATTATAGTTTAAAAATGATTTTATAAAACTTGTTTCTTGCTCTATACTTTCATTAGGTCTAAACCTTATATATTTTATGATCTTGTTGCAACAAAGACTATTTGATTTAATGTCAAATTTTAATTCATAATAGCAGTCACCACCCATAATTGAATGTATAAATAAAGTTTCATTTTCAAAATAAGCTAAATAGCGTGAAGAAATGTCGTCTGGGATATAACCTGCTTTTAGTTTGTCTAATTGATTGTTGTCTAAATTTATTTTTATTTTTAGGTCAGCTTTATTTTCATTGTCAAATTTAAGATGTTCCCAAAAGTCTTTTTTTGCAATTACCATTGTCTATATGTTTTTTTGTCTATTGCTTGCTGGTAACGTTTTGCGGCTAGGCGCAGGGCGTTATGAAACTTCCTGTGTCTGCCCGCCGAAACGTTTATTAAATGTACAAATGTTTATTAGCAAAGCAAAATGAAAAAAAATTCCCGCGTCGACGGGACAATAAATTTGCTTTGCGATCTACCGTTCCGCCCGCCTTGCGCTTAGCCGCTGTTAGTGGTTGATGGCGGCCCACAGGTGCGACACGCTTATGTGTCCGCCGATAAAAAGTGAGAATTTTTCATGCGCTTACTTTTGAAAATAATGAATTCAACCCTCCTGTTTTTTTGTCTACCCTCTTCCGAATCATTGGTCGCAATTGGCTGCTTGCTACCAAAACCATTGTACTTAATCCGTAAATGGTCAATTCCTTTACTTATGAGATATTCAGCTACAGCTTTTGCTCTAGCTTCGGAGAGATTTTGATTTTTGATTTCATAGCCTACATTATCCGTATGGCCATTGATAGTAATTTTAGTATCTAATTCCTGCTTCAGATATTGAGCTAAGCTGTCAAGTTCCTGAAATGATTCAGGCATTAGATCACTTTTATTCGTTTCAAAAAAAACATTTTCCAAAGTGATCGTTGCATTCGTCTTTGGTGAGAACACTGGAACAACCTCCTCAGATTGGTTAGTGACGACTAATGAATCTTTACTTTCAATATTTTCATCATCACCTACGAGAGTAACAGAAACATCATCTATGTAGTAGTGAGAAAATTGTCTGACACCTTCTGGAGTATTGTGAATGAAATGCCCTAGCGTTAAATAGATTTCAAATCCTTCGGCCTGATATATTGTAGATAATTTTACCCATTGCTTTTCTTCTTTAAAGCCGTTGGGATTAGTAAACTTAATACTTGGCTGTACGGCAAACCCTTTCTTGTTGAGGGTTTTGTAAGGCTTTTCAGAAAATAGAATTCCAAATTCCTTTACGCTAGTGATCGATTTTTCAGCTCGACTGACATAAAATTCAACAAGGTAGGTTTTCCCTGCTATCAGTGGTTTTGCAAGCTTGGTTCCCATATACTCTATATATTCTCTGTGTATGCAAATCCCTGCATAAGCTTTTCCAGAGTGTGGTGCTTGAATGCCATGCATGTTTTTCGGAACCCCTTCTCCTATTCCGTTAATCTGAATATAGTAGTCAGTCCCGGAAAAATTGGAGCAAAACCAGTTTTTGCTACAGTTGACAGGGACATGTCCGTTCCCAGGATTTCCCCCCAACTCTTCAAAACCTGAATTTAGCACAAGGTTTTGCGCTAAAGTGTAAAATGGAATGGTAAAAAAACAAGTTAAAAGAGATTGTAAAAATAGTTTCATATATCTGTGTAACGTCTTTTTTAGTAAAAGATACAGCCTTCAAAAGTCAGTCAGGATATAAGTTGTCAACCAAATTTTTTTGAAAGGATTGTCCGCCATTTACCACTAACGTTTGGCGAGCAAAAGTAGGCGGGCTTTCGAAGATCCACCTTTCCCAACCTACAAAAGGTTATTTGAAGATACTTACTTTATTAGTGAGCCGCAAATAAAATTTCGCGAAGCGGCGCTGTTTTGCGCGCGAACGATGACCGAGTCCGCCCGCTTTTGCTTGTTGTTATGGGTATGGTGGGCGCACACAGTTTACATATTGCTTACGTGTCTGCCGATAAATTGTTTTAAATAAGCTTTGTCCTTGCATATAACTTTGTCACGAGCTGTTTCTAAAAACATTTTATTATACTTAACTACAGTTTCGGTGGAGAGGTCATAAATGCCATGCGATGTTTGAGGACATATTTTAGCAGACTGAGCAATAATAATTAATTTACTATTAATTGGAAAAATAATAGTGCCTATTGGACGATTTTCATTTTTTAAAACTTCGCCGTCAAGGATGTTGTCTTCCTCAAGTTGCGATCGAATTACAACTGACGAACAGTCCGGAAGAAAGAAAAAGTCAGTTTGAGGGGCGTTAAAAATGGAATAGATCTTTTCGCCCATTAATTCAAGAGTTTTATCGCTAATTTCTTTGTAGTTCAATGGAAGTTTATTTTTAATTCCAGCGGTACGATTTTCAAAATGATCAATTTTTGCTTTAAGTTCATCGCTTGCATATTCGTAGAGCATTCTGAACGATCCTAAGATGCTATTTTGCATTTCAATTTGATGTTGAGGGGTACGCATGTCGCCAATAACACCCATTCGCATTAGGTATTCCATCGAAGTATTTAATTCAGAGTAGTTTTCGGAAGCGATGGAGGCTAATATTTTGTCGTAGTGTTTATTAAAATCATTCTCAATGTGTTTATTAAGATTGTCCTCAACTGATTTATGATCAATTTCACCAGATGCTGTGATTGTTGAATTTAAATCCTTTTCGGCGAAGTCAAATCTGTCAAGTATTTTTTCTTCAAAAGAAGAACTTGTCTTACTATATGTGTAAAGATTATTTTCGCTGTCTACGAATTTTTTGATTAGAACCTGCGAAACATAATGATGATTTCTTGGAGTACTCATGTAATTTTTTGTCTGTGATTTGTCTAACGGGACTTGTCCGCCCACTTACCCATAACGTTTTGCAGCTACCCGAAGGGCGGGACTTTTACCACAAAACTTGATTTGAAAAACTAATGTTTGATTAACCCAAAAACTGTCTTTGGAACACGAACCCCCGCCTTTTGGGTAGGTGCTGTTAGCAGTAGTTTTATTCTGTCCAAAATTCTCCAATTGAATATGTTTTTGCTTGTCCACTAATAATCACTCGGTCTCCTTTGTCTTCACAATACAACTTGCCCAATCGTTCAGAAACTTGTTGAGCATAAAGTTCTTGTTTGTTAAGTCTTGCCGCCCAAAATGGAATTAAAGAACAATGTGCAGAACCTGTTACAGGGTCTTCTAAAATTGATGCTTGCGGTGTGAAAAATCTTGAAATGAAATCGCAATTGTCTCCAATTGCTGTTACAATTACACCTCCTGGGTCAAGATTTATTTGGTCGAATAATTGTCTGTCAATTTTTATGTTTCTAACTTCTGTTTCATTTTCATACACCAAAACATAGTCTCTTGATTTCAAAATTTCTTTCGGTTGAATATTTAGGGATTTTGAAATTGTCGGTGGTAAGATATCGACAATAGGCATTCTTGATGGGAAGTCCATTTTATAGAACCCATTTTCAATTTTGACAATTAGGTCGCCACTTAAAGTTTCAAAAACGATTTCATCTTTCTTGTAGTCAAGTATTGTCGTTAAACAATGAGCACTTGCAAGTGTAGCGTGTCCACACAAATCCATTTCAATTTCAGGCGTAAACCATCGTAAATGGACTTTCTCACCTTTATCAACAAAAAAAGCAGTTTCTGCAACTGCGTTCTCTTTTGCAATTTTCAATAAGATTTCGTCTGACAACCATTTGTCCAGTGGAACAACACAAGCAGGATTTCCTCCAAAAATTGTGTCTGTAAATGCGTCAATTTGATATATATTATGTTTCACTATGTTCTGTTTAAAATTACTGCTAACTCCTTTATAGGACTGATTTTATCATCCTTATCCGGTTAATTTGACAAGATAGGCGTATGTTTATCATCCTTATTCGTATATCTAATTTACAAAAATTATTTTGTAATCCCTTCTAAGCTAAACATAAAAGCATAATTCAAGGCCACATCTTTTAAATAATCAAAACGTCCGCTGGCACCACCATAACCAAATTTCATATTGGTGTGGAGTAGGAGTACGTTGTTATCTGTTTTCATATCGCGTAATTTAGCTACCCATTTAGCAGGTTCAAAATATTGTACCTGGCTATCGTGTAAACCTGTTGTTACTAAAAGGTTCGGGTAGTTTTTCTTTTCTATATTTTCGTATGGGGAGTAACTCTTCATGTAAAAATAGGCTTCTTTATTTTTAGGATTTCCCCATTCATCAAATTCATTTGTAGTTAAAGGAATGCTTTCGTCTAGCATGGTATTAACAACATCCACAAAAGGAACTTGCGCAATAGCACCTTTCCATAAGTCTGGAGCCATATTTACAATAGCACCCATTAATAAACCACCGGCACTTCCACCTTGCGCGTACAAATGATTTTTGCTAGTGTATTTTTCTTTCACTAAAAACTCCCCACAATTAATAAAATCGGTAAAGGTGTTTTTCTTTTTCATCATCTTACCGTCTTCATACCATTGGCGTCCCATTTCTTGTCCACCACGTATATGCGCAATGGCATAAGCAAAGCCTCGGTTCAATAAAGTTAAACGGGCACTGCTAAAGCTGGCATCCATACTCGCACCGTAACTTCCGTAAGCATAAAATAAAAAGGGGCTTTACCATCTTTTTTAAATCCTTTTTATAAACAATAGAAATAGGAATTTTAGTTCCATCAGTTGCGGTTGCGTATAAGCGCTCAGTAACATAATCAGCAGCGTTATAACCTCCCAATACTTCTTGTTGTTTCATTAATTTTTTCTCTTTGGTAACGAGGTTATAATCATAAACTGAAGACGGTGTAACTAATGATGTGTATCCATAACGTAAAGTTGTACTGTTGTATTCAGGATTACCGGTTGTATAAGCTGTATAAGCCGCTTCTCCAAAATTAATGTTGTATTCAGTAGTGTTTGTTAAACTCTTTACGCGCAATTGCACTAAACCATCTTTGCGCTCATTAAACACTAAAAAGTCTTTAAATTCTTCAATACCGCTTAATAAAACATCTTTACGGTGAGGAATTACTTCTTTCCAATTGCTTGCTCCTGTTTTATCTAAAGGGCATTCCATTAATTTAAAATTTAATGCGCCGTCTTTATTGGTACGGATTAAAAATTTATCAGCTAATGGTGTCACATCGTAAATCACATCCTTCATACGTGGTTGAAATGATTTGAAAGCTTCGTTCGGCTTGCTTGCATCTAAAATATAATTTTCAGTACTCATGGTTGCTCCTGAGTGAATGAAGATGTATTTATTGTTTTTGCTTTTGTAAACGCCAATGTAATTAGCTTTGTCTTTTTCTTCGTAAACTGTAACGTCAGTTGATGCATCAGTACCCAAAGTATGACGTTTAATTTTTTCAGATAGCAATGTCACAGTGTTTTTAGAAGTATAGAAGAATGTTTTGTTGTCATTTGCCCAACAAATACCACCTTCAGCATTTTTCACCACATCTTTTAAAATTTCCCCTGTCTCTAAATTCTTAACGTAAATACTGTATTGGCGACGGCTCACTTCATCAATAGCAAAACCTAATAGTTTATTATCTTCAGAAATAGAAAACCGGCAGCTGAATAAGCATGACCTTCTGCCATTTTATCAACATCTAATAAAATTTCTTCTTTAGCGTCTAAACTTCCTTTTTACGGCAGTATTTATAATATTGTTTTCCGTCTTCAGTTCGTGAGTAATAGAAATATCCGTTTTTAAATACAGGAACACTTTCATCTTTTCCTTTATACGGGCTTTCATTTCCGTAAAAAGTCTTCCTGCAATTTTTAGTCGGACTCATCACCTCTTCCAAATAAGCATTCTCCGCTTTTAAATAGTCAACAGCTTTTGTACTATCCGGACCTTTTCCGAAGTAATCGTACATCCAATAATATGGATCGTTCACTTTATCCCCGTGTATATCACGGATATGTTCTTTCTTTTCGGCAACGGGCGGTTTTGCAGTTTTAAATTGTGCGTTCATGGTAAATGAAATTAGAAATGGGAGTAGGATAAGTTTTTTCATAAGATGAATTAATAATATTTCTCGATTACTCCCGATAGCTATCGGGACGAAATGACAATTGGTTATTTTTTATTGAAATTGTTTCTTGGTTTAAAATTTGATTTTCCTTTTCCGCCGCCTTTACCACCAAACGATTTTTTCTTGTCTTGGTTTTTGTTGGCTTCGGGATTATATACCGGTCCTGCGCCTAATGCTTCAGGAATTGGCATTTTAGTTACTTCAGTTCCCATCAACGCTTCGATATTAAAGAATTTCATTTGGTCGCGCTGGTTTACGAAGGTAATGGCAACACCAGCTTTAGAAGCGCGTGCTGTTCTTCCAATACGGTGAATATAATCTTCCGGATCTGGAGGTGCGTCGTAATTCACTACTAGACTAATACCATCCACATCAATTCCTCTCGATAAAATATCGGTTCCAATTAAAATGCGGAGCTTACGGTTTTTAAAATCACGCATAATTTCTTCGCGCTCGCTTTGTTCTAAATCAGAGTGAAATGCTTTTAAAGAAGGTTCCATCTTTTTAATGCTCTTCTCTAACAATTTCACATTGTCTTTTGTACTCGAGAAAATAATAACAGATGAATAATCAGGATTCTTTAAAATCTCTTTTAAAATTTCTTCTTTCTGTCCGTCGTAAACAACATAAGCTTGCTGAACAATTCCTGCAGCTGGTTTACTAATCGCAATATTTATAGTTTCAGGATTATTTAAAATAGCACCTGCCAGCTGACGAATCTTAGGTGGCATTGTAGCAGAAAATAGAATTGTCTGACGTTTTTTAGGAAGGTAATTGATAATAGTTCTGATATCATCAAAGAAACCCATGTCTAACATACGATCCGCTTCATCTAATACCAAATGTTGTAAATGGTCGAAGTTAACTTGTCCCATTTGCAATAATGAAATTAATCTTCCCGGTGTAGCACAAACAATATCTACGCCTTCTTTTAGGGCTTGACGTTGTTTCTCGAAGGTAATACCATCATTCCCGCCATAAACAGCAATAGAACCAACAGCGCAAAAATAACCCATACCATCAATTTGCTGATCGATTTGTAAAACCAATTCGCGGGTAGGGGCAATGATTAAAGTATTTAAATGGCGTTTTTCTGCTTTTAAAATATGGTCGATAATAGGAAGTAAATACGCCGCAGTTTTTCCGGTACCGGTTTGTGCGCAGGCAATTAGATCTTTGTTATCTTGGATAACAGGAATAGCTTGTTCTTGTATTGGGGTGGGTTGTTTGTAACCCATGCTATAGAGACCTTCCATTAAGGAAGCGTCAAATTTAAAGTCGTCGAAAGTCAAGGTATGTTTGAGGTTTAATGTTTATTTGTTTAATGTTGAAGGTAAGGTTAATTATTGGATATTTATTTGTACCATATGGCAATGTCTTCTATAGGTTTTCGTTTAATATCGGGCACCATTGTTGTTTCAAGCGGGTATCCAATAGGGACTAATAAATAGGGTTTTTCATTTTCGGGACGGTTTAATACTTTGCTTAAAAAATTCATTGGACTTGGTGTGTGAGTTAATGCTACCAACCCGCAATAATGAATGGCTTCAAGTAAATAACCGCAAGCAATGCCAACAGATTCACTTACGTAATAGTTGTTTTTCTTTTTATCATTTACAAATTCGTACGAACGTTTAAAAATGATAATAAGTGCCGGAGCAGTTTCTAAAAAAGGTTTTTTCCAATCCGTTCCAAGTGGAGCAAGGTCTTCTAGCCAGTCGTCTGGCATCCGTCCGTTATAACTATCAAACTCTTCTTTCTCGGCAGCTTCACGAATTTGTTTTTTTATTTCACGATTAGTTACTACGCAAAATGTCCAGGGTTGTTTATGTGCGCCTGATGGAGCAGTAGAAGCGCTTAAAATAATATTTTCAAGAACTTCGTCAGGAATGGCTTTATCAGAAAATTCACGAACAGTGCGGCGTTTATCATAATACTCAAAATGATTCTTACTACGCAACAACATCTCTTCTGTTGCGTAAGTTGTTTTTGAGTAGGGAATAAAAGGGTGTTGTTCCATTTTACGAATAAATTAATTTTTCGTGACTGAAATTTAAGTGCGGATATTTTTTTTCAAGCTCATTACATTTTTGAAAATAGGTTTGCTTAAATTTTTGGTGTTGCTCGGTGTTTTCATTAATCGGACGATGTTGTGCGGCTTGTGTAATGTCTTTTATATTTTTAATAAGGGAAATTGTTTCGTCAGAAAAATAAACATCAGAGAACTTCTCCCAAACATAATTAATGGCTTGTTCGTTGGGATGTGTCATGTCTTCTTTGTAAAAACGGTAATCGCTTAAATCGTCGGTCACTAATTCGTAGGCGGGGAAATAGTTGAGCGTTGAGCGTTGAGGATTGAGAGTGAGTAGTTGATGTACGGTTTGAATTAGAATTGATTTACTTAAATTATTTTCGATTAATCCATCGCGTAAATATTTCACCGGCGAAACGGTTAAGATGATGTTGAGTTGTGGATTGAATTTCTTCAGTTCTTCAAATAACAGTTTGTAATCAGCAACAATAGTTTCAACAGATAAAAGTTCCTTTTTAAAGTCTTGTTGTGGTAATTTATGGCAATTTGCAACAATTGAATTTGTTTTTAGATAACGGTAAGCAAAAGCACTACCAAAAGTTATGATTAAGAATTTAGCTTCTTTTAGTTGTTTGTGTGCTGATTGTGTTGTGCTTTTTATTTTTTCTTCCAGTTCTGCTTTTGTTGTTGAAGAAAAACTCCCATGGTATTCAAATGAAAAATAAAGGTTATTATTTATTTCGGGTTGCGGGTTGGATTCGTTTTTAATATAAGAAGTGATTGCTTTTGAAATGCTAATCGGATTAAAAAGAATCCCATTTGGATTAACTACAGTGTTAAATTTGAAAGAAGTTAATTTCTCGCCAATATTTTCTGCAAAGCAAGAACCAATTAGTAAAATTTTGTCGGCGTGTGATATTTTTACAGACGATGGGGCAGGGGTATAGTTTAAATGCAGCTCCATTATTTCACACTTAAGGTTTTGAATTTGTTTTCAAGAAATACTTTTGCTTCGTTATAATCGTTTGCCACTTCACCATCAAGAATAGCGTCTTTCAAAGCGTTTTTTAAAATACCAATTTCTCTTCCCGGTGTGAGGTTAAAGAGTTTCATGATTTCTTCCCCATCAATTGGAGGTTGCCAGTTACGTAGTTTATCTTTCTCCTCTAATTCAACCATTTTTTTACGCACTAACTCAAAATTTGTTAAGTAACGTTTTACTTTATTTGGATTTTTTGTGGTGATATCCGCTTCGCATAAACTCATTAAATCTTCCACATCTTCTCCTGCTTCAAATAGAACGCGACGAACAGCGCTGTCGGTAATTTCTGTTTTTGCTAGTACAATTGGACGTAAATGAAGTAATACGAGTTTTTGTACGTATTTCATTTTTTCATTCAAAGGCAATTTAAGATTCGCGAAAATTTTCGGCACCATACGCGCACCTTTGTCTTCGTGACCATGAAAAGTAAAGCCGTGGCCTTCTTCAAAGCGTTTCGTGGCAGGTTTAGCTATATCGTGTAAAATGGCAGCCCAACGTAACCAAAGGTTATCGCTTTTCGCTGCAACGTTATCTAAAACTTCTAAAGTGTGATAGAAATTATCTTTGTGAGATTGTCCGTTCACAGTATCAACGCCTTGTAACTTCACCATCTCCGGAAAGAACAAATGCAATAAACCAGTATTGAATAATAATTTGAACCCGTTAGATGGTTTTTTTGCTAAAATGATTTTATTAAGTTCATCGGTAATACGTTCGCGTGATACAATACTTAAACGTTTTTTGTTTTCGATAATTGCTTCATAAGATTCTGTTTCAATTTCAAAACCTAATTGAGTAGAGAAACGAATCGCGCGCATCATGCGCAAAGGATCATCGCTATAGGTAATGCCAGGCTCTAAAGGTGTGCGTAATATTTTATTCTCAATATCTTTTAATCCGCCAAAAGGGTCGAGTAATTTTCCGTAATTATTTTTGGAAACGCCAATGGCTAAAGCATTAATTGTAAAATCGCGGCGGTTTTGGTCATCTTCCAAAGTGCCGTCTTCAACAATAGGTTTTCGTGAATCGCGGTTGTAAGATTCTTTACGGGCGCCAACGAATTCAATTTCTAAATCGCCAAATTTAATTTGAGCAGTTCCAAAATTTTTGAAAACAGAAAGATGTGATTCTTTTCCTAATTTTTTATGTAAACGTTCTGCTAAATCAATTCCTTTTCCAATAGTAACAACATCAATATCTTTTGTGGGACGCTTCATTATGGTATCACGAACAAAGCCGCCGATCACGTAAGCATCAACGTTCAGCTCATCTGAACATTCGCGGATTTGTTTAAAGATATTTTCGTTTAGAAAAGGATACATTCGTATTCGTAGGTTACAGCAAGTATTGAAACTTTTGTTTTAAGAATCTGTTATTAAATCCTTTTTTCTTTTGATCTCTTCCCATATTAGAGGAGAAAACAAAACTGATTTCATGCGAACCTGAATTGTACTTTCTTAATGGTGATGTAATGATATCGTAACTGTAAGCAATTTGTAATTGATTTTTTATAGTTACCCCTAAGTGTAAGGCAATAGCATCTTTTAAACGAACACTAATTCCGGTCAACAATACTTTTTGAATGTTTAAACGTAAAGTGTAGTCAAAATAAAATGGAACGCCATTTGTATAAAGCGCCATAATTGAATTCTCGAAGGTGTAATCAGGATTTTCTGCGTAATTATAAGCAGCTCCTACTGTATAGGAAGGCTCGTTTTTATATTTTCCTTTATAGAATGGATCGCCTTGGTAATGAATCAATTCTTTTCCAATTAAATTATTAGCACCAATTCCTAAATAAAAGCGATCGTTAATCAATACCATACCAACACTTCCATCACCACTTTTAACATTGCTTGCATTTTCTAAATCAATAGCTTTATCGACTGAATTGTGTAATGTAACTTTTGATCCGTTGAAAGTTTGTGCAACATAAATTCCTTGAACACCAACCGATAATTCAACATCATCAAATTTTAAATGATAAGCTAAGGTAAGAGCCGCGTTTGTTATTCTAAACGGACCAATCTCATCATTAAAAACAAAACCTCCCAAGCCGACTTTGCCTTCAGCTAAACGCATGTTAAGTGTTGCGGCATAAGTTATAGGGGCGCCTTTGTAGCCTGTCCACTGATTACGGTAAAACATTCTGAAGTCGAGAAAACGTTTAGTGCCGCAAAATGCCGGATTAAATAAATACATGTTACTGCGGTATTGTGTATACCACGGATACATTTGCGCATTTACAGACGTAAAAGACAAAAAAGCAATAAGTATGATGACCAATTTTTTCAAAAAAATATGCTTACTAATTTACGGAAAAAAGAGCTTATTTGGTATAAACCCATTCGAGAAAAAACAGGTCTTTATAGGAGATTTCACTTGGGTTTTCGTGGTTTATGCCTGTTTTTAAAGTAAAAAGCCCTGAAATAGGAAAATCGTCATCGGTTTCAGTTTCACCGTTGGTTTTGGGTTTAATATAATAGGTTTGATTGTTGTGTTGAGCTTGATAAACTACAACTTCATCTTTCAATAAAAGTTTTTCGTTGAGTCTTACTATTATCGGTTCTTTTAAGGTGGAATTGGTTTCGTTGAGTGGAAATATCTCTACTGTTTTATTTAAAAAAGTGGTGAGTTTATATTCGAAAACACCTTCTCCGCGGATTTTAATAGGGATAAACCAAAGTAATTTAAAATCTTCATCGTTATTTTTGGTTAAGTAAAATGGTAATTCAATTTTTACATCAAAATATCGTTGCTGAAAAATCCGGAACCGACTGGCTCGTAAAATAACAATGAATAATAATAAACCATCACTCACTAAACTGTGATAGAAATAACTTAAGGCTCTTTGTGGGGTAAACACAATCATGTTATAAATGATAGTGAAAATCATTGTAGCTAAATACCAAAATAGAAGTCGGTAAAAAATTTGTCCCGAGAAATGTATTTTTTCGTAATTAAAATTCTCGGAAAAGTTATTGGCGTTATTGAGCATTTGTACCCAAAAATTAATTCCTATTAAATAAACTAAAATCGAAAATGCCTGTGTGTATTCGCCCAAAAATTCATTCATTAAAAAGAAATCGAACAAACCATGTGATGAAGCTGAAACTGCAAACGCAATTAGTGTATTGGTAAGTTGTTTTCCTCTGCCAAATAGTTTTAACCGGTAAAAACCATACACAATAATAGTGGTGTTGATAATGTGTACTAAGGCAGAATAAAAAGCGCGGGTGGTAATTATTTGTATACCGTAATGATTAAAATATTTGAAATTTTCTACAATGGAAAAACCAAGTGCTACTAAGCCGGCGTAAACTAAATAGTCGATCGGTTCTTTTATATAATTCCGCAATAAACGGAAAGCAATTATAACACCTACAATTTTACAAAGTTCTTCGTTGCCCCCAATAATAACAATTGAATAAAACAAATCGTTAGCCACATCACCGTTCATTTCTAATCCGGTTAGGTCAATTAGGTTGTAAATAGAAATGCTTAAAAATGGTGTGCCGCAACCAATCAGCATGGCAAACAGGAGGTGTTTTATTTTTTCGGGTTCAAATACATCTATTTTTCGGAAGTAATCGAGCCACATGCTAATGCTTAACACAGCTGCTAGAGCAGAGAAAGCTAAGTAGAGATAGAAGAACAGATTGTACATTAGAGTAAACCCTTCGGCAAGCTCAGGATGACATAAACTTAATAAAAAAAACCCGAACGTTTAGGTTCGGGTTTTAATTTGTGAATGTTGTATTATTTATTCAGCAACTACTTCAAAGCTAATTGAAGCGCTAACATCTTTAAATAAACGAACTTTAGCAGTATAAGTGCCTAAAGCTTTGATTGACTCTTCGCTTATTTCGATGTTTTTACGTTCTACAGGGTAACCAGCTTTGTTTAAAGCTTCTGCTACTTGTATAGTTGTAACTGAACCGAAAATCTTTCCGTTTTCGCCTGCTTTTGCACCAATTTTAATGGTAACAGCAGATAATTTCTCAGCGTTTGCAGTAGCTTCTTTACGTAACTTCTCTTCTTTAAAAGAGCGTTGCTTCATAATTTCAGCATGCATTTTTTAGCACCTTCAGTAGCTAATGTAGCTGCGCCGCGTGGGATTAAAAAGTTACGGCCGTAACCTGGACGAACTTTTACTAAGTCGTCTGCGAACCCTAATCCTTTGATATCTTGTTTTAAAATAACTTCCATTGTGATTTTTCTTTAAAAATATTATTACTTCATTAAATCGGCTACATACGGCATTAAAGCAATATGACGAGCGCGTTTTACAGCTTGTGCCACTTTGCGTTGGTATTTTAATGATGTACCAGTTAAACGACGTGGTAATAACTTACCTTGTTCGTTAACGAACTTCAATAAAAAATCAGGGTCTTTGTAATCGATATATTTAATACCACTCTTTTTAAAACGGCAGTATTTTTTTCTTTTTACATCTGCTGTTGGTGGGTTTAAAAAACGTATTTCTTTATTATTTGCCATTTTCTGTTTCTTTAATAATTAAACAATTAAGCGTTAGCCGATTCTTTCTTTTTAGTTTTAGCTTCTGCTACTTTACCGCGGCGCTTTTCGCTATATGCTGCAGCATGTTTATCTAAAGCCACAGTTAAAAACGTAACACTCGCTCATCGCGTTTGTAAACTACTTCTAACTCATTAATCAAAGTTTCAGATGTTCCTGTAAACTCCATTAAATGGTAGAAACCGGTTGTTTTCTTTTGAATAGTGTATGCTAACTTACGTAAGCCCCAATTTTCCTCGTTAATAACCTTAGCTCCCAAATCGGTGAGGGTTTTTTTGAATTTTTTTGCGGCCTCCTTTGCCTGATCATCAGACAAAACGGGAGTTAAAATGAAGACCGTCTCATAGCGTTTTTCCATTGCTTATTTTCCTTTAATTTTTAATAGGGCTGCAAATGTAGTGAATTTACTAATGGAAATAAAGAAATCAAGTAACTAAATTTTAGACTAAATCGGTTTAAATGTAATTGCCTTAAAATACTGATTTTCAATATTTTAAAATTTTAACATATTTAAAATTGGTCTAAAATAAGTAGACATTAGCGTTTCAAAAGTATAATTTTAACGTTATCACTATAATTTTTAGAATGAGAAAACTTTACATCCTCTTCATCATTATTTATTCATTTAATTCTAAAGCTGCACAACCAGCCTTTAGCTTAGGTGAAAATTTGGCTTTTGTACCTAATCGCGGACAAATAATAACTGACGATGGTTCCTTAGCTACTACTGTTCATTATAAAGCTAGTGTTCCTGGTTTAGAGTTTTATATTACTGATAGTGGAATTTCTTATGTCTTTTTAAAACATCATCGTGATGAGTACGATCCGGCTTTAGGTGGCCAACCGAATCCTAATTTTAGTCCTTATACTGATTTTGCGAGAACTGATATGGTTTTAAAAAATGCTGTAATTGATAAAAATAATGTTACACAGGAATTTGAAACCGAATCGGGATGGAATTTTTATTATGCGCATTGCCCCGAAGGAATCGTCAATTTAAAAGGATATCATAAATTAACTTATCACGAAGTTTATCATAACATTGATTGGGTTATTTATAGCGATAACAGCGGTAAATTAAAGTATGAATTCGTTGTGAAACCGGGTGGCGATCCTGCTAACATTAAAATGGAATACAAGTGGGCTAAAGTAGAAGTATAGTGAAAGAACAAAATCTTTACGCTTATATTAAAGAAACAAATTCATCAGTCGCGGCAAATTTTACTGAGGAAAATAATATTGTTTCCATAAATGTTGATGCTCCTCCTGCGGGCAAAACACTGGTTATTGATCCGCCTTTATATTGGTCAACCTATTGGGGAAGCTCTGGCGGGGAGCAAACCATGGCACTCATTTGTTCAGGAACCGGAGAATATGTTTACATAGCTGGTTATACAAATAGCACAAATTATCCAACAACTAATCCAGGAGCCGGAACTTATTACCAAGGTACATTTGCCGGAGGTACAGATGCTTTTGTTGCTCAGTTTGATACAATGGGCGTCCACTATTGGTCAACTTACTACGGTGGTAGTTTAAATGAAGGCGCTACAAGTTATACAGGAATCTCGATAGCAGTTGGACAAGGTAACACGCTATGGATGGTTGGAACAACAAACTCAACAGATTTGCCTGTACAAAACGGTGGTGGTGGCGCTTATTACCAAGGAACATTAGCGGGCGGTTATGATATTTTCGTTGCAAAATTTAATCTTGCTGGCGTTCGTTCACATGCCACTTATATTGGTGGTTCTTTAGATGATGGTGGACTATCACATGGCAACGGTGCGGATTGTGATGCCTCAGGTAATTTATTTATCGCATCAAGAATGATGTCTACTAATTTCCCATTGGTAAATCCTGGTGGTTCAACATATTTTGATAACACGCAAAATGGTTCTGACGACATTGTTTTAATAGAATTAAGTCCGGCAGGAGCCATGCTTTGGTCAACAATTTATGGAGGAAGTGGCGATGATATAAATTATTCTATGGATCTTCATGTTGACAGAATTAACAGCAAAGTATATTTAGGAACTTGCAGTGCTTCAACAAATATGCCAACTTTAAACCCCGGAGGCTCATTTTATTTCGACAATACACAAAATGGTGCAACCGATATGTATTTAGGTCGTTTTTCACTTGGTGGAACTTTAGAATGGGGAACGTATATTGGTGGAAGCGGAGATGAATGGCTGGCTATGTCAGTTTCTACAGCACCCGATGGTGATGTGGCAATGATTACATTAACCGGCTCAACAAATATGCCTTTGGTAACTCCCGGTGGCACCGCATTTTTTGATAATACACACAATGGTGGTAGCTGGGATATTTATGTTTGCAGGTTCGAACAAACTGGCGTGATGAGTTGGGGTACATATTACGGTACCGCTAACAACGAGCATTGTCAGCACAACCTTACTTTTGATGGGGCTGGAAACATTATTATTTGTGGTGTATCAGATGGCACTGCATCACCACCAACTTTCAATCCTGGTGGTGCCCATTTTTACGACGGAACTAAAGATGCACAAGGTACTTATTGTCTGGTTCAATTTGATCCGACAGCAACAATGCTTTGGGGAACATACTGGGGTGGGTCAGGACATGACCATATTTTAGGTGCTGTAGGAGCTTGTATTGGTGTTAGCGCACACAGTGATATTTTTATTACTGGCGAAACAAATTCAACCGATCTTCCAATGCTTAATCCCGGATTTGGGGCTTTCTACAAACCAACAAATAGTGGTGGACAAGAAGGCTTTGTAGCTAAGTTTAATAACGATATTATCAATACAATTTTGCCAATAGAATTGCAGGCGTTTGGTTGTGAACCTTCTATCGAAGGAATTAATATTTATTGGTCTACCGCCACTGAAAAAAATAATGAATATTTTACTCTTGAAAAAACACAGGATGGGAATAATTTTGAAGAACTTGCAACAATAAAAGGAGCTGGAAATTCAGCATCAACTAAAAATTATTTTTATCTCGACAAATCACCGCAACGCGGCGTTAATTACTATCGTTTGGTACAAACAGATAAAAACGGAAATGTAAATTATTTTAAGCTGATTAATTGTCAGAGTACCGAGGCAAACGAAGAAGTAGTGATTAATGTTTATACAATAACGGGGCAATTCTTGTACTCACAAAAAACAGGAAATTTCCGTAGTGATTTGGATAAATCGGAACTAGCAAGAGGTATTTATTTGGTAGAGGTAGTTGGAACTACTGAAACACGAAGCATTAAATACGTAAAGGCTAACTAACCGCTTTTATTGATTCAAATTGCTCTTCTGTTATTTTTTCCGTTAGTGAAGTGTCGTAAACAAGGTCGAAAATCTGATTCATTTCCGGTAATTGAGTTGCTTTAATAGTATTAATTATCTTTTTCGATCCAATAATCTGAATTTCTTCAAATTCATTCCTGGAAAATATCTTAAAATAACTTTTACCGTTTTTATACTTACGGTAAACAGGAAATTGTATATCTTCAAAAGCCATTATGAATGCGTTTTTATATCAGGTTGCTCAACATATCGAACAAAACTACAAAGAAAATTTGGACAGTCTCTGTATTGTTTTGCCAAATAAACGGGGCGCCCTCTTTTAAAAAACATTTAGCTTCCGTTTATAAAAAAAACAATTTGGCTGCCAACAATTATTTCGGCTGAAGATTTTATCTCTGAATTATCAGGTTTACAAAATTTAGAGGATGTTGATTTAATTTGCCGATTGTACGAAAGCTACAAAGCAGTTTACGCCGAACAAGCCGAACCATTTGATTCGTTTGCAAAATGGGGTAATTTAATTTTGCAGGATTTTAATGAAATAGACAGGTATTTAGCAGATGCAGTTGCTTTGTATCAAAACCTAAAAGAGATTAAAGAAATTGAAAACTGGAGTTTAGGTGAGGAGGAGTTAAGCGAATTCCAAATTAACTACATCAATTTTATGCGTCAACTCGGTAATATGTACGAGCATTTTACTAAGGCGCTGTTAAAAAATAGTGAAGGTTATCAAGGTTTAAGTTATAGAGAGGCAGTAAATAAATTTGAAAATAGCGATTACACAAAACCATTTAGCAAGATTATTTTTTGTGGATTCAATGCCCTTAATGCGGCGGAGACAAAAATATTTTCTAGTCTTTGTAAAAGTGGAAAAGCAGAAGTTGTTTGGGATGCAGATACTTATTATTTAGATAATTCTGTACAAGAAGCTGGGTTGTTTCTAAGGAGAAATTTTAAAACGTTTATTGATAAAAACACAAATTTCATTGGTAATTATTTTAAAGAGGAAAAAATATTGATGTGATTGCCGTTCCAAAACAAATGGGACAATCACAAACGGTAAGTACAATTGTAAAAAATTTATTGGATAAAGGTGTTGCACCTGATTCGATTGCTATTGTGTTGGCGAATGAAAAATTATTGTGGCCCGTTCTAAAAATGTTGCCGGATAGTGTGGAATATGTGAATATCACCATGGAATATCCGATAAAATATACTTCGCCGTATAATTTTATGGATTTGCTTCTTAAAATTCAAAGTGATTTCGAGAAACAGCAAAAAAAAGAAACATATTTATTATCAGGATTTCTTAAGTGTGTTACGTCATCCGTTTTTTAAGGATTATGCAGCGATGTTGAATCTTAAAAAAACGGATTCAATTATTAACCGCATTCTAGATAAAATTATGCTTTCATCACTGATAATTTATTAAGTGATTTGTTTGCTGAGGATTATGAGAAAATAATCCATTTGTTTTCACCTTGGTCGGGAGCAAAAGAAGCTGTTTTTAGTTTGTCGGAGATATTAAATAAAGTAAAAGAATATCATTTAAGTACAGAGCTAAACAATTACAAAAGCATTGAACTCGAATATCTCCAGGTACTCATTAAAAACTTTAACCGTGTAAGTGATTTTGTAAACGACTATAAGTATTTTGAAACTTTAAAATCATTTAAAATATTATTTAATCAAATTGTTGGCTCGTGTTCGGCCGCTTTTATTGGTGAACCTTTACGTGGTTTGCAAATAATGGGAGTTTTAGAAACGCGGACTCTGGATTTTGAAAATGTGATTTTTGTATCGGTAAACGAAGGCGTTCTTCCATCCGGAAAATCGCAAAATTCATTTATTCCAAATGATTTGAAACGTTATTGTGGTTTGCCTTTATATGCAGACAAGGATGCGATTTATGCTTATCACTTTTACCGTTTGTTACAACGCGCCAAAAATATTTTCATTACTTACGATACCGAAACTGATACGTTTGGTAAGGGTGAAAAAAGTAGATTTGTTAGTCAGCTCCAATTAGAAATGGCAGCTTACAACCAGAACATAAACATTAAAGAAAGTATTGGAGTTGGTACTATTACCGCAAATAAAACTTCATCAGTAATTGCAATTCCTAAAAACACTGAATCGCTGGAACGTATTTATAAAAGGCGACATTAAACGATAAGTATTCCGGATTATCACCATCCTCTTTGATCTCCTTTAAAGATTGTAGTTTAAAATTTTATTTCAGATACGGTGGTGGTTTAAAAGAGTCGGCCGATTTGGAAGAATCAGCAGAGGCGAATACCTTCGGTTCTATTTTACACGAATCATTAGAAGCACTTTACACACCTTTTGTTAATAGAAATATTACTACAAATGACATTAAGGAATTAAAAAATAATTCCACAAACTGTTGAATCAAAATTTCTGAATTACTTTTCTAAGTCGGAAGCCTTTCAAGGAAAAAATTTATTGCAGCAAAGCGTTTTGAAAGTGTACGTTGGGAAATTGTTGGATTTTGATAATAATTATATCCGTCAATTAAATGAAACGAATCTGAATATTGTTGCGCTGGAAAAAGAGTTAGAAACAGTTTTAGAAATCACGATTAACAATAAACCGACCACTATATATATTAAGGGTAAAGCCGATCGTATTGATAGAGTAGGTGAGGAATTACGTATTATTGATTATAAAAGTTCTGTAAAATCAACTGATAAATTTGAGTTTAGTACTTTCGAAGAATTGTTTAGCGATAAAAAATTTGATAAAATATTACAGTTGTTTTTGTATGCCTGGTTGGCGTATAAAAATGATTTAGCGCAACCTCAACATATAAAACCTTGTGTAAAAAGTCATTGATAATTCTTTATTCTCCTCGTAAATTATGATTGCCAGAATAATTCCATAAACAGTTTCTAGGTTTACGGTGAGTGTAATTGTATAAGGACTCAGATGTTTCATCAAGTTTACGCTGGCTATGAAAGGAAAGGCGGTGCAAATTCCTGCCAATAAAACTAAACCGAGGATAGCTTGGTTGTTCAAAATGAAAAAGTCGGCACTGAAACCATTAGTAAAGGCTAAATAAATGCTCAATCCAATTAATCCAAACCATAATTCGATATAGGAAATGGCTGTTGAATTTATTTTACGTACCATAATGGAATTTAAAACAGAGAAGATGGAAGCGGTGAAAGCGGCTATTATTCCTAATGTAATTCCCAGCCAATACGTAATCTCAACAGAGAAGATCATACAAATTGCGCCAATTATTATTAAGCCAATTAATAATTCATACCACAATATTTTCCGTTTTAAAATTAAGGGTTCTGTTATGGCTGTAAATAAAGTTCCAGTAGAAAAGCTGCCATTGTTACCGATACGTTAGATACTTTTATAGCACCATAAAAACAAAGCCAATGAATCGCAATAATAGCATAATGATAGCGAGTTTAAAAAGATCCAGCTCTGCTAACCTTGATACTAACTTTTGAAACAACAATGTAACCGGTAATCAACATCAATGTAAATAAAATCCTGAACCAAACTAACTTTGCATGGTGGAGCAGGTAATAAAACAGCCTAGTATTGGAGAAAAGCCCCAGATTAACACAATAAAATGGAGCAACAATTGATGTTTATTTATACCTTTAAACATTGAAGCAGCAAAAGTACAATTGATGACGAAGTACAGACTATGAGTATAATTTATTTTGATAATAATGCAACGACTAAAGTTGATGAAAGAGTTTTGGAAGAAATGCTTCCTTATTTTTCTCAGCGTACGGAAACGCTTCCAGTAAAATTGCATGAAGCCGGTTGGATAGCCGATGCTGCGGTAGAAAAAGCCCGACAACAAGTCGCTAATTTAATTAGACCGAGCCTTCTGAAATTATTTTTCACTTCTGGTGCAACTGAGTCTATAAACACTGCATTTAAGGGAATATTTCAAACTTATAAAACAAAAGGCATCATATTATTACAGTTGCTACCGAACACAAAGCTGTTTAGATACTTGCGGTATTTGAAAGAGGGAGGTGCTGATATAACTTGTTAAGTGTAGACAAAGAAGGATTAATTGATTTGGACGAATTGAAGTCTGCTATAAAACCCACCACCATTTAATTTCGGTAATGGCGGCTAATAACGAAACAGGAGTTATTCAGCCAATGAAAATCATCCATTGCTAAAGGAAAGCGCAAAATCATTTTTTCTCTGATGCCACTCAATATGTGGGAAAATCACAATTGGATGTAAATGATTTAGGAATTAATTGTTTGGGTTTAATTGCACATAAATTTTTTCGGACCGAAAGGAATAGGGGCTTTTTGTATTGGAACGATAAAAAACCCTAAGAGTAAATCTGGTTTCATTATTACATGGTGGTTCACAGGAAAACAATCATAGAGCCGGAACTTTAAATGTCCCTTTGTTATTGGTTTAGGTAAAGCTTGTGAAATTGTCCAAAATGAAATGTGGGATATGAATACAGAGGTTTCCAAACTGAGAGCTTATTTCAAGTATCAATTATTAGATATGGAAGGTTTGCGAATTAACAGCGGTACCGTTATAAGATTATATAATACGAAGTAATATTTACTTTCCCTTCTTCTTTAGCTATCAACCATTATTAAAGAAGTATGCTTTTCAAGTGGTTCAGCCTGTACAACCGGAACCAATGAGCCTTCCCATGTTTTAAAGGCCATGGGTATTTCTGATTCGGACGTTAAGAACTCTTTCCGTTTTTCGTTCAGTAAAAACAATAGTCTGGAGGAGGTAAAAATGTTGATAAAGGACCTATTTGGTTAATTTTAACGCAGGAGAATCCAAAAACTGAGTGAATTGAGTCTATAAATGATTGAATTATAGGTCTAAAGCCTTTTAATTCCCTAATTTTGTAAAGTAAGATTATGAAAGCATTATATATATCTATTTTTGTTTTAGGCAGTTTGTTCAGCAATGCTCAATCGAGTTTATATAACAAACCCAATACCTTTTAAGTAATCAAACAAAGGAAATACGTAAGTAATCGTTTTAATAGCTAGTAACCTTTGGTCAGCCCTTGATAAAAACAGCCGTGATTTAAATGTTGAATTTGAAAGAGCTTATTCTACTTATGATTTCATAAGAAATTAAAAATTTAGTAATCAAAGGTATTATTGTATTAAATATTAATTTGGATAACGATGTTGTAAATAGCGACATTATCATAAAAAGATGGCATTAATAAATTAATTAAAGTTCCATCTGATAATTCAGAAATTATAAAAGAAATTAAGCGGTAAATCGGCAGGATTACAATATTGTATTTGATGCTAATGGTAATGTGGTTTACGAAAACCTTACGCATACTAATGCTTTTGAATCAATACATTAATTAATTACAAGATAATATTTAAATGAAACGGATTTTTTAGTCATATTTTTAATTTCACTTTTATCAGATTCGCTTAAGTCGCAAAACGCTGCGGCTTGTAATGCGGCTCAACCTGTATGCCAGAATCAAATTTCAGTTCACTTCTAGTACTGGTAATGGGTTTAACTACAGGTTTAAATATTAGTAATCAAACACAAA
>JADJMM010000015.1 GCA_016709575.1 Sphingobacteriaceae bacterium
CCATAATCTCTGGGAAATTAATACAGATTATGATAGCTATCAGGAAAGCAGTGTAATTACTAAAACTGGCTTACAAAAAAGTAATTAATAAAACATGGGCATCCTAAGATTCCTTCTTGCGCTTTCAGTCATCGCCTCACACGCATCGGGCATTGGCATTCCTTTGCCTGACGGTAAGCCTTATCCTGCTTGGATAATGTCACTAATAGATGGTCGACAATCTGTTGCTTTGTTCTTATTATTTCAGATTTTATATGGCTATGGTATTGAATACGAAATACCAAACAAACACTTTACGCTTTTATGGTAATCGCTTTTTTAAGATTATGGCCAACCTATATTATTGTTCTAATTTGGCATGCATCTTTACTCCTGTTGATCAACTATTCTTAAACTTACAGCAGATTGTAGCTTGGCTGTAAATCATACGTTTGGCTCAGTAATATTTTTATTCTTGGAACCGATTCGTTTTGGTTACTAAATTTAGACAATTGTCATTTGCAATATTTGCCTGCTTTCATCCATCCGAATTCAAACGGCTACTCATTACTAATTAACCAACCCTCATTTAGTATTAGCATGGAAATGATCTTTTACTTAATGGCCCTTTCATTTTAAAAATCTATTCGACGAATCTGGATCTATTTTTTATCGGCGTCATGTATTTCTATTACTTCGTCCTTACTAATAACATTAATATCATTTATCAATATCATTTATTTCCAGCAAGTTTTATTTATTTTGCCTTGGGTGCTTTAGCTTGGCATTATTCTAAAATCAAGAATTTTGAACTAACAACTAAAAAGACTGTTCTTATTTTTATTGGTTGCTTAGGCTTGATGTTTGCCTACACACTTTTCTCCATGATAATTATTCTGTGCTTTACCATAATGGTGCCGCGCTTATTTGAATTAACAAAAAACAGCAAAGCCGATCGTTTAATTGGAGAGCTTTCCTATCCTCTATACATAGTTCATTATCCGGTACTCATTTACGTATGGGGATTAAAATTAGAAGAACATTTAGTAGGCTTAAGTTGTTTCTCTATAACACTGGTAATTTCTATCGCAATACATTTTTTAGTGGAAAGACCAGTAGATAAATGGCGTCAAAAATTAGTTGTCAGTCAGGCTTAGTTAGTTTTCCGTCTTTCAAGACCTACCATGTAGTTAGCATCATCTCTTAATTGGGCGTCAAGGCTTTTATTGTTTTGTGTGGCTTTTTGCTTTACTTGATCGAACCACGCTGGGTCATTTTTAATTTTATCAATATAATATGAAATCCTACTTTCTGTACTACCAAAATACAATCCCCACGCCTGATCAATAAATCCCCAGCCAAAATCCTTTAAATTTGTTTCGTTTGCTAAAATTACAATGACATCATTTCTTGAAATTTCGTTAATTAAACTAATATCACTTGTCTTTTTTTGATTGCTCGGTCCATTTGAAATAATGGATTTATTGTAATACCAAAACGAATGTTCCTCAAATGCCTCTGTAGGAACCGTACTTTCCTCAATGCCGTAATAAAAACTATCACCAATACCTAAAATTTTAAGTTTAGCTTTTCCATTCTTATTAAAAACTAATTTAGGATAAGCCATTATATCATTTTCTATTGGCCAAATTAAATTAAGAGTAGTGCTTAAATCAGCGTCTGCACCTCTTGCTGTTTTACTTAATTCAATTTTAGATATACTTACATCAGGAAGATCTTCATTACGAACTTTTTCTATAAACCTCAGGATTGAATCTGCTGCAATTGCTGCTCCATAACTACTCAATGAATTCCACACTTTGTAAATAATGGGTATTTGGATTTTCTTTTCTGTTTTAAAAATGACTATTGAAGTCCATGAAATTCAAATCTGTATTCGATAGTAGCTTAGAATATTTTTCATAATCCGATTCATGCACAGGTGTTAAGTCATACCATGAAGGGGTCAGTTCCTTATAAAAAGAGGATCGACTTGGCGCAAATACAAGTAAAAGTGTTTTGTTAAGCTTTCCAAGCGTGTCATTTAAATCTTTAAGCATAAAAATAACCGAATCTATTCTGTTTGCTTTTGTGTAGATTTTTCCCAAGTGAGAATCCAGATACCATGTTGCTATTAAATAGCCGTTTTTTCCCACTTCAATATCGTATGAATGACATTTATCAAAAAAGCTGTAATCAATCTGATTTCTCAACCGAATAAGATCCTGATGAAATCCAATAGTATCATTCAGATATAATTCGTACTCTCTTTGAAAATCACCGCTAAACCAAGTTGAATCTGTTAGGTGCGGTTTTACATGTGGGACAAAGGCTCCTTTTAATCCACCAGATTCTACTACCTGAAAGACCATTTGTGCAAGAGGTGCCCACATTACCAGAAGTAATATCCCAAAAGTAATATGTTTCAGTTTCCCCATTAAAATCTGAAATAAATAAATGGATTAAATTCAGAGGCCACTATATAACCCGAACAAATTATAAATAAAACAATACAGGTGAAACATTTTAATACAAGACTTCGATTAGAAAAGCTATCCAATACTCTTTTCTGGAATAACTCTGCTCTTGAGAAACTCCACACAAAAACAAATATTAAAGACGCAATTAACATACACATTGCTTTGTAATCAAATCGTACCGGAATGTGGCTGAAATTGAAGTTAAAGAGTTTTCCCACAATTTGATTAGCCACACTCAGATCCTCGACCCTAAAATAAATCCAACCCACATTAACAATAAAAAAACATAAAATTATACTCAGCGATTTGCCCATTTTAGCGTAAACTTTCAGCAAAAACATTCTTTCCAACACTAAGAATAAACCGTGATAAGCGCCCCACAAAACAAAATTCCAGGAAGCACCATGCCAAAGCCCTGAAGCAAGAAACACCAACCATAAATTCAAATATAAACGGTATTGAGATTTAACCTGATTACCTCCTAACGGAATGTATAAATAATTTTTCATCCATGCTCCTAATGAAATATGCCACCTTCGCCAAAACTCAGTTATACTTTGTGAAATATATGGATTATTAAAATTCTCAGGGAACTTAAAACCAAAAAGCAATGCTAAGCCTATTGCCATATCAGAATAGCCGGAGAAATCAAAATAGATCTGCACGTAACACAACATACCTACCCATGCGGCTGAGCTATTAACCTGCTCTAAAGGCAATGCATAAATACTGTCGGCAACTTGCCCTAACACATTCGCAATTAATATTTTTTTTGATAGGCCGATAATAAAACGAAAGAATCCGTTAATTCGGTTCTCGATATTCTCATTTATAAAGCGGTCCTTGATCTGATCTGCTATATCATGGTAACGTATAATTGGACCTGCAATTAATTTTGGAAAAAGAATAATATACAACTGATACTCCCAAAAGTTCTTTAACGGGGCGTGTACCCTTTTGTAAACATCTATTACATAAGTAAGAGACTCAAACGTATAAAACGAAATTCCTATTGGTAAAACCAATTTAAGCCAAACAATTTCTTGAACGCCCATTCCACCAAGAATAACATTTATGTTTTCAATGAAGAAATTGCAATATTTAAAGTAAAATAAAAGTCCAAGATTCGTAGATAAGGATAATGCTAAAAACAAATTTCGCTTAAATTTGGTCTCCGATTCATGTAATAGTCTTACAAAAAAATAATCAACAAATGTAGTTCCTAGAATTACAAAAATAAATTTAGGAGCACCCCAACTATAAAAGAAAATACTAGACAAAAGTAGAATTACATTCTTGCATTTTTTATCTGCTATAAAATATAAGCTCAGCACAATTGGCAAGAAAATGAAAAGAAATATGGAAGAGCTGAATACCATTTTTACCTATACTAAAATTGCTTGTGTTGTTAAATCAAACATAGCCTTATCGCCACTGCTATTCCCGTAAGCAATAATACTTGAATAATCTGTTAAATTATATCTCTGCTTAATGCGTACTGCTTTTTCTGCTCCATTACAATTTGGAGTTAGTAATTTACCTGTACTTATGCCATTCACATACTCTATTTCAGTACACAAATAATCAATACCATGCTTTTCACAAAAAGGTCTAATCCAAATATCAAGAGAGGCTGAAACAATGCTAATGACATGACCTTGGAACATGATTCTCAAATTTATTTAATACATCTTTATTAAAACCATTTTCGATTGTTAATTTATCAATGAAAGCGCTTCCCTTTTTATTTAGAACTTCTTCCTTTTCGCCTTTAAAATAAAAGGCTACTAACTTTTCTTTCAGTTTAGCGCCATTCATAAGCCTAAGCAAGAATAAAAATACGTGGGGAGAAAAAATGAGAAAGCCTAATATGCCTTTGAAATAACCTTGTGAGAAAAAAACAAATTTCGGAAAGGTATCCTGCTTTGTAAGCGTACCATCAAAATCAAATAAAACTAAGGTTTTAATCATTTCTATTTCTGACAAATAACAAAATAGTGGGCATAAACAAAAACAGTTTTCTTAAAGCTATTCGTTATTTTGAATCCTGTTTTACTTAACATATCTTTTGCTTTGGTAAACGAAATTTCTTTTCCTATTTCACCAGCAAATACCATATCGTGCATTTTATTACAAACTACCAATGGCGAACCTGCGTCGATATCCTTAAAAATTAAAACAGCGCCGGGTTTCATTTTTTTGTTGAAGCTGTTGCATGAATTCAATTTGCTGCTGTGGCGGAATATGATGAAACACATCAATCATGTAAACCAAATCGTAATCTTTATTTCATCCGGAATAACTTTTCCGTTAAACACTTCGAATTTTATACTCTTGTTAGTTCTGAATTCTTCGTTCACTTCATTGGCATTCTTCACAAGGCGTTCGTTGATTTCAATCCCCATTATTTTTTTACACCCGTGTACTTTGCAATTAAAGCGCAAAATTGTCCGGAGCCGCAACCAATATCAAATACTGATTTCTTATCCTTAGCAAAATCAATTAAATCAATAAACGGACAAATAATAGGTCTGTATTTAATTTTTCATCTGTCAACAAACCCAGCGTTCGTGGTTTTTGAAGTAAGGAATTTTATGATATCTGAATTTGTCATTCTACTTAGTATAAATTATAAAGGCAAAAAACAGCATCCATAATACAACTGTAATTTGCAAGAAGCGATCTTTAATTAAAACTTTTGTTGGCGAACCACTGTTTCCCTCCACTAAAGTAATTTGCAAATAACGTAACACGCCCATAATAACGAATACAGTTGAGATATAGGCGTGACGGTTTTGAAAACGCAATGTGATTTCGGGAGAGGTGATATACAATAAATAGGAAACTATTAAAATTCCACAAAGAATACTAATGGCAGAAGAAATAAATTCCAAATTGTATCCTGAAACCGATTTTCGCATTTGCTCACCCGTTTGCATTTCAAGTAACACATCGTCTCTGCGCTTTGCAAAAGCAATAAACAAGGCGATTAAAAAAGTCATAATATATAACCAATGCGAAATTTCAATTCCCGTTATAGCACCTCCTGCTGTAACTCTTAAAACGAACCCTACTGAAATAATAAAAATATCAATTAAGGAGATTTTTTTTAACCCAAAAGAATACATCAAGTTCATTCCGAAATAAATACTAATAACGATGCCTAAATTTACATTTAGAAAAAATGCAAGAACTAAAGAACCTACGGCTAAAATACAGAATAATGCTAATGCAGAGATTTTTGAAATAGAACCTGCTGCAAGCGGCCGATACTTTTTTGTAGGGTGCAAACGGTCCTTCTCAATATCTTGATAATCGTTAATAATATAAATACTACTGGCACTTAAACTAAACGCTAAAAATGCCAAAGCACAATACACCAACTTATCAGTTTCCAATAAATGTCCTGAAAAAAATAAAGGCGCGAAAATGAAAAAATTCTTCAGCCACTGTTGTACGCGTATAAGTTGTACGTATATCATTAATCTGCGTCCTCCTTTTGTTCTTCCATAGATACAATGTATTCTGCATCTACCCAACAAGCTTCTTCAAATGTTTTTCCCCAAATTTTTGCTTTCTCTCTTATTTGATCCATCCAGGTAGTTGATGTAAATATTTTAGCATACACTTCCTCCACTTTTTTCTTTCGTAAAGCATAATAGATTTGTTCTCCACTCAAAGAAGTTTTAAAATACTTCATGGGTACATATCCCCAATCATAATTATAATCAATATGCTTTTTAATTTTGGCAATTGCTTCAACTGAAAAACCAAGATCCGTCAGATTGTCTACTTTATCTCTATGAACCAATATCTTCTTTACTAATTTATGATGGAAATAAATAATTGGGGAGTTCTCCATTATCAGTGGCACGGTTGGCTGGTTACGGCCTGCAAATATTACCGGATCAGGTGTATACCAACTTTCATGAGTTCTCAAAAGCCATTTAGCTAAAGGTGTATGGTGCGCCGAACTCCAATCGTACTGATTAAATTGCTGATGATACAAGGTTGTGAAAAGTTGGGTGACAAAGAAATAATTGTAAATAACCAACGATAGTTACCGCCTGTAATTTACTAGTTAAATAAAAGTATGTATCAAAACAATTATACTTAACCATGTTGCATAACGATTAATAATAGCCATTCCGTGATTCCATTACCCATTGTTGCCACTGTGATACTAATGGTTAATACCGTCAGTGGAATTAAAATGCTGAAATCAAATGGTATTTGCTTGTTAAACATTTTACGCGCTTCAATAAAAAGCAAAGGAACATAAAACAATAATACCAATGGAATAGTCAAAATCATTCCTTGATTAAAATCTGTGTAAAAAACCGGTTACCCTGTTTACAGTAATGTACTTTGTGTCTAAGAAGCCGGCATCCTTAATAAGATTTGTGGTTTCGAAATTTATATAGTAATACAAAGGCGGTAATAAAGCTATTGATGCTAATAAGCCTGTCTTGAGAATGTTTTTAATATTAAATCCTGTACGGTGTAATTTAATTAAGCAATACAGCGCCAATAACAACGTGAGTGGTTGATTTTGCAAACAAGCCAAAGCCAACAATACAATTGCCAAATTGTTTTTGTTCCGGAAAAGTGCAACAAGTGAGCAAGCCACTAAACAAGATGTGTAAATCTCTGTATGTTGCCAACCTAAATACCAATAGCATGAGCTGAAACAAAAACACAAGGCCGCTAATATTTGATTGACTAAAGAAAACGGTGTAAAAAACAAAAGGACCAAACACGTAATAATTACAAATACAGCATTTGTAAAATAAAAGGTGCGAATTGGACCAAAGTGTTTTCCTATCACATAAGCTGGAACATTAACCAAGGAATAAAAAAAGAAATGCTGACAAATCCATTTTTGATTTTTATTACAATAAAAACCTGTATTAGATGGTTCTTTATACTCGTTCTTTGAATTTTTAAAGCGTTCAATTAGTCCGTCAAAACCTTCGCGGGCATACAAATCTTCCCACTTATGCGTTTTTTGAAAACGCTCTTTAAATTTCACCAAATCTTCTAATGTGATGTTAGGTGTTCCGTGATTCCGGAAAGCCTCCGTCATCAAAACATATTCTATCCCGTCACCCTTAATAAAAGGCTCCTTAAAATCATTAAAGCTACGGCCCAGATATAAAAAAGATATAACAATAAGTACCCCAATTTTAAGGAGCATTGCTTTATTATCCAGAATCCGCTTAATCATAATTTAAGAGCTAAAAATACGTAAAATGTCTTAATTTTCAGTCCAAAAAACAGGTTTTTGGCTAAATATAAAGCCTTAACTTAGGCTTCTTATAAAATGCAAGAAACACCACTCAAAATACTAATCATTTTACCCTGTTTTAACGAGGAGCAAAGCATTGGCAGCATTTTGCAACAATTAAAAAGCATTACCGTGCCCAATTGTGAACTTATTGCCCTTCCTGTAAATGATGCCTCTACAGATAATACACTCTCAGAAATTAAAAAACACAGTAACCATTATTTAGATTTACCTGTTAATCTTGGTATTGGCGGCGCAGTTCAAAGCGGATTAAAATTCGCACACCAACATAATTTTGATGTGGCTGTTCAAATGGATGGCGACGGACAACACCCGCCATTAGAATTAATAAAAATTATTACTCCTATTTTAAATAACGATACCGATGTTTGCATTGGTTCCCGTTTCATTGATAAAGAAGGATTTCAATCGAGTTTTTTAAGAAGAGCAGGGATTAAGTTTTTGAGTGCTTTAATTAAATTACGTTGCGGACAAACCGTTTTAGATTGTACATCAGGCTACCGCGCTTTTAATAAAAAAGCAATTGAAGAATGTGTAAAGTATTATCCAAAAAAATATCCCGAACCGGAATCCGCTTTACATTTAATTAAAAAAGGAATTCGTGTAAAAGAAACGCCTGTTATTATGGAAGCCCGCGATGGCGGGACTTCTTCCATTAGTGGTTTTAGAAGTATTTACTATATGCTAAAAGTAAGTTTAGCGATCTTGTTTTTGAGAACGAAATAAGTTACCAGTAAATAGTTTTTGTAAAATATGGTGCCGTAGCATTATTTTCAAAGTACTCCACCTTTGCACTATCTTGTCCACCAGAACCAAAAAGAGTTATCATAAAACCGTTCTGAAAGTTTTTACGTTGACATTCTAAATTTAAAACACCTGGTGTGTTTAGATTTTTCCAACCGTAACTTGGCATGTTAAGAACAAAAAAACCACTTCCTGGTAACTGAGTTAGTTGAACTCGAAATGATGAATCGCATGGGACATTTGCAGAAAGCAGTAATCCAAATCCCTTGGGGAAGCTAATAGCTGATTTATCTAAAATATTCTTTATTTTAGAAGGCGCACCCATGTCTGTCATATATAAAGCGCTGTCAGGAAAATTAATTGAAGTGTACAAAGGAACACCATACTTTTCTGAAATAAGTAAATATACTGTTCAAAATTCGGAGGTGTAATTGTTATCCCAAGGCTTGAGTAATAGTTTTGGAGATTTTCTTTTGCATCTATTAATTGGATCCGATTTGCATTAAAAACCAAAGTATCAATGATTGCAGAATTGTCTATCAATCCGTTATTTTTAAAGTCATTCCTGAAATTACTAAGTAAACCGCTCAATTCCGCTTGTGTAATTATAAGCGGTAATATATCCTGCGGTACGACGCTGAAACAATAATGACATTGCAAATAAAAACCCATCATTAGAAATATCAATTGTTTCAAAATTAGCTGTGTTACCAATAGTAACTCCCATAATGTTTTTTAATTCGGTTTGTGCTTGGGTCTGCGCAGCAGCAAAACTGCTACCTTTAGAAACTAAATCTTCAATACGCGGTTTAATAATATGAGTTAGTAAGTTTACATTAATAGTAGAATTACTTGAGACATCCGCAATTGATTCAAGGTACAGTTGATTTGCAGAAACCTGATTAAAATGCTCTTGAAAGTAATAGCCGTTAGCTGTTATTAATACATAATTTGATGACAGGCTAATATTATTTAAACTAAAATTTCCTGCATCGTCACTAATTATAGATGAGAAACTTTTTCCTGTTTGACCTAATGAACTGTTTAATTCATATATAACCAGCGCGGAGCCGTTTTTATATGGACCTTTTGTACTCTGCCGCTGATACTCGCTGTTGTTGTAGGATTAGTGATAGTTGGTTGCGGATCTTTCCTACAAGAAATTACCACTACAATTACTAATACAATTAAAATTATCTTCTTCATGATTAATTTTTACAAATTTAGCTCTTGATATTCCTTCCTTACTCTCCACCTCAACGTAATAAAGTCCGTTGGCGTAATTAGAGACGTCTAAAGTAAATTTATTAGAGCTAGCCCTTTTGTCTTCTAAAACAATTTGACCAAGACTATTATATAATCTTATTTCTAAATCTGAACTTGAATTACTTAAAACAAATTCCACTTTATCACTTGTTGGGGTTGGGTAAATTTTTAATCTTTCATACCAAGTATATTCCCTTATGCCTATACTAGTAGATTGAAAAGAAAAATCTCTCAGTTTACACTCATAATTATATGCCCCTAAATTTGGACAATTTACCCTTATCCAACCATAAATTGTATCTATAGAGTTTTGGTACTTTAATCCAATGTACTTATCATTTGGCCCTAACCAATCATAAACATTTTTATCGGCTCCGAAATTATAGCTGTCATCGGTTAAGGACATACTAACAGTGTCCCATACAGCGTTGGTATTGTTGAGAGTATCACCGGAATTCAAAGGTTCAGCTACCTTTGTTACCCACCAAAATTGCGTCTGATAGCTATGATAGACTGAATCCAATCTCCCAAATCGAATATATGAACTACCACTTAGACTTTTTATCTCGATGAAGTCCGAGCCCATTGCGCCTGCATTACTTGAATATGCTCTCATTTCAAAATCATTAATCATATCTGAATTAGCATCAAAATAAAATCGTTCCAAAGAGTATAATGAAGAAGGGGGGCGATAATTAATAACAGAGTCAGGAGTTACATCATAGTAATAAGAAAAAACAGTTCCAGCTTGATAAACCTGAGCCTTTCCCAAAAAAGGGAGTAAAATAAATATGAAAATGATTTTCTTCAAAATTAATTCTTTACAAATTTGGAATAATAACTTTGATTTCCATTAGAGGTTATTTTTATAATATAAATTCCTTGGACCAACTTTGAAACATCAACACTATTTATATACTGTAGACTTAAAACTGTTTGTCCTATGTGATTTGTTATTTCAATTTCATAATTCTGAAATTTATTTTCCGGGTCTTTAATGAAGAGGGTTTCTGTTACAGGATTAGGATAAATACTAACCTCCGGTCTATTTAATTCTTTTATACCAACATAGGATTTGCTTGCAGAAAAATCCTTTATATAACATCTATATCTATCCGGACAATGAACTCTAATCCACCCAAATATGGTATCAATACTTGTTTGATACTTTACACCAATAAATTTATCATTTGTGTTCACAAAATCAGTTACGTTTTTATAATTTCCTCCAAACCAATCTTTCTCAATCAAATACAATAATGAGTTACTCCAAATGAAATTTACCTTATTAATTGTATCACTAGAAATTAGCGGCTTTGCTATATTAGTTTTCCACCAATAGGGAGTGCTCCATGGGTTTGCAAAAACGGAATCTTGCCGGCCAAGAATCACAAATGCATTTGAATGCTTAGGACTTATTGTAATGTTTTCACTACCACCCCCTAAACCATTAATGGAATAAGAAACAATTTCAAAATCAACAGGGGCAACTCCGAACATGTTAATCGAAGAAGTTTCAGTAATCACACACTGATGACACCAAGCATAGCTGATTAAAGAATCTGGATTTATATCATAATAATAAGGCAAAACATCTCCAGCCTTATAAACTTGAGCATTTAAAATAATAGGAAATAATAATATTATAAGTAGTTTCTTCATTTAAATAAAGATACGAAATAATACTCAGAAATTACGTTGAGGAAAAACAAGGGCAAACGTGACAAAAATCACAACTCTTTCCTCAATCTCGCTACAGGAACATCTAATTGTTCTCTGTATTTTGCTACTGTTCTTCGAGCGATGTTGTAACCTTTTTTTTTTAAGATGTCGCACAGGGCGTCATCTGTTAATGGTTTCTTTTGTCTTCGTTGTCAACACAATCTTTTAAGATACGTTTTACTTCGCGCGAGCTAACTTCTTCTCCACTATCCATACTCATGGATTCAGAGAAAAATGTTTTTAATAAAAATGTCCCGTAAGGGGTTTGTACATATTTACTGTTGGCCACACGCGAGATGGTTGAAATATCCATTCCTACTTTTTCGGCAATGTCTTTCAAAATCATTGGCTTTAATTTCGATTCATTATTGGTAATAAAATATTCTTCCTGATATTCCATTATCGAATGCATGGCCACCATCATGGTTTGGTGACGCTGTTGCAAAGCTTCAATAAACCATTGTGCATTTTCTATTTTTGATTTGATGAAGGTACTCGCTTCTTTACTACTCTTGTCTTTCTGACGAGAATACTCTTTCAGCATCTCAATATAATCTTTGCTGATTTTTAATTCCGGTAAATTTCTTGAGTTAATACTTAATTCAGGTTTTCCATCTACAACTGCAATCGTAAAATCAGGAACAACTTCAGAGGCGGTCATGGCATTTCCTGAACTACCGGGACGAGGATTTAAATGTGTGATTTCATTAATGACGTCTTTCAAATCTTCATCATCAATATTTAAACGGCGAGTTATTTTTTCGTAATGCTTACGTGAAAAATCTTCCATCATGTTTTTTACTACATCAATGGCGAGTAATACTTCCTTTGTTTTATCTAATTTCCGCTCTAGCTGAATTAATAAACATTCTTGCAGATTTCTTGCGCCAACGCCTGCAGGGTCTAACTCCTGAATGACTTTCAACACTTTTTCTATAGTGGGGATATCTGTTGTGATATTATAACTAAAAGCTAAATCATCAACAATTAATTCTATTTCCCTTCTGATATAACCGTCCTCATCAATACATCCAATCAAATACAAACCAATAGTGTATTCAGTTTCGTTTAAATCACGTAAACCTAATTGCTGTTCTAACAAACTATGAAAATCAGGACCTTCAACAACAACAAACTCTCTCGAATCATCATCTGCGCCCTTGTTACTAACGTCGTACTTATACGAATCAATTTCCTCATCCCCCATATAATCTTCCATCTCCACTTTATCATCAATCTTCTCAACTTCTTTCTCCTGAAAATCTTCTACCTCAGCGTCTCCTTCATCACCATTGTCTTCAATGTCTTCGTTGCTATATAATTCTTCCTCGTCGTTGTTGATATTATCTTCTTCTTCGAGGGCTGGATTCAATTCTAATTCTTCTTTTATTTTTTCTTCGAGGGCAAGCGTAGGCAACTGCAACAATTTCATGAGTTGAATTTGCTGCGGAGAAAGTTTTTGTAATAATTTTAAACTCTGTGATTGCCTTAGTGCCATATCATCCCGCTAATTAACCTTGCACAAAAAATAATTCTTCTTTCCTTTTTGGACTAAAATATATTTGTTGTTTAATGTATTCCCCATCGTGAGATTAGATTTCTCGTCTTCCCACTTTTGTTTGTTTACACTCACACCACCGGCTTGTACCATTTTACGGGCTTCACCTTTACTAGGGAAAATTTTAGTTTTCTCAGCTAAAAAATCTAACACACCAATACCTGCATTTAATTCCGATTTAGAAATATCAAACATTGGCACGCCATCAAATACATCTAAAAATGTGGCTTCATCTAATTTCGCTAAATCTTCTACGCTTCCTTTAAATAAAATTTCTGTTGCAGTTACAGCATCATTAAACTCATGCTCACCATGAACGCGAACGGTAATATCCTTTGCTAATGCTTTTTGTAAATGTCTTTCATGAGGAGCAGCATTGTGTTTTGCTTCCAATTCATCCACTTCAGCTTTATCAAACAAAGTAAAATATTTAATATAAGTGGCTGCATCTGCATCACTCGCGTTTAACCAGAATTGGTAAAATTTGTATGGAGATGTTTTTGTTTTGTCTAACCAAATATTTCCGCTTTCGCTTTTTCCAAATTTAGAACCGTCGGCCTTTTTAATTAATTGTGTGGTTAAAGCAAATGCTTCTCCTCCACTCTTTCTTCTAATTAATTCTGTCCCAGTCGTAATATTTCCCCACTGGTCGCTACCGCCCATTTGGAGTTTGCAGTTTTTGTTGGTGTACAAATAATAAAAGTCGTAGCCCTGTAATAATTGATAACTGAATTCTGTAAAACTCATGCCGTTTTCTAAACGGTTTTTTACAGAGTCTTTCGCCATCATATAATTCACAGAAATATACTTGCCTACTTCCCGAATGAATGTTAAGAATGAAAATTCTTTCATCCAATCGTAATTGTTCACTAACTCTGCGCCATTCGCACCTGAATTAAAATCTAAAAATTTTTCTAATTGTTTTTTGATGCCGGCAATATTTTTGTTCAGCGCTTCTTCATCTAATAAATTACGTTCTTCTGATTTACCACTTGGGTCGCCCACCATTCCGGTAGCACCACCAATTAAAGCAATAGGTTTATGTCCCGCTTTTTGAAAACGAAGTAAAGTCATGATTTGCGCCAGACTTCCAACATGCAATGAGTCGGCCGTTGGATCAAATCCAATATAGGCAGTAACTGTTTCTTTTTTTAACAGGTCTTCGGTACCAGGCATAATGTCGTGCAAAATGCCCCTCCACTTTAATTCTTCAACAAAATTCATAGTCAATTCTTACCCGATAAAATTACGAAAAAAGGGCTATTTCTCAATAAAATCCTTTATCTCTTTGCTCATTTGTGAAATCGCCTCGAGGTTAAGGGTGTGACCGACGCCGGGAATAATTTTTAATTGAGAATCTTTGATGTTTTTAGCTACTTCAGCTGCCATATGTATTGGAAACAATAAGTCCTTTTCACCTTGAATGACAACAGTCGGCGTTTTTATTTTTTGCAGCTCGTAACGGTAATCTTCTCTTTCTTTTGTAGCTTGCATTAACTTAAACAAAGCTTCTTTTTCACCATTTACTTCCTGACGGGCTTGCTTCATCATCTCAATCGGAATCAAAGGATTTTTAAAATAATCTTCGCTTAAAACTGAAGGCAACATAATATCTAACATCAACGGGTAACCACCTAATTCTAAAGCGCGCCACCAGGCAAATTCAATAGCATCGTAATAAGGGGTTTTATGTGCGAATGTGGAAAGTAAAATTAATTTCTCTAAACGTTGAGGAAATAAAACCGCAAAATGTTGGGCAACCAAACTTCCGTAAGATAATCCCGCCATAATAACTTTGTCCGCTTTTACTTCATCTAAAACCGATACTACATCTTTAGCATGTTGATCAAAACCTCTGCTATTTCCTGTTTTATCGCTTTGTCCCTGGAAAATAAAATCCAATAATACGATGCGGTAATTCTCTTTAAAATGTGGTGTAGTTAAAATCCAGGCGATTGTACTTTGAGATAAACCATTTAAAAAAGACAATAGTTTTTTTGCAGAAACATTTCCCTGCACTTCATAATACATGTTTAAGCCGTCTTTAGTTTTGCAAAGCATTTTCTAAATATAAAAAGTTGAGTTCCTTTTTTTGTCACTTTCAAGTTTGCTTTTTACCAATGTAAAAGGCTAAGTTTTTAGCAATATGTCCTGCCGGAAAATTAAAACAAACAGGGTATTTATATTCTTTCACTGCATCCCAAATAATTTCTTCAGCGGTTTTTCCAAATGGAATGGTGTTGTCTTTCATGTCGCTCATCCCACCAACGATTAATCCTTTCAGATTTTTTAATTTTCCTGAACGTTTTAGTTGCAACATCATTCTATCCACATGATATAAATATTCATCCAAGTCTTCAAGAAATAAAATTTTCCCTTTCGTATCAATGTCAGAATGCGAACCGCTTAAAGCGTACAACAACGATAAATTTCCACCAACCACTTCTGCTTTTTCTTCCCCAATTCTATTTAATTTAAAAGGTGCCGCTTCGTATTCTTGTTTCTCTCCGAATAAAACTTTTCTTAAACTTTCTGTTGCTTCTTCGTGTTTTGTAAATTGAAAAGCCATTGTTCCATGAATGGAAGCAACGCCTAAATTCGTTAAATTACTTTGAATAATTGTCGTGTCACTATATCCTACAATCCATTTCGGATTTTTTACAAAATTTTTGAAATTCACACCATCAATAACGCGCATGGTGCCGTATCCGCCGCAAGCTAAAATAATTGCTTTCACTTCCTTGTTATCTAAAGCCCATTGAAAACCTGCTACACGCTCTTTATCAGAACCTGCAAATTGGTTTTCTTCTCTAAATAAATTTGGAGCAAAAACAACTTTCAATCCCCAGTTTTTTAAAATTTGAACTGAGGGTTCAATTACTTCTTTGCTTGTTTTTCGGGCAGTGGCTGCAATGGCAACCGTGTCTCCCTTTTTTAAAGTGGGAGGTATTTTCACAATTATTTTTTCTTAGCGTTTTTCTTCATTTTCAAATACTCGAGGTATTTTTTGTTGTCCGGCTCGTTTTTCACTTTTATTTTATACCAGAATTCACCACTTTTAATACGGTAGACATTCATTTCTGAAACACCATATGCGGCAGCAATTTTTTTCAAAGTGCGTTTGCGTTTTGGATCAAATAATTCCTCTTTCATTTTTCTCACCTTTGCTTCAGTAAGTACTTTCGAGTAATTGCCATCTTGTAAAACACGTTCTTTAATAGCTCTTTTTACAGCAGGGCTCGTTTTACGGTGTTCTACCTGTTGTTCGAGGGTAGTCCACTTTAAATTAGAGGCATTATTGTTGCTTTTATTGTGATCTAAGTGAATTACAAATTTATGTTTTGGTGTTGGCTGACGTAAAAATGCCTCTGCCACCAAACGGTGTACGAAAAGTGATTTTTTTAACCCCAAACATGCGAATACTGATGCAATGATAGTCTTCGATGCGTTTTGCTTTAAGTTTTTGCGCGTTTTTAGGAGAATCTGCATAACTAGCCAGTTTTCCGGTATTAGAAACCAGATATTTTTTCTGAAGTTTTACCTTTTTTGGGAAATCAATTGCTTTCCATTTTTCTGCGTTTGACATGCTAATAATTTTTTGTTATTAATAAAACTTAAAAGGGCAATGTGTATCTTTGTACGAATATTATAATTTTTTTTTAATATTAAAAGCTTTTTATGTCGAAACCCTTTAAACGCACCCTTGTAACTGCTGCCCTGCCTTACGCCAATGGCCCCGTGCATATTGGTCACCTCGCCGGCTGTTACCTGCCTAGTGATATATACGTGCGCTACTTAAGGAGCAAGGGGGAGGACGTTAAGTTTATTTGCGGTAGCGATGAGCACGGCGTACCTATTACCATAAAAGCTAAAAAAGAAGGGATTACGCCTCAGCAAGTGGTAGATAAATATCATAAAATAATGGGCGATGCCTTTAAAGAATTTGGTATTTCCTTTGATGTGTATTCTCGTACTTCAAGTAAAGTTCATCATCAAACTGCTTCCGATTTTTTTAAGAAATTATATGAGAAAGGTTCTTTTACTGAACAAGTAACTGAACAATATTACGATGAAGAAGCTAAGCAGTTTTTAGCTGACCGTTATATTACCGGCGAATGTCCGAAGTGTGGTAATCCAAATGCTTATGGCGATCAGTGCGAAAAATGTGGTTCGACTTTAAGTCCAACCGAATTAATAAATCCTAAATCTGCTTTATCAGGAAATGTTCCTGTTTTAAAACAGACTAAAAATTGGTTCTTACCCTTAGATAAATTACAGCCTAAGATTGCAGATTACTTATCAAAACATACCGATTGGAAAACGAATGTTTACGGTCAGTGTAAAAGTTGGTTAGATAGTGGTGATGGTTTGCAGCCTCGCGCGATGACACGTGATTTGGATTGGGGTGTTCCTGTTCCGGTCGAAGGAGCTGATGGAAAAGTATTGTACGTTTGGTTTGATGCACCTATCGGTTATATTTCTGCAACCAAAGAATTATTACCAAACGATTGGGAGAAATATTGGAAAGATAAAGAAACACGTTTGTTACATTTCATTGGAAAAGACAATATTGTTTTTCATTGTATTATTTTCCCTGCTATGTTAATGGAGCATGGTGAATTTATTTTAGCAGATAATGTTCCAGCTAACGAATTTTTAAATTTAGAGGGGGATAAAATTTCTACATCGCGTAATTGGGCGGTGTGGTTACACGAATATTTAATTGATTTCAAAGACAAACAAGATATTTTACGTTACACTTTGTGTGCGAATGCGCCGGAGAGTAAAGACAATGATTTTACCTGGAAAGATTTCCAAACTAAAAACAATAGTGAGTTAGGAGACATTTTAGGAAACTTCATTAACCGCGTAATGGTGTTAACCAATAAAAATCATAACGGTTTAGTGCCCGAGGCGAGTGAATATACTAAAGGAGATTTATTGGTTTTAGAAGAAGTAGCAAAAGCTCCTGATAAAATTGCTGATGCTTTAGAGAAATTTAAATTCAGAGAAGCCTTAGCGGAGATGATGAATTTAGCGCGTATCGGAAATAAATATTTAGCAGAACAAGAACCTTGGAAATTAATTAAGAGTGATGAAAAACGTGTTCGCACGATTATGAATATTTCATTGCAAATTTCTGCGAATCTAGCTATAGTTTGCGAACCTTTTATTCCGTTTACGAGTAAGAAATTATTTGGCTTATTAAATTTAAGTGAATTAAAATGGAGCGCGGCGCGTAACACTAATAATGTTTCGGCAGGACATAAAATTAGCAGTGAACCAGAAATTCTATTTGCAAAAGTGGAAGATGCAGATATTCAAACACAATTGGATAAATTGGAAAATGCGAAAAACTAAACGCAAGCGAAAACGCTAGTTTAACTCCTGCAAAAGCTGAAACATCATTTGATGATTTTAATAAAATGGATATCCGCAGCGGAACTATTTTAGAAGCAGAGCGCGTTCCTAAAACTGATAAACTTTTAAAATTAAAAATTGATACCGGTATTGATAAACGTACTGTTGTAAGTGGTATTGCTGAATGGTATAAGCCTGAAGATATTATTGGACAACAAGTAAGTATTCTAATAAATTTAGCTCCCCGCAAAATAAAAGGAATTGAAAGTCAAGGCATGATTTTAATGGCTGAAAATATACAAGGTGAATTAAGTTTTGTTCTCCCAAGTAAAACCAAACATGAATAATGGGTCGATTATTAAGTAAGATAATTTTATTGTGTTTACTTTTCATTTCTGTTATGGGAATTTCCCAAACCGGAAGTGAAGCTGATCAAGTTTTTCGTCCACAAGAATATAAGGATCAAGAACAATTTAGAGACTTTTATAAACGAAGAAATGCTATTGGGAAGTGGCAGATTAACCAATTAAAAAATGGCGCGCTTTGTGTTCGTTTGCATACCAACAAAACATTAGTTGATGGGTTGAGAAAATGGGCAAAGCTGATTTAGCAACCCAAAAAGAATACGAAATGCTGGCTATCAACAAAAACATTGTGATGGCCTTTACTAAATATTATACTTTTTCTAAAGTCTATTTCTTTTTCAGTAACCACAGCGATACCTTACTACAAGGCGCACGCAGCGGTATTTTTTTAGACACCAATTTAGTAGTGGATGCAAATATTGAAATGAAAGAAAGTTTTTATTTGTTAGCCGAAAAAGATGATGCTTACAATTCATCCATTGGTTTTGTTAAAGAGGCTGAAGCTAAATCAACAAAAGAACATGGTAACGCTTCTAAAGAATGTGCCATGGTTATTAAAAATAAATATGGTCACCAATTAAAAGACCCTTTTCCGTTTTTTGTTTTAAATAAAAGTACAGTTACCGGAACGCCTGTTGTTAATCTGCTTATAGGAGGCGTAAAAGTTCCTGTAAATGTTGAGAAGAAGAATCGTTTAGAGCGTCATTTTTCTTATGTAAATAATCTCAATAAGAATTTCTTTAGTTTCTATAATCAGAATAAAGATTATCAGGTTATTGAGTTTGACGTGCAGTTTTTTCTTTATTAGGATTACCGTTTTCCCTCTTATTTGCGTTTGTACTTTCCTTTCCCTATCTTTAATTTAGATAGAAATCTACCAACATGAAAAAACTTTTTACTCTACTTGCAGTTTGTGCTTTGTCATTGTTTTCAATTGCTCAAAGCAATCAAAAAATTTGGACGAATATTTCCGAAAATTCAATTCGTCTGATCGGGAAACGCCAGATTATTCCGCAAAAATATTTAACCTTCAGTTTAAATTTAACTGAGATGGCTACTAAATTACAATCTGCACCCTTAGATTCTGAAGTTCCTATTAACGAATCTAATTGCATTATCTATTTACCAATTGCCAATGGCGAGATGCAAGCATTTCGTGTAGTTGAAGCTCCCATCATGGAAAAAGGTTTAGCAGATGCTTTTCCTCAAATAAAAACTTACTCAATAAAGGGAATTGATGATGTTTATGCTAGTGGAAAATTAGATATTAACGATTTCGGATTTCATGGTATGATACGTAGCATTCATGGCGATGTGTTTATTGATCCTTATGAAAATAGTAGCACATCTAATTACATCAGCTATTATACAAAAGATTTTAAGAAAGATCCTTCGCATATGTTACCCGAAGTTGGTGTAATTGAAAATCCTGAATATCAAAACAAGCATGCTCAAGCGCCGCCTGCAACTTGTGTTGGAGCTAATCTCCGCACTTATCGTTTAGCTGTAGCTTGTACAGGTGAATACGCTGTAGCAGCAACGGGTTTTGCATCACCAACAATTGCACAAGCTTTATCAAGAATTGTTACAAGTGTTAACCGCGTTGATGGCGTTTACGAAACTGATGTAGCTGTACGTATGGTTTTAGTCGCCACTGAAACTTTAGTTGTTTTTACAGCAGCGGCATCTGATCCTTTTACTGGAAATAATAATTCCGGGGTTTTAATTAACGAAAGTCAAACCGTTTGTAATGCAAACATTGGAAGTGCTAATTACGATATTGGTCATACATTCAGCACAGGCGGTGGTGGATTAGCGCAATTAGGTTGCGTTTGTGGTTCTAGTAAAGCACGTGGTATTACAGGAAGCGGTAGCCCTGTTGGCGACCCTTATGATATTGATTATGTAGCTCACGAAATCGGACATCAATTTGGCGGTAATCATACTTTTAATGCGGTTTCAAGTTCTTGCAGTGGTAATCGTAATGCATCAACATCAGTTGAGCCGGGAAGCGGAATTACCATTATGGCTTACGCCGGAATTTGCGGAACGACAAATAATTTAGCACCAAATAGTATTGCTTATTTTCATGCTATCAGTTACGATGAAATTGTAAATTTTTCAAATTTAGGTTCCGGGAATTCTTGTGCTAACACAACTACAACCGGAAATAATCCTCCAGTAGTAACGGGTCCTGGTACATTTAATGTTCCAAAATCGACTCCATTCTCATTAACCGGAACAGGCGTTGATCCGGATGGAGACCCTTTAACTTATTCTTGGGAAGAAACTGATGCGGGCACGGCTGGCGGTAATTGGAATTCAGGTAACAGACCTTATTTTATGAGTTACACTCCTACTCCATCACCAACACGTTTGTTTCCAAAACTGAGCGTTATTTTATCTGGAAATTTAACCGGAACTAGAGGAGAGTATTGTCCTGGAACCGCTCAAACTTTAAATTTCCGTTTAACAGCGCGTGATAATAAAATGGGTGGCGGTGGAGTTTGTTACGTTAATCAACCTGTTATTATTGCTAACTCCGGTCCTTTTAATGTAACGTATCCAAATGCTGCCGGTGTTATTTGGGCGGCAGGGTCAGCACAAACTATTAGTTGGAATGTAAATGGTACAGATTTAAGTCCTGTTTCTTGCGGAATAGTGGATGTGATGATTTCTTATGATGGCGGAAACACTTTCACTACATTAATGGCAGGCGTTGCTAACTCAGGAACTTTAAACATAACGGTTCCAACACCTACTGCTACTATTAATACTTGTAGAATTAAGGTGCTTTGTCCGAGTAATATTTTCTTCGACATCAACGACAATAACTTTACTATAACAACAGTTACAGGCCTTAACGAATTATCATCGAATAACGTTTTAGGTTTATCGGTTTCTCCGAATCCGTTTACTGAAACGTTTACAATTAACGCCCGCAACTTAGGTGATGATGCAACTTTAACTATTACAAATGTAATCGGACAAATTCTTAAAAAAGAAAATGTAACAGGAGGCAATTTTAGTAAGGAGTATAATTTGAGTTCTTTTGATAGCGGGATTTACTTTGTTACTATTAAAACCAAAGAACATCAATCGGTAGCAAGGATAATTAAACAGTAATCCTTCGGCAAGCTCAGGATGACAATTTATTAAAGCCTGGTGTTTGCGGGGCTTTTTTTATTGAATAACTTTGAGGTATTATGTCGCGTAAACTTTTGTTCATCGTCAATCCACGTTCCGGGAAAAGAAACTCCGGAAAAATAATTGACATCATACACAAAACGCTATCCGGAAAAATAAATTACGAAATTGGACTTTGGACCAACATCTCCGAATTTAATGTATTAGCTCAAAAATTAATTGCTGAACATTTTACAGAGGCTATTGCCGTTGGTGGTGATGGGTCTGTTAATTTGGTTGGAAAAACAATTTTAAAAAATAATCTTAGTTTAGGAATTGTGCCAACAGGTTCAGGTAATGGTTTGGCGCGTTCGCTTGGAATAGAAATTGATACTGAAAAAGCATTGTTACAAATTTTAGAGGGAAAAACAACACTAATTGATTCGGGAGAAGTAAACGGTGAAGCGTTCTTTTGTACAAGCGGAGTTGGTTTTGATGCGCATATTGGGAATTTATTTGCTAACCTTCAAAAGCGTGGTTTAAAAACATACATTAAATTAATTTTTAAAGAACTATTTAGTTACAAACCTGAAACCTATTCTGTTTTTGCAAACGGGATTGAAATTAAGAGAGAGGCTTTTTTTATTACTGTCGCTAACGCCGGACAATTTGGCAATAATTTTTACATGGCCCCTGGAGCTAAAGTAAACGATGGTTTATTTAATGTAGTTATTGTAAAACCTTTTTCACTTATTCCCGGTTTATTTATGCTGGCAAAAATATTACGACGGAAAGCACATGAAAGTAGATATATTGAAACTTTGGCTTGTACGGAATTAACTATTATAAGAGCAACAAAAGGAAGTGTTCATTTTGATGGCGAACCCTTTATAATGGAGAATGAATTAAAGTATAGTATTAAACCAAAATCTCTTAAAGTTATAGTAGGAACTACCTTCGACGGGGTATAAAAAATTTATGCGTAAATTTGTTTATGCGCAAGCTTTCTCTCTTAGTTGTTTTTTTATCTCTCGTTGCATTTTGTTCAGCGCAAACAAGTAGCATTTGTGTTCTGGATCTCACTAAAAAAAATGCAGAAACAACTAATGGTAATTTATTTTCTCTGGAGTTTCTATTAAAGTCAGGAGGGTTTTCTTACACCATTACCGATTCTGTTAATCTTTCTATTAAAAACAATGTGGTGTTAACTACCTCTAATTTAGAAGCTACAACTTTTAATAACACTGAACGTGATTCTATTAAAAATTTTGTTCGACGTGGTGGTATTCTTATTTCAACAAATAATAAAGATGCGCTCTTAGATAGTTGTTTTGGTATCTCAGCCACTTCGTTCAATTACACCCGCTTCTATATTAATTTTAAAACACAATACGACGCCACTATTTTTAAATTGTTTGATGATAATTGGGAAAAACAAATCCGTTTGGGCGATACTGCTGATTATACGACAACTATTGGAACGCGCGCATTTACCTGCAACACTGCAGATACTCTAGCGCTTTATGAAAATAATGAAGTAGCTGCCACACATAACAAATTTTATTCTGGACAAACTTATATGTTGGGCATACAATACAAAGAGGTGATTTTACGCGGACAAGTAAAACAAGATTATGGTGCCAGTCGCGATTTCTCAAATAATTTTGAGCCCGCGCAAGATGTTTATGTGTTTTTTATTGCAGGTATTCTTAAAAAACATCAGCAATATATTGTGAACAAACATACTGCCCCTTGTAATTTTAAATCAGCATTAATAATTACACATGATGTAGATGCTACAACATCGATGGAATTTTTTGATGATTACGCCAATTATGAAAAAACCAACGGTATAAAATCAACTTACATGATTACGACTCATTATGTACATGATGAGCTTGCTAAAAATTTTTACGACGGATATGAAGGTGATGTTTTAAAAGTTTTTGAAATGGGTCACGATATTCAAAGTCACAGCGTATCACACGTGCCGGATTTTGATGCCGAAATAGTTGTACCAATGGGTTCGCCGGGAAATAACAAAAACAATTATCAACCCTATTATAACGGAAGTTCGTCAAGCAATGTAACTGTGTTTGGGGAAACGGAAGTAAGTGCAAATTTGTTGCAGTCAATAACTGGTAATCCTGTGAAAATTTTCAGACCCGGTTATTTAGCCTTCAATAAAAAATTGATTAATGTATTAGACAGCTTAAATTATTCGTTTAGCAGTAGTCATAGTGCTAATGATGTAATGACCAATTTTCCTTTCTATTCGCACACCGATTTAAGTATGAACGGGCGTTTGACTAAAGTTTTAGAAATGCCAAATACTATTTCTGATGTTTTTGCTTCAGACCCAATGAGCGAACAAAATTTTAATCAGAAAGTTGCTGAATGGAAAACCGTTTTCACAAAATGCTATAATAATAATACCAATTGCGTTTTATTAATTCATCCAACTCGTTATTACAAACTATTTGCACAACAACAATTAGTTTCATCTCTTCCACAGGATGCTGTTATTAGTAATTTAAACGAGTATGGAGATTATTGGACAAACAGAAATGAAGTTGAATTTACCACAACCATTAATGGGGATACGATGATCATTAATTTATCGAAACCAAAAAACCAAATCAATTCTCAATTATCATTTGTGATAAATAATGGACGTGATTTTTCTAAACTAAAAGTGTACTCTTCCGATTTACAACTTTTAAATTTTACAAAAAGTAATTGGGGAGCGAATGATGTTATTTTACACAACGCTTGTGGGCGACCAAATTATAATTTCTACAATATCACGGAGGAACCGCAAATAAATAATGTTTACATATATCCTAATCCATCCGACAAAGAACATGCCTGGTTACATTTCGAAATAATGGAAGAAACATTTATTAATGCTGAGATTTTCGACATGCGTGGAGCCTTAGTAAACAAACTCCTTAACGTGCAAAAATTTTATATCGGCACTTACGATATTGGTCTTCCAACTACACTTTTAGCTGAAGGCGCTTATACTATCCGTTTAAAAATCGGGGAAAACCCTTATAAACTGAAGTGGCTCAACACAAAAAGCAAGTAAATTAAAGGCGACTTTTCTATCGCTTTAACACCCTAAGCTGTTCATTGTCTAATGTTTACGTCATTTTTACAGTCGCGTCTAAAAAATCTAAACTATCAAATTATTATTTAGTTCGACCAACCGCCTTTTGGCGCCGTTTAATTTCTCCTTCTCCCCTATTTTTAGTAATTTCAGTCCCCTTAATTTTTTGGATTGTATACTCTTAAACGCATATTATTTTTCTGTCTGATTTTAGTCCTAAAACCAACCGTTTTCGTTGCTCAAATCAATCCTCAAAAAGATGAAGCGGTATCGCAACTAATAAAAGAACTTTCTGCATTGTGGGATAATAACAAGGAAGAGACCTTCAATTATTTATTAGATAATAAAAGTAAAAAATCAACTACTCTTAAAACAACTTTCCCAACACTTATCACAAACAACCGGGTTGATTTATTAGCAAAACGAAATGTATTACAACAAAAGATTTATAAAAAAGATTTAGGCTTCAATTTCACAGCTTCCTATCAACGTAATACTTCCACTCCATTTTTGGATCCCGAAGATGTAGTTATTTTCAAACAGCGTGCTGTTGTTGGTTTAGATTGGGATTTATTGCGCGGCGGTTTTTTAGACAACCGCATGAAGGCAAAAACACTTAGTAAAGAATTAGAGTGGATTAAAAATTCGAATTATGCGCAAAAAACGAGTCGCCCCTTTTTATTAAGCTCTCAACAAGTCGTAACCAATTTCAACAAGCGTAAAATTGTTGTTCTGCAAAAGCGGCTCGAGTTAAACACAAAACAAATGGCGCTCATTGAAAAATTGTGGGCGCTTAAACAAATTAGTATGGACAATTATTTAAAAGCCATACAGAACAAAGCTGACATTAACGGACAACTAGAATTATACAAATCGTTTTCAGATAAAGCTCAACAGTTAAAATTAGCTTCTCAAGATTCAATAGAACTTCCATTGCTGGATTTAGATTTTGATAAGTTGCTTTCGAAAGTTAATTACACATCGGTTGCCGGTGATTCAACCTTACCTGCTTACTTAATTGAAAATGCAAAACGCGAATCAAATTTTATTCGTGAAATAGGATTAAAAGCTTATGCTTGCTATAGCTATTATGATGTTTATACTCAGAACATTCCGAATCGGAAATTCATGTCTTACGGACTAAACTTAACTGTTCCTTTAGCATTTAATCAAAAAGAAAAACGTGAATTATACTTAGTAAACAAACAAATCGACAACCTACAACAACCACAGGTTGAACCGGGAATAGAGTATTTACTGTTGAACTACTATTACGACTACCGTTACAAATTAAAAAAATACTACAACCTTGTTGAAAAGCGTAATGTGTTTGCAGAATTAATAAGAACAGAAAGTGTAAAACAAGAGTTTTATGATTTAGAATTTAACCCCAACACAGCGCTTTTAATTTTAGATGACTACTGGAGCAATGCTGTTGAATTATTGGATTTACATCAGGATATGTTTAAAACATTACTCTCCATAAAAGAAAAAGTGCCTGGTTCAGAAATTTCAGATTTTACTTTTCCTGTTACGGTTAAGGATAATTTAAAGGATTCTACATTCACACCTCCACCTGTGAAAGCCATTTACATTTGGAGCAAATCACTTTCTGTTGCCACACAAACCATGTTAACGGATTATATTACCTTAAATAATTTCAATCAAATTATAGTTTCTTACAAATACGATAAAACGTATTTACAAACCTTAAACGCTTTCATCAATAAAAATTATACTTCCAAAATTTCGTTAATGATTGGCAATAACAAACTCATTAATGGCGGCATGCCCATTTATTTAGATAGTCTTGCTAAATCCGTACCATTAACATTTGTAAAAAGCATTCACTTAGATATTGAGCCACATACCTTCGATGATTTTAAAACTAATCAAGTCACGTATTTTGCAAAATATATTCAGGTGCTTGACGACGCTTCTGCGTTTTGTAAAAAACAAAACTTATAGTTAGAGGTTTCTATTCCTCTAAACTATCCAAATGATGTTTTAGATAAAATTTTCAGTCTTTGTAACAAAGTGTACTTAATGGCTTATGAAAATGTAGATCCGGATTTTATAACACGTAAATGTGAAGAAGAATTAAAGCGAGGAAAAAGCAAAGTTGTATTAGCATTACGCACAAAAGATTTTGAGAACCGCTCGCAAATGGATGAACACTTTAAGAAATTAGGAATAAAAAATATTGCTTATCACGACTACGAAACGCTTTTAGAGTTGGATAAGAAAGCTGTAAATATTAATGAGACTGAAAAATAAAAATGAAGAGTTTAAATTTTCAAAGAAATAAATCACTGTTCCGCGTGACAAACGAGAAGGAAACGAAAAAGAAAACGAACTGGGATCGTATTGTTTACCTTATCCTCCTCTTTTTGTTTGTGTTGTTTATACTTTACTACATTCTTAATAAACTATTAATGGTGCATGCTTATGGTCACGTTATTATTGAGAGCACAAAAATCAGATTAACTGACGATGCCCGTATTGCAGAAATGAGAGTGCACGAAGGAGACAGCGTTGTTGTTGGGGATACTTTATTTACTTACTCATTGGATTTAGATCAGGATATAAGCGGGCCAAACGCCGGCGGAACAGCTCTTTCCATTGCAGGTTTATCTGGTGGTAGCAGAGGAAATACGGATTACTGGTGGTTAAAAGAATTATACAACGTTAAAAAAACAATTGCCATCAATACCATTAAAGTAAATGAGAACACCGAGTTAATTAAAAACTTTGAAGGTGAGTTAAAACGCATGACTAACGAAGTAATTCTGGATGTTCTTCCAAAACAACGTTTAGATTATTTACAAACCGAAATTTATAAACTGAAAGCTGAAAATTTAAAATTAGTTGGTGAAAATAACCAGTTATACGGCTTAATGAAAACTTTAAAGCCTTTTGATTCCCCAACAAACAAACCGGCTTCAATTGGAAATATTAACATAAGAACATCTAACAAAAGTTCAGAGCAAAAAAATTATTACAGAACCGATTTGCTTTTTAGTGGTGAGCTGTTAAGTGATTTACACTATTTCACTGCGCCAATGGATGGTTTGGTAACCCGCATATTTATTCAGCCTACAGAAACGGCTTTAAAAACTGAAGAGATAATGACCTTACATAAAAACAGACCGGCTTTTATTAAAGCCTATTTTGAGCAAGAAGATCTTGCTAATTTTAAAGAGGGGGATATTTTTAAAGTCACCTTCCCCGATGGAAGCACGAGCTATGGGATGTTGAAACGTTTTTATATTGCTACTTATGTTTTACCTGAGGAATTTCAGAAAAAATATGAACCAACCACGCGTTCGGTAGCAGCTGATATTTATCCTTTAAATAATGACGACTTGGCGAAATGGAAAGCCTTTTATAAAATGGGTGTCGATATTTCAAAATTCAAATTTCAATAATTGGTTACAATGAGTACAACAACAAAACAAAATAGAATAGAATTTAAAGATAATGTACTGCAGTACAATACTTTTTCTTTTTATCTTTTCGAGAGTTTCGGTGGCCTTAAAATTGAACACCTTAATGATTATAGCGCCATTGTTTTAGAGGCGAATGATCCGGATTTCACAAAGCTAATTTTAAAACGTTTTCGTTCACACAACAATCCTGAGTTCTATCTAAAGCCAATATTTTTAATTAATTACAAAACCATTAACGATCCTGTTACAGAATCATTACACGACGGTGTTATTGCTTCCTACGATCAAATTCCTGAAAAAGTAAACGACATCCAGCAAATTCTTACACTTTCTACTCACATCGATCATAGTCCTTCCAGTAATTTTGAAGTCTTTTTAATGAAGAAAATTTTAAATTACATGTACACACGCGAGCTTCGTTCTTTAAAGCCATTTCCGGATGTTAATTCTGTAATTGGATTTACTTACCCAATTGTGAGTGTAAATTTTGAAACTCACGAAGAAACTAAAGTTCTTGATTTGTTTGACTGGGCGCAAAAAGAAAATTTAGTATGGCCCGATTTTTACGATAGAGTTTATTTATGTAACGGTTGTGGCTCAGGACATTTATCGTACCGTGAAATCTGCCCGTCTTGCGATTCAGCGAATATGAAATCGGAAGATTTAATTCATCATTTTCCTTGTGGTTTCATTGGGCCAATATCTGATTTCAAAAATCAAATTGATAGCGTATTAAATTGTCCTAAGTGCTCGAAATCATTACGTCATATTGGTGTTGATTACGATAAGCCTTCTATCATTAACCATTGTCAGAACTGTAACGAGGTGTTTCAGGATTATTTAGTAAAAGCACGTTGCGTTAATTGCGGTGTGGATGCCGATGTTCAATATTTAGTTTCAAAAAATATAAATGTATACAAGCTGACTAAAAAAGGCAGAAGCGCGTCTTCGTCAGGTATTTTTACTTCCGAATATATTGGTGCAGAAGAAGTATTTGGTTCGGTAAACAGCCGCACTTTTAACACTATGATGCACTACGAACAAGAGCGTATTAAAAACAACACAAGCCTTTCAACCAATATTGCTCTTTTACATATTGAAAATATTTTTGACTTATTAAGGAAATTAGGTAAGTCGAAGGAAAAAGTATTTATTGCCGAATTAGTTCAACTCATTAGAGAAAACATTACACCAGCGGATTTTATCAATATTTCAAATCCATCATTAATTGTAATTTGTATTAATGACACTACTGAAGCTAAAGCGCAAACGGCCATGATGAAGGTGTACGACAAGATTGAAGAAATGGTGTTCAATAATTTCAATAAGTTCCAATTAGAAATGCACTATAAAGTTGTCCCATTGAGTACAACCGTTCCTTTTGAAAAACAATTATTAGACTTAACCAAAAGCTTAACCGAACAGCATGACTGAAGCACTTGATGATTTTTTCGGTTACATTAGTATTGTTGGTCCGGGTAAATTAATCCGGATATTTTGGTTTTTTGTCTTTTTTGAATTCCTCCGCTTTTTTCTTTTCGAATTAACAACATTAGTTATTTGGTATCTCGGTAATAAAACACGTAAACTTAAATATCAGGTAGCGCGTCGTAAATTATTTATCGACCGTCCTTTAGTTTCTATTATTGTTCCCGGAAAAAACGAGGGTGAGCACATTTACAAATTGGTAATGTCGATGAAAGAGCAAACCTACACCAATTACGAATTTATTGTGGTAGATGACGGTTCTGATGACGATACAGAGGCTATTTGTAAAAGTTTACAAAAAAACGGTTTCATCGATCTCTTTTTAAGAAATGATGTACGTGGTGGTAAAGCATCAGCCGCTAATTTAGGTCTTCGTTATTCGTCAGGAAAATTGATTGTGCATTTAGATGCTGATTGCAGTTATGATAATGATGCCATTGAAAAAATTATTATTCCATTTTATTTGGATGATAATATTGGTGCAGTAGGGGGCAATATTTTAGTGAGAAATTACAAAGATAGTTTGTGTGCTACACTACAGGCTATTGAATATGCTGATACAATTTCGGTAGGACGAATTACTTCCAGTTACCTGGGAATTTATCGTGTGGTATCTGGAGCTTTTGGTGCTTTTAAGAAAGAAGCTTTAGACAGAGTTGGTGGTTGGGATATTGGCCCGGGATTAGATGGAGATATTACAGTAAAATTACGGAAGCTCGATTATAAAATTGAATTTGAGCCGGAAGCCATTTGTCAAACCAATGTTCCAAATACGTTTAGAAAATTAGTGAAGCAGCGTTTACGTTGGGATAAATCTATTATTCGTTTTAGAGTTAGAAAGCATAGAGATGTGTTTTTCCCGAATTCCACTTTCAAGTTTTCCAATTTTATTTCTTCCTTCGAAAATATCACTTACAATTTAGTTTTAAACTTTAAATGGTGGGTTTATGCTATCGATATGACTATAAATTATCCTAGCATTCTATTATTTATTATTCCGTTTAATATTTTACTATATACAATAACTAATTTTTTAAAGTTCCTGATTTTTTCTCTATTCAGAGTTCGTAAAAACGAACAGGTTAGTTATTTTTTAATTTACTTGCCGTGCATGGTTTTCTATTTCGGCTTGTATTTGCGAATTGTAAGAACAATTGCTTACGTCGACGAGTTATTCTTTAAACGTTCTTATGAGGATAACTGGAATCCTTCAAAATCATCGGCTCATGCCAAGGAATTGGGTTTATAACTCCGAAATGTATTTTAAGAATAACTGCAAAGCCTCTCTTTTTTTATCATCAAAATTATAGCTGATTTTATTAGAAAGATAATCGCCCGGATCAAAATTTTTCGGGTGAGTTATTTGAGATTCTTTAATGGCTTCGTCAACATGTTTAACTCCATTATCCAGCACTTTATTGAACTCGTTTACAAAATTCTTATCGATTTCTGAAGTAGTAACCCAGGCTGCGAAAACAAAAGGGAGTCCCGTCATTTTTTTCCACTCCTCAGCTAAATCAAACTCATATTTAAAAGTTCAGTTCAAAGCAAAAGTACGATCACCAATAACCACAGCCGCATTTGTCCCACTAATATTTTGCTCGTAGCCGGGTTTTGCGTCTTTAAATTCAAAATTCTGTTTCCAGTAAAATTTATTTAAAACCTTAGTGAGTTTAATAGAAGATCTGGATTGGTAATCAAGCGTAACCGATTTTATTTCATTTAGCGGAACCTGGCTGTATAATTTAACGCTATCTACCTTTCCGTTTGCACCAATGCAATAATCGGTGATGATTTTATAATTATCGAGCTCAGGTAACAGCGCCACAGGCACTAAACCAATATCAACTTGATTAAACTTTAATTTTTGAGCGCAAATACTTGGAATGTCTTCCTGTAAATCCATTCCGGCAAATAATTCCGAATGTTTTATTCCGAACCTAAAAGGCAGGGTATTAAAATAACTGACAATGGATATTTTTATTTTCGGCACGAATACAGTGAAATAATTTAATCTGTGATGTCAAGTTTTTTAAAAAACATACCCTCACCTTTCATCACAATTAAAACGGCCGTTTTTGCTTCCTTCACCAAATCAAAAGGCATATAGAATTTTACTTCGTCGTTTTCCATTAATTTTTTCTGGAAAATAATTTCACGTCCACCCCGCTCTAAATCCTGAAATGTAATCCGCAAAATCTCGCCATACTTAGATTTTCCTACAGCAACAAATTCCTTTTCCAGCAATTCTGATCTTGTACATTTAATACCCTCATCGCTCGCCAATTGTGTTTGAGCCACGCTCATTACTACAGCTGTTGAATCCGGCTTTTTAATTGTATCAGGAGGAAGAACTACTAATTTGCTATTGTTAAAGCCCACGCTTTTTACCTGAACAGTAAAAACACAAAACAACATCAAAAATATATAATGTTTAAAGGGCATTAGGGTTAATTTAGCTTGCAAAAATGTTACCAAATATAATTAATAGCTGGTATTTCCGAAGTATTTAATTACTTTTGCTTTGAATAATTATAAACAAAAGGTTAGTTTTCAAGCCTTTATCACTGATTACAAAACATGTCCGACTCAAAATATAATCAACGCGGGGTGTCAGCTTCTAAGGAAGATGTACATGCGGCTATTGCTAAGTTAGATAAAGGTTTATTTCCGAAAGCATTTTGTAAAGTAGTACCTGACTTTTTAAGCAACAGCGAAGAGCATTGCGTTATCATGCATGCTGATGGCGCCGGAACAAAATCCTCTCTAGCTTATGCTTATTGGAAAGAAACCGGAGATATTAGTGTGTGGAAAGGTATTGCGCAGGATGCTGTGATAATGAACGTGGATGATTTAATTTGTTCGGGCGCTATCGATAATATTTTATTGTCATCAACAATTGGTCGTAATAAAAATTTAATTCCCGGCGAAGTTATCTCCGCTATCATTAATGGTACTGAAGAAGTTTTAGAGATGTTGCGCAAAAACGGCATTAGCATTCATTCTACAGGAGGCGAAACCGCTGACGTTGGTGATTTAGTGAGAACTATTATTGTGGATAGTACTGTTGTTTGTCGCTTGAAAAGAAGTGAAGTTATTTCTAACGACGGCATCAAAGAAGGAAATGTAATTGTTGGTTTATCATCATACGGAAAAGCAACTTACGAAAACGAATATAATGGCGGTATGGGCAGCAATGGTTTAACCAGCGCACGCCATGATGTGTTCGGGAAATTTGTTGCTGATAAATATCCTGAGACTTACGATAACGCTTTACCAAAAGACGTTGTGTACACAGGTAATTTAAAATTAACCGATAAAGTTGAAGTTGAATACACCGACGAAAAACAACAAAAACATACTGAGAAAATTGATGCGGCGAAATTAGTTTTATCACCTACCAGAACATATGCTCCCATCATTAAACAGATTTTAGCTGAATTACCCGGACAAATTAACGGACTGGTGCATTGCAGCGGTGGCGCTCAAACTAAAGTGTTACATTTTTTAAATGATGGTTTACACGTTGTGAAAGATAATTTATTCCCTGTTCCTCCTTTATTCAAAACTATTCACGAACAAAGTCATACCGACTACAAAGAAATGTACAAAGTGTTTAACATGGGCCACCGCATGGAGGTTTATGTTCCTGAACATTTAGCTGAGAAAATCATTTCTATTTCCAAATCTTTCAATGTAGATGCTAAAATTATTGGCCGAGTTGAAAAAGGAAAAGGGAAAACGGTGACTGTTAAATCGGAGTTTGGTGTTTTTGAATATTGATTCTTTCTTATGGTGCCTTCGACAAGCTCAGGCCCAGGTTTCCAATATAGTTTTTGATATTATGGTGGCCGAGTCTGTCGAAGCCACAAACACGAATTATTTCAGTAAAACACATTTCAGCGTTTTATCTTCCGAAACCAATAAATATTTCTTTCCGTCTTTAAATAAATCGTACACCAAAGGAACTCCAGTTCCTTTAATTTTTTTAGCGATAGCTTTTGTTCCAGAAGGCACAAGATGAACTTCGCCTCCAACAGTACTTAATACAAAATAAGCGCCATCGGTATCATAAAAATAATCGACTGATTTATACGTGTAATCCGAATTCTCATATGAGAAAATTTCATTTCCCGAAAAATCATAGCATTTCAACTTCGATTTGTCTAATATCATAATGTCAGTCTTTTTATCGTCATCTATCTTTTCGAAACTGACAGAAGCTTCTTCAAACTCTTCCGATAATTTAACAGCAGTTTTTTTGTCATCCAAACTTATGCTTTCCAATAAACTATTTTTATCGTCAAGGTAAATTATTTTGGAGTTTTGAATATTATTTCCGGCATCTACAAAATAATTTCCCGATTGCTCTAATACACTATTGCTAAAATCAATTCTGCCTGCTCCTCTTCTGCTATAGACATAAATTTTTCCGCCAGCATCACAAATTACCAAATAATCACTGGCTCCTACTTTTACATATTGTACAGGAAGACTAGTTTCGTTTTGCATTTTAATAGGCGCGAATTTCTCGTTTTTAGTGCCGTTGCAATTGTAATTGTAAACAGTTTTATCAGCGCAGGCAATTAACAAACGGTATTCTTTTGTGTTCTCGTAATCAAACACCGATAAAGCATTTGTGGCGCGTGCCGGCAATTTTAAAGGGAAACCTTCTACATAATTTCCATTCCTGTCAATAAGATGTAAATAGTTAGCCGTATTAAATAGCATTTGGAATTTATTGTTTCTAAAGGCATCAACGGTATAAATATCAGAGGCAATAACTTCATTAATTTCTTTTTTCCATAAACTATTTCCGGTTGCATTAATTAAATACAAATTGTTTTTTGTGTCTTGAACAAGCAATTCATTTTCGCTGGATTTATGATTAATAAATGTCCAAGTTCTATTATTCAATACAGTGTCAGCTTCAAACGTCCATAAACCCGGCACATCTTTGTTGTTGGTAGCTTGCTGGTATTTTAAATTTGTTCTGAATTGTAAAGCGTTTTTATAATTACTGAATGTTATACTTAAATCGCTTAGCTTATCAAATGTTTTTAATTGTTCGTCGTCAACAAAACCAAAAGCATTTTTAATAGTTGGCAGATTCTTGTTCGGGACAGAATAACATTGATAGTTAAAGTTGGCATTTAAATTATCTTTCGCATAAGCCATGAATGCCTCGTTTTGAGTAGCCATCGCATTATTCACCACCGAATTAATATAATACTCATTCAGTTCTTTGGTTTCGCTAACAACAAAATAATTGCCAAACACAAATGCATATACAGAAGAAACAGCATAAACATTCCCACATAAAACTTCAGTTAGAGCCTTATTTTTCAATCGTCCGGTCTTAACATTCTGAAAAACAAAAACGCTATCCGAAATATATTTCAAAACTTCATTCACTTCAGCAGTATCTCTTACTTCGCACACAAATGCTTTTGAAATAACTGCGTTGTGCTTAATTTCTATTTCTAATAGCTTATTTCCTATGTTTTCGGTTAATTGTCGCTCCACATTAAACATTGCACTGTCATTAATGCTTTTCCAATACTTGCTTATTTGCTCCTGTGATATATTCAATTGTTTCTTCCATAAAACATAATCACTAATACCAACAGCTTTGTAACTAATGGTGTTAAAAGGCAGAATACTTAAAAAATCACAAGCCTGGGTTTGTTGTCCTGCTAAAGTATTTAATACAGAGTTTGAATCCGGATTAATAAATCCGTTAAAAGTTATTTCATCGGGATTAAACTCCACATCACAAATAGCTTGTCCGCTAAAAATTAATTCATTTGTTTTAATTTTTGTATTGGCAGCCGACAAATAATTGAAATTTATAAAAGCATGACAAACATTTTCTTTATCCATTAATTTCCTCAATGAAGAAAAGTCGTTGTTTGCTTTTTGTTTTTTATTTTTTTCGTTGAAGGCGTTTTCAATTAGTTTTTTTGTTGCTGGCAATTGCAACAACACCTCTGCTTGCTTTTAGATAATATTTTGTTTTATCAAGATTAAATTCGAAATCACCTGTTTCACTCGTCACTCCTTTTATTGTTGACGAAACCGTTTTTAAAAACTCTTCTTGTTGGGCTTCATCATTTAAATTAAAAACGACTAAAGTAGAGGCGTTTGGTTTTTCAGGATATACCGCTAAGTGAATGCTTCTTTTATTAAAGAAATCTTTCAGGTTTTTGTTTTCACCGATAATTGAATCGAAAAAACATAAATGTTGATTTATTTTACTAAACTCCTGAATATCTACCAGCTTTTGCCAAATTAAATTTTGGTTAGTAATTTTATTAGCGAGTTCATTAAAATTATCACTGCTGATAACACAAACAGCGCTGTCAGGCAAAACATCAATCGCGTTTAAAGCCGGCTTTTTAGTTTGCTTAAGATGAAAATAGGCCCAAACCGCCAAAGCAAGACCAATTGCAACAACAATCCAAAATAATATGCTCTTAAATTTTGACAATCCACTAAAATTAGGACTTATAGTGGTGCAGGAAGGGAAATTAGGTAGTAATTATTAAACGTACAGTGTGAATAGCGAAATTAAAACTCGAGCTCCATCTGACTAGGCAATAGCTGAAAAGTCATTCGGTGTAAGGGTGTTGTGCCGTGTTGTCGTATACCTTCTCTGTGAAGTTTTGTGGGGTAACCCATGTTTTTCTCCCAACCGTAATGGGGATATTTTTTAGAAGCTTGTACCATAAAATCATCGCGATAGGTTTTTGCTAAAATACTTGCGGCAGCTATACTTAAAAACTTAGCATCACCTTTTACAATACATTGATGCGGGATTTTTTTGTAAGGTTTAAATCTGTTTCCATCAATCAATAATAATTCGGGAATAGTTTTTAATTGATCAACAGCGCGATGCATTCCTAAAAACGAGGCGTTTAAAATGTTTATGTCGTCAATTTCAATATTGGATACTTGCGCCACTGCATAAGAGAGCGCTTCTTTTTCTATTACTTCCCTTAATTCGTAGCGGATTTTATCGGTGAGTTGTTTGCTGTCGTTTAAGATTTTATTTTTGTAGTCTTTCGGTAAAATAACTGCTGCTGCAAAAACAGGGCCGGCTAAACAGCCTCGTCCCGCTTCATCGCAACCTGCTTCAATTAATTTTTTATCGAAATAACTCTTTAGCATTTAGTTTAATTTTTCAAGGCAAGCTTTTATTGCATCGAAGTTTGGAACTTTGCCTGCGTCCTCTAAAACCTCAGCGTATTTTATTTTCCCTTCTTTATCAATGACGAATGCAGAACGTTTTGCTACGCCTTTCATTCCTAAAATAAATTCAGTGTACAAAGACCCATAAGCTTCAGATGTTGTTTTATTCCAATCAGCCAACAACTCAAAATTTAAATTCAAGCTCTCTTTAAATTTTTTCAAAACAAAATTCGAATCATTAGAGATGCCAAAAACAACCGCATTTATTTTATTGTAAAATTCCAAATCATCGCGTGTTGAGCAGAGTTCAGCTGTACAGGTACTTGTAAATGCTAATGGGAAAAATAACAATAACACGTTTTTTCCTTTATGTTCAGAAAGGGTAACGGTTTTCTTTTCAGTGTTAATGAGTTTAAAATCAGGGGCTTGGTCGTTTATTTGAAGGCTCATGCTTACTTTTATTTTATGTGAATTAAACTTAAAAAATTTCGCTTTCAACAAAGTAAGTAATAATTTTGTACCCTATTATTTAAACTTAAAAACTCATAATAAAATGTCAACATTAGTAGGAAAAAAAGCCCCATTATTTAAAGCAAAAGCTGTTATTGGCGGCGGAGAAATTGTAAATGATTTTTCTTTAGAACAATTTATCGGAAAAAAACACGTGATATTTTTCTTTTATCCAAAGGATTTTACTTTCGTGTGTCCAACTGAATTACATGCTTTCCAAGAAAAGTTAGCTGAATTTGAAAAACGTAACGTTGCTGTTGTTGCTTGTAGTACCGACACAGAACAAAGTCACTGGGGTTGGTTACAAATGGCAAAAGCAGCAGGTGGTATTAAAGGTATCACTTACCCGATTGTTGCTGATACTACAAAAATTATTTCATTAAACTTCGGTACTCTTGCGGGAGATTATGATGTTGATGATGCAGGTAATTTAATTGCAACAGGACCAATGATTGCATTCCGCGGATTATATTTAATTGATAAGAACGGCGTTGTTCGTCACCAATTAATTAATGATTTCCCATTAGGACGTAACGTTGATGAAGCTTTACGTATGGTAGATGCTTTACAATTCTTTGAAGAAAACAGTGAAGTTTGCCCTGCAAATTGGGTAAAAGGTAGCGAAGGAATGAAAGAAAGTCATACAGGCGTTGCTGATTATTTAGCAAAACACTAAGAATAATTTTTTTGAAAATAAAAATCCCCCGACAAAACTGCCGGGGGATTTTTTTATGTAGACTATTTTTAAAATTAATTTACTTGTCCATAATCTTTAGATGCAAACAAATCTCCTTTTTCATCCCATTGATTCCATACACCTGCTTTTTCGCCGTCTTTATAAGTCATTTCGAAACGTTTTTTTCCACTATCATCCCACACCATCCAAGTTCCATCTTTTTTTCCGGCTTTATACGCTGCTAATCCAATCATTAAACCAGATTCATTGTAACGAATCCATTTTCCTGATTTCAATCCTTTTTCGAATGATCCGGTTTCCATTAATTTTCCGGAAGCATAATAATACTTTGCTTCACCATTAATTTGTCCGTCTTTAACTTCGATTACAGATTTTTTTGTGCCGTTCTCTTCAGTTTCAAGAACACCTGTATATAACTTACCGCTTGCATCAGCATACAAACCGTTATCATTTTGCTTTACCTGTGCGATAGCGAATTGCGCCATCACGAAAAATAACAGGATTATATTAACTTTTTTCATAGGACTAATTTTATATTGTTAAACGGTAAACAAATCAAATGGATTCGTTTTCTTATACAAAATTAGATAATCTACAACGGATAACGTGGATATAATACAAATATAACATCAAGTATACCTATACTTAACATTAAATTTACATTCAAAATTGCCCCTTATTGGATGGGGCTTAAATTAATATCTGTATTAAAGCCTAAGTCGTTGGTTTTGAGTTTTATTTGCTCGTATCCAACAATATTTGCTTCTACTTCTTGTTTTGAATCTGTACTAACTGATAAAACAAAACTTCCGTTTAAATCTGTGTAGCAATAAGTGCCTGTACCTTTCACCTCAACCTTAACCCCTGTTAAAGCTTCGCCTGTAGTTTTGTCAATTACCTTACCACACAATACTCTCTTGTTCTTATCACTTGTATTAGAGGCTTTCACTATGGTGAATCCTAAAAACAAAGTAATTAATATGATGATTGCGTGTTTCATTTTACATTACAAAAGAACAAAGTTTACATATATATACAATTAAGAGGGCTTTACTAAATTGTTAAGGGTTCGTGAGATGCTATTAATATTGGCTTAACATTAAGGCGACTTTGTTTACGCTGCTTCTTTGAGTGCTATTTTGCCCTTTTTAAGCAAATTGCAGCTTCATTATATTTCCCTTTTCCTGAAAAAAATGCATATTCAAATTATAGAAGATATTATTTGGATTAATAGTTGCGCGGCGAATACCCTGAGCGCTATATTGCAGAGCTGCCTTATTGAAACCATAAGTAAAACAAAAGGTTGCTTTGTTTTGTTCTTCAATAGGAATATACTGCTTTGTAAAAAAACTTTTAAGTACGCCAACATACCTTGACGGTTTCGGAATACTAATTACATCGTAAATGTTTTCTTGCGAACTTATTCTAATATTTTCTTCAGTTAGTTGCGGAATGTTTTTAAACTTATCATTTCTCAAATAAATTGCTGCCAATCCATCAACATAAACCGCATGGTAATTTTTTTTATCGCCAATTAGATACGACCACCAACCTGTTGCTTTGTTGTACGGAAAAAATTATTATGTCAGGCTTGTACTCCATTAATAAATTCTCTAATCCTCCGGGAGATAAGCTATTGAAATATTTTTTAAAGAACTCCTGGCTGGGCAATTCCAATCTTCCATCAATAAAAACTTTTTCAGGATAATTGTTCATCATGTAGCCTCCGAAGTCAAGGTGGTTTAATAATTTGCCATAGATATTATTGTTGTTTAAAAAAGCTGTTGCTTCAACCGGTAAAGATTGTTCGTCAATTGATACGCCAAACCTATAAGGCGACTTACGAAGAACACTGAAGCCATCAGTAAAACATAACCACGAAATAAGTATGGGAAAACAAATACTAATCCACTTCAATCGATTCGTGTTTGCCCTGGCTTTTTGATTTCTCTTCTCAAGCCATAATGTGTAATGCTTTACTACGGTTGTTAAAGTAGTTATAAAAAAGTGTCCATAATTTTTCATCGCCATCGCTAATATAAAAAACATAGCGGCGATTAAAAGTGCACTTGTAATTTCTTTTTTATTAGTGATCTCATTCCCACCCAAAGCGCTGCTAAAGAATATACCTGCATGTATAAAAGCGGACTGAAAATATAAGCCCATCCTTCTTTTTTATACTCAGCGAAAGTAAATGGCGTTTGTAATTCACCAATATATAATTTTTGATAGGCCTGTCCCTTCAAAATATTAAATTGTTCTAAGGGGAACAACAATCCGTCAGTGAAATAAGGATTAATTAAAAAAACCAAAAGCGATACGCCTCCGAATTTTAGTAAAGTTTTGTCTGCTTTTTTTCTTTCCAAATAATCACCAACCACATAAATACTTATTACAACCAATCCTAATACAGATAAGCTGTGTGAATTTACCCACAACAGCATAACTAAAGGAATAAAAACAAGTTGTTTAGTTTTTCCTGCCTTATAATTAGACAAAATTAAAAGTAGTACAGAAAGATAAATCCAGGAAAAAACATGTGGCCGGATTTCGAATGAAAGCGGTTGAATTGCAATTAATAATACTATTACGAACAAAGCCGTATTAAATTTGCTTCCGATTTCTTGTTTATATCGTAGCCATACTATAAATACAGCTGTTGAAATTAAAATGGCATTAACAACAACCAACAGCTTATCACCACCGAATTTATTAAAAAAGAATAATACAAATTGATATAGCCATTGCATATCAAAATAATTACGGCCCATTGAGGTGTAAGTAAAAAAATCCTGTTTGATTATGGTTTTATTATCTACCATCCATTGTGCAGATTGCAAATGAAATCCCACATCAGGACTGTAATTTTTTTGCAGCCCCATTACAAAGACCATAAGCATTCCAAGTATTAGAGGAATTTGCTTGTTGGAAGAAATATTTTTTATAAAACTCATTATAAAACAAAACCCCGCCCTTAGTAAGCGCGGGGTTTCTCATAAACTAAACTACAATTAAAATTCAAACTTATACCCTACTCCTTTTACGGTTCTGAATATTATCTTCCCTAATTTTTCACGGAGTTTCGGATATGCACATCAATCGTTCTGTCTCCGACAACTCACTTCATCGCCCCAAATTTTTTCCAAGATAAATTCCCGTGTAAATACTTTTCCAGGTTTCGAAACTAAAAGTTCAATTAATTTAAACTCTTTTTTAGGTAGTTGGATTTCAGCTCCTGATTTAAACACCAAATATTTTTCAAGATCAATTTTTATTTCGCCGAACTCTAAAACCTTTTCAACTTTAGGAGTATTGCTTCCTAATCGTCTTAACAAGGCTTTTATTCTGCTAATAAACACACGTGGTTTAATTGGCTTTGTAATATAATCGTCAGCACCCGAATCAAATCCTGCAATTTGTGTATAGTCTTCGCTTCTTGCACTTAAAAATACAATTAACAAATTCGCCAGTTCCTTATTCTCGCGCATGATGCGGCAAGTTTCGATACCATCCATCTCCGGCATCATCACATCTAACACAATTAAATGTGGTTTGTGTTTTTTGCTAAAGCTATGCCATCGTGACCATTCAGCGCAGTATAAACTTCGTAACCCTCTTTTTTTAAATTGTAGGACAGGAAATTTAGAATATCCTCTTCATCATCTACCAATAATATTCTGTAAGTATCGCTCATAATTAGTGCCAAAATTAGAGCAAAATTTAGCGGTGCATGTTAAATTAACTTTAAATAAAATCATTTTGCTTAGTCTACATTTAACTTTCTCGTAACATTAAAATTATGATATGCTTAAACTGATGAGCGAATTTTGTGCTTTAATATAATGCACATGACTAAGTTTTTATCCGCTCTCTTTCTATTTATTTCATTCTGCTCTATTTCTCAAAACGGAAAAATTACAGGAAAAATTATTGATGCCAAAACCGGCGAAACATTACCAGGAGCAACCGCTGTGATTGAAGGAACAACAAAAGGCGCAAGCGCAGATTTTGATGGAAATTTTTCTTTAAACAATGTGCCTGCCGGAAAAGTAAATATCATTTTCAGCTATATTTCTTACGATTCGAAGAAATTTACCGACGTAGAGATTAAAACAAACGACGTAACTAATATTAATGTGCAATTAGAGCCGTCATCCTCCACTACTTTTTCGGAAGTTGTAGTAGTAGTAGAAATGATTAAAGAAAACAATGCCGCATTAACAATGATGCAAAAAAACAATGTGAGTGTGAGCGATGGCGTTTCAGCTGAAACAATTAAACGCACACCAGATAGAAATACGGCCGATGTATTAAAACGTATCAGCGGAGTTACAATCATTGATGACAAGTTTGTTGTTATTAGAGGCCTTAACGAACGTTATAATGTATCATATCTCAACAATTCACCATTACCAAATACAGAAGCGGACAAAAAAGCATTTTCATTCGACATTTTTCCTGCTAACATGCTCGATAATATTACAGTGAACAAAACAGCCACACCTGAATCTCCCGGCGATTTTGCCGGCGGTATCGTTTTTGTAAATACTAAAAATATTCCCGACAAAAACTTCATCTCGCTCTCTGTAAGTGGAGGTTATAACACTATTACAACTGGCAAAGATCGTATTACTTATCAGGGAGGAAAATATGATTGGATAGGTCTTGATGATGGCACAAGAAACATGCCTTCTGATGTTCCAAGCTCAAATGACTTTCCGCAATTGAATTCAAAAAGAGGAGAGCTTGCTAAATATTTTAAGAACGATTGGGCTTTGAGGACTGATAAATTTGATCCCAATTTGTCGGCACAGTTTGCTATCGGACATAATGTAAAGCGCAAAGAAAAAGATTTCTTCGGCGTTCTATTCTCACTAACTTATAATAATTCTAAAACTTATTCTCAACGCGACCGCTATGCTTTTTCAAATAACACCACCGGAACTTCCGAGAACCAGTTAGATGATAAATATTTATTTGAGACCTTCAACACACAAACATTAGCCGCATCGATTCTGAATTTTTCGTTCAAGCTTAATGAAAATCATTCCATCAGCTTTAAAAATATTGGTTCTATTAGTTCAGATAATAAACTCATTCACTCTAATGGTTCAACAGGATTAAGTAATAATAACCCAGCGATTAATGATATCACCACGCGTTTTTTCAAGAACAGTACTGTTTATTCAGGACAATTGATTGGTGAGCACTATATGCCGAAGCTGAAATTAAAAACCAACTGGGTAGGTTCTTACGGAAAAACAAAAAGGACGATTCCTAATTACAGAACCACTTCTTACTCTCATTTCGAAAAACCAAATGATCCTGAAGATCCATACTCGGTATACTATGATACAATGCGAACTGTGATCATTGCAAATGCAGGAAGTGGACCCGATTACGCAGGATACAGATTGTATTCTAAACTCGATGAGAATATTAAAAGTTTCAGGGCTGACGTTTCAAGAAGCTTCAAGATCTCTGAGAATTTCACTCAAGATGTTAAGATTGGCGGATTCTATCAACTAAGAAATAGAACATTCTTTAATCGACAATTAGGTTTAGTAAGAAGTTCTTCAAAATTCAAATCATCTTTAATGTACTTACCCGCCGACCAGATCTTTGATGAAGCGAACATGGGTCAAAGCATTCCAAGCAATGTGGCTGGTTATCCTGACTCGTCAGGGTTTTTGTTATATGACATGACAAAACCAAGTGATGTGTATGATGCTAATTCTTCTTTATTCGCACATTACATTATGCTAACCTCAAAAGTGAAAGAATGGTTTACGGCAGTATATGGTTTAAGAATAGAAAATTTTACTCAAGTTGTTAATGGTCACAAAAAGAAAAATGATACACTTCAATTTGTTCAAGGCCAGGTTAATTATTTGCCTTCTGTAAATTTGATCTTCGCACTTAATTCAAAACAAAACATTAGAGCAAGTTATTCAAAGACACTGAATCGTCCGGAGTTTCGCGAATTGGCACCATTCAACTTTTTTGATCCTGAAACACGCTTACTGTATAATGGGAACGATACTTTGCAACAGTGCTCCATTAATAATTATGATCTGCGTTACGAAATCTACCCTGGCCGCGGGCAATTGCTATCTGTAAGTGGTTTCTATAAAGATTTTAAAAATCCAATAGAATTAGCTGCGCAGGAATATGCCGCTGACGAGCTCACCTATAGAAATGCGCCAAAAGCTATAATGTATGGCGCTGAATTAGAATTCAGAGTAATCCTCGGTGCATTATTCAAAACTGATTCCATTAAATTCTTAAATAATCTGAGTTTATTCTCTAATCTGTCATACATAAAATCAAAAGTGGAAGTGTTTGTTCCGGGTTCAACCACTGAAAAAGTAATACGACCTCTGCAAGGACAGTCGCCCTATATTATTAATGCCGGTATAGTTTATAACGATACTGAATTAGGTTATAGTGTGAGTGCCATGGTGAATAGAATCGGAGAACGTATCTTTAATGTCGGTACTACCAATGAACCTCACAGGTGGGAGAATGGCAGAACAGCCTTAGATTTCCAGGCTTCAAAATCATTCCTGAAAAATAAACTGGAAGTTCGTTTCACTGCTAAAGATATTTTACATCAGAAATTGATCTTCTATCAGAATGGTGATAAAGATAATGCCTTTGATAAGAACAAAGACTTCATCAACTTCTCGCAAACTTATGGAACAGTTTACGCTTTACAAATAAGTTTTAAATTGTAATTAGCGGTTCGAACGGATTTTAATCAGACTGGTATTTAGGTTCACCATTATTTCAATGCCGCGTTTTGAAGCGTGCTTTAGTTTTAGTTCGGGGTACTGATATTTTAGTTCTTTGCTGAGTAATTTATAATCGGCATTAAACTCACAAATGTTTTTGTACACCGTCTTCTTTAATTTTTTCTTGAAGATAGGCGATGTTGTATAATGTTGTTTGAAGATTTTAATACAATCGCTTAGCTTCATTCTTGCAGCACCAGTACTTATTTTTTCCTCCGAAATAATCTGTTTTAGTGCTTTCGTTATTAAGCCGTATGATAAATTAACAGACTCAATATAATACTGATGTTTGTACGCGTTTTTATTTTTCTCAATTAATTCTTTAATACTTAGAGCCATAATCCAAATTTGTACAAATATGTTAATTTAAGTATTTAGTAATTGTAAATATTTGGTTAATTAAATATTACCAACGTAGTATAAAAACACGTTCTACGTCTGTTTTATTCTTTATTATTAGGTTTGGGTTAATATTAGGTTAATCTAACAATCATGATTTGCTAACACGTACTTAATCGTTAGGTAAGCTTGTCACACTTACTTTGCATCATAAAATTTATAAAATCATGAAAAGAATTTACCAAACACTATTATTAGCTTTATCGCTAAACTTCGGAATGGCACAAACTGCATTCTGGACACCAACTACCTACAAAGGAGCTTTCGATTGTTCAACTTCAATGTGGACAGACAGCTGGACTGAGTGGGATCCACAAAACAAAGTTTATCCTGCAGCAACAATGACTGTGAATTCAAACATCACAACAAACACAACGTGGGCAACAGGACAAACTATTTTATTACAAGGTCCGATTTTTGTAAAAAACAATTCAGTATTAACTATTCAACCGGGAGTTATTGTATTAGGAGATAAAGGAACTCCGAGCTCTGCATTGATTATTACAAAAGGTTCACAACTACAAGCAGTAGGTACTGCAAGTAATCCAATTGTATTTACATCAAACCAACCTGTTGGTGCATCTAATCGCTCGGTTGGTGATTGGGGTGGAATTATTTTATGCGGACAAGCACAAATTAATGTACCGGGTGGAATTGCAAACATTGAAGGCTTAACTGTAAGTGCTGATACAGAATACGGTTCAACAAGTCCGAATAACAATGATAATTCAGGAACATTAAAATATGTACGTATTGAGTTTGGTGGTTATGTATTTGCTGCGAATAAAGAAATTAATGGTTTAACAATGGGTGGTGTTGGTAAAGCAACAACTATCGATCATATCCAATGTTCATTTACAAATGATGATGGATTTGAGTGGTTTGGTGGTACAGTTAATGCTAAATACTTAGTATCCTTCAGAAATTTAGATGATGACTTTGATACAGATTTCGGTTATAGCGGAATGGTTCAGTTTGGATTAATTGTACGTGACCCGGCTTTAGCTGACGTTCCTGCAGTTTCTACATCAGAAGGATTTGAATCAGATAATGATGCAACAGGGAGTTCAAATACGCCTTTAACATCAGGAATATTTTCTAACATTACTGCAATCGGTCCATACCGCGGAAGTTCTTCAACTATTTTAGCTGCGGGTTACGAGCGCGCTTTACGTCTAAGAAGAAATACAAACTTAAAAGTGTTTAACTCTATTTTCACGGATTTCAAAAAAGGATTACACGTTGACGGAACTGCAGCTGATGCTAATGCAGGAAGTGGTGCTCTTAAATTTAAGTATAATGTAATTGCTACAACTTCAGGTATTACTCCAAAAACAATTGTAACTACAACTGCTAACACAAACTTTAATACAACTTGGTTCGGTACTAATTCAAATGATTCTTTAGTTAGCACTTCCGGTTTATTAGTAACGCCATATAATTATACAAGTCCTGATTACCGTCCTGTTTGCACAAATACTTTAGTATCAGGTGGTGCAAATTTTAGTGATCCTGCTTTTGTTTCAGGTGGAATTTTAGGTGTTAACGAATTTGACAATTCAACTAAACTAGTTGGTTTATATCCAAACCCTAGCACAGGCGAAACGAATCTTGTAATTAATACAACTTCTGCATTTACTATTTCAGCTGATTTGTATTCTGTTACAGGACAATTAGTAGCTAAGCCTTACACTAATTATAATGTTGAAACAGGAATGAATGTTTTACCAATTAATGCTACAGAATTAGCAAACGGTATTTACTTCATCACTGTACAATATGGTTCAAAAACTGAAACCATTAAATTAGTTGTAAATAAATAATTTATTCTTATTACAAAAGCCTGCTTTTAATGAAGCAGGCTTTTTTTAATCCATTCAACAAAACATTCCTTGCATTCAGCTATTATATATTCAGTTAGCAACTCCAACTCAGAATTCTATAGAAAGAGTTTAACGAAGCTTAATTTAAAAGTGACGAATGTGTATGCTTACGATGACTTTGAGCGTTTTTTGAAAACCGAAACCTTTGATATTTTAATAATTGATTTGGAATTAGATAATACAGATGCTATTACTGTTATTAAAGAAATAAAATTAATGTATGTTAAGGGCGCTCTTTATATTGTTGTTTGTTCTAATAAAGCCGATGACTTTATTCAAATAAGTGCTTTTAATTCCGGGGCTGATGATTTTGTAGACTTGCCTGTTAATCCAACCGTTTTCGAATCTAAAATTAAAGCGCTTCTTAAAAGAATGGAGCCGGAAAAAATATACCTGAAAATGGTTTTATTTATATTGACCAGGAACTGTACAAAATTATTATTGGCAGCAACGCCTATTCTTTACCCCGTTTAGAATTCAGAATGGTCTCATTACTTTTTTCAAATCCCAATAAAATATTTTCGAAAGATGAAATTGCTACAGAGATCTGGCACAATAAAGATATCTCCTCAAAACGAACTATTGATATTCATATCCGCAATATCCGCCGTGCCCTTGGCGATGATATCATTAAAACTTATCGGGGCATCGGTTACTGTTTAAAACAAGGACCAAGCGCCTAAGTGTTTGGTTTTTAATAGAATTAATCGCTTAACAATTCCTTAACATTAAATTGATGTAGCATTTACAATGTTACTATTTCTTTGCGCTTAATTAATATTTAGTTAACGTGAAGAAAACTTTATTTTTACCTATCCTCCTGCTAAGTTTAAACTTAAACGCTCAGGACACAACAAAAACTCCGGAAGTTAAAGCAACAGAAGTTCCGGTTGCAAAAGCAGAAACTCCCAAACCAAGTTCAAAAAATCCTTATTTCAATTTTAAGAACGGATCAGGTTTTCAACGCCGGACAGCTCTTATTCCATCAACATCAGATTCAGGATGCAAAACAGAATGTTAATGAATTCTATTTCTGACGAAGACCTTAATCCGTCAAGTTTTGAATTTAGAGTAAGGCGTTGTCGTTTGAGTTTTACCGGTCACGTTTATAATCCCAAATGGAGCTATTATTTGCAACTTTCTTTTTCAAGAGGTGACATGGATTGGGATATGAATCAGGCTTCAAATATTAATACTAGTCCAAATGTTGTTAGGGATGCGGTGGTTTATTATAAACCTGTTAAATCACTTCAGCTTGGAATTGGTCAAACAAAATTACCCGGTAACAGACAACGTGTTGTATCTTCAGGCGCTTTACAGTTTTATGATCGATCTCCCGCTAATTCCAATTTTACTTTAGATCGTGATTTTGGCGTGTTCGCTAATTACAATGTCCATATTGGCAAAAAATTCAAAACTATTATTAAAGCCGCTATTTCTTCCGGCGAAGGAAGAAACTCATCAACAAGCGGTCCGGGTTTAGCGTACACAGGAAGAATTGAATTATTACCATTAGGTGATTTTACTGATGGTGGTGATTATTTTGAAGGTGACGTGGCACGTGAAGAAAAACCAAAATTCTCTTTAGCCGGAGGCTATCATTTAAATGACTTAGCTGCCAGAACTCAAGGTCAGCTAGGAAGAGACCTTTACGAAAACAGAAGTTTCACTGTTTTTATTGCTGATGTTTTATTTAAGTATAAAGGATTTGCAGCAAGTTGTGAATATTTAAGAAGGGATTGCACAAAACCAATTACTAAAAATAGTGCAGGCGCAACCAGAACTGTAATTGAAGGTGATGGCATCAATTCACAATTAAGTTATTGCTTTAAAAACAGATGGGAAATTGCGGTTAGACATACTTTAATTTCTCCACATAAAGATTTATATACCAGCCTTAACGAAAACGAACAATATGGTCTTGGTTTAACTAAATATGTAATGAAACATAAGGTTAAGGTTCAAGGAAATGTATTTTATAACAGAGATAGAAATTTGGCTACCCGTGTTGAAAGCGGTAAATATTTCTTTGGGGTTTTACAGCTTGAACTAGGGATTTAACATTAACTTAACATAGGGAATACCGATAAAAAATAGCTTTGTCATCATCTTAAAAACACTTCTATGTTTGGATTAACTACCGGCCTGGCCATTTTACTAATTGCATGTTTATTATTAGCATGTTTTTTCGAATTCATTAACGGATTTCACGATACTGCAAACGCAGTTGCAACCGTAATTTATACTAACTCGATGAAACCAACTGTTGCAGTTGTGTACTCAGGTATTTTAAATTTTATTGGTGTATTAACAGGTGGTATCGCTGTTGCTATGGGAATTGTGAACTTACTCCCCATGGAAGTTTTGGTAGATTCCAACGTTGGACATGGTATAGCTATGATTCTTGCTTTATTACTTTCTGCTATCATCTGGAATTTCGGTACTTGGTATTTTGGAATTCCTGCTTCAAGTTCTCATACTTTAATTGGTTCAGTAATTGGAATCGGTTTAGCATTTAATTTTTTACCAGGCGATATGGGCTTTACTGCTGTTAACTGGGACAAAGCAAAAGATACAGGTTTAGCATTATTACTTTCGCCTTTAGCGGGATTTAGTTTAGCCATTATCATGATGTTTGTTTTTAAACGTTTTATTAAAAACGAAACTATTTATAAAGAACCAATTCCCGGCAAAACTCCTCCTATCTGGATTCGCATGTTGCTTTGGATGACTTGCGGAATGGTAAGTTTCTTCCACGGACAAAACGACGGACAAAAAGGAGTTGGAATTTTAATGATGATTTTAATTGCAATTTTACCCGGACAATTCTCTTTAGATGAAAAAATAAATTTACAGAGTGTCAACGGAAATGTTTTTGAAATTCAAAAAATCGTTGCTGCAACAGACACAACACAATTCGGCAAAGATGAATTTAAACATTACAATAGCATTAAAAAACATGCCGCTTCTTATTTTGCAGCAGTAGGCGCAGAAAAAACACGCGCTTCTGAAATTGCTTTAACAGATCGTTTCGAATTAAGAAAAGATGTTGTTAAATTAACTAAGGGTGCTGAAAAATTATTAAAGAGCCCGAACTTTGCTATCTCAGCAAAAGATTCAAAAAAATTAAAAGCAGAAATTAAAGAAGCAAAATTATTAGTGGAATTCGCACCAAGCTGGGTAATTATTTTAATTTCTATTTCATTAGGTTTAGGAACCATGATTGGTTGGAAACGCATTGTAAAAACAATTGGAGAAAAAATTGGTAAGCAACACATGAGTTACGCTCAAGGTGCAAGTGCTGAAATGGTTGCTTCTGTAGGTATTGGAATGGCATCAGCTTACGGACTACCGGTTTCAACTACACACATGTTATCTTCAGGTATTGCAGGTTCAATGGTTGCTAAAAAAGGATTAAAGAATTTACAAAAGAAAACCATTACCACTATTGCATTAGCATGGGTATTAACTTTACCTGTGACAATGGTTTTATCAGGTGGATTGTTTTTAATATTCAGAGCTTTATTTTAATAGACACTATTTTGTTTAGTGAAAAGCCTTGTCGTTTCGATGAGGCTTTTTTGTTTACGGACATTTCCTTCTCCTACGAGGAGAAGGTGGCAGCCGAAGGCTGACGGATGAGGTTACTTCTTAACGAAGACAAGTTTCTTTTCTTCGAAGTAACCTCACCCACCACGCAAGCGTGGTCCCCCCTCTCCTCATAGGAGAGGGAAAATTTCTTCTTCTAAAATTATTTCATACATTTAATTTAAAATCTCTTCAAATGGAATCTCTTAAAACATCCATCACTCTTCCTGTTTCGGCAGAAAAATTATACAAAGCCTGGTTAAGCAGTAAAGAACATTCTTTATTTACAGGCGCTGAAGCAAAAGCAAGCAGCAAATTAAACGCTAAACATTCTTCTTGGGATGGCTACATCTGGGGAAAGAATTTAGAATTAAAAGCAGGAAAGAAAATTGTACAATCTTGGCGCACGTCCGAATTTCCTGAAGATGCTCCTGATTCTATTCTTGAAATTACCTTCGAAGAAAAAGCCGGGAAAACAAAATTGAATTTATATCACCACAACTTACAAAAAGGCGATGCCAAAAAATATAAAAAAGGTTGGAACGATTTTTACTTTTCGCCGAGTTGATGCATTGAGAGAAATATTTGTTTTTACTTTACCCGGACAAACCATTAATACTTTAATCCCTTTGCTTTCTGTCTCTAAACGTAAACTTTCGAAGTAACCGTGCAAGGCATGTTTAGCTGCTGAATAAGATGACCGTAAATAAAAACCAAATTTTCCGGCAATAGAACTTACTACAACAATATGTCCGCTTTTTTGTTTAAGCATATAAGGTAAAACTGCTTTGCTTAAATTTACTGAGCTGAAATAATTTATTTCAAATAATTTTCGTTCCGCTGCTTCGTCAGTTTTCATTGCTTCTTCGCGCTGACTTTGTCCCCGTTATTTATTAAGATATCAATTCGTCCGAATTTGTTCATCACCTGCGCGGCTAGTCCGCTTGCTTTTGATGTGTCCGATAAATCAAAAGGTAAAATCATGATATCTAAATCAGGAAGTTTTGTAAGTGCTGCAACACGTTTTAATTCATCTTCTCTTCTTGCCGATAAAATCAATCGCGCTTCTTTTTTTGCAAACTCTAAAGCTAAAGCTTCGCCAATACCTGAAGAGGCACCGGTAATCCAAATTACTTTATCTTTATATTTGCTCATTTACTAAGTAAATCTACGATTTGTTTTGATTTTATCTCTCTAATACAATGACAATCTTTTGATTTTCTACAATCACTACAATCTTTATCCAACACCAAATGCTTTGCTTTCTCTCCTACAGGCATCCATCTTCCGGGGTGAATCGGACGCATTGGTGCAAATAAACCAATCGCTTTTTTACCTAATGCCGAAGCAATATGCAGCGGACCAGTACTTGCCGCCACTAAAGCATCAGCATTATTGATAAAAGAAATAAATTGTTTTAATGTCAACTTACCGGTTAAGTCGGTTACGTTTTTATGTTTTTCGAAAAGCAACTTGGCTTGTTCGCCTTCTTCTTTTGTTCCACTAATGAAAACTTTGAATTTATTTTCAGGAAGAGAATTAATGAGTTCCGAAAAGTTTTCTAATCCCCACTCTCTCGCACTACCTTTTGATTTTGGATGAAGAATGACATTTGTTCTTGTTTTATCAATTAGCTTTAACCATTCTTCCGGAAGCGATTGTGTCTTAGTAAAGCCATAATAATTATTAATATCTTCTAATTTTACATCCGTAGGAATATTTAAAAATTTAAGAAGTTTAAAATTTAATTGCGATTCATGTAAGTCGGAATTTTTCGGAAAATGCTTTTTAATATAGCCCGCCATTGGTAATGTCAAAACAACATCGCCAATACTGTCGGTGCGACTAATAATAACAGAAAAATTATCAGGCAGTTTTTGCATTATATAAATCGCGTAATTTTTTATATTTTAAATAAGTAGCGTAAGCCGAAATCTTAGAAATAGAATATCCGGCTTTGCCATCCAAAAATCCTAAATGCAAAATGTAATGATCAATAAATTTAGCAATAGGATTCACAAACAATTTAAACACATTCGATTTCTTTCCCTTTTCGTAAAACGCTTTGGAAGCAATATTCGTAAAATATTCTACTTGTTTGTAATGATCTTCTACACTATAATAACTATAATGCAAAATATCTCCTTTCAAATGGCCGGTGTTTTTATCGCCATCAAACATGTCATACTTATCGTGAGGATTTGTTCCGCCCCATTTTCCTTTGCGGCTATCCCACAAACGTAATTTTTTATCAGGATACCAATTACAATGCCTTACCCAATGTCCACAATAATTCGTTAAGCGGTTCATATAATAACCATCTTTGGTCCAATTACTTTTTACTTCAAGAATTGATTTTTTAGAGTTTCATCTAAAGCTTCATCCGAATCTAAAGACAAAATATGCGGATACTTCGCAAACGTAATAGCTTTGTTTTTTTGTTCAAGGTGGCCTAAAAAATCTTGATGATACACATTAGCGCCGTAACTCTTACAAATTTCTTTAGTTCTATCGGTACTGCCCGAGTCTAATACCACAATTTCATCGGCGATATCTTTCACTGAGTCTAAACAACGACCAATGTTTTTTTCTTCGTTAAAAGCTATTATAACTACCGAAATTTGAGGCATTACACAAAGTTAATAATATAATACTATTCCGTACATTTGTCATAATGAAAGTTACGCTCATCCAAACCGCCCTTCATTGGGAAGACCGCCAAAAAAACCTGGCGCATTTTGATGCATTGGTAAACTCTATTACAGAAACTACCCATTTAATTGTGTTGCCTGAGATGTTTACTACAGGTTTCACAATGAATCCGGCTAAATTAGCAGAGCCCAGTAATGGTGAAGCCTTAGCTGCCATGAAAAAATGGGCACAACAAAAAAACGCAATTGTTACAGGAAGTGTATCTGTTGAAGATGGCGGAAAATATTATAACCGCTTATTTTGGGTAGAACCAAATGGTAATTTCAGTACTTACGATAAACGTCATTTATTCCGCATGGCAGGTGAAGACAAACACTACGCCATGGGGACCAAAAAATTAATTACCAAATTAAACAACTGGCATATTTGTCCTCAAGTGTGTTACGATTTACGTTTCCCGGTTTGGAGCAGAAATACTTTCAAGAAAACTAACGGTGTGCCAACCGCGGAGTACGATGTTTTGTTGTATGTAGCCAATTGGCCAGAAGTTCGTTCTTACCCTTGGAAACAATTATTAATTGCCCGTGCTATCGAAAATCAATGCTACGTTATTGGCGTAAACCGTATTGGCGAAGACGGAAATAAATTTGCGCACTCGGGCGACAGCATGGTGATTAATCCAAGAGGTGAAATCATCAGTAAAACTCTTCCCAACCAACAAAGTATAGAAACTATTCACCTCGATAAAACTTATTTAGAAGATTTTCGAATGACTTTTCCTGTTGGGATGGATTCGGATGATTTTAATTTAATTTCGTGAAACCCATTTTAGAAACAGAGCGTCTTTTACTTCGTGAATTTACTCTCGAAGACGGGCAACTCTTAATAGATTTAAACAAAAAGAAGACGTTGAACATGGTGACAAAATCTATAAATTTCGTTTGACAAATACAGAGTATCAAAGTTCCAATTGAAGAAGAAGCGTGAGCGATTGTAGTGGAAAGCCCGGATCCGCCTAAGGCGGAGAGGACTTGTAACGTAAAGCGCGACCCGAAGGGGCACGCCCTAACCCTTTTACAACAAAAAACCAACTAATTTCCCCTTGCTACGCTCTCAAAATCTGCTATCTTTGTAAACGAAATTTTATGGAATACAATTTCAGAGAAATAGAAGAAAAATGGCAGGACAATTGGTAAGAACAAACCTTTCAAAGCAGAAGACACCCTGATAGCTATCGGGGCAAAACCAAAATATTATGTGTTGGATATGTTTCCTTACCCATCGGGTGCGGGATTACATGTTGGTCACCCTTTAGGATATATTGCTTCCGATATTATGGCACGTTACAAACGTCATAAAGGATTTAATGTGTTGCACCCAATGGGTTGGGATAGTTTTGGTTTGCCGGCGGAACAATATGCTATTCAAACCGGACAGCATCCTGCGAATACAACTGAAGAAAACATTAAACGCTACAAAGATCAGATGAATAAAATCGGTTTCAGTTTCGATTGGGACAGAGAAATAAAAACATCAGAACCGGAATATTACAAATGGACGCAGTGGGTTTTTATTCAGATTTTTAATTCTTGGTACAATAAAAATTCAAACAAAGCTGAAAAAAATTGAAACTTTAATTGCTGAGTTTGAAAAAACGGTAATGAAAATGTAAATGCAGTTTGTGATGAAGACAAAATATTTTACGCAGCGCAATGGAAAGCATTTTCAGAAAAAGAAAAATCAGATACATTAATGCAATACCGTCTCGCTTATTTAGGTGAGGCGTATGTGAATTGGTGTCCTGCTTTAGGAACTGTTTTAGCAAATGACGAAGTGAAAGATGGAGTTAGTGAGCGCGGCGGACATCCTGTAGAACGGAAATTAATGAAACAATGGAGCATGCGCATTACCGCTTATGCACAACGTTTGTTAGATGATTTAAATACGATTGACTGGAGTGAAAGTTTAAAAGAATCTCAACGCTATTGGATTGGAAGAAGTGAAGGAACCAGTTTGAAATTTTTGATTCATGGTTCGATGTTGACGATTGAAGTTTTTACAACAAGACCAGATACAATTTTTGGCGTTTCGTTTGTAACGCTTGCGCCCGAGCATGAATTAGTAAATAAAATCACCACCAAAGAACAAAAAGCTGCGGTTGATGATTACGTTACAAAATCGAAAAGCAGAAGTGAAAGAGAGCGACAAGCAGATGTAAATAAAGTGAGTGGTGTTTTTACCGGTGCATATGTTGAACATCCTTTCTTGAAAAAATTAATTCCTATTTGGGTTGGAGATTATGTGTTAGCAGGATATGGAACAGGCGCTGTAATGGCAGTTCCTGCGCATGATGAACGTGATTTTAAATTCGCCACACATTTTGGTTTAGAGAAACCGCAAGTGATTACACCGACAACAGAACACGATTTTGAAAAAGCTTCGTGGGATGAGAAAGAAGGAAAGATGATTAATTCTGATTTCTTAAATGGTTTGGATGTAAAAGCGGCGATTAAAAAAGCAATTGAAAGTATTGAAAGCAAAAATTTAGGTAAAGGAAAAATAAATTACCGTTTACGTGATGCTGTTTTTGGCAGACAACGTTATTGGGGAGAACCGATTCCTATTTTCTATAAGGATGGAATTCCAAACGCAATGCCTGAAAATGAATTGCCTTTAGCTTTACCGGATGTAGATAAATATTTACCGACTGAAGATGGCGAACCACCATTAGGCCGCGCAAAAGATTGGAAACACAAAGGACAGTACGAATACGAATTAACAACCATGCCCGGTTGGGCAGGAAGCTCGTGGTATTTTTTGCGTTATATGGATGCAAATAATACAACTACATTTGCCGATAGAAAATTAGCAGACTATTGGGGAAATGTAGATTTATACATTGGCGGAAGTGAACACGCTACAGGACATTTATTATACGTACGTTTCTGGACCAAATTTTTACACGACTTAAATTTTATTTCTGTTGATGAACCTGCAAAGAAGTTGATTAATCAAGGGATGATACAGGGAATGTCTGCTTATACGAGTATCATTACTAAAATTAATTATATTGATTTGCCTAAAGCTGCCAATAAACACTTTGTTATTTATGTCTCAAAGAATAAGCTTAAGCAGTTCATTTCTTCCAATGATGCTTCCTTCATTTTAAATATTTATAAGAAGCATTATCCTAATATTGATTTCTCAAATACTCAATTTGTTTTTGACAAAGAGGCTACAAACTCTGGAATTGGAAAACGAGCAGTATTAGTGGATTATGTAAATTCAAATGATACTCTAAATTTTGATGAGTTCAAGAAATGGCGAGATTTAATGTACAAAGAAGCAGACTTAACTGTTGAATATGTTTTTGAAGATGATGGAACATTTATTGTAGATCGTGAAATTGAAAAAATGTCCAAATCCAAATGGAATGTTGTAACTCCAGATGACATCTGTGCAAAATTCGGCGCAGACACTTTACGTTTGTACGAAATGTTTTTAGGTCCGTTTGAACAAAGTAAGCCCTGGAATACAAATGGGATTACAGGTGTTTCAGGATTCCTAAAGAAACTTTGGAAATTGTATGTGAATGGAATTAGTGAAGAGGCGCCAACAAAAGCAGAATTAAAAACATTACATAAAACCATTAAAAAAATTACAGAAGACATTGAGCGATTCTCTTTCAATACCTCGGTAAGTAATTTTATGATTTGTGTAAATGAATTAACGGAACAGAAATGTAACAAGCGCCAAATCTTAGAACCGCTTTTAGTTTTAGTTTCTCCTTACGCGCCGCATATTGCTGAAGAATTGTGGGAGCAATTAGGTCACAAAGAAAGTATTGCCACCGCCCCATTCCCTGAATTTAACGAAACGCATTTAGTGGAAGATAATTTCAATTATCCTATTTCATTCAACGGAAAAACACGTTTCAATATTGAAATGCCTTTAACATTAAGTGCTGCTGAGATTGAAAAATTAGTAATGGAAGCTGAGCAAACTCAAAAATACTTAGAGGAAAACAACCTAAAAAGGTAATTGTTGTGCCGAAGAAGATTGTGAATATTGTTGTATAGCCACGCACCAGTCACCCTGTCCCGATAGCTATCGGGATTGTTTCAGGGTCTATAGATGCTGAAACAAGTTCAGCATGACTGTATGGTTCTTTTATTCGCATTCTTCCAAAAAAGTTCTATCTTTATTTAAATCAAAAACTAAACCATGGAAAACACAAATCAACCCGCTCAACAAGAAGATAAAACAGCAGCTATTTTAGCTTACATTACTTTAATCGGGTATATAGTTGCTATTGTTATGCACGGTAATAACAAAACTAAAATTGGTTCTTACCATTTAAAGCAAGCAACGGGTTTAATTTTGTTTTCTATTGCTGCTTGGTTATCATTAATGATAATAGCTTTCTTACCTTTCATTGGTTTTCTAATTCTTTTTCTGTCACCAGTATTATGGATTTTAATTTTAGTGTTGGTTATTATGGGTGTGATTAATGCTGCAAACGGCGCCATGAAACCAATTCCGGTATTAGGAACTTTATTTGAAAAGTGGTTTGCCAATGCGTTTAACTAGTATTGATATACTCTTTAAAAAAACAAAAATACTTTCTCTCTCTTTATTCTTATTGCTTTTATTTTCCTCTTTCCTTACAAAGGATGAGGACGATATTTTAGTGTGGGAAGAAAGCCGTATACTCACATGGGATGATTTCAGAGGGAAACCTGCCAAACGAATGAGTGCCGCCTCTACCCATTACGATATCTTTAAAACTATAACTGAACGTGGTAAAATAACTATTGAAGCCGTTTTCTTCTGTAACAAATCCTGGAAAAAAGTTAGTTGGATAAATCAACAAGTTTTAGAACACGAACAAAAACATTTCGATATTGTAGAATTGTACGCCCGGAAATTGCGCAAATTAATTTCTGAGACTAAGTATTCTTCTTATGCCAATTTAAAAACGGTTTCCGATTCTTTATATGCAGTTATAGATAAAGAAATGGATGTGTATCAGGATAAATATGACGATGAAACCGATGCTTCTATGAATGGCGATAAACAACGCGAATGGAATAAGAAAATCCCAATAGAAATTAAGGCGCTTTCTCTCTATAAAAACAGCACTTTTACCGTGTCGTTTTCACAATAAAATTCATTACCTTTAGTGAGTGAAAAACTTACTTTCTTATTTCTATTTTTATCGCTGTTTTGTTTTAGTCAAACTAAATTAAAGCCCGGCACTTGGCGTGGCGTTTTAGTGTTAAGCGATAAACAAACGGATTTAATTCTTCCTTTTAATATGAATGTCCGTTACATGGGCGAGTTTCTTTCGATTGATATTATTAATGCGGAAGAAAAAATTACTGTTACGGAAATAGCCATTTCAGGTGATTCTGTAAATTTTAAAATGCCGGTATTTGATTCGGAATTCAGAACAGTATTAAAAAAAGATACGCTTCGCGGATTTTGGATTAATAACTCGAAGAAAGAAAAAAATAAAATCGCTTTTGAAGCCTATTATAATGATAAGCGCCGTTTCATCACTACAAAAAAAGCTTTATGTGATTTTAGCGGACAATACGAAGTAACCTTTAATCCTAAAACGACTGACGAATACAAAGCCATTGGCGTTTTTAAACAATCGGGAAATAAAGTAACAGGAACTTTTTTAACTGAGACAGGTGATTACAGATATTTAGAAGGTTCTGTTCAGAATAATAATATGACGATGTCGTGTTTCGATGGCTCGCATGCGTTTTTATTTTTTGCTAATAGCGCGAAGAAAAAAGGAAAGGCTGATAGTTTAGAAGGAAAAGTATTTTACGGTATTTCAGGAAGTGAAGATTGGATTGCAGTTCGTAATGAGAAATTTAAATTAAAAGATCCGGAAGGAATTACAACTTTAAAAAGTCCGAATGAAAAAGTGAGTTTCTCTTTCCCTAACCTAGAAAAACAAACAGTGACTTTAAATGATCCGAAGTTTGCTAATAAAGTTGTGGTGATTCAAATTATGGGAAGTTGGTGTCCGAACTGTATGGATGAATCCGCTTATCTCGCAAAAGTTTACAAGCAATATAAAAACAAAGGTTTAGAAATTGTGGCTCTTGCTTACGAGCGAAGTGATGATTTTGAGAAGAACAAAAAAAATCTCTCAAGATTAAAAACTAAATACGGTATTGAATACGAAATGCTAATTACAGGTTTAACAGGAAAAGCAAAAGCTTCAGAAAGTTTACCGTTTTTAAATTCAATAGCTGCATTTCCAACCACCATTATTTTAGATCGCAAACACAACGTAAAAAGTATTTACACCGGCTTTAACGGTCCGGCTACAGGAAAAGAATACGAATTGTATAAAAAGAAAACTGAAAGTTTATTAACCGAGTTGTTGCTTAAGAAATAATATGTTTACGGCCCTTCGTCAGGCTCAGGATGACACACGTTTATTAAAAGAATATGTTCACAGGTATAATAGAGACATTAGCAAAAGTTGAGAAGATAGAAAAAGAAGGAACGAATGTTCATTTTACTTTTTCTTCTTCCATTACTTCTGAATTAAAGATTGATCAAAGCGTGGCTCATAACGGCGTATGCTTGACTGTAGTTTCTATTAGCGGAAATAATTATGTGGTAACCGCCATTGACGAAACTTTAAAACGTACTAATCTCGGTGAGTTAAGAGTTGGTGATGTTGTGAATTTAGAACGCTGTATGCCCGCTAATGGAAGATTCGACGGACATATTGTTCAGGTTCATGTTGACACAACAGCGACTTGCGCAAAAATTACAGACATAAACGGCAGCTGGGAATTTATATTTAAGCACGAAAAGAGTTCCAAAAATATTACAGTTGAAAAGGGAAGCATTACTATTAACGGTGTAAGTTTGACGGTTGTAGATTCAAGAGATACAACTTTCTCTGTTCATATTATCCCGTATACATTTGAGAATACCAATTTCAAAACATTGAAAGTGGGTGATAAAATAAATTTAGAATTTGACATTGTTGGAAAATACGTTGCGAAACTCCTGTCAGTTCGAGCGTAGTCGAGAACTGATGAAACGTTTAATATAAAATTACAGGCACGTCTCGACTACGCTCGACGTGCCTCAAGCGAAGCTGGGTCAAAGTTTTTAATTTGTTCGGGGTAAATTTAGCTATTTCCCCGACAAATCAGCGATGTGTTCCAAGAAGTAATTTGGTTTATCTAATCGACATTCATCTTTTTGCCGATTATAGCTAATCCCCTCCGAAAAGAAGGCTGTTTGCAATTCTTGGCGTTGCATATAATCACCAGAAGCCCACATTTTAGGCAGGTTTTCAGCCATCGTGAAGGTAAACTTTATTAAGCTATCCAACCTCGACAATTCAATCGTGTTATTCTTCATTCTTGCCTCTATTTCATCCCGTTCGACTTCGAACTTTTGCTTGTATTTTGGTAAAGGTCGCCCGCTATCTCCTCCAGTATATAACGCTCCTCGAGCCTCTCAACTTTCTTATTTAATTCTGTAATCCTTGCTCTTTCTGCCGCTTGATTTTCAAAGCTAGGCTACTATTCATCTGTTTGAAGGTGTACTTTAAATAGCGGTCAATTAATTTATAGCACTTTCCTTTAACCGCAAAAGCGTTTAACTTTTCTCTAAATTGACGGTTTAACAGATTAGCGTTGCGATTACACTTACAACCCGGAGTATTACATTTGTAGTAAGGTGTATCAGTATCATTGGCGATATAACCTCGCATTGATTCATTACACACCTCACATTTCATAAAGCGTTTTAAGGCAATTTCCGGACGTTCCTTTTCGTTTGCAAACCGAGTTTTTTCTGCAAGAATTCCGTTGACTTGTAAAAACAAATCTTGGAAATCAATTTATCATGCTTGCCTTCTAGCACTTCGCCTTCCAACGCTTTGTGTACCATCATTCCGCAGTAGAATGGATTAGTTAATATTTCCGCAATCCTTCGTAAACAATAATTCACTTTTAAGTTCAGTAAGCGTTGCCTAATTTGTTCATTAGGCAAACGCTCCTGAGCCTTCCACAAGAAAATCTTTTTAATAATCTTGCCTGTATCATTGAGAACTATTTTTCGTTCTCCGTTTATTCTTATTATATCATAACCAACTGGTGGCTTTGTACACCACTCACCTTTCAACAACCGTTCTTTAACTCCTGCCATGCTTTTTTGTCGCCTTAGTTGGTTATCAAATTCTCCAAATAAAAACAACATTTTCTGTTGCATGATTCCTGCCGATTGGAAGTATCAATCGGTTGGGTAACCGAAACTATTTCCGTTCCTAACTTTCGAAGTTGGGTGCTTAACCAAATTGAATTTTCATTCCGAGAAAAGCGTTCTAAACTATACACTAAGATTTTTGAAATTTTGTGCTTCGTTGTTTTCAGATACTTAATCATTTTCTGAAACTCCTTTCTCTCATCGGTTTGTGCGCTTTCATACGTTCCACCAAATCGCTCCCTTATTAAGAGCTTATGCCGCTTGGCGTATTCTTGTGCTCCCTTGAGTTGGGTTTCTAGACTTAAGCCATCCATTTGTTTTGCACCGGATACCCTTGTGTAGATAACGCAATCATCGGTGATGATTCTGATTTGTTTTTTGCCTTTGGCAAAGTTGTTAAACAACTTACTGTCGTTTGTCATGGTGATTTACTTTTTGGTTATTATTTATGCTGCTTCTTTAAGTTCTTCGGTTATGTTTTCTTTTTTAAGTTTATTATTTCGCATTCCTGATTATTTTGCGCGGCTGCAAATAATTCATACGCCACTTTACAAAAAATCTTTACGCTTTTTAATACTCCATTTAATTCCTCTTCACTTAAATTTTCATCTTCTAATAATTCTGCAATCTCTTTTGCGCTTAGTTCTTCATTATTTTCATTCCACTCTTTTTCACAATGCTCTTTCATGTTGCCTCCTTCCGGAGCCCCATAAAGCGGGCATTATTCCAATCTAACATAAACTATACCTTCCATATAAAAAGTCCCGCCAAAAACCCCAACTTTTGGGCAACACAGGGCAAGGCACCTTTAAAATATAGCAGATATTCAAAAATGCCTAGTCATCCTCTTCTTCCGATTCTTCTTCTTCCTCATCATCATAATAATCATCGAGGAGTTCGGTTAAAGCAAATACTGCCGCACGTTCATCTTTTTCGTAGCTTACTTCAATCAGAATATCACCATCTTCGGTTACTCCGTTTATTTCATTTGTTAATTCATGTTCCGCCAAGGCTTCAGCAAATTCTTGTATAAAGTCGCTAGGCACTTCAAATTCTTTCGTTCTCATTTTATTTAAATTATTCATTGTTATTATTTTAAGTTATACTTCTATTTTATTCTTGTTTTCTAAGTTCAAGAAATTTGGAGGTGCTTTGTTTCTTATACTGTTATTCATCTTTATTGATTTTAAAATTTAATTCGCTGAATTTTATCTTAGATGCAACAGCTCTCAACTCGCAGCGATATACGATAAGCTCAATTTTTAATCTTCTATTTAATTTCAAAGGCAGTTCCTGTACTCCTTCATTTTCAATGCAAATAACTTTTAACTTGTCTCTTAAATCCTTTGTTATATTGTAATAAAGAAAATTGGTCGGTAGCTTTTTAAAATGTTCTGACTTTACTAAACAGATAAAAGCATTAGTGATTTCAATCAAATCAATTAGAGGTAATCGCTTTCTTTCAGAAACTAATAGTAGAACTTCAATTAAACAGCGTAAACGAACATTAACCCATGCAATGCTTTTAAAATGTTGCTTATTGTTTCGGATAAATGAATGAAGATCTTCTTCAATGCTTCTGCGTTTTAACAAAGAAATTATATCCTTAATGAACTTGCTACTAACTTGTTTGAATTCATTTTCAACATCGTTTTTTTGTTTTTCAATTATATTCTCCTCTAGCTTTTCGGGATTTGTTTTTACATTTTGCTCATCTGTTTTTACGTTTTCTACTTCATTTGAAACATTGCCAAATAGCGCAACTGCCTTGCGTTTCAGGTGATTTAGTTGTCGGCAAGAAGCAGAACAGAAATGTTTATCAATTCGCTTTGCCTCAAACTCTTTTTTACAATATGTACAAGTCTTAATCATCTTAGTTATTTCTCCAATCGGTTTCTTCTTCTTCAAAACGGTAGTGATTGTAATCGGCTAAAACACTTTCTATATTATTGATTGCTTTTAGATGTAATCCTAATCCGTTTTGATACTCTACTTAACTCTATAAAACTTTTGTTTTCGTTTGCTCCTGTGATTTCGTTTTTCAATTCGTTGTCAATGATGATTTTTACAACATCCGTTAAAACATCAAAAGGAACATTGAAACGCTTGTATGTATTTCTGTCTTCCATGTGTGTTATTTTAAAATTGATTTTTTTGTTTTAGTTGGCTTGATGTATTTTTCTTTTTTAGACGGAATTATTAATTCATCTTCGTCATCATCATCTTCCTCGGTATCGTCAAATCGTTTTGACGTTTCGCTCTCGGAGCCCTTCCATTGCTAGTTTTAGCTTATTGCTAAAGTTTCTATCTACCTCCTTTTTGCTTATGTTTTATTTCTCTGATCTCATCTTTAAGCGTTTCTATTTGTTCTGCCATTGCTTTAAAGTTGTCTTGCAATGGTTTTACCCAAAGCACATAACTTCCGCCCATGCTCCCTAATCCGCTTAGTAAAGGTGTTAACCATGATGGTATTCCTTTGCTATCATTCTCATCAAGAATGTTACTTGTTTTGTTGTTTCCTTCGTCTGCCATTGTTATCTGTTTTATGTTTTGCCGTTTTGTTTTTACACAACAAATTAACGGTGGTGGTTTTGGACACTTTGTCGGTTTGAAAAAACTCTTTCAATTTCCTTCGATCTTTTTCATTGCTATCCCTACTGCTGATGATCTCGCTTGCTTTACCGTTTGCTTCTTCTGTCATTGTAATCCGTTTTTATGTTTTGACGTTTTGCTTTTACACAACAAAGTAACGGTGGGCAAAAAAAGAGCTTTCCCGATTTGGGAGCGAGTTTTCGGATAATTCGAAAAAAGGAGTGAAATAGTAAGATCCTTTTGGTTTCTTTCGGTTTTTTTCAACTTGGGAACTTTTGGGCATTTTTGGGAAGTTTTAAGCTAAAAAATAATATTTGCTACAATTTATAGCAAAACACTACTAGTTTTTGATTTAATTTCGTTTTATGACTAATCTTCCAATAATTAATTTGAAACCCTCATTTCATAACGAAAAAGAAGTTGTTCAAATTCTTTTTAATAGAAATGAAGAATTAATAAAACTATTAAGATCGGCCACACATATGCGCTGGAGCAAAACCATGAATTGTTGGTATTTGCCTTTCTATAAAAATATTATTCAGGATTTATTCCTATTAAGTAAAAATAACTATTACCTAGATTATTCAGAATTTAAAGCGAAGGCTGTTGAATCGCCTCGTACTCAAATAATAGAAGAAGAGTCTGTGGAGGCTTTAATAAAGCAGGATGAATTACAAAAGCTTTCGGAAGAGACTATTCATAAAATAGAAGAATTTAAATTTTGGCTAAAATCTAAACGCTATAGTCATAATACCATTGATACTTATACAGAGACATTAAAAACGTTTCTACGTTTTTATGCTCAAAAAGCTTTATCAGACATTACTAATGATGACCTTATTTTATTCAATAATCATTACATTTTAGCAAAGAGTTTTTCGGCCTCGTATCAAAATCAAATTGTGAACTCGGTAAAACTTTTTTTCTTGAAAGTTGAAAATAAAAAGTTAAACCCTGAATTAATTCACCGTCCTAAAAGACCTAAATTATTGCCAAATGTTTTGAGTATGGAAGAGGTAAAATTGATATTAAATGCCCATAATAACACAAAACACAAAGTGATGTTAAGTTTAATTTACAGTTGCGGCTTGCGTTGTGGCGAACTTTTGCGTTTAAAACCTGAGCACGTTGATAGTAAACGGAATGTACTCATTATAAGGCAATCCAAAGGAAGAAAAGACAGGATTGCCCCACTAAGTCATAAGATTATAGTTATGTTAAGAGACTATTTTGCTGTTTGTAAACCAAAAACTTATTTATTTGAAGGGCAAACACCCGGAGAACCATATGATGAAAGAAGTTTACAAAATGTGCTAAAACAAGCTTTAGCAAAAGTAAACATAATAAAACCAGTATCACTTCATTGGTTACGACACAGTTATGCGACCCATTTATTAGAAGTGCGGAACCGATTTAAGGTACATACAGAAATATTAGGGCATAGTAGCAGTAAAACTACCGAAATTTATACCCGTAAACACAAAAAACATTCAGAAAATAGTATCTCCTTTGATTATTTATGAAATATTTGATTATTTTTACAGTATATACAAGCCAGTTTATGGCGGTTATCCCTCCAATATAGGAAGATAACCGCCAATTAATGGGTATAAGCTAGTTATAGCGCATAGGGCGGACATTCTCCGTAGACAATTCCTCGTAGACAAAAAGCATTTCGCTTCGACAGGCGACTTCTCACACGAGCGACCGCACAGCAGCTCTTTCGGTTCGACAAGAACATTCAGGTAAAAGATTTTTAAAATTTTTTCCGACGCACTTTTTGGCTGAAGCCATAGTAACAGCCATCACGACCTCCTTTTCGCCCGACGCGGGCGTATTGGCTATCCCAAGCTGCGGTCATTTGTAATTTTTCCGCTGCGCTCCAAAATCAAATCACCTCGCGCCGACGCACACAATATGGTGTGGCGCGAAAAGCGCCACGTTTGTGCGCATCTCCCTACGGTCAGTCAGAAGCGCAAGCCTGCGGCAGCATGGTATTTTATATTTTTTTGTAATTTTTAAACTTATGGGTAAGATATTAGATACAGAGCCTTCGGGTTTTGCAAACAATGACGATAAGGATAGGGAATCTATTACTACTCTTAATTATATCTTGGATAACAAAAGAGCCAAGCCTGAGATTTCGGTTGGCGACAAATTTCCAAATATCGATGGTCGAATTACTTTAGCAAGCTCATTAAGCATACCTGTTGGAGAAATTCAAATTCAAGTGAAAACTCTAAAAGAAAAAAATGCCCTAACTCCAAAACATCAATGCAAACTAGGTTTTTTGTCTTATTGTCATAGAAGTGTGCAACCTGTAATCCTGATTGTTGTAGATCAAAAGAATTGCTGTGCTTATTGGAAACACATGACTAAGCGGTCATAGAGCTTGATAACATAATTCCAGAAGAGAACGATTCGATTAATGTAGATATTCCAATAGAAAACAAAATTTCAAAATCAGATTTAGCTTATTTAGATAAATGGCAAGAAATTGTTGAGAATCATGCCAAATTTTATAACGACTCTTTGATTTCTCAAAAACAAATTACCGATTTACGCAATCAAGTTCAAGCATTAGAAAATACAGTTGGTTTGCCTGAATCTAACGAAATGTTATTATTGAAATTCACAAATTCTTAGATTATCTGAATCACGCATGGGACCATGATTTTGATCACATGAAATCCTTTATATATCCAACTGTTTGGAAATTTGGGTTAGGGTACTCAGATTTTCCCACACTAATGCTGTTTTTATCGCTTTATCCGATCTTATACACAAAAATATTATGCAGATAAAAAAATTTGCTGACTCAAACTCAATGTCGCCAACGACCTCTTTAAGTTATATTATCTCAGAGAAAACCCAATTCTACAGCGTCCTAGTGAATTTGCATATGAAACTATTAAAGAGGATGTGTTCAAATTTTTGGAACATCATAAACTTGAATCTATCAATAACACTTTGATAAGCGAAAGAGCCTTTTCTTTTATATATGAATATCACTATTTGATGGGATTGCCTATTAAAGACGAATATAAAATTCAAGATGTTATTGTCGCAATAACAGATACGCTTTTTCAAAATGTACATAAAATTCTTTCTAAACATAAAGAGTTAATAAAAGGGCCTCTATTTAATATAGATAATATTAATACTCGCCTTTTTGCAAAAGAAATTAACGATAGTTTAAATCTTCCTTTTGTA
>JADJMM010000016.1 GCA_016709575.1 Sphingobacteriaceae bacterium
AAACAGAAAAGCCGATTTAAATCAGCAATACGCTACCGAATTGAAAAAGTTTCGAATAAAAACAACAAAGAAGCACTTGCTAAACTTGATGGTCTGCAAGGAAACAGAATTGAAGCCATCTCCGCTCAAAAGATACAATCGATGAAGCTTATAGCAATATCAAATCTTCGTACGACCAAAAACAATCTGAAATTGCTAAGGCTGAAGAAAAATCAACAGCTATAAAGTAAGAAATTGACTGAAATTGTGAGAAATAACAATTAGCGAAACTGAAATCAGTAACACCAAAGATAAATCAATCAAGAAGAATTTAGCGGGACAGAATACCGAATTGAAAACCGATTTAGATAAAAGAATCAGAATTAGCGGCTAAACTTACTGAAAAACTATTTTCAAATTAAAAGATGAAGGCGCGTCCATTCAAATCAAATAGATTTAGCTAACACTATTAAAACAACTGATTCTAAAGCAGCAATTGCTGCCTAACACAACAAATCAAACACTAATACTACAAACAACTAACATTAACGCGAACACAACTGCAACAACCACCCGGTTTAGTTCTTTGTCCCGAAAGTATTGCTTCTAATTACAATGATAATTACAACCTATTCAAAACACAAACGACAAAAACGAATACGCAAAGGCGAATGTTATTTTAAATGATTACAATCAAGAGTTAAATGATTTAATTGCTTTAAACGGAGTTGATATTAAAGCCGCTGCTAATAATAATGAAAAACAAAAATTCATTAACGAAATAAGTAAAGCTCGAAAAACAAAGGAATTAAATGATGAGAAGATTGCCGCTAATAATTCCAGAATTCAGCAATTAAGGCGGAACATCAGTTGCGGCAAACACGAATACAACTACAAACTCAAATGCCATCAATAACAATACAACCGGCGGTAATAATGCAGGAGGAAACAATATTAGCAATGCTAGTACTGCCGACTCTACACCTTACACGCCTATCGATTTAACCTTTAATGGAACTGATGACAATAATAAATTAACAGCACTAAAAAATCAGGTAGACAATACTAATAACCCCGCGTTTGCTTTTAATGATTATAAAGATGCTAATTCAGTCAACCTTAAAAAAGATGCTGAAGCTAAATTACAAATAGCTAATACTACTAAGGGTGATTTATTAACTAGCATTACAAAAGCAGAAGAAAGTATAAAAAATAGCTCAGGCACGCCATTAACAGCAGGACCATCAAAAGATAAATTAAATGAAGAGGGTGATGAATTAAGCGGGAAAGCAAAAGATTTCCGTAACCAGTCACAAAACAAAAACGGTACTGAGAAACAAAAATTATTAGATGACGCAAGAGATTTAGACGCTCAGGCTAATAAGAAATATCTGGCAGCTACCGATGTCACCAAGACTCAAAACGGGAATGAATTCAAAGTCAACACTGAAAACATTGAGAACTTAATTGCAACAGGAAAATCAGCTTCTGCTGATGTTAGTGAAGCGAAGAAATTAAACACCGAAGCAAATACAGCATTTAAACAAGCTACTGCTATTCGCACTGAAGCGAACGGTTTAGGAAGTGATGCCGCTAAATTAGGAACTATTAGTAATGCAGAAGAAAAAGAAGCTGAAGCATTAGCAAAACAAAACAAAGCACTTGAATTATTAATGAAAGCAAATGCCGGTTTCGATTTAAAGAAAGTGGATGGTGCTGCACCTGATAACAGCATTGTATTGAATAACGTTAAACAACAAAACGAGAAATTCAATAAAGATAAAATGGATGCTTACATGGCCTTAAGCAAAGCCAATCAGAATGAATATAAAACTTTGAGTCCGAAAATAAAAGCAAGCAACCCTGAGGCTGCTAAACTTAAAAGGAAGCTGAAAGTTTAAATACACAAGCACTATCACTAATAAGTAAAAGCTTTAACCGAATCTGACGCAGGTGCAAAACAAAATCTATTGTTAGAAGCGAATAAAGAAGTTGAAGCACTCAGCACTTTAAATAAAGCTGAAGAAGCTTCTAAAAACACAACTATTGCTGCTAATAATACAGGCGGAAATACAACAGGCGACCCAATTAATAATAATGGTGTAGATAATACCAACACCAGCGGAAATAAAACAGATAACACTACAGGAAATAATACAGCGGGTAACAATACTACCGGAGGAAACGAAACTACTACAGGAAACAAAACAGATAACAACGGCACAACTACTAATACAACAGCTGTAGCAACCAACACACCTGAAACTAATACCGGCGGAAATAATACAACAGGAAATAATAATACCAGGAACGAATACTACTGTTGCAACAAATACAACAACTACTAATGCTACCGAAAATAACACAGCAGTTAACAACACTGTTCCAACTAATACTGAAACTCCCGCCGTATCTACAACGCCTGATGAATTAAAAACGAAGATTGATAATATAAATACTGAAGCTGATGGTTTTGCAAGTGAAGCCTCTGCCCTACGTAAAGAAGCAGCCGATAAAACAGACCTGAAAAAACAAATTTAATTACTAAAGCGAAAGACTTAGAATCGAAAGCTATTACTACAAAATTAAAGGCTTCTGATTTACAGAAAGACTTAAACGAAGCACAATACAATAATTTAAATGAAGCGATTGCTAATTATGTTGAGAAAGCTAAAGCAAAAGGTGCGCCTGAATTAGCAAATGCTGAAGAGTTAATCAATATGATTAACAATAATAAAAAACAAGCTAACGATATCCGTAACGAAGCGAACAGCAATAGTAATAATGCTGCTAAATTGGGGGTGTGAGTAATGCTGAAGAAAAAAAGCAGAAATTCAGTTACGTCAGTACGATGTCATAAACATGCTAAAGCAATACGATCAAACTTACGCAATCAAAACTCCAGTTATTACACCAACAACCAATACCGTAGCAAAACTACACCAACTGTTGCTGCTAATAACACCGGTGGAAATAATAATGTAGCCAACAACTCTACAAATCCAAACAATAACACCAGCGGAAATAACAACGTAGCTACTAACACAACTAATCCCTAATAATACAGGAGGAAATACTACCAACCCGACAACGAATACCAACACAGGAGGAAATAATAATGTAGCAGGAAATAATACAACTAATCCACGTACAAATCCTAATACAAATACCGGAGGCAATACTACCAATCCACGTAACAACACTAATAACACCGCTAACAATAACACTGCTGCAAATAATAACACTCCAAACGTAAACGCTGTTCCATTTAAAGCGGCGGGTGTTGAAGTAAAAACGAATAACGCCTACTCTGCTAATACGCCAATTCCAGTGGATGCAAAAATTCCAGCTGGTTTAATTTTCCGTGTGCAGATTGGAGCATTTAAGGCGCCTGTTCCAAATAATGCATTTGGTGGTTTAACGCCTGTAAACGGAGAAACAACACCTAACGGTTACATCCGCTACACCGCAGGTAATTTTGATAAGTTTGAAGATGCGAATGCTGTTAAAAATGATTTACGTAATCTTGGATATCAAGATGCATTCGTAGTTGGTTTTTATGAAGGCAGAAGAATTTCTATTAATGAAGCTATTACTTTATTACAAAAAGAAGGAAAAGAAGTTAATCTTTCTCCAACCGTTAGCGCAGGTATAACAGCAAACAATAACATTCCTAAAAACACAGTTGTTGCTCCTGTAAATACAAATCCTTTAACAACAAATACAGAACCTGCAGTTGTGACAAGAGAATTAGAACAAATAAATGGTTTATTGTTTACTGTACAAATTGGAGTTTACTCGCGACAAGTTACACGCGGACAATTATATAATTTGAGTCCAATCTTTACTGAAAAATTACCTAGCGGATTGTACCGTTACACTGCTGGTATTTACAATGTAAAAGATCATTTAAGTACAGACAGAGCAAGAGTGAATGGAATCGGCATTAAAGATGCTTTCTCTTCTGCTTATTATAATGGTAAGAGAATTACTTTCACACAAGCTGAACAAATTAAAAATGACAGCGTTAATTTAAAAATGGAAGTTGAGAGTCCAATTGTGTTCCCTGCTGTAGCTGATGTTGCGCCAGCGAATAATACAACCGGAGGTGTTACTCCAGTTGTTGCGCCATTTAGTAATGGTGTTACTACTGGTCCTGCCCCTACTGCTGAAAATGGTGTTAAGGTTGGTGAAGAAGGACTTTCATTCAGAGTACAAATTGGTGCTTACAAAAACCAAGTTCCTGCTGAAATAGCTGCTAATTTCCAAAAAATTAAAGAATGGCCTGTAGATAATAAATTGATTAACGCACTTTACATTTATACTGTAGGAAATTTCACTGATGTAAAATTCGCTAAGCAATTAAAAGACCAAATGATTGGTTTAGGAATTGGTGATGCTTTCGTAAGTGTTTATCAGAACGGTAAGAAATTGACCTACGCTGAATCGGCTCAGTATTTGAATAGGTAATTAACTCGACTTAATTTCCTCTTTTCCATCAGCGTGTTTTGCAAAGCGACTTTTATCTCTTGCATGAACCTGATCGTATTTTGGCCAAGGCCAACCTCCGAATTGCGTTTTATGATAATCTTCAAAAGCCTGATTAATTTCTTCTTTGGTATTCATCACAAACGGACCGTATTGCATGACTTGTTCACCAATAGGTTTTCCTTGTAAAACTAAAATACTGGTTTCAGTTGTTGCTTCTAAAGCAATATCAATATTTGCTTTTACTTCAATAGCATTGTATTTAGTAATTTTTGTCCCTGCTAAATTTAAATTATCGCCTTCATAAAAATAAAGCATACGGTTAACACCTTCACTTGCTTTTGGTAAAATCCATTTTGCCTGCTTGCATTTTAATATTCCAAACTGCTACTTCATTTTGTTCAGGTGACGCCCATGAATCCGGTGGTGGACTTGGTGCTTTTGTAGATTCTATTTTTCCTGCTATAACTTCAACGGTTGTTTTTTTATTATCGTTTGTATGAATGTATCTTGGAATAGAATCACGCCACAACATTTTGAAATGCGGTTCTACCATTTTATTTTTCTTAGGGAGATTCAACCAAATTTGAAACAACTCCATTGGATTTTCTTTTTCCTTACTAATCAAAGGAAACATTTCTGAATGTTAAACACCCTTCCCTGCTGTCATCCACTGCACATCACCATCACCATATCGTCCTGATGCACCCAAAGAATCAGCATGGTCAACAATGCCTTGTCTAACTACTGTTATAGTTTCAAATCCGCGATGAGGATGTCCGGGAAAACCTGGAACCACTTTACCATGATACATTCTGAAACCATCTTTAATAATAAAATCATCACCCATGTGTCGACCTTTTAAATAATCTTGGGCAGGACCCATTGCGTCATTTCCTTGAGGAAATTTATCTTCATGATGAACACAAAATAAAAACGGATCTAAAGTATCCCACTGAAAACCTAAAGGTTTGATATTTAAAATTGGATTCATGGTTGTAGTATTTAAATTGTAAGCTTTCTTAAATGAATTGCTAAATCCTTCGCTGGAAGCAGTCATAGCCGCTGTTAATGCAAGTGCAAACTTTGAAATAAAATTTCGTCTTGGTAATTCTTCGTTCATGGTAAATTATTTTTTTCATTAATCTGTTTATTGTTTTCCCGATATAACTCTCGCTTGCTAAAAGAGCTCTTTGGATACGTCTGGCATAATGAATACTATCCAATATTTCCTTTTGTTTTTCTTCTACCAAATGTTTTTGCTGTTCAATTACTATCTTTTGCTTTTGAGTTAACCTATACCTATTAAAAACTAGTCCTCCAAAAATAAGTGTAAGTGCTAAACCTCCAAACAAAGCGTATCTCATAGTCGCTTCCCTTTTAATTTGTTCGTCACGCACAGCAAGCTTTGCTTCACTCACTTCTTTTTCTTTTTCCATGCGAACGCTATCAGCAGCGGCCTTTTTCTCGTATTGGAATTCGAATTGTTTTGTTAAAGCTTCCTTTTGGTTTTCGATATTAGAAATACTATCCCTTAACCTTATATGCAACACATACATTTTTAAAGCACCGTTAATGTTGTTGCTTTTGAATATAGGTTATATAAAATAAGGAAGAGTTTTTCATCTCTTCTACAAACCCCATTTCTTTAGACATCTTAAAAGAAGTTTCACCTGTTTTTATAGCCTCTGTATTATTGCCTTTGAACATATACAGCTCACTTAATTTTGTAATGAATGTATTACGCCAACTTTATCCTTTACTTAGCAAGAATTTCCAAACTCTTTTTATAATTCACTAATGCTTCATCAAATTTGTGTTGTTTTGCCTGTACGTTGGCAATATTATAGTAAGAATTACCTTCCCCTTTTTTATAATTCATTTCCACTCGTATTTGCAAGGCTTTTTCGTAATAATACATGGCGCTATCATCATTATTTTCCTTTAAATGACAGGTTCCAATATTATTGAGAGCCAATGCCACACCAGTGTTAGATTTTGCCTTTGTCCAATAAAACACAGCTTTACGATGATATTCAATTGCTTTTTTAGTGCCGTATTGCTTGTTATAGATAGCCGCTATGTTTCCATAAACCTGACCTAATCCTTTCCAATCCTCTATCTCTTCTCTAATTTTTAAACTTTCGAAAAAATATTGAAGCGCTTCCTTCATGTTACCTTGACTATTTGTTACATAACCAAGATTGTTATATGATAAGGCAATTCCCTCCTGATCATTTACTTGTTTTCGCAATTCAAGACTTTTAAGATGATACTCTTTTCCCTTTGAAACATTTCCTGTTTCAACAAATAAAGTTGCTAAATTATTAATAGTTTGAGCTTTTTCCGTGATAACCCGATCTCGTAATACAGTATCCTTTACATATTTCACTTTATCATATTCAACTAAACCTTCCTCGTATTTTTCTCCCGCCATATTGGGGTCACCGCTATTCTTATAGATATAACCTTGATTATTTAATATTCCGCCCTTATAGAGCAGTAATATGTTTTTCGTGAAGCATCTTTTGTTTTTACTAAAAGATATCGCATTCTTTTGCGAGGGTGTCCCAATATCCAATACGATAAATACCCGCTTCCTGGCCAATATCCATTTTTAATCTAATGATGGCGGTATCCTGAATTTTCTTGTTCTGAAGAAGTCGTTTTAATGAATCTACGTAAGGATCAGTTTGGGCCCAGGCATCAAAAAAAATCAATAAGAAAAAAAGTGAAGCTATTTTTAAAAATGATATTCTCATGCCTAGTTATAAGATTTAAATTAAAGTAACCTAAATTCTTTTAATAACCCTTAACATATGAGAGTACTTTTTATTTTCAGAATGAAAAATACCGTAATGATCAAATTTATCAATGCGGACTTGTCCGGATGCGTGAATGATTTCGTTGTTGTTTAGGATAATTCCTACATGAACAATTTTCCCTTCTTCATTATCAAAAAAAGCTAAATCGCCCGCTTGAGCTTCTTCCACAAAACTTAAAGGGTGACCTAATTCCGCTTGTTGATAAGCATCGCGTGGTAATTTATAGCCGTTTAATTTGTAAACTATTTGTGTGAAGCCTGAACAATCAATTCCGAAAAATTGTTTTCCTCCCCATAAATAAGGAGCGTTTAAAAATAATTTAGCGGTATTAATAATTTCTTCTGATGTTTTCTTTATGGAAGTTCCTGTGGTTTTACCTTCGAAAGCAAAAACAGTATTCTCAACTTTACATTTCCTTATTAATAAATCCCGGTAAGGTTGAACCCATTGCAATTGGAAAACTTACACCTGTTGTTTATTGGTAATAGTTTGAGTTAATTCAGTTGTAATAACCGGATTTTGTAATTCCAACAATTTAAAAGCAGCTTCCGAAATTTTAGTGTGTTGTTTGCGGTTAATCCAACAGTCGTAATTATCGTAAGCCGTAATAATGTTAACCCAGGTTTCAGTTTGTTCTTTAACGGTGTAATGTTCGCCAAATAAAAGTTGTGTCACCATCTCAGAGGTATTTGAAGCCTCTTTACGGCAAGGAACAACACTTAACAAACAAATCCCGTTATACATACTACAAATTTACAAAAAGCCTGTGATATTCACGGGCTTTTTGAGATGCTGCAAACCGCTTCTCGGGGCAGCATGACAGTCGTTACTAAGGACTTGGCTACACATTCTCAATAACCATCGCGCTTGCACCACCACCACCGTTACAAATTCCGGCAGCACCATACTTCGCTTTGTTTTGTTTCAATACGTTTATTAAAGTACAAATGATACGTGCTCCTGACGCTCCTAATGGATGTCCTAATGAAACGGCTCCACCATTAACGTTAACTTTATTGGCATCTAATTTCATCATTTGTGTATTTACAATTCCAACTACAGCAAAAGCTTCGTTTAATTCATAAACTCAATATCACTTTGTTTTAGGCCTGCTTTTTTCAATAGCACGTGGTACTGCTAAACTTGGAGTTGTTGTAAACCACTCCGGCGCTTGAGCTGCATCAGCAAAACTTTTAATTTTTGCAATTGGTTTAATACCTAAAGCATCTGCCTTTTCTTTACTCATTAAAATTAACGCTGCAGCACCGTCATTCATAGTTGAAGCATTAGCCGCAGTAACAGTTCCGTCTTTTATAAATACAAGTTTTAAAGCCGGAATTTTTTCAAAGTTTACGTTTTTGTATTCTTCGTCTTCTTTAAATTCAACATCACCTTTTTTTGTTTTTACCACTAAAGGCACAATTTCATCTGCAAATTTTCCTGCGCTCCAAGCAGCTGCCGAACGTTTGTATGATTCAATTGCAAATGCATCTTGTTGTTCGCGGGTAATATTTTTCTTTAGCGCAAAGTTCTGCGCAATTTCCCATTGGGAAATTTCCATAAACATCCGTTAAACCATCCTTCGCTAAACCATCAATTACTTGTCCGTTACCATATTTTGCACCCCAACGGTTGTTCTCTAAATAATATGGCACTTGGCTCATATTTTCCATTCCACCTGCAATAACAACATCGTTTTCGCCAAGCATGATGCTTTGAGCACCTAACATAATTGCTTTCATTCCAGAAGCACAAACTTTATTTACAGTTGTACAATGTACGCTATCCGGTAAGCCTGCAAATTTCGCAGCTTGACGAGCAGGAGCTTGTCCAAGGTTAGCTTGTAACACCGAACCCATAAATACTTCTGTAACATGTTTTGGGTCAAGATTAATTCTGTCCATTGCCCCCTTAATAGCAGCAGCTCCTAATTTTGTTGCAGGTACACCTGCTAATGTTCCGCCAAATGATCCCATTGCAGTTCTAACTGCAGAAACTATATATACTTCTTTCATAATTTTGTAATTTCTAAATAGATTTAAAACGTGTTAAATTTACGGTTTTAGCCTAAGGTAGGCATACCGTTGGTCGAATTTTGATTAACAAAAACTAGGGTTATTAACACTATTTGGGAGCTTCGGGAATACAACTAGTTACATTAGAACTACTTTATATTTCTGAGCCATTTTTGAATTTGCTCGTCACTTATTTCGTGAATGTTTTTGCCCTTATGACGGTTTTCAACGGTAACAACAAAGACCGTATAATGAAATTCGGAAGCTAATTTAAAATAAGGTTCTAATTCCCATTCCAAACTAAACACATTATCGATAAAAAAATTTTATCGAGGTCGTTAATCATACATTGTCGTGTATTCTCTTCGCATTGTTTATAGGCCAAATAATTTTTATCAAATTCAAAATTGTATTCACCGGTTTTTGAATCCGTAAAATAATCATCCACCGAAAACACCGGGTATTTTCCACTATCACTTAACACCTTTGCCAAAGTTGTTTTACCTGAACCGGGAAGACCGTAGAAGAAAATTAATGAATTCATTTGTAAAGATAAACATATATTATCTAATAATAGTTGGAGTGAATGGTGTATTATATTTAGTATCATATTAGCATTAAGCTAAATCAATTTAAAGACTACCAAACCTATTAATTAAATATTAAATCATTAGCTTTTTCATTTCAATTTCTTTCTTTACGAATCAAAATCCCCGTATAGTGAAGCTTAAAATAAACATTTTTATTTTTGCTTTTTGCGAATGTTATTTCATTTAGTCAAACTGTTGCTTACACTACACCTAATTTAAAAATATTTAAATTACATTTTCCTACTGATTCTCTTTTGGTTTTGGTTAGGCTTCTCACTCGAGTGCAAAGCTTTACAAGGTGGATTTTTGGTACAGAATTTAAAGTGGTTAGCCATATCAAGTTAAACGTAGTTTCATTAATAAAAATACGGCTATTCAATTCCTGTAATCACTGCAAATTCTAATGCTCATAAAAATCTGCCTCCAATAGTTATTGCGATATGCGCAAATGAAGATTTTGAAGCATCAACTAGCACAACAGGAACAACTGCGGCCACTTCCATCAGGAACTTCTTTAGCAGGATGGGTAGTTACTGCGGGGCTAAATTCTGGATTTAACGGATCATGCCTACAGACAGGCTGTTGTCCAACTGTAGGGCAAATGATGCGTGGGTTGGAGCAACCCCTTGGACTGCACCAGCACCGGTAGGGAGTAATTCCAAATTCACCTCTTGGTGGAACAAAAATTTTACAAATGAATGATAACCTAATTGTTGCTGAGGGCGAGGTGGTTCGTATACAACAAACTTTTTCCGGTTACTGCAACAGATGCCTTTCAATTTGCAGATATGGCAATGATGAACAAGCAGATCGCGCGATATTTAGCGGTCGGCCTATGCTGAAGGTGAATTGATGGACTGCATGAACACGCCGCTTGCTTGTCCAATAGTAACTATTACGCCTCTAGCTCTTTTATGATTACTTCTACAGGATGGGCAACTAATTCGTTAAGTATTTCTTACACTCCAAGTTGGATAATTAAATCTATCGATTTTATCCCTTATTTAGGAACCTGTATTATAGCAAAAATTACAGTTGTGGTGATTGTGATGGTTGAGCTCATTACGGTATGGCATTTGACGAGTGCGTTTGTTTACCAATGACGATTAACGTTAATAATTTGCGGTGTTTCCTGTTAGCACTTCCGCTATTGCTGTTGCAGCTTAATGGTGTTTACTACTGCATCTTTAGTCACCGCTACTGGTATGGGTCCTTATTCTTGGACAGGACCACCCGCTAGTGGAATAACAAGCAATACTAATCAAGCAGTGAGCACAACTGTTGCCGGAAATTATACTTTTAGTGATAATTCCTCCCCGGGGCTACGTATGTAACAACAGTGATTTTATCTTTAAGTACTTTCCAGCTGGAGGATTTACGCGACCTAATACTTGTACAACTTATACACTTACTAATAGCGGCTCAGCATCACCTGCGGTGAAAACTTATTCCATTATTGGAGCAGGCCGCCAACGTTTACCACAACCTCTCCAACAACAGTTATCGGCATGGCCCCTTCAACAACTATACTATTTATCAAACTGTTACTAATGCTGCTGAATTATTTATACTACTACCTCGCAAATTATAACAACCCATCAGGACCTTCACCCATTTGCACAACCTTCCTTTACGCAATGTTTGACAGGAAATGCATTTACGTTTTCTGCAACAACATGCAGGAACTCATACCTATAATTTCACTCCAACGATTAGCGCCCCTGCTACAGGTAATACAGCCAATTATGGTGCAGTAAATTTTACAGCCCAGGAAGTTATGCAGTTAGACATGATAGAAAATTCAGCAGGATGTGTTACTGCGGCCTAAATCTGTAATTGTTGTTGGTCCAACACCAACTAATGGTAGTGTTGCAAGCGGTACGGCTCCTGGCTGCGCTGGCAATCAGCCACTTTAACTGCATCAGGCGGACCGGGTAGTTTAATATGGACCGGACCGAATAGTTATACCGCAGTTGGTGGTGGAACAACTTTACTATAAATAATTTTCAAACTAGTAACAATGGGATTTATACAATAACAGCTAGTAACAATGGGTGTACTACCCCACGTACAGTAAATTTAACAATGACTGGTCAGCCTGTAGTTACAATTTCAAATGATGGCCCATATTGCACCGGAGCAACTGCTCAATATACGAGTAAATATAAGTCCTGGATACACCCTCAATTTTCCGGGTGGTTCGTATTGGTACGGAAACTTCGTGGTGGTGGTATGCCGGAAATATTACCGGGCCAGTAGTTCCAAATATTCGGTGTACTCATCCTCCGGAACCTATTATTTTGATGCCTATTTTACCAATGGATGTTTATGCAACAGCGAGTATGGTGGTAACTGTGAATCCTTGTTTTTACCAATAGAGTTGCTGGATTTTAACACTAACTGCTATAATAATGCTATTGAAGTTAATTGGGAGACTGCAACTGAAAGGGATAATAAACATTTTTACGATTTTACGTTCGGAAGGGCAGCATTTTCTTTTAAGTAATTGCGATTGTATCAGGAGCCGGGAACAGCAACAGTTCGAAACGATATAGATTACATTGATAAAAACATTGAAGCTGGTAAAACATATTACTATAAATTACGTCAGACCGATTATAATAATTCGGAAAGCGATGTTGGGAAAATTAGTTTCTGTTTTATGTAATAAGAAAAATTATGTGTTACATTTTTCCGAACCATCGAGTAACAAAGTTTATGTTATAAGTGAAAAAGATTTATATAATGTTAATGTAAATATTCTGGATGCAATGAGATTCAAAACATTAAAACCATTGCCAACGTAAACTTAATCAAGAACGAACGTTTGTAATTGATATAAGAGATGTTATTAATAGTTTATTTATCAATTAGTAATTACTGGTAATGAGGTGGTTAAAAGAAAATACTTACTTACAAGTAAGTTATTTCTGTTTCAATTTTTCGATAGATTTCTGAATATATTTTTCTGATGCCAATAAACTCATCTGAATACGTTTTACGTAACGAATACTATCAATAATCTCTTTTTGTTTCTTCTACAACATGTTTTTGCTCAGCGATAATCTCATTCTTAACTAACAACTCTTTGTTCACTTTTTGTTTCGCTCTATAACTTCTGAAAATGAAAATTGAAAATACTAACATAATCAATAAGCCGCCCGAAGTGAATACAACACTAATTTCTGTTTATGCTCTTTCCTTTCGTTCAGACTCCTTTTTCTTCTTCAAGCGCTTTAATTTGAGCTGTTTTCATTCTCAAATTCTGCCTGCAATTTTGACACTTTTTCAGTTGTTTCCTGATTAGATAAACCTCCCTATAAATAATGTGCAGTTTATAATGTTTAAAATGCTTCTTTATAATTATTCTCTGCACTATCAATATGCAAAAACATCTGTAGACTTCAACTTAAATGAATTTTGCTCCTGTTTCGCCAGCAAGCTTCATAGCATCATTAAGATGTTTTTTGCTTCCATGGAATTCCTTTTCTTGGTATAAACTCTACTGGGATCCAATAAAGAACTTGTTCCGCGATCGCGGTAAGGATCCTCTGCTCCAACTAAGCCCGGATTCAAAATTACCCGATTGCATCGGTATATTCTTGCCTTTTGTATAATATATCTGTCCGGCGAGACTGGAAGCATCCATCATTCCTGTGCCATGCCTTTTTAATAAATAATTGCAGCGCTTGCATATTATACTTTCTGCTGGAGGCCATGTTTCCCCATATCAAAATAAATCTTTCCGATAGTTTTTAGTAAATGCTAAATAGGTTTGTATCACTGGCATCTTCAAAAGTTTTTCGCTTTAAACTTATATTCCAAAGCCAATTTCTTTTTCCAAGAAAATCATAAATAGAGAGCCAATTCGTTAGATGACGCAGTCCTCTTATATCATTAATTTTTCTCTGATCTTAAGTGCTGGTGATTGTCCAATGACACGGAATAATCCCCTTTATGGCATCAAACCAATATGATATTATTGAAGGTATAAGCTGCTCAATTAAAAAACATCCCGTTACTTGATGATTTAGAGGTTCAGTTTTCTCTAATTCAAAAGCGCGCTCAACTTGCTAATTTAAGGCTTCCGAGTAATTAGCTCCAACCAGCTTTTTCACAAAAATATTAATTATTTTAATGCGCTCTAAATTATTCTTTGCAGGTGATGACATGTCTTTTAATGAATCTTCTTCGGAAGAATATGCTGACTTTAGGTTAAACGAAACAAAAAAACAATACGATAAATAAATTAATTATTCTGTATTTATTTATCATTATATGATTCGAGTTTATTTCCCAATTAAGTATAGGATTACATATTCGTCTATACTGCCCACCTACTTCAAATAATGAATAAGTTATTTGTCCGATGAACAATATTTTACAACTTCCATTAAATCATTAAAAATATTCTTGTTCACAGATAGCAGTTTCACTGCAATTTCTTTAACACCTCTGCTGATTTTTTTCTTTATAACAGACGTGTAACTCTTTCAGCATATTAATCTGATATTCTTTTTCTTCGTGTACTACAATTACTTCTTGTGGAATAATTGTTGGAGAACAAGTTGAACTTAAGAGATATTATTTACACCAATGATTGGATATTCACCGGTGTGTTTCAAGGTCTCGTAATACAAACTTTCTTCTTGTATTTTTCCTCGTTGGTACATAGTTTCCATAGCACCCAATACACCACCACGCTCCGTAATTTTATCAAATTTCACTTAATACTGCTTCTTCCACTAAATCTGTTAACTCTTCAATAATGAATGAACCTTGCAATGGATTTTCGTTCTTAACAAAACCTAATTCACGGTTAATGATTAATTGAATGGCCATTGCTCTACGAACCGAACCTTCAGTTGGTGTGGTAATCGCTTCATCACCTGCATTTTGTGTGTAATGAATTACGAGTTATCATAAATAGCAGCCTACAATGCCTGTAAAGTTGTACGAATATCATTGAAATCAATTTTCCTGAGCGTGTAAAGAACGGCCTGATGTTTGAATGTGATATTTCAACATCTGACTTCTTTCATTGCCACCATATTTCAATTTCATAGCCTTAGCCCAAATTTTAC
>JADJMM010000017.1 GCA_016709575.1 Sphingobacteriaceae bacterium
AGGTCTTTATAGGAGATTTCACTTGGGTTTTCGTGGTTTATGCCTGTTTTTAAAGTAAAAAGCCCTGAAATAGGAAAATCGTCATCGGTTTCAGTTTCACCGTTGGTTTTGGGTTTAATATAATAGGTTTGATTGTTGTGTTGAGCTTGATAAACTACAACTTCATCTTTCAATAAAAGTTTTTCGTTGAGTCTTACTATTATCGGTTCTTTTAAGGTGGAATTGGTTTCGTTAAGTGGAAATATATCTATTGTTTTATTTAAAAAAGTAGTCAGTTTATATTCAAAAACACCTTCGCCACGGATTTTAATGGGAATGAACCAAAGCAATTTAAAGTCTTCATCATTATTTTTCGTGAAGTAAAATGGTAATTCAATTTTCACCTCAAAATAGCGTTGTTGAAATATCCGGAAGCGACTTGCCCGTAGAATTACAATGAATAATAACAAACCATCGCTTACTAAACTGTGATAGAAATAGCTTAAAGCGCGTTGCGGAGTAAATACAATCATGTTATAAATGATAGTGAAAATCATTGTAGCTAAATACCAAAACAAAAGGCGGTAAAATATTTGTCCCGAGAAATGTATTTTTTCGTAATTAAAATTATCGGAAAAGTTATTGGCGTTATTGAGCATTTGCACCCAAAAGTTAATCCCAATTAAGTAAACTAATATTGAAAATGCTTGAGTGTACGGACCTAAAAATTCATTCATTAAAAAGAAATCAAACAGTCCATGCGATGAAGCTGAAACTGCAAATGCAATTAGTGTATTGGTAAGTTGTTTGCCTCTGCCAAATAGTTTTAACCGGTAAAAGCCATAAACAATAATAGTGGTGTTGATAATGTGTACTAAAGCAGAATAAAAAGCACGTGTAGTAATAATTTGTATACCGTAATGATTAAAATATTTGAAATTTTCTACAATGGAAAAACCAAGTGCCACTAAGCCGGCGTACACTAAATAGTCGATTGGTTCCTTAATGTAATTCCGCAATAAGCGGAAAGCAATTATAACACCAACAATTTTACAAAGTTCTTCGTTGCCCCAATAATAACAATTGAATAAAACAAATCGTTAGCCACATCACCGTTCATTTCTAATCCGGTCAAGTCAATTAAGTTGTAAATAGAAATGCTTAAAAATGGTGTGCCGCAACCAATCAGCATGGCAAACAGGAGGTGTTTTATTTTTTCGGGTTCAAATACATCTATTTTTCGGAAGTAATCAAGCCACATGCTAATGCTTAAAACTGCAGCAAGAGCAGAGAAGGCGAGATAGAGATAGAAAAACAGATTGTACATTAAAGTAAACCCTTCGGCAAGCTCAGGATGACATAAACTTAATAAAAAAAACCCGAACGTTTAGGTTCGGGTTTTAATTTGTGAATGTTGTATTAATTATTCAGCAACTACTTCAAAGCTAATTGAAGCGCTAACATCTTTAAATAAACGAACTTTAGCAGTATAAGTGCCTAAAGCTTTAATTGCATCTTCGTTTATTTCAATGTTTTTACGCTCAACATCGTAACCAGCTTTGTTTAAAGCTTCTGCTACTTGTATAGTTGTAACTGAACCGAAAATCTTTCCGTTTTCGCCTGCTTTTGCACCAATTTTAATGGTAACAGCAGATAATTTCTCAGCGTTTGCAGTAGCTTCTTTACGTAACTTCTCTTCTTTAAAAGAGCGTTGCTTCATAATTTCAGCATGCATTTTTTTAGCACCTTCAGTAGCTAATGTAGCTGCACCGCGTGGGATTAAAAAGTTACGGCCGTAACCTGGACGAACTTTTACTAAGTCGTCTGCGAACCCTAATCCTTTGATATCTTGTTTTAAAATAACTTCCATTGTGATTTTTCTTTAAAATATTATTACTTCATTAAATCGGCTACATACGGCATTAAAGCAATATGACGAGCGCGTTTTACAGCTTGTGCCACTTTGCGTTGGTATTTTAATGATGTACCAGTTAAACGACGTGGTAATAACTTACCTTGTTCGTTAACGAACTTCAATAAAAAATCAGGGTCTTTGTAATCGATATATTTAATACCACTCTTTTTAAAACGGCAGTATTTTTTCTTTTTACATCTGCTGTTGGTGGGTTTAAAAACGTATTTCTTTATTATTTGCCATTTTCTGTTTCTTTAATAATTAAACAATTAAGCGTTAGCCGATTCTTTCTTTTTAGTTTTAGCTTCTGCTACTTTACCGCGGCGCTTTTCGCTATATGCTGCAGCATGTTTATCTAAAGCCACAGTTAAAAAACGTAACACTCGCTCATCGCGTTTGTAAACTACTTCTAACTCATTAATCAAAGTTTCAGATGTTCCTGTAAACTCCATTAAATGGTAGAAACCGGTTGTTTTCTTTTGAATAGGGTATGCTAACTTACGTAAGCCCCAATTTTCCTCGTTAATAACCTTAGCTCCCAAATCGGTGAGGGTTTTTTTGAATTTTTTTGCGGCCTCCTTTGCCTGATCATCAGACAAAACGGGAGTTAAAATGAAGACCGTCTCATAGCGTTTTTCCATTGCTTATTTTCCTTTAATTTTTAATAGGGCTGCAAATATACGAATATTACTGAATTTCAAAAAATTACGGCGAGAAAAATACCGTCATTCTTAAACTTTTTTAAGCTGCTCAAGCCACTCATTTTCAGTTATTTCCGAGCCCAGACCCTCGTGATTATACACCAAATCGTAAATATGGTTCATTTCGGGGAATTGGGTGGCAGTAATTACATTGAGCTTGGCTCGGCTTCCAATTATCTGAATTTCCTCAAATATATCGCGCGAGATAATCTTAAAAAACGTGTTATTGTTTTTATACTTACGGTAAACAGGAAATTGTATATCTTCAAAAGCCATTATGCACGCGTTTCTATATCAGGTTGCTCAACATATCGAACAAAACTACAAAGAAAATTTGGACAGTCTTTGTATTGTTTTGCCAAATAAACGCGGCGCCCTCTTTTTAAAAAATCATTTAGCCTCCGTTTATAAAAGAACAATTTGGCTGCCAACCATTATTTCAGCCGAAGATTTTATTTCTGAATTATCAGGCTTACAAAATTTAGAGGATGTTGATTTAATTTGTCGCCTCTACGAGAGCTATAAAGCAGTTTACGCCGAGCAAGCCGAACCATTTGATTCATTTGCTAAATGGGGTAATTTAATATTGCAAGATTTTAATGAGATTGATAGATATTTAGCAGATGCTATTGCACTTTATCAAAACCTAAAGAGATTAAGGAAATTGAAAACTGGAGTTTGGGAGAGGAAGAATTAAGCGAGTTTCAAATCAACTACATTAATTTTATGCGTCAGCTCGGTAATATGTACGAACATTTTACCTCTACACTTTTAAAAAACAATGAAGGTTACCAAGGTTTAAGTTATAGAGAAGCCGTAAATAAATTTGAAAATAGCGATTACACAAAACAATTCAGTAAAATAGTTTTCTGTGGCTTCAATGCTTTAAATGCAGCGGAAACCAAAATATTTTCAAGTCTTTGTAAAAGCGGAAAAGCTGAAGTTATTTGGGATGCCGATGCTTATTATTTGGATAATCCTGTTCAGGAAGCGGGTTTGTTCCTAAGAAGAAATTTTAAAACGTTTATTGATAAAAACAAAAATTTCATTGGTAATTATTTTACTGAGGAAAAAAATATTGATGTGATTGCCGTTCCCAAACAAATGGGACAATCACAAACCGTAAGTACAATTGTAAAAAATTTATTGGATAAAGGCGTTGCGCCGGATTCGATTGCAATTGTTTTAGCGAATGAAAAATTATTGTGGCCCGTTCTTAAAATGTTGCCCGATAGTTTGGAGTATGTGAACATCACTATGGAATATCCTATAAAGTATACTTCGCCGTATAATTTTATGGATTTACTTCTCAAAATTCAAAGTGATTACGAGAAGCAGCAAAAGAAACAGAAATATATTTATTATCAGGATTTTTTAAGTGTATTGCGCCACCCGTTTTTTAAAGATTATGCTGCGATGCTGAATATTAAAAAATCGGATTCCATTATTAACCGCATTCTTGATAAAAATTATGCTTTTATTACTGATAATTTATTGAGCGATTTGTTTGGTGAGGATTATGAAAAAATAGTTCATTTGTTTTCCCCCTGGTCGGGAGCCAAACAAGCTGTTTTTAGTTTATCGGAAATATTAAATAAAGTAAAAGAATATCATTTAAGTACAGAGTTAAACAATTACAAAAGCATTGAACTCGAATATCTACAGGTACTTATTAAAAACTTTAACCGCGTAAGTGATTTTGTAAACGACTATAAATATTTTGAAACTTTAAAATCATTTAAAATATTATTTAATCAAATTGTGGGCTCGTGTTCCGCTGCTTTTATCGGTGAACCTTTACGAGGTTTACAAATAATGGGAGTTTTAGAAACACGGACTTTAGATTTTGAGAATGTAATTTTTGTCTCGGTAAATGAAGGTGTTCTTCCTTCGGGTAAATCGCAAAACTCATTTATTCCAAATGATTTGAAACGTTATTTTGGTTTGCCTTTATATGCAGACAAGGATGCGATTTACGCTTATCACTTTTATCGTTTATTGCAACGCGCAAAAAATATTTTCATTACTTACGATACCGAAACTGATACGTTTGGTAAGGGTGAAAAAAGTAGATTTGTTAGTCAGCTCCAATTAGAAATGGCAGCTTACAACCAGAACATAAACATTAAAGAAAGTATTGGAGTAGGTACTATTACAGCAAATAAAACTTCATCAGTAATTGCAATTCCTAAAAACACTGAATCGCTGGAACGTATTTATAAAAAGGCGACATTAAACGATAAGTATTCCGGATTATCACCATCCTCTTTGATCTCCTTTAAAGATTGTAGTTTAAAATTTTATTTCAGATACGGTGGTGGTTTAAAAGAGTCGGCCGATTTGGAAGAATCAGCCGAGGCGAATACCTTCGGTTCTATTTTACACGAATCATTAGAAGCGCTTTACACACCTTTTGTTAATAGAAATATTACTACAAATGACATTAAGGAATTAAAAAAAATAATTCCACAAACTGTTGAATCAAAATTTCTGAATTACTTTTCTAAGTCGGAAGCCTTTCAAGGAAAAAATTTATTGCAGCAAAGCGTTTTGAAAGTGTACGTTGGGAAATTGTTGGATTTTGATAATAATTATATCCGTCAATTAAATGAAACGAATCTGAATATTGTTGCGCTGGAAAAAGAGTTAGAAACAGCTTTAGAAATCACGATTAACAATCAACCTACCACTATATATATTAAGGGTAAAGCCGATCGTATTGATAGAGTAGGCGAGGAATTACGTATTATTGATTATAAAAGTTCTGTAAAATCAACTGATAAATTTGAGTTCAGTAGTTTCGAAGAATTGTTTAGCGATAAAAAATTCGATAAGATATTACAGTTGTTTTTGTACGCCTGGTTGGCGTATAAAAATAATTTAGCGCAACCTCAACATATAGAACCTTGCATCATTCCATTTAGGAAATTTGAAAAAGAACCACGGTTTATTGTTCAAAAAGGGAAAATACCTTTAATGCTTACCAATGAATTAATGACTGAATTTGAAAACCACCTTATCAAGTTTATTCAAGGGGTTTTTGATGAGCAGAATTCGTTTGTACAGACTGATGACGAAGAAATTTGTAAGTATTGCGCTTACAACTCAATTTGTAATAAGTAACCTCTTAAGTAATTAGATGCTTTTTATCGTGCTTTCCTTTTAACCAGGCGTTAAAGAAAATGGAGAATAATATCACCAATACGCCGGCGTAAAACGTCATAGATAATTCTTTATTCTCTTCGTAAATTATAATTGCTAAAATAATTCCGTAAACGGTTTCAAGATTAACCGTAAGTGTAATTGTATAAGGACTCAAATGTTTCATCAAGTTTACGCTGGCTATGAAAGGAAAGGCGGTGCAAATTCCTGCCAATAAAACTAAACCAAGAATGGCTTGATTGTTTAATACAAAAAAGTCGGCGCTAAAACCATTGGTACAGGCTAAATAAATGCTCAATCCAATTAAACCAAACCATAATTCGATATAGGAAATGGCTGTTGAATTTATTTTACGTACCATAATGGAATTTAAAACAGAGAAGATGGAAGCGGTGAAAGCGGCTATTATTCCTAATGTAATTCCCAGCCAATACGTAATCTCAACAGAGAAGATCATGCAAATTGCGCCAATTATTATTAAGCCAATTAATAATTCATACCACAATATTTTCCGTTTTAAAATTAAGGGTTCTGTTATGGCTGTAAATAAAGTTCCAGTAGAAAAAGCTGCCATTGTTACCGATACGTTAGATACTTTTATAGCACCATAAAAACAAAGCCAATGAATCGCAATAATAACGCCAATGATAGCGAGTTTAAAAAGATCAGCTCTGCTAACCTTGATACTAACTTTTGAAACAACAATGTAACCGGTAATCAACATCAATGTAAATAAAATCCTGAACCAAACTAACTGCATGGTGGAGCAGGTAATAAAACGGCCTAGTATTGGAGAAAAGCCCCAGATTAACACAATAAAATGGAGCAACAATTGATGTTTATTTATACCTTTAAACATTGAAGCGGCAAAAGTACGAATTACGATTGACGAAGTACGAACTATGAGTATAATTTATTTTGATAATAATGCAACGACTAAAGTTGATGAAAGAGTTTTGGAAGAAATGCTTCCTTATTTTTCTCAGCATTACGGAAACGCTTCCAGTAAATTGCATGAAGCCGGTTGGATAGCCGATGCTGCGGTAGAAAAAGCCCGACAACAAGTCGCTAATTTAATTGGAGCCGAGCCTTCTGAAATTATTTTCACTTCTGGTGCAACTGAGTCTATAAACACTGCATTTAAGGGAATATTTCAAGCTTATAAAACAAAAGGCCATCATATTATTACAGTTGCTACCGAACACAAAGCTGTTTTAGATACTTGCGAGTATTTGAAAGAGGAAGGTGCTGATATAACTTATTTAAGTGTAGACAAAGAAGGATTAATTGATTTGGACGAATTGAAGTCTGCTATAAAACCCACCACCATTTTAATTTCGGTAATGGCGGCTAATAACGAAACAGGAGTTATTCAGCCAATAGAAGAAATCTCATCCATTGCTAAAGAGCGCAAAATCATTTTTTTCTCTGATGCCACTCAATATGTGGGAAAATCACAATTGGATGTAAATGATTTAGGAATTGATTGTTTGAGTTTAAGTGCACATAAATTTTTCGGACCGAAAGGAATAGGGGCTTTGTATGTTAGACGTAAAAACCCTAGAGTAAATCTGGTTTCATTATTACATGGTGGTTCACAGGAAAACAATCATAGAGCCGGAACTTTAAATGTCCCTTTAATTATTGGTTTAGGTAAAGCTTGTGAAATTGTCCAAAATGAAATGTGGGATATGAATACAGAGGTTTCAAAACTGAGAGCTTATTTCGAGCATCAATTATTAGATATGGAAGGTTTGCGAATTAACGGCAGTACCCGTTATAGATTATATAATACGAGTAATATTACTTTCCCTTCTTCTTTAGCTATCCAACCATTATTAAAGAAGTATGCTTTTTCAAGTGGTTCAGCCTGTACAACCGGAACCAATGAACCTTCACATGTTTTAAAGGCCATGGGTATTTCTGATTCGGACGTTAAGAACTCTTTCCGTTTTTCGTTCAGTAAAAACAATAGTCTGGAGGAGGTAAAAATGTTGATAAAGGACCTATTTGGTTAATTTTAACACTTGAGAATCCAAAAATTGAGTGAATTGAGTCTATAAATGATTGAATTATAGAGTCTAAAGCCTTTTAATTCCCTAATTTTGTAAAGTAAGATTATGAAAGCATTATATATATCTATTTTTGTTTTAGGCAGTTTGTTCAGCAATGCTCAATCGAGTTTATATAACAAACTCAATACCTTTTTAAGTAATCAAACAAAGGAAATAGTAAGTAATCGTTTAATAGCTATTAACGTTTGGTCGGCAAGTGATAAAAATAGTCGTGATTTAAATGTTGAATTTGAGAGAGCCTATTCTACATATGATTTCGCAAAATTAAAGGGTGGTAATCAAGGTATTATTGTATTAAATATTAATTTGGATAATGATGTTGTAAATAGCGACATTATCCTTAAAAAAGATGGCATTAATAAATTAATTAAAGTTCCATCTGATAATTCAGAAATTATAAAAGAATTAAGCGGTAAATCGGCAGGATACAATATTGTATTTGATGCTAATGGTAATGTGGTTTACGAAAACCTTACGCCTGCTAATGCTTTTGAATCAATACACCAATTAATTACAAGATAATATTTAAATGAAACGGATTTTTTTAGTCATATTTTTAATTTCACTTTTATCAGATTCGCTTAAGTCGCAAAACGCTGCGGCTTGTAATGCGGCTCAACCTGTATGCCAGAATCCAAATTTCCAGTTCACTTCTAGTGCTGGTAATGGTTTAACTACAGGTTTAAATATTAGTAATCCAAACACAAATCCTCAAACTGGTAATGGTAACAATCCAATGGGTCCTTCAAACTCAGGTTGTTTATTTTCGCAAGGTCCGGGTCCACAGTGGTTATTATTAACAGTATCTAGTACAGGTACATTAGGTTTTTCTTTTGGAGCTACGGCTAGTGCTAATCCTCAGGCAGGATTTTACGATTGGGCAATGTGGCCATATACACCGAGCACTTGTTCCTCAATTTTCGGAAACACATTACCTCCTGTATCTTGTAACTGGAACGCATCAAGTACTGGTGGAACGGGAATGGGGCCACCTCCAGCAGGAGGAAATCAAGGGAACTATCAGCCTGCATTAAATGTAACGGTTGGACAGCAATTTTTAATTTTGATTTCAAACTACAGTGGTGTTAATACACCAGTGAGTTTTTCTAACACAGGTTCTGCAGGTTTATCTTGTAATCCATTTGTTATTCCTACAAAAACTATTTGTATTGGTTCATCAGCAGTATTATCAGGAACTACTACTTTAACTAATGCATCTGCAACCATTACACCTGGAGGAAATGTTTCAATAGGAAGTGCTATCAACTTCACAATGAGCCCTGCTACTACAACTTCTTATACTATTACATTAACAGGAACAGATCCTAATACTAGCTCTGTTGCCACTTCAACTACAGTAACAAGTATTACAGTTTTAAATCCAACAGTTGCTATTAACTCAGCATCTACTGTTTGTGAAGGAAGTTCAGTTAATCTTACTTCAAGCGCAACTGGAACCGGAGTTACTTACAGTTGGAATGGACCTGCTGGATATACTTCAGCAACTCAAAATCCGGTAATGACAGGTTTGTTACCTCCATCAAGCGGTATTTACACAGTTCAAGCCTCAGTTCCAACCGGAACTTTAATTTGTACTACTACTAATACTACTGATGTTACAGTTATTCCTGTATCACAAGTTACAGTTGCTCCTTCAGTGATTAGTATTTGTCAGGATTTACCTTTCGGATTATCGGCCAATGCAGCTAATGCTACTGGTTATTTATGGAATGGTCCAATGGCCTTTACTTCAACAGGTCAAAATCCTTCGTTTACTAGTGGGATGACAACTATGACAGGTATTTATACTGTTACGGCATTCTTTACCGCAAACAATGTGGTTTGTTCAACAACTAATACTGTTGATGTAACCATTAAGCCTAAAGTAACTTTTACTCTAGCACCTTTACCAAACATTTGTGATAATACTACTTTAGTAATTCCTGGTCCTTTTGGTGCTACTTCTTATACATGGACTGGTCCAGGTGGTTATTCTTCAAACACACAAAACTTAAATATTCCGAATGTGAATACAAACCAATCGGGTCTTTATGTTTTAGTAACTGATGTAAATGGTTGTTTAACATCAGATAGTATTTCTGTTACCGTATTATCACCTATAACATTTTCTGTTGTTCCGGGCGACAAAACTATTTGTCGCGGAGATACTGTTAGTGTAAATACTCAGGTTATAGGAGGTAGTGGAGTTTATAATATTGTTTGGTCACCGGGAGCAGGTTTAATGCCACCTTTCGGAACACATGCAGTTGCTTCACCATCTAATTCAACTTTCTATACTATTACTGCAAATGATGTGGCTTGTCCCACTCAATTTATCAGTACTAACTTTATTGTATTTGTAAATCAATTACCACAGCCAAATATTAATGCTACAAGAATTGATGGTTGTGTTCCTTTATGTATTGATATGCAAATTAATTCTTCTCCACAAGCTGTTAGCGTAGGTTGGAATTTCGGAGGCAATCTTACAGCTTCAGGTGAGAATATTAACTTCTGTTTTAAAAATGCAGGTACGTATTCAATTAATACTACAATTACAGATGTTAACGGATGTAAATCAACTAACGTTGCTCCATTTGTTATAACAGCATTTCCTCGTCCGGGACCAGACTTTAGTTGGGATCCGAATGAAGTTAGCTTTATCGATAATTTCGTGAATTTCTATAGTACATCAGCTAGTGGTTCTATAGTATCACAATATTGGGATTTCGGGGATATGGTAAATAACCCGGGCACTAACTCTTCAACAATTAAAAACCCTAGTCATGAGTACAGTGAAATAGGAAACTATCCTGTTACCATTGTTCAAACTAACGCTTGGGGTTGTACTGATACTTTGATTAAAGTATTGAATGTTATTGAAGACTTCACAATGTATATTCCAAATGCTTTCTCGCCAAATGGAGATGGTATAAACGATATTTTCCAACCAAAAGGTATGGGTTGGAAGCCTGATCAATATGAGTTTTTAATTTACGACCGTTGGGGCACATTAATATTTAAAACAAACGATTACACTAAGGGATGGGATGGAACCATAAGAGGTACTTTACTTCCAACTGATGTGTATGTTTACAAGGTTAAGGCTACAAGCAGCGCCCATTCGTCCCGCAAAGAGTTTGCAGGGCACGTAACGCTGATGAAATAAGCTTAAAGTTTAAAATTATTTATAAATCCTCCGACATTGCGTTGGGGGATTTTTTATTTTCACCAATTGATATTAATGGAGATTTAAGAGAATGAAACAGTACCACGATTTAATGACCCATGTTTTAGAACATGGAGTAAAAAAGGAAGACCGCACCGGCACAGGAACCATCAGTGTTTTTGGCTATCAAATGCGTATGGATTTAGCAGAGGGATTCCCTCTTCTAACAACAAAAAAAGTACATACAAAATCTATTATACACGAATTGCTTTGGTTTTTAAAGGGCGATACAAATATTAAATATCTAAAGGATAATGGTGTTAGTATTTGGGACGAATGGGCTGATGAAAACGGAAACCTTGGTCCGGTTTATGGGCACCAATGGCGTAGTTGGCCAACTGCAAAAGGTGAAACTATAGATCAGATTACAAAAGTGGTGGAGATGATTAAGAAAACGCCGGATTCCCGCCGATTAATTGTTAGTGCTTGGAATGTAGCTGATATTGATAATATGAAATTACCGCCTTGTCACGCCTTCTTTCAATTTTATGTAGCTAATGGAAAACTATCTTGTCAGCTTTACCAACGCAGTGCCGATATTTTTTTAGGCGTACCTTTTAATATTGCTTCTTATGCTTTGTTAACTATGATGGTGGCACAGGTTTGTGGTTTAAAGCCAGGTGAGTTTGTACACACTTTAGGAGATGCGCATTTATATACAAATCATTTAGAGCAAGCTAAATTGCAATTAAGCAGGGATATCAGACCATTACCAACTCTAAAAATAAACCCTGATGTAAAATCGGTATTTGACTTTAAGTTTGAAGATTTTACTATTGAAAATTATAATCCGCATCCGCATATCAAGGCTGCAGTAGCAGTTTGAAGAATTAATTATATTTGCATTAAGAAAATAAGACTATGAACGACGTAAAATCAGTATTGGACCACTCAAAAGCGGCAATGGAAAAAGCCTTGAGTCACTTAGAGGTTCAACTTACAAAAATCCGTGCTGGAAAAGCAAACCCGGCAATATTTGAAAGTGTAATGGTAGACTATTACGGAAGTATGGTGCCTATCTCTCAAACTGCAAGTGTAAATACACAAGATTCAAGAACCATTATTATACAACCTTGGGAAAAAGCTTTATTAACTCCTATCGAGAAAGCTATTCAAGCTGCTAACATGGGATTAAATCCACAGAATGATGGTGTTATTATCCGTATTACAATTCCACCGTTAACGGAAGACCGTCGTAAGGAATTAGTAAAAACGGCTAAAGCTGAAGCTGAAGAAGCAAAAGTAGGAATTCGTAATTCACGTAAGGAAGCGATGGAATTTGTAAAAGGTCTATTGAAAAAAGGTTTACCTGAAGATGAAGCAAAAGATGCTGAAACGAAAATTCAAGCTTTAACCGATCAATACGTTCAGAAAACAGATAAGCATTTCGAACAAAAAGAAAAGGAAATTATTACGGTGTAATAAAAAATGTAGAAAATTAAAAAGCCCCGATAATCGGGGCTTTTTTATGCTTCTATTTTAAAGTCTACCTAAACAAACTCACAGTTCCTTTATATTCATAATCTTTCATGTCTTTGCCTTTTGCTTTTATGATGTAGAAATAAGTTCCGGCTGGCACATCTTTATTGCTAAAGTTTTTTCCATCCCATTCAATATTTCCTTTTTCAGATGTTACATCATACATTTTCACACCCCATCTGTCGTAAATCAAACAAGTAATTTCAGTTAGATTAGTGGTTTGTAAAAAGAATACATCATTAACACCATCTCCATTCGGCGTAAATACGTTTGGAATAGTTAACATCGAAGGCAGTTCTACTTCGATAACTACACTGGCTGTTCCAATACATGCATTAGGTGGCATTCCCGGACCCGGAGGCGCGCCAGTTGTTTGCGACATTACCAATAATACTGTATATGATCCGGCAGATTGATAAATGGTACTTCCGTTTGGTGGTCCGGTTAACGAATAAGATGATGAGGTGCCCGTATAGGTATTTGAAATTCCATTACCATAATTCCATGTTGTAGTAACTGTTCCCGTACTTGTATTACCAAGTGGTGTTGTATTTGTAAAATCTACACTAAGTGGTGCAAATCCTGTATAAGGATTAGCAGTTAATCCAACACTTAAAGTTCCAGGGACAACAAAAACTGAATTAGTGGCAACACATCCATTTACTGTATTTAAAATGGTAACCTGATATAATCCCGGTGCATTAGCAGTTGTACTATAACAGCCGACACCACCCGGACAACTCAATCCGGCTAAAGGCGGACCGGTCCAATTGTAAGAATAAGTTCCCGCTGCTGCGGTAGAGCCTGTATGACCTGCAGTGAGTGTAGTTGTAATGGCACCACAATTAATCATTGCATCAGCTAATGCAAAAGTAGCAGGAGGTGTTACGTTTAATTGAACTGTTGTGCTAGCCACATTTGTACAACCGTTAATCGCATTTTGATAAGTCATTGTATAAGGCCCAGGGATACACATTAAAGCACCCAATGTAGTAGCAGTTTGTGTTGGAGGTGGTGATGTAAATGTATACGTAATAGGCGTTGTGTTCGAAGGCGCAGTGTTGTTAGGTGAGAACGCAACACAAGGATTCGCACATGTAATAGCAGTTGGTGTGAACACAACAGTATATGGTGCCACTGTTATATCTTTATAGAACCTCACTAATTTTCGTCCGACACAACCGTTCGCAGGATTCATCGCTAATACAGTGTAGTTTGTTGATGAAGGCATAGTAGCTGTTACGTTAACCATCGAAACAGTTGCTGTTTGATTACTTTGAATTAAATTCGGTGGAACTGTCCAACTGTAATTGCTTGCAGGATACATTGGATTTGTAATTCCGGTAACTACAACACTTGGTGTAAAACAGTTGATAGTGTAGCTATCAGGAGCAAGACTACTTAATGTTGCAGTAGAAGTTGGCGCAGGTTTTAAAGTATCTATACTAATAGTTATAGTTTGAGAAACCGTACAACCAAACCCATCTGTTACTGAAGCAACATACTGACCTGGGGCATTAGCGCCTGTTGTTCCACAAACCGTATAACCACCTGTTGGAGGGAATGTACTTACACTTGTTGTTAAGTTGGTCCATGTATAAGTTGTTGGTCCAACAATAACACTTGAGTTAATGTTTAAAGGTAAACATGGTTTTGTACAATTAATTTGGAACCCACCTAATACAGAAGTAACGGTAAGCGTTGGAATAGTTGAGTTAGAAGTAACAGCAACTGTTTGTGTGGTTGTACAGCCTGTTACCATATTGGTAAAGGTCATTGCATAAGTACCGGGTGTTCCTGCACATAATACAACTGTTCCGCCTGAAGGACCAACTAATGGCACCCCTGCGGCATCATACCAAGTACCAAAAATATTAGTAGTGGAAGTTGTTGTTGCTGTAAATTGTTTACATGCCTGATTACATCCTATGGATTGTGTAAGTACAGGAGTAATTGTAAATGAAGGTGCTGTCAGATCTTGTGTTACAGTTATCGTTTGTGTAATTGGGCAAGACCCAGCAGTTAAATCTTGTCCGGTTACTGTGTAAACACCAGCGGAAGTTGCTGTAAATGTACTCCCTGTTAAATTTCCGGGCATCCATGTATAAGTGATGTTAGATAAAGTTGAAGTATTAACTGTATTAAACGTTGCTGATGGATTAGAACATGTAATAGATCCTGTTCCGTTTACAGAGAATGAAGCGATAGCAGGCGATGAAACTGTAAATGTTGTATTAGCAGAACAACCATTTGCGTCAACTATTGTAACAGTGTTTGTTCCTACTGTTAAACCTGAAGCAATAGATCCGTTTCCGGTTGGTGTTACAGTTCCCGGGGTTGGTGACCATGAAACAGTGAATCCACTGGCAGTTGCGCCACCACCCACAATTGCAGTTGAGGTTCCAGGAGGGTTTAAACAAGAAGGTTGATTTGTATTAAGATTAATTGTAATAGTAGGTAAAGCAGAAATAGAAACGGTGGTTGTAACCTGACCACAAGCTGCATCTTTTACAGTTACAGTATAAACTCCTGGTAAACCGCTTACAGTTTGTGTTGTTGCACCTGTCGGCGTCCACGAATAAGTATAAGGTCCTGTTCCACCAACAGGAGTTGCCGTTGCTGTACCAGTTGTACAAGATGAAGTAGAGGCGGCAGTTAAACTCATAGTACCCGGAGAAAAAGTACAAGTGTTACAAGTGGTTTGATAATACAATGCAGAAGCTACTATATTATAGCAGTCACCTGAATTTTGCGCTCCAAATTGTGTTGTTGTTTGTCCTGCTGTTACCGGTGCAGCAGTTGCTTGTACAACATTCCACCAAGTATTACTTACAGCAGGAAATGTATAGTTTGGTGTGGCGCTGTTAAAACGCATTGGTGAATTATTAATACCCTGCATGTCGGCCACAATCATAAATCCATCTGCAAAAGTTGAATTAGCACAAGCTGATGGGATAGAAAAAATATTGGTTACTGTGCCCGGCGCTGCAATGTGAGCGCCTCGCCATATAAAAAGGCTTTTAATATTGTATTACATCCAGTAGGTAATCCTGAAATACTAATTGCAGCGGGTTGTGTAACGCCTGCAATCGGACCACGTTTACCAAGCTTTACGCTTCCGTAAACATAATTTAATCCACAAGCCGAAACAGAATAACTTGTAACATTCGATTGATTTCCATCCATAATAACTACAGGAGAACCCTTTGGTGTTGGACAATCTGTACAAGGTGTACCTAACACATGATTAGGACTTGTTTGTGCTACACTATAATTGTAAGTGCAACATAAAATCAAAAACAGAAATAGTGATTTTGCGGGTGATGATTTAAATAGCTTCATTGGGGTAATATTTAAATATGAATGTAATAAAATTATCGGAGTTTTACTCCCGAATAAGGGTTCAGTTTAAAACATTACAATAACTATGCCATCTTTAGGATATAGGGAACAGGAGGTAGGATTTAGGGGGAGGATAGGGTGTTTTATTCCTTAATTATTTTATGATTTTCTACCCGGTCGGTAAATACAAGTTGAACAAAATAAACACCTGTTGCTAAACTATCAATCCAGAAGTAATAACCATAAGGTTTTTCAGTAGGGACTAAATTATCAAGTCGTTTTCCTAAACAATCAATTATTTTTATTTCGACTAATTTATCCTTCTCATTACTTTCTATATTAAGATAACCATGAACGATTGGCGAAGGAAAAACATAAGTGCTAGTCACATTTTTTCCGATGCCTTTTATTAAAACCGTTTTTTCAACTTCATCTTCGTAACACATGTCTCTAAGATGTAAGGCTACATGGTAAATACTATCGCGCTCTTGTGGTTGATAATGATGTTTAACTTTCCAGCCATCTGTTCCGAAAATATCTAATGTTGTTCCATCTCCAAAATCCCATTCCCAATCGCAATAACTACTATATGTACTATCATTAAGCGAATTAAATCTAACAGTATCCACGTCATAAACAATATTAAAGTCGCCGTTCAATTGATCAATAATAGGAAAAACAACTTGAGTTGATGTGTCGCTTTGAATACCATTAGTTGCAATAAGTGTTACAGTATAAAAGGTGGACGCGGAATAAGTATGAGGAGGTGAAGTTAATGTAGAAGTCGGTGTCCCATCGCCAAAATCCCATAAGTACGAATTTGTGCAACAACTTAAATTTGTAAATCTTGAATGACATCTTTGAAAACTAAAATTAGCTACAGGAATACTGTCGATAATTATAGTACGTATGGCGTCATCTGAGTGAGAATGCGTAGTAGTCACGTAATTAATCGCGCTTAATTGTACAGTGTAACTTGTTTTAACTGGGAATTGAAAACTAATATCAGTTGCCGATGAAGTATAAATAGGAACTGAATTCCCCATTTGCCAAATAGTCCAAATGAAAATGTGATTATCTAAGTTGGCTGAGGTGTTTGTAAAATTAGCCACCCCGCCAAAACATAAATTACTGACTTCATAATTTGCAACAGGGATAAGGTGTCCGTCCTGTGCTGAGAAAGATGAAAAGGAAAGTACAAAACACATTACGGTAAATAATATTTGTATTTTCCTTATCATATTTATACTACCAAATATATGCAATTTTCATGCCAATATTCTGTTTTTATAACTTAGTTTTTAGATAAAGGTTTAAAATAATATAAAGCCCGTTGAAATACGGGCTTTATACAAGTTTCTAATATTATTAGTTCACAATAATTTTAAATGTTACATCCACATCTGTATCTCCAGGGCTTGCTGTTCCATCTTTTACACCCGGTTGGTGTTTTAAAATAATATTTACCGGACTTTTCGCAGTAATACCATAAGTTCTCCAACGGCTTTGTAAACCAATTCCTCTTTGTGGTGATCCTGCATCCAAGTCGGTATATGTAATTTTAATATTTGAGCCGGCCAAGGTTACCATATAAGGTGAACCGGAAGGGTTAGTGGAGTTAAAGAAAAACATATGATCAGCACCTTCTTCTTCTACTTCATTTGAGATGGTATCTACCGGATTTTTTGTTTCATCCAATAAAAGTATTTCAGCATAATAAGTGGTATTAGGTGATAAAGTAAAAACCGAATCACTTTGTGTTGAGGTGGATGTTGTTCCCGGACCATAAAAAGCAGCTTGTCCACCATCTCCATCCGGATCTTTATAAAAGTAAGTATAAACTGTACTAGTTGCTGAGTCGGTAAGCATTAATTTAAAAGTGGTAATTACTTCTTGAGTATTTGGTGTTGGTGTTGGGTTTTCTGGAGTAGGTTCGTTTTTCTTTTTTCTGCAGGATGTACCTAAAAGCATTAGCATCATTCCTAATAAAAATGTAGATTTTATAATTGTTTTCATTTTTTAGTTTTTAATTTGATTAATAATTTATTTTTTGTCGTAAATAGTTAGTGGTATTTTTAGTCGTATTGTAAAATTTCGTCCAGGACTATCACAATAATACCTGAAGCGGTCGAGATAATCCCTGTAAATAACATCAGTAAGGTTATTCGCTGCAAAGGCAAGATTAATTTGTTGTTTGCCGAACTTAATATCAGTACCAATCTCAAAACCGACTAAACCATAGGCGGATGGAGGTGGGGCAAAATCGGTATTAGCCGGCACGCGCCATTGTTTGGTTACGTACGGATAATTTACCTGTACATAGTTATCTTTAAAGTGTTTTCCTGCATCAAAATAAAATTTACATTCAGCAGTATAACGGTCGGAAGGCATGTACACCAAATAATCATTTATGGTATAATTCCATGCCCTCAACCACATAGCTTTGCCTGTGATATTTATATGATTAAAGAAATCAGCTGAAACTTTTAAATCAATACCACTAATTCTTGCATCAGCCTGTTTGTAATTGTAAACAGGAAAAGCACCTTTTATAGTTAACTCAGGTTGTAAACCCGGATTAAGATAAATGAAGTTTTTAAATTCATTATGATAAACTGTAGCTTCCGCTGAAATCTGTTTTAGTTTTAATACACCTGTTAAGGTTGTATTGTAAACATTTTCAGTATTCAGGGTTTTACTACCACGTTCAATAGCACCAACACCATGATGAATACCATTACTATACAATTCATTCGGTGCAGGACTCCTCCAAGCAGATCCAATGTTTAAAAACACATTGAGCCATTTATTGGGTTTGTATATAGTACCTGCATTCCAGCTAACATTACTGAATTTTAGAAAAGGCTTAACTAAATTTTTCCCTTCGTAAAAGAACGATTGCAATTGTTTTTCATCATAACGAACTCCGGCCTCCAATTCAAGGTGTTCAGACACATAACGCTCGGTAGCAAATACGCCCCAGGTATTATTAATGTAATTGGGAATGAAAAATCGCCCCAAGTACACATTTTTCTGGTTCATGTAACTGCCTCCGAATTGTCCTCTGAAACGTTTAATGTTATAATGTTCTAAAACTAATTCACCGGTTTGTGATTGTATTCTGTAATCAAGTTCCGGTAAATTAAGAGCTGCTAACGAGTCGTTCAAAGGTTTATGCTTGTCGTATTCACCACGGGCATTGTATTGATAAGCGTATTGCGCCATCAAACGCCATTTGGGCGCAAAATGATAATGCGCTTTTCCTTTTACCAATTCGTGAATTATTTCCTGATAGGGCCTTCCAATTTCATAAGAAAAACCGGCCAAACTATCTTGAGGTTTGTTAGCCGCAAACGCATTTTTTAAATCGGTTAAATTACCTATATGTGCTCCCGAAAAAATCCCAACCTTAGTATTGAATTGAGAATAGTAAACTTCTAAACCTACTTTTTTCCGATGATAACCTAGTGTATAAGAAAAATTATATTCTTCCACACCAGTGTTCTTTAAATAATAAGTAGGTGTTTTTATATTACCACTTTTCTTATAAGTACCCTGTAGTCTCCAAGAAAAACCTTTCAACTTATCAAAATTACCTTCAAGAATTGCTGAACCTGTACCGGCTTGTCCGTTAGAAGCGCCTACTATATTTACCTCACCTGTAACACTGGCTGTATCGGGTAAATCATTTGGTTCTATTAAAATAACGCCACCCAAAGCATCACTACCGTAACGTACCGAATTAGCACCTTTTATTACAGTTAATTTACTTGCAATAAAAGGATCAATTTCAGGAGCGTGTTCGTTGCCCCATTGCTGACCTTCATGTCTTACGCCATTATTGATAAGTAAAATTCTATAACCTTGTAAACCGTGAATCATTGGTTTGCTAATAGTGCTTCCGGTATTTAATGTGGTAACACCACTAACTGTTTTTAAAGCTTCACCTAAGGTTTGTCCGCGTGTTTTATCAAGTTCCTTACCTTTTATTTCATCAGCGGTTTGGGTTTTTGTCATTTCAAGACGCTTATCCATTACATCTATTTCAGCAAGTTCAACCGCGCTGTGAGGTAATTTTATGGTAAGGTTAATGTTTTGCTTCACGTTTACTTTTACTAATGTGTCCTTACATCCCAGATGTTGGATTAAAAGTGAGTAATCGCCTTCGCATAAATTATCAATTTTAAAACGACCGTGGTCATCTGTTATGTAATTAAGATCATTTAAAGTAACAATAGTTCCGTCTAATTCTTTTCCGTCATCAAGGTCAACAATCTTTCCTTTTATAGAAAAAACACACTGACCATTCATGTTGTTTAAAAACATAAAGAGAAATAATACAAGAACTATTTTTTAATACAAGCCAATTTGATAATTAATAAAATAACACAACACACCAATACAGGTGGAATAAAGGTACAAGATTAATACGGGAGATTAAGCGGTAATTGGCGGACCGCGAAGATAATAGGAAGTGTAGTTTTGAATTTTGTTTAAAAAATAAATTGAAGGATAATTTACTTTTAATTCGGTGACTTGAATTGATGAATAATTTTCAAAATGCGAGAAGTCGCTGCGTTGTTTGTAGTATTTGCAAGTGAAACAATCTTCTGTTTTAGCTCCAAAATGTTCATGTTCTCCGTTACAAGAATTACTTTTTTCATGGTGAATTAAGTAGCGGTGGCAAGCATCATTTTCTTCATCGGGTGAACAGGTTTGTTCGGCATGATGATGTTCTTCAGTTTGAATATGAAAAGCATTGAAACTTAGATTAAAAGCAATAATAAAGCTTAACAGCGCGGATACGATGCTGCAAATAAATGCTTTTATGTTTTTGTTTAATGTCATTAAATAAAATTAATTGAGCCCTAAGAGGCTTAAAGTACTCATTAAAAAAGAAAGCGGAAGAAAATTAAGCTAAAGGAGGGCACGGGATGCGCCTGACTCTTTGATGTAAGAATTATAATCCGGAGTTTGATTAATTAAAACAGCTTCGTGTTTTGGTTTAAGCGGAATAAAATTGTTGATGAATTTGAAAATGGTAAAATAAACAGGCGAATTGTATTTATCAAAATCGCAATCTGCATCGGCTTCAGTTTGTACTGAAGTTTCTCCGTTTGTTTTTACAAGTTCGTGGCTGTGATTAAAAAGTTTGTGAATATAAACTTGAGGTGTAGCTACCCAAAGTGCACACAAAAACAAAACTGCGAAAATAGATATGCGGGCAATTTTACTTCTAATCATGATTCAAATATACTAAATTTAAATACACACAATTTTATCTAAATATTAAATAATTAAGCAAGAATGAGGTAATTTTAACCCATGAAATTCATCTTAAATATCCTCGTTTCGGCTGTAGCAGTGCTTTTTACAGCCTGGCTGTTACCTGGCGTTAATGTTACTGATTTTGTAAGCGCCCTTTTGGTAGCAGTGGTGTTGGCTTTTTTGAATACTGTAGTGAAGCCTATTTTAACAATTTTAACAATTCCAATTACCTTTTTTACCCTAGGTTTTTTCCTTTTAGTGATTAATGCGGGTATGATAATCCTTGCCTCAAAATTAATCCCTGAATTCCACGTAAAGGGTTTTTGGTGGGCCCTTTTATTCAGCCTGATTTTATCCTTAGTAACAAGCATACTTAATGCTTTTGTAGGGAATACTGAAAAAGGAGAAGAAGACTAACTACTTTTTCTTCTCGGGTTCAAAATCTATACTAACCGAGTTAATGCAATACCGCATACCTGTTTTAGTTGGACCATCATCAAAAATATGACCTAAATGGCCGTTACATCTTGCACAAACTATTTCTGTTCTTATCATTCCTAATGTAGAATCTTTAATTTTTTTAATCCTTTCGCCATTTCCAATTTCATTGTCAAAACTTGGCCAGCCACAATGCGATTCAAATTTCTGATCATCCGTAAATAACTCGTAACCGCAACCGGCGCATTTATAAATACCTTTTTCGAAATGCAGATTGTATTTGCCGGTAAAAGGTCGTTCGGTTCCTTTTTCACGCAATACATAAAATTGTTCTTCAGTAAGTGTTTTTTTCCACTCGTCTTCGCTTTTATTATAGTTAGTATCCATAGTTTTTGGGCTTGAAGTTGTTGGTGTTTTAGTGCTTGTTTGGCTGGAGCAACTTAACATAAGCAATGATGCAAATGTAATTAATACCTTTTTCATAATCCTTGATTTTAAATTTAGACGAACAAAGTGGATGCCCCTTACATTCAAACAGGTTTTTACAGAAAATTAACAATCTCATTAGAAATTAAATTAATAAGTACATTTGTTCATCAAAATGAAAAACGTAATCGTTATATTTTTTAGTTCTGTATTAATTTTCAGTTCATGTGTTTCAAAAAAGAAATATATGCAAATGCAAGATGAAAAAACAGCCGAAAAAAATGTGTTGGATGAAGTGCTCAATAAATTAGCTGTGGAAAACGACAGCTTAACGAAGTTGATTTATTCTCTAGATAGTCTGTATAGAAGCGAACGTGATAAAAACAATTTGGCCTCTAATAAGGGTGTTGACAGAAGTTTTAAAGTTAAGCCTCGTCGTAGTTTAATTTCGGGTAAAGAGGAGTACGATAAAAAGGCTATTTTTCTTTATAATTTTCTCTCCTATATTTTTTGGCCTGCCGACCCAAAAGCAGAAAATTTCACTATCGGTATAGTAGGTGAATCGCCAATAAAACAAGCTTTAGTGGCCCAAGTTTATGGTAAAAGTCTAAATAAGCAGCCAATATTAGTTGAGAATTATGTTCCGGGTAACACCTATAAAATCTTGTTTTTTACTGAAGCTGGACAATCGCAGTTTAACCGTATTAAAAAATTATGTGTAGATAAAACGGTTTTATTTATAACCGAAAATACACTTTTGGAGAATATTGGAAGTCATATTAGTTTGTATGTTGATGGAACCAAAATCAGATTTACGGTTAATAAATCTGCCATCGAAAAAACCAAGCTAAAAGTAAGCAGTTCTTTTTACGGGCTATCCGACTAATTACGTGTGAATAAAATTATTTCTTTTAGCTGAAAAAAGCCCTTAAAAATGCTTGGTTTATGCATAAAAATCCTATTTTTACCCCAATTATTATTAATCCCTACCTATGAACATACACGAATATCAAGGAAAACAGATTTTGAAAGGTTTTGGCGTTGCCATTCAGGAAGGTATCGTTGCTGATACCCCGGAACAAGCTGTAGCTGCAGCCAAAGAACTTAAAGCTAAATTTAATAGCGATTGGGTTGTAGTAAAAGCTCAAATCCATGCCGGTGGCCGAGGAAAAGGTGGCGGGGTAAAACTGGCTAAAAACCTTGATGAAGTGAAAGAAAAAGCAACCGCTATTATCGGTATGCAATTAATCACCCCTCAAACTAAAGCCGAAGGTAAAAAAGTAAACAAAGTGTTAGTTGCACAAGATGTTTATTACCCGGGAGCAAATCCAACAAAAGAATTTTATATGAGTGTTTTGTTAGACCGTGGTCGCGGAAGAAACACCATTATTTATAGTACTGAAGGCGGTATGAATATTGAAGAAGTGGCCGAACATACACCTGATAAAATCTGGAAAGAAGAAATTGATCCTAGCGTTGGCTTGCAAGGTTTTCAAGCGCGTAAAATCGCTTTTAACTTAGGTTTAAGCGGTAATGCATTTAAAGAAATGGTGAAATTTGTGGGCTCATTGTATAAGGCATACACCAGTATCGATGCTTCTTTATTTGAAATTAATCCAGTATTAAAAACATCTGACGATAAAATTATTGCAGTTGATGCTAAAGTAAGTTTTGATGATAACGGTTTGTTCCGTCACCCTGATTACGAAGCATTACGCGATGTAACAGAAGAAGATCCTACAGAAGTTGAAGCCCGCGAAGCGGAATTAAATTATGTAAAATTAGATGGTAACGTTGGTTGTATGGTTAACGGAGCCGGATTAGCAATGGCTACTATGGACATTATCAAATTATCGGGTGGAGAGCCTGCTAATTTCTTGGATGTGGGCGGTACAGCAAATGCTGAAAGGGTTGAAAAAGCCTTCCGTATTATTTTAAAAGATAAGAATGTAAAAGCAATTTTAGTTAATATTTTTGGTGGGATTGTTCGTTGCGACAGGGTAGCACAGGGTATTGTAGATGCCTACAAAAATATGGGTACTATTAACGTTCCAATTATTGTACGTTTACAGGGTACAAACGCCGAAGCAGCCAAAAAAATCATTGACGAATCAGGTTTAAAGGTGTTTTCTGCTATTCAATTGCACGAAGCGGCAGAATTAGTTAATAAATTAATAAAAGGTAATTAATTTTTAGTAAATTTGAAATGATGAAAAACTTGAAATATTTTATTTTACCGATTGCAACCGGTTTAATTTTATCATCTTGCGGTGGCGATGATAATAAAGATGAAATCGAAAACAATATCGATTCAACAAAAACAGAAAGTGTTGAAAATACTCCTGTTTCTGAAACCTTTTTCCAGGTTCCTTCACCGGGCGAAATGCTTACTTTTATTAAAATGGTAGGCGGAAAGAATAACAAGAATACATCTTTCTTAAATTCTCCTGATAATCAAAAAAATTATACCGACGCTAAGTCAAAAGCTTTAAACTTTGGTATTTACAGTTGCGATCTTAGCTATTGCAGTATTTTTGAAATTGGAGCAGAGGCTTTAAAATATTTCAAATCTGTAAAGACTATGGGCGACCAAATTGGTGTTTCTTCAGCTATTAAGCCTGAAACTATGAAACGCTTAGAAGGTAACGTAGGCAACTCAGATTCATTAGCAGTTATTACTGATGATGTTTATTTTTCTTCATTCGAAACTTTAGAGAACGGTAAACAAGGAACTACTTTAGCTTTAATGGTTGCTGGTGGTTGGATTGAGAGTTTATATATTGCTACTAATCTAGCAAAATATGAAGCAAACAGTCCTATCATTGAACGTTTAGCAGATCAAAAATACACTTTAGAAAACTTAATTGAATTTTTAAAGAAACACGAAGCAGATGCAAATGTTGCCGGTGTTAAAGCTGATTTCGAAGGTTTGTTAGCTGAGTTCAATAAAATTGAACAAAAAGATATTTCTGCAAGCTCTAAAGATGATAAAGGTAAAAAAATGTTAGGTGGCGGAAAGCAATTAGTTGTAAGTGAGGCTTTATACAAAGCAATTGTCGACAAAATTAAGACTATCCGTAACTCTTATACCTTAACTAAATAATTTACGATGTATATGAAAAATATTTTAACTATAATTTTAGCCACTTTTTTAAGTACTGCTGCTTTCTCTCAAGCGAGTGTTTGCGGACAGTTTCATAAAAAGTACTGCATCCTTGAAACTCAAAAAGGAGAGAAATGGATGTACAACGCTCAAAGTAAAAGCGGATTATTTAACCAAGGTATGGTTAACAGATTACGTTGCGTAATCTATAAAGGAATGGATTACAGAATTACTGTATGTTGCGAAACAGTTTTAGGTGATAAAGTAACTTACAAAATTTTCGACGCCCGTACTAACGAATTATTGTTTGATAATACAACTGCTGAAGATACTCAGATGTTCGAATTTCAAAGTGTATCTACAAGAGCTTTAATTATTGAGGTTTTAGTTCCAACAGGTGCAACTGAGCAAGATAAACACAAAGCACAAGATGCTGCTTGCGTTGGTTTATTAATCGAACATAAAGTAACCGATAAACAAGGTTTCTCACAATATTAATAGTTTGAAAACAATTTAAATAAACCCCTTCCCTTATATGGAGGGGGTTTTCTTTTTCCATTAGGTCATCCTGAACTTGTTTCAGAATTTAAATCAAAAAACGTTATGCCTGGTAAAAAAAACACATCGGTACACAAAGAAGTTAAAAAAGTAACAACTCACGTGTTATTGGAAATGAAACGCAGTGGCGAAAAAATTGCCATGCTTACCGCTTACGATTACACCATGGCACGTATTATCGATCATTCGGGTATTGATGTTATTTTAGTTGGAGACAGCGCCAGTAACGTTATGGCTGGACATGAAACTACTTTACCTATTACGTTAGATCAAATGATATACCACGCTAGTTCGGTTATTAGGGCTATTGATAGAGCTTTGGTGGTTGTTGACTTACCTTTCGGTACTTATCAAGGTAATTCTAAGGAAGCATTAAACACAGCCATTAAAATAATGAAAGAGAGTGGCGCGCATGCTGTGAAATTAGAAGGTGGCCGTGAGATTAAAGAATCAGTAGAACGTATTTTAAGTGCCGGTATTCCGGTAATGGGACATTTAGGATTAACACCTCAAAGCATTTATAAGTTCGGAACTTATACAGTACGTGCAAAAGAAAAAGATGAAGCTAAGCGTTTAATTGAAGACGCTAAATTATTGCAAGCATCAGGCTGTTTTGCTATTGTATTGGAAAAAATTCCTGCTGCCTTAGCCACTCAAGTCGCAAAAGAATTAACCATACCTGTAATCGGTATTGGTGCAGGAGGCGGTTGCGACGGACAAGTTTTAGTAACTCATGATATGTTGGGTATGACGCAGGAATTTTCTCCACGTTTTTTACGTCGTTATGCAAACCTTTACGACAGTATGAGTAAAGCTTTTTCGCAGTACATTAAAGATGTAAAGAGTAAGGATTTTCCGAATAAGGAGGAGCAATACTAGACATAATACTGTAGTATTTCCTACGTCTTTTATACGATGAAATAAGCGTAAAAATCCCTTTAAAATTTAATTCACTTTTATTATCTTGCATACCCTTTAAAGGTAATGCGAGTTTTTATCAAGTATATAATTTGTTTATTGATATTGTTTACAATCCATGTAAACGCGCAGATTATTGCACCAATTACTTTTACGTTTGGCGGTCCATTTACGAATTTCGGACAAGTTGGTTCATTAGCTGAAGATAGTATCAGTGAGAAACTCCATTTTCAAATATCCTGTAATTGTGGTCCGGGTCCGGGCAATCAATGGAGTGGTTTGAGTTATGTAAACTTAAATAACAATCAATATTTCACTCCCATTACTTATTATAATCCGTATGGTACGCGACTCATTTCGACTGGTATGGAATACGGTAATAATGGAATAAATTTAACTGACGGTAGATATTTTTCACGATTCAACAGTTCAACATATTCTTTAGCTTGGGGGTTTACATTAACCCCAACACAATCGGTAGTCGCTTCAGCTATGCGTAATGATTCTGTTTTTACAATTACGAGTGATGGAAGTTATTGCCAAATCTTGGAAGTAAGAAACCGAAACACCGGGTCATTAATTACTTTAAATACAATCGATTGTTCCGCATTCACATACGGTTATATAAGTGGTGATGTCCTTTCGGCAAAATTATATGGTAACAGATTATATCTTGCCGGTGGTTTTTATGTATTTGATCAGTTTTCAAACCTTCTTGATACTAATGTCACTAGTATAAACATCAATACCGGACAAATTGTTCCTTTGCATTGGGCGGTGAATGATTCAGTAAAGGACATGGACTTCTCGAATGGTAAACTTTATTTAGCAGGAAGTTTCACCAGTGTTAAAGGACAGGTGAGAAATCATTTTGCGAGTTTAGCTATGCCAAGCACAACTTTGGAACCAAATACACCTTCTTTCAATTCTACTATTGAAAAAATAGAAATTTATAATAAGTATTTATTTACTGTTGGAAGATCAACAACAATAAATAGTACAGTTGTTAATCCCTCAGGTGATGTAATGCTAAAGGCTGTCGATCTTTCTTCGAATTCCATCATGAATTGGAGCCTGCCTTTTTCAATTGGAGGAAACCCAAATGATAATTACGTGTTACACAGGTCACGTAACAGAATTTTTACTGCAAATAGAACTAATGGCTGGTGGGTTATTGATGCATTTTGTTTGCCCCCAATTAAAACAACTTCAGTAATTTCAACAGCGACTACTTCTTTTTGTTCGCCTGTTGCTAATCAAACTTTTAGTATTTCAGCCTTTCCTTATGCGAGTACTTATACCTGGATTTACACAGGAACCGGAGCGACAATTACAAATTTAAACAATATTGCCTCTGTGAGTTTTGCCGCAGGAGCAACCTCTGGTAAATTAAAAGTATTTGCTCAATCTTCTTGCGGAAGTGTAAGTGATACTTTATCATTAAACATTACTGTTTATCCACGACCGAATGCAACAGCAAGTTTAGTGGATGATACATTAAATTGTTTCAAACCAAAAGTGCCGATATTAGGAAATTCAACAACGCCCGGTGTTGGTTATGCTTGGAGTGGTCCTTCAAGTTATTCAAGTATTTTACAAAATGATTCTACAGGTTATCATCTACCAGGAGTTTACACTTTAACCGTAACAACATTACTAACGGGTTGTACACGCACTGCTTCAGTGTTAGTTCGGATTGATACAATCAAACCAAATGTTACTTTACCTGTTGGTCCGTATTTAGTTGGTTGCGGTACTAATAGTTTGATTAGTTTAAATGGAACCAGCACAACAACACCAACTACTTTATGGTGGCAAAAGCAGTTTACTTCTACTTACACTCCGAACCCTGCTTCAGTGAGTGTTGGAAATTACTTTTTAGAGGTAAGAAATACTTACAATGGTTGCAAAAACACATCAACTTTAATTACTGTTACAAGTTCTGCCGCGCCACCAACTGTTACATTAACGAGTCATACTTTTATTAATTCGTTGCTTGCTGTAGATAGTATTTCTTGTTTAACTACAAGTGTCACCTTAAGTGCAGCTTTTTCGCCAACCAATTGTACATTAGTGTGGAAAGATAATGCCACTAAAACAATTTCTGCAAATCCGGTTACGGTATTTGGTCAATCAAATCAAATGGCCATTGTGACGCGTTTAGATAATAGTTGTGTAGATTCCTCAATGATTGTTCTTGTTAAACAAAATATCACTCCGCCTAATATTTTAGTGCTAACTCCCAATCCAAGTATTAATTGCAGTAGCAGTACTGCAACATTGAGCGCCGCTTTCTCACCAACTCCCGCAACTGGGGTTTGGACTGGACCTTCTAGTTTTTCGTCTGCCAATCCTGCTGTAACGAGTGTACAGGGGAAATATTATTTCACTGTGACGCGTTCTGATAATGGTTGTAGTAAAAAGGATTCTGTGAATGTAGGTTATAGTAACACTTTAGTTGTTGATGCAGGTAATGATACTACAATTTGCAAAAGCTCAACAGCTAATTTAAGCGCTGTAGTTGTGGGAACTGTTAGTAGTGTTACTTATTCGTGGAGTAGTGGTGGAAGCGGACAAACTATTTCAGTTAATCCCGCTTTAACTACAACTTATGTGGTTACTGCTAATGGTTCTTTCGGTTGTACAGGGAAAGATACGGTTGTCGTAAATATTCCGGCTGATATGCAAGATTCGATTGTTACTGCAAAAGGTTGTACCGGTAATAACGGAAGTTTAACTATTTATGTAAAGGGTGGAATTTCCCCTTACAAGTTTTCTGTTAACGGCAGTCCGTTTACCACTCAAATCACTTACACGAATTTGCCTTTCGCAACTTATTCTGTTAGCATCAGAGATTCTATCGGCTGTATTTTAAATACAACTGCTACAATTAGTCAGAATAGTAATTTAAATTCACCCGTATTTATTGCTTCAACACAAAATTTTAAAGGCGATACTGTAGTGTTAATTGATTTAACTGTACCAAAAGCAGATTCAGTGAAATGGATTTTACCTTCTATTGCTTCTATAATTGGCGGAGATATGTTTAATCCGGTTGTTGTATTTGCTGATACAGGAACTTTTTCCGTTACATTACAAGCGTTTTATGGTACGTGTATGACGAGCACAACTAAACTTATTAAAATAATGCCTTTAGATTCGGCTTATGCTACCTTATCAAACAACAATGGGATTAAATCATTAAATGTATTTCCAAATCCTAATAACGGACAATTTACTGTGCAGGTTGAGTTTATAAAAAGCAAAATGCCAGTGTGCAAATTGGGACTCATCACCGCAAAAACATTTTCAGCAAAACTTTTTGAATGCTGATATAATTACGCTTCCTGTAAATGTGAGTCAATTGCAAAACGGGACGTACATTATAAGGGTGATAAGTGAATACGCCTCCAAGCATTTCAACTTTGTAATTAGTAAGTAGAAATTAGTCAGCTAAAATCTCAAACGTATAATAGTTTGATGTTGGGGTAGGGTAACTTGTGTTTTCGCAGATGCCTTCTGCTAAATCTTTAATAAGTGGTAAGCCAAGAGTATTCGCTTTTACTTTTTCGGCATAATTAAAACCTTCGCTGTCGTTACCCATTATTATAGTCACTTTGCTATTACCTTTTTGTTTTAATTCAATATGTAATCTGCTTTTCGGGTTTTTAAGAAAGCTATACTTAAAGTAATTTAAAAAACACTTCGGTAACAATTAAACCCAGGTGCAGTGCTTTTTTTTTAGGTTCAAGATTTAAGTTACATTGGTCGATATCAGTAGTAACAACTCATAGCAGTTTTCGCTGTGTGTTTGTTTAAATTCTGACACCAGCTCCCGAATATAATCGCATACATTAACACCGGTATAATTTTTAGAGTGATACAGTAAATCCTGAATTTTCAGCATTGAAAATATCCGTTGCTCATATTCTTCAAAAATAATTTTGGGTCAATAGTTTTCCCCTGGCTCTTACTCAAACGCATTAAGCTAATGAGAATTGAGAAATTATTTTTTACACGGTGATTAATTTCTTTTATCAGTAAATCTTTTTCTTTTAATGCCACTTCTAGTTTTGTTTGTACAGCCCGGCGTTGACGTGCTTCTAAATTAGATGCAAAAACTAAAGCTATACTAAAAGCGAAAGTCTGCTCCTTCTCATTAAACACACGCTCTACTTTACCGGTTTTTTCGTAACACATTACGCCTACTAATTCGCCACCTATTCGTAAGGGAATATCCATTAAGGAAATAATGTCGTTAGGTTTGGAGTAGCTATCAGTGAATTCTGCTGTAATAGGATTGGTGTGAATATTTGGAGCTAATAAAATTTTATTTTCCTGTAAGGCTTTAAAGTATTTCGGAAACTCTTTTCTTCCAGTACACTTTCTTTTTTAAAAGTGTGACTGCGTAAATCATATTCACCCATTGAGATAATGGCGGTGTGTTCAGGATTAAATAACCAAACACTCATACGCTCGATGTGGAGTGAGGCCACGATACGTTTCGCCATTTCAACCATTAATGCATCAATATCTTCACGGTGTAAAATGTGAATTTTTGATACACTATCAATTTCCTGTAAAAGATTTACGGTTTGCATTTCCATGCGATGGATTTGGTTAAATAAATATATAACAAAAATTCATACCAACAAATAGTAACATTACCTTAAACAAGTATTTAACTAAATAGTGTAAATTTAGACAATGAAAAAGCCGCTTTTTGCAGTGATATTTACCCTTGTTTCAATTCAATCCTTCGGTTGGGGAGCTAAGGGACACAAGATAGTAGCCGAGTATGCAAAATTAGCTCTATCCGCCGATCAGCGTATTATAGATTCGGTACAATATTTCTTAGGCAGTATGACTTTTCAGGAGGCTTCGGTTTGGATGGATGAAGTTAGAAGTGATGCATCGTATGATTATTTAAAGCCTCGTCATTACGTTAATGTAGAGCGCGATGCTACTTATGTTAAAACAAAAGACGAAAACGCAGTAAATGAATTAGAGGCCGTTATAGCTATATTATTAACTAAAGGTCCACGTGATAAAGATAAAATTGCCATGGCGTTACGTGAATTGTTTCATTTGGTAGGCGATTTGCATCAGCCTTTACATTGCGGGTATGCGGAAGATAAAGGAGGAAATGCGATTGCTGTTAATTATGGTGACTCACAAAATTTACATTCGATGTGGGATAGTGGTTTAATTAAGGAAGAAAATATTAGTTTAAATGATTGTCTTCAATTTTCAAACACATTAAGTAAAGAGGAAGTAAAAGCTATACAGCAGATTAATGTTGTAAAAGTGGATGGAAGAATCGCGTGAATTTCTTCCATTTGTTTATGGTTTTGAAAAAGGAAAAATCACATCCGACTACGCTAAAAAGCAAGCCTATTATACAAAAGCAATTGGTAAGAGCTGGAATGAGATTAGCGGCTGTTTTGTTTAGAACGTTTAAGAGGTAATTTAATTATCCTTCTTACAATACATCTGATTTCTCAACGGGATATTTCTTATCTAAATCAATATTATTAAAACTTTTTTGTCCGCCCCAGTTAAATAGTTTTTCAAAAAAGGGTAGGAGTTTGCTGTCTTTTATTTTTTCTAAAAAATACACTTCATGTTCTTTTTCTTTGATGCCCATGTCGTATAAAATTTGGTCGTGTTTAGTAATACCTAATTCGTTAAACCATTGTTTCATTCTAAAGTATTCGCAAACGTTGCCACTTTCTAATCTACCTGCAAAATAAAATGGCATGAACCAGCCAATGACATAACAGCTATACCAAATAATTTTGCCAATAACATAAAACCTGAACTCATACCATTTAGAAATGGGAATATTGTATTCCTTCATTATTTCCAGAACTTCTTTGCGGTGAAACCATTCGTCATCTTCAATTTGTTTAATCGCCTTTTTTTCATCCGGATTTTTCACTGAGCGGGCATGACCAATATAAGCGAACGAAGCGGCTCTTTCAGCAGAGTAGGCCTGCTGTAATAAATCGACTAATTTAGGGTGGTTTAAACGCATTACTTTATAAATATAATTGTAAAAGCCTATTAAAACAAAAAGCCTTCATTTTTTGAAAGATTTAAACATTAATCCATGTTTTTTCTAAGGCTTTGGTCAAAAATTAAAGAATAAGGAAACCTTAAAAAATTGGCGCGAAAACATAAACTTTTCATTTAATTTATTTAATTATTTCTGAACGTAATTTAATCTAAAATTGGTTTAGAAATCATCAATGTACATAGCAAAAGAAACTTTTAGAAATTCAATTAGTTTTATCAGAAAATACTTATAATTTTGCTCGACTAAAATTAATTTAGAACTATTCTATGAAGAAAATCTATTCTCTTTTATGTATTGCTTTTTTAGCGATTTCAACAACAATTATTGCTCAACCGGTTATTGGCATGACCACTTTTTTTACTAATACTACAACTGCATTATTCCCTAATACAAATTGTGCCGTAACAAAAACAGTTAATCTTTCCGGTTGGCTATTTTCAGTTTCCTCAACTTCTAATTGTGGTTTCAATTGGACAAATTCGACTGGTGGAGATGGACGCTTGCAATATTTAGTTGGGTTCGGTACTCTTACACAAGCAACATTTGGTTCAGATGATGGCAGCGAGCACGACTTACAGAGTCTTACATGGGCGTATCAACCAGCAGTTGGACTTCAAAACCAATGCAGTTTGTTGGTTACAAAAACGGAATGCCGGTTCCTGGTGCAACATTAAATGTTACTACGCCCAGCGGAACCGGAATTTTAAATACTTTGGTTGTTAATTTCAACTCCCCATTTGATGATGTTGACGAGGTACGACTATCTCCTGTGGGTACTGCAACCTGTAATAGCATTTTATTTTTAGAAGACATTACCATAGGCCCCCCAATTCCAGCATGTGTTACTCCTACTTTGAATTTAACGGGTCAAAACAACGTATTATGTAACGGTGGAAGTACAGGTTCGGCAACGGTGAGCGCTAGTGGAGGGGCGCCATTTACCTATACCTGGAGCCCAAGTGGAGGTAACGCCTTAACAGCAACCGGTTTAAGTGCAGGAATCTACACCTGTGTCGTCACGAACAGTTGCGGATCAACAGCTTCACGAACAGTAAACATAACACAGCCAACGGCTTTATCCTCTTCAACAGCAATGACAAGTCCGTTATGTAACGGCGCTAATGGCAGTGCTACAATTACACTTTCCGGTGGAACTACACCTTATACCTATACATGGTCGAGTGGTCCAACTTCATCTGTTGAACCCACATTATTGGCTGGAACCTATACTGTCAGAGGAACTGATGCGAGCGGCTGCAGTGTAACAAGATCTGTTACAGTTACACAACCTTCAGCTGTCGTTGCGTCAACTGCCGTAACTATGCCCTTGTGTAATGGAAATAATGGTAGTGGAACTATTACTCTTTCTGGAGGAACTGGACCTTATTCTTACACTTGGTCGACTGGTCCAACTTCATCTGTTGAACCTACATTATTAGCAGGAACTTATACTGTAAGAGGAACTGATGGTAATGGTTGTAGCGTAACAAGATCAGCCAGTATTACACAGCCATCTGCAGTTTCTATAGCTACTGCAGTAACAATGCCATTATGTAACGGAGGAATCGGAAGTGCAACAGCAGCAGCTTCAGGGGAACTGGTGCGTTTTCATATACATGGTCTAGCGGACCAACATCTTCTGTAGTACCAACCCTATTGGCAGGAACCTATACGGTCAGGGCAACAGATGTTAATAATTGTTCAAGTACTAGATCTGTCACAATCATTCAACCACCGGCACTAATAACTTCGACTGCAATAACAAATGTATTATGTTTTGGAAATAGTACCGGAGCTGCAACCGTTACAGCGAGTGGTGGAGCAGGCGGATATACTTATTTATGGTCAACAGCTGCAACCACATCAGTGATTACTGCACAAACATCAGGTATTAAAACAGTAACAGTAACGGATGCTAATGGATGTACAGCAACAAATACGGTAACAATAAGTCAACCGGCATCCGCATTAAGCACGGCAACAGCAATAACAAATGTATTATGTTTTGGAAATAGTACCGGTGCAGCAACCGTTACAGCGAGTGGTGGAGCAGGTGGATATACTTATTTATGGTCAACCGCTGCAACTACATCAGTGATTACCGCACAAACATCAGGAGTAAAAACAGTAACAGTAACAGATGCTAATGGTTGTACAACAACAAATACAGTAACAATATCACAACCGGCTTCAGGTTTGACTGCAACCGTAGCCGCTTCTAATGTATTATGTAATGGTGGAACTTCGGGCTCTGCAACTGTAACTACCAGTGGTGGAATAGGAACATGTACTTACTTATGGTCAACTGCTGCAACAACATCAGTGATTACAAGTCAAAACGCAGGTGTAAAAACAGTAACGGTAACAGATGCTAATGGTTGTACAGCAACAAGCACAGTAACAATCTCTCAGCCACCAGTAATATCAACATCAACAGCAGTTACTAATGTATTATGTTTTGGAAATAGTACCGGTGCAGCAACAGTAACAGCTTCAGGTGGAGCAGGCGGATATACTTATTTATGGTCAAGCGCTCAAACCACATCAGTGATTACCGGACAAACATCAGGTGTAAAACAGTAACAGTAACAGATGCTAATGGTTGTACAACAACAAATACAGTAACAATAAGTCAACCGGCATCTGCATTAAGCACGGCAACAGCAATAACAAATGTTTTATGTTTTGGAAATAGTACCGGTGCAGCAACAGTAACAGCTTCAGGTGGAGCAGGTGGATATACTTATTTATGGTCAACCGCTGCAACACATCAGTGATTACCGCACAAACATCAGGAGTAAAAACTGTAACAGTAACAGATGCGAATGGTTGTACGGCAACAAATACAGTAACAATATCACAACCGGTATCTGGAATATCAACATCAACGGCAGTTACTAATGTATTATGTTTTGGAAATAGTACCGGAGCTGCAACAGTAACAGCTTCAGGTGGAGCAGGCGGATATACTTATTTATGGTCAAGCGCTCAAACTACTTCTGTAATTAGTGGTCAAACATCAGGAGTAAAAACAGTAACAGTAACAGATGCTAATGGTTGTACAGCAACAAGCACAGTAACAATCTCTCAGCCACCAGTAATATCAACATCAACAGCAGTTACTAATGTATTATGTTTTGGAAATAGTACAGGTTCAGCAACATTAACAGCGAGTGGTGGAGCAGGTGGTTATAGTTATTTATGGTCAACCGCTGCAACTACTTCTGTAATTAGTGGTCAAACATCAGGCGTAAAAACTGTAACAGTAACAGATGCTAATGGTTGTACAACAACAAATACAGTAACAATAAGTCAACCGGCATCTGCATTAAGCACGGCAACAGCAATAACAAATGTTTTATGTTTTGGAAATAGTACCGGTGCAGCAACCGTTACAGCGAGTGGTGGAGCAGGTGGATATACTTATTTATGGTCAACCGCTGCAACTACATCAGTGATTACCGCACAAACATCAGGAGTAAAAACAGTAACAGTAACAGATGCTAATGGTTGTACAACAACAAATACAGTAACAATATCACAACCGGCTTCAGGTTTGACTGCAACCGTAGCCGCTTCTAATGTATTATGTAATGGTGGAACTTCGGGCTCTGCAACTGTAACTACCAGTGGTGGAATAGGAACATGTACTTACTTATGGTCAACTGCTGCAACAACATCAGTGATTACAAGTCAAAACGCAGGTGTAAAAACAGTAACGGTAACAGATGGCAACGGATGTACTGCAATAAATAGCAGCACCGTGACTGAACCAACCGCACTGGCAACATCTACTACTGTTAGTAATGTGTTATGTAATGGTGGAACAACAGGTTCAGCAACAGTAACAGCGAGTGGTGGAACTTCAGGATATACTTATTTATGGTCGACAGCCGCAACAACATCAGTGATTACCGGTCAAACTTCCGGCGTAAAAACCGTAACAGTAACGGATGCTAATGGTTGTACTACTATTAACTCAGTTACAATTATTGAACCAACCGCACTTTCAACATCAACAACAGTTAGTAATATATTGTGTAATGGAGGAACAACGGGTTCTGCTACAGTAACTGCAAGTGGTGGAACTTCAGGATATACCTATTTGTGGTCAACATCTGCCACAACATCGGTAATCACAGGCGAAACCGCAGGCGTAAAAACAGTAACAGTAACAGATGCTAATGGTTGTACAACAACAAATACAGTAACAATAAGTCAACCGGCATCTGCATTAAGCACGGCAACAGCAATAACAAATGTATTATGTTTTGGAAATAGTACAGGTTCAGCAACCGTTACAGCTTCAGGTGGAGCAGGCGGTTATAGTTATTTATGGTCAACTGCTGCCACAACATCAGTGATTACAGGACAAACATCAGGTGTAAAGACTGTAACAGTAACAGATGTGAATGGATGTACAACAATAAATACTGTTACAATTACAGAACCAACTGCACTTGCAACGTCAACAACAATTAGCAATGTATTGTGTAATGGAGGGGCAACAGGTTCTGCAACCGTTACGGCTTCAGGTGGAGCAGGCGGATATAGTTATTTATGGTCAACAGCTGCAACAACATCAGTGATTACCGGTCAAACATCAGGTGTAAAAACAGTAACAGTAACTGATGCGAATGGATGTACTACAACAAATACGGTTGCAATCACCGAACCGGCTTCTGCCCTAGCTACATCTACTTCTGTTAGTAATGTGTTATGTAATGGTGGAACAACAGGTTCTGCAACAGTAACAGCGATCGGTGGAACTTCAGGATATATTTATTTATGGTCAACAACTGCAACTACATCAGTAATCACAGGAGAAACAGCAGGTATTAAAACTGTAACAGTAACAGATGCGAATGGTTGTACAACAACTAATACAGTTATGATAACTGAACCGAATGCTATTATAACCAGTACTACTGTTAGTAATGTGTTGTGTAATGGTGGAACAACAGGTTCTGCAACAGTAACAGTAAGTGGTGGAACTTCAGGATATACTTATTTATGGTCAACTGCTGCCACAACTTCGGTAATCACAGGCGAAACAGCAGGCGTAAAAACAGTAACAGTTACCGATGCGAATGGTTGTACGGCGATTATAAATGTAACAATTACTCAGCCTTCTGCTTTAACAGCTATACAAACACAAACTAATATTACTTGTGTAGTAAATGGTATTGCTGAGGTTTTTGTGAGTGGAGGAGTAGGATCGTACACTTATACGTGGTCTCCTTCTGGTGGTAACGCAGCAATTTCAACTTCACTTGCTATAGGTAATTATACTTGTACTATTGAGGATGCTAATAATTGTAGCATTACAAGTTTGTTTAGTATAACAGTGAATACAGTTAGTCCTGTAATTTCTGTTGGTGCTGATGTAGAAATTAGCATGGGCTCCAGTTATCAATTTAGTCCTTCACAAACAGGAGCTGTAAGTTTCAGTTGGTCTCCGAACTCTTACTTAAGTTCTACTTCTGTAATTGATCCTATTGCAACACCTCCCGTTGGAGATTATACTTACATCTTAACTGTAACGGGTTCAAATGGATGTATGGCGAGCGATACAGTAAATCTTAAGGTTCTGATTAGTGAATTGATTATTGCAAATTATATGAGTCCGAATGGAGATGGTGCTAATGATACATGGAAAGTAAATGCACCCGCTTTGATTAAGGATTATAGTGTTGATATTATTGATGGTTATGGAAAGACTGTTTTTGCAGTTACAAATAATTATAATAATGAATTTGATGGCAAGTCAGGCGGACAAGATTTACCAGATGGGGTTTATTATTATTTTATCAAAGATGGCAGCACGGTTAAATACAAAGGAAGTATAACCATTACGAAATAATACACATTCAAAAGATATTAATAGTTAGAAAAAATTGACATGAAAAAAATCTTAACATATTTCCTCCCAATCATCGCTTTGATCGCCTCTAAGTCGGGAAGTGCTCAACAAAACAGTTTGTTTAATACTTACAGTTTAGATCCGCTTCAATTAAATATTGCTTACGCAGGAGCAGCATGTACTGAAGCAAATGTTCATTACCGTACACAATGGATAGGTTTAAAAGAGTCGCCGAAACTTTTACAATTAAATGTGCACACAGCTTTAGGAAAAAGTAATGCTTTAGGTTTACGTGTAAATTCTCAAACACAAGGACTTCTTAATACTATGCAAGCCACCCTAGGTTATTCTTACCGATTTAAGATAAGTAACACCGCCAAAATGCACTTAGGTATTGGTGTGGGTTGGACACAAGCTGCTCTTAATGCTCAGAAAGCAACTGTTATTGATGCTAATGACGCTACATTAAGTAATAATAGTCGTCAAACCGCAAATGGTTTTGATTCTGAATTTGGAGTTATGGTAGTTGGGGAAAAGTTAAAAGGTGGAGTTTCTGTTCTGCATTTGTATAATACCAATCCTGATTTTTCGGGAAGTAGTACTTATAAAGTCTTACCTCAATTCAATACCCAGATTTCTTATATTTTTAATAAAGGAAAAAAAGTAGAAGTTGAGCCGTGTCTTTTGGATCGTTATACTATAAACGGAACGAATGTAGTAGAGGGTTTGCTAAATTTCAATTTCATAAAAACAATAACTTTTGGTGTTGGATATAGAAGTAATTACGGAATGATTGCTTTATTAGCTGCTAAAGTTGGTAATATAAACTGGCTTACAGTTTTGATTACGGAACAACTAAGAATGCAACCAACATAGGTTCTTCGCATCAGGTTATGTTAGGTTTTAGTATGTGTAAAACCACGAAAAAAGCTAAGCCAGTAGAAGTGAATCAACCTGTAGAAGTAAAAGAAACACAGATAACAACTCCAAGTGTTACACCTGTAGCCGAGCCTATAAAAGAAGAAGTTGTTGTTAAAGAAGAGCCAAAAAAAGCAGAACCAAATCCTGACGATTTAAGAAAGCAAGTTGTTAATGAAGTGAATGCTATTGCTGAAGAAATGGTTTTTGAGTTAGGTAAAGCGCAATTAAATGGGGAGGCATTGAAAAAGCTGGATGCAATCGCAAACTTTATAAAAAAGAACCCCGGGCTAGATTTTAATATAATTGGATATACTTGTGATAAAGGATCTGAGGATGCAAATAATGTGTTATTTATTCAACGTTCTACATATGTTAAAAATCAATTAATCAACAGAGGTGTGAAATCAGAAAATATAAAAGAAAGTAAAGGAATAGGCTCTAAGCAACCATTGTATGTTAACAACTCAGAAACACGTAGCAAAAATAGAACTGTGAGATTTGAATTATCAAGATAAATTTTCTAAAGTCGAATTAAAAAGCGCTCCCTAACAGAGCGCTTTTTTTATGAGATCGTTTTTTTAATCGTTGTTTTTTTAAATTGTAATTTAAATGCTATCGAGATGTTTTGCTAAATCATATCCCATACTAAAACAAGCCTGCAATAAATAACCACCTGTTGGCGCATCCCAATCTAACATTTCACCAATGGCATAATGTTGAGGCATTTTTTTTAATTCGTAATTCTCGTCAATTTCATTTAAGGCAATCCCACCAACAGTTGAAATGGCTTCATCAATGGGTGCCAATGATGTAATTGTTAAGTTGAATTTTTTTATTTTGGAACTTAATGTTTCTGGATTTGTAAATTCTTCTTTGCTCAAAAAAGTTTTAAGTAAAAGCAAAACTGTTTTACTAAGTTTTAATTCGCTTTCTAAAAAACGGGAAAGTGCTTTATTTTCATTTTCAACAAGACGTTTTTTTATTTCGACTTTTGTTAATTGAGGTTTAAAATCCATGAAAAGTTCTGCTGACTTATTCGCATCGAGTTGTTTTCGTATTTCACCACTCAACGGATAAACACCACTGCCTTCAATACCAAAAGAAGTTAGAACGGCTTCGCCTTTAATTTCTTTTTCACCGCAAAAGAACGAACAATTCTTCATGGCTTTTCCTGCAATTTTCTTTGAAATATCTTCAGACCATTTTATTTCAAAAGCACAATTGGATGCGCGAAAAGGTAGACATGTAATTCCTTTTTTCAAAATGTCCGAGCCATAATCCGTCTGAGCCTGTTACTTTCCAACTCGCGCCGCCTAATGCAAAAATTGTAATGTCTGCATCTACCTTTTGTTCTTTACTTGCTGTTTCAAAAACAAGTTTATTATCAGCAGCAAAACCTTTCCAGTTAAAATTGGTTTTTATTGTGACGTTTTTTTGTTGGAGCAAATTTAAAAGCGCATTCAAAACATCAATTGGTTTTATGCCTTTCACTGGAAAAACCCTTTTACTTGTACCAACATATGTTGGTATAGCTAATGAATTCAAGAAATTCCGCAAATCATTATTCGAAAAATTTTCAAGGGCCTTTTTAAGAAAGGAAGTAGGGGTGTAGCGCGTTAGCATTATCTCTGTTGCCTCGCTATGGGTTAAATTAAAACCACCTTGTCCGGCTACTAAGAATTTCCGTCCTACGGCTGCATTTTTTTCGTAAATAGTAATTGTGTATTGGTTTTCGTCCAAATACGCCGCTAAGAACAAAGCAGCTGGTCCTCCGCCTACTATGGCTATTGTCTTTTTCAATAAAAGCAAAAAGCCCCCATTTCTGAGAGCTTTTGCGGTCCGGACGGGACTCTATCTCAGTCATGTAAGTACTTCTTTCTGACTGCAATATAGAAAAATTTTGAGCTCTGGTGAAACAAAGGTGAAACAAATTAAGTTCACCGAATGAATAAAATCAAGTACAGAAACATTCTGTTATTTCTTTATACCCTAAGCATACTGCGCGTATAGGATCCAAAACAACCAAAACCTCCATTTACATTGGTGTACATGAGGGTTGGCTCGGCTGGAGAAGGAAAACTGATTCCTACTCCCTGAGTAATTTTTAAGCGACTTATAAAAATTGTAATACGATTGGCTACAATTGTAAAGAAAAACATCATAATACTCCGTAGAATAATACGTAGTAGAATCAACTAGTTGATAAAACTTACCAGCTAAAGAACTATTTTCTCCATTATGGTTCACATCGCTATATAGCTCATTAATTTGCGTATCGTTAACTATTGTATCAGTTTGACTATTATAAACAAAACAATGTGATGCAGCTATTCGGTAATAATTTACACTATTATCCTCGTCGGTAAAAAAGGCTTTTATTCTATTGCTTGTTTGGTAATTTTCTGGAATGGTTTCTACCGTTACCGTGTTTATGGGAACGGTTGTGAAGGGCACTTGTGTTTCCGCAGTGGCTACATCACCATTAATTGTTGTTACTGTCATTTTATAAACTTGCCCGGTACAATAGGGTACGAACTTGTTTTTAATTCGTAGTACTCGGTATTTTGATTAAAAATAAGTTGTGCTGTTCCTTGCACACTGCTGATCTTCACATCCCCATCAGATACCGCCGCCAGAATATCTATTTGATTGCTGCTAAATAAAGGCGAAGAGGACATTAATTTTAAACGGATAACAGAGTCTGTAGGGCATATATACGAATACATCACCGGCAACGATTTTGTTTCCGGTAATTTTACCTTCGCTTCTTTTGTACACGAGAGAAACAACAAATAACTTAATATAAAAAACAGTCTATTCATTTAAAATTTATAAGTCCATGAAACACTTGGTAAAATTGGAAACAAAGAAGCTTGCATTAATTTGTTCTTCTTTGAGCTTTGATTGTAATCTATATAATAGAAGAATGGATTTTGACGACTGTAAACATTATAAATACTAAATTCAAAGGTGCGGACGCAGCGCTTTAATTTTTTATGGAACTGGATGCCAATATCCATTCGATGATATGGAGACATGCGAAACGAATTCTTTTTTCCATAATCACCGGCTACACTGTAAGGCCAAATACCATTAGGGCTAGGCTGCGATTGTTGTGCCCCCGGAACCATATGTTGCTCTACACCATAAGAAGCAATAGGTAGAGTAATGGCGTTTCCTGTACCATATACCCAAGTTGCAGAAAGAGTGATGTGATCGTTTATTTTATAGATGCCAACAACTGAAATATCATGTCTTCTGTCATAACGTGCCGGGAATCTTTCTCCAAAGTTCAGTGAATCAAATTGTAACCAGGTCCACGATAAGGTGTAACCAATCCATCCCGTAAATTTTCCAACTTTTTTTTGAATTAAAAACTCAGCACCATAACTTAAACCGTTGCCTGAAACAACTTTGGTTTGCCAATCATTTTGTGTTTCGGCATTGCTATTATCACCTACATTCAAAAAGCTGGCACCTTCTTTATAGTTCAATACATGTTTCATCCATTTGTAATAGCCTTCAACGGTAATGGTTATATTTTTGTTAGGCAAGTCCTTCGCTAAACCCAGAGCTACTTGTTGCGATTGCTGTGGTTTTACTTTATTGGTGGCCGGCACCCAAAGATCAGTTGGTAATCCAATGCCTGTATTGGATAGTAAATGTAAATATTGATTCATCAAGGCATAAGAGCCTTTCAAAGAAAAATTATTTCCTAGTAAATATCTCACTGCCGCTCTTGGTTCAGGATTAATAAAATTAGTACCATAACTAGAGAATGTAGAAAGTCTGAAACCAATATTCATTTTAAGTTTTGAAGTCACTTTCCAATCGTCTTCAATAAAAATGCCTCCTTCATACGTGTCAATATTTTGCGATTTGTTATTTAGCTCATTCACAGGATCGGAAGATTTAATGACCAAGGCTTGCGGAACAAAGTGATGCCAGGTAAAATTTAGTCCGAATTTGATGTAATGATTTGGATGCGGCATAAAATCGAAGTTGTATTTTGCACCAAGGTCACGAATATTAGACTTGTATTTTAAGTTGAAGTAATCAGCGCCAAACTTTTCCAGATTCTCAATACCTAATTGATAATTAGTGAAAATAACAGAGAGGTTTGAAAATAAACGATTATTAAATAAATGGTTCCACCTCAAAGTACCGGTGGCATTTCCCCAATTAATTCCGGCTTTGCTTTCCGAATTATTATCTTTTGTTTTTAAATAAAATTTATCTTTTCCGAAATAGCCGCTCAAATACAAACGGTCTTTATCATTAAATACATAATTTATTTTTGCATTCATGTCATAAAAGTAATATCCCACTTTGCCATCTTTGGGCAGAAATGGATAAACAAGCGCATCAATATATGTTCTTCTTGCAGAAACAAGAAAAGAGCATTTGTTTTTTATGATGGGTCCTTCCAGTGTAAGACGAGATGATATAATACCAATGCCTGCTTCTCCATGAATTTTTTCTTTATTCCCGTCTTTCATTTGAAGATCGATTACTGATGAAAGTCTGCCACCATAGCGCGCCGGAAAACCGCCTTTAATCAACTCCACACTTTTTAAGGCATCGCCATTAAATATTGAAAAGAAACCGAACAAATGATTTGCATTGTATACCGGAGCTTCATCCAGAATAATTAAGTTCTGATCGGGACCACCGCCGCGAACGTAAATACCTGCACTGCCTTCGCTTCCCTTTTGCACACCCGGCATTAATTGAATTACTTTTAAAACATCCTTTTCTCCCATTAAAGCGGGAATCTGTTTTATCTGTTCAATAGGGATGTCAACGCTACTCATTTGCGTTTCCTCGCTTAGCATTTTTGTTTGTTCAGCAGTTACCGTTACTTCTTCAAGATCTTCAACCCCCATTTCAACGTTGAAGCTGATGTTTTTGTCAAGATAGAAACTCAGTTTTTTTGCTTTAAACCCCACATAACTAAAAATAACTTCAATTGAATCTTTTGGTAATGTAATGGAGTAGAAGCCGTAACTATTGGAGGTTGTTCCTGCTTTTAATTTTGGAATGTAAACTGTAACGCCGGGAAGGTTTTCCTTACTTCCCTTTTCATTAATATAGCCGCTGATCGTAAATTTGTTTTGTGCCTGAAGACCCTTAAAAACCAGTAAAAACAAAAGGAGAATAGTCGTTTTAAAGTACATGTATCCTTAACGTTAAATATCCATTTTTATTATGTCAATGACACCCGAGTGCGTTATGTTTTTTGCAACGGATAAAAAAAGTAAATAGTGATATCCGAATATCTTAGTCATGTTGAAAACTGGCACCTAATGTTCAATTGATAGTCTTTCAATTCAATATCTTTACAACTTAACTAATAAGCAGCCATTACATTGAATGTTTTGAAAAATTCAGAAGCAAACGACAAATTATATGGCTTGGATCATTTACGTGCATTCGCTATTATTTTAGTCTTTTTATTTCACTATCAACTTCCGTTTTTTGGTCATCCTGTTTGGTTAAAAGATGTTGCGAAGTTTGGTTGGACAGGTGTTGATCTTTTTTTTGTATTAAGTGGATTTTTAATTTCCTCACAACTTTTCGTACAAATAAAACATGGAATGCCCATTTCATTTAAGCAGTTTTTCCTGAAACGTTTTTTTAGAATTATTCCGGCGTATTGGGTTGTGCTTACAATATACTTTTGTTTCACATTTTTTCATGAACGAGAAGCTTTAGCCCCATTATGGAAGTACTTAACCTTTACACAAAATTTTGGATTAGATATCAAAAATAACGGAACGTTTTCCCACGCATGGTCGCTTTGTGTAGAAGAACACTTTTATTTAATGCTCCCTCTTATTTTGATTGGCTTATCTTTTACCAAATATTTTAAAAAATCATACTGGTTACTAATTGTTTTGTTTTTAGCCGGGTTTCTTATAAGACTATTCAATTGGGAGAATTGTTTTCTGCCAAATATGGAAAAGGAAAACGCCTGGTTATATTGGTACAAACATATTTATTATCCAACATATAATCGCCTGGATGGTCTTTTGGTTGGCGTTTCCATAGCAGGGCTATATCAGTTTTATCCGAATGTATGGTTCAAAATTTCAAAATATGGCAACATCATTTTAGGTTGTAGTTTGTTGCTATTAACCGGCGCCTATTTTTTATGTTATGAAGAACATTCTTACGCTGCTTCCATTTTTGGTTTTCCTTTAGTGGCATTAGGGTATGGGTTAATGGTTATAGGCTCTATTAGCCCCACGAGTTTTCTTTACAAATGGAATTCTAAGCTTACAACATTTATTGCAATGCTTTCTTATGGTATTTATCTTACTCATAAAGGAGTTATTCATCTGACACAAGAATTAATTAGTGATATAGATGTTGATGGTGGTTTGATGCTGGTTATTTGTATTGTTACCTCAGTTCTCGCTGCGTTAATACTGAACATTGTTATCGAGAAGCCATTTATGCGATTACGAAAGAAGTTAATTAAAAAATGAAATCAATATCTTCAGGGTCGCTTCGACTGCATGAGTTTTATTTTTCTCCAATGAAAATCTAAATTGAAAATATAATTGTTAAACAAACCAGAATGACCCCAACCCGAAACCTTTTAAAACGCCACGTCAATTCTATTGCACAAGCATACTAGTAGAGTAGGGTGAAACAATAATGAAATAAATTTTTTAAACGGATTTTTGAAATGTTGACTGGAATAACTCAACGAATAATGTAATGTTATTTAAAATGGAGACGTATAATAATGATTATAAGCAAAATCGTATAAACCAAAAATCATTAAATTTAGTTGGATATTTTAAATCATAGTTTAATTGCTTAATTGCCTTTCTAGTCTATTTTTGACTTGCACCTAAGAGATTAAATAAATTTTTGTCTAAATAAAGAAATATGCTACATTTGCAGTCCCAAAAGTAAAATTTTGGTGTTGGTCCGGTAGTTCAGCTGGTTAGAATGCCGCCCTGTCACGGCGGAGGTCGCGGGTTCGAGTCCCGTCCGGACCGCAAAAAAGCCCCTATTTTAGGGGCTTTTTTGATTTTATCCAATACATATCCTTAATTATAAGCTAGTTATTTGGCGGGCATGGTCGGCCGCTTTTACATCAGTTATTACACTTTTAATGTTGCCTTCGAAGCCAATTACAAAAGTGGTCCTTAATAAACCATCGTAAATACGTCCAAATAACTGCTTTGTGCCCCAAACATCATAAGCTTTAATGATGTTTTTATCAGTATCTGCAATTAAAGGGTAGGGTAAACTGTATTTGCTGGCAAAACGTTCGTGTGAATCAACACCATCCGGACTAACGCCAATTACCTGGTAGTTATTGTCGCTTAAGTATTGAAATTCATCACGTAAGTTACAAGCTTCAATTGTACAAGTTTCGGTATCATCTTCAGGATAAAAGAACAACACAATGTTTTGCCTGGAAAATCTAAAGAAGTAATACGGTTACCATTTTGATCAACACCTTCAAAAAACGGAGCCGGATCACCTGCTTTTAAATGTGTAACGTGTTTTTTAAATGTTTGAGTTTTGGTGTATGATTTGTTGAAGTGCTTGCGTTTTGTTCTACCGCTTTCACAATTTCAGCTACAACTTTAGCTTTAACTGCTTTAGCAATTGGTTTTTTAGCAACTGCTTTCTTTACCTTTTTAGGCGCAACTTTTTTTGCTTTTTTAGGAGCTGTTTTTTTCTTCGTTACTTTTTTTACAACTTTCTTTTTTGCCGATTTTTTAGCAACTTTTTTCTTTGCTTTCGCTTTTCTAGGAGCTGTTTTTTTCTTAACAACTTTCTTTTTCGCTGTAGCTTTTTTATTTTTTGCTTTACCTTTTTTTGCAGACTTCGCTTTTTTAGGCGCTACTTTTTTCTTTTTTGCTTTTACTTTCTTAGCCATCGTTTTATTTTTTTAATGTTAGTTTTTTATTTAGTCCGTAAAATTTACACCATTTAGTTAATGGGCATTCAGAACATTTTGGAGACCTTGCAAGACACGTATATCTCCCATGTAAAATTAACCAATGATGTGCTCTTGGCACCAATTCACTTGGTATAAATTTAATAAGTTGTCGCTCTGTTTGCAAGGGATTTTTAGCATTGGTTGTTAACCCTAATCGTGCCGATACTCTAAAAACATGGGTATCTACCGCCATTGCAGGCTTATCGTATACAACTGAGGCTATTACGTTTGCCGTTTTTCGTCCCACCCCCGGTAATTTTACCAGTTCATCAATTTCGCTAGGCACAATACTCTTAAAATCATTAACAAGGATTTTGGCCATACCAACTAAATGCTTGGCTTTATTATTGGGGTAAGAAATACTTTTTATATAGCTAAAAACCGTATCGCTGTTGGATGCTGCAAGTACTTCTTCATTGGGAAAACCTCAAATAGATCAGGGGTTACCATGTTTACACGTTTATCGGTGCATTGAGCTGATAATATAACTGCCACTAATAATTGGTAGGGATTTTTATAGTGCAACTCGGTTTCAGCAACCGGAACATGCGTCTGAAAATAGTCTAAAATATGAGTATAGCGTTCCTGTTTGGTCATTATTCAAAATAATCTTAAATGTAAACAAGGTTTTTATTTTTATGCCTAATTTTAGGCTAATATAATATGAATATAAAAGCATTATATCCTTTCCTTCTGATTTTAGTTTTTTGGCTTCTTGTTCTAATCCCGATAAGGAAGTGAAACAAGAAATTAAAATAGATAAAGAGGCTCTTAAAAACCAATTTATTGAGGCGAATAAAATGCTGGCTAAAAAGGAGAATGATGATATGGATTCTTATGCCCGCAGTCATAATATGAACTTTATTAATACCGATTTAGGTATACGTTACTACGTTTACGCCCCCTCCGCAAAAGGCGATAGCATTAAGGATAAAAGCGAAATTACTATCGAATACACCATTTCTTTATTAGATGGAACGGAATGTTATTCTTCTAAAGAAAAAGGACCAAGAACCTTTATTGTTGGTATGGAAGATATTGAAAGTGGTATTCACAAAGGGGTAAAATTTCTGAAAAAGGGCGATAAGGCAATTATGTTAATCCCCTCACATTTAGCGCATGGTTTATTGGGCGATATGAATAAAATTCCACCACAAATGCCTATTGTTTACGATATTCACATTCTTAATTAATTTTAGTGAAGGGCTATCGTTTTCTTATAATCTTAATTGCCTTAATTATCATTGCTTGTTCGCGCAAAGCACCTGTTTATTTTGACGGATTTTCGCGAAACGAAGCCGGTTTGTATTACAAAATTGTTGGTATTGGTGATGGGGATTATAAAATTAATGTTTGGGATGATATTACATTCACATGCAATTTTAAAAAACCAAATGATTCTATTTTCTTCTCTTCTTCCCGCGAAAACGTTTATTTTAATCCTGAAGATTCAGTAAATAAAGCTCTTTTTATCGCTCATTTTCCAAATTTAGTGAAGGGGGATAGCGTTATTTACTATGTAAAGACTAAAGCTTTTTTCGAGAGTTATTTTCAAACACCGGTACCCGATTATTGTAAAAATGATTCGCTTATCAAAGTGGAGGTGGGGATTAAAGAACTGATTAAAGAAATTAAAATCACCGATAAAGAACTCAAAACCATAAAGGATTTTATTAAAGAAAATAACTACGAAATAGTAACCGAACTTTCCAATAAAATTTTCATACTCGACCATAAACAAGGGGCCGGCACTGATGTGGTGGCGAAAGGAAAATCGGTTAGTGTTAGCTATAAAGGACGTTTTTTAAACGATAGTTTATTCGATAATCCCGCCTACCCACTGCAATTTAACTACGGTACGCCCGACCAGCTATTAAAAGGCCTAAATTTTGTTATAAAGGGCATGCACAAAGGCGAATTTATTAAAATAATATTACCTTCGTACCTCGCTTATGGCGAAGGGGGAAACACCAACGGAACCGTTGCACCATTTACTCCTTTGTTATACGAGGTAACAATAACAGACATAAAATAAACCAACATGAACAAACAACTTTTACTTACAACAACTATTGCCGCTTTAGCTCTTGTAGCTTGTAAAAATTCTGATTTTGAAGGCTATACAAAAGCTGAAAACGGAATGCATTATAAATTTTATAATCACGACGAAAGTGGTGCTACACCAAAAGAAGGTGATGGCGTTGCTTTTGCATTTATTATTAAACAATATTCTAACGATTCAATTTTAGTTGATTCTAAAACTATTACCGGTGATGGTAGTGGTGTGTTTAAATACAGATTACCAAAATCTTCTTTCGCAGGAAGTATTGAAGATGGTTTGGCCATGATGAGCAAAGGCGATAGCGCTTCGTTTATCATTAACGCAGATTCATTTTTCTTAAAAACTCAACGCGCTCCGTCGTTACCTCCACACATTAAGCCGGGCGATCATCTTTTAGTGACTATCTCAGTTAAAGACATCAAAGGTCAAAAAGAACTAGACGCTGAGCAAAAACAGCAACAAGCTGAAATGGAAAAGAAGATGATGGAAGCTCAGTCTGCTGAAAAACCAATGTGGGAAAAATATTTAGCAGATAATAAAATCACTACTAAACCAACAGCAAGCGGTTTAATTTATATCGAGACTAAAAAAGGTTCTGGTCCACACCCAGCAGCAACCGACCAAGTTGTAGTTCACTACACAGGAACTTTATTAGATGGCACAAAATTTGATAGTTCAATGGATAGAGGAGAACCTGCAACATTTGGTTTAAATCAAGTTATACCGGGTTGGACTGAAGGTTTACAATTAATGTCGAAAGGCGGAAAAGCAAAATTGGTTATCCCATCAGCATTAGGTTGGGGAGCACAAGGTAACGGACAAATGATTCCTCCGTTCGCACCGGTTTTCTTTGAAGTTGAATTAATCGACGTATTAGGACCACAAGCTCAGGTTACTCCAGGAAAATAGTGAAGTAGAGCAAAGCACACTTCATTACTTATATAAAAACAAAAGATACTAGAAGAGATGGATAAGGATTTTTTAGCGAAGCAATCAGATGGATTGTATGCGAAATTTGAAACAAGCAAAGGTGATATTTACACTGCGCTTGAGTTTAAGAAAACACCAATGACTGTTGCTAATTTTGTTGGTTTAGCGGAAGGTAAAATAAAAAACAAAGCTAAATCAGAAGGCACTCCATATTACGATGGATTAAAATTCCACCGTGTTATTCCTAATTTCATGATTCAAGGTGGCTGTCCTCAAGGTACAGGCACTGGTGGTCCTGGTTACAATTTTGAAGACGAATTCGATAGTAGTTTAAAGCATACAGGTCCTGGTATTTTAAGTATGGCGAATGCTGGTCCCGGAACTAATGGCTCACAGTTTTTTATTACACATGTTGAAACTGCTTGGCTAGATGGTAAACATACCGTTTTCGGTCATGTTGTTGAAGGACAAGATGTAGTTAACAAGATAGCAGGAAACGATTCGCTTAAGAAATTAACTATCCTAAGAAAAGGTAAAGACGCTGAAGCATTTGATGCTGCAAAAGTTTTTGAATTTGAAAAAGCTAATGTAGGAGCAAAAGCTGCGGCAAAAGCAAAAGAAGAAGAAGCCGAAAGAGCTAAAGCTAATGCTGAAGCTTTAAAACGTTTTGAAAAAGCGCAAACTACTTCTTCAGGGTTGAAATATATTATTGAAAATGAAGGTAGCGGAACTTCTCCAAAAGCTACCGATCAAGTAACTGTTTTTTATAGAGGAACATTTACTGATGGAAAAGAATTTGATGGTAACATTGGCGGTAGACCAATTTCTTTTGGACTTAATCAAGTTATTGCTGGTTGGACAGAGGGATTGCAGTTAATGAAGCCAAACGGAAAAGCAGTGTTCTATATTCCGTATACTTTAGGGTATGGCGCTAATGGTTATCCGGGAGTTATCCCACCTAAAAGCGATCTTATATTCGAAGTAGAATTAGTAAAAGTAAATTAAGCATCTTAAAAATATAAAACCGTAATTATGAAAAAACTGTTTTTATTAATCTCTGCCTTCACTTTATTAAGTTTCGGAGCAGTAGCACAAAAAAAAGAAAAGCAAAAAATCAGTAAGGCTGATAAAGAGTTTTTAGATAAACAAACAGACGGCATTTACGCCAAATTTGAAACATCAAAAGGAAGTATTTATTGTATTTTGGAAGAAAAGAAAACGCCAATGACAGTAGGTAACTTTATTGGTTTAGCTGAAGGAAAAATTAAAAACACGGCTAAAGCAGAAAACGTTCCATATTACGATGGATTAAAATTTCACCGCGTTATTCCAAGTTTCATGATTCAAGGTGGTTGTCCACAAGGAACTGGAATGGGCGATCCGGGTTATAAATTCCCTGATGAAATTGATACTACATTAAAACATGCAAAGCCGGGTGTTTTATCAATGGCTAATGCCGGTCCCGGTACAAACGGAAGTCAGTTTTTTATTACTCACGTACCAACGCCTTGGTTAGATGGTAAACACACTGTGTTTGGTCATGTAATACAAGGACAAGACGTAGTAGATAAAATTGTAGGTAATGATACTTTAAAGCGTTTAGTTATTTTACGTAAAGGAAAAGAAGCTGAAGCATTTGATGGTGCTAAAACTTTTGAAACTGCTAAAGTTGACATGGTGAAGAAAGCTGAAGAAAAAATTAAAGCTGAACACATGGAGATGGAAAAAATAATGAAAGAAAAATATTCAGCAGCACAAACTTCAGGTTCTGGTTTAAAATACATGATTGAAAAAGCAGGTGATGGTCCCGCTATGAAAACAGGCGATAACATTACTTTTCACTGCACAGGAACGTTATTAAACGGAACTAAGTTCTGGTCGTCTTACGACGGAGCTGGACAACCTTTATCAATGCCAATTGGTATGAATAAATTAATAGCGGGTATGGAAGAAGGGATTATGATGTTAAAGCAAGGCGGAAAAGCTAAATTGGTTATTCCTCCAAACTTAGGTTATGGTGATGCAGGTTCTCCTCCTGTAATTCCACCAAAAGCTTGGTTAGTATTTGATATTGAGGTTTTAAAAGTTGGTCAGTAATTTAAGATGAGCGACGAAGCAAAGGAAGCGGTTGTAAAAATTTTAACCGACTATCTTGAACAAAACGGCCACCGAAAAACGGCTGAACGCTTCGCTATTTTAAACGAAATTTATTCGCACGACGGGCACTTTGATATTGAAGGTCTTTACTTAATGATGAAAAATAAAAAGTACCGCGTTAGCCGCGCTACTCTTTATAATAACATTGAGTTGATGTTGGATGCGGGTTTAGTCATCAAACATCAGTTTGGTAAAAACCTCGCACAATTTGAGAAAGCTTACAAATACAAACAACACGATCATCTAATTTGCAGCGATTGCGAAAAAGTATTTGAATTTTGCGACCCGAGAATTATGCAAATTCAAAAAATGACAGAAGATATTTTACATTTTGATATTTTTCATCATAGTTTGAATTTCTTCGCAAAATGCCGTCATTTAAAAGAAAAAGGAAAGTGCGAACACTATCAAACCCGTAAGACTTAACATTGGGTAAATTAATATAAGTAAACACAACCGAAAGGCTACTAATAAAGTCTAACGGGTTAAAAACTATAACATGCTATTTAATTTTTCAATATCCGAGAAACCAACCTGTATCATCATTTCGTTAGAAGGTGAATTGATTGAAAAAAATCAAGCTATTGATTTATTAGCTAAGGTGGATGAATTAGTAGCAAGCGGTAAAACTAAAATTGCTATTGATTTAGCTAATTTAAAGTACATGAACAGTAGTGGACTCAACACTATGATACAATTGCTTACCAAAGCAAGAAAAGATGGGGGAGAGGTTGTTATTTGCAACATGAACAAAAAAATTAACGAGTTACTCCTTATCACCAAATTAAATACACTGTTTAAGGTTGTAGAAACCGAAGCAGAAGCCATTGCAATTTTAGGAAAGTAAAATGAACTTCTTCGCCGGATTTATTAAAGGATTTGGTAATTGTTTTAAAGCATTTGATGTTTTATTTAATAAAGGCCTTTGGCCTTTTTTGCTTTATCCCTTAATCATTTGGATAATTACCTGGATACTTACCATTCTCGGCATTACTTTTTTAGCCGATGCTTTTGCTACTTGGGTGAGCGGCGTTTTAGAATTCGATAAAATTCCAGAAAGTGGACATTGGCTTTCATTTGCAAAACCATTTTTAACAGGCTACTTCAGTTTCTTTGTGTTTTGGGTGGTAAAAATTTTATTTTGGTTTGTATCGGGCACATTCTCTAAATACATTTTATTAATTGTACTCTCACCTTTGTTTGCATTGTTATCTGAAATTGCAGATGAAAAATTAACAGGACAAAAATTTCCATTTTCATTTCCTCAACTCTTAAAAGATATTTAATGGATTACAACACCGAACGCTATCGTTATAATGTAAGTGACAGCGTAAAGTTCATCCGCGCTAATATGGGATTAGTAATTGGCATTGGCTGCGTGTATGGTTTGTTTATGAGCATCCCAACTTTCGTTGGCGATATCATCGGCCTAATGTTTGGTCCGGCCTTAGCTGCTCTTGGTGCTACAATTAGTTTTCTTGAATTAAGAAATCAAACAAAACTCTAAAATGACATTTTTTTTTGTGTATCTAAATTTTTAGATTGATTAAAACTATTTTCTTTAGGTTCCTTGTAATTTTTATTGATTAAATTTGATTATAATAAATAATCAGCTTCATGAAGAAATTTGTACTCGTTCTATTCGCATTCGTTTTTAGTATTTCAAGTTTACGAGCTCAGTGGTTCAATAAAACCTTGATGCATAACAGTCTTAGTAGGCAATATAGAGTTTACGTGCCTGCAATTTATAGCGCCAGCAATCCAGCCTCATTGGTGTTAACCTTACATGGCTTAGGTGATAACATGACCAATTTTAGCGGCATTGGAATGAATTACGTGGCCGATACAGCTAATATAATTGTTGTTGTTCCTCAAGCTGCAGCTGACCCGTTTGTAGGTACTGCTTGGAATTCCGGAGCAGGTTATTTTTCTTATTATCCTAATGCATCCGTTAACGACGCAGATTTCTTATTAACCTTAATTGATAGTATTTGTCTAAATTATTCAATTAATCAAAGTAGAATTTACAGTTGTGGTTTCTCCATGGGTGGATTTATGACTGAACGCCTTGCTTGTGAAAAAACAAATCGTTTTTCAGCTATTGCATCAGTAGCAGGAACAATTGGAAACGGACTTCCTGGATGTAATCCATTAAATAAAATCCCTGTTTTGCATTTTCATGGCACGGCGGATCAAACTGTAGCTTATACCAACAATAATTATGGTATTGATGCTGATTCCTTAGTTAAATTCTGGACAAATAAAAATGCATGCAATGCACCTGTTATAACTAATATGCCTGATATAGCAAGTGATGGTTATACGGTTGATCATTATTATTATTCTGAACCATCTTTTAATGACGTTGAGTTTTTCAAGGTATTTAACGCACAACATGTTTGGTTAGGTCCGTCAAATGATATTAGTTATACTATTGAAATTTGGCGATTCTTTAATAAGCACAGAACAAGAGTGTTTAGCGGAATAGATGAGGTATCACTAGAAACTACGAATTTTGTATTATACCCAAATCCTGCACAAAATGAAATAAAGGTCAAAGCAAAAGAAACTTTATCTGAAATTAAATCAATACATATTATTGATGCTGAAGGAAGAGAAGTATTGAGTATAATGATAAATGCCACAACAAATGATGATATTACTATTGATTCTTCAAAATTATCTGAAGGCTTATATAATGTTGTTATCGAAAACAAGGAAGGTGTAAAAGTTGCCGAGAAATTGGCGATAATGAAATAAAAGCTTAATGTGCCGAAAAAAAGCCCTTCCAACTGGAAGGGCTTTTTTGTTTGATTTTTTTTACTTGTTTACTGGACACCATTTTTAAAGGCTGGCATGGGGATTCCGTCTAGGCGGATTGAATCTTATTCACAAACATGAAAAATACAAATTCTTAAACATTAGCTACAACGGCTATGTTCAGTAGATTTTGAAATACTGCGGGATTATGTTTGAGTACTGATGATAAAATGGTTACTTTTATTTTTATTCTGAAGAACTGTTATGACCAATAACGATATATTACGCCGCATTCGCTACACCTTCGATTTCAATAATCGTAAAATGCTGGAGATATTTGCCTCAGTCGGGTATGAGGCGAAGCCCTCTCAAATCATAGCTTGGTTACAAAAAGATGGTGATCCGGATTTAGTTGAACTGAATGATAATGAATTGGCATATTTTTTAAATGGTTTTATTAACGAAAAGCGCGGTAAGAAAGAAGGCGAACAGCCTGTACCCGAGACAACATTAAACAACAATGTTATTTTTAGAAAGTTGAAAATAGCACTGAATTTAAAAGACACCGATATTCTTGAAATTATGAAGTCGGTCGACTTGCCTATGAGTCCTCACGAATTAAGCGCCTTCTTCCGCAAACCTGACCAAAAGCAATTTCGAATCTGTCATGATCAGTTTCTGCGCAATTTTTTACATGGTATGCAATTAAGATACCGTCCTGCAACTAATAAAAGAAGAAACGAAATAAGTTCTGAATTATAAATGCGAATTCTAGTTTTTCTTTTTACTTTCAGTTTTTGCTTTTTTTATAGAGTCAATTTGTGCTTGGTTTGGTGCAGAATGAATTACTGCGGTAGTTTTTGTAGGTGTAGCAGTGCTGTCTTTTTTATCCCACCACTTGTATCCGTTGATCCGGAATTGCTTGGCGTTTGAGAATTGGAATTTACAGCCCCGCTATTTGTTGTAACACTCGGTTTTGTTTCAGTAGTAGTAGAAGTGTTTTTTCTTGATTGGCATGAAACAACAAGTGCACAAACAACAAACAATTTAGTTGGTAATAATAATTTTTTCATTTTTGATAATTGTTGAGTTGTTTGTGATTACTAAAAATAAGTTCCTGAAGAGAGATTAGCTTTATTAAATGAAAAATTATTTACGCCTTGAACACCTTTGCCACTGTAGAGTTGTTTTACTGTCTTACCGGTAACGTCAACTATTTCGATATTCAAATGGTTGGTCTTTTCTAAAACAAATTCTATCGAAAAAGTTTCGACAACTGGATTAGGATAAACTTTTACTGTATTATCTCCTTTAATATTTTCTTTTATACCTACCTGATTGTCGTGAATTTCTGCTATCCAAGTATTCCAAAGATTAGAAGAAGTTACATACATCCCATTTAACCAAATTGAAGGGTTTGTTGAATTGTGTTTACGCGCAGTTCCGGTATAATCACCCCATCTTTCTTTTGTTGTTGATGTATAACTAACATAATTGCTACTTGATTTAACTAACGAAGAACTCGACCAATTCATACCATTGTCGCAATTCACAGCTCGTACTTCAGGATATATATTGGAGCTGCTTCTTCCAAATCCAATCATTACTGAGGCGTCTGTTGGTAAAGTGGCATAAGATACTACTGAAGGATATGAATAATCGGAATTACCCGCTGAGCCAAAGGTGGACGATTGATTTGTTTTTGAGCTTACGTTTAATCTGTTATAATTAATTCCGTTCCAACCACTACCAATGTCTGAATGAAAAACAAAATGAACAGTACCATTTAAATAGAAACCGCTTAAAGCTCTGCAATCACCATTGTCTAATAAGCAAGATGTGCCTAACTGTTGAGCATCACCTGCCGGAGAATAAGCTGTGGTTGGAACAGAATAATAATTTAATTGTTCATTTGATGCAGACATGTCATTAGTTAAATCATAAAAATTAATTGTAGAAGCACCACCTGAATTTGTAGAAACTAAATAACAACCCGGACCATAATTTCCAGATTGTCCATTGGAAACCGGTAGTAGAGTAAATGGCGATCCGGAGATGCTCGACCAATACTGCCAGTTGATAGAACCGCCTGAATAACCATTTGTTTTTGAATTTGATATAAGATGGCTTGATCAAACGTCCCGCCCGGGTTATTCGAAAAAAGGTTGCCTGTGATATACAACTCGTTATTTGAAACTGCAATTTTAGGATAATCGAACCATTTATTATTGTTTAATGGATTTCCGGTTAATTTGTATTTCCACCAACCGTCATTTGGGTTATTAGTTTTTGAAAAACAGATTAATAAATAAGAGTTTGAAGAGCTTCCTGCACATTCCTGAGCGAAGAAAATAAAACGATCCGCACCTGAATCATAATGCACTACAGGGTCGCATGTATTTGTTATGGTATTATCGTTATAAAAGGCTGGGATAGTATTGTAATAAGTATTTGCACCTGTAATATCATCATATTCGATAGTTGTATTCGCAACACTAACAATCCAACCTCCATCAGAAATAGCAATTGAATTATCCATTGGTGACATCCCATTATTAACGTTACCTAAAAAATTTGTTCCAATTACCGGAGTAACACTTGTGATGGCGTTTTCTGAATTCGTCGCTTTGTTTGCACCTTGATTTTGTTTCAACAAGGTTTTTTCATTAATCATTTTTTCAATAGCCTCTTGATTAGGAATGCTATGATTTCGCCCAACACATTTATTCGTTAATGTTGGGAGCCATTTTAAATCAGCGCTTATCGTGTTTATTTCTCCAGCGCACTGTAATGTGAACTCTTGAGATTTAGTAGCTGAGCCAAGTTTATCTGAATCATCAATTTTTGGTTTTACAAAATTTTGAGTTAAAGCATTAAAGCTAAAAACGCAAATTAGAGCTGTTTGGGATAGTAGTCTATTCATGATTGGAGAATTAATAAGTAAATATATTAATTAAAAGGAACGGAAATGGAAGTATATTAATGATTTTTGTTTTGTTTTCATTCATCAATTACCATAATGTTTGACCTGACTTATAGCCTAATCCCAATAACACAAATGTCCCTTCGACAAGCTCAGGGCAGGCTTCTTCGTATATGTTATAGGCGTATGCCTATCACGCACACATCATCCACTTGTTCTTGTTCACCTTTCCAGGCGTTGAAGGCGAATTCTAATTTTTCTTTTTGTTGGGGTAATGGTAATGTAGCTATTTGATGTAGCGTATCGCTAAATTGTTTGTACTTGAATTTTTTTCCTGCTGGTCCGCCAAATTGGTCGCTGTAACCATCGGTCAGCAAATATAAAATATCGCCTTTGTTGCTGTTTACAGTTTGTAAGGTAAATGAGTTTAATTTCTCGGCTTGTCCAACCGGCATTTTATCGTAGCCTAATTCATTAATTTTATTATCCGCAAAAAGCAAAACACGGTTGTTGGCTGAAGAGTAGGTAATGGAGTTATTAGCTTTATCAAAACAAACTAAAGTCCCATCGAAGCCATCTTTCTGCTCTTCTTTGCTGATGCTTTCAATTAATTTCTGACGGACATAATTTAGAACTTCGTGCGGTTGGTAAATCCCTTTTTCATTTATCGCTTCACTTAAAAAACCAATATTCAATAAACTCATAAACGCGCCAGGAACGCCGTGACCTGTTGAATCACAAACGGCGAGATAAAATTTATTATTAGCAGAAGTCGCCCAATAAAAATCGCCACTTACAATGTCTTTCGGTTTAAATAAAACGAAATGTTCATTCAAATTACTCTTCAATACATCTTCATGCGCTAATAGAGTGTATTGAATTCTCTTCGCATAATTAATAGAATCTACAATAGCTTTTTGTTTTTCTTCAATAATATGTTTCTGCTGAGAGATTTCTTTATTAGCATGTTGTTTGTTTTTAAAGGCTCTGAACGAAATAAAAGCAATAATCAACATCAACACAAATCCAAAAACCCCACCGTAAGTAAATAAACGTTGACGAGCAATTTCACTTTCATGTATACTTTGTTCTATTAAACGTTCATTGGCTTGTGCAATACTATCGGCAACAATCTTTTATCGTACTCCGATTTAAATTGCTGTTTTAAAACTCCTTTTTATTTTCAATGCGGTCTAAACTATCACGCATTTTAATATATTCCTCAAACATCTCAAGCGATGGACCAATTTTAGATTGCTTTTTATAAACTCTGTACAATACATACGAAGGACCTCTTATTAAAGACGGATAGCCAAAGGTCTTGGCAATTTGCAGGGCTTCCTTAGCATAATTTTCAGCTTTTGATAATTCGTCCCTTTCAAAATAAATATCTGCTAAATTTGAATAAGCTTGAGTTAAAGAGTATTTGTTTTCGCCTTCTTTAAAAATATCACAAGCTTTGTTCAATAATATAATAGCACTGTCCTGTCGCCCCAATCGCCTATAAGCTTCTGCCATGTATATGTGAGAATTTCCAATCCCAATTAAATCGCCAATTTTTTCGTATTCACGTTTAGCTTCATAATAATTTTTGAATGCCTTTTCACTCTCGTTTTTATCTTCATATGCTAATCCAATAAAATGTAGTGTTGAAGCGACGGATTGTCTTTCACCAATCATTTCAAAAAGAAGTTTAGCTTTTTTATAATTCTCAAGGGCTTTAGTTACATCTCCCTGATTTTGATACACGCGTCCTAAATTAATAAGTGCATTAGCCACTTGGCGGTTGTCTTTCTGACTTTCAAACAATTTTAATGCTTTCGAAAAACAATTTACTGCCGAAGCTAAATCACCTTGGTCTCTATAAATGGAACCTAAATTATTATAGGAAATACCAACACCTAACTTATCGTTATTTTTTTCTTTAATAGCCAATGATTTTAAATGATACTCAATGGCTTTCTCAGTGTTACCTTGTTTTTTATAAATGTTGGCAAGATTATTTGTTGTGGCTGAGAGTCCGGTTAAATCATTTAGTCGGTTTTGAATTTTGTAAATATCCTCATAAATAGCAAGCGCTCCTTTTGCATCATTTTTAAGTGTAGATAATTCGTAAGCCACATTATTTAGCGCATGTGTTTTAAAAATCAAGAAGGCTTTGTCTTCACCACCTTTTTCAGCCAATTTTAAAGCCAGTTGATTATAACGTGGCCAGATTTTTTCATCACCCAAAGTATTCGCAAAGAAAATTAAATGTCGTAAGCGAATAGAATCGTGATTGGCTTGGTGATAGAGTGGAAGTATGGAATCAAAAATGTATTTGTCCTGAGGCGAAAGTGTGGAATAATCGATCCCATCCAATAAAAACCACGCCTTATCTTTTTTCTGTGCAAAAAGAAAGGAGCAGAGTAAAATAAAAAGTATGAATAAATATTTCTTCAATTCAGTAGTAAATATAAAAAAAACGGGCTCATAATGAACCCGTTTTTAAATTATGTTTAATACTTTATGTTAGATGTGAATTACTTCACCATAAGCAGCAGCTGCAGCTTCCATAATAGCCTCGCTCATGGTAGGGTGAGGGTGAATGGTTTTAATTATTTCGTGACCTGTAGTCTCCAGTTTACGGATAGCAACAGTTTCAGCAACCATTTCCGTTACGTTAGCACCAATCATGTGTGCGCCTAATAATTCGCCGTATTTAGCATCAAAGATTAATTTCACAAATCCATCAGCAGCACCGGCAGCTTTTGCTTTTCCTGATGCCATGAAAGGGAATTTTCCAACTTTAACAGTGTAACCTGCTTCTTTAGCTTTCTTCTCTGTAAATCCAACAGAAGCAATTTCAGGCTGACAATACGTACAACCCGGAATGTTATTGTAATCAATCGGATCAACATGTAAACCTTTAATTTTTTCAACGCAAGTAATTCCTTCTGCGCTCGCCACGTGTGCTAAAGCCTGACCGGGAACACAATCTCCAATGGCATAGTAGCCCGGAACGTTTGTTGCATAGAATTTATCAACTACAACTTTTCCTTTATCTGTTTTAATTCCTGTTTCTTCTAAGCCAATGCCTTCAATGTTCGAAGCAATTCCAACTGCTGATAAAACTATCTCTGCATCGAGAATTATTTCGCCAACTTTAGTTTTCACTTTTACTTTGCAACCATCACCTTTTGTATCTACACTCTCAACTGAAGCTTCTGTCATGATATCGATACCAACTTTCTTGAATGATTTTTCTAATTGTTTTGATACTTCTTCATCTTCAACAGGAACAATGTTTGGCATAAATTCAACAACTGTAACTTTCGTTCCCATAGTTGCATAAAAATAAGCGAACTCAACGCCGATAGCACCTGAACCAACAACAACCATCGTTTTAGGTTGTTTTGGTAAGCTCATCGCCTCACGGTAACCAATAATTTTTTTACCGTCTTGTGGTAAATTTGGTAACTGACGAGAGCGTGCGCCTGTTGCAATGATAATATGTTTTCCTTCGTAAACGGTTACTTTTCCTTCAGCATCTTTTACTTCTACTTTCTTTCCCGGCTTTACTTTAGCCGTTCCCATAATCACATCAATTTTATTTTTCTTCATTAAAAATTGAATACCCTTGCTCATGCCATCAGCCACGTCGCGACTACGTTTTATAACCGCACCGAAATCAGCTTTAATATTATCAGCACTAATACCGTAATCTTTGGCGTGATTTAAATATTCGAATACCTGTGCGCTTTTTAATAAAGCTTTAGTTGGAATACAACCCCAGTTTAAACAAATACCACCAAGGTTTTCTTTTTCAATAACAGCGGTTTTAAAACCTAATTGAGAAGCACGAATGGCAGTAACATAACCACCGGGACCACTTCCAATAACAATAACATCGTAGCTCATAATTGTAATTTATAGAATGCTAATTTAAGATTTATATTAATCTAAACTTGAAATTTACCTAATAAATTCGGGTTGAAATTCAGCGTATTATAGGGTATATCTTGCCTGCGGAACCGCTGATAAATCGCAAAAGTCTTTTTTAAGAAATTTGTAGTAGCCGGTAATGGCAATCATAGCGGCATTATCGGTACAAAACTCAAAGGGCGGAATAAATACATCCCATTTCAGTTTTTCGCCTGTTTCTTTAAGTTGTTTGCGTAATTCGCTGTTAGCAGAAACACCGCCAGCTATAGAAATCTGATTAATGTTGTGAATTTTGGATGCTTCCACCAAATTATGCAACAAGGTTTTTACTAAATGATTTTGATAGGAAGCACAAATGTCATTTAAATTCTCCTCTATAAATTTCTGATTTTCTTTTATAGCATTCTGAATAAAATATAAAAAGGAAGTCTTAATCCCACTAAAACTATAATCCAAATTGGGCACTTTTGATTTGGAGAATGAAAATTTATTTGGATTTCCGGTCTGTGCATATTTGTCAATAAGCGGACCACCCGGATAAGGTAAACCTAATATTTTTGCAGCTTTATCGAAGGCTTCTCCCACGGCGTCATCCTGAGTTTCTCCTAATAATTCAAACGTTAGATGATCTTTTACTTTCACAATTTGAGTGTGTCCGCCACTAACGGTGAGACATAGAAAGGGAAAGTTGGGAGTTCGTAGTTCGTAGTTCGTAGACTGTGTGTTTAGTTTTTTATCTACCAACTCCGAACTACCAACTCCTAACTGAATAAAATGAGCAAGAATATGCGCTTGCATATGATTTACCTCGATTAATGGAATGCCTAATCCCATTGATAAAGATTTTGCAAAACTGGTTCCTACCAATAAACTTCCCATTAAACCGGGACCACGTGTAAAGGCAATAGCTGATATTTGTGATAAATTAACACCCGCTTTTTCCAATGCAGCATGTACAGTTGGAACAATGTTTTTTTGGTGGTCGCGACTGGCTAATTCGGGTATTACGCCTCCGTATTGCTCGTGAATTTTCTGATTGGCTGTAATATTCGATAATAGAACCTCGTTTTGCAGTATAGCGCAAGAGGTATCGTCGCAGCTCGATTCTATTCCGAGAATATAAACTTTATCACTCTTCATGCGTCTAATTTTTATTAACTTTATAGGCTTATGACCGTATGGCGTAAAATTACAAGAATATTGCTTAAAACACTCAAGTATGCGTTTGTTTTGGTGGTTCTTTTATGCGTTTTTGTAATTATTGCCGTCAACTCCGAAGATTGCCAAACTTGGCTGGCTCATAAAGCATCCTCTTATTTATCAAGTGAAATTGGAACAAGGATTGAAATTGAAAAAGTAAAACTACATTTTGTGAAGAGTGCTGAATTGGAAGGGGTTTTTGTGGAAGATGACCGTCACGATACCATTCTTTACAGCAAATCTATTTCAGTCACCTTCGATAATTTTGATTACAGAAAGCAAACACTTAAAATTTCTGAGGTAAAGTTAAACGATACAAAAGCCAGAATTGTAAAGTACAAAGACAAAGATGATTTTAATTTTCAGCAACTGATTAATTATTTTGCTTCGGGCGATACAACTTCAGTTAAAAGTTCTTCCACTTGGAAAATCTCTTATGGTAAATTGTTTTTGAATAATATTGATTTTGTTTACAGAAACGAACGACATGATGTTTCGGTTACTGAGAATATTAATTACAATAATATTCACGTTAAGAATGTGTCAGGTGAATTTGATGATATTAAAATTGTGAACAATAAAATATTTACATCTGTAAAAGGCTTGAAGTGTAAAGAACAATGTGGTTTAGTTCTTGAAGACTTTAATGGTAACGTTAAAGTATCATCGGAAGAATTAGTCTGCATGAATTTAAATTTAAGAACTGCAAACAGTATTGTAAAAGGAGGCTTCTCGTTTAGTTATTCGACTTGGGAAGATTATCAGGATTTCATTAATAAAGTGAAGATACGTGCACTCTTGTTAGAAGAAACAAAAATAAATTTTAAGGACATCGCTTATTTTGTAAAAGAGTTAAACGGCTTAGATAAAGAACTTTATTTTAGTGGTAATGTAAAAGGGTATGTAAATGATTTAAATGGCGAAAAAATCAAGTTATTGTTTGCCGATAACACAAGGTTTATGGGGAATTTATCCCTAAAAGGATTACCGGATATAAAAAACACCTACTTGCATTTTGATGTCCTGAATTTAAGTACTACTAAAAAAGATATTGAGAAAATTCCAACCTTTCCTTTTTCGGACAAGAAACATTTGGAGTTGCCTTCTAATCTCTCGCAATTGGGCGTGGTAACTTTTAAAGGAAAATTTGATGGGTATATCAATAATTTTATTTCGGATGGTACTTTCAAAACGGCATTAGGCTCGTTGTACACCGATTTACAAATGAAAATTGATACGGTAAAAGATGTAGTAAGCTATAACGGAAAATTAGCATCCAACAATTTTAATTTAGGAAAATTAGCCGGCTTACCGAACCTTGGCGCTTTATCTATTAATTCTAGCATAAAAGGGAAGGGTTTAACCTTAAAAGATGTGGATGCTGAATTAAATGGTTACATCAATAACATCACTTTTAAAAATTACGCCTATCAACACATTACCATAAACGGAAATGTTAGAAATAAAGTCTTTAAAGGAAAATTTGTAATGAAAGATAATAATGCCGATTTAGATTTCGACGGTAAGATAGATTACAACGATAAGATTCCGCAAATGGATTTTATATCTACTATCAATAAATTAAATTTAAAACGCTTAGGTTTGGTAGATACAAAAACAGATGGTTTTATTTCTTCTCAGGTATTTATTAATTTGAAAGGGGATAACATTGATAATGTTTCCGGAGAAATAAATATTGATAACACAATATACAAAACAGAGGAGAAGGATTATAAAATTAGCACCCTCGATTTAGTTCTTGAACAATCGACTATCGAGAAGCAATTAAAACTTACTTCCAATATATTTAACTTATCGGTTAACGGTCCTTATAAAATTTCAAATCTTGGTCCGGCATTTAATCAGTTTTTCTTCACTTACTATCCCGCGTTTTTTGTAAGAACAAAGGCAATATGGTTTATACAGATATGTTTAAGTATAAACTAACCATAAAAAATTCAATACCATCCGCGATTTTATGTCGAATGATTTAATGATTAGTTCTGGTTCTGTATTTGAAGGCGATTTTGATGCATCAAAGAATATCTTCAACCTCAATTCTAATTCTGATTCCATACGGTATAAAACAATTAAGTTTAATAAAAACAAAATCGAATCGTATTCTCAAAACAATAAAATCAACTTAGTATTAAAATCTGATCACATCGATTTAACAGATAGTATCCGCATTAATAATTACTTCATGTATTTTGTATCGAAAGATAAAAACACAAAGTATAACGCGGAATGGGATAATAAAACTAAACCGCAAAATGCAGGTAAGTTTGCAGGCAAAATGTTTGTAGATAACAGTATCGCTACTCTAACTTACGATAAGATATTTTTAACGGCACACGACAGCACTTGGAATTTAGTTACCTCAGATAGTACCATTATCGATTCTTCAGGTACAGTTCGCGTGAAGCCCTTAATTTTCACCAATGGGAATCAAGGACTATCGATACATGGCGGCTTATCAAATAAACCTGGTGATAAATTAGCTTTTGATTTAAGGAATTTTGATTTGAAACAATTGAGTCCGTTTTTAGGAAGGTCGGTTAAATTAGAAGGTACGCTAAACGGACAATTTGCTTTGCATAACACTATAAAAAATTTAGCATTTAGTAGCGATTTAGCATTTGATAAATTAAAATTGAATGACAAAAACTTAGGTTACGGAGAATTAAAAGCAGAGTATAATAACACCGATAAATACTTGTATTTAGATGGTTATACATCGATGGGAATTCAGAATCCTTTTGGTGAAAAAATAAAAAATATAAATTTCTCAGGCTATTATTATCTCAATAAGAAAGAAGAGAGTTTAGATATTAATCTCTCAGCGCAACCGGCCAATCTAACTTTATTGAATCCGTATTTAGAAGGCATTATCACTTTAAATTCAGGACTTGTAACAGGAGAAGGAAAGGTTACAGGAACACCTGAGAAGCCAATGATAAATGGAAAGTTTAAAATTATTAAGTGCGAAATGAAAGTGGATTACTTAAATGTAATTTATCATTTAACAGGAGTTATTGATGTTTATCCCGATCAAATTAGCTTTCAGGATATAAAATTAACAGACGATATAAATAAGAAAATTGCACCGGGTGTTTTAAACGGAAATATTTTTCATACCAATTTTAAAAATATGCAAATCGACTACGACTTAAATTTTAAGAATATGTTGATTTTAAATAAACCTAATATTGGTAAAGATCCGTTTTACGGAAAAGCTTATGCAACCGGAACAGCAGGTATTTATGGTTTCTTTAATAAAATTGCTATGGAAATTAAAGTAAAAACTGAGAAGGGAACAGTTTTCACAATTCCATTAGATGGTCCAGCTTCAGTTTCAGAAAACAACTTTATTCGTTTTGTTACAAAAGACACCATAAAGAAAATAAAAGAAGAACAGAAGTCGGGATTCACTTTGGATATGGATGTTCAGGCAACACCTGATGCTGAAGTTCAAATTGTGTTAGATGCAAAAAGTGGTGATGTTATCCGAGCAAGAGGCAAGGGAGATATAAAATTGAATATTAGTAACCACGGTAAGTTTGATATGTTTGGTGAGTATAAACTAAGTAGCGGCGATTACTTATTTACTCTAGAAAATGTTATCACTAAGAAATTCGATATTCAAAAGGGAAGTACAATTAATTGGAGTGGTAGTCCGTACGCCGCCGAAATTGATATTACAGCTAATTACAAGCAGCGTGCTTCAATTGCACCTTTGTTTCCTCATGATACCACTGGAACCTATAAACGTCGCTTACCTGTAGATTGTAAATTATTAATGCACGATAAATTAATGTCACCAAACATTTCCTTTGCCATTGATTTACCAACATTAGATGAAAACACGGCTTCTAAAATTCAAAGTATTTTAAATGATGAAGCGGAATTGAATCGTCAGGTGTTTTCATTGTTATTATTAAAAAGTTTTGTGACGCCATTGCAATATTCTGGTGCGGGAGGTATTTCGGCGGGTTCTGCCATTGCAGCAAACGGAACAGAAATGTTATCCAATCGTTTGAGCGGATGGCTAAGTAATTTAACGAAAGAAGTTGATGTGGGTGTAAACTATCGTCCGGGAAATGAAGTTAGCAGTGATGAGTTAGATGTAGCCTTATCAAAACAATTATTAAACAACCGTTTATCGGTAGATGGTAATTTTGGTTTCAATAATAATCAAACAACCAATACAACCGGTTTAATTGGTGATGTGAATGTGGAATATAAACTTACAGAAGACGGTCGTTACCGAGTAAAAGGTTTTAACCGGACTAATGATAATACACAGTTAACCACACAAGGCGGACCGTATACTCAAGGCGTTGGTGTTTTTTATCGTGAGGAATACGAGACATGGTCGGAGTTGTATCGACGTTATATTAAGAAATTGAAGAAGGAGCCTAAGAAATCCGAGGCACCTGTTGAGACCACTGTTACGCCTTAAAATCGGCAATTGGTTTTAACAATTTGAAATTGTAGATTTACTATTAAATCATTAACCATGAAAGCAAAGAATTTAATAGTTGTACTATTGTTTCTCTCTTGTTTTTCCTTTTCTCAAGAGAAAGACCCGAACAAAGGTTGGTATGTAGGACCGAATATTTCTTATAGTGCTATTAGCGGTTATTATAATAATCAATTTGGATTTGATAATAGTTTTAATTACAAACCAATTTCTTATTCGTTAGGGGCAGATTGGCTTTATGCTTTTGGGAGAAAGCATACATTGAACTTCGGAATTCATTATGGGGAAACAAAGTTTTCATCTACTTATTACTGGCCATTAGATAGCTTATATAATCCCGACAAAATAAGTACATATATAAAAAGCACCTCTCAGTATCTTGTATTACCTGTTCATATGAATTTTTGTTTGTTAAAAGGGAATATCTCACCTTATGTAATGACAGGACTCGCTGTGGGAATTTCTATTGGAGGCAGATCTTTCAGTAGAACAACTTATGTAAATGGAAAAGTTGAGGAAATGCGTGCTAATGGTTATTCCCGTTCCCATCTCGATTTGCTATGGCAACTTGGTATTGGGGTTGATGTGAATTTAGATAAAAAGAGATTCAGAGTATTTGTTTATGATAGTGGTGATGGACCTATCCTTCTTAGCGCTTTAGCAGGCCAAACTTGGCGTTATTCCATCCACACTGGAATTTCCTACTATTTCAAAACTTCGCGCCGTTAATTATCACCGTTTCAATTAAACTGCTCCCAAAAGCGTAGGGGATATAACCGTAACTTGCTATTGGTTTTGTGATAAAGATATTTGCTTTTTTACCAATAGTAATACTTCCGACTTCTTTACTTAAATCCATGGCGTAAGCTGAATTAATTGTAGAAGCATTAATGACTTCCTCAGGATTTAATTTGTAATCAATACAACCTAAACTCATCATAAAATTCATATTCCCACTCGGACTACTTCCCGGATTGTAATCACTGGCAAATGCTATTGGTAAACCTGCATCAATCATTTTGCGGGCAGGCGGTAATTGTAAATTCAAGAAGAAAGCTGCGCCTGGTAAAATAGTAGGCATTGTATCGCTGTTTTTTAATAGTGCAATATCATCGTCATTACAAAACTCTAAATGGTCAACACTAATGGCCTTGCATTCAACAGCAGTTTTAATGCCGTTACTATGACTCAATTGTTCTGCGTGAACTTTTGGAGTGAGTCCGTGTTTTAAACCTGCCAATAAAATTTCTTTGGTTTCTTCAGCGGAGAAATAATTTTTCTCGCAAAATACATCAATATAATCTGCTAATTTTTCTTTAGCAATAGCGGGTAACATTTCGTTGATGATTAAATCAATATAACCTTTCTTGTTGTCTTTAAATTTTGCAGGTAAAGCGTGTGCTCCTAAAAAAGTTGCTTTAACGGGAATGACGTTTAAATCCTTTAGGCGTTTTATTACGCGAAGTATTTTAATTCTGATTCAAGATTTAATCCGTAACCACTTTTTATTTCAACTGCACCTGTACCTTGATAAATTATTTCCTTAAAGCGAACTAGAGATTGTTCAAACAAATCATCTTCGCCGGTCTCTCTTAATTTTTTTGCTGAGTTTAAAATACCTCCACCACGTTTCGCAATCTCTTCGTACGATAAACCGTTTATTCTATCAACAAATTCACTTTCGCGGTTACCGGCATAAACTATGTGGGTATGACTATCGGCATAACAGGGTAGAACTAACTTTCCGGAGGCATCAATCACTTCTAAATCTTTCCAATCTGTAATGCCCGGAAAATCTTCCATCTTGCCAAAATCAGCAATTAAACCATTATCAATTGCTAACCATGCGTCTTCGATACATGGGAGAACACTCATATCCTTGCCACAAACCTTATTAATGTTTGTTTCACGAACCTGAACTAAGGATTTTATGTTTTTTATAAGAAGTTTGCCCATAAATACGCTGCAATTTAATTAATTCCATTCAAAAAACTATCTTTGTTACTATGTCAGGCAACACATTTGGACAAGTATTTAAGCTTACAACCTTTGGCGAGAGTCACGGCGAGGCTATTGGCGGCATTATTGATGGTTGTCCGGCCGGTTTAAGTATTGATTTTGATTTTATTCAGAATGAATTAGACCGACGTAAACCAGGGCAATCGCATATAACCACTCAACGTAAAGAAAGCGATAAAGTTCAGTTTCTATCCGGAATTTTTGAAGGTAAAACAATAGGAACTCCAATAGGATTTATCATTCCAAACGAAAATCAAAAAGGTAAAGATTATGAACATTTAAAAGATGTTTTCCGTCCTAGCCATGCTGATTTTACATACGAGGCAAAATATGGCATTCGCGATTATAAAGGTGGCGGAAGAAGTAGTGCAAGAGAAACAGCTTGCAGAATTGTCGGTGGAGCAATCGCTAAATTGATTTTAAAACAAAGTAATATTTCTATTCAGGCTTATGTAAGTTGTGTGAAGGATGTGAAACTTACAATTCCCTATACAAAATTAGATTTATCAAAAACTGAATCTAATATTATTCGTTGTCCGGATGAAACTACTGCTAACAAAATGATTTCTCTAATTGAAGAAACGCGTAAAGCCGGAGATACTGTTGGAGGAATTATTTCTTGTGTTATAAAAGGAACTCCGGTTGGATTAGGCGAACCTGTATTCGATAAACTCCATGCTGATTTAGGAAAAGCGATGTTAAGTATTAATGCAGTAAAAGGTTTTGAATACGGCGCAGGTTTTGATTCTATTAACGCTTACGGTTCTGAACTCAATGATATTTTTGAAGGGGGTAAAGAAATTTCAACTAAAACAAATAATAGTGGAGGAGTGCAAGGTGGTATTAGTAACGGGCAAGATATTTATTTTAATGTCGCTTTTAAACCTGTTGCTACAGTAATGCAATCTCAAAAAAGTGTGAATGCAAAAGGGGAGGAAGTGGATTTAGAAGGAAAAGGTCGTCACGACCCATGTGTTTTGCCTCGTGCTGTCCCTATTGTAGAAAACATGGCGGCTTTAGTTTTAGTTGATCATTTATTACGTTCACGTGTTTCAAAACTGTGAGGTTGAAAAAAAGTAATTCCATATACATTATTAGTTTTTTTGAAGGCGCTGCTGTAATGGCAACTGAACTTTGCGGCTCCAAATTAATCTCACCTTATTTTGGAAGTAGTTTATACGTTTGGGCTTCAGTAATCGCAATAACTTTAGGAAGTTTAGCAGCCGGATATTTTTACGGCGGAAAATTAAGTCTGAAAGAAAATAAAACGAAAGTTCTCGCAACAATTTTAGCAATTGCTGCAGCCTACATGGGCTTTATGCCAATAATTACAAATGCATTTGCTTCTATTGCATTAAGTGCCTCTTTGGTCACAGCAGTTGTTATGGCAAGTGTTTTACTTTTAGTTCTCCCCATGTTTTTAATGGGAGCAGCTTCTCCAATTATTATTTCAATTCAAACTGAAAATAGCAATGAATCCGGAAGAGTAAGTGGTTTGGTTTATTCTATTTCAACGGTCGGAGGAATTATTTCTACTTTCTTGTGTGGCTTTTATTTTATACCGGCATTTGGAATTAGTACAACATTAATAGTCTTCGCATCACTCTTAGCAATATCATTACTCTTATTGTCTCAAAAAAAAAACAACTTTAACGTCGTAATTGTTTTAGTTGCATTACTTGTTTTAGGATTTACCAATAAAACGCCTCTTAAAAATTGTATTTACGAAGTAGATGGAATGTTGGGGAAGATTAACGTCTTGGATGATACCATTGAAATTATTGGAGAAGGCATGACTTCTACAAGAAAACTATTGGTAAACAATATTGTCCAAACCGAAATGGACATGCGCAGTGGAAATTCGCTTTCTGGGTATGTTAATTTGTTGGATTTTAATATTGATACTGTTGAAAGTGGAAATGCACTTGTATTAGGACTCGGCGGCGGTGTAACTTCAAATTTATTAGTGAAGAAAGGATTTAAAGTAACAGGTGTTGAATTGGATGAAAGAATTATTGATGTTGCAAAAGACTATTTTAATTTAAGTAAAAATGTAAATGCGGTTTGTGATGATGGACGTCATTTTATAAATCAATGTAACGAATCCTATAATTTGATTTTGATTGATATTTTTAAAGCAGAAGAACAACCTTCTCATGTTTTAACGATTGAAAGTCTTGAGAAATTAAAAAAAATGATGTCACCAAACGCCTCGCTTATCATTAATTGGCATGGTTATGTTGAAGGCGAGCGTGGAATAGGAACGTCTATTTTATTAAACACCCTAAAAAAATCCGGTTTCAATTATAAAATAGCAGCCACTTCAGATAAAGAAGACGAACGGAATTTGGTGTTTTTTACAAGTTTAAATGAACCTTTGGTTAAACAATTTGAGGTAAAACCTCTTGTAAAATCAACAGATTTGGTCAATTCTGATGGTCGCCCTGTATTAGAAAGATATAACGCTTTAGCCAATCAAAGCTGGCGTAAAAATTACATACTTTATTACTATTCAGGCCATTAAGATTAGGCAAATTCTTTGTAAATTTAACCTCGTAAATTAACATTGAATTTTTGAATTTAATATGGCTACTCTGATTATATTTCGTCACGGACAAAGTGTTTGGAATTTAGAAAATAAATTTACCGGATGGGTGGATGTTGAATTAACGCCAAAAGGTGTTGAAGAAGCAAAAGCTGCCGGAGAAAAATTGAAAGGCTTTACGTTTGATTACGCGTATGCATCAGATTTAAAACGCGCTCAAAATACGTTGAAGATTGCTTTAGAAACTTCAGGACATAAACCGTTAACGCCAAATTATAACAAAGCGTTGAATGAACGCATGTATGGTGATTTACAAGGTTTAAATAAGGCAGATACCGTTGCAAAGTATGGCGAAGAGCAAGTGAAAATTTGGAGAAGAAGTTATGATGTCCCCCCTCCGAATGGAGAAAGTTTAAAAGATACAGCAGCCCGTGTTATTCCGTATTTTGAGAGTGAAATTATTCCTAAATTGAAAGAAGGAAAAAATATTGTGATTGCAGCGCATGGAAATAGTTTACGCGCTTTAATCATGTATTTAGAAAAAATGACACCCGCACAAATATTAGAATTTGAAATTGGAACAGGCGTGCCGCGTATTTACGAATTAGATAAAGATTTAAAAGTAATCTCAGCTAAAAATTTATAACATGTCAGGTGGTAATTTTATAAATGCCGATAGTAAAGTAATAGCCGTTGATTTCGACGGAACTATTGTAACACATGCTTATCCGCAAATCGGAAAAGAAATGTTGTTTGCATTTGCTACACTTAAGGAATTACAAGGACGTGGACATAAATTAATATTATGGACGTTTAGAAGTGGTCCACTGTTGGATGAAGCTGTTGAATATTGTAAAAAAAACGGAGTTGAATTTTATGCTGTGAATAAAAATTATCCTGAAGAAGAATTTTCAGATAAGATCTCACGCAAAGTAAATGCAGATATTTTTATTGATGATAGAAATGTAGGTGGATTCAGAGGTTGGAGTGAAACTTGGCAAATGTTACATCCTGATGGCGGTAACTTTTTTCATGTGGTAGTTAATCCTGATGCACATAATAATTATACGAAAGAAGAAGTTTCTTTCTTTAAACGATTCTTAGGCAGAAAATGATTTATATAAAAACAAGAGAAGAAATTGAATTGATGCGCGAATCTGCCTTAATGGTGTCGCGTACATTAGGTATTATTGCTAAAGAGGTAAAACCTGGAGTAACTCCAAAGTTCCTTGATAAAATAGCAGAGGAATTTATCCGTGATAACGGTGGCGTTCCTGCTTTTAAAGGCTATCGTGGTTTTCCGGCTACATTATGTATTTCAATTAATGAGGCGGTGGTTCATGGTATTCCAACTGATAAAGCTTTATCTGAAGGTGATATTATTTCTGTTGATTGTGGTGTAAAGAAAAATGGTTTTTATGGCGATCATGCTTATTCATTTGCGGTGGGTGTTGTTAAACCTGAGCTTCAAAAATTATTAGAAGTAACAAAAGAAAGTTTATACAAGGGTATCGAACAATGTATAGCGGGCAACCGTATTGGTGATATTAGTTTTGCAGTCCAAAATTACGCTGAGAAACATGGTTATGGTGTGGTTCGTGAATTAGTGGGACATGGTTTAGGAAAAAGTTTACACGAAGATCCTGAAGTTCCTAATTATGGTAAAAGAGGTGATGGTCCGAAAATAAAAGACGGAATGGTATTCGCTATTGAACCTATGATTAATTTGGGTAAGAAAAACGTAAAACAATTAAACGATGGTTGGACAATAGTAACAGCTGATGGTTTACCAAGTGCGCATTTCGAACATGATGTAGCTATTGTAGACGGAAAGCCTGATATTCTTTCAACTTTCGCTTATGTGGAAGAGGCTCTTAAATTAAAAGTTTAAAATCTCTATTTTCAAAAACATATCTGCGTCGGAGTTACGGCAAATGGTAAAAGTTCGCCAATCGCGCGAACTTTCTTTATTTAACAGAATTCTGTTATGGCTTAATTACGTTTTTGTGGTTTCGCTTTTAGTTTCTGTTTCAGCTAAATACATTTCACCACATTTATTCTGGCTCATTGCCTTTTTTGGATTAGGTTTTCCTTATCTCGTATTAATAAACCTCTTGTTTGTTATTTATTGGTTAAGTCAGTTTAGAAGAGAAGCTTTAATCTCGCTAATCATGATTCTGCTTTGTTTTTTTACGGTACGCAGATATGTCCAATACAGTTTTCGGAATTCTGGTTCAAATGATGATATAAAAGTGACTTCTTACAATAGTATGTTGTTCGATTTATACAACTGGAGTAAGAATTCACAATCCCGTCAACATATTTTAAATCAATTACAAGAAATAAATCCGGATGTTTTATGTCTGCAAGAGTTTTATAATTCAAGCACCATGAAGCAGTATTTTAATATTGATACAGTTGTACATACACTTAACACTAAGTATTATCATGTTGAATATACTTCAATAGCCCATAAACATAATCATTTCGGTATTGCTACTTTTTCTAAATATCCAATACTAAACAAAGGGAAAATTGTTTTTGACACACGCTCCAATAATATTTGTATTTATACGGATGTGCTAATAAAAAAAGACACTGTTCGTATTTACAATATGCATTTGCAATCTATTCACTTCAGTAAAAAAGATTACGCCTTTATTGGCGATTTACAGGATAATGATGATGCAAAAGATGAATTAGAGAACTCCAAAAGTATTTTACGTCGTTTGAAACGTGCTTTTGTGAAACGGGCCGACCAAGCCGAATTAGTGCGTGCCAGTATAAAAAATTGCAGGTATAAAATAATTTTGTGTGGCGATTTTAATGATACACCGGCTTCTTATGTTTACAATTTAATCTCTGAAGATTTAAAGGATGCCTTTGTTGAGAAGGGCAGTGGGTTTGGAAGAACTTATGCAGGTAAATTCCCTCAATTTAGAATTGATTATGTTTTCCATAGTAAAGATTTAAAATGTACTCAGTTTACACGCAGTGAAGAAACCTTCACTGATCATTTTCCTATTACGGCTTACTTGAAGATTAAGTAGGATGTCATGCTGAACTTGTTTCAGCATCTTTAAAATTCCGAAACAAGTTCGGAATGACCAAGAGTTAAATGAATTTACATTTTCTAGAAGCAAATGCACACATGCGTAATAAATTACGCCATGTTTAAAACGGGAGATGTTTGTAGTACCATAAGTACGCTCACGGTAACGAATTGGAACTTCTACAATCTTTAAATTCAATTTGTGAGCCCCGAATAATAAATCAAAATCACCAAATGGATCGAACTCGCCAAAATATTTTCTGTTCTTGGTTAATTTAATGTAATCGGTTCTGAACATCACTTTTGTTCCGCATAAAGTATCTTTAAAACGTTGTTCCAATAACCAAGTGAATGCCCAACTAAAGAAATGATTTCCTAAATAATTTAAGAAACGCATTGCTTCTTTATCCATCGGATAAACTAAACGTGTTCCATTTATAAAATCACCTTTGCTGCTGGCAATGGCATTGTAGAATTTCGGAATATCTTCAGGTGGAACAGTTAAGTCGGCATCTAAAATCATTAAAATATCACCAGTTGCAATTTTGTAGCCTTCACGAACTGCATCAGCTTTTCCTTTTCCTTTTTGCTGACCAATTTTAATATCATGTGTGGCTGAATATTTTTTCTGAATCTCCTGAATCTTTTCCCAAGTATCATCCGTGCTATTCCCTTCAATGAAAAATAATTTCAACATGCTTGCCGAATTTAGGCAGACGAGTTATTGCATTTTCAATATTACCACTTTCGTTACGGGCAGGGATTACAACTGTTGTTGAATATTTAGTTGCGTATTCAGCTTCGTTGTTTTCAGGAAGTGGTTTCGCAAAACTGTAAAGGTTTAAACTAAAGAATCTGAATATTGGGAATTTCGCTAAATAACGATTTAAGATAAACGATAGAATAGGGAACCACAAAGGGAAAATCAATCGTTTGGTATTTCTGTAAACATCAAATCCGGAAACAAATAACAAATTGTTTATGTCGCGCGAGTTTAGCCAGTTTTGAGTTGGTGTTTTTTTCTTTAGACTAATAAGCTCTGCAAATTTTATAACCGGTTCCCATAGTGAATTGTAATATTGAACTATCACTTTTGTATTAGGGTGAGAAACTTTTTTTACCTGTTCAAATACATTTTGAATATCATCTACAAAGCCAATTAAATTGCTAATGATGATTAAATCGAATTTCTCATTCAATTTAATTTCGTTGGCATCCATTTGTAAAAACTCAATATTTTTTCCTTGATGTTTTTCTTTCGCCCAGGCAATGTACTCTTCACTAAAATCAATTCCCACTTTACGAGAACCGTCAATAGTAGCCAACAAATCACCACTTCCACAACCAACTTCTAAAACAGAAGAATCTTCGTGCGAAAAATACTTACAGTAATTACTGATCTCATTCCAATAATAAGAGCTCACTGCGCGCTTTTTACGCTTTTGGGCTATGGAATTGAAATATGTTTTTTTGTCTGACACTTCTTATTGTTTTTCAATTATCACTGTACAAAACAGACCTAATTGCTTTTGTAAAGGTGACAATAATTTCTCAATTCCCTTAAAAAATCCGTACATAAAATAAGGAAACATGGCGCTTCTTGATACTCCGCCGCTTAAAACGTACATGAAAGGGCTGTGATATTGAATTTTCGTGATTTTAAGAGTAGGATAGTCCTTTTTGAACTGTTCGGTATCGCGTTCAAAATAAATGTAAGGCAGAGCTTGATTAGAGTTACTTAAAGGATTTCCTGCTTCAATTTCTCGTCCGCCTTTTTCATCAAAAGGTTCGTGATGAAAACGTTTGTAGATAAAACGACCTAAGGCAGAGTTCGCCGGTTCAACCATTATTATTTTTCCACCTTTTACTAAACAACGTTCTGCTTCTTTTAAAAATAAACAAGGTTTAGGATGTGATGAAAAACATTTAACATCATAACACTTCCTAATTCATTTTCTTTGTAAGGTAATTCTTCAGCGCTGAAAACTTTGTCTACAACGGGTAAGTCTAAAATATCAGATGTCACCACTTCCGGAAAAACATCTTTCAAAAATCCACCGCCAGAACCAATCTCTAAGTAAATTCCTTTTCCAACAGCACGAGACTCTTTAATAAAAACATCATACCAATCCTGATACAAACGCTTTAAAAAGGGTTTGTTCAAAATAATATCCCTATGAGCCAAAGTTGTTTTTGGATCATCAAGCGAATAGGGTATGGTGTATTTTTTAAACATTTGGACTCACGAAAATATTAAAGTAATGTTCTTCGCCGAGAGGTTCGAGCTGAGAAGCCATTTCGGGTTTTAATATTTCGAGTTTATTTTCTTTTAGAATTTCAACTTTAAAATTGAGACTTGTAAGTAAATTGAAATAATCTGTAACTGAACTTCCTGCTTTTCTTAAACCATAAGGCCAGAATTCTGAAATCATTTTTACTTTGGGATTATTCTTCAAAGTTTCTTTCATTCCTTTTATGGCACTCATCTCAAATCCCTGAATATCCATTTTAATGAAATCAACTTTCTCACCTTTCAAATAATCGTCAATACTCACCGCGTCAATTTCAATTTCCTTATCGTATTCTTCCGGTTTGTAAGTACGGTGATCAACGTTTAATTCTTTTGATGTGTAAATTTTTAGTTTTTCCGTCTTCGGACCAACAGCTTTATGGTTGATGATAATGTTTTTGTAGGAAGCTGTTGTTTTTTTTAAGATGATTGAAGTTAGTTGTATCCGGTTCAAAGCAATGAATGGTTCCTTTTTGTCCAACAATGTCCGATAAAATAGTAGCGTAAAAACCAATGTTAGCGCCAATGTCTAAAACGGTGTCACCTTGTTTGATGTGTTTTTTTAGTAATTCAATTTCAAAAGCATCTTGTTTGTTTTTGAAAACAGAATACATTTTTTTGTACAAAGGAAATGAGGTCTTGTACAAAAAATTACCAAGCTTTATGCTGAATGAAGATTCCATTTTTGAAAGCCTGAATTTACGGGAAAAAATTGAGATTTTAGCTATTAAAGGCTCTCAATAAGCGTATCATATTCGGCATGTGAGCCAATCCAAAACCATATGATTGTATTTTTCTGTTTTACACCTAAAGCACGCCAAGCTAGATTGATTCTCACAGAATATATTGGTTGTGTTTTATGAATTAATTTGAATTGTAAACTTCGGTGTTGTGGGTTTTCCTTCCATAACGAATAGGCTTTCCGAGCGGATTCCTTAATATGGTCCGGTAAATTCTTATAACACTTCCTGAAACGTTCTGTAGTTACTGAAATCATTTAAGGTTCAACGGTTTTGTTTTACCCTTTTTGTACTCTGTTAATGCTTCAGCAGCCAGCGACTGCAATTCACTTTGAGAATTATCAAATGATTTTTTCCATGCTAATTCCTCATTAAGGAGCATAGCAATTGCATTTTGCTCTGCAATTGGCATTTTATCAAGCTTGCTTATTACTTTCTTTAAAGCGGTTGTCATATAACAAATATACAAAATTTACCTTAAATCTTTTCTTTCAAATACCTCGCAGTCTGAGATTCTTTACTCTTAATGAGCTCTTCGGGTGTGCCCTCAAAAATAACATGTCCGCCTGTTTCGCCGCCTTCAGGACCTAAATCTATGATCCAATCGGCACATTTTATGACTTCGAGATTATGTTCAATGACAACGATAGAATGTCCTTTTTCCAACAATGCATTAAACGACTTCAATAATTTGGCTACATCATGAAAATGTAAACCTGTTGTTGGTTCATCAAATACAAAAAGAGTAGGAGAGGTGTTGTTTATTTGAATTAAGAAAGATGCTAATTTAATACGTTGTGCTTCACCACCACTTAAGGTGCTGCTGCTTTGTCCGAGTTGTACGTAACCCAAACCAACTTCTTCAAGCGCTTTTAATTTTTCAATGATTTTTTTTACAGTGCGGTCTTCTTTGTCTTGTGAGAAAAACTGAACGGCATCGCTAACGGTCATGCTCAGTACGTCGGAAATACTTTTTCCTTTATATAAAATTTCTAAGATTTCGCTTTTAAAACGTTTACTTCCGCAAGCATCACATGGCAATTGAATATCGGCCATGAATTGCATTTCCACTGTAATTTGTCCTTCTCGTTCACAAACCTCACATCTGCCACCATCAACATTGAATGAAAAATAAGAAGGTTTAAAGCCGCGTTGTTTTGCTAGGCCTTGGTCGGAGAATAAATTTCTTATTTCATCGTAAGCTTTTATGTAAGTTACAGGATTACTTCTTGATGATTTACCAATAGGATTTTGATCAACGTACTCTAATTGTTTTATTTGTTTTAGACTTCCTCCTATCAAATGTTTGCAATCTACATTCTCATAATAGCCTTCTAAGTAGCGTTGCATGATGGGAATCAATGCTTTTTTAATTAAAGTTGATTTCCCTGGAACCGCTAACACCTGTAACACAACATAAAGTATTTAAAGGGAATTTTACAGTGACATTCTTCAGGTTATTATCGCTAACGTTTTTTACTTCTAAGAATTCTTTCCATTTACGACGAGTCTTAGGTGTTTCAATTCGTAATTTGTCAGTTAAATATTTTGCAGTGAAACTTTCGCTGTCTTTTAATAATTCTTTGTGCGTGCCTTGAAATACCAAATGTCCACCTAAACTTCCTGCTTCCGGACCAATATCAATTAGTTCATCAGCAGCGAGCATGATATCTTCGTCATGTTCAACAATGATAACGGTGTTGCCTTGTTTTTGTAACGACTTCAATACTTTTATTAAACGTTCTGTATCTCTTGGATGTAAACCAATGCTTGGCTCATCTAAAATGTATAAACTTCCCGCCTAAACAATCCGGACAAGTTGTTTTCCCTCTATAACGGGCTAACATCACACGGTATTGAATTTTGTAACTTTCTTTCTCTAACATTTTAAAGAAAGCGTTTATTCCATCAAAATGTTCGTTACCATTCCATAATAAAGCCAATTGTGTTTTAGTTAGCTCGGCGATTGGTTTATGAACCGGGAAATTAAATTTGTGCGCATTCTTAATGAGTTCTTTTTTGTACATGCTCATCGTCTCACCATTCCAGCAAGCTACAGCACTATCATAAACACTCAGGCTTTTATTGGGAATAACTAAATTTGATCGATAATAATTATACTTCCAAAACCTTTCAGGTTTTTACAAGCTCCAATTAGATTGTTAAAGGTGAAAAATTTGCATCTGGTTCTTCAAAAGTAATTCCATCTACTTCAAAATAAATTGGAGAAGAAATGTTTTTCGAATTTAGTTTCCCCAACTCAAACATGACATTCACCTTTTCCTTCGTAAAATGAGTTTGAACGCTATCCGCAACGCGTCCTGAAAAATCTTCATCTTCTTTATTCACTACCAAACGGTCAATCAATAAAAAGATTTCATCAGTCGCTTTAATTTTTTTGAGATTCGTATCTGCAATTTTTGCAATCTCACCATTTAAAATAATTCGTGAAAAACCTTGTTGTGATAATAGATCCAAGCTTTCGCTACTGTTCTTCCTTTTCGGGACTTGACTTTTAGGCGAAAGAACTAAACACTTCGTTTCATTCTTTAATCCCAATACAAATTCAACTACATCCGTAACATTATTACGCTTTACAATTTTTCCTGTAACAGGACTATAAGTTTTTCCCGCACGGGCGAATAATAATTTGAAGTAATCGTAGATCTCAGTAATTGTTCCAACAGTACTTCGCGGATTTCTTGAAATAACTTTTTGTTCAATCGCAATCGCAGGAGAAATTCCCTTTATATAATCAACTTGCGGTTTTTCTAATCGTCCTAAAAATTGTCGTGCGTAAGCTGATAAACTTTCTACATAACGGCGTTGACCTTCTGCATATAAAGTATCAAAAGCTAACAAAATTAAGCTTTGTAAAAGGCATTTTTAAGCATTGTTATTAAGTATTTAAGACCTTGAAAAGCAGTTGTTTAGTAAAGGCTTAAATCCAGGAATCTACAATCATTTTAACAAATTCACTCATTAAAACGTCAATTTCACTCATTGGACAGCGTTAAGTTTTTGTTATTTTGATGATTAAGGATATATTTGTCTTAATAACCAAAAAATCAATTGCCATAGAATAGACATTTACACCCGATAACTTACGATTAAAAAAAGGGAAAATGCATGTCTGTTCAAATTCAAGGAGATAATGAGTTAGTACAACTCTACATCAATGGCAACGAAGAAGCACTAGCCACTTTATTGCAACGCCACAAACGCCGGATTTTTTCCAGTATATATGTTATTGTTCGCGATAGAGCTTTAGCTGAAGATATATTCCAGGATACTTTCTTTAAAGTAATTCAAACTTTAAAGCGTAATCAATATTCTGAAGAAGGTAAATTTTTGCCTTGGGTATTACGTATTGCCCGTAATTTAATTATCGATCATTTCCGTAAAAACAAAAAACTACCAACTGTTCCGGTTTATGTAACTGAAGACGGTGAGGAAGTGGATGTTTTTGCAACTATTGCGAGTAATGATGATGGTTTTAAAAATGATAAAGAACAAATTCAGTTCCGTAAAAAAATCCGTAGCATGATTGGTTCACTGCCTGATGAACAAAAGGAAGTGGTAATTATGCGCATGTATTACGATATGAGTTTTAAAGAAATTGCAGATTTCTGCAATGTATCCATCAATACTTCGTTAGGACGTATGCGCTATGCTTTAATTAACTTGAAAAAGATGATTGAAGAAAGCAAAACCGAAGTGTATATTTAAGTTGTCTGCCTATGGCAGAATTTTGTTTGTTTAGTTTTTGTTCTAGTTTTAATTTTTGAGTCCGGGTTGAGCGCCCGGACTTTTAATTTCAGTATATTTATTAATCTAAATAATTATTAACCATGGGGCAACCATTAAAAGGTATTTTAATAACAGTTGGTATTTTGCTAGTATTACTTTTTTTATTGGGAATTGGTGTGACCGCTTTGTTTGGCGACAGAGCTTATGACTATACTGTGAGTTATGATGTTTTAAATAAAATTGACACTTTATAGGGCTGAAAAGCCATGTTGCCCTGAAAAGCCTGATACAGGATTGGTTTATATTAATGGAACAAAACTTTCTAAAGTAATGCCAGGCGAATTAATTAATCTACTATTTGAAGAAGGGACATCCTTTGACAAGAATAAAGATTTGCTAAATAATTTTAGGATATTGAACATTCTGGTTTTAAAGAATAGGAAAGATACAATTGAGTTTAATTATGCAGACGAAAAAAAATGCGAAATTACAGAGGACGATTATCACTATTCAATTATTAGAATTGTAGATTAGAAATTATTATGAAAAACAAAATCTACAATCCCTTCTCCATCAAATAATGCTGGATAATCCCCCAAAGTAAAACCGCTTTTTCTTTTATAGTATAACCGCAGCTTTTATAAAACTCAACTGCGTTTTCACGGGCTTGGAGTTCTATGGTTTTGAGATGTAATTTTTTGCCTTCCATTTCTAAGGCGTTCACTATCATTTTCCCTAAACCTTTGCCTTGTTGGGAATCATCAACGGCCATGAAGCGGATTTGTCCGACTTTATTTTCGTTTTCTTGTAATCGTCCGCAGGCTACAACTTCCTTATTTTCGTTTTCGATGTAGCAATTAATGCTTATCACTTCTTAAATTGTCAGTCGCAGTTTCGGCGGGTTGGTTCCAGGGTTTACGTAATATTTTAACACGCAGATCTATGATGCGTTCTACTTCGGCGGGTGTATGAGCAATTTTAATCTTAAACATTATCAATAAACTTAAAGGCAATGGAATTCACCGCTGTTTTAGTTTCACCATTCACAGTAAAATGTTTTAGCATTTCTTGAGCTTCCGGTAATTCGAACACTTCTTTTATGTTGCGTATTTTACCAATAGGAATCTCCTTTTGTAAACATTGCTTAAACAAATTATCAAACTGTAATTTTTCAATTTTTACAGTTAATAATTGAAATAATTCAGAACGGTTAGTCACTCTATGTTGATTCGTATTGAATTTTTCATTGGTGATTAATTCTTCCGAGCCAACAAATTCACACAAATGCGCAAATTGTTTGTCGCTGCCAATGGCAAAAGTTATTAAATGTCCATCAGCTGTTTTGAAAATTTCTCCGTATGGAGAGATATTAGGATTCAATGATCCGATTGCCTTAGGAAGATGTTTTGCAATTAACCAATTGGTAGCTTGATTTACTAAAGAGGCAAGGGCGCTATCAAATAAAGAAGCCGTAACATGAGAACCTTGATTTGTTTTTTCTCGGTTTAAAAGTGCAACGAGGATAGCTTCCTTTAATTGGTGACCAGCGATAAGATCAATGAAAGCAACAGGAAGTTTAACAAGCATACTATCTTTTTCACCGTTTATATCCATGAAACCACTTTCAGCTTGCAAAATTAAATCGTAAGCTAAACGTGAACTCTCGTTTCCAAATCCGGTAATGGAAGCGTATATGATTTTTGGATTTATAGTAAGCAGAGAATGGTAATCTACTTTTAATTTAACATCATCACCTTTTTTGTAATTCGTAATTACGATATCTGCATCCTTTATTAAATCATAAACTTTTTTGACATCTTGTTCTGAGGTAAGATCTAAAAACAAAACTTCTTTTCCTGTATTTATACTCCAATAGTAAGCGGATGTTGAAGCATTTTGATCTTCCTCCGAAAGTTTCCAGGTTCTGGTGACATCACCACCTTTTTTTTTATTTCAATTTTAATAACCTTTGCACCTAACTCTGCAAAAATACACCTACTGATGGTCCGGCTAAAACGCCTGCCAATTCAATTACTTTTAAGTCGGAGAAGAATTGTTTCATATTTGTTTCTTAAGCGGCACTTCGACAAGCTCAGTGACCGCCTTTTATATTTCGGTGGCTGAGCTTGTCGAAGCCACTTCCATTTAATACTGAGCCAACACCGGCTTATTATTTAGTATCGTTTCAATTTTTGCCATCACTTCATCAGTCAATAAAGGTAAAACCTCTAATGAAGTGAGTGTTTCTTTAATTGTCCATTTTACTTGCTCCCAAAATAGTTGTACTTACGTTTGGATTTTTTACTGTCCAAGCGATTGACATTTTTGGTAGGGTAGTGCCTAATTCTTTTGCAAGAGCATCTAACTTTTTTGTTTTCTCAATTCTTGATTGATCACCTAGAGTTCTTTCTTTCAACCAATCCATCCCTTCAATATTCAAACGTGTGTCTTTAGGGTCAGCGTTATTATATTTTCCGGTTAGTAATCCACTCGCTAACGGACTCCAAATTGTAGTTCCTAGTCCGTAATCTCTGAACAGTAATAAAAAATCTTTTTCCAATTTGGTGCGCTCAAACATATTGTATTGAGGTTGCTCCATAGTTGGACCGATTAATTTATAATCTTTCGCTACAGCGATTGCCGCCATAATTTCATCGTTAGCCCATTCGCTGGTTCCCCAATATAAAATTTTGCCTTGCTGAATTAATGTATTCATGGCTAACACAGTTTCTTCAATTGGCGTATTCTTATCAGGGCGGTGACAAAAGAATAAGTCAATATAATCAACCTGTAAGCGTTTTAAAGCAGCGTTACAGCCTTCAATAACATGTTTACGTGAAAGGCCAACTTGATTTGGTAATTTATCTTCATAACCAAAGAATACTTTGCTGGAAACGCAATATGAACTGCGTGCCCATGTTTTCTTTTTTAGGATATTTCCCATTACGGTTTCAGATTTCCCTGCTGCGTAGATTTCGGCGTTATCAAAAAAGTTCACGCCGGCATCGTAAGCAGTGCTTAATAAACCATCCGCCACTTTATCGTCAATTTGTTTTCCAAAGGTCACCCAGGTTCCAAATGAAGTGTGCTTACCTGTAATCCTGATTTTCCTAGTCTTCTGTATTCCATAATTTCTAAGGTCTAAAATAAAAAAGCCATTCGCAAATTTGTGAATGGCTTTTAAGTTTGTTTATGATATTAACTAAGCAGTCACTTCTGCTTGAGGAGCCGCTGCTAAAATTTCGGCGTTGGCTGCTGAAGCGTATTGCTCGAAATTCTTCACAAATGAATTAGCTAAGCTTTGTGCTGTTTGTGTAAATGCGTCTTTATCTTTCCAAGCATTTTTCGGCTCTAAAATTTCTGCAGGAACACCTGTACAAGATTTAGGGAAATTTAATTTGAAGAATGGAGTTGAACCGTATTCTACTTTATCTAACTCTCCATTTAAAGCTGCTGTAATTAAAGAACGGGTGTAAGATAATTTAATACGACTACCTACGCCATATTTTCCGCCAACCCATCCGGTGTTTAATAACCAAACGTTAACGTTATGTTTTTTCAATTTCTCACCTAATAACTCAGCATATTGAGTAGGGTGTAATGGTAAAAATACTTTTCCGAAACAAGCTGAGAAAGTTAATGTTGGTTCAGTAATTCCCATTTCTGTACCTGCAACTTTTGCTGTGTAACCACTAATGAAGTGATACATAGCTTGAGCAGGTGTTAATTTTGAAATTGGAGGTAATACGCCAAATGCATCACAAGTTAAAAAGAAAATATTTTTAGGAATATCTCCAACTGCGGTGTAACTGCGTTATCAATATAATGTGCAGGATAACTTACACGTGTATTTTCTGTTTTCTTGATGTTTGTATAATCTACAGTTTTAGTTCCTTCATAGAAATTAATATTTTCTAATAATGAACCCGCTTTAATTGCACCGAAAATTTGTGGTTCTTTCTCTGCTGATAAATCTACACACTTCGCATAGCAACCACCTTCAAAGTTAAATACACCGTTGTCTGACCAACCATGTTCATCATCACCAATTAATTTACGGTTTGGATCAGCTGATAAAGTTGTTTTACCTGTACCTGATAAACCAAAGAAAATAGCAGTATCGCCGGCTTTACCAATATTAGCAGAGCAGTGCATTGATAAAACTTTTTTCTCGTGAGGTAAAATATAATTTAATACAGCAAAAATTCCTTTTTTAATTTCTCCTGTGTATGCAGTTCCACCAATTAAAATCATTTTACGGGTGAAATCAATAATAGCGAAATTATGCTGACGAGTTCCGTCGATTGTAGGATCTGCTTTATAACCTGGAGCGTTTAAAATTAACCAATCGTGTTTGAAAGTTTTAATTTCGTCTTGAGTTGGACGTAAGAATAAATTGTTTGCGAATAAATTACTCCAAGGCGTTTCAGTTACTACGCGGATATTAATTCTGTATTTAGGATCTGCACAAGCATAAGAATCACGTACCCAAAAATTTTTTCCTTCAAAATACTTCAACATGCGTTTGTGAAGTACTTCAAATTTATCTTTATCGAAGCGGTTATTTACATCGCCCCACCAAACAGAATCTTTGGTGTTATCGTCAACCACTACAAATTTATCTTTAGGAGAGCGGCCTGTAAATTCGCCGGTATCAACTGCTAAAGCCCCAACATCGGTTAAAACACCTTGTTTAAGGTTTAGGTTTCTTTTACTAATTCTTCAGGGCTAAGGTTCCAGTATGCTGTTTCAACATTAGAAAGTCCAAGATCCGCTAGCGCTTACATTCGTAGCTTTTAATCCAATTTCATTCATTGCAATAAGATTTTATAGTTGCGCAAATTTACAAAAAAAAAGGGCTTTTTACAGCCCTTTTATTCACAAGTTTTATGGTCGTTTTACGCGTTCTTGGTTTTCGTTAACTTTCACTCTGTCAGAGGTTTTGGCAAGCTTATTCAACTCTTCAATAAAAGCTTTTTGCTCGTCTTTGTTCATTTCTTTTAAACCCATGCAAATATCTCTTTCACCTTCACGCCCCATAGGGATTACGTCAAAAGCCGGTTTTTTAGGATGATTTTTAATAAAGTTCTCAATTTCGTCATATTTAGTACCATCAATACCTGAAGCAAAGCTTATGAAGGATACTGCCACGCGGCATTGAACTTTTACATCTTTACCTAATAAATGACGCGTACATAAAAAGTAGAGTGAACCGGAGAACATTAAAATTCCAATTAAAAATAAATTATAAGCCCAGTTAAAATATTTGCTTGGATACAATTTTGCCAATACAACTAATAGCAACATGGCAATAACGTGATACATTTGATATTTTACAGCCGTATCAAAACCATTCAATAAATCGGTTGTAATTAATCCTGTTTCTAATTTCGATTTTAAAAAGTGAGCACCTAATGCACCTAACGAAACGGCAATGGCGCCGAGCAGACCAATTAAAATGAGTTTGTTTTTTGGGAGTGTGTTTTCCATTTTATTTTGAAATGAATTTTAAAAAATCGCTTTTGTTTTCACTGAATTGAAAGTTCTCAACTAATATTTTGTAATTTTCTTTATCAACCGTAACGGTGTAAGCTGCTTTTGCTAAATCCATTCGTTCGCGGTCGTGACTAAAAATAGCAATAAGTTTTTCTACTTGTAGAGTGTTGAAACAGTTATTTACTACTTCCTCTCTTGCAATCTTAATTTTATCGTGTTCGTAATGTCCTTTTTTTATGGTTGAAATGATGCTGTTTAATTTTTCATCGTTAATTGCAACTGAACAATGTAAATTTTCCTGATAAGAAGCATTAGCCACATCTAATAAAAACGAATCGTAATCTTCTTTCATGCTTTTAAATTTGAATACTCCATCTATTTTTCTGGCATTGGATTTATCTTTAATATGAGAATAGCCGCGTTTCACTAATTTTAATTTATCCATTTCTATCTCTAACAGATTTAAAATTTGAATTAATTGGTTAACGGTATAACAATTGAGATCAATTATAGATTCCGCATATTTAAATTTATTTTGAATGTCATTCGATTTGGTGACTAAATTTATCCCGTATTTAATATCAGTATCCGTTAAATCAACAGAACACATTTTAGTGGAATCATTATAATTTTTAAAAAAGATAGGTTTGTTTTCTTTAGCCTTATACAAATTACCGTAAGTATTAGTATCAATAACCGGACCTCTTTCAACCGGTGCCTCTGCAACTTTTGGTATTTTAGGTGCTGATAATTCGCCGATAGAAACAAAATTAAATTTAGCGGATTTCTCACTGACTTGTTTAATAGAGTAGGTGATTTCTTTATTGTTATTTTTTTCGAAAGCTTTGATATGAATTGAATCTGAAATAATCAGATTATCATTTTCGAATTCAGCCTTTAATTTACACCAGCCTTCACTAATATTAAAGGCTTTAACATTAGCCTGCGCTTCGTTGTTTACTTTTTCACCGTCGACATAAAGAATAAAACGTTTTCCGCTTTCACTTAGTACAACCAGATTGTTATTTAATACCTGCGAAAAAGCGAAGCTCCCCAGAAAAAACACGAAGAAATATGTAAATATCAGTCGGAACATTAATTTTATTAGATAAGAGCAAATTTAAGTTTAATTTTGTGTTAGCTTAAGCATTATGAATAAAATATTAATAATAGGCGCAGGCCGCTCCACTTCGAGTCTGATTTCTTATCTTTTAAAGCAATCACTTAGTCATAATTGGCAAAATAACTGTTGCTGATAGCAATATTCAGTTAGCAGAAACCAAAATTAAAGGCTTCTCGAACGCGAAAGCGATAAGCTTGGATAAGTAATGCCGCTGCTCGTGAAACTGCCATTAAAGGAGCTTGATATGGTTATTTTCTATGTTGCCGGCCTTTATGCATGGTGATGTAGCGCGAGATTGTGTGAAATTCGGTAAACATATTGCAACAGCAAGTTATGTGAGCGAAGAGATGAAGGCGTTGGATGCTGAAGCAAAACAAAAAGGATTATTGATATTAAACGAATGCGGCTTAGATCCGGGGATTGATCATGCTTCGGCGATGAAAATAATTGACGAACTAAAACATAAAGGTGCAGAGATAACTTCTTTTAAATCGTATTGCGGAGGATTGGTAGCCCCTGAGAGTAATGATAATCCGTGGGGTTATAAGTTTAGTTGGAATCCGCGTAATGTAATTTTGGCAGGACAAGGTACTGCGCAGTTTATTGAGAACGGAAATTTGAAATTTATACCATACAATCGTATTTATACACAAATCGATTCAATTGCTGTAGATGGTTATGGAAGTTTTGATGCTTATGCAAACCGTGATAGTATTGGTTATAAAGAACCTTACGGATTGAATAACATTAAAACATTATTACGCGGTACATTACGTCAAACCGGTTATTGTAAAGCTTGGAATGTATTTGTGAAATTAGGATTAACGGATGATGGCTATAAAATCAGAGAAGCCAATAAGTTAACCTACACACAATTGATTGATTCATTTTTACCGGATGGGAAAATAAGCACGAAAGAAAAATTAAAAGCTTTCATGCAAAACGATTGGGATGCAGATGTGGAAGCGAAATTAGATTACCTCGAATTATTCAATAACAAGAAAATAAAAATAGCAGAAGGTTCCCCCGCGCAGTTATTACAGGATTTATTGGAAGAGAAGTGGAAATTACAGCATGGCGATAAAGACATGATTGTAATGCAACATTTATTCGAATATACTTTAAATGGAAAAAATCACAAGCTAACTTCCTCTTTAGTTGTTATTGGCGATGATGAAGAACATACCGCGATGGCAAAAACTGTTGGTCTGCCATTAGCCATCACAGTTAAAAATTTCCTTACCGGAAAATTTAAATTAAGTGGTGTACAAATTCCAATTGTAAAAGAAATTTACGAGCCAATGTTGGTTGAGTTGGAAGAACTCGGAATTATATTTACCGAGAAATAAACTTACTTTTAGAAACTTTACTTTTCAGGAAAGTAATTATAATTGGCAATACCGAAGCTCCAATAATTCCTAAACAAACTAAATCAATATGTTTGCGGATGAATTCTACTTCTCCCAATAAATAACCGGCGGTTAATAAACTACCAATCCATAAAGCACCACCAAGTATATCAAACATCAAATATTTCTTGTAATTCATTTCACTTACGCCGGCAGCGAAGGGAGCGAAGGTACGGACAAACGGTACGAAACGCGCCATGATAATAGCTTTAGTGCCATGCTTCTCAAAAAAAGCATGAGCTGCATCTAAATGTTTTTGTTTTACAATAGAAGAGCCTTTCCATTTTATATGAAACACTTTCACGCCAATGGTTCTTCCAATCCAATAATTACAATTATCACCAACTACAGCAGCAATAAATAAAAGAATTAGTAAGTACGACATGTTTAAATGTCCGGAGCGTGCAAATAAACCGGCCATGAATAAGAGAGAATCGCCCGGTAAAAAAGGCATTGCTACCAATCCGGTTTCAACAAATATGATTAAGAAAAGGATAACGTAAATGGATGTACCGTAATTTAAAAATATCCATTCTAAATCGAGGTGAGGGAAAATGTGATTAAATAATTCTACCATATTTTATGTTTGATTGTTTGATGTTTGGTTGTTTTATGTTTAGGATTCAGAAACAATAAACCTTAAACAGTCAAACATTAAACCTATAATCCTACGTCTTCAATGTATGCGAGGATTCCTCCTTTAAGATTATACAAATTTTTATAACCCATTTGAGATTCCAAAGCTTGAATTACTGCGGCACTACGTTTACCGCTACGGCAATGAATAACAACTTGTTTATCTTTCGATATTTTATCGGCGTTATCCATTACATCACCCATTGGGATTAATTCGCCTTGTAAATTCATGTCGTCAAACTCATGCGGCTCGCGAACATCAATTAATTGAAAATCGACTTTCTTATCGATTAACTCTTTCAATTCTTTTGCTGTTATCTCTTGCATTTTGTTTTGTATTAATTTAATTCTTGGCGCTAATTTACGTGCTTTGTTTCATATTATCAGGTAAAAAGCTGAAAAATGTGTCGCCTCTTAAACCTAATCTAAGGGTTTCTAATGGTATTACGTCGTCAACACTGATATTTCCAACATTAACGTTACTGCCAAACAACTTTAAAAAATACACTTGTTGTGGCTTTTGAGGCGTTTCCCAAATAATATTTTCGAGTTTAATTTTATTAACGATACGGTTAATTAAAAGCGTATGAGCGCTTCCGTTTTTATGAAAAATACCTACGTTTCCACTTTCACGGGCTTCAGCAATAACTTGTGCGGCACCGGCATCTAATTCAGCCTGCATCATTTTAATCCAACGGGCAGGGTGAATAATAACACCTTCCTCTTTTGAACCAACCTCTGATAGTACAGTGAAGTTTTTGGCCAACGTAGAAATGTACTCGCATTTTTTATCGTGTTCGATAGTAATACTGCCATCTGATACTTCGGCCGAATCAATTCCAAGTGATGTTATAAACTTAATATAATCTTCAAACTTATTACGGATGATAAAGGCTTCAAACAAAGTACCACCTAAATAAACTTTAATGTTATTTTTTTGATAGAGTTTAATTTTCTCTTTTACGTTTTTTGAAATGACAGAAGTTCCAAAGCCTAATTTTACGTAATCAATATAATCAGCACTGGTTTCCATCATGTCTTCGGCTTGACGGGTACTAATGCCTTTATCCATCACCATAGTCAATCCAGATTTACGGGGTTTTTCGGTGCGATCAGGTAAAAAGGGTAAGTTAACAGAGTAGACCATATTAATTTTTAAATGAGTTAATTAATTCTAATATCTCAGCATCTTCTTTTAACGACGGTGAATATTCAAATATTTCGGTGTATTTATTAAAATCCATTTCTAAAGCTTTACTTAAATTTTCAATGCCTTCGTGACGTTTTCCTGTTTCCAATAATATCACGCCTAAACGGTAATACATTTCGGCAACTTCAGGAAAATACTTAATACCTTCTGATAAAGTCTCAATGCAATCTTTATAATAACCGGCTTCATCCAAAAGTTTAGCATAATCTAACCAAACATCAAAATCAGGGTACTCTAATTCAATAACACGTTGGTAAGCCATCGCAGCCTCCTCGTGAAAGCCTAATTTCTGTTGTACTTCCGCAAACACGTACCAATATTCGGCCTCGTTAGGATTGATTTCTAAAGCTTTTTTAATATAGTGAATACCTTCCGTTAAACGGTTCATGGCATCCAGACAAACGCCAATGCCTAACCATGAATCGGCATGAGCCGGATCAATTTTTACGCAACGGTTATAATTTTTTAAAGCTTCATCAAACTCATTTAAGTTTTCGTGACACTCACCAATGTAATAATAAGTATTAGCGTCTTGATTCTCGTGTTTGAAAGTTTCTTTATAAACTTCAATAGCATCACGGTATCTTTCTAATTGCGCAAGTGAATTAGCTTTATTGAAATAAGCTGAACTGAATTTATCGTTAATAGCAATAGCGTAATCGTAAGCCTCAATAGCTTTTTCAAATAAACCGAAACGATTATAAGCTAATCCCAAATTAAACCAAGCGTAGTAACTATAAGGGAATTCATCGATATAGTCTATGAAAAACGAAATAGCTTCTTCAGCTTTATTCGTCATATCGTAGCATAACGATAATTCATTTAAAGCCACTTCATTTCTTGGATTTATTTTGATAGCCTTTTTTAAATAGTAAATAGCATCATCAGGTTTGTCTTCATTTAAAATTCAACACCCAAGGCTAAATACACCTCATCTTTAAACTCGGCAAGGGGCAATGCTTTTTTAAAATTCTCGATAGCTTGTTCACCTAAGCCCATCTGACTATAAATATAACCGCGGGCCATAAATAAATCGAAATTGTTGGTTTCTACCTGTTCAACTTCGTTTAATAAATTCAGGGCTTCTTTAGTGTAATGCTGACTCGATAAATATTGAGCTTGTTTAATTTTGATATTACTTGAAAACGGGAATTGCTTTAAGGCAAAATCAATCGCCTTCTTAACCATATCGTAATTAAGCCATTGAAAATAGTATTCGATGATATCTTCTAATTCATCCGCATCAAAAAAAGCCGCATTGCCATTGGCAAGCATGTCTTCAAAGCGTTTTAGAACCTCTTCAAAATCCTGTCCTTCAAAATCTTCTCCGTCAAAATGACTCATAAAATAGGCATCCTTGTTTACACAAAGTTAAGTTTATTTTCGGGCTTTTGGCATTATGTTTTTAACAGAAAAAGCCTAAATTATGTCAATAAAAAAACCGATTAAAAAATAGCTATCCTAAGAAGGATGTTAACTTTACCACAAAATTTTTACTCTTGACACTAATAAAAAGCATTTCGGGATTTAGGGGTACCATTGGCGGAAAACCCAATGATGGATTAACCCCATTAGATATAGTAAAGTTTGCTTCGGCATACGGTTCATGGATTATTAGCAATACCAAAGGTGGCACTCCGGCAGTTGTTGTTGGAAGAGATGCTCGTCTTTCGGGTGTTATGGTAAACAACATTGTTTGCGGCACCTTGATGGGATTGGGAATTGATGTTTATGATTTAGATTTAAGCACAACGCCAACCGTTGAAATGGCCGTTACCGAATTAAAAGCACAAGGTGGAATTATCTTAACTGCCTCTCATAATCCAAAACAATGGAATGCTTTAAAATTATTAAACCATAAAGGCGAATTTATCTCGGAAGCAGAAGGAAAACTTATTTTACAGATTGCAGATAAAGAGGAATTCACGTATTGTGAAGTGAATCATTTAGGAAAATACACTCGTAAAGATGATCAATTACAAAAGCATTTTGAGAAAATTTTAAAATTACCTTATGTAGATGTAAAAGCAATTGCTGCTGCTGATTTTTCGATTAGTGTGGATGCTGTAAATTCTTGTGGTGGATTTGCTGTGCCAATGTTATTGGAAGTATTAGGCGTTAAGAAAATTCATAAATTATATTGTGAGCCGGATGGACATTTCGCTCATAATCCTGAACCGCTTCCTGAGCATTTAGCAGATCTTTCGTCAACGGTTGTTAAGACAAAATCGCATTTAGGGATTAGTGTTGATCCGGATGTAGATCGTTTAGCAATGGTTTGTGAAGATGGAGAAATGTTTGGTGAAGAATATACTTTGGTAGCTGTAGCTGATTACGTTTTACAACATCACAAAGGCGGAAATACAGTTTCTAATTTATCATCAACACGCGCATTACGTGATATTACAGAAAAGAACGGCGGAAAATATTCTGCTTCTGCAGTTGGAGAAGTGAATGTTGTTACCATGATGAAAGAAAGCAAAGCTGTAATTGGAGGAGAAGGTAATGGTGGGATTATTTTACCGGAATTACATTATGGCAGAGATGCTTTAGTAGGCATCGCAATTTTCTTAACACATCTAGCTAAGTATGGCAAATCCGTTTCTTCATTGAGAGCATCGTACCCAAATTATTTCATTTCTAAAAATAAAATTGAGTTGACTCCCGAAATTAACGTCGATAAAGTTTTAGAAAGCGTAAAAAACAAATATTCAAAACAGCCGGTGAATACTGTTGATGGCGTTAAAATAGAATTTGATAAAGAATGGGTGCACCTTCGCAAATCAAATACTGAACCTATCATCCGTATTTATTCTGAAAGCGCTACACAATCTACAGCTGAGACTTTGGCTAAGAAGATCATTAGTGATATAAAAGAAATTATCAAAAATTAACGTACTCTTTTCCCTCTCCTTACAGGAGAGGGAGGTATCCGCGCTTGCAGCGGATGGGTGAGGTTACTTTGAAGAGCAAACTCCTCTATATCACCTCCTCCAAATAACCTCATCCGTCTGCCTACGGCAGCCGCCTTCTCCTATGAGGAGAAGGGAATTCAACAATTAGAGAAAATTGGGTTTAAAACCTCAAAAAATACCCCGATATTTACAGAACTAAAATTCATTTACAAAATGAGCAAGATTTATCTCGATAACGCCGCTACTACTAAATTAGACGAAGAAGTGTTTAACGCTATGTTACCTTACATGCGTGAAGAATTCGGAAATCCTTCTTCCATCCATTCGTTCGGACGCAAAACACGTACTGCAATTGAAACAGCGCGTAAAACCGTTGCTAAATATTTAAACGTAACGCCGGCTGAGATATTTTTTACTTCAGGTGGAACAGAAGCGGATAACATGGCCATTTGTAAAGCGATTGATATGTACAATATCAAACACGTTATCTCCAGTAAATTAGAACATCATGCGGTTGAACATACTTTAGAAACTTTAGAGAAAGAAGGAAAAATAAAAGTAAGTTGGCTAAAGAACGACGATAAAGGAAATATGGACATGAACCATTTGGAAGAACTTTTAAAAAGCAATCCAAAAAGTTTAGTCTCTTTAATGCACGCAAATAATGAAATTGGAACTTTACTTCCAATTAAAAAAGTGTCTGACTTATGCGAGAAGTACGATGCCTTGTTTCATAGTGACACTGTGCAAACCATGGGACATTTCAAATTAGATTTACAAAGCATAAAAATACATTTCACTACTTGCGCGGGACATAAATTTCACGGACCAAAAGGAGTAGGGTTTATTTATATCAATCATACTGTAAAAATTAATCCGTTCATCAGTGGTGGGGCGCAAGAGCGTAACATGCGTGGCGGAACAGAAAATGTTACCGGTATTGTTGGTTTAGCAAAAGCATTTGAATTAGCGAATGAGCACATGGAAGAACATCAAGCTCATATCCGCGGATTAAAGAATTATATGATGGAGCAATTAAAATCTAACATCGAAGGAATGGATTTTAATGGTGAAACAGGAGAAAACTCATTATACACAGTTTTAAATTGCCGTTTCCCTTTACATCCTGATGCGGAGATGTTATTATTTAATTTAGACATCGCAGGTATTGCAGCCAGTGGTGGTAGTGCCTGCAGTAGTGGCAGTAATCAAGGCTCACACGTTTTACGTGGTTTGGGTATCGACATGAACCGTCCTTCAGTTCGTTTTTCATTCAGTAAATACAATACCAAAGAAGAAATTGATATGGTAGTAAAGAAACTGAAAGAGATGTTTGCGGTAAACGTAAAAGCTTAAAATTGCACGTGTATTTCCCTCTCCTTACAGCAGAGGGAGGTATCCGCGCTTGCAGCGGATGGGTGAGGTTACTTGAAGAGCAACCTCCTCCAAAAACCTCCTCACAAACAATCTCCTCCAACAACCTCATCCGTCAGCCAATGGCTGACACCTTCTCCTATAAGGAGAAGGGAAATACTTCTGCTAAATTAATGATGTACTAACCCCCGAAAATTTTCGTTAAAACAACGCCTGCCAAAAAGCCAAAAACAATTCCGTATAACAAAAACTCCCAGCGGCGACTACGATGATGTGCTCTCATAACAAGAAAAAACTATTAATTAGTGCTGCACTCTTGTTTAAAAGTTCCTTTTTTTTAGAAAAGAAACTGAATCCTCTTGCGTACGGAATTATGTCTGAAATTTTCTCCTCTTCTGCGTTAAGTATTACTTCTACATAGAAATTGTAAAGAGAGAATACTTTCACATCAACAAGTTCATGCTTATATGCATCAATCAAATTGCCTTCACTGCAAATAAGATTGCTTTTTTCTTCGAAACTTAGTTTTATAAATTGTTGTATCGTCACATGGCGAAGATACATCTGATTTTTGGCTACAGCATTAAGAGACTATTAAGCATCGATTAATCAAAATCGATTTAATAAAGGAATTTATAAAAAATGAACACAACACTTAATGTTATCATAATGCTCATTTACCTTTTGATTCATAGAGGCTGTCTAATTTTACAATGTAAAACAACAGTAATTATGAATACTATTAAAAAAAGAAAGAACCTGCAAATGAATAAGTACAAAGCAGTGCGCAACAATATTAACCTGAATAAAAACAACGGTGTACAAATTGTTTTCGTTAATGAAAATTCATCAGCACAGAATACTAATTGGGCATTTGATTTTGTAGAGCAAAACTCAGAAATTAAAAACCAGAAAGAAATTGTTGCAGCCATTTCCGGTCGTAAACCGAAACTCACCCTACAGTGGTGGTTAAACTAATTGCGTGTTAAAGCATTAATTATTTCTTTTAGTTCAGGAAACTGAATTAAGAGTTTTGTCCGCTCCGCCATTTCAAAATCTGCAAAATCAAATCCGGGGGCAACGGTACAGCCCACTAAAGAAAATGCACCACCTTTTTTTACTCGCGAGCCAAACCAATTACCCGCTGGTACACAATATTGAAAATTGTTTGGGCCTAATTCTGTAATTTTTAATTTTCCTTCTTTAGTAATTTCTATTACTTCTAAAATATCACCTGCATAAAAATGCCAGAGCTCATCACTTTTTATTTTATGGAAGGCAGAAAAATTTCCTTCCTCTAGTAAAAAGTAAATAGCGGTGCTGTAATTTCTTTTGCCTTGTTGTAATTCTATAGATTCATTACTCCGGTAAGTTTCTTTATAATAACCACCCTCGGGGTGAGGAAGGAGTGCTAATGTTTTAATATAATGTTGGGCGTTCATAATTGTAAATATAAATATATTCCTTGACCCCCTCCCTCCGCTACGCAGAGTACTCCCCCTTGGCAGGGGGAGAGCAATCTCATCTTCTAAATAACCACAAATAGCTCACCTCCTGTCAAGGAGGGGACAGTTATAGCTTCCGCTTTAGCGGATGCATAACAGGGGTGGTCTCATGTACAAACCTCAAACATTAAACCCCCAAACATCAAACATTAAACATCCAAAACCACTACGTCTTTTATACGAGTAAATAGGGTGTTTTTACCTATTTGTTTATCTATTGAATTATTATATATTTGATTGTAATAATGTATTAGAAACGAATAATGAAAATAAACTCTTTCAAAGCTGAAAATGTTCATGGATATCTTAAATATGATATAGAATTTTTTCCAGAACTTACTTTTTTAATAGGCATTAATGGGTCAGGAAAGACTAGTGCTTTAAAATTAATTCTTGGTTTAATATCTCCAGCATATCATTATCTGAATCAAATTGATTTTACGTATGCAGAGCTCATATGTTCAACTTTAGAGAACGAAAATGATATAGTAATTAGAGCTAAAAAAAATGAGAGCAATAAATTTTTCACCTTAAGTTTAAAGTCAAAACTTGGAAATTTCGAATCAGTTGAGTTCCCTAGATTTTTACGTCCAGAAGATGAGAGTTATGATAACGAAGAAATCTCTATTCGTGAACAGTCTTACAAGGAACAATTTGATTCTGCACCAATAACAAATGTAATTAGGGAATTGGCAACCCCAAAATTTTTTGGGATTAGATAGGAAAATTTACGAAGGAAGAGCTATCGACTCTCGTTTTAGAAATAAAAGACTATGGGGATATCCGAAAAAGAGAAGATTTTTTGAAGGAAGTGGTGGTTCTTCAGCTATTGATAGCAGTTTGGAAGATGTTCAGTATCTGGTTTTTGAGTATTTTAGAAAAGTTGCGTTTGAACAACCGAAAATAAGTGAAGAGTTTAAAAAGAAAATATTTCATTTGTCTTTTAAGTTTAATGAAGATAAAAATATTGAAACTATTCCAAAAAATGCTGATGGGATATTAGATAAAAAGAATCAAGTTTTAAAAGCGATAGAAAATTTGGACATAAGATTTTTGGATTTTTCTGCTAAAGAATTTTTCAATAAGATGGAAGATTTAATAAACGCAAATGAAGAGGTAAAAAAAGAAGATTTAGATCAAAAGGAAAAAGATCAACTCAGTTTTGATTTACTAATGAAATGGATAAATAATAGCTCTCAAATGAAAAGAGTTGAAGAGATTATTAGTTTTAGTCAAACATATCAAGAAAAAATTATCGAATTGCGGGCTCCAATAAAGAGACTTGAAAAAATCACTTCTAATTTTCTAAGAGAAGGAAAAAAACAAATTCAAGTTGCAGATGATGGTGAATTAAAGGTGAAATTAAGCAATGGAACCTTAACCAATGTTTTTGAACTTTCATCAGGTGAAAAACAAATTGTTATAATGATTGCACATTTAATTTTCGAAGAAGATCAAAAACCCTCAGGTGTGTTTATAATTGATGAGCCAGAGCTTTCCTTACATATAGCCTGGCAAGAGATATTTGTAAGCTCTATTACTGAAGCTAGCCCGAATACCCAATTTATATTGGCAACTCATTCACCAGTAATAATAGGTGACACTGATGAGAAATTATGCCAAGATTTAGCTGAACTTAATTAAAACTTGAATTTATGTTAAAGTATGGATTCAATGCGTTAAAAGCAATTCCAAGATTATTTTCATATAGAAATGATATAGATATTTATACTGAAGATAGAATCGCTGATAAAGAATTTTATAGAACACTTTTTAAAAATCTACTTGGTGATATCCGGATAAATGATGTCACTCCTATGGGTTGTAAGGCAAATGTTTTAAAGGCTTATGATACTCAAAGTAGTGATAATAAAAGAAGAAAATATTTTATCATTGATGGCGACTTAGATTTAATTATAGGAACTAATAGGAAGGAAGAGAATAATCTTATAATATTGGATAGTTATTGCATTGAAAACTACTTGATTGATGAAAAAGGAGTTATTGAATTTATTTATTTTTCTAAAGGTACTGAATCAAAGGAGAACTTAAAGGCAAAATTAAATTTTGAAAAGTGGTTGAGTTATAACACCCCATGCTTGGTTGATTTGTTTATTAACTTTGGGATTCTTAAAAAATTCGGAGGTGGACCATCTTTAAATAGTGCAAATGATTACCTTAAACAAGATGGAAAACAAACAATTTTAGATCAAGCTAAAATCCAAGCTTATTCAAATTCTGTAAAAAAAGAAATTGTTAATCTTTTGAAAGAAAAAGGTTACACTGATCCTGAATTAACTTATGGTAATGAATATAATGAGCTTAACGAGCAATGGGCAACCAATAATGATACACTCCTAAAGATCGTGTCTGCTAAAAATTATTTATTACCATTATTACAGTTTAGAATAACGCATTGCATTGATAAAGGAAAATCAATAGTACCAAAAGCATCGATTAAACTCTTTCTTGCAAATAATAGCAGCTTGAAAAGGCTTAAGTTTTTAAAAGATAAGATTAAATAGTAGTACTTTATTACTTCAAGTATTTGGTCCTCTTAAGCGTATTTAACCGTGCTTTTTTGTACCTTGCAGTAAATGCCTAAACTCTACATCATAACTTTTCTTTTGTTTTCAATTGGCCTCAACGCACAAATTGAGACTATAAAAATTAAGAAAGAGAAGGAGTCTTCAATATTAACTTCTGTTACTTTAGCCGGAGTGAAAGATGGAGAAGTTAGTCTTACAAAATTATGTTCCGATAATAAATTTACAATTTTAAATAATCCGGGTAAGTACAAAGTGTATTTTGCTATTATTAAATTTACAGATGGTGATGGTGTTGTGACAGAGTGGGTGAACTCAACTGAAACCTTAAATAAACAATTCATTAATTATTTACTAAGTCCAAGGTCTGCGACTAAAACAAAAGTTACCATTACAGAAATTAAAGCCAGAGATAATAAGGAACAGGAATTGAATTTGAATAATATAACTCTTACAATTATTAAATAATGCAAATCCCCGAACCAAAACTAAACGAATGCTTCATTATGTGGATTGAGTTTGGTCCAACTTTAGGAACAGCGCTTGAACCCCGCATTAAAGAAAAATTTCCTGAGTTTAGTGAGGAAGAAATAAAGTATATCGTTAAACAATGTGTCGCCGCCCGAGAAATGGGACATAATGAAGCAATGGATTTACTTTACAAAAACAATGAATTGCCCTCTTACGAAGATTACAAAGCTTTATTAAAATCTAAATTCACTTGGCTAGGTGAGGAGAATATTTCCAGACTCTACAGTCAGAGTTGTTACATTGCTATGAAGTAGGTTTTTTATTCCTTCACAAACTTCGAAACATATTTGCCGGCGTTTGTTGTTACTTCTGCAATATAAAGTCCGCGCGCAAGAATTTCAGTATTTATATTAAGTTTCTGAATCAGTTTATCTGTAATTTCTTTCTGAAGAACTTCTTTTCCGCGCACATCATAAATTTTATAGGCAGTAATTGTTTCATTTGGATTATCAATTCCAATGGTAATATTTCCTGCTGCTGGATTTGGAAATAAAGTGATATAAGATTTTACTTCCGGTTTGTTTTTAATACCTGTTGGCAGCGAATTTAAATCTGTTTGCCAAATGCCTCTTCCATAAGTACAAGCTCTTAATTTATTAGTTAAATAATGAATTTCTAATTCTGTTACATTAACTGCAGGAAGATTGGTATTGTAGGGCTGCCAACTACTCATGGTATTATCTTTATAATAAACGCCAATATCAGTACCAACATAAAGTTCTTCGTTGGTTGAATTATCGTTATGCACAATACAATTAATAGGTACGTTTGGTAAACCTGTTGAAGTGCTGGTCCATGTGGTTCCACCGTTAGATGTTTCATACACTTTTATACCTGCCGTATAAGATGAAACACTTACCCAAACACGATTGGGATTGGTAGGATGAATAGCTATATAAGTAATACTTCCCATTGTAGTTGGAATACCAAGGGTAACATTCGTCCAAACCCCACCACCGGTAGTGGTTTTATAAATATTCTGATATGTGGCAGCATAAATGTAATTTGGATTGGAAATGGAAACGGCCATCGAATTCATTGGTCCAATTGCCGGAGAAATAGGTGTCCATGTTAATCCTGCATCAGTAGATTTTTTTACCATATTCCCGGCTTTAAAAATTATCTGATTATTGCTTGGGTGCATATTGTAAGGGTAATAGAAGCTGCCTGTATCTTTACCCAAATAAGTAAATGTAGCACCACCATTAAATGACTTAGAAATTTCGATTCCTTGAGTAGAGAAATACATAATATTTGAATCTAATGGGTCAACAAATGTTTCAGTACCATCACCATAATAAACGCGCGACCAATTTCCAACATGGTATTTATGTGTACCATTATCTTGTGTTCCACCAAACAATTCAGTTTTACTGTTAGCAGCAGATCCCATCCGATAATACTCAGTGACTTCTAAACCGCTGCTGTAGTCAGTATAAGTTAAACCACCATTGGTAGATTTGTAAATACCTCCATCATTAGCTGCAAAAAGAGTTGTTGTAGAGCCCGGAAAATAAACAAAGTCTTTATGGTCTGGATGAATTCCTGAATTTACATTTACAGGCCAAGTAACACCACCATCAGATGATTTGGCTAATGTTAAACCTCCAACAAATAATTCATCTTTATCTAAAGGCGAAACAGATAAAACTGTTCCGTAATTTTGATAAGTATAAATAATTGGGGAGGTCATTTGTGTCCAAGTTGTACCACCGTTAGTCGTTCTGAATAATCTTGCTAAATCATCGAAAGCGTAAATGTAATTTGAGTTATTAGCCGTAACAGCTAAACTAACATGCGCTCCCAAATTCACTGTAAATTTCGGAGATGTAGGAAGTGATTTCCAGGTTAAACCATTATCTACCGATGTATAAATACTATCAGATGATGCATAAAGTGTATTGGTACTTGCAGTGTTAAACTCTACATCATAAAACAAACCGCTTTTTACAAGACTCCAGTTAGTACCACCATTTTGTGTACGCCAAATTCCATCAGAAGCTGCAGCTAATAATACATTGGGATTTGACTGGTCAATTATTAAATGATACACTAATCTGAATTGATTGGTAGTGTAATTTAAACCTGTAGTTGTCCAGGTAAGCCCACCGTTAGTTGATTTCATTACACCAATTGATGAAGTAGCCCAAGCATATTTATCGCCCGTTGAAACGTACATTGTATTTGGATTAGAGGCGTCAATAACAACATCCGATATACCAAGATTCGGCATGCCATTGCTCATATAAGTCCAACCAATTCCCTGATTAACGGATTTCCATAAACCACCACTTGCAGAACCAACCCAAACAGTATTACTATTTGTGGGATCAAAGTAAACGCAATTTATTCTTCCTAGTCCGGGTAAATTTCCAAGTACGGTAGGTCCTAATATCGACCAATTAGCTGCAGCAGCTTGTGAAGTTTTATTTGTATTTTGATTTAGTTCTTGATAGGCTTTCCAAATTTCTTCAGCGGGAATAACACCTTGAGGCAATATACTTCGTGGCTCCATATAAGCCTCGTAACGTTTAAAGCGGGCATACTCATCATCAGCCCACGATGAGGGTACGTTTTTATAGTAATTGTAAAATGCTTCTTTACGTTGCTCGAAAGTTGCATCGGGTTTTAAATATTTAGCCCAATCTTGCGCAATTAAATTTGATGCAACAAAAATTAATAAGATTATTTTTTTCATTAGTCTTTAATAAATTTTTGAGTTTGTTTTCCGTTAGCATTACTTAATTCAAGAAAGTAAAGTCCGGAAGGAAAATGTTGAATGTTGAATTTTGGATGTTGAGTATTTACCGATTCGCTTAACAGGATTTGACCAAGCGAATTAATTATCTGTATTTTGTATCACCATTTAAAATTTCTAATTCAACATTTAAAATTCCACTTGTCGGATTTGGATACAATTTTAAATTAGTTGAGATGTTCTCTTTTGAGTTCGGAAGTCCTGTACTAGTTACACAACCTGTACTACAAAATTTAGAAAGCATTCTTACATAAGCTGCATTGGTATAAATTCCTGCTTCTGTAATTTCCCAACTATTCACCGGCCAGCTCTCATTAAAATCTTTATACGATTTTTGAATAGGTTGTCCCATTGGAGGTGTAACATTTAAAGCACATCCCGGTTGAGTACTACAAGAACCTGCACAACACGCATCTTTTGCATAAGAAGGGTTTGGTCCACCCGGAATATAACCAGGGGCCGGACCATAAGTTGAAACACCAACTTCATCCCACAAAGCACTGCCATGGTAAAACCAAGCGTGATAAAATTGTTTCACAAAATTTTCAGCACCATATTTTTTCATATTGCTTAAGTACACTTTTGTATTCGGATTAACACCATGCATATAATGCACAAAGCCTGAAGCAGCATTATGATAGTTTGCAGCGTTTGCAGCATTTAAAGTATAATCGTTCATCGCTAAAAACATATTGGCTTGTCGCGATTTCGTTTGATTGCTGTTCCAGGTATAATTCCCATTGTTAACCCAAGCACGGTAGGCATCCGTTTTATTGGTGTAAGCCGGTAAGTTATCTGCATTATTAGTTTGCATACTGCTTGTATAAGCATTTAAAATGGCAGTTCTAACACTTCCTGTTGCACCCGGAATTTTTGTGTAGTACAATAATCCATCTTGCTCTGGCCCTTGGAAAGGATATGCGTATGTCCACATTAATAATTGGGCGTTAGTATAATTGGCATCAAAATAGGTTCTGTAAGCTGTGTTTCCTGTTAGTGCATATAAATAAGCTGCTCCTGTTAATTTACGCATATCGGTTTCGTAAGCTGCTGTTTGTTGTTCGCCTGCTGCTAAAGTTCCTGCGTTATAAAAAGTAACATTCGGGTGATTCATGGCCCAAGCCCAGGCTTTAATAGCACGCGCTTGTAAATTAGCAGCGTAAGTAGTTTGACCAATTGCTGCAAATTGTATAGCGCCTAATGCAAAAACATTAGCACCGGTTAAACTCGCTGCCGTAGTGGGCGGACCGTAACGACGAAAAGCAGCATCTGCCGAATTAGGACTCGCGCTTCCTCCGCCAATAACAGAAATTAAAGAACTATCAGTGCCTTGCATTTTAATTAACCAATCTAATTCGTATTTCACTTCATCTAAAATATCAGGAATAGCATTTCCGGATTCAGGAATGTTATAATTGTCGGTCCAAACCGTTGGGTATTTTTCGTAAGCTAAAAGTAAATCGATTAGAGCAGGGTAGGCGAAGTTTACATATTTGTTATAATCACCCGCATCGTGCCAACCTCCTGATAAATCTTTTGAAGTTGAAATATTAGTGTTGTTATACAAACGACAATCTAAATCTTGTTGTGTGCCTTTGTGACAAACGCCATCAACAAAACCGGTATCAGCATAAGGTAGTGCTTTGCTCATACCACAGCGGTTGTAATAAAACATACGGAGAGAAGCTTTCAAAACATCATTGTAAACACAATTGTTTATTTCGAAACGGTAAGAACCAACATTATTGGATACATCAAAAATATAATAAGAACCCGGAACAGTATAAGTGGTAAAAGTAAAATGCCAAACCTTATCACCCGATTGAGTTTGAGTTGCTCCTCCGTTCCAAGGTGTAATGCTGGCAGTATATACAACAGCGTTGGTAGTCCAATCCCTTACCTGATAAGTTGTGCCAGGAGAAAAAGCTACAGTGTTGTTATATCCTGTAATAGGATTAGCAATAACAGCCACTTTTTCATCAGTAGGTTTATAACCAAATTGATCAATTTTAATAAACTCTACAGTGGTGGTTGGTCCGCCTGCTAATAATTGATTACAGAATAGAACAAGGAGTATAATTTTTTTCATGCTATAAGTTTTAAGGGGAGGCGTATTTACTTAACTAAATTAGTAAAAAAAGTGATATCAGTGACTTCGACAAGCTTAGTCGCCGATAATTTTTGAGAAATGGTGGCTGAGCTTGTCGAAGCCACTTTGCCTAAAATTGATTAACTTAGCCCAATGCGGGTTCTCCTTACCACACTTAATGCAAAATACATCCATGTCAACCTTGCCATAAGGATTTTATACGAACTAAATCGTGATAGGAAAGGTTTGGAATGGAAAGAATTTACCATTAAGGAAGATAAAGATGAAGTGGCTGACTTCTGTAAAGAATTTGATGTCATAGCTTTCAGTTGTTATATCTGGAACATTACTCAAACTTTAGAGGTTATTAAAAGAATAAAAGCGCTCAATCCTAAAATTAAAATTTTATTAGGTGGACCGGAAGTGAGTTATGATTGGGATGATGTAATTTCGATTCCTGAGGTTGATTATATTATTGTTGGTGAAGGTGAAATTCCGTTTACTGAATTCTTAGATCAATATCCCAATATTGAAAGCGTTTCTAATTTGGTTAGAAAAGAAAACGGGAACGTTATTCATACACCAAAAAGTGTTTCGTTTGATGTAAAAGATTTGGCAACAATAATGCCTTATCGAAATGATGCTCCGGAAACTTTAGCCAATCGTGTTCTGTATATTGAAACTTCGAGAGGTTGTCCGTATAAATGTGAATTTTGTTTAGCGAGTTTAGATAATAAAGTCCGCTATTTACCAATGGAAAACATTAAGGCGACTTTATTGTACTTAATGGAACATGGCAGGGTAGTGAAGTTTTTAGACAGAACCTTTAATATTAAAAAAGATTTTACTTTAGAGATTTTTAATTTCATTTTAGATAATCATAAACCCGGGAATGTTTTTCAGTTTGAAATTACGGCTGATATTTTACATCCTGAAATTATTAAATTCATAAACGAAAAAGTGCCCGTTGGTTTATTCCGTTTCGAAATTGGTATTCAAACCGTAAATCAAAAAGCGAATTTGGAAGTGAGTCGCAAGCAAAGCTTCGATAAAACGAAAGGTATCATTCAGCAACTCTCGAGTAAAATTGAAATGCATTTGGATTTAATTGTTGGTCTGCCTTTAGATTATTGGGCGGACATTAAATTCAGTTTTGAAGAAGTGTTTAAACTATTTGCTCCTGAGCTGCAATTAGGTTTTTAAAATTCCTGAAAGGAACTCCTGTTCGGGATAAATACGAGAAATATGGTTTTGAGTTTGATAAAACCGCCCCTTACCAAATTATCAGAAGTAACTATTTATCGGCGGAAGAATTAGCCCGAATTGTAAAATTAGAGCACGCTTTGGAAATTTATTGGAACAAACCCCGCGCTGCTAATGCGTTAAGATACGTCACTGCTAAATACAGCATTTTGATTTCCTGGAAGGTTTAGGTACTCATTTTGGAACGAAACGAGAATATCATAAGTATTCTTTAACTGATATTTACGAAATCCTGGATGAATTTGCTTCTAAAAATTATCCGGATGATAAAATATTGAAAGAGTTAATTGCAGTAGATTATTACTTACAACACAAAGTAAAACCGAAAACCATGTTTTTGGAAGAGCTGAGTCGTGAAGAAAAGAACGATATAATTGCATCAAGGAAACTGAATCACCATATATTTCGTTTTATTATGGTGCAACTTTCTTTTGATTTCGGCGTATTTAAGTTAGAGCAAGGCACAATTGCACTGGGGAATTACACTTTAATTCTGAGTTACAACGGTACCGATTACCCGGAAATTATCGCCAATAAACCTGCTCTTGAATTAAATTGATAAAGAGAGCGCTCATAATTTTTCTTAGTATTCTCCTTCTGGGTTCTTGCGCTATTCATGATAAATTTCCTTTTATTTGTTTTCGATGGGGTTGTATAGCCAGCGAATTAAAATTACCCAGCTTCAATACCAGCGGGATGAAGAAGCAAAGAAAAGCTAAAGCTGCTTTGAGAAAGAAAAAACGTCAACGCGCCAAAAACAAAAGATTGCGGGAGAAAGGAATTGCTGTACCTGATATTAACACGACTGCTGATGCAGGAGAAACACCCGAAAAGGCAGACTCCTTAAAATATAAATTCAAAGCGCTGCAAGAAGACCAATATATCATTATTAGTTTCAATAGAAAAGATCCGGTTAAAACGGATAGTCTTTTTGTAAGATATAATGCTGACGGTGATGATATGTTAGAATACGACAAACTGGTTATTAAAATTATCTCGACAGCAATACTGTTGAAAATGTAATTCTTATAAATGTACGCGAGCATGTTGGTGATAAAGAAGAAGACGATAAACACAATAAACATGCTTCAACAGTAAAGGAACATGTTGCACAGTACTTTGTAAAAATTGGAATTCCGCGTGATAAAATTAAAACGCTTTCGAGAAATTAAAATTTAACACCTACAATACAAACATCATCTAATTGCTCGTAAACTCCTTTCCATTCCTGAAAAGTTTTGTCCATAAGTTGATTCTGTTCTTCAATAGTATGTTTTGCAATACTTAAAAAAAGTTTTTCAAGATTCGAGCTCTTGAATTTTTTTCTTTCAGTCCGCCAAACTGATCGGCATATCCATCGGAAGTTATATAAACACAATCTCCTTTTTCAATTTTAATTTCATGAAGCGTGAATGGTTTTGTATTGGCAAGATGTATACCAATTGGTTGTTTGTCGGGATTCAATTCAAGTAATTCATTATTGCGAACAAGATAGAATCCATTGTTAGCGCCCGCAAATTGAATTTTATTTTCTTTTTTTATGTAACGGCAAAAAGCTATATCCATACCATCACGACTTTCACCATATTCGCCCGTTTGTTTTAAGGCCATTATAACACGCTCACATAAATTATCTAATACAAGGTTTGGTTCTAATTTTTGTTCTTCGTTTACAATTTGGTTTAATAAACCCGAACCCAACATACTCATGAATCCTCCCGGCACACCGTGACCAGTACAATCAACAACAGCCCATAATACCGAATCTTTTTGTTCGCTGTACCAATAAAAATCTCCACTAACAATATCTTTAGGTTTAAAATAAATAAAATGGTCTTTTAATCCGTTTCGTATTTCTTTATCCTGTGGTAAAATAGATTGCTGAATACGTTGTGCGTAATGAATAGAGTCGGTGAGCTCTTTATTTTTCTCAACAATAATATCTTTTTGTTGTTCAATTTCTTTAGCTTTTGCAACCACTTCAGCTGTGCGCTCCGCAATCTTTGCTTCAAGAATTTCCTGTTTTTTACGGAAGGCTCTTTCGCGGTAGCGCATATAACCATATCCAGCTAATAAAATAACGCCGCCGGATAAAAGATAGAACCACCATGTTTTCCAGAACGGAGGTTTAATTATAAATGGAATGGCTAGTAGTTCACTTTCTTCATTATAAGCATTCACAAATTTTACCTGCAATGTATATGAGTCAGGTGCAAGATTGGTGAAACGTATACGATTCGAAATATCGTTATCCTGCCAAACTGTATCTAAACCAATCAGTCGGTAATAAAAATGATGCGGCGCAATATTAAAACCGGCATAGGAAGCGAATTCAAAGTTTATAAAATTCTGATTCCAGCTAAGTGTTGTTTGTCCCTTTGCAAATGCTTTGAGGCGTGATAAATTTAAAGTATCTTCTTTTATGCTTACAAACCATAATCTGACTTTATTTTTAGAAGACTGAATGTTTAGTCTATTCGGATTAAATCCCAGTAATCCGTTTACAGACAAGAAATAAATATTACCGGCAGCATCAGCCTGCCCGAAATAAGGAACAAAGGAATTAGCAGTTAAACCGAATTCACGCCCAAACTTGAAAGTGGTATTATTGGTAGGGTTCCATTGTAAAATTTCTTTTTGTAAAGCAATCCAAAAAATACCTTTCTCATCCTGATAGATGGTATTAATTTCTTCTTTATCAAGACCAAGTTTTGGATTCATGTATTCGCTCTTTCCGGTAATGTGATCGAAACTGTAAAGTCCGTTGGGTGTCCCAAACCAAATATTTTTGTTGCGGTCAATATAAAAGCTAGTGAATAAACTGTCTGGAAAATGGTTGATGGAGTCTTTATCACTGTATAATTTAAAGGATTTATTGCTCCAGTCAATAATCACAAATCGTTGGTTATTATTTGCAGAAGCAATCCATTTACCATCTTTCAGAACACCTGTAAAGGAGGTGCCTATATCGTTACCATCACCAAAAAACATTGCTTTTTTAAAGGTGGTGGATTCATTTTTTTCTCCTGTTGCAAAAAGGTCACCGGCCCAATGATTGGTTAGTATTAGTGATTGTACTTCTGAAGTGTGTCTGAACAAAAGCCCTGACGGATGATAAGCATTTTTTCTGCCTTTAAATTTTTCTGCAACTTCATCAGGTAGAGTTACGTTGTATGGAACGAATTTTTTAGTTTTTAAATTCAACTCACCACGGTCGTTAGTACCAATGATAAAGACTCTGTTTGAATCCAGGAATTTAAAATTTCCGACACGTGATTGATTACCGGGGTTGGGTCCTGGCCTAACTCCACACTTCATCATGTCATATTTTTCAATGATACTTTTTGTTTTGGGGTCGAAAATAGAAAGGCCGTGCTCGTTTGATAAATAGATCTTACCATTGGGATCAACATTCATTTGATTGACAGGAATCACTTGCGCAGATCTGTTTGAGAATTCAAGATCCATGCCGTCCCATTCGTATAAATTAAAATTTTGTAGCAGAGGAGAGTAAATGTTGAACACACCTGCATCAGTGGCAATCCAGATATTTCCATTAGCATCTTTTTTCATGGTGCGAATACGGTTATCGGAAAGACTTGTTGAATTTTTCGAATCATTTTTGATATACCATGCCTTGAGTGTTTCAGGATTAACTATCATGATAGCGTTGTTAGGCGTACCAATCCAAATCATTCCGTTTTCATCTACCACATAACGGCTGGCGTTATCAAGATTCATTAATTTACTGTCAATCTTATTGCCTGATATCCGCCTGATAGTTTTATTCTGATTGTCCATGAACATCAAACCACTATATGAACCGAACCAATAATTATTCTTTTTGTCAACGTATACAAAATGAAGAATCTTAAGTGAATTAATAATATTATTCTTTTCGAATTCATCAATGCCGTTCAAATAACCATCAAAATTAATTTCAGTAAATGTTTCTTTAACAGGATCGAAGTAGGCAGGTAGCGAGTTTTGACCCTTATGCCCCCAAAAACCTGCCAAGTAACGGCCATCCGGAAGATCAACCATAGCTTTACATCTCCATGCTTTTGGAAAGTGATTGTCATTGGGTTTATCAGGATTGGGTTTGTAGGTTTTGCAAATACCATTTTCAGGATTCATTTTCACTATACCACCACCCCAGGTTAAAAGATATAAATTCCCTTTGTTGTCTTCTTTAAATCCGGAAATTAATTCGGTAGGAACACTTGTTGTGGAATTGGTATCTGGATAGAAATGAACTATTTTGTAATCCTCTAAACTCATTTTACTAATACCCGGACGGTTTGCGTAAATAATCCAGAGATTATTTTTTTTGTCGATGTACAAACCTTGAACAAATGAACTTAAAATAGTGCTGCCGTCTTTATCAATGTGTTTAAACTGTTTTCCGGTATAACCGTTATAACAAAAATTCCATCTTCATAAACCATCCACATGTTTCCTTCCTTATCCCAGGTTTGTCCATAAGCTGTTTTTAAACCTAGATTTTTAACGGGAAGGTGTTTGAATGAAGGATTTGTAAAGAGTTGTGGAAACGCTTTTTGATAGACTATAATAAATAATATTACAACTAAGACCTTCTTCATTGAAGCAATGAAAATAAGTAATTTATTTTAATAATACAGGAGTTGAATAAAATAAAAAGAGGCGTGTTTTACGACGCCTCTCTTCAAATTTTATGTATTGAAATGTTATTCGTAACGAACTGATTTTTGAACCTCACGTACTTTACCGTCACGACCAAATACGATAGCTCTTTTTAACCAGGCAAAGTCACCAGATTTACTTTCTTTATTCACGGTAAAATACCAAAGTGGTTTAAACGAAGCATAACGTGGTAATCTGCCTAAAGGCTCACCAACAAGTTTAAAAACTTCAGATGAGTCCATACCAACAGTAATCTTATTGAAATTTTCTTCGGTGTAATTATCTGAAAATTTTGTATCGGCACCCGGTTTAACAGGATTATAGCCTTCACTTAAAGGGAAGCCGCCAATGAAAAACATCAACACACAAAAAACACCAATTGCAACTAATGATAATATTTTCATTTTAACTACGGATTAAGGATTCAACAATAACAAATATGTAACCTAAAATATAAAAGCCTGATGAAAGCATTAAACCTAAGTTTAAACCTTTCATAAAACGCTCTTTAAAATCTTGGCCCGAATTCCAAGCTGTAAGAAAAAATGCCATTAACAATCCGAAAAAAAGCAGCATCATAGGAACCGCCAATAATAACAAACCACTGTTGTATGGGGTAATTGACAAATACGTTAAGCCTATGGCAATTGCAAAAAGAACAATAATTAATACTCGTTTCATAGTTTATGTTTCTTTATATAAAATCAGTGTTTTACTTAACAAATATAGTATTTTTAAAGAATCCTCAAAACTAAATTCAGGTTAAAATATCCGCAATAGAGCCTTTAAAAATGCGAATAACGGTCTTAAAACACCTTTTTCTAAGGCAATTTTAAACCAGGAGGTATAAATGTCGGGCATTTGCTTAACAGAGTTTTTAACGCTCTCTACACTTTTCCAGCAATAGCTATTTACTTCTGTACTATTAACTTTTGGTTCCTCATTAAAAGTACCTACAAAAATATGGTCGAATTCATGCTCGGTTAAACCATTCTCAAAAGCTGTTTTGTAAGTGAATGAAGTTTTTAAAGTTAAAGGAGCTTCAATACCCATTTCTTCCATTAAACGACGATTGGCGGCTTGTAAAGTGTCTTCGTTTGGCCTTGGGTGACTACAACAAGCGTTAGTCCACAAACCACCGCTGTGGTATTTGTTTAAGGCGCGTTGTTGTAAAAGCATTTCGCCTTTATCATTAAATATAAAAACAGAAAATGCGCGGTGAAGAAGTCCTTTTTCGTGAGCCTCCATTTTTTCCATCACACCAATCTGTTCGTCGGCTTCGTTTACTAATATAACTTCTTCTTTCAAATTCTTTTTACTTTCTACTTTTAACCTTTCACTACTAACTAATCCACCCAATCAGCAATAAACAAATTGGTGTCTCTTGTTCCGTGATTATTTCTGTTAGAAGAAAAATTAATTTCTTTCCATCAGGCGAAAACATCGGGAAGGCATTAAACATACTTTCATTGGTAATTCTTTCTAATCCTGTACCATCATCATTAATTACAAATAATTGAAAATCGTAACCTTTTTGTCCGTGATGGTTACTTGAGAAAATAATTTTCTTTCCGCCAGGTAAAAAGTACGGTGCCCAATTGGCTTTTCCTAATGTGGTTACTTGTTTTAAATCGCTACCATCAACATTACAAGTGTAAATTTCCATGTTAGTAGGAGCCACTAAATTCTGCGCTAACAAATCTTTGTATTCTTTAATTTCCTCTTCTGTTTTTGGTCGGCTTGCACGGAATACCAAACGTTTTCCATCGGGAGAAAAGAACGCACCGCCATCATAACCTAAACCATTGGTAATTTGTTTTTGATTTTTTCCATCAATATCCATGGTCCATAATTCCAAATCACCACTGCGTGTACTCGTAAATACAATTTTATCACCTTTAGGAGAAACTGTCGCTTCAGCATCATAACCTGCAGCGTCTGTTAATTGTTTTACAATTTTTCCTTTTGCATCAGCAATAAAAATATCGAAGTCTTTGTAAACCGCCCATAAATATTTTCCTTTTATGTAAGGGGTAGGCGGACAAGAATCATTTCCTTTATGAGTAGAGGCGTATAAAATTTGTTTACCATCGGGCATATAATAACTGCAAGTAGTTCGGCCTTTACCAGTACTTACCATTTTTGGTTTGTAGGTTGTGTCTTTAGACGCTTTTTCAATATCTAAAGCAAAGATTTGATCACATTGTAAACCCCAGGCTTTGTTATTGCTTTGAAAAGAAGCAAATTTCCCGTTAGGTGAGAAATACGCTTCGGCATTGTCGCCACCGTAGGTTAATTGTTTAAGGTTTTTAAGGTGTTTTTCCTGTGAAAAACTAATACTTACGCTTAGTAAGAGTATAGAAAAGGTGAATAGTTTCTTCATTGTAATAAATGCTGTGCAAAATTAACATAAAGCTTTAAAAACCACCTATTTTTTAGAGTGAAATAAGAGGAAAAAAGGCTAATTTTAGCGATTCATGGTTTTCATGATGAAACGATGACAATTGATATTAAAAAACAGTGAAAATGAAGAAAATTCCCGGATGGATATATGTTGTTTTAATTTTCGCAGTGTTAATTGCTGTGAAATTTTTATTCTTTGGTAAGAAAGAAGAAAAAGGCGCTCCAACTTCTAAAGGCGGTAAACCTGCCGGACCAATTTCTGTAACCTATTATGTGGTGAAACCTTTACAATTTACCAATAAAGTTTACAGCTCAGGAAAAATTGGCGCACTTAACGAAATTGAAGTTAAAGCAGAGATTGCCGGAAAAGTGACTGCCATTTATTTTAAAGAAGGAGAACAAGTAGGGAAGGGCGCTGCTCTTGTGAAAATTAATGATGCCGATTTACAAGCACAATTATTAAAAAATAAATCACAAATTAAATTAGCAACTGAAAAAACAGAGCGACTAAAAAAATTATTGGCAGTAAACGGTATTAGTAAAGAAGAATACGAGATTCAGGAAAACGAAGTCAATACTTTGCAAGCCGATCAATCGTTTATATTGGCGCAATTAGCAAAGACTACAATTACTGCTCCGTTTAATGGTGTGGTTGGATTAAAAAATATTAGTGAAGGTGCTTATGTTAGTCCTGCACAAATTATTGCCTCTTTAGTTCAGGTAAAACCTTTGTTTATTGAGTTTTCTGTACCTGAAAAATATTCTGCTACGGTAAAAAAGGGAATGGAAATTGAATTCTCTCACGAGAACGTACAAAAATCTTTTAAAGCTACAATTTACGCAATTGAACCAAAGATTGATGAGTTAACAAAAACATTACGTTGCCGCGCTTTATATAATGGTACAGAAGAATTTTATCCCGGCAGTTTTGTTAAAGTGTATATTGATATGGTAAAACAAGAAAATTCATTAATGATTCCAACGCAATGTATCATTCCTATATTAAAAGGCCAAAAAGTTTTAGTTGCTCGTAATGGAGAGGCTGATGAAGTAAAAGTAATTACCGGTGTTCGTACCGATGATAAAATTCAGATTTTAGAAGGATTGAATGATGGCGATACTATTTTAACTACGGGTTTACTCTCAGTAAAAAAAGGAGCGAAACTTAAATTAATGAAAGCAACGAACTAAATGGATATTGCAAGCCTCAGTGTAAAACGTCCGGTACTTGTAACCGTTTTCTCCATCATTATTATTTTGTTTGGAGCAATCGGCTATTCGTTTTTGGGTGTGCGTGAGTTTCCGAGTATCGATCCTCCGGTAATTACTGTACGTACAAATTACACTGGTGCAAATGCTGAAGTAATTCAGTCACAAATTACAGAACCTTTAGAAAAAGCTATTAATGGTATTGAGAACATCAGAACTATTTCCGCTTCATCTAATCAAGGTTCAAGTATTATTACGGTTGAATTTAATTTAGGTGGAAATTTAGAAGCCGCAGCAAATGATGTACGCGATAAAGTGTCACAAGCTGTTCGCCAATTACCTCAAGATATTGATGCGCCTCCTGTTGTTACAAAATCAGACGCCAATTCGGATGCGATTTTATCAATGACGTTATTAAGTGATACACGCTCGCATTTAGAAATTAGTGATTATGCTGAGAATGTTATTGCACAAAATTTACAAACTATTCCCGGTGTTAGTAATGTGCAAATTTGGGGACAAAAACGTTACGCAATGCGCATCCGTTTGAATCCGAAAGAACTTAGTGCTTATAATTTAACGGCATTAGATGTTAAGCAAGCTTTAGACCGGGAGAATATTGAATTACCGACAGGGAAAATTGCAGGTAACAAAACCGAACTCACTATAAAAACAAGCGGACGATTAACCACAGTTTCTGAATTTGAAAACATGGTGGTGAAACAAGACGCGAGTAATATTGTCCGTTTAAAAGATGTTGCTTTTGTGGAATTGGGAATGGAGAACGAAGAAAGCGTTCTGAAAGAATCAGGAACGCCAATGATTGGTCTCGCTTTAAATCCGCAGCCCGGTGCTAATTATATTGATATATCGAATGAATTTTATAAACGATACGAGCAACTTAAAAAAGAATTACCGAAAGATTACGAAATTAATATCGCTTTAGACAATACGCGTTTCATTAAGAAATCAATTCTCGAAGTAAAAGAAACTTTATTAATTGCATTACTCCTTGTAATCCTAATTATCTATTTATTTTTCCGCGATTGGTTAATTGCTTTCCGCCCTTTAATTGATATTCCTGTTTCTTTAATTGGTGCTTTCTTCATTATGTACATGATGGATTATTCCATTAACGTATTAACCTTACTCGCCATTGTACTCGCGACAGGTTTGGTGGTGGATGATGGAATTGTTGTGACCGAAAATATTTTCAAGAAACTCGAAAAAGGCATGAAGCCCGAGGAAGCAGCGATTGAAGGTACCCGCGAAATTTATTTTGCTGTAATCTCAACTTCATTAACGTTGGCAGCTGTATTTATGCCCGTAATTTTCTTAGAGGGCTTTGTAGGACGATTATTCAGAGAGTTTGGTGTAGTTATAGCAGGGGCGGTTTTAATCTCAGCATTCGTCTCTTTAACGCTTACACCAATGCTTAATGCGAAGATGGTTCGCAAAGACCCAACGAAACGCAGTCGTTTTTATATTTGGAGTGAACCGTTTTTGTGGGATTAGATAATTGGTTCCGTAATTCAATCACCAACTTTTTACGTAAACGTTGGATGGCTTTTGTTGTTATTGCTATTTCAACAGGAGCAATATTCTTTTTTGGTTCGCAATTACAATCTGAATTGTCTCCATTGGAAGACAGAAACTGGTTACGCTTAAGTTTCACCGGACCTGAAGGAACATCTTTTGAAGCAACTGATGCAGTTGTAGATAAAATGGCAAAATTTGTTGGTGATTCTATTCCTGAAAAAAGAGTTTGTCTTACCGTTACCGCTCCGGGCTTTGTTGGTTCAGGCGCGGTGAACACAGCTTTCGTTCGTATTGCCTTAAGTGAATCGCAAGATCGTAAACGTTCGCAACAAGATATTGCGAATTATATTAATAAAAATATTGCCTTATTCCCGGAAGGAAAAGTATTTGTAATTCAAGAACAAACTATTTCATCAGGTGGTGGTCCGCGCGGTGGTTTACCTGTTCAATTTGTTTTACAGAATAATGATTTCAATAAATTACGTGATGTGCTTCCTAAATTTATGGAGGAGGTGGGAAAGAGTTCTGTTTTCCAAGGAACGGATGTAAATTTAAAATTCAACAAACCAGAATTAATTATTGAAATCGATAGAGAGAAAGCAAAAACTTTAGGTGTTTCTGTTGCGGATTTAGCGCAGACTTTGCAATTAGCTTTAAGCGGACAACGTTTCGGATATTTCATCATGAATGAAAAACAATATCAGGTAATTGGTCAGGTGAACAGAGAGAATCGTGATGACCCTTTAGATTTATCTGCTTTATATGTTCGTAACAACAAAGGACAAATGATTCAGTTGGATAATATTACAAAAATGCGTGAACAAAGTTCTCCGCCCCAATTGTATCATTACAACCGTTATCAATCAGCAACTGTCTCTGCAGGTTTAGCTCCCGGTAAAACAATTGGAGATGGTATTAAAGAAATGAATGTAATTGCTAAGAAAATGTTAGATGAAACATTTACGAGTTCATTAACCGGCGCGTCACGTGATTTTGAAGAGAGTTCATCAAATACATTATTTGCTTTCTTATTGGCATTATTATTAATCTATTTATTATTAGCAGCACAGTTCGAAAGTTTTGTACAGCCTTTAATTATTATGTTCACGGTACCGACTGCTTTGGCAGGAGCCATTTTCTCATTGTGGTATTTCAATCAAACCATAAATATTTTTTCTCAGATTGGAATGATTATGTTGATTGGTCTCGTAACCAAAAACGGAATTTTAATTGTAGAATTCACAAATCAATTACGTGAAAAAGGAATGAACATTAAAGATGCTTTAATTGAAGCGAGCACAGCACGTTTACGTCCGATTTTAATGACAAGCTTAGCCACCATTTTAGGAGCGCTACCAATTGCAATGGCATTAGGTGCAGGAAGTAAGAGTAGGATGGGAATGGGAATTGTAATTATTGGCGGTTTATTGTTATCGATGATATTAACTTTGTTTGTTATCCCGGCTATTTATTCATATTTCGTAAAGGAGAAGAAGAAACATGATTAAACAGTTTTACATATTTATTTCTATCTTCTGTTCTGTCTTAATGAACGCACAGGATGTGTTGACTATTGAAGACGCGATTAAATTGGGTTTACAGAAAAACTATTCAGTCATCATTTCAAAAAACGAGAAAGATATTGCAAAGGCTCAAAATAATATAGGTGCTGCGGGGATGTCGCCAACTGTAAGTTTGAATGCTAACTTTAATGCGGCTAGTTTAAATTCTTATCAGGAGTTCAGTAATGGAACTGTGCAGGATAGAAATGGAGCGCAATCGAATAATACCGGCGCTTCATTAAATTTTGGTTGGGTGGTTTTTGATGGAATGAGAATGTTCGCCGTAAAGAAACGATTAAATCAAACTGAACAATTAAGTGCCTTGCAATTGAAAATGCAAATGGAGAACACGGTGTATGAAATTATTTTGGGCTATTATGATATTGTAAGGATTAACGGATTAATAAAAGCATCTCAACAAAATTTATCTATTTATGAAGAGCGTGAAAAACTCGCCAAAATTAAATTAGATATTGGCAGTGATTCAAAAGTAGATTTATTATTAACTCTATCCGACCAAAACAAAGCGAAGAGCGATGTGTTGCGATTGCAACAACAATTATTAGCAGCGAAAGTGAATTTGAATAATTTGTTAAGTCGCCCTGTTGATGTTGATTTTAAAACGAATGATTCTATTGTTTTGAATTACGAACCTGCTTACGATGAATTGAAAAAGAGTTTGGTAAAAAATAATGCTTCAATTTTAGCTTCAATTCAAAACGAAATGATTGCAGAGCAAAGTATAAAGGAATCGAAAGCAAGTATTTTACCGCAAATACAATTGAATGCCTCGTATAATTTTGTGCAGAGTCAGAGTCAGGCAGGCTTTGTATTTTTAAGCCGACAAAACGGATTAAATGCAGGTGTAACGGCCGGTTGGTTATTATTTAATGGTGGACGAAACAGTAAAGTGACCAAAGAAAGACAAATCCGTTTATTGAACCAGAAAAACTTTACAGAGCTATATAAATTGCAAATTGATGCTGTTGCTTATATCAATTACCAAAATTATTTGACTAACAAACAAATACTAAAATTTGAAACTGAAAACTTAAAAAGCTCACAAGAGTTATTAAACATCTCGATGGAGCGTTATAAAATTGGAAAAGCTAATTTATTAGAAACAAAAGAAACTCAAAAGAACTTCGAAGACGCACAAGTTCGTTACATCAACGCGCAATACGATTCCAAAAAATCTGAGACTGAGTTGCTCAGGGCTAATGGAGCTTTGGTGAAGTAGTTATTCCTTCACAAACTTTTTTGTGATCACACTTCCTTCTTTATATTTTAACAGAAGCGTATAAAATCCGCTTGCTAATTCTGAAACATCAATTTGGTTTTTGAATTCTGTTTTAAGAACGGTTTGGCCGAGGGAGTTTATTATTTCAATTTCAGAAGACCCAATAGATTGGACTTCTCTGTAAATATTTATAAAACCAGCAACTGGATTTGGACCTAATTTTATGTTTTCGTTCAATAAGTAATCTTTATCCCAACCCCTTTTGCTTCGTAACAAAATGATTTTACTTTCATTGATATTGATGATGTCCTTGTCATATCTAATAAAATCCAACCGTAGATTGTATCCGAAGGGTTAATTTTCCGGAATGCTAAATAATTATTTGGTCTGATAAAAACTCCAGCTTGGTTTACGCTTGGTGAAGGAAAATAAACAATAAAAAGATAAAATAGGTTTAGACCCGACGATGCATCGTTCCAATTTAATGAATTGTCAATAATTGCGTTGAAAGAAGTAGAGTCAACATAAGTACTTGAAGGTATTAATGGAAATTCTATATTAGACAGAGAATATATTTTATTGTAGGTTGTACTAAAACCATGATTAGGTATAAAAATCTCTTCAAACCTTATATCGTTTATATTGTCACCTTCAATATCTAAATCGTAAGTCCAATTACTTAATAAAACTGCATCCTTAATATTGTTGTAAACGATATTGGTAGATATAGTATCCCCAACAACTATACTTTGAGATTTAGTTAAAAAAGGAAATAGAAAAAATATCCAAATTAATTTTTTCATTTAAATTAAAGGTACAAAAAAAAGCCCCAACGTTTGTTGAGGCTTTAGTTTTAAGAGTTAACTACTTCAATGTCTTTTACGAATTCGCTTTTAAAATCTTTAGCGATTTTGAGTAGTTTAAAATGTTGTTGATGCTGAGTGCTGATGGTTCAGCAAATTCAGGCAAATTGATTTCTTCTTTTTTCTCAGAAGTCTCGGTTGTTTTTAAAGAAGATGTAGGTAGAGTAGATGTTTTGATCATCGGCTATGGATTTGGGATTAGACATTAATTTGTTTAGTTTATATAAGGTATAACGAAAGGTATTCCATTTTATTGTGCATGTCAATAAAGCCCATAAAAAATCCCGACCAGTTATTAACTGATCGGGACCTCAAAAACTAAAAACCATGGCGTGTTTTTAGTTTGCTCCTTCCGGAAACTCGTCCGGACTGATTATTTTTAAAGACTTAGTTCGTTGAAAAACAAGTCTTTATTAGCGGTTAATTACTTCTTACCGTCAAGCTTATCTTTAAGGTCAGATAAAGCAGAGATATCACCTAAAGTGGTTTTCTCTTGACTATCTTTTACCTTTTTAACAGCTTTTTTCGCGTCGTCGCTATCAGCTTTCTTAGTAGCTTTTTCAACTTTACGAACTTCGTCTTTCACTTCTTCGTGTAAACGAGCGTGAGAAACAACGATACGTTTCGCTTCTTTGCTGAATTCAATTACTTTGAAATCATCAACATCTTCAGCTTTTAAGCTACCACCTTCAGCTTTCGCTAAGTGACGAGCTGGGCAGAAACCTTCAACACCATAAGGTAAGCCAATAATAGCACCTTTGTCATTAACATTCATTACTGTTCCTTTGTGCACTGAATCAACTGTAAAGATTGTTTCGAATACATCCCATGGATTTTCTTCTAATTGTTTGTGACCTAGAGATAAACGACGGTTTTCACCATCAATTTCTAATACAGTCACATCCATTTTGTCTCCAACTTTACAGAACTCAGATGGATGTTTAATTTTTTTGCTCCAAGATAAATCAGAGATATGTACTAAACCATCAACACCTTCTTCTAATTCAACAAACACACCGAAGTTAGTGAAGTTGCGAACAGTTCCTGTGTGACGAGTTCCTTTAGCATATTTATCAATAATCATATTCCAAGGATCAGGAGTTAATTGTTTAACACCTAAACTCATTTTACGCTCTTCACGGTCTAAAGTTAAAACAATAGCTTCCACTTCTGAACCAACAGTAACGAAATCTTGTGCGCTGCGTAAATGTTGACTCCAGCTCATTTCACTTACGTGAATTAAACCTTCAACACCTTGAGCAACTTCAATAAATGCACCGTAATCAGCAATAACAACTACTTTACCTTTTACTTTATCACCAACTTTAATTTCAGTTGATAATGAATCCCAAGGATGAGCAGAAAGTTGTTTTAAACCTAATGCGATACGTTTTTTATCATCATCAAAATCTAAAATTACAACGTTAATTTTCTCGTCTAATTTCACGATTTCTTCAGGGTGGTTAATACGACCCCATGATAAATCTGTAATGTGAATTAAACCATCAACACCACCTAAATCGATGAACACACCATAAGAAGTAATGTTTTTCACAGTACCTTCTAATACTTGTCCTTTTTCTAATTTAGAGATGATTTCGCGTTTTTGGTTTTCGATTTCAGCTTCAATTAAAGCTTTATGAGAAACAACTACGTTTTTAAATTCGTTGTTGATTTTTACAACTTTAAATTCCATTGTTTTACCAACGTAAACATCGTAATCACGAATAGGTTTAACGTCGATTTGAGAACCCGGTAAGAAAGCTTCGATACCAAATACATCAACAATAAGACCACCTTTGGTACGGCATTTAACGTAACCTTTAATGATTTCATCAGTTGTAAGTGCTTGGTTAACGCGATCCCAACTTTTATTAGCGCGCGCTTTTTTGTGCGATAATACTAATTGACCATTTGCGTCTTCTGCAGTTTCAATAAAAACTTCAACTTTATCACCAATTTTTAAATCGGGATTGTAGCGAAATTCAGATAAAGCAACAACGCCATCCGATTTGTAACCAATGTTTACAACTACTTCACGTGTGTTTTTTGATACTACAGTTCCTTCTAAAATTTGAAGATCACTGATTGTGCTTAAAGATGCACCATACAATTCATCTAATTTCGTACGTTCGTCGTTAGAATAGTTGTCTTGTTTTTTTCCGATTGAATTCCAGTCAAAATCCGGATTTCCTACTAAGGCTTTATCTGCCATTTTGTTTTACTTTACTTGTATCAAACAACTCTGGGATCGTTTGAGAGGTTAGTTTTTAAATTTGACCCGTTTTTCCCAGAAAAATTCGGGCTACAAATATACATTAAAAAGCGGCCATTGTTTTAAATTTACCAGCATTTTATGTAAAATTAACTTGTTGAAAATTAATAAGTTAAATCTTTTGGTTTAAAACTAAAAAACCCATTAATTTGTAGGGTAAAAGATTATTAAACTGATGACCAAAACTTTAACCCACGGCATAGAAATTTCGGTTGAGTGTAAGTACTGGCCCGAGCAATCGAGCCCAAAGGATAATCTTTACTTTTTTATCTATTACATTACCATTACCAACAAAAGCGCTGAACCCATGCAATTAATTAAAAGGCATTGGGATATTTTCGACAGCGTTAACGAAAAACGTATGGTAGATGGAATCGGTGTTGTTGGTGAAACTCCTGTAATTGAACCCGGCGAAAAATATGAATACAACAGCGGTTGTAATTTGGTTTCGGAAATTGGTTTTATGAAAGGTTTTTACACCATGAAAAAACTAAGTACCGGAGCAGAGGTAGATGTTGAAATTCCCCAATTCAATTTAATAGTTCCTGCTAAGCTGAATTAGTCAAAATTTTTCTCACAGATTTTATTTTGGAAACGTAGTCATGGTGAGCCTGCCGAACCATTGGTGTTTCGGTCCCTAAATTGACCTTGAGCTTGACGAAAGGTCTTGTAAGGCGCTTCGTCAAGCTCAGCGCCAATTATATTTTCAGCATTTGTTGTGGTTCGGCAGGCTCACCATGACTTCCTGCTCCGAAAAAAAAGTAGTGACAGAAATAACTAATCAGGATAAACCACGTAATTTCTTGGTGTTTCGTAAAGTGTTACCTGAATTTTTTGATATGATTTTAATTTGGGTTGCAGAATATCGTAAATCACTTTTGCGATGTTCTCCGCTGTAGGATTTAAGTTTTTAAATTCCACAGTATCTAAATTTAAATTACGATGATCAAATCGATTTACAATTTCGTGCTGTAATAAATCATTCAAAACTTTTAAATCAATTACAAAGCCGGTTTCAGGGTCAATTGGACCACTTACTTTTAAATACAAATCGTAATTATGTCCGTGGAAATTCGGATTGTTGCACAAACCAAAAACTTCATCATTTTTTTTATCGTCCCATTTAGGATTATATAATCGGTGCGCCGAATGGAACGTTACTTTTCTTACTACTGAGGTTGTCATTTCGTTATTAGTTACAGGGTATAAAGTTACATGGTTATTGGCTAATCTGGTAAATTATTTCCGATTATCACCCATTCCCTTACAATACTGGTCAATTAATTTGTAAGCCATTTTATCGCCCAACGTATCGGCTTTATTTAAATCTTCGCATGCTCCTCGCTTATCTTTACTGGCAAATTTTATAGCGGCACGGTTTACGTAAGCCGCACCGTAATCAAACTTAAGTTTAATAGAGTAATCTACATCTTTCAATCCTTCTACTAATTGTTTGTTACCTGCTTTTGCCATACCACGGTAATTATAACTCACCGGATTTTTCGGATTCTTTTTAATAGCCTCATCTAAATCAACAATAGCATTTGTATTATCATTCATGTTTATTCTTGCAGCTCCTCTAGATATTAATGCATCTTCTTCTCCGGGGTTTCCGTCTAAATAAACGCTCCAGTCGCTAACAGAACCTTTATAATCTGCAATTTCAAATTTTGATTTGGCGCGTGTTTTGTAGGCGTTATAATCTAATGCATCTGCTTTCATTAAACCGATGGCTTCGTTTAATTCTTTTAAAGCGTAATTGTAATCTTTTTGTGCAAAGCGGACTTCCCCTTTTAAAACAATGGCTTCAATGTATTTTGGTTTTATTTCGGTAGCATTTGCTAAAACATTTAAGGCCTCTTTGTAATTTTTACCTAAATACATAAGTTTGGCTCGGTAGTAAAGGAATTCTGCATCATCAATTTTTTCTGCCACAGCTATGGAAGCGGCGCTATCAAAGTAAACTTTACATTCTTTATACCTTTCCGTATTAAAATACATAAAGCCCATCACTTTTAAACTTTCAAAGTCGTTGGGGTTACTGGCAAGTGAAACTTTTAAATCTTTTTCGGCTCCTTTTAAATCTTTGGTCGCAATCTTGGCAATAGCCATTTTGGTATAGGCTGCCGGATAATCGGGTTTAATTTTGATAGCTTTTTTTAAATCAACAATTGCTTCTTTATACTTGGCAGAGTCGATAAGTTTAAGCGCACCTTTAAACAATTCCACTTCGGGAGCTGCTTTTGTAGTATCCTGAACTTCCTGACAAATTCCGGTAAGGGAAAATACCATCAAAAGCATTGTTAAAAACCGTTTATCCCAATTCACAACCTTAAAAGTAAAAATAAATTGTGATTAATTGATTTTTGATACCTTTAAAAAAAATTAAATTATTATGCCAATTCTCACCATTATCTTTTTAGTATTAGCATTCTTAATACTTCTTATGTCATTCCGGACGGTTCAGCAAGGAACTGTGGCGGTTATCACAGTCTTCGGAAAGTACAGACGTGTTATGCGTCCGGGTTTAAATTTCAAGATTCCGATCATTGAAAGGGTAGCAAAAAAAATCTCTATTCAGAACCGTAGTGCTGAATTAGGATTTCAGGCTGTAACAATTGATCAGGCCAATGTAAATTTTACAGCCATGTTACTTTATTCGGTATTAAACCACGAGGAAGAAACCATTAAAAGTGTAGCCTTTAAGTTTATCGACGAGCGTAACTTTATGCAAGCTTTAGTACGTTCGGTTGAAGGAAGTGTTCGTGCTTTCGTAGCAACTAAAAAGCAATCAGAAGTGTTAATTACCCGCCGCGAAATTGTCGAGGCTGTAAAAGAACAATTAGATATTACTTTAGAAGGCTGGGGTTATCATTTAATAGATTTACAGTTAAACGACATCACTTTTGACGAAGAAGTAATGCGTTCGATGGCAAAAGTAGTGGCAAGTAACAACTTAAAAGCTGCGGCTGAGAACGAAGGTCAAGCTTTGTTAATTACTAAAACTAAAGCCGCAGAAGCGGAAGGTAATGCTATTAAAATTTCAGCTCAGGCCGAGAAAGAAGCGGCTCAATTACGTGGACAAGGTGTGGCTTTATTCCGTGAAGAGGTGGCCAAGGGTATGGCAATTGCTGCTAAACAAATGGCAGACTCAAATTTAGATGCTAATTTGATTTTATTTAGTATGTGGACTGAAGCTATTAAGAACTTTGCTGAGCATGGTAAAGGCAACGTTATTTTCCTGGATGGAAGTAGCGATGGCATGCAAAAAACCGTAAAGGAGATGATGGCTATCAATCAATTGAATTTACACGCTAAAAAATAGACCAAATCCTTAACATTTTAGATGAATTTTTAGACCAAAAGCTTGTTTTCAGGCTTTTGGTTTCTTATCTTGTATAAAATTAAACACACCATAATCGCATGAAAAAAAAATATACAAACTTTAGTTCTTTCAATGTTTATTGGAAGTTCAGTTCTTCTTGCACAAGAAAAAACTGTTGCGCCTTGTCAGACTTACAACGCAATGGATCAAGTCTTCGCTAATGATCCTTCTGCAAGAGTAAGATATAACGAAGAACAAGAGAAATTACGTTTAGCAACAATTGCTTACGAAGAAAGTTTGAAAAACAAGAAGGTTGGTGCTGCTTTTCAGTATACTATTCCTGTTGTGTTTCATATCTTACATACTTATGGTTCAGAAAACATTCCTGACGCCAATTGTATTGCTGCGTTAGCTAATATGAATAATGATTATGCAGCTACTGGCTCTGACAAAGGAACAATTAACCCAACATTTGCGCCTTTATACATTAACAGCGACATTAAGTTGATGTTAGCTCACAGAGATCCATTAGGGAATTGCACTAACGGTATAGTTCATCACTATAATGTAAACACAACATGGAATCAAGCGGCTCCAAATTATGCCTATACTGGTACAGGAGCTGGACAATGGAATCCTACAAAATACCTAAACATTTATGTAGTTAAATCTATCTGTCCTAGTTCAGCAACATGTTCTACGTCTGGTGGTATCATACAAGGTTATACTTATAAACCCGGAACTTGGGCTACTGGTAGTCCAGCAGATTGTTTCGTTGTTATCTCCACTGAGGTTAATAATAACATTCAAAGCGCCCGTACCTTAAGTCATGAAATTGGTCACTGGTTAAACTTAAGTCATACTTGGGGTAACACTAATAACCCAGGCGTTGCTTGTGGTGATGAAGGTGTTGCAGATACTCCTATTACAAAAGGTTTCTTCTCTACTTGTCCGGGTTCTCCTTATAGTGGATGTAGTGCTTCTGAAAACGTTGAAAATATTATGGATTATTCTTCTTGTGTGAAGATGTTTACAACAGGACAAACTAACGTTATGCGTGCTACATTAGCTTCAGGTACAAGTGGTAGAAATAACTTATGGACTACAACAAATGTTGGTCCAACTCAAACTGATGTAAACGGAACAGCTTTATGTTCACCAATCGCTGATTTTTACACCACTTTTGGGACTGCTACAAGTGTTTATACAGTTTGTGCCGGCGGAACTTTAGGTTTCACTGATGCTTCTTACAACGCTACTGTTACTTCAAGAAGTTGGGCGGCAACCGGTGGTGCTACAATTGCTAGTCCAACCGCAGCTGTTACTAATATTACTTTCCCTACTATGGGTATTCAGTCTGTATCTTTAACTGTTACTAATGGAGCAGGTTCTAATACAGTTGTAAAAACTGTAAATGTATTAAATGGTGTTGCTAATTATGCAGCTACATACCAAGAGAGTTTTGAAGGCGCAAGTTTACCAACAAATTGGTCAATTATTAACCAAACAGGTGGAGTTACCTGGCAAAAAATCACTACTGTAGCTGCTACTGGAAGTAACTCTTATTACATGAGTAACAATACAAATCCTAATGGTGCAATTGATATTTTAGAAACTCCTTCTTATGATTTCTTAAACAATCCTGGTGCAATGTTCACATTTAAATATGCTTATGCGCGTAACAGCGCAACATTTAATGATGTGTTTAAAGTACAAGCAAGTAGTAACTGTGGTGGTAGCTGGAGCGATATTTATGTTCCATCAGCTGCTACAATGGCTTCAGGTTCAGGTGGGACTACATCATCTCCTTTCTTCGCAACACCTGCTCAGTTTAAAACATATACTTTAACAACACACCCTGCATTCAATACATTTAAATCTCAGCCTAACGTTAAAATCCGTTTCTACTGGCAAGAAGATGCAACTAACGGTTTTGGTAACAACTTCTTCCTTGATGATGTTAACTTTAACGGTACTTTAGGTGTAAATGAGTTAACTAAATCAATTGGTTTTGTTGTATATCCTAATCCAACTTCAGGTACAGCAACAATAGAATTTACATTAAATGATAATTCTGCAATTTCTTATAGCGTTATAGATGTAATCGGAAGAGTTGTTGAACAGCAAAAAACATTGAATTTAGCACCGGGTCACCATGCTTATACTATTAACGAATCAAATACATTTAAACCGGGAATTTACTTTGTAAGTTTCGAATTAAACGGTCAAAAAATGTCAAGAAAACTGATCGTTGAATAACTTTTAGCTCTTCAATAAGAACCGCCTTAAGCAATTAGGGCGGTTTTTTTATGCCCTTTCACAATAAAAGAATTCTTGTTTATGATAAAAATCGAGGTTAATTTTACGTGTCACAAAGGCCCTTTTTTAATATGTCGATAAAAGTATTGTTATTATCTGATTCTCATTCAGAACATACCGAAAAATGGGCTTTAGGTTTGGCGGCGCGGGGAATTAAAATCGGCATCTTCAGCTTTAATAAATCATCTTATCAATGGTTCAATAACGTTGAGAATATTACACTTCTGCACGAAACCGATAATACCGTTAACGCAAAAAGAAATCGCACCAAATTTAAATACATTCAATACGTAAGCGATTTGAAAAAAGCGATACGCGAATTTCAGCCGGATATTCTTCACGCACATTACGCTACCAGTTATGGTTTAATTGGTGCTTTGTCAGGCTTTCACCCTTACATCATTTCTGTTTGGGGTGAGGATGTATATAAATTTCCAAATGCTTCGGGTTTACATAAATCTTTATTGAAGTATAATCTTAGAAAAGCCGATGAAATTTTATCTACCAGCGATATTATGCGTAACGAAACCCGCAAATACACGCACAAAGATATTATGGTAACACCTTTTGGTGTGGATACAAACGTGTTTTGTAAAAAGGAAGTAAAGAAAGATAAAGACACCATCTACATTGGAACCATTAAGGCTATTGAAGATAAATACGGCATTAAATATATTATTGAAGCCGCTAAAATTTTAAAACAACGTATCACCAACAAGAAATTAAAAGTATTATTGATTGGTCCGGGTACAAAAATAGATTACTACAAATCTGTTGTGAAGGCTGAAGGATTAGAAGGTATTGTGGAATTAACAGGACGAATTAATTTTAATGAAGTAAGTGATTACCATAATTTGCTGGATGTGTTTTTGAATGTGTCGGTAGATGACAGCGAGAGTTTTGGAGTTGCCGTTGTTGAAGCCATGGCTTGCGAAACACCGGTTGTGGTTTCAAATGTTGGTGGCTTAAAAGAAGTAGTTGATCATGGTGAGTATGGTATTGTAGTGAAAAAGGAAAGTGCCGAAGAAATTGCGAACGCTGTTGAAAAAATAATTAACGATCAAAACTACGTTAAAACAATTACCGCTAAAGCACGTGAACACGTTTTACGTAAGTACGATTTCAATGTTTGTCTCGATAAAATGATTCACATTTACAAAACGCATATCGATTAATGTTCATTAAAGAAATTAATAGTAGTCACGAAGAAAAATACATCAAACTGAATGGTGGTGTGCCTGCTTTTAATTCGTTTGCCTGGCAAAAAAATGTACATCCTGAGGGTTTAAAAGTGTTTGGTATTTTTGAAGATGATGAGCAATTAATTGGCGCCTTTCATTTGCACTTCGAGAAAAAAATGGGCTTTACTTTCATTAAAACGCCGCATTACATGCCAAGTATTGGTTTGGTGTACGATAATCGTACGCAAAACGAAGCCAATAGTTTGTCGTTTAATAAAAAAGTAATTGATAAGGTGTGTGAGTTTATACAATCACTTTCGTATGGTGTTGTAAGTATTGCATTGCCACCTTTTGTTATTGATACGCAGCCTTTTTTCTGGAACAAATTTAAAGTGATTCCCAATTATACTTACCGTTTAAATTTGAATTTAAGCTATGAGGAAATTGAAAAACGGTTTTCGCCCGAGCATCGCAACAGTATAAAAAAAGCAACTAAAGATGGTGTTGAGGTTAAAGCTTGCACAGATTACGCTGTTATAAAAAAAATGATTATGAAAACCTTTGAGCAGAAAGGCGAAAGCGTAAATCAAAACAATATTAACGATATTTTATTTAAGATAGCTAATCCTGAAAACAGTTTTGCTTTTGCTGCTTGGTTAAACAACGAAGTAATTGCCGCAACGTTTTGCTTGTACGATTCTAAATGTTGTTACTATTTATTAGGCGGATATTCAAATGATTCGAAACAACATGGTGCAGGAGCGTCGTGTGTTTACAATAGTATTTTAAAAGCTAAACAATTAAACATTCCTTTATTTGATTTTGAAGGCTCGATGATAAAAGATGTAGAACGGTATTTTCGTTCGTTTGGTGGCGATTTGGTTCCATACTATACAATTAACAAAGGCAAGTTGCCATTTGAAATGATTCTTAAACTTATTAAACGCGAATTGTTTTAATGGCTATTCGGTTACTCGACATACAAAATGATGGCGCTGCTTATGTAAAGCTAAGCGCTAAGTTAAATGCTTCAGTGTTTAATTCCCTTTCTTGGATAGGAATGTTTAAGGGAATAAAAATTTACGGCATCTTTAACGATAATGATGAACTCATCGGTTCATTTTATTTTTATGCCTTTAAAAAAATGGGCGCACAAATGTATATTACGCCTCCTTTACTCCGAACAACGGACTCTTTTTTGAAAACCGAGCAGAAAACAGTTCTAACATAAATTCATTTAATAAAAATATTATTACTGAGATTGCTGAATACGTTCAGAATCTCCCATCAAAACTAACTGTCTTTATTTTACCAACAGGTCATGTGGAAACACAACCTTTTACCTGGAAGAATATGGATGTGATGGTGAAATACACTTATCATATTGATTTAAATACACCGGAAGATATTTTGCTGGCTAATTTAAGTTCCGAAAAACGTAAGAGTTTAAATAAAGCAAAATCCGACGAACTTGAAATTGTACGTGAAACCAATATGAAAGTGGTAAAGGAAGTTATTCTTAAAACATTTTCAAGGAATCAGATTTCGAAGAACATGAATTTTTTTGATAAAATTCTTTTTGAGTTTGCGAATAGCCATAATGCTTTTGCTTTCGTAGCTTATCGCGATAAAAAACCTATTGCTGCTACATTTTGTGTTCATGATTCGCAGCGTGCCTATTATTTGTTTGGAGGATACGATGCCGAAATTAAACATCATGGTGCCGGCGTAAGTTGTATGTGGCAAAGTATTTTGTTGGCAAAGCAAATGGGTTTAAAGACTTTTGATTTCGAAGGCAGTATGGTTCCTGAAATTGAAAAATATTTCCGTGGCTTTGGCGGAACACTTGTCCCATATTACGCAGCTTATAAAGCTTCATTGCCACTTAAACTATTATTTAAATTAAGAAAGAAATTGTAGTGAAAGCCATTATATCTCACGATATCGATCATATAACAGTTACAGAGCATTTGCTTTCGGATCTGATTGTGCCCAAATTTTTAATCCGAAGTCATTTAGAACTAGTTTTATGTAAAATATCGTTTACAGAATATATTTCACGTTGGACTGACTTTTTGAAAAACAAATGGCAGAACATTGATGAACTAATCACTTACAACAATGTAAAACAAGTACCTTCTTCATTTTTTATTGGAGTAAAAAAAGGAATTGGTTTAAGTTATTCAAATGAATTAGCTGTTGTTTGGATGGAACAAATGATAAACAGAGGTTGCGAATTTAATTTACATGGCATTAATTTTAATAGTATTAATGTAATTAAGGAAGAAAAGGAATTGTTCTATAAACTATGTAAACAAGAGGCAACCGGTATTCGTATGCATTATGTGCGTTCTGATCAGGAAACCTTATTGAGTTTAAGTAAAGCCGGATATAAATTTGACACAACCGTTCATGCATTTGAGAACCCTTATAAAGTTGGTGACATGTGGGAGTTCCCTTTTCAGATAATGGATGGTTGGGTAATTGAGAACGGCAAGAAGTGGCAAAGTTCTAATCTTAATAAAGCTAAAGAGCTAACCAAAAAGCAAATTGATAAAGCCCATAAGCATAACTTAATGTATTTGGGAATTGATTTCCACGACCGCTACTTTAGTAGATCCTTTAATACTTGGTTAGAATGGTATATGTGGGTGGTGGATTATTTAATTCAAAATAAAATTGAGTTTGTGAATTATGCTACTGCCATTAAGGAATTAGAACAAGTAAATCTACATCAGGAATCTAAAGCAATTAAAATTGAGCATTAAACTACTTATACTTACCCAATATTTTCCTCCTGAAGTAGGCGCGCCTCAAAACCGCTTGTTTGAATTAGCTTTGCGTTTAAAACAAGGTGGAGTAGACGTAACAGTTTTAACAGCCATGCCTAATTATCCAAAAATGGAAATTATGGAGGCGTATAAGGGCAAAGACTATTTCTATGAAGAAATGGAGGGTTTAAAAGTTCATCGTAGTTCTATTTTTGTTTCTAAAAGTAAATCTATTGTAAACCGTTTAAGAAATTATTTTTCGTTTGTGTATTCCAGCGCCCGTTGTGGTGTAAAACATATTGGTGATGTAGATGTTATTTTATGCGAATCGCCGCCTTTGTTTTTAGGTTATTCTGCATTGTATTTAAAACGTAAGAAAAACGCTAAACTAATTTTTAACGTATCAGACTTATGGCCTGAGTCGGCCGAGAAGCTGGGTGTTGTTACTAATAAATTCTTATTGAACTTGGCGTATAATCTAGAGGCTAAATTATATAAAAGTTCTGTGTTAGTAACAGGACAAACACAAGGAATTTGCAAAGACATCAATTACCGTTTCCCAAATAAAAAAACATATTGGTTACCAAATGGAGTCGATTTAAATTATTACGACCCTCAGCGTATTTCAGATACAAAATGGCGCGAAGAAAATAATATTAGCAGCAAAGATTTTGTGTTTTTGTATGCCGGCATTATTGGTATTGCGCAAGGACTAGAAGTCATTATTAACGCAGCTAAATTGGTTAAAGATAAACCTCATTTGAAATTTGTATTGTTAGGTAATGGTCCTGAAAAAGAGAAATTAGTTCAGTTACAAAAACAAGAAAACTTAAGTAACGTTATTTTTATTGATTCAGTTTCAAAGTCAGAAATGCCACAAGTATTGAAAGCTGTTAATGCAGTAATTGTCCCACTTAAAAAATTAGATTTATTTAAAGGGGCTATTCCTCCAAATTATTTGAAAGTTTAGCTATGCAATTACCCGTGTTATTAGGTGTAGATGGCGAAGCGCGCGAATTGTTTATTGAACAAGGCAAATGTGGTTTGTATTTTGAACCTGAGAATGCAGAGGAATTAGCCAAACAAGTTAATTTAATAAGTTCGGATGCAAACTTAGCAAAACAATTAGGTGAAAATGGGAGAAAGTATGTGGATGAGAAATTCAACCGTGATGCTATCGCCAATAAATTTTTAGAGCAATTGATAAATTATAATTGAAAAGAACAGCTGAAATATTCTTTAATACCATGCCCGTGTTGCTTTGCTTCATGATGTCGTATGGAATAGGGTTAGGTCCGATTGTTATACTTTGGTTTCTCTCTTCTTTATTTTATTTTGATAAAGAACGTTTTATTTCAGGCATTAAGAATCCCTGGTTTCTTATCATGTTCTTCTTTTTTCTGATACATTGTGTTAGCGGGCTTTTTCCGATAACGTGCATGGCGCTTTTAAAGCAATTGAGAATAAGTTAAGTTTCCTTGTGTTTCCTTATCTTTTTTTTCTGTGTAAAATCAATAATCATACAGTGAAGCGTATGCTGATTGCTTTTGTTACAGGCTGTTTTTTTTCATTAGTCATTTGTGTGGTAAGAGCCATTTATATTTATTTCACAACTGGTGCGAATGAATTCTTTTATAGTTTATTCTCGGTATTGATTCACGCTGGTTATTTCTCAATGTACATGTTGTTTTGTATTCTTATCATTGTATTCGTGTATCCGAAATGGTTTGGTAAAGACAAATGGGCGCGTATTATTTCTTATTTTTTAATACTCGCTTTTCTGACAGGAATCTTTTTGTGCGCTTCAAAGATCGGGTATGCCACAGCGGTTTTGATTTTAATTATAACTCCGATTGTTAAATTCAAGCACAGACTTAACTTAAAAACATTTTTGATTTCATCTGTATTTTTTTTGACTGTGTTCTTTACGATGGTAAAAATATTTCCAAAGCCTTTTGAGCGCCTGAATAATGTGTTTACTACATTGTCCTCCAAAAATATTGATAAAACCTCCGGAGAAAGCACTGCGGTTCGTTTATTGATATGGAATGAGTGTAAGGAGATAGTAAAAGAGAATTTCTGGTTAGGGGTAGGGGCAGGAGATGCAAACGATATGTTGCAAGAACGTTACAGAAAAAACGGACTTACAGGCGCACTTGAACATAATTTAAATGCGCACAACCAGTATTTTCAAACCGCAATAGCATTAGGGTTGGTTGGTTTATTGACTATCATCTTTCTGACTTTTGGTATGATGATTTACGCCTTTATAAAAAGGCACATTTTGTTAGCCTTGTTCAGCATTATTATCATCCTGAATTTCCTTGTTGAATCCATGCTCCAAACCGAATCAGGAAATTTATTCTTTACAGGATTTCTTTGCGTAATGCTGGCTCATGATGTATTGAGATTGAGGGACTCGTCAACTGAAAATTTCAAATAACAATTTCACACCCAGAGCTTGCTGCGTTAGTTATAATTTTTTGGGATGTAATTAAGCTGCGAGTAAAAGTGTAATCATATAAAAATACAGCAGTACATTACGGTTACCAAAAAATAAATAACAAAGTCTAATATGCGTTCTTGCATTTGCATTTGTTAGGTACAAATTCCGAAAAAGGAGGGTTTAAGTCAATATACCCTGGTATATCTTGTCAACCGCCCTTTGTTAATTGGGAATCTGCTTATATAACGAAGCTACAGATCAAAAGTATCACCAAAAGGTAAATAACTATGTCTAAAAGTCTGTCGGCGGCTCTCATAGCTTAAAAAACGTGGGGAGCACTTATTTATTTCGTTTAGGAAACTTTAGGGGATTGGCTACAATAAAGCCGTAATAAGATGCGTTACTTGTCCTTTTTCTTCCCGCCAAGGATAGCAAAAGAAGTACGGGCAGCAGGAAGATATCAGCTATAACAGCAATAATAATCGTAATGCAGATCAAGAACCCAAAATAAAATGTACTCTGAAAATCACTTATCATTAAACTGATGAAGCCTCCCATTAAAATGAAAGTAGTTAATAGAATGGGTTTGCCTGTTTCAAAATAGGTACGCTTAAAGGCATACATTAAACTCTTACCATAACCCATTTCAATTTTTAAACGGGAAATAAAATGTATAGTATCATCCGTAGCCACACCAAAGGCAATGCTAAAAACTAAGGAAGTCGAGGATTTTAATTCAATCCCTGCAAAACCCATAACGCCCGCCATAATTAAAAGTGGAATTACATTAGGGATAATAAACACAAACACCATCCTCCAACTGCGGTGTAAAAAGTAGGTGAGTAGGGCTATTACAAAAATTGATGAACCAAAACCTTGCATCATGTTGGTCACCATATAATCGTTATTCAAATCCACTAAATGCGCTGCGCCGGTTACGGTGACTTCAATTTCTTTTGGATTAATGTTCTCGCTTAAGTATTTTTTTAAATGTTCGTTATGTTCTTTAACCAACATACTGCCTTTGTCTTGTATTTTTGCACTGATACGTGCACTTTTTAAATCGGTACTAATAATTCGTTTTATATCTTTATTCTTTTTGTTGGCTTTTAATTCTTTTACAATGTCATTAAAATCCTCTTCGGCCGGTAAAACGTTTTTAGCATTATCATCAATAGCTTTGTAAACTGATTTTATTAATTGTGATGGAGAATATAAAAATCCAGCCGTGTATTCTTTCTTTATAAATTCATCCAGACTATTTAATTGTTTGATGATGGAATAATCCCAAATGTTTTTGTCGGTAGCTGTTATTTTTATTTGTAACTCTAATGGACGGACACCACTGTATTCTTTATCAAAGAAATTGAAGTCTTGTTTAATTTTCACCCTATTACTTAAATCATCGAGTAATAAATTATTCACTTTAATTTTCGTGGCACCAAAAACAGAAAGTACAATTAAAACAACGGTAATAACAGCAATCGTTTTTTGATTACGGAAAATCCACATTAAACCTTTGCGCATTAAATTGTAAGTGTTGTTATTGTGACTATGAACTGAAACTAATTTTTTTGGCGTGAAGAAATAGAGAGTAGTGCCGGTAACAAAGTGTAGGTTAAAATAAAAGCAATTATAATTCCAACTGAAGTATAAATACCAAAATCACGGATAGGTGTTATACTGGAGAATAAAAGTGATAAGAAACTCACCACAGTTGTAATTAGAGTTAAGAAAGTAGGAAAGCCAACTTCTTTTAAAATTAAGGAAAAATTAATTGACGCTCCGTTCCTTTTGAAAGTTCCTCAAAGTACTTAGTGAAAAAATGAACTACATCACTCATGCCCGCAATAAAAATCATAGTGGGTAACATAACACTCATAATATCGATGGATTTCCCCATCATGGCCATAATACCGAGTGTCCAGAAAATAGAAATTAATACAATGGAAATCGGAACAATAATTCCGTACAGACTTCTAAACGATAACCACAAGAAAAATATTACTAATCCAAAGGCAATGGTTAAAAAATACACAAACTCGTTTTGTAAAGTTTGGAGATATACATCCTGTGCAAAAATCCGTCCTACATAATGAATATCATCAAAATTATATTTCTTTATCGCAGCTTCAATATTATGAGCTAGTGTATCACATTTCTTTTTGCTTAATTCATCAAAGGTTTTAATATAAATGGTAAGGGATTTTGCGTTTTTAGGAAAGAACGAACCAATTAATTCACCCGATTCGTAAATACGAGTACTATCGTCTTTGTATAATTCCGGATCATCATAATGCAATACTTTAGTTTGCACTGGCACTAAACCGCCCAATGATAAAATTTTAAATTGGTTGGAGAAATAACTTTGGTAACGTAATTAAGTTTAGCGCAATCGTTGGTGAGTGAATTTATTTTTCGAGAAAGTCTTTTTGAAAAATACCCTTTTTGTTTTCGAGGGCAATTAAAACGAACTCATTATCGTATTCAAACTTCTCGCGGAAGTTATTATACACTTCCAATTCATTATCTTCATTTGGAAAGAAGTCCTCAAAATTATAATTGAATTGCAGATTTTTGATTTGAAATCCGCACAAAACAGAAAAACCTATAACGAAGGCCAGTATAATTAAATTGTATGATTTCTGTTTTTTGATAGTTCAAAGATATAATTTAAGAGCGGAAAATAGCCTAAATCCAAAACATTAATCCCGAGAGCTATCAAATAAAAAAGCCACGAACTTTTAGGAATTTCGCTTTTTAAATGGTTTAAATTATAATTACATTCCTGATGTACCAGAGAACATGCTGATATCTGTTCCGTCTGAATTAATTTCAGGGGTTACAGCAATAACAGGAACTTTTGAATGGTGAATTACCTGTTGTGCGTATGGACCTAAGAAGAAACCACTGATTTCAGCATCTTGATCGGTCATGATAATAACTAAATCAGCTTTTACTTTTTCAGCGTGTTTTATAGTTGCATCAGCTCTGTTTTTCACATCCTTTAATACTTCAGAAGTACATGTAACCGATTTATCTGTAGCAAATTTTTTAATTTGAGTCATTACAACATCCATTCCGGCAGCTTCATTTTCATCATCTCTGCCTAATAAACCAACAACATGTAAGTGAGCGCTAAAAGCTTTTGCTAACTCAATTGAGTAATTTACTTTTGGCGGCTGTGTCCTGATGTATCAATTGGCATTAATATATTAGTGTAGCCGAATTTATTTGCTTTTTCGCTCATGGTCATAACCGGACAAGCGCTCTTAGTAATTACTTTTAATGTGTTACTGCCAATTACTAATTCTTCTAATGGAGAGTAACCATGTGTTCCCATTACTACTAAATCTGCTTTCATATCTTTAGCAGTATTAATAATTTCTTTTGTTGGGTTTCCTAAACTAACAATTGTATTTACAGATACGCCGTATTCTTTACTAACGGATGAAGCTAACTCATTTAATTTATTGCTGGCACCTGTTTCGTATGCTTCAGGAGTTTCCAAATGCATAGGTTGTTCAAGCACTGCATAATGTTCGTATTGTTTATTTATAACATGTAATAAATAAACATCACCTTTAGTGTATTTAGCTAAAAATGCACCGTGTTTAATGGCTAACAACGAAGTTTCAGAAAAGTCAACCGGGATAAGGATTTTGTTAGAGTTAAAGTGTATCATAAGGAGTTTGTTTTAATACTTAAATATACAATAATTTTTCAATTCGGAATACTGACGAAAATCAAATCTAAAACTGATGGATATGTGTTTTTTGTAACTTCATTTTTTATAGCAGTTTTATCTAACCATTCCACTTTTCAATATTTTCTTCGGTTTGAGGAATGAGTTTTCCTGTAAAACAGCTCTTCATTAAAAACCAATAGGTTGTTTTAAGGGCATAGGTGCCTTTATAGGGATAAATATGATAAGTAGAAGGTAATTCATTTATAATTTCAAGTCCCGTTATAGCGCATTCCTCTTCGCATTCTCGAATGGCAGCTTGTTTGGAGCTCTCTCCTTTGTCAATTTTGCCCTTTGGTAAATCCCATTTATTAAGACGATAAATAAAAAGGTATTTTTTGTTTTGCTCTATTAAACCACCGGCAGCTTCAATATATTTAAATTCATTTTTCAGTTCTTCAAACAAAGTATCAACATTAAAACATTTTAAAATCAAATCCGGTCCATCATTTTGTTCAATAAAAGTATGGATTCGCTCATTTAGTGTTTTTTTAGATAAATTAACCGTGTCTACAATTAATTGATTCCCTGCGGGTTGAATATCACCCGTAGTTAACAACATAAATTTCGAATTGTAATACACTTTTTTGTTCATAAAAATCTCTTTCTAAAAGCTTTTATAAGATTAATTTTGCGCCATGACCTCGTTCGATGACTCCGCGCATAAAATTGCCGAATTTTTACTTCAAATCAAAGCCATAAAGCTTAGTCCTGAAAACCCATTTACTTGGGCTAGCGGACGCAAATCACCTATATATTGTGATAACCGTAAAACGTTGTCTTATCCGCAAATACGTACGTATATCCGTCAGGAATATGTGAATATGATTACCCAGTCTTTTGGTCGTCCCGATGTTATTGCGGGTGTTGCTACAGGTGGTATTGCTCAAGGTGCATTAATTGCACAGGAAATGGGTTTACCTTTTGTTTATGTTAGAAGCGAAGCCAAAAAGCATGGTATGACTAACATGATTGAAGGTGTTATTGAAAAAGGGCAGAGTGTAATTGTAGTTGAAGATTTAATTTCCACTGGCGGTAGTAGTTTAAAAGCGGTTGACGCTTTAAAGGAAGCCGGTTGTGTTGTTAAAGGAATGGTAGCCATTTTTACTTATGGTTTTGATGAAGCTACTGAGAATTTTAAAAAAGCAAACATCTTGGTTAAAACGTTAACCGATTACAATATTTTAATTGAAGAAGCATTAAAGAAAGATTATATCACCGAAAAAGATGTTGACTCTTTAAAAGCTTGGCGTAAAGACCCTGCAACTTGGGGCATCGTAACCAGTTAATTCATTGGCAGAATTTACCATCATAAGCAATATAGAGCCTACAAAAGCTACTATTAAACAATTGTTTGATTTTTTGATTGACTTCAAAAATTTCAAATCTATTTTACCCGAAGATAAAGTTGAAAATTTTGAATACACGGCCGATAGCTGCAGTTTTACTATTCGTGGTATTACAGCTTTAACTATAAAACAGGTGAGTAAAACCCCGTACTCGAGTGTGAAATTCCAAACGGAAGGCTTAGCTAAATTTAATTTTGTTTTGGAAGCGAAATTTATTGGTGAAGCAGAAAAGCCCGGACAATGTTGTATTGAATTGTTTGCTGATATGAATCCATTTATAAAAGTGATGGCCGAAAAACCACTCACGGGATTAGTAAATACAATGGCACTAAAATTATCTCAACTAGAAAATTTTAATTCATGAGCAATCATAAAATAAACGCCGCCATTCAATTATTACCAATAGATACTAAAGAAGTGCGTTGGGATGTAGTGGATAGAGCTATTGCTCTTATTCATAATAGCGGATTAAATTATAAGGTTTGTCCTTTTGAAACTGTTGTAGAAGGAACCATGCCTGAAGTAATGACCTTACTCGAGAAAATAAAAAACACTTCCTTAGAAAAAGATTGTCAGGAAATTCTCATCAACATAAAAATTCACGCTGCTCAGCGCGATTTATCTTTCAACGAAAAGTTAGAGAAGTACTAAGGACGAATTAAGAGGAAAGAAGGTGTTTCTTTTTCTCCCATTACAATATCTTTCGAGAACACATTAAAGCCATCAATACTTAAAACAATAAGGTTGTGCTCGTATATGGAAATGATATCCCAATCTTTACGGCTAATTAATTGCATGTTGTTTGGTGCGTAATTTTCTAAATTGGTAATCTCTTCTTTAATTTCAGTATTGGCTTCAATAATACCGTTATAATCTACAATAGCAATATGCACATTACTGTTCTTGATGATTTTTTTGGCGTAGAATAATAAAAATACATCACTAATAGAAACAATAGGTAATAATACTTTCTCCACCTGATCCATTTCATGATCAATAAAAATACCAACCGGAATTTTACTATTATTTATAAATGCATTCGATTTCTCGTCGAGAATATTCTGCGTTTTAAAACTATTACTTCTACCTGTTAAAGTGCCTAATAATTTATCCGGACTCAAAGCATTCGCTGTAATACCAATGAATTGTCCTAGTAAAGTGCCTTCAAAAACCGATTGTCCAACACCCACTAACATTAAATCGTAAGCACCGGAATTGGCGTCGCTTAAAATTTCTTCGCTTACATCGTTACTTACTTTGTAAGTGGTACTAATACTTAAGCCAATTTTGTTAGCTTCAGATTTAATAGGTTTAAAACTTTCTTTCTCGTATTCTGCCAGTTGGTATTGGTTAATATCAGCACTTGGCGTAACGTGAAGTGCCATAATTTCGGTTGAGTTTTTCGAATAGCCGGAAACGAGATTAGCCACACGCGCTAATTTTTTACCGCTTTGAGGATTCGCAAAAGATAAAAGTATTCTGAATTTTTGTTTGGTTTTTGCAACAACCTCTTCAACATCTTTTCTAAAAACGTAATTAATTAAATCTAGCGAAGGACCGGTCATAAATGTCGTAAACAAGGCCATTAAAACCATGATGGCAAAAATTTCGGGACTTAAAATTCCTAAATCGTAACCAATGTTTAATACCACTAATTCCATTAAACCACGGGTATTCATAAACGCACCAATGGATAAACTGGTTTTCCAACTGTTACCAACTAATTTAGCAGCCAACATGCTGCCACCAAATTTACCGAGGATAGCGATGCCGATTACGACTGCACAAGTGTACCAAAGGTGTTCTGTATTTAATAAACCAATTTGTGTACGTAAACCGGTGAATACAAAAAACAGGGGTAAGAATAATCCTAAAGAAACAGACTCAATTTTTTCGATGATTAACCTACGGAAATTAATAGATGGTGGCATAATAGCCCCTGCTAAAAATGCCCCAAATAAAGGGTGAATACCTAAAACTTCAGTTGTAAGAGATGAAATTAAAAGTATTCCAAAAATAGTAGCAACAATATTTAAACTTAAAGATTCTTTATTGGAATATACTTCACCAAACTTTTTAAGAAAGGGCTGAACTAGTTTAATCATTAAGATTAAATAGATTATCGATAAACCGATGGTGAATAAAGCTCCTGTTATAGTTCCCGCTTTTACAATTGCAATTACCGCCGCTAAAATACACCAGGCTGTAATGTCGTCTGATGCGGCACAAGTAATAGCTAAAGTGCCTAATTTGGTTTTTGTAAGATTACGTTCCTGTATAATTCTTGCCATTACGGGAAAAGCCGCAATACTCATCGCAATTCCCATAAATAAAGCAAAAGAAATAAAATCAACCGTTGGCGGTGCAAATTCTTCGTAAATAAAAAACGAAAGACCAAAACCCATAGTGTAGGGGATGATGATACCAATATGGCTAATCACTAAAGCATCTGTTGTTTTTGTTTTCAGAACTTTAAAATCCAATTCCATTCCAATAACGAACATGAAGAGCACTAAACCAATCTGACTTAATAACTGCAAATTCCCCAATGATTCTTTCGGAAACATAAAGGTGCTGAATTCAGGTATCCACATTCCTAAAAGTGATGGACCAAGAAAAATACCAGCTAAAATTTCCCCAATAACAGTGGGCTGACCAATTTTATTAAATAAAAATCCGAAAGTACGGGCCGTGAAAATGATTGTCAAAATCTGCAATAGCAAAATAGCCATTGGATGCTTTACGTTATCCTTAATGGTCTCATTAAAGTGATACAATAAAGATTCATTTGAAGAAACTGTTTTTTCGGTTATAGTTCTACCTGTTTCAAGTGTTTTGCCGTGATTAATGAGGAAATAAATGACGAAAGCAAATACGCCGATTACTGTAACATAGAGAATTATTTTTTTGTAATCTTTCATAAAACCGAATACGTATTTACAGTAATACAAAAGTATTAAAAGAAAGCTTTGTTTTTAGGTATGAGCTAATTAATTATGAGGTTTGGTGGACTTATTAGCACTTAAGGTACTTCCAGTTACGGATTTTGCCTTCCGACATCCATTGAATTGCTGTTTTGAGTCGGGAATCGCGGGTTGTTTCGGTCTTGGCTTCCTTTACCCAGGTAACGTACTCCTTTTTCTGACTATAAGTGAAATTCTCGAAAGTATTAAGGGCTTTTTTGTTTTTACTTAAAGCGGTTTTAAAATAAGCCGGAATTTTAAGAGGTGTTTTAGATTTAGGAGTCGCTTTATTCAGTTTTTCGCCTTTATCAATTAAAGCCATAGCTTCTTTTATATAGGCAATTATTATTTTATCGGAAGGAAAATCTTTTACTGAAGTCAGCTTTCCTAAATGTCCCATGCCCTCCCTTTCTTCACCACGACGCAGTATTTTATTCGGGTCTTTCATTTTGGATTCTAACCAAAACCCAAAAGAGCAATGGTGTTTAAAGGCGGCCATGTGGCATAAATTCCCACCCTTATACATAAAAAATGGAAAACTCCATTTAAACGTTTCTTCAACATCCGGACAAGCCTTATGCACCAATTCCATTATATGCCACAAAATAGGTTTGGCAAAGTCGGCTGACATTGTAATGTAGTCGTCTACTTTTTTATTAGGTACTGCCATTTTTTAAACTAAAAAAGATAACACATTAGATAAATAATCGCCCAAACACCAACAAAAGTAGAATAGGTGTATAAAGCCGGTTTATGTTGTTTTAAATCTTTCTTTATTAAAACCCTGTATAAGAGCCAAAGTACAAAAGCAAACGCTATTAATATGCCGCCGTAAATTCTCATGGTATTTTTTTATAAATGTAAAAAGAAATAATGGATATGAAAATTGAACCTGGTATTCCAATGAGTAATATCACTTAAATAACTAACCTTTAACGGAAGAAGTCGTATAATTAGGTATATCATTGTATTAAAATTGGAAACTATGGAAGATCAAAAACATTTTGGAGATAAATTGGTAGCAGCTATGAAACAAGCCGCAGCCGAATTAGAGGCATTGCAAGTTCAAGCTGCACTTGGAAAAGCAGAAGCAAAAGACAAAGCTGAAGAGTTAAAAGGGAAGTTTAATGATCTTATTCAAGATGCGAAAGTGAAAGTTGACAAAGGCGAAGCGAAATTTGAAAAACTGAAAGGTAAACTTGAACATCTGGAAGTTCAATTGGCTTTAGGTAAAGCAGAAGCTAAAGAGGTTATCGCAGAACAGAAAAAGAAAATTTCAAACACTATTCACGAAATTGAAGAGTTCTTTAGTAAGCTTTAGAAGCAAACTATTGCAAAAACTTCAAAATCCCAATAGCTACCTGATCAACCGGATTGCCTGAATTTCCTAATACAACAGCGGCGACATCTTTACTTTTAATAAATCCGCAGAAGCTGCTAAAGCCTGCTGTTCTTCCGTTATGCCAAATTAATTCGTTACCTTTTTTTGTTGTGGTAATGTGCCAGGCTAATGCCACGTTATTTCTTTTATCACTGTAAGTGGTTTGATGCGATAATTTAAAGGCAGGATTGGTTTCTTCTAAATTAGCTTTCGTGTATTTCATCATGTCTTCACTGGTCGAACGAATCCCTCCTGCACCTGCTAAAGCACCCAAATCCCAATACTGAACTTCAGAACCATCAAAACCATAGCCTTTCGCAAAACGTAATGTATCTGTAACATTTATTTTTGTATCATTCATACCAAGTGGCGTGCAAATGTATTCTGTAATTAATTCTTCATACGTTTTGTTGTAAGCTTTCTCTTCTATAATCCCTAAAAATCCCATTCCTAAATTAGAGTATTCGTTTTTTACTCCCGGTAATGTATCAGGTGCCATCTTTTTCATATAAGCATAAACCATGTCCTTACTGTAGTTTTTATAAGGGTTTTGTTCTGTATAATTCGGTTGGGAAATTAAATCAAAAGGAATACGGTGCACGCGACCACTATGGTTTGCTAAGTGTACCAATTCAATATCTTTTCCGTTGTAAGCTAAATTTTTGTACTCATCACCTAAATGTTTTTTTACAGCATCATTTAATCCTAGTTTTTTATCATTAATCGCTTGCGCAAATAAAACACCTGTAAACGTTTTACTCACTGAACCAATTTCATAAATGGTTTTGTTGCTCGGTAAAACATTAGCGCCCCGTTTCACATTACCATAATTGTAATAACTTATTTTTTATTTTGATAAACCGCAATACTCAAGCCGCAATTGGCAGGATTACTCATAAAATCTTTTACAATCGAATCCATTTTTAAATCCAACGGATTGCTCTTGGGATTATCGTTTGTATAGTTTCAGTTTCTAATTGTGGCGGCGAAGTCATTTTAGGAGGAAGCCATTGCATAAAAGTTATTTTCCCTTTCACATCACAGCCTAAAATCAATTCTAAATCACCACTTAAACAAGAAGCTGTGAAAATATGATAATTCACTTTTTGGTCTTTATAATTCAATGATTGAATGTTTGAACAATAGTTTTTGGAAATGCTTGTCAGAAAATCAACCAAATCAGTTTCGCTTAATTGGCTCTGAAAATTGGCATCCATCAGTTTATAAATGCCTTTATAGTTTTTTGCATTAAACTCCTTTTTAACCAAATCAGCCACTTTTATATGTTTGGCCTTATCTGCCGCTTGGGCAGAAGCTAAAAAAGTAGCCAAAACCATAATAAAACTCAGAAAAACACGTTGCATACTTTAAACCTTTTTGATTTGTTACGTCAAAGTAAAGAATAAATCTAAACAGGCTGAATTATTTTATTTAAATGGCAAATTTTAAGAATAAATCAGGTATTTTTAGGGTTAAATATGATTAAGCAATTTTTTAGTTTAATAATTTGTTTTTCACTGGTAACACAGGCCTTTGCCCAGGATAAAGAACCTTTGCCTCTTTTTAGTATCCGTGGTTCCTGTGCTATACCTAAAATTATTGGGAGCGAGGCGTTCCGTATTAGTTTTTTAGGCGTTTATGATGCGGGTTTGACTTTAAATTTAAGTCTTTCAAAAAAAGTAACTGTTGGAATAGGGTATAAGAATGCCATGTTCAACACCACTTCGTTTTTTAAAGCAAAAGATTTAAGCACTAAACTTTATGTTCATGATGCTGTAGTGAGATTCGGTTTTGATCATATAACCGGACCGAAAAGTTTTATTAGTCTTTCTGTTAACGGCGGTTATGGTGTTGGACAATACCAAGCTGTGAAAGCAGCACGCGATAGTTTAAATGGAAAATACCCAACGCAATTTGGTTCTATTTTTTTACGTCCCGAGTTCAGCGCTAATTTTTTAGTGGAAGATAATTTCGCCTTCGGTGTTTACATCGCTTATAATATGATGTTAACGAGTTACGACCCGCGTTTAAATACATTCGATACTTACGAGAACTTTAGTAAATACAAGAATAAAGCCAATATGGGTTGGATATCTTTCGGTTTCAATTTCTATTACGGTCCAAAAAAGAAAAAAGCTTAGCGCCTTGAATTTTGAAAACAGCTTTTAAAATATTTTTTCTTTTCATTTCCCTCCCCATATTTTCTCAAAACTTAACTATTAGCGGTTACGTTAAAGATAAATCAAACGGCGAGAGCGCACCGGGTGCAACTATCTTAATCAAAGAAATTAATAAAGCGACTTCTGCTAATCAATACGGTTTTTATTCTTTAACCGTTCCAAAAGGACAATACACTATTGCGTTCACATTATTAGGTTACCAAACATTTACGCAAAGTATTAATCTCGAAAAGAATATTAGTCTTAATGTAAATTTAAATTCTGCCGAGGAACAATTAGGTGAAGTTGAAGTTTCAACTGATAAACCTGATCACAATATTAAATCATCACAAATGAGCGCCATTACTATGGACATGGCGGAGATTAAAAAAATCCCTGCTTTTATGGGAGAAGTTGATATTTTAAAAACCATACAATTAATTCCCGGTGTAAAATCGGCGGGCGATGGTAATAGCGGTTTTTATGTTCGTGGTGGTGGACCAGATCAAAATTTAATTTTATTGGATGAAGCGCCCGTTTACAATGCCTCGCATTTAATGGGATTCTTCTCTGTGTTTAATGGCGATGCCATAAAAAATGTAAACTTAATTAAAGGCGGTATGCCTGCTCAATACGGTGGAAGATTATCTTCTGTGCTCGATATCTCCATGAAAGAAGGAAACAATCAAACGTTTCACGCAACAGGTGGAATAGGAGTAATTGCATCTCGCTTAACAATTGAAGGCCCACTTAAAAAAGATAAATCTTCTTTTATTATTAGCGGTCGACGTACTTACATTGATGTTTTATCGAAACCATTTTTAAACCGGGTTCACCTTTTGCAGGAACATCTTATTTCTTTTTACGATTTAAATGCGAAAATAAATTATAAGTTTTCTGATAAAGACCGCATTTTTTAAGTGGTTATTTTGGTCGCGATATTTTTTAAGTTTAATGATGTTGAAGCCAAATTTAAAACTACAATTCCCTGGGGAAATGCAACAGCCTGCTTACGTTGGAATCATTTATTTAATTCAAAATTATTTTCTAACGCTTCGGTTATCTTCACCAATTACGATTTTGCGTTTAGCGCTTTGCAGGATAATTTTGAACTCACTATTAAATCCGGTATCAAGGATTGGAATTTTAAATATGATGTCAATTATTTCCCCAATCCGCGTCACAACGTAAAAGTGGGAGTCAATTATATTTTTCACACATTTATTCCAACCAGCGTATCCGCACAACAAGGCGATACGAAATTTGACTTAGGAAGTGTAATTAAATTATACTCTCACGACGCCGCTGCTTATGCGGGTGATGATTGGGATATTACCGAAAAACTTAGAGTAAATTACGGTTTACGTTTCAGTTACTTTGCCAAGTTGGTCCGTTTACCCGTTACAAAAAGATACATTTGGCAAACCTTCTGATACTGTTGTTTATAAACGCGGCAAAAAAGTAATTGATTATAGCGGTTGGGAACCTCGTGTTTCGATGCGTTATGCGTTTACAAAATCATTCTCCGTTAAGGCTTCTTACACTCGAAATTATCAATACATACATTTAGCAACTATGTCGTCGGTTAGTTTACCAACTGATGTTTGGATGCCCTGTACGGAAGTAATTAAACCGCAAATTTCAACGCAATATGCTTTAGGTGTATTTAAAAATTTCAAGGATAATAATTACGAATCATCTATTGAAATTTATTATAAGGACATGCAAAACCAAGTGGATTATAAAGAAGGTGCTCAGCCTTCTGATAATGTTTATGATAATCCGGATAACGCATTTACGTATGGAAAAGGTTGGGCTTACGGTGCAGAATTCTTTTTGAAAAAACGCGAAGGCAAATTTACAGGCTGGATTGGTTATACTTTATCATGGACTTGGCGTCAATTCAAAGAAATTAATTATGGCATTCCATATTTAGCAAAATACGACAGGAGACATGATGCTTCTTTAGTTTTAACTTATGATTATGATAAACAATGGAATTTCGGCTTGGTGTGGGTGTACGGTACAGGCAACAGAGGCACTTTACCAAATGGTTTCTTTATTTATGAAGGAAGTATAAGTAACGATTATGGCTTACGTAACTCTTACCAATTTCCCGATTATCACCGAATGGATTTAAATATCACGTTTACGCCCGACCGACAAAAACATTTAGTGCGTAAAAAAATGCGGGTGGAGCAACGTTATGCTAAAAAAGGAAAAGACGCTAGTAAAATTGTTGTTCCTCGTAAATGGTTAAAAATTACGAAAACAGTTACACCTTAAGTATTTTTAATGTGTACAACCGTTACAATCCGTACTTTATTTATTACAACAAGAGCGGTGATTTTTTAAATGGGAATTTATCAGTAACAGCAAGACAAGTGTCCTTGTTCCCGATATTACCAAGTGTAACCTGGAATTTTAAATTTTAAGATGATTAAGAATTGTAAAATATATTTATGGACTCTGCTACTTGTAATTGCAATTACAGGCTGTAGAAAAAACATAAAAGTAAAATTACCGGAGTATAAACAGAAGGTGATAATTGAAGCGAGTATTGAAACCAATGGATATGCTTACGTTTTACTTTCCTATTCAATTCCCTTTTTTGGGGATTTTGATTTTTCGCAGCCGGGTAATGCATTTATAAAGGGTGCATTTGTGACTATAAGTGATGGAACGCAAATTGATACGCTAAAAGAATTAGATCCCAACACGGGATATTATTATTTAGGTTCTAAAGTAAAAGGGGTACAAGGTAAAACGTATTATTTGGAAGTAACCGTAAATGGAAAAACTTACAAAGCCAATACATTTATACATCCGCCTGTTGCATTAGATAGTTTATATTTTAAAGGGGAAAAAGATACTTTAGGTTATATGTGGGCGCATATTACCGAGCCCGCAGGATTAGGAAATAATTACCGTTGGTTTGCCAAACGTTTAAATCGTGGCGATGTGTTTTATGCTGCTCCGTTTAACTCAGTGTTTGATGATAAATTTGTGGATGGAAAAGATTTTCATTTTGCTTATGATAGAGGTCCGCAACCTAACCAAATACAAGATTTTAAAGATGACCCTGAAGAAGGTTGGTTTAAGCGCGGCGATACCGTTGTAGTTAAATTCTGTACCATTGGTCGCCCCGAATACAATTTCTGGTATTCATATTATCTTAACAAATCCAGTAACGGAAATCCATTCTCCGCCCCAACCAATATTGTGAGTATGACCGCCGGAGAAGATGTTATGGGCGGATTTTTTGGATATTCACCAAGTTTTGATACATTAGTAATACCGAAATAGGTTTGATTGTTTAATGTTTGGATGTTTAATGTTAACACCAAGCAAACATCAAACAAGTAAACATAAAACATTCAAACATCATGAGTAACGAATTCAGCGAAAAAACAGCAGAAGTAGGCAATCACGTAAAATGTGTTGGTTGCGGAGGAAATTTAAAATTTGCACCTGGCACCACGCATTTAAATTGTGAATACTGCGGCGCGAAAAACGACATTAAACCCGAAGCTGCAACTGTAATCGAGGAAAATGATTTCGAAAGTTTTTTAAATCAAGCGGCTTCTTCATCTGATAAAAAAGAAGTTAGTACTGTGAAGTGCGACAACTGCGGCGCATCAACAACTCTTAAACCAAACGTAACTTCAAGTTCTTGTCCGTATTGCGATACAGCTCTAGTTATTAAAAATGCAAGTACTTGCAGTTTGATAAGTCCGAAATATGTTTTGCCTTTTAAGATAGAACGTAAAGCAGCTAACGAATCATTTATTAAATGGGTAGGCGGTTTATGGTTTGCTCCGAATGATTTAAAAAAATATGCAGAGAACTCTGCCGAAAAATTAAATGGCGTTTACATGCCGTTCTGGACTTACGATACAGATACTACTACAAGATATACCGGTTTACGTGGTGACCATTATTATGTAACTGAAACATATACCGACTCACAAGGAAAATCTCAAACCCGCAGCGTACAAAAAACACGTTGGACTGGGGCGAGTGGAACGGTGAATAATAATTTTGATGATGTATTAGTTTGCGCTTCTCACTCTTTACCTGAAAAATTAGTACACGCCCTTGAACCGTGGGATCTTCCTGCATTAGCGGGGTACGACGACCGTTATTTAAGTGGATTTGTAACCGAGAGTTATCAATTAGGATTAAAAGAAGGCTTTGACAGTGCTAAACAAATAATGGCACCAACCATTCGTCAAACTATTTGTTCTGATATTGGCGGAGATGTGCAGCAAGTAACAACACAGAGTAGCGATTACGATAATATTAAATTTAAACATATTTTATTACCGCTTTGGATTAGCGCTTACCGTTACAATGATAAAGTGTACCGCTTTATGATAAACGCCCGCACCGGCGAAGTACAAGGCGAGCGTCCTTGGAGTACTGCAAAAATTGTATTGTGTGTATTAGCTTGTATAGCAGTTGGAGTAGGTATTTGGTATTTTGCTACGCAACAACAGTAATTATAAATGAAGATAAGGATGATAAAACCAATGTTAGCATGCAAAAATCGCAAGATAACAGTTAAAAAATCCCGCCTATAACGAAGTTATGGGCAAGTTTATACGACCACCAAAAGCATAGAAACTAAATGAGAAAATTCCAAAGCTTACTGATTATTGTTTTTCTATTCTCACAGACAAAACTTATCGCTTCAGCAATTCCCAAAGGACAAGTTGGGAGTACAACTCACAACCTGAAAAAAATGGATTTGGGACACTGCAAAATTTAAAGCCTAAGAAAATTTGTTATTGACAGTACACAAATAACAGGAATGATGATAATTCATAAAGGCTCAGTTGTCTTTGAATTCGGAGATGTTGTTGAGAATTCCTATATCGCCTCTTGTAGAAAAGTATTTTAGCAATGTTGTACGGAAAGTATGTTAAGTCAGGAAAAATAAAATCTGAATAAAACCTAAACGATTTAAAAATTGATGATGTTGGCGGCTTGCTGCCAATTGAAAAAGAGGCGACAATAAAAGATATTCTTGAAGCAAGGTCAGGTGTTTTTCATCAAGCAAGTTATCCAGGTGACTTTTTAGACCTTGCCCCTAAAAGAGGAAGTGTAAAATCAGGTAGTTATTGGCTTTACAGCAATTGGGACTTTAATGTGGCAGGCTATATTTTTGAAAAAGAAACAGGACAAACTATTTATGGTGAAATTGAAAAACAGTTAGCTAAACCTTTAATGATGCAGGATTGGAAAAGAGAATTGCAAAAAAAGGAAGGCGATTCTACCCGTTCTTATTTTCCAGCATATCCTATGTTCTTTTCAACAAGAGATATGGCAAGAGTTGGTTTACTGATGCTCAACAAAGGTAAATGGATGGACAAACAAATAATAGATGAAAAGTGGGTACAAGAAATGATAAATCCAATTACATCTTATACAGAAGTAGACAAGAACATACCGATTTTTAGAGGTAAAAGATTATTCATTTGGCTACGGACTTTATTGGTGGTTGTGGCAAAATATTACAGACAATCGTTTTAAAGGCGGTTATTCAGCATTAGGGCATTGGGGACAAACTATTTCAATATTTCCAGCAATTGACGCAGTTATAGTTTTCAAAACAAAGGATAATTATCAAAGGGAGACACCAAGTAATGCAAGGTATCGTTTACTACAACTTGCAGTATGGTGTTATGACAAAGACAAATAGCAGCAAGAAGAAAACCTGCCCATAACAGCACCTACAAGAAATTGGCGGTTCAGTGGTTAAATGAAGCTTTGTGCTTCGGCTTAAGTTTGGTGCTGGCAGACAGTTTATTGCTCCGAAATCGCCAACTTCTTGTAGCTGCAAACCGTTAGTGGTAATAGCCGCGGACACCTCCTCCGAAAGAAATTTCTTATGACTTATTAGAATAACTTATCTCAAAACGACTTCCGACCTTAAGAAATGCGTTAACCGATTCTTGACTTAAAGATCAACAAAATAGGTTTTAAAGCAGAAAATTCGTTAAAACTAGGTCTATTTTATACTTTTTTCTTAAAATAAGGGCTATATTTGCTTAATACTACAAAAAACACAAAAATGATTATTCAATTTTCTGTAAAAAATTATAGATCTTTTAAAGAGACTTCTACTCTTAGCTTTATAGCGTCAAACTATGACAAAGATACTAGGGAGGTTGAAAATATTACTTTAGTTGATAAATACAAGTTTCGACTCTTAAAAAGTGCTGTTTTATACGGCGCGAATGCAAGTGGAAAAAGTAAATTCATTGAAGCATTAATGTTTATGAGACAATTTGTTTTAAACTCTTCAAAAGACACACAAAAAGGTGAACCTATTGCGGTTGAATCATTCCGTCTTAATTCCCAATCAATTAAAAACGGCAGTGAGTTTGAACTTATTTTCCTTCTTAAGGGTGAAATGTATAGATATGGCTTTGAAGTAAACAATAAAAAAATTATTGGAGAATGGTTGTTTCATAAACAAAAACAAAAGAAAGTGAGTTGTTTTATAGAGATCAACCAAAACATTACTCCAAATTATTTAAAATTCCAAAGGCTAAGACTTTAATTAATGAAAACTTGTGCGAGATAATGCGCTTTTCCTTTCCGTCTTGGCTCAATTCAACGACAAATCTTCAGAGCAATTTTAGATTGGTTTAAAAATTTAAAAACCATCTCCGGATTAAAGGAAGAAGGTTATTTAACCGATACAATGAAGATGTCTAAAGACAAAATTCAAAAGGAAAGGATATTAGCCTTCCTTAAAAAGGCTGACATTGGAATTGAAGACTTTAAATTGAAAAAGCATGTTTTTGATGAGTTAGACCTCGAAAAACTTGAAGACCTGGATTTAAAAACCGCATTGAAAGGTTTGAACACGTTTATGAAAAACAATGAGAGATGAAAACAAAGAAATGTTTCTGATGTTATTACATTCCATAAACAATTTAATTCTAAAGGAAAATATATTGGAGATATCGAATTTTCCTTAAAAGAAGACGAATCTTCTGGGACAAGAAAATACTTTGCTATGATTGGGCAAATTATTAAGACTATTGATAGTGGAAATGTTTTGGTAATAGATGAACTAGACTCTAAGTTGCATCCTAATTTGGTTTGTAAAATTGTTTCGCTTTTCAATTCAAAAGAATTAAATCCACATAATGCTCAATTAATTTTTAATACGCATGATACAAATCTTTTAAGTTCAGGGTTATTTAGAAGAGACCAAATTTGGTTTACACAAAAAGACAAATTTGGTGCGACTCGTCTTTATTCTTTAGCAGATTTTAAAACGGAAGAAGTTCGTAAAAATGAAGCCTTCGAAGAAAATTACATTCGAGGAAAATATGGGGCCGTTCCTTTCTTGGCGATTTTGAGAAATTAACCTTTAATAAATTGCAAAAATGAAAATGCAGAATAAAAGGTTGAAGGAAAAACAAAATGCCGCCGCACATTCAAAGCGTTTGGCGGAAATTAAAGCTAATCGAAGAGGTGAAACACAGCTTTCAAGAAAAGCTCCTGAATGAGAGGAAAATCCACTTATTCTTATTTATTGTGAAGGCAAAAATACTGAACCTTCTTATTTCAAACATTTTAAATTAGCATCTGTAACAATTAATTCTTTCGGCGAAGGTAAAAACACATTGTCTTTGGTAGAACGAGCAAAACAAATTTATGATGAGTCTAAAAAAAATAAAAAGTATGATGCGGTATGGTGTGTTTTTGATGCAGATCCAAAACCAGACAACCCAAACCAATTAAAAAACTTCAATGCTGCAGTTGTAAAAGCTAAAAAATATGGCTTTAAGGTAGCGTACTCTAACCAAGCCTTTTTGAATATTGGTTACTACTTTATTTTGATGACCATCAAGGTGGCGCAATGAGTAGAAATTTATATGGTAAAAAACTTAATTCCCATCTAAACAAATTAGGCATTCATTATGATTACAATGGCGATAAAAATATAAATTCCGATTTCTTTGAAGCTTTAATGACTTTTATAAAAACTGATAAAAAGGGTATTAAATATACACGATCTGATATTGCCAGTTTAAGAGCTGAAAAAATACACAAAAGACTCGACCATAAAAATCCAGGAAAAGAAGAATCTTCCACAACGGTATTTCTATTAGTAAATGAATTAAAAAAATTCATTACATAATTCAAATTCTGTACCGACTGGTTACCGCCATTATTATTGTTGACGCTTATCTTACCTGTTAGCGTGGATTTGTAATCCGTGCAAATAGCCCCAAAAACCGTCAATCTCAATCCTTCGTCACCACAATCTTCCTCGTCGTATTATTATTTCCGTTCGAGATTTTTATGAAATAAATTCCGGCGTAAACAGTTTGTAAATCAAAGAAGGCAATGGTTTGTCCTGCGTTAATTTCGCAGTAGTTCTAATAATTTTTCCTGAAGACCATCTTAAGTCAACTTGTAGAGCATCTTTCACCAAGTTTCCAACCTGCACGGCAACAATTTCATTACT
>JADJMM010000018.1 GCA_016709575.1 Sphingobacteriaceae bacterium
TTCTCTCATAACTAAATGTGCGAATGAATGAACCAAAATAATTGCTAATTATTTCCTAATCCAAAACTTAATGGCACTTCAGAAAATGCATCACTGTTGCATTCTAATTTTTTTAACTTATTATTTAAATTACTTATTGCATCAACATTAGTTGAAAACAAATCAATTAATTCATTATTAAATGAGAAAAATATGCCCTCAGCATACTTTTCAACTACTGGATATGCCTGAACGTTATCAGGTTTATCTCTAAATATATTCTTTGAAATAATTCCATCAGCGTCTAAGTCAACCGGAACAACCCTTGAGAAGTCGAGTTGAGCTGATGTTATTTTCATGTTATCAATCCTCAGTATTCTAGTAAAATACTTTGAAAGCGAAGTTCCTTCCAGGTTTTGAGTCACATCATTAACTTTTAAATGCTTTTCATCCTTATTTATTTCATTTTGACTTTTCTTGGTTAGGGCTCTGAATTCTTCGTATCTATAAATAATGTCTTTTTGTAATTCTGTTGTTTCTTCCTTTGTAGGCTGAATTTCCAATTCCATTTTTAAACTATTAATCTGTCCAACTAAATTCATAATGTCACTTGACCAACTTGGACTTGATTTATCTAGCTCGTCAATATCATTTTCGAGCTTCTTAAACATTAATTCTTTCATCTTTAAACAATTCATCTGGCATATATATACTTGAAAGAATTCTCGAATAATATAAATTGTTTCCCTGTAGTTAATGCAACTTTCATTTGCTTAGAAGAATTACATTTGTCATCTTTTGGAGGTTGTGAATTTCTAGATTTAGGATTTCCATTGTGCTTCCATATATCATTAGGTAGATATGTTGAAGCTTCCCAAGGTTATACCCTGGGCACTTAATCTTTACACTCATCAATCCTTTTAAAGATGTTTGCTTTCTAATTTTCACATTTAAGCCATTTTCCATCAAAGCCCGATGCGTTTGCAGTACTTGAAGTTATTTTAATTTTTGCTAAAGGCTTGTCAATTGTTCCACAACAAAGGGAATCGTTGAACAATTCAACAGGTTTGTCTAAATTAATATCAAATGGATTATCATTTCTCCAACGAAGAAAATTAGACCAAGGAAAATCACTAATATGTCCGTGGTCACAAATTAACACTATGTTGTCCTTGTATTAAATTGTTTATATATCCTTTCTCCGTTTTATATTTTGGAGGAAAAAGTCATCGGCATTTTGAGTTGAATTTTCCCATACATCATACCATTCCTTATATGATTTATAGTAGTTCCTATCATCTTTAAAATCTTAGGCATAAATGGAACTGTTTATTGCCAGTTCATTCCACCATAATTAATAGTATTGAAAACTTCATTAAGTTCAATATTTGGAATTAAAACCAAATATCTCAGTTGTGATAGTTTTTTTCTTTCTTTAATCGATTCAATTAATCTAAGATCATTTGATATTCCAATTGCTCCTTCCTCAGATAATTTGGCGTGCTTTATTACATAATCCAGTATTTTATTTTCATGGGTTCCAGCTCGCATTCCTCTATCATGGATATCCATAATTTTCTTTAAAAATCCCCACTCTTCAATGCAAGAAACTATTATACTTCCATATGAAGTATGTAGGATGGACCCTGGACCACCATAAGCAGAAAGTAATTTGAATTTACTTATAGATTCATTACCTCTTATATTTTGATGATATTGTTTTTAGCCATAATATTATTGTTGAACTGTTTTTATTACTACGGAGGGGTCAATTTGCGTAATGAATATCCCACCTTCCAATGTTCAGGATAATTTTTATCCACTCGATGTAATAAAAAGGGATTCATTTATTTTATCTCTATTTCTATAAAATAGCTCTAGTGAGGCTCACTTCCTGGCAACCTTGAAATCCAATTATGTAATAAGTTATTTAATTGGTTATTCAAATCTATAAGTTCATCATTTGTTATAATGCCATCAATACTAGATTCTACTCCTGCAGGTCTCGTTTTTAAATAGTTATCCAATTTTGTAGCATTATTCATAACTTCAATAATTTCATCATTAATTAATTGCTTAATCAATTTTATTTTGTTGTCATCAATTGCAGAAGCATCCATATTGTTCATTAGACCTAATGTTTTATTATGTCTTATCATAACAGAGAGGAACATTGCTAAATATCTTTCCATTGCCTTACTTGCAAATGGTGTTACTGATATTGGTTCAACATAACTATAAAATTTCTCATGAAATTCTTTGAATTTTGATAATGAGAAATATCTCTTGATCTAAATGGATGATGCCGTAAAAAAAACTTTCAACTCTTCTGGCAACCCTACTTTGAAGCCTGAATATACTGGCAATGTTTCTTGGCATCGAACTAATAATCATTGTATTGAACCTTGAAACATCAATTCCCACAGAAATCATGTTTGTTGAAATCACAAACTCAGGTGGATTTTTGAATTAAGAGTTGATATATCTTCTTCGGTCACAATCATTTTCCATTTCTTTTCAATGTTGGATAAATTTGATTTAACCTCTTCGCCATTAAGGCGACCTGTTAATTCAGAGTATTCAATTTTACTTTCATCTCTTATTAGTTTGTCCAAAAAACTCCAAGGTACAGTATTCTTAATCACAAAGTTTAAATCGCCTGGCAAATAATGACTTAGCTGAGATTGTGTTTTTCCCACGTCCTTTAAACTATTAAAATAGGATAAAACAGTGTAGTAATAATCGAATACATCCGCATATTCAGCAAGTGCATAAGGGGTTTCAAAAACTTGATTGTTATTAAAACATTCTTTCAAATATTTTAATCTATGGGCCAATGAAATTGATGCAATTCGCAACTGCATCCATACTTGTGTTTTACCAACAGGTAGAATCCCTATATATTTTCTATTTGCCAAGTATTCATCAACTTTATTTTCATTTCTTTCATAATATGCAAAGAAAGAATCATCTGACAAAATACCTTGTTTTGGAAATATTTCAGACCGTCTATTAAATAAGGCAAATATTTGTTTATCGGTATTTCTTGTTGTTGCAGTTGATGTAACAATTTTGGGTTTTATTTTAAATCCATTTTCCGAATAGGTACATAAATAGTCGATACTTTTCTCAAATAAACCAACAGCTGACCCTAAAGGACCAAGTAACAAATGTAACTCATCTTGAATAATTAATTCAGGCGGTAATGTATTATGATTATATCCACTGCCGAACAATCTTTTAGAATCCTCACTTCTTTTGCCAGGCATGGAAGAGACATTATTAGCAATGCTGCAAATTTGTCTACAGTACCAAAAAGTAAAGTTGGTGGAAACTTATAGATGTCTTCATCAAATAATCTAAATGGCAAACTGTAATCTTTAGTAGGCCTATTGCGCCCTATCCCTTTAAATGTGCAGCTTGTATTATTACAACATATATTTAATTGATCTTCTATAGAATAGGTGAATTGTTCTTTTGAGCTAGAAGTTGCAACATTGCTTAGTTTTTCATCTATAAATAAATCACTTCCACACCAAGGACAGTCTGTAAAAGGTAAATTTGTCTTTATGGTTTTCAACTTGACTTATATTCTCCTTTGCCTTAGCTATTTTTAGTTTTTCATCATATTGCTTTATTGCATCAGAAATCTTCTGGAGTTCCTTTTCCATACTTTTATCATCTGGTCTTCCTGAATCTTTCCATTTATTTGGCAGAGAACTTCCTCCCACAAATAACCCAATAGATATTCTCTCTGCACCAAGATTGCAATCATGTGGTATGTTATAATTATCTTTTCTTATAACCTCTAAAGCACAAATAAGCAGTGTTGCTCTCTGAAACTGTTGCAGTGTTAATAAACGCAAGGTATACCTCATTAAACCAGTAGTTCCGTTACCTTTTGCCCTATAACAAACCTTCTGTAAAGCCAATAACAAAAGCAATTATTCTAAATAGGCTTCTGTTTTCCACCACCGGTTGGAAACCACACTAAATCTGTAATTTCATTTCTTTCAGGCCAACCATTTGAAAAAATATTTCATTTATAGTCAGTTCTTACCTCTTTATAATATTCTTCTGTAAGTTGTGTTTTTAGCGTCTCTTCCTTACTTTTCTTTAAAATGCTATGATGTAATTGCATAAACATAGCAGTGTTCATAATTCTAAAAGCTGCAATAGCCTTTGAATCATTTTTCAATAAATTAATATTTCTAATCAATCTATTAAAGTCGTTTTCACAAGCTAATAGTTGCTTTGATAATAATTTATTTTGTTCATCATTAAGTGAATTTTCTTCTGTTAGTTTTTTCTTTTTTTCATCAATCCATATTTTATATTCATCAACAAAACTTTTCAATCCGCTAATTATTTCTTCATCTTTGGCATTTGACAAGGTTGAAAGATGCCGCATTGAAAGTATTAATTCCTCTTTTCGCTTAACCTAGATGTAATTTTGCCTTCAAAAATTTTACTGGGTTTAAAATCAACCTTAGGCGTTTCTTGTTCTGGAAGAAATTCAGTAGATATATAATGTAAACCAAAACTATTTTTACCCCAATCAACAGAAGTATTATACCCTTCACCAAAATCAAGATAGTTCCTATATAGCAATTTATTAAAGTTATCTTCCTCATCAAAATTTAATAGCTGAGGCGGATTATATTGCTGTAGCTGGTTTTGAACTAGCTCTTCAACCATGATTTTAACTCCAAAGAATGCTTTTTCATTGGCTTCATCCTTTTTATTTAATTGAGGTGGTTCATTATCTTTTAATAGGATGCTAGCTTTATTCTGTAAAATAATTTTGATAAAGAGTTCTTCGTTTTTATGAATATATTGAACGTAATACTTTAAATCTGCCAATGCTTCGTTTTCCGAATTAAATGATAATTCCTCAGAACGAAATACTTTCTTTTCCGCAGTATAAAAAATGGTAATTCTATCTGAATTTTGTCATAGGATTTTGATTCCCAAACTGGTGAAGCATTTTTGGCTTATAAACGGATTTTAATCAGTAACATAATTCTTTACTTGATTATATATTTCAATTGTTTTGGATTAGACCTTTAAAATTTACATAGTTTGATAAATCAAGATGCAATTGCAATTGCAGATATGAAATAATATTATCATCAAAAACTGTTATTACATTGGCATAACCATATTTATTAGATTGAGTTATAGAATAAATTTGTAAAGTTTCTCGTCCTCAAAAAATCCAAAATACTTTGTTCCATTCTTCTCTTTTAGCTCTATAATTCTTTCTTTAAATACATCTTTAAATACTGGCAATACCTTTTCTTTGATAAAATTATTTGTAAGTAAATAATCTATCATATACAAATCTTCATTGCTAATAATAGAATTAATTGTAACAAATAGGTTCTTGTCTTTTCATGGTATTTAAAAATGATGCATAATAATTTGTGATAGCGCTTTCAATTTCAACCTCATATTCAGTAACTAAACACGATAATTTATTAGCTAAGCAGCTTTTTTTTTATGTTTAAATATTTTCTAAAAGAAATAGTTATGGCTAAATCTTTCTGCAAATTGGTATTTTCGCTAACAACAAAAGATAGTCCAAGTGAATTCGGGTAATTCTGTTGTTTACTTACTAAACTTTCACCTAAATCATCTTTAATACTATCATCATCAGCACCAGTATTAATATCCTCTAATTCGCTATCATCAAAATCTTCTTCATTCGAAATAATCAATAATTTAGCGGTTGCTTCCTTTGGTAATTTTGTTCTTGTTTCAGGAAACAATATTGCTGAACTATATTGATAGGCAGGCACCTCTGTTAAGACTTCGCTTTTGTTATCAATGGCCTTTACGGCTGTTGTCTTTATTTCTAAATCTTTAAATTCACTAGATTCCCATTTTTCAATAAAGAAATAACGTTTGTTAAAAGCACCAGGCCCTATTATTTGCTCTTTAACAAATATTTCTAAACTCTCCCTTTCTTTTTTAAAACCACTCATGTCAATTTGTTTTAATTTCTTTTACTTGATGAAAAGAAAGTTCGTTAATTATTGCTGAAATAATGGACTTTGCAAGATCCATAGTATTTGTTCCTTCTCCCTCCTCAAAAATAGCTTTCTTTTCTTCTAAGTAATTTGCTACTTTATTAATCAATTCCGGGTTATCAATTCCACTCAAATATTCCCCATCAATACAAAGATTAAAAATATGCCTATAAATACCTTTAATTTCATTTATATGCTTCCTGCCATAATGTGAAATCCAAGCCTGATTCTTATCTGTATTATCAATTCCCAGGTATTCACATATAACCTTCCAGTTAGATTTTTTCTTTGGAAGAATGAACTCTCCTTCCTCTTCTAACAAATACATCTTTTTAAATCGCTTTTCATCTTTATAATCAATTCCAAGCTTTACCAATTTACCAAAAACATTTTGGTCTTTCCCCAATTCAATTTGGAAATCGACTACTGTGTCTGGGATGCGACTAAGCTTATTAATAATAGCATCCTTATCAATTACAGAACTAATTTCATTCATTGGAATGAAACTATCTCCAGGTACTAAGTATGACGCAGAACAAGATATCACTGAAGTCCTTTGAAGAAGGACTTGATTACTGCTTTTAAGTTAAAAACCTTGTCAGTTGTTTTCAATTTGTAAATTAATATCTTGTGTCTTTTCACTCTTAGATAGGCTAATCTCTATTTCTTCCTCATTTCTAAAAACAAAATCTTCATTTTCAGATTGATTTTCTTCAATGACAATAGCTTCTTCTTCAACCATGTATCTCTTTCGATACTTAATTATATCAGCTTTTGTGTTTTTAATTATATCAGCCCTTAAGTTTGTAAATACTATTTTGTTTAGAATGAAGTTATCATCAAGTTTTCTCTTTTAGGATTTAGTAAAACATCAAAATGATAATTTAACAATTGATACTTTATCCAAGGCTGATAATTAAGTAAAGAAAAATCTGGTATTACTATTTGTAAGTCTTCATTTTGTTGCAGAATATTAACCAGGTTTATAATATTAAACCCTTCTAATACTAATAAATGATGATGTTGATGGTATTCATAATCTTCATTGTTCTCTACAAAAACGGTATTAGTATTATTGCTTAACAAATAATTCCTGAATGAATTTAATGATTTTTCTAATTTCTTCTTTTTTGAACCTCTGATCTCAGGGAGCAATATGACTGGATTTTGCGCCTCTTCAATAAATGTTTTACTCCAATTTAAATCATGTACTAAGTCTATAATTTTTTTAACTGAACTAATGATTGGTTTTTGGAAACATCTGGATAATCTGCCTTAAACATTTCAAACCACTCATCCTTTGGTATACTCTGATTGATAAACAAAAACCAATATTTAGGAAAGGTGTAGTAAACTTATTAAACTCATAGCCTTTCCATGCTATTCCTAAACTCACTTAGCGCCTTGTATAAATCTATACTATGATTTGTGTCGAGTATTGTATATTTTGAGGAAAATCCTTTAATAATAGTTCATTACCATGAAGTTCATTGGGTAATAAAAACAAATCTTCTTCAGTTAGGTTTTTATAATAAAATCTTGAATTAAAAATCAAATGAAGGCTGCTATTCCCAAGGTCAAAAAGATAACTATGAATGTTTTTATGGTATGGATATTTAATTGTTATTTGGTGCGTGAAATCCTTTGAAACTAACTCCTCTTCAAAAGCGATTGCATCTTCTTGTGAATACATTTTCGAGTCCCAATTCAATGTTTTAAATTGAATAAATTCCTCGGCTGATATATCTTCGCCATTACTTATGGAAAGACATAAATCTTCTTTAAAATTTATTAATATTGGATAATTTATTAAACCATTTCTCTCAATAATCTTAAATAGTTTAAATGAATTAAAGATATCTTCCCAATGTGAATTCTCTATTTGATTTTTTACAAAAACTGGAATAAATCTATCTTTTGAGATAATTGTATTATCAGACCAGAAAAGGGTATCGCCTTCTTGTTTAACGAAATCAATAGTTGATTTAGTATTATATAAAAAAAGAGTCCTTTTTTTATTGTAATCAAACACATTAAAAAGACAAGTGTTTTCAAAAGCAATTAATTCAGGTCTTTGACTTAGCCTATAAACTAACGAGAATAGTCTTGTATAATTATAAACTATATTTAAGGATTCAACTTCATACTTTGGAACATGGAGTGTTAGTTTTTTTTCAGATGATTTTAAGAAATCATAATACCATTTACCAATTACTTTGAAAAAAGCAGAATGTTCTTGTTGAAGTTCTAATGCTTCAAGAACAGTTTCATGTATTTTATCGAAAGTTATCTCCATAAAATGATATTTAAGGCGCTCATGGCTCTTGTTGCACCTACATAATTTTGAACCTTAGTGGAATCATTAATTTAGTTATTTCTTCAATGTCTGATTTAAAATAGTCGTTTATAATAGAGGCAAATTCTTCTATTAATTGACTTTGTACTAAAATAATTTTCTCTGAACTGGTAAATTTTGTTTCCGTTATTATTTCTTTAATTTTTTCTAGTTTTGACTTTAGATTCTCCACAGAAAATAACAAGTTTCCGTATTTTGATTTAATTTTTCCATACTCATTGTATAAAATACAATTTGACACTTCAGCTATACTCTTGTTTTGTATACATCGGTAATTTTCATCAAAATAAAAATGAGAATATCCCATTTCAATAAAAAAATCTGTATACCATTCCAAATCATTTAAATTAGAAACGATTGCTTGGTCTGGGTCATAAAGCACCAGTAATTTAGGTTTTTCAAGTTTAGCGTTTACTTTCTCAATAAAATCGTATAAGCCTTTTCAAAATATTCTTGAGCCTCATCAAAATTAAAAAATCAACTTCATTCGAAACGCTCTCAGGAGTTACCACTTCACTAAATATTCTAAACGAAATATTATTAGGGTCTAATTTGTAGTCATTCAAAATAATATGTTCTAGTTTAGATCTAATGAGTTTATTGGCGCAAAAACAATCCCTTTTTGCTGTTTTAATAAATTTTCAGCCAAATACTTTATAGCTAATGCCGTTTTACCCGTACCGGGGCCGCCTTGAACTATTACGTTTTTGTTTCTTCTTAATCCTTTTAATATCTCATAGTTTTCTTTACAAATTAGTTCAGTATTAATTTTATCTGGATTATAGCCATAGGTTGATTGTATGGGAAATAATTCTGATTTCAATCGCTTTAAATCCTTAGCTGTTAATAATGGATATAATTCATTTGCTTTTTTATTTAGTTCTTCAGATGTAAGCGATTTAAAAGACTTGCTTAATGTACGGTTTCTTGCTTTTTTATTCAAATTGCTGATAAATGCAAAAATTTATTTTGAATTGCTCTCTCATCTAATCCATCCATATCTGCTTTTGAAAAAAATATATCCTTATATCCTTCTAATTGAGGGCCCTTTAATGCGAATCCAGCCTCATGAGGTAGTACTATTGCTCTATAAACAAAAACTGAGCTATCTATATAGTTTTTCAAAGTATGTACGTATTCTTTTGCTTGTACAAAGGGGTTCTGACTCTGGTATTCGCCTTTATTATTATACGAGAAATAACAATCATTTTCGTCTACTCTTAATCCACCACCCTTTACCTCAAGTATCAGAATGCCATGCTTAGAAAGTAATATAAAATCAATTTGACCTTCAACTTTACTTTTACTAGCAGGGTGATTTGATAAATTATAGTTATGCTTAAATACCACGTTTCATCCTCAACAAATTTATTGTCATTGAAGGATAGAAACTGGTTATACACCCACAGCTCACCATTCAAAGTTTCGCCATTTTGATTGATGATAACAGATTCTAAATTGTTCTTAGCATAATTATCTATAAAACGAATTGGCATTTATTACTTATTGTTTGCTGTAGTTATAATTTTATTTATTGCATAAAGGGCATAAAGTTGTTTTTTTGGTACAATGTCTTTTTCGAAAAATTTCACCCCAGATTGTTCGTACATTTCATTTTTAGAATCAAATTTTTTCTACAATATTAGCGACTTCATTAATCAGCTTAGTAGGCTCCAGAAAATTACCAATTGACTTATGCTCTTCATACATTTTTTGCATGAGTGTCTTATCGGCTATCTTTTCGCTAAAGCCGTTATTAATGATAGCAATAAATTTTTCTCCGTCATCGAAGTGCTTTTTAATTGTTGGCTCAAGTTTTTTATAATCCCCTTCTTTAAACTTACTAATACCAAAACCTTCCCCAGTGCCATAAAAAACTGTAGACTTCCATTTTCCAATTGTCTTTTCATTTTTTTCAATATCATAATTAGAGAGAGCAATTGTCATGTTTCCTGACTTAAAAGGATGTCTTCTAAATCTAGAGCCTTTGTTTTTAGTTGGGGGTTTGTCAAAAGTTTTAATTGAAAAAGTATTAAGAGATAAAACCCCTTCTAATTTTGGTTTTTTGAAAATAGTAAGTTTACTTTCTGATTTTGAAAACAATACTTCTTTTAATGTTTTAGCAAGGGCTCTGCTGACAGAAGGGCATACTGCATTTCCAACTAATTTCCATTTAGTGTTTTCTGAACCAATAAATTGGTATGTAATAGGGAATCCCATTATTATCGCGGCCTCTCGAACTGTGGGAGTCCTGTATTGGCCATGCCCAATTCTATTTAGTTCACACTTATAAATAATAGCCTCTCTTGAATTTGCGATTTTAGTTGCGGTAATTGTTCTGCTTGGTTTATTAATATCCTCAGGGAAAGACATTTTTCCCATATAAGGATGATTCGTTTTCAAGTACTTTGAATTATCCCAATCTGATTCGTATACCCAGTATCATAAAAATGATCAGTAATCTCATTCAATGGAATTAGAATGTCATAAGATGGGTCCTTAACTAGCCTTTCACTATACTTTTCATATGGACTTGGAAAATTTTTCAATAACATTCCAATAGATTTGAAGTTTGGAAGCGTATCCTCCGCTTTGTTACTAAAATTAATTTTTGGAACAATGAATTTTCCCTTTTAATTATTTCCCTGTAATTAAACGCTTTCTAGACTGAAATGAACCATAATTTGCTGAATTAATTACATGATTATTTCCTTCAATCTGAATTGCTATTTGATTAGGATTTATTTTCATATTCCTTGCCCACGATGCAAGATTTAGATCGGAAAATGTGTAATATTCCTTGAGATATTTTTTAGAATTTTCTACATTTTCCATAAACCAGGCTTTGAGTTTCGATTTAGGCTGGTGCTTTTTTACAGCAATAATTCTCAGAAAACTTTCAGTTAATTTTAACCCGTATTCTTTGTCAGCTTTTCCAGATTTATTTGAACTTGAAAAGCTAACGCAGGGTGGACTCCCAATAATAACATCACTATTAGGCAATTTTTCAATTTCTTCAATTGAATCATAAAAATCTAAAACATTCTTTGTTTGAAATTCTTTATTGAAGTTATGATTATAAGTTGAAATTGCTGGTTGCCAAAAATCTACTCCCAAAATAATTTCATAACCTTGTTGGCGAAACCCTTCGGAAAAGCCCCCTGCACCACAGAAAAAATCAATTACTGTTAAATTATTTTTAGATTTATTTTTTGCCATATTTTAATAGATTAATTTTCACCTCACGCTTTTCAATTTCATTTGTTTTTTTTCAATTCCCCCATTACGTTTTTTCCTTTTGTAGTAAGAGTATAGCGTTGATGCTGACTGTTTGGTTTATCAGGAATTGTTTTGATATCCATCCAATTTCCTCTAATGGTTCTATGTATTTTCTTACTGCCCTTGTATAGTTTTCCTTTCCTATCCCCTTCATCATGTCCTCTCTCTTTAATGGCTCTTTCTCAAGCATCATTAATACCTTGATTGTTTCTATAATTTGGGTGCTAATTTGAGCACTAAGTGATGCACTAAGTGATGCACTAAGTCGGGCACTAAGTGCAGTACTAAGTGGAGCACTAAGTAAAGCACCAAGTCTGGCACTAAGCTGCTTTATTCCTTTCTCCTCTTTTTTACCATCAGTTCTGGCACTATTTGATAAAGGATTGGAATCTGGATGTTTAAACATTTCTATTTCAAAAAAGCTTCTATCGGAATCAGTATCAAAATGAGGACAGGAGAACCATTATCCTTTAGTGCTTTTAAAATAGCAGGAATACCTGTGGCTTTACCTTCTGTTAATTTTAATTCCTTTAGAAAATCTCCAAGACGTCTATTACGATATCTTCTTGGACGAATTGCCCCAGAGTTAAAAGCAGACATTCTAATAGAGCGATCTGGGCCACCATAATTAAGAATAACAATTGACTCAGGATAAATTCTAATTTCCACAGGTTCTCTTACTTGATAATCTCTATGATAAAGAGCATTTGCAATTGCTTCTTCTAATGCTGCGTATGGATAATTCCAAATTCGATCACTTTTTGCTTTTCCTTTGGATTTAATTACTTCTTCTTTTAAAAAATTGGTTTTTAAAAGTTGGAGTGTTTTTTCAATTTGTGCAGGTATAGTTCCAGTTATTTTAGGAAACTCTTTAAATTTTGGATCTTCAGTTCCATTTGGAAAATGAACGACTTCTACATGGGAGCATGGAAAATACTTTTCAGGATTTTCGGCAAACATCATCAAAGCGACATTGCGTGGAAAAAGATGCTCGTCTGGTCCTGAAATTAATTCCATCTGATGGAGTATTTCATTGTTAGGTCTTTTACCTACGTCTCCAGCAAGTTTACTTCCTGTTTTTCGCAGATGATCCTGCACAAGTACCATTGAAATATCATTAACGGAGGCTTGTGTATTAGATCGATCATCATAAGGGATTTGATTAGCAAGGCTAATAAGTTCTTGCTTTTCCTCAGTGTTAGCCTTTACTGAATTAGCATATTTTCGGATATAGTAAAAGTTACGTTTGTTTGTGGCGGTAATTTGTTCAGGAACTTCATATGGGCGATTAGAACCACCAGGAATCCAAAGTACAATTATTTGTTTTTTATCTACTGTCTCAATAAACAACTTTGGATGATATGTGGGATTAATCAAATTATTGAACCCAATCATTTTCTTTTGTATATCCGCAATTACAGATGGCGTAAGACCTTTAACCGGTCTTTTTGCAACCTCTTTTTCTTCAACTCCAATTAAAATGTATCCACCACCAGTATTGTCGAAATCATTCGCAAAAGCACAAATACTTCTATAAATAGCATCCGGATTCCATCCTTCCTTAAATTCAATCCGATCCGATTCTACTGTTTTTGCAGATAATAAATCTTCTATGTTAATGTGTAATGACATAATGTATTTTTATGAAGTATGCTTATTTACGTTTAACTTTTTCTTTTTTATCACCAATAACTCACGAGGATCTGTCCGAAGTAATTCAGCTATCTCATAAAGCATTTCAATACTTGGCTGTCTTCTGTTCTGTACGTATGAATTAACCATGTTGTAACTCTTGCCTAATTCTGTAGCTAACCAAGTTTGAGTAAGATGCTTTTCTTTTAATACTTCTTTAATCCTGTTCATGCGTTGTAAATCTATTATTTTTTTTGAGATTTATCTCATTTTTTGAGATAAATTTATGACTGTTACAGAATTGTAAAATTTATACAATGGATAAGATAAAATTAAATAGAAGAAATCTATACGACTTAGTTTGGTCTACGCCAATGACATCATTGGCAAAGAAATATTTAATCTCAGACTCGGGATTAAGAAAAATTTGTGTTAAAATGGATATCCCTCTTCCTAAAGCAGGTCATTGGGAGAAATTAAAAGCCGGAAAAGAAGTTGAAATTACTGAGCTACCAACCAACTACAATGGAACTACTGAAATTTCACTTGACCTAAGAAAAGAAGGAGAAGAAAGTTTAAAAGGTAAGCAATCTCCTGAAGAAGTTTTGAAAGATGAAATTGAATCTGATGCATCACTTAATATTGTTGTACCAGATACACTTACAAAGCCCCATAAGTTAATAGCTGAAACTAAGAATGCGCATATAAATAATGAAAATCGCCATAGTAAAAACTTCACAGGTTATTTAAGGAGTCCATTAAGTATTTCTGCAACTAAACTTAATTATAGCAGAGCTTTAAGGATAATGGATACGTTTATTAAAGCTATGGAGCAGAGAGGACATGCGTTTCAATTAAAGAACGATTCAGCCCAACTTTTAATATATGGTGAAGAATTTACAATTAGTATTAGAGAAAAAAACAATAGAATTCCAAAACCAAAAACTGGAAGTTGGCAAGAATATGATTATGTCCCTTCCGGAATATTAGTCTTTTCACTAAGGATTAGTTATCATAATATTGAATGGACAGACGGTAGACTGCCATTAGAGAAGCAATTATCAAAAATAGTAGCCAAGATCGAAATAAAAGGTGCTGAAGAAAGGGACATGCATTTGAGATGGGCGAAAGAAAGGGAAATTCAGGCAGAACTTGATAGAATTAAGAAGGCAAAAGAGCAGGAAATTGAGGATGAATTGGTTAAATTCAAGTTGCTTAAGAAAAAGGCTAAGCTTTGGAGGGAAGCAACCGAAATTCGGGCTTATTTGGGCAGTTTAGAGGAGAAAGCAGCAAAGGAGCAGACTCTGACCGATGAGCTCAAGAATTGGCTAAAATGGGCGCACAAAAAGGTAGATTGGTACGATCCGAACATTGAAGCACAAGATCCTTTAATGGAAGGGGTGGATAAAGAAAACTTGACTTTTAAGAAATCTGGTTATTATTAGCCCTTTTCTAAAATAGCGGTTATTTCCCTAATGAAGTTTTTATAGAACTCGTGAATTTTATTAAATCTTCGGTAAACCGAACCGCGTTTTTTACTTCCTTTGTAGAAGCTTGATTAGGAGGACTTTTAGTTTTTTTAGGGTTTGAACCTTGTAAAAGGGAGCCCGCAGATAAATACTAAAGTCCGCCTAAGGCGGACTTTTTTGTTTTAAAAAGCACACTTCACTTCATATTTAGTTTTTGTATATTTATTTCAATTTAAAGCAATACTCCATGAAACAATCCTTGATAATTCTCTTGCTAATAGTTTGCATTAAAATAAATGCACAAACATCACCTGCTGTAACTTGGACCTTTGGTATTAATTCAGCTTGTTTTGGAAGTGCTGCTGCCGCTGATTTGGATAATGATGGGAAGAAAGAGATTGTGTTTGCAACTTATAATGATGACGGAAAAGTATATTGTCTAAATGCCGAAAACGGTAGTTTAAATTGGTCGTACAATATTGGTGGTTGTGGTGATGTGGCATTAAATATTTACGATCTAGATTCAGACGGACAATTAGATGTTTTTGTAAATGGTTCCTGCAATCCTACTGCCTTTTGCATAAAGGGGAACACTGGCGTACTAACATGGTCGGTTGCTTCAGGTGGCGGCGACTCTCCTGCAACAATAGCAGAGATGGATGCGGATGGAAAACCTGAAATAGTTTTTGGAAATTTTTCAGGACAAGTACGAATTCTTAACGGGGAGGATGGCTCTTTAGCAAAAAGTGTGCAAGTATTTACGAATACAATACAAACTGATCCGGTTTTGGTGGATGCAAATAGCGATGGAAAATTAGATTTTATTGTAGGAAGTTATTTTGCTACCGCAGGCACTTATTATCTTCATTGTTACGATTACACAACTGCAACTCCTATTTGGACGCACACTGAAACAGCGGTTGGTAGTTTTTATGCATACCATGGTGGTGCTTTAGCTGATGTAGATAAAGACGGAAAATTAGAATATGTACTAGGAACAAATGATGGAGTAGTAAAAGCATTTAATGCGGAAGACGGCTCAGTCTTATGGACAAAGGCAAGTACAGGAGGTTCATGTTTTGGTCCTGTTTCTATTGCTGATGTAAACGCTGATGATACACTGGATGTAATTTACCATCGCCTGAATACTAACACCGGTATTGAAGTTATAAATGGATTCAACGCTAAATCAGAATGGAATTATCCTGTACCATTACAAGGTTCTTTTAGAGGTAGTGTTGTAAGTGATTTAAATGGAAATGGAAAATTAGATTTGGTGTCTTCTCATTACATGGGCAAAGTGTATGCAGTAGAACCTTTCCTTGGAAACCTTTGGACGTTTGATGCACTTTCTTATTTCCCAACTTATCCAAGTACGGTTCCTTATATCTCGGCCGACAATGCGCCATTAGTTTCTGATTTTGACGGAGACGGAATGTTGGATGTTTTCTTTGTTATGGGATATGGAACTTATACTGTTAATCAAAATGCCACCGGAAAAGCTTTTATGGTGAAAGGTGGAGTTGGTACTTGTCCTGAATGGCTAATGTTTCGTTACGATCAAAAAAGAAGTGGTTATTTACCAAAGGCTGATATACTTTCTCAATGTGCTGTAACAGGTATTAAAAGTCAACCAACAATTGAATCACAAATTAAAATATATCCAAACCCGGCAACAAATATTTTAAATATTGGAAGCATATATAATTCTAAGATAGAGTGGGTTGTTGTATTGGATATACTCGGAAGAAAAGTTTTAGAACTAAAAGGAAATAAATCTCAAATAAATATTGAAGCCTTAGAGCAAGGTATCTATCAATTGCAAATAATTTCTGAAGGAAAAAATTATTCGAGTAAGTTTATTAAGGAGTAAATCTTAATCAGCAATCTCAAACAAATAACATTGCTCACTTAAACCCTCGGTGTGAACCAATTTTAATTTGGCAGGGTATTTTTCCATTATCGGTTGGATAATGTTGTGAACCGTGTTAATGATTTGTCCTGTGTTTTTACTTGGATCAATTCTTAAACTAGCCACCATAATGTGTGTCACATTTTGTTTTTTAAAGTAGGCGAGGGCGCTGTCAGGATGTGATTGTTGTGTTAAGGAATCTTTTTTAATGACACTGTAAATCGGGAAAAACTTTTTACCTTTTCCATACACAAAACTCATTGGGGCTTTTCTACAAGCCACTAAAGTTTCTTTCTTTAAACTATCGGCGCACCATTCACTGCAACGTAAATAATTTTGCCAGTCGGATGTATATCCAAAATATTTATCGCCTTTTAAATTTTTAGTAACAACAGGTAAGTTAGGAAAACCACGTTTCACGCTTGATAAAAATACCGAACCAATTACCATTACAATTACAGCAGTGTAAATTAATTTTCCCATGCCGCCATTTTTAGTGTAATGATAGAAAGCATAAAAAATTAACAACAACATTACAGGCATACAAACTAAAATGATACGTGGTTGGTCCCAACGCGCCTGTAGAATAATAAAGGATAATAAAGCCTGCGCGCCCGAAAAGAATCCGAATAATAATAATGGTTTGTTTTTTTGTTTGTAGACTAAATATAACCCCAACAATGTAATCACCACCACCAAAAAGGCAAGCATGCCGTAAACTTCAAACGACATTTCATCTCTCCATCCAATAATTTGAAAGAAACGTTTAGAGAGGTATAAATTACTATTGTCAAAAAAGCGCTGAATGAAACCACCAAAGTTTTCATTACCTTTGCTCACATCGTAAGGGTCGACTTGTAATAAAATTTTCCCTTGTCCGCTAAATTGATTTTGTGCGCCCCAAACTAATCTAACAATTCCTTCATAAGCAATTTTGAAAACTAAATACGAAGCCAGGCTGGCACCAAGCGCTTTCCAATTTTTTTCTAAAAAGAAAAACAACATAATAGCAGGCACAACAACAACTGCCGAACTTTTAGCAGTCCCCATTAAAAACATACTTAAGCCTAACATTAACCATGTTTTCCACTGTGTACCGAAGTTTACATTTTCTTTATTAACGGCATCCATGGTTTTGGTAGCGTAAAAGAAAAATAAACCCTGTAAGAAAAAGTAAAACGCTTCAGTAAACGTCATGCTGGCGTAATACAAAATCAAATGGTTCATAGCCGCAAAAACAGCTACGGGAATAAATACAACAAACGGAATTCGTTTCTCGAAAGATTTATAAAACAAAACAAATCCTCCAACATTAAACGCGAGCGAGAAAATTTTAAAGACAATTAAATTAGTTCCGAAAAAATTAGTGAGCAATCCTAAAAACAAAGGATAGAGTGGGGCATTTTGAGTATAGAAATATTTTGGGAACTCATTAACGTAACGCCAGCCGGCTTCAATGTATAAAGCGTCATCGTGAGCCTCACTAATGCGCGCATTAAAAAACAGAATAGAAAATAGAGCACATAAAGCAGTAAGGGTATAAAATACTTTGGTATTATTGGCAATAAACCAGTTCTCGAATTTAACCAGACCTTCAGTCGGTTTTTTAGCGGTTGTTTTTGCTTTAGCAGCCGTTTTACTCATACCTGCAAATGTAGCAAAATATGTATATTTTAAATTGAATTTATAGGTTAAAATAACAGGAATAAGCCGTATTTTTACGTCCGAAATGTTTCATTTTCTATTACGTACCATACCGCGCCCGATACTTATCACATTTAGCTTGTGGTTTAGTAAAATTGCACCTTTATTATATTACGGTACCCGTTACGAAGACCCTATTAGTGGCAAAACCTACCGCAAATTTTTACCTTATGGGTATAGCGGCCGCGCTAAACGTAAAAACGTTTTATGTCCGGGTAGTTTATCTTTAGAGCGTCACCGTTTATTGTGGTTGTATTTAAAACAGAAAACCAATTTCTTTACAGAGAAGCATAAAGTTTTACATATAGCGCCTGAGCAATGTTTTTATAAATTGTTCAGAGCCATGAAAAATTTAGATTACACAACTGGTGATTATAATTCGCCAATAGCTGATATACATTTTGATTTGCATAAAGCACCTTTCGAGAATAATACATTTGATGTGGTGTTTTGTAATCACGTTTTAGAACATGTTGAAGATGCCGACCAATGCATGCGTGAATTATATCGTATCATGAAACCCGGAGGTTGGGGAATTTTTCAAGTGCCTTTAGATACTACAAGAGCTACCACTTACGAAGACAAATCAATAACCAGCGAAGAAGACCGCGAAAAACATTTCTGGCAAAAAGACCATTTACGTTTATTCGGTTTAGATTATAAAGACAAATTAGCCGCAGCAGGATTTAAAGTTGCGGTTGATGATTTTGTAAATACCCTCGGCGCAGATTTAGTAGATCGTTACAGATTACCTGCCGGTGAGATGATTTATATGTGTAGGAAAGACTAGGAAGTGGCTTCGACTACGCTCAACCACCGGAATTCTATATCACAATGACTTAGCAGAAACAAAGCGGTGACTGAGCGAAGCCGAAGTCACTGATTAAATCAAATCACTCATCGTGTAAATTCCCTTTTTCTTATTCAGGAATTCAGCGGCCATTACTGCACCTAATGCAAAGCCTTTGCGGTTGTGGGCTTTGTGCATTATTTCGATATCATCAATTGGAGAAGTGTATTTTAAAATGTGTGTGCCAGGCACTTCGCCTTCTCTTTTGTCTTCAATAAAAAGCGTGTTGTCATCCTGACGTGAGTCAGGATCTATACTCCATTTCGTTTTTCTATTGAGTTTCTCAATCACTTGTTCCGCCAATGTAATTGCAGTACCGCTTGGTTTATCTAATTTATGAATGTGATGAATTTCTTCCATGCTTACATTGTAATCAGGATAGTTGTTCATCAGCTCCGCTAAATATTTATTCACTTTAAAAAATAAATTCACACCTATACTAAAATTAGTGGCGTGAAACAAAGCGTGATTTCCTTTTTTGCAATCTGATGTTATCTTTTCGAAATTATCGTACCAACCGGTTGTTCCCACAACAATTGGTAAGTTGGCATTAAAACATTTGTAAATATTTTCTTCTACAGTGTGAGGGGTGCTAAATTCAATAGCAACATCTCCTGCTGCTAATTGTTCTTTGGTAATGGAAGAATGATTGGTTTCATCCACTTTCAAAATAATTTCATGTTTACGGTCGAGAGCAATTTTCTCAATTTCCTTTCCCATTTTTCCGTAACCTAACAAAACAATTTTCATACATTTCTTTTTTTAACCACTAATTACACTAATCAACATTAATATTCGTGTTCATTCGTGAAATTCGTGGCTTGATTTTTAAATTTAACGACAATCCTGTTTGTAATCCAAAAGAATTATTGAAGCTGTAAAAATTGGAGTAAGGTTTTAATTCGAGACTCAGATCATCACTTACATCAAATGTTTTTAAATGGGCGTCAACGTTCGCATCTACAATATTCAGCACATAAATAATCGCACAACCAATTGCTCCTAAATCACGGTATCTACGAAAATCGTTTTTTAAACTTAATAGTTGGTCGCTATTGTATTTGGTTTCGTTAATAGTATTCGCGTCACCATCGTTTTCAGCTTTAAGATTTTTAGCGTAGTACGAAAAATTTTGTTGGTTGCTATAAAGTAAATAACCAAATCCTCCCAAGCCCGCATAAACAATTGGTACTTTCCACCACTTACGGTTATAAGCTTGTCCTAAGCCGGGAAGAATAGCGCTCATGATAGTTGCTTTTCGCGCTTCACCGTAAATAGCTTTCTTGTTTTTCTTTTTATCGACTTTAACAGTATCGCTTTGTGAAAATGCGGTCGCGCCAAAAAAAACAAAAACAATAAAAAATATGAATTTTAATTTCTGCACTATGCAATGTCTTTTACTAAAACATTTCCTTTTTCATCGCTCATCACATTATCCAGATCTTTTAACAAGCGGTTAATGATTGCTAATTCTTTTTCATCAGTAATTGGTAATTCATTCACGCCTTTTTCGTCAAGACGATTAACAATAAACTTAATGGTGAGTAAAGAATCAGAAATAGCTGGTTGATATGCAATTTCTTTATCGTTTGTGGTTTTACTTCTGATAATAATTTGGTTTCAACTAATTCGTTAATAACAGTTCTGGCTAAACGTACAGGTAAATCTAAAGCCTGAGCAATTTCAAATGCAGTAGGAGGTTTTATTCCGGTTTGAAATTTCTTCACCACATTATTACAAACCATTAAAGCAATAACACGTTTGTAACGAACGCTGATGTTTTTAATTTCGTTTTCTAATTCGTAATGGTCAACATTTTGATTCGCGAAAGCTAATTCAGCACCAAACAATACAATGTACCAACTGTATTGAATCCAAATTAAAAATAAGGGTAACGCGGCAAAACTTCCGTAGATGGCGTTCATACGCATTGTTCCAATTTGAAAACTAACGTAAATCCATTGTAATAGTTCAAACAAAATAGTGGCGAAGATTGCTGCTGTAAAAGCAGATTTAAAAGTAACTCTGGTGTTTGGTAATACAATGTATAAAAAAGTAAACACACCAACTATCATAGAAAATGAAATGAGTTTTAAGATGAACGCAGACAATTCAGAAATTAAATAGGCATCTAACACATGAGTTTGAATGGCTACTGTTAAACTACCGGAGATAATTAAGAAGATGGGCGCTACAAACATAATTGTAAGGTAATCGGTAACTTTACGGTACCAAGTTCTTCCTTGTTTTATTTCCCAGATATCGTTAAAACTATTTTCAATATTTATTAGTAAAGAAATTACAGACCATAATAATAATATGGCACCGAAACCTGCAATAACTCCGCCTTTTGCATTGTTCAACATCGAGTCGGCGTAAATGAAAGCCTGATTTAAGACTGTTGAATATTGAGAGGCGCCTTCCGCAATTTGTTTTTTAAAAACTTCATCATAACCTAAGCCTTTAGTAATAGCAAACATTAAAGCTAAAACAGGAACAATAGAAAATAAAGTGTAAAAAGTGAGTGCAGTAGCGCGGGTTAAACAATTGTCTTCGTTAAAACCTTTTATGGATAAAGAAAATACGCGTAGTTGTTTTACAAGAAAGCCATGTCGTTTATTCATCTTATCTAAACGAACTACCCAGAGCCGTTCAGTTAAAAAACTCCATCCTTTTTTTATTACTGTAACTACGTTTGCCATACCCTACAAAAATACGAATTATAAGTCAGCAAGCGCAATGAGAAAAGTCTCTATTTTAGCCTTCATTTCGCTTGGATTACAGTTGTAATTATTGAATAATACCGAAAAACATAAATCTTTACCCGCCTTTGTTTTTACATAGCCGCAATAGCCTCGGGCACGGCTGATGTAACCTGTTTTGGCTTTCATGTTTTTTTCAATAAAAGTGCCTTTGCCAATGTTTCTCATACTGCCGCTAACTCCGGCTTGAGGTAATGAATTATAAAAAGGTCTAAAGAGAACAGAATCGTGATACATTTTATAAAGTAAGTTAGCCTCGAAATTTGTTGTTACAGTATTAGCACGAGATAAACCATTACCATCCACCATGTATAATTCTGAAACATCCAGACCTTTACCTTTCCAAAACTCTTTAGCTTTTTCTATGCCGGTGTAATTACTGCCTTTGCCCATGGTTTTTAAAAGGGTTTCGCAAAATAAATTGTTACTTGTAAGATTAGTATAGAAAACTATTTTTTCGAGTGCAGGAGAATAATGTGAATGCATTAATAGTTTTTCTCTTTTTACGTCAGCATTTTCGTTATCGTAATTACTCTTTGCGCAAAGTGAAGGTGTTTTAATCCCTAATGCATTTAAAGACGTTTCTAAAAACTCAGCGCATAATAAAGCAGGGTCGGGGAGGGCAGCGCGCACTTCTAATTCTTTTTTGTTGGGAGGAATTGTTCCTTTAACGCGTTTTTTATTTCCGAAAGGGTCGCCTGTTACATAAGCGTCATCTTCTTTTCCTGCAGCTTTCACATCATCATCATGTTCTAGTGTTATGCTTTTGTATTTTGGTTTTACGTCTAGAATAGTGGCTTTACTTCCAGCTTCTTTACTTTGAAAAATAATACTGTACAAATTATCATTAAACGATAAACCACAAGGAGCCACTCCAAAATAATTACTGATATCACCCCAAATCCAATTGGCGGGAATGTGTTGCTCGTAACAAGAGGCATCACCAATAATTTTTCCTTTTACTTCTTTCAATCCTTTTTTAGCTAACACTTCAGCCCATTTGTAAGTGATATCGGTTGTATCTTTTTTATTTGAGAATAATTCTGAATTTAAAGTAGGATCACCTGCACCACGAATAATGATATCGCCGTTTAATACGCCAGTTTCTTTATCAAAAGTTCCAGTAAAATAAATGCGGGTGTCGTAACGGTAAAATTTACCAAGCGTTCCTAAAGCTGCGCCTGTTGTAATTACTTTTAATGTGCTGGCAGGAATAACTGAAATGTGTTGATTATGTTCTTTTAGCATTGTACCTGTTTCAGCATCTAAAACACAAAAAGCAAAAGTACTGTTTGCTAAAACTTTGTCGGTCTTCCATGTTTCAACTACTTGTTCAATAGTAACAGTTTGGGAAAAAGATAAAAACGGAATTAATAAAACTAATAATATTCGCATGGTGTTATTTAATCAATATAAAATTGGAAAAATTTGGCTTTTGCCTAGAAGAATAATGATTAAGATGTTAAAGGGAGAGTGTTGATTACGGTCTCGACTACGCTCGACCTGACAAAACTATTGAAGTTGCCCGTTTTTGTATTTCTCTTTTTTAACGATTTGGCCTTTTTCGTTGTAATAAGCCCATTCGCCTTCTTTTTGAAAGTCTTTCGATTCAGTCTTGTAGTTCATATAACCTTCTACTTTTACTTTACCGTTTTCGTAGTATTCTTTCTCAACGTATTTTTTAGCTTTCTTATCTACAATTGAAAATTCTTTGGCAGGAACTCCACTTTCGTAAAAACGACTGTCTTTATAAATTAATTGAGCTTCTTTATCTTTTTCAATTACCGCTGCTTTGTTTCCATTTGGGAAGAATGAATATTCGTTTTGAGCATTACCACTGAAATAAATGATTTGAGTACGTACAGTTCCGCTTGGATAATAAATATCAACCGAACAACGTGCAGGATCTGAAACAATAATACTTCTTTCAATTTGTCCGTTCTCGTAAAAATTCTTAAACACTTTTATTTGACCATCCACATAAAAACCTTTGTGTAATAGTTTTCCGTTCATGTAATAATCTTCCTGCCAACCTTGTAAATTGTAACCGGCATTATTGTAACGAATAGAATCGCCGCCAATTGAAGGAACTAGTTTATTGTACATTTTAATACCTAAGCTCGGATCAAAAGCTTCATCAACGGTATAACGCTTAATACCCGGTACCTGATCTGCAAAACGCTGACCAAATCCAAGCATTGAACTTAAACTAAGAGTGATTATAAAAACAACTAAACGCATCCAATATAAATGTACTAAAAATCGTTGTATTAAGCAACTAATGTACTCCTATCTCAGCTAAATAACGTTCTGCATCCAATGCCCCCATACATCCTGTACCCGCAGCCGTTACAGCTTGTCGGTAAACTTTATCTGCAGCATCACCAACCGCAAACACACCTTTTAAATTTGTTTTTGAAGTTCCACCCACAACTTGGATATAACCTAATTCATCCATGTCTAACTGACCTTTAAAAATATCAGTATTTGGTTTATGACCAATAGCAACAAAGAATCCTGTAACTATGATTTTTTTCGATTCTCCTGTTTTGTGATTTTTCACAATAACAGCTTCAACTGCATTTTCTCCTAGAATATCTTCTGTTTCGCTATCCCACAAAATTTCAATATTTGGTGTGTTTTTTACACGATTTTGCATGGCTTTACTAGCACGCATTTCACTTCGGCGAACTATCATGTAAACTTTTTTACAAAGCTTTGCTAAGTAAGTTGCCTCTTCAGCCGCAGTATCTCCTGCACCAACAATTGCTACTTCTTGTCCTTTAAAAAAGAAACCATCACAAACAGCACAAGCACTAACACCGCCCGCACTCATTCGTAAACGTGTTTCATTTGGTAAACCTAACCACTTAGCGGAAGCACCAGTTGAAACGATAACTGTTTCTGCTAATAATTCTGTGGTTTCATCAACCCATATTTTTTTCGGACTACTTTTCAAATCAGCTTTAGTCACCATTCCGAATCTAACATCTGTTCCAAAACGTACAGCTTGTGCTTTTAGATCTTCCATCATTTCAGGACCGGTTATTCCTTTCGGGTAACCAGGGAAATTATCTACTTCGGTAGTTTCAGTTAATTGTCCACCAGGTACCATACCGGTGTATAGAATTGGTTTCAAATCGGCACGTGCCGCATATATAGCTGCAGTATAACCTGCAGGTCCGGAGCCTATGATAAGGCATTTAATAACTTCAGAAGACATAGTAAGAGTATCAGTAAAATTCGATGCAAATTTAATTGAAGATTAGGAGATAAAAGAGCTTATTATGAGATTTTATGAATATTTAGGTCTAGAAAAGAGGATTTCTAAATTGAAACTACTGTTTTAGGAAACAAAGCATAGCCCAATCTCCCTTAAGTTCTTGTTTATGAAGATTTAAATAATAGCCTGAGGCTAAATTGATTAACTCTTCACAATCGGTTTTAAAGAAGCCTGAAATAAACAAATAACCACCCTTTTTTAATGATTTAGCTAAATCGGGGATATAAGTTTTGAGAACGTTTTTATTGATGTTGGCAAGAATAACATCATAGTGATTTGGTTTTGAACTAAGGAGGTCGCTATCACCTTCAACAACTTTTATATCATTACAATTATTAGTGGCGCAATTTTCGATTGCATTTTCAACCGACCATTCATCAATATCATTTCCGGTAATGTTTGTTGCTCCTAGTTTTTTAGCAAGAATTGCCAATACACCTGTGCCGCAACCCATATCAAAAACAGTTTTGTTTTTAAAATCGAAGTCAAGCATGTTTTTGCACATGAGCCAAGTAGTATCGTGATGTCCGGTACCGAAACTCATCTTAGGCATGATGATAATATCGTATGTGTATTTTTTTTCTATCTCGTGAAAAGGGGCGCGGATGATGCAATCATCGTTAACTAATAACCGGTGAGAAATTCTTTTCCCATTCTTCATTCCAATTTACTTGCGCCATTTTTTCGGTGGTGAAGGTGTAAGAGAAATCTTCGAACGTAAATTCTTTTAAGTTGATATTTGAATTTAAATTTTCGGGAATGTAAGCGATGAATCCTTTATCATTAGTTTCAAAACTATCGAAACCCATTTCGGCAATAGAAGAAATTAAAATATCGGAACCTGGTTCAGGAGGAGAAACTGTAAAAGTATATTGAATGTAATTCATTTAAAACGAACGGATGATTTTGCTAAAATCGTCGGCTTTTAAAGAGGCACCACCAATTAATCCACCATCAATATCAGAGCAAGCAAATAATTCAGATGCGTTTTGTGCATTGCAACTTCCGCCGTATAAAATGGGAATTTGTAAAGCTACTTCAGCACTAAATAATTCTTTTATGGTTTGACGAACGTGTTGATGCATTTCCTGCGCTTGTTGTGGTGTAGCGGTTTCGCCGGTGCCAATAGCCCAAACAGGTTCGTAGGCTAAAATAATTTGTGATAAATCTTTTATCAGAAAAGACACCAAGTACATTTTTTAATTGTTCACTTACATTTAAAGTGCAAATTGTTTTTGCGTTCAGTTAATTTTTCACCAAAACAAAAAACGGGTTTTAAATTATTATCGAACGCTAATTTTAGTTTTGAAATTAATTGCTGGTCGGTTTCATTAAAATACTCACGGCGCTCTGAATGTCCAATCAAAACAAATTTACAACCAACAGATTTTATCATAGCAGCAGAAACTTCACCGGTAAAAGCACCTGAAGTATGCTCGCTGCAATTTTGTGCACCTGTATAAAAATTACCTGTAGCGCCAATAAAATTAGTGACAGCTGAGATAAGCGGAAAAGGCGGAAATACAATTTTGGTGACTGAATTATCTCCCGGATTTTTTGAAATAGCAGAAACTAACTCGATAGCTTCGCTAAGTGTTTTGTTCATTTTCCAATTACCGGCAACAATTTTTTGTCTGCTCATGATTATTTAATTCTTACACGCGGATCGAGAATACCGTAAGTAATATCTACAAGGATATTGATGAATACGAAAATGGTAGCAAAGATTAAAGTAGCGCCCATTACAACAGGTAAATCGTTTTTAGTTAATGCTTCAAATACTTCGTATCCGATACCTTTCCAACTAAAAATAAATTCAACAAACACAGCACCAGCCATTAAACCGGCAAACCAACCAGAAATAGCAGTTACTACCGGATTTAATGCATTCTTCAATGCATGTTTTAAAATGATTTTATAAAAACCTAAACCCTTTGCTTTTGCGGTACGGATATAATCCTGCGACATCACATCTAACAATGAGCTACGCATTAACTGAACTACAATGGCTAAAGGACGAATACCTAAAGTGATGGATGGTAAAATTAAATTCTGAAGTTTTAATACTTCACCATTCCAAACATCAATATCATATAGACTTCCGGTAGGTGATAGTCCGGTGTATTTTGTAAGTACATACCCGAATAACCAGGCAATAATTAATCCGATAAAAAATGAAGGGGCGGCCATTCCGAGTACGGATAAGACGAGCGAGAGCTTATCGTAAAAAGTATTTCGTTTAACGGCGGCTACAATTCCTAAAAACACACCAATAATGGTGGCAATGATGATAGATGTGAAAGCTAAAACCGCAGTTTCAGGTAATGTTTCAAGAATAATATCGGAAACCCGCCTTTTGGTGATATAGGATCGTCGGAGGTAAGGCACCTTCAATACTACAACCTTTGAACTTCCTACCTTAAAAAGCGATAACCAAGAGTATTTATCAGGGTTCAGATACCAATGGCTTTCCGTATCTTCGTAATCGTGTACAGAAACCACAAACAAATCGTTAAGATAAAGGGCATATTGCTCCATTACCGGTAAATTGGTTCCTAAATCGCGATGTATAGCCTCAACTGCCTCTTTATTGGCACGTTGTCCTAACATAATCGATGCAGGATCGCCCGGTAAAACGTTAAATAGAAAGAAAACTGTGGTAATTACCCCAAGTAATACAACTATACCGTAAAAGACTTTTTGGCAATAAATTTTAACACAAAACTTGGGTTTTGAACAAACCGCTAATTAAATAAAAATTAAGCGGATATAAAACTGTTTTTAGATAAAGTTTACTTTTACACAAACAAAAAATTGATACCAAAAACCAAATACAGTTTCCTTTTAGCATTAGTGTTTTGCGTGAATAGCATTTTTGCTCAAAAAGTGGGTATTGTATTAAGCGGAGGGGGCTCGGGTGGGTTATGCCACATTGGTGTACTTAAAGCACTTGAAGAAAATAATATTCCTATCGATTACATTACCGGAACCTCTATTGGGAGTTTAATTGGCGCTTATTATGCAGCCGGTTATTCCCCTACCGAAATGGAGCAGCTTGTTAAAACAGGGTTCTTCCAGCAAATAACCCGAGGCGATATGCCCGCTAAATACACCTATTTTCTGAAGAAGAGAGATGATTATGCTTCGTGGCAAAGTTTTAAAGTGGCTTTCAATACAAACATTTTAAATAATCTTCCAACTAACGTCATTAATTCGGTACCCATTGATTATTATTTGATGGAGACTTTTGCCGGCGTTAATGCTTACGCTAAAAATAATTTCGATAGTTTAATGATTCCATATCGTTGTTTAGCCTCGGATATAGAAAATAAAGAAATTGTCACATTCAGAAAAGGCGATTTATCTTCTTCCATCCGTGCTTCTATGAGTTATCCGTTTTATTTAAGACCGATTCCTATCGATGGAAAATTATTATTTGATGGCGGCTTGTATAATAATTTGCCGACCGATGTGATGTATGATGAATTCTATCCCGATTTTATTATTGGTTCTTCTGTTGCAGAAAGAACAAAGCCACCTTCAGATGATAATTTGTATTTGCAGCTTCGTCATCTTTTAATGACACAAACTAATTTTAATCCGGTGTGTGAAAATGGTGTATTGATAGAGCCCTGGTGCGATGTGAATATTTTTAATTTCGAGGAAGCGAAACGTTTAATCGACAGTGGTTATGTTGCCACCATGCGCAATATGCCAAAAATAAAACTTTGCGTTGAACGCATGGCCGATAACGAAGTGTTAAAAAATAAACGGGCCATTTTTAGATCTAAAGCCAATAAAGACAGTATTATTTTTGATAAAGTAGAGATACATGGTGTTGGTAAAAGATCCGAATCATTTATTCGTAACAGTATTTTTCACAAGGGAAAGCCATTCTCTTTATCTCGTTTAAAGAAACAATATTTTAGATTAACCAGTGATGATAAAATAAAATCGGTTTACCCAATTGCTGTAAAAGATACAATGGGTTCTGGATTTTATAAATTAAAATTAATGGCTAAAAAAGAAAAAAGTTTTTTTATTGATTTAGGAGGAAATATTTCGAACCGTCCAATTAGCGAGGCCTTTTTAGGATTGCAATATAATCACCTCGGTAGAATTGGTTTTTCCGCTTATGTCAATGGTTATTATGGAAAATTACACGGAAGTACACATGCTAAACTGAGATTTGATTTTCCGGCACGTTTACCGTTTTATATTGAACCCACATTTACTTATTCACGTTGGGATTATTTTAGAAGCAGCGCTTTGTTTTATGATTTTGAGAAGCCCGCATATTTATTACAGGAAGATATATTTGGCGAATTAAATGTAGGATTACCATTAGGAAACGTTTCTAAAGTTGTTTTATCAGGAGGTTACTCCGAATGGGGAAACCGCTATTACCAGACAGAAAACTTTACAAAATTAGACACGGCTGATGCCACGTATTTTGATTTTGGTTACGGACAAATTTCTTACGAGTTAAATACACATAATCGTAAACAATACGCAACTAATGGAACCAAAATCCATTTCAGAGCTAAGTTTATTGATGGGGCGGAAAGTTTTTATCCCGGCACAACTTCATTAGATTCGGTTGGCACAAAAAATTATCCCTATCACAATTGGTTTCAGTTTAAGTTCACATTAGATAGTTATATCCGCACATTTAAAGGATTTAAAATAGGTGTGTTTGCTGAGGGAGTTTATTCTACACAACCGTTTTTTAAGAATTATACTTCCAGTATTTTATCAGCGCCGGCATTTAATCCAACGCTCGAGAGTCAGACTTTATTTATTCCTCAATACCGGGCGCATCAATATGTAGCAGGTGGTATAAAAGCCATTACTACCCCGTACAAGAATTTTGATATTCGTTTTGAAGGTTATTTATTTCAACCTATTACTTCCATCGTTTCAACTAACAATCAAAAAGCAAAATACACCGAACCCTTTTTATACCGTAATTTTATCGGACTCGTAGCTTTGGTTTATAATACACCTGTTGGTCCGGTTAGTATTGGTGTAAATTACTATGATAAGAATCCGAATAGCTTTTCGTTCTTCTTCCACTTCGGATATATAATCTTCAACAAAAAATCAATCGATTAGAAATAAAAAACCCCAACACTCGCCTGCGGCAAGCAGGTTTCTGTCAGGGTCTATATTGTCATTCTGAACTTGTTTCAGAATCTTTTAAGTATTAAGCAAGAACTTTTCCAAGAACCTTAGCCATAGTTTTTCCAATATCAGCAGGACTTTCACAAACGTGTATTCCGTTTTCACGTAAGATTGCCATTTTAGCTTGTGCAGTATCATCAGCACCACCAACAATTGCACCGGCATGACCCATTGTACGGCCTTTAGGAGCAGTTTGTCCGGCGATGAAACCAACTACTGGTTTTTTATTTCCGTTAGCTTTAATCCAACGTGCAGCATCAGCTTCAAGATTTCCACCAATTTCACCAATCATAACAATACCTTCAGTTTCAGGATCGTTCATTAGTAATTCAACCGCTTCTTTAGTGGTAGTTCCAATAATAGGATCTCCACCGATTCCAATAGCAGTTGTAACGCCTAAACCAGCTTTCGCAACTTGGTCAGCAGCTTCGTATGTTAAAGTTCCAGATTTTGAAACGATACCAATTTTACCTTTTTTGAAAACGAAGCCCGGCATAATACCAACTTTCGCTTCACCTGCAGTAATAATACCAGGGCAATTCGGGCCGATTAAACGGCAGTCTTTTCCCTTTAAGTATTCTTTAGTAAGTATCATGTCTTTCACAGGGATACCCTCTGTAATACAAACAATAACTTTAATTCCGCCATCAGCAGCTTCCATAATTGCATCTGCAGCAAAAGCAGCAGGAACAAAAATGATAGATACATCAGCACCGGTAGTTTTTACAGCTTCAGCAACCGTATTAAATACAGGTCTTTCTAAATGTTTTGTACCACCTTTTCCCGGGGTAACACCACCTACAACATTAGTACCGTATTCAATCATTTGAGTGGCATGAAAAGTGCCTTCTCCTCCGGTAAATCCTTGTACAATTATTTTTGAGTTTTTGTTTACGAGTACTGACATAGTTTTTAATTTTTAGAAGTGCTAAGATACGTTATTTTTCCTCAATTAGGTTTAGTTTTTATCGCCACCAAAATAAAGCGACTCGATAGCATCTGCATTAAATGCCACATCGTAAATAGCTTCGTTTAAGATAGCTTCGCTGGTAAACTCAATAGGCTGAACAGCTTGTACAATAACAGTTTCACATGGAGAACCATCTGCACGTTTATCAGTAGTAACTGTTACAGAAGAGAATGTTCCGTAACCACCTTCTTTAATTAATTTATACAAGTTTAAATTTTGAGTAAACTCGCCACAACGACTGTTCATGTAAACAACATCTTTACCAAAATAACGGCCTGCAATAATCCAGATGTACACAAACTGATAACGGAAAGTTCCGTCTTTCATTTTAATTGCTACATCCATTCTGAAAATTCCCGGAGAAATTTCATCTACTTTGTAATTCCATCGCGTTGCAATGTTAGTAACCACTACTTTTAAATCCATAATTTTAGTTTTAGTATTAAGACTGTAAAAATAAAAAAACGAGAAATAAACAGGGCATTGGTTAATAAATAGTGAAAAACTTTAAAAACAGCCCTATTTTTCGCTATATTTATACTTTCAAAATAATGATGGAATACAATACAGAAAGACCGAAAATGATTATACCCGAATATGGGCGTAACGTGCAGAGTATGATAGACTACTGTTGCGAATTAAAGGATCGTGAAGAACGCAATTTATGTGCAAAAGCGATTATTCAGGTGATGGGGCAGTTAAACCCGCATTTACGTGATGTGGCCGATTTTACGCATAAACTTTGGGATCATTTATTCATTATTTCTGAATTCAGATTAGATGTTGATTCTCCGTATCCAAGACCAAAACCGGAAACATTTAAAGAAAAACCGGCAAGGTTAACTTATCCTGTTGGTAAGATTAAATTTAAGCATTACGGTAAAACTATAGAGGCGATTATTAAAAAAGCTAAAGCTTTAAAGGATGGTCCTGAAAAAGATGAGTTAACCCGTTTAATCGCTAATCATCTAAAAAAATCTTACATCAATTGGAATAAAGATTCGATTACGGATGATGTTATTTTTAAAAACCTAACGGATTTATCGGATGGTGAATTGAAATTGGATGAATCTGTAGCATTAAGTTCTCATCAGGAATTAGTGCGAACTAACAATTCAGGTGGAGGAAGTAGTAATAATAAGCCTCGTCACAAATTCCAGAACAACAAACACAAAAAGCATTTTCATAAGCATAATAAAAAACATTAAAAACTGCACTTATCCCTATGGCCATTTTTGAAGTAACAGGCGGCAGACAATTAAAAGGAGACATTACACCACAAGGCGCTAAAAACGAAGCTTTGCAAATCATTTGCGCCGTTTTACTCACCAAAGAAAAAGTAACGATTAGCAATATTCCTGATATTGTTGACATCAATAAGCTTATTGATTTATTACGTGATTTAGGTGTGAAGGTTGAAAAAACCGGTCACGAAGAATTTACATTTCAATCGGATGACGTAAAAGTAGATTACCTAGTTTCCCCTGAATTTAAAAAGAAAGGTGGAGGATTACGCGGTTCAGTTATGATTATCGGTCCAATGTTAGCTCGTTTCGGCCGCGCTTACATGCCAAAACCGGGAGGAGATAAAATTGGTCGCCGCAGAATGGATACTCACTTTATCGGTTTCGAAAACTTAGGTGCGAAGTTTGATTACGATAACGACAATGAAGTTTTTAAAGTTGAAGCAAAAAAATTAAAAGGTTGTTACATGTTATTGGATGAAGCATCCGTAACAGGAACTGCAAATATTGTGATGGCTGCTGTTTTAGCAGAAGGAACAACAACAATCTATAACGCTGCTTGTGAACCCTACATTCAACAACTTTGTAAAATGTTGATTGGTATGGGCGCAAAAATTCAAGGTGTTGGTTCAAACATGTTAATCATTGAAGGTGTTACTTCATTAGGTGGGACAAAACATCGCTTGTTACCGGATATGATTGAGATAGGATCGTTTATTGGTTTAGCAGCCATGACACAATCTGAAATCACTATTAAAAATGTGTCTTATGACAATTTAGGATGTATACCTCGTGTATTTTCAAGATTAGGAATTCAGATGGAGCGTAGGGGTGACGATATTTATATTCCATCGCAATCGCATTACGAGATTGATACTTTTATTGATGGTTCTATTTTAACTGTTGCCGATGCTATTTGGCCCGGATTTACTCCCGATTTATTAAGTATTGTTTTAGTTACAGCTACACAAGCTCGTGGAAACATTTTGGTTCATCAAAAAATGTTTGAGAGTCGTTTGTTCTTCGTAGATAAACTAATTGATATGGGCGCACAAATTATTTTATGTGATCCGCATCGCGCTACTGTAATTGGTTTAGATAAAAAAGTTCAGCTAAAAGCCATTCAAATGGCATCGCCTGATATACGTGCCGGTGTTTCTTTATTAATTGCAGCTATGAGTGCAAAAGGCAAGAGTACTATTTTTAATATCAATCAAATCGACCGCGGTTATCAGAATATTGATGGCCGTTTAAATGCAATAGGTGCAGAAATTATAAGAAAATGAGAATAAACCTTCATACAGGGACAAACCATAAAGTTATCATCTTTAAAAGGAAAAATAGTATTGATTGATTTCTGGGCTAGCTGGTGTCGACCGTGCAGAATGGAAAACCCGAATGTGGTAGCGGTGCATAATAAATACAAGGATGAAAAATTAAAAAACGGAAAAGGGTTTACAGTTTATAGTGTATCTCTTGATATGAAGAAAGAAGCTTGGCAAGATGCAATAGCTGCCGATGGTTTGTTATGGCCAAGTCACGTTAGCGATTTATTAGGATGGAATAACGCTGCTGCTTTAAAATATGCGGTACAAGGTATCCCCACTAATTATTTAATTGATGGCGACGGCATTATTATTGGAAAAGCATTAAGAGGTATAGATTTAGAAAAAGCGCTAGAGGGTTTGAAAGAAAAATAAAATGAAATTGAAATTTTGTAAAATACTTTTTTTAGTTCTGATTAGCTTAACGGTTACTGCTCAAAATTGCGGATTAAAAAATGGCGATAAAGCACAGCCATTGGTCTTAAATAACAATCAGTTTACTTTGCAAAGTATTACTTTTCCTTATATAAATAAGATTGTATTAATTCATTTTTGGGCATCTTCAGTTAATAAGTCTAAAAGCTTTTTACCCCGTGCAGTTGATTTACATGAACGCTACAGTAACGCAACATACCGTAATGCAGAAGGCTTTGAGGTTATAACTGTTGCCATACAAAGTGATAAAGGTGCTTGGAATCAGGATTTAGCAACTATGAAAATGGATAAGATGATGAATTTAATAGCTAACAAAGGTTATAATGATTTATCGGTTAGAAATTATAAACTCACACAATTACCAGTTACTATTTTAGTTGATGAATTAGGAACAATCCTATCTATTAACCCAACCATGCTTCAAATAGAAGATGTTTTGGATGCAAAGAAAAACTCACCACAAAACGCCCATGATTTAAAAGGCCGCTTACTTTTTTCTGAAGCACCAAGCGATGCTGTGAAAAATCAAAAAATGGTGATGATGAATAAATTTAATGATACCATCAGCCGCACATTAAGTGATAATAGCGGATTGTTCACCTATTTCAGTGTAAAATATTTACCGGAATACATTATAAAGACTGACACAGCGGGTGATTTAGCGGGAAAGCAAAAAGCTTATTTAAGTACAGCATCAGGAGCTGTATTTGCTAATGTTCCAAAAGCATCAGGTAAGTTCGAATACTTATTAAGTCTTGGAGATGTGGCTAAACTTAGCGGAATTAACAAAGATGTCTCGACGACCAAAAACGCAATTTCATTTAATGCTAATATTACTTTTAAAAAGAATAGCTCTGAACTAGAATCAAGTTCAAATGCAGAGCTAAATAAAGTAGCAACAATGCTTACTAAAAATAAAGATTACACCATTGCAATTATTTCACATACAGATAGTAAGGGCGATGACGCAGATAATTTAGAATTATCAAAAAAACGTTCAAGTGCTGTAAAAGCTTATTTGGTTGGTAAAGGTATTGCTCCAACCAGAATGAAACCAATTGGAAAAGGTGAAACGGAACTTAAAAACAAGTGTAAGAATAAAGTGGCTTGTACCGACGATGAACACGCCGAAAACGTAAGAACTGAGCTCAAGTTTTACAAACCCTAATGAAAAAATATATTGCCGCTGTCTTAATGCTCTCGTCTCTGATTGGATTCGGACAGAAAAAGTTACGTGTCGGTGAAAAAATTCCCTTTTCAAAAGTTGCAGTCTTTAATACTCAAGATAAAAGAACGGAAGTTGATTTGCCAAATGGAAAAACAACTACCGATAGATTTGTTTTGGTTTTATTTTTCAATACCCAACAGCCGCTTAAACAAATTGTAGAAATAAATCAAAAGCTTGAACAAACCTTAAACCGTTTTCAAAATAATGCTTGTAAAGGCGCTTCGGAAATAGAATACATTACCATTTGTACAGAAGAAAAAACCCGACGTGTGGAAGAAATATTTACAAGACGGGAATTTATTAAACTCGAAGTTTAATGGCAAGAAGACAAACTACCTCGCTAAAAAAAGGAATTAAAGACGAAGTTGTAAAAGCATTTGGCGCAGATAAATTTCCTTCTTTCTTTTTAGTTAATCCTAAAGGTCGTTTATGGCTAGAGACAGATAGCGCTCAGGAATTAGAACAAGCCTTTGCCAGTATTTGCCGAACCAATGCTGCTATTTCTACAGCTGATATTTCAGGTAAATTGTTAGTTGGTGATAACGAAAAGAAACCGCTCATTCAGCATTTTGTTTATTTATTAAATCATAAACAAGATACTTTGAAAGCTACTAAGACCGATGCTTTTGGTGATTTTACATTTGATAAAGTGGATACCACAGAAAATTTATCAATCCGCATTGCTCAAACCGAAAAAGTAAAAAGTAGTCCCATAGTTTTTTTAGCAAAATTAACCGGTGAAATTATTACTGAAATTAGAAAAACAATTAAAGGCGATTTCGAATACAAATTATTAAAAACGGATATTGTGATTTTATCGCCGGTAGAGGAGGGAGATGATATTACTTTGAAGTATAAGAAATTTGAAAAATCAGGTTTAAAGAATTTGTCAGCCTCCGAAAATGTGTATTACGAATCGGGTAAGTATTCAATTACTTTAGAAGGCGAATTGGTACTCGATAAGGTGATTTTGATATTAAATACAAGTACCGATGTGAAACTTGAGGTCATCTCACATACCGATGCCCGTGGTGATGATGCTTCTAATCTTACCTTGTCTCAAAAACGATCTAATGCAGTAATTGATTATCTAAGCTCAAAAGGAATCGATAAAGCCCGTTTAAAAGCCATAGGTAAGGGTGAATCGGATACCAAAAACCGCTGCTTAAATGGGGTGGATTGTTCTGACAAAGAACATGAGTTTAACCGTCGTACCGAGTTCAATTTCATTAAAAACTGACAATATTTCCTTATTATTTCCTTGGCAACATTATTGATTGCTTATCTTTGCACGCCCATAACTAATATGGCGATATAGCTATGAACGAAGAGAATACAACTAACGAGCAAAATTTAAGTGAGGAAGAAAAGCCGGTTACTGACACAAACAATGAAAATACGTCAGTTACAGAGGAAGAAAAGCTCAAAAAGCAGGTTGCCGAACTTAACGATAAGTATTTAAGGCTTTATTCTGAATTTGATAATTTCAGAAAGCGCACTATGAAAGAGAAATCGGAGCTAATTAAGACTGCTTCCGAAGATGTTTTAAAGTCGGTATTACCTGTAATTGATGATTTTGAAAGAGCTATAAAGGCTAACGAAACAGTTACAGAAGCAGGTCCGATAAAGGAAGGTATTACCTTGATTTATAATAAATTAAAAAACAGCACCCAGTTAAAAGGTTTAACTGCTTTTGAAAGTATTGGTCAGGATTTTAATGCTGATACAATGGAGGCAATTACACATATACCTGCTACTGATGAAAACCAAAAAGGTAAAGTAGTAGATGAGGTTGAAAAAGGATATAAATTGGGTGATAAAGTAATTCGCTATGCAAAAGTAGTGGTTGCAAACTAAGATTATGGCTAAGAGAGATTTTTACGAAATATTAGGTGTGTCGAAAGGCGCAGGTGAGGATGAAATTAAAAAAGCATACCGTAAGCTTGCTATTAAATTTCACCCTGATAAAAACCCGGATGATAAAGCTGCTGAAGAGAAATTTAAAGAAGCTGCCGAAGCCTACGAGGTGTTAAGCAATGCAGAAAAACGTCAGCGTTACGATCAATATGGCCATGCCGGTGTTGGTGGAGCTTCCGGTCAAGGTGGTGGCGGTGGTTATGGTGGTGGAATGAATATGGATGATATCTTCAGTCAGTTTGGAGATATTTTCGGAGGCGGCTTTGGTGGTGGAGGTTTCGGAGGCGGCGGTGGTGGACGCAGAGTAAATCGTGGTTCTAACTTACGTATTAAAGTAAAATTGAATCTTCACGAAATTGCGAATGGCGTTGAGAAAAAATTAAAGGTTACAAAACATGTTGCTTGTAATACTTGTAAAGGCTCAGGCGCTAAAAACGGCAATTACGATACTTGTAAGATTTGTAATGGTACAGGAACTCAGGTACGTGTTCAACAAACTATTTTGGGTGCTATGAAAACCCAAACCACATGTAGTTCTTGTCATGGTGAAGGAAAAATAATTAAAGATAAATGCAATACTTGTCATGGCGATGGTATAGTTCGTGGTGAAGAAGTTATATCAGTAAACATTCCTGCGGGTGTTGCTGAGGGTATGCAGTTATCAATGAATGGAAAAGGTAATGCTGCTCCACGTGGTGGTGTTAATGGTGATTTATTGATTTTAATTGAAGAAGAAGAGCATCCGGAATTAAAACGCGAAAGCAATAATTTAATTTATCATTTGTTCATCAGTTTCCCTGATGCAGCTTTAGGTACGCAAGTTGAAATTCCAACTATTGATGGTAAAGTAAAAATTAAGATTGATGCCGGAACCCAAGGTGGAAAGATGTTGCGTTTAAAAGGAAAAGGCATTCCTGAAATTAATGGTTATGGTAAGGGTGATTTGTTAGTGGATGTAAATATTTATACGCCCGCTAATTTATCAGCTGAGGAAAAGAAATTAATGGAAGGCTTAAAGACAGCTAAAAACTTCCAACCTAATCTTAATAAAAAAGAGAAAAGCTTTTTCGATAGAATGAAAGAATATTTCGAGTAAGATTTAGAAAATCAGAATTAATTAAAATAAAAAACCCCGAGAGTTTATCTCGGGGTTTTTAATTAAATCTCTTTTATATTATTTACAATCTACATCGTATGAAACACCTTCAATTGTAACTTTTACGTTGTAATCAACATTTTCACCAGCACCAAAATCACAATCACGTGTTGGTTTTGCACCTGGTTTGAAGGTCATGAAACCAGATAAGAAAGGATGTCTTTCAGGACTAACAAACATACCTGCACTTGAATAGAACGTTTCAGGTGAACTGTTCATGTTACGGGTAACGCCAGTCATTGTTAAATTATAAGGACCAATATCTTGAAGAGTTCCTGTTCCTTGTCCAGAGTAACTAATCCATGCTTTAGCCCAGTTTAAAGAAGAACCGAAAGGGGTTGGATAAACTGTGAATGTTTGTGGACTAGCAATTGGCATAGGAACCATTGTACCAATTCTTGTATTTAATAAAGTTTTATTAATGGTTCCATTCCAAGTATGAGTTATAGTTGATGTACCAACAGCTTTTTCTATTTTAACATCTGCATTCTGACTCCAAGTCATGTTAGTGTTTGTTGGAGTATTTGGTGCCACAGGGAAACCAACTATAGTTGTATTTGTGATTTTCATGCCATTAACAGTTACTGAATAATCATCAACAGTGTATCCGGTAGCAGTAACACTAGCAGTAAAACCTGGTTGACGGTAATAATCAACTGCAGAAACAGTAGTTGTTGCACCATAATTAAAAGTTAACACACCATTTCTAACGTGTCCATCTTTACCAATAGTATTGTTGAAGGTAATAGTATAATATTTACCAATTAAATCATAAAAAATAACAGCGTTTGTACTGTTAATAGTGTTTGTTCCTTGCATGATAGATAAAGGAGTATGACTCATCCATCCGAATAAATTTGTAAACTGGTCGCCTGCAACAGCACCCATTTCGTGAATATCACTTACAATCATTTGAATTCTATTAATTTCCTGAGTCGATTCAACTTCATAATCAGGAGATGGAGCTTCATTGGTTTTGTTTTTAGTACAGTTTGTTAAAAACAGAGAACCTGCCATTAATAAGGTTAAACCAATAGTAAACTTTTTATTTTTCATGGTTGTGCTTTTTTAAATAATTTGATGCAATTTAGTGAAAAATATTTAGTGAGCCAAAAAATGCTAAAAAAATGATCGATTTCCCTAACTGTAAGATAAATTTAGGACTAAACGTCACCCAAAAACGACCAGATGGATTTCATAATATAGAAACCGTTTTTTACCCTGTAAATTGGAAGGATTCGATTGAAATTATTGAAGGCGGAAATCAGGCTTTTGAACTCCAAATATCCGGACTAAAAATAGAGGGAAATATAGAGGAAAACATCATTTTTAAGGCTTATAAATTATTAGCTCAGGAAGCTTTATTACCCAACTTAAAAGTGTACTTACACAAGGTTTTGCCAATGGGGGCCGGACTTGGCGGAGGCAGTTCAAATGCGGCTTTCTTTCTGAAATTGGTCAATAAGCAGCTAAAACTCAACTTATCAACAGAAAAATTAACAGAAATGGCCCGAAAATTAGGGTCGGATTGCGCCTTTTTTATTGAAAATACCCCTGTTTTTGCAAAAGGTAAGGGTGATGAGTTTGAAGCCATAAAACTAGATTTAAGTAAATACCATATTTTGGTGGTTTATCCAGGTATTCATTCAAATACTAAAGAAGCTTATGATGGGGTTATTCCAACTCAACCGACAAAATCAATAAGAGATATCGTTACCAAGGAACCCATTGAAAACTGGAAAGCACTTTTAGAAAACGATTTTGAGAAAAGCATTTTTAAAAAGTATCCTGAAATTGAAAAATTAAAAAACACGCTTTATCAAAACGGAGCGATTTATGCTTCATTAAGCGGAAGTGGAAGTGCAGTCTTCGGGATCTTTAAAACGAAGCCCGAGATCAGTTTTCCGGAAAATTATTCTAGGTTTTTACAAGAAGCAAAATAGAATTAAGCTAAGATGGTTTCCTTCAAAGAAACTAAAACATTCCCCTCTTCATCAAAAGCATCTAAAGTTACATTTAAAGAAGTATTAACTAACTCAGCAGAGTAAGGATATTTTACTTTTACATAATTCTCAGTAAAGCCAAACATAAAATCTCCCTTACTTTCATTTTCAAAAATTACAGTTTGAGTTTTTCCTAATTGGCTTTCGTAAAACGCTCTTAGTTTTTTTGCAGAGAGAATACGTAACATTTTATTTCTACGTTTACGTTCTGCCATCGGAACAGAATTCTCCATTAAAACAGCTTCAGTATTATCACGCTCGCTGTAAGTGAAAACGTGTAAATAAGAAACGTCTAAGCCATTAATGAAATTATAAGTATCTAAAAATTGCTCTTCTGTTTCGCCGGGAAAACCAACAATTACATCCACACCAATACAGCAATCCGGCATTTCATTTTTTATTTTTGAAACTCTGTCGGAATATAATTCACGCAAATAACGGCGTTTCATTCTCTTCAATAAATCATTATTCCCGCTTTGTAATGGAATATGAAAGTGCGGCATGAATCTGTTCGACTTAGCTACAAATTCAATAATCTCATCTTTTAATAAGTTCGGTTCTATTGATGAAATGCGGAAACGTTCTACATTTTCAACTTTATCTAATTCCTTTACTAGGTCTAAAAAATTATATTCTTTACGTTTCTTAACATCACCATCAATATCTCTTCCATATCCAAAATCACCAATGTTAACGCCGGTTAAAACAATTTCCTTTACGCCACTCGCTGCAATTTTGTTCGCATTAGTAACTACATTTTCAATAATATCACTTCTGCTTTTTCCACGAGCTAAAGGAATGGTGCAAAATGTACAACTGTAATCACAACCATCCTGAACTTTTAAAAAGGAACGGGTTCTATCTCCAACCGAATATGCATCCACAAAAAAATCAGCATCACCAATTTCACAAGCCTGAATTTGTGTATTATCATTCTTACTAAAATTGATATAATTTAAAAGCTTGAATTTTTCTGTTGCCCCTAAAACCACATCAACACCTTCAATCTTTGCAATCTGCTCCGGTTTTAATTGAGCGTAACAACCAACAATAGCTACGAAAGCTTCAGGATTATTATTTAGTGCCGACTTCACAATCTGCTTACATTCTTTATCGGCATTCTCAGTAACAGAACAAGTGTTAATCACATAAACATCGGCAGGCTCAGAGAAATTTACCTTGTTAAACCCTTTTTCTACCATCAATCGCGCAATGGTTGAGGTCTCGGAGAAATTTAATTTACATCCGAGGGTATGAAAAGCGACTGTTTTTCCTGAAAAAGGCATGAGTGCAAAGATAATTAAAACTTGTTTACGTTTTTGTACAATTGTTGGGGTAACTTTATCATCAAATTCCCATGAAAAAATTAGTAATAGCAGGTGGTTCAGGATTTTTAGGCGATGCGCTTATTAATTATTTCGATAATAAGTTTGATGAATATGTCATTCTAAGTAGAAGTGCGCAACCAAACAAGGGTACTATCAAACATGTTGTTTGGGATGCAAAAACACTTGGTGATTGGGCGCAATACCTTGAAGGAGCCGATTGCATTATAAATTTGTCAGGAAGAAGTATTGATTGTCGGTTTACCGAAAAAAATAAAGCACTTATATTATCTTCTCGTATTAAATCGACTACTGTTTTAGGACAAGCCATCGCAGGTTGTAAAACTCCACCGAAAATTTGGATGAATGCTTCCGCCGCGGCTATTTACGGCTATAGCGATGATAAAGTCATGACTGAGCTAGATGCAGAAAATGGAACTGGTTTTTTTGTGGATGTTGTTAAAGCTTGGGAAAAGGCTTTCAATGATTCTAAAACTCAGGATACTCGGAAAATACGATTAAGAATATCAATGGTAATGGGAAGAAAATCCGGTGTGTTCCCTGTATTACGTAAACTTTGTAAATTCTTTTTAGGTGGTACAATGGGAAGTGGAAAACAATTTGTTAGCTGGATTCATGAAACCGATTTTTGCAGATTAGTAGAGTGGTTGATTCATAATAAAAACGCCTCAGGTGCATATAACTTTGCGGCACCAAATCCAATTCGTAACTAAGACATGATGAAAGCATATAGAAAAGCTTTGAGTGTACCATTTGGTTTACCTGCAGATGCTTGGATGTTAGAGATTGGTGCTTTTTTTATTAGAACAGAAACTGATCTAATATTAAAGAGTAACAAGGTTATTTCTGATCGAGCTAAGAAAGAAGGCTTCGACTTTAAGTTTAATACCATGGAGGAGTGTCTAAAAGACTTAATAAAATAAAATTATGAGTTCACGTCGACATTTTGTAAAAAGCACAGCTATTCTTTCTTCGTTAGCTTTAATAAACCAATCATTTACTCCCTTAGAAGAATTAACAAAATCGAAATTAAAAGCAAAGCGTTTAAAAGCAGGCGATACTATTGCAATCACTTCTCCCGCTGGTGCAGTCTGGGATGAAGCACAAGTGGAGAAATTTTCAACCATCTTAAAAGGATTCGGCTTCAATGTTGTTTTAGGAAATACTTTAAAATTGAAAACAGGTTATTTTGCAGGGACTGACGAAGAACGCGCTAAAGAATTAAATGATTTGTTTGCTAATAAAAATGTAAAAGGCATTTTTTGTATGAAAGGCGGATGGGGTTGTGCCCGTATTTTAGATTTATTGAATTATAAAACCATTTCTCAAAATCCAAAAGTATTGATTGGCTTTAGTGATATTACCACTTTGCTAAACGCTATTTATGCTAAAACAGGATTAGTAACTTTTCATGGTCCTGTTGGTAATTCGGGTTGGAATGATTGGACAAGCTCTGTTTTTAAAAGCGTGGTGATGAATGGAGAACAAACTAATTTTCCGATTGGACCCAACGAAGAAGACAAAATCGTTACCATTAATAAAGGAACAGCAACAGGTACATTAGTAGGAGGGAACCTTACCGTTATTTCAAGTTTAATAGGTTCAGGTTATTTACCGGATTGGAAAGGAAAGATTTTATTTCTAGAGGAAACTAAAGAAGAACCTTACCGCATTGACAGAATGTTAACGCAATTAAAATTGAATGGCGCATTCAAACAACTAAATGGAATTGCTTTTGGTAAATTTGTAAAGTGTGAAGCTGAAGAACCACAAAAGGCATTTACGTTTATGCAAGTGTTCGAACAACATTTTAAAACACTACCAATTCCTGTATTTTACGGATTAATGACCGGGCACATCGAAAATAAACTCACCCTGCCTGTTGGGGCAGAAGTGAGTATAAATGCGGATACAGGAATACTTAAACTAAATGAAGCTGCAGTACTATAGTGTCACGTCGAGCGTAGTCGAGACGTGATATTGCAAGTTCTCGACTACGTTCGAACTGACTTAGAATTTAAGACTAACGCCACCCAATACGTTAAAAGGTGCAGCCGGTGCTAAATAATTAAATGTGTTTAAAGTTGCATCGGTATAATAGCTGAATGTGTAACCATTTGTTTCATATTTTGTACTCAATATATTATTCGCGCTTACCATAAACATAATTTCCTTTATCCATTTGGTTTTTATAGTTGATGTTAATTTTACATCAAAAACAGAATACGGATTTATTGAACGATTAACATTAGAAGTATTATCTAAGTATTGTCGACCTACATATTTATTGATTAATGAAATATTCAACAAATCTCCCGCTTTAAAAGTAATAATACCACAAGAAGTAATGTTTGGAGAAAAAGAAATATCTGTTTCAGAATATTTAATTTCCATTTGTTTGTAAACGCTGTAATCTGCACTGGCGCTGTCTAAAAATTCAACATAATTTTTTATTTTATTTTTAGAGAGTGTTACATTTCCACTTAAAGTGAAATATTTTGTAATGTTAACGGCAGCTTGTAATTCAATTCCTCTGCGGTAACTTTTATTCACGTTGACCCGGTTATAAGCACCAACATCATTTACAACACCGTTTAATACTAATTGATTGGTGTAATCCATGTTGTAAATAGTTGCTTCGAAGAATAAATTTTTATTAGAGAAACTTCCACCAATCTCTAAGTCATTCAAGGTCTCATGTTTTGGTCGACTAACAAGACTACTTTGTGTAAAATCATCTCGGTTCGGTTCTTTATTCGCGATGGCATAAGAAGCGTACACTCTTATTTTTTCGGAGATATTATAATTCAATCCCACTTTCGGATTAAAGAAATCGTATTTCACACTTTGCTGTGTGGATGCTAAAGTAGAATCAAAACCTAAAAACGAATAAAATACATTTCTGTATTGTAAATCAATAAACGCTGAAGCATTTTTTATGAAATTGATATTGGTTTTTAAATACACATTATTATCGTTTTTAAATGAACGGTTATAATAATAACGTTTCCCAATATCACTATTAGAGGCAAAGCGTGCCCAAATTACTTCACCCATGTGTCGACCAAAATATTGATTGGTTCCTCCGCCTAAAGTAAATTTCACTTTGCTACTTGGTGTGTAATTGAAATTTCCAACTGCTCCAATGAAATCATTGTCTAACCAACGGCGACGGATTAAATCGCTATTAGCTATAGTTGTATTGGAATCAATTACAACATCTGCAATTCCATAATTTGCTAAAGCATCGTTGCTGCGATATTGTTCGTAATAACCTTTTCCTGCAGTGTAATGTCCTGCTAAAGTAAAATTCAATTTATCGTTTATGGTTTGAATTAAATGGATTTGATAATTATCCTGTTTGTAATTATCAGTTTCATTATTGTAATACTGTACTTTTCCGTTTGCATCTAAATATTCTCCTGCAGGATTATAAGTTCTGTTTCCTCTTTTAATAGAATCTTCAGGAACATAATACCAGGCTTGATAGGTTTTTTCTGTTCCTGAAAACATAATGGCTTTTACAACCGTTTTATTGCTGTAATAACCCCCTGATAAATAGTAAGAGTTTAAAGTTGATTTTGCTCGGTCGATATAACCATCACTTCCAATTCGGCTTAATCGCGCATCAAATGCAAAATTTTTGCTAATTAAACCACTTCCCGCAGCAATCGTATTACGGTATGTATTATAGGAACCGCCTGAATTAATTAATTGCGCATAGGGTTTTTCGTTAAGTGTGTTAGTTTGCATCTTGATACTTGCGCCAAATGCACCGGCACCATTGCTGGAAGCACCAACACCACGTTGAACATGAATACTATTTACCGATGATAATAAATCGGGGGTATTAACAAAAAATGTTCCTTGACTTTCCGCATCATTAACCGGGATTCCATTAATGGTAACGTTAATTCGTGTTCCATCGGTGCCACGAATTCTTAATCCTGTATAGCCAACACCATTTCCTGCATCGGTATTCACCACAACAGAAGGTGCAGTATTTAAAATCATAGGAACATCCTGACCTAAATTTGATTTTTCGATATCTTCTTTATTTAAAACTGTGTACGCCATACCACTTTGTTTATCGGCGCGGGTTGAGTTCACAACAATTTCATCAAGGTTTATATCTTCATTTTTAAGAACAACAGCAATCTCAATATCAACTGTAAAAAGATTAATAGTATCAACGCGCTGTTTGTATCCTACACAATGCGTTATCAAAGTGTATTTCCCGCTTTTCAAATTTTTTATTTCGAATTGTCCATCGCCATTAGCCATGGTCGAAATAAAAGTGTTTTTAATTGCTATTGCAGCATACGGAATAGGTTTTTGGTTTGGACCTAATACAGTTCCCGCAATTTTAAATTGTGCTTGAGCTGTGGTAATGCTAAATAATGCAATAGCCAAACCGCTTTTGGTGATGATGTTTTTTAAATTCATTTTATTCTTTTAATACTGTGTTAAACATACAAACGCAAAGGGGATTGCATTTGCTTTTTAACTATTGTCCCTACGCAGGAATTACCCTGATCAGGTGTATACCGCTAAGTGTTGAGCGCTTAATCGGTAACGGGTATAATCTCAGCCTGTATTAAAACACAAGCACCCCTTTAGATCGGCACAAATATACTTACAATTTGCTTACTTAAACAAAGTGTCGATATAATTTATGGCATTTGTTAATCGTTGTTCGTTCAAACCTTCAATTATTTTATAATTGGCTTGTAATGCTTCAAGTTCTTCAATGTTTCTTTTGTAAATATATTCGCGGTTATCAGGGTTTTTACGGAGTGAATCTTTTTTCCAAATAACATCATTGTTGGTTAGCAAATATAAATCGTATTTAATTTTAGAAATATTGGTGGAAATAAAATGTGGTACACTTCTAAAATCTTCTAAGCCCCAAATCTTACCGGTAATTAAACTTGTATCGCAAAACAAAAAACGGTTTGCTGTTGGAATAGCTTTTTTTTCGTTTTCTACCTGATGAACATAAATTGTCTCTAATTCGTTTAACGAATAATCGTTAATATTTTTCTTTTTGAAATAATGTCGCGCATACTCAGGAACAAAAACGGTTTGGTAATGTAATGCCAATTGTTCACACAAAGTTGATTTACCTGTGCTTTCCGGACCAACCACTGCAATTTTTATGATTCTTTTTTCTTCCATGAATAAAAACCGTATGCGGCCATTAGTGTAAATACAAAATATAAAATGGCGTACAACCAAAGTGCTTTAATACCATATAAAGCAATGTATGCAAAATCAATCAATACCCAACATAACCAATTCTCAACCCATTTTTTGGTCATCATATAAGTGGCAGTAATACTACAGGCAGTAAGTATGGCGTCAAATACTACTTGATCACCTTTAAAATAATTTAGCAGGAAATAATAAATTACAGCTTGTACAAATGTAATTCCAATTAAAAAAGTGGCCATTGAAACAGGAATTGTTGTTACAGTAAAGCTTTTGTTTTTATGCTTTCCCCAATATATCCAACCATAAACACCGGCCACAAAATAAAATACTTGAAGCGCCATATCGCCAAACAAACGACTATGATAAAACTCGTAGCCTGATGTAACTACTGAAATTAAAGCGGCAGGCCAACACCAAATACTTTGTTTAATGGTCAGTAAAACACCGGCCACGCCAAATACAAGGGCTATAATTCCTAAAAGTGACATATATCTATAAAATTAGGGGGAATCTTGGATAAGAAACTTCAATTTCCCTTCGGCAGCATTACCTGCATCAGGTTTGAGGGTTTTTTCTCAGCCGCCATAATCGGGCACCCCTAATTTGACGTAAAGATAGGCAATTTAAATGGTGAAATTTTTCACTCAATTACATTTAGGTTTTACTCATTACAAGAGTTAACATATCAGTTATGTTTAAGTATTTGTTATTTTTGTAGTACTCTTAGATGAAACTGATTCTTACATTCTTCTTAACTATTTTCTTAAGTGAATTAAGTACTGCTCAAGTAATTGTTAATGGCTATGCTAAGGTGACTAATGTTGCCGGAGCGGTATTAACTGTGAACAACGTTAACGAGACAAACGATACTTTCGAGGATGGCGAATACATTGTTGTAATGCAAATGCAGGATAATGTTATTGGCGCTAATACTGCTGATAATGTTAACTTCGGTAATTTGTCTGCAATTGCTTCAGCTGGTTTGTATGAAATAGCACGGATTCAAAGTCATACTGAAGTGGCTTCGCTTCCTAATACTATCACATTAACAAGTGCACTAGGTAACACTTATAATTTTGGCGCTAACTCTTCACTCCAGATTATTACCTTTCGTAATCTTGGCGCACCTAATTTTAGTACAGTTTCAGATATAACAGGTTTAGCTTGGAATGGTAATATTGGCGGCGTAATATCTTTTAGCGTTGGAGGGATTCTTACTCTAAATAATAATATTACCGCGGATGCTATAGGTTTCCGTGGTGGTACTAGGTCTAATAATTTTTATGATGGAACAACTAATTGTATAAATACACCATTTAGAGCTAATAATACAAATCATGGATTTAAAGGTGAGGAATTTATAAGAATACACTTAACACCTTACAATAATTGTCGCGCTAAAATTTTGAATGGCGGCGGCGGCGGAAATCACATTAATGGAGGAGGTGCCGGAGGAGGAAACTATTCCGTGGGTGGTGATGGCGGAAGAGGTTGGAATGGAACCGCAGGAGGCTGTTCTGTTGCTAATTCGGTAGGTGGAATTGGTGGAATAGCTTTGAGCACGCAAATTAATGTGAACAGAATTTTTATGGGAGGCGGTGGCGGCGGTGGACAGCAAAATGATAATGTTGGATCAAGTGGAGGAAATGGTGGCGGTATTATTTTAATTAAAGCAAACCAATTAATCACATCAGGCGCATGCGCATCAAGGCGAATAAGTGCAAATGGACAAACGGCCGGAAATTCAGGAAATGACGGATCGGGTGGTGCGGGAGCTGGTGGGTCAATAGTTCTTCAAATTCCGTCTTATGGTATTCTTGCAGGTTGTCCTTTAGTAGTAAGTACAAATGGTGGTAATGGTGGTAACGTTAATAGTTCAACACATTCTGGTGGTGGTGGTGGTGGACAAGGCGCTATCTTTATTTCAATACCAACACCAATTCCAAATTTAACTCCTCAGTCTAATGCAGGAAACGGAGGTTGTAATCAAAATCCGTGTTCAACCAATGCCGGTAGCGGTGGCGGACCAAATGGCTCAGGTATTGCTTCAGATGTAACTGGTGTATTGCCTGTAGAGTTGATGTATTTTAATGCTGATAACATGAATAAAAAAGTGGCATTAACATGGGCAACAATGACTGAAAGGAATTCGAATTATTTTCATGTACAACGTAGTAATGACGCACAAACCTGGATAACTATTGGAAAAGTAAAGGCTGCTGAAAATAGTAACAAAACATTGTATTATGAGTTTAATGATGAATCACCCGTTTCAGGTGTATCATATTACCGATTGAAAATTGAGGATTTAGATATGAGTCTTGATTATTCTGATATTAAAGTTGTTGAACGTAATGAAAAAGAAACTTTTGTTTTTCTTTATCCTAATCCTGCTAGTGACCGTATAAATTTGGCATCATCGTATAGTATTAATGAAATAATTTACGAAGTGTTTGATGTTTCCGGAAAACAGGTAGTTATTGTTGGCGAAGCAGTTTCGGATGATAAAATAGTGCTGAATTTATCGGAATTATCGAAGGGCATGTATTTCATTACTGTTAAAACCTTGAATGGAAATCCTGTAAGTACTCAAAAAATCATGGTAAAGTAAGCCTCTTATTTAGAGATAAACCGTATCTTTATCCTTTACATTTTTTATGGAATTGAATGCTTTAACTGCAATCTCTCCGGTCGACGGCAGATACCGCAAAACAACTGAAGAACTTTCGGCTTATTTTTCTGAATACGGTTTAATAAAATACCGTGTTTTAATTGAGATAGAATATTTTATTGCGCTTTGCGATTTTAACTTACCTCAATTAAAACCATTGGATGCCAATCAAAAAAACAGTTTACGTAGTGTAATTAATGGTTTTTCGGTTGAAGACGCTTTAAAAATTAAGGAAACCGAAAAAACTACCAATCACGATGTAAAAGCAGTTGAGTATTTTGTGAAAGAGAAATTACAAGCTCTAGGTTTAGAGAAACAATTGGAGTTTGTTCATTTCGGATTAACTTCTCAGGATATAAATAATACTGCTATACCTTTATCATTAAAGGATGCTACCAACAACAGTTTATATAAACAAATTGAAGCCGTTATTGCTAAATTAAAATTGCAAAGTAAAGCTTGGGAAAATGTGAGTTTGTTAGCGCGTACACACGGACAACCGGCTTCACCAACCCGTTTAGGAAAAGAAGTTTATGTGTTTGTTGAACGTTTAGAAAAACAACTAAAACAATTAAAAGCCGTTGAGTACTCAGCTAAATTTGGTGGCGCTACAGGTAACTTTAACGCCCATTATGTTGCGTATCCAAAACACGACTGGATTAAATTCGGGAACGATTTCGTAAATAAAAATTTAGGATTATCACGTTCACAATTCACAACACAAATAGAACATTACGATAATTTAGCAGCGTATTGCGATGCTTGTAAACGTATCAATACTATTTTAATTGATTTATGCCGCGATATTTGGGCTTATATCAGTGTTGAATATTTTAAGCAGAAATTAAAGTCAGGCGAGATTGGTTCATCAGCAATGCCACATAAAGTAAATCCGATTGATTTTGAAAATGCAGAAGGAAATTTAGGTATGGCAAATGCTTCTTTAGAATATTTAGCTGCTAAATTACCCATATCACGTTTACAGCGTGATTTAACGGACAGTACGGTGCTTCGTAATATTGGTGTACCATTATCACACATGTTAATTTCGTTGAAGAGTATTTTAAAAGGCTTGGATAAATTAATTTTGAATGAAACTTGTATCAACCGCGATTTGGAAAGAAATTGGGCTGTTGTTGCAGAAGCCATTCAAACTGTTTTACGTCGCGAAGGTTATCCTAAACCTTACGAAGCTTTAAAAGATTTAACACGAACAAATGCAGTTATTACAAAGGAATCGATGCATAGTTTTATTGATACTTTAAATGTAAGTGCTGAAATTAAAACAGAATTGAAAAAAATTACTCCTCAAAATTATATTGGTGTTAACCCCAACTTTTAATGGCAGAAAAAATCTGGATATATGTTTTAAATAAAGAGCTCAATGCATCTGAAATGCAGCAATTGACTTCTAATTGCCAAACATTTGTTGGTTCTTGGACAGCACATGATGTAAAGCTTGAAGCTTCATTTGAAATTTTTAATGACAGGTTGTTGATTATGAAAGTGGATGAAAGCGCGTATAACGCCAGCGGTTGCAGTATTGATAAACTGATGCGTTTTGTACAACAACAGGAAAAAGAATTAGGTGTTGAGTTATTAAACCGTTTTTTAGTGGCTCTTGAAATTAATGATAGTTTGATGATAGTGCATTCTTCTAAGATTAAAGAACTTCTATCCAGGTTTGTTATTACTGAGAATACCCCCGTTTTCGATACTACAATTACCACATCGGCTGAGTTAAGCCAATGGAAGAAACCTCTTAAAAATACCTGGTTAAGTAAGTATTTAGAAGGTATTTCGTCTTAGTAAATATGAGACTGTTTATTCCATTAAGTATTGCTTTAGTATTTTCTTTAGTGATTATTTATTCTTGCACTAAAGATAAAGGTCGGAATCCCGCATTAGCTTATACAAATTTCGCTTTACGTGATAGCAGCCGTAATAGTACCGCTTTTGTTTATTACAAAAACGATCCAAATACTGTTTATTCGGGAACTAACGGACCACATGGAGCATTTAAACTTAAATTCAATCACAAGGCATTTGCACAATTAACCGATGCAGGAAAGTTGCCGATTGGTGGTGTTTTTTCTGATGGGTCAATGATTGTGAAAGAGATTTTGTCAGGTACCAATATAAAGGAATATGCTGTAATGTATAAGCTCAGTGGATCGTGGATATGGGCTGAATTTACACCTGATCTTAAAAGTATTATTCATAGTGTAGATGCAGAGCATTCAGTGTGTACCGGATGTCATTCTCAGTCCGGAAACCGTGATTTTATAGCTACTTTTAGCTATCATTAAAAATATTTTTTGGTTTAATAAATAATACCTATACTTGTACTACGTATTAGTGAAACGCATTTTCTTGCGATTCAACAATCAAAAAAAGTTTATAATTACAATACATCTAAATAATTAAAATCTTAATTAAAATAATCAAACCAAACGTTTGATGATATCCCCTTATTCAATCTCAACAAAATCATTTCAACATTAAAAACTCCTTATGGCAGCTAAATTAACCGGTAAAAAAGATGGTCCTGAACGCGAAAAACGTCCACGTAAAATTGTAAAATTAGATCCAATTATTGACGATACAGTTGAGCCAGTTGCCGACGAAGAAGAAGTGACTCCTGTTGTTGAAGCAAAAACAGAAGAGAATAACGAAAATGAAGAATCATCAACTTCTAATGATAATCAATCATCCAACGAAAATACAGGGATGAATGAAAACACAGGCATGAGCGAACAGCAAGTTCCTGTTGAATTTAAAAAACCTGAAAAAGTATATTATAATTTTGATGGTATTGTTACCGCAGAAGGCGTTCTTGAAATTATGCCGGATGGTTATGGTTTTTTACGCAGTTCTGATTACAACTATTTAAATTCGCCTGACGACGTTTATGTTTCTCAATCTCAAATAAAATTATTTGGATTAAAAACAGGAGATGTTGTTAAAGGTGGTATTCGCCCTCCCAAAGAAGGTGAAAAATATTTTCCATTAATTAAAGTAGATCAAATTAACGGACGCGAGCCTGCATTTGTGCGTGATCGTGTAGTATTTGATTATTTAACGCCATTATTCCCCAACGAAAAAATTAAATTAACCGGTCATCCGCAAGAAACCATGAGCACACGTATCATGGATATGTTTGCGCCTATTGGTAAAGGTCAGCGTGGATTAATTGTGGCGCAACCAAAAACCGGTAAAACAGTTTTATTAAAAGAAATTGCGAATGCTATCGCTTATAATCATCCTGAAATTTACTTGATGATTTTATTAATTGATGAACGTCCGGAAGAGGTAACTGATATGGCACGTAGTGTAAAAGCAGAAGTGGTTTCATCAACATTTGATGAGCCGGCTGACAAACACGTAAAAATTGCCAATATAGTTTTAGAAAAGGCAAAACGTTTAGTGGAGTGTGGACATGATGTAGTTATTTTATTAGATAGTATTACACGTTTAGCACGTGCTTACAATACAACATCTCCTGCTTCAGGTAAAGTATTAACGGGTGGGGTGGATGCAAATGCATTACATAAGCCAAAACGTTTCTTTGGAGCGGCTCGTAAAATTGAGAATGGTGGTTCGTTAACTATTATTGCTACAGCTTTAACTGAGACTGGTTCTAAAATGGACGAGGTTATTTTTGAAGAATTTAAAGGAACAGGTAATATGGAATTACAGTTGGATAGAAAATTATCTAACCGTCGTATTTATCCTGCTATCGACCTTGTAGCATCTTCAACACGTCGCGATGATTTATTAATTGAAAAAGATATGTTAAGCAGATTGTGGGTATTGCGTAAACACTTAAGTGATATGACACCACAAGAGGCTATGGAATTTTTACAAGACCGTCTGCGTCGTACACAAAGCAACGAAGAGTTTTTAATTAGCATGAACGGGTAACGGTGAAAAGTTTAAAGTGAAAGGTGAAAAGTAAAAAAGCCTTCTACCTTTAACCTTCTACCTTTAACTTTTAACTACACATGAACAAACGCGCTCTATATCTTGGTATCTCTTACAGTATTCTTGTTATTGTTTACAAGTTGATTATTTTATTGGGAGGTTATCAGTTAACTAAGTTTGGATTTTACTATTCACATTTTTTGTCGGTAGCATTTATTTTACCATTTATGATTATAGCCATTAAATTGGCACGTGATAATGATAATGGCGGTGTTATTAGTGGAAAAGATGCCGTGAAAGTTGGTTTAGGTGTATTTGGAATTTCAGTAATCATATTAAGTGCTTATACATACATTGAATTTGAATGGAAGCTCCGTGAAATTTCTGTTCAGTATTATAATAGTGCTGAGTATTTAGAATTTTTAAAGAAGCAGACAAAAATTACGCCTGAAATGTATCCGAAAATTATTGAAGAAAATACTGCTGCCTTATCTGCTATGAAAGCTGTAACAGCAAAGTTGTTTTCGTTTTTCTTACTCAGCTTTGCTTTTGCTTTTATTACAGCTGTGTTTATGAAGAAGAGATAATTTTTTTCGTCACCCCTCCAATCAAAATTTATTTTTTTATAGAATTGAATAAAAGTGATTCAAGAAATTGAATTATTTTTTTGTCATCATTTGATTTAGGAAAATCTGTTAAAGCCGGTAAATTTTGCAGGAAGAATTTCTGGGAGTGCGACATTTCTAAAACTGTACTGGCTAATGAATGCGGGAAGCTGTATTTTGGATTGTATTCTTTGATGATAGAAGAGAAACGCTCACACAAATCTTTGTAAGGTTTAAAGAGTCTGTCTTTATTATCCTTACTAACATGTCTGGTTAAATAAGCTTTAGAACCTTCCCACATTACTAACTTGTACGCTTCGCTTTCTGAAATAAAATCGGCATCGAGACCTTTATCTACGGGTTCTTCAACCAGCAACTTTATAATAGTCTTTAATTTCATCTCAGGGCTGGCGATATTATTAATGGAGAAAACCACTTTGTACTCTATAAAGCTCCAATACCAGGTGATTATATAGGTTAATAACCTGTGCTTATTCTCAAAATAACGGTATATACTAGCCTCAGTGGTTTTAATTTCCGCTGCCAATTTTTTGAACGTAAATTCTTCAAAACCAAGCTTATTTATTAGGAGCAAACCGTGCTTGACTATTTTTTTACCTAAAGCTGAATCTTCCGGATTCCTTAAAAACAGCTTCTCATTCATCTTTATCCTAATATCGTGTTCCATAGCACTTTTGGGTTTGAAAGTACAAATATACTGAATTATTAAAAAATCACAAATAATGATAGTAATACTATTATGTAAAGATATCTTACTATCTTTACCGAAAATTACAGTATGAAACCATCAAAGCTCTTATTTAAGTGGTTGTTTAACGAAAGGTCGATAATTAGCAAAATCTACCTCTTAGCCATATTACAGGGTATTTTGTTTTTAGCTATTCCTTTGGGGCTCCAGGGTATAATTACCTATATCATGGCAGGAAGTTTTTCTGCTTCGCTTGTTTTAATAAGTTGTGTCACTATTGTTGTAACTGCTTTTATTGGCTTTTTTCAGATATGGCAAATGCGTTTAAATGAAACTATGCACGAGAAAATATTTGCCAATTTAACTTCCCGAGTAAGTTATTACCTAAAAGGGGCAAAGCATTCAAGTGAAACGTACAATAATTTAAACAAGTACTTCGAAGTAGTAACACTACAAAAGGGTTTAGGAAAGCTATTATTAGATTTTTCTTTTTCGGTTATCAGCATTGTTTTTGGTTTATTAATATTACCACTATATAGTTCGTGGTTTTTGGTTTTCACCATACTTTTAGGTTTAGCTTTTTATTTCATTGTTATATATTATGGTAAAAAAGGAGTACAAACCAGTATAAATACTTCTACCGAAAAATACAACTTGATGCAATGGTTTCAAGAGAATGTTAAACTGGAAGAAGGTAACAATACTGAAATTAATTTTGGAAGTGATAAAATTTTGAATAATTATTTAGTTCAACGAAAAGGGCATTACAATGTTCTTGAAGCTCAGTTTAAAGGCATAGTTATATTTAAAGTTCTTTTTATTGGTCTTCTTTTATTTTTTGGTGCTTATCTGGTTCAGAAAGGCGAGCTTAATGTTGGTCAGTTTGTTGCTTCTGAAATCGTTATTTTTTTAGTCATTAATTCGGTTGAAAAACTTATTGGAAGCTTAAGTACTTGCTACGATATCATCACCGCTTTGTATAAAATAGAAGAAATGTTCAATCGCGATGAGAAATTCTCGATTCTTAATAATAAAGCCGAAGAATTAGCAAGCACTTCTGTTATTTATAATAAACCATATTCTAAAAAGATAAAATATTTAATAGCATCTCTGTTTGTAATAGGTTTTATAGTGTTACTGATGCCTTGGACGCAGACTGTTAAATCTGAAGGAAAAGTAACCACATTAAATCCGGAAGGCCGTCCACAAACTATTAATTCTCGCATAGCCGGTAGAATTGAAAAATGGTATATAAATGAAGGTGATTTAGTACACAAGGATGATACTATTGCTTTTATCTCTGAAGTGAAGGATGAATATTTCGACCCTGAATTAATTTCCCGATCTGAAAAGATAATTAAAGCTAAAGAAACAACTATTATTTCCTACGAAGACAAAATCAATGCTGTTGATGCCCAAATCGACGCTTTAAATAATTCGATGGCATTAAAGTTAAAACAAGGTCGTAATAAACTTATTCAAGCTAGATTAAAAATTAAAACCGATAGCATAGATGCCAATGCTTCTAATAATAATTTTAAGGTAGCTGAAGAACAATTGAAACGATATGAAGAATTATTAAGTAAAGGTGTTATTTCGAAAACAGACTTAGAAAACAGAAGAGTTAAAGTACAAGAAGCTTTGGCCAAGAAAACATCTGCTGAGAATAAATTTATTTCATCACAAAACGAACTCTTGAACGCTGAAATTGAAATGAATTCAATTCAACAAGAATATCAGGAAAAATTAATGAAAGCTGAATCGGATAAATTCAGTTCGCTTTCGCAATTGTATGAAGGGGAGGGTGCTTTAACTAAACTCCAAAACCAATTGGCAAATTACAGTATGCGAAAAGGTTATTACTATGTTCTTGCACCACAAGATGGCTACATTGCAAAAACTAACATTCAAGGTATTGGCGAAATTGTAAAAGAAGGAGCTGCACTTTGTAATATTGTTCCTTTACAAACCGAACAAGCAGTTGAAATTTACATTGAACCAATTAATTTACCTTTAATAAGAGAAGGTCAAAAAGTGTTATTGCAGTTTGATGGTTGGCCTGCTTTTTTTTCTTTCGGGATGGCCCGGTGTAAGTTTTGGTAGTTTCGAGGCTGAAGTAGTTGCATTTGATAAAGTAATTTCCCCTAATGGTAAATTTCGTGTACTTGCAAAAAGTAAAGGACAACCTTGGCCAAAATCTATCCAAATTGGCGGTGGTGTACGTGGATTCTCGTTATTAAATAATGTACCATTAATTTATGAGTTATGGCGGGTAGTGAATGGATTCCCTCCTGAATTTTACGTTGAAAATACTAAGGAAACTGAAAAAAAATAAGAATGAACTTATATAAAGAATTGAAATATGGTTTTTTAGTTGTCTTGATTTTGTCATCAGTTAATTTCATGGCTCAAACTAATGTGAAGTTGAGTTATGAAGTATTTATAGATAATGTTCTGGCAAATAATCCTTTATCTAAAAAGGCGGAGAATGCTAAAAAATATGGTGATTTACAATATAAAGCAGCAAGGGGAAATTACGATCCTATGCTCAATGGTAGTTTTGAAAACAAACATCTTAATAACACAAACTACTATTCTGTTTTAAATAGAGAACTAAAACAACCTATTTTCACATCACAATTTTTGAAAGTTGGTTATGAATATGGAATTGGGGCAAACATTAATCCTGAATTAAGCACTTCAAATTACGGATTACCTTATGTAGGTCTTGAAGTTGGATTGTTACAAGGACTTGTAATTGATAGCCGAAGAGCTAATGTTTTAAAATCAAAAGAATATGTAGATTACTATGATGCTGAACGAAACATACAATTAAACTCATTATTATTTCAATCCTCACAAAAGTACTTCGATTGGTTGTACAGTTGTAATGTGATTAAGCTAAATGAATATTTTATGAATTTAGCGAATCAAAGGTTAAAGGGTGTTGAATCTTTATCAGAAGTAGGAGAAAGAGCCGCTATTGATACAATTGAAGCTGCAATTTATTATCAAACACGTTTTCTCGATTTTCAAAGTGCCTTAATTGAAAATCAAAAATACATTAACGAATTAAATGTTTTTTATGCATCTGGTAATTTTTCAGGCAGCACTAATTACGAACCAGCAGATAGTTTGCCAGTTTATTTTGAGAAGATGAAAACAACTATGGTTCAGAAGTTATATTACGACTCTGTTGCGAATCCCGTTCTTGATCAATACCGTTCCTATCAAAATGTATTAGAGATTGAAAAACGTTTGAAGAAAGAAATGATTAAGCCACGTTTAAATGTTAATTACAATTTACTATCTAATAATAAAAACGCTATTAATCCAATTTTTTCAACTAATAACTATAAATGGGGTGCAAACGTTTCTTTCCCTTTATTCTTAAGAAACTCTCGTAACGAATACAAACTGTCGAAAATTAATGCTGAGAATAACAACTTGGAATTAACAAATGCAAATAATGAACTTAATTTTAAAGTAAATGCTTTAAAACAAACCCTGAAACTAATAGGCGAACAATTATTGAATGCAGAAAAATCAGCAAAATACAGTAAACAATTAGTGGAAGCCGAGAAATTGAAATTTAATAATGGTGAAAGTTCATTGTTCATGCTTAATACACGTGAAGGTAAATGGCTTGAGTCTGAATTAAAATTAGTAGAATATAAATTGAAGTTTGTAAAAACAATTTTAAGTCTAATTTATTTAAACGGAAATCAAAATTATAGAATATGATACTATTTAATATTATTCAATCTGATGAAAGCTATGCAAAGAAGGTTTCTGAATATTTAATGCAAAATAGCTATGCCTTAAAAGTGCATATCGATATTAATAAAACTTTGGTAGGCAGTGAAGAAAAACCGACGATTCGTTTATTTTTTATTACTAAAGCACTTCTTTATACCGTAATTGAAAAAGAAGTAATGGAAAAGTTTAAATCTTCCGATCTTTTAATATACGCTACACCGGTAAGTCATGTTAATGTAGAATATGGCGAATTATTGCGGACAAAATTAAAAGCTGTTTAAATAGTTAATGACATGAAAAATCAATCTTTCTTATATATTATAATAGGTGTTCTTTTACTTTCCTTTGGGTTAGGGTTTTCCCAATCAAAATTAAGTTATAAAGAGTTGGCTTTTGAAAAAGGAGTTACAGTATTCTATTTGGGTTCAGGGGCATCTACCCGCCATTTTGATAGTTATAAATTTCAAGACGAAACGTTTAAATATCAACGGACACCTTTTATCGCATTTGGTGTGGATCACTTTTTAACATCCTTAGATGGAGGTAACGCTTATTTGGGAATAGGTCCGTATTTCTCTACTTGGGCAGCTAATAGATATTACACCGACGCAAGAGGGAATTCTAAAGAAAGTTTATCCACTAATTCTCTTATAGGTGTTAAGCTCACGCATCACAATACGTTTGTGATTTGGAAGAATATTGATATGTGTGTTAGTTTAATAAGTGGGGCAAGAATAAAATATTATCATCAGAAAAGTATAAATAATACAGACATAGTACGGAATGTTGAGAGATTAAACATTGAACCAGCGATTGGTTTAACGGCTACTGTAAGATATTATTTTTATAAGAATATGGGCATTTATTTTGAAGCTGGTGCCGGTTACAAAACAGATTTAGCAGCCTTTGGAATAATTTACAAAATCAAAAAATAATAAATTGATTTGCTCTATTGCGGCTGTGTTTTAAATAGACGTTAATGATCTAAAGGACGTTTCTTAATCATTCCGCCTTTTGTATCTTTTACACTATTCATCACTACGAATGCAGTGGGTTCTATCTTTTCTATTTCTGTATTGAGTTTATTTAATTCTAATCGGGTTACGACGGTGTAAATAATATCTATTTCACGGGTCTCACCTTTTTTACCATAACCGCGTTTGCCACTATAAACAGTAACGCCACGCCCCATTACATTAATAATGATTTCACGTCTTTCTTCACTGTGTGATGATACTATTGTTACGCCGATATATTCTTCAATACCTTCAATAATAAAATCTAATGTTTTGGAAGCAGCTAAATACGTAATCATAGAGTAGAGGGCAATTTCAATAGATAAGAAGTACGCAGCTGCCGAAAATATGATAACGTTAATTAAAATAATAATATCACCTATTGTTGTGCCAAATTTCTTGCTTAAAAATATAGCGAGTACTTCAGTCCCATCAATTACTGCACCACCTCTAACAGAAAGGCCGATTCCTGCGCCAAGAAAAAATCCACCAAACACAGCGACTAATAAATTATCATCCGTTACATTTGGAAAAGGAACTGTAGCTACACAAAGTGCTAAACCGGAAATAGCCAATGCTGTTTTAAACGCAAATTGTTTTCCAAGAATATTATAACCAAGAATTACGAAAGGAATATTTATCCCAATTATTAGTAAATAGAGCGGTATCTCAGTTAAAGCAGAAATCAATAATGAAATCCCTGTAGCCCCTCCATCAATAAAATGATTAGTCAATAAAAATCCTTTAAAGCCAAAACTGGCCGATACTATGCCTAAGGAAATTAAAAAGAAATCTTTTACATGGCGTTTGGTAGTAATTAAAAATTCACGGTATGCTTTTGCTAGTGAGTACCTTGACGGCGTATTTTTACTATCGGCATTGCCTCGTTGCTTCCTTTGAGAGCTTTTTATAACTATTTGTGTTAAAAACGGATTCATGCTTTTGCAATATACGAATTTGTTTGCTTTTCTTCCAATGAAAACCGTAAAGGATGTTAAATGTATAATATCATACTTTTTATTGTGTAAAATTTTCAAAATGGGTACATTTACGCCTCTATTTAAGAGTTGAACCATAAAGTTATGTGGAGAAAATTTTCAGGACTATTATTAAGAAATAAACTGGTATTTACTTTAACAGTGGTATTGGCTACTGTATACATCGGTTACCAAGCCTCTAAAATGGAGTTATCGTACGAGTTCGCGAAAATCCTTCCTGAAAATGATCCTACTTTTATTGAGTATCAAAATTTTAAAAAACAATTTGGTGAAGATGGTAATGTAATGGTTTTAGGTTTTGAGGATAAAAACTTTTTTACTCTCAATAAGTTTAATGACTGGTATCATTTAAGTAAAGCTATAAAAATTATTAATGGAATTAAAGAAGTGTTATCGGTTCCAACAGCCTATAAACTTAAACTGAATGATAGTCTCTCGAAATTTGAATTTGTTCCTTTAATTACAAAAATCCCAAGAACACAATTGGATGTGGATAGTATTAAGATGGAAGTTGAGAAACTGAAATTTTATGAAGGCATCATCTACAATAAAGAAACAGGCGCTACTTTAATGGCCATTACTTTTAATAATACATCTCTAAATTCAAAACGCCGATTAGACATAGTTAAAGAGATTAAAACGCTAACCGAATCATTTGGCGAGAAACATAATTTGCAACTGCATTATTCCGGTATGCCGTACATCCGTTCGCAGATGATGGAGAAAATTTCTCACGAAATGACTTTGTTTTTAGTGTTGGCAATTTTAATCACAGGATTAATTCTATGGTTATTTTTCCGTTCGGGTATAACTGTATTTTTTAGTTTACTTATTGTAGCAATAGGAGTGGTTTGGTCGGTTGGAATTTTAGAATTGTACGGTTATAAAATTACAGTTCTTACAGGATTACTTGCACCTTTAATAATGGTGATTGGTGTTCCCAATTGTATTTTCCTAATTAATAAATATCAGGGTGAATTTATTTTGCACGGCAATAAAATAAAAGCATTGTCTAGAATGATTGAGACTATTGGTGTGACTTTATTTTTAGCCAATGTTACCACAGCTATCGGTTTTGGTGTTCTATACTTTACAAAGAGTTCGATGTTGGTTGAATTTGGAGTTGTAGCTGCAATTGGCGTAATGGTAACTTATTTTATTACGCTTGTTTTAGTGCCTGTGATGTTGTACTTATTACCGGAGCCAAAAGCAAAACACACAAAGCACTTAGAAGGAAAACGCATTACTAAAATATTATCGGTAATTGATAATTTGGTTCAAACGCGTAGAAAAGCAATTTACATCACAACTATAATAGTTACCGCGCTTGGTGTTATTGGTATGTTTAAGATTAGTTTTATTGGTTATGTAGTGGATGATTTACCTAAAAAAGATCCTGTATACACCGATTTACACTTTTTCGAAAGTGCCTTTAAAGGAGTTCTACCATTTGAGATTTCTATTGATACCAAAAAAGAAAATGGTGTATTTGCCCAAAGCGCGAAGGTTCTTTACAAAATGAAAGCACTACAAGGGATATTTGCGGGATATAAAGAATTTTCAAAACCTGTTTCTGTTGTTGAGGCTATTAAGTTTTCGTATCAATCTTATAAAGGTGGCGACCCAAAATATTACCGTTTGCCTTCTATTGATGATTTAAAAACATTATCGGATTATTCAGGTACTTTAAGCGGACAAAACAATAAGCTGAAATTATTTATTGATAGCGCTAAAAGTATTACCCGTATCAGTTTTCAAATGGCGGATATTGGTTCTAAACGTATAAAAGAATTAGTAGCTGAAATCCGACCAAAAGTAGATTCTATTTTTAATCCGAAAGAATACGAAGTACACATGACAGGGCATAGTCTGGTGTTTTTAAAGAGCAACGATTATCTCTTATACAATTTAATGGAGAGTTTAATTATTGAAATATTATTAATTGCTATTGTTGGAATGGCTCTGTTCCGTTCGGTACGAATAATTATTCTTTCAAAGTTACCTTGTTTAATTCCGTTAATTATTACAGCGGGGGTAATGGGATTCCTTGATATTCGTTTTAAACCATCTACCATTTTAATCTTTAGTATAGCATTTGGTATATCATCCGACGGTACGATCTACTTCTTGACTAAGTATAGGCAAGAATTAAGAAAGAAGGGTGGAGACGCCTTTAAAGCAATTAGTGAAGCGATAAAAGATACGGGATTAAGTATGGTTTATACTTCGATAATTTTATTTTTCGGATTTTCTATTTTCTCAGTATCAAGTTTTGGCGGAACAGCTGCTTTAGGAGTTTTAATCTCTTTAACTTTAATTATGTCGCTAATTACAAACTTGGTTTTATTACCTGCCATATTGCTTTCTATTGCTAATAAACAGCATAATAAAGAAATCATGAAGCAATCGATAATTGAAGTTGAAGAATAATCCTACTTCATCTTAATCTTAATCTTTGCCAAATTCTCTTTTACCCTAAATTTTACAATTTGAGTAATAAGCTTAAGAGGCATTGGCTCATCAAGAGGAAATTGTACCGAACCTTTTCCTTGTTTATACTTCGCTAATTCTTTTTTGAATGCAGCGTGACCTGTAGGAGTAGCGTACAATCCAATATGGCTTTTGTAGCCTGCAAAGTAAACTAAATGGCCATTTAAGGTAAACGCCGGCATACCGTAGCTAATTGTTTCTTTTGCTTTAGGTGCAGCTTTTTAATTGTAACGCGTATTTGCTTTAGGATTTTTTGAGTAGCAAGAGGGAAGTTCTCAATATACTCGTTGAAGTTGGAGGGTTTAGTCTTCATTTCTAATGTTTTAAACTATAAATATATTCTAAAAATATTATATTTGATTAATAATCATAACTGATTCATGAAAAAATTAAAGGATTATATAGGGCAAACTAAAGAAGAGTTAGAAGAAAAAAGAACTACCAGAAAAGCAATTATAGTTGTAGTTCTTTGTCTTGCAATAGCGGTTCCTTTATTTTTCTTTGCAAGAGAGTATTTTGCAAAGGAAAGTCTAATAAGCAGAGCCCATATTACACTTAATAGCAAAGAACGCATTCTTATATTTTCAGAAAAATCTTCCTCTACCAGAACCAAGGATCATTTTGGTGAACGACAAAGCAGCAATTTGCACTATGGTTATTATTTAGAATTAGTGGATAGCCTTACAAAAACGTCTCTATCCAAACTAAAATTTTCATCACCTGTTTCAACTATACAAGCCACTCCTGAAATGATTATAAATGCCAATAACGATGTTTGGTTGGTATCAATTACACATAGCAACCGGAGGGATGAACCTGGTTTTATTTTAAAATTTTTGGTAGTAGGTGATACGATAATAGATACTGGTTTTAAACTGGATGAAAAGTATTGGATTACTGATATACGTGATAATAGAGTTTTTTTAGGTGAAGGTTCAGGGGTTGACCGTATGGCACATTATGATCCTATTTACGGTAACGTTTACTTGGACTTGGAAACAGGTAGGATAGAAGATAACCGGCGAACGAACGAAGAGCTAAGTAAACACTAATTGTTTGTGTTTCTTAGTTGTCTAATTGAAACTAAGTGACCGAATAAAACTATTGGTACAATAAATGTAGGCAGCCAAACGAAAGGGAAATTTAAAACTGCAATATTTGGTTGGTCAAATGCAAATTGTTGAAATGGAAAAGGGGAAGCTAAAACAGCATTCACAACAATATTAAGTAGCAAGCCCAAACAAATAAAATTCCAAATTAAAATCAGAGTCTTGTTTATTTTTCCTTTAATAAATCCAAAATAAACAATAAACGGTGCGCTTATCCCTGCTGCTATATCAAAATTCCTGCCTTCAAACGTCATTAGTTCCGGTACAGCTTTGTTTACAAAAAGCCAGAACAATACTATTTCAACAGGAATTCTTACGGTGTGAATATAAGTAATGCTTGCTAAAGGTAAACTATCAATAAATTCTCTTCCTTTTTTTGTAGTGAACAAGAAAATAATGGAGAGCATAATTGGAAAAATTCCAAATGCTACGATTTTTGGTGGAATAGAATCCGTGTTTGAATTATAAATAGTGGTCAAAGATAATGAGGCTTGTATAGTTAACCAAACAATTCCACCAATTAAAATTTTAGTCGCTAAACTTTTTGTTTTTTCTGAAGGAGAATTTTTTACTGACCAATAAAATAAGACGAGTGTTGTAAATGCAGTTAAACCAAAGACGATTGAAATATATGTTGGCAAATTCTCAATCATTCTTTAAAGTGATTTAATTAATCTCTACGGGCAGAAATAAATCACAGATAATTGGACTACCGGATTTATCAGTGGCAGGATTGAATTTTGGCAATTTGTTTATGACTTCAATAACGGCTTTGTCGCAATTTTTGTTTATGCCTTTTATAATTACCGGATTGGTTACTTGTCCGTCAGGCTGAACTGTAAATCGAGTGTAAATTTTACCGGGAGTAGCGTCCTTTGGTTTTTGAAGATTAGCATAAACAAATTCTTTTAGTTTTTGTTGCCCACCAGGAAATTCAGGAAACTTCTTTACATCTTTAATAGAGTGGGGTGCATCAGTAATTTTCTTTGTCGAGTCAGATTTAGTTTGACTAAATGCACAAACCGAGAAGAAAAAAGTAAATATGAATAGAAATCTTGTCTTCATTACCCTAAATATACAATATATTTTTCAAGTTGAAACGTTGTGAGAGGGAATTTACCAGCGAAAGAAGTTTAATAACCTACCATTGATTTGTTTTTGTAGATGAATTTTAATAGGTTAAATAGTGTAAAGATTTTATTTAAGTGAATTTCGTATCCTATTGCAAACTAACTTTGTAGTCTAAATTTTATTCTCATGCAAAAATTGATTAAAAAAGTAATTTGTCCAGCCATATTGTTTATTGGCAAGCAAAGAAAAAATATTAAAAGTTTCAGTACCGGAGCTGTTAAATGATTGTTTTGAGATCTAGCAAAATTTTTAATAATCGAGATTTGTCTATAAATGCACCCCTTATTTTGCTAAGTAGCTTATTTAATTATTGGTGACTTTAAGTATTTTAAAATGTTTTTTTAAGCCCGGCATATTAACTTCAACAATATCATTTTCTTTATAGCCAATTAATGCCATACTAATTGGTGAAAAAACTGATATATATTTTTGTTTTATATTTTCCTTCTTCGGTAATACAATACGGATTTTAATTATTTTTTTAAGTAAGGAGTGCCAAATTTCTACAATGGAATTAAGCCGTACAGTTTTATCTGACACATCTTTTTCTTTTACCAATTTAAATTTTTTCAGGAGTCCGCGTAAAAAATTACTCTCTTTGCTTTTTTGTTCAACCAGTACTTTGCTTATTGCATTGAAATCATTTTCCGAGATTATTGGTTCCATAGTATTTGTTTTTAGAGCGTGTTTTACAAACATAATACGTTTTAAGTAGGATTTATTAAACTAAAAGTTAAAAATCCTAAACTAGAGGCTTTGGCTCATAAGTATTAACTATGTTTGTTAAATAAATTAACAGATTATGTTTGTCGAAATAATTGTTCCCTTATTATCTCTAATTGCTTTAGAAGTCATTTTGGGAATCGACAACATTATTTTTATTTCTATCCTTGCGGCTAAATTACCGGAGGAGAAACGTGATAAATTACGTTATTGGGGAATTGCTTTAGCCATGTTAATCCGATTGGCTTTATTAGGTTTTATTTCGTGGATTTTGAAGTTAGACAGCACTTTGTTTAGTTTGTTTGATATCGATTTTTCGGGAAAAGGAATAATTCTTATTGTGGGTGGTATATTTCTTCTTTACAAAAGTACCAGTGAAATTTTTCTTAACACCGAGAAAAAAGAGGCAATATCCGATGTTTCGAGAAAAACAGGAAGCTTTAAAAAACTTTTAACTGAAATCATTGTCTTAGATTTAGTTTTTTCTATTGATTCTATTATAACAGCAGTTGGTATGGTACAGCAATTATGGATTATGTACGTGTCGGTTATTTTGGCTGTGCTTATCATGTTATTAGCGTCGAAACCAATCAGCAAGTTTATTACAAAGCACCCATCGTTTAAAATTCTGGCACTTTGTTTTTTAATGATGATTGGACTTTCTCTTATAGCTGAGGGATTTCATGTCGTTATTCCTAAAGGTTATATCTATTTCTCAATGGCATTCGCCTTTTTGGTAGATATCATCCAAATGAAAAAACTCGGAAAGAATGTGTAAGTTTTAACTAATCGGTTAAAACTAATTTTGTGTTCTTAGTTTCACCAGTCGTATTCACTGTTAGAAAATAGATTCCGGCACTTTTAGGTCTTGCCAAATTTATTTCGTTAATGCCAATCGCTAAATTAATATGTTGAGAACTCACCAATTCTCCAATCGAATTAGTAATTTTTATGGTAGCATTTTCATTTGCTCTTGAAACCACTTTCAATACAACATTATCACTTTGTAATGAAGGATTTGGATAAACAAATAATTCAATTTTACTTTGTTCGTGTTTCTTTATATTCGCAAATGTGGTTGGTAAAGCTTTCACTTTCCAATAACCCCTTCCATAAGTTCCAACTCGAATAGTACTATCAGGTTTGTAATAATGAATGTCTTCAACTACAACATAAGGTAGACTACTATTGTTAAAGTCTGACCAAGTTGTGCCGCCATTTTGTGTAACCCAAACGCCTAAATCTGTTCCAACATAAATAATCTGACTATCAAACGGATCAACCACTAAACAATTCACAGGAACCTTTGGAAGATTGGCCGTAATGTCTGTCCAATTATTACCGGCGTTAATTGACTTTAAAACTCTGCTGTTAGTGTAAGTGCCAATAGTTGCATAAACTATATTTATTTGCGACGGATCTGTTGCTAAATTAGTAATGGTTGCGCCAGGTGAAGCACTTAATGCTGTCCAACTATTTGCTCCATCTCCTGAACGGTAAACCAGACTTGCATTACGTTGTGAAGCATAAACTATATTAGGATTTATTTTGTCAAAAGCATAAGCGCCTACATCTCCAGCAGTATGGCTAACGGTCCAAGAAGTACCACCGTTAACTGTTTTATACATATTGAAATAATCTGAAGTTAAAAGAGTTTGCGGATTACTTGGATGCATAGTGATGGGCATTCTCCATTGGTCAGCCGAACTGGTTCCTGAATTTATAAACGCCCAATTTAATCCTCCATTTACAGTTTTAATGCGGTTGTAAGTCATAAATCCATGTGCATACCAAATATTGGCGTTTGTATAGTCAATTGCGCAACCAAACGCATCACCGTTAAAAGTGTTGGTCCATGAAGTTAAACTTTGAGGCATTGTACTTGTAAAAAAACCAACATCTTGTGTGCCGCCAATCACTAGATTAGGATTGGTTTCTGCAAACGCTACTTTATAAAATTGATGAGTAATTAATCCATCACTTAAGGATGTCCAATTTCCACCTCCGTCTTTCGTGTAATTTATACCGCCATCGTTACAATCAAAAAGATGTCCCGATAAGGGATGATATAATGTTTGATGATGATCAGCGTGAATGGCAGCGGTTCCGGTAGCTGTTGTATCACTCAGTTTCCAAACAGTGCCACCATTTACACTTTTCCAAAAACGAGTACCGCCGGCAAATAAAGTATTTGTGTCACCAGGCGAAACTAAGATGGTATTAGCAAACCAGCCCTGACAAATAGTTTGACTTGGTGCAGGGTAACAATGCAAATCAACATTAGTTGGAATTTGTGTCCAGCTTACACCGTAATTAATGGATTTATAAAGCCCATGCATTGGCCCTAAACCGTTAGGCGAACTTTTTGAAATATTCGCAAATAACATATTCGTATAAACAGGATGAATAGTTAAACTGGCATAGCCAAAATCATTTGGTATTGGTAAGCCTGTTCCTGTTAATGTCCAACTTTGTCCTGCATTAAACGAACGGTAGAATCCTCCAGGAAAAGTGGAGTTGTAATAACGCGCTGCTAAATAAAGTGTATCCGGACGTTTTGGGTCAGCAATCATTCTTGCTGGCATTCTGTTCAATACATAAGAAAAACTTGTCCCACCATCGTTTGAAAAATAAATTCCAAATGAAGTAGCAATACAAACTTTATTGGTGTCTTTCGGGCTCCAGATAATATCCATTCCTGAAAAGCCTTGACTTAATGATGCAGTAAGTACTGTTGTTGAAAATGTTTGTCCGGCATCTTTAGAAACTAAAACACCGCAACCATAGGTAAATTCACTACCTAAAGAATAACCTTCACCTGTTGCAATAATGATTTTGTTTGGATTTTTTGGATTGATAGCAATCGCACCAATGGCGAGTGAAGGAAGAAAATCTGTTAATGGTGTCCAGTTCTTTCCGTAGTTGATCGATTTCCAGAGTCCGCCGCCTGCAGCACCTGCGTAAATAATATTTGTATCAGTAGGGTGGAAGGCCACTGAAATAATTCGTCCGCTAATTTTATGCGGACCAAAATTACTCCATGTATTAGCGGCGGAAGTTTTTTTAGTGTTACTGTTGTGGATTCTGTTCCATTCTTGCCAGCGTGCCCAATCGGGGTTGGTGATGCCATTTGTTTCGCGTTTGGCGGCGTATTCTTTTGAGCGCTTGTATTGTTTCAGTTCCCAGACATCGGCAGGAAGGTCAGGCTTTTCAATATTTAAATTTATCTGAGCGAATCCACTCAAAGAATAGAAAACCAATATCGAAATTATATTTCTTAAAAACATGAAAACGCTTTAAACAAATATAATGAAAAAAGGGAGTTTTGCAAGGGAAGATTTAACAGTCTAAAATAATTAAGTGTGAATTATGTAAAGGATTCTATGAATTTTGCAATAACGCCCTAAATAAGCCCTGTAACTTTGAACAAATTATTAATTAAACTAAAAACAAAAACAAAAACAAAATGAAAAAAGTACTATTTATAGTAACAGTGGGTTTAGCATGTAGCTTTGCTTCTTGTAAAAAAGACAGAACATGTACTTGTACATATAGTAATGCCGGTTCATCAAATACCGATACTCAAATCACTACTTATACAAAAGTGACTAAAAAGGCGGCTAATTATAATTGTACTTCAGGTACCACATACGATCACTCTTATCCTTCAAATATTCAAACTAGAAATTGTGAATTGTCAAAATAATAATAGATCTGAATCGAACTATTAAAGTTCGATTCAGTTTAATTTGAGTTTTTGAGAGGGGGAAATCTTTTATAATAAACTCATTTCTTTCAACACTACTTCCAGTCTATCAAAATTTTCTTCGTTCTTTTCAGGGACGAATTTTATTAGTTTATCGCGGGCTTCTTGGGTATCGAATACCATATTGAAAATCACTTTCGTTTTATTGCCTTCAACAGTTTCAAAGGTGGTGTACACTTGAAACCAGGGTTGGGAAATGCGGTTCCACCAAATTATATTAGGCTCTTCAATTTTTATGAATTCAACTTCATTATTAAAATTGCCTTGTTCAGGAGCATGCATTGTAAAAACCCATTTACCACCTGGGCGTAAATCAAATTCATGAAATGTATTGGTAAAGTCTTTTGGTCCCCACCATTTTTTTAAATACTCGGGCGTGGTCCACGCTTTAAAAACTAATGTTTGATTGAAATTAAATACTCTTGTGCTTGTGATGAGGCTGTCGGGGTTGTTTAGGATTTCGGTTTGAGGTTGCATTTGATTTAAATTAAAGTTGATTCCACCATTCTGAAATTTCGGAAGCAAATTTTTCAGTTTCTTCTTTTTCAATATCAAGACCGTAGAAAACAACTATTTCACTGTATAAAACATCGGAAATTTTATCTGTGTCCGAACCTTTGTACAAATGACTTAGGATTTTATGATTTAAAGCATCAAACTCGTCGCTTGGTGAGCCAGGTATAAGTTCCCAGGAATTGATAATTTTTTGCAATGCACGAAAATTCTCTTTGAACTCTTTTTTTAGTTCATCTTTATTCATTGCTTCTTTCTTAAAATTTTATCCATTGTTTTTCCTTTTGCTAATTCATCAATTAGTTTATCGAGGTAACGGATATTTCTCATGAGTTTTTCTTCAATTTCCTCAACACGGTAACCACAAATAACGCCGGTTATTAGTTTGGCTTTGGGATTAATTTTAGCTTCTGCAAAAAAGGTTTCGAAATCAGTTTTCTTATCCAAATGTTTCTGAAGACTTTTCTTATCAAAACCCGTTAACCAGAAAATAATTTCATCCACTTCTGCTTTGGTACGACCTTTTTTCTCAACTTTTGTAATGTAAAGTGGATAAACAACCGCAAAAGACATTTTATATATTTTGTGGTTTTGCATATTTACCTTTTTTGGAAATTATCGAAGTCTTTAAACTAATCTTGAAGTACTAATTTTTCTAATCCTATTAATTTATTATCCTGAGTTATGCGGATAAAGTAAACCCCACTTGGTAAGTTCTCTTTTTGTAAAATAATTGTTTGCCCATTAATACCATTTAAACTCCTAATTGTTTGCCCATGAATATTACAAATAGAAAGCGTTGCATTTTTTAATACAACACTTGTCTTAATGGTTGCTTGTGTTGTCATAGGGTTAGGGTAAATTGTAATTGTGTTAGACTTGTTTTTTGAATTATTACCAATCCCCATTACTGAAGCCGCAGGCTGTTGTTGTGTTACACAATGTACCATTCCTCCCCATTCATATAAATTACGACAATCTATTCCTACCACAGTTTTTCCAGGGTGAAGTCCCTGAATAATGCTATTTGCAACAGCGTCGTTAGGGTCGTTATAATTTGGGACTAAAATAACTGTATTAGCAATATAGTAGTTTGGATAAGATCCTTTATAACCCAAATTTACACTTGCTGTTGTTACTACGTTATTTTGGGTTAATGGCAAGTAAACAAAATTATAAGGTTTATTTGAAACATTGCTTGCGGCATAAAGCGTTGCAATATCTGGCGCACTTACACCCCAAGATAATAAATCAGTATTGTTCATTGTAACCAGCGTACTATCATTCGCGAATTTTGCAAAACCATCAATATGCATGTCAGTAACATCTAATGAAGAGAAGCCCCCGTTTAACCAAATAAATTTACTTACACCAAGATTAGTTGTAAATATATCTTCTGCTTGAGTTTGAGTCATTCCAATATTGCGAATGGAATTTGCAGGGCTTTGACTTATAATTGAACTGCGTGTTGCTAATAACACACCATTTCCATCTAATTCAACTGCGCCCCCTTCATTGGTCATAACTGAATTTAAATTAATTACCGGCATACCGATTGCTGTGCCAACACTTGTTGGAATTGGGTTACATTTATTAAAATTATATTTAGTGCCCCAGCCATTAAATCCCCAGTCTTCAATTCTTAAATTCCCACTAATATCTCTTACAAAAATAGGGCCATTATCTCGAACCCAAACGTCGTTAGTTTGCATTATTTTAAAATCGACATTTACTAAACTTACACTAGCGGCTATTAATAAATTTGTAATTCGTGTTTGCTCTGTTGAATTGTACGCAATGATATGAACCTTTTCACCGGCTACTAAGGCTTGTGTCATAGCTATCCATGTTGCATCTAAACTATTTCGATAAGCAGTGCCATACTCAAACTGATGAGGCCATTGTAACCAAGTGCCCTCGTGTAATTCGTGCTCAGGTGGCATTGTGTATGTTTGAGAAAATAGATTTATATTAATAATCATTAATATAATTATGAGGTTCAATTTTTTATATACTTTCATTGTTTGAATTTTTTGTTGTCTCATATAAATATCTTTTATTTCAATATCTAATTTACTCAAAATCCTTATACAACAAATACTTTTTCCTTATCGTCTTAAAAACCTCAATATCTTTTTGCCAGCTTTTACGGATGTCACTTTCAGTAACACCTTTCCTTATTTGTTGTTGCAATTCATCATTACCGCTGTGCCAGTTAAAGTTCTTATCCATAAAGGTTGAGTCTTTTAAGTTGTTATTAAATTCAATTAACCATCTTAATTCTATTTTTCGGGGATGATTTTCTTTTAAATCTTCCATTCTTAAGTCAACACCATAGCAAATTTCATTTTTATACTTCGGGTCTTTTGTAATGGCAGTAGTCTTGGGCACAAAGCTAAATGTTTTGTTGCTGAATAAGGGATGTCCTAATACTTCAAACGGCATATTAGTTCCTCTTCCTAAACTCATTATCGTTCCCTCAAATAATCCTAAAGAAGGATAAAGTAGAACAGAATTTAAAGTTGGTAAGTTAGGCGAGGGCTTCACCGGTAAAACGTAAGTACAGTTGTGGTCGTAATTTTTTACAGGCACTACAGTTAGTTTGCAAACTACTTTTTCAGGTAACCATTTTTCACCATTCACCATTTGAGCGTATTCGCCGGTAGTCATACCATAAACTAAGGGCACGTTGTGTACTCCTAAAAAGCTTTTGTATTTATCAGTCATAACCGGACCGTCAACATAAAATCCATTAGGGTTCGGTCGGTCGAGTACAATTAATTCTTTGTTCTGCTCAGCGCAAGCTTGCATTACATAAGTTAAGGTAGAGATGAATGTATAAAAACGTACACCAACATCCTGAATATCGTAAACAACCACATCAATCCCTTTCAAATCTTCAGCAGTTGGTTTTTTATGAGAACCGTATAAAGAAATAACAGGTATGCCCGTTTTTTTATCAATATTACTTTTTACCTTTTCGCCTGCATCAGAAGTCCCTCTAAAACCATGCTCCGGACCAAATATTTTCTTGATAGTCACTTTAAGTTTCAGGAGCGTATCCACAATACTTTTATTCCCCACCATCCCGCTAATATTAGTCACGATAGCGACTTTTTTGCCTTTTAGTTTTGGGAGGTAGAGTTCGAATTGTTGTGCGCCTGTTACAACATCCCTCTGTAATAACTTTTAGATCCTGTTTACGGCTTAAGTGTTTCGTAATGAAGAGGCTTGAATTAGCATAACATACGTTTACAAAAAGAAGGAAAAGGAGCAGATATTTGTACATTTAAATAGTATTTTTGTGTATAGTGAGTGTTGAGAAATTCATAGCCAATCGAATAACCTTATCAAATAAGGGTAAAAATAACATTTCTAAACCCATTGTAAAAATCGGGATTATAGGAATTGCGCTGGGTATTAGTGTAATGATATTAACTGTTGGCATTGTTTTAGGCTTTAAACAGGAGATTATCACGAAGATAACAGGTATTACTTCTCATATTACTATCAGTAGTACTAATATTAATACAAGTAACGAGCCAAGTCCGCTGAGATTACCTGCCGATTCCTTAAAAATCCTTAAAGAGTCGGGTTTCATCAAACATATACAACCGACTGCCATTAAAAACGGTATTATTAAAACTAAAACAGAAAACGAAGGGGTTTTGCTAAAAGGCGTTTCAAAAGACTTTGATTTCAGTTTCTTTAAAAAATATTTGAGCGAAGGTGCTTTACCGGTTTATACGGATACTGGTGTGAGTAAGGAAATTTTCATCTCACAAAAATTAGCAGATAGATTAAATATTAAAACGGGACAAAAACTATTAGCTTATTTCTTAACCAATAAAAATTATCTGATTCACTAACCGCTCACGGATATACTGAATTAGAAAAACGCTCACGTGATTTTAGAGTGTGTGGAATTTTCAATACAGGCTTTGCGGAGTTTGATGAAAATTTAGCGATTGTAGATTTAAAACAAATTCAGAAATTAAATTATTGGGAAAATGGCGAAGTTGGGAGCTACGAGTTGTTTTTAAACGATTTTAATAATCTGGATGAAGATGTTGAGAAAGTTCAGGAGTTGTTAGGTTACAATTACAGAATCCTTCCTGTTAACGAAACTTATGAAAATATTTTCTCTTGGTTAGAAATGGTGGATGTGAACGGCATTATCATTATTAGCTTAATGTTAATGGTAGCAGGCGTAAATATGATTACCGCTTTATTCATTTTAATTTTAGAGCGCGCCAATATGATTGGTCTGGTGAAATCGATGGGGATGAGTAATGTGAGTGTACGCAAAGTGTTTTTCTTTGTCTCGCTTAGATTATTATGGCGTGGTTTATTAATTGGGAATGTAATTGGAATAGGCGCCGTGTTACTGCAATATTTTTTCCATTTGGTGAAATTGGATAGTAATACGTATTATGTGGAGTACGTTCCTGTAATTTTTAATGTTGTTTATGTTTTATTGTTGAACGCAGGCATTATTTTAAGCTGCATGCTGATGATGTTCTTCCCAACACTTATTTTAACACGCATTACTCCAATTAAAACCTTGCGGTTTGACTAACCTAATCAAATACTTAAAGAGGAGTCCCAGTGTAGTGGTGATTATTGTATTAATCATTTCCTGTATTTGGGTAGACGGCAATATTTCTAAATGGAATAAAAAAAGTGTGATTGATTGGGATGTGACGTATTACTATTGTTATTTGCCAGCCACTTTCATTAAAAAGGATTTAAGTTTAAAGTTTGTAGATGGAAAGAACGAATTGAGAGCTTTAAATCATCAATACCTTCCCTATAAAATTACCAAACGGAAATTATGTTATTAAAACCAGCATGGGCATGGCGATAATGTATTTGCCCTTCTTTGCGGTGGCACATTTATCTGCAAACTTATTTGGTTATGAAACGGATGGGTTTTCGGAGCCCTACCAAATGATGATTCAGTTTTCAGGGTTGGTGTATTTGGTAATTGGTCTGTTTTTTTTGCGTAAACTACTCTTACTTTATTATTCTGAGAAAGTAACAGCTATTACATTGTTTTGTGTTCTGTTCGGAAGCAATTTATTTTATTACGCTTCGGTGCATGGAGCTATGAGTCATACCCACACATTTTGTCTGCTGTTCTTGGTATTTTTTGGCATTACCAATTTAGTTGGATTAAAACACAGATTGTTTTTATTTCTTCGCCATATTAAGTTCGTTTTTCTAATGATAGCATTAGCGACTTTAGTTTTCTTGCCTCAGATGTTATATTGGAAACACATTACGGGACATTACTTCTTTAATTCTTATGTTGGCGAACAATTTTATTTCGGGAATCCGCATTTATTAGAAGGTTTGTTTGGTTTTAGAAAAGGATGGTTATTGTATTCGCCCATTATGATTTTTTCGTTGATAGGAATGTTTATGTTGTTTAAAAACAGAAAAGAATTCAGTTGTCTATCGCTGTTTTATTTTGATTTATACTTATGTGATTTTATCCTGGTGGTGTTGGTGGTATGGCGGTGCTTACGGATTAAGAGCCATGATTGATATTTATCCGTTCTTAATAATATGTTTCGCAGTGTTCATCAATAAAATGGTTTCAAATAAACTAGTGATGAGTCTGCTTGGACTCTTCGTTCTTATTCAAGAATCAGAATTGCAACATGGAGTGGGCAAGCTCAGAAGACCAGGCTTCTCCCACCTACACAGTACGGTTTTGGGGTGGTTTTGGGCCGGGACCATAATTAGAGTTGGCAGGCTACTCCGGAGTTTTTTTTGAATGTTGACATTAACAATGTGAAGGTGACAAGAAAAATTATGGTTTTAGAATAGCAATAAAGTAATTAATTCTTCCTCGAATTAAACTTCCTCATTCCAATCAATTGATCGTAATAAGTTCCGCGTTGACGATGATAGACGTAAATAATGTAATCATTCTCAGTTTCCCAGTGGTTGCCTTCGGTTAAAGTTTCATCACCGGCTTTGCTTTTATCTTTTAGAAACGCGTAGATGTAATTGTAATAACCTTGTTTCACATACAAATTACATTCGTAACCCTGACGTTTATAATTGTAGGTCATGCGGTTTACTTTATCAAATTTCCAGTTTGTCAATTTTCCGAGAACATAAAAATTTCCTTCAGGGGTTGGATTATCAAAAGGCATAAAGAAGTTTATCCAAACATAATCCGCTTCAATGTCCTGATTAGAGGCCATGTCTTTATTCTTTATTAAAAATCCACCGTTAATGTCGTTATAAAAAATGTAATTCAAATAACTGCGATTTTCATCACTCATTAATTCAACATGGTTTTTATTGAGACTATCTTTATAGATATTTTTTACGCGCTCGGTATAAGTTCGGAGTGATCGGGTATCAAAAAAACGGAATTCATTTCCGCCGTTAAATGTGCTCGCGTCATCTAAACTGTAAGTTAATTGTGTTGGGGTATTGAAAGTTGGTTTAATATCGTAAACAGCATTATCCCAACGGTAATTTTGCGTCACTACCACTTTTAAATCGACATGAGAATTGGTAATATCGTACGAAGTATTCATCACACTAAAATCCAGATGTTGTTTTTCGTATTGCTCATCATTTCCAATAGCTTGTCTGATATTTCCAATCACCGAAACTTTTTCATCGTAAACCATAAAGCGACGGGAAAGTACAGGTTTGTTTTTATCTCCATCTTGATAAACATAAACTAAATAATTTCCTGATTTAGTCAACTGCATATTAGCTGTCGGGAATAAAATAGAGTAGTGTGTGTATTTTTGTAAAGTGTTAATTGAGAAATTGAAATTTAAGAGGTTGATATCAAAAAAGCCTTGAATGTATTCTGAAATCATTAGATCGGTTGGGTTCCATTTAGCATCGCAGTGTACGAGGGTAAGTGAATATTGTTTCTTATCGCCATCCAAATCATCAAAACTTAATTGTAATTGTTCGCCGGCATTAAATTTGATGAGAGGTAAAGAAAATTCCCAAGAGGTTTCGTGAAGCTGAACTGTTTTAATGTTGGGTTTGTAAATATAGTCTTCGTAACGGAGTTGGTCGTCGTTCACATAATCGTCTTGCGCAAACGAAATAGTAAGTATAAGGAGTAAGAATAAAGTATAGGAATTGCGCAGTTTCATGTGTTTAATTAAATCAAATGTATTGCCAAAAATACAATTCGAAGCATTTTAAAGGGATAAATAGGAAATATTAACGATTAATTAGCCGCTTTATTGTAGAGTTTAATTCGGGCTTCTTGTTTGTTTACTAAACGAACTATGTTTTTACGGTGTGTAATAACTAATAACACAGCTGTAAGAATTGAGAATACAACTAAGATAATATCTGTATTATGCATTCCTAAATTAAGAATGATAGGATAACTGATACCTGCCATTATAGAACCTAAGGATACATAACGTGTAATTAATAAAACCGTTAAAAACACTAATAAAGCAACGCAACAAGAAATTGGTGTAATGCAAATAACAACTCCTAAAATAGTAGCAACTCCTTTTCCACCTCTGAAACCTGCAAATACTGGAAAGATATGTCCGATTAAAGCGGCAATACCTAAACCAATTTGAAAATTAGTAAAGAAAGGCGTTTCCATTTGAAAGCCGCTTAAAAACGATAAAGAAACGGCCGCTGTGCCTTTTAGAATATCAATAATTAAAACAGGTATACCTGCTTTTTTGCCTAAAACTCTGAAGGTATTTGTAGCTCCGGCGTTTCCACTTCCGAACTCGCGGACATCTATATTATAGAAAAACTTACCTATCCAAACAGAAGTAGGGATTGAGCCTAATAAGTAGGCTACAAATAGGAATAGAGTTATATAGAGTATTTCCAAAACCTTAAATTTGAGTTAAACAAAAATAACGGAATTATTAAGTAATGGGTGATAAAAATCAAGCCCAAGATAGGTTAATATAAACAGATTTATGTTAATATATTAAAAATCAGATAATTAGTAATTACCCTTTAACTTTACACCTTGCTCAATTTTCTGTAAAGCAGTGATGTAAGCGGCAATACGCATACTGGTTTTAAATTTATCGGCATTGTTCCAAACGTTACTGAAAGCGATTTCCATTTTGTGGTCATGCTTTGTGTTAACTTCTTCTTCTGTCCAATAATACCCGGCTTTGTTTTGTACCCATTCGAAATAAGAAACGGTAACACCGCCACTATTTGCTAAGATATCCGGTACAACAATAATTTTACGCTCATTTAATACGTGATCAGCTTCCGGCATAGTTGGTCCGTTTGCACCTTCAACGATTAATTTAGCTTGAATTTTTTTAGCGTAATCTTCGTTAATTACGTTTTGTAAAGCTGCAGGAACTAATAAATCACACTTACTAAGTAATAATTGATCGTGTGCAATTTCAGTTGCGCCTGTAAAGCCTTTTAATGTGTTTTTATTTTTTGCAGAGAATTCTAATGCAGCTCTGATATCAATACCTTTTTCGTTGTAATAAGAAGCAGTATGATCACCAATACCAACAATCTTTACACCTTTTTCATTTAATAAACGAGCTGAGTGTGAACCAACATTTCCAAAACCTTGAACAACTGCAGTAACATCTTTAGGATTTAATCCCATTTTCTTTAAAGCAGCTAAAGAGTTCACCATAACACCACGTCCTGTTGCAGCATCACGTCCTAATGAACCGCCTAACGCAATAGGTTTACCAGTAATCACACCCGGAGAATCTTCTCCTGTAATTTTATTGAATTCATCTAAAATCCAAGCCATCTCGCGACCGCTTGTTCCCATATCGGGAGCAGGAATATCTTTATTTACGCCAAATACATCTTTCATTGATTTAGCATAAGCACGTGATAAACGCTCTAACTCACCAACGCTCATAGCACGAGGATCACATTTAATACCACCTTTTGCACCACCATACGGTAAGTTCGCAACGGCACATTTAAAACTCATCCAAGCTGCTAATGCCATTACTTCATCCTGATTAACATCCATTGCATAACGGATACCACCTTTTGATGGACCAATTGCTACGGAGTGAACAACACGGTATCCTTCAAAAACTTCAATTTTTCCATTATCCATCATAATAGGTAAACTAACTTTTACCTGTTTAAGTGGGCTCTTTAAAATGGTTTTAACATCGTCAGAAAGGTTCATTAATTTAGCCGCAACATCTAAGCGGGCTAATACAGCTTCAAACATACTTTCGTGTTTTGTAGCTTCTGCTTTTGCAGTTTGTGTAGACATAATAAAATGTATATAGTTAACTGGGGGGTAAAGGTAACAATTTTACTATTGCCCACAATAAAAAAAGCAGGTTTTAAGATTACAATTTTGTGGTCAAAAAAGCCATTTTAAACCAATAAAACAGCTAATTGGTAGTGTTTAATTGCAAGTTGAATTTTATCATGTTTTAAAAACTTTAATTAACACCCATTATTTGCTTTTTAATTATTTGTTAGGGTTCTTTGAATCTGATTAATGGAAGAGTTCTGGAAAATAGTCCCCGTGTTTATTACAAGTATGCTTGGCTTTGGTAAAATTTCGGTGCCTTCAGCTATTGCGCTCTTCGATTTTAATTTATGGAAAGTACTTATTGTTACCTGTTCGGGTGGAATTACCGGTGTTATCCTTTTTACAAATGTTAGCGCTGTTTTAATGAAATGGTGGCACAACGCTAAAATGCAATACTTCAGAAATCATCGTCACCCCAAAGTATTTACAAAAGGCAACCGCCGCATTATAAGAATAAAAAAACGTTTTGGAATTTGGGGCATTGCTTTAGTGACGCCTTTAGGATTATCAATTCCGGTGGGAACTTTTATTGCTGAACGCTTTTATAAGGATAAAAAGAAAGTAGTGTTTGTATTTAGTACAGCCGTTGTGTTTTGGTACGTCACTATTTATTTCTTGCTCTTGTTTTTCTACGACACCATTACAAAAGTGATATGACCCATTTATTCTTTGATTTGGATAATACACTTTGGGATTTCGATAAGAATTCGAAAACCGTTTTACAAAATTTATTTAAAGCAAATAATTTTGAGACCAAGTTGGGTGTAGATTTTGAAACCTTCCATGCCTTCTATTATAAGAAAAACGATGAATTATGGCATTTGTATTATTTCAATAAAATAAAAAAGGAAGAACTACGCTACAAACGTTTTTACGATACATTATTAAATTTTGGTCTGGATAATTTACATTTGAGTAAAGCAATAGCTCAGGATTATGTAAAAATTTCTCCGTACTCAAAACATTTAAAAGAAGGTTGTATTGAAGTTTTAGATCATTTAAGTTCAGATTATCATTTGCATATTATTACAAATGGATTCGCGGAAGTTCAGGATATTAAAATTGATAATTGCGGATTGCGTAAATATTTTAAAGCCATAATAATTTCAGAGGAACATGGTTTAACTAAACCTCATGTTGATATTTTCAGATTAGGAGAAAAACTGGCAAATACTACTGCCGATAAATGTATTATGATTGGTGATAATTGGGTGAGTGATATTGAAGGAGCGGTTGGAGCAGGGTGGAAGGCCGTTTACTTTAATGAAACTCCAAAGCCTGAATCACACCCCAATATAAGTTTTATTAATTCGCTGCATGATTTAAAAACAGTATTGAAATAAATTACACTTCGTGTAAATGTGAGTGCTCTACTTTACAAATCTGACTTAAATATCGTTTATACCATTTGTTAGCTTTTGCTTTTGCCATTAAGTGCGTTGAATTTTGTCGCCACCCATTAATAGCATCCATACTTTCCCAATAGGATATAAAAATTCCGGTATTACTACTGTTAACACTTTCGTAACCTAAAAAGCCGGGTTGCTCTTGAGCTAAGCGCATAGTTTCTTCATCCATTTCGGCATAACCTTCAAGATTATCTGATTTTGTGGATGAGAATATAACAGCGTAATAATTGTTTTGCGGTGGTGATTTTTTCCAGGGCATGCTTTATGTTTTATTTTTCAAGTTCCGTTCTATATATTTTTCGGTTGGCATTAAACTTTGTTGAATCCGTTTGGCATAATGAATGCTGTCAACAATCTCCTTTTGTTTTCTCTTCAACCAATTTCTTTTGCTCTGTAATAATGTGATTCGCTTTTTTCTTTTGCTGATAACCACGATAAGATAGAACTAATAAAATTAAAATACCAACAAGTCCTAATACTAAGAAATTACGTTGCTTGCCCTGACTAATAATTTTAAGCTCTTTTTCCCTTAATTCGCTTTCTTTTTTAGTGATACTGTATTTAGCATCCATTTCAAAAGTTTTGGCTTTTAAACGTTGGTCGGATACACTATCATTATATGCAGAAAATAAAATGTGATTCGCATAAGCCAAATCTCCTTTTTTTAGTCCGGCATAACATTTTGAAAGGGATAAATAGCAATCACGTTTGATTTCCGGTAAAGAGTATTTTTTGAGTAAATCTAAAGCAATATTATATCTCACAATTGCGGAATCGTATTTCTTTTCTTCTAAATCAATACTCCCAATTAGACAATTTACGTTGAGGATACCTAATTCAACTTTTGCGTTGGTATAGATCTCTAAAGATTGTAAGGCTTTGGTTCGTGAGGTAACAAAATCCTTTTTCAAAAAACTTATTTCCGCAAGTGCTGAAATTGAGTTAGCCAATTCAGATTGCTTATTGTTTTTCCTGAAAATATCTATTGCCCTTAATCCGTAAAAATAGGAGCTGTCGGCTTGTTTGTTACTTAAATGAAGTAAACAAATATTACTTAATACAGTGGCGTATTGAATCTCATCATTTTTCGAGAGATAATAATTCAAAGCCTTATAATTGTATTGTAACGACTCCGCGTATTTGCCTTGTCGGCTTAACAATGTAGCGTAAAGTTTATAATTTTTCTTTAACTCTTCATCAAGTCCGTTTGTTTTTAAATACTCAATATAACTGTTACAGTATTCAAGTGCAACATCAAATAATTGGCGGTGCGAAAGATTGGTTATTAATGTGGAAGACACTTTAACAATACCGTTTTTGTGATTCAGTTTTTTACTCAAATTCAAAGCAGAGATATAATTTTCTATCCGCTCTTTTGAACTGAAATAATCGTATTGATTGGCCAGCGCTACATAGGTATTTACTTTATTGGTATCTTCAATAGTGTTAGATAATGGCATTTGTTGAATTCCCGATTAAAAGGATAAGCACTAGAATGTAACTATATTTAAAAAAATTATTCATGTAATCGGTTTAAAGTTTTTTCAATATATTTCTTGGTAGGTAATAAGCTATGCTGAATTCGTTTAGCATAGTGAATACTATCTAATATTTCTTTTTGTTTTTCTTCAACTAAATGTTTTTGCATTTCCACTTCACGTTTTTGTTCAAAAATTATGGCATTCGCTTTACGTTGCTGCTTTAAACCTCTGAAAATAAAAAAGGCTAATAAAAGTGCCAAAATTAAACCTGAGATTATAAAATAAGTGATTATTCTTTGCTCCTTTATTGTTTTATCAGATAATTCATTTTTTGTTTTCAATAAAATGTTTTCAGTTTCTTTTTTATCAGTTTCATACTTAGTTTGCATTTCGGTGATAGCCCTTGTTAAATCTTCGTTTTTCAAACTATCACGCAAAGTGGCCCATTTTGCCATGTAATGATAGGCTTCTTTATAATCTTTCTTTGTAAAATAGAAATCCGCCAGATTACCTAACGAATGCCTTAAACTTTCTAAGTAACCACTTTTCATACTTATTTCAGCACTTTTCTTGGCCATTTCAATAGCTTCATTTATATCCCCAATTTCAGAATATAAAATAGAAAGATTGTTCATGCCTATACAGGCATTATAAATACTACCGGATTTTTGATTTTGAATATAATCTAATTTATAATAAACGATGGCTTTCTTATTATCACCTAAAGAGTGATATGCAATCCCTAAGTTACCATAACTCTCACTTAAACCATCTTCATCATTTATTCGTTTTCGGATAACTAATGCTTTTTCCATGTAGTAAATCGCACTGTCATGATCGTTGTGTTCTTCATATAAGCTACCAATAGAATTATAAGTTGCAGCTATTTCTTTTTCGTCTTTAATCTTTATGAATGTTGTTAGTGCTTTTCTATAATTGAGAATAGATTCATTAAATTGCTCTTGCGAGGAGTATATCTGTCCTATATTTATATAACTAATACCAATACCTCTCTCATCATTTAATTGTTCTTTAAGTTTTAAAGATTTAAAATAAAAACTTAAAGCCTCTTTCGGATTAGATTTGATAGAGGAATAAGCGCCCATGTCATTATAACTTTGAGCCAATCCACTCTTATAGTTTAATTTTTCGGCTAAGCTAATAGCGTTGTTTAAATAACCTTTAGCTTCATCCGGGGTATCAAATAGAACTTTCCAGGCTAAGGCATTTAAAGCATCTACTTTTTTCTCATTCTCTGGAAGAGTTGAAACTAGAGTTTTTAATGAATCTATTTTTTTATTTTGTGAATAAACGGATAAAGCTAAAGATAAACATAGCAAGCAAAATAAATTTATCTTTAGTTTCATCAATCTAAACATGTATTAGTCCTGTTTCTTCTTTTTTACCATCGTTAAAATAGTAGCAATACCAGCTGTATCTCCTGTAGCACCATCTAAGCCCAGTTTGTCGCGCACTTCTTGTGGACTAGCATCGTAGATATCAACCACCCATTTTACAATTCCCACTTTCACATCTTCGCCATTAGCAGCAGTTAATGGCTTGTCATTTTCTAATTTCTCTTTACAAGTAAAACGAACGCCAATAGTCATACCAGGATAAATTGGTTTAGTAAAACGACATTCATCAATTCCATAATTTAATAATACAGGACCTTTAGGCGGATCAACAAATAAACCAGCAGCACGAGATAAAATAAAATAGCCATGTGCAACAGTGCGTTTAAAAATAGTTCCTTCTAATGAACCCGGTTCCATATGGGCATAAAATTTATCACCACTTAATTCAGCAAAGTTTAAAATATCATTTTCACTTACAGTATGCGTTTTGGTAATTAAAGTTTCTCCAACTTCTAAATCCTCGAAATATTGACGGAAAGGATGAACATCTTTAGTAATATATTTTCCACCGTATTGGTAACTGTTCAACACATTTGTAATTGTAGTAGGAGAACCTTGAATTGCGGTACGCTGCAGATAATGAAACACCCCGCGCTTACCACCCATTTCTTCACCACCACCAGCGCGACCTGGACCACCATGTACTAACATTGGCATAGGAGAACCATGACCAGTACTTTCTTTAGCACACTCAGCATTCAGAACTAAAATTCGTCCGTGCATACAAGCAGCACCAATCACATACATGCGTGCAATTTTATCATCAGCAGTTACAATTGAACTTACTAATGAACCCTTGCCCATTTTACTAAGCTGAATAGCTTCGTCAATAGTTTTGTAAGGCATCAATGTACTAACCGGACCAAATGCTTCTACACTGTGACAATCTGTATTTTTAAAAGGAGAATCATTTAAGAAAATAATTGGAGGCATGAAGGCACCTTTGTTTTTATCAGCCCCTTTCACTTCAAATTTTTCAAAATCACCAATAATGATTTTTTGTGATTTACTTAATTGCTCCACTTTTTCTTTTACTTCTTTCAATTGAGCTTGTCCTGCTAAAGAACCCATTCTTACACCTTCCACATTCGGATCACCAATGATATTTGAAGCTAAACGTTTTCCTAAAGCTATTTGAACATCTTCCACTAATTTTTCAGGTACAATAATTCTTCGGATAGCCGTACATTTTTGTCCGGCCTTAGTTGTGATTTCTCTTGAAACTTCCTTAATGAAAATATCGAACTCAGGTTTATCAGGAGTTACATCCGGTCCTAATACACAACAATTCAACGAATCGGCTTCCATATTAAAATGAACTGATTCCTCGAGTAGGCGAGGGTGAGCCTTCAACATTTTTCCTGTTGATGCACTACCAGTAAATGTAACTACGTCTTGATTCATCACATGATCTAAAATTCCATTAGCGCTCCCACAAATTAACTGCAAAGCACCTTCAGGTAAAATTTTACTTGCGATAATTTCTTTTACTACAGCTTCAGTTAAGAATGAAGTCACAGTAGCCGGTTTTACAATAGCAGGAACTCCTGCTAACCAATTCACAGCAACTTTTTCTAACATGCCCCATACTGGGAAATTAAATGCGTTGATGTGAATAGCAACACCTTCTTTCGGTACACAAATGTGGTGACCAATAAACGTATTGTTCTTACTTAATTTCGCAACATCACCATCGTAGCAATATGTTTCATTTGGAAATTGTCGACGTAAGGAAGCATAGGCAAATAAATTACCTATACCACCTTCAATATCTACCCAGCTATCAACACGAGTTGCACCGGTTGCCCAGCTAATTTTATAAAAATCTTCTTTCTTACTAATTAAATGTGTTGCCAATGCTTTCAACATCATTCCTCTCTCTTGGAAAGTCATTTTGCGTAATTTCGGTCCGCCTACTGTACGAGCATAATCGCACATTTTTCCAAAATCTATTCCTTTGCTACTTGCAGTTGCAATAGCATCACCTGTTATGGCGTTAAATAATTCTTGTCCTTTTTCTGAACCTGCAACCCATTGTCCGCAGGCGTAGTTATTTAATGTATTCATAGTGCTTTTTCTATCGTGTTATAAGGGTTATAAATATAATAAAATGTATAGGTAAATAAAGCCTAAATTGATATTATTTGATAATTTTAGAATACTCGGTTTAATACCTCATTATACTCTGTAAATCGCGCCTTTAAGTAATTTAAAATGCTATATTTAACAAATTTTTAATAATCGTGGCACGCCACTTGTTTTAATAAAATCATATGAAAAAACTATTTACCATTTTAGCCTTAGTTTCGTCGATTGTACTGAATGCACAAAGTTATGGACGAGTTACTGTATATAGTAATGCAGGTCAACAATTCCTTATCTCCTTCAATGGAGTTAGGTGGAGTAATAATTATCAAAGTAAAGCGGTACTTGAGTACGCAGAAGATAATGATTATAAAGTACGTCTTTGGTTCCCGAGAAATACCAGTCCGATTAATTTTAATATAACAAGTACACCGGGTTACGAAACCATTTATATTTTAGAAAAAGATCAGTACGATGCTTATGTTTTAACGCTGGAAAGTAAATTTAAGTTTAATGCTAATCCTAATCCTGTTAATCCAACACCAACCGTTGCGCCAACTCCAACAGCACCCACAACACCATCGGTTGTTGTGATTACTGAAATGAAAGATGCTGACTTTAAAGCTAAATTAGCTTCGGTTAAAAACGAGAGTTTTGACGATAAGAAAATGACAAAACTTAATTTCTTATTTAAAGATGAGTTTGTTTCTTCCGCACAAGCTGCCGAATTAGTAAAGTTATTTAGTTTTGATTCTAAAAAGGTTGATGCTGGAAAAGCATTGTATAAAAGAACTGTAGATAAGAAAAACTATTACAAAGTGGTTGATGTTATGACCTTCGATAGTTATAAAAAAGATTTACAGGATTGGATTATGAAGAATCCTTAATTATCTATTCTAGCACTTCAATAATTTGAGGTGCAATAATAAATTTCTTAATTAATTTTTCTACTTTTTCGTTTAATTCATTTGTAAAAACCAAATGCTGACACTTTGGTAAACTTAAGGCTAACCTGTCGATATCCCCTTGAGCCGAAATTTTAGGCATAGTTTCAGCATCGTCTATTGCAAAAAGTTTAATTTTATTTAAATTCAAATTCCATAAAAAATAATGTTCTATTATTCGTTTTGGGGTACCAATTAATATGTCGGTTCCTTTTTGTACTTCTTCGGCTTGTTTTTCTATTTTCCCTTCTTCAAAAACACAAACTGATCTTAAATCGGTTCCTTCTTTAAGCAACATAAATTGCTCATGCATTGACATCGCTTTTTCTTTATCTGATACCAACATCAAAGCTCTCGGCGCTCTTTCAATAGCGTACTGTAATTTTTGAATAGCACTAATAACAATAGTTGTGGTTTTACCGGAATTTAAGGGACCAATACCAATAACATCGAGCCCGCCATTTATTTTAGAAATAGATTTTAATTGTAGATTTTTCGGAGTTTCAATTCCGTTAATCGCTAAAGCGTTAGCCAATTTTTTATTCAATTTTTCTTTAAACATATCAACTTATTCTTTAAGCAGTAAACTTATATCCAACACCTCTGACTGAATGAAAATGTTTGGGTTCTTTGGCATTTATTTCGAAATATTTTCTGAATCCTAAAATGTAATTATCAATGGTGCGTGATGAAGAGTTTTCTTTTTCGCTCCAAAGATTTTCAATAATCTGATCACGTGAAATAACTTTATTCGCATTATCAGTTAATAGTTTCAATAAACCTATTTCACGTTTCGATAAGGTGCTTATTTCGCCGGTAACGTCTGTAATTTCAAAAGTCTCAAAATTAATGGAGCATTTTCCAAATGCAAAAACATTGGAGCTTGGTTTCGCATTACGTTTAATTACATTCTGAATTCTCAGCAATAATTCTTCCAATTCAAATGGCTTGGTAATATAATCATCGGCTCCAAGCTTTAATCCTGATATTTTTTCGGAAGTCTGATTTTTGGCTGTTAGAAAAATAACAGGGACAGATGGGTTAATCGCTTTAAATTTCTCACATAATTCAAAGCCATTAATTTCAGGCAACATAACATCCAACAAAACAAGGTGAAATGTACTATGATATTCATTAAATAATTGCAGCGCTAAATTCCCACTATTAGCTAATTTAACATTGTAATTTTCTAATTCAAGATTAAGCAGTAGGGTTTTTCCTAAACTTTCTTCATCTTCAACTATTAATATGTTTGGTTTTTGCATTTTATTTTAATGGAAATGTAATATCGTAACGGGTTCCTTCTTTTGATGACACTTTCATCTCTGCCTCAATTTGCTCACTTAACATGTGAATGAGTTGCATACCTAAACTACCTTGTTTTTTGATATCGAAATTTTTGTCTAGTCCAACGCCATTATCATAAACAATAAGTTTTAATTCTTTTTTTACTTGCGTTAATTCAATATTTATTAAACCAATTTTCTTATCCTTAAAAGCATATTTATAAGAGTTGCTTAAAATTTCATTCAATATTAATCCAATGGGTATCATCATATCAATCTCTAAAAAATGCCGGACTGAATGTTGTACTTAAAACTAATTTCTTTAGCGGGTGAAGAATATGACATGTTTACGCTGCTCGATAAAACCTCAATGTATTCTTTTAATTCAATTTTACTAAGGTCTTTCGATTTGTAAAGCATTTCGTGCACTAATGCCATGGAGTTAATCCGATTATGACTTTCTTTTATTAAGCCAAGATATTTTTCATCAACAATACTTTCTGATTGCAGGTTTAGTAAACTGGAAACAATTTGTAAATTGTTTTTTACGCGGTGATGAATCTCTTTTAATAGATGTTCTTTTTCTTTTAAGGATAAGGCAGAGTGTTTTAATTCTTCGCCTAACATATTTACACCGGAGCCAATCCCATCTAATACATCATCGTCTTTGCTTATGGTGACTTTTCTTGAAAAGTCTAAACGCGCGAAAGATAAAATTACTTCTAATATTTCGTTGGCCCGTGAGTCTTGAGATAAGGAGGTGTTATTTTTTTTCTCTGCCATTATAAATGTTGTTTAAGCCATTCTAAGGCATCATGTTCGTTATCGAATATCGGGTAGGTACAGCAGGTTTATTTAACCCAAGAAAAAAATTACCAACTACCCGGCTTAAGGGCGATTTTATAACGATACCAAAAGCGTTGGTTTTTGAATCGCGTCCACGGGTAGAAAAATGCTCTCTGGCATCACGGCTCATCGATTTTATACCACGCGAATCAATTAAAATGGGAAATTTTTTTTCGACATAAAGTGAAGTGACTGCTTCTGTATTCTCAAGAGCATGATTTAAAGTTATATCAATTTCAGGTTTAACCTTTGTACGGGCAATGCCGTCTTCGCCCATCCAGGTCCAGTAACCGGTAACATTTATGGCATTTTTCGGGACTTCCATAGAGTGGTAAATATAGCAATTAAGTTTTAATGCTTATTAAGCTATCTTTAAAGCTTAAAACTTATAATTATGAAAAGTAACGCAAGTGCCGTATGGCAAGGAACCGGTAAAGAAGGTTCTGGTACAATGAGTGTGAATAGTGGTGTTTTAAAAGACGTTCCGTATTCGTACACAACCCGTTTTGTAAGCGGACCGGGAACAAATCCTGAAGAATTAATTGCTGCGGCACACGCCGGTTGTTTTTCAATGAAATGTGCTTTTCTTTTTACTGCTGCCGGTTTTCCTGCTGATAAGCTTGAAACTAGCTGCGAAGTAACATTGACAATGGTGCAGTAGTAAGTTCAAATTTGAAATTGAAGCCATTTGTATTGACAAAGTTGTTCTTTGAAAGAGTGCTTGAAAACTTGTCCGATTTCAAAATTATTAAATACTTCAATATCACTCGAAGCAGTTTTAGGATAGTAAATTTTGAGAATTGATAAAAACATCAACTCACCTTATTCAAGAAAACAATTAGGGTTATAATTAAAAGAATTGCGATAACTGAACATGGATTTCTGAAATTAAGAGTGAAACCAAATCCAGGAATTCTTTTTAAAACCAATACTCTTTTGTCTTTAGGATTGAAATAGAATATGCCCAATTTTCAATTGTTGGGGTCTTGGTGCATATTGTTTTGTTCTTCGTTCAAAATATTTTCTCAATCTTAAATACAAAATTTAAGCCCTATCCGATATGGAAGAATAGAATTTAAATCCTTTTTTCCATCGACTAACAAATTATACCCACCTAAAAGAGTAACGAAATAGAATTTAAAACCCAGATCTCCTGAAAAATAATTATCTCTTTGTCCTGATAACTTATAGGAACAATACCCTATTTTTATAAGTGGACCATAAAAACCTTTCTTTGTTTTTATCTGAAAAAATTTTTCAATATAATAGACTGGAACCAAATAGTTTGCTTTATTATTAAAGTAAACATTAAATCCAACAGTTCCACCAAAGTATGAATGACGCCTTCCATAATAGAAACCTGGGCCTAACGAACCAGAAAAACTATGAATTCCTTGATAAACATAGTCGCCAGAAATTATCGGAAATAAAAACAATCCTCCTTTCTTTTTTGAAGGTGTTGTGGTTGAAGTAGCGGAAGTGGTTTGAGCTAAAGTAGTCCCAAGACTTATAACAAAAATTAGTATTAAAAGTAATCTGACCATTACTCTCCCAATTCTAGTTGGGTCAATCGCATTTGTTCTCTCACTGGCTGTGAGTTGTATTCAACAAAACCTTTTGAATCTGTTTTTCTCTTTTTCCAGATACCTCCCTTGTCTTTCACCAGATCGTTTTGCATGGAAGTAAATTTAACAAGCGTCCTGCATTTTAAATTCTGTACCTGTAAGGAAATTATATAGCATTGCCATTTTTTCACCTTTATTCTCCTGTGAAGAAGCAATGTTTATCCATTGTTATTACAGTTTCCCTTAATACAAAACACAAACCTTTGAATTCCTCAAATGAGCATATCCAAACGCCTTCTCTTTGTCCCATTCTTTCCATGTCTTTAGGAAAAGCTTCGGTTACCAATATGCCAATCGTTGCGCCCTTTTCACGCATATCGGCTTTAAACTTTTCTATCCAACCTTGTTGGAAGTCTTTTGTTCGCTTGCTTTCGTAGTATATGGTACCACAATTATGCTTTTCTCTCGTATTTACAATTTGTAAACAATCCGCACCTCTGGCTCCTTTTTTAATTTCTTCTATAGTATCTAATGGAAACTGCGCTCTAAGCCAGCTTTCAATCTCTAATTCCAACATTTCTCCTTGTCTCTGTGTTAGGCCTTGCTCTGCCTTTCTTTTCATTTCATCAACAAGCTTTTTCTGATCTTCGAGCTGCTTTTCCAATTCTTTTTGTTTCAGGAATTCATTTTCCGTAAGTTTATTTTTCAAGTTCCTGTTTACGTATAGTTTCAGTAATAGTTGCCCGCTCAGCATTCAGTTTTTTCTGCAAATTAATTTCTAATTCAGCCTCTTTGGTCTTTAATTCCTGCTCTTTTCTTAAAAATTCCAGTTCTTTATCGCGTGCTGCTTTTAATTTCTCTTCATTTTGAACATTAGTTTCACTTAAGAGTTTTAACTTATTCTCATAATCGTTAGTAATCGATTTTTTTACAGACTCTTCAATACTTAACTTTTGCTTAACAAGCGATTCGTTAAGTTCACTTCTAAAAGCATCTTCCTTCTTTTTAAACTCTTCTTCCTTCTGTAACTGCCATTCTTTAGCCTTTTTGTTAAGGTCTCGTTGCACTTCATCCCTAAAAGCATCAGTCGCCTCAAATTCATGCTGGCAGTTCGGACATTTTATTGTTGATTTGTTGCTCATAATTATGCAAAGCTTTCTCGTAAATTTATAACTTTTATAGCATACAAATGTGCATATTTATAAACATATTTAGCTAAGGAATGAAGGAATTAGTATTGGTACGTCACGCCAAATCAGATTGGACCAAAGAAAGTATACAGGATATCGACCGCCCATTGGGAGAAAGGGGATATGAAGACGCGTATATTTTAAGTAAATGGTTTAAAGAAGAGATGGGTTTACCGGATTTAATTATTTCGAGCCCTGCAACCCGCGCCTTGAACACAGCTTTTATTTTTGCCCGAACATTTGAGATGAAAGAAAAGGATGTTCTTATTGATGAAACGCTTTATGAAAGTTTTGTAAAGAGTTATTTGAAAAGCATTTCACAGGTCAGCAATAAAGTCAACCGCTTAATGGTATTCGGACATAACCCAATGTTAACCGAATTGACGAATGAATTAAATAATGGTTTAATGTTTGATAATGTTCCTACTTGTGGGATTATTAAAATTGGTTTTGAGTTTAACGATTGGAAAGAGATTTTAAACAAACAAGAAGGTAAGTTACTACTTAGTAAGTTCCCGAAAAGCTTCAAGAAATAACAATGAAAAAGAAAAGTATTCCCTATATAAACCGCGAAATTAGCTGGCTTTCGTTTAACGAACGCGTATTACAGGAAGCCGCGGATGAAACAACTCCTTTAATTGAACGTGTAAAGTTTCTTGGTATTTTCAGTAATAACCGCGATGAGTTTTACCGTGTGCGTGTTGCTACTGTTCGTCGTTTAAGCAAACTGGGTAAAAAAGCCTTCACCCTTTATGGCGATGATCCTAAAGAACTACTACCAAAACTTCAACGAAAGGTAATTGAACAACAACATCGTTTCGAAGAAATTTATGTTCAAATATTAAAAGAGTTAGCGGAGCATAATATTTTTATCATCAACGAAAAACAACTCACTAAATATCATATTCCATTTGTAAAAGAATATTTCCATACCGAAATCATGCCGGCTTTATTTCCCATTATGGTGGATGAAATCCGTTCTTTCCCTTACATGAAAGATAAATCAGGCTATTTGTTTGTGAAATTATTTTCGAATGATGAAAAGAAGAAAGTAAAATACGCTTTAATCGAAATTCCATCAAAAGCAACAAACCGTTTTGTGTTATTGCCGGTTGAAAATGAAAACAAGTACGTTATTCTGTTAGATGACATCATTCGTTCGTGTGTAGATGAGATTTTTGAAGTATTTGGTTATAAAGCCCAGGAAGCTTACAATATTAAATTAACCCGCGATGCAGAATTAGATATTGATAACGATGTAAGCAAAAGCATGCTCGAAAAAATATCGAAAGGGGTTAAAGACCGTAAAAAAGGATTACCGGTACGTTTTGTTTATGATGCTGCTATGCCTAACGATATGTTGTCGTTTATCATGAAGAAGCTGAATATGAATAAAAAAGATAATGCTATTCCGGGTGGACGTTATCATAATTTTAAAGACTTTATCAGCTTCCCAACTTTAGGTGAGAAGAAATTGGTTTACAAGCATCCTACACCTTTAGAGCATAAGTATTTATTGACGAACAGTAATACCATTTTACAGACAGCAATGGGCCGGGATATTTTATTACATTATCCTTATCACACCTTTAATCACATTATCAATTTATTGAGAGAAGCCTCTATTGATCCAATAGTGGAATCCATTAAAATCACCTTGTACCGAATGGCTGATGCTTCCCGTATTGCTAATGCTTTAGTAAACGCCGTGAAAAACGGAAAAAAAGTAACCGTGTTGGTAGAGTTACAAGCACGTTTTGATGAAGAAAATAATATGTATTGGGCAAGCAAGTTACAAGAAGAAGGAGCGCAAGTTATTTATGGTGTTACCGGATTAAAAGTACATTCTAAACTTTGTTTAATTACAGCAAGATTAAAAGGAAAGGAAATTAAATGTGCTCATATTGGAACAGGAAACTTTAACGAAAAGTCGGCACGTATTTATACCGATTTCAGTTTAATTACTTGTGATAAACGTATAACTGAGGAAGTAAGTAAAGTGTTTGATTTTTACGTTGATAATTTCAAAGTAGGAAATTTCAAGCATTTAGCTGTAGCTCCTTTTTACATGCGTAAAATATTTACAGCGCACATCAATAAAGAAATCCAATTCGCAAAAGCCGGAAAGAAGGCCTCTATAATTTTAAAAATGAATAGTTTGGTTGACCGTGAAATGATTTTGAAATTATACGAAGCGTCGAATGCCGGTGTAAACATAAAATTAATTATCCGAGGCGCTTGTTCTTTGGTAACCGGTATTGAAGGGTTCAGTGAAAATATTCAAGCCTTCAGTATTGTAGATAAATATTTGGAGCATACCCGTGTTTTCATTTTCCATAATAATGGTGATGAGAAAATTTATATTACTTCTGCCGATTGGATGAGCAGGAATTTAGACAGCCGTAGCGAAGTAGCAGTGCCTATTTATGATAAGGAAGTAAGAAAACAATTGAAAGATATTATAAACATTCAACTCTCAGGTAATACCAAGGTTCGTATTTTAGATTCTACCTTGTCTAACGAATATAAAAACCAAAACCGGGTGAGAAGAAAGTTCGTGTTCAGGATGAAGTGTATAATTATTTGAAGAACGACAACGAAGAGTATTTAAAGTCACATAAAAAGAATTAACAGCTACCGCCAAATGATTTTGCAGCAATTGATATTGGGAGTAATGCTATGCGTCTCCTGTTTTGTAGGGTTTATGAAGTAGCCGGAAAACCACATTTCTCGAAGGAAGAACTCATACGTATGCCTATCCGTTTAGGCGAAGATGTATTTACCAAAGGAAAAATTTCGGAACAAAAAGAAGAACGCTTAATAACTTCCCTTCGTGGTTTCCATGAATTAATAAAGGCTTATGATGTAACCGCATTCCGTGCCGTTGCTACAAGTGCCATGCGTGATGCCTCTAACGGTGAAGAAATTATTGCCCGCGCTAAAAAAGAATCGGGTATTAGTGTCGAAATTATTGATGGTAAGTTAGAAGCTGCCCTTGTATTTTCTAATCACATCGAGGAATTATTAAATCCGAAGTTTGCTTATTTGTATATCGACGTAGGTGGAGGAAGTACAGAACTCACGCTTTATTTTAATCAAAAAGTTATTGCCGCTAAATCGTTTAATATTGGAACGGTGCGTATGCTTTTAAATAAAGATGATAAAGAGGAGTGGGAAGAAATGAAAGCCTGGTTAAAACGCAGCACTGTTGGTATTCACCCCCTAAACGCGATTGGTTCGGGTGGAAACATCAACAAAATATTTAAAATGGCGAATAAAAAAGAAACTAAACATTTAAGCTACGATAAATTAAAAGGTCAGTACGAAATGTTATGTTCTTATACTTACGAAGAAAGAATTGAGCGATTAGGATTAAAGCCCGATCGAGCCGATGTAATTGTGCCCGCTGCCAAAATATTTTTAACAGTAATGAAAACAGCTGATATCGATAAAATTTATGTGCCTCAAATTGGGTTATCGGATGGAATTATTCACGACTTATACGAAGTTCATAAAGCCAAGAAAAAATAATGCTCTTTACTAATTTCATATTATTCCTTTCTTTTTCGATTACCGATGCCATTGATATTTTATTGGTGGCAATTATATTGTACTTATTATATAATATGGTTAAGGGAACATCGGCCGTAAATATTTTTATTGGTCTCGCTGTTATTTATTTTTTGTGGATTATCATCCGCGCGCTCGATTTAAAATTATTGAGCTCCTTAATGGGGAAATTCGTTAACGTTGGGGTAATTGCTATTATGGTAGTGTTTCAACAAGAAATCCGTAAATTCTTATTATACATTGGTTCCAACGAATTTATCCGTAGCCGTAACTGGAAAAATATTTTCAAATTGAAAATGGGTGCAGGTGAATCTGAAGAAATTGAATTGGATGTGGATGCCATAGTAAATGCTTGCTTCAGTATGAGTGAGACAAAAACAGGCGCTTTAATTATTGTTTCCCGTAAGTCCGACCTCAAATTCTACATTAACTCAGGCGAACCGATCGATTCCGGTTTAACCGATAGAATGTTGGAGAATATTTTCTTTAAAAACTCTCCTCTGCACGATGGGGCGGTAATTATCAAAAACAACCGCATTATTGCTGCCCGTTGTGTGTTGCCTGTGACTGAAAAAGAGAATTTCCCTGCACATTTTGGTATGCGTCACCGCGCCGCTGTAGGTATTACCGAAACTACGGATGCTATAGCTATAACTGTATCAGAGCAAACCGGGGGCGTATCTTTAACCATTGCGGGAGAGATCAATGCCAATCTCAATAGGGACAAACTCCGCTTCCTTATAGAGAAGAACATTAAATAGCATTAAATTGCTATCTTTGCGCCCTCATGAACTTGCTTTCTGTCAACAATCTTTCTAAATCTTACGGCGACCGTATTTTATTCAGAAATATATCCTTTGGTATAAACCAAGGTGATAAAGTCGCTTTAGTGGCTAAAAATGGTAGTGGAAAATCCACTTTATTTAAAATATTAAAAGGGTATTGAGATTGCAGATAGCGGGGAATCGGTGTTCAGAAAAGATATCATGGTTTCATTTTTGGATCAGGATATTATTCTGAACGAAGAATTAACTATTATCGATCATGTGTTTGCTTCCGACAATAAATTAACCAGGTGTATCAAAGCTTACGAAATAGCGGTTAAACTTTCAGAAGAAGGTCATGTGAGTGCGGCTAATTTGCTGGAAAGTTCATTAGCAGAAATGAATGAGCTGAATGGTTGGGATTATGAAATGACAGTTAAAGAAATCCTATCCCGACTAGAGCTTAGTAATTTTGAACAGAGTATAAAAACATTAAGCGGTGGACAAAAGAAACGTCTGGCATTAGCTCAGGTTTTAATTAATAAACCGGATTTATTAATAATGGATGAGCCTACCAATCATTTAGATATTGAAATGATTGAATGGTTAGAGAATTATATTGCTAAAGAAGATATCAGTGTATTACTTGTAACTCATGATAGATATTTTCTAGATGCAATTTGTAATACAGTTTTAGAATTAGACAACACGCAACTTTACGAATACAGAGGAGATTATAGTTATTTCGTGACCAAAAAAGCGGAACGTGAATCTATCTTTAATTCGGAAGTCGATAAAGCAAAGAATTTATATAAACGCGAATTGGAATGGGTGCGAAAAATGCCTAAAGCACGTACTGTAAAATCAAAATCGCGTGTTGATGCATTCAGCGATATCGAACTAAAGGCAAAACAAAAACGTATTGATAAGCAAGTTGAGTTAAGTGTGAAAATGGAACGTTTGGGCTCTAAGATTCTTGAATTAATTAAAATCAGTAAATCATTCGGGCCAAAGAAAATATTAGAACCATTCTCTTACACCTTTAAAAAAGGAGAGAAGATTGGTATTATTGGAAAGAACGGAGTAGGGAAGAGCACTTTCTTAAATATTTTACAAGGCTTAGAAGGATATGATACAGGAAAGATCCAAACGGGCGAAACTGTAATTTTTGGTTATTATTCGCAAGGTGGAATTAAAGTTAGTGAAGATAAACGTGTAATAGAAGTTGTCCGTGATATAGCGGATTATATTCCTTTAGCGAATGGTACTCAATTATCCGCTTCACAATTATTAACCCGTTTCAATTTCCCGCCTGAAGTCCAATTTAGCTACGTAAAAAAATTAAGTGGTGGAGAAAAAAGAAGATTATATCTACTAACCGTACTTCAGAAAAATCCTAACTTCTTAATATTAGATGAGCCTACTAATGATTTGGATATTCCGACCTTACAAGTATTAGAAGAATTCTTAGCTGATTTTGGTGGTTGCGTTATTATTGTATCTCACGATCGTTATTTTGTAGATAAATTGGTAGATCACGTTTTTGTTTTTGAAGGTGATGGTTTTATTAAGGATTATCCCGGCAACTACACCGAATACAGAGATTGGAAACAAGACCAAAAGGCTGAAGAGAAGTCGGCTAAACTTGAAGCTGTTATTGAAGTTAAAGCTGAAATAGCTGCCATAGAAAAACTAAGCAGGATTATTCAAAAAAGCTATCCTTTAAAGAGAAACACGAACTTGAAACTTTGGAAAAAGAAATAGCTGAACACGAAAAAGCAAGAACAGAACTTGAAGCATTACTTAGCGAAACAACCGATTACGAAAAATTAAATGAATTGGGCGCTAAACTAAAAAAAACAACGAAGAAATGGATGCTAAATCCTTCCGTTGGATTGAACTACAAGAAAAAATCGGATAGCACTTATGCGTACCGCACTTAATAAGGTTCTAAATATTGGTTTTACACCGAATTACCAACCCTGGGAAATATTTCTTACACGTAAAATTAATTTCATTACCCTCATTGCCGTGTTTAACATGTCAACGGCAATCGCTTTGTTTCTTATAATTGGCTACAATCAGTTTGTGTGTTTCACATGTGGCTTCTAGTAGCCACCTCTCATCATTCTTACAAATCATTTAAGAATTATGTCTGGGCAGCTTACGTATTTAATATAATTGGTTTTGTTTTCTTCTTTATTAATTTAGCGGAAGGTATTAATTCATACGCTTCAGTATTTTATTTTCCTGTTATAATTTCATGGTTCAGTTACTCGGTCGCCGCGAAACTATTAAACATTTAATTAGTATTGGAGCACTTGGTTTTATCTCCATTGTTTTTATTGCATTCGGTTTAAAATATCAATGGTTGCCGCAGTTGGTTAATCCTGAAATTGAAGTAAACCTGGCAGTGTTTAATATTATTTTAGGATTGTTTACCGCTATTACTTTTATAGTAGCTGTTGTTAAAGAATCTTTAAGTCAGGAACGACAAATTAAAAGAATGTTGGCCGAAAAAGAAATATTATTAGCAGAAGTATTTCATCGTGTTAAAAACAACATGAATATTGTAACGAGTTTATTAAGTTTAAAAAAGAACTCATCCGATTCATTTGAAGTTCGCGAAGCTTTAGAAGAATGCCGTAGCCGCGTTTACTCAATGGCTTTAGTACATCAAAAAGTATTTAATAATAAAAATGAAGTCAGTTTAAATTTTAAAGAGTACGCGCAGGATTTAGTGAATGATATTATTAATTCATTAAACGGTTCTAAATCCGTAAAAACTAAGCTCGACTTAGATGATGTGTTTCTCGATTTATCAAATGCCATTCCATGTGGCTTAATTTTAAACGAACTCATTACCAATTCTTACAAGTACGCCGGACAAAACGGAAAGCCAATTGAGATTGAAATAACTTTGAAATCAAATGGTGACTTTGTAGAATTAGAAGTTAGAGATAATGGTCCCGGTATAGAAAA
>JADJMM010000019.1 GCA_016709575.1 Sphingobacteriaceae bacterium
AAGCCAAGTGCTGTGTTTTGAATCTTGTCGGAATGAATCGAGTTTTTCGTAAACGCTAACAAAAACATCTTGTGTAATTTCTTCGGCGTCCTCAATATTTTGTACATACTGAAGCGCTAAGTTGTAAACTAACTTTTTGTGTTCGTTATAAAGTTCTTCAAATTGCACGAGGCAAGATAAGATTTAAATAAAAAGATAGAAAATTATTTACCGCGCCCTTGCACAACAATCAATACCGTGTGCACTAAAATTTTGAAATCGAGTAGAAGGCTCATGTTTTCGATATACAGAATATCAAATTTTAAACGGTCAATCATTTGGTCAACATTTTCTGCGTAACCATATTTTACTTGTCCCCATGATGTAATACCCGGACGAACTTTTTGTAAATGTTTGTAATGTGGTGCGCGCTTTACAATTTGATCGATGAAGAATTGTCTTTCCGGACGAGGACCAACTAAACTCATATCACCAAGAAGAACGTTTAAAAACTGTGGCATTTCATCTAAGCGTACTTTACGTAAAAAGCGACCAAACTTAGTCACACGAGGGTCGCTTTCGCTGGAAAGGGCAGGACCTAATTTTTCGGCATCACATAACATGGTGCGGAATTTATAAATTTTAAATGGACGACCGTGTATACCAATACGTTCTTGGTTAAAAAATGCAGGACCTTTAGAAGTGGCTTTCACCAAAATAATTAAAATCAAATAGAACCAGCTAAAACCAACCAACACTAAAACAGACAAACTCACATCAATAAAACGTTTAACGGCCACTTGCCAATCAGGAATAATTTTATTTTTGATTTCGATAAGTGGTGTTCCAAAAATCGAATTCATTTTTACCTGTCCTGATAAAATATCGTACATATCAGGAATAATTTTTATCACTAAACCTAAATCGCTTAACTCGTTTACCATTTGTTTTAGGTATTCGTGTTCTTCGGTTTCTAGGGCAATAATAACTTCTTCAACATTATTATCCTGAATAATTTTTTTGATGTCGTGATACTCTCCTAAGTGAGGTAATCCTTTTTGCAATTCTTCTGAGTAACCGTTTTTACCTTCGATGTGTACGAAGCCGATAAACGTGTTACCAATTCCTTTTTTAAGAGAATTGATTTCGTTGAGGGTGCTGTGCGCGCGTTGATTGCTACCAATGATTACTGTACGGAATCCAAAATCACGTTTTCCGATTCTGTAATTCGTCACACTTGATAAAACAAAACGGAGTATAGCGGTAAACATAAAATGTAAACCGAAGAGTGTAAAAAATAATTTGTAATAGAATTTGTAATTGGTAACGTAATCATCCAACAGCAACACAAAGAATACAATGGTAACACCTAATAACGACACCATAAAGGTTTGTACAAACTCGTTAATACGTGAGCGGCGTAACACGTTGTTGTAGGTTCCTACCAAATAATAAAACAACAACCAGGCTAGGGGGATGATGATGATGCTCTTGAAAAACTGCGCATCAAAAAACACATCAGATACTGAACCAATTTTAGCAGGATCAATTTTGCTTTTACGGTACACATAAAATGCCGTCCAAGCTGCAGCTGCCGATATTAAATCGAAGAAGACGTATTTTATGGTATGTAAAGTTTTATTCAAAACTAGTAGCTAACAACTTTAATATTATCAATCCAGTATTCGGTTTTAGGTTCGTTATCTGTTTTAACTGTGCGGAAGTATAAACCACAATTTCCGGTTAACGAACTAACACCTGAAGAAAGTTGAATGTAAATTTTGTTCCAAGTATAACTTGGATTAATACCGGATACAAACCAATACGTTGTACCACTGTAAACACCAACTTCAAAAGAGCCTGTGCATTTGTAATTAATTTCTAAATAAACTGCTGCTCCTGATTTTGGAAGGGCGTATTGAAAAATGGATTCATATTGTGCAATGCGTTTGTTATTATCAACTGCAAAGTATAAACATTTGGTGCCTTCAAACACATCAGCAGTTGGACTGGTAACTTTGTTTAAAATAGTGAAGGAGGTATCGGTGTTACTTGAATTTTATACTACGCCGCTTGTAGTTCGAAACCTTCAAAATCTTCGAGCCAACGGAAAACTGTACCTGCTTTGTATTTAAAAGTGAAATTGCGGTTTATTTGTGTGCCCGGTGTAACTGAAGTATCAAAATAATTTGGCTCGTAAAATTCGTAAGGAAGACGGGTAGCTGAAATTCCATTATTTTTTATGCCTGCAAAAAGTGTTACTTGGGTTGGACCTGTTGATGTAACAGGGAAGGTGTTGCCAAGAGGAAAGATACCTTTAAATTGTCCGTTCACATAATACCAGATATCGGTAATTTTATGGCTGGTGGTTCCTTGTACTGATGGGTTAGATACAGCAAGACTTACATTTTCCGGTTTTATAAAAAAAGCATCAGGGGCTTTTAGTTTTTCTTTGTTGCAACCGATAAAAAGTAAAAAGAGTAAAAATATTCCAAATAGCCTCATCAAATTTTTTAAGGCGCAAAAGTACGGTTGTTTTTACTTTTTTGGAAGCTATTTTGAGATAAGGTGTTGTATTTTTTCGTCAATACTCTAAGCTAAACTTAACACCCCAATAGCATCCTCAATTGTAACAACCGGCTTCGAACCCGTGGTTATACTATTATGAAACGCCAGTAACTCTTCTTTTATTGCGTTTGTTGGTAAAATAATTAGATGATAAAACCTTCTTCCTGCCAATGGATTTAGCCCCTTTCTTAATAATAGGATTCTTGATATTCTTTAATTGACCTAATCTAAATCTTTAGGTAAATTAACTCTTTGATTGTTAAGTTTTTGAGTATTTAATTATGATTCAATTTTTTATCAAAATGGTTTCATGAGATTGTGATACAATGAATGTTTGTTTTTTAAGCTAAAAGCGGGGTTTCAACAAAAAAATAGGTTTCGTTTTTAACTTAAGAAGTTATTTCGCTAGCGATGACTTAATTAGCAAATAATCCATTATTCAAAACACAATTGTTAGCAATAAAAGTATTTTTTGAAAAACTATGATTGTTATCAGTCTAAATTTGTTGTTTAAAGGGGGAAATCATTGTGTTTTATAAAGTAAGTAAAGAAGACGAGTATCTTTTTTTAGGTAAGCGGAAACGACTGGTAGAACAGTTGAAAGAAAAAGGTATAAGTAACAGTGATGTTCTCAAAGCCATTGAAACAATTCCGCGCCATTTATTTTTCGATCAATCTACGGCGCGCCCCGCCATGTTAGAGCACGCTTATTCTGATAAAGCTTTACCTATTGGTGCGGGACAAACTATATCGCATCCATTTACAGTTGCTTTTCAAACCGAGAAGTTAGAATTGAAAGCGGGAGATAAAGTTTTAGAAATAGGTACAGGTTGTGGTTACCAAACTGCTATGTTAGCTGAGATGGGCGCAAAAGTATTTAGTATTGAGCGTCAGAAAACTTTATACGATAAAACGAAATTATTTCTTCCGTATTTAGGTTATAAATCAATTCGTTTGTTTTATGGCGGATGGTTATAAAGGATTACCGCAACATGCTCCATTCGATAAAATTGTAGTAACGGCAGGCGCACCTTATATACCAAATGATTTATTGGTTCAGTTAAAAGTGGGTGGTATTATTGTAATACCAATTGGTGAAGGCGACCATCAAGAAATGAATGTGTTGAAAAAAACTTCTGAACAAGCCTTTGAAAAACAAGTGATTGGAAAGTTTAAGTTCGTCCCTATGTTACAGAACAAGGTGTAATTCACTTAATTTTAGCGACTTAACAAAATACTGTTTATAAACAGCTATTCACAATATTATTGTAATGCTAAAACCATGTAAATTTGCAGTACATAAAAACTAAACAAAACAATTATGAAAAAAATCAATCGCTCTATTAGCCTTAGCATTTGGTGTAACCGGTGCTTTCGCTCAAGACTTAACCTCTAAAAAGGTGAGCCGATTCTACCTGAGGCCGAAGATTGGTCTATTGGTGTTGACGCTGTACCTTTTTTAAATTATGCCGGTAATTTTATTGGCGGTAATGGTACTAACGCTGCTCCTAGTTGGAATAACTACGGTGCTAACCAGACTATCGTTGCTAAAAAATTTACTGATGCTCAAAATGCTTACCGTGTAACTTTCCGTTTAGGTATGCGTAATCAATCATGGAAAAATGAAATCGCAGCTCCTGTAGCTTCAACTTCTGCTCCAGTTAACTTCCCAACCAAAAGTAACGTGGTTGAAGATAAAGCTAGTCATTCAAGCAGCTTTATTGGAATTGGTGTAGGTATGGAGAAACACAAAGGTAAAACTCGTTTACAAGGGTTTTATGGTGCTGATGTTTTCGTTTGGTTCTCTTCTAGCAAGGACAAATTTAAATATGGTAACTCTTTAACTCAAGGTGCTACTACTGACCCTAACGTTGGTGTAGGTAACTCAACTGATTGGTCAACTATTGCCCCATCTGTTTACACTACTTCAAACTGGGATAATACTGCACCAACAATTTCTGGTTATTCAAATATCACTGGATGGCGCAAGGTTTCTGAGAAACCAGGTGGACAATTTGGTTTAGGTGTTCGTGCATTTATTGGTGCTGAATACTTTGTTATGCCAAAAAATTTCTATCGGTGGTGAATTTGGTTGGGGTGTTGGTTTAGCAATGAACACTAAATCAAAAACTGTTTATGAAGTTGAAGGTACTGACGGTGGTGGTAACGAAACTAAAGCTGATATTACTGTAACTGCAAAACGTGGTATGTCAGTAATTTTAGATACAGATCGTAATGCTGCTAACTCTGCATCTTACAACTTAGCTCCATCTGGAACATTACGTTTAAACTTCCATTTCTAGTCTAACGACTGATTCTTATATTAAAAGCCCTTTCAAGTAAGGGCTTTTTGATCTATACCGTTCATCGTAAAAATGCAAAAGTACTTTTATGATATGGAATCGGTAATTTTGTTACCATGTTTTGGCGATTCCTAATATTCTTTCTTTTCATTCTTGCCATAGAGCTTTATTTCTTACAGGCTGTAAAAACATTTGCACGTGATTTTGCGCCACGTAACAGAGACAGAATTCTTTATGTAGCTTATGGTTTATTCTCTATTCAGTGTTTGTTAGGACTTGTTTCTTTATTTTATCCACCACCTGAGTGGTATGGATTCTTCAGATTCTTATCATCTGTGTTTTTAGTATTAACCGTTTGCAAATTATTTGGAGTAAGTTTTTTATTAATAGATGATATAATTCGTTTATTCCGTTGGTTGTTTAAATTAATCTTCACCGCCAAATCTGTCGGTGTTGATGAAGGTATTGGAGGAGGCGTTAGCCGGATTAAATTTTTAAGTCAGTTAGCCATTACATTTACAGTAATACCGGCATTCTCTTTTTTATACGGTATGGTGCGTGGCGCTTATAAATACCGTGTCCATAATGTAAAGGTGGATTCACCAAATTTACCTGAAGCCTTTAATGGATTTAAAATTGTGCAGATATCGGACATGCATACGGGTTCGTTCATGAGCACTTCGCCTGTAAAAACTGCTTTCGAAATTATAATGCAACAAAAAGCCGATTTAATTTTATTTACCGGCGACTTAGTAAATAACGTTGCCTCTGAAACAAAAGATTTTTTAGAGGAATATAAAACATTAAAAGCACCTTATGGCGTATACTCTGTATTAGGTAATCATGATTATGGTGATTATGTTAGTTGGGACAGTCAAACCGCTAAGCATGAAAATTTAGAAGCATTAAAAAAAGTGCAGGCCGATTGTGGCTGGCGTTTATTAATGAACGAGCATGTAGCTTTAGAGAAAGACGGCGAGAAAATTGCTTTGTTAGGAATAGAGAATTGGGGTGGAAGTATGCGTTTTCCTAAATATGGAAAAATGAATGAAGCGCACAAAGGAACGGAAGACTATAAGTTTAAAATATTAATGAGCCACGATCCATCTCATTGGGATAAGCAAGTTAGAACAGAATATCCGGACGTCGACCTAACGCTCAGCGGACATACCCACGGCATGCAATTTGGTATTGAGATCCCAGGTTTTAAATGGAGTCCGGTGCAATATTTATACAAGCAATGGGCAGGTTTATACAAACAGGATAATCAATATTTGTATGTAAACCGTGGTTTAGGCTTTTTAGGTTATCCCGGTCGTTTAGGCATCTGGCCTGAGATTACGGTGATTGAGTTGAATAAGGTTTAAGATTTTTTTCTTTGCTTTTTAGAAACAGTTTTCGAAATAATTTTTATTGTACGCTTGTTCAAGCGCATCTTTAAAACATCTTTTCTTACTTTTTTTAATTCAACGTAAGTGGCACCTTTTTGTCCCCACTTATTTGGAACAGGATAAATAATGGTATTATCGTAAGCAGAAAAACCGATTGTTGAATGACTTCAAACAATAAACAAGCCCGGTTATTTTTTCATATCAAGCGTTGCAAAGATTTTTTTATTTACCCTAAAGGAATTTTTTTCGAAATGAGGTTCTTCATTTGTATTAGGTAAAGACAATGCTAATTGGCGGAATGTATCTATGCTGACCATTAAATATAAAAATAGGAAAAATAAAAGAGTTTGTTTAGTTTTTCGCCACTAAAACTCAAGAGCACAAAATCCCACTAAATTATTTTACAAAGCGTTTTATGCCTTGGCCAATGTTTATTACGTTGAAGTTTATTAAGTATCCTAATCGAAGATTAGTTAGTTTTAATTGACTTAATACCTGAGCTTCTCATACTGGATTTACCTGGTCTATGGCTTTTATTTCACAAATAATTGTATCCTCGACTAAAACGTCTAATCGCAAGCCTTCTTCAAATATCAAACCATCATATACTATAGGAATATTAACTTGCCTTTTTACATTTAAGCCAGCTTTTGAAAGTTCGTGACTAAAACAAATTTCATATACTTTTTCAAGCAATCCAGGTCCTAAATCCTTGTGTACAATATAGGCAGCATGAACTATTTTCTTACCAATATCCTCAATTTCTGAAGGAACGGGCTCAAACTGTTTTTTGTGGGATTTTGTGCTCTTGTGATTTTGTGGAATCAACATGAAAATCTCCTTTTATATAAACAAAGCATATTGCTTAGCTCTCGCAGCTTGTTGTTTGTTTAAGCGGCCGGGTTCTATTACTTGAGTTTCGTATGATATTTTAGTTAAGACAGGAGCAGCGCTTAAAAAGGCTTCATTTTTAATAGCCTTGTAATCTAAATACGCTTTGCCTTTAAAGCAATTCATTACTTCGTTTAATAAACCTGCACGTTTCTCTACATACCATGTTCGGTACATTTTACTCCAACGTGCACCGGGCAACGTTTTAATGGAGTTAACTAATTCTTCGCTGTAAGAGAAGTCTAACCTAACCACCTCGTGGTTCTCGTAAACCATTTTGTTTAAATGCACAACTGAATAATTCATAGCTTTCTGTTTTTATTACAAAACAAAGTTACTATGTATTGATACATTGTCTTGCTACAAATTGTAGCAATTTTGTAATTGTAAATATATGATAAACAAGTTGTTATATAATAATCGGCAAATTGGTGATATTAAACTTGCTACAGATGATAGTAAAAAAGAATGGTTTTATGATTTTAAACGCTCTAAATTTTTGGCGATATATGCCTGAGTAGGGAAATGCGCTTTTTGAATTCGCACGGCATAATTAATACTATCTAATAATTCTTTTTGTTTTTCATCCACTATATTTTTCTGCGCTTCAACTTCTGTTTTTTGTAGTTCAATAATTGCTTTTTGTTTTTGAGTTATTTTAAAACGGTTATACATGAAGCCTGCAAACACAATTACTAATCCTAAACCTCCAAATAAAGCATACTGACGATTTTTTCTCATTGTAAGTTCAGCTTCTTGTTTTTTTATCTCAGCCGTTTGAATAATTTTTCTTTTACATGAGCCACTATCAGTAGCAGCTTTTTTTATCGTATTCATATTTTAATTGCTGTGAATATGCTGCTTTTCTGGTTTCTTGATTACTTATGCTATCGCGCATCTTAATATGCAATTTGTAATTCTCAATAGCCAACTCGTATTTACCTGTAAATTTGTATATATTATATAAATTATCGGCTGCGCTTTTTATATCCTGCGGATATCCAATTTTCTTACTAATCTCCATACTTTTTAAACTATACCCGAGAGCAAGATTGTATTTTTTTTGTTTTATATATAAAGAACCAATATTGCTGAGCGTATTAGCAGTACCATGCGCATCTCCTATCTCTTCGTATAGTTTAAGACATTTGATATAGTTGTTAAGAGCATCGTTTGGTTTTTTTAAGTCGTCAAATACGGTTCCGAGATTATTCAAACAGGCAGCCATACCTTGTAAGTTTCCGATACTTTCATATAATTTATAACTTTCATTATATTTTTCAATAGCAATCATATGATCACCTCTGTCATCATAAACTGCACCAATGTTAACTAACGAGATAGCCATTCCTTGTACATCCTTAATCCTTTTATATAAGGTATGTGACCTTTATTATAATAACTAAGTGTTTTTCATAATCACTCTGACCATGATAAATGTAACCGAGGTTATTCAAACAATATGCAAGCCCCAAAGTATCACCAATTTCTTCAAGCAATTTTAAACTTTCCGTATAATTTACGAGTGCTAGCTTTATATTCCCTTGTTTTTGATAAGTTAATCCAATATTATTTAAAGAAGAGGCTGTTCCTTTTTTATCCTTTAACTCTTTATATATTTTTAAACTCGCTGTATAGTGTTTTATAGTTTCAACTCCCTCATTTTTTTCTGTAGCTTCAAAACCCAAATTGGCTATAGAGCCTGCATACAGTTTTCTATAGTATAAAAACTCTTTACTCCCGGGTTTTGCCGACTTTAGATGTGTTTCACAAATAGCAAAAATTTCATGGTTAAAGGCTCGCCATTCAGCAGTAGTGCAGGCTTCAACTAGTTGGTTTAAGATTATACATTTTACACTATCGTTTTTCACTTTACTTAACGCAAGTTTCAACGAGTCAATTTGAGGAGATTGAGCCAATAAAGTATTGTAATCGGTAGTTAAGCCGATAAACACACAAGCTATTTTTAATATTGTTCTCAATTCTTTTTTAATCTCGCTAAATTTTTTGCCAAGTAAACTTCAGTTGGCATGTTTGCTTTTTGAATCCGTTTGGCATAATTAATACTGTCAAGAATTTCGCCTTGTTTTACTTCAGCTAAAGCTTTTTGCTGTTCCACTTCTTCTTTCTGTAATTCAATTATACTTTTTTGATTCTGTGTAATTTTAAAACGATTATATATAAACCCTGCAAAAACAATTACTAGTATTAAACCACCTAATAATGCATACTGCATATTTTTTTTATTCTTTATTTCAGTTTCCCGCTTTTCTATTTCGGCGTTCTGAACTTGCAATTCAGTTGCATACGCCATGCTGTCGGTAGCCATTTTTTTATCATAGTCGTATTTTAACTGTGTTCGAACGCCAGCTTTTCGGTTTTCTACATTATTAACACTATCCCGCATTTGAATCAATAATTCATAATTCTGCAATGCCAATTTTAAATTTCCGGTTTTAGTATAAATCTGATATAAATTATCCGCTGCGTTTTTAATATTATTCGGAAAGCCAAGCTCTTTACTTATTAAAAGACTTTTATTACAAAACTCAAGTGCTTTGTCATATTTCTTTAGTGAAAAATAAATGCCACCAATATTATTCAGCGAAGTAGCTATTCCTGATTTGTTATTTAAGACTTCTTGTATTTTTAAGCTTTGCGTATAATAATCAAGAGCCTTTTCATCATTATTTAAATGTTGATAAACTGTGCCAATGTTGTTTAACGAATGCGACATCCCATCCAGGTCATTAATCTTTTTCTGTATTTCAAACCCTTTTGTATAATATTTAAACGCCTCTTCCATATCTTCTTTATCCTGATAGATGTTCCCAATGTTTATAAGGCAATACGATAATCCATAATCATCTTTAATTTCTTCTTGTATTTTTAAGCTTTTTGTGTAACAATCCATTGCTTTCTTGGTATCGCCAAGCTCTCTATACAGAGTTCCAATGTTGTTTAAGGAATTTGAAATTGCGGGTTTGTCTTTAATCTCCTCACGCAGATGTAAACTTTTTGTATAATATTCTAAAGCTTTAGGAATATTACCCTGATGTTTATAGGTTACACCTATATAGGTAAGCGCATGCGCCATTCCCGTTTTATCCTTGTTCTGCTCATGATATTTTAAACTTCTGGTAAAGCAGTCCATTGCAGCTTTTATATCCCCTGATATTTTATAAATACTCCCCAGATTTACCAAAACATTAGCCAGACCTTCACTGTTTTTAGTTCCTCATTTAGTTTTAAGCTTTTTAAAAAGTAATCGAGCGCTTCTTTATTTTCTCCATGCATTGATGCCAGAAAACCAAAGTTATTGAAAGATTCGGCGTAATGTCTTTTAAAGGCGAGGAGTTCCGTCGGCCTTAAATTTTTTTTAAAGTTGGTTTCACAAATGGTTTGAATTTCTTCATTGTATTTTATCCAAACAGCATCTTCTTCTTCAACTTCAATTAATGCAAGTAAAATATTACATCTTACAGTATCGTGGTTCGCTTTGGTTAATGCAATTTTTAATGAATCAGAATTAGTTTGAGAATAAATTCCTGTCAGAGAAATAAAATAAAATACTATGACAAGAATTTTATTCATCCGATTAAGAATTTAAAACCTCAATAATTATTTGAAGGGCAGCTCTTAATTCTTTATTCTTAATAATAAGGGGAGGGGCAATACGCATAGCTGTTGCGCAATGAAGGAACCAATCTACAATAACACCTTTTTCGATGCAAGCAGTAATGATTTTCATATTTAAATCAGCATCGCCAAATTCAACAGCACATAATGCACCGGCGCAACGTACTTCTTTTATTTTGGGATGGACTAAAACTTCCAGTAATACTTTTTCAATTTCATCAGCACGGAGATATAATTTTTCTTCAACTATAACTTCTAAGGTTGCTTTTGCAGCGGCAACACAAACAGCATTGCCTCCGAAGGTGGTTATGTTTCCGAGTACCGGATTATTAGTAAAGCAGCTCATGAGTTTCTCACTCGCAACAAATGCACCAATTGGTAAACCGCCGCCCATGCCTTTCGCAATTAATAAAACATCGGGTGTTACGTTGTAGTTCTCGAAAGCAAAAAGCATTCCGGTTCTTCCAAATCCACTTTGTATTTCATCAAAAATTAAAAGTGTGCAGGTTTCATCACATTTTTTTCTTAGCTCTTTTAAAAACTCTGTATTAGCTTTATGAATGCCGGCCTCACCTTGAATAGGCTCAATAATAACACAAGCTGTTTTAGTGGTGATTTGATTTAGCTGAGAAAAATGATTGAACTCTAATTGAGTTACATCAGGTAATAATGGTCTGAAACTTTGTTTGTATTCTTCATTACCCATTACACTTAATGCGCCATGTGTACTACCGTGATACGAATTCTTAAAACAAATAATCTCACTTCTACCGGTAACACGTTTCGCTAATTTTAAAGCGCCTTCAGTAGCTTCAGTTCCTGAGTTTGTGTAATAAATACAATTTAATGAAGAGGGCAATAATGAAGTCAGCAATTTTGCATATTGTGTTTGTGGATGCTGAACATATTCACCATACACCATTAAGTGCAGATAAGTTTTAGCTTGCTCATTAATGGCCGACACAACTTTTGGGTGACAATGACCTAAATTACTAACAGAAATTCCACTGATTAAATCAACATATCTTTTACCACTAACATCAATTAAATGAATGCCTTCAGCTTTTACAATCTCTAATCCAAGTGGAGTAGGAGAGGTTTGCGCTACATTGTGTAGAAAAATATTTCGGTGGTTGACGTTCACTTCTTAACGAATTTAATAAATAATTCTCTTCCTTCACGTGGTTTAATAGAATTGTAGCAAGATTCAAATGTATTGAGTTCAAAATAAGGAGAAAAATAGTTTGTGTACTCTGCTTTATTCCCACTAAATGGTGGACCTTCTTTCTCAAATACAGTATCAAATAAAACACCAACTAATTTTCCTTTTGGTTTTAACAATGAGTGCATGTGTTTAGCGTAATCTGGTCTTAACTTAATGTCAATGGCGCAGAAAAAAGTTTGTTCAATAATTAAATCGTATTGTCCGGCATGCTTAAAAAAATCATCTTGTATTAATTGTGATGAAGGAAAATCCTTACAGCGTGCTTTAATGTTTTTTAAAGGAGCTTCAGCAAAATCTAAAACAAATACATTTTTGAATCCGCTATTGAATAAATATTCGGCTTCGTAAGAATTACCGGCGCCGGGAATTAGGATTTTTAATGATTTGTCCTTTAGCTGATCGAAATACGTTTTAAGTGGGGTAGTGATTTCGCCTGTATCCCAACCGAAATTGTTTTCAATATAACGGGTATTCCAATACTCGCTGCTTAGTTGCATTTTATTGCGGACTTAAAATTTTTAAACGAATGCTCTCCACACTTTGATTACTGCGTTTTAAAATTGTTATTTCGTAACCATCTTTTTCACGCTTATCATTTACAGGTGGAATTCTTCCAAAGACATAATTTACGTAACCGGAAACTGTTTCATAATGCGGACTCTCAGGTAAAGCTACAGGTAAAACATTATTAACGTCAACCATACTTGATTGAGCGTTTACAATATATTCAGTATCACTTTTCTTTTCAACGTCCGGCTTTTCCTCATCGTGTTCGTCTTGTATCTCACCAACTAATTCTTCAATAATATCTTCCATGGTAATAATACCAGCAGTAGCACCGCGTTCGTTAGTGACCACCGCCATTTGTATATGATGTTTCTGGAAATCGCGTAACAGTTCGTTAATCTTCATGCTCTCAGGCACAAAATGAACAGAGCGCATAATATCTTTAATACTTTTGAATTTATTTTCGATAACAGCTTTTAATAGATCTTTGCTGTGTACAATACCAATTACGTTATCGATATCACCCAAATAAACCGGCATGCGCGAAAAACCTTCTTCAATGATTTGTTTTATCATTTCATCGCGCCCAATTTCAACATCTAAAGCCACAACGCGGTTTGTAGAAACTAATATTTGTTTTACAATACGATCATCAAAATCAAATACGTTTTGAATTAATTCGTTTTCGCTTGGTTTAATAGCGCCGCCTTCTTCACTTTCGGTTAGTATTAAACGTAATTCTTCTTCCGTGTGAACGTCATCATCAAAACCTTTAATGCCAAGCACTCTTAATAAAACACCTGATGATTTATGGAGCAACCAAATAAATGGTCGGAATACAAAATAAAATATTTTTAAGGGTAATGAAATTAACAAGGCGGTTTCTAAAGAAAATTTAATCCCCACCATTTTAGGAATTTGCTCGCCTAAAACAATGTGTAAAAATGTAATTAAAGCAAAGGCAATCGGAATTGAAATACTATGAATTGTAACAGGAGAAAGTGATGTTCCGAATTTATGAAAAATGGCGGTTACCAAATGAGCGACAACTTCTTCACCAATCCAACCTAAACCTAAACTGGATAATGTAATACCTAATTGTGTTGCAGAAATTGTAGAATCTAATTTTTCGGTTAAACTCTTTGCTGTTTTAGCGCGCTTACTTCCTTTTTGGATTTTTAAATCTAATTGTGAGGAACGAACTTTTACCAAAGAAAATTCAGCTGCAACAAAAAATCCATTAAGGAAAACAAGTAATAAAGTGAATAGGAGGTCTAATAACATGGTATATACAAATATATCAAAATTGTTGAGTAATTAAAGGCAAATTATTTTCCAACGCAGGAAAGCTTTATAGATGAGCTAACTAAATTATGGCTACTTGAATCTAATTGATACTTTTCAGCAATCAAAGTGTGATTGCTAAGCCAAACCAATTCATTGGCCCCCCATTTATTTAATACTCTTCTCCAGTTTAATTTTAATGAATCCGATTCAATATCATACATCTCAATACCGTTAAGAACAAATCCGGCTTGCAAATCACAGCTTGACGCTGCTAAGTATTTATTGTTTGGAGAAATAGCCGGTATACCGGATATAAACGTTTCCTTTCCGGTCTTAGTATTAATCATTAAATACTCAAATGATTCGAAATAGGCTATAAATACTAGATAATAATTAATAGGATTTATTTTACCAATATATTCGTAATCGGCGAAATTATCGCTTTCCATATCTTTATCACTCACTAATTTTTTGAAAGTACCGTTGTCGAGTTTCAAAAATAAAGTATCACCATTACGAGAAATAAATTTCGAGTCTCTTGCAATATTATTTCTTTCGGAAGTATCCGGTTTGAAATTAAAGAGCGAATTAAATACCTCTTCAGTAGTATCAGTAATTGCTAATAAATTTTCGCCACCGTAAAAGGTATCTATTTCGGAAATTAAAGTTTTAGGTGTTGTTTCTAACACAGGAGTTTCCTCTTTAACATCCGTTGCACAGGAAAAGAAAATTAGAGTAATGAGTACAAGAAGACTGACTCGGGGATTCATCTTATTTAAGTTTATTGAGTTGGGTTTGTTTCTCCTCAATCATTTTTTTCAGAAGAGCAATTTCTTGTGATAAATCGGATTGATCCTTTTGTTCATCATCATCCCACAACTTGTTAATGTAATAAGGTTTTTCGTTAGCGTTGTAGTAAGGTTGATTGGAACGGAAGAAACTATATAAAGGAATTTTTAATCCTTTTGAGATTAATTCAAGCGTGCGTAATTCTAATCGTTTTGTTTCGAGAGCTGTTGTTAAAGCTTCTTCGCTCATACCAACGTACTCTGCTAAATCTTTAAACGAATACTTTTCTTTTTCTAATATCTCTAGAACTTTTCTTTTAAATCCATTGCGATAGTAAAATTAACAAAAAATCGGGTTACTTAACGCCACCCATTAGTTTTTTGATAAATGGCGATAAGGCTATAATAACGACGCCAATTATTAATGAATAAAGCCCTAATTGCTTATAACCCTCAGTATAAACTAAAAGCTTCTCCATATTGGTTGAATTTTGAGAAGCCTCAGCAATATTTGCTCCTAACAAACCGGCAAAGTATTGTCCGTAAGCACTAGCCAAAAACCACATACCCATAGCAACAGCCTGTACTTTTTGTGGCGAAAGTTTTGTCATAACCGACATCCCAATTGGCGATAAACACAACTCGCCAAAGGTGATGATGAACCAACCAAAGGTGAACAAACCTAACGAAGTAACACCATTTTCGTCACTGAAAAATTTGGTGTAATAAAAAACATAGAACCCAATAGCTAAGAATAAAAATCCTAAACCAAATTTTACAATAGTGTTAGGTTCGATTTTGCGTTTGTTCATCCAAATCCATACCAAACCGAGTAGGGCAGCGAATGAAATTACAAATAAAGAGTTGGAGGAGTTGTTTACACCGTTAGGGTCTAATGGTAAACCCAACACATTACCACTTAAATTGTTCGCCGCAAAAATACTTAAAGAACCACCGCTTTGTTCGAAGAAAGCCCAGAAGAAAATAGAGAAGAACATAAATAGAATGGCAGCAACTAATCGTTTATTTTCAACGGCGTTAAAATTCCTCATCTCGTAAAATAAATACAATAACGAAACAGGACCAATGATATACATAAACATATCGGTATATCCGCTATTAGAAACCATTGCAATTATTATTGGAACAATTGCCAATGAGCCTGCCATGGTTAAGTATTCATATAGCTTTCTTTTTTTAGGTTCAAGATGTGCTATAGGTGAATTACCGATACTCGCTAAACTTTTTTGTGTTTGTGTGAAAGTGAGTAAACTTATAACCATTACAACAGCGGCTAAACCAAAAGCAACATTCCATTCTAATCCTTCAGGAACAGCACTGGCGAATAAAGCGCGTTTACCAATTGCGATACATAAATAACCTCCAAGTAATGCGCCTAAGTTTACAGCGGCGTAGAATAGAGAAAAACCTGCATCAGTGCGAGGGTCGCCATCTTTATATAAGCGACCAACAATTGTAGAAATGTTTGGTTTAAAAAATCCTGTACCAACAATATTGAAACCAATACCTAAAAAGAAAAATTGTTTGGGATCGATAGCAAGAACAATACTTCCTACAATCATTAATAATCCGCCCCAGAAAAGTGATTTACGGTAACCTAAAATTTTATCAGCAAATAATCCTCCAACAAAAGTAAACGCGTAAACAAATGCTTGTGAGGCGCCATATTGTAAGTTAGCAGCAACTTCATCTAAGTTAAGCTGACTAACCATGAAAAATACCAGCATGCCCCGCATTCCGTAGAAACTAAAACGTTCCCACATTTCACTAAAAAACAAATACCATAATTGTTTTGGGTACTTGCCTTTAAAGTTTTGAATTTCTTCTAATTCTGCTGAAGTGTCTGACATGTTTTTATTTTACACCGTGCATCATTCTCCTTAACATTGGAGTAATAGCGAATAAGACGATTGTAGCTAATCCGGTTAATACCACAAACACCATGAAGAATTCATATAGGTTGTGAATTTCCATTCCAACAAATACTGGATTTGAAGCACTGATTTGATTCTCGTCTAATAATTTTATTTGATCAGCAGTTGGTGTAATTGTTTTATCAAGGATGGCTTGTAAATCAATTCCTAATTCCTGTGCTTTTTTAAATTTATCACCTGTTGCAGGGATTAAAGCTCCTAATGATCCTGCTAATGCATAACCTGCAGCGTTAGATAAAAAGAATACACCAAATAGTAATGAAGCAAAACGTTTAGGAGATAATTTACCAACTAAAGATAATCCAATTGGAGATAAACAAAGTTCTGCGAATGTCTGAATTAAATACAATAAGATTAACCATTGAATGCCTAATAAACCACTGTTACCTAAATCTTTTACGTTATGAGCAATGATGAAATAACTCACAGCAATTAATCCTAAACCAATAGCTTGTTTTACTGTTGATAATGGTTCTTTCCCTTTAGCTCTTAACTTATCCCATAAAATACTAAATGGAAACGCAAATGCGAATACGAAAATACCATTGAAGATTTGCACCATACTCGGCGGCATTTTCCCAACCAAAAATATGTCTGTCGGTTTGATTATCTGCGATGAATGTTAGTGATGAACCTGCTTGTTCGAACGCTGCCCAGAAGAATACAATAAAAATCCTACAATGTAAATAACTAAAATGCGTTGTAATTCTACTTTAGTTAAAGATTTGTCAGAGATAATTAATCCGGCTAATGTTAAACCTAAAGCGTAAATAATAGGGTAAATAATTGTTTTAACAGGATTTGTTCCGGCTAATAAATATCTGAATACAAAAAACAAAACAACAAAGGAAATGGCAGCGAGTAATAAAGACTTTGCGGAAAAAACAGCTTTTTGAGATTCGCCTTCTTCAAAATCTGATGCATCATTATGTTTTGGTAATCCACCTAATGGTTTTCCTTCTGGTGTAACTACATATTTGTTTTTTAGAAAATAGAAAACCGCAGTTCCGATTAGCATTGCTAAGGAAGCTGCTAAGAATCCCCATTTGAAAGCATGAATATCACGAATACCACCCGGATCTTTAACGTCACCAACTAAAGGACAAATTAACTGACCTAAGAAAGCGCCTAAGTTAATTCCCATATAGAAAATAGTGAAAGCTGTATCTAATTTGCTTTTTTCTTGTTTAGGGTAAAGACTTCCCACCATTGAAGAAATATTTGGTTTGAAGAATCCATTACCAAAAATGATGATAGTTAATGCAACCCATAATAATGTTTTTGCTAAATCAAGATTAGTAGAAAATACTGAAGCACTTCCAAATAAAATTAATTGTCCAACTGCCATCATTAAACCACCAAGCATGATACAATTACGGTTACCGAAAAAACGGTCGGAAATAAAACCACCTAACATTGGGGTTAAATAACACAATCCTAAAAATCCACCATAGATTAAAGAAGAATCAGCTTCTTTCATCATTAATGAATTCACCATAAATAAAGTGAGGATGGCACGCATTCCATAAAAGTTGAAGCGTTCCCACATTTCGGTTCCGAATAATACCCAAAGTCCTTTTGGATGAGCAGTTTGACTAGTTTGGTTCATAGATTTAGATTAATGAGTGGCTAAAATAGGTTTTTTATTTAAAAGTGAGCAAGGGCAGATTGGGGAGATTTACATTGGAGGATATAGGATTTAGGATTAAGGATATAGGGAATTGATCTCGTTAGTAAAACCACTAAATCCTAACTCCTTTATTCTAATTCCTAATAAACGTGTTGTCCTCCGTTAATGGAATAATTTGCTCCTGTAATAAAACTAGTTTCTTCGCTTGCTAAAAAGCTAACTAAATGGGCAACTTCATGTGTTCCGCCTAAACGTCCCATTGGAACTTGTGCTACAATTTGATTTAGAACTTTTTCAGGAACAGCCATTACCATATCGGTACCAATATAACCAGGGGAGATGGTATTCACCGTTACCCCGTATTTAGCAACTTCCATTGCTAAAGATTTCGTGAAACCATGCATACCGGCTTTTGCAGCACTGTAATTCGTTTGTCCGAATTGTCCACGCTGACCGTTTACAGAAGAAATATTTATTATACGACCGAATTTACGTTCGATCATTCCATCTAAAACATTTTTTGTACAATTGAAAACGCTGTTAAGATTGGTACTTATTACGGCGTACCAATCTTCCTTTTTCATATTTACTAAACGGCTATCACGAGTGATACCTGCGTTATTTACTAATGTATCGATAGTTCCAACTTCAGCTTCAATTTTTTTAACCATTTCGGCAGCGCTATCAAAATCGCTAACATCACCATAAAATAATTTAATGTTAAAGCCTTCACCTTTCATTTGCTCTAACCACTTATCGGCTTTTTCTTTGGTATGATAATTTCCTACCACATTAAAACCATCGGTATATAATTTCTTACACATAGCAGTACCAAGTCCGCCTGTTGCGCCTGTTACTAATACTGTTCGGTTTTTTTTGTTAGTCATGATATTGGAAAGATTAACTATTTTTTATTTTATCTACATTTAAAACTAAAGCTTCACCACTAGTACAAACAGTCCTGTTTTTTTATCTTTAATAAGTGTTTCAACTGTTGCGCGGTTTTATCGCCAATAACTTCTTTTACTGTAAAAACAGCTTCATAGTCTACATCAACATACATTGGTTTAAAAAACTTAATGATTGCTTTAGATAGATAGTTCCTTCACCGGGAAATAATGTCCCGAATACTTTACTGAATAAAGAGGCGCTTAACATGCCGTGCATGATAGGACGTTTAAACATTGTTTTCGCAGCATAAGCCGCATCGGTATGGACAGGATTTTTATCGCCGGTTACTTCTGCAAAACGATTCACTTCATCTTGCGAAAATTTGAAACTGTGGGTATAAACTTCGTTTACTTTAATCATAGTGGCTTAAACGTTTGTAAGTTAAGGGGTTCAAAGATAAAACAAATAATTTTAACGACAAAAACCGCATATTTATCGATAATTTAACAAATATTTCATACAAAAAACTTGACATGTATATGTAAAATGTACGATATTTGCATAAAATTAGAAAATAACCACTTAACTAATTGAAAATCAGTTAGTAATAAGGTAAATATCTGAATAACAATTTATTAATATATAAGTAACATGAAAACAAACAATCCATTCATCGACAGTATCATTGAAACGCAAACAACCGTTATGAATAACTGGGTGGACACAACTAAGAAATTTCAATCAGCTATTACCAATGGTAATATTACGGATGAAGGACAAAACATTTACAAAGAATGGTTTGAAAAGCAATCAAATCTTTTAGGTGGTATGCAAACAAGCAAATCCTTTTGCATTTAACCAAAACAAACCTGAAGATTTTTTAAAAATTGGTATAACCAACAATTAAGCTCTATCAAACAAATGACAGATTTTAACCAAAGCATTTATAACAGCGTTGCAAATTATGGTAAGCCTGCTAGCGATTACATGAACAACTTCGCTACAATGAATAGTTCTTGGACTAATATTTACAATAGCTGGATCAACACTTTAAACACATCTTACGATGGGTTTTCAAAAAATTTAAACTCTCCTTTTAATAAGGATATGTTTAAAAACATGTTTGAAAGCAATCAAGTTTATATCAAAGCACAAGAAGCTTTCCAACCAATGTTAAAAGCTATCCAAAGCAATGATTTCAGCGCTGAAACTTGGAAAAACATTTACAATGTGGATAGCTACAAAAAAGTAACTGAGCAAGTATTCGGTACTTTTTTTAAAGGTGGTAATATGAAGGATGTTTATGATAACCAAACTCTCAAGTTCATAATTTTTCTACGTAAAACAATGGTTTAGGAAAAGAATAAAATTCAAGGTATGAAAACTGAATTCCCTAATATGTTTAGCGGAAACTTTGAAAAAATGAAGGATTTATATAGCCAAGTTAATAACGTATTCGGTAAAACATTTGAACCGGTATTAAAATTAGCTAATCCAAGCAAGGAAAAAGAAAACGTTGAAGCTGCAATTGGTTTAATGGATAAAATTGCTGAATACACTATTAAGCAAAACGAATTACAATACAGTTTATATTCTACAACTCAAAAATCATTAGAAGCAGTTGCAAAAGAATATGCTGAGAAATTTAAAGACGTAAAACCGGGAGTTATTCCAAATCCTCAAGATGTTTATAATGATTTTGTAAAAGTTAGCGAGATGTTTTTGCTGAATTATTAGCAACTGATGAGTTTTCTAAAATGAAATCAGAAACTATTGGTTTAGGAATGGATGTTAAAAAACAATTCGAAAAACAATTTGAAAATGTTTTCGAAAGCTACCCTGTGGTATTCCGTTCTGAAATCGAAGAATTATACAAAACCATTTACGATTTAAAGAAAACCGTAAAGGATTTACAAACTAAGTTAGCAATTAACGGTACAGCAGTTGATTTGGAAGATGATAAATCTTCTAAAACTTCAAAGAAGAAGTAATCAATTACTCATAGCTGCAATCAGGCTGTCCCTTTAGTGTTTGTGGGACAGCCTTTTTTATTTTACCTTGTACCATGTTTAAAAAACGGAACTTATACAACACTATCTTCTTCACGTTTTTTCTTTCCATTGTTTTCTCTTTTTTTTATTTCAGACCACTCAACTCAGAATGGTATCGGATTATTACAGCCGATGGTTTAGGATATTACTCTTATTTACCCGCTAAATTCATCTATAGCGACGAAAACCTCGATTTTAAATGGTTTAACGATGTTTATAATCAATACTACAAATACAATTCCTTTGCCACTCCTGTCGAGAATTTTACTGCCGAGTTTAATGGCAAACTGATAAATAAATATTATCCGGGCATGTCGTTTTTGTGGATGCCGTTTTTTTTAGGTGTGCATGCAGTTTGTAAAGTATTTGGTTTGCACGCCAATGGTTTTTCGCAACCATATCAAATGGCTATTGGTTTTGCTGCTGTTTTTTATACGTGTTTGGGATTGTGGTTTCTAAGAAAATTTCTTCTAAAATTATTCAAGAACGAATTAATTGCGCTATTAGTTCCGATTACTATTTTTTACGGCACTAATTTATTTACGTTTACTATTTATTCTGGTTCGTTTACTCATGCTTATGGTTTTACGTTTATTACCATGGCACTTTATTTTGCCTGGTGTTTTTTTAATGCGGAGCAAGATAAATTTAAAAATGGTCTGTGGTTTTTGTTATGCACTTTGATTGTCGTTTTTGTTAGACCAATAAACATTCTATTTTTATTGGCAGTTCCGGCTTTTATGACTCGAATAAACATCAAAGAAGTTTTTCAGCAAATAAAATTTACTCCATTTATTTGGCTTGTTATTTCTATAATGGGATTACTTTCTTACTGGCATTTTTCTATTTTGTACACCCAAACACAATCTTTATTTCCCAACACTTACTCAAACGAAAAATTCCACTTCGAAAGGGACGCACATGTGTTTGATATTTTATTGAGTTATCATGCGGGTTGGTTTTTGTATGTCCCTATTGCTTTGATTTCTGTTTTTTATTTTCAGTTGAAAGCCTATCAATTCCGAAATAGTATTTTAGACGCTAATTATAATTATAGCGATTATTATTGGAAGAATTTTTTCACCATCCGGCCCTTAAATATTTATCCTGTACATCCCAAAACGATCTTAAAAAAAACCGAGTACGATTACAATTATGATAATGTAAATGATTCAACTATTGTAAGTGATATAAAGTATGAAGGGAAAGGGGCACTTAAACTTCATGTAAAAAATCATTTCTCAGAACCTCATTTATTTAAAATGCCGGATTTTACGGGTCAACAAGGATTCAGTAAAATTAAAACTTCATTCTACGTTTATTTTTCTGATAGTATAAAATCCATGCAATTGGTTTACGCATTTCAGAATAAAGGGAAACAATTATTCTATTTCACGAACTATATTCAAATGGACAGGATACGCTATAACCAATGGGAATACAAAGAAATTGGCTGCGATGTACCCCGCGAAGTCACCGCATCCGACACCGTCAGTATATTTTTCTGGAACGATTGGGGTGTAAATAAGGTCTACATCGATAAAGTTAAACACGAGTTTTTCTTAACCGATGCCTCAATGGAAATGGTGCCATAATCTACGAATACCAATCTTACGAATGTGCGAATCTGTACACCTAATTTTTAAGCAGTTAGATTCGTAAATCCGCGATAATTCGTATTCGTAGATTCCTGTAATTCCTATTGAAAAATTCGTTATTTTTAAGAACAGAATCTGATACTTTTTATGGAAAACGATATGTTTAAAGAGATGGCCGACATGAGCCAGAAAATGTTTAAGAGTTACGAAACTTTAAAACAATTAGATGAAGTTGATATTGCTTCAACTCCAAAAACTGCTGTTTACAACGAAGATAAATTAACGCTTTATCGCTATAACCGTGATACAGAAGCAACATATAAAACTCCCGTTCTTATAGTTTACTCTCTGGTAAACACCTATAAAATGTTGGATTTACAATCTGACCGCAGCTACATTAAAAAATTAATGGAAGCGGGATTAGATGTTTATTTAATTGATTGGGGAAATCCTACTAAAGGCGATCGTTATATTAGTATGGATGATTATGTGAATGGCTACATTAACAATTGTGTTGACTTCATCCGTAAAAAACACCGTATCGACAAAGTAAATATTTTAAGTATTTGTCAGGGTGGAACACTTAGCGTTATTTATTCTTCACTATACCCAAACAAAGTAAAAAATTTAGTAACGCACGTTACACCAATTGATTTTAGCACGAATGATGGTTTATTATTCCGTTGGAGTAAATCTATGGATTTTGATAAGTTGGTTGAAGGTTATAATGGATTAATCCCAGGTGATTTTTTAAATCAAGGTTTTGATATGTTGAAACCAATGATGAAAATTCAAAAACAACAAAGCTTAGCAAACAGCATGGAAGATAAAGCTAAGCTGTTAAACTTTTTAAGAATGGAAAAATGGATTAGTGAAAGTCCTGCGCAAACAGGAGAATGTTTCCGTCAATTCATGAAAGAATTATATCAGCAAAATAAATTAGTAAAGGGTGAATTAGAAGTAGGTGGTAAGAAAGTAAATCTTAAAAATCTTACTTCACCATTATTAAATATTTATGCAACAGAAGATCACTTAGTACCGCCAGCGGCAACTATTCCGTTAAATGATTTAGTGGGTAGCAAAGACAAAGAATTATACAGTTTTAAAGGCGGACATATTGGCGTTTTTGTGGGAGGAAAATCCCAAAAAGAGTTAGCTCCTGCCGTTACAGAATGGCTTAAGAAACGCGATAAGTAGGCTTTTTAACAACAAATAGTTAAATTCTATTCATTTCTCTGCTCCTTAACATAGGGTAAAAAGCGTAAATTTACTATTCTATGAAGAGCGCATATGTTTTCCCGGGACAAGGTTCCCAATTTTCAGGTATGGGGAAGGACCTTTACGAGTCGTCACCCTTAGCAAAAGAATTATTTGAAAAAGCTAATTCAATCTTAGGATTCAGAATTACCGATATTATGTTTTCAGGTACTGATGAAGAACTGAAACAAACAAAAGTAACTCAACCTGCTATATTTTTGCATTCAGTTATTTTAGCAGCTACAAAAGGCGAGAGCTTTAAACCTGATATGGTGGCAGGACATTCTCTTGGAGAATTTTCTGCATTAGTAGTTAATAAAACATTGGCATTTGAAGATGCTCTAAAGTTGGTTTATGCCCGCGCTCTTGCTATGCAAAAAGCTTGCGAAATTAACCCTTCAACAATGGCAGCTGTTTTAAATTTAGATGATAAAATAGTTGAAGATATCTGTAAAGAAATTACAGCATCAGGGCATGTTGTTGTTGCAGCAAATTACAATTGTCCAGGACAATTAGTTATTTCCGGAAGTACTGAAGGAATTACAATTGCTTGTGAAAAAATGAAAGCAGCCGGTGCAAAACGTGCTTTAGTTCTTCCTGTAGGTGGAGCATTTCACTCGCCCTTAATGGAACCTGCACGTGTTGAATTGGAAGCCGCAATTAATGCAACGAAATTTAATACTCCAATTTGTCCCGTTTACCAAAACGTAACAGCTTCTGCAGTTTCTGATCCAAACGAGATTAAGAAAAATTTAGTAGCGCAGTTAACCGCTCCGGTAAGATGGACTCAAACTGTTACACAAATGATTGCTGATGGAGCTACTTCTTTTACAGAAGTTGGTCCCGGTAAAGTATTACAAGGCTTAGTTAAAAAAGTAAACGCAGGTATGGAAACCGTTAGCGCATAATATCATGAAAAAACTCGTTATAATTTTTCTTTTAGTTATTTCTGGAGTAGAAGCCAGTGCCCAATTCTTCCGCGGTATTGGATTATTCGTAGCTGTTAATTCAACAAAACATCGTTACCGGAATATCAATCCAAAAACAATTAACAGGTGGGATCCTAATTTTTTGACAGATGCCCAAAATCAATATTACCCAGAGAATCATCATACGCGTGAGCTTCAGCTTTGGGGCGTAGGATTGGTCGGTGAATTTTTACGATATGATAAATTGAGGTGGCAAACGGAATTGGAGTACACCATGAAAGGAGCTATTGATAAAGAGTATATTTGGCAAACAGACCAAAAAGCTGCTCCTGCACCTAACGTATTTACCCAGATTCAATGGAATAATTTTATAAAATATTTCTTGCATCAGGGTCGTAAAGGCGATCCTTATATAATGGGAGGCATTCGTTTGGAATACACAATGTCGAGAGCCATCACGTCGTATGCTATCATCACTGCTGCAAGACCTATTGTTTGGTTTAGCGGAGATGTTGGAATAGGTTACGAATGGTATGCATCTAAAAAATGGCATCCATTCATTGAATTCCATTGGAATCCTGATTTAGCCTATCAGCCCTCACCAATTCCGGGCGCATCAATGCGTGTACGAACTTTAGAATTGAGAATTGGCATTATGTTCAGACCATTGAAAAAGAGCATCGACGATTGTAATGCGCCAAAATATCACGGTAACTATTATTAAAATTTAATTTCTAGAAATTATGGTAATGAATAAAGATGTATTGTTTTCTCTAACCAAAGGCGCTCTTGCCCCTCAGGAAGAGATGTTGGAAGTTGCCCGCAAAAAAGGAAAACTATTCATTGGCATTCCAAAAGAAATTGCTTTTCAGGAAAACCGAGTTCCTTTAGTGCCTGATGCAGTTGCATTGTTGGTGAATAACGGCCACCGCATTTTAATTGAAGCAGGCGCCGGTAAAGCAGCTCATTTCGATGATAAAGATTATAGTGAAGCAGGAGCAGAGATTGCACATTCACCTGAAGAAGTTTTTAAAGCCGATATCATATTAAAATTGCGCCTCCAACTTTAGAAGAAATTGAATTGATGAAACCGAAACAAACTTTGTTCTCGGCTTTACAATTAACCGTACAACCTGAAGATTTCTTAAAGAAATTAATTGCCAAAAAATTAAACTGCGTAGCCTTTGATTTAATTGCTGATGATGCAGGCATTTTCCCAATCATTCGTGCTATGGGTGAAATTGCAGGCGGTGCCAGTATATTAATTGCAGCTGAGTTATTAAGTAACGTTAATCAAGGTGTTGGTTCAATATTAGGTGGCATAAGCGGAATTTCTCCAACTGAAGTTGTAATTATTGGAGCAGGAACTGTTGGTGAATTTGCAGCGCGTGCCGCTTTAGGATTAGGCGCTACGGTAAAAGTATTTGATAATTCAACATCACGTTTACGCCGTTTACAAAATCAATTAGGTACACGTGTATTTACTTCGGTAATTGTTCCAAGAGTTTTAGAAAAACATTTACGTACAGCTGATGTTGCTATTGGGGCTTTGCGTGCAACAAAAGGTCGTACTCCTTGTATTGTGACTGAAGAAATGGTAGCAGAAATGAAAAATGGTTCTGTTATTGTTGATGTGAGTATTGATCAAGGTGGTGTTTTTGAAACATCACATGTAACTAATCATAGCAAGCCGACATTTAGAAAGAATGGCGTAATTCATTATTGTGTTCCAAATATTGCATCGCGTGTAGCGCGTACTGCTTCTTTTGCTTTCAGTAGTATCTTCTCTCAAATAATCATGAATATGGGTGATGAAGGTGGATTTGAAAGTTTAGTTCGCAGAGATTCAGGTGTACGTAATGGGGTTTATATTTATAACGGCATTTTAACTAACCAATACATGGCCGAAGCATTTAATCTCCCATACAAGGATATTAATTTATTAATGGCCGCCATCTAGTTATTTATGTCTGAAACAAGTCTCGAATTATTGAAGTACCCCAATGGAAAATTTTCAAGGGGCTTAGTTACACGTTTTCCGAAACAAAAAAAATATTGAAGAGTTCAAGGCGTTTCCTGCTAAACTCGATTCACTTGTAAAAAATTGGGACGATAAAATATTATCTGTTCGTTATCGTGAAGGTGGCTGGAATGCACGACAAATTATTAATCATTTAGCAGATAGTCATGCTCAATTATTATTAAGATTTAAAAGCACTTTAACAGAAGAAAAACCGGAAGTGCGACCATATTTGCAAGATGAATGGGCTAACTTATATGATGGATTAAACTCACCTATACAACCTTCACTTCAAATAATTAGTGGTATACATGCCCGTCTTGTTTTTTTGTTTAATACTTTAAGTGAATCAGATTGGCAAAAAACGATTTATCATCCCGAAAGCAAACATACTTTTACTTTAGCTGAGTTGTTGGCATTATATGTTTGGCATGGAAACCAGCATTACGCACATTTAAAAATAATTGAAAATAACACCCCAAAATGAAGTTCTTACAGCGTTTAAAATTCTACGGTATTGGTTTTGGAATGGGTTGCCTTATTGTTTACGCCATGGTAGGAAACAGAAGTTGCGTAAGCACCAACGAAATGAAAATGCAGGAATTAGTTTTCCAGCCATTTGAGTTTAGTGAGAAAGCACAATGTAAATTGAAATGTTTAGTTTACAACGAACAACTCCTTAAAATTGAAATGCGCAACTTTGAAGTGAATTATGATTTAACTCAAGTTCATGCAGACCCTTGCGGAACTTATTTTATCCAACCAAAAAAGGAATTCACAACTAAATACAAATTCGATTTTGTGATTAATGATTGTGATTCTGTATCTAAGATTTTAGATATAAATATTCAAGATCCGAACTTGAAGTGTGATTGTAAATACACTGAGCGGAGTCGAAGTGACCGTTAAGCCTTCCTTACAAATTCAGATTTCAATCCCATTGCACCGAACTCATCCACTTTCGCACTGATGTTATGATCGCCATCAACAAGTTTAATGTTTTTAACCTTAGTGCCGGCCTTTACAGATTTAGAAGAACCTTTAACAGGTAAATCTTTAATTATAATTACAGTATCGCCTTCAGTTAAAACGTTGCCGTTAGAATCTTTCACAACCGAGGCGTCTACTACTTCTTCAACAACTTCTTTTCCCGGAATCCATTCATGAAAACATTCAGGGCAAACAATTGTAGCACCACTTTGATAAGTGTATTCGCATTTACATTTCGGGCAAGGAGGAAGTTCAGCTGACATAGTAATTTATTTTAATCAAAGGTAGGATAATTTTTGAGGTTTGGAATTGATATTTGTCACGGATTTTTTTTTGGGGCGGGGGAAAATAAACCCCCCCCCCCCCCCCCCCCCCTCCCCCCCCCCCCCCCCCCCCCCCCCCCCCCCTCCCCCCCCTTTTTTTTTTGGGTTTTTCCCCTCTTTTTTTTCCCCCCCCCGTCCTTTTTTTCTCCTTTTTTTTTTTTTTTTTTTTTTTTTTTTAAATTTTTTTTTTTTTTTTTTTCTTTTTTTTTTTTTTATTGGAAACAAAAAAGCCTCACTGAAAAGTGAGGCTTTAATTTCTTTTAGGAGGATTACCCTGTAATTTTATTTCTTAAAGCGTAAATTTTAGCGCTGATAGATTTGAATTTTGTGTCATCAATATCTTTCGCGTCTTTAATCTCGTTAATTTCTGCATGAATTTTTTTGAATTCGTCATTTAAAGCAACTGCTTCTTTTTTGTCTTTATAATCTTCTAACAAATCAATTAAGTTCTTTAAATAAAAACGTTGATCCCAAACTGCTTTGTGTGCTTTTGTTTTCGCTTCAGCGTTTGTTGTGTTCTCACCAATTTTGCAAGTTAAATATAAGCCTTCAATCCAAGTTCCAGCAAAAACAGATGATGCTGTGTAAACACGTTCGTTAGTTCTTAAATAAGAATCACTCTTTACAAAAATATCACTTAAAATATTTAGTAATGAATCCTTGTTGCTTAAGTTGCTTTCAGCACGTTTACCTACCATGCGGTCAACAGCACCTTTTAAACCTAAGTTGTCAGATTGAACTAAAACAGTTTTCATGTATTTCATTACATCTTGTCCTTGGTTATTTACCATAGCATAAGCCATGTCAATATTGTAAATACCTAAGGTAACCGACTTAGTAAATTCGTCTTTATAGTTATTTGATTTTTTAGGATCGTTTAAAAGTGAATTATCATAATCAACACCCCAGCTTGAGATATCATTAATCATATTCACCGGCGAAGGAATATTAGCGATAGCGAAATCGAATTTAAATTTAACTTCCTCGTTAACGGTTACGGGTGTTGTGTCTTCAGGTACAGTATAAGCTGTAGTATCAGCATGTTCACCTGCATCTTCAGTTTCTTTATTGCCACCGCAAGAAAATAATAACACTCCTAATGTTAAGGGTAGTACAAGGCCTAATTTTTTCATTTTGATTGATTTTTTTGTAAAAACTTGAACAAATATAATATTTTAGATGAAACTGCCTTCGTATCTTTATACTAAATTATGTACGACGATAATTATTTTATGAACGAGGCATTAAAAGAGGCGCAAAAGGCCTTTGATGGTGATGAAGTTCCCGTTGGCGCTGTAATTGTTGCTAATAATAAGATTATTGGGCGTGGACATAACTTGACTGAGCGTTTAACTGATGTAACAGCCCATGCCGAAATGCAGGCCATTACTGCTGCTGCCAATGCTTTGGGAGGGAAATACCTTCATGAATGTACATTATATGTTACGCTTGAGCCTTGCCCTATGTGCGCCGGCGCTCTTAATTGGGCACAGATTACCAAAGTGGTTTATGGTGCTTCTGATGCAAAAAGGGGATTTACTACAATTAGTAATGCAATGCTGCATCCTAAAACTACTGTGGTCAATGGAATTCAAGAGCAAGCCTGCTCAGAAATCATAAAAAAATTCTTTACTTCTAAAAGAGGTAAATAATTGATATTCAATATGTTATTTCCGTAAGGAAAAATCTGTATTTTTTGTCTAGTCGTTTATTGCATCAAATCAATCCTTACTTAGGTTTCTTGTTTTCTAATCTACTTTATTTGTAACTTAACTGCTATTGAAGTTTCATTTTTTGTATTTAATATTTTGATATATGAGAAAAAATCTACTCTCCATAATTTTTTTAAGTCTTCTTTCATTAATTACGATTAATGTCAGTGCACAAACTTGTGTGATTCCGGTAATCATTCATGTTGTTCATGGTGGACAAGCAGTGGGTACTTATCCTAATTTGGCTCAAGGGCAATTAAATTCGCAGATTCAGGTATTGAATGATGATTATGCAGGAACAGGTTTTAATGTTTCTTTGTATCCAGGTAGTGCTTTTACAGCTTATGCGACTAATACAATTATTTCAGCCGCAAGTAAAGATGGTCTTGGAAGAATTAAAATTGCAAATACAAATATTTCTTTTTGCCTTGCATTATACGATTCACTTGGAAACACTTTAGCAGAACCGGGTATTGACAAGATAAATTATAATGCGCTACCAACATATTCAGCTGGCACTAAAAATCCTGGGGCATACAGCACGAACATAACTACTTATCTTAATAATTATCTTAAACCTAAAACTATCTGGAATCCCAATAAATATTTTAATATTTGGGTGACAGACGGAGGCGGTGGTCTTCTTGGTTACGCTACTTTTCCCGCAGGGAGTACTTTGCCCGGTATTCCAACTGGTCTTGGTACAGCAACTACCGACGGTGTTTGGGTATATGGAAAAAGCTTTGGAAGTTCTAATATTTTTCCGGGAGGTACTTACGCGATACCATATGATATGGGAAGAGTTTGTACTCACGAAACAGGACATTGGTTTGGGTTGACACATATTGCTGATTGTCCGGCAAGTTCCGATTGGTGTGATGATACACCTGGTGGTGGCTATACTATGCCGGCAGGTTGTTCGAAATCTTATCCTCTAGGAGTTGGAACATGCACAACTTATCCTTCTAATTCACCGGATGGAGAAATGTTCATGAATTTTATGGGCTATAGTGATGATTGTGATATGTACATGTTCACACAGGATCAAGCAAACCGTATGAATACGGCAAGAGCAAACAGTCCGTACAGAAAATCATTAGGTTTACATGGCTTGTGTCCAACATCATGTGTGCTTGGTGTGAATAAAAGTATAATTGAAAATAATTTTACTATTTATCCGAATCCTGCTTACGACCATTTTGTGATAAGGATTGGTACAAAACAAAATGTAAAAATTGAAGTGAGAGACGCAATTGGAAAAGTAATTATTGAAAAGAGTAGTTCTGATTCTGAAACAGTAATGATAAATGCCTCAGCACTTAGTAAGGGAATTTATTTTGTGAATGTTACAGGAGAGAATTTTAAAGGTGTAAAGAAATTAATTATTGAGTAGTTTCTTAACTGTTTCTTTAAAACTTTCTGACCATTTACTCCAATTTAAATGCTTATCATATTCTTCGCGGGTAGTTTTACAAAGCAATTCATAAGCTCCTTTTTCGGAGAGAATATCGCTGATTTTTTGAGCGTAGGCTTTTCCCGTATCGTTGTAGTCAATTAAGAAACCATTTTTTCCTTCGCTTATATGTCCAGCCACACCACCGGTATTGGCTGATAATATTGGCAATGCATAGGCACTGGCTTCACAATATACAATTGGTGTGCAATCAAATCGGGTAGGGAGGATGAAAAAGGTGTGTGATAAAAAAAGTTCTTCTAATTTTTTCCGGCCTTCTTCTGTGTTTTTATTAATGAAGGGAATGATGGTTAATCTTTCATTCTTGATTTCTTCAGGAGGGGTACAGCCACAAACCGTTAGTTTAGCATCAAATCCCATCTTCACCAATTCATTCATAGCGTTTAAAGCAATATCGGCACCTTTGTTCTCCCAATAAGTTCCAACTAACAATAAATTACATGCTTGTGGCTTGCGATTTGCAAAAACATATTCTGCCGAAGGCAACACATCCATATTAGCACCAAATGGTATAACGAGTGTTTTTTCTTTTGGTAATTTGTATTCTTTAATAGCGATATCAGCGGCCCATTTTGAGGAGAAAACAATCAACTCACAATTGTGCATGGCCACTTTATCTGTATTAATACTTTGTTGTTCCGAAAACTTCCAGAGTTTTTTAAAAATGTTATGATAATTGATAGTGCCCGCAATAGTTCTGTCTAATACCAAAACTTTGGGAGTCTTCGTTTTTAAATACCCAATATAAGCTACACCTGCAGGAGAAATAATTAAATCATAATTTTTCCCTTCCAGTTTTTTTGAAAATAATCTCGCGCAAGCTTTTGCATACATGGTGGAATGACGATAATCAAATCGTTTGCCAACTAAAAGCGAAAAGGCATGAATGATTTTGCAAATAAAAACAGTGAACTTTGGTTCAGCAGGACCCAATAAATCAATTTGAGAAAAAATGCGGTTGCAGACCTTTCCAAATGTAATGGTCGGTGCCACTCCACGAATGTTTATTGTGTGGATCGGTAACCGTTATGTATGCAACTTTTTTCTGAAGCATTACTTTAATGATTCCATTTTGTTAATTAAATCTACCAAACGCGAGCTATAGCCCCATTCGTTATCGTACCAACCAATAATTTTCACCAAATTACCTACAATACTTGTAAATTCAGAATCAAAAACAACACTGTAAGGATTGCCGATTACATCTACTGAAACAATTGGGTCTTCTGTGTATTGTAAAATATTTTTCAAATGTGTTTCAGAAGCTAATTTATAAGCATCATTAATTTCTTTTACGGTTGGAATTTTTGTAAGTACACAAGTAATATCTGTTAACGAACCATCAGGAACAGGAACGCGCATTCCGCAACCACCAATTTTCCCTGCTAATTCTGGAAATATTTTTGTAATTGCTTTTGCAGCACCTGTTGTTGTGGGAATAATACTCATAGCCGCTGCACGTGAGCGACGTAAATCTTTATGTGGCGCATCGTGTAAACGTTGGTCGCCGGTGTAAGAGTGAACAGTACTGATGTATGCTTCTTCAATATTAAATTGTTCTAACACTTTTAACATCGGTGCCGCACAATTGGTAGTACAAGATGCATTGGAAACAATTATGTCAGATTTATTTAAAATGGCGTCGTTACAACCTAATACAATAGTTTTTGTTTCATCAGTAGCAGGGGCAGAGATGATTACTTTTTTAGCACCAGCTTTGATATGTTTGTTAGCCGCTTCAGTCGTTAAAAAATGTCCGGTTGACTCAATAACATAATCCACATTTAATTCTTTCCAAGGTAGGGTAGAAGGATCTTTTTCTGCAACCACTCTTATTTTTTTACCATCCACAATTAAATGATGTTCGTCGTGACTCACTTCACCTTTAAATGCACGGTGTACCGAATCGTACTTTAATAAATGCGCTAGTGTTTTTGTGTCTGTTAAATCGTTAATAGCTACAATTTCAAAATTAGATTGCGTGTGTGCTATTCTAAAAAAACAGCGACCAATTCGCCCAAAGCCATTTATGGCAATTTTAATTTTACTCATCGAGTTTCAGGTATTTAATTATTTTTTTATCTAAAGGTGTGCGTTTATCGTTTTTAAATCATAAAGAAACCAATCATTGTCTAACAAAGCTACGGTATCGTTTTTTAAATAGTAAATATATTCTGCTTTAACATGCTTTTCTTTCTTTTCTTTCAAATCAAAAATCACAAATTCATTTTCGGATTCAAATAAGCGGTATACAGCATAATTTTTTCCGGCACATTGTATATGTTTGGTGCTTGTATGGGTTTTCTCACCTTTGTAATTATAGATATCATCATTCCCATTAAATTTACTACCGGCAGTGCAACAATAAATTACCGAATCATAAACATTAAAACTAATTTTAGAGTAGGTAGGAGCTATAATTTGTTTCGCTGTCTCATCCATTAATCCCCATAAAGAACTAATTTCAAAAGTATAGAAGCCCGGTACTTTTGTGAAGTTAATATTGTCGTAGGTACTTGTAGAAATTTGAACTCCTTTTTTGGTGGTGAGTATTTTTTTACCGTTTATGGCCGCAACGAAAATCTGACTATTATTTAAATACAAAGAACCTGTTTGTTTATTTACAGTCATCACACAACTCGAATCTAGAGCCATTGGCGCTTTAAAATATAGTTTCTGATTTTTAGTATTGATGTAATTAAAGGCGTATTCGCGTCGCACTTGTTTGGTTAAGGAGTTGATGCTTCGTTTTGCAGCATCTTCATTTCCCACTAAACAAATCTGATTGGTTTGATCAAGCCAAAAACCGAATCGTATTGTGGTTCTATGACAACAGCTTCTCCCTTTTTAAAGCCCCATTTGTTTCCAACTTTAAATGCCGATAAAGTTTGTGCGTTTGAAAATAAGCAAGCAAAAGCAAAGACGGTTATCAAAATAAATGCTCTTAAATTTGCTTTCACGTTTAGCGAAATTGGTTGTATAAAGGTACGAAAAATAAAAGCCTCTCAAACAGAGAGGCTTTTTCATAATTCTTTCACTAATCCGCTTGTAAAAACGGGTATTTGTAATCCGTTGCGGGTACAAAAGTTTCTTTTATAGTACGTGGACTCACCCAACGTAGTAAATTCACTTTAGCACCTGCTTTGTCATTAGTTCCGCTTCCACGGGCACCGCCAAATGGTTGCTGACCAACAACTGCACCAGTACATTTATCGTTAATGTAGAAGTTACCTGCGCTGTGTTGTAATTTTTGTTGCCACATCAATTGCATAACGGTCTTGTGCAATAATTGCTCCCGTTAAAGCGTAGTTTGATGTTTTGTCAACTAACTCTAAAGTTTCTTTAAATCTGTTCTCTTTGTAAACGTAAATCGTTAAAATGGGACCAAATAATTCTTCGCACATAGTAACGTATTTAGGATTGCTTGCTTTAAAATGGTTGGTTGAATGAAATAACCTTTTGTTTTATCGCATTTGCCACCTGCAACAATTTCAACAGTTTTATCTTTTTTAGCAGCAGAAATATATTTTGATAATTTATCAAAACTCTTCTCGTCAATTACTGCGTTAATGAAATTAGTGAAATCTTCAGTTGGACCCATTTTCATGGATTTCAAATCAGCGATTAAATATTTTTTCACTTCTTCCCATAAATTACTTGGAATGTAAGCACGTGATGCCGCAGAACATTTTTGTCCTTGATATTCAAACGCGCCACGAGAAATTGCAGTTGCAACAATTTTAGCATCGGCTGATTTGTGGGCCATGATAAAATCTTTTCCACCTGTTTCTCCAACAATTTTCGGATACGATTTGTATTTATGAATGTTGTTACCAATAGTTTGCCAAATATTTTGGAATACTTCTGTACTTCCAGTAAAGTGAATACCTGCAAAATCACGGTGATTAAAAATAACATCAGCAGCATCAGGACCGCTTGGATAAATTAAGTTAATAACCCCATCCGGTACACCAGCTGCTTTGAAAATTTCCATTAATACATTTGCGCTGTACACTTGTGTGTTACTTGGTTTCCAAACAACAACGTTACCCATCATTGCACAGCTCGTTGGTAAATTACCTGCAATAGCTGTAAGTTGAATGGTGTTAATGCATAAACAAATCCTTCAAGCGGACGCCATTCTAAACGATTCCAAACACCTGGTGATGAAATAGGTTGGTCGGCATAAATTTCTTGCATATAACTTACGTTGAAGCGTAAGAAGTCAATGATTTCGCAAGCACTATCAATTTCCGCTTGAAACGCATTTTTACTTTGTCCAAGCATGGTTGCCGCGTTTAATTTAGCGCGGTATGGTCCGGCAATTAAATCGGCAGCTTTTAAAAAGATAGCAGCGCGGTGTTCCCAAGCTAAATTAGCCCAATCTTCTTTTGCGGCTAATGCTGCAGTAATTGCTTGTTCAATATGTTTTTTATCACTCTTGTGGAAATATCCTAAAGTGTGTTTATGATCGTGAGGAGGCGCAAGACGGATTTTGTTATTGCTGCGAACTTCTTTACTTCCGATGTACATTGGGATGTCAAGCTGCTTGCTACGTAACGTTTTTAGCATGGCTTGTAATTCTTTACGCTCCGGGCTTCCTGATGCGTATTGTTTAACCGGCTCATTAATTGGTACCGGTACTTTGTAAATTCCTTTTGGCATAAATTTTAATTATGAATTATGATTTTAGAATTATGAATTAATCTATCCCCAATAAAGAAAGGATTTTTTCAAGTTCTTTATCGTTTTTGAAAGTTAGAGTGATGCTTCCGGCATTACCATTACGTTTGTAAGAGAAAGATTTATCGAAAATTTTAGTTAATTTTTTCTGTACTTCTTTGTCTTCAATACTTAATGGTTTTTCAACGCGGGTAACTTTTGGTGTGAATTTTAATTTTTCACCACGAGCTAAATCTTCAATTTGGCGAACTGATAAATCTTGCTCTAATGCTAAAGCGAAAATAGCTAACTGACGATCTTCGTTATCAATATTGATTAAAGCTTTGGCGTGACCCATTGTTATTTCGCGGTCGCGGATGGCTTTTTGTATTGGAGCAGGTAATTTTAATAAACGTAAAAAATTAGTTACAGTGCTGCGTTGTTTTCCAACTTTTTCACTTAATGCTTCTTGTGTTAAACTACATTCGTCGATTAAACGTTTGTAAGATAAAGCCACTTCAATTGGGTCTAAATCTTCACGCTGAATATTTTCTACCAATGCCATTTCTAACATGGCTTGATCATCAGCCACACGGATATAAGCAGGCACTTCAACCAAACCTGCCATTTGCGAGGCACGGAAACGACGTTCGCCTGAAATCAATTGGTATTTATCGTAACCTAATTTACGAAGTGTAATAGGTTGAATGATACCGTGAAGTTTAATTGAATCAGAAAGTTCCTGTAAAGCTATCTCTTCAAAATTAGTTCTCGGCTGAAACGGGTTGGTTTCAATATTTTTTATTTTGATTGTTGAAACAGAACCAACAATTGGAGTATTGTCTCCAACTTGCTTTGTAGTAATATCTGTTTTGGCATTTTCAAGTAATGCACTTAATCCTCTTCCTAATGCCGGTTTTTTTGTACTGCTCATTTTTTTTAGTTCTTAATTCGTAAATCGTCCCTCGTCAATTGTATCCCGATAGCTATCGGGACTAAATGTCTTCGCTTAATTCTTGTTCTTCTGATATGCTTTCAGGGTTTAAGCCGATTGTTCTGTCTTCGTCGCTGATTTTTGTTAAACCGTTACGTTGTAAAATTTCGCGGGCTAAGTTTAAATAGTTTAAAGAAGCTTTTCCAACCGCATCGTGCATGATAATAGTTTTTCAGAAGCTTGGCGCCTCAGCTAATTTTGTGTTCCGCTGAATCAGAGTATTAAACACCATGTTTTGGAAATGCGTTTTTACTTCTTCAACCACTTGGTTCGCTAAACGTAAACGTCCATCGTACATGGTTAATAAAACACCTTCAATATCTAAATTAGGATTTAAGTGTGTTTGAATAATTTTAATGGTTTGAAGTAATTTGCCCATTCCTTCTAACGCAAAGTATTCGCACTGTACAGGAATGATAACGCTATCAGCTGCAGATAATGAGTTGATAACTGTTAGTCCAAGTGAAGGACAGCAATCAACAATAATGAAATCGTATTTATCTTTAATTTTCTCTAAAGCTTTTTTCATCATATACTCGCGGTTACTCAAGTTCACAAGTTCTAACTCAACACCAACTAAATCGGCATTGGTTGGTAACAGAAACAAGTTAGGCGTATCCGTTTTAAGAATTACATCTTTCGGGTGCATGCTATCAATGATACACTCGTACAAACCCGCTTTCACGTTCTTTGGGTCGATACCAACGCCAGAAGTTGCATTCGATTGCGGATCGGCATCAATTAATAAAGTTTTATATTCTAAAACAGCTAAGCTGGCTGCAAGATTAATGGCAGTTGTGGTTTTTCCTACTCCGCCTTTTTGATTAGCTATTGCGATTATTTTTCCCATAGTATTTATTTTGTGGCTGAACTTTTAACTTTCAACCTTGAACTTTAAACTTATTTAGTTATTGTTTCTCCTATTTTCATTAAGGTCAGATTTCTGCCTGCCCTTTTAAATTTATTTTGTGATTCGTTATGATCAATTTTTATGTAACCGAAAGTATCGTAATGCATGCCAATTATATCTGAGCATTGAATAAAATCACTCGCAATAATTGCATTTTCAGCTCCCATTGTAAAATTGTCGCCAATTGGTAAAAATGCGAAATTAATTTTTCTGTATTCGCCAATTAGTTTCATATCGTAGGTAAGAGCGGTATCACCTGCGTAATAAAAATTGCCTTCTTCGCTTTCCACCACAAAGCCCATTGGGTTACCACCGTAAGAGCCATCGGGTAAAGAACTGCTATGAATTGCGCTTACACATTTTACATTCCCAAAATCTAACTTCACTTTTCCGCCAGTATTCATGGGGTGAATGTTTTCTACACCTTGTTTCCCTAACCAAACATTAATTTCCCAAGCGCAAATTACTTTGGCGTTGGTTCGTTTAGCAAGTGCCACGGCATCGGCAATGTGATCTTCGTGACCGTGACTAATCAAAATATAATCGGCTTTTATGGTGTTAACGTTAATGCTTTTAGCTAATTCGTTAGGACTGATAAAAGGGTCGAATACAATATGCTTTCCTTTAATTTCTACACCAAAACAAGAGTGACCGTAATACGTAATGTTCATAAGCTAAATAAAAAGCGATATTTCCGTAAAGTTAATCTAATAAGGGTTTTTAGGGGGGCTAACTTTTTAACAATACGGGCTACTTATGAGATGGGATGTTAATAAAAAAAGTCTCGAAAAAGGAGCGGAAATGGGGCATAATGGCATAAAAAAACCGCCCCTGTAATTGGAGCGGTTTTGGGTAAATAATAAGATTTTCCCGAATTAGTTTGTATACAGGGCGTTAAACTCCTGAACAGCTTTACGAACTTCGTCAATTTTAAAGAACCATTTATCAACTTGCTCTAAAAGTATGGGTTGATCTTTAAAAAATGGTTTTAGAATTTTCTTATGGCTTTTTTCGTTTAATTGAGTTAAAACATTTAGGTTGTTTTTATCATCTGCAGCAGCTCTGGTATCAACAATAAAATAAACTGCCAGAATTTTTCCTGCGTCATCACCTACACCAGGATATTTCCATTCCATTAAGTTTAAACGACCTTGCTCTAAATATTTGATATAAACATCATTTTGATCCATGTGCAAAATTGTAAAATGATTGCCCTCAAAACCATAGCCTTTAGCTTTTTTGGTATTTATTTCAACACCTTTTCCTGCTCCTTTTGCTTTAAATTTGAAAGCAAGGTAGTAGTCGCTTTCTCTTTCCATGTTAGATTGAACTTCACCTTTAACGCTATCACCTTTTTGATTTAAATAGTATCCGGGAACAAAAATTGGAGTCATGCTTGGTTCTTTCCCTTTTTTTCCGGGTTGAGCAAATACACTTATTGATGCAATTGTTAAAATAGCTACAAATAGGTTTTTCATAATACGTTTTAATAATTTGGATAAAGTTAGGTTTTTAAGCCGAAAAATCAAACGCTTATTTCCTAAAATTCGCTAAAATTAAGGCTTAATTGTCCATATAAACGCGACCCTCTTTCCATCCGCTAACCGCCTGGTGCCAAGGAAATTTGAAGTATTCGTTTCGTTCTAAAACAAAGTCGTTTTCAGTAAACGGATTAATCACTTTTAAAAACGAAAACGTATAGAGTTGGCTTGCGTTTCACTTCCATAAACCCAAGTTTCGTTGTTCGCATACTTGTACATTTTTGTAGGAGCTCCAAAAACAATGTAAATCATACCTCTGTCGGTTTGCCATCCCTGCTGGAAGGAAGTAAATAATTTATTAGCATGTTGAACTCTTGAATAATATTTCCGCAATAATTCTTTAGCGCGCTCATTACTTCCGCCTTTTTCTTTCCAAAATTCATCAATAGCATGTTTTTTATTCTCTGAATTTAACAACGCATTGTATTCTTCGGTAGTGGTAATATAACGCACACACTTTATCATTTCAGTTTCATCTTTTATGCCTGGATAAGAAGCATCAACGGAATATAAGGTCAAACCTTTTTTAGATTCTTTATCCGTTACAATATGATAAAATCCTTTAGGGGGAATTACAACTTTAAGTAAACCGCGACTTTTACTTATCACAAAAAACTATCCGGTTTGTAATTAAACGCCGCTCTTTCTACCAATGAAAACGGAGGAGGCGCTATAGGAAAGTCTCTTTTAAAATAATCTACCACAAAATTATTTTCAGCATTAATAAAACTTTTAATTACTACTGTGTCTCCAGCTTTCAGGTAATAATCATAAATATTCGATCCTTCAGTTTTCTGAATTAAAAAACTTTGTCGTGTACCTGATGTCGTTTTATCAATTGTAAACACATACGGGATTTTAGTTTTTTTATTCAAATCAAAAACAAATACTTCGCAAATATACGTTTGTCCGATTCTACATTTAGAAAATAAACTTCCTCTTAAGTTTTTTAAGTCCAATTTATCACTTTGTCTGTCTAAGATTGTAACACTTCCGCTATCCAAAAGTTGACGGGTTTTGGCATTGGTATAGGTAAAATATTTTATTTTAACTGCCGCATAAAAAGAGTTGGTAGTATCCGGACGTTTGTATAATAAATTTTCGTTATCGAAACTAAAATAGATTTGAGTTACGGAGTCGCTGATATGATAAGCTAATAATTTTGTATGTAATTCCTGATTTGTTTTTTTATAGAGATTTTCTTTTGAATGATAAGCTTCTTTAGAACTTGTACAATGAGCAAATGCCGAGAGTATCAGCAGACTAAATAAAGTATATGTTGTGAATTTTAACAAATGATGTAAATTGAGTATAAAGTTAAACTTTTAGTACATTTGTTTCTCATTCTGAAAACTAAAAATTACATATTTCCCATATTAATTGCAGTTGCTGTAATTTTAGGTGCCTGGTTATTTTCATCGGTGCTCATTTACCTTGTTATTTCTTTGGTTTTGTTCTTGATTGGAAGTCCGTTGACAACTGCAATTGAAAAGATAAAAATTGGCGGAAAAAGAATAAATGATGGTATAGCATCTTTAGCAACTTTAATCATTATTTTCGGAGTATTTTCTCTATTCTTCGTTCTTATTTTGCCGCCATTAATTCAGCAAGTGTCGTTTATGTCGGAGTTAAATTTTTACGATGTTTTGCATGGCATTTTAAATCAGTATCCTTCTTTAAACTATTTGTTTTCGTATTTAGGTAGTGAAGAAACAATAAAATCAACCATAAACGAACAGTTTAATTCGGTGTTTAATTTTGGAAATGTTTCATCCATACTAAATAACTTAATCAGTTATCTAAGTGGTTTTATTGGCGGTTTGTTTTGCGTATTATTCATCACATTTTTTCTTTTAAAGGATCAGTATACTGCCAGCCGTACCATTTTATTATTAACACCACCAAAAATTGAAGACCAAGTAAAAGAAATTTTAACTACTTCAAAAAAAATGCTGAGTAAATATTTTATCGGGTTAATTATTGACGTTTTAATTGTTGGTGTTTTAGCAGGATTGAGTTTGTGGATCTTAGGGATAAAAAACGCTTTAATCATTGGTTTTGTAGCCGGCTTATTTAATGTAGTGCCTTATATCGGACCAATGATCACTCTGTGTTTTGCTCTGTTTTTAGGTGTGAGTGGTTGTATTGAAGTAGGGCAGTATGATCAAATTTCGAGCGTAATTACAAAAATATTTATTGCATTAATGAGTATTAATATTTTAGATGCATTATTTTTTCAACCTTTTATATTTTCAAATACAGTGAAGGCGCATCCGTTGGAAATTTTCTTAGTGGTCTTAATGGCAGGAACTTTAGCAGGAATTGGTGGTATGGTAGTTGCTATTCCTGTTTATACATTGGTAAGAATCGTTGCAAGGGAATTTTTAACTCAATTTAAATTCTTCAGAAAAATAACAGAAAAAATTACAGATTAATTATGTCGTTCGAAAAATCCATTAGCTTTTTAAAAGCTATTAAGAATAATAATAACCGAGATTGGTTCGAGAAGAATAAGCCAAAATATCTTGAAGCTAAAGCCGAGTTTGAAGTATTTGTACAGAATTTAATTAGCGCCATTAATAAATTCGATAAAAAAATTGGTGCTGATTTACAAGCGAAAAATTGCGTATTCCGAATATATAAAGATGTTCGTTTTAGTAAGGACAAAACCCCTTACAAATCTCATTTTGGGGCGTATTTTAGTCCGGGTGGTAAAAAGTCGAGCGCAGCAGGATATTATTTTCATTTCGAACCCGGCAATATGTTTTTAGCGGGAGGTAATTGGCATCCTGAACCTGAGCAATTGCAGGCTATACGACAGGAAGTGGATTATAATGGGGATAAGCTGATGAAGCTTATGAAATCGAAAACATTTCAAACCTATTTTGATGATTTATCAGACGAAGATAAACTCAAAACCGCTCCAAAAGGATTTGAAAAAGACGCCAAATATCTGGAGTATTTGAAGCTGAAAAGTTTTATTGTTTACCATAAGATTAGTGAGAAGAATTTCAAATCTAAAGACTTCGAAAAATATACAGCTAACGGTTTTAAGGCTATGTACCCGTTTTTAGAATTTTTAAGGAAGCTTCAGCTTAAAATAAGCTTTAATATTTTTGCCTCGTTAAGTAAAAAATTTATTACATTTGCAGTCCTAAAATGGTAGATGTAGCTCAGTTGGTTAGAGCATCGGTTTGTGGTACCGAGGGTCGTGGGTTCGAATCCCATCATTTACCCTGATAAAAGAGAAGCCCTGCAATTGTGGGGCTTTTTTAATATCTAAACAAAACGGGTATAATATATATCTGAAAAATCCGTTTTATAATGTATTTTTGGCCATCACAAAAAAGCCTTAATGATTAAAAACATCATACAAACACTTTTCACCAAGGGCTTTGTGGCTGCCATCAACTTTCTTATTCTTATAGTTTCGGCTAAATACCTGGGTGTTACTACCCGTGGAGAGATTAGTTTATTTGTTCTAAATATTGCCAATATCCAAATCATAAACGAAATATACACCGGTTATTCGCTCGTATACTTTGTTCCAAAATTCAATTTAAAAAAGCTGGTGATGAACGGGGTGGTTTGGACAATTTTAGCGACTTCAGTTTCGAATCTCATTTTTTTTATTTGGAACAAAGAGATTCCCGGTTATGAATGGGATATGTTTTTTCTTTCGGTTTTGGTTATTTTAAATACGTTTAACATGGTAATTATTTTAGCGAAAGAAAATGTAAAGCTTTATAATTTCCTAAGCATATTGCAGCCATTTTTATTGGTATGCGGAATTGTGTTCTACACCTTATATATGCGGGATTTTACATTTAAAGCCTATGTAATTCCATTATATATTTCGTTTACTGTTTCTTTCGTTATTTCATCAATTACAGTGTTTAAATATGTTGTTGCCGATAAAAGTAAAACCGAATTCTCACTAAAATCAGTTTTCGAAAATGGTTTTTTTTGTCAACTAGCAGGTTGGTTTCATATACAAGTTAACCGTTTTAGTTGGTACATTTTAGGGTCGAGCGCCTTGGTGGGATTGTATTCTGCAGCTTCCTCTTTAATAGAATCAGTTTGGATTGTATCATCGGGCATTACCCCAATTATCTTATCTAAAATTTCGAATACAGGCGATACCCCTTTCAATAGAGCCATCACCATTACACTCGCTAAAATTGCTTTTGTGTTAAGTTGTTTGGCTATTGTCGTGCTTTGGTTTATTCCGATGGAATTATTCACTTATTTATTGGGAAAAGATTTCTCTGAAACAAAACACATCATGCTATATCTTTCACCGGGTATTTTATGTATTAGTTTCTCTACTGTGATAAGTCATTATTTTAGCGGCTTAGGAAAACTAAGATTTATTGCAGGCTGTAATTTTATGGGTTTTGTTTGCTCAATTTGTCTTGCTCCATTTTTAATTGATAAGTATAATTTATTGGGGGCTGCAATGGCTGCAAATGTTGGATACTTTATTTCTTCTTTGGGTTTGTTTTTTGGATTTGTGGTGAAAAACAAATTAGGCCTTTATCAATTCTTCAACTTTAAGGCCGACCTGCAAAATATAAAACAAGCATTTTAAGCGGGTAATGAAATACCCAGATATTGCTTTACTGAGAAATTGATGATGGTAATAATGGTAGTGATGATGAACAGCCACATGATAAAAATCCCCCTCTGGGATGTTTTAATTTAAGTTGAATCAACAAAGCTGTTACTGTAATTAGAAAAGGAATTAATCCAGGGTTATAGGATAAAGATTCCATTAGATTCCCTCTTATTAATGCGAAAAAAGCCCTGGTCATACCGCAACCGGGACAATCTATTCCAAACATACTTTTAAAAAAGCAGTCGGGGGCATTATCTTGAAGCCATTGTAACATGGAAGGGGGTAAAAATAAAAAACCCCGCACAATCTGCGAGGTTTTTTAAATGCTAGGGGTTAGAAATTATTTCTTTTTTCCACCTTTTGCAGCAGCAGCAGCTAATGAATCAGCCATTGCAGTTGAATCAGCTTTAGCTTTTTCAGCGATAGCAGCAGCTTCAGCAGCAGCAGCTTCAGCAGCAGCAATAGAATCAGTTTTTTGTTTTTCTACTGCAGCAATAGAGTCAGCTTTTAACTTTTCTTTTGCTTCAATTTCTTCTTTTGATGGTCCGCAAGCTACGAAAGACGCTGTTAAAGCGGCAACAGCTACGATTGATAATACTTTTTTCATTTGTTGAGTTTTTTTGTTTAAGTTTAATTTGGGGGCAAAGATATATATATTTTGAAATAAATTACAAAAAATCTTAAAATCTGCATTTTTTTTTCAACATTTCAACAGTGAGGGTGAGGTTCTTAGCCCTTAAAAGTTACTTTTGTAGGGTATGTATAAAATCATCAAAAGCTTTCTTTTTTTAATGGCCCCAGAGAAAGCCCATCACTTCACCTTCTCTTTAATTAAATTTTTGCATAAAATACCGGGAATCGCCCCCATTTTGAAGGCAATTTATGGATTTGAACACCCAAAACTCGAAAAAACGCTATTTGGACTCCATTTTAAGAACCCCATTGGATTGGCGGCCGGTATGGACAAAGACGCCAAGTTATTTAACGAATTTGGCAATATGGGCTTTGGTTTTGTTGAAATTGGTACCGTTACTCCATTGGCACAGCCAGGCAACGATAAGCCCCGGTCATTCCGCCTCCCAAAAAATGAGGCTCTTATTAATAGAATGGGGTTTAATAATGAAGGGGTAAAAGCAGCGGCAGAACGATTGAAAAACCGAAAAGATAAATCGGTTATTATTGGGGGAATATTGGTAAGAATAAAGTAACCGCTAACGAAGATGCCACTAAAGATTATGAAATTAACTTTAACGAACTCTTTGATGTGGTTGATTATTTTGTGGTGAATGTAAGTTCTCCAAATACACCGGGACTAAGAGATCTCCAAGAAAAAGAACCACTCACTAAATTATTAAATCGCTTACAGGAATTAAATCATGCAAAAGCAAATCCCAAACCAATACTTTTAAAAATTGCCCCGATTTAACCGATTCTCAATTGGATGATATTATTGATATTGTAAAGACTACAAAAATTGAAGGTGTTATTGCTACTAATACAACTATTAGCAGGGAAGGATTAAATTCTTCTAAAGAAGAAATTGAAAAGATTGGAATGGGTGGTTTAAGCGGAAAACCTTTAACGAAACGCAGCACCGAAGTGATAAAATATTTAAAACAAAAATCAAACAACGCATTTCCTGTAATTGGAGTAGGAGGAATTCACAGCGCTGAAGATGCTATTGAAAAAATTAATGCCGGTGCTGATTTAATACAATTATATACCGGATTTATTTATGAAGGTCCGGGTTTAATTAAAAGAATTAATAAAGCACTCGTTGCTCAAAATATTTTAAAATGAGAATAACTGAATGTCCACGCGATGCCATGCAAGGCATAAAACAATTTATCCCAACCGATTTAAAGGCAGAGTACTTAAATCAATTATTAAAAGTTGGTTTCGATACTATTGATTTTGGAAGTTTTGTATCGCCAAAAGCAATTCCACAATTGCAGGATACAGCTGAAGTGTTGAAGAAATTAGACTTATCTAAAACTAATTCAAAACTATTAGCCATTATTGCTAATACGCGCGGTGCTGAAGATGCTTGCAAGTTTGAAGAAATAAAATATTTAGGCTTTCCATTTTCTATTTCAGAAACCTTTCAGCAAAGGAATACGAATTCATCTATTGCCGAATCTTTAATCCGTGTGGAAGAAATTCAAAACCTTTGTATCCAACACAAAAAGGAAATGGTGGTTTATATTTCGATGGCATTCGGAAATCCTTATGGTGATGTATGGAATTCGGATATCGTTATTAATTGGACCAAGAAATTATCGGAAATGGGAATTAAAATTATTGCTCTTGCCGATACGATTGGTTGTTCAACACCTGAAAATATTACGTATTTGTTCTCTAACCTAATTCCTGAATTTAAAAACGTACAAATAGGCGCGCATCTGCATAGCACAAAAGCAAAAGCTATGGAAAAAATTGAAGCCGCATACAAAAGTGGTTGTCGCAGTTTTGATGTAGCTGTTCACGGTTTCGGAGGTTGTCCAATGGCAGCCGATGATTTAACCGGCAACATGGCGACAGAAGATTTAGAAGCTTATGCTAATACCAATTCTATTAATCTTAACCTAAATACATCCGAATTATTGAAATCATACGAACTTAGTTGGAAAGTATTTAATAATTATCATTAATTATTTTTTAGCTTGGTAAATAATTTGAAAAAACACTTTACATATCTTTTTTGCCTTTTTATTTTCTCATCTCTTTTCGCACAAAAAGAATTTGAGAAATATGGTCCCATGGGCAGTCGTGTTTATGTTGATTTGAAAGAGGCATTAAGTGTTGGAGCTGGTGTTTATAAAATGGATTTGAGTTATAAAAAACTCGACCCGAAAGATTATCAAAAATTAAGTAAGCTAAAAGATTTACAGGTTTTAAAATTAAGCGGTAACGACGTAACAGAGTTTCCGAAAAATTTTAGTGATTTATTTAATTTGGTTTACATTGCCAGTTATAATAATCCCTTCACGACATTTCCGGAGGATATTAAAAAAATGTACAACCTTAATCATATCGAATTAAGTCATACTAAAATCGATAGTATTCCCGCTTCCATAGCTTACTTATCAAAATTGAAAACTATAAAGTTTACAGATACAGACGATACTTTAAAATTGCAAACTACTTTACGTTATATAAAAACTTTGCAGGATATTCAAATTGAAAATTGTATCATGGATAGTTTTCCGCGACAACTTTTTTGGGTATCGTCACTTAAATTTTTGTACTTATCTAAAACAAATACTCATACTTTAAGCTCGCATTTCGAACGATTACCTAATTTAGAGATTTTAATTTTAGAAGATAATCCAATTAGTTCACTGCCCAACACTATTTATCTGGCAAAAAACTAAGATTGATTTCTATCCGCAACACTAAAATTACAAAGTTGCCAGTTACTATTTCGCAAATGGAAAACCTGGCTTTGTTAGATGTTAGAGGTTGTGCATTCTCAAAAGAATATGTAGATGAAATAAAAGCCATGTTACCCGGCTGCGATGTTAAATTCGATCTACCTAAAGAGCAACCTAAATAGTATTCTTTCCATTTATTTCGTGGTGTGTGCTTTTTTTGTAAATTAGATTATAATTTTAAAATCATCTCATGCTAAAAAAATTACTATCAGTTATTCTTATTGTTTCGCCGTTTTTGTTTTCAGCACAAAGCACAAGCAATAAAACCACATTTGTTTTCCCTAAAAAAGCCACTATTACTGTTAGTGATATTAAGGAAGATTATTTTGTCACCAATCAATGTGTAGAAAAGCCTGTGCCAGGTGGAATTCCTCAAAAGCCCGCTGTGAATTGGAATACTATCAATCAAAAAGCCGCTGCACCAACAGGAACTTTACCACCCATTTTTTTAGGAAAGAATTTTTTCGGAAACCCTTATGGTAATTCAACGCCCAACGATAATGATTTAGCAATTTCAAATAATTGTAAAATTGTTTCAGTTTGTAACACCAATATTTATTTTCACGATTGTGTAGTGGATTCCTCAAAAGGTGTTGTGTCTTTATCAGCTTTCTCTTCTTCTTTTGGAACATTCTCTCAAGCCTTCGATCCAAAAGTGGCTTACGACCCTGTAGCCGATAGATTTGCGTTAGTATTTTTAAACGGCTTCGCTCCATCTACAAGTAGTATTGTTGTCGCTTTTTCACAAACTAATAATCCATTAGGGGCTTGGAATTTTTATGTTTTACCGGGCAATCCTTTCAATAATAATTTATGGAGCGATTATCCTATGATTGCCTTTTCTCAAAAAGAATTATTCCTTACCATTAATTTAATTATTCCAAGTATGCCTTGGCAAACAGGTTTTGCTGAAACTTTAATCTGGCAAATAAATAAAAGTAATGGTTACGCAGGTTTGCCGTTAACAACTCAACTTCATAACAATATTCAATATTCGGGTAACAACGTCCGCAATATTTGTCCCGTTAAAGGTGGTAGCACTTTATACGGACCACAACAATTCTTTTTAAGTAATAAAAATTTTGGTGTGAACACCGATTCTGTTTTTGTAATTGATATTTCGGATACCATTAATGCGCCGGGACAAACTTTAACCACCAAATTAACTTACGCCGATAAAACTTATAACTTGCCTCCGGATGCCAGACAAAACGCCCCTCATTTATTTGCAACTAATGATGCTAGAATTTTAGGAGCATTTGTTGAGAATAATAAAATTCAATATGTACATAATACAAAAGACCCGGCCACTAATTTTTGCGCTGTTTATCATGGTGTGATTGATGGTTATGCCACATCAACACCAACAGTTACCGGAAATATTATTGGTGATGTGGTTTTAGATTTAGGTTATCCTAACATCTCATATATTGGAGCAGGAGTAGGTGATCACACTTCCATAATAAATTTCGATCATTGTGCCCCAACAGTTAGCGCCGGCGTATCAGCAATGAAATCGGATGCACAAGGAAATTATTCGGCTCGTTTAAATATTAAAATGGAACTTCTTATGTTGATGTTTTAGTTGGAAATCAAGAACGTTGGGGTGATTATTCAGGCTCACAGCGTAAATACAATGAAGTCGGTAAAGTTTGGGTGAATGGGTATAACGGTTATATTGTTGGTGGCGGAAGAAGACATTCCACTTGGATTGCAGAAGTTGGTTTGAATCCGATTTTAACAACTGTTCCTGAAAATAAAATTACCGAAGCTTCTGTAAAAGCATTTCCTAATCCGTTTAATAATTTTGTTTCAGTTAATTTTGAAAATGCGGAAGGTGAGTATATGGATTTTATTTTGTACGATGTAACCGGAAAAGAAGTAAAAATTTTAATGAAAGAATATATCAAACCCGGCAAACAACAATTAAGTTTTTCTTTAGAGCCTCTACCTCAAGGTGTTTATTTCTTGAAAATATTCTCTGATAAAAAGGTTTATACAACCGAGAAACTTATAAGGAATTAGAACATACTCCATAAAAAAAGCCCTGAAGAAATTTCTTCAGGGCTTTTTAATTTATATTAATCTCTAATTAGAAATTGAAAGAGTAAGTCACACCTTTAATAGTGATTGTTGCACCTCTGTCGCAAGTACCTGTACCAAAATCAATATAACGTATAGCTTTTGTTCCTGGAGTAAATTCAATTGTACCTTTAATGAAAGGGTATTTTAATAAAGCACCACAAGTTCCAAAATCTCTGGTTAAACCACTCAGTACTGAAGTATAACTTTCGTTACTTGCTGTTGTTCCTGAAGCTGTACCATCAATTTGTACACGTGCTTTGTTCCATAAAATTGGTGAACCTTGTCCTTGGTAACATAAAGGATCATTAGTGTTTACCAAAGTTTTCGTGCGGTTACAACTCCAAGTAATTGTTCCACCACCTGCCGAAGCCGGTTTTGTTATAGTGATGTTAGCTGTAATGTTCCAAGTTAAATTGGTGCCAGGGTTTGTTCCTGTTGGAATAGTCATTGGCGTTGTATTAGTAATAGTTTTGCTTCCAATAGCTACAGTATAATCATCAACAGTATAATTTGAAGATTGAATAGACATTTTGAAACCCGGAGTGCGGTAGAAAATTGGCATGATAGTATTTGTTGAAATTGAATAATCAAACATTAACATACCTGAACGTTTTCTTCCATCATTACATGTAACACCCGGTAAAGGACCAAAATCAACAGTAAAAGTTTTTACACCTAAAGTAACAGTTCCTGAAGAGATGCCTGAAATATCTAAACTAGGATCCATTTTGTAAGTGGTTAAAGTGCCGTTCTCAGAACCTTGTGAGCCAATGCCCGCAATGTCATTAGTCATGTTTTCTGCAATCTGATTTTCTTGTGCTGTTGATTGGTCAGAATCCGGTTCTTCTTCTTCTTTGTTTTTCTTTCTGCAGCTGGTAAGCATTAACGAACCTGCTAATACTAAAGTGCTAAGGGTTAAGATGAATTGTTTCGCTTTCATTGGTTATTGGTTTTTATAGAGTTATTATTAATTGCTTATTTGAGGGTTTGACCACAATACTTGTTAAAGGTTTAATCTAAAGTAAGAAATTTTTGAAAAAAGAGGTAAATTTGGTATAAATAACACCTCCTAATTGAAGTTTAAGGTACTCATAATCATATTTTTAATACCCTTTTCTGTACTTGTTGGACAGAGAACCAGTAAGTTTTCATTAAAACCGACTTTAGGTATTAGTGCGAGTCAAGTTCATGGTGATAATTATAGTGGATATAATAAGCTGGGTTTTGTAGGAGGCTTATATGTTAACGCAGCTTTAAAAGAAAAAACATCTTTAGAACTCGGAATTATTTTTGTTCAAAAAGGAGCACGCAGAAATCAAAACCCTGAGAAATTCGATTACCGCTTTTATTATTTAAACCTTAATTATGTTGAAGTGCCTTTATTATTAAGATGGCAACCGAATAAATTCTTTTTTACTGTTGGAGGTTCTTTTGCTTATTTAATTAATTACTATGAGTCGAGTGAAATTGGAAACTTAACAGGCATGTATCCGTTCCGCTCGACGGAGTATAGTTTAAACTTAGGTATTGGCATGATGATTCGGCCAAAGATTGGAGTAGAAGTAAGAACTAATAATTCAATAGTCACTATTCGACCTTTTACTGGCTTTGGCGTACCATATTATCCTAATCCTGTAGCGCGTTACTTTAATAAAGGCAGCTATAATAATGTTTTACAAATTGCATTTACTTATAAAATAACCTCAAAAAAAGAACGTCAGCCAAGTGAACCAAAAGAAGAAATATAAAATAGTAGTCGCCGTTACCGGTGCCAGCGGAAGTGTTTATGCCAAAGTACTTTTAGATAAATTACAAAAGGCATCCGAACAATTAGAAACTGTTGCCATCGTAATGAGCGATAACGCGAAAGATGTTTGGAAGCATGAATTAAAATCCGACAGCTATACCTCATATCCATTTACAAATTATAGCAAAACAGATTTTAATGCCCCCTTCGCATCGGGTTCTTCAAAATTTGATTGCATGATTATTTGTCCATGTAGTATGGGAACTCTTGCCCGCATTGCTTCAGGCATTAGTAACGATTTAATTACACGTGCTGCTGATGTAATGTTAAAGGAAAGAAGAAAATTGATTTTAATTACACGAGATACACCTTTAAGCCTAATACATATTAATAACATGAAAACCGTAACAGAAGCTGGTGGCATTATTTGTCCGGCTTCTCCTTCGTTTTATTCCGGTCCTGCCGACTTTGAAGCTTTGGCTGCTACAGTGGTTGACAGGGTTATTGATATTGCGGGAATTGAAATTGATACTTACCGTTGGGGTGGAGAAGGAAGCCGTTTAAAAAAGTAGTTACTTTTTTAAATTCCTGCATTATATAATAAACAAAAACTTATGAAACAGATTTTACTTTTTATCGCCATTATTTTTTTGGGAGGCTCGGCCATTTCTCAAACTTTAAAACCTACTGATAAATTGGCTTTATTAAAAGGGTCCGTTACTAATTTTAAAGGAAAAATTTTAGCGAAGGAGACTATAATTCTCTATAACGAAAAAACAAAAATCTCTTATAAAGTAAATACCGATGCCGCTGGAAAATTTGAAGTTCTGATTCCTGTTGGTGCAGTTTATGCTTTACGTTATAAGAATTTCACCAATGATGTGGATTATACAAAAATGGAAGTGCCTGCCGATAAAGAAGCCATTTACGAAGTTGGAATTAAAATTGACCCGCCAAAAGATTTTGTTTTAGAGAATGTTTATTTTGAATCAGGGAAATCGTCTTTAAAACCAAATTCGTTTAAAGCGTTGAATGATTTAGTTGAGATTCTGAAAATTAAAAATACAATGGTTGTAGAAATTCAAGGCCACACCGATAATGTTGGGAAAGATGAAGAGAACATGAAACTCTCGCAAGACAGAGCTGACGAAGTACGGAAATATTTAGTCTCAAAAGGAATTGAAGCAGCACGTGTAACATCTAAAGGTTACGGTCCAACCATGCCAGTTGCTGATAACGCCAGTGATGCCGGCAAAGCAAAAAACAGAAGAACGAGTTTGAAGGTGATTAAGGAGTATTTTAAAATTAACATTTAATTGCTTTAACTTTCTCAATAACATCTAAGAATAGTAACTGTTTTGAAGTACTTAGGCAAAAAAAGCAGTTTAGATTTTTCCTTTGCTCTGATTTTTAACAAAATTTTATTGGGAAGTAAAAACTCAAAAATTCCGACTAAATGCTTATTTTTAACGGACTGACATAAGATTTTAAAGTCTTGACTCTTTATGAATTTTATTTAGAATGCTCCGTCTTGATTAATGAGCAAATCAGTATGATTAAGTCATATTCTCCACAAGTCATTTTTTAAAGTAAATGTAATTATATATTTTCTTTTCTTCATTTTTTATTAGTTTATCTCAAAATCTTCCTCACAAACGCCACAGTAAAGTAACTCATTAAGAACACACCGCTGAAACCTTCGAACGCGGCAACAAATTTTAAAATCCCATTTGGGAAGTAATCTCCGTAACCTATGGTGAAAAAAGTAATAGCACTGTAGTAAATGCTATTTCCGAAATCTTGAAAACGATTAAGGTGACTCGGTAAAGTACTTTCTATTGAACCCAATCCGTTTGAAAATGTATTTACCAAATAGTAAAGAATCCCAAAAATAAAAATAGTTAAGATACCATTTAGTAAAACCCGTATTGGAGAAGTCGCGTATCGTCCAACATAATCAAAAACATACTTCTGAAAATAAAAATTAGGGTAAGCAAATATTTTTTTAAAGGTTGTAGAATTTAAATCATCTTCTAAATCTGCTTTCGCTTCGCAACGTTTAAATTCTATGTAAGACAAGTCTTCGTCTTCGTATTGTCCGTTAACGCGGAAGTTCTCTTTTAAAATTCTAAACTGTTCGGCTTTTTTGAAACCAGGTGGAGTCTTTTTTGATTGTAAATTAATTTAATCACACCATTATCGCGCCAATTAATAAAAATACGTCCGACAATACGCATGTTAATCATTTTCACTTCATGAATTGCTACAGCATTGTTTTCAGGAACCATATCAATAATATCACGCACTACAGAGTTGGCTAGGTTTAAGGAATTACATTTGCTAAATCTGAAATCTGTAAAACAATTAAACGAACAAGCGTTGAACGAAATATTAGTAGCATTAGCCTGATTAAAACTAATACTGCCACTTCCAAAATCTACATTGTCAAAATTCACTTCACTCTCCGCAAAATCCGATAAATCAAATATTTTATGTCCCGCCCCGAAAGAAGAACCTTTGAAAGTTACTTTTCCGTTTCCAAATTCAGTTCCTTCAAAAGAAACATCTCCATCATTAAAACTCACGCGACGGAAATCGATTCTTCCGCCACCAAATTCTACATTTTTGAAATCTTTTTTTCCTTTTCCGAAAATCGCACGCTCAAATGAAATACTTCCTTCTCTGAACTTAGCAAATTTGAAATCAACAGTTCCGTTCCCAAACAATGTATTTTTAAAATCTACATTACCATTGCTAAAAGAAGCATCGGCAAAAGTTAAATTTCCACTTCCAAAATTGGCGCTGTTAAACGAAATATCGCCGTCACCAAAAATAACGGACTGGAAATTTTTTGTCCCGTTACTAAAACGTGTTTTCTTAAATCCAACTTTCGAATGACCAAAATCGGCGTAAGTAAAATTGACATAACCGTTACCGAAGACACTGTTGTTAAATAAAACGGCATCACCTTCAAATTTGGCGTAAGAAAAATCTGTTTCCTGTTCGCAATCAAAAAATACGGTATTAGCATTAAAGTTTTTTATAGTAACATAATCATGTTCCTTTAACTCTCGTTTACGTCGGAATTCAGTTAAAGAGAAATTATTGATGTAAACATTATTCAGACTAAAATCTTCTAGTTTGTCGATTTTCGAATAAAGGTCTTCGGCTTTTAATACTTTTAATTTTACGCTTTGTATTTTTTTGAAGCCTTCATCAAACAAGGCAATTACTGCAAATTGGTCAGCTTCTTCAAACGTAACCGTGTAACGCAATACCTCATTTTCCTGTAAGCGACTATCGAGCATAAGAGTTCTTGTTTTGAGAGAGTGAATATAGGAATTTTACAAAAGAATTGGGGCTTAAAGGCTGTAAAGAGTAAGAAATTATTGTATTTTTGCGCCTCGTTTAGGAGACTTGTCAGAGTGGTCGAACGAGCACGCCTGGAAAGTGTGTATACCCAAAAGGTATCGAGGGTTCGAATCCCTCAGTCTCCGCTGAAAGGGACTTAGACTCAAAAAGAGAACTAAGTCCCTTTTTTATTAAAGCAAAATCGCCCGTGTGTTCGGGCGATTTCAGCAATAATGTAATTCAAATCCGAGTTCGAAATGCCCCTTTTTCCTTGTCATATACCAAACCGTTAGGAAAGATTAGGTTTTGCAATCTTCCTTGAGGCTAATACCGCCATCTTCCCAAATTTTACGAAGGTTTCGGCTTAATAATGAGGCTTCATTTAGCATTTCTTTTAGGTTCGAATGGAAATCCCGCAAGTCGCCATTTCCTTCCGGATTTATCAAATTCCATATGTATTTTGCTAAAACGGTCGTAGGTTTCCTTGGCATTTCTTCTTTTATAAAGTGCTTCTCTTCTAAGTTTTCAATATTTCTTGGTTGATCAGTAATTCTGCTTTTAGGATCCTTCCTTTTCAACATTGTCTTTGTTCAGTTCATGGTGGGTGCTTTCTAATTCAATTTAATAGCTTCGGTCAAATCAGGTTTTACTTCGTAGTTCTCAAGTTCCTCTGGCAATAATTCATGCATTTCTTTGGCGCTTTTGTTACATTTGCATCCGTTTGTTTGCATTTATAATAATACAAGTTCTTCTTCTTTACAATGTAGCCTGTAAATGGCTGATTACAATCCATTTAATAAATACCTTGAAAGGAAGGTTGACGTCTTCTAATTTATGCGGTACTCCAAATTTGGGGAAGAAGAATCACTTCATTTACTTTCATAAACTTTTCTTTTGAAATCATTTTTTCATGAACACCATCCACTACTTTTCCGTTTAGCATTCCGTGTGATATTAATCCGCAGTAAAAAGGATTAATGAAAATTTTATGCAATTGCTGTTTATACATTTTACACCCAATGCCTGAAGCTTCAAAATAATTTCTTCGTTCTTCATGCCTTGTATTTTCCATTCCCAAGCTTTTTAATTTTCTTCCATCAGCATTCACTACAATTTTGCGCTCACCGCTTGTCCTAACAATATCGTAACCCTGTGGTGGCTTTACTACCCAAATACCTTTTTCAAATTTGGCTTTCATTCCAGCCATTGCAACTTGTTTTACGTTGATCGTTATCCCAACGCCCAAACAATAATTGCATATCGTGAAATAGAACTCCACTTGCATTAGAAGTATCTATCGGTTCAGTTACTGCTTTAATATGTACCCCATGTTTTTCTCTTAATTCATCGGCAATAGAAATAGCCTTCCCTCCAGTTCTGCTAAAGCGAGTCATTTTATAAACTAAGATGGTGCTTATTTTACCTTTGCTTTTCCTAACGAAACTCAGCATATTCTTGAAATTCTTTCCGTGCATCAGTTTTAGCACTTTCATAAGTGTCTCCAAAACGAGATACAATAATTAAATTATTTCGGGTGGCATATTCTTCAATTGATTTACGCTGCGTTTCCAACGAATCGTTCTTGTCGAATTGCCCTTTGCCCGAAACCCTTGTGTACATTACCGCCAAATTAGACGTGGACTGTCTTACTTCCTTTTTTCCAAACCGACCAAACCGATTGTCGATTATTTGTTCTTCTGTCATTTTGCCTCCTTCCTTTTTATTTATTATTAATTTTTTTAAGCTTGTTTTCTGTATTCAATTTCTGAATTATTATTTTTAGTAATCAAAGAAACTATTTTTGCACCTTCTGAATCATTTAATTCATCAACCTCTTTTTCTTTTTAGTTTTGAAAGATGTTCTATAAAGAACAGCCAGTTTTTGATTGATAATACAATCTTGTTTGCTTGTTCATCGCTTACCCTTTCATAACCTTTTATCATTCTTAGTTTTTCAACCGTTAATCCTATATTATTTTCGCTCTCTTTTCATTTCTCTTTTTGCTTTCTCGTAATTCGTTCAACACTTATTTTACCACATTAGTATATTGACTATCAATATGATAGCTAATTTACGTACATCTTTTTGAATAAAGAAATCGCCCTAATACGCCCTAAATCCGCCTGTATTTTGGCTTCGTTTTATGAGCATTTTTCGGAACACTTTATTAGCTATAACCGGCAAGGCGATCGGATTTTTATTTTATGATTCATACTATGCTGCTTTATTTAGTTGCTGCTTTTTTAATAATCCTTGCCGTTTTAATGATTCATATCTGTATCTCCAATCACTCTTTTTTTCTGTTTCGTTTTTATCAGAAATGAATTGCTTTACTTTTTCTTGGTGCAATTTTTCTTCTATGAAATCTATTTCAGAAAATTTTATTTCTTGTGTGTGATACAGCAATTGATGCCGAATACAAATCAGTTGCGCTTTTCTTTCTTTGGTTAATTTGAAAGCAAGCATAGTTAGATGGCCTTTATCTGAAAGTATTTTATTTAATCCAAGAAAAAGTTCTATTATGAATTCTTTAAAAAGGATAATCATTTGGTAGCTTGTTAAATGTTGCGCTTGTAACTATGCATTTAAAGGCATCCGTTACGCAAAGCAAAGTGTGGCGATCAATACGGCTATAATTGCTGAGCTTAATTAAACTCTCTGCTAAACATCTAAAACGAGAGTTAACCCAAACAATATGTTTTGCTTCTTTGTATTCCCAATATTCAAAAGGTTCTTTTATTTTTATGCCTCCGGAATTCTGCTCGTATTTTTTTTCAATTAAACTGATGAGTTTACTATTGATCCATTTGTAGCGAGGTTCGTTTTCATCTTTCTCTTTTTCTTCAATTTTTAAGACACTTTTAATCGGTTCATTTTTCGCGTTTCTATAACAGCTTCTTTAAGTTCATCCGATTCCGTTTCTTCTTCTTTTGTTGCATCGGCAAGCGGTACAAATTCAAATTCATTTCGCTTATCCTTATCGTCCTTTACAGTAAGCTCTTCGTTAGCGTATTTTACGATATCTTTTTCCTTATCGTATTTTACGCTAACTTCATTAGTGTTACTGGGCTTTATACTAACTAAAGGCACTTACAAACTTGGTTCTACTTCCGTTGTTCCCGAAAGCACCAAACCGTTTCTTTTAAAATATGCCATTTGCTTACAGTTATCGCTGCAATATTTTTGCTCGACCGTATTGCGGTAAATGCCCTTCACAATATAAACAGGTGCTTTCCATGTTCTTAAATTATAATCAGTTTAATATTCGTTTTCTTCATCCTCTTCATCCAACATCAAAACTGTATCACCAAGTAAGCCTTTCATGTACTCGTTGTAATCAGTTAATATGCTTTCCATGTTTTCTTTTGCTTCTCTATTCTTAATAGGTTTAAATCAAAATTACATTCAGCAATACAATGTTTTGTCGCTCCTGAATTCCAATAATTTTATGCTTGATGTTGTTACCAAACAAAATGCGTAAAATATCCATAGCAATCTTCGGAATTTTATAGCGTTTAACTATGAGTTTATTTTCCATGTCTTTCGTTTTATAAATAAGCAGTTTCATATGTTTTCTTTTTCTCCGGTTGCGCTATTGGTATAACATCTCTGATCGCATTCATCCCGATTCCTAAATGGGGATTCTCCGTTTCTGTTTCCGATAACACTTTTATCTTCTTGTATTTCTTCTTTACTTTTTCAAGATCTTCTTCAAGCTCCGTGCAGTCTTCTTTTAGCTTAAGGTTTTCTGCTTTCAGTTTTTCTATTTCCTCTTTTTGCCCTTTTAATTTTATAAAGGCATAGATCAATAAACCGACACCAACCAATAGTGTTATAGGACTTAATACAAGTTTTAATACCGACCCCATTAATTTATTATCTCCGGCAATGGTATCTGCTGCTTTTTCCCAAACACCTTTTTCTACATCCGTTCCTGATAAAGTTTTTTCGGTCTTGTTTCCGTTTTGTTTTTGTTCTGTTTTTTCTTCTCTCGTTTCTTTCATGGCTATTGTATTTTACGTTTAAAAATTCAAAGGTCGTTTACTGTATTTTACTGTTTGCCGATTCCCGAACGCATTGAACCTTATTGGTTCTTATTGAACAGTATTGGCGTTTATTGTTTAAAAAACAAAGGTGCAACAAGTGTATTTACGCTTTCCGCATTTTGACGTTCATTGCAATCTTTTCGTTTTGTTTTATAATCTTTTCTAAAGTTTTTCGATTTTAGCGTAAAGTAACGGCAGGAGTTTAACTCGCTTTACCGATTTGGGCGGAAACTGCCGAGAAGTGCTTTCAAATGCTATCAAAGCAGTTATGGTAAAAACGACTCGCTCTATCAAGACTGCTGAACCCAAGAGGTTAAAAAGTAGTTTAAAATAAATGCCACAAAAATTGCTCAAGAATTGAAAATTGATATATTTGACCAATTATGACAAGTCAATACTATTCAAATTGAATACCCTCGGAGAAAAAATAAGACAGGCTCGTGAAAGCCAAGGTTTGCTTTTGCGACAGGCAGCTGCGTTTCTTGAAGTGGACACCGCTTTAGTGAGCAAACTGGAGCGTGGCGAACGCAGACCGCAAAAAGAACAAGTAATTAAATTAGCAGATTTCTTAAATGAAAGCCTGAAGAATTACTTGTTTTTTGGATGGCAGATAAGATCACCGATTTTATTACACAAGATGAGTTAGGAGTTAAAGCATTGGATTTAGTAAAAAAAGAATTTGGTAAAAAATGATACTACACGAAATAAGTCTCAAAAATCGCTTAACAAAGCATATCAGGTTAATTAAGCCAAAGCGTCCAGATATTGAGTTGTTTAAGGGCAACCTGATAAAGTTGTTAGGACAAATTGACGAAAAAGAAAGCGAAGAGAATGTGAAAATCCATTTAATGGACTTTCTAAAGGACACTTGGTATAAGCAAGATTACTTGGTTGCTACAAAAGGTCGCACCGATTTTGTTATTCATACAGGCAAAGAAGCAAAAGCACCAAGCGGAGTTTTGTTTGAAGTAAAACGTTTTACTAATAAAGGCGACATGGTTACAAGGCAAAATTTAAATGCCAAAGCCATGCACGAGTTGATTCTTTATTACTTGCGTGAGCGTGTGAATGAAAAGAACATTGATATCCGCCATTTGGTAATAACAAACATCTATGAGTGGTTTATTTTTGACGCTTCAGTTTTGAAAAGTATTTGCTAAAAACACTAAGCTTGTAAAAGCTTTTAAGGATTGGGATAGCGGACAGAAGGTAAGTACCAATACCGATTTATTTTACAAAGAGATTGCCAAACCATTTTTAGATGAATTAAAAGAAGATATATCTTTTACATGGTTTGATATTCGTGAATACGAAAAACCGCTAAAGAATAATGATAAAGCGGATGATAACAAACTCATTGCTTTATTTAAGATATTCAGTCCTATTCATTTATTAAAAATTCAATTTGCAAATGATAGTAACTCTTTAGATAAAGGTTTTTATTCAGAATTATTACATATTATTGGATTAGAAGAAGTAAAAGAAGGTAGTAAAAAACTAATTCGGAGAAAGCAGGAAGGCAAAAGAGATGCAGGTTCGCTTTTAGAAAACACCATAACGATTTTAGACTTAGAAGATAGCCTTCATAAAGTTCCGGACATATCGTCCTATGGAGAGAATCGTCAGGAGCGTTTATTTAACCTTGCGCTGGAACTTTCAATCACATGGATTAATCGGGTATTGTTTTTAAAATTACTTGAAGCGCAATTAATAAAATACCATAAAGGCGATCAATCGTATAAGTTTTTGAACTATACGAAAATATCTCAATACGATGAGTTGTATAAACTCTTCTTCCAAGTATTAGCAAAAAGCAAAGTGATAGAAACGAAGCTATAACTAAAAAGTTTGGCAACATTCCATACCTCAATAGTTCTTTATTTGAAATTAGCGAGTTAGAAGATCAAACAATTAAAATTAATAGCCTTGATGATGCATTGGATTTGGATTTATACAGCGGAACGGTACTGCGTGATGCGAAAAACAAACCTATTGCAAAAAGTTTAAACGGATTACAATATCTATTTGATTTTTTAGAAGCCTACGATTTTGCCTCCGAAGGTTCAGAAGAAATACAAGAGGATAGCAAAACATTAATCAACGCTTCAGTATTAGGATTAATATTTGAAAAAATAAACGGTTATAAAGATGGTTCAATATTTACACCGGGCTTTATTACAATGTATATGTGCCGACAAGCCATTCGTTTGGCGGTGTTACAGAAATTTAAAGATGCTTACGGATGGAAATGCGAAGCCTTTGAAGATTTAAAAAACTACATGGCTGACCGCAGAACCGGAAAAGATGTATTAGAATTTAATGCGTTAATAAACGGTATGCACCTATGCGACCCTGCTGTGGGTTCAGGTCACTTCTTAGTTTCTTCTTTAAATGAAATTATTTCCATTAAGGCAGAACTCGGCATTTTGGCGGATGATAAAGGAGTTCGTTTATCGGGCTACGATATAGAAATTGAAAACGATGAATTAATTGTTACTTATAACGATGGACAGGATATTTTTGAATATCAAGTAAACAATGGTAGTATTAATAAAGAAACCCAACGAGTTCAAAATCACTCTTTCACGAAAAGCAAACTATTATTGAAAACTGTTTATTTGGGGTGGACATTAACCCGAACTCAGTTAAAATTTGCCGATTACGTTTATGGATTGAATTATTGAAGAACGCTTACTATACGGAGGAAACTAAGTTTAAAGAATTAGAAACGCTTCCGAACATCGACATCAACATCAAATGCGGAAACTCGTTGATAAGCCGCTTTGCCTTGGATGCTGATTTAAGCAAAGCATTAAAAAGTATTAAGTACAACATCAACCAATACAAAGGTTTTGTACACGATTATAAAAATGCGCACGATAAAGAATTAAAGCGTGGCTTAGAGCAAATTATTAACTCAATAAAAAATGATTTTAGAGTTGAAATAAGCAGTAATAGTAAAGAAATAAAAGATTTGAATAAATGGAAAGGCGAATTGATTAACCTTACCATGCAAACTGACTTGTTCGAGAAAACACCTAAAGAAAAAAAAGACTACGATCTTGAGGTAAAAAAACTTACCGAAAAAATAAGCAAGCAAGAAGCATTAATTGAAGATATAAAAGCAACGCCATATACCGTAATGCTTTTGAATGGCGTTTGAATTCCCGGAAGTATTGGATAAGGAGGAAATTTTGAAGGGTTTGATGTGATAGTTGGTAATCCGCCTTACGGTGTAAAAATGAACCAATCTTTAAAAGATGCAATTAAAAGAGATTATTCGGCAACCGAGGATATTTACACATCATTCATTGAACTTGGCACGAAGTTAAGTCATGACAAAGGTAATGTTTCGTTTATTATACCTGTGTCTTGGCAGACTGGGGACAACTATATAAATACAAGAAGTTTTATTAAAAACAACATACAATTAAGTAAAGGAATTGTTCTTCCATATGATGTTTTTGATGATGTATACGTTGATACAGGTTTATATTTCTTTTCAAAGAATAAAGCACAGTCATCTTTTGTTTATGAGTATTCATCAAAAGATAAAGTTTCGTTGGACTCCTTAAATAATTTAGCATTCAAGGAAATTCAAAATACGGAATGGCAAAACACTTCATCTCTTAAAATTGTTTTTAATGCCGGAATTAGAAATATTCAAAGTAAGTTTTCAAAATTAGAAACGACAATTGGCGATATTACAAAATCGGTTCGAGGATTTTAGCTGACTCATCAGATTATTCAATAAAGGAAATAGATTCAACTTATAAATCTGTTTTTACCGGAAAACTAGATCGGTATTCTATTGACAATGAATTTATGTTTGTTAAGTACGGAGAAAATTTGAAAGAAAAACCTTTATCTGAAGATTATTTTAAAGGCGAAAGAATCTTAATAAGACGAATAATTAGCAGGCAATTTAGAGTAATGGCAACCATAACAGATCAAGATTTTGTAAATAAAAAAGATATCTATGTTTTTAAATTGAATGATACAGAGTTTGCCTCCAAGTATTTACTTGCAATTATAAATTCGAAATTAATTTCGTTTTTAAAAACAAATGCCTCTAATTCGGCAAAGAAGGATGATTTTACGCAACTTACATTGGGGGATATAAGGGAAATTCGGATACCAAGAATTTCGGTCAAATCGCAAGCGGAATATGTTAAACAGGTAGATAAAATTATCTCAAATAAAATAAAGGGAAATGACACGAATGAACTTGAAAGTAATTTAGACTTGATGATCTACAAATTGTATGACTTATCAGAAAATGAAATAAAAACTGTGGAGGGAAATTAAAAAAATGAAATCAATTGAAAAAATAAAACTGAAGAATTTTAAGCGATTCAAAACGCTTGAACTTGAATTTAATCAAGAGATTAATATTTTAATTGGAGATAATGAGTCCGGTAAAAGTTCCATTCTATCAGCAATAAACCTTGTTCTAAGTGGCAGTGTAAATAAAATTGAGAGCGTTGGACTTGAAAGTTTATTTAACTCTGAAGTAATCAACAATTTTCTTAAGTCTGATAAAAAAATCGAAGAGCTTCCTACGCTTACGATTGAAGTCTATCTAAATGAGCAAAACAATGAGGAGCTCAACGGCAATAGCAATTCAGATAAGAAGATGTGTGATGGATTAAAACTGGAGTGCATTCCAAATGATCTGTTAAGTAAAGAAATTAAAGAAATCCTTCAGCAACCTGAAACTATATTTCCTTTCGAGTATTACACAATACGTTTTACGACTTTTCAAGGTGATGGGTTTACTGGGTATCGAAGATATCAAAACATCTTCTTATTGATAATTCCCAAGTAAGTAGCGAATACGCAATTAAGGAATATGTGAAGGATATGTATAACAGCTATACAGATGGAGTCGAAAAGAATAAGCATCAAAATGAATATAGAAAACATAAGAGGGTTTTAAAACAAACATTCTGAAAGAGCTGGAATGATAGAGTTGAAACCTATAATTTTTCCTTAAAGAACAACTCTAAAGCGAATCTTGAGACGGATTTGACTCTCTGTGAAGATGAAATTAGTATTGATAACAAAAGGGAAAAGGAAAGCAGGTCTTTATTAAAACTGAATTTGCGTTAAAGAAAAAAGATAAAAAATCTTGATTTCGTTTTGATTGAAGAGCCGGAAAATCACCTTAGCCATGTTAAAATGAGGCAATTGATTAACAAAATAAAGGAGTCGACTGAGAAGCAACTCTTTATCTCTACTCATAGTAATATGATTAGTTCAAGGCTTGATCTTAGAAAATCCATTTTGTTAAACAAAAATGGCGAGGCTCCTATTAAATTGAAAGATCTGCCGGAAGATACAGCGAAATTTTTCATTAAAGCTCCCTGACAACAATATTCTCGATTTCATTCTTTCGGAAAAAGGTAATCTTGGTTGAAGGCGATGCAGAGTATGCTTATGGAGGCTTTCTTTAGAAAGATTTTCTAATTCTGAACTATCTGATTCTGGTGTACACGTAATTTCTGTTGACGGCACGAGCTTCAAACGTTATTTAGATATTGCCAGACTATTAAAAATAAAAACAGCAGTAATTAGAGATAATGATGGCGATCACCAGTAAATGTGTTGATGCGTTTAGCGCATATAATATAAGTGAAATTAAAATCTTCGAAGGGACAAAGACAATGCTCGTTCAACATTTGAAATATGTGTTTATAAGGATAATACTTCTATTTGTGATGGACTCTTTTCGGCAGGGAGAAAAACTTTGACTGTTCAAGAGTACATGCTTGCAAACAAAGCAGATGTCGCTTACGAACTTTTGGATAAGAAAGGTAAAGACTTAAATGTTCCAGGTTATATTAAAGAGGCTATTGAATGGATAAAAGGGTAATATTTGCAGTTGCTGGTTCTGGAAAAACTACACACATTGTCGATAAACTTAATCTGGAATCGCCTGTGATTATTGTTACTTACACCAATAGCAACGTAGAAAATCTTAGGGAACGCATTTTGAAAAAATTCGGATATTTTCCTTCTAACATCAAACTTCAGTCATATTTCTCATTTTTACATAGGTTTTGTTACAAACCATTTCTTTTCAGGAACGCTTAAAACTAAGGGACTTTATTATAAACCAAATACGAATAGGTTTGCAAGAATGATGCACAATACATGACGAGCGGCGGGATTATATAGCAACCGTTTGGCGAAATTTATTGAAAGCAAGGGCATGATACAAGATGTAATTGCACGATTAGAGAAAAATACTGCAAGCACATTTTTTGATAGGATGCGAGACTTTGCTGGCAACGATTTCAATCTCCTAGAATCTTGCAAAGCCAACGTAAACATAACTATGGTCCGGAGATTTTATCCAGCATACTTTTGATACTAGTAGAGATGGTTCAGTAAATAAAAATCTGCATAGTAATTATGACCTCATACGTTAAACTGTTTGAAGATATGGGTTTACAGTTGATACAACAACTCTAAAAAAGAGTTATCGATGCAGCCCTACAATTTGTTCTTTTATTTCGAATAGTATTGGCATTAGTATAGATTCTCCTTAGAACTGACTCCGTAAATATTTACTATATTGATAAGCAGAAAGAAGCTCAGACTATAAAGGCTAATAATGAGGTGGTTAAACTTTTTATCAAAAGCATTATGAATATGATTGTCATTCACAAAATTAGGGGAGATTGTAAAGGCGAAAGATCGATACAATGATGTTTGTGTTGTATTAAATAAAACAACCTTTCAAAATTATAAGGAAAACAAACTTCAAGATTTGGCTCGTCTACTAAAACAAACTATACGTTGCTTGTTCAAGGGCAAAAAGGAATTTATATATATTGTCAGAGGAATTATTTAAATAAAAGAATGGCGAACTTATCATTTAGCGAAAGAAAAGATTAGAAACATTCCTTGATATGGGAGGAGGTTATGTTTTGAATTTTAGTAATAATACTTTACAGAGGTTTGTTCATGATGCAATTGGTATTGATATTTACAATGCTAAATATGATAATGGAGTACTACGTCAAAGGCAAATAGAATAAGAGGCGTTTGGGATAAAGAAACGGATTATCAAGTTGGATTGTTAATTGAGGCATTCACAAAGTATTGGTGTGAATTTATCGGTGGATCACAAATAAGCAATGAACAATTTGATTTGCTTAAAAATTGTGAAGCTCTCGCTCACAAATTAAAATCTGAATCGCTTGGCGCACAAATTCAAGTAATACAAGCAACGTCCGATGACATTAACTTTCATAAACTTGCCAAACAAGTTAGAGAAGCAATTGAAAGAAACGAGCCGGAAACCGCATTAGATAGGCTACATACTTATACCGTTAAATTCGTAAGAGAATTATGCGATAAGCATGGAATCGCTTATGATAAAGATAAACCTCTTCATAGTTTTTTTGGAGAATATGTTAAACATCTATCAAAAAGTGGATTAATAAAATCGTTATGACTGAACGCATTTTAAAATCTTCTATATCAAATTTGGAAGCGTTTAATGATGTTAGAAATAATCAAAGTTTCGCCCATGATAATTCGATTTTAAATTATCACGAGAGTTTGTTAATTTTCAGAAGCATATCAAGTATTGTTGAATTTATTAATTCTATTGAAGAGCCTCCTGTAAAAGAAGCGAAGGCAGTAGATAAAACTCATTAGAAGAAGATTTACCCTTTTAAATTTAATTTAAAATTTACTTGTAAATTCGCCACGACTTTGTCTCAAACTCAAAACATACTCAACCCAAACAACTGGATCAAAATATACTCTGATGAGTTATATGGTTATGCTATGGGTAAAACAAGCAATACAGAGTTGGCAGAGGATTTAGTTCAGGAAACCTTTTTAGCAGGTTTAAAATCATTAGAAAATTTTAAAGGAAATAGTTCAGAAAGAACATGGTTGTTTTCTATTTTAAAATTTAAGATTGCCGACCATTACAGAAAAGCGTCTACTAAAAATGAAATCTCCAATTCTAAATTCGGAAGTGAAGATGGATCTTTTATGGATAACTATTTTACGGAGGATGGTGATTGGAAAGAAAATGCTGCTCCAAAAGAATGGGGAATTGATTATTCTACAGCAATTGAGAATAAAGAATTGGGTATTGCGTTAAATAATTGCATAGACAAACTACCTGATACTCAGAAGCAATTAGTGCTTTTAAAGTTGGTGGAAGAAGAGAAACTGAAATTGTTTGTAAGGAATTAAATATCACTGCGACTAACTATTGGGTAATCATTCACAGAGCAAAGCTACAATTGCGAGCCTGCCTTGAAAAAAACTGGTTTAAAGCGTAAATAAAATGAAAAATTAATGAACTTAATTGTCTTATCATTCAAAAAAAGCTACTTTCTTAATTGAAAAGAGCCATGATAAAGCCCTTTGTCATTCCTCGACAGAATGCAATTAAGTATGCATTTAAAAATATGTGATAAATGTGCCCGGATATCAAAAGCAAAGCTTATTAATTGATTCGGTGCTAAAAAAACAACGCAAAAAAACTTCTCAAATCCTGCTTCTTTTAAACTTTCTGATACGTCTAAGACACGCATTCAGAAAGTAATAGATGATAATTTTAAAAAATAATTCATTTTTAGTGTAAGGTTTTCAAGTGGTCTACTACTATCAAGTATAAACCATTAAAAATCTAAAAATGAAAAAATTCATCTTCACCCTCGCAATTGTAGCCGGAATTTCCTTTGCTGCCAGCGCACAAACTACTCCAAAGAAAACAAAAACAGTTGCTAAAACTGAAACTAACAAAAGTACAGCAACTAACTCACACTCAAGTTGTGGGGAGAAAGGGCACGTTTGTACTGCTGATTGCAAAAAGGCAGATACAAAATCAACTACAATGAAAGAACATTTATGTACAAGTGCTTGTACTGCAACCGGACACATGTATGCCTGTGGTGAAAAAGGACATACTTGCACCGCTGAATGTAAAAAAATGAAGTAATAAGAAAAGGCTTGTAAAAGCCTTTCTTTCTTTTTTTACTTTAAAAATCAACAATCTTTAACGCAGTTAATTTCCATTTTTATGGACAAAAATAATACGCTATGGCGACCGAAAAAACCAAAAAACGAAGAAAAATAATATTACTAACCCTTCTTGTAGCAGCAATATTGGGAGGTACTTATGGGTTTTACTTATGGAACATGCCCCACATTGATGTACAAGCGCAGAAAGCTGATGTCACGATTGATGTTACAAGTATTGTAAATGAATATTTACAAGATGAAAAAAAGGCAAATGATAAATATTTAAGCGCAGAAGGTGACTCTAAAATATTTGTAGTTAAAGGAGTTGTTAAGTCAAAAGATACTGATATGAATAACCAAATAACAGTTCTTCTGCAAGGCTCTAATGACAAAGCAGGCGTAAAATGTGTTTTTATGGCGGAAACAAATAAAGACGCAGAAATTTTACAAATTGGGCAAACAACATCCATTAAAGGAATTATACGATCGGGGGCAAAAATACGAGCGATTTAAGCTGTATGAAAATGTGTTGCTCGAAAAGTGTGATGTTGTTAAAGAATAATTCAATTAAAAATAAATAAATTAAAAAATCAGTTATGAAAAAGTTAAAAGCAATTGTTGCATTAGTAGTGGTATCCGTTTCTCTATTTAGTTTTAAGCAAATAGAAGATAAATTGGTAAGTACAAAAAGTCAGGTAGATATTTTTTTCGCACACCGATGCCGAAGATATTAGTGCAGTAAATTACGCATCACAGCAACATTAAATAAAGAAACTGGCGATGTTGTAGTATCTGTGCCGATGCAAAGTTTTGAAAGTTTAAAAAGCGTTAATGCAAAAGCATTTTAATAGTGAGAAATTTCTTGATAAAGGCTTTCCCAAAAGCTAAGTTTAAAGGTATGATACCAACTTAAAAGACATTAATTTTTCTAAGGATGGTGTGTATAACGCAACAGTAAAAGGAGAAATGACAATCAAAGAAACCTACAATCCTTAAATGAAAAAGGAACAATTACTGTGAAAGGTGAAAAGAAAAGTAACCGTAGATACCAAACTAAAAATTGTATTGGCTGATTACAAAATAGCCTTTGAAAAGGTAAACCGTCAAAGAATATTGCAAAGGCAATTGATGTTACATTTAAAAATTGAATAGTAATAAAATGCTAAGGAAACGCATACTGATAACAGCAGGGCCTACAAAGAGTTTATTGATCCGGTAGATTTGTTTCCAATGCTTCAGGAAAATGGGTTATGCCATTGCAGAAGAACTTTACCGTATTGGAGCCGAGGTTGTGTTAGTTACAGGCCCAACTAGTATAAAATGCAATTTACCTGAAGTAAATATAGTTCATGTAACTACTGCATTAGAAATGTTAAAGGCTTGTCAACACTACTTTGATAGTGTTGACATTGCCATTTTTACCGCAGCAGTTGCTGATTACAGACCATTGATTATGGAGTCCATCAAAAATTAAAAAGAATGATGACACAATGGTTATTGAATTAACAAAGAATCCTGATATCGCTTATGAGTTTGGGAAGGTTAAGAATGCTAACCAAATATCTGTTGGATTTGCATTAGAAACCGACAACATCATTGAATACGGAAAAGGGAAAATGAATAAAAAGAATTTCGATTTTATTGTTTTAAATACAACTAACAATAATGGAGAAGGCTTTGGCTTTGAAAATCCCAATAAGATCAACGTTCTAGCAAAAGATTTATCTAAGAAGCGCTTTCCGCTAAATCTCAAATCAGAAGTTGCGGAAGACATCATTGATGAACTAACTAGAACTGCATCCGCTTACTCTCTCTCGAATAGGGTTAAATTCACCCTTTCTATCTAATGTAAGCTGCACAAAATCAACAACATATCGTTTTTTTTGATTTTTATAGGCGTTTTCCTGTAAGGTTATTGTACTCAGGGAGACTATCCCATTAAGAGTAAAGGTATTAATGAAAAAAAACGAAACAAAATGAAATTCAAAAAAATAGTGTTGTTGTTAGTTGTATTAATTACAACGGCTTCGTTTAAAACAGAAATGATAAAATTTGAAACCACATATCCAAAACCGGAAGGAGTCGAAAACATGTTGTTTTATGTTCAACGAACAATTAATACGAATACAATTGTTTATACGCTTAATCAAGATAAGGATGGTAATTTGAATGAAAAGAACCTATTAAAGTATACTGGATAAAATATAACTCAAGGTGGCCCTAAGATTGATCCGTTGACTTTATTCAAAGAAATTATGCCTATGGTGTAAAATCAAAACTAATCGACAAGGAAGAAATCCTACCCTATTCGAGTTTGTTTCATACGGTAAAGACAATTCTATTTATTAAAATCTAAAAAGGATAATAAATATCATGTTTGAGGATACGTAAACAATAAGCTAACTATTTTGAATAACATATTAGTGAAAATTGAGGCGGTACATTTTGGGTTCCGAATGTAAAATATGTTGAAGTAAAGGCAACGGCCGGATGCATCCGAAGAAGTAACCGAAATAATTAAACCATAAGTAAGTACAAATAAATACAAATATCATGACCGGACACATCATTAGCAATCTTGTAGAAATAAACGACCTATTAAAGGTTTATCTCAAAACAGTACAATCGAAAACTAGAAATTTTAACCGATGCTTCAATTGGTCAGCATGTTCGACATATATTGAGTTTTCCAATGTTTGTTTAAGGTGAACAGACAAAAGAAGTGAACTATGATGCACGTCAAAGAGATTTGAAACTAGAAACTGATGTTCATTTTGCATCTAAAACAATTGATGAGATTATTAATACTTTGCTCGATATAAAGGCTGATTTTTCGGTAACATTTGTGCTGATTACTCAACTGTGGAGGATCAAAAACCAACACTTATTCAATCATCATTTTATAGAGGATTAGCCTACAATCTTGAACACAGCATTCATCACCAAGCTTTAATAAAAGTTGCGATAACCGAAATGCAATTAACATCATTGGTTAAAGCACATTTGGATATGCTCCTTCAACTATAAGACATATTAAAATATGTGCACAACATACATACCAACAACGAGCGGATTTTATTTCACCTCAAGCAGGGATGAAAAAGGCTAGTCGTGAAACTATCCCCCAGTTAGATATAACAATAACGGGCTTGAATTAATTTATCCAAAAGATGAATTGGCAGGTGGAACGTGGATTGCATCATCCTTGACAGGAAAAACAGCTTGTTTACTAAATGGCGCATTTTTAAATCATCATAAACGAAACGATTATATAAAAAGTCGTGGTTTAATTCTATTGGATAGCTTCAATTATGACAATGCTATTCAATTTTCTGACAGCATTGATTTAATAAATATTGAACCCTTTACATTATTAACGCTTGATTATTCGTCAGGTAAATTAACGGAGTTGTATGAATTTAGATGGGATGGAGAAAGCAAGCATTAAAAAAATTAGATCAAGGCGCAAATCAAATATGGTCATCTGCAACCTTGTATTCGCCAACCATCCAACAAGCAAGGCAACAGTTATTTATAGATTGGGTAGTAAAACATCAAGATTTTGAGGATAAAATGATTTTAAATTTCCATAATAGAAAGCATGGATTAAATACATCTGATGATCTTCTAATGAAAGGCGAAGCGACTTAATGACATTAAGTATTTCTCAAATTCATTTTGGTAATAATCCTCTCGTTTCAATTACTCTGATATAATTAATAAAGATTATAAAGTTGAACTATTAAAAAACGAATTAGTAAATGCATAATGGTATAGCAATAACATTGGCATGGCCTGAAACGCTTTGTAAACAAGCCGGAGCGTGGTACGACAAACCTTTAAAGTGTTTAGGTATAAATAAATCCAATTATTACAAAGTTGGGCATGCTGCCATTGTTTTAATTAACAAAGAAAATGGAGATTGTCATTATTTTGATTTTGGCAGATACCATTCACCATATCAACATGGCAGAGTAAGAAGTGCCTTTACCGATCATGATTTAGAAATGAATACAAAAGCTATTGTTTCTGAAAGTGGCAGCTTAAAAAATTATAATGAAATTTTACTGGAACTTTTCAATAATGAATCGTGTCATGGTTCGGGTAAACTTCATGCATCCTATTGCCATGTTAATTTTGATAAGGCACACAAAAAGGCAAATGAAATGCAGTCTATTTCACCGATTCATATGGCCCATTTTACCAAACGGGACTAATTGTTCTCGATTTGTGAATACAGTTGTATTGGCAGGGAGAACCAAAGTGGTTTATCGCCTTGTATTGGCAAGTCAAAACATTAAGCCCAACGCCAATAGGCAACGTTAAGAGCTTTATCTAACTATGCTACTGTTGGACTCATTAAACAAACAACCGAGGTGTTAAAACCTAATTTTAAAACTGCAAATAAAATATCTTATGAACCAAGCAGAAGTATACCATAAAATTGTACCTAGCCCATCAAAACCAAGTCACTTGCCAAGCAACATCCATTGGTTGAGCGGTGAAGGTTGCGGATCTTGGTTTCATTTAGAACAGGAGGAAAAAGGCTTTTTAATTTCAAGATATAGTCCTGAAGGAAAACTTGAATGTCAAGGAATCTTTGAACAAGTGTCAGGTAAAGCCATTGAAATAAACAAATCATTTGAATTCACTTATTTAAGCCATTGTGCAGAAGTGAATATCATTCAAAGCAACCAAGGATTAAAATTTAAACTAATTAGTAAATGCTAAAATATATTTCAGTTATTCTGTTTACGTTAATTGCAACTTTTGTTAATGCACAAAACGACACTTTTAATATTTTAAAGGCAGGCGACAAAGCTCCTTTAATTAAAACGCTTAGCTACAACAATACAGCTATAGACTTAGTAGAAATGCTCAAAAACGGAAAAGTTGTTTTAGTGTTTTACCGAGGAGCATGGTGTCCATATTGTAATAAGCACATGAGTAATTTGCAAGACAGTTTAAATCTAATTTTAAACAAAGGAGCTTCTGTAATTGCAATCTCACCTGAAGTAGAAATCAATTGAGAAGACAATTTCAAAAACCAAAGCATCATTTAATATCATTCATGATAGTGCTTATGTCATTATGAAGAATTATGGTGTAGCTTTTAAAGTAAGCGAATCAACATTAAAAATATAAGTTGTATGGGATAGATCTTGAGGAAGCAAATGGTAATAAAGATAACGTGTTACCTGTTCCTGCCACAGTTATTATTAATCAGGACGGAACAATAGGTTACATACATTTTGATGAAAATTATAAAAAAAGATTAGGGATTAAAGAAATAGTAAATCATTTATAAATATGAAAACGATAACGCTTACATCAGTATTACTTATTACCGCCCTTGTTATTTGGGGGTTTAATTGGAAAACTTCGCAAACAAAAACTGATGAAGGTATTCAGTTTTTTTACCGGAACATGGCAACAAGCCATAGATAAAGCTAAAAAAAGAAAACAAGTATATATTTCTTGATGCCTACGCCAGTTGGTGTGGCCCTTGCAAAATGATGAAGAAAAAAACATTTACCGACAAAGCTGTTGGAGAGTTTTATAATAAGCACTTTGTTTGCGTTGCAATCGATATGGAGAAGCCGGGGGATGGCTCTGCATTGGCTGATAAGTATTCTGTAGAAGCTTATCCAACATTAATTTACTTACAATCTGATGGTAAATTTATTGGAAAAGCGATGGGTTTTAGAAAATCAAAAGAGTTTTTAGAAATGGGTGAAAAAAATTATAGCTAAAAACAAAATAGTATGGATTTAAACAAGATTTTTAAATCGGCTCTTTCATATTCAGAATATAGAGAGCTGGTAGATAATTTAGTTGCTGCCGGAAAAACAACCGGAAACAATCAAAGTGAGAAATTGCTAGAGTTTACAAAACTAAACATTCAACGAATGAACAGGATTGATAAAACAACCCAACTATCGTCTGAATTGGTAGAAAAACTAAATAGAAGTAGTCAAAGTTTCAACTGGCTTTTAATTGGCGATGCGTGGTGTGGTGATTGCGCTCAAGTGATTCCTGTTATTAATAAAGTTGCCGAAGCAATGAATGGCAAAGCTGTATTGAGAATAATCTCAAGAGATACTTATCCGCAATTGATAGATGAATATCATTCTAATGGTGCGAAAGCCATTCCTAAATTATTAATTCTATGTAATGAAACAGGAGAATTATTACGCACATGGGGGCCAAGACCTCAGCCTGCACAGAAGATAATGTTAAACTGGAAAAACAACAAAGATAAGATCTCATGGGAAGATTTTGAGAAGGAATTGCACCTTTGGTATGCACGTGATAGAGGGCAAACAATAATACAGGAGTTTATTGACTTAATGGAAATATGCGAAAAGAAAAACTATCTTACAGCCCTAAAGATTTCTTTACTAATTGGAACTCTACTAAATGTCATCAACAGCTATGATGCAATATTGAATGGTGACTGGACGTTTAAATTTTCTCAAATTTTTATTTGATTCCAAACAACAAAGAGGTGTTGTTGTTTTGGACAATTGATAGTGGCCCAACGTGTAATGGCATCACCATTTGGCATTCAACTGATAGCGTGAATTACGAGGAAATTGGACATATTGGTGGCGTATGTGGAAGTAGTAGTTCTGCTATACCCTATAATTTCACTGATAAAGCCCACTTCTAAATACAGTTAATTACTAAGCTTCGACTAGGATATGCGCAGTTTACGGAAGTCAAAACAGTAACGATAAAGTACAATGAACCGGGTAAACTATATATTTATCCAAACCCATCAATTGAGCAAACCATAATTGAATTTAATAACGATCAAATGAAACAATACTCATTAATCGTTACAAATAATTTGGAAATGTGGTTTATAAAAAGAAGATGTATTTGAGAATCAAATTTCGTTGATCACCTCGGATGGAATTCGGGAACGTATTACATTACACTTTTCGATAACGCAGGAAATGTTTTAAAAGAAAAATTAATTATTTCAAAGTAAAATGCCGCACATAAAAGTAATTGAACATAGTGAAGCCGAGGGGCAGCTAAAAAAATTTATGATGACTTGGTTACTAAAAGAGGAAAGTTAGCGGAGGTTCATAAAATACAAAGCTTAAATCCTGAGTCGATTGTAAAGCATATGGAATTATCATGACCATCATGTTTTTAAAATCTCCTTTGAGCAGGGCTCAAAGGGAAATGATTGCTGTAGTAGTTAGCGTTGCTAATAGTTGTTTATATTGTCAAACGCATCACGCAGAAGCATTAAATCATTATTGGAAAGATGATAGTAAAATTTCTCAATTAAAACGAGATTATAGTAAGACTGAACTTTCGGATATTGATTTAAACTTATGCGAATTAGCTTGGCAATTGACAAGAATTCCAAGTGTAACAACAGAAAAAATAATTTCAAAATTAAAGGAATTAGGATTGGAGGACAGAGGGATTTTAGATGCGACTTTGGTAATCTCCTATTTTAATTTTGTAAATAGAATGGTATTGGGATTAGGCGTTCATTTGGAAAAAGATAAAGGAACAGGTTATAAATATTAAATTTGATTATGATTAAATTGATAGAAAAATATGGCTTTTTTAGGTTAACTTTAATTCCGCTAGGATTAGTTATCATTATTTCGGCAATTGTAAATGGCATTTTGGGTATGGGTATTGTTGGAGGGGTTGTTTTAGTATTTGGAATGCTTAACAAGTGTCTACTGTTGGGACAATGTGATATAGATGAGAAATCCTCAAAAACAATAAAGAAAATAACACTAACAATTGATGCAGGGCAAAAACTAATTCTTCAATCAATAATTACTTGTCCGAATTGTGGGCATAAAAAGAAGAATACTATGCCAACGGATGCTTGCCAATTCTTTTATGAATGTGAGAATTGCAAAGCTAAATTAAAAGCCTAAGCAAGGAGATTGCTGTGTATATTGCAGTTATGGATCTGTTCCCTGCCCACCTATTCAAGAAACTGGAAAGTCTTGTTGTTAATAACGATTAGAATTAAATACGAACATGCGTATTATGTAACTTATTTATAAAACCATGTAACTTTTCCAATGATAATAAACTCAACTTTGAGAAATTATTATTCATATATAAAAATATTAAAGATGGAAAAATCAAATTGTATAGACACGTGTTTAGAATGCGTAATTGCTTGCGAAAAATGTATTACTGATTGTATTAAATCAGGAAATCAACAATGTATTATTTTATGTCGTGATTGTGCTGACATTTGTGCTTGCGCAAGGTTAGAAGCAAGAGGTTCGCAATTTTCAAAAGAGTTGTGTGCTTTATGTGCTAAAGTTTGTAAAGCATGTTCAGAGGAATGCAGCAAACATGCTTCGCATCACGAAAGTTGTAAAGAATGTGCTGAAGCCTGCAAAAAATGTCGAGGCTTGTGCTTAATTAAACTTATTTAAACCAAGAGAGAGAATGGAAAAATCCTCTCTCTTATGGTTCAATATTTTGATAATAGTTTTTAATGCTCAGCCCTTGAACTAAAATAGAAAACAACACAATGCAATAGGTACTTACAATAAACAAACCACTACCTTCTATTTTATTGGTAAGCGATAAAGCTAAGGCAATTGAAATTCCTCCACGCAATCCTCCCCATGTAAGAACTGCCATATTCAAACTTTTTCTAGGCTCCTTCCTATTAAAAATAAAAAAAGCTGGAAGAAGCGATATGTAACGTGCAGCAAGTGCGGCAATTATTAATATACACCCAATTAGTAAATAGTTAAGTCAAATGGTACTAAGAAAATTTCAAGGCCCATCAACACAAATAGAATTGTATTGCATATCTCATCAATTAATTCCCAAAACTTATCTACATACTCTGCTGTGATATCAGACATAGCGTGAGTTTTTCCTTTATTACCAATTATTAATCCTGCAACCACCATTGCTAATGGTCCTGATGCATGGAAAATGTGAAGCAATTGAATACCCTCCTGTAACAACTGATAATGTAATCAAAATCTCAGTTTGATAGTGATCAATATTCTTCATGAGCCAATAGCCCAAGTAACCAATAATAAAACCGATAGCAAGCCCTCCTATTACCTCTAATGCAAATATTTCGGATATAAACCCAATTTAATTCATACCCAAACCAACCAGTAACAACCTTTGTGAAAATTCCAATGGCACAGTAGAAATTAGAACACCTAAAGTTTGCGTAAGAAAATACAGTAGCTCTTGCTCCTTTTAATTGGTGCATTTTACATGCACAGCCCCGCAAACAATAAAAACATAAAATAAAATCAAGAACAAACGCACTAAAATCAAATCCGCCAAAAAAGTTTCGTAGGGGCGATATATAATTTGGGTTTAAACCTTCAATTACTTTAAGGAAATTCCTAAAACAACGCTAATAAGCATAACACCAATTGTTGTAGGTAGTTTTAGCCATTTATGATTGATGTATCCAAAAACGGCTGATATAGTAATGATAATTGCAAAAAATTCAAGCTATTGTTTTTAAATATACAAAAATTGTTGTTACTAGTGACTAAATATTGAGTTCTTAAAAATATTTTTTCAGGAAACTCAATGGAGGTCAGATAAACTAACTAATTTATCTTCGTCTTTAATTTTAATTTTCGACCTTCTGTAATTAAAATTTCTTCTTCTTTAAACTGAGTAAGAACTCTAACGCACGTTTCCGTTGTTGTTCCTGCAAAACTTGCCAAGTCTTCTCTTCCTATATTAATACTCTGTAATACGTTCACTAGAGCTTTTTTTTATTTTTCATTTAAAATAAGCAGTGTAAAAGCCACTCTTTCTTTACTGATTTGTGAGAATAAGTAGACATTAAATTTACCCAAACATTAAATTCATAACTCAACGCTATCAGTAAATTTTTCATCAAGCGTGGCGAAGAATCTAAAGCATTTAAAAATTGAGTTTTAGGATAGAAGATCAAAGTGCAATCTTCCATTGTTTCAGCAGAAACAGGATGTTTGCTATTACTAAGAATGGGTCGAAATCCAAAAAACTCACCTTTTGTGTACAAATACACTATTTGAAACTTACCATCCGGATTTAATTGATAGATTTTTACTTTACCCTTTACAAGCTTACACAAGCCATCCGGATAAGTTCCTTCCTTAAATAGTATTTTATTCTTCTTTAATGCAATTGTTTTTGAGCCTTTTTCTAGATCGACTATTGCGCTCTTTTTAATTCCATTAAAAATTGTATTGCACTTATATGAGTATTTGTCGCTAATTAAGGTCATATTAACTTTTGTTAAAAATAGCAAATATTAATTTAATATACTTTCTATTGATACCTATCAATGTTTTGGGAATTCAAATGAGGAACTTGCAATCAGTATTAATCCTTAAAACAAGAAATCATGAAAAACTTTAATTTAAAATATCCTTGCGCCATTTGAATTTAACTCCTGTTTTAAAAATTCCTTTAAAATGGCTCAAGAATTATCGGAAGGTCGGGCCCAAAAATAACAGTGCTAAACGTAATAAATTCAGCTGAAGCTGTACTTGGAGATTACGTTGCTAATTGCACTATGCCATTAAATGGTTTCATTTCAATAATTGATGAACGGCAAACTGCCATTGAAAGGTAGAAGAAGGTTACCCATTAAAAAACATCGAAATTAAAGTTGAGATGGGGAATTATAACAATGTAATTATAGATATGCATAGGTTAAAAGAGTTTGATTTAATTGTAATTCCTGATTTTAGTAGAAAACCTTTAGAAAGATTATTTGCAGATATAAACCCTCTTGAAATTATGAATCGCACAAATACAGCAGTTATTGCTGTAAATAGAAATTCAAGAAAATTTGGAATTAAGCGAATAGTACTACCAATTCGAAATGTTAAAAACTGGTATGATAAAATTCCATTTACTTCTGCCATTGCTAAACTTACAGGTGCTAAAATTTACATAGTTGGAGTTGCTAATTCAACTACTAAATTGGTTATTGATAGAATCGAACAAAAGATGGAGTTTTGTAAATCGCATTTTCAGAAGTTTGGAATTATTTATGAAGCAGAAACCATATTTGGTCATGGTGAAATATTTAAAGACATTATTCTGTTGTCGAATTATAAGAGAGCCGATTTAATTGCAGTTTCACCACCAATAAACCACAGTATAATTAAATCATACTTTAATACAAGCTTATACAACAAATTAATATCAAAGAGTAATATACCAGTAATGGGTGTTACATTAACTTAAAACAAATTTTATGGAAACGAATGAACTTAAAAGTATAGCAAAAAAAATAAAGCTTAGAAAAATAAAAGTAGAAGATTACGATCAGATTATCGCTATTCAATTAAAATGTTTTCCGGGAATGAAACCTTGGACTTTAGAGCAATTCAAAAGCTTAATTGCCATTTTCCAAGAAGGACAATTTTGCATTCAATACGGCAAAAAATAATTGCTTCTTCATGTAGTTTAATAATAAATTTTGATGAGTATGGTGAAACAGCCACTTGGAATGAATTAACCGACAATGGAAACATTACAAATCATAACCAATATGGAGATACATTGTATGGTATGGAAATGATGGTTGATATGGATTACAGAGGAATGAAATTATCAAGAAGGTTATATGAAGGGCGAAAAGCACTTGCTAAAAAATTTAATTTGAAAAGAATAATTATTGGAGGTCGACTACCCAACTACATAAAACACGTGGATAAATTATCAATAGATGACTATGTTTCAAGAGTTATGGATAAGATAATTTACGATCCGGTTTAACTGCTCAATTATCTAATGGATTTATTTTAAGAAGAGTATTGCCCGGCTATTTGCCCAATGACAAGGAGTCGTGTGGATTTGCAACATTACTAGAATGGGTTAACTATAATTATCAAAGCAATAGAGAATCGGTAGGTGCGCATAATCCATACGTTAGAATAAGTGCAATTCAATACCAAATGCGCCCAATAAACAACTTTGAAGAATTTGAAAAATATTGCGAATTTTTTGTAGATACTGCCTCGGATTACAGAAGTGATTTTGTGGTTTTTCCTGAAATGATAACGCTTCAATTGCTTTCTTTTATGCCAAATAAAAAACCGGGAGATGCAATAAGAGCTCTACATAAATATACTCCGCAATATGAAAAATTATTTACTAAGCTTGCAATTAAGTATAATATAAACATTATTGCAGGATCGCACTTTATTGTTGAAGATGATAACCTTTACAATGTTTCCTATATCTTTAGAAGAGATGGCACTTTTGATAGACAATATAAAATTCATATTACGCCACATGAAAAAAATGGTGGGGTGTAAAAGTGGTGATAAAATTAAAATATTTAATACAGATAAAGGAAAGGTAGCAATACTTATATGTTATGATTGTGAATTTCCGGAATTGGCACGAATTGCAGTGAGTAAGGGTGCGAAAATTATTTTTGTACCATTTAATACAGACGATCGAAGAGCTTACTTAAGAGTTCGTTATTGTGCACAAGCTAGAGCTATTGAAAATCAGGTTTATGTTGTTATTACTGGATGTGTGGGCAATTTACCCGATGTAGAAAATCTTGATGTACACTTTTCCCAATCTGCAATTTTTACTCCATCGGATGTTGAATTCCATAGAGAAGGAATAGCGTCAGAAGCTACACCAAATACTGAAACATTAATATATCAAGATTTAGATTTGAACTTACTCAAAAGAAATAGAGAATTGGGATCAGTCCAAACATGGAATGATAGAAGTCAAGGTTTTTATAAATTGACTTATATTGAAGATGGAATACAATATGAAATATAAACTAAAAACAAAACAATATGAAAACAATTATTGAATCAACGAACTTTGAACCGAGCGCAGCACTTAACAAATTTGTAAAAGAAAAGCGGAAGTATTTAAAAACTTGATAAAGAGGCTCTTTATGCAGAGTTTAATTTATCAGCTACAAAGAATATTTTACTTGCACAATTATATTAAACTTAGCCGGTAAGGATATTGTGTCTGTTAAACTGCCGATGATGATATGCATTACGCAATTTTACATGCTATTGATGCTGCAAAACGAGGTATGAGAAAGAAAAAGATGAAAAAAATAACTCTAAAAAAGAGTATTGTGAGAAAGGTAAAACAGCCAAATTAAGATTTATTTAGTAACTTTCTCAACAATAGAAGCATTATGGAAAAAAGACTTAGTTCGGCAAATCAAACAAGTTGTAAAATATAGATTTAATCTTGATGAAGATAAAGCTTCAGAAACAGATGTTTTAGAAAGCATTAAAAGCTGTTGAATTTAAGGATTAATCTATGGACATTAATTTTGCGATTTTTATTGCCTCAATAGGGTTGAACGTAAACTCAACCGCAGTTATTATCGGAGCAATGCTTATATCCCCTTTGATGGGACCGATTATGGGAATTGGAATGGGAGCAGGTGTTTTTGATTTTGAGCTGATTAAGAAAGCAGGTATAAATCTTTTTATTGCTACAGTAATTGGTTTATTGACTTCAACACTATATTTTTTCATTTCACCTTTAAATCATGCTCAATCTGAACTGTTGGCAAGAACTACTCCACAATTTGGGACGTGATGATTGCCTTTTTCGAGGACTTGCAGGCATTGTAGCCAGTTCGAGAAAGAAATTCAATAAGTTATACCGGGTGTAGCAATTGCTACAGCCCTAATGCCCCCTCTTTGCACAGCTGGTTATGGATTAGCTACTGCACAATGGTCTTATTTCTTTGGGGCATTTTATTTATATGTTATCAATAGTGTATTTATAAGTATATCAACATTTTTAATCGTAAGATTCTTAAAATTTCAGCCAGTAAGTTATGTGAATGCTGAAACGGCAACAAGAGTAAAAAGATGGGTTATAACAATTGCGGTATTGACAATAATCCCAAGTTTATATTTGGCATATAACTTTGTAAAGAATGAGATATTTGTTCAAATGCGAATCACTTAATTAGTGAAGAAATTCCTTCTGTAAATTATACTATTATAAATAAAAAGCTATTACCTGAGAAGAGACAAATAATTTTAACAGTGATTGGTAATGGAACTACAGACTCCTTAAAGCAAATTATAGAAATTAAAAAGGAAAATACAATCTTGTAAACGCTCAAATTATAATTAAAATAGTATTACAAACAGCAAATCTGAAGCTGATATTAATGATCTTAAAGAGGGTATAATTGAGGATATGTTTACAAAACAAGAGAATCAATTGAAAGCAAAGAGTGATGAGATATTGCAATTAAAAAAACACATATCAAATCAAAACAGCTTTAATCTAAAGCGAGAGCAAGCAATTCAGGAGTTCTATGCCCTCTATGGGAAACCAAAGGAATTGATTATTGAAAGAGCAATAAATCATAAATTAAATGGGAATGACACTTCTCTTGTTGTTGTTTTTAAAACATCTTCCAGCTAATTTTAATGGGGTTGAATTAAAAAAATGGAAGATTGGCTGAGCGTGAAATCAGCATCGATAAGATTAAAATAATTAAGGAATAAAAAGTAAAATGGATTTAAAGCGGGTAAATTTTATAGAGAAGTTGATTAATTGGGTTCATGAAAAAACGAATGAAAAACAGTTCTTAATTTTCTCAAGTATATTGGTTGGCGTAAGCGCAGGTCTTGCTGCAGTTATTTTAAAGTTATTTGTTTTCTTTATTCGACAGTATCTCGTTGAAGATTACTTATTCAGGTTTGACTATAAGTACTTATACCTCCTCCTTCCGATTATAGGAATCGGCTTAACCGTATTCATAGTTAAGTACTTTTTTAAGAACAATTTAAATAGGGGGAATACTGCGATTTTATATTCAATTGCTAAAAAAAGTAGCTTTCTACCCTTTCATCAAATGTATTCGCATGTCATTACAAGCTGATTAACAGTTGGTTTTGGGGGGGTCAGCAGGTTTAGAATCTCCGATTGTCAGTACTGGCTCGGCTATTGGGTCGAACTTCAAAAACATATAAACTTAGTTACAAAGATCGGACATTATTACTTGCAGCTGGAGCAGCCGGAGGGATTGCAGGTGCTTTTAACGCTCCCATTGCAGGAGTACTTTTGCCTTAGAAGTTATTTTTAGTTGACATGGTATTGGAGCATTTATTCCATTACTCATAGCTGCTGCATCAGTGCATTATTATCTAAATTATTTTAAACAAACTGATTTACTTTTTTAGACTAAAGCAACCATTCGATTATCATAATGTTCCTTTTATATAATACTTGGAGTTGTAGCAGGAGTTGTATCCTTTATTACGTTAATTTTTTGATAAAGTTGAATCCAGATTTAGTAAAATAAAATCGGGTTTTTCAAAAATGGCTCATTGGCGGAATTACACTAGCATTTCTTTTCGCACTTTTCCCTTCGTTATTTGGGGAAGGTTATGAAAGCATAAAATCACTTGCAGAGCTCAAGGCTCCTGATTTGTATAAAAATAGTATGCTCTTAACTTTTATCACTGATAAATGGTCTCTTCTGTTTTTTCTTACTATGACTTTATTGATCAAGGTTGTTGCTACAGGCATCACTCTTGGTAGCGGTGGAAACGGAGGCAACTTTGCTCCTTCATTGTTTGTTGGAGCGTATCTTGGTTTTATTTTTTTCGTTTCTTCTTAATGCAATGGGGTTTGAAAATATACCAGTAAGTAATTTTACTATTGTAGCGATGGCAGGTATATTAAGTGGTGTATTTCTGCACCCTTAACGGGGATATTCCTCATCGCTGAAATCACGGGCGGTTATGAATTAATTATTCCATTAATGATTGTGTCTTCCATAAGCTATGTGATTGTAAAACGATTCCATCCTGAATCGCTAGATGTTAGAAGATTAAAAGCAAAAGGAGCAATTGTTTCTGATAATAAAGACACTAGTATATTAAGCAAAATAGACACAGAAGAAAATGATTGAAACCGATTTTGCAACCATTCACTTTAAAGCCACATTGCGTGATATTGTTGAAACGGTAAAGCACTCCAAAAAGAAATACTTTCCTATTGTAAAAAAGAACAATAAATTATTAGAATTATTTATTTGGATAATATCCGAGAAGAAATGTTCAATACAGAACACTATGATTCAGTAACAGCAAAGGAAGTAATGCGTAAGCCATCTATGGTGATTGATTCAAGCGAAGACATATTTTCAATAATGAAAAAATTTGAAGAGTCGGGGCAATGGAATTTACCTGTTGTAAAAGAAGGTATTTATATTGGTTTTTTATCTAAGTCGAGTATTCTTGATAAGTACAGGCATGAATTGCTTGTAACTGTATAAGAAAAAGCGGCTAAATCACAAACTTATGCCCGCTCTTTATATATTGAAAAGTATTTATCTTCATAAAGATACAATTTTGTTTTAATATGGCATATAATGAGAAATTAGTTGACAGAATTAGAGAGTCTTTAATTGACTTACCAAAGATTGAAGAGAAATATATGTTTGATGGCGTTTGCCTTATGGTTGCTGGTAAAATGTGTATAGGTGTTGTTAAAGATGAAATGATGTGCGGATCGATCCTCTTTGGATGAAGTTGTACTTGAAAAACGGGATGCCGACCGATGGATTTTACCGGAAAAAGGATGAAAGGCTGGTTTTTATAAGTGATGAAGGGATGAAAACAAAAAGGCATTTGAATATTGGGTGAGTTATGTCTTGAGTTTAATTCAAAGGCTAAAGCGAGTAAAGAAGCCGAAAAGTAACATCTAATCATTGGCTCACTTTTCACCAAAATTACCGTAAAATACGATAACCGCCCCTATTTCTGACCAACCCTAAACACCTTGCAGAAGTGGCTTATCGCCCGTAAATCGGCTAAAAATCGCTGAATTTCAGCATCTTTCAATTCTTCAGGGTTTTCGTTGGTTTTTTGGTTCGAACAGGGTAAATTTGAGCCCGCAGATAAATACTAAAGTCCGCCTAAGGCGGACTTTTTTGTTTTAAAAAGCACACTTCACTTCATATTTAGTTTTTGTATATTTATTTCAATTTAAAGCAATACTCCATGAAACAATCCTTGATAATTCTCTTGCTAATAGTTTGCATTAAAATAAATGCACAAACATCACCTGCAGTAACCTGGACATTCGGTATAAATTCTGCGTGCTTTGGAAGTGCAGCAGCAGCTGATTTGGACAATGATGGAAAGAAAGAGATTGTGTTTGCAACTTAATGATGATGGAAAAGTATATTGTCTAAATGCAGAGAATGGCACTTTTAAATTGGTCGTACAACATAGGAGGTTGTGGTGATGTGGCTTTAAATATTTACGATTTGGATTCAGACGGACAGTTGGATGTTTTTGTCAACGGATCATGCAATCCTACTGCTTTTTGCATAAACGGTAATACCGGCGTTCTTACATGGTCGGTTGCTTCAGGTGGTGGCGATTCTCCTGCAACTATAGCAAACATGGATACTGATATAAAACCTGAAATAGTTTTGGTAATTTTTCAGGACAAGTACGAATTCTTAACGGGGAGGGATGGCTCTTTAGCAAAAGTGTGCAAGTATTTACGAATACAATACAAACTGATCCGGTTTTGGTGGATGCAAATAGCGATGGAAAATTAGATTTTATTGTAGGAAGTTATTTTGCTACCGCAGGCACTTATTATCTTCATTGTTACGATTACACAACTGCAACTCCTATTTGGACGCACACTGAAACAGCGGTTGGTAGTTTTACGCCTACCATGGTGGTGCTTTAGCTGATGTAGATAAAGACGGAAAATTAGAATATGTACTAGGAACAAATGATGGAGTAGTAAAAGCATTTAATGCGGAAGACGGTTCAGTATTATGGACAAAAGCCAGCACGGGAGGTTCTTGTTTTGGTCCTGTTTCTATTGCTGATATAAACGCCGATGATACACTGGATGTAATTTACCATCGCCTTAATACTAATACCGGTATCGAAGTTATAAATGGATTCAACGCTAAATCAGAATGGAATTATCCTGTACCATTACAAGGTTCTTTTAGAGGTAGTGTTGTAAGTGATTTAAATGGAAATGGAAAATTAGATTTGGTGTCTTCTCATTACATGGGCAAAGTGTATGCAGTAGAACCTTTCCTTGGAAACCTTTGGACGTTTGATGCACTTTCTTATTTCCCAACTTATCCAAGTACGGTTCCTTATATCTAAACGGCCGACAATGCGCCATTAGTTTCTAATTTTGACGGAGACGGAATGTTGGATGTTTTCTTTGTTATAGGATATGGAACTTATACTGTTAATCCAAATGCCACCGGAAAAGCTTACATGGTGAAAGGTGGAGTTGGTACTTGTCCTGAATGGCTAATGTTTCGTTACGATCAAAAAAGTGATTTATTTACCAAAGGCTGATATACTTTCTCAATGTGCTGTAACAGGTATTAAAAGTCAACCAACAATTGAATCACAAATCGAAATATATCCAAACCACGGCAACAAATATTTTAAATATTGGAAAGCATATAATTCTAAGATAGAGTGGGTTGATGTATTGGATATCACCCGGAAGAAAAGTTTTAGAACTAAAAGGAAATAAATCTCAAATAAATATTGAAGCCTTAGAGCAAGGTATCTATCAATTGCAAATAATTTCTGAAGGAAAAATTATTCGAGTAAGTTTATTAAAGATGAAATCTTAATCAGCAATCTCAAACAAATAACATTGCTCATAAACCCTCGGTGTAGAACCAAAATTTTAATTTGGCGGGTATTTTCCATTATCGGTTGGATAATGTTGTGAACCGTGTGTAATGGTTGTCCTGTGTTTTACTTGGATCAATTCTTAAACTAGCCACCATAATGTGTGTCACATTTTGTTTTAAAGTAGGCGAGGGCGCTGTCAGGATGTGATTGTTGTGTTAAGGAGTCTTTTTAGCCAACCTTTTCTGTAAATCGGAAAACTTTGCTTTTCCATACACAAAACTCATTGGGGCTTTTCACCACAAGCCGCTAAAGTTTCTTTTCTTTAAACTATCGGCGCACCATTCCCTGCAACGTGAGTATTTTTGCCAGTCAGGTGTATATCCAAAATATTTATCGCCTTTTAAATTTTTAGTAACAACAGGTAAGTTGGGAAAACCACGTTTCAGCTTGATAAAATACCAGACCAATTACCATGACGATGACAGCAGTGTAAATTAATTTTCCCATACCGCCATTTTTAGTGCTGGTGATAGAAAGCATAAAAAAATCAACAACAACGTACAGGCATACAAGCTAAAATGATGCATTGGTTGGTCCCAACGCGCCTGTAGAATAATAAAAAAAGGATAATAAAGCCCCTTGCGCGCCCGAAAAGAATCCGAAGATAATAATAATGGTTTGTTTTTGTTTGTAGACTAAATATAAACCCAACAAGTATAATCACCACCACCAAAAGGCAAGCATGCCCGTAAACTTCAAACGACATTTCATCTCTCCATCCAATAATTTGAAAGAAACGTTTAGAGAG
>JADJMM010000020.1 GCA_016709575.1 Sphingobacteriaceae bacterium
AACCGCTTTTGGTTTCAGGAATTAGCGTATGCTGGATTAGAAACAGGTTCACGTGATAGAGTATCTTATGTTTTTGTTACAAGATAAAATTCGTTTAGTATTAACGAGCCCCTTCGATCCTAACAGTCAAATTTCACATCACATCCATAATCATGGTGATGGTGTTAAAGTGATTGCTTTATGGAGTGGATAATTTTTGAAAATCATTGGAAGAAACTGTGAAGCGCGGTGCAAAACCATATTTAGAGCCACAAGTTATAAAAGATAAGGATGGCGAAATAGTACGTTCGGGGAATTCACACTTACGGAAACCATTCCTTATTTTTGTAGAGCGAAAAAAATTACAAGGTGTATTTATGCCTGGTTATCAAAATGGAAACAGAATACAAGCCAACACCAACGGGTTTAAAGTATGTCCGACCATATGGTAGGTAATGTTAAGATTAGGTGCAATGAATAAGTGGGCAAGTTTTTATGCAGATGTAATGGGTTCCGCTAACCTGGTTACCTTTGATGATAAAGATATCTCCAACAGAATATACTGCCTTAATGAGTAAAGTTACTTATTAATGGAAATGGTCGTATTAAATTTCAATTAACGAGCCTGCAAAGGAAAAAGAAATCGCAGGTGGAAGAGTATTTGGATTTTTATCACGGTCCGGGTTGTCAACACATAGCAGTTGCGATGATGATATTGTTTTACAATTTCTGGAAATGAAAACGTGGCGTTGAATTTTATATGTACCAGTACTTATTACGATACGGTAAAAGATAGGTAAGGGATTATAGAAGAAGAATGGACGTATTGAAAAAATGGGGAATTATAGTAGATAGAGATGAAGACGGATATTTATTACAAATATTTACTAAACCTGTTGAACCGTCCTACTTTATTTTTTAAAATCATTCAGCGTAAAGGACGCGAAGTCATTTAGTGAAGAAATTTCCAGGCTTTATTTGAATCAATAAAAGCAAACCAGGCGAGACGAGGAACTTTGTAAAGCATAGAATATGAACGTAACCGCACTCGATAGAATAAATTACCTAGACATTGGTTTTAATGTTGGTGTGTTGCGTAATAGCGATTGTTTGTTCCGTTCGAGATGTTTTTATTTGCCTATGCTGTATTAGGTCCTTTACATTATCTTACCGAAATAAGTTGGTTGCACGATAAGCAGTATTACGCCAAACGAAAATAGATAGCATTTTACTGGTAGTGTTAAGAATTCTTATAACTATATACCAATACTTGCGCCAATGATTGGTGTATCTTCAGATATTACCGGCAAGGATGTAAATAAATATATTTATTTCGCTTTTGATTGTGCTTCTGTAATATTTGCACTAACAAGGATCATTATTTACGTATTGGTGGAATTTGCTGGCAATTGTGACACAAAATTGGCTGATAACTTCTACCTATTTCTTTCGGTATTTCTTCCAACCTAATTCACGTATTTGTATTTACGGCCTTGTTTGTTTGTATGGCGCTTTAAAACAAAAAGTAAAAGCGGATACATTTCGTTTATTGTGATGGTGCTTTGTCGGTTATTTTGTTTTATGTTTTTCCGCAAAGTATTAATGGAACTTATTCCTACTGATTATTAAAGGGAGTCTTACAAAAATTTTGAGGCTATTAATTATTTCTCCTTACACAAAAGAATTATTGCATGTAGACATATTTAAAGATAATATGGCTAGTCAAATTTATTTTTCTAAGACAGGAATTTTATTAATGCGCTTCATTGCATTTGCATATACATATCATTATCTAATTGGTTTCTAAAACGCGTGTTATAAAATGGCATGAAGTTCCTAAAAGTTAAGTGTAATTGTTTGCACTTTGGTTTAGCTTCTATAGCCTTGTATGCTTATGATTATAAATTGGTTTTAGCTGTTTGTTCTTATTAGCTTTCTGCGTGTTACTTGAATTACCATTAAACGTTGTTTCTAATAAAGGCATATTTGCATGAGTCAAATTAATTTTGGAAGAAGAAAATTTAAAATCGTCAATTATGTATACAAAACAAATTTACTGGCTGTCTGGCGCAGGCAGCGTATTATATCGAATCGGAGGGTGAAGCTTTAATTATTGGTCCTTTAAGAGAACCGGAACCTTATTTAGAGATGGCGAAAAAGCGACATGCAAAAATTAAATACATTTTTGAAACGCATTTCCATGCTGATTTTGTTTCAGGACATTTAGATATAGCCCGTTTAACGGACGCTGTGATTGTTTATGGTCCGAATGCGAAGCTAAAACCATACGCACATGTAGCTGCCGATAAAGAGAGAATTAAAATTGGAAAAATTGAATTGGAAGCCATTGCATACGCCGGGACAGCCCGTAGAATCATCTTGTCTTGTTCTTTACGATGAAGAAAAAAAAACACGTTGTGTTTTTTACGGGGGATACTTTATTTATTGAGATTGGCCGTCCTGATTTAATGAGTGGAAATTTAAATAAGGAAGAATTAGCGGAAATGTTGTTTGGATCTTTGACTAAAAAAATAAAGACACTTCCTGATAGTTTAATTGTTTATCCGGGTCATGGTGCTGGTTCAGCATGCGGGAAAAATATTGGCAAAGAAACTGTTTCAACAATAGGAGAGCAGAAAAAAACCAATTATGCCATGCAAAATTTATCGAAGAAAGAATTTATTTATGTAGTTACAAAAATTTACCAACCCCTCCGCCATATTTCTTTAAGGATGCAAAATTAATATTAGCGGTTGTGATAGTTACGAAACAATTATCAATCGGGAGTGAAGAATAGTGTCGAAGAGGTAAGTTAAAAATTAGAGACGGGGTTACGGTTATTGACACCCGTATTCTGATGAATTTGGAATAGGATTTGTGCCGGGTTCAATTTCTATTGGTTTAAATGGTGATTATGCTGTTTGGGCCGGGTCATTAATAGATTTTCATACGCCAATTGTTTTGGTAGCTGAGGGAAGGAAAGATGAGTTGAGAGAGAGTATTGTGCGAATAGACACATTGGGATATGAAAATGTAGTTGGATACTTAAAGGGAAGTATAACCAATTGGATTTTGGCGGGGAGAAGAAACCGAGAAAATAATTTCCGTTCCCGGTAAAAACATTGATAGGTTAACCGAACCCTATAATTTTGGATGTAAGAAAGCCATCGGAACGAGAAACTTGCTTCATTAAAATTCTGTATTTATTACTTTAAGCGAGTTGCCATCCACAAGTAAACACATTAGATAAGATAGAACTTATGCGGTATATTGTGCCGGAGGTTATCGTTCTAATTATTGCCGTCTCTTTATTAAAAAAGCAGGAATTAAAAGAGTATATAATATAACAGGAGGAATTACAAGTATGAAAGAGACTGCTCCTGAATACATTTCGTTTGTAGCTATTTAAATACCTTTCATAAAAAAAAGGAATCCGAAAGGATTCCTTTTTGTCTCATTAATTGAAGTAATTATTCTTTCACAAAACGTACTGTACCAATTCCGTTAGCTGTTTTAATTTGAAGTTTATAAACTCCCTGGTAGTTGCTCAACTGAGAATGATTTGTTTGTTTCTTCAAGAACAACAGCGCCTAATAAATTGTAAACAGTAACTATTTCAATTGTTTCTTGGGTTTTTATGTTTAAAGTTGAGAATGCAGGGTTTGGATAAACAATTGCTTCTATGCCAACTTTGGTTTCATTAATACCAACACCTAGAGAACCCATTTTATGTACAAATGCATCATTTAAACCTGATATATTTATATTAAACACACCGCTATTTAGAAATCAGCTATAGCTGCAAAACTAACACCAGTAGCGTGAATGTTACTTGAAGCATCTGAAGCAATATTATCAAACTTGTAACCGTTACTGGAGCCATCCCAAAATTTTGGCCCAAACAAAATTCCTCCCAGGTCGAGTTTACTTACGAAAATATCATAACCTTTTACAAAGTGCTCACGCCTGCATTTGGGTCAAAGTCACCTGACGCGTTAAAGTTTCCGCTAGTGTAAACATTACCTACTGCATCAACGGTTATGCCGTAACCAACATCGTAACCTGAACCTCCTAAGTTTTTAGCCCAAACAAAATTACCCAGAGCATCTAATTTACTTACAAAAATATCTTCAAGACCTGTTGATGTTAAGTATAAGATGAGGCTCAGGATCAAATCAGGAGTGCCGCTAAAATATCCGGTTGTATATACATTTCCTGTTGGGTCAACAAATATATTTTGTGTTATATCAGTGGCTGAACCTCCCATTTTTTTAGCCCAAACAAAATTTCCGGCAGCATCTAGTTTGCTTACAAAAATATCGTTAACTCCTGTAACTGTTAAATTAGATGTACCTGCGCCCGGATCAAAATCTGCTGTGCCACTATAATAACCAGAAGTATAAACGTTAGCCGAAGCATCAAAAGTAATACACGTAGCAACATCTCCTGTTGTTGAGCCCATTGTTTTAGCCCAAACAAAATTCCCTGCCGCATCTAATTTGCTAATGAAAATATCATTAGTACCTATGGAGGTTAAGCTATTTGTACCTACTCCCGGATTAAAATCAACTGTACTAACACAAAGTAACCGCAAGACAAACATTTCCTGAGGCATCAATGGCTGTATTGTAACCGATATCATCACCAGTGCCGCCTATTTGTTTTGCCTAAACAAAAATTTCCGGCAGCATCTAATTTGCTTATAAAAATATCTCTTTGACCGTTAGAACTTAATGTAAATGTTCCTGTTCCCGGATCGAAATCAGCTGTAGCTCTGAAAAAACCTGTTGTATATACATTACCGGATGCATCTACATTTACACCAAAAGCCATGTCGTCATTTGGTCCGCCGCCCATTGCTTTAGCCCCAAGCAAAATTTCCTGAAGCATCCAACTTGCTTACAAAAATATCGAAACCACCGGAAGATGTTAGATTGGAAATTCCTGCACCCGGATCGAAATCTGTTGTGCCTGTAAAAAATCCTGCTGTATAAACATTGCCGGAAGCATCAACAGCAATAGTTTTGCCAAATTCATCACCGGTACCTCCGAGTTTTTTAGCCCACACTAAATTTTGAGCGGATATTGAAACGCTAATTAAACACATTGCAAATAGTAAAAGTTTTTTCATGTTTTCTTTGGTTAGTTTATATGCGACAATAGTACAAAAAATGCGAATGGAGAATTTGACCGTTTTAGTAACGGACAATTGGCTTCAGGAATGGACAAAAAGAACCCACTATTTAGGTGAGTTCCTTTTTTTAAAGAGAAGCGATTTTATTCTTTCACAAAGCGTACTGTACCAGTTCCGTTAGCTGTTTTAATTTGAAGCGTATAAACTCCAGCAGGTAACTGTTCAACCGAGAATGATTTGTTTGTTTCTTCAAGAACAACGGAACCTAATAAATTATAAACGGTAGCTGATTCAATGGTTTCTTCTGTTTTAATGCTTAATGTAGAGTTTGTTGGATTTGGATAAACAATGATGTCTTGTTTACCAGAAGACAATTCTGCTAAACCAGTACAAGCAGAGACGGTAATAGTTTTTAGATTGGTCATTGTTAAATTACATGTTGCAGTACCAATTCACATTTCCTGATGTCCAAGCGGTAGAAGGTAACATTGCAGAAGCCATTGTGCCAACAGCATTGGTTACGATGTCAAGTACTTTGTTGCCTGAATTTTCAAAGAATTTCCAATAGTTTTTTAAACCAACTTCATTTCCAACTAAGCAATTACTCATGTTTGTGGAAATTTCTGTTGCAGTTCTTGCTGTGTTCCAAATCCTGATATCATCCATTTTTCCATCAAAAAATTCTGAAACAACAATAGAAGGATCTTCTCCTATAGTTATTTCGTTTGAATTAGCTGGAAGAGATGTAAATGCAGCTGTTGAAGTTGCTACCGCAATGCCATTTACATATAATTTCATAACACCATTATCAAAAGTACCTGCAACATGATTCCATGTATTTAAGGTTAAAACATTCGCTATAGTTACGGAATGTGTTGCACTAGTTGCACTAATTACAAAAAATCTTAAACCTCTTCCGTTATTAGTAGCATTATAAGTGTCCATCGAAAATTGACCGCCAAAAGTTGTTCCTTTGTAATTTGAAATTATTCTTTTATAAACTGTTGCTCTTGGATAAATCCAAGCCTCTAGTGTTAAAGAGTTTGTTGCTGATGAATAAGTGTTGGTATAGATTTCATCATCATTTCCGTCAAAATCTAAAGCAACGTTACCTCCCGGTAAAGTTTGTCCATAAACATGAAATGTTTGAGTTGTAGATAGTGTTCCTGTATTAAATGATAAGGGTGAGCCAGTTCCATTTAGTGGTCCTGTTACTACAGTATTAGTAGCGTTGTCTCTTAAATAGTATTGTACTCCTGGTAATGAGGCTCCAATTGAAATGGTAGAACTTTGGCCTACACAAACTGTGTTTTGTAAAGTAGTAAGTGATGAATTGTTAATCGCGGGTAAGCACTGAGCATTGATTTGGTGTGATAATAAAGTAATTGAGCTAATTAGTAGAAGTTTTTTCATGATTTTTTTTCGTTTGGTTAATATTTAGACAATAGTACAAATAATGTGAACGGAGAATCTTTTCGTTTCAGCAATGGACAATTGGCTTCAGGAATGGATAAAAAAGAACCCATCGAGATAGATGGATTCTTTTAATTAGAGAAAGGAAATTAGTTTTTCACCATCTTATTAATTTTCACATGGCCATCAACTCTTGTTTTGATGAAGTAGAGACCTGACACTTGGCTTTCTAAATTAATGTTGTGTTTTCCGGAATTTAAATTTGCATTATAAACCTCGCGACCTAATACATCTATGATTAAAACTTCTGCATCCTGAGATAATGAAATTGTAAATTGCCCGTTGTTTGGGTTAGGATAAATATTTATATCATTATCAACCAGAACTCCACTATAAATGCCTGTGCACAATTGAACACTTACTGTAATTTGTGTTCTTGATACACTTTAGTGCAACTGTTTGCTTCTGCATAATAAGAGTAAGTGCCAACTGCTAAAGTTGGAGTTGCAAATGAAGTGCCTGTACCAAGCGAGGCAGTAGAAGTAGGTGTAGCAAACCAGTTAATAGTGTTAGTGCCACTGATAGCACTAAGTGTTGTTGAATTACCGGCGCAAATAGTTTGGTTGGCAGGCAGTGTTGTATTAGTAGGTACTGCTGGTGGAGTGCATTGAGAAATTTTCTGAACAAATACGTCTAATTGGCCTCCCGAAGTCAAATTACTTGTTCCTGCTCCCGGGTCAAAATCCACTGTTCCTTGATAAGATCCTGTGGTATAAATATCAGTGGAAGCAGCAACAAAAATAGCATCAGATTTATCACCTAATGAAGCAGAACCAAATGCACCTGCCCACATATAATTTCCTGAGGCATCCAATTTGAGAATAAAACAATCTGTTTGACCGCCAGCAGATGATATTAAAACACTTCCAATCCCCGGATCAAAATCAACTGTGCCGATAAAAGTACCGGTGATATATACATTATTATTTACGTCTGTTGCTATACCATAGCCAATATCGTTACTTGTATCACCAACTTTTACAGACCAGATAAAACTAGCTGTAGTTGGATTAAATTTTGTAACAAAAACATCTTTAACACCAGCAGTAGAGGTCATGTTTAGTACTCCTACAGTCGGGTCTAGATCTGCAGTACCCTGAAACTCGCCTGTTAATAAAACATTTCCCGCTGCATCAATCGAAATAGCACGTCCAATATCGTATGCAGTTCCACCCATACTTCCTGCCCAACTAAAATTACCGTTGATGTCTAATTTTAATAAAAAGATATCCTGTAGTCCGGCAGAGGTTATGGAATAGGTTGCAACACTGGGATCGAAATCCGTTATACCTTCATACAATCCGGTTAGATAAATATTTCCAACTACATCATTTGCTAAAGCTGTTGCAGAATTTGATCCATTTAAACCTACTTGTTTTGCCCATACATAATTTCCATTTAAATCTAGTTTAGATATAAATGCATCACTTGCTGTAGCGGCTGTAAGATTCACAACTCCAACACCCGGGTCAAAATCTACTAATCCTGTAAAAGAACCGCAAGTAAAAATATTTCCAAAAGCATCAACATTAATATCCGATATAGTTTCATATGCTGTACTTCCAAAACGTTTCGACCAAATATAGTTTCCTGAAGGATCATATTTTGCAATAAAAACATCTTGTGAACCGAGCGAAGTAATATTTACAACTCCTGCACCGGGATCAACATCAATCGTATTATTAAAATTCCCAACTACGTAAACATTCCCTGAATTATCCAAAGTAATATCCGTCCCGCTTTGAGGGCCTGTACCACCAAGGCGTAGAGCCCAAACAAAGTTGCCAAGTGCATCGAGTTTTGAAATATAAACGTCGTTAGAACCTGCCGAAGTTAAATTTACAACACCCGCGCCAGGATCAAAATCGGCTGTACCTGTAAAATAGCCTGTAGTATATACATTTCCACTAGCATCAACTGCAACTCCACTTCCTTCTTCGTTACTTCCACTCCCCAAACTTTTAGCCCAGGCGAAGGTTTGAGCATACATAGAATTTGAAAAAGTAAGCGACATAAAAAATGCGCTTAAAATTAGAGTTGACTTTTTTAGCAGTAAAAGTGTTTTCATGATTTTAGATTTAATACAAACATATAGCTTCAAAGCCTAAGCTATTTTTAATCTTCAGCAACGGACAAATTGACTTCAGGAATGGACAAAAAAAGAACCCACTTTTTAGGTGAGTTCCTTTTTTTAATGAGAAGCACTATTATTCTTTTACAAAACGGGTAGTGCCAATTCCGTTAGAAGTTTTAATTTGTAAAGTATAAACCCCGGTAGGTAATTGCTCAACCGAGAATGAATTATTCTTTTCCTCTAGAACAACGGCACCTAGTAGATTGTAAACTATGATTGTTTCAATTGCTTCTTCTGTTTTTATATTTAATGTAGTGTATGTTGGATTCGGATAAACGATTGCATTGAATCCTTCGGTTGATTCAGTCATATTTAAAATTAGCGCGTCGCTCATTTTAAGTATGAAAATCTCCTCACTGCCAACAGCAGTTAAATTGAAAACAGAAGCAGATGGATCAAAATCCGGGGTTAATGTAAACCAGCCTGTTGTATAAACAGAACCGCTTGCCACAGCTATTGCATGTGATTCCGATCCGTTAGAGCTACCCATTGTACAAGCCCAAACAAAATTTCCAGAAACATCTAATTTGGAAATAAAAATGTTGTAAGCACTTGGAGAGGAAAGTGTATAAGTAGAGGTAGGGCTAGGATCAAAATCGCCGATACCTCCAAAGTAACCTGTAGTAAATGTATTTCCTGAAGCATCTACAGCAACATCGAAAGCATTGTTTACAAAGCCGCTGCTCGCGGTAAGTTGTTTATTCCAAACATAATTTCCTGAACCATCAAGTTTGAGGATAAATGTATTGTCACCGATGGGAGCTGAAAAGCTGGCAACAGCAGGACCCGGATCAAAATCAACTGTTCCATAAAAATGTCCGGCAGTATAAACATTTCCTGAGGGATCAACATCTATTCCTTCACCCATGTCATCTATTGTTCCTCCCATACTTTTAGCCCAAACAAAACTGCCACCCACATCTAATTTGGAAATGAAAATATCATAACCACCACTTGAGGTTAATGTATATGAAGCAGGACTAGGATCGAAATCTGTAATATTTTGGAGGTACCCTGTGGTGAATATATTTCCTGAAGCGTCTAAAGTAATTGCATTACAAACAGTGGAACCTGAATTGCCAGCGAATTGTTTAGCCCAAACAAAATCTCCGTTCATGTCTAATTTGCTAATAAAACCATCGGCGCCTGAAGAGTTATTTAAAGTAAAAACACCTGCACCCGGATCAAAATCCACGTTACTTGTGAAATAGCCGGCAGTATAAACATTTCCTGCTCCATCAACTGTAATAGATGTTCCTTGATCAGCCAAAGTTGCACCCTATCTTTTTTGCCCAAACAAAATTTCCGGATGCGTCAAGTTTAGAAATAAAAATATCAGTTTGTCCGGTAGAAGCCAAGTTTGAAACTCCTGTTCCCGGATCGAAATCAGTAGTACCCATGAAAAAACCAGTAGTATAAACGTTTCCTAGTCCATCAACCGCTATAGCTTTTCCACCGCAATACAATCCATTACTCGTAAATTGTTTTGCCCATACAAAATTACCCGCCGAATTAAATTTAGTTATGTATATATCATCACCGGAAGCGTTAATTAAATTTGCGGTGCCCGGACCCGGATCAAAATCTACAGTGCCTTGAAAGTAACCAGTTGTATATACATTTCCTGTAGCATCTACAGCTATGTCTTCTCCTTTTTCAGTTGTTACAGCACCCATACGTTTTGCCCAAGTAAATGTTTGAGCCTGTATTGTTGCTATACCAATAAAGCAACTTATTAAAAGTAAAATTTTCCTCATAGGTTTGTTTTATTATTTATAAAACAATGGTACAAAAAATGAAGGCGAGTAATTGGTCAGTTTTAGCAACGGACAAATGGCTTCAGGAATGGACAAGGTTAAGCTGAAATAGCAGTTTCAAACTCTGTTTTTTTGTATTTGGAGAGTTTGGTGGTTAATCCATTGCTTAATTGAATGGAGAGATCGGATTTGGAGTAATTTTTGATATGTTCTTTGTTGACCATCCACGATTTGTGTACTCTTATAAACTGAGGCAAACTCTCAAGAACGGTTTCAAAATGTTTTAGGTTTTTGCTCGCAATAATCTTTTTTTTCGGTTGTATGAATAATGCAATATGATTCCTGAGCTTCAATAGCAATAATACTTTCGATTGGAATAATATTTTGCTGACCCTTATCGCTAACTACAATATTTTTTAGTTGTTTACTTTCTAAAGTATTGTTTAATAAAGCCAAACGTTGGGCTTGTTGTTCGGTATTGCGTTGTGTTTTAACTCTTGCAATTGATAATTTTAAGCGCTCAATATCAACAGGCTTTAATAAATAATCGATAGCCGCAATTTCAAAGGCGCGAATAGCATATTGGTCGTACGCCGTTACAAAAATAATTTCGAAATTTATTTCTTTAAAAAAATTAGCAATTTCATAGCCGGCGTAATTCGGCATTTCAATATCTAAGAACACTAAATCGGGATGTTCTTTATTAATAACCTCAACAGCCTCTAAAACATTCTCGCATTTGGCGATGAGTTCTACATCCGGACAAAACCTTAATAAAAGATTTTGAAGAACATCGCGGGCGCTTTCCTCATCATCAACTAATATAGCCCTAAGTTTATTCACGGTGCGCAAACTTAATTTTCGTTTTGAATGTATTTAATTTTAATTCAGCAATCATACAGTTTTATTCATGAATGGATTAAAATTTATGTTTTACCGGAATTATTAAGCTTACGCGGGTTCCTGAAGTTTGACTTTCGTTCTGCAAATCTTCGTAGGTATAACCAAATTGTCCTTCAAAACATTACTTAGAATTTCAAAACGTTTGTAAATGGCTTTGCCTGAAAACGATTCGTGTTCGGTGCGCTGTCTAAGTTTAATGGCTTTTGATTTATCGCGACCAACACCATTATCTTCAATCACACAAATTAAAGTGTCTTTTAATTCGAAATGAATAGTTAGTTTTTTCTCACCTTCTTTATGTAACAAGCCATGTACTAAAGCGTTTTCAATAAAAGGTTGAATTAGCATGGGTGGAATTTGAATATCAACAATGTTGTTGGTATTAATGGTAAAAGAAAAATCTTTTTTAAATCTTAATTTTTCGAGGGATAGATACAATTCAATGAGTTTTATTTCTTGTTCAAAATCTATAAAATCTTTATCAGAATAACTTAAAGTCCGCCGTACTAAATTAGAAAAGGTAGTGATATAAGAATAAGAATGCTCTACATCTCCTTTTAAAATTAAATCCTGAATAGAGTTAAGTGAATTAAAAATAAAGTGCGGATTCATTTGCGACTGAATAGCGGTTAATTTTGACGCATTTAATTCGTTGATCTGTTGTGATTTTCTGCGCTGAATATTTAATTGCCATTTATAAATAAAATAAACAATTATCAGGAATGCTAAAGCAACTAAAGCAATGAACCACCATCTTGAATAAATTGAGGAGTTAATTTTGAAAGTGTAACTAATGGTTTTGCTAAAAACGCCCTGTTTTTCTGCTTTTACATAAAAAGTGTAATTGCCTGGTGCAAGTGCGTTATAGGTAATTTTATTCGAAGCATAATCATTTATACTCCAGTCATCGTCGTTTCCTTCCAATTTATAATGATAATGTATATTCTCCCTGCTTCGGAGAGTAGGAGATGAGAGCGTGAATTGTATTTTACGTTCGTGATCAGTGAGATCTGTTCTGGCTTCAACCACCTTGTCGTTTACCAAAATACTGGAAATTTTGATTAGTGGTGTTGTAATTGATTGGTGTAACGAGTTAAGATCAATCTGTTGCACACCATTTATATGACTCACCCAAAGCTGATTGTCTTGGATCGTAAAATCAATTATACGGTTGGTAGAAAGGCCCAAAGACGAATTTAATGCATTTAGTAATTTTCCTTTCAGATCAAATTGAAAGAGGCCTTTAGATGATTGGGAAACCAGCGTATTCTTATAGACGATGAGTTTTGAAATTTGTTCCGTGTGTCCATTGATCTTCGGCCAAATAGTTGTTGCAATATCTTCGTTTTTAATGACTAGTATTCCTCCTGTTTTATCTGCTGAATAAATTTTTCCCTTGTAATAGCATAACGTATTAGGAAAAAAATTCTGGTTCCGGAGTCTAATTGGTTTACCTTCTCCGTTGGGTTGAATGTAAAACAACCCGTTGGAAGTCGACGCATACAATATGCCTTTGGTTACATCATATGCCATGCAATATACCCTGAATCCAAAATCTTTAAGCGGACTACATTTGAAATTAGAAGTTCCGCTCCTTTCACATTTAATAATTCCCCTGTTAGTGCCAAGATAAAATAAGTCATTTGAAACTATGACTGCATCTTTTAAGGACGCTTCAATTAATTCAGTAATCGTTTTGCTACGCTTATCAATTAAACGAATGTATCCGTCGTCAAACAGAATAAATGGAAAGTCGGGACTGCTAAACAAATGTTCAATAGGCCGTTTGCCTTTGTTATTAAGTGTGCTGAGTACGTTATCTTTGTAAGCTAGTAGCTGGCCTTTTGAGGAACCTAACAACAGTCCCATTTCTTTATCGCGGTACAACGAGGTGATCGGATCATCACGAAAAGAATGAATGACGCCGGGGATCTTCATATCGGGAATAACGAGTATGCCTTTATCAAATGTGCTGAGCAGAATGTTCCCTTCATGATCTTCGTACACATCCGAAATAAAATAATCGGCGTATAATGGATTTACCTGTTCAGGTATTATTTCTTTTCCAGAACAACAACAGCAGGGAGTGTACCGGCTACCCAAAGTTTATCCTGAACAGAATAAAGCCTGACATTTTGGGCGGATTCAAATACATTGCTTCTGCCTAATAATCTTAATTCATAGTTTTTTGTATTAAAGCTATAAACTTCTTTAGTTTTTAAATTGACAGCATAGGTTTTTGAACTCAGTGAGAAAAATTTCAGAATCTCTTTAGGTAATAAAGAAGCGGAGCTGTTTTTAAATTTTTGAACAAGTTTTTTTCCGTTCTGTATTATTAAAACAGAATCGCTCCCTCCTAAATGATAATAAATGGTTCTGTTAGCATCAGCATATGGCAAACCAAGATACCTATGGCTTGTATTTATACGCTTAATAATAGTTCCATCTTCAGAAAGTTCTATTATTTTTTTTGGACCCTATCAATAGGTGATCTTTATCGTTTATAGTTAAACTAATATCCGGACAAACTTCATCGGGCTCGAGTTCGTATAACAAACTGTATTCATTATCCTTGATCTGAAAGATCTGGTTATTGAGGTTGTGACAATAGATGATGCCTTTTGAATTAACCACAAAATCAAAAACAGAAGTGCTTTAGCATCTTTGCAATCGATCTTTTGGTAATTATAATGATCAAAAAGAAAAAGGCCTTCATTGGTAGCAAACCAGTAGTTTAAGTCATTATCTTGGACAACATCGTAAACTTGTAGACCCTTAAATTGATTTTCACCAAGAATAGAAAAGGCTGGTTGTTGCGAGAATGAGGTAGTGAATGTAAATAAAAAGAAGAACGCAAACAGTCTTGTATTGAAGAAACGTGTGGTTATGAATATGGACTTAAAGGTATGGATAGGATAAATCTTATTTAAAACACTTCTTCTACTAAATTTTCATCAACGTAAACCAAAAGCTTTTTTACTTGGGCATGTCCCATTTTCTGAAGTGCCATAGCATACTGACTCATTTGCAGGGCATATTTTTTTGAATTGGGTTTTCCGGTTTTATAATCTATAACAACAGCACAATCTTTATCAAATACAATTTTATCAGGACGCAATAAATCGCCTGTATCGGTTATCATTTCAGCTTCGTTTTTTGATTTCAGTGTTCCGGAGAAATAATTTTCAATAAATTTATTTTTAAGAATTTCTTTTATTTTTTGTTCCAGCTCCGGTTTCTCTGATTCTACTATTATACCTTGTTTCAGCATGCTTTCTAAAACAGAAGCCACTTCAGCGATAGAATTAATACCTGATAGAATATAATGCATCTTAATTCCATTCTCAAGGGCAGCTTCAGTATGGTCTTGCAATTTCAGTTTATGACTCCCTTTTATTTTAATTAATCCCGCATTCGTATTAAAGTGTAAGTTGGAAATATCGAAGTTAGTGGTATCAGTTTTGTTTTCTGTTAATTGTTTAGACTGTAAGCTGCCTAATTCATAAAGTGTTTCGCCATCACCAACGTTATTGGTTAAATAAACATTTATCCAGTCAGCAACCGTTGCTTGCTTCTGTGTGGTTGATTTGTAAGTAATAATATGGAGGCGTTCAACCGCGCGTAAAAGCAACGTAAAGTAAATTGAGGTTGTCGAGATACTGCTCGTTTTTTTCCAGTTCGTAAAATTCATTCAAGCCGGCTTCTTCTAAACCTTTGTTTAAATCAAATAAGCCTACAGGTATAGGCGAGTCGGTATTACTTAAATCAACCCAAGCCGGATTTGCTTTGTACACTTGCCAATTAGTGAAAGGTAAAATCACCACCGGAAATTCAAGTCCTTTCGATTTGTGGACACTCATTATCCGAACAGCATTCGTCCCATCAGGTATGATTAAGGAAGCTTTATCCTTTCGTTTATCCCACCAATAGATAAAATCATTCACCGAACCGGTTTTATTAACCAAATAATCATTTACCTCATCTAAAAAGAAACGAATGTACTGAGGATTGCGGTCCTCTAATTTTAGTTTGGTAATTATCTCATGCGAAAACATCAAAAATATTTTTTGATTAAACGAAAAAGGTTTTAAATCTATTTTAAGTTCATTCAGAACCGAGAATAAATTTCCTGAGCGAACAAGTTCTTTAATGTTATTAGATAATTCTTTGTTTTCTACTACATAATTTAAAACGACTGCCGCACTAATATCATCAAAAGGATTATTTAAATAAGTAATGAAAGCGGTAAGACAATTAATTTCCGGATTATTTTTAAGTAGTAAGGAATCTGATGAAATAACAGGAATTTCTTCTTGCATTAAAAAATTAGCGCAAAGATTTCCTTGTTTATTATTGCGGGCAATAATACAAATATCATTATAAGAATAACCGCTATTAATAGCTTGATTGATATGTTGTTTTATGAGTTCGAAATTTTTAAGATCCACATTATCTTTTTCAAGATTACCTGAGTGAATACTCACATAACCGCCTGTATCATGTCGGTATTTTTGACTAGCGCTATCATAAATACTTTTAAATTGATCGGTTAAATAAAATTGCGGTAGAAATTCAAATACAGAATTATTGAAATCGATAATATTTTTCAGGCTTCTGTAATTCGTATCCAAAACTTCTGCTTTAAAATTTTGAGCTAAACTGGCAGCGCGTTCGGCAAGTATATCGTTTTGTTCAGAATCTTTTAGTTCAGGCAAAATATTAAATTGTTGAACGTTGGCGTTGCGCCAGCGGTAAATACTTTGTTTACCATCGCCTACAATTAAATTGAAGCGGCCTGTAGCCAATGCATTATCAACAAGCGGAAGTAGATTTAACCATTGTAGAGTAGAGGTATCCTGAAATTCATCCAGTAAATAATTATTATAGCGTTCACCTAAGCGTTCGTAAATAAAAGGAGCGGGCTCTTCAGAAACCACTTTTTGCAATTTTAGAATTGAATTCAGATATAAAAACAATTTGTTCTTCTGCTCTAAATTCTTCACTTATTTCCTGTAGTTCGTTTACTAAAATTAAGGAGTAGATGTTTTTTCTAATAAATTAAATAAACTAAGCGCTGAGCATTTCATCAATGTAATTTATTGTTTCTAATGCAATGGTATTTAATTGAGGAGTTATACTTTCTAAAGCTGCTTTTGCTGAAGGATCATTTTTACCATTTCCCCATTTGCTACTTGTTGTTGCTTCTCTAATGCGTACTCCAATTGTTTCCGTTATACTTTCGTTATTGAAACCGGCCCACTTTTTAAAAGTACTTTGCGCACCAGCTTTAGCATAATGGAAATGCTCATCATTTAAATTTTACTTTATTAATTGTAAAGCTTCTTCTCCTTTTTCTTTAATTCGTTTTTTAAATAGTGAAGTAAAGGAATGTAGCTCTTTCTGAATTTCTTTTAATTGTTCTTTCGAATAACTTTTAAGTTTAAGCAAATTCACCTCAGCATCTTCCTTCTGAATAATTTCGGTAAACTCTAATAATTTTTTTCAGGATCCCAGGCATTGTTTTCTTCAGCGTTATTGGATGAGTATTGTGCAAGTAAATCCGTTAACTCTTGACTCTCTCCAATTTTGGCCATTAAACCGGAAACCACTTTTCGGTAAAATTCGGCGGTATTAGTTTCAATACTAAAGTTCACCGGCAATTTTAAATCGAAGGCAAAGGTTTTTACTATTTTGTGAGTGAAGCTGTCAATGGTGCTAATAGAGAAGTCGGAATAATTATGCAGAATTTCATTTAAATTGAGTTTAGCGCGATTAATAAGTGCGGTTGGACTAATTCCTGTTTCAGCACTTATTAATTCAATTAGAAAGGCGGCTTTCGGTTTGTTATGTGAAATTTGTTTAAGGGCTTCTATAATCCTTAATTTCATTTCGGCCGCAGCTTTATTGGTAAAGGTTATAGCAAGAATCTTTTTGTAAGCTTGTGGTCGCGGCGATTCATCACTTAAAGCAATTTTAAGATAGGCTTTAACCAGGGTAAAGGTTTTACCACTCCGCTGATGATTTATAGACTACGAGTTCTGTTGCACTATGTAAAATAAAAAACCCAGTGGTAATGGCACGGGGTTTTATTATAATATGAATACTATTCTTCTTCTTCTTCGCGAGATACTTTAGCCTTGTTAGTAGGAGCTGTTTTAGGAGCTTAGGCTCGTTATAATCCCAACTTACAATTCCGAATACAGTACGACGATTTTTAGCATGTAAGCTTCTTTTCTTCTTTAGTTTTTGCTTTGTTGATTACATCGTCTTTTACTAATAAACGAGTCTCACCATAACCCCTTGCACTCATACGAGCTAAAGGAATTTTCTTTTCGTTAGCTAGATAGTCAACACAAGATTGAGCACGAGCCTGAGAAAGAACTAAGTTTTTGGATCAGAACCACGGCTATCTGTATGGCAGATAACTGAATAATAATAGTAGGGTTATCAACTAAAGTTTGGTATAAGAAGTTTAATGAATCTTTAGACTCGGACGTAAGTCAGCTTTTCCTGGGTCATATAATACAGCAGGGAAACGGATTCCTTTTCAACCGGAACAACTTCGAAATCTTTCATGAAGTCTTTTGATTCTTTTTCACCGCAGTAGTTAAAGCACCCATATCTTTTAGACGCTAAGTAACCATCTTTATAAGTTGCAGAAACTGTTTGTTTGCTTGTTTCGATAGTAACGGTGTAAGAAACGTTTTCTTTTAATTTGAAAGCGTAACCGCCTTCGTTACCAGTAGTAGCATCATTAATTGTTCCATCCTTCCTTGCATCTTAACTTTGGCGTTAGAAACAGGCTCACCTTTTACCAACGCCTTTGCTACCTCCGTTTGATACAACTTACCTTTAAGTTAAATACTAATGGTGGTAAATAGAATGACCAAATATCATCACTTCCTTTTCCGCCTTCACGGTTAGAAGAGAAATAACCACGTTGTTTTTTTCCTTCAAATGCGATACCGAAATCGTCAGCACCAGAGTTTAAAGGAACTTTTAAGTTTTCAGGTGCTTTTGTGAATTTACCATCAGCACCAATTTCAGATTTGAAAATATCTAAACCACCCATACCAGGATGCGAGTTAGAAGAGAAATATAAAGTCTTGCTATCGTCAGATACATAAGGATACATTTCATCGTTAGAACCGTTAATTTGCGGACCTAAGTTGATTGGTAAACTCCAAGTATTACCTTTTGCATCATAAACTGTTTTCCAGATATCAGCACCACCAAATCCACCTTTCATACGAGAAACAAAATAAACTGTTTTACCATCAGCAGATAAAGCCGGGTGACCGAACTGAACTGAATCGATGTTAAATGGAAGTTTAACAGGCTCAGCCCAACCAGAACCTTGCTTTTTAGCCATGTATAATTGACAACCTGATTTTTGAGATTTAATTTCAGGACAACGAGTCATTAACATGAAATCACCTTTTTTAGAAACAGCTGCAGCACCATCATTAAATGCACTACTAACAGCACCAGCTAAAATAACAGGAGTTGACCACTTACCATTTTTATCTAATTTGGTCTCATACATTTTAGAGTGATTTTGACCAGTTGTGTATCTTGTTTTGGTTAACACCTTCATGTGAGTTGAAGTAAATACTAAAGTGTTATTTTTTTATCAGAGTAGGTGGAGAGAAATCAGACTCTTTAGAGTTGATTAAAGCCATGTTCTCGATTTTGTAACGACCCGGGCTATCTTTCCATTGTTGAGCTAACTCACTTGACTTAACACCCTTATCCCCACGAGGATCAGAAGGGGCTAATTTTTTGAGGTTTTGATATTCAGTAATTGCTTCAGGATATTTACCTTGAGATTTTAAAACATCAGCTAATCTTACAATAGCTTCAGGATCAGGGTATTTAGCCGCAATAGCTTTTTGATAGTAAGTTTCAGCGCTTTTCATATCGTTAATCTCTTGATATGCGAAAGCTGTTCTAAACAAAACCTTAGCTTTCATATCGGCTTTTGTAACCGAAGTATATGCTGATTTGTATAACTCAACCGCCGAGAAGTACTGGTGGTTTTCGAATGCTAAATCAGCCTTAGCCAATGCTTTCTGAGCAATTACAGGAGATGACATGCAAATAACTCCCCGCAATTACTGTAAGTTTGGTGATTTGTTTCATAGATAGACTTATTACCTTAAATTTATTAATCCGCTAAAATAAGAAAATATTTAAATGTGCAAAAATTTTTAATAAATAAACCCACCATTCGGCGGGTTTATTTTAATGTTAATGGTGCTCAGCACCATGTTCAGAGGCTGCAGCTTCGTGCCCTCCACCATGATGTGCTCCTGATCTTAAATCTTCTTGCTGTTTAACCAATAATTGGTCGATAGGCGTGCGGTTTGCAGGTTTACCTGAGTATGTACCCTCGTTTAGTGAAATAAATATCAAATAGAACATAAATACAACATAAGGAGCTAAAACAGTATATTTAAAGAACTTTGCTTCGTGTCCTAAGTGCATGAAAGCCATTACGATAAAACCTGCCTTAACAATCGTTAAACCAATGAAAAGGGTTTTTAACCATAAAGTTCCAGACCAACCGTTGCCAGGGGCCATGAAACCAATAATTAATTCAAAAATTGTAATGATTAACATTATCCAAAACACATTCCAAAGAGTACGGCGTAATTTTTTACCGTCTTCTTCATTATGTGCGGCCATTTTTTCGTATTCAGGATAATCGTCGTGGAATTCCATAATTCTTAGTTTTTAAGTTTTTACAATAAATAAAAGAAGGTAAATACAAATACCCATACCAAATCTACGAAGTGCCAATAAAGCCCTACTTTTCAACCATTTCATAATGACCACGTCTTTCGTAAGTACCCATTATAACGTTCATAAATATGACAAAATTGATAACCACCCTAAAATACGTGGGTTCCGTGGAAACCGGTTATAAAGAAGAAGAAATTAGCAAATTGAGGGGCTCCATACTCGTTTACGGTCATATTAGCTCCGTAAACGGTTTTTTGAACATAGTTCCCATTGGATCCCAAACCATTTAAGCGCTCCTGCATCAGTTCCAACAATAAAGTGATACCACTCCCATGCTTGTGAACCTACGAAAGCTAAACCTCCAACGATAGTCCAGAACATCCAGATTAAACGCTAACGTCTGTTATTACGGTGACCAGCCTCTACAGCTAATACCATTGTAACCGACGACATAATTAATATAAAGGTCATTAAACCTACATAAGCCAAAGGAATATGCGCTTCAACAAATGGAAAGTGAGTAAATACGTTTTCAGCTTTCGGCCATACGTCGAATATTATGACGGATAAATCCGTAGGCACAAAGTAACCTCGAAAGTTAAAGCATCGGAAATAAGGAAAAACCACATGAAGATCTTTCCGTAACTTAGTCTGAATGGGGATTGACCACCGCTCCAGGCTTCTTTTGGGTCTAGTTCTGCTGAATGAGACATAGTTTTAACAAAATTAAATTTTACACTGCAATTTTAACGAATAAAATATAAACAAAATAAATATACCCATAAAACGCTTAAAAATGCCAGTAAAGGCCGCAGCTCAATACCTAAGGCGTTTTCCGCTGTATACTTCTCCCGTAAGAATTTATTAACACAACCATGAGGGAAATTATCCCCTAAAAGATAGGCCCAGTGGGCTAAAACAAATAGGATGAAAAAGGAACCTGATGGATTACTGTATTTCCCTCCCAAAACAACGCCGTGGTCAAATAAATCGCCTAACCGAGATATTGACAGTCCAAAAACGAAGTCTAAAATAAGGGTGGTTAAAGTGCCCCAAATAATGCCTTTTGTTTGGTCTGTTTTTTTACTGCACTTTGAACCTCAAAGAAAAACAATACTGCTTAAAACAATTACTGCTGTACTTACAATAAACATTTCCGGCACATTAAATAACAACCAATTTCCGGCATTCTGTCGAACAATGTAGGCGCTGGTTAAGCCAGCCCAAAACATTATCATACTGATGATGCCAATCCATAATAAAGCTTTTGCTGATTTACGCTTGGCTACTAATAAATCCTCTTTTAAAGTTGGACTTGGTTTGTATTTAATTTCTGATTCCATTTTAAGCTTTTGTCATAAGTGCTAATTGCACAACAGGTAAATAAATAATCGCCACAATAAATAATTTCTTAGCATTTTCAATGGTTGGAATCCTATAAAAATTATACGCTTGCAAAGCTAAGGTAATCCCAAATACTAAAACAATGATTCCTGTCATCGTCAACCAACAAAACCAAATACATACGGCAACAAACTAATCGGAATCAAAAATAAAGAATACACCAAAATCTGAAATTTTGAAACGTCATCCCGACCACCTGCCGAAGGCAACATCATAAACCACCTTCGCATAATCATCATGGTTAAACCAGGCTAATGACCAAAATGAGGGAGTTCGCCGAAAAATTGAATCGAAAATAAAAGAAACGCAAAGAAAGTTATCGTTCCAAAACCTTCAGTAGCTGCAACAGCGCCAATTAAAGTTGGTAAAGCGCGGGAAAAGCTCCCACAAAACCGACAAAGGTGTTTTGCGTTTTAAAGGTGTGTAAACAAGCGCATATAAAACAATAGAAACAAAACCTAAAATACCACTCAAAGGGTTAGTAAAAACCCACAATAAAACAGTTCCGCCAATTCCAAATGCTGAACAAAATAAAAGCGATTCAATTACATTTAATTTACCAGTTGGAAGGGGTCGGTTTTTGGTGCGGTCCATCAACTTATCCAAATCTTTTTCAATGATCATATTGAACCGTTTGCAGCCGCTGTAACCATAAAACCTCCAATAGAAAGTGCTACAAATTTGCTGATAATTATTGGTTTCAGCAACGGTTAAATAAGTGAATGGCGGAGAAAACTACTAAGCCTGCTAAACGGTATTTTGTCTAGCATCCAAAAACCACGGAATTTGGAATAGTCGGTGGCTTCTGTTTTAATATCTTGCGAGGTGGCGTTCAATGCGAGAGCAAATGTAGCAATTAATTTTTTGAAGCTCGAATAAACCGAAATAATCGCCTTTTAAATTTAACAAATCCTGATGCGTTCCACTTTCACTAATTTCTCCGTTTTTTAGATACAAAATTGTATCGGCATGACGGATACTGGAAATGCGGACTAATAATTATGCAAGTTTTATTTTGCATGATGCGTTTTAAATTATTTAAAATTAGAGATTCAGTTTCTGTGTCAACAGCCGACAAACAATCGTCAAAATTAAAATTTCAGGATTCTTAATTATGGCTCTTGCAATGGACACGCGTTGTTTTTGTCCGCCTGAAAGTGTGATACCTCTTTCACCAACTAAGGTTTCAAATTTATTTGGAAATTCCTGAATGTTATTATATACCGAAGCGTTTTTTGCAGCGGTTTAATTTCTTCTTACTAAATTCTTTTCGGAAGCAAATGAAATATTATTCGCAATAGTGTCGCTAAGTAAAAAAAACTTCTTATGGAACTATTCCCATACTTTTTCTTAAATCCGATAAGTTGAGGTGCTTAATGTTTTTATTATCCATTAAAATTTCTCCTTGTTCTGTATCAAATCCGACTTAACAATTGCGCGATAGTAGATTTCCTGAACCAACCGGACCTGTAATTCTAATATTTGTCCGGGCTTAACATGAAACGAAATGTTTTTTAAAGCGGTGATGCCTGTTTCGGATAGGTGAACGAAACGTTGCTGAATTTAATATCACCTTCAATTTTTGTTTCACTTGTCGAATCATTTTTGATAGCAGAAGGTGTTTTTAAAAACTCATTGATTCTTGTTTGTGAAGCAGCAGCGCGTTGAATTAAAGAAGTGACCCATCCTAGCGCAGCAAATGGGCAGGTGAGTCGGTATACATTCATAATAATCAGGAATATTTCCGCTTGATTTTTTTATGCATCACTAAATAACCGCCATACCAAATGGTAATCATCACACTTGAACCAATCATCAACACCATAGTGGGCTGAAAATACGATTCGATTGTGGCGAGTTTTAGATTTTCTTTTTTATAAATATCACCTTTCTCATCTAAACTTTTTGTAAAATAATTTTCCTGCGCATAAGCTTTAATTACCCTTATAGAGGCAAAACTTTCTTTGTGCATGCGATGAGATTCGATAATTTGCTGAACTTTATTACTGCGTTTATTTATTTTGTCGGATACTTTATAAATAATAAATGATAAAACAGGAAGTGGAATAAAAACCATTAATGTTAATTCCCAATTTACATTCAACATAAAAACTAAAACTGTAATTACGGTTACTAATGTGTTCACCAAATACATTACAGCAGGACCAGTGTACATTCTCACCTTTCCAACATCTTCGGTAATACGATTCATTAAATCGCCCGTACTGTACTGCTTGTAAAAACTTACATCTAATGATTGGTAATGCTGATAGATTTCATTTTTCTGATCGTATTCAATGTGTCGGCTCATTACAATAATGGTTTGTCGCATTAAAAACATAAACAAACCACTTGTTAAGGCTAATCCAATTATAGTTAAACCATAAGTGATGAAAATAGAGGTGTCAGAAAAATTATTTTCGGCAATATATTTTAAAACAGTGTTAGTGCCTTTACGAACAATTACAGCTTGGTAGGTTCCGAAAATAGTAGAGAGCGAAACAAATAAAATGCCCATTAATAAGAGCCATTTGTATTTTATGAAGTAGTGATTTAAGGAGAGGAGCGATTTCACTTTGTAAAGATTAGTTCTTAAACTACAATAATTGGCTTAATTGTTTTGTATTTTTTACAACAATGATTTGGAATTTGATACGTCTATATAATGGGTTTAGGGATGGATACCTTTACAAAAGGTATGGAATCAAGAACAAAAAAGCATTTCAATAAATAATCCGGTAATTGTAGCTATTAACCATCCTAACGCGTTTATGGACCCAGCTATGTTTAGTTTTATTTGTTACCCCCTAAGTTTTATTTTTAGCACGAGGCGATGTTTTAAGCCTGGCATTGTCAAGTTATGTTTTTGAAGGTTTAGGTATTGCCCCAATTTTCAGAATGCAAGATGGTGGTAAAGAGGGGTTGAAAAAAAATGATGAAACCTACAGAAGGGTTTTGGCATGTTAAAAAAAATAAAAAGTAATCATTTTTGCTGAAGGTCTTTGTGTACAAGAACGCCGTTTACGCCCCTTAAAAAGGGGTGCCCCCGCATGGTGTTTAATGCCATGGAAGAAATAAATAACCCAAACTTAACGGTAGTTCCTGTTGGAGTTAATTATACTAATCCAAAAAAATTCAGAAGCAATTTGTTTTATAATATTGGCGAACCTATTCGTGTGGCTGATTTTATGGAAGAGTATAAAGCACAACCTGCACGCACTTTAAATACGTTTATAAAAGTTCTGGAACCAAAAATGAAAGAACTTATAGTACATATTGATAATCCTAAGAATCGATAATTGAGTGGGTTGGTTGGAAGAATTGTTTTGCGTGATTGGTGTAAAAAAGCATCGTTGGAATTATAAAAATTTGGATCACGAATTAAAAATGGCGCAACAAATAACGGCTATGGTAAATGCAGCCGATGTAGAACAGCATAAGTGTAATTGATGAACTCTCAATGAAAAATGTAAGGCGTATTTCAAAATCTTAACACATTAAAAATCCGAGATTGGTTAGTAAATCCGCACCATAAATCAAAAGTAAGTTGGCTACTTTTTTCTAAGAACAATTTTATTAGTTGTGTTTTCTCCGCTTTGGATTCGTGGACTTATAGGAAATTATTTACCATACAAAGCCTCTGAAAAAATTACAGACAAAATGGTACGTAATGTGGAGTTTCATTCGTCGTTTAACATGGCTATCGGTACTATTTTAATGTGGATTTATTATGGCATTCAGTTTTATGTGGTGAATAAATTAACA
>JADJMM010000021.1 GCA_016709575.1 Sphingobacteriaceae bacterium
AAAGAAATTGCTGAGATAAATTACGAAGGAACGGATTTAGAAAAGTCCGTCATAAACAAAGGAACAAATGCTTTGATCGTTCGAGAGTTTATGGAGGAATCTATAAAAGACTCAAACGGGAGTGTTACCCGGAAAAACAATTTTCTTTTGTGCTACCATGAAACATGCACGAAGAATGGAAGAATTGTTTGATGCTTTTTATCCTGAGTATAAAGGAGAATTAGCAAAAGTATTGGTAAGCGATGATCCTCGTGTTTATGGTAAAGGTGGTTTGTTAGATCAATTTACACATAACGATATGCCACGTATTGCCATTAGTGTGGATATGCTAGATACCGGAATTGATGTGCGTGAATTAGTAAATTTAGTATTTGCTAAGCCTGTATTTTCTTATACAAAGTTTTGGCAAATGATAGGACGAGGTACTCGTTTATTAGAACCAACTAAAATGAAACCTTGGTGTACGCACAAGGATAATTTTTTGATTTTAGATTGTTGGGTTTACAACGCTTAGATGACGATAATTTTTGGAACAATTTAACGAGCGACAAATTGGAATTTTTACGTTCAGTTGTTAAGCCTTTATTTAGAACGGTTTCGGATACTGATTTCAAAGCCATGCGTTTTGAAAAAGATATTTTAGAAGTATCCTTGGCGCATTTATCGGATGAGAAAGAAAAGTTTGAAGCCCTAAAAGATAGTATTATTGAAGAGATTGGTGAGTTACCAATTTCAGTAAATAGTGTGTCTAAGGAATCGGATATTATTCGTCAAAGCCAAACCAATAATTATTGGGCAACTATTACAGAAGAAAAGTTTGAAGCATTAACTGCTAGACTTTCTCCACTAATGAAATTTAGAGAAGCTATTGTGCCACTTGGACCAGCTAAATTTAATTTTAAGGATGAGTTGTATGCCAAGGAGTATGTTGAATTTGGACCGGAACACGAAGCCTTAAGTATTGCTAAATACAAGGAGTTGGTTGAACAAAAAATAAATGAATTAGTTTCTGAAAGTCCTATTCTTCAAAAATTAAAACAAGGTCAAGAAATATCAAAAGAAGAAGCAGAACAATTAGCTGAAGCTTTGCATGATGAACATCCACACATTACAGTTGATTTATTACGCAGAGTGTATCACCACCGTAAAGCGCAATTGGTGCAATTTATCAAACACATTTTGGGTATTCAGGTCTTAGAAACATTCCCCGAAACGGTATCTAATGCCTTCAACGAATTTATAAAAGCACACACTTATTTAACTGCCGCCAATTGCAGTTTTAGATTTATTAAAAAATACATTTTGGATAAAGGAGAATTAAGTAAACGTAATTTAATTGAATCGCCTTTTAATGCTACATCCCGAAGAATTCGTGGTGTATTTAAACAAAATGAAATTGACGAAATTTTACAACTAACCGAAAAATTATTAGCCGCATAATATGTTCTTAAGTAACCCCGCATTAAAATCATTAATTGATCGCCTTTGGAATAATTTCTGGAGCGGTGGAATTAGCAACCCTTTAACCGCAATTGAACAAATCACTTATTTATTTGTTTATGAAACAAATGGATGATTTAGAAGCAAAGCGTGAACGTGATGCTGAATTTACTGGCGAAAAATACATTTCTAAATTTTCAGGGAAATACAAAGTACCCGGAAGTGCAGAGACCGTTGACAAACAAGATTTACGTTGGCGAAATTTTAAACGTATGCCTGCCGAGCAAATGTTGTTGCATGTGCAAACCAAAGTATTTCCGTTTTTAAAAGAATTTGAAGGCGGTAGCAAGTTTACACATGCAATGGCTAATGCAGTATTCATAATGCCAAAGCCAAGTTTATTAGTTGAGGCTATTAACATTATTGAATTAATTTTTACAGAAATTGAGAAAGATGCCACCGAAGGTGGACAAGCGTTCAAGATATACAAGGCGATGTGTATGAGATGTTATTAGGTGCCATTGCAAGTGCTGGTAAAAACGGACAATTTAGAACACCTCGCCACATCATTAAATTAATGAACGATTTAGTGCAACCTAAATTGGGGCAACGCATTGCCGACCCTAGTTGTGGTACAGGAGGGTTTTTATTAGGAGCTCATCAATATATTTTAACTGACCTTGTAAAAAAAGATAATCCTGATTCAATCTTGCCCGATGAAGATGGTTTTTTAAGAGCAACTATCTCTGCGACCTTAAATGATAAATTGAAAGGTATAGTTGAAAAAGTTTATGGGGCTATGATATTGATACCACGATGGTGCGTTTGGGTTTAATGAACTTAATGATGCATGGCATTGAGCAACCTAATATTGATTACAAAGACACACTAAGTAAATCATTTAATGAAGATGCACAATTTGATATTGTTTTAGCTAACCCTCCATTTACTGGCAATATTGATAAAGGCGATATTAACGAAAGCTTAAAATTAGGAACAACTAAAACAGAACTCCTATTTATTGAACGCATTTACACCATGCTAAAAATGGGAGGTACAGCAGCAGTAGTTGTGCCACAAGGTGTATTGTTTGGTAGCGGAAAAGCCTTTGTAGAAGCTCGCAAAATTATGATTGAAAAAGTGAATTGAAAGCTGTGATTACTATGCCCAGCGGTGTGTTCAAACCTTATGCCGGAGTGAGTACCGCCATTTTAATTTTTACTAAAGGTGGAGAGACTAATAATGTTTGGTTTTACGAAATGCTGAACGATGGTTATAGTTTAGATGATAAGAGAAATAAAATTGATAAAAGCGATTTACAAGAAATTATTAAGCAATTCCATTCTCGTTCTAATATCGCGAGTTCAGTTGAACAAAGAAATGCCCAATTTTTCTCCATTCCCAAACAAGAAATTATTAACAACGATTACGACCTAAGCCTTAGCAAATACAAACAAGAAGTTTATGAAGAAGTAATCTATCAAAAACCAAAAGTGATTTTTGAAAGATTAGAAAGTATTGAAGCTAAGATTAGTAAAGGTTTAAAAGAACTAAAGGAATTGATATAATGAAGTTCGAGCGATTAGAGATATTATAACAATTAAGAAAGGTAAGAAGCCTTTGTTTAGTGATGTGCCGTCAGCAGAATCAATTCGCGTTTTACAAATTGATGACCTACGAAACGATAATAATATAAAATATACAGATGAAAAACAGGTGTCTTTGCAAATGAAGATGACATACTGTTAGCGTGGGATGGAGCAAATGCAGGCACAATTGGTTATGGTAAAAAGGGATATATAGGAAGTACAATTGCTCTATTAAGAAAAAATGAACCAGAAAATTATTCAACTGTATTCATAGGTAAATTCCTTCAAAGTCAAATCGATTATTTACGCAGTAAATCCACAGGAGCCACCATACCACATATTGATGGTAAATCATTACGAGATTTAACTATTCCGAAAATTCCAATCTCCGACCAAATTCGTATTGCAGAAATACTAAGTCATGCAGAAATCCTTATCGCACAACGTAAACAAAGCATTAGTTTTTTAGACGAGTTATTAAAATCTACTTTTTTTGAGATGTTTGGGGATCCAATGAAGAATGAAAAAAAATGGGAGACTCAATCTCTGGGACATATCTCGGATGTAGGATCAAGTAAAAGAGTATTTGTTGAAGAACTTGGTGATGAAGGCGTCCCTTTTTTTAGAGGCACTGAAATAGGCAAATTAGCTGAAGGTATAAATATAATTCCAACATTGTTTATCACACAGGGTCATTATGAACAACTAAAAACACACACGGGTATTCCTAAAGTGGGCGACTTATTGATGCCCTCCATTTGTCCCGATGGTCGAATTTGGAGAATAACAGATGATAAGCCTTTCTATTTTAAAGATGGTCGTGTACTTTGGATTAGCTTAAAGAATTCAAAAATTAACGGAACTTATTTGCAATGTGTATTAAAGGAAATATTTAAATCAAACTACAATAATATTGCTTCGGGCACTACGTTTGCCGAGTTAAAAATATTTGCTCTTAAAAACATTAAAACACCAGTTCCTCCAATCGAACTTCAAACAAAATTCGCGAACATTGTTGAAAAAGTGGAAGCGCTTAAAACCCAATGCCAACAAAGCTTAACGGAATTGCAAAATATGTACGGGGTTTTGAGCCAAAAGGCATTTAAGGGGGAGTTAAACTTAACAACTTTTGAAATAACTAATGAACCAATGGATGCAAAAAAAAAAGCGGTAAAAGTTAATCTGCATGAAGAATATGGCGAAATCAAAAAGTCAAGAAAAATGAAAAAAGATATTTCAAATTTATCGTTAGATGAATACCTTGAAATTCCTCGCGAACTTATACAACATAATGATAAATGGATGTTTGATTTTATAAATGATGATGTTTTTTATCAGTTTTTACTTAAAGATGGATTTAAAGACAAAACATTTACTTTGGAAGATATAGACTCCAAATATTTTGATTTTTTTCAAAATACAGGTGATATAGATTTCGACTATGAAAAATGGAAAAATATCATTTTTAAATTTATGGAAACTACTCCACCGCTCATAGAACAAATGTTTGAAGAAGAAACTAAAACCGTTAAATTAAAACTTACAAATGAAGCTTATAAGGCTTAAAATAAATGACGAGAATGGTTATAAATCCTTGCCTAAGGGGTTCGAAATTATATTTCAAAAAAAATTAGATCAGAAATCGGCAATTGAATTTAATCCATATATTATTGCTGGCAGAAATGGTAGTGGAAAATCAAACGTATTAGAAGTTTTAGCTGAAATATTTTATCATTTAGATTGTATTTATTTAAGATATAAACCTGATTATTTTAATAAATCAGAAAAAAATCCGAAAGGATTTGTCCCTGAAATATCAAAAATAAATGATTACGAATTGGAATATCATACCTTTTTAGAGAAAGAAATTTTCCCAAATTGTGATTACAGTAAAATTGTTCATGTTTCAATTATTAAAAAAGAAAACAAAGGACCAATTATTAATTGGATTAATGAAGAAGAATTCAGAAAACCATCTGAATTGTCACAACAAGAGTCAAAAAATTTACTTCCAAAATTTATTGTTGGTTATGCATCCGGTAATAATGAAACGTTAAGCTTTCCATTCATCAAGAGCCGTTTTTTACAATATGATGAATACTTAACAAGCCTTGCGGCAAAAAGAATTTTTAAGCCCAAGACCAGAATCTTCTCTTTGTATTTAGATGAATCTTATAGTCAAGCAATATTGCTTAGCAATCTTTTGATGCTTGATTCTGAAACAGAACCAAAAAAGAGATAGTCTCCAACCCTTTAAAGATTATGTTGGTATTGAAGATGTAGACACTTTTAGGCTTGTAATTCGAACTGATATTGAAATTAATCCTCCAAAAACTTCAAACGATAGAGAAGAAACATTTAGCAATTTTACCGGGACGACACAGCAAGAAATTTTTATTAAACCAAATTTACTTCAAAATATTGATTTAAAGGGTAATAATAAAAAGGACGCATATGTTACATCGTATATTGAAAAGTTAAAAAGGTGCGCCACTACATGGTATGAAATTCAAAACGTTGATTATTTTGCTGAAACCGATTATGTAACAGGGGATTACTCTAGAAACAGTGGTTATTTGTATTTAGATTTTAAAGTGAATAAAGCAACTAAAAAAGCTTTTCAATTCCACTTTGAAAATGATCCTTTGAAACTTTTTGAACTATTCAAATTATTACTTGTTCTTGATGCTTATAAAATAAGTACAGAAAGTAAAAAGAGAATTTATTCAACGCAGAATATATTTTTGAGCGAGGACACAATATATCGTCCCGAAGAAAATGAAAGAATATTATGTTTTAAAAATTTTAAGATTAGAAAAGAAGGTGTGCCTGACAGCCTTTTCACTAAAGAGTTATCGGATGGGGAGCATCAATTTTGCACACGTTAGGGCTGTGTCTACTTTTAAAGACACAAGAAGCTTATTTCTTTTTTGATGAACCAGAAACACATTTTAACCCTGACTGGAAAGCGAAATTCATTACAAGCCTTCGTAATTGCTTTAAAATTGAAGAGGATAAAGAAAATAACACAATGAGGGAAATGTTAATGACAACACATTCATCATATTTAATATCTGACTCAGAAGTGAATTTTGTTTTATTATTAAAAAAGGGGAAAGATGGAGAGTTCAAATATTTAAGACCAAGATTTCCAAACTTTGGGAGCATCAATCAACAAAATAACTATAGAAATATTTGGTGCAAAAATTACGATTGGTGATTACGCATTATCAAAACTTCAAGCCATAAATGACAAACTTGAAACAGGAACAGCCGATAAGAAAGCGCTTTTAGATGAATTAGAAAATACACTTGGAGATTCAGTTGAAAAAATATTGCTAAGACATAAACTAGAGGAGTAATGCTTTTTCCTTATAAATATATCGAACATAATATTTCATTTTTACAAAAATGGATGGATCACTTGTTTATGAATGTTTGGTGTAATGCTGATAAGGAATATGATTTTGATGTTTTGGATGGGTGTCCAGATTTAAAAAAATTGGTAAAAGCTGAATACTACAAAGAAGATCCTAACACTAAACATAAAGATTACATTTCCGGACCGATTAGAAACATCTATGAAGAGTTTAGAAAGATTGATAAAATTGAGCGAAAAAAAATTAAAAAGTGGTATAAGCGCACTAAAAATGTCAACAAAACTTGTCAAGGGCAAAAGTTATATAAACCACTTAATCTAAAAACAATTGCCAAAATATCTACTAACCTAGAAAAATTGCTAAAAGATTTTTATGGTAACTTGTATGATAATATTTTGGGATTAGTTGCCTGTCAAAAACACAACGGGAACATTATCCGATCATTATAAAGAATTTGTTAAAGTTAATAATGCCGGTATCTGCCCATTTTGTGGAATTGCTACTTTACGAAGTTACGAGATGGATGGTCATGAAGCATACGATCATTATTTGCCAATTAGTCATTTTCATTTACCGCAGTAAGTTTTAGAAATTTGGCACCAACTTGCCACTCTTGTAATTCAACAAATAAGAATCAAAATCCGGTAATTTTTGACACGAATGGGTTGAGGCGAAAAGTTTTTTATCCATATTCAAGCACATTACCGGAAATTAAATTAACTATAAAAACGTCAATTTCTGATTATAAAAACTTTCAGCATAAGGATATTGCAATTACTTTTTCTTCAAACAGTTGCAAACAAGAAACTGAAACATGGAAAGATGTTTATAAAATTGAAAAGCGATATAAAGATTTATTGTGTAATGAAGGTGAAGGTAAATATTGGTTATTACAGTATATAGAAGAAATGAGTGCTAGTGAAAGATTAAAAGAGAAATCGAAATTTGAAAAAAGACTCAAAGAATCAAAATACAAGAATCAAAATTTTCTCAAGACACCTTTTCTGTTAGCAGTAGAGGAAAATGGAGTGATTTGAAATAATATTTAATGATTACTATTTATAATGTATAATAAAGTATTTATAAGTTATGCTACTGAAGATTACCAATATGCTGATAATCTTCATGATTTTTTATCTAAAAATGGTTTTGAACCTTGGATGGATAAGAAGAATTTGTTGCGCAGGTCAAAACTGGGATTTTCAAATACAACAAGCGCTTCGTAAAGCTGATTTTTTTTTTTACTACTATCTAGTACTTCCGTAAACAAAAGAGGTTATGTTCAAAAGAATTTAAACAAGCTGTAATTTATTGTGAAGAAAAATTAGAGTCAGATATTTATATTATACCGATTAAAATTGATGCTTGTGAACCACCACAGAATTTGAAAGAATTCCAATGGGTGGAATATTCTTCTACTGATGCGTTTGATAAAATATTAATGGCATTAAATGTTCAGCGTTCCACAATATTAAAAGAAGAAGAGATTAAAAGGCATAAAATATCGGGATTTGAATATGAAGAAAAAGAACTAAAAGGAGAATATGGCGATAAGAGTCCTAAACAGCTATATGAAATTAACTACCCTATTTTTAAAAATGAATTTAACGAATCCTTAAAAGAATTGAATGTTGTAATTCAAAATTCTGTCGTGCAGGATTTAATTGGAGTTAGACATAATTATTTTAATTACTTAAAGGATGTTCAGCCAGATGATTTTTTCTCCGATGTAGATAGTACAGAATATTCAACGATACAATTTCAATTATTAAATAGAAACTTTATTAGTTTTACTGATTTCACATCCACTTATAATACTGGAGCAGCTCATGGTAATTATGGTACTGCCGGGCATAACTATCTAATCAATCCCCTTAGAAAATTATTTCTTGACGATTTATTTGATAGTTTTGATTCAATCATACCTGTATTTAAAGAGGTTGTGCATAACAAATTAATGGAATGGACAAGAGCCCATGATGAGGAGATATTTCAGAGCATTTTTATCTTTTGAAGAAGGGCTGGAGCCAAAGAGCGAAAAATTTTGAAAATTTCTATTTTAAGGAAGGCTCGTTAGTTTTTATTTATAATCCATACCATCTCACCATGGTGTTATGTGATCAACAACCTGAAATCATTTGATGAATTACTGGAGCTTTTCCTACTGAGAAAAAAAACTTCATCAGTTTATTAATTTAATAAAAGTGCAAATAATAAAATCATGCATTCAATAGTCTGTTTTAGTAAAATAAAAGATGAAATAATTAGTAACCTAAAAAATGCAAAAAAAGAAATTAAGGTTGCTGTAGCTTGGTTAACAGATGAAGATATAATAAGAGTATTAACTCAAAGAAAGGAAGCGGGAATTGATGTTCAAATAGCTATTAGTGACTCCAAGGAGAATTTTAAAAACACTAGTAAGTTTAAAGATTTTCTAAAATTGAAAGGAAAATTATATGTTTCAACAACTCAATTTTTACATCATAAATTCTGCATCATAGATGATAATGTTATAATTAATGGTTCTTACAATTGGTCTTATCCGGCAAGAACCAATGAAGAAAACATATTGGTTTTAACATTAGAGCAAGAAGATTCTAAATTTTTAAAACAATTTAATGTAAAACATGAATATTTATGTAAAAAGTGTTCAGTTCTTATCACTGATATAAAAAGCTTGAATAATTTTAAAGATGATTCTAAAGACCGAGGATTACTTCTTGCTCAACTTGATGAAACAGAAATTCATCTCAGAGAAGAGTTCGAGAGAGATGTCAAAACATCATTTGATAAATCAGTTGCTGCTAAGATTCAAGTGAGTCATTTATTATTAGAAAGAATGAAATCCGATGGCGGAGGAGTGGAATTTGTAAAAGAATACTGCATGATGAAATTACTTCTGGTGATATGAAATCAGGTTTTAAAAAATTAGAAGAATCAATTCCTCATCGTGTTGACCTCTCATTGGAATTTCTTGTCTCGAGACCCAAATACGAAACCTTGTTCAGACAAGAAGAAGTGCAGTTTTGCAAAAACCTAATGAAAAAATACAACCTTTAAAGATTAGCATTACTGTATTAAATTAAAAATTGTGTCATGAAGTTTAGTGAAATTTTCATTAGTCGAAATCACTAGAGGTTTCAATATTTTTCGTGAAATTTCATTTGCGTAATCTATCTCCGCATCTTGCATTTCCTTAAGCAATTTGTAATTATACTGTCTCGGTCTTTCTTCTAAATGCTTTTAATTTCATCAATATTTCCCATTATAACATGTAAAAAGCTGGATTAATTTTTGAAACGTATCAAAGGGACTCTTTCACGTTCCCATCTTGTTAAATAAGCAGTAATGCCCAGCTAGAATATAATGCTCACTTTTATTTACTTGTTCGTTTAGACCATTAATAAGTAGATCTTGCGTAAAGCTAATGTCATCAACCTTTTTGTTTTTTATGTCAGTATTTAATTTACTCCATTTTAAAACCTCACTTGCCGATAGATAATTAATATTAAATTTTCCGCAAATGCTCTTGCAAATGGTGCTTTTGCCAACACCATGAATTCCACCTACAAAAGAAATGTTTTCTAACATACTAATTTAGTTTTAACTAATATCTCCGCAATATATATACGATTGAGGAGCCGTAAACTTTTTGAAAATCTCTTTAGGATTAATCGGGCTTCTATATTTTTTATACGATTTTATTTTTATCGCATAAGCCAAATCTTTGTTTTTAAAATACTCAAAAAAGTCTGCCTTCGTTATTGAGCCTACATTCTTGAATTTTTTCCAAAGTTTTTCAGGCGTATCGGCAATTATGTTTTCAATAACAAAATGTCCCAATATTTTCTGATCAGGCGATGAGGAGTATATATACACTTTCTCAACTTGTTTGGCGAATCTTGTTTTTCTGAATTCAACCTCCTTTTCCCCAGCCAATATTGCTTTTGCGTATTTTGGTTTAATCGATAATAAAACGTTCATCAAAATATTTTTTTTGTTTTAAATTATTATAATCTGATTCTTTTAATACTGTAATTGTTTGAAAATTGTTAGAGTAACTTTCAAGCAATTTAATTTCCTTTTGTTTAATGGGTTTTTCCAAATAATATAGTAGCCTAAAAATAAGAACCGTTATTTCTTTTTTTCCATTTACCATCTCCTCCAAGTCGGAGTCGGAATAAACTGTTTTTCTTCTAACCTTGTCGTTTATTACATTAATGTCTTTTATAGATAACTTCATCTAATATCCCAATAGGCTCTATACTTGCAATATCTTTTGATCCGTAAAAAAGAAGCAGATCGCCTTTTTTCATCAACAGGCTCTGAGATTTGCATAAATATGCTTTAGAAATTGTATTCCCCTCTATTTCATTTAAGCTCGACTCGGTTGCATCAAATAAAGTCGCTGCTCTAAAACTACCATCTTTAAATAAGGTAAAGTAATATTTAGGATTAATCGGAATAACAAATTTATTTATTGTACTATCCGTATAAAATGGATGGTCTTTAATTGAATTTTTATCTTCCGTAATTTTAGGTTTGATTAATGATTTAATCATCCTATTCTCTTTAACACCATCCTTATTTAAAAATTCATCTATTACAAACCCATATTTTGAAAGTAAATTTATTAGATGTGTATGATGAGGAAAGACAGTTAGATATAAATATTTGATTGAACTTTTACACACAATTCAAACATTTTATTTAAAAACAATTCTCTAAACGATACCCAAATACAGTTTCATCAACTTCTTAAAGTGCACATCTTTATTGAATCATCGCTGATGTTAGGTAGATTATGGCTTGAACTTTTCTCTTTATGATAAATAAGAAGAGCTGTTATTTTATTATCTACTTTGAGTATGTAGCATTTTCGGTTTTCTTTAGCGCATTTTAAAAACCATGCATTAAATCCATCATAACTAGCTCTTAACGAATCAAAAAATGGTTGTTCAATTTCGGATTCTATATCACGTACAAAACACTCTTCCAATAGAGGGTGATGTGGAATTACTAATGAATGTAACTGCTTTAATAGCGATAATCCTTCGGCTATTGATAGCACCTTGTTTGATAAACTAATTTTAGTCGATTTATCTTTTATACCCTTATCCTCTGTTATAAAATAATCAACATATCCTTTTGAACTTGAAACAACTGAACGTTGTCCACTTCATCGTTGACTTTTTTTTGACCAACAATATTTATAAAATCTTCCGTTAAAATTGCCGGATTGGGCATTGGAGTGTATTTCTGCAACTTTGATAAAGTAATTTCTTGTCTAGCTGAATCCTTATCTCTTCTTAAGTCCTTTGCACATGATGGGTGATAAACTATTGTATGACCATTGGAAATCGCCAATTGATAAAATTTGGCAAACTGCTCATCGATCACCTTATTGTCTTCTAGGTGAATTAAAATATTTGTATCGATTAAAAGTTGCATCTATCTATTTCAAAATGAAAAATACTTATTTTTTACTGATTCCGAATCTTATCGAATTTGTATTGCGTTTACAATTTTTCAATATGCTTCGCAATCCGCTCAATTAATTCGTCAAAAGGAGGCTGTCCCTGATAATACAAAGCGGCTGTTGTTTTATATCTTACTGTAAAATCGGCACGTATTTCGGGCGAGGATAATAAGAAGGCTTCGTTTTTTGAATGGGAATTTCATAATCAGGCTTAGGAAATCTTTTTTCTTTATGCGCTAGGTACTCCTCTGATCCTATAAATTCTATAACTTCAGGAGAGCCAAGTAAACAATACACATCGTAATACTGACGCATAAAATTTACACCTTTAACTCCTTTGCTTTGTTCATTTCTAAATTTAGTAGCAATCGTTTGTAATTTTTCTACTAATGTATATCCGGGATGATAGCATATAATATCCAATGCTCTATTGTCAATAATTTCTACTTTCGATTCGATTGCTCTATCATACGCCCAAGAACTTATGGTGATAGTTTTATTTGGTGTAACATCATCAAATCCGGCTTCTAAAAGAATACCCTCTTTCATTGCCCCAACTTTATCAACTTTGTTTTCGTAATTCAATCGAATACCTCCACTTCGATAAGTGGTTTCCTCATCAAAAGCTGCATCTCTTACTATTGAAGTTATACCCGGTATTTTTATTTCAGTTGCAAGCGAATCATAAAATGCTTTGCGTTTCGCAGCATTATTTTTATTGGTATTCTTAGGGTTTTCATTGATTTCAAACTTTGCATCTGGTTTAATGTGGATATCAATATCTTCGGAAAATCTATTAATTAATTTGTATCCTTTAGACAAAGAAGTTCCGCCTTTTAACTCAAATTGAAATCCTTGTTTTTTTAGTCCATACAAAACATGCATGATCCAATAATCTTTTTCAATTAATCCGGGTTCAATATTCTTTTCATTTGCAAGAATATTAATCAGAGAAGCAAACTTTATGATCGTGCAAGTATTCAGACATGTGCAAGTGCGGTATTATTAGTCATAAGTGGTTTTAGCATTTTCTTAGTCTTAGCGCTTCCGTATTCCATAACAACATGTTTCAATTTTTGAGAAGGCATTTGAGATGCTTTAGTAAGAAGTTTATTCAATACGTTATCGCGATCTTCAGCTAAGTTATCTAAATTATTTGCGAGATCCACCAACAAGAATTCTTCTGTCATCTTTGAAGGGAAATGATGTTTCAACTGAAACTCAAAATCTCTATTTCTAATTTAAACTTTCATGACGTTTATGATTATAAACAACTTTTTTATTTTAAAGCTTGAGTTTGTGCCAACGCTAAGGCTATTATAAAAATTCTTGAAACAAGAAGAAACCTATCGTCTTTTAAAAGCTGCGCACCAAAAACATCTTCATCGTGGAAATTTTTCCGAATACGGAAGTCTGAGGAACGTAATACAATCCCTGAGAGAGTTTTTCTAAAACTCCTTCCTTCAGTAATTCATCAAGATGTCTATCAACGGATTTGACCAATCGGCTAATTCATTCCTTCGATAAACTCTTCCTTTTTTTAAATGCTTTTAAGCCCGTTCAAAAGTTGTCATGTTATTATTCCTCCTATACAAAGATACCAAATTATCAAATGTATATGCAAGTATTTTCATTAAAAAATTCATGAAAATATATTATTTATAGCTTTATTATCAAATAGATACATATTTATTGGAAAATCATTGATTATAAAAACGATTGATTATTAAATGTCAGCATCTTAATGTAACAAACGGCAATAAATTGAAATATTGCTGTTTTGTTAGAAAATCAAACAAAAAGCCAGTTTTCGGTTAAAAGTGGCTTTTTGTTTGTTAAAATAGCTGATTAACGTAAAGTAGAAATTTCACTAATTCTATAGTCTGATATAACTCATTCGTTTTGATGAATTTAATGTTGGAATTTGGTGTTAAAACACTATGAAAACATTTAAAGAATTTGGAGCCATTTGCCAAAGGCAAGCAACTAAAAACTAGCGCTAATAATACCTGCGTTATTTATACAAGAGTTTCTACAAGGGAACAAGCGGAAAACAATATGAGTTTAGATACTCAACGGAGAGCGTGTGATATTTACGCTAAAAAACATAGTTACAAAGTAATGGCATACTTTGGAGGCACTTTTGAAAGTGCAAAAACAGATGAGCGTGAAGAGTTCAATCACATGCTTTCTTTTGTTCAAAAAACTCGAGAAAAAGTTTCATACATTATTGTTTATAGCGTAGACCGATTTTCTCGATCAGGAGCTAACGCCATTTATATTACGGAACAATTAAAACATAATGGAATTAGCGTGGTATCTGTTACACAACCTACGGATGTTAGTACACCAAGTGGAGTCTACAACAAAACATCCAATTTATTTTTAGCGAATATGACAATCAACTTAGAAGAGAAAAAACAATAGCAGGAATGCGCGATAAACTTTGAGGCGAGTGGTGCGTTAAACCGCCACGAGGTTATGATATTGTAACCATAAATAGTAAACGGTCTATTGTATTAAATAAAGATGCAGAGCTAATCAGGAAAATATTTTATGGAAATTATTTGAGCATATATCCCAAACAGAAATTCGAAATAGGCTTGCAGGAATGGGCATGAAGGTTGGGCATGGAAATATTTCAAATACATTAAGGAACCCGTTCTATTGTGGCATACTATCCAATAAGTTATTAGAAGGAAAAGTTGTTTGCTGGAAAACATGAGAAGATTATATCTCGGGAAATATTCTTAGCTGTAAATGAATTATTAAATACTGAAGGGAGACGAGAAATTAGACACATAAGTGATAATGAATTTTTGCCATTGAGAAGAATGCTTATTTGTTCTAAATGCCAAACCAATATGACTGGATATTGCGTGAAAAAGAAAAACCTTTACTATTACAAATGCCGAAAATTAGGATGTGGCGTAAACAAGAGTGCCATTGCAATACATTTATTATTCGCAAGTCTTTTGAAAAGCATACGTTTAAATGAGGATAAAAATCCTACAATCAAAAAGCAGCTAACTGCAAATTTTATTAAGGTAGATAATATTAATCGCAAGAGTAAAGCTCTTTATAAAGGAAACTTAACAACTATAAAAACAAAAATGGAGCATCTAGAGGAGCGGTTTGCTATGGGAGAAATTAACGAGCGGCTTTTTAAAAAATTTAATTCTAAACTCGAACAAGAGTTAAAAGATGTGGAGTTACTAATTGATAAAAGTAAAGCCGGATTAAGTACTCAAAACTTCGTAAAACAAGAAGGTGATGAAATACTACAAAAATTAGCCGATGTTTGGCAAAGAGGAGATTTACACGCCAAAAGATTAGTTCAGTCCGCTGTCTTTCCGGAGGGGCTTTATTTTGATCATTTAGCTGGTAGGTTAATAATTAAGAAATTGGCATCAGGATTTTATTGTCTTGAGGGGATCAAAACGTAAAAACGTTTCCCAAAGCGTAAAAACGCTTTGTTTTAGGCTGTTTTGAAACGTCAAACAATAAGGCTGTAATGCCTAACAATCAAAACAAAACCCCACAAAAGCCATAAAAAGGGGGCTATTGTGGGGTTAGTTTCAAGGGGAGATATTCCTTATGGCGACTTGTGGGGCTTATCAGGTTAAAAGTCCAAATTTAGCTTATCCTTTAGCTGATAAATTTTAAGCATGCCTTCGTAAAGTTTGGCTCGACATTTTGTACCTTCGCCTGACATTAGAGAATGCCCTCATCCGCAAAACTCAAATACTTCTGCTCACCAATAATGATGTGGTCCAATAAATTTATGTCCATTAGCCTTGAGCTTTCCTTTATTTTTTTGGTTAAGGAAAGGTCTTGTTCGCTGGGTTTCAGCTGACCTGATGGATGATTATGGCACAATATAATTCCGCTGGCGAGCATTTCGATGGCGGGTTTTAAAACTAAACGTGCATCTACAACCGTTCCGCTTACACCGCCTTTACTGATGCATTCCATTTTTACTACTGAATTGGCGCGGTTCAATAATAAAATCCAGAATTCTTCGTGTGGCAAATCACTCAACTTCTTATTCAATAATTTAAAAGCATCGTTGGATGTTGAAATTCTTGGCTTTCCTGTAATATCATTTTCTGTTCTTCTTCTACCCAATTCAAAAGCGGATGCAATATTAATAGCCTTTGCCTCCCCTATTCCTTTAAATTTTTTGAGTTCATTAACTGAGGCCTTTGCTAATAAATTCAAATCATTCCCATAATTATTTAAAACGCGTTGCGCTAATTGTATGGCAGTTTCCTCTCTTGTTCCGAAACCAATTTGTATGGCTAATAATTCGGCGTCAGATAAATTTTGGCGACCGATAGTCAATAATTTCTCTCTGGGACGGTCATCTTCCGCCAGAAATTTAATTGGGATGTGTTTTGCTACTATTTCTTCCATGTTCTTTATTTTCTTCAGTATTTTACAAAATTAAAGTCCATTTTTTCGGATTGATGGCTACAATTTGTAGCATTTCAAAAATATTACTGTCCAATATGTTCAAAATAGGTACTTTTGTAAACCATGTCTGTCTTCAACACAGAATCCCTAAGTATTTTCCGGATTAAAGAATTCCGCTTCTTTGTTTACGCCCGGTTTTTTTTAACCGTTGCTATTCAAATGCAATTCAGTACTATCAGTCTGCAAATTTATTACGAGCATACAGATGATCCCTTAATTCAAGGAATGATTGGATTAACAGAAGCGATTCCTTTTGTGATTACGTGTTTCTTTTCAGGAATTGTTGCTGATACTTATAACCGCCGAAAAATTTTATTGACAGGCATCTTCATTTTATTTCTTGGTTGTATTCTTCTTTATTTTCACAGCGCGCCTTTCTCACAGTTTCTAAAAAATACAGGCATGACGGTTTTATTCGGCATCGTGTTTTTATTTGGAATCGTCCGCGCATTTTTAGCAGCTTGCACCCATCCTTTCATGAGTCAATTAGTACCAAGAACTCAATATACCAACTCTGCAACATGGAATAGTACCGCTTGGCACGTTGGCGCTATACTCGGACCTGTTCTAGCAGGATTAATTTACGGTTATAAAGGAAAACTCAATGCTGATCTGTGTTATTTAATTGATTGCATTTTATTTCTCATCTCTATTTATTTTATTTTCAGAATTGGTAACAAACCAAAACCTGTGAGAGAAGAAAAAGAAACTTTATTACAAAGCATGACAGTTGGTTTGAAATTCGTTTTCAAAAATAAAATGGTGTTGAGCGCTTTAACTTTAGATTTATTTGCCGTTTTATTCGGCGGCGCTGTTGCTATGATACCAATGTTCAACGATAAAATTTTACATCTCGGTCCGGAAGCTTATGGTTTATTACGCACCGCCCCTGCTATCGGAGCTGTTCTTATGGCACTAGTTTTAGCAGTGAAACCCCCTGCGAAAAAAGCGGGCCTAGCTTTAATTTGGTCGGTCGTTGGTTTTGGAGTTTTCACAATTCTCTTTGCGTTTTGTACTAATTATTGGGCGGCGTTATTCATGTTATTAATGACCGGCGCATTTGATAATGTAAGTGTAGTTGTTCGTCACAGTATTTTACAATTATCAACTCCAGATAACATGCGCGGAAGAGTAACAGCTGTAAATAATATTTTTATTGGATCAAGTAATGAAATCGGTGCTTTTCGAATCTGGTGTTGCTGCTAAAGCGATGGGATTAGTTCCGTCAATTGTTTTTGGTGGAGTGATGACGATAGCTACGGTGTTTGGGATTTCAAAATTGAATCCCAAGTTAAAGACAATGGATTTGACGAAGTATGAGTGACCCCCTCCCCCTGCGGGTACTCCCCCTTAAAAAAGGGGGAGAGTTATTTTGTCTTTTTAAAAAACGGGGTGCAACTTCTCCCCTTATTTAAGGGGAGACAGCCAATTTTGCCGAAGGCAAAAGGCAGAGGGGTAAAAATTTGAACAATGAAAAAAAACAGTTCCGACATAAAAGATTTTTTGGAAGAAAAACTCCTCCTCTTCAACAACCGCTCTTTCATCTCAACCGATCCCATTCAAATCCCTCATCAATTCACAAAGAAAGAAGATATTGAAATTGCTGCTTTTCTTGCTGCAACTATTGCATGGGGACAACGAAAAACAATAATTAACAACGCGCAGAAATTAATGTTGTGGATGGATAATGCGCCGAACGATTTTATTATAAATCATTCAGCAAAAGAATTAGCGCCTTTTAAAAAATTTGTTCACAGAACATTTAACGGAACGGATTGTGTATTCTTTATTAAATCACTTCAAAATATTTATTTAAAGCATGGTGGTTTGGAAGGAGCATTTTCAAAAGGACTAAATAAGAAAGATGACAATATAAAAAATGCCATTGTTGGTTTTAGAAAAACTTTTTTAGAAATAAAACACGAATCTCGAAGCGATAAACATATTTCAAATCCTGAAAGTAAATCCAGCGCGAAACGTTTGTGTATGTACTTGCGTTGGATGGGAAATTACTTCTGTACTAAAACAGTTTGATAAGAATGATCCGGTAAAGTACGACTTCGCATTATTCGGACTTGGTGCATTCGAAGGATTTAAATAGGAACACGCTTGTCATTCTGAACTTGTTTCAGAATCTCGAACTGAAGGTTCGTGCGTTGTTTGGATTAGGTGCGTTTGAAGGCTTCAAATGATTTCTTCAATCAGCATTTTGTTTTTTATGGAGATTTTACTTCAATGGTTGTTTCTTCTCTGTCACTTTTTGTCTTGACACAAAAAGTAACCAAAAAAGTCAAGGAAATCCGATTCCACGCACATGGCTACGCCCCTAACACGGATTTCCAGGCCAGCGCTCGTTCTTCCACAACTGCATTTCTTTTTGAAAACAAATGCATCGCCCCTCTGCTTGTAGAGAGGGGTTGGGGGTGAGTTTACCTCCGCGCCCATCCTTTGAAGTATTATTTTAACCAAGAAAGATTACAAATTTGTTTTAATAAGAACTAAAAAAATCAGAAATATTCCTGTATTTTTAATCGATAAAAAAACTTATCTATTATTTAATATTAATTTTCATTACAAGTTTTGCAATTGGCCAAAAGTCGAAAGTTGATTCCCTTGAGCAAAAATTTAATGAAGAAAAAGATGGTTTTAAAAAAGTATCTCTTTTAATTAAGTTATGTGAGTATTGCGATATAAGCGATAACCTTAAGTACGGTACACGCGCACTTGAGCTAATTACTAAATTAAAGAAAACTTCAAAAGGCACCGACACCAATACTACCTTATTAGAACAGGAAGCTGAAGCTTATAAATTTATTGGCATTTATTATAGCGACAATAACAACCATAATGAACAAAAGACCATCTTCAATTTTAATAAATCGCTAAGTATTTTCAGGGAACTTAAATCATGGGATAATATTGACGACCTCAATAATATGACAGAAAGCGAATACGTACGCTCAGGGAATATTTACATGCAATTGCAGACTTTAAAAAGCTCGCTTGATTGGGGAAAAACAAATGACAACAAACAGGTAATGGCCCGATATATTTATCGTATTGCCCGGTTTTAAGCCAGCATTGGCGACACCTCAAAAGCAATTGAATATGCAAGAGAAGGAGTAGATTTAGAAAAGAAAATTAATGATCCTAAAAGGTTGGCAAAAGGTTATATGCTAGCAGGCGATCTTTTCGCTAAAATAGGCCTGGAACATGAAGCCATTAAGTTTTACAATAAAGCTTTAGTTGAATATGAAAAAAATAAAGATAGCACTGAATATGTATATATTTATTTAGGTTTGGGAAGCACCTACGCCATCATTGCTAACTATGAAGAAGCCAATAAAAATTTTAAACAAGCACTTAGTTGCACTAAGGCATCAGACCATAGTGGGACTTCACCCATTGAAATTAATATTGAATTAGGCCGACTGGAATACAAATTTAAAAATTTCAGTGCTGCTGCTGATTACCATAAACTAGCACTTGAGCTTAGTTTACAAATAGGATTTCCGGGCGGCGAGGCTATTTCCTCTCATGAATTAGCTAAAGACCTTTTTCAGCTGAAAAAATACGCGGAAGCAAAAAAACATGCTGAAAGATCCTTAGAAATAAAAAAGAAAATAACCAGCGTTGAACAAATTATGCGTACCGAAAAAATTTGTTTCAGGATTGACTCAGCAATAGGAAATTACAAAGAAGCACTAATACATTACATGGCTTTTATGACGCTTCAAAATAAATTAAATACTGAGGAGATTCACCGTTCGTCGATTAAGGAAGATCTTAACCACAAATTCGAGGAAGAAAAAGAAAAAGAAAAACTCGTACAACAAAAGAAAGAAGCAGAAGCCGCTTCTGAATTAAAGCAGCAAAAATTTATTCGTAATTCTTTATTTATTGGCTTTCTTCTTTTAGGCTTGGTGGCTTTGATTATTCTCCGAAATTATTTTGCTAAGAAAAAACTAAGTGCAGAACTTGCCAATAAGAATCATGAAATCTCACATCAAAAACATTTAATAGAAGAAAAACAGAAAGAGGTACTTGACAGCATTCGTTATGCTAAAAGAATTCAAACCTCTCTTCTTCCCACAGAGAAATATATCGAGAGGATTTTTAAAGATAAGAAGTAGACGGCTGGCTTTTGAGGAGTTTAGATAAACAAAAAAACTCCTCACCTTTTTAAGGGGAGGTGTCCGAAGGACGGAGGGGTTTGTTCTATATTGAACATTGCTCTCCAATTTAGAGACAGTCACTTGATAAACATTTCGTTTTGTATTCACTACTGTTTTTCAATTTTTGTTTCTTCTCCGTTACTTTTTGTCTTGACACAAAAAGTAACCAAAAAAGTCAAGAAAATTCGATACTGCGCACAAGGCTACCCAGCTGGCACGAATTTTCCAGCTTGCGCGCGTTCTTCCACAACAACTTCCTTTACTTCTTGAAATTTTGCCTCTTAACCCCGGAGGGGTTTAATGTTTGTAACCCGAGACAAAAACACACACCACTCTCGCGCCACTTTTGCGTTTACGCAAAAGGGTGGCGCGCAATTGAAAGATGGTGAATCTCACTAATTTTAAAATTTAGTTTTTATACTTTTTCAAAGAAAATGACGTTATTACTATATTGAAAAAAATTCTTGTTATAATAGCGATTTTTAATTGTGTATGGTTGTGCGCTCAGCATGGCTATAAATCAAAATATCGCGTTGGGCTTAAGCTGGGATTTTCGGGCCATACGCTCTCGGGAGATCTTACTAAAAGTAAACCCGGCGGAAACTTGTTAGGAGGATTTTGGTTCCAATTAAAAATGAACAAAAGCTGGACGGCTCAGACGGAACTTTTACTTATAGATAAAGGAATCGGTGTTCGTGAAGCCGGAAAGAGTCCACGTTTTGTTAACCTTCATTATTTTGAAGTGCCAGTGCTTTTTCAATATCATAAAAAGAAAATCTATTTTGAATTTGGTCCGGGTTTGGGATATATGATTAATTACCGTGAACATTTATATGGTAATGAAACACCCGACCTTGTAAATAAACATCCATTTACGAGAACCGAACTTTCATTTAATCTTGGTATTGGTTGCAACTTAACCGAGAAGTGGGCAATCGGATTAAGACTTAGTCATTCTTTATTACCGGTAAGGGGCGCTGTTCCTTTAGTCTCTAAAGCGTCTTATAATCAATTATTAACTTTAAGCGTATCTCGCCAGTTCCAACTAAAGAAAAAGAAAGCTAGTGATCCACAAGAATAATTCTCTGTCACTTTTTTCCGTATGAAAAAAGTAACCGAAAATCCCGATAGCTATCGGGAGGGCTTTTGAGTGTTTAGATAAATCACGGATTACAAAGCAGCCTAAAATATAAAAACCCCAGCTTTCGCTAGGGCTTTATTTTTTTTTGACACTTTAAAACTCCCTCCAGCACAATTAAAAAAATCAATGAGGGACAGAATATTTTATACAAAGATAATGGCGTTAATAAAGAAAACAAAGATTTTTTTTGAAAATTTAGCTTTCATGGTTATTTAAACACTTCCGCAAGTCTTTGACCGACAGATCTTTGCAAAATACCTTGATTGACTTCATTCAAGTTAATTAATTGAAAAGCTAATTGGTACTGGAAGAATCCAAATTCTGTTATAAGTTTTCCAATAAATTCATCCGCAAATGACGAAGATAAGAGACCAACATTTTCAAAGTCGATGATGATTCTTTTGCGAGCCATTTTATTAATATTGACTACTTCAGTTCTCATATGCTCACCCGATTCACGAGTACCTGTTCCACCTTCAAATTTACAAACGGAATATACGATTCCCCTGTTTCATTTTCAAGGTTTTCAATATATAAGTTTGGAAATGTAAATCCCGGTATTGCGTTTGTCAATAATGTTTCTTTATTGAGATTCAAATTAAAACTTATGAATGTGCCTTTATTTTTCTTACTTAAAAAAACAATATCCTTAAAGTTATTTGTGGCATTATCTTTAAAATAAATCCCTCCTCTTCCCGATATTATAGTCAAGTGTCCAGAATTTTCCTGAACAATTTTATACATACCCCACATACCATTGCCCTGCCCTTTGCTTCGCATTCCTTTCACCCCTTGTTGAACAGAAAGCGAAATAGCATTAATATCATTTCTAGGTTTAGGAGGAGTATTTTTAAGGGTCTGCAATAAACCAACTCCCGTATCTACAATACAAACATTTAATACTTGACGTTTCTTTTTTCGACTCAATAAGTCCATCAACTATTTTATAAACGTGTTTGGATTCGCTAAATTTCCATACTTTATCCAAAAAACTATTTGTTGGATTTTCTACTGGAATTTCTGGTGAGTAAAATGAAGTTCCAAGTAAATAGGAATTATGAACCCTTATTTCAAATGAAAGTCCTTGTGTCTTAAAAAATTCTATACAAGCAGAAATTGACACGAGAGGTCCAGGTAAAACCATATTAACTGATGAAAAATCAAGAATAATATTTGTATGTCCGAACTTATGTTTCATTTTATAAATGACACGCATAAATTCTGGTATAACCCGTGCATGAGATAAATCTAAAACAGAAACCGAGTTATCCTTAATTGCGGTATAATAATTTAAGCCTAGTGGTTTAACTTGACGCTCTTCACTAACTATTTTATCTTTTTCAGTCATCTAGAATTCAGGATTTGTAAGTTTTCGTTTTAATTACATCTACACACCCAAACATTTCTATCATAGAGTCAGTATAACCTTTTAATCTGTCTCCTTCATGAAATTCCAAGTATATAATTTTTCCGGTACGTCTTGCTTCCTTCTCAAACATTTCAATTGAAATATTCACATGACTTTGCATCATCGTGAATTTTTTAAATCTTACAGTAAAGAATCACATTCATCATCAATCCTAAAATTTTTCTGCATCGAGTAAAAGCTAGCAATGTTTACTTCTATTTTACACGACTCCTCTAGTTCTTTAAAATCAAAATTGAAGGTATTGAACCCATTTTCACTTATAACGCTCATACTAAAAAATACTGCACAAGTATTTTGAAAGTGCTGAGCCGTTTGAATGCCCCCACCTTGTCTTGAACCAACATTTGGTTCAAACAGATTAAAGTACTTTCCATTATCAATAAGAACAACTTTATTCCTTGAGATTTCCACGCTTTGAACAGCAGCATTTCCCTTTTCTAAAGATTTTGTATTTTGGCAATGTTCTCTTATATAGCGTTGAAACTCGCCTAATACATCTTCTTTAGTTTTCAAATAAGTATTCAGTGAATTTACCAATATGTCCCAGTCAAAAGTTTCCGGGTCATCAATATCATATCGCACGTAGAATTCATCTTGATTAAAGCAATTTGCCAATGGATATGTGCCTATACTTTTGATTTGCTGAAATGGACTTTGTTTAAAATCTGGATTTAACTTAAAGAAGGTATTTATTTTACTGAACAAAGAGTTTATATCCAAATATTGATCTTCATTATAATTTTTTAAATCTCGGAGAATGTTAATCATAAAATGAGTAAATCGCCCATTTTTATTTCTTGATTCTTTCGCTGTTTCATTTTCTGCACACGCACATATAATAAATGTGCCAGCCGTCTCTTTTGATACTGAAGAAAATAGTTGTGCGGACTTCTGAGTTTCTTCTGCACCAATTCCAGAATAACAACTATCAAAAAATATAAGTTTTGTTTTAGGAGATAATTCTTCGAGCTTTTGAATAATTTCAGAAATTCTGATGTCCTTATTCTTAAAAACAACAGTAGTTTCATCTGCTTTAATACCATGGCCTGAAAAGTAAAAGAATAAATCATCTTCCTTAGCAGTAAATTCTATTTTCAATTTATCTACGGTATCACAAAAGGTTTTCCAAGGATCACTATTAGGTTCTTTATCATCACTCTTAATTATTCGCCAATCTTCTTCACCAACACTACAAATACGCGTAAAAACATCTGTAATGTCTTTTGCATCTTTAACACAGAACTTTAAATTCTTGCAATCAACATAATCATTAATTCCGACGGCTATTGAATATCGTTTACCCATAATTAATTAGGTTTAACATAAAGATACAAATAAGATTTTAATCAACTTAAAGATTTTGGCTTAGGGATGCGCAGGGTTTAGTTCTTTTGCTTTTTCAGCAAAAAACCGCAGCGAAGCGGAGCCCGGAGCAGCCCGACCGCTTTTCGCGGTAAGCCCCGAGTTTTTTAATTTTCTCTTTTGATTTGTTTGTATACAACCCACCCCGCAATTGATAGACTGAGTGAAGAACTGCACACCAGAAAATGGGGGAGTCTCCTGGTAAATCAAAAAGAATCCCAATTACAAAAGAAAAGAACACAATAAGAATTACTGAATACCAGAAAAAGTTGCGTATGTAATACCTTTGCTTCTTGGTCTTCTTCCAAATGTCAGAAGCAATAAAATAAAGCATTGCAATCCCAACTAGAACCAGAAAACCAATTGAAACAAAACCTATCACATTAAGTTCGTTTTTGCTATAATGGTGATAAGGTCCATAATGCCACTTCAATATGAATAAACAATGCTTCATTTTTCCTATTTAAGAACGAAAAACTAATTAATCGCCTTCAACCTCTGAGCCGATTCATCACTTATCTTCACATCATTGTTTACAATCCAGTCTTTCATTTTGTTGATGAAGATATCTTTGTCTTGGATAGAAAAGTTTTGATGTTAACAGACTTGCCGTTCTTTTTTATTAGGTAAAAAATATCGTGGCGGTATTCTACGTTTTCAATTTCGGTGGCGAAGATTTTTTCCATGTCTTCGAGGGCAATTAAAATGTAATTGGCGTAAACATTTACGAAGCAAAGTTTTTATAATACTTTAACAAGCTGATGATAATCTCAGTTAAAGCCAAAGCCAAACAAACAGGATACAAAATTTTAACTCCACTGGGCGAGAAAGCCAGCAACAAAGCAAAGGTTAAATAAATACCAATTTTAATGGCGCGTAACATATAGAAACTCCCCGGGTAATAAGAGTAACGCTCAACGGGTAACGTGGCTTTGTAAGCGGTGTTGTTGTATTCGAAATAACTGAGCAAAGCGTACACCAAACCCATTACCACCTGAGCTATCAGAAGGTCGGTATCCGTCATAATTACATTAAAAATGCTTAAAACGGTAATGGTAACGAGGGCAATTAGAACGAGGTTCTTCCCTATTATTGCGTTTGTTGAGTTCATGCTTTTTTTAGTAACTTTAAATCCAAATGAGCTTCGTCTTTCCTTCTTTCCTATACGCCCTTTTCGCTGTCTCTATTCCTATCATTATTCATTTATTCAATTTCAGGAAATACAAAACGGTTTACTTTACAAACGTAAAGTTTTTACGTGAATTAAAACAGGAAAGTCAGTCGAAATCACGTTTAAAAGAGCTTTTAATTTTAGCAGCCCGTATTTTGGCTATTACTTGTCTGGTTTTAGCCTTTGCCCAACCCGTTTTGGTAGATAAAACAGCCGTAATAAAAACAGGCGATAAAGCCATTGGCATTTACATTGATAATTCGTTTAGCATGGAGGGACTGAACAAAAACGGTTCTTTACTAAGCGATGCCAAAAAACGCGCCAACGAAATTATAGATGCTTTTGGAAATGCAGATAGATTTATGTTGCTGACCAATGATTTTGAAGGCAAGCATCAACGTTTATTATCGAAAGAAGAAATTAAAGATGCTATTACTGAACTCAGAATTTCGGCGGCGGTAAAACCTTTGTCGAGTGTTGTAAAGCGACAAAATGATTTTTTAAAATCGAGCAAGGCAAAAGATTTACGTCAGTTTATTATAAGTGATTTTCAAAAATCGGTTTCTGATTTTAAAAATATGAATGCGGATACTTTGATCAGCACCACTTTAATTCCGTTGGCGGCGAATAACAATAATAATATTTACATCGACAGTTGTTGGTTTGAAACACTGGTTCAACAAAAAGGAATTATTCAGAAATTAAATATCCGGGTTTGGAATAAAAGTAATCAAGCGGTTGAGAATGGAACTATTAAACTCTTCATCAACAAACAACAAATAGGGATTGCCTCTTACAACGCCGATGCCAATTCGAAAGCAGAAACTAAATTAACTTTTGAATGTAAGGAAGAAGGTTTTAATTTTTGCTCTCTGAAAATTGAAGATTATCCGATTGTGTTTGATGACGAATTATTTTTCTCTTTCAATTCTAAATTAAATATTTCTGCGCTCGTTATTAACGGAAAAGATTCAAAAACAGGAACCCATTTTAAAAGTTTGATGCAAAATGATAGTCTGTTTAATTTTAAAGAGAACAACGAACAAGCAATCGATTACGCATTATTCGCTACCAGTAATTTAATTGTGCTGAATGAAGTGGAAAATTTTTCTTCAGGTCTAATTGCTGAAATAACCAAGTACGTTGACAATGGCGGTTATCTTGCAATTATTCCTGCTACAAAGGCTAACCAACAAAACTATAATGATTTTTATAAGACTTTAAATCTGCCTTTTATTTCAAATTTAGACACAGCGAAATTAAAAGTAGAAAAACAGATTTTAGAACCGGCTTTTACGATGGCGTGTTTGATAAAATTGATGAACGCATGGATTTACCTGTAGTGAGAAAACATTATACTTTTAATTTGAGTTCGAAAAATAATATTAATCCTGTTCTCAAATTAATTAATAATGAAACTTGGTTAGGAGAAATCACCATTAAAAACGCGAAGGTTTATATTTTCAGCAGCTCTTTAGATGAAAGCTTCACGAATTTTTGCAAGCACGCTTTGTTTGTTCCAACCATTTATAAAATGGCGATTAATAGTTTGAAACCGAGTCCACTTTATTTTTACACGCAAAGCAATTCAGTAATAAACTTAAATGCCTTTAAAGAAAAAAGCGAAGAACCACTTCATTTAACCGAACTCAACAAAAAATTTGATGTGATTCCTGAGATCCGCGTGAACAATAACCGATTGAATGTTTATACCCAAAACCAAATTACCAACCCGGGGTTCTATAAACTGAACCATAAGGGACAAGACCTGCAATCGCTGGCCTTTAATTACAACCGTTTGGAGTCGGGTTTGGAGTTTTTTACCAATGAAGACATAGAAAAAAGTATTGCTGAGAATAACCTCATTTCGTTTAAGAATTTAGTGGCGGCTGAGAAGAGTTTAACCGCCTCTGTACAGGAAATAAGCGGTAATGTGAAACTTTGGAAATTATTTATTATCTTCGCTCTGACTTTTATAGCAATAGAAGTAGCACTGATACGATTTTTTAAGTAGAACTTAACTTGTGTTGAGCGTAGCCGAAACATGAATGTATTAATCAAGCAAGCCAAAATCATCTGCCCTCAAAGCAGCTTCCATAATAAAACCGTTGACGTATTAATTGAAAACGGAACCATTACCCAAATTAAAAAAGACATTTCAGCAAAAGACGTAAAGACCATTGAAGAGAAAGGTTTAATGCTTTCTATCGGTTGGTTAGACATGCAAGCGAATTTTTGCGACCCGGGTCTTGAACACAAAGAAGATTTAGAAAGCGGATTAAAAGCTGCAGCGGCTGGTGGATTTACAGGAGTGTGTGTTGTTAGCGGAACCAATCCCCCACTCCACAATAAAGCACAAATTGAATACGTGATTAACCGCGCTAAAAATAATTTAGTGAATGTTTATCCGATTGGGACTTTAAGTCAGAACCAGGAAGGAAAAGATTTATCGGAAATGTACGACATGAAATTAGCCGGAGCAGTTGCTTACAGCGATTACAAAACGCCGGTGAAAGATGCGGGATTAGTTTTAAGAGCATTACAATATTCTGAAAACATCAACAGCTTCATCATCACCCACTGCGACGATAAAAGTATTTCGCATGGCGGACAAATGAACGAAGGCGAGACCTCAACCAGTTTAGGATTAAAAGGCAAACCTGCTTTAGCAGAAGAAATAATGTTGCAGAGAAATATTTCTGTCCTGGAATACGCAGGCGGAAAATTGCACATTCCAACAATCAGTACTAAAGGAAGTGTAGAATTAATTAAGAAAGCAAAAGCAAACGGTCTGCAAATTACTTGCGGAGTAGCTGCACACAATTTATTGCTGGATGATTCAGTTCTTGTTGACTTCGATACGAATTACAAAGTGAATCCTCCATTGAGAAATAAAAAAGATGTGGAAGCAGTTCGCAAAGGATTAGAGAATGGAATTATTGATGTGGTGGTGAGTGATCACAGTCCACAAGATATAGAATGCAAAGATTTAGAATTTGATTTAGCGGATAATGGCATTGTTGGTTTACAAACTGCATTCGCTTCAGCTAACACAGCTTTAAAAGGTGAAAACGAAAGTTTAATTGAAGCGCTAACAACCAATCCATACAAAATTTTAGGATTAGACTTACCAAAAATAGAAGAAGGCGAAAAAGCGAACCTCACACTCTTCACCACCAATGGTGAAACTTCGCTTACAGAAAAAGAAATTCTTTCGAAATCAAAAAACACACCGTTCATCGGCAAAGCTTTACAAGGAAAAGTAATTGGAGCTGTAAATAATAATAAAGGGTACTGGAATTAATAAGAGAAATAATACTTCTTACATTTCTCTCTTGCTTCATCGTCTCTGAACACTACAAATATTTCGCGGAAAGCTTCTTTATCCTTTACATATTGCCAAACAGCGTAGCCTAAAGTTTCCTTTTCAATTAAATTAGTTTTAGTATTCAAATACCACGATTCATAAAACTCAACACGACTTAAATTATCCATTACACTTGTTGAATCGCAAAGCCAATAAGGAGCGCCAATACGGTTATCTAAAGAATCAACATTAACTACCGAATCGCAATACACCACTCTGTCCCTTAAAACATCAGCAGTGCAAAGTTGATCAGAACCGTTAAATACTTTTGATTTTGGATTTCTGATAATTTGCCACATGGCATTCTTGAAATTTTCGTATTGTTGTTTATTCAGAAACTCTTCGGGTTCCACTAAATACATATTCGTGTCTATTCTGTGTAAATCCTGAACATCTACACTGTTACGATAAAAGGGAACAATTTCAATGCGTTCTTCTTTTGCTTTTTTAGCAGTATGTTTTTTCCGTCCGCAGTTGGTAAAAACAAGCAGCGCCAAAAGGGAGAGTATAATTAGCTTCTTCATTATTGCGCTTGTTTATTAAAGTAATACTTACGGGCTTTTTGTAAGGCTGCATCATTTACAAATACATCAAACAATTCTCTGAACGCATTTTTATCCGACACAAATTCGTGAACCGAATAACCTAATAATTCACGTTCAATCATATTAGTCTCCGGATTAAAATACCAGGATTCAAAAAAAGCGAATCTGATTAATATTGCGAATTGTAGTCATAGAATCGCAATTAAATCTGGATTGAATAACTTCATTTCCCTCCGCATCAAAACTGGATTCTTCTAACATAGCACAAGCAATAACTCTTTCTTTTACCTCTTTAGCTGAAGCAGGCTTTTCAAACTGATTAATATAAACTCTTGATTCAGGATTTTTTACCAATGTCCAAATTGCTTTACGCAATGCATTAAAAGACGTGTTGTCTAAAAATTTATAATCCCTACCCCAATTCTCGATGTATTCATTGATGGTCATACGGCCACTATCAGCTTCCGCATAAAAGCTTTTGATCAATTGCGTATCCCTTAAAAGAATTTTATTGATTTTGAAAGGGGTTATTTCAGTCCGCTGACTTTCGGAAACCAAATCTTTCTCGCCTTTGCGTGAGCAAGACCAGATTAAGAGAACTAATAGTAGTATGCCTAGTTTTTTCATCATTTTAGTACCATAATAAAGATATTCAAAAAAGTAACATACAAAACTCAAAAAATAATTTTTTGAGTTTTGAGATGCTGATTGGCGCCTTCGGCGGTCAGCATGACGGGTTCTCTGAAGGGAGCATGTCTTTCGGGACTTCGACAGGCTCAGTCCCCGGAGATTTCGGTGGCTGAGCTTGTCGAAGCCACTTTACAATAACTCTCCTTTTGAGGCCTCATACCCTTCATCCACCAACAACACCTTTGTTTTATAGGCTGCTACTGCCAATTCATCACAACGGTTATTTTCTACGTTGGCGGCGTGACCTTTTACCCAAACGTATTTAACATGATGCTTATTTCTGATTTTTAAAAAGCGTTTCCATAAATCTACATTCGCTTTGTTTTTGAAGCCAATCTTCTGCCAATTATCGAGCCAATTTAAATTTATAGAATCGATTACATATTTTGAATCGGAATGTAAAACTACCTCAGCATTTACTTTTTTAATGGATTCTAAAGCCACAATCACCGATAATAATTCCATGCGGTTATTGGTAGTTAAGCGATAACCTTCGCTCATTTCTTTGCGATGCTGTTTATACAACATCACAATACCATATCCACCGGGACCGGGATTTCCACTGGCACCACCATCGGTATATATGTGTATTATGTCGGACATTGGTTTTTAAATATAGCAAATAAAAAAACCCGCAGCTTAACACTACGGGTTAATATTTTATTGAAACCGGCCCTTCGACAAGCTCAGGGACCTATATGTGTTAGTGATGAGCTTCTTCTTTTGCAGGCTCTGCAGCGTGATGTGTTGTATCAGCAGGAGTTGCAGTGCTATCAGTTGCTGCTACATGAGCTTCTTCATGTTTTACATCAGCATGAGCCTCTTCATGTCCACCATGTTCCTTTTCTCCCTTTTCACATGCTTCCATACATTCTTTAGAACATTCTTCCTTGCACTCACATTTACCATGTCCGTGAGAGGGATTACCTAAGCTTACAAAGCATAAAATAATAAATACAGTAACTGCTCCTAAAATTAATGGGGTAGTAAATGCTACAGGTTTATTTTCCTGGTGACCGTTGTTGTGAGAATCGTGCGACATATTGTTTTAATTTAATGGTGTAAAAATAAAATTTAATTGGAATTTTTAAAATACATCTATTGCTTAATAAACTTAAAGTTTTGAACAGTCTTACCGTCGCCTAAAACCCCGGTATATAAGCCCTGAGCTAATTTAGAAATATCGATACTGTGCTGATTCATTGCCTCATTGTTTGAAATGGTTTTTTTCATCACTAACTGACCGGACGCAGAGAAAATTTCCAGATTCAATTCGTTGTTTTTTGGAACCACTATGTTTAATTCGTTAACTGCAGGATTTGGATAGATAGCTAAAGCTAATTGGGTTTCTTCATTTTCTTTAATACCAACAAAAGATCTTGGCACATCACGGTAACGCACTTCAGTTGGAACAAAATTTCCTCCAACTAAATTTCCATTCACTTCAAAATATGGAATTTTTTGTCCTAACGTTAACCATTGGTAACTACGCACGTAATTTGGAAATGGTAATTTAAAAGCAAAGGGAGTTGTAATGGCAATAGTATCTATTGAGTATTGCGTGGTAACAACTCTTAAGCACATTTCAGTCCCCATTGGTGTACGAACTGCTCCCCAACCATCAGCTTCAGTAATACGGTAACCACCTTTTTTATAAACGAAAGGAATTAAAGTAGTAGATGGTGTAGAACCCTTAAAAGTATTGGAATCTCTGTCGCCATAGTTTAATGGAAACTTGTACAATTCATCTACATCAGTATACACAATTCCTAAAGGCAAACCAGAAATACTCATTCCTACCCCTTCGGCATTGAATGATGTGGTTGAGTTTTTACGGTAAAAATTCCAGATATCCTTTATCGTTAAAGTAATTGTTCCTAAAGGAACCGCCGGTAAATTAGGAATAGAGTCTTGGATTTTTTCACCAAATCTTGGAGAGAAAAATAAAAGAAATAAGGCGTTACTGAAGATGGCTCAAATTTCCTAATCTTTTGAACATTGGTATTTAATGAGTCGAAGGCCCAAAAGTAGTTAGTCCCTGTAAGGGTATAATTGGTATTAGCCGGATGAGTTAAGGATGCTAAATTGGGTACAGATACTCTAAGTGTATCACCCACCACCGGCATATTGGTGCTGGTAATGGTGATTTGAGCCTTAGTTAAAAAAGTACTTAGTACAAAAATGGCGAGTATAAGTTTTTTCATTCGGTAAAATTTTCAATAAATGTAATAAAATTTAGCAAATAAGCGTTACTGAATTATTAGTAATTTAAGGCAAAATATGCCACTAAAGGCTTTTAAATACTTGCTAGTTTATTGTGCCGTTTTTTGCTTTTGCAACCTAAGCGGACAAAATCCTGTTTTAGGCGGACAAAACTTCAATTTAAAACTGATTAATACGGATTCGGTTAAGATTTTCAAATACATTAAGTATAAAGAAAAGTATAAAACCAACAAAGAACTAATACAAAGCGTTAATACTATTTTAAATGATTTAAGAAGTCAGGGTTATTTATTGGCCGATGTCGTTTCAAAAAGAGGAGACTCTTTAAACAAAATTTATTCTATACAAATTGGACAAAAATTTAAATGGGCAACACTTAAAAAAGGTAATGCTGATATGGATGTAATGTCGAAAATGGGTTACAGCGAACGACTTTATACTAATAAAGCTTTTAGTTATAGTCAGGCCGCCCGCTTAATTGAAAAATCAATAACGTATTACGAAAACAACGGCTATCCATTTGCTTCATTAAAATTAGATAGTATCAGTATTGAAGGGAATTCACTCTCAGGTGTTTTAAACGTAAACAAAAATAAATTAATTAAAATCGACAGCATTGTTGTAAAAGGCGATGCCAAAATAAACAAAACATTTTTGTACAGATATTTGGGTATAAAACCAATGATGCCCTATAACGAAGCATCGTTTCGCTCCATTTCAAAAAAATTAAAACAGCTGCCGTTTTTGTCAGAAAGCAAAGGATTACGATTAGATATTACCGAAAAACAAAACAAATTATATTTATTCTTAAACAAGAAAAACGCTTCGCAATTTGATGGGATCATTGGTATTTTGCCGGATAACAAAACAGGCAAAACCGTTTTTACAGGTGATGTAAAAATAAAATTAGTGAATACAATTTTCAGAACCGGTGAAACATTCGATTTAAATTGGCGGCGATTACAAACACAAACGCAAGATTTTAAAGGGAGAGTAATTTATCCTTACATTTTAGGAACTCCCATTGGTGTTGATTACGCTTTGAAGATTTATAAAAAAGATACATCGTTCATCGATGTAAATAACAACATTGGTTTGCAATATTATTTCAGCGGATTAAATAATTTGAAAGTGTTTTACAAACAACGTAATGCCAATATACTTTCAACATCAGGACTTGCATTTGTTACCGTGTTGCCTGATTATGCTGATGTGAGTACGCAATCATACGGTTTAGGTTTAAGTTTCGAAAAATTAGATTACCGATTTAATCCGCACAAGGGAATTGCTATTAATATAAATGCTCAAACCGGAAACAAAACCATTAAAAAGAATCCAAAAATAAATGACATTGTTTATACTAATCTCCAATTAAAATCAACACAATACCAAAGTGAAGGTGATGTAAATTTATTTCTTCAGATAAAAGGCAACAGTGTTTTTCATATAGGCGCACAATACGGAACTGTTTTTGGAAGTGCTCCTGTTTTTAAAAATGAGCTGTTTCGTATTGGAGGATTAAGAACATTAAGAGGTTTTGATGAAGAAAGTATTTTCGCTTCTTCGTATGTCATTCCAACTTTAGAATACCGTTTTTTATTCGGACAAAATTCTAACATTTTAGTTTTTGCTGAAGGCGCTTGGTATGAAAATAATAGTAGTGGCGTTTATTTAAATGATATGCCGTTTAGTTTTGGTGCGGGAATAAATTTCGATACAAAAGCAGGGATTTTCTCTCTAAATTATGCTTTAGGTAGTCAAAAAGGTAATGGAATTGATATCCGCTCAGGTAAAATCCATTTCGGCTTAACCGCTCTGTTTTAATAAGCTTTTAATTCTTATATTTGTTTAAACACTTTCCTGATGAAACTTAAATTTACACTTTTCGCATTTCTATTTTGTGCTTTTGCATCTGCACAAACATATCCTTCGTTAAACATGAGCTTGCTAAGCAAAATGGATCCGAATGGCGATCTTACCGGGGTTGACGGTCGCAAATATTCAGGGTGTTGGGGTTGGGTTCAAACTTCAAAAAATAAAGAATACGCTCTTGTTGGTTCCAGCGCTAAAACTTACTTCATTGACATCACTAATCCTTCACTTCCTGTAATTTGTGATTCCGTTGACAACAAACATGCCGGCTGCACCTGGAGAGAATTAAAAACCTATCAAAATTATTGCTACATCGTAAGTGATGATGTCGCTCCAAATACATTTCAAATTATCGATATGCAATATCTGCCGGATTCTGTTCATGTAGTTCATAATGGAACTACATATTTTGAACGCGGACATACAGTTTGGGTTGACGGAAATAAATTATACGTGGGGGGACAAACATCTGCAAGTGCAATTCTATCTAACATGTGTGTTTACAGTTTAGCAACACCTTCTGCACCTGTTTTATTAAGAACATTGTCGGATGATTATCCTTCTATTACTTATGTACATGACATGTTTGTTCGCAATGATACAGTTTATGCATCAGCAGGAAATCAAGGATTATGGGTGTTTAAATTTAATACTGCAACAAATACATTTACGCAATTAGGTTCTTTTACCGGTTATCCGGAAGCGGGTTACAATCACGCAAGTTCACTTACAAAAAACGGACAAACTTTAGTGTTTTGTGATGAAGTACCAACAGGCGTATCTATTAAAGTAACGGATGTAAGTAATTTAAGCAACATCGTTATGTCGAGCACCGTTGAGCCTAATAGTAATTCTCAAATGGTAGCGCATAATCCTTACGTTATAGGAAACGAGTTAGCTTTTATTTCTTGTTACCAAGATGGATTAATAGTTTATGATATTACAAATCCGAATGCTCCTTTTATTACAGGTTTTTTTGATACCCATCCACAAGGTGGTGCCAACTTTAGTAATAATTATGGTGCAGGTTCTTACAGAGGTAACTGGGGCGCTTATCCTTTCTTTCCAAGCAAAACAGTTCTAGCTTGCGATATGCAGAATGGTATTTTCCTTTTAAAATCGGATGCTTTAAGTGTAAAAGAAAATTCAACTATTTTAAATGCTAACGTTTATCCGAATCCGGCAAAAAATAATTTAAATATTACGTTTACAAATCCGGAAGCAAAAAATTATTCTGTTGAAATAACAAACATACTGGGACAATTAGTTTATTCTGAAAAGAATCTAAATGATTGTTCGTTTCCTGTAACTTTCAAAAACATTGACGTTTCCGATTTAGAAAGCGGAAGTTATGTTATTAGTATTAAAGCTGAAGGAAAACAATATCAGAAAAAAATCATCATCGCTAAATAAGTTATGTTCTCAAAAAATTCAGTCATTGGTGTAATTGGTTCAGGTGCTATGGGTGCAGGTATTGCACAAGTAGCAGCCACTGCCGGTCATACGGTTTTTGTTTATGACAACAATTCTAAGTCACTCGAAAAAGCACAGGCCAATTTAAAATCATCTTTAGTAAAACTGCTTGAAAAACAAAAAATTTCAGCAGAGCAATCACAAAGTATTTCAAAAAATATAAATTTTGTTTCGGATTTAACCTCTTTAGGGAGGTGTCATTTAGTTATTGAAGCAATTATTGAGAATCTGGAAGTAAAACAAAAAGTATTTTCGGATTTAGAAAAAATTGTTTCTGCTGATTGTATTTTATCAAGCAACACATCTTCATTATCGATTACTTCTATAGCAGCGGCTTGCACAAAACCCGAAAGAGTTTTAGGAGTTCATTTTTTCAATCCGGCCACCATCATGCCTTTAGTGGAAATTATTCCCGGTATTGCAACTCAAAGTAATTTATCTACTGAAGTCAAAAAATTAATTGACACTTGGGGAAAAGTAACTGTTATTGCAAAAGACACTCCCGGCTTTATCGTCAACCGCGTTGCGCGTCCATTTTATAGCGAAGCCTTACGTATTTATGAAGAAGGTATTGCCGATATGCCAACCATAGATTGGGCCATGAAAGAGTTTGGTGGTTTTAAAATGGGTCCGTTTGAATTAATGGATCTTATAGGTCACGATGTAAATTACGTTGTTACCGAAACAGTTTGGAAACAATTTTATTTCGACCCCCGTTTTAAACCGAGTTTATCACAAAAGCGACTTTTGGAAGCGGGCTTTTTAGGCCGAAAAAGCGGACGTGGTTTTTATAATTATTCGGAGGGGGCAACAATTCCTGAACCTAAAAAGGATGAAGCTCTTGGAAAGCTTGTTTTTAACCGCATTTTAGCCATGTTAATTAACGAAGCTGCTGAAACCCTTTATTACCAAATTGCCAGTAAAGAAGATATAGATTTAGCCATGACTAAAGGGGTAAATTACCCAAAAGGCTTGTTAAAATGGGCTGATGAAATCGGTCCGAAAACGGTCCTTAAAACCATACAGGATTTGTACGATTTATATCAAGAAGACAGATATCGCCCGAGTGTTGGATTGAAGAGAATGTAATTAGGCACGAATCTAAAACTAAATTTTAACGAAAGATTTAACTAAAACGAAACCAAAGCTAAAATTAAACTTTAGAGTATAAAATCCAGAAGGAAAACTATTTAATTCAATAATTTTAGTTTTTTCAATTCGTTGAATTTCGCCCAATGAATTAATAATTTCAATGTATGATAAATCATTATAATCTTCATCCTCCATTTGAATTTCTAAAAACTCGCTAGCAGGGTTTGGAAAAATTTTAAGGGAATAGTTATCCATTTCGGAAATTGAAGGTTTATCGGAAAGTAAAGTTTCTTTACTCTCATTATATTGGGTATTTTCATCGATTAGCTTAGTCATAAAATCATGGTGCTGAATTAATGATTCATCAACCTGTTCACTTTGATTTTCTTCTCTTTGAATTGGCGAATAACCAAAGTAATTTACAATTCCCGCTTTTAAAAAAGTTCCTTCCTCAAAAAAAGCATCGCCAAGAATTTCAATATAATCGTGTGCTAATAAGTAAATTGGCTCTCCTGACAAATTATTTGGATCGGGTAGATTATTCAAGCCTTTAGGTGCCGGATTAATATATTGATACGAACTATTTGGTACAATATGAATACCTTGACCAGTTAAAAAATTGGTTCCTACCGTCTCACTGAAAAATTGATTTACTGTAGAAATGTAATGATCAGTATTACAGTCTTGTGGTTGCCATACACCAACATAATCAACCGAATAAGTAACGGAACTTGGACTGGTTAATGTCATATTTCTATATTGGGCTGCAATTGCATTTGAAATTATTAAATCCATGTTTCCAGCTGGATTTGGAAAATACATATCATAACTAATGTTTTTGTTTTTATTACTGTTATTCAAATCAGTACAATAGTATAAGTCCTTTGGTAAAAGCCTACCTGGTGTTACTCCCCAATGACATTGTTGCGGAACCAAAGTTTTATCATAAAATTTGGTAGCTTCAAAGACAAGTGTATTATCAACATAAACTTGCACACGATACTCAGTCCAAAAACAGGTAAAGTAATGATAAGTACCTTGAAATGCGGGGGCAGAAGGGTTAGTCAAAAGTAATGCTGATTCTGGAAACTTAGCGCCTCTTGAACAAGCAATATCTTTGGTTCCATTATTATAGTATCCATGGATAGTAGTTGACATTTCACCGTACAAATCACAATTTCCAGTCGAGTTTGGAAAAAATTCAAAAATATCAATTTCTTGAGGAATAGGACCAGCACTTCTTAACCAGTATGCTGGCCAAAAATTAGGATTTGAGGGTATAGCAAGCCTAGCTGTAAAAATACCTTCTCTAAATGAACTTAATGATCTTAACATTGACCCCGTGAGGTAATAGTCGTATTTACCACAATTTGTATCCCAACCAGTCGGATCATTGTATGTATACTTTGATTTAACCTCCATTGATGCCTGGCTATTATTCACTACTAGATTGTTATAAAATGCCTCCTCTGAGGATCCTAACCATGTACCGCCCATTTGCCAAGTTTGATTACACGGTTTAATTCCTGGGTTATTTTCACCTGGATTCCCAGCATATGTATCGTCCCCACTATATCCTAAATTAAATCGCCAATAATTTGGTAATTCATTTTGTAATCGAAATTCTCTTCAAAAACAGGGTGATACGCGCAGTATTTAAGTGGGTTTAAATAACAACTTGAAGGGATTACATTATTAACCTTAATATTACCCTCACAATTAACTGCACTAGTATTACTTGCTTGGGGTAATCGTCTTGGAAAGGTTCCAATAGGTTGAGCTATACTTAAGTTATAGCTAACAAATAAAAAAATAATTATAATTTTATTCATATATCTTTTTTTAGAAATAAATAACTAAGTGAAAGAAAAAATGATACATTGGGGTTACGATAATATTGT
>JADJMM010000022.1 GCA_016709575.1 Sphingobacteriaceae bacterium
TAGGCGTTGTTATAAAGTACTGCCTGATGGAACAAACTATTCAGTATTAATGAATTTTACAGGAGCTATCAATGGTAGTCGACCAGAAGGATCATTACATATGACGGAACTTATTTGTATGTGGCATGACTTCAACTGGTGGTACAAGCGATTTAGGGACTTTATTTAAAATAAAAACTGATGGACTAGTTACGTTAAACTGAAAGATTTTACTGGCACCTTAAATGGAAGTACATTAAAAGGTACTCTTATTTATGATGGAACATTTCTTTACGGAATAACTTCCTTGGGTAGCGCTTGGGGTCAGGTGATATTTTAAAATAAAACCTGATGGGAACTGGATATACAAATTTATATGGCTTTAATACAAGTATTGGCCTTGGATTTAAAAGGCTCTCTTTGTACTGATGGAACACATTTATATGGAATGACGACGATAGTGTTGGTTTTAAGTAACAAAGGTAATTATATTTAAAATATTGCCCGTAGGTACGGGGTTTAGCACATTGCTTAATTTTAATGGTGCATTGAATGGTGCTAATCCACTTGGGTCATTAACGTTTGATGGAACGTATTTATATGGAATGACAGAAAATGGCGGCTCTTCAGGTAGCGGTGTTATTTTAAATACTTCCTAATGGAACTGGTTATATTAAACTAAATGATTTACTGGTATCATAAATAGTAGCCAATCCAAAGGCTCACTAATTTTTAATGGAACATTACTTTACGGTATGACAAGAACTGCGGCTCATCAAACTCAGGAACTATTTTAATATAACTCCTAGTGGAACTTATACTAAACTTTGGAACTTCACAGGTGGCACGGGCGGTTTTCTAGAGGTCACTTTATTTAAATGGAGGTGATTTATATGGTATGACTACAAGTGGCGGACCGATAGGCGCAGCAAATGGCACTATATTTAAGTATCAACTTATAACTACGGACATAAATGAAACTAATTTCGCAAATTCCTTTTTAATATCCCCTAATCCATCAAATGGACAAATAACAATTAAAGTGGCTGAAATTACAGGCAGTTGTGACTTATCAGTTCATAATTTACTTGCTGAATTAGTGTTTTGGGAAACAATAAAAGAAATCAACTGGTATTAATTGAAACTTAAAAAACTAGCTTATATTTGTTTCCTTGGACAACAAGGACAAAGCAATTAGGAAAATTATTGTAGAGTAATTATCTGCAGTTAACACACGCTAGGGCAAACAGTTTTGGCGACACTTGGTCTTCCAATCAAACCGTTGCTTAGCGAAATCGTTAATCAATAAAACTTCACTAAGTCTTCTGCTTTTTCTTCTTTTCGCTGCAGGAAAAAGAATGTTGTTTAAGATTAATCTGCAACCCGGTGAATTTGGATGTAAACTTAAATCTGTTGGAGGATCCTCTACTCTATGCAAATAATCTTCTGGATCAAGACCACCATAAAATGTCCAAGTACCTTTACCGTGCTCTCCATGAATGTAACGCGCTTCATTAAATGCTTTTGAGATTCTCCCAATACTAAAACATTTTTCTTTACGTAATTTTTATTGAAGGCGACAGTTTGTCCCCAAAAAGCTTTTACTGTTGATTCGTGATTTTGATTCAACATAGTTGGAACAGGATCCCACTTCGCTGAGAAATCAAACAAAGTAAATACATCATTCTCTTTAGTCATACCATATTGTTGCTGACGGGTATGATACGTATCGATGCTTGAAAATTCGTACTCTAAAGGATTTGGCGTTAATTTATATTTTCAAAAGCATAACCTTTCGAGAAATCAATTTTGGTACATTCATGTTCGGTTTGGCTGCATCGTGGTCATACATTTCGGCACAAATATCAATTCCTTCGGCTGCTAAAGCAATATCATAACTGCTAAGCACTACACATGGCGAATAAAATCCACCACCAAAAACGTATTCATTTATTTTTTTGCAACCGCTAATTTTAGTTGCCAGATACTTTAGAAAACCCAAATTTCTTAGCTACGGTTCATTCTCCTTAACTTCTGCCTGATACCAAGCGTGATGTTTGAACTGCGCATAAAAACGACCATATTGTCCTGTAAAATCTTCATGATGCAAATGCAACCAATCGTATTCAGACAATTTTCCGTTGAGTAATTCTTCATCATAAATTAAATCATAAGGAATCTCAGCATACACTTACACTAAAGTAACGGCATCATCCCAGGGTTGTTTGTTTTTGGGGAATACACAGCAACACACGTGGTGCTTTTCTGGTTTAATTGCATCTTGATTTACGGAAGGATTCGCGATGTCGGCAAGAATTGCATTGATTGTGCGTCCGAAATAATTTCGTAGCTAACACCACGTATTAAACATTCGTTACTCACCGGTTTCGCATTCGGAATCTAAAACTTCCACCACGGTAATTTAAAAGCCATTGAATTTCTAATTCACCCTTTAAAGCCCAATATGCAATGCCATAAGCTTTCAAATGATTTTTCTGGGTTTCATCCATTGGTATTAGAATGTAACTTGCCTTTAAGTTTTGAAGTCCTAAAACAATACAGAAAAGAATATAAAAGTGATTTACGCACGAACTAAAATTACAAAATTAAAGTGTGTATTCAGGCCTTTTCAGGAATTTTAACAGCTGTATCCTTTATATAGCTTAAGCGTTACAATTTTGTGATTATAATAAATTATGTATCTTTAATACTATGAAAAAAATCAGCCAAGCTTTTGCCATCTTTTTATCTTGTTCGAATTATAGCAACAGATTGCGCGTACCGTAAAGATTGCGGTGGTCGCCGTAAAGAAAATCAAAACCAATATGGGTGGATATATGTAGTTAAACTACTTCACTGTAAAAGCAGAGAAAGGTTGACGGTTGGTAATAGAACGACCAAGTGTAGCTTCATCGGCGTATTCTAATTCATCTCCAACAGCAACAACGCGGGCAATTGCTGATAAATTAACATTGTGTGGTGCTAATTTGCGGTAAATATAAAACGAAGTGGTTTCCCCTTCCATAGTTGCATTCAAAGCCAGAATAACTTCTTTAATAACACCTTTCAGCCATTCTGGTATTTAAGGTTTCAATATTTAAATGTCCTGCCCTCCTTCCATTGGAGAAATTAATCCGCCTAAAACGTGATACAAGCCTTATATAAACCAGTATTTTCAATGGCCATTACATCTCTGTAATCTTGCACAACACAAAGTAAAGTTTGGTCACGAACCGGGTTAAGTACAAATTTCAGGAAGTGCTTTCGGAAATATTATGGCACTTATCACAAAACTTTAAATCCGTTTTTAATTGCTTTATGATTTGAGCTAATTGTTCGGTATCATCTTGTAATTAAATGCAACACATAACGCAAAGCTGTTTTTACCAACACCCGGTAATTGGGCAAAAGTATCAACGGCTTGTTCTATTGCTTTGGAGCTGAATTGCATTATGGCAAATTTACTGCTTTAGCCCTTCTGATTGAATAGCCAAAGAGGCAAACTATTAACAATTATGAGATTCGGAGTGTGAAGAAATACTTTATTTAACAAATAAACCAAGCTTATAATTCTTCATTTTTAATTCATAATTCTTAATTCAAAATGTCGCCAGTACTTATCATAAGTTTCATTGCTGTTTACTTTTGCTTTTTAATGAGCATCGCCTGGTACACTTCGCGCAAAAGCACAGCCGAATCTTATTTTTTAGGGAATAAAGCCTCGCCTTGGTACGCTGTTGCATTTGGGATGATTGGCGATTCGTTGAGTGGTGTTACTTATATTTCTGTACCCGGGAAAGTGGAACGGCGCATTTCTCCTATCTACAATTGGTGATTGGATTTATTTTGTAGGGTATTTATCATTTCACACATCTTACTCCCATTTACTACAAACTCAATTTAACTTCCATCTACGAATATTTAAAAAGTCGCTTTGGGAAGAACACCCAAAAAACAGGCGCCATGTTTTTTATTATCTCTCGCATTTTAGGGGCGGCCGGACGACTATATTTGGTAGCGGGAGTTATTCAATTATTTGTCTTCGATCAGTTTGAAACAGTTCACGTGCCGTTTTGGGTAAGTGTTTCTGTTATTTTGGGATTAATGTTATTATACACTTACAGAGGTGGGATTAAAACTTTAGTTTGGACGGATACTTTTCAATCACTGTTTTTGGTTTTAGGTGTTGTTTTATCAGTTGTAGCTATCATTAGCAAATTAGATATTTCTTTTACCGAAGCCGTTAGTAAAGTGACAAGTTCAGAATACACTGAAACATTTTTCTGGGATTGGAAAAATCAAATTTCTTCTTCAAAGAATTTTTAGGTGGGATTTTTATTGCTATGCATGACCGGTCTCGATCAAAACATGATGCAGAAAAATTTAAGCTGCAAAAGTTTAAGGCGAAGCTCAAAAAAATATTTTTCTGGTTTAGTGTTATTATGGTGATAGTAACTATCATCTTCTTATCACTTGGCGCGCTACTTTACATTTATTACAATCAAAGCGGAATAATTCCGGTAAATGATTTAGGAAAAGTGATGAGTGACAAAGTCTTCCCGAATCTTGCTTTAAATCATTTGGGTGTTTTTGCGGGATTAGTTTTTATTATAAGGTTTAACCGCGGCCACTTTCTCGAGTGCGGATAGTGTTTTAACTACCCTTACCACTTCTTTTTATATTGATATTTTAGAATACGACCGTAACGAAACATTAAACGAAGAACAAAACGTAAACGCCACACTACTATTCACATTTTATTTGCTGTGTTATTGTGGTTAGTGATTCTGGTATTCCATGCTCTAAAATCAAAAAAGCAATTATCGATACAATTTTAATGTTGGCGGGTTATACTTACGGTCCACTGTTAGGTTTATTTGCTTTAGGGTTATTCACCAAAGTAAACTTGAACGACAAACTCGTACCAATAATTTGTTTAGTAGCGCCGGTTGTACTTATTTGCTCGCTAATAATTTTAAGTTTATTTTGGGAGAATATCAGATAGGAAACGAGTTAATTCTGATAAACGCTATCATTACAATTGCTTTACTAAGCTCAATCCAAAAAAGAAGATTGGTTTAGTTCCGAAAAAGAATTTTTCTTACGGATAAAATGTTCTAAAACTACATTTCCATTATACGCTTTCCCCATCGAGAATTTAAATTTAGGATGTTGTTTAGCTTGCTTACGCTTTGCAAGAGTTTTAGACAACCAACTATAAAACGCAAAATGCGCTCGGATAACAGCAAAAAAATGTTTGGGCTGACCGTCTAACAAAACTTAAAAGCAGCAACGCCATCCAAAATCATCCGGAAAATGATTTTAAAAATAAAAAACCGGACGATGCGTTTTTGTAAGTGTAGTTAAATTATTTCTAAAATTTAAAAATGTTTTTCTCGGGCTTAATTTATTTAAAGTTCCTCCTCCCACATGACATATACACTTTTGATGGTTCTACATAAATTTGATATCCAATGGTTTTCATTCGCCAACACAAATCAATTTCTTCCATGTGAGCAAAATAATCTCCATCAAATCCACCTACTTTCCAAAACGCCTCAGCTCTTACAAACATACATGCTCCTGTTGACCAAAATACCTCAACTGCATCATTGTATTGTCCTTCATCCTCTTCTAATACATTAAATATTCTGCCTCTACAAAATGGATAACCATATTTATCCATATATCCACCAGCCGCACCAGCGTATTCAAATTTACTTGGATGATTATAATCTAAAATTTTTGGGTTGGCAAGCAGCAATTTTTAAATTTCATCCATTAATTTAATAACGGGTTCTAACCAATTTTCGGTTACCTCAACATCCGAATTTAAAAGACATAATACTCCGCTTTTACTTGTTTTAAAGCTAAATTATAACCTGTAGCAAAGCCATCATTTGAAGGATTTAAAATTAGACACTTGAGGAAATTCGTTTTTAAAAAGCAACGATCGTCACCTGAAGATTGATTATCCGCAACAATAATTTGTGACCAGAAGAATATTGTATAACCGTAGGTAAGAATTTTTCTAAAAAAGACTTTCCATTCCAATTTAAAATAACAACCGCTACTTTACTACTCTGACATAAATTAGCGAGGATTATTAAAAAACTTATCATCCGAATTATTTCCATAAAACGTCTTAGGTTTAGTAGCATCTAATCGATTAGTTTGTTGCGAACACTAATCTTAATCGCCAACGTTCATCATACATTTCTCCTCTCACATCGCTATGAATTAATTTATAGCAATCATCAGCAATCATAAAATTTGCAAAATAAATTTTTATTAGTAAAAAACGTTTCGTTGTTTTATCATAAATGCGGTAATATTGCCAAATTTCATAAGGATATGTTTCAGGTTCGCTATTTACTTGATTACGTTGATCAGGTTTACCATATTGTAAATACATACGGCCTCTATCTGTATAATATCCTTTTTGTTTTCCACATTTTAAAAGAGCATTAGTTTCTAAAACTAATTTATAGTATGGTACCATAACCAATTTGTAAGGCATCAATGTATCAGCGGTTGGCTTTTCCAATAACCAACAATGTAATATTCAATTGGATCTTTTTTTTATTTGAACTCCCTGCCATTCTCTTTCAAAAGACGATACTGGCCATAAACATTCTACAAACTGTTTTAATGAATCAGTGCTTTGAACTGAATTAAAAAATTCCTCTACTGTTTTATACTTTGAATCAAACCTATTGGTTTGCAATACTATTCTTCCTTTGAAAAAACCATTTTTTTGAGATTGAACAATTCTAGATCTTTTATTTCAATCACCAAATTATAATTTCCGGTTGGTAAATTGATATATCAAATTGAGCTAATAAAGGATTATACGATTAGCTGTTTGTTTTTGGAAACCGCCAACCCTTCAGCTTGTTTTTGTAAGTTTTCTCCATTCTCAACATAGTACGCATAAACAAATTTTGAGCCTTTTCCAATAACTGTATCAAGTTATAAGTTTCATATAAAATTCAATGCGTTTTGTGTTTTAGGAAAGTAATTAATGTTATATGGTATTAAATCATACCCATTTTTAGTTAACAAAGATTGAGTGTTTGACTTGGAAAATGATTCTAAAATTTGAATATTAGAATTATAAACTTTGTTATCTCTATTTAAAGCGATAGTGATTTTTTCGGCGTGAATTGATTTTTTTTCAGGGTTCGCATTATCGGTAACCACTAACTCCAATGTATATTGTCCGTTATCTAACGAAAAACGCTGATTATCAATAAAAAAGGAGATATGTAAAGTATCGATAGCAAGAGGACTCATTAAATTATATTTAGATTCTTTCACTATATCTTCCCTTTTTAGTATTTTCCAGAAATATTAACGTTAGCTTGATCCTCATTACAGGTGAAAACTTCACAGGTTACCTGAAATCGTTAGATAAGTCTCTAAATAAGGATTGTTGCCTGTATTAAATACCCCGTAATTAAAATAAACGGTAATGTTACCGAGAAAACAGTATTAGATAATAAAACTGTGATAAAAAAAGAAATTGTCGCATAGTTTTGATTTGCAAATAACTGTTGGGGATGTAATTTGTATTAAAGTTACAAAAATATTTTCTAAAAATTTGTGGTATAAAAAAAATTACTATTTTTGCCACTCCGGAGAAATGGCAGAGTGGTCGATTGCGGCAGTCTTGAAAACTGTTGAACCGTCAGGTTCCTCGGGGTTCGAATCCCTATTTCTCCGCCAGAGCAAAACAAAAAGTTCTGCAAATTGCGGGACTTTTTGTTTATCATATGTCTTAAGATTTAGTTCCAATAATATATCCTGACCTCCAAACATCCAATACAACTTTGGTTTAGGTTTATTTCTGATTTTTTTTATATTTGGTTAAAATTAATTTCATGAATAAACTTTATCCCTTTTTAGTTGTTTTCATTTTAATGAGCAGCATCGTCTTTTCTCAAAAAACAACCGAGAATTCTAATAAAGGATTTTGCGGAAGTTCAGAAATTGAACAGATAATAAATGAAAGGAATCCGGAAAATAAAAACACTATAGAAGAAATCCGGAATAATATTCGTGAATCACTTAAAAACAATCAGAAAAACGCTGCTACGCAATACACCATTCCTGTTGTATTTCACATGATATACGATACCGTAACAAACCCAGGCGCAACTTTCACTGAGGATTCATCTCTTATTAAAGCGATTGATCAACTCAACAAAGATTTTGCAAGAAGTAATGCTGATACAAATAGCATCTCTCCCCTTTTTAAATCGCTTTACATTAACTCCGACATTGTTTTTATGCTGGCAAAAAAGGATCCAATGGGAAATTGCACTTCCGGAATTGTTCACCATCAAAGTCCAAAAGGATTTTGGGATGTATCACAAGCTATATCTAATCCGTTATATAGCTCAGGAATTGTTTGGGATCCAACTAAATATTTGAATGTTCTTGTGCCGGGAATTTTAGTAAATATTCCTTTTGGTATGGGATCGGTTGTTGCCTATGCCAACTTTCCGGGAGTATATACATCCGGAGATTTACGTGATGTTATTACCGGTTACGATTTTAGTGGACGAATACTTACACATGAAGTTGGTCATTGGCTTGGATTACTTCATACTTTCGGTAATACTAATACACCGGGAATTACCTGCGGAGATGACGGTTTAGCCGATACGCCGACCACACTTGGACAATACGGGTGTCCTACGAGTGCAAGTGGCAACACGTGTCATGTAAGTGGTACTTCAAATGTGGAAAATTTTATGAATTATTCAAATTGCCCTAAAAACTTCACAACCGACCAAACTAATTACATGCGCACTGCATTAACATCAACCGTATCAGGAAGAGATAATCTTATTACAACTTCCAATCACACCTTTACTGCAATTAATTCAACTGTAACCTGTAGTCCGAATGCATTTTTCTTTTCTAACATAAAAAAGATTTGCGCAGGATCTTCTGTTGCATTTACAGCAGCCTGTGAAAATCCATTAGGCGGAACTCTACAATGGACCTTCTCTGGAGGAACACCTTCATTATCGTCGGTACCCAACCCAACAATTGCCTATAATACGCCCGGCACGTACATGGTTAAATTAAAAGTAACCACAGCTGCTGGTACTGATAGTCTATTCAGAATGAATTATATTATTGTAAATAACGCGTCTCCGATTGTTACAAGTTTAATGGAAAGCTTCGATACTACTTCTTTTTCCTAATCCAATCTGGAATAACCCAATTGTTGCCGGTAATGGTAATAAATGGATGATAAATTCTTTAGCATCTGTTTCAGGAACAAATAGCGCCAAGGTTGTTAATACCCCAACAAGTGTTGCTACATCGGCTCTCGTTACCTATTCAAGAATTAATATTCCTGATGGCTCTTACATTACGCTTAAACATGCATATTCAGGCAGTTCGTCCACAACTGCTGAAGCTTTAAAACTCGAATTCTCTGAAGATTGTGGTCACACATGGATGCCAGGTCAATTTAAAGTTGGAACAAGTTTGTTGGGTACTTTAAGTAACACTAATATTATTACTACTTCGACTCCTAAACCTTTAAGTTTTGTTCCTACCTCAACAGAATGGAAAATTGATACAGTTTATAAACAAAATTATATAAATGACTTGCTTTTGGTTAGAGTTGTTTTTGAATCTAATAATATTTTTAGTTTAAAAGGCAGCGATATTTATATTGAGGATATAAATTTATTTACACCTCTAAGCACCTCCATCAATAATTTCTCTTCTACGGAAAGTGAAGATATAAAACTGTTTCCTAATCCTACTTCAGGCATTGCAACTGTGAGTTCAGTAAAAATTATTAAAGAAATAATTCTAAGCGATATATTAGGTAGACAACTATTAAAAAACAGTACAGTTAATAGTAATCAATCCACAATTGAAACCTCGATGTTAAACGAAGGTGTTTATTTTATTACTATCACAAATAGTAATAACGAAACGTACATTAAGAAATTAGTTGTTTCGAAATAAAATCACTTCCATTGAAAATAAACAACTTTTTTAGTATCGAAAAACTCCTCTGAGAAGAAGGTTTTTAAGTCGAAGAACTGACAAGAATTATAAAAACGACCGAATTCTTCTTTTAGGTCGCCACCTTTTAAATATAGAATGCCATTTGGCATATCATTGAAACTTTTGCCTGTAAATTTGCCTTTTAGCCATGTATAAAAAACAGGAAATTCTGTTACTGCCCTACTCACCACAAAAATCAAATTTACCGTCTACTTTTCGGCACGCTCGTGTTGTGAGGTAAGATTGGCTAAACCTAAACCTTGCGATACTTCATTTACGACTTTAATTTTTTTTCCAATCGAATCTACTAAGTGAAATTGAGAATCAGGAAACATAATAGCTAAAGGAATTCCGGGAAATCCTCCTCCTGTTCCAACATCCAAAATTTTTGTCCCTGGTTTAAATTGTATCACTTTTGCTATACCTAATGAATGTAATACATGACGCTCAAATAATAAATCAATATCCTTACGGGAAATCACATTGATTTGAGAATTCCACAATACATACAAATCATAAAGCTGATTGAATTGTTGTTTCTGATGCTCAGTAAGGTTCGGGAAGTATTTAAAAATAATGTCTGCTGTCATATAAGCCTACATGTTACTCTCTTTATTCTTCAAAATATTATAAAGAAACTCGCGCGCGCTGAATAATTGAGCTTTTATTGTACCTATTGGTAAATTTAATTTCTGAGAAATTTCTTCGTGACTCATTTCTTGATAATAAAACATTACTACAAGTTCTTTGTATTTAGGTTTTAATTTATCTACAACTTCATTCAACATCTCAATTTTTTGCTTTTTCATAAAGTGTTCTTCAGGGTCAAGTGTGCCTGACTTTATGGTTTGCGATAACTGCTGCCCTTCATCATTTACATATTTTGTATCTAAAGAATAAGATTCGCCTTGTTTCTTTTTACGTAAATGATCAATAGCGTTATTACTTGCAATTTTGAATAACCAGGTACTGAATGCGAAATTGGGCGTATACTGACTTAATCTTTTAAACGCACGGCCGAAAGCTTCAATGGTTAAATCATCAGCGTCATCTTTATTATTCACCATTTTCAACATCATAAAATAAACCGACTCACGGTAACGATGTAATAACTCGGCATAAGCTTTCTGATCGCCATTGTTTAGCGCAGACTGCACCAGCTTATAATCATAAACTGCTTTAGTGGTTAGCTTATCGGTATTTCCTAATTCGTCCATTTGTTAGGTTTGAAGAGCATTTTTGAGATATGAAAAATTGGGTAGATAAATAAAAGAACGAATTCATAAACAAAAGCTAAAGCCCATAGGTCTGGTTCTTTAAACTTCTTTGCCGCTTTATTAAAGATAATCATTTGGAATACGATTTTCAATAAAAAAAGACCAAGCCCTATTAAAGCAGTGCTTTTAAAGCAAAAAAGTACGACCAATACCGCATAGAACAAATATTTAATAATAAAATCGAAGCCTATAGCTAAGCGAGATGCAGACGTATATTGCGGGGCAGTAGTTAAGTGTCTCACCTTTTGCATGCGCCAATCGCGGAATGTTTTTTTAGCTTTTGAATAGGTAATGGAATCGTGACTAATACAAACATTAGTGTTTTCGGGAGTAGCAGCTTCATTCACAAATAAATCATCATCACCTGAATTAATGTGGTAATGGCTGGCAAAACCTTTGTGTTTAAAGAATAATGGTTTTTTGTAGGCAAGATTTCTTCCCACGCCCATATACGCTTTACCCTTAATCCCTGCAGATAAATAACGTAAAGCAATTGTGAATGTATCGAAACGGATTAATTTATTTAAAAAGCCGGGGGCTTTAATATAGGCACCGTATCCTAAAACAATTTCTTTGGTTGTTGTAAAACCGGCAGCCATTTCTCTTAACCAAGTATTGGATGAAGGATAACAATCGGCATCGATAAACACTAGGTTATCATACTTTGCACCTTTAATTCCCACTACAATGGCAAACTTTTACCGTGTTTGTAATAAGCATCTTCCTTAATTGTAATTTTTTTAAGGTTGGGGAATCTTCTGGCATATTCATCTATAACGGTATCGGTATTATCCCAAGAACAATCATTCACAACTATAACTTCAAATTCGGGATACTCTTGGGTTAAAATTTTTGGTAGAAATTCAGTTAAGTTCTCATCTTCGTTACGGGCGCAAATGATCACACTTACAGGCTCTGCGGTTGTAGATGGCGTACTTAAATTTGTTTTCAAAGCAGCTACTTTCCAATAAGCTGAAAAATAGTGAAGGATATGAATTAAAAAAACGAGTCCGCCAAGTATGGACAATATCTCTTCAATACCTATATGATTAAATTGGGGCAAAGGCATGCCGCAAAGTTACCCGCGTGATACCTGCGAAATATGGATATCTTTGCTATTATTAAACAAAGAAATTAACAATTATGCAGAGCATAAAGGCCGTTATTTTTGATATGGACGGAGTTCTTATAGATTCTGAACCGCTTTGGCGCATTGCCATGATACAAGGTTTTAATGATATTGGTATTGATTTTACTGACGAAGATTGCCGCAAAACAACTGGCATGCGCTTTAAAGAAGTAGTAGAGCATTGGTTTAATCATCATAACATAACTCACTCAACACCAACACAACTGAACGATGCTGTACATTCTCATTTGATAGATTTGATTCACACAAAAGGAGAAGTTATGTTGGGCACTTTTGAGCTGCTCGATTTCTTAAAAACAAAACAATTTCCAATTGGTTTAGCTACTTCTTCAAGTCATATTTTGGTAGATGCGGTTTTACAGAAAACTAAAATCAAACCTTATTTCAATTCTATTACTTCGGCCGAATTTTTAGAACATGGCAAACCACACCCCGAAGTATTTTTAAAATGCGCGGAAGAATTGGCCATTCATCCAGAAAACTGCCTAGTTATTGAGGACTCCGTTAATGGCGTAAAAGCAGGAAAAGCAGCGGGTATGACGGTGATTGCTATCCCTGATTTGGAGCATAAAGAGGATAATCGCTTCGAAATAGCCGATTATAGACTAAATAACCTCTTAGATGTTATTAAATTATTCTAAAATCCGCTAACAAAGTCCTCTATCTCGTAAATTTACAAAGTTGAAATTTTCATTATTACATACCGACCCACAAAGTAAGGCAAGAGCCGGAACTTTAGAAACCGATCACGGCACTATTGAAACTCCCATTTTCATGCCTGTTGGAACAGCAGGAACTGTTAAAGCTGTTCATCAGCGCGAATTATCGGAAGATATAAAAGCCCAAATTATTTTAGGCAACACCTATCACTTGTATTTACGTCCGGGATTAAATGTTCTGGAACAAGCTGGTGGCCTACATAAATTTAATGGCTGGGATAAACCTATTCTTACCGACAGCGGTGGCTACCAAATTTTTTCATTATCCAACAACAGGAAACTGAGTGAAGAAGGTGCGCAATTTATGAGTCACATCGACGGCAGCAAACATTTTTTTACACCTGAAAGTGTAATGGATATTCAAAGAACTATTGGTGCTGATATTATTATGGCTTTTGATGAGTGCACGCCTTACCCTTGCGAATTAAATTACGCAAGGAACTCAATGGGATTAACACATCGTTGGCTGGACAGATGTGTGGATAGATTTAGAAGTACAGAACCAAAATACGGTTACAATCAGGAATTATTCCCAATCGTTCAAGGGAGCGTTTATAAAGATTTACGAATTCAAAGTGCAGAATACATTGCGAGCAAAGATTGTTTTGGAAATGCTATTGGCGGATTAAGTGTTGGAGAACCTGCCGAAGATATGTATGCTATGACTGAAGTGGTGTGTAATATTCTTCCAAAAGAAAAACCACGTTACTTAATGGGTGTTGGTACGCCTGCAAATATTTTAGAAAGTATTGCTTTAGGAATTGATATGTTTGATTGTGTAATGCCTACACGAAATGCTCGTCACGGATTACTATTCACCAAAAACGGAATCATCAACATCAAAAACGAAAAATGGAAAAATGATTTTTCGCCAATTGATGATAGCAGCGATTGTTTTGCTGACAAACAATATACAAAAGCTTATTTACGTCATTTATTAGTGTGCGGCGAACTTTTAGCGTCGCAAATTGCCACTTTACATAACCTTCATTTTTATTTGTGGTTAACTAAAGAAGCACGCAAAAGGATTATTGACGGTACATTTACCGAATGGAAAAATAAAATGGTTGTACAAGTAAATCAACGCCTGTAATTTGCTAACAATAATTGATAGATACATTTTAAAAAAGTTTTTGGGAACTTACGTCTTCTCAATCTCTCTCATCCTAGCCATTTTTATTGTATTTGATATTAAAGATAAAGTTCAAACCTTTAGTACAGAAAATATTCCTGCCAAAGAAATTATTGTAGATTATTATTTAATGTTCATTCCTGTTTACGGGAATATGTTCAGTCCGTTGTTTACTTTTATCTCCATTATTTTTTTCACTTCTAAAATGGCACACCGTACAGAGTTTGTTGCTATTTTAAGTGCAGGTGCAGGATTCAATCGTATTTTAAAACCTTATTTGATTGGTGCTTTTATTATTGGCTTCTCTTCTTTGTTATTAAATCACTTCGTCATTCCAAAAGCACAAAAAATTAAAATTGGTTTTGAAGACAGATGGATTAACAAAGGTTTTGTATCCGATGATAAGAATATCCATAAAATAATTGCACCCAATACCGTGTTATACATAGAGAGCTACGACAACCGGATCAATACCGGAAAAAAAATGTCGATTGAAACGTTTGTGAACAACAAGCAAACTTCTATTCTAAAAGCCTATGAAATGAAATGGGATACCATTAACAGGCAATGGATTTTAACTAATGTGTTCGAAAAAACAATTCTCCAGCAAGACCGTCTTGATACTTTAAAAAATCAAAAACCAATTCATAAAGAAAAACACACTTATTCTGCCACTAAAAAAATTAAAATTGATTTTACTCCTGCCGACATGTGGCGTTTTGAGAGTAAATACGAAACGATGAACACGCCTGAATTAAGAACTTCCATTGCCCGCGAAACTTTAAAGGGCTCCAGTAACATTCCCTTTTTTGAGGTAGAGATGCACAGGCGGACTTCTTTTCCTTTCGCTACATTTTTATTAACTGTTATAGGTTTAGCTATTTCATCGCGTAAAGTCCGAGGAGGTGTGGGTTTACAAATTGCTTTTGGTATGTTGTTAAGTTGTTTGTACATCATGTTGATGTATATTTTCACCACTATTGCCACAACCGGTTTTGCCTCACCTTTCTTAGCGGTTTGGACTCCTAATTTTATATTCTGTTTCGTCGCCTTTTATTTTTATAAACAAGCGCAACAGTAATTGAAAAACGTATATTTATAGTAACAATGAGCAAGATTTTAATAAAAAACGCAAGCATAGTTAACGAAGGTGAAATCTTTGTAGGCGATGTTTTAATTGAGAATAATATTATCACTAAAGTTGAGCGTGATATTGAAGAGGCAGGTGCAAAAGAAATTAATGCGGACGGTTTGCATCTATTTCCGGGGTTAATTGACGACCAGGTGCATTTCCGTGAACCTGGCTTAACGCATAAAGGAGAAATTTATACAGAAGCAAAAGCTGCTGTTGCCGGAGGTGTTACTTCCTTTATGGAACAACCAAATACTGTTCCCCAAGCCACCAATTTAGTTGAATTAGAAAAAAAATATTCAAGAGCAGCAGAATGTTCGTTAGCCAATTACTCCTTTTTGATTGGCGGAACTAATAAAAACTTAGAAGAAGTTTTAAAAGCAGATTTCTCAAAAATAGCGGGATTAAAATTATTCTTAGGTTCTTCAACAGGTGATATGTTGGTGGATGATCCAAAAGCATTAGAAGGGTTTTTCTCAAAAGTAAATTCTATCATTTGCGCGCATTGTGAAGACGATGTAATGATAAAAGAAAAACAAAAACAGATTATTGAAGAATACGGGGAGGAAATTCCTGCCTACTTCCATCCTATTATTCGTAACGAAGAGGCTTGTTACAGTTCTTCTTTTAAAACCGTAGAATTAGCTAAAAAACACAATACCCGTTTACATGTTTTCCATGTTTCTACAGCAAAGGAATTAAGTTTATTTACCAATAAAATTCCTTTAAAAGAAAAACGTATTACTGCTGAAGCTTGCATTCATCATCTTTGGTTTACAGATGAGGATTACAAAACAAAAGGAAATTTCATAAAATGGAATCCATCTGTTAAAACTCAGTATGATAGAGATAAAATATTTGAAGCTGTGTTAAATGGAACGATTGACGTTGTAGCTACCGACCATGCTCCACATACTATAGAAGAAAAACAACAAACCTATTTAAAAGCCCCAAGTGGTGGCCCGCTCGTTCAACACAGTTTACAAGCCATGTTGCAGTTTCATAAACAAGGAAAAATTACTTTAGAAAAAATTGCTGAGAAAACTGCGCACAATGTTGCTGATTTATTCCGGATAGAAAAACGCGGCTACATTCGCGAAGGTTATTTTGCTGATTTAGTTTTAGTGAATTTGAATAAAACTGAAACGGTGAGCAAATCAAATATTTTATACAAATGCGGTTGGAGTCCATTTGAAGGTTATACTTTTAACTCCGCTATCGAAAAAACATTTGTGAATGGACATTTGGTTTACGATCAAGGTAAATTTGATGAAAGTAAAAAAGGAGAGCGTTTACTGTTTAATAAATTTTAAATGAGAATAGTTACATTAAATAGTATTTTACCCCACGTTGTAAAAACCGCTAAAAAAGCAGGGGCTTTTATTAAAAAAGAACGCGAAACGTTTACACCTGATAAAATTGAGGTAAAAGGTCTGAATGATTTGGTGAGCTACGTTGACAAAACCGCGGAGAAAATTATTATTGAAGATTTAAAGGAACTAGTCCCTGAAGCAGGATTCATTGTTGAAGAGAATTCAATTGATGGTCGGGCCGAATACAATTGGATTGTAGATCCTTTAGATGGAACTACAAATTTCATTCACGGTATTCCTTGTTATGCGGTTAGTATTGCTTTAGAATCTAATGGCGAAATTATCTTAGGCGTTGTGTATGAAGTTAGCCGTAACGAATGTTTTACTGCTGTGAGAGGCGGAAAAGGTGCTTATTTAAACAACAATCCTATTCGTGTTTCAGAAACTCCCACTTTATTTAAGAGTTTAATTGCCACAGGATTTCCAATTTATAATTTTGAGCGTTTAGATAATTATTTAGCAGCTCTGAAATTTTTTATGCAACACACGCATGGTGTAAGAAGAATTGGTGCGGCTTCAGTTGACATGTGTTATTTAGCTTCTGGACGAGTGGATGCTTTTTTTGAATACAATTTAAATTCGTGGGATGTAGCAGCTGCCTCTTTAATTATTGAAGAAGCCGGCGGAACCGTAACAGATTTTAAAGGTGGTGCTAATTTTTTATTCGGAAAAGAAATTCTTTGTACAAATGGTCCGCTGCTAAATGAATTTGAAGAAGTGATACAGAAATATTTTTTGTAATTCATCTACGTATTCCCTGTCTTAATTTTCAAGTATGAAAAAAACAATATTAATTACCGGAGCCGGTTCAGGCATTGGAAAAGATACCGCTATTGCATTAGCGAAAAGAGGTCACAAAGTAATTGCTACTACTGAAACAGAAGAACAAAGTACTGCCCTTCAAAAAGAAATTAAATCGTTGGGCATCGATCTTATTATTTTCAAATTAGATATCACAAATGAAAATGACCGAAAAAAAATTGAAGACCATGATTTAGATGTTTTAATAAATAATGCTGGGATTGGTGAATCCGGTTCTTTAGCAGAGATTGATTTTAATAAAGTGAGAAATAATTTTGAGGTGAATGTATTTAGTTCGTTCGAGATAAGTCAACTCGCATTAAAAAAGATGTTTGTAAAAAAACAAGGCACAATATTATTTATAAGTTCACTCGCAGGAAGAATGACGATGCCGTTTCTTGGTCCTTATTGCATGACAAAATTTGCAATTTCTTCTGGAGCCGAAGCAATGAGAAGTGAAATTCATACTATTTTTAAAAACATTCATATAAGTCTGATTGAGCCAGGCGCATTTCATACCGGGTTTAATCAAAAAATATTTCAAAAAAATACCAATGGATGAATCAGCAAAGTCTTTTTTATCCAATCATTAAAGAACTTAAAGCTAAAGAAGAATGGCAATTTAAAATGACAGAATCCTTATCTACCACAAGTATTGTCAAAAAAATAGTGAAAGCAGCTGAAGCAAAAAAACCAAATTTACGTTACTCAGCACCATGGTGGCAGGCTCTTGGAGTTAGAATATTAAGGATTTTTGGAAAATAATTTGCGGTTAACATTTGCTCTTCTTCACCACACAAACACATCTGAATCCTAACGTTGCACTTGGTTTTTCATAAGGAATATCTTTGCCAACTCTGCACTCTTCCAATAAATTTGTCCAGCTACCACCTTTAGAAATACCCTTTTCTAAAACCATTTCAGATGCATTTCCAATCATGTTGAATAGTTTAAAACTGTTCGGCCAATAAGAATACACCGGAGCGAACACTTCCCATCCTACGCGACTCTTATCACCTCCACTACTAACCCATTCTGCAGAATCTTTTGCCCAACGGTGATTGAATGTAATTAATCCTTTTTCATTCTTCCCACTATTCTTGAACATGTTTATACAATCACTGCTCACAAACTCCCATTCACTTTTTGATGGCAATCTGTATTCAAAGTCTACCGGATCATATTTTTTTGAGAGAGAAATGAACTCTTTTACTCTTTCTGTTCTCCATTTAACAAATTCACACACCTGTTCGTACGTGATACCTACAACGGGATAATCTTTATAGGCTGGGTGACGGTAATAATATTGGACATAAGGTTCGTTATAGGAATTTTTCTCTCGCCAAACTAAGGTATCAGGTAATGAAGATTTATGTTCGGGTGAATTAGCGCCGTACTTATTCTTCATCCAAAATTCATACTCTTGCCAAGAGAAATTACTGACTTCTGTTTCATCAGCAAATAAAGTATCATTTATTTTGGCGGTACCAGGAGGTAAAAATTCTTTTTTCTTTTTTGGAACGAAAGCTGTCATTAGAACTACTGCACAGCTTAACAAAAGTAATTGTTTTATCATATAAGTTTTTTAACAATAATGCTAATACGAAACAGAGGTTACAGTTTTTTGCAAATTAAATTTCTAAAGCTTTTTTGAATTCATTTATATCTGCTTCGGCCGCGATTTGGGTTAAATTGAATTTAGCTTTTCCATCTTTCACAGCCTCGGAAAATTCATCTTTAGTACAAACATAAACATTACCGCCGGAAACAATACAAAGCGTGTATCGGCTTTTTTCACTATACATAAAACGATAAGGATTAGTGCTCATATTGTAAACAATGTTTCTTCCTGCATCTACTAAATATACCCAAGTTGGATCTAATGGTGTAGAATTAGAAGCATATCGTGGTTCAATAACTGGTCCGTGTGGCATTGAGCGTGGACAATCTGAATTATAAATCCCGAAATTACTTACATTAAATACACGAGTAACTGTTATTTGCGCAGCTGCATCTTTATTCATATTGGCTATTTTCGCTTCCATATCTCTACGAATCCGGATTTGTTCCTTTAATAATTCAGCGCTTAATTTCTTTTGCTCTTCAACATAAGCTTTTTGTTTAGCAGCCATTTCTGCTTTCAATTTTTGTTCGTCGGCTTCGCGTTTCTCCAATAAATTTCCATAGTCAGCAAATTTCTTTTCGTAAACTTCTGCGGCTTTTTCGTAATCTTCTCCTGTTAAAACAGGATAAACAACTAATTTCTCTTCGCGTGACTTATATTTTAAAGTCAGCAAATAATTTTTTCCTTTTTGTGGTCCCGCCGAAACGATGGCACTACTCCAGGTGATACTGTGTAATTCTTTACTATAATTTTTATTTTCTGTACCCACTTCAAATACTGAATTTTTGAAGGCTGATAATTCAGGAAAGTCTTTATAATCGACTTCTAAATTAAATTGTGGGCGGCCCATTGATTTTGCGGGCTTTGAAGGTTGTTTGGGTGTTGGTAATGCAACAATTTTTTTCTCATAAACAGTTTTTACACTGTCGATTTGTATTGGAACATGCTCAATTTTTTTAACCAGCTGCGTTTCTTTTTGACTTTGTTGTTTTTCAGCAGGCTTATTTTGTTGTGGAGCTGCAGGAATGTTTTGTGGCGTATCGTGTTTAATTACCTGCCAATTGTGAGCAACTGTATCTAAATAATATTGATTGTAAGTATCGTCTGTATAGCGGGAGGCTAATTCAACTGTGATAGGCTTACCTTGTTTCAAATAAACTTCTTCGCCATTCTGATAACCCTTCACATCAAACATCCCGGCGCTTTCAAAAGTGTATTGCGTTCCGGCACTATCGTAAGTCATTGGAATTCCACTCGCAATAATATCAGCCTGATCATGGAATTCTCTGTATTGTATTTCTACATCACCAATAATTTCTTGTCCGGCTTTATTTACAAAAGCGTTTTTAGGAATTTTTAATTTAGAATTTGTGTGATGAGCAATCTCGCCACCTTTAGCAGAATTAACTTTATAAGAATTGTAAGGAACATTTAGTTTTGAAGAAGGAGGCGAAATAAATGTTTTCTTTTTTTCAGGACTTGTTTTTTTGTTTTCAGTTAAAGTATTGGTTTTATCATTGGTTGCTGTTTGTTTGGTTTGTTTATTGAATACTGTGAAATAAGTAACTGTACAGATGACGGCTATTCCTGCTATGATTGCCGAATAGGTTGCTTTTTTATTCTTTAAAAAATTAACATCACTACGGGCTTTTTGTATGCTTTGTTGTTTAAACTGTTTGACTAATTTGTCAAAATCTTTATGCTTGTTAATCTCCTCATCACTAACCTTCGGGCGATTTATATTAAATTTTGGTTCCATATCAAATTTTATAATTCGTAATTGTCTTTTTTAGGCGTTCCAGTATCCTGTACATTCTAACTTTGGCGTTGTTTTCGGTAATATTTAATATTTCGGCGATTTCTTTAAACGGACGTTGCTCAAAAAAGCGCATTTCAATCATGTGTAAATCATCTTCCGGTAATTCTTTAATCATGTGTTGTAATGCTGGAAGATATTCTTCAAAAAACGGCTCTTGAACTTCTTCATAAATATTTTTCAAATCACCAACATCAGCATTAATTGCACGCTTATTTTTTTGATCGCGGAATAATTGCATTACTTCGCTATGTGCAATTCTAAACAACCAACTTGCAAATGGTACACCTTTAAATTCGTAACGGTTTAAATTAGTTAACGCTTTTAAAAACACTTGAGAGGTTACATCAAAAGCTGTGTCTTTACAATCCATTCGTTGATATACGTACCCGAAAATTTGTTTGTAGTACTTATCATATATCGGACCGAAGTGTTCGGGGTTTAATTTCGCAGCTTCAATAATTAATTGCTCGTCCTGCAATTGAGAAGTAGTATGATGGTATCTGGGGTTAAAATTCATATAGGCTGCAAAAGCATTACATCCTTATAACAACTTCTTGCCCTTAGGGTTACGCCAAAATTTCAAAAAACGTTATTAGTATAACTAAGTATTTGATTATCAGTTACACTATTTATCATTTTAATGAGTGAGACTTGTTAATTTCTGGGTGAAATCGACTTTTGAATGAGTGAATGGATTTAAAAACAGGGTTTAAAAAGTGTATTATATAGTTATATTTGAGTTCTGATTAATTAAAAATGAATTTAGATTTTAATAAGAACGAAGATAAAATGAAGTTGCTCATTTCACAGATGGAGCAACGCTTACAAAAAATTTATTTAGGTGGTGGTAAATCTCGTATCGATAAGTTACACGAGCAAGGAAAAATGAGCGCGCGTGAGCGTATTGATTTTTTACTAGATAAAGACACGCCCCGTTTTGAAATGGGCGCATTTGCCGGTTACGAAATGTATCCTGAACATGGTGGTTGTCCTGGCGGCGGTGTTGTAATTGCGGATACGTAAACGGAAAACAATGTATTGTTGTTGCAAATGATGCTAAAGTAAAAGCAGGCGCATGGTTTCCTATTACAGGAAAAAAGAATTTACGTGCGCAAGAAATTGCAATGGAAAATAGATTACCCATTATTTATTTAGTGGATAGTGCCGGTGTTTATTTACCAATGCAAGATGAAATTTTTCCTGATAAAGAACATTTTGGAAGAATTTTCCGTAACAACGCCATCATGAGCAGCATGGGCATTTTACAAGTGGCTGCTGTTATGGGAAGTTGTGTTGCAGGTGGAGCTTATTTGCCCATTATGAGCGATGAAGCCATGATTGTAGATAAAACCGGATCTATATTTTTAGCAGGAAGTTATTTAGTAAAAGCTGCTATTGGAGAAACTATTGATAACGAAACTCTAGGAGGAGCAACAACACATTGCGAAGTAAGTGGTGTTACAGATTATAAATGTAAAGATGATGCAGATTGTTTAACACGCATTCGCAACATTATGGGTAAAGTTGGTGATTATGACAAAGCAGGTTTTAACAGAGAAACCCCTGCTCTTCCCAAAAAAGACGAAAAAGAAATTTACGGTATTATTCCAGATGCACGCGATAAACAATTTGATATGCGTGATGTTATTGAACGCTTAGTAGATAACAGCACGTTTGAAGAATACAAAGAATTATACGGACAATCCATAATTTGTGCTTACGCAAGAATTGACGGTTGGGCTGTAGGAATTGTTGCTAATCAGCGTAAAGTTGTGAAAAGCAAAAAAGGTGAAATGCAATTTGGTGGCGTAATTTATAGTGACAGTGCTGATAAAGCGGCGCGTTTCATTATGAATTGCAATCAGAAAAAAATTCCTTTAGTGTTTTTACAAGATGCTACCGGATTTATGGTGGGCTCACGTAGTGAACATGGTGGCATTATTAAAGACGGAGCGAAATTAGTTAACGCTATGAGCAATTCGGTTGTGCCAAAATTCACTATCATTATAGGTAACAGTTATGGTGCTGCAAATTATGCTATGTGTGGTAAGGCTTATGATCCACGTTTAATTGTTGGGTGGCCAACAGCACAAGTTGCTGTAATGGGTGGCGCACAAGCTGCAAAAGTATTAGTTCAAATTGAAGTAGCTAGTTTAAAAGGAAAAGGTGAAGAAATTACGCCTGAAAAAGAAGCTGAGTTATTTAATAAAATAAAAGACCGTTACGATGCACAAACTACTCCATACTACGCAGCTTCACGTTTATGGTTAGATGCAATTATTGATCCCTTGATACACGTAAAGTAATTAGCATAGGAATTGAAATGGCTAATCATTCACCTATAACAAAACAATATAACGTAGGTGTTTTGCAAACTTAATTTATGTTCAAGAAGAAACCGAAATAAAAATTATTCAACAAATTGAATTTTCAGAAGCTACATTTAGTCTTAGAGAAGATGGAATTGTACAGGTGTTTTACAACGATCATACGGTTATTGATATTCCTTTTCAATTAAAAATGGCAGATGCGTTTAATGAAATAGCAAATGGAATTCCATCATTTTTTATTTTTACTGCCGGCGAAGGCGTTCATATTACTAAAGAAGCGAGAGATAACGCCCTTAAATTAGAAGATTCAACACCGATTAAAGCATCTGCCGTTATTGCCGATAACTTAGCCTACAGAATTATAGCTAATTTTTTTTTAAAGTTCAAAAACCAAAAGGTAAATACCGCGTGGTAGCGAATTTGGAGGATGCAATAAAATGGCTGAAGAGTCTGGATTAAGATTTTTCGATTTTCTTAATTAGCGCTGTAATTAATTTTTCCCAGGTAAATTTTTCTCTTATCAAACTTAAAGCTGCTTTCTTTTTCGAATCGGTTTCAGAAAGAGGTGTTGCATTAATTTTTTGGATTGCAGTTTTAATTCCAGAAACAGAACATTTTTCAATTAACCAACCCGTTTTTTCATTCACTAAAACATTAGTAGCTCCAACATTAGTAGCCAAAACCGTTAATCCATTGGCCATGGATTCTAAAATAACATTCGGCATGCCTTCGCTCCAACTTGGACAAACCAAAACATCACATTGCTTTAAAAGTGTGTTCAATTTCAATTTATCGCGTATTTCACCGTGATTTTTTATAAATGAAAGTTGCAATTGTTTTTCTGTAGGGATATTACCTATAAAATGAAATTCAAAATTCGGACTATTGAATGACTTCAATGCTTTATTAAGCTCCTCTATTCCTTTTCGTCTTTCATAACGACCTAAATAAACAAATTTTATTTTTTGAGAGGTTGGTGTAATTTCATTTGCAACAATAGATTCTTCCACTCCTGAAGGTAATTCAAGAATATTTTCAGATTTAACGCCGATACTTTTAAGGATATCTGTTATTTTTCCTCCATAAGAAAAAACAAAATCAGCTTGTTGTGAAATTTCTTTTACAGGTTTACGAAGCAATAATAATTGAGAGACTTTCGATTTGAAATCAGGTGCCCGCTGAAACATTTCGTAGCCATGAAATTTTACACCAATGGGTGGACATTTAATTCCTCTTCTTTTCTCCCGAATAAAATGCCAACCTGTAAAGCCCTTGGAGTAAATAAAATCGTAGTCGTTAAGCTTATCCTTAATTAATTCGTAAACATTTAAAGAGTAACGATAAGAATTTATTATGTAATGTCCGAAACCACTCGCCGAGTTTGGAAATTCAAGTACAGTTGAATGAATGTACTTCTTTTCCTCCTCCGAAAAAACATCAAGCCTATTAATATCCAATTCACTTTGATTGAAGTGAAACAAATCGACATGAATTTGATTTTTGGCAAAATACTTACATAAATAGTAAGAATGCTTTTGCATTCCTCCCATTACGTACGGCCAAATCCCATCAGTTATTAAGGCGATTTTTTTCAATTAATTCTTGGAAGAGTTTTAAATATTCTGTCTTATAATTCCTTTTTGTTAGATGCTGTTCTGCCAACTTATGATTTTGTTGTTTCGTTTCATAACTAACATTTGATAATGCATTCATACTCCCTACCATTCCACAATTATTCTTTTTTACAAATTCAGAATAATCGCCAAGGTTTTCAGAAATGATAACATTCAAACCACAGGTTAAATACTCAGCAAACTTAACCGGAGAAGCCACTTGATTAGTCACCGAACTCTCTCTATACAACAAACCATAATCGCTTGCTAACAAATAATTTTTCACCTGCTCAGGTTTTACCCAAGCGGTTTTAATTCTATTTCTAAATTGTTTAACGAAATCAGAATTTTCGTTTAAATGATTAGTCAACCAAAGTAATTTCACATTCGTATTCTGTTCAAAAATCTTTGTCAGCATTTTTTCGACTAAGGAAAAAGATTGCCATCCGGCAGAGGAACCTGAATAAACAATTACTATATCCGAATCGCTAAAACCACTTTCTTTTCGAATAGATTTTATCTTTTCACTAGAAGGGAATTCAGAATTAAAATCTTCACTTAAAGTACATGGAACAACAATATGTTTATCTGAATTATAATTAAACTCTTTCTTCCAATAATTTACCAATGCATTTGAAACCGCTAACCTAAAATCCGTATTCAACACAACCTCTTTTTCTATTTCAATAATTTCATTTTTTATAGTTTCATTTTGCACAACATCATATTCATTCAATTCAGCTTTATAAGCCCCACGTGCATCAAAAATTACTTTTTCAGTTTTCCCTGCTTTCTTTAACCTCAACGCTAAACTTGTAGCGAATGGTCCGCGTGCCATTATGATTTTACTTTTGGAAAGAAATAAAGCCAGAATAAAATAATTTAATCGCCACAAACCGGGCTTAGGAACCATTGGTAAAACTTTGCTCTCCGGTAAGCGCTGCTTGATCAATTTTTTATTCTTAAAAAACGAACGGATAGAAATAAGGGCAACTAATTTAACTTTTTCGGAGTTTTGAATTGAATTAAGATATTTAACCATATCAATAACCTGGCTATTGTAAATGCCTGAGGGTTGATCGTTATAAGTTAAATAAATCATAATAAAATTACTCCAACTTATAAATTTCCATTATTGAACTCAATATTTTAGGGAAGTCAATTTTTAAATCGATCAATTTTCCGGAATGCACATCAAATACCCAACCATGAACAAGTAATCCTCGTTCTTTATGCGCTTGCTGAATAGCTGCTGTTTTAATTAAATTAATACATTGCTCTTGTACATTTAATTCAATTAAACGATTGTACCTTTCATTTTCATTGGCTATTGCATTTAATTCATTTTTGTGCAAACGATAAACATCACGGATATTCCTCAGCCAAGGATTTAAAATACCCATGTCTGCCGACTGCATAGCAGCTTTAACGCCACCACAATAATAATGCCCGCAAATAACAACATGATTCACTTTTAAATGACGTACTGCGTAATTTATAACAGACATTACATTTAAATCTACGTTATTCACCAAATTAGCAATGTTACGATGTACAAAAACCTCACCGGGTTGTACTCCCATAATATCTTCAGCAGTAACTCTGCTATCTGAACAACCGATGTATAAAATTTCAGGGGCTTGTCCTTTCGATAATTCTTCGAAGTAGTTTTTATTAATAGATAGTTTTTCTTATATCCATTTCTTATTGTTTTCAAAAACGCTTTCTATTTTCATACGCTTATACTAAAGTATTATTCTCCGGCTTTAAGGGTTCCGGAATGTTATCATCATTAAACATTTCACGCAAATCAATTTCTATACTTCTGCTAATAGCAGTTATAGGTATATCATTGGCACTCCCTTCAAAAGGACTTTCTGTTGATTCACCTATTTTTTCCATGGTGGTGAATATCCAAGTTGATAAGGCGCTAAATGGAATTGATAGCCAAATCATACAGCCTCCTAATTTATCAAACTCTTGCAGCATACCTAAAGGAACTAGTCCAACAAAAATACGAATGAAATAAAGGTTTAATGTTGAATATTGTCTTGGATAAGGGAAATTTTTTATTCGTTCGGAAGCGCCTTGCTGATTTAATAATTCTACCAACATTTTTTCTAATTCCATGTGGCGGAAATCATCAATTAAACCTTTATCCAGCAACTCTTTTAAATATTGAGACTGCAAACCGATAATTTGAGTTGGCTTATTCGTTTTTGAAAGAATGATATTCAATTCTTCTTGTGGTAAATATTTTGCCAATTCAGTTTCAACTTTAGTGTTTTGTTCCTGTACCTTAAACCATGTATTTTTATATTCCTGATTATGTTTTTTATAAATTGATTCCCAAATACGCGGTTCGCGTAATTGATAACGCAAAGCCGTTAGCCATGCAAAGTGACGATGAATTAATTTTAGCTTAATTACTTTGAGTTCTTCTTCCGAATATTTTTTTTCAGAATGTTTATTCGATACAAAATCTTTAACCATAATACCCCAACCTCTGCTCGAATTAACAATAGCGCCCCAAATCCTACGCGCTTCCCACATACGATCATATGATGCGTTATTTTTGAAACCTACAACAAAAGCAACGGCTGTACCTAATAAGGCAATTGGTAACCAAGGAATAGCTAACCATTTCCAACCGAGTAACTCAAAACAACAAGTTGGTATTGCAGAAACAAATAATAAAAAGAAAATGTCCCGCCTAGTCCAAATAAGAACCTCTTTAAGCGAATAATTTTTACCGGAGTGCATGCTTTTTTTTATAAAACTAATGTTTATTCGCAAAAAAACGTAAATAGAATTGTACATTTAAATACAGAGCTCACTAATAGTAGAAATTTAGAGCAAAATAAGTGCATTTACCAGTCTTTTTAGATGATTCTCAGGCTATTAAGAATTAAATCATAATTAACATACCAGATAATCACTTCATATAACCAAGTTGCTGTCTAGAAAACTTTCTTACCCTTACCAGTCGTTATCAAACTGACTAGACTTTTGAACAAGTTGTGTCCAAGCGTTTGAACAATCACCATAGCATTCACATTTAGGAACTAACCCTTTGTGAGTGAAACAGACCTCGGTTTTATTCTTTTTTTTCAGAAATTTCAAAAACAATTTCTGTTCCAGTCCATTCACTTTTGTTTTTTGTGAAAGCTAGTTTACTATCAGTAACAAGCCATGCTACTTTCTTGTTTGGAATAAGTTCAATTACTTTTTGTATTGAAAAATGAATATCATCCATGCGATAAGTAAACTCATCATTTATCTTGTTTGACTTGCCTTTGATTTCTCCTTGCCACCAAGCGTCCACATTATTAATAGCATTGTATGCTTCTTTTGGACTTTGATCTACTAGAAAAGTAGTCCTAAAATCTGAATTTGCCATAGAATACTACTTTTTTAGTAGTGCAACTTGACCAATGTGATACTGCATATGATTGGTGCGACCAACAACCACATTTATTCTATTTCTGTGCGGTTCTTTTGCAAAATCTTCCCCAGAAACAGAAGTGCTTTTGAAACCACTCGTCGGATTTAATTTATTAAAGTGTGTTGCTAGCTTGGCGTTAATATTTTTCCAATTTTCTCTTAATTCCTTTGTTGAAGGAATTGTATTAACCGTTTTATCAGCTTTATGTAAAAAGGGCTCATCTAAGTGAGGATAAACTTGCTCTTCAAAATCTAACAATGGTAACATTTTATCATGTACTGCAGTTAGATGTCCCAATAAATAAATCCCTCTATTTCTGCCGGGAGCAATTTCTTGTTGCAATTGCTCGTCTGTTAGACCATTAAATAATTTGTCTGCTGCTTCAATTCTTGAATTCCATGCATCCAAAACCGATTTTACTACTAATTGTTTTTGCGCTTCCATTTTAATGTATTTTTAGTTTATTGAGCAAAGATATATAATTAAACTTGCAAAATGCAAGTTTAATTATATTTTAATTGCTTATCTTTGCATATATGAAAAAGCCGGTTGAAGCGTCTACCAAAAAACGATCAGAATGCCCCATTTCCTGTTCCTTGGATTTGGTGGGTGATAAATGGTCTTTGCTTATTATCCGTGATATGCTTTATCTTGGGAAATCCACCTATAATGAATTTTTGAGTTCAAAAGAGGGTATTTCGACAAATATTCTTAACGACAGATTGGTTAAGTTAACTGAAGACAAACTCATCACATTTACCGGAACAGCAAAACGAAAAAATATGAGCTCACCAAAAAGGTTTAGATTTCAAGCCGGTACTAGAATCAATTGCATTTTTCGGGATGAAGTATTCTGTTTCTGATAAAGAGTTTCTGAAACACGTTAAAAAAACAATGAAATTATAAGCTTAATAAAATCTCTAAATATTTTTTAAACTTTGATTTAAATTATTAAAAAACAAACTTAACGGTTTTTGAACAACCATTTTCAAAAAAACATTCGGCGTTCCTTCAAAAATCATTTGAGTAGTAGTTGCAGTTGGTTCAATTTCCTTAATATGAATCGTTAAGGAATAAGGAAAGGCATTTTTTGCATAATCCACAATTTTTATCTCAGAATTCGGTGTTTTACTGCCAAACTGCATACCAATATTTACAAACTTATCTTTTTTAAAAGTGCAGTTAGTTTCAGTTGCATTCCAATCGCTGATTTCGGATGGCATTACTTTTGTATAATTTTTAAAATTGCTTAAAAAAGCAAACACTTCTTTGCTCGACTTATTTATGCGGGCAACATCAGTAACTATTTCCATCTTTTTAAATCCATTTATTTTTTAATGCAAGTGTTACTACTTCTGACAAACTTTGACATCCGGTTTTTTCCAAAATAGTTTTGCGTTGTTTGTTTATTGTTTCAACACTTCGGTTGGAATTGTAAGCAATTTCTTTTGAAGTTAATCCGTTACTAACATGCTTTATTATTTCCAGTTCCTTATCCGTTATGCCCATTTCTACTTGTGATTCGTTTACGGCATATCTCTTTTCAAAAACTTTCTTCCAGTGTTTTTTGTCATCCAACACGTGAATTTTACAAAACATCTGATGCTCCTTATACAAATCGGTGATGTTTGTGACTGTTCCTATAATAGCTAAAGGATTTCTATTCCCATCATCTGCTAAATACCAAAATTGTTGCAACATGGTAAAATACTCCCCTGTTTTCTGTTTTAATCTGTAATTAATACTAATGCGTGTACTCGGAAACTCTACTTCAGGCATTTGATAAACAAATTCCATCGCATCCGGAAAAACAGAGTTCATTAACACTTCCGAATCAATCGGGTGAAAATTTCCAATAAAACCAACAGGTCCGGCCGTCATTACCTCTTCCGCTGTATAACCTTCTACATGAATAGCGTTAGGGCTTACGTATATAAATTCTCCAATCCTATAATCAATTACAAATAAAATTGCATCTGTTTGTTGCGACAATGGAACATATTTCTCGATTTCACTTACAAATTCGTCCTTATTAACCAAGCCATTCTTCTTTATAGCCTGCTTAGCCTCATTAAAAAATGTTTTGTACCCTTTCTTTGCCATGCCTTAAATATAGCAAAAAGCTATTATTTACATCTCTCCAAACATTCCATAAACTGTTTATAAATAAACATATTTGAGTTCCCTACTTGCTCCCAAAACTGAAATTTAAATACCTTACCTAATTCTGAAGTGTAAGTTAAAGAATATACGCCGTCCCCTTTTTCGAAAAAATAATTGCTAAGCTCTAAATTTAAGTCCTCAATAATTAAATCAGGATATTCGCCAGAATAACCTAACATATTCTTATACCAGTTTGCCATTTTTATAATTTCACTAAAATGAATGGTCCATTTTTCTCTATTAATTAACCCATTATTTAATTGCAATTCAATATCAATATTACAATGGTTTAACAACAAACTTTTCTCCAAATAAAAAGCTATAAATTCGTTTATATCCGAAGGATTATAAAGTTTAATTATATTACTACTTGTAATTTTGTCCATTCCTGTTTTTTCAAGTTTAGTCGGCATTACTTTCACGTAGGTGTTTTTTATGGATCTAACTTAAAATCACTGCTTAATAAATTTAATTTGCTCCTGCTTGTTTCCACTTATTAATCTTAAAAAATAAATGCCACTGGATAAGTTCTCAGTATTTAATGTCGTACCGTTATTCGTGAGTATGGATTGAAAAACCACTTCTCCCAAAGCATTTATAACTTGTATATCAATCTGCTCTGAAACATCTGCAAATTCGATTGTTAGAATACCATCCGTAGGATTTGGAAAAATGTTTGTACTACGCGATTCACCATTGGTTTGGGCTAATATACCTGTACATGCACTTACGCTTTGAGTTATAGTGGCAGAGTTTTTGCAGCCGTTTGCATCAGTACCGGTTACTGTATACGATGTGTTTACTGAAGGTGTTATTGAAATTGAATTTGAAATTGCTGATGTATTCCAAGTATAAGTTGTTGCACCACTAACCATTAAAGTTGCAGTTTGTCCAACACATAACAATGAACTACTTGTAGTAGCATTAATACTAGGTAAGGGATTAACCGTTAGATTAGTATATATTAAACTATCACAACCCCAATAAGAGAAAAATGAGCTTGTGTAGGTTCCTGCCGAATTAACAACCCCACCAGCTGGAAGAGTATAGGATGAACCAGCGCAAATATTAGGCGACACAGTTGATTGGTATGCAGATACACAAAAATCATAAGTTGTAATTATTCCATTGGCTGCACCAGTAACAGCTATATTCATTACCGGTGGACCAGGTGCATAATCAACAGTTGAACCAAAACCTCCGGAATTACCCATAAACATTATGCCGTTAGCAGAAGGAAATAATTTCATACTAGAATAATAATTTGGATCAATACCTGTCATAAAAGTTCTACCACCTCTGTAATTACCAAGCGAATCATATGAAACAACCATGTATTGAGGATTAGGATTTACGTTAGGAAAACTGGCCGTAGCTGTGCCCAAATTATAATCCGTAGCGCTATCGTAATTTCCCCATAGGAAAATATTCTTTTGCGAATCACTAGCGGTAGCATAAAACTTTCGTTTATATAATTACTGAAAGTGTATAGCCAAACCGGTGAACCATTGTTATTATAAAAACCTACAAATTGATCGGCAGCCGAACCCAAAGTGTAACTTGTACTTGAAAGAACTCCAGCAGTTGGATCAAAATCTACAGTACCATAATACCCCCCCGAAATATAGAATTTACCATTATTAAAAACGTTTAATCGTAAGTTGGTGTTTCCATAAGGGGCGGTTATGTCAAATTTCAGCAATCACTAATAGCACCGGTTGAATTTCTTTTTACTACAAATTCATTCAAATTCGTTAGTGCAGTTCCGGCAATTGTACCGTTTCCGGCAGATTTACAAGTTGCATAAGTATTACCTAAAGCATCAGTTTGAATTTGATTAATATATGATTCAGACTCGTTGCCTAAAGTTCCGAACAAATTAGCCCAATTAAACGATAAATTAGAATTGTAACTAGCCATAAAAAAATCTGACCCGGCAGTAGTACTTAAAGTATAATTAGTAACTCCAAAATCGAAATTAACAGTACTTGAAGTTGCTCCTGCTATATAAATTTTATCACTAGAGTCAATATAAATGGAGTTTGGTCGACTATAACCGCTACTAGCATTTAGTTGCTTGTATCCTAAATAAGTACCTGTTGAAGAATACTTAATAATAACTGCTTGCGAAATTGTACCATTTGTGACAAATGCACTGCCTGCTGTTGGATCTAAATCAAAGGAGCTGGTTACCTACGCAATACAAAACACCTCATTTAAAGAGTTAATAGCTATCCCCTTTATGCTGTTGGTTGAAAAGTTAGTTGTGGTATAAGTTACTGACCATAATAAATTTTGTGTTGACGGATCGTACTTTGTTATATAATAAGAACTTGTACTTCCTGAATTTAATACTCCGGTTCCGGGATGTATGTCAGAATTTGCATCGGCATAACCTACCGCATAAACATTACCTGAATTATCTATTGTAGACGACAAATACAGGTTACTTTGAGTACTATTCGTAACATGCATTTGATGTTTAGGAATTAATTGCGCTTTAATAGTTGATGCTAGTGTTAAACAGCTTAAGATTAGTATTGTTTTTTTCATAGTAAATTAATTTTTAGCAAAGTAAAAGCATATCTATTCCGCCTACAATAACCATTAATGGGTACTGAACTCAAAACACAATTTATTCATTGCTGGTAAAATTGAATTCTATGTGAATTGATCCTAAATCGTAAAGTTTTTTAATTTGATTATTAAACTGAATGATAAAGGAGGTAGCGCCTTAAATAATCTACTTTTATAAGTTTAGGGGTGTAAAAGCTGTCTTTTTTAAAAGCTTTTCTATAATCAAACATTATTCCTCGGGAGTTTTTCTGATATTTGAGCTTTATAACATAAATACATTAAGTAACTAAATGGATTCGCTATCACATATTGTTATAGGCGCTGCAATTGGCGAAACGCTTCTTGGAAAAAAAATAGGACGTTGGGGAATGCTATTAGGCGCCATTGCTAAAAGCGCCCCTGATTTCGATTTGTTTTATACAGGATTGAGCGATCCGCGTGCCTATATGTGCGACCATAGAGCGCATACACATTCATTAATTATTGAAGCGCTTTATGCCATACCTATAGCTTGGCTGTTAGTTAAACTTTTTAAGCAAAAAATTTCATTTAAGCGAATGTTAATATTTATGTTAGCTTGTTTATGGGGACATTCACTTTTAGATTGGTGTACAAACTTTGGAACACAATTGTTACTGCCCTTTACCAATGAAAATTACGCGCTGAATACACTTGCAATCGTTGATCTCTTATTTACAATACCAATGTTAATAATGGTATTGATTGCAGTTTTTCAAAGAAAAAATGAAGTGCGGAGAAACAAGTTTGCGAAAGCTTCTTTAATTTATTGCTTTGTTTATTTGGGACTTACTTTTGTAAACAAAGCACGAGCAGAAAGTATTGTTCAGGAATCGATTGTGAAAAATAATATTCCCGTAACCGATCACATAACAAATCCGACTATGCTTAATAATATTTTATGGTATTCGGTAGGCAGTAATGATAGTACCCTTTTTATTGGAGAGTTTAGTTTGCTACATAGTAACAATCCTATCAAATGGTATAGCTATCCCCGTAATCTGCATTTAATGCAGCAATGCAAAAGTAAAAAAGACGTAGCCATACTAAAATGGTTTGGCGATCCTTACACAATTGCACAGACTGATGGAGACACCCTTAATATTTATGCTGTAAAATTTGGGAGAACAAACATGCAGGAAAGCGAATTGCAAAAAACATTTGTCTTTCATTACAAACTATATCAAAAAGACGGAAAGGAAATGATGAGCATGGAAGAACCCAATGAGAAAAACATGAATTTCAAAGAGAGTTTTAATGATTTATGGGAAAGGATTTGCGGAAGGAGATATTGATGCTTTACTAATTCTTATTTATTAATTTTTACCTCCACTCAGCTTTCGATGAATGTATTTTTCACTTGGAAGCAAAGCCGTTTGTATGCGTTTAGCGTAATTAATTGAGTCGAGTATTTCTTTCTGCTTCTCTTCCACCATATGTTTCTGCGTTTCTACGACTGTTTTCTGTTCTTCAATAATACCTTTTTGCTTTTGAGTTATTTTATAACGTTTATACATAAAAGCCGCAAATACTATCACAAGTCCTAATCCCCCGAATAAATAATATTGTTGAATCTTTTTAGCTTTTATTTCCGTTTTTTGTTTTTCAATCTCGGCATTCTTTACCAGCATGTCTTTTGCTGTAGACACACTATCTTCAGCTCTTTGCTTTTCGTATTTGAATTGTGCTTCTTTTTTAAACGCAGCCTTTTGATTCTCTTTATTTTTAATACTATCATGCATTAGTATATAAAGTTTATACATCTCCAATGCCTGCATTCCTTTGCCCCCCTGTTCGTAAAGCTCACTGCTTAATTTAGCTATTGGGTCTATAACTTCCGGAAAGCCCAATTCTTTTGCCAATACAAGACCTTTGTCTGCATACTGAAGAGCTTGCTTGAATTTTCCCTGATTCTTATAAATGCTCCCAATACTAATGTATGAATAAGCGATTCCTTCTTTGTCGCTGATCTCTTCAGATATTTTCAGACTTTGTAAATAATAATCTAAGGCCTCTTTTATCTTTCCCTGTCTTTTGTATACTGCCCCAATGTTCCGTTGCGAATACGCTATGCCGCTTTTGTCACCCAGTTCCTCACGCAGCTTCAAACTTCGGCCATAATAGTCTAATGCCACAGTAAAACGACCCTGTTTTTTTTTTTTTTTTTTTTTGTTAATAGCACCGATATTGTTGAACGTTTCTGCAATTCCCATTTATTACCTACCTCTTCCTGTATTTTCAAACTACGTGCATAATAATCAAGCGCTTCTTTATCTTGATCCTGCATACTGTAAATTGCTCCTATATTATGTAGAGAAAAACCAATCCCTTCTTTGTCACCAAGCTCTTCAAATAGTTTCATACTGTGGTCGTACATGTCAAGCGCTTCTTTTACTCTACCTTGATCTTTAAAAAGAGCGGCAATATTATTAAGGGAATTAGCTATCCCGCTTTTGTCTTTAACCTCTTCACGGATCTTAAGACTCTTATTAAAGTAATCCAGTGCCTCCTTTATTCGGCCTTGTGATTTATAAATGGATGCAATATTGTTGAGCGAAACCGCTACCCCTCTCTTGTCGTCGAGTTCTTCCGACATTTTAAGACTCCGGCTATAATAGTCAAGCGCTTCCTTTATTCGGCCCTGTGTGCTAAAGATATATCCCATATTGTTGAGTGCATTCGTGAGATATTCAGAATAGTTCTTTTTTAACGAACTTGATAGCGAAGACTGCAGGTTCTTCTCAGCAATGGATCTAAGCTGATTATTATATTTCGGCCAGATAAGGTCATTATTCTCCTCTTCGATCATTAGATTTAAAATGGCACAGCGGACTGTATCATGTTTGGCATTTTTAAGCGCAAGTTTTAAAGAGTCAATACTTTGAGCGATAACATCAGTAAATCCCATTAACAAGACCGACAAAAGAAAATATTTTAAAAATTTCAAAATCATGCTTTAATATTCTCCTTCAGTTTTCGATCGATATACTTTTCACTAGGAAGCAAAGCCATTTGAATACGTTTAGCGTAATTAATTGAGTCTAAAATTTCTTTTTGTTTCTCCTCCACTATGTGTTTTTGTTTTCCACAACACTTTTCTGGTCTTCAATAATTCTTTTTGTTTTGTGTTATTTTAAAGCGGTTGTACATAAAGCCTGCAAATATAATAACCATTGCCAAACCTATACCTGTTGAATAGGTAATTACTTTTTGTTTTCTGTTTTTTTCATCTGCAACAGCCTGTTGTTTATCTAATTCAGCTTTGTGTTTTTCTTTTGCCACTGCCTCTTGTTTCTCATATTCATGATTTATTTCTGAACGCATTAGTTTTTTAGAATTTTCCTGAGAAAAGATAGTGTCTCTTAAATCAATATATTTTTTATAATGATCAAGAGCAAGGTCTGAACGCTTTGTTTTTCATATAAAGTATATAAAGCGTGGGTGAGGTTTTCAGATCATGGATCCGATTTCTTTTGAAAAAAGCAACGCCTTTTTTAAATGGAGTTCAGCTGCCGGGTATTTGCCCGTGATTATATAAACTGACGCGATATTACAAAGAGTATTGCCAAGAACTTCCTTATCACCTACTTCTTCAGATAATTTTAAACCCTTTAAATAAAACTCCAATGCCTTGGGGTAATCGGCTTGTATCTGGTAAGTATCTGCTAAGCCGGAAAAATTGCAACCAATCAATTGCTTATCTCTATCTCTTCACATAATTTTAAACCTCTTAAATAATATTCACGTGCTTTAAATAATCCTTTTTTCGAAAATGCATAATAGCAATATTATTTGATGTGCACTAACGGATTGTTTGTCTCCTATTTCTTCACTTAATTTTAAACTCTTTAAATAATA
>JADJMM010000023.1 GCA_016709575.1 Sphingobacteriaceae bacterium
GTTGAGATTGAAGTTTGAGAATCACTCTGTCCACACAAATATACGTTTCCGTTAGCATCAGTTGTACAGCCATATCCGTAATCTGTTGTTGTGCCTCCATAGTAGGTTCCCCATATCCTGACGCCATTAGTATTGAATTTTACTAAAAAAGCATCGATTGTTCCTCCTCCATATGCTGATTGATGTGAACCGGGTGACGCAACTGCAGTCACAGAGGACTCTGTTCTACCACTAATATAAATGTTGCCAATCTTATCAGTACAAGAACCAAAAGCTATATCAAGCTTATTACCTCCATAATAAGTCCCCCATTGTCGAACGCCAATCGAATCGAACTTAGCAAGAAAAGCATCTTCAACCCCTCCTAAAACACTTTTGATGAACCAGAAGTTGCAATAACATTTATCAGTGTATTCTGAGTAATACCCATTATAAAACATTACTCTAAAGAATCAATCGTACAAGCATAACTCCTGTCATTCATATTATTCCCACCGTAAAACGTACCCCACGCACGGGTCACTTGGATCAATTACTAATTCAAAATCTTTATCATAATTTTCAACTTTGAATCCTACAACATTATCTTTAACCTCCACGAAGCACGAAGTTGCCTGCCATTTTGAAACACAATTGGAGCTCCTTCTTCAATGTTTCCAAAGTCTGTTTTAAAAATTAAGCACCCCTGTTTATTTACTTTTACTTTCGCTCCTTTTATTTCAAATTGTATTTTTCTATAATCTGCGCCGGGCTTTACAATATAGTCGTATTTCAAGTTGTCTTCTTTACTATAGTAATATAGGTCGATACCATCGTACAGATTTTTATACTTAATACTGTTATAGGACTTTACGTTTGTAATACCATTTGGACAGTTTGCTAAATAATAATTATCATAACCATTTAAAGCTTCACCTTTCTGAATAACAGCCTTTTTGTTGACGTTTAGCCAATTTACATCGATACGATAAATATAATAACTGTCAGCTCAAAAGCGATGATTGAGGCTTGTTTTAAGGAAACTAAACAAGTTTTGCACTATAAAGATTTCTAATACTACAATTCGTAGCAATCAGTAGCTCAACTATTCATTAAATTTACTCGGTGTTTGCAATTATTGATATTGAAACCTGCAGCGGGAAATTTGTTTACGGTCACGGACGTATAACTGAAATTTGTATTATTAAGCACGATGGCTTACAGGTTATAGATAAATTCACAACACTCATTAATCCGGAGTGTCACATTACCCAATACTTTAGCAGTTTAACAGGAATCACCAACGAAATGGTAGCAGATGCTCCAAAATTTCATGAGGTGGCTAAGAAAATCATAGAAATGACTGAGGGTTGCATTTTTGTAGCACACAATGTGGGTTTCGATTATGGTTTTATAAAAGAAGAATTCAAATCTCTTGGATTTAATTACAGAAAAGATACTTTATGCACAGTAAGATTAAGTCGGAAATTAATACCTGGAAGAATTTCATATAGTCTCGGACATTTATGTGCTTCTTTAGGAATTGAAATTGAAGGCCGTCACAGAGCAGAAGGAGATGCGGTTGCGACGGCACAATTATTTGATTTGCTATTGCGATTAAAAGCTGATCATCCTCAATACAAAAACATGGGTGTTGAAGATATCATGGTGCGCCGTATTGATAAAATAAAAGAATACATCTTAAAAAAATTACCGGAAGAATGTGGCGTGTATTATTTCCTCAATAAAGACAAAGAAATAATTTACATAGGAAAAAGTACCAACATGTACGGTCGTGCCCTCGCCCACTTCAATAGTAAAGAAGGGAAAAGCAAAAAACTACTGAATGATTTAATGAATGTTGATTTTGTGACAACAGGAAGTGAATTAGTGGCCCTGCTTCTCGAGGCCGAAGAAATAAAAAAACACAAACCAAAATACAACCGCATGCGCAAGGCGGATACATTTACGCATAGCATCGATTGGTTTACCGATAAGGAAGGAATAATCAATTTTAAGATTGTGGAGTATGAAGAAGCAGAAAGTTCTTTATATGTCTCCACAACATATTCTTCAGCTAGAGAAAAACTAGAGCGTTGGATTGATGAACACCAATTATGTTTACGCTATTGCGGTTTAACCGGTGAAGAATCGATTTGTTTCAATCACCAAATTAAAAAATGCAACGGCATTTGTAACGGCGAAGAGGAAATTGAAATCTACAATAAACGCGCAAAAGAAATTATTAAAAACGTTACTTATTCAGACCCTAACTTTCTAATTCTTGACAGAGGTCGTACGAATGAAGAACGCTCATTGATACTTATTGAAGACAGTAAATACAAAGGCTACGGTTATATTGATTCAAGTCATCAAATCTCAACCGTTAGCGATTACCGTGATGTAATAAAACAAAGCAATTACTATCCTGACTCAGACGAATTAATAAAAGGCTGGATCAAGTCGAGCAAACATTTCAAAACACTAAAATTAAAGTCTTCTTCACAAGAAAACTCATCACCCGAATTGGGTGACCTCTAATTTTCTCTCTCCCCCGCACTTCGTGATTTTAACTTGTGTTTAACGCCTATTAACACTTCTTTCACCTTGTATTGTAACTTTTCTTTGAAACTTTACGTCTAATTACAAAAAACAAGAAATCATGACAACATTAAAAATCATTCCCGCACTTGCATTATTAACTCTAAGTTTAAATGCTAAACCAAATTCAAACAACACTACTCTAGTGGAAACAGTAAAAAACAAAATCAATTGTCCGGCTGAATTGCTAAGCGACAAAAACGAAAAATCGGTACGTTTGTCTTTTAAGGTAAATGAAAGCGGAAAAGCCGAAAACGTTATTATTAATGCAGAAGACGAAAAAGTAAAACAGTTTGTTAATGAGAAATTAAATAAGTTGGAGTTCCCTCAAAAAAATGAAGAGGTGAGTATGGTAATCCACTTTAAATTAGTGTGACTCTCCTTCGTTCTCTCCTTGCTTATACTGTTGCTGACATAAAGCAGCCCAGTTGATAAGCAAACGTGCTTGCTCATCGTTTAATTTGGCATTACCGTGTATCCAGGTGTAAGATTCCATTGGCATTTCACCTTCACCAACCATTTCGCCAATTTCTTCGAACTTGTGAGCTTTACGTTTGTCTTTATAAGAATTGAATTCAGAAAAATTTAATTCGCGTTTGCCTTCATTAATATGATTCGCAATCCACCAACCGATGGGCTGAATATTTTCGTACCACATGTGATTGGTATGATTAGAATGACAATCGTAACACGATGCCACCAAAACATTTTTCATTTCTTCTGGTACGTTTACAGCTTTAGTAATATCATTATCGCCAAAAGCCTCGCCAAGGTTTTTTGCGGGACGGATAAATTGAATAACAACAAAAATTATTGCTAGTGTAATGAAGATATTCTTTTTTGTAAAGTATTTTTTCATAATGAAGTTTTAATGTCTTTTCTATTGTGTTTATTGTATGTGTCTCCAAAAGTACACCTTTTCATCCAATTTAATACCTGTAAGGGATTTTCCTAAGTAAGCCCCCGTATCAATGTTATAAGAATTGGTTTTAGCATCAAATACCGGTTTATTTCCTTTTACAGGAGTATGTCCAAACACCTGTACTTTATTGATGTTTTTTATCTCTAAACGGTGCCAAAGCAAGCCGCTGTAATGATTTTCATCCATACAAAAAGGCGAAACACTAATACCGCCGTGACTCACCATAATATGTTCATTTTCCCAAAACGTTTTCATGGCTTTCATCCATTCGGCATCTTCTTCAAACTTGCGTTCAGCTATAACGTACTGCCACAACACTTGTTTTCCAAATTTATCATACCACTTATCGTCTTTACTTTTATGATAATATTGTAAGGCTGACCATTCATGATTTCCTTTTAAGAAAACAGAATTGGGATTTTCCTTTTCTATTTCACGACATAACTTCACAACCTCAGGCGTATAATTACCACGGTCGATTAAATCCCCTAACTGAATTAAAATTTCCTTTGAAGGATCCCAAAATTCAAGCATAGCTTTAAACGTGTAAAAGCAGCCGTGAACATCGCCTATGATAAAAAGGTTCATTTTAAACTATGTATTCAATTTGTTTTTTAACTCATTCATTTTTTTCGAAATATACTTATCACTTGGTAAATGTTCTTTTTGAATACGTTGCGCGAAATGAATAGAATCTGTTACTTCCTGATTTTTTTTCTCCACTATGTGCTTCTGATGTTCAATTATTTTCTTTTGTGAATTTGTGATTTTAAATCGTTGATAAAGAAAATAGGAGAATACAAGCACTAATAATAAAATAGCAATCACAACATAGTTAATTAAACGCTGCTGCTTTCTCTCCACTTCTTTCTTCTTTAACTCCTCATCCGACTTTACTTTTAACTCATGCTCTTGCCTATCCAATGCAAATTGTGTTTTTAGATTATTGAAGGCAGTGCTTTTAGTAGAATTAAAGATACTGTCGTTTAAACGCGTCAATCTTTCGTGATAAAAAAGTGCTTTCGATACATCATTCTTAGATTTATACACCTGATACATACCTTCAACTGAATTTCTTTGCTCAATTAAACTCCCAATAGAATTTGCCATTTCATACGATGCAATATAATATCCTAATGCTTTGTCAACGTCTTTATTCTCAAAATATGATTTGCCCAATAAACTTAATTGTTCGGCCTCCATTTTTTATCGCCTAATTCTTTTGAGAATTTAAGTGCTGAATCGAACTCTAAGATAGCATCCTTGCATTTTCCCATATCAAGGTATACTAATCCGAAATTACTGTGATTTTCAATTTTTCCTTTTAGTTCATTAAACGTATTTAAAATTTCTTGCGACTGACGATGGTATTCGAGTGCTTTAGCAAAATCCTTCTTCTTTCTAAAAAGAGCTCCAATATTATTTAAAGAAGAAATCATATCATGTCTATTCCCCATTTCCCGGTGTATGTTGAGGCTTTTCATTTGATATATAAACGACAGACTATCTTCCTTTTTCACCATAAATATTACCAAGTGTATTATAAGCAGCGCCTATTCCAGATTTAAAATCTATCTTGGTTGATAATTCTAATCCACGATTAGCGTAAACTTCTGCATTTTTCAAATCTCCTTTACGCATGTAGGCGTGCCCAAGATTTCCCAAGGCCTTAGCTTTAGTTGTATCGTGGATATCCTGTTTTAAAAGCTGCTGAAGCGAATCGATATTTAATTGCTGAGCTTGGCTAATTAAAGAAATAACCAATAGTATAAATACTACATACCAGTTCTTTAATTTATCCTGCATTAGGGGCATATTACAAATATAACAAAAGGTTCCCTTTATTTCTTATCCCTATTTTGGGCTAAGACTACCATGATATTGAGAAATTATACTAGATTTGATATACATTTTAAGAGTCATATCATGAAAAAAATTGGAATAGTTTTAATTCTCACATTAATAATAAACTCAACATTTGCCCAGAAAAAAATCTGCTATCAATACGATGCAGGTGCTGCTATGCGTGAGCATAATCTTGATTTTGAACGTATGCGGCTTAGCGTTGAATTTGAACCAGAAAAAGGATTAGTAAAAGGAAAAATAACTCATTTCTTCACACCCATTCGTGCAACAGTTGATTCATTTTTTCTTGATGGACCAGGTATTAATATTAAGGAAGCAAAATTAAATGGTAAAGACATAAAATATAAAACAGATGTAAATGGTATTTCATTTTTCCCGGATAAAACTTTAAAGTGGGGCGAGAAAGACAGTTTAGCAATTATCTATGAAGCCACTCCCCGCAAAGGACTTTACTTTATTGGCTGGAATGATCCAAATAATTTAAGTCGTAAACAAATTTGGTCGCAAGGACAAGGGATTGATAACCGTCATTGGTTTCCTTGTTATGATACGCCTAATGACAAATTGTTGACTGAAGTGTATGTGAAATTTAATAAAGATTATAAAGTCCTATCGAATGGCGTGAAAGTAATTGAGAAAGAAACTAAAGACGGGAATAAATTATGGCATTACAAAATGAATCATCCTCACCAATCATACTTAGTAATGTTAGGCATTGGAAAATATGAAATAAAAGAAAGTAAATCCAAATCAGGCGTTCCAATGTATTCTTGGTATTATCCGGAATGGAAGAACAGAGTTGAATGGACGTATAAATACAATGAGAAAATATTTGACTTTTTAGAAAGTGAAATTGGCGTGCCATACCAATGGGAAACATATTCGCAAATCCCCGTACAGGATTTTATGTTTGGCGCGATGGAAAACACAACAGCTACTTTATTCGGAGATTTCTTTTGTGCTGACAGTCGTGGTTATAACGACCGAAATTATGTTGCAGTTAATGCACACGAATTAGCACACCAATGGTTTGGTGATTTTGTCAGCGCACGTAGTGGTAATTCGCATTGGTTACAGGAAAGTTTTGCTACACATTACAATGTTTTAGCAGAGAGAGAATGTTTTGGTCAGGATCATTTTGACTGGCAACGTCGTCAAGCCGGTATTGCAGCAATAAATGTTCAGGATAAAAAATCAATTTCGCATTCTGAAACATCATCTACTTTAATTTATCAAAAAGGTTCTCAGGTTTTAGAAATGTTGAAATATATAGTAGGAAGAGAAGGTTACAACAAATCAGTTAAACGCTATTTATTAGCGCATAAATATGATAATGTAGATTCGGATGATTTATTAAATGCGTTTCAGGATGAATTAGGTTATGGCTTAGAATGGTTTTGGGATGAATGGGTTTATAGAGGCGGAGAACCTATTTATAACGTCGCCTTCGATGATTTTACACAAACTGACGGAAAACATATTTCCCAATTCATGGTTACGCAAACCCAAGCTGTAAGCGATATCAGTGGTTTGTTTAAAATGCCAATTGCTTTTGAAGTATATTATACTGATGGGACAAAAGACAGCAAAACAGAATGGATTGAAAAAGAATCTCATGTTGTAAAAATTTCAAATCAAAGTAATAAAAAGATAGATTTTGTTTTATTTGATCCGAACAGTGAAGTGATGAAAACCGTAACCTTCAACAAATCGTTTGAGATGCTAACAGCACAAGCTTTACGCGCTCCGAAAATGATTGACAGATATGATGCCGTGTTAGCGATGAGAAAAATATCTCCTCCTCAGAAAAAAATTGTTTTAACTGAAGTTTACAATAAGAATACATTTCATGCCATTAAATCTGAAGCCGCTGCACAACTATTAGAAGATAAATCAGAAGAAAGTATTCAACTGGTTAAAAAAGCACTTACTGATGCTGACGTTCAGGTAAGGAAGGCTATTTTAATGAGTACTAAAAGTATCGAACCTAATCTTTTATCGGATTACGAGAAATTACTTTTAGATTCTTCATACCAAACTATTGTTACTGCCTTAGAAAAATTATGCAACAATTTTCCAGAGAATACCCAAAAATATCTAGACATTACAAAAGGTATTGAAGGGACAAACGGACGCAACGTGATTTGTAAATGGTTAGAAATTGCAGCCGCTGCTTCTAACAACGATAAAAAACACATAAATCAATTGGTTGCCTTCACTTCTAACTCTTACGAATTTATTACACGCGGAAACGCTATGAATGCTTTACGTAAATTAAACTACATAGATGAAACCATGGTAAATAATTGTATTGAAGCTTGTTTAAGCAGTAATGGCAGATTAGCAGGTCCGGCCAACGAAACCATAAAGTATTTTTATGCACAAACACAATTCAAAAAATTAATTAGTGAAACTATTAAAAAACGCAATAGTAAAAACTGGTAGAAAGATATTTTAATGAAGTTGATTCAATAATAAATGCCATTACTTTCTTACATATCATCTTTAATTTCTATCTCGAAAGAGTTGGAGAAAGAAATTATTTCCATTTCAAAAGAAATTTCTATTCATAAAAATACCATCCTTATTAAAAACGGAGAACGTTGCAGAAACTTATATTTCATTAAGAAAGGTTTACTAAGAGGTTTTTATTACGACGAACAAAAGGAAATAACACATTGGTTTGCTAAAGAAAAAGAATTTGCAACTTCATTTTACTCCTTTATCACCAATGAACCTTCTCCTGAGAGCATTGAAACTTTAGAAGATTGTGAACTCTTACAAATTGCGCATATCGATTTAGAAAATCTCTACAAAACATTTCCGGAAACAGAACGTATTGGAAGAATTATTACTGAAACTTATTATATTGATTTGGAAGAACGTTTTTTAAATAATCAATTTAAATCCGCTAAAGAACGTTATCAAAACCTAATTACAAAGAATCCTTCTTTAATTCAACGCGCTTCACTAGGACAAATAGCTACTTACTTGGGAATCACTCAGGAAACATTAAGTCGCGTTAGGGCCGAAAAGTAAAAATTCGTTAAGATTATCTCTTTTTGACATTTGTCAAAAGCCATCGTTTTCCTCCTACCTACTTTTGATTCATAATTTAAAACCTAAATCATGAATCAAAAACCATCAAATGCTTTTATAGCAGCCTCATGGGTAGCTTTATTAGCAGGAGGAATTTCTTACTGCGTTGGATTATGGAACGCCTATATCTTCCTAAACGAAAAAGGCTACTACTTTACTGTTTTAATGTATGGATTATTCTCAGCAGTCTCACTTCAAAAAGCGGTTCGCGACCAATTAGAAGGAATTCCTGTAACCGGAATTTATCTTGGTATCAGTTGGTTCTCTACCCTACTCTCTATTCTCTTATTAATAATTGGATTGTGGCATGCTGAAATGGATTTAAGTGAAAAAGGATTTTACGGTATTTCATTCTTATTAAGTTTATTCGCCGCTATTGCAGTACAGAAAAATATACGCGATACCGCTGTTGTGCAAAGGAAAAAAATAACCGATACAAATGATTTAAATAACGAAGAAAACTAATTTGAAAGCTTACCTCCAGATCGATTTAGCATGGCGCCCTTGTCGCAATGCCGTTCAATTAATTGAGATGGAGTCCGGCCTTTCGCAATTTCGCTGTTGGAAGGGAAATTGTATTTTAATGTTAGAAAAAATAATTTATAAAATCTCCTTAGGAAGTGCTTTATGCATCCAGGTTTTGGCTTTTACTTTTTTATCAGCTTTTTCGTCAGGATTAAAGGTTAAAGTTGTCTCCCATGAATTCTCGGGCTTAAACTCTTCTTCCATTCCTTTCAGAACGCCTTGCGTTATCTTTTGAGAACGAATAACCGTAATACACTCTGTATTTAAGTTAGCGCTCCTTGGATCTAAATTAAACGTGCCTATAACAGTTATATATCCATCAATTACCATCGACTTAGCATGCAAACCAAAAACAGGTGTGTAATTCATTTTTTGTTGCAAATCACCGGTCATAATTTTATAACGACAAGCTGCATCAGGTTTAAATTCAAAAATTCTAACACCCGCTTCCAATAATTGCTTTCTACAACCTTGATAACCTGCAAATGCACCAAGATTATCGTTTGACAATAGACTGTTGGTCATGATTCTCACTTTAACGCCGCGTTTCACTGTTTCTCTGAATAAATTTAATCCTAAATCAGTTACAATTAAATAAGGTGATTGAATGTCGATTGAAACCTTAGCTTGCTTTACTAAACTAATTAAAGAGTCCGTTGTGATTCCGCCTGTTGTTTTATTGCCGACGTTTTTACCTGGAATATCCGGAATAAAACAAATACTATCTACCCAAATTAAATCGCCAGATTCTTGAATATGTTTAAAAGCTGCAGGTAATTTTTTAATGCGTTCACGAACTTGCGGCCAGAAATTTTCAGGATTACAGGCGTATTGATGTAATCTGTCAAAACGATCAGGCGAATCGAACTTAGCATCTTTTTCTTGAACTAAATTCACAACCGGTACACTTAAATTATCGTTCCAAAATAATTCGAATGATTTTTGAATTGAAGGAACTTCCTTTCCTAACAATAATACATCTCTATCACGGAAATTAAATTCATGGTCGTAATCAAAATATTCATCTGCTATATTTCTTCCGCCTGTAATAACCACTTTTCCATCTACGGTAAAGGTTTTATTGTGCATGCGTTGATTGAAACCTTTAAAATCACCGGCCAGCTTCTGTAGCTTTCCGAAAATACTCTTCCCTAAATTACAACCGGGATTGTAAATTTTAATTTCAATATTCTCATGTGAGTCCATTGCCAAAATTTCATGAACTCCCGCATCCACCATAATATCATCTACTAAAATTCTAACTTTTATGCCGCGGTCGGCAGCACGAATTAAATAATCGCAAGCTATTAAACCAACGTTATCGGTAGAGAAAATGAAATATTGAATATCGATTGATTTTTCGGCGTACTCGCTTAACCAAGCGCGGGCTACCATCGAGCCACCACCATCTTCTAAAACATAAACACCTGTTTTATCTTTCATCAAATCAGCAATCGGTTCTAATTCTTTTGATAAGGTTAAAGAATCGCTGCGATGTATTGAGCTGCAAAAGTCTTTTTCGGCGACAGGAATTTCGGTATGGTGTTCTGAACAAGAGAAAAGAAAAACGCTTAAAATAAACGCGGAATATTTTATAGGCTGTAACATCCCATAAAATTAAAATAATTTACGAAAGGAACTAAATCTTTTTCCAGGAACTTTGTCCGGGCACCGAGGCGGCGTCTTTTATACTTAAATCTAAACCTTTAGCTAATTGTTCCGCTATAGTAAAGGCTTCGGCTTTATTTTTTGTTTCGTGAGCAATGATTTTTCGATTCTTATTATGTACCAAACTAATTTGATAATAAGAATCAGCATTTTCATCAAGCGAACAAGCTTCGCATTTTGCATAAAAACTTCTGAAGACTAAAACGTAATTTAATTGAGGAAGGGGTGCAAATTTTCCCCATCTAAAAATATTAAGTAAGCTTTCCTCAACTTTGTAAAGTTTATGTTCGAGGTCAATAAAAGTTCTGAACTGCCTTAACCAATTGTTTAAAGCTTTTCTATAACCAATAACTATGTCGGAACCGCTATTCACAATTAATTTTCTGAAATTAAAACAGTAGGCTTAAAGTTTATTTTAGACTTTATTGAATTTGAAATAAGACAATTTGATTCTGATTTTTGCAAAACACGTTCTGCTTTTTCTTTTTGTTGGATGTCTTTAATAATAAGGACGGGCTCCAAAGTCACCTCACTCATCATGTATTTACCGTCTACTATTTCTAATTTTCCATTCGCATTTGATTCGAATGAAACGTAATCTAATTTAGAGTTCTCTGCAATAGATAAAAAGGTAGTCATTAAACAGCTATTCACTGCTGCCACAAATAAATGTTCGGGCGACCAAATACCTTCAATACCCTTTGGGAATTGTGGAGGGGTGACTACCTCAACATTTGAGTTTAACTCGGGAGATGTGAGTAAACCTTTACGGTCTGACTCCCATTTAACGGATACATTGTAATAATGTGCTGTTGTTTCCATATTAACTGTTTTGATCTAAAAGTTGTTTTAAATAATCTGCAGGTACTACACCTGATTGTCGCCACTTTACCTCACCCTTTTTAAAAATAATTAAGGTAGGAACACCCAGCACTTTATAAGCATTAGCTGCTGACGGATTTTTATCAACATCAATTTTTATTATAGTGGCCTTCTCGCCTACCATAGCCTTTAACTTTTCTAAGATTGGCGCCATCATTTTACATGGACCGCACCACTCTGCTGAAAAATCAACCAGAACGGGTTTATCTGAATTTATTATGTCTTGAAAAGTTGCCATTTAATTTATTTTTAATTCGTTTTGTTTTAATGTTGAATACTTTTTATCGTAACGTACAAAGAAATTTATCCAAAGTGACCGCGCCCATCTGAATGCCAACGGAAATAACACCAACATACTTGAAACCACAATTGAGAACAGAACTATTGGATCAAGATGCAGCCAAATTAAGTCGACCAAAAACCATATAATAAATACTCCTGCAAATAGAGCATAAGAAACATACATAGCACCAAAAAAGAATCCGGGCTCACGTTCGTATTTCAAATTGCAATGACTACAATTGTCATGCATTTTAAACGTACCGGTTAGTTTATAAGGATTGTTATTTTCAAAAAACTTTCCTTGGTGACAACGCGGACATTTATTAGCGACTGTTGAATATATTACCTCGGGAACTATCATATTACTTACTTTTTACTTCCTCAAAAACCACTTCCTTACTTTCATTTTCAGTTGATTCGGTTTTACCTGTATAACAGGCTCCACCGTTGCAACATCCAACATTAAAAATAGTTTGTAATAGTAATACGGAACCAATAATTCCAAACATTACATCGTAATTACGAATGGCTTCAACAAGAACAAACACCCCCAAACCAAAACGCAAAAAGCGCATAAAGTTCCAGTTACTAAAAATTATATTTTTCCAAGTATTCATTTTATTATTTTAAATTATGCCACGAACCTCCGTTGTGTACGTTTGTAAAACCTTGTGACTTTAAAAAACTTTTTGCAGAGCCACTTCTCATTCCGGAAGCGCAACAAGTAATTATTGTTTTATTCTTATCCTTGAATTTTTTAAGGTTATGTTGCAATTGATCGAGCGGAATATTTAATGAACCATTAACGTGCCCACCTGCGTATTCACCTTTCGTTCTTACATCAACAATTATAGCACCATTAGCTATTAACTCTTTCATATTTACTTTAGGACCTAATCCTAAAATGCTTTTCAATGTATTTATCATAATTTATTTTTTTAGCACAAACAATTTACATCTAACCATGACCCTGCATTTTCGCATGCAATGCCGTTTTGTTTTAAAAATGCTGTAGCTTGTCCGCTTCTGTTTCCTGAAGCACAACACAAAACAATATTTTTCTTGTCTTTAAACTCCACTAATCTCGAGGGGATTTCGTTTAAAGGAATATTAATGCTTCCTGAAACATGTCCGCCCATAAATTCGGAAGGAGTACGTACATCGATGATGGTGGCTTCTCCTGCTTTAATTAATTTTTCTATATTATCCATGATTTACTTTTTTATTTTCTTTTTTAAATAATCCGAAAACTAAAACACCCATTATGGCCATATAAATTGTACTATTAACCGGACTTGATGTGATGGCGCAGGTGCCAGACGAACAACCAATAAAAAACCAATAACTCCATCCGGCCACCGCCCCAACACCTAGTCCAATTATTTCTAATTTATATTTTCTTATCAATTCTTTCATTTTCATACTACAAATGTCGGGAAGAAAAACACCTGAAATTGTAACATTTGTTGGATAAGGTCTATTATTTTAAAATTATTTTTCTTCTTCTTTCTTTCTGGTTGATAATCCAAATGGAAGATAAAGCGGACAAAAGCTAATAACGCTGGTTAAGATAAATACTGCAGAAAGCGCTAAGCCAATGATAGCAACAGTGCCGCTAATTTGATTCATAAAATAAAGTGCAATAATTGCCACAGCTACAAGTACTCGTATGCCGCGATCGATGTTACCCATGTTCTTTTTCATAATAAAATAGTTTAGTTTATTAGAACAAAGGTAAAGAGCAAGAAAATTTTAGTTGGGAACAAATGTTACTTTAAGCTGTAAGTACCTCAATATTATTACGTCCCAGTTTAACCAGCTTCTTTTGTTCCATGGTTCGTAATAAGCGACTTATGGCTTCACGGTGAGTGTGTAATTCATCTGCTATTTGTTGATGTGTTAATTCGAGTAAGCGTGTATTTAAGGCTTTTGAACGTTCTTGTAGATAATGAAGCAGTTGTTTATCCATATTATTGAAAGCAATTAAATCAATTACTTCCATTAGCTCAGCAAAACGGTTTTGGTAATTACTACTGATGTACATTTTCCATTCGGGAAACTTAAACCATTCGTCCATTAACTTCACTGGTACTTGAACTATTTCAGTATCCACCTCAGCAACGGCTTTAATCATACTTTTTTGTCCGGCCTGACAACAGGTTAACGACATGGCACAAGTTTGTCCGGGATACAAATGATAAAGAAACACTTCTTGTCCGTCGTTATTTTGGCGGATGATTCGGATGTTGCCTTTAGTTACAATTGGGACGAATAAGATTTCATCTCCGGGCTTTGTGATGACAGTATCTTTTGGAAACGCTTTATGGCGTGAGTTTTTTTCTATTTCTGATAAGAGTTCTTTATCGGTAAATAAGGATGATAACATTTGAAATAGAATTTAGTTTATCAAAATTAATAAAAAAGAGCATAAAAAAAGGGCAAACTTTTAAGTTCACCCTTTCTTCTTTTTTAATATTGAATATTAAGCAAGACTAACGTTTACTGCGTTAAGGCCTTTTTTGCCTTCTTGTACTTCAAATACAACGTTGTCGTTTTCGCGAATTTCTTCTTTTAAACCTGTTACGTGAACAAATAATTCTTGTCCATCTTCTGCTTTAATAAATCCAAATCCTTTTGCTTCATTAAAAATTTTACTGTTCCTTTTTGCATTGTTTCTTGTTTTTTGTTGTTATTATTTATTTTACTGTTTATTTTGTTTTAGATTAAGCTAAACTAACGTTAACTGCATTAAGACCTTTTTTGCCTTCTTGCACTTCAAATACCACGTTGTCGTTCTCGCGAATTTCTTCTTTTAAACCTGTTACATGAACAAATAATTCTTGTCCATCTTCTGCTTTAATAAATCCGAAACCTTTCGCTTCATTAAAAAATTTTACTGTTCCTTTTTTCATTTTTTTTGTTTTTTGTTGCCCGTGTTTTATTTTTAGCGGGCGGTTATTATTTATTTGTTTTGTTATTGACTAAGAATTATAAGGATGTGTTTTCACAACATCTATGTTCTTCTTAATTAATTTGTTTATGTCTTTTAAATACGGCATTTCATCTTGCGTGCAAAACGATAATGCTATTCCTGAGCTTCCAGCTCTACCTGTTCTACCAATACGGTGAACATAAGTTTCGGCTTGTTCAGGAATTTCGTAGTTAATTACGTGTGATAATTTATCTACATTAATACCTCTTGAAGCAATATCAGTTGCTACTAAGATACGAATTGTACGGTTTTTAAAGCCTTTTAATGCTCTTTCGCGGGCATTTTGTGACTTATTACCGTGAATTGCTTCAGCCTTAATACCATGACTATTTAAATCTTTGGCTACTTTATCAGCACCACGCTTAGTACGGGTAAAGACTAAAGCATGTTCTATCTTCCCGTCTTTTAAAACGTAGGTTAATAATGAACGCTTATTCTCTTTTTTCACGTAATAAACCGATTGGCTTACTAAAGTTGCTGTGGAAGATACAGGAGTAACTGAAACGCTAACCGGATTTTTCAATATGGTATTAGCTAATTTCATGATATCAGGTGATACTGTTGCCGAAAAAAACATGGTTTGTCTTTTAGCAGGCAATTTTGCAATCACTTTTTTCATATCATTAATAAAGCCCATATCTAACATACGGTCGGCTTCATCGAGTACAAAAAATTCAACATCATTCAACTTAATAAATCCTTGATTAATTAAATCTAATAAACGTCCGGGTGTTGCAATTAAAATATCAACGCCTTTGCGTAAATCTCTTACTTGTAAGTTTTGTGATACGCCACCAAATATGGTAGTGTGCGATAAAGACAAATTGTGACTGTACATTTTGAAGTTATCACTTATTTGAAGTGCTAATTCGCGTGTAGGTGCTAAAACAAGGGCTTTTATAGTACGACGTGCTGTAGGATCTTTTTTTGTTTCTAATAATTGTAATATAGGTAGAGCGAATGCTGCAGTTTTACCGGTACCGGTTTGCGCGCATCCAAAAATATCTCTTCCTTCTAATAAATGTGGAATGGATTGTTCCTGAATTGGTGTGGGCACAGAATATCCCATTTTATCTAGAGCCGTAATTAAAGGCTTGATAAGTTTTAAGTTCGAAAAGGTCATTAATTGTTTATAATATTAATTTGGACTAAGCACACTTTGTACGGCCCTGTTTTCTTATAAGAAAAGTGTAAAATTTACTGAATTGTAATTAGGTGTTACAAATTAGATTGAGATACAATCTTCTAATGAAGAGCACAAATATACAACCAAATATTGGAAATACCTAATAATGTGGTATTTAACTAAAATTGGGATGTTTTGAGCAGATAAACGGATTAATGGGGATTAAACCGGCTTTTCGATAAATTCGAAGGTATGTTGAAGGCTTTTTTCAAGGATTTTACCCTGATCTAGCATATCTAAGTCGTTATTATCGTACTTCCAAATAACCTTAAAAGCTTTTTTATCCTCAACAATCTGCTTAAGGGTTTGAAGCATTGTTAAAAGAATCCTTACACTTACAGAATTTATATAATCTAAATCTAAGGTTAATGTGATTTTTGTTGGGCCAAACTCTTTAAAATCTTCAATCCAATCAAAAGCTGCTTTATAAAAATTTTTACCGTCTTCAGGACGTGAGTTACCACTAATTCGCAATTCGCCATTAGCTTTAAACACTATTTCCGGAGTTTTTTTCTCGGCTGATATTATAAAGTTTTTCATTGTACCTTCTGGAATTTGGCAATCTAAATTTTAGATTTCACCTATTCTTCTCAATTTGCTTATAAAAATGCGATTTTTTTTCGGAAACGGCAAAAGAAATTAAATTCTAGCGGTGATTTGGCAAGAACTTAGCTATTAACAATGTAATTACTTCATCACACGCTCAACATATTCTCCCGTTTCTGTATCAATTCTAAGGAGATCGCCGGTATTAACGAACATGGGTACAGAGATTTTAATTCCGCCTTCAACTTCTGCTGGTTTTACTAATTTACCTTTATTACCTTCTTCAGTATAAGTTACTTTTAATTCAACATGTTTTGGGAGTTCGCCGTTAAGAGGCTTATCATTCTCATCAAAACGTATTTTAAGAATCATCCCTTCCTGAAGAAATTGAATTTGGTCGGCGAAAATAATTTTTGGAATATGAACTTGTTCAAATGTTTCCTGATTCATACAAACTAAAAATTCATTCTCAGCATAAATAAACTGTAATTCATGCTCGTCAACTCTTACCAAATCAATTTTCTCTCCCGAACGGAAACGGACTTCACTTTGCTTTCCTGTTTCAACATTTCGGCACTTGCAAGAATAAATTGTATTTCCTTTTCCGGGAGTAATATGGTCGTATTCGATGACTTTTAATAAAACATTCTCATGTCTGATAAAACAGTTTTTTGAAAGATCTGAAGTAGTTGCCATTGCGTGTTTTTTTGGTGAGGAAAGGTAAGGACTTGTTGTGAGAGAAACAAAATTATTGCTGCTTGCTATTTGTTTTACAAATTAATTTCGTTTCTTTTGTATAGAAGGTCACTTATTTAAATATTAGCGATTATGAGAAAAAATAATTTCAACTATCTTATCCTTACTCTCTTTTTTTTAAATTCATATACCCAAGCTCAGGATTGGAGTTTTAAACTAAGCAGTAAAGTTGAATTAAGAAATTGAAATTGACCAATAAAGCCATGAAGGCTTCTTCACCTGTAAGCAAAGCTTCTATTGAGTTACGACAGGCTTCGGGTGTTGTTTCTCAATCTGTAACTGATGAGGCAGGAATTTTGATTTGACTATTCCTTCCAATGGAGAATTCACATTGACCATAAATTCGCCTGGTCAGAGTCCGAAAAAATTTTTATATCAACTAAAGGCATTTCTTCTAATGGCAACGGGGCTAACTTCAGACCATCCATAAATATTGTAGGCATTATCATGTCGAAATATGTAAAAGACATGAATTATTTGGGACTTGAGCAATCACGAGTTGAAATTGAACATAGCGTTAAAAATAATACTGCAGCAAAGGTTATTCCTAAAACAAGTATTCATGATGGTGAATACAAACTCATTCAAAAATTTTGTACTGCTAATAAATTGGGTGATATGGCGCTCGAAAATAAAAATTATACACTTGCCAAAACTTTTTATCTAATGGCGGCGGATATGATTTCAAGTGAATCTTATCCTAAAGATCAGTTAAGAAAAGCTGAGGAAGGATTAAAAATCGAAAAGGCTTCCAGAAAAAAACAAAAAACTAAGCAAAGTAAAGTGAAGAGTGCAATTACAAATCAGAAATCTTCCTCCCCGGCAGCTAAAAACACAAGTAATAAAAGCTCTATCGAATCCGGCAAGTCAATGCATAAAACACGAAAAGTATTAGGTAGTAAATAAAAACTCCCGGGATTATCCGAGAGTTTTTAAATAGTTTTTATTTTTCATCATTAGGTGCAACTGTTGCGGTTCCATTCACTACAAAATTGATAGTGATAATGTAATGATTTTCTTCTTCGCCCTTTCCTTTATGGCATTTACCTTTTTTAGGTCCACCCGGAGGAGGCGGGCCTGCAGAGTTATTTTGACTTTCTTCTCTTTCCTCATCATTAGAAACAATTACCTGATCGCTTCCCACATAACCTGAGGCAGGTTTGTAACTATAAACCCTCTCACCAGAAGCGTTTACCCCTACTTCACTTATGCTTGAATGTTTAGCTTGTGAAGTAATTTCATAAGGGGTCATCGCGTAAATTTTTCGGAAGAGAGAAAGTATAATTCTCATCCGTCTTAAGGCTCACGTTAATGGTTTCCTTAATTGCTTCTTTTGGCATTCTTTCCTTTTTGCATGAAGTCATCCCGACAAACATTGCACTTGCGGTTACAAGCGTTACAATCGTTTTTTTCATTTTGTACATTTTAGGATTTAACTGTTATTTAAAGGTTAGACGTTACGATTTACCATTTCCTTCGGGATTTTATTTTTATTTCACTTCACACAATAAAATTAAATAGATACCGTTTAGGAATCGTTTATTTCAAAAACTGTCAAAATTTTCCTTTCTCTAGTCTAATTAGCAGTTATACTAAAAAAGCCCCAACGTGTACGCTGGGGCTTTTGTTTAATGTAATGTGAATACTGAAACAGTTTTAACCCCCCCCCCCCCCCCCCCCCCCCCCCCCAATTCTATTTACTTAACCATTTTCTGGCATTAACAAAAGCTTCCAGCCACGGTGATACTTTATCGTCTGCTCTATCTTCAGAGTAGTTAGCCCAGTTCCATGGGAAAGTAGATCGCTCAATGTGTGGCATCATTACTAAATGTCTTCCTGTTTTATCACACATCATCGCTGTATTAAAATCAGAATCATTTGGATTGGCAGGATAACTTTCATAACCATATTTCCCAACGATGTTATATTGATCTTCTGATTTCGGTAATTTGAATTTTCCTTCACCATGCGAAATCCAAACACCTAATGTTGCGCCTTCTAAACTTGAAAGCATAACTGAATTATTCTTTTGAATTTTTACAGAGGTAAATCCACTCTCGTGTTTTTGAGAGGTGTTATGATGCATTTTTCCATGTACCTCGTGTTCAGGATTTATTAATTCTAATTCCATAAACAACTGACAACCGTTACAAATTCCAACTGATAAAGTATCTTCACGCTTAAAGAACTTTTTCAATGCAGCGTTTGCTTTTTCATTATATAAAAACGCACCCGCCCATCCTTTAGCAGAACCTAATACATCGGAATTAGAAAACCCGCCAACCGCACCAATAAACTGAATATCTTCTAATGTTTCTCTTCCTGAAATAAGATCAGTCATGTGAACATCCTTCACATCAAAGCCTGCTAAATACATTGCGTTTGCCATTTCACGTTCTGAGTTACTTCCTTTCTCACGGATGATAGCAGCTTTCGGACGTTTTAAGTTCTTATCAATCACAGGTAATTTCCCATCAAATTGTTTTGGGAATATAAATTGCAATGGCTGTTTTTTATAATTAGCGTAACGCTCTTTTGCCATTCCGTTTTTAGAATGTCTTGAATCTAGAAGGAAGGACGTTTTATACCAGGTATCGCGTGTTTCTGTAACATTAAAAGTAAATGAATCAGCATTATTTTTGATAATCACTTCATTTCCTTCAACAACTTTACCAATTTTAAATAGTTCAATTTTATTTTGAGCAAAAACGCTTTCTACTGAAGCATCAGCTTGAAATACGATTGAGATGTTCTCGTTGAATAAAGCTTTTACACTGTCCTTCTCGTTCAATGCGGTTAAATCATAATGCGCGCCTAAATTCACATCAGCAAAACACATTTCTAATAAAGTGGTGATTAATCCTCCGCTTCCAACATCATGACCTGCTTTTATTTTTCCTTGCTTTACTAATGCTTGAATAGTTTCAAAAGCTGTTTTAAAATATGCTGCATTTGTTATCGTTGGCGTATCCACACCAATTGAATTTAATACTTGTGCAAACGATGATCCTCCTAATTTAAAAGTATCTTGCGATAAATTGATGTAGTAAATATTTCCACCTTTACGTTTTAATACCGGCTCAACAACTTTTGTTATATCCGAACAATTCGCACCAGCCGAAATAATTACCGTTCCAGGCGCAATCACTTCATCATTCGGATATTTTTGTTTCATGGATAAAGAATCTTTTCCTGTAGGAATATTGATTCCTAATTCAAGCGCAAAATCAGAACAACCCTTTACCGCTTCATACAAACGCGCATCTTCACCCTCATTCTTACAAGGCCACATCCAGTTAGCAGATAAGGAAACAGATTTCAATCCATCTTTTAATGGCGCCCACATAATATTTGATAATGCTTCTCCAATAGAATTACGAGAACCTGCAACAGGATCAATTAAAGCAGAAATTGGCGAATGACCAATTGTTGTAGCTATTCCTTCTTTCCCTTTAAAGTCAAGCGTCATCACACCAACATTATTCAATGGTAATTGTAAGGGGCCGGCACATTGTTGTTTTGCAACACGTCCACCCACACAACGGTCAACTTTATTAGTTAACCAATCTTTACAAGCAACTGCTTCAAGTTGTAATACTTTATTTAAATAACTTGGTACTTGAGAAACAGTATAAACTAAATCAGAATAATTTCTAGAAACTGTTTTGTCTGTCATGATGGTTTTTGGTGAACTTCCGAAGAAATCTTCCAAAGCATAATCCATCGGTTTTAATCCAGTTGTTTTTGAAGCAAATGTAAAACGGTGATCGTTGGTTACATCTCCAACGTTGTACATTGGTGAGCGCTCGCGATCTGCAATGCGTTTTAAAGTATCAATATCTTTTTCACCAATAACTAATCCCATTCTCTCTTGCGATTCGTTACCAATAATTTCTTTTGCAGAAAGCGTTGGATCGCCAACAGGTAATTTATCCAAATCAATTAATCCTCCGGTTGCTTCTACTAATTCTGATAAACAATTTAAATGTCCACCTGCACCATGATCGTGAATAGAAACAATTGGATTATTATCGCTCTCCACTAAACCACGAATAGCATTCGCAGCACGCTTTTGCATTTCGGGATTCGAACGTTGAATAGCATTTAACTCAATTCCTGAACCAAATGCACCTGTGTCGGCTGATGATACTGCAGCGCCACCCATTCCAATTCTATAATTTTCTCCACCAAGAATTACAATTTTATCTCCTGCTTTTGGTTTTAGTTTTAGTGCTTGATTTAATTTGCCATAACCAATTCCGCCTGCAAGCATAATCACTTTATCAAAACCTAACTTGCGTTTTTTACCTAATGCATCAGTTTGTTCATGTTCAAAAGTTAATACTGAACCTGTAATCAAGGCTGACCAAATTTATTTCCAAAATCAGAAGCCCCATTAGAGGCTTTGATTAAAATATCCATTGGTGTTTGATATAACCACTTTCGTTCTGCCATTCCTTTTTCCCACTCTCTTCCTTCTTCTAATCGAGAATAAGCTGTCATGTACACTGCTGTTCCTGCTAATGGCAATGATCCTTGTCCACCCGCTAATCGGTCGCGAATCTCTCCGCCTGAGCCTGTTGCTGCACCATTAAATGGTTCAACGGTTGTAGGAAAATTATGTGTTTCTGCTTTTAAGGAAATAACAGAGTCAAATTCTTTCTCTGCATAAAAATCAGGCTTATCTGCTGTGAGCGGTGCAAACTGTGTTACTTTCGGACCTTTTACAAAAGCCACATTATCTTTATAGGCAGAAACAATTTCGTTTGGATTTGTTTCAGAAGTTTTTTTGATGAGTTTGAATAATGAGGTTGGTTTTTCCTGACCATCAATCACAAATGTGCCATTGAATATTTTATGGCGGCAATGTTCAGAGTTCGCTTGAGAAAAAGCGAAGATTTCTGAATCAGTCAATTTGCGTTTAAGTTTGGTAGATAAATTTTGTAAGTATTCTACTTCTTCAGCACTAAGAGCTAAACCTTCCGCTTTGTTGTAAGCATCAATATCAGAAATTTCTAAAATTGGTTCAGGCTTAATGTTGATTGTGAAAATATCCTGATTCAATTCATTATACTTTTGGGAAAGCATTGGATCAAAACCTGTGAAATCGGCGCTTACTTTTTCAAATTCTTCGATGCGGATAATGCCGCTGATACCCATGTTTTGAGTAATCTCCACCGCATTCGTACTCCATGGTGTAACCATAGCAGCGCGTGGTCCGACAAACAGATCAGTTAAAACAGTTTTTTCAATTTTTGAGGACTTACCAAATAACCAATTTAGTTTTTCAATGTCAGCCGGATTAAGCTGTGCCTGAGTTTGAACGGCATAAACGGTTTTGGCTTGGTTTTCGAAGAAGTGAATCATTTTAATAGTGTTTATTATAAAAATTCTAAGCCACAAAGGTAGCCGAATCATGTAAAAAAGCGCCAATATACAATCAACAATTATCCTTAGAAATCAACAGATTTTTTGTTTTCCAGATAACAAACCAAAATGTCCTAATAAGCGGCTTTTATCTATATTTGTTTGAGACGAAGTTGTAAAACTTTATTCTTACGCTTACCAATTATAAAATCCATACGGTGAATCAAATTAAGTGTGTTACGAACTTTCAAGACCTTGTTTCAACGCCTTTTCATGGTGAAATTAACGCCATTTGCTGGTCCCGTAAACTTATTGGTGATTTTTCTGAGATTGTAAATAAAATTGAGCTTCCAGAAAATATAGCAGTACTTACTGAAGAGTATCTTTTGGAGCTTCAATTAAGCGAACAAGGACAGTTGGCCCGCGAAATTCTTTTAAATGACATGAAGCTATTGAAAGAGCACGGCGCATCTCCAACTCTTAATTTGATTAAGTACTACGAGAGAGATAATACCTTTCCGTTTTTTTCAACCGATGTTTATTCCTTTCATGTAGATCGCTCCCCTATTCCAACGGCTACTTTTTTGTGTACTTACTTTGGTGAACCGAGCGACATATTACCAAATTCAGAAGCCGAACAAAAAGTGCTTGTCCCCGAAATACGTGATGAACTCAAAAAACTCCATCATGGCACAGAAGAAGAATTTGAATTATTTTTAAGTGAACATTTTTTTGATTTGCATTATCAATCTAAACCTAAATCAAACCCTATCAATTTAGGTCAAGGTCACTTATGGCGATTAGCAGTTGATTATCCGGGAAGTCCTGCACTCCCTTGTGTACACCGCGCACCAAAGGAAAAACCTGGAGAGAAACGGCTATTGATGATTTGCTGATAAGGTAAATGGACTCAAGCTAAATTATTATCTTTGTCCCCGAGTTTTAGTTCAATTGAAAATTATTACTGTCAAGCCCAACAAAAATTGTATCAACACTATTTTTTCATATAAAAAGATCGAAAATGGCGGAACATGAAAGATAAGTTGGACTATTTGTTTGGAGTGTGAAGGACTAGGAAAAAAGCCGGAAATTTAAAAGAAAGAACAACACCACCCAAATCCGGAATTAAATCGAAATAAAAAAACGAAAGAAGAAGACAGGCTCTTGTCCGTCGAATCTACATTTATACGAATGTACGAACTGCGTTGGTTCAGGATTGGTTCCTTCTGATAATAATCCTTTAGCGGATAAAGAAAATTTTCCTCACGTTGCTATTATTGGAGGAGGTATTGGTGGTATAGCTTTAGCTGTGGCTTGCTTACATCGCGGTATTCCCTTCACTCTTTATAGGCGTGACTCAAGTTTTGATACAAGATCTCAGGGATATGGGCTCACATTACAACAAGCAAGTATTGCCATTAAGGGATTAGGACTTTTCGCCTTATAAAGGAAGGTGTACATTCAACAAAACATGTAGTGCATACCAGCGAAGGAAAAATAATTGGTGAATGGGGTCATAGAACAGAATAAATTTAGTTCCCAAACGATTACCCAAGCGAACTAACATACACATTGCACGACAAACATTACGCTTAGCACTACTTGAGCAACTAGGCGGAAAAGATGAAGTCATGTGGGGACATCAGTTAATAGATTTTAAGGATAATGAAAACAAAGGGATTGAATTAACTTTTCAAGTAAACGGTGAATTAAAAAATGCAAAGGCTGATCTTGTTGTTGGTGCGGATGGTATTCGAAGTGTAGTCAGGAAGTTATTAATTGGTGAAGATAAAAGTCCTTTTACGTTATCTTGGATGTATTGTGATATTGGGGATTTGTCCATTAAGTGCACTAAATGGCCTTCAGAATTCATTGTTAGATTCAGCTACAGTTTTTCAAACCTCCAATGGGAATGACCGCATTTACATAATGCCTTATTCGAAAGATACAGTGATGTGGCAATTAAGTTTCCCTATGCCGGAAAAGAAGCTATTGCATTGAGTGCGCAAGGAGCGCACGCTCTTAAGGAAGAAGCATGTCGCAGAACTCAATGGCATATGCCCGTTCCTCAGATTGTATCAGCAACCGCTGAAGAATTAATTTCAGGTTATCCTGTTTATGACAGGGAATTACTTAAACAGGAATTAATGGAGGAATTTGGGAATGCAACATTACTTGGAGATGCTGCACATCCAATGAGTCCGTTTAAAGGACAAGGAGCCAATCAAGCCTTATTGGACGCCTTGTCGCTGGCGCGTGAAATCACAAAAAGATGTAAACCATTATCAAAATGGAGAGAAGTTGGCATAAGGAAAACAGTATTAAAAGAATTTGAAACAGAAATGCTAGAGCGTAGTGCTGTAAAAGTAAAAGATTCTGCTGAGGCTGTACGTCACCTTCATTCGGAATCTGTACTCTATGAACGCAATGGGCCAAGAGGAAAAGGTTTGAAGAAAAAAGATCTATAATACTCAGTTAATTAGTAAGTATCCTGTTTTTAGAAAATAAAAAAGCCCTTGATTTCTCAAGAGCTTTAAAAAATTGTGGACCCGCAGGGAGTCGAACCCTGGTCCAAATAAGGAGTTGATAAGCTTTCTACACGTTTAGAACTTATTTATTTTTCGATTCAAGCCAGGCATAAATTCAAACCAAACTTAAACTTAGATGCTAATATTGCATTGGATAACATCATCACCAAAACAACCTGCCATTTTATGATGCAAGCTCTCAATCGCTAAGCAGAGACGCTACTGAGTTTGCAAAGGCCGAATCAACTGAGTTGATTAAGCAGCCATAGCGTAAGAGTTATCTTCGCCAATTATAGTTTTGAGAATTAGTATTAAAGTGCCATATCCACAACGCACTACATGCTTACTTACCCACCGCGCTCACTGTCAAAACCGGTCGGGCCCAATTTGTAAAAGAACTTTTAACAAAGATACTACAATTTAAAGGGGATTTTACCTTTTTTAATATATTTAACGCATAATACAACCTTATGAAAAAAATCATTTTCCTTAGTTTAATTGTTTGCTCATTATCATTAATGTCGCAAACCGTAAAATCAAAAGTTTTAAAATTAAAATACACAACTCCCGAAAGTTGGACTGCCAACGAATTTGGTGGCTTATTAAATTGGGATGAAAAAGGAAATGAATTATGTCGCTGTTCAGGTGTTTCATTCAGCAAACCTCACAAAAACGGAAAATTTAATGTTGTAATTTACCCAATCGCAAAAGGCGGATTAGATTCTACTAAACGTGAATTTGTTGGCGCATTACATTTTGAAAATGTTGAGAAAGTAGAAAAAGGAACGAACAAAAATTTTAGTTTCGAAAAACGCCGCTCTAATTTTTATGACGTGAAAGCTAAAAAGGCTTCTTACAATTGTATTCGATACATTACCAAATCAACTGAAGGTCACTGCTATCTTATTTACGCTTGGCAAGAAAACATGGACCTACTCAACTCCACTTCCGAAAAAGAGTTGACTGAAATGGTGAACGCAATTGAGCCGCTTTAAACAACTGTCATGTCGTGCGTAGCCGAGACCTGTTTTGAATCCTAAACGTTCTCGACTTCGCTCGAACTGACATTACATTTTCGTAAACAGATACGGATCCATATCCACAAAATCGTTCACTCTTATTTCAATGGTTTTACTCGGTTCGTTATAATTAATTTCTTTAACACCTAATACAGGATCATTATATTCGATCAATAATGTGTTTACACTTGTGTACTGCAATTTTGCTTTATAGTTCGGATGAAATTCAAAACTTACTTCAGCAAATTTATCCTTAGCTACAATCGTAATTTTTCCGTACACTTTGTTACTATAAGTGCCTTCTAGTTTTTTATACTCTTCAGGTTTTGATTTATATGTTGCTGACTTTTTACGCCATTCGTTAATTTTAGAATTATCCTCTTTTGTGTTAACATGCCGAACCCCATAAAATAAGAAGGACTGTAATCATAATAAGACTGCTTAGTAATTCCACGTACTAAAACCTTACCCAGAGCTTCAAATAAGTATTGGGCATCACTATTCGTTAAAATAACAAAGCCCATATTCTCTTCCGGAATTAAAACAGTTTTACTTAAAAAACCATTTGCACCACCATCGTGTTCAATTACTTTTTTACCACCTTCATCTTTTAAAAACCAACCTAAGCCATACGTCTCAAAATTATGTCCCTTCCTGGACCATTTCCTACAATAGTATTCGACATTCTTGTTTTCTGAATTACAGCTGAAGGAACTATTTCTTTACCGTTATATTTACCATTAGCTAATTGCATTAATATCCATTTACTCATGTCGTTCACACTTGAAGAAATTGAACCGGCAGGTCCTAAATTATCTACGTTGGCAGGAACTAATTCTGTAATTTTTCCATCCACCAAAGTGTAGGCATGCGAAGCGTTTTGTGCCGCCATAAAATCTTTATACGTAGTGGATGTACTTTTCATTCCAAGTGGCGCAAAATAATGGAATTTTAAATAATCATCCCATGTCGTGTCTGTTACTGCAGGAATAACTTCTCCGGCTGTTAAAAACCCTAGGTTACAATAACCATAATGCTCACGAAAACCATATTTAGGTGTAACATTAACCATATTGGCAATTAAATCTTTTCGCGGACGAATAGTGTTCCAATTTAAAAAATCACTTTGAAAAGTACCGAAACCAATACGGTGCGATAACACATCCCTTATAGTAGTATTCTCAGTACGATACTCTTCACTCATTTTAAAATAAGGTAAGTACTTTTACCTTATCATCTAAATTTAACGCCATAATGCTCTAATAATGCCAATGAAGTTCCGTAAAGCTTTACTGCATGAAGCGATTTGAAAGACCGTGTTCTCAGTTACTGGTGTGTTCCTGAAACATCAGCTACTCCATATCCTTTTGAAACAATTACTTTCCATCTTTTACAATAGCAATAGCAATGCCCGGTAAATTCCACCGTTTCCATTTCACGGTTTATATAAGTATCCAAACTATCTTTTATAAAATTACTTGAGCAATACATAAGTTTGCGATTAGTAGTAGCGCTATTGTTTTAATACTGTTTTTCATTTTATTTTGATATTAGTTCATTTACAAATTTTATTTCTAAATCGCGGCGTTTTAGAATATCTTCAAAACTATACTTTATTTGGTAATCTGGCAAAATACCATGACCTGTTAAGGTAGGATTTATATTGTGAATAATCCTGAAAGCCGGCACCCGAACTTTTAATTTCGTGTTTGGTAATGTGTAATAAGGCGTAATACCTGCGTTACAGCCTTCATTAGTTCCGCCACTTTCCGAACCTATAATAACTGCTCGTTTACTTTCTTTTAAATTCGCTGCCACAATGCAAGAGGCAGAAAATGTTCCCCCGTTAATTAAAACATATACTTTACCCTTGTACTATGCTTTTTATATGGCTTCATTTTCTCAGTGAACCAGGCACTATCCCCGTTCACTTTTTTTTCACCCATAGTCTTTAAAACAAATTTCGTGACTTTAAAAGCTAAATTACCACGTGTATATTTTTTATCAGGATAATTTTTTACGTGCGATTTTAAACTAATAGTCTGTTCAGATTCCATTAAGTATTTTAATAATTTGGAACTATTTTCAAGGTTTCCTCCTCCGTTATTGCGTAAATCAATCACTAAATGTTCTGTTTTGTTTTTTCTCAGAGTTCTGAAAACTCTTCTATACACTTTCTTATAGCGTGATGATTTGAAGGATTTAACTTTTAAGACAAATAATTTTTTTTCATTTCCTACATAACCTTCACTAATATTAGCCCGTTTATGTTTTCGCAATAAAGAATCCTCTTTTAATCCCACAGGTAAAACAGGTAATGTTTTTAGATTACAAGCCTTAACGTAGTCTGTTTTTATTCTATCTGCCTTTTTTGTTTCAATTAAAAAGAATCGGGCCGACCAAACAAACTCGGATAAAAATAATTTACGCCTGTTGTAATGAATAGATTTTTACTAGTAGTAACAAAACCATCAGCCGAAATCATACGACGGGAATAATTTAAAATGGAATCACTCGGGATATTATTTATTTTTAACACTTCTGAACCTTGCTTAATAGCACTATCCTTTTTGGATTCACAGCCATAACCGAATACAATTTATTATCTACGGCTACTAAATAATAAGGAAGGAAATTCAACTTCATTGGTTTTATGGCCTTATTGAATGCTTTTGAATAAGTAACTTCGGTATGACCACAATGTAATTCGTCGATTATTGTTTTTAAACGGATTCTAAATTGTTTCTCTGTTAAACTGTCCTTTAGATTAGAAATAAAATTATTAAAAAGAGTTTCGTAATACGATTTGGGTTTATACAGACCAATTGCGGGATGCATTTTAAAAATGGCATCTTTTATAATAAGAGCATCTTGCTTTAAAGCAGCGGGCGAGTATTTTTATTGATGCTATAGCCTTTTGAGAGAAAAAAGATTGGGAAAACAGAACTAACATCACAAATGTGAAGCAAAAAAATCTATTTTTTATCCCCTTATTAAACACTACTTTTGTATTAGAAATTTAACTGTTATGAAAAAAAAATAAAGATAGGTGTTTTAAGAGAGGGAAAAAACCCGCCCGATAAACGAGTTCCCTTAACGCCGCTAATCTGTTCTGATTTAGTTGTTAAAAATAATAACCTTGAAATAGTTGTTCAGCCCAGTAAGGTCCGTTGTTACAGTGATGATGAATATACTGCCTTTGGCGTTACTTTACAGGAAGACCTTAGTGACTGTGATGTGTTAATGGGTGTAAAAGAAGTACCTCTTGAAAAACTCATTCCCGGTAAAAAATATTTTTTCTTTTCTCACACCATCAAAAAGCAATCGCATAACCAAAAGTTAATGAAAGCTTTGATTGAGAAAAAAGTGCAAATGATAGATTACGAAACGCTGACCGATAAAAACGGAAATCGTATTATTGGATTCGGACGATTTGCAGGTGTAGTTGGTGCGTACAATGGAATTTTAGGTTATGGATTAAAATATGATTTGTTCCGAATTAAACCTGCACATTTATGTCGCGACCGCGCTGAAATGGAAGAGGAATTAAAACGTGTTAAACTTCCCAATATAAAAATTGCTTTAACGGGTGGCGGACGAGTTGCTAATGGTGCTATTGAAACCTTAAGTGCTTTGCGTATAAGAAAAGTGACTGCTGAAGAATTTCTTTTAAACAGTTTCAGAGAACCGGTTTATTGTCAGCTTAACCCGCGTGATTATGTGGAGATGCCGAATGATCACAACTTTGATTTGAATGATTTTTTTAAACATCCTGAAAAATTTGTTTCTAAATTTCCGGCATTTACGAAGGTAACAGATTTGTATATTTCGGCTCACTATTGGGATCCGCGTTCACCAAAAATGTTTACTGCCGAAGATATTAAAGCGCAGGATTTTCATATAAGTGTTGTAGCGGATATCACTTGTGATATGGATGGTTCGGTACCAACTACTATTCGTTCTAGTACAATTGCACAGCCATTTTATGGTTATAATATGCGGACTAATAAAGAAGATCTTCCTTTAATAAAGAAACCATTTGCGTTATGGCAGTAGATAATTTGCCTTGCGAGTTACCACGTGATGCAAGTGATGATTTTGGAAAGGATTTAACTGAAAGAGTATTGCCAAGTATTTTGGGTGCCGACACAGATAACATTATTGAAAGGGCCAGCATCTGCAAAACGGCAAATTAGGCGTAACTTTTTCGAATACTTAAGCGATTACGCTTATTAAAAAATGTTGAAAAGTTGTTGCAAGTAAAAATTTATTTGTATTTTAGCTGAAACAAATTTAAAAACAAAATGAATAAAGGAACAGTAAAATTTTTTAATACAGCTAAAGGTTTTGGCTTTATTAAAGATGGAGAATCAGGAAATGAGTACTTCGTACACGTTACAAATCTTCTAGAACCAATTAAAGAAAATGATGAAGTTACTTTCGAATTAGAAGAAGGTAAAAAAGGAGTAAATGCAGTTAGAGTTAAACTTGCTTAATATTTAATATATTAATTATCCTTTTAATAAAAAACCCCGAGTATCCCTCGGGGTTTTTTATGCTTTACTCTACTTTTTTTAAGAAGCCGCTAATTTTTTATCTCGGACGTTTTGGTTCTACATTCCCTAAACGCTTTTTACGATTCTCTTCGTATTCACTGTAATACACACTACCTTCAAATGCTAAGATATGTGTACAAACACGATCTAAAAACCATCTATCATGACTAATAATTAACTGCACAACCAGCAAAGTTTTCTAAACCTTCCTCCAATGCACGTAATGTATTTACGTCCAAATCATTCGTAGGCTCATCCAGTAACAATACGTTACCTTCTTCTTTTAATGCCATAGCTAAGTGCAAACGGTTACGTTCTCCCACCCGATAAAACACTACTTTTTTTCTGATCAAACCAGCAAAGTTAAACGTGAAATATATGCCTGAGTTGATATTTGCGTCCACCAATAATATTATCTAAACCACCACTATTACATCATAAATCGTTTTATTCGGAGTCGAATTCTTTATGCGATTGATCACGTAAGAAATTTTACTGTTGGTCCAACTTTAAATTCCCCCTTGTTTGGTGTTTCTTCACCCATAATCATACGGAACAAGGTTGTTTTACCGGCACCATTCGGACCAATAATACCAACGATTCCAGCAGGAGGTAATTTAAAATTTAAGTTTTCGTATAATAAATTATCTCCAAATCCTTTGAAATATCAATGGCTTCAATTACTTCATTTCCTAAACGAGGACCGTTTGGAATAAAAATTTCTAATTTTTCTTCTTATCTCTTGCATCCTCGTTCAACATTTTTTCGTAGTTATCTAAACGCGCTTTTTGTTTTACTCACGTCCTTTTGCACCTTGACGAACCCAATCCAACTCGCGTAACAATGTTTTCTGACGTTTGCTTTCCGTTTTTTCTTCTTGTGCTAAACGTTTTTGTTTTTGATCCAACCATTCCGAGTAATTACCTTTCCAAGGAATACCTTCTCCTCTATCCAACTCTAAAATCCAACCAGCAACATTGTCTAAGAAGTAACGATCATGGGTTACAGCAATAACGGTTCCTTTGTAATGTTGTAAATGTTGTTCTAACCAATCAACAGATTCTGCATCTAAGTGATTGGTAGGCTCATCTAATAATAAAATATCTGGTTCTTGTAATAACAAACGACATAAAGCCACACGTCTGCGTTCACCACCCGATAAAATTTTTATTGGAGTATCACTTTCCGGACAACGCAATGCATCCATTGCTTGCTCTAAACGATTATCTAAATTCCATAAATCACGTTGGTCAATTACTTCTTGTAATTGTGCTTGACGGTTAATTAACTTATCCATTTTATCTGGATCGTTTAATATTTCTTCGTCCATGAATTTGTTGTTCACTTCTTCAAATTCATTTAAAATATCTACATGTTTTTGAGCCCCTTCACGAACCACTTCGATAACTGTTTTAGTTTCATCTAAATTTGGCTCTTGTTCCAATAATCCAACCGAGTAACCCGGAGACTGATGAATTTCACCGATATAATCTTTATCCAATCCTGCCATAATTTTAAGCAATGTTGACTTACCAGATCCGTTAAGACCTAGTACACCAATTTTTGCTCCGTAATAAAACGAGATATAGATATCCTTTAAAACTTGTTTTTGTGGAGGATGTATTTTAGATACATTCACCATACTGAAAATAATTTGTCTTCCTACTAATGACATAATTATAAAATTTGGAGGCGAAGATAATAAAGATTGGTTTTGAGGAAATAAACAGGGGTGTTTTTCGTTGTATTTCCGGATAAAACGGGTAGCCAGCTCTTTTTTCTTTTTTCGGGTTAAAGCCATAAACTCCTTATAGATGGCATCATCTCTTTTTAGCAACTCTTCGAGGTTATCCAAAGTATAATCTACTCTTTTACCAGTGTAAAAATCCATTAAATAATCGCGTATTTCCTTGGCATTAGTGGCGGTATTTCCAGGGGGACCATTAATAAAAACATTATA
>JADJMM010000024.1 GCA_016709575.1 Sphingobacteriaceae bacterium
AATGGTATATTACTCGTAGAAATTTACCGATACTCTTGTTGAGAATGGCATGTCGGTTCGAGAGGCTGTTGTTGAAGGTGGACGGCTAAGAATGACTCCCGTAATTTTACTGCTACAGGCTACAATATTGGGCAGATTCCACTTGCTGTAGGGTTTAATATTGATTTTGTTACAATGTTTACAGAATTAAACCCCAAAATTTATTTTTGGGGGTGATTCTGTGCATTTTTGGGGTCCTTTGTCATGGACAATTGTTTTCGGATTGGGTTTCGCAACTTTTATCACGTTAATATTAGTTCCTGTAATGTATTTAATTGCATTTAAAGCAAAGAAAAACAAAAAAAAGTAATTTCCGGGTGTTAGAAAAAAGAAGGTTTGATTGCTTTAAATTAAATTTCACTTGATGAATAATGTATCTCTCATGACCGTTTAAATAATATTTCAAAGCTTTATCACAAAGCTGTTGCAAGTTATTTAAACGGTTTAAGTATTGATAGGTATTATATACTTTTTGTTATTAATGAGTCGAAAAGAAGCTGACTCAAAGAGATATGAAATAATCCATGTTGAGAAGTCGTCACTGGTGCAAATGATAGATTATTTAGTGAAATCCGGATATGTTAAGAGAATTTCAAATCCAAAGGATAGAAGGCAAAACTTTATTTATTTAACAGAAAAAGCTAACAAGGATATTTCCTTAATAACTAATGCATATAAGAGCCGATGAATTTTCTTTCAAAGACATTCCCAAAAAGAAGTTAAAGTATTAACAAAGTTTAAATGTTATGCTAGGGAATTTAATTTAATTAGGAGAATGCTTGCTTGTTCTTCAAAATATATAAAATTATGAACGTATAAGTAAAAATTAGTTAAGCAAACTTGTTCTTTTGTCAATTATTGTAAGATTTTTTTCCTTAAATAAAATATCCGATTCAGCAATGGCTTTAGTAAATTTTTGAAGGTTTTCAACGGGAAGAATTTCGAGGATTACTGAAATACAATGAGAGGCTTCATTTCTTATTTTCTTATCCCCGGATTTTGCCATTTCTAAAAAAAGTGAAAGCCCTGATTCTAAAACAAGAACGTCTCCGGCCGTTATTATATCACATATTCTGTCGCGACAATCCCATATATTCTCTAATTTTTTATTGGCTAAATTTGAAAAAGTTAGCAAGGTAAATTTATGTACGTTGCTATTATTTGAATTTAAACATATTGCAATATCGTCAAAATAATCTAATAGAAGATCAGGCTTGATTAAACTGATTTCATAAATCAAATGAATTAAATCAAGTTCATTCCGGGTGATGCAAATTCGTTATGAGGGAATTTATTTTTTGAATGTTATTTTCTTTAACAATTTCCCTTGCAATTTCTTTTGACATTGAATCCTAATCTAAATTAATATACGCTAAGATAGTAAATAACCGTTAAACAATATATGTTTAAACAAATAAATTTTCATTACATGAAAAATAAAAGGTTTTAAGGTTAAATTCTGATCTTATCTAAAAGCTCGTTTAGTTTCTTTAGGTCTGTTTCATTTAAATGCGAGAGGATATTATCCGATTTTAAATCAACTAAATCCATTTTCTTAAGAAGGCTCAACCCTTTTTTTGTTATTTTAATCTCAGCAACTCGCCTATCACTTATACTGTTTTTTCTTTCGGCTAATTGCTTAATAATTAGCCGGTCAATTATTCTTGTTATGTCCGAATTTTTATCAAGCATTCTTTCCTTTATTGTTCCAATTGAAGCTGTTTCAGGAAATTGTCCTCGAAGTATTCGTAGAATATTATATTGCTGAACTGTTAATTTGTATTCAGAAAGCAAATCCTGAAACTTTGAGAAAATATAGCTGTTAGTGTAATAAATATTTATAATCGTTTTTTGAAATTCACTCCTGAATTTACTTTGCTTAATTTCTTCTTCCAAATTCATATTTATAAAATTATATTCATAAGTAAATTACCCTAATTAATTATTATTGTTCCCACAACAAACCAAATATATGCCAAAACGCTATTGTCTTATTTTTTTTTGTTTAAGAATACTTGGAAAAATCCTATTTTGAATACTCTTCCCATTGAAAATAGTTTCCGTCCAGCCTTTTAAGGATATCCGAAATAATAATTTCTTCAGTAGTATCATTAGCATATCTTCCTATATAGAACCCCAAATCCGCGCCAATTGGTAGTTTCAGAAAATTTACTTTGATGCTTTTTGGAGCATCGTTTTGGATTTCGACAATAAATATAACTGAATGTCTTTCATCCTTTAATGTTAATACTAATTTTTTGTAATTCATTTTCAAAAGTATTGGAGGGCCGGTATTGCAGATGTTTCAGTAACTGTTTACATGGAACAGTAAATCATTCTGAAAATCAAACTGCAACCGCCAGCCCATATATTTTATCTCAATTATACCACTTCATAATCTTTTATCCTATACGAAAACCCCTGTTGCTAAACGCTGGAAGCATTTCTTCAAAAGTGTGTTCAATATTTTCATCCTCATTCATTAGAGCGAGACTATATATTAAAGGCACATAATGATCGGGGGTGGGGGCAGCCATCAAGCCTAATTTATTTTTTTCGTAATTGACTATGCTTTGTATATCTCGTTTATCCAATTGTTGTTTTATCCATTGGTCAAACTCTATATCCCAACCATAAGGCTTCATATTTCCATTAAAAAATCGTTTACCTGCTTCCTATATTATGCACAACCGCACCACTGCCAATAATTAAAACACCCTTATCTCGCAGGGGTTTGAGTTGTTTTGCTAAATCAAAATGATATTGTGCGGATTGGTAATAATCAATACTCATCTCAAAACCGGAACATCAGCCTTTGGAAACATGTGTTTAAGCATAGGCCATGCACCATGATCTAAACCCCACTCTGTTGTTTCTTTAACTTTTGGAATAAGCTTGGTTACTTCCTTAGCCGTTTCTGGTGAACCGGGAGCAAGATATTTCTGAGTATAATATTCGGAGGAAACCCGTAATAATCATAAATAGTTTCAGGTGCAGAGCTTACATTTACAAGAGTCCCTTTCGTGCACCAATGTGCTGATACTACCAAAATGGCTTTTATCTCATGTTCTTTTCTGATTTTTCTCCTATTTGCGCCAAACTTGTTAAAAAGGGATTTGCGTTTAGTCCTAAAGGAATGTCCATTGGATTTCCATGTGATGTAAAAAGTACAGGCATTTTTTTAGTTGAAGAAAATGAAGAAGTTATTTTTGAAAATGCCTGTAGCTTCATATTATGCGTGACAAATGGGGTTAACGCTAAAAGTCTTAAAATCTTTGCGATGCATCAAATTATTTTTTTGTAAACGAAGAAAGCATTTCCGGATTACGCAAATAATTAGCAACCCAAACTAACAAGAGCATTACTATTTGTGGAATAAACATTTCTGCATTACTCATGTGCGTTACAATTGCACCACCTAAGTGTGCGCTTAATAATAAAACTCGAGTGATGATGTTCTTGGAATTAGAAACAAAATGGCAACGATGAGTTCGCCCATTCCTATTAACATAAGTTTACCATCCAATCCCCATTTAATAAAGTTTTGCGCTATTTCCGCGTTTGCACCAGCCATCAATTTCATTGAAGCGCTCATAATAAATAAGGCTGACATAAGCCCTACGAATATCCATGTTGTTACTTTTCTCGCTGTAGATAATTTTATTGGTTCCATAGTTGTTATTATTTAAGTTTTGGATTTATTATTTTCAAAAATTCGATTCTGAGATGGTTCCTGTTTTGTCTTGGGTACACCATTAATAATTTACCCAAAAACGCATTAAAATTTTTCTAATTCAAAGTTTTAAATCTCTTATTAAATTGTTTCATATCAAACCATTGCTTACAGTTGCTTCCTTTTTCACTTTTTCGTATAATTGAAACTTCAATACTATTAATTGTCTTATTGGATATTTCGCAACGGGTGTTGTCTGAATCAATAATAGTTTGTCCGATAGTAAATTCTTCAATATTCATAGCAAACTCTTTCATCTTTTCATCTATGTGTTTTTTTTGCCCCATATTTTTTAAAGTTCTTAAATAATCGTTACCTTCTCCATTCAAGGCATAAAATAAAAAATCAAGGCTAATATCAAACCAAATACTATACCCGATATAATCATTTGCCATGCCTTAATACGATCTTTTCTGTAATTTTCCTTTTGATCAATGGAAAATGTTTTGCCGATATCTCCAAAATTAAATACACCTTTTATTCCGAAAGCAACACAAAACTTAAAGTACCATTGCTGAAAACTCACGCCAAGCGAAGTTGCAGGGATAAAAAGAGTCAATCTCCATATTTTGTTTGCATCAAGCATAAATATTAAAACAATTACTGTAATAGTCAATACAATAGAAAAGATGGCTGCTTTTTTTCTCCTTTTAATTTCTTCGTGACCAATGTTACATGCTCCTGGAATGTAGTGATTATCTGAATCATTGCTATTCTTATTTTCCTGAAACAACGACATGAAAAGAGTTTCGGAATTTATTGAAATTGCTTTTGTTTTCATTTTTATATTTTATTAGTTTGAATAATAAAAACGTTCGTTAATAATTTTCCCATCTTTCCATTTCTGCACTGCAACCTGGCACATTTTCATTCGAGGAGCACCTTTATAAGTAACATCCATTTCCCATTCAGATGTTGTTACATTATCACCAACAGCAATTGATTTCACTTCCGCCCCATGAAAGGCTTCAATCATTTGCATAGCTTGTAACTCTCTTTCTCGATTTGCAGACTTTCCAACTGTAGGTGGATTAGAGTTTTCCTGCATTACAACATCTTCATGGTAATACTTTTCAAAAGCATCCATTTGTTTTCCGGTAAGAATCATTTGATTCAACTCTTCAATTTTTTCTTTTAAGTTCATTAGATATAATTTTTAGTTAGTATATCACAAAGGTATTAATTTATATGTTTAAACATATATTGGTTAAACGAATTTTATATTTTAATTGTATTTTATTGATAAACAATTAGTTATGCTATTTGCCGCAAATGCTATAAAGACCTTACAGTATACTCTCTTAATTTTTACTGAAAAGGTATTTCAAATAAAAAAAAATACTACATTTGACCGTTCTATATAAATAGTCAAATGGTCGAAAATAGTAATTCGGGTAATTCAGATAAAACGGTTATAATATTAGCCGCTGCGCAAAAAAGGTTTGCTCATTACGGTCTTCTTAAAACCACGATGAATGATATAGCTGAAGATATCGGTATGTCTAAAGCATCTTTGTATTACTACTTTGCTGATAAGGAAACTATTTTCCAAGACGTAATTAGAAAAGAACAAAGAGAGTTTGTAAATCAAATCGAAAATTTCTTTCTGACAAAGTTAGTGGAGAAGAATTATTAATTACTTATGTTAAGAAAAGATTATCGTATTTCCAGAATTTTTTAAATCTTAGTAAATTAATTTCAGAGTCTATTAAAGGTATAAAACCAATCTTCTCACAACTTTTGAAAATTTCAAGCATGAAGAAGTTAAACTGCTTAAAAAAATTATTAAAAATGGAATAGAGAATGGGGAATTTGAGAAAGTAAATGTAACTGAATTTTCAGAATTGTTTATTTCTCTCATTCAAGGGTTAAGAAGCAACCTTATTATTAGAAAAGAATTGGAAAATTTAGATAAAAAGGATTATCAGATTTTGGAAAAACAATTTATTAACGTAGCAAAAATATTTAGTAAGGGAATAAAAAAATAAGTGTATGAAAAACAAGAAAAAAATAATTATTTATACTGCTTTAGTCATCGGTTTAATTTTGGGCGGATACAAAGGAGTTTTATGGTATCAGCATTATGAAACGAAGCGAAAGCACGGATGATGCACAGATCGATGGCAATGTAATTCCTGTAATAGCCCGTGTCGGAAGTTATATAAACCAAGTAAAAGTTAAGGAAAATCAAAACGTTCAGTCAGGAGAATTAATTGTTTTGTTAGATAGCTCAGAACTTTCTTCAAAACTTAATCAGACAAAGGCGGGTTTGGAAAGTGCAGAAGCACAATTAGCAGTAGCAAAATCTTCTGCTAACGATGTTTTACAAGCCAAAATTTGGCGACACTTTCATTGAAATCCCTAAAACAAATCTGTGGAAGGCACAGAATGAATATAAGCGATACGATGATCTTTATAAGCAAAAATTGGCAACCCTCAACAAATTGATACTTAAAAGCCAATTTAGAAACTGCACAATCACAGTTTGATATTGCCAAGCAAAAACAGAAACTTCCGAATTGCAATATCAAACAGCAATGGCTCAAGTAAAAGTTACGTTTAAGCTAATGTTTTTCAAAAACAAAAAGATTTGGAATATGCCCAATTACAATTATCCTATACAAAAATTTATGCTCCTGTTTCGGGGTTGATCTCCAAAAATAATATTCAGCCCGGACAACTTATTCAAGCAGGCCAACCCTTAATGTCGGTAGTTCAGGATAAAGAAGTTTGGATTATTGCCAATTTTAAAGAAACACAAATGGAAACCATCAAAGTAGGTAATGAAGTTATAATTAAAGTAGATGCGTATCCTGAATTAGAAGTAAAAGGTGAAGTGGAGTCCACGAGTGGAGCTACAGGTGCAAAATTTGCTTTATTACCACCTGATAACGCATCCGGAAATTTTGTAAAGGTGGTTCAACGAATTCCGGTGAGAATAAAAATAATTCATACCGATCAGTCCAAAAACTTCTTAATCCTGGGTTAAGCGTAAGTGTAGGGAAGTTAAGAAGTAAAATAAATGATGGCAAAGAGCGAACCAAATAAATGGATTGTTGTTATAACGGTAGTTTCTGCTGCTTTACTTCAGCTAATTGATACTTCTATAGTTAACGTTACCCTGACTCAAATGATGGGTAATTTAGGCGCATCTTTAGGAGATATTAGTTGGGTTGTAACGGGGGTATGGTGCAGCAAACGTAGTAATGATTACTTTATCGGGATGGTTGAGTTCAAAATTTGGACGTAAGAATTATTTCACAGCATCCATTGTCTTATTCACTATTGCCTCTATCTTTTGTGGAACATCCACCACCGTTTCTGAACTTATTATTTTCAGAATCATTCAGGGTATTGGAGGAGGAGGTTTACTTTCTACAGGACAAGCCATTTTAATAGATACTTTTCCAAAAGAAGAATTGGGTAAGGCGAATGCGGTATTTGGCATGGGCGTTATTATCGGGCCATCCATTGGCCCTACACTTGGTGGATACATAACAATCATCTTTCATGGAACTGGGTTTTTTACATTAACATCCCTGTTGGAATCATAGCCGCTATTCTTGCTGTTCTTTATGTTAAAGAATCCGAACATAATCAAAAAACAGGGAAAATGGATTGGCTTGCCCTAATGATGCTCATCGTCACCATTGGAGCACTTCAGGTAGTATTGGAAAAAGGAGAAAGTGAAGATTGGTTTGAAACACGATATATTACTATACTAACTATTTCGTTTGTTTTGGCGGGAATATTTTGTTTGGCGACAGTTAACTGTCGACCATCCTATTCTCAATTTACGATTACTAAAAAACAGGCAGTTTGCCGTTGGCTCTTTCTTTTCGTTTATTCAGGGAGTTGGATTGTATGCTTCTGTTTTTGTTGTACCTGTTTTTTGCCAAACCATGCTCGGATATAATTCTCAAGATACAGGAAATTTATTAATGCCCGGAAGTTTGGCAGCAGGAATGATGATGCCAGTAGTGGCTGTGCTAATGAAGAAGACTAAAATTTCACCTGTACTTCTTGCGGGAATTGGCTTTTCATTATTTATTGTTTTTGTATGGCAATCATCTGGTATGAGTTTAAGTACCGGAGCTAATGATTTCTTTTGGCCGCTCATTTTACGAGGCGTTGGTCTTGGATTGCTCTTTATCCCTCTGCTGACAATAACCATTGCTCCTTTAGAAGGTAAAGACATTTCTCAGGGAACTGCATTAACGAATACACTTAGGCAATTGGGTGGTTCTTTTGGAATTGCAGCAGCAACCACATTTATAAGCGTTAGAAATATTTTTCATTACAACAATTTAACAGAACACGTATCTGTATATAACCAACCTACTTATGATCGATTAAATTCTCTTACGGCCCTGTTTGTTTCAAAGGGCAGTGATATTACCTGCTCAACTAAAGCCGCTGTTGCCATGAAAGGGAACTGTTTTTAAACAATCCATGTTGCTTACCTATAATGACGTTTTTCTTATTGTGGGTGTATTTTTCGCAATCTGTATACCCTTGCTTTTACTTTTTAAAGCAAAGAAAAAAACCGTGGAAGGTCAGGTGAAAGAAGGAGAAGAACAACACATGGAAATGGTAATGGAATAAAAATTTATAAATATGAAAAAGAGTATCATACTAATTTTTGGTTTGCTGAACATAACTTTTTTAATGGCTCAGAATAATAGTTATAGTCTTAAGCAATGTATTGACTATGCAATAGGCTCGCCCTGAAGTCAAAAAACTCAACAATTGATGTTGTTATTAATGATAATAAGACTAAAGAAGTAAGGTCAAAAATACTTCCTCATGTAGATGCAGAAGCGGATTATCTTCACAATTTTAATATTCAGAAAATCATTTTAGAAAATGGTGTTATCCCCGCTTTTTCAAATCCAATGATTCCTTACGGGCAAGTGATTGCTTTCCAATTGCAACTTAAAAATTCTATAACCGGTTCCGTTAACGCTTCACAGGTTATTTTCGATAAATCTTTATTTTCAACTTTAAATTCCGCCAAATTATATAAAGAATTAGCTGACCAAAATTTAAAGAAAACAAAAGTTGATGTTATTGAAATGGTGACGAAAGCTTATTACGGAGTATTGGTGACCCAACAACAGGTTGCATTCTTAGAAAGTAATTTGCAAAGGATAGATTCTGTCTATAAGGAAACGGAGGCTCGTTTTAAAGTGGTTTAGTAAGGCAGATTGATTTGTACCGAATTGAAGTTGCAGAACAACATAAAAGAAGAAAAAGAAAAGGCACTTCAAAATTTGCTTTTAAGTAAAGCTGTATTGGCTTTTCAAATGAACATTGATAAACCTGAAGATATTATTTTATCTGACACCTTAAACGAATCTTCGCTTTATGATGCCGGTAATATTACAGATGCTAAAATAAAATATACAGACAGGCTTGAGTATTCCATTTTACAAACTCAACAACAAATAAGCATAAAAAATACTAATGTTGCTAAAGGGGCATTCTACCCACGCCTGTCAGCATTCGCAACAAGCGGTTATAATCCGGCTGCAACAAATGCATCGGATCTTTTTCAAAGCACCCGCTATTTTAACTATACCTATGTTGGAGCAAGATTACAAATACCAATTTTCAGCGGCTTCGAAAAAAATTACAAATTAAGGAATGAATTATTGGCAGAAGAGAAACTAAAAAACAAAATAGATAGAACTGAAAAGTTAATCAATCTTGAAGTACAACAGGCACAAATTAATTATTCGAAGAGCCTTGAATCAATTAAAATACAAAAGCGAAACTTAAATCTTGCTCAGGAAAACCTTAAAAGTATAAAAATTGAAAATGAAAAAGGAATTGTAAATAATATTGAAGTAACGAATGCGGAGTCCGATTTAAGACTGGCACAAAATAATTATTACAATACACTTTACCAGGCATTCATCGCTAAAGTGGATGTGGATAAAGCAACAGGTAAACTTAATAATTAAAAAAATGGAAAAAATTATTATCGCTATCGATCCGGCAGAGTTTGCATCACTTGTTATACATGAAGGATTTTTACTTGCAAGAAAATTAGAAGCATCTATCGATTTAGTATCAATAATTGACCAAGAGTTAGATACATTCATTGCCAGTACAGGATTAATGTATGATAATCAATGGGAAGAAAGATTGGCAAGTGCAACTCAGGAACTGACTAAGATTAAAAATGAAAACTCAGACTTAAAAATCGAAGTAATTACATCTATTGCTTATCCCAAAGAATTTCTACTTAATCACATCTTCGAATCAAAGGCTACTTACATTATTATTGGTACACATGGAAGATCAGGACTTGCACAATTATTTATAGGCGGAACAGCTGAACACATAGTGCGGCACTCAACAATTCCGGTTGTGGTAGTTCCTTTTAAGACAAGTGAACATTAATTTAGGTTTTTTTTGGATTTTTCTCAAAATATTGATTTTATTTCTACCTTTGAACAGTTAACCAGTAAACTATTTCAAATGGAATGTAAAGAAATGCACGATGCTTTAGGTTATAAAATTGTTTATTCCGGTAAATTATTAATTAAAAAAATTAATAGCAGATTTACGGCATTCACAAGCGATCTTTCTTTTGACCAATTGGCAATTCTACATTTTTTATCTCGAAATGAAAGGCAAGAAATCATTCAACAAGATATTGCAATTGCTTTGGATAAAACAAAATCAGCCATTCTTAAAACAATTGATATTCTTGAACAGAAAAAATATTTAAAAAGAGTTCCGGCTCCGGAAGACAGGCGTAAAAATGTAATTGAATTAACCCCTGCGGGCAATAAAATTATAGAAGGTGTTCATAAATTATATATGGAAGAAGAAGAGTACATCACTAAAGGAATAAGTAAGAAAGACTTGGAAATTTGTATGCGGGTATTAGATCATATTAAAACAAAATGTAAAAACTAAAAAAATTTATCTAAATAGTTTCCTATGATACTATATCATAGTAACTAATTATATAGTTTACAATATATACTAAAACAGTTATCTCATTGACAAAAAAAGTAAGAATCAATAATTTTTATTAAAAAAATAAATGAAAAATAATTTTCAAAATATTGGTCCCGGTCTGAAAGGCAGTGCCTCTTTATAGGAGGCAGATACGGTTCAAATCCGCACGGGACCTTTTATTGGATTTACTTAGGTGATTTAATAAGAGACTCCACGAAATGCTAACAACAGAAATGAACGAAATTAAAAATTTATCCTATCAAAAAAAATACGTCCCTATAAAAGGCTTTAAAAGTTAGATGATATGAAAAAAACACTTCCATTATTTCTTTTTATTGCTTTAACTGCTTGCAGTGCTAAACTGTTATTGCCAACACAAACGGATGTAAACAGAGTTTCAGCCAAGTACCCTGGTTATACTTGGAATGAGCTCATGGCAGGTAAATCTATTTACGAACGGAATTGGAGAATCCTCAAGGATCCTGCATCACGAAACGAGGAGCAATGGAAAGAAATAGTTCCACGCATGGTCAAAAAACTAAACAAAAGAAAGGGTAAAGAAGTCATAGATAGCAAAGCGCAGGAAACCCTCTTAAAATACTTAATAACAATGAGCATGGTTCCTAAGAATACTAGCAGATAAATGTAATTATACTTCTAAGTAATTATGAAAAAGCAAGGAATAAAAGGATTTAAAATTTAGTAAAGATGATAAAACAATTACACCAAAAATTATCTGCTTTCACGGCAGCGGATGAAATCAAAAAAGCAGGGATGTACCCCTACTTCAAGGCAATTACTTCAGGTCAAAACACATCAATTACCTATCAAGGTAAAGAGTTGTTAATGTTTGGCTCCAATTCTTATTTGGGATTAACTACTCATCCCAAAATAAAAGAGGCTGCAAAAGCTGCTTTGGAAAAATATGGTTCCGGATGTGCAGGCTCACGTTTTTTAAATGGCACAATTGACTTGCATGTTCAATTGGAAGAAAAACTCGCTGCATTTGTTGGCAAAGAGGCGGCTATTGTATTCAGTACAGGTTTCCAAGTGAATCTTGGAGTTATCTCATGTTTAACGGGTAGAAATGATTATATTCTTTTAGATGAATACAATCATGCTTCCATTATTGATGGGGCAAGGCTTTCGTATTCTAAAACGATTAAATATGCCCACAACAATATGGAGGATTTAAGGAATAAATTAAGCTCTCTGCCGGAAAATAGTATAAAGTTTATTGTAACGGACGGCATATTTAGCATGGAAGGAGATATAGTCGATTTAAAATCATTGATAGCTGTTGAGAAGGAATTTGAAGCTGGTAGTAATGTTAGATGATGCGCATTCACTTGGTGTATTGGGTAACAATGGCAGTGGAACTGCATCTCATTTTAACTTGAAAGAGGATGTTGATTTAATTATGGAACGTTCAGTAATAATCACTTGTTGGGTAGGTGGATTTATTGCAGGTGACGAAAAAACAATTGATTATATAAGGCACAATGCCCGCTCGCTTATGTTTAGCGCCAGTATGCCGCCTGCATCGGTAGCAAGCGTTATTGCTGCATTAGAAATTATTATGGAAGAACCTAATCGTATCCAAACGTTATGGGATAATACCAATTATGCTATTCAAAAATTCAGAACGCTGGGTTTTGACATAGGTAAAAACAGAATCGCCAATTATTCCTATTTACATCCGTGATAATGAAAAACATTTTGCTAACCAAAATGTTATTAGAAGATGGGGTATTTGTAAATCCGGTTGTTTCTCCCGCTGTGCCAACTCAATCAACACTCATCCGTTTTTCATTAATGGCAACGCACACCATCGAACAAATAGACACTGCCATTGATAAAATTGCAAAAACGTACAAAAAATTAAATGTAAAACAACTTAGTCGTTAATCTATGGTACATATAGTTGAAATAAAAAACAGTAAAGATTTGAAAAACTTTATTTCTTTTCCTGATAAACTATATAAAGGAAATAAATATAGAGTTCCGCAACTTCATACTTATGAAAAGTCGGCACTGTTCTAGCGTAAACCCTGCATTTGATTTTTTGCGAAGCAAAATATTGGTTGGCTTATAAAATAAGCAAATTGCTTGGAAGGATTGCAGGCATAATAAATCACAGAGCGAACGAAAAATGGAACGAAAAAGTAGTGCGTTTTGGTTGGATTGATTTTACTGAAGACACAGCTGTCTCAGAAGCTTTATTAAAAATCGTGGAAGAATGGGGAAATCAAAAGGCATGTCAAAAACACAAGGCCCTCTTGGTTTTAGTGATATGGATTTAGAAGGTATGTTAGTTGAGGGTTTTAATGAAATAGGAACACAAGCGGTTATTTATAACTACCCTTATTATCCGGTTCATTTAGAAAAACATGGTTACTCAAAAGATGTGGATTGGGTTCAGTATGAAATAAAAGTTCCAAATGAAATCCCTGATAAAGTTAAGCGGATATCAGAACTGGTTCAAAAAAAATACGACTTAAAAATTTTAAATTTCAAAAAAAGCAAAAGAGATATTGCCTTATGCTGACCAAATGTTCAATGTTCTTAATGAGGCATTTAAAAATTTATACGGATTTGTTCCCCTTACAGAAAAACAAATTAAACACTATGTAAATCTTTACTTTTCTATGGTTAATCCAAAATATGTAAGCTTTGTTGTTGATAAAAACAATGAAGTTGTAGGATTTGGATTAGGCTTTTTGTCACTATCAAAAGCTTTAATTAAAGCAAAAGGTAAACTTTTTCCATTCGGCTTTATACATATTTTAAAGGACATGAAAAAAAATGATACTGCCGATTTGCTTTTGCAGGCAGTTAAAGATGAGTATAAAAGCAAAGGTGTGCCGGCTATTTTTACGCCCATGATGCAAGCTTTTATTGATAATGGCGTAAAACCGCTATATCAAGTCATGTATTAGAGGAAAATAAAAACTCACTTCTGATGTTTACTAATGGTTATGATGCCAGACAACACATGAGACGCAGATCTTACATGAAGCATTTATAATGGGTAAAAAAATTAAAATATTAATTACCGGCTCAAGTGGATTTATTGGAACTCACTTGGTTGAAATTGCTTTGCAACAGCAATTTGAAATTTATGCAATGGTAAGAAAAAGTAGCAATACAAAATATTTGGAAAATGTAAATATTGTTTATGGGGATATAAATAACGCACAAAGCTTATTCTCAATTTTTTCTGATTTTAACGAAAACAATGTGACAATTGATTACGTAATTCACACGGCAGCATTAACAAAATCAAACTCAAAAAAAGATTTTTTCGCAACAAATTATCATGGAACCGAAAACTTAATTAATGCTCTTAAAAAATTTAATATAATTCCTAAGAAAATCATTTTCATTAGCAATCTTGCAGCCAGTGACCCCGTAAAAGCAAAAGATAAAATTAAGGTCTCACATCAAAATCCGATCACCTTATACGGACAAAGTAAATTACAAGCGGAACAACTAATAAAAAATTCAGGATTAGCTTATATTATTATTCGCCCTACAGCAGTTTATGGCCCTGGAGAAAAGATTTGTACACAGTATTCAAATTTATCAATAAAAACATTAACCCTGTTTTAGGAATCACAAGCAAGAATTGACTTTTATTTATGTTAGAGATTTGGTACGATTAATTTTACGCGCAACAATTAGTGAAGTAAAAAATGAAATCTATTTTGCTTCCGATGGAAAAATATATGATAAGCATGCTTTTTCAATAGCAATTAGCAATGCTTTAAATAAAAAACCAGTAAATATTAAGTTTCCATTAGCGATAGTAAGAATTGTTGCATTTTTTTCCCAGTATATCAGTGCAATTACAGGTAAAACAAGCCCTTTGAATTTGGAAAAATATAATGAATTAGTGGCAGAAAGTTGGAATTGTGAAATGACAAAAACAACACATCACTTTCAGTTTCAAGCAAAGCATGATTTAGAAAGTGGAGTTAAAAAAACAGCTGAATGGTACAAACAAAATAAGTGGATCTAATAATTAAAAATAAATAAAATGGATGTAATTAAAAAGCCCACAGAGGCAAAGGGGAAATTAGGAATTTTAATGCCAGGTTTAGGAGCAGTTGCTACAACTCTTATTGCAGGCGTAGAAGCTATAAAAAAAGGTAAATCTCAACCAATAGGTTCCTTAACACAAATGAGCAGTATAAGATTAGGTAAACGTACCGAAAATCGTAACCCTTTAATAAAGGACTTTGTTCCTTTGGCTAAATTAAGTGACATTGTTTTTGGAGGTTGGGATATCTATGAAGATAATGTATATGAAGCCGCTGTTAATGCAAGTGTTTTGGAATTACATCAATTGACAGAATTAAAAACAGAACTAGAACAAATAAAACCAATGTCAGCAGTGTTTGATCCAAACTATGTAAAAAACATCATTGGTACAAACATCAAAAAAGAAACTACAAAGTATGATTTGGCATTGGCTTTAATGAAAGACATGGAAAAATTCAAGGCCATAAATAATTGCGACAGACTTGTTATTGTTTGGTGTGCTTCTACTGAAAAATATATTGAGCCAACAAATATTCATACTAGCATTGATGAATTTGAAAAGCACTAAAAAGTAATGATGAACTAATTGCTCCAAGTATGATTTATGCATACGCTGCCCTTAAATTAGGGATTCCTTTTGCTAATGGAGCTCCAAATTTAACCGTTGATATTCCTGCTTTAATAGAATTATCTAAGCAAACGAAAACACCAATAGCCGGAAAAGATTTTAAAACCGGGCAAACATTAATGAAAACTATTGTTGCACCTGGTTTACATGCGAGAGTTCTGGGTGTTAGCGGATGGTTTTCTACAAATATATTGGGTAATAGAGACGGAAAAGTTTTGGACGATCCTGAAAATTTCAAAACAAAAGAGGTTTCAAAATTAAGTGTATTAGATGAAATTTTCCAACCTGAATCCAATCCTACTTTATATGGAGATATGTATCATAAAGTAAGAATAAATTATTACCCGCCAAGAGGAGATAATAAAGAAAGTTGGGACAATATTGATATTTTCGGTTGGATGGGTTATCCAATGCAAATTAAAATAAATTTTTTTGTGCAGAGATTCAATTTTAGCCGCACCAATTGTTTTGGATCTTGCTTTGTTTATGGATTTGGCTAAACGTGCCGGAATGGATGGTATTCAAGAATGGCTTTCATTTTATTTAAAATCACCTCAAACTGCTGAAGGTTTAAAACCTGAGCATGATATTTTTAAACAATTAATTAAGTTGCAAAATACTTTAAGACACATGATGGGAGAAGACTTAATTACGCATTTGGGTTTAGATTACTATCAGGAGTTAGTTGAATTAATGTAAATGACTTTGTATAAAATAATAGCATCATTTTTTGGAATTGGTTTTATAAAAAAGGAGCCGGAACAGTTGCATCGTTAATAACGTGTGGTTTTATTTATTTGTATGTAACCTTCCATTTATATTCAAATATCCGGTTCCTATTTTTAAATCTTGTATTGTTTATAATCGGGGTATTCGTTTCAAAGGAAGCGGAAAAAAGTTGGGGGAAGGATAGTAATAAAATTGTTATAGACGAAGTTTTCGGCATGACGATTTCGTTGCTCTTTCTCCCAATCAATTTTATTACAATTGTAATTGCATTTGTATTGTTCAGATTTTTTGACATTCTAAAGCCGTTAGGGATTAGAAAAGCTGAAAAGCTTAAAAATGGTTGGGGTGTAATGGTTGATGACTTAGTTGCCGGAATTTATAGCAATATTATCATTCAAATTTTGATTATTACAAATATTATTAAATGAAAATATTTTTGCGAACTCAACTATCTTCCTTGGGCGCAACTATGGTTGACTTCGGGTTTACAGTCACTTTAGTTGAGTTAGCAAAATGTAATTATTTAATGGCAACAAGTATTGGTGCCATTGCCGGAGCGACAACAAATTTTATGATAAATAAATATTGGTCATTTAAAATGAAAGACAATAAAGATTTGAAAAAGCAGGGAGTAAAATATTTATTAGTATGGATTGGAAGCATCTTCTTAAATGTTTTCGGAAGCGCTTCAATACTAAAGATTTTCAATTTACCGTATTTAGTTTCCAAAATTATCGCTTCGCTAATTGTTGGAATTGGGTTTAATTATACACTACAAAAAATATGTTTTTGTCACTTCAGAAAAACCACATACTCGTTAGTCTTCTGTTTTTAATGTTGTGTGGGAAAACTTTGTTTTCTCAAAACACAATCATTTCAGGTACTGTAACTGACGCGAAAACATCAGAACCCCTCTCTTTTGCCACTGTCTTTTTGATGAATCAAGTATTGGAACAACAACTGATGCTAGAGGCTATTATAAAATACAATCAGATAAAAATTACACTAAATTAAAAGTATTGTCTTTAGGCTATAAGCCAATGAGTAAAGAGGTCGTTTTGGGAAAAGAACAATCAATCAATTTTAAACTTCAACCAGAAGCAAAACAATTAGATGAAGTCACAGTTAAGGGGCAAAAATCAAAATATCGAAATAAAGATAATCCGGCAGTGGAATTAATCAGGAAAGTTATTGATCACAAATCTGAAAATAGAAAGGAGGGCTTTGATTATTATGAATATGAAAAATATGAAAAAGTCCAATTTGCCTTAAGTAATGTTACCGATAAATTTAAAAACAGAAAAGCATTTAAAAAATTTCAATTTGTTTTTGAAAATTTAGATACAACAAAACTGGAAGGGAAGCCTGTGCTGCCTGTTTATTTAAAGGAATCGCTTTCGAACGTATGGTATAGAAAATCGCCAAAAACAACTAAAGAAATTGTGAAGGCTAATAAAACAGTCGCTTTTGAGGGGTATGTAGATAATCAAGGTATAGATGCTTATATGAAGTATTTGTATCAGGATATTAATATTTACGATAATAACATTACCCTTTTAACCAATCAATTTATAAGCCCTATTGCCAATCTTTCACCTACTTTTTATAAATTTTTTATTGTTGATACAATTACTGAAAATAATAACAAATTTATCCGTCTCGCCTTTGTGCCAAGAAATCATTCAGATTTTTTATTTCAAGGACACATGCTAATAACTCTCGATAGTAGTTATGCTGTTGCCAATATTGATATGAGTATAAATAAGGACATAAACCTTAATTGGGTAAAGGAGTTAAAAATTGTATAAAATTTTGAAAAAATAAAAAACAAGGATATACGGTTGTAAACGAGGAATTGTCGGCAGATTTTGGATTAACCAAAGGGAAAATGGGAATCTTTGGCCAACGAATCGTGTCGTATAGAGATTTCATTATTAATAAGCCAAGACCTGAGCAAGACTATAGAGGTGATCTAATCGTAATAAGTGATAGCGCAAGTCTTTTGACTGATGAATATTGGATAAAAAATCGTCACACACAATTATCTAAATCAGAAAAAGGTGTTTATGCAACTATTGATAGTGTAAAGAAAATCCCTGCGTTTAAAAGATCAATGGATGTTTTAGTTTTACTTTTTGCGGGCTATAAAACTATCACGCCCTATTTTGATATGGGCCCCTTGAGTACATTTATAGGTTTTAACCCTGTAGAAGGCTTTAGATTAAGGTTTGGAGGGGGAACGACAAATGCTTTCAGTAAGAAAAATTGTGTTTGAAGGATATGGAGCCTATGGTTTAAAGATGAAAGTGGAAGTTTTACATTGGCTCAACTTATTCTTTTACCAAAAGAAGTATTTTTGAATTCCCTGTAAGATCATTGAAAGCGAGTTACCAAAGAGAGACTAAGATTCCTGGACAAGAATTACAATTTATTCAGGAGGATAACATTCTACTCTCTTTTAAACGAGGTACAAATGACAAATGGCTTTATAATGATATTTTAAATTTAGAATATCTCAACGAATTCAAAAATCACTTTTCTTTCACACTAGGGTACAAAAATTGGATTCAAAAGGCTGCAGGTGGCTTGCATTACAATCGTACAGATTATGTCAATGACTCGTTTGATATAAAGAACATTCAAACTTCAGAAGTTTCGTTAACGCTTCGTTGGGCTCCCAACGAAAAATTCTATCAAGGGAAAACTTATAGAATCCCTATATCTTTTAAAAACCCAATATTCACCTTGCGCTATGTTCAAGGGATTAAAGGCCTGTTAGGTGGCGAATATGATTATCAAAATATTTCATTAAATATTTATAAACGATTTTACTTTTCTCAGTTAGGTTATACAGATGTAGTTTTAGAAGGCGGCAAAATATTTGGAAAGGTTCCTTTCCCTTTACTAGACATACATCGTGCAAATCAAACCTATGCCTATCAACTTCAGTCATATAACTTAATGAATTTTCTTGAGTTCGTAAGTGACCAGTATGCAAGTATAAATATAGACCATTCCTTTAATGGATTCTTCTTTAATAAAATCCCATTGTTTAAAAAACTAAAATGGCGTGAAGCTGTGACCTTAAAAGTTTTGTATGGTAGCATAAATTCGAATAACAATCCAGCTAATAATTCACAACTTTTAAGATTTCCGGTTTACTTCAGAAGGGTTCCTATAACCTATAGTTTATCTGAAAAGCCATATATAGAGGGTAGTGTGGCAATTGCAAATATTTTTAAGTTTTTTAGAGTGGATTTAGTAAAACGTTTTACATATCTCGATCATCCTAATATTTCACAGTTGGGAATTAGAGTAAGATTTAAATTTGACTTTTAACTAATAAGCATGCATTCTCATAGACAAATAATTTTAAATGTTTTAAAGCAATTGCTTTCTGTTTATTTATTATATACTATTTGCAGGATATTATTTATTTTATTTAATAACCCCTATTTCCAAAATATAAACATAGAAGACCTTTTTAAGTTACTTTTTTACGGATTAAGATTCGATACTTTCAGTATAACTGCCACTAATTCATTATATATTCTTTTAGCTATTTTGCCGTTTCATTTTACTATTCTAAAAATATCAAGTTATATTGAAAAGTGTTTTTTTAATTCCGAACGCATTTTCATTATGCTTAACTTTATTGATATTGCATACTTTCCTTATACTCAAAAAGATCAACCGTTGAAATTTTTAATCTAATGTTTGGGAAACAAATTGATTTGATTAAACTTATTCCGCATTTCATTTTAGATTATTGGTATTTATTGCTGATTTATTTTGTATTTCTATGGGCTCTTTTAAAGTCTTATGAAATTATCAACACTCGTCAAATTCCAAAACTAAAGAAAATTAATATTAAAAATATAAGTATTCATTTTTTGATTCTTATTTCCTTTTGTTCTTATGTTGTTTTAGGAATTAGGGGCGGTTTCCAAAAGATTCCAATTGTTTTATTAGATGCGGCAAAATACACTCGTCCGAATTTTATCCCAATACTTTTAAATACCCCGTTTTCAATTTTAAAATCAACTGAGTTACATGAATTAAAAACTTCAAACCTAATCCCTAAGAATTTATCCGAGAAATATTTTAGCCCTATACATGAAGTAAAATCCGGAAAATTTGAAAACTTAAATGTTTGCGTAATTATATTGGAAAGGTTTTCAAAGGAGTTTTGTGGAATTGGCGGAAGAAAAAGTTATACTCCTTTTTTAGACAGTTTAATGGAGAAATCTTTGGTTTTCACTAATGCTTACTCAAATGGGAAGTCTTCAATAGAAGGAGTTCCTGCTATATTAGCATCGTTACCCAGCCTTATGCAAGACCCATATATTAATTCTGCATATAGCAATAATACAATTCAAACTCTTCCTAATTTGCTTAAGGCAAAGGGATATCATACTTCATTCTTTCATGGTGGTACAAATGGCACTATGAATTTTGATTCATTTGCGAAAATTGCAGGATTTGATTATTACTATGGCAGAACTGAATATAATAATGAAAGAGACTATGACGGCCAATGGGGAATTTGGGATGATGCATTTTTAGCGCAAATGCCTAAGATTGTAAGCCAATTTAAAGAGCCTTTTTTTACTTCATTATTTACTTTAAGCTCGCATAATCCATATTTAGTGCCTTATAAATTTAAAGGTAAATTTCCAAAAGGGAACTTGGAAATTATTGAAACGATTGGATATACCGATTATTCCTTGAAGTTGTTTTTTAATGAAGCAAAAAAGGAAAAATGGTTTAATAATACTTTGTTTGTTATAACATCCGATCATACCGCTATTTCGAATGATAAGTATTATTCGAACCCGATAGGACAGTATTCAATTCCTATTGTGTTTTATAAAAACAATGAATTAATTGGTACAAATGGAAAGACGGTTCAACAAATTGACATTTTACCGACAATTATGGATTATTTAAATTATGATAAACCCTATTACGCATTTGGAGAAAGCATGTTTTCAGCAAGGAATAAACCAATAATATATTTTACAAATCCGTATTATTATTTAATACTAGACAGTACAGTGTATATTGGTATAGAAGGTAGATTAACCTGAAGCATACAATTTTAAAACTGATAGTTTATTGAAAAAATCAATATTAGGTGAAAACAAAAATATGGATATTGAAATGGCGAGTTATTTCAAATCATTTCTGCAAAAAATACTCTAACGACATCCTTGAAAATAAGACATTTTATAATGATAGAACTAACAATAATTTAGTGCACAATAATTGAACCATGAAAACAAGAGATTATCTGCAAGGCCTGATATATAAATTGATTAATCCGTTTGTAAGATTTTTAATTAAAATTGGATTTACCCCAAATACAGTTACAATAATTGGTTTTTTATTAAATATTGGTGTAGCAATTATTTTTATTGCAGGGGCTGAAGAAGGAAATAGAGGCGATTTGTCTTACGTTGGATGGGGCGGTGGATTAATTTTATTCGCAGGATTGTTTGATATGCTCGATGGGCAGGTAGCAAGGTTAGGTAATATGTCGACAAAGTTTGGGGCATTTTTCGATTCGGTACTGGATAGATATAGTGAATTGGTTATGTTTTAGGTATTTGCTATTATTTAGTGGCGCATCATTATTTCCTAAGTTCATTATTTGCTTTCATTGCATTAATAGGATCTATGATGGTAAGCTATACAAGAGCAAGAGCAGAAGGGCTTGGAATTGAGTGTAAAGGAGGTTTAATGCAAAGACCTGAGCGCATAGTAACAATTGGATTATCCGCATTGTTATGCGGAATAATTTCTTCTTTTATTGGCGGGGACTATAAATTATTTATTTCAGGAATATCTATCCATGTTTTTGAAAGTATCTCAATATTTACAATTCCAATAACTATAGTGGCTGTTTTATCAAATATAACAGCTACAAAACGATTGTTGGATTGCAAAAAAGCATTAGAAAAACTATAAACATTAAGAAAATGATTAGGTTAAATAAAATTGTGGCGTTTGCAATACTAATATCTTCCTGTATTAATTTTTCCTGTAATAAACAATATGTATGTGTCTGTTCTGTGGTTAAAAGTGGCCACAATACAAATGTCGATAGTGTAAAAACCACTAAATTAGGTAGTAAAGGATACGGTAAAACCTGCCAATCTTATAACTCTGATAGCTTAACAAATTGTCATTTAAAATAAAAACATCAACTATGCAATTTTTTAATTCAAAATATTTAGTAGTATATCTATTACCATTGTTTTTTTAATGAATGCGTCTTTGGTTAATTTCTCCATGCCTGCTGCCTTGAAGAGCATTAAGCAGGGGAATCCACAAGACACATTTCCTACTCCACCGTTCAATAAAAATTTACTTTTCTATATACAGCGAACTCATAATATCAATACAATTGTTTATGAAGTAAACTATAATAAAGATAGT
>JADJMM010000025.1 GCA_016709575.1 Sphingobacteriaceae bacterium
GAAAATATGTGAAAATATAATTAACATTTCTTTCTGTTCCAGTATAGAATTTTGAACTCTCAATCTTAATACCATTTTTAATTTCTAATGCTTCATTATACTTTTCGTATAACCCCAACATAAATTCTTTTAGACCCGTAGGTTGATAGGGTCTAACCGAATGAATTACTACTTCAGCATTGTAGTTCGAAAATAATTTTTCAATATTATACTTATAAAAATAATGCCTTGAGGGAAGAATTACATGCACCTTTCTTCTGAATTAATTTTAATTTTCCCTTCTTTTAGGAGTTCTGCAAGAAAAAATACTTTCAAAGATAAATCATAGTACGAATGTTTAACTGACAATTCAGTAATCCAGAATAAAGGAAGTTTTTTAAATTTATAACTTCTGATGTTTCTGTTATTAAGTTTATAATTGCTTCTCTTTGACGCAGCCTCCAAATAATTTTTTATTGCTACGTTATAAAGCTTCTTGTCCGGATCCAGTTTTTCCGGAATTGTAAAAGTTAAATTGGATTTGCTATAACTTGTATGTGCAAAATCAAAAAAAACATCAGGTTCAGATGAAATAAAGTTTTCAGATTTAAAACCAAGTCTATATCAGTCAAAAAAGTTGAAAAATTAATTACCACTTTCTTTTATTTCCACTAAATAATAATTCTGTATTATCTGCGCCCCATTTTTAGTTATTCTATTTCCATTTTCATCATTAAATGTCCATACGAACGTGTAAGTTCTTCATTGTTTTTAGGAACATCAAATCCCCAGCTTGAAAAGGAATAAAATTCACCGACATATTCACTTTTGAAATTCACTCTTTTCACCCGTTTAAATGAACAAACAACCAAACGTCATATATTCCTTAGTCTTCTTTGGATTTCTCAAGCGAATGATCATCCACATCTTCCAGAATTAAATGTGCTAAATAAGTAGCCTCTTCCTCCTTTTTACTAAAGAATGGTTTAACCCAAACATCCATCGTTTCGTAATAACCATGAACTCCGTTTCATTAATACTAAATCAAATTTTTTATCAGGGAGAGTAGATTTATTAGTAATATCGATTTGTTTAAAATCTGCGAATGGCAACTCTTTTGAAGCTTTTTCCAAAAGAGCATTATCCACGTCCAATCCCATATAAGAAGCATCAGGCAAACTTAGTATAATACAGTCGGATACTTAGTGCCTGCACATCCTATGTCTGCAATTGCAGGTTTAGTGAGTGTTTTTAAGTAGGGCATTATTTGCTCTGCAATAAATTTAAAAGACTCTTTAGGATCCTTTGTTCTATTAGGGTCTAAATAATAATGGTCGTAATTGTTTGGTGCTTTCATCGTATGTTTGATATTTAATTTTATCTAGCCTTTTTTAATTCAAGGAGTTGATAATCCATCGGTCTAATTCGTACTTATTAGTGGAAATAACTTTATCGTTAGAACAAAATCCAAATTTAACTCCCATTTCATTCAATATCTGTAGAGTATCCTTACTATAAGAATTACTTGGGTGCGCCATAACATCAGCATATCTTCCGGTTATTGCGTGAAGTTTATTTGAATTAGTTTGATACTCCACCAATTGATTCTCTTTGCTCAATGCAGCTAAATTAGTAGGATGTGTATGCGAATGTAATCCTATCTCATGACCCATATCACTTATTTCTTTGAGTTCGTTTTTGCTTATATAAATAAGTTCTTTAAAAAAATCAGAATTAAATCCTTTCTTCTCAATAAGACCATCCATTATTTTGAAATAAGATCTCCGTACTTAAAATTTCATCTCTGTAATATCTGAATTTTCTATCTGAATAAGTGTAAAATGGAAATTGTGCAAAGGTAATTGTTGTAATCAATTATTGCAGTCCTGATTTACTCTTCTTAAAATCATTCGTAGAATCAAGTTCCTGGAAAAAGGCATTATAAAATTCATCAACAGATTTAAAAGCAATGTTTCTAAAATCTGTAAACTTCAATGCGTTCTAAAATGCCTTCAAAGGGAGAGGTATAAATAAACCAAAACGCCTTTAAATTAAACTTTTTAATACCGGTAAAGGCGATTTCATATTGCGACTTTAAATTGTCATCGAATGTTATGTATAAATTTCGTTCCTCCTTCAATTTATTCTCAAGAAAACTTATTTTTCCACTCATCAGCAGAAATTAATCCAATGGAAGTGTCTTTTCAATAATACTACTAAACTCTGTACTGTAATAGACCCTTGAATCAACGGAAATTTTTCATTGTGAAAGTGGTGAAACATTAACGGTGATAGATTCAAATTCATTTTTTTGAAATATCATAAAGTGTGACATGACCAACTCCCAAACGAATATTAAATCCGGAGACTAAGTTTAAACCTAAATCATTCAAAAAAGATTCGGTGTACTTTTCGGAAGTAAAAACCGGAAAAGTACGATCTGAAGTTAACCATTTGTTTAGTTCTTCTTTGTAAATACGCTTTCCGACATAATATCAAAACCAGATATCCACCCGGCTTTAGCACTCTTGCCATCTCTTTAAAATATTTACACTGGTTAATAAATGATATATAAACGAAAACACCAACGGATTGAATATAATCACAGGAATTATCTGCTTCATAACTTAAATCCTTTCCGTTAGCCTCACGAGCTGTACATTGTATTCCTTTTCTAACCATTTCGCCCAATCTTCAGCTACCTCTAAACTATATAATTTTTAAGGTTAGGGGTTTTCTTTTCAATTTCTCAAGGTGTCGTCCGGTTCCGGGACCAATATCACAAAATTGAAGTAATGCTATTTAGATTAACAATTTTAGAGATTTCATCTATAGTTTTTGAGACGAACTCTACCATATCCCATTTCATTTCCACGTATTCAGAAATACCCATCTTCTTTCTTTGCACCTTTTGCAATAGTTGATTGGAATGTCATTGAATAAATCCGCTTAGGCTTTTGAACCGCTTAAGAATGGGTTTTAATTTAGCGCTATTGCGGTTTTAATCCTGTACAAAAAATTATGAAGCCTTGTATACATTCTCTGGATTTAAATTTTATTATAAATACTTTCCACATTTATTAATTTTTCATGTATATCTATAAACATTTCTGTATTAATTCCAAACAACAAATGATTTTGTTTTGAAGATACAGACCATGTTTAAAGTTTACCTCAAATTCATTTTTCAATTCTTGTTTTACTATTTCGCCTTTACCTTTTAATTGCATATGCAACTCTTCCATAGGCTTAAAAATTAATTTTCTTTCATTGGTGTGAAGTTCAAGTTTCCAGCCACCAGCCGATTCCCAATTTGCATGGTAAGAGAATAGCACATTTTTACTAGTTACACCCGAACCGGTGAAAATTGATTTTGGATGCCAGTTAACTTTCCGGATGAAACTGAACTCATGGTTTTAGGATTACCTCCGAAATAAAATGCTAAATCAATTACATGTGTTGAATTTGCTAGTAACCAATTTTGCTTTATTTCAACAGGTTTGTTCAGTTTTTCAATAACATGCGACCACTCGGTGAAATCAAACTGCATAGATTTTAGTCCTCCATCGAGTTCAATGTATTTAGCAGCTTCTAAAGCAGAAGCGTAAAACCTCCGGTTATAAGCTAAATATACAGATGCGTCATTTTCCTTAGCCAGTTTTGAAAGTTCACTAATTTCTTTTCCATTTACTCCGCCCGGTTTTTCAAGAAGAATTTCTTTTATCCCGTTATTAATAAGAACACAAGTTGTTTCATACAATTGATCAACGCCAACCGCTACTATTGCACAATCTGGTTTTTCATTACTTTTCGTTAAATATGTTCGCAAACCTCCAGTTACCGCTTCAATTCCGGTTTTGTTAAAAAACTCTTTAGCAGAATTTTCACCTCTTCCAACTGCAATATATCTAGTTCCTAAGGCATTCAGTACTTTTGCATACTCAACGCCCATTGGACCCGTTCCAACTAATATTAGGTTATTGGGCATGTGTCAGTTTCAATTAGTAGTTTTTCTTTCATAAAGTGTAAAAGACTAGCTAGAAATAATTCATGCGTGCTCTTTGCTTCAGAAAAAGTTGTTAAATCGCAAGTACCTCTTCTATTTAAATCTTCTATTAGACTTAAAGTTAAAGTGCTTTGAAAATCCATGTTATATTCTCGATCAATTGTTCCTTTTGAATTCTTAGTTGTTTCAAATGCTTTAGCTAAAGGTGAATTTTCCATAAAAAAATAATTCTTTCCTTCTGTATAAATCACAATACATGCCGGAGAAGGATTGCCATTTTGATGACTTGTTATTGATATAAAATTATTTTTATCATCTCTCCCCACTATTGTTCCACTAAATTCATTATAACCTTCACGCTTTGCAGAATGCAAAACAGTATCTAATTTGTCGGTTTGCAAGACTAAATTTGTGTTTGATGTGAAATAGGTGAATAAATCTAAAAAGTGAAGTCCATTACAACCTAAACCCCAATTATTTCCCCAAACCCCCATACTAATTTTTCTGTTCCCGATACTCTTTTTCACTTCCTGATAATAATTATTTTGACGACGCGAATGATTTACCCAAATCTCAGTTTCTGATTGAGTAATTATTTGTTCAATATCCTTGTAATCATCTAACTTTTGGAACAGTACTTTCTCTAAAATCAAATACCTTACTTTTTTTTGAGTCAATAATTTCTTGACTATTTCTTTTCTTTCCTTTGAGTTAGAGGCAACAATAACAACGTCAATTTCCGAATCTAAACTTTCGATTTCCGTGTAAAATTGCAAATCATGATTATAAACCATGCTCGCAATTATCTTTTTTGCCTGATCAACAGACGATTGAAATGGTTCAACAACTTGTACTAAAAGCTTTTTCTTATACTTTAATACTCCTTCCAGATGCCTACTGCCCAATCTGCCAGCTCCTATAATTGCTATCTTATTAATTTTCACCAGCTATATATTGCTCTGTTAATTTCCAATCTAATTCTGTATCTATATCAATGGATGACACTTCATCCATTTCATACTTCAATACTTTAGTAAATTCTGAAAATGATTTATACATCTTTAAACTGTTTACATTAATAACATAAACAGCCCCATTGTACTCGTAAATTTTGGGCAATCCTGATGCCGGATAAATGCTCCTTTTTTGACTTATTTAAAAACCCTGTTTCACTTTCTTCAAACAAATTAAAATAAGGATTTGCCTTTGACTGTTTAACTGAAACCACCATATCGACATTATCTTTAAACAAATTCAAACATTCCTTAACATGATTTATCTTTCGCATAGGTGATGTTGGTTGAAGTAAAACAACAGCTTTAAATTTCTTTCAATTCTCTCATAAAAATCTAATGCATGTAAAACGACCTCATAAGAACCTGCTGTATCTGAAGCTAAGCTTGACGGTCTAACAAATGGTACCGTCAATTCATGCTTTTCAACTACAGAAATAATTTCTTTATCGTCTGTAGATACGCAAATTTCATCCTCTGCAGTGGCAATAGATTTAGCAATATCAATTGAATAATAAATTAGCGGCTTACCATTCAAAACTCTGGTGTTTTTTCCCGGTAAACGTTTAGATCCGCCTCTTGCGGTTATTAAAAATAAATACATTAAAACCGTGTGTGTTTTATATCTTCCTGCGCCTTCTGAAAATCTTGATGCTGCCCAATATCCATCCAATAGGTTAATAGTGGGTAGTAAAGAACTTTTTACCTGACCCACTAAGTTTTCTATTAAATCAGTCGCATTGTAGAATCGATCCTTCGGAATCAATTCCAGCATTTCTTTTCATCAGGGTAAATTTCCTGCGTTCGCGCAATCAGTATACGTTGGTTTTTCTTGCAATGACTTTATTACTTCGCCCTCAGCCCAACACCGCATAAGGAATTGAAACTTAGGGAATAGCTGCAACAATTAAATCCGCTTTCAAGAAACATTTTGTACATATCTTCATAATCTATATTCGTAAGAATATCAGAGTTCATTACAAGCAAACAACCTTTGCGTTATATTTTTTACAAGTGATGCTGAACCAATTGTGCCTAATGGTTTATCCTCTTGAATGTAGTTTATTTGTATTTGTTTTTCACTTCCATCTTTGAAATAATTCCTTATTTTATCTCCTAAATAATTTATACTTATTGTAATGTCTTCAATTCCAAAACTCGATAATCGATCAATATTATGCTCCATTATTGGTTTATCCCCTATTTTTAAAAGTGGCTTAGGTGTGTCGTCCGTTAATGGTCTCAATCGCTTCCCTCTCCTCCTGCCATTAAAATTACCTGTATTAAGTAATGATCTTTTGGAAGTTTATGAACTTTACAAACTTATATTCGCCATCAACTATTGGAAGTAATTTAATTCCTCTCTTCCTTAATTCATCCAATTCAGAAATATTAAAACTATTATAAGTAATAGTTTTACAATTTTTAAATACAAACTTATCGACTGATTCCTGAATAGTTAGACCATTAATTAAACCTCGTCTGATGTCTCCATCAGTTAAACTTCCCATTAGCTTGCCTTGATCATCAGTAACGAATAAAGTTAAATTTTCGCCTAAATTATTGAGTTGCTCCAACGCTTCTTTAACAGTGGCTTCGGATTTAATTAAATGTTTTTTATATCTATTGTCCATGCTCTAATTTAATAACTTCTATTATTTTACTTGCTGCATTCCCATCCCCATAAATGTTGCAATCTGTTGGCACTTCTTTATTTTCAATACTAGTTACTGCTTTCAAAATATCTTGTTTTCGAATCTCAGAATTAATAATGTTT
>JADJMM010000026.1 GCA_016709575.1 Sphingobacteriaceae bacterium
TATCATTAGTAATCGTTTCTCCATTGGTAATTTCAACATCACTTCCTGAATTGTAATAAGAACGATACCACCAATACCAATACGGATAATTAATTTGACGAATAACTCTGTAACTAACTTTTGCGCCATCAATAACATTTCCGCATAAGCTTTGCAATACCCGTTACAGTAATTTCATCATTAATTTTATAAGAACCTTTTACGGGAATAAATTAGTTTCGAATTTCGGACGTTTATAATCTTCAACTGAAAAATAAGCGTTACCATGATTATCAGTTATTCGCATTTGTCCGTTTAATACGCCTTGTGGGGCAACAACGAACCACTAACGGAACCAAATTCATTAGTAGTTAAATTTGAGATACTTTTTGATAATTCCATCATAGAAAGTAACTGTGACAGGATAATTAATCTTGATTTAAAATTGTCGTTGTTCTTTCCTTCTAAAACAATCGATTTAAAATAAACCATTTGTCCGGGACGATAAATTGCTCTATCCGTAAAAATGAAAGAGCGGAGTTGCGTGTAATCATTATGATAAGGCTTGTAAGTATAATGTAACTGTTATTGTTAAATACGAATCGTTGCCATTAATCATCTCCACAAAAAACGAACGGTCTTCGTCTTTGTTATAACATATTGAAATAGCCTTTGTCGTCTGTTTTTAAACTTTCTCCTTTTTTACTTCGTATTCGCGGCTTGTGTAACTGTATTTTCGTGCCACACTTGTGCGTTAATATTTTTAGAGGCTCGCCGGTTTGACGATGAACAGCGTAAAAATCATAAGAGCCATCGTCTTTGCGGCGTTCGATTGTTGTGATATCAGAAGAAATAACTTGTGCGTATGATGTTAAGTTGCTGCTGTATTTAAAATCAGGCGTTAATGAAGAAATAATAACATAATAGCCCGGCATTAGATCCGGAACTTTTTTCTAAATTATGACTTTGATAATCGTCGTTAGGAATGTCTTGCTCAAACGTTTTTACGGTTGGCAATCCTTTAGTTTAGCATAAAGTTTTTCGCTATATAAGTTCCTATAATATTTACGTAAATCTAAATGCGATGTTTTTACAATTTTAAAATACATTTTGTTGATGTTGGTTGTAGCCACATAGCACGGAATGGTTTATTGGGCTCGTTCACTTCTTCAACAACTAAATTCATTGTTTTAGCTTCAATTGAAGCAATAGTTGTTTTGACATTCTTTTGCGCCATAAGAATCCAGAATTTTTAATCGCCTCTAAACAAATTTCTTTCGCTGTTTTTTTTACACCATTTGTAATTATCGCTAACTAATGGATTGTATTGAGAATGCTTTTTGCAAATACCAATTCGCCATACGGTGGTCAATTCTGTAACGCGGGGACTAGCCGAATTTCGACTCTAAACCTTTAAAGAATTAAATATAAAGTGTCCTTTTTGCGTTTTGCGAATTGTTGTGTACATAATCCAAACGTAAAGTTCAACATCAATTAAACATCAGGATTATTATCGTTTTGATGAAAGCGAATTACGTCTTGCATTAATTTTAAAGCATAATATTTTGTCTCCAAACTATCTGATGGATTTTTATATCTGCATTCAAAATTCAGGATAAGCTCTAAATAAATATCATCGTTAACTGTAAATCGGTTGGCGGGACGGGAAATATCCGGTTCTTGTCCCATAAAAAAAAGCAAGAGCGCGGTGCGCGAAAATCATAAAGAGTTGGTCGCCATTTGCAGCATTCAGTTGTTCCTTTTTCAATAACCGCATCGTAAATGTCAACTTTAGTGCGCTTTAAACTATCAGGTGTCTTAAAGAGGCTTTGTAATTTTTAATAGTCGCATCTGTAATGGTTTTAAATCCAAGTGGTGATATCGTCGTTTTTAAATTGACGGTCGTACTACGGTTGTAAAATTTCCAACGGTTGTTTTGAAAATATTGCCAATAAGCATCAGCTAAAATACTTTGTAGAACAGGTTTTACGGGGTATTTCGCGGTATTAGCCCTCATCACGCAATTTAATAATAGATTTTTCGAGAGAAAATTCTTCTTTAACAGATTCAAAACGCATGCGGTGAAGAACAGCTTTTACAAATTGAGCTGCATTGTTATCGGCTTTAGCCTTAGCGTAAATAACTTCAACTACTTTTAAAGCAGATTCGGTTAAGCCTTTATCCTGACAACTGTCAACGCGTTTCCAAAGTTTGTCGTAATTATCGCTTTTGTTTATGATGAAATCGGCTTCTTTAGTAAAAAAATTACTGAAAAACCCCATCGAAATAATGGCAGTTGCACTACACATCAGTAAAACCGTATAAATTTTTTTGAATGTCATAATCTTGTCTTTATGCTATTTAGATGTAGAGAACCGCTTTATTCCACAAAAAACCAAAAAGTTAGTTTAGAGTGTATTTTCCTGTAAATAGGCGTTATTTATTGAAATTATCCTAGAAACGAGACAAAATCGGACAAATTTTTAGATTAAACTATGATAAAATGAGCAAAAAAATAGCGAAATTTAAACACTTAGCTTAAACGATTATGGAACCAATTATAGAATTACTTAAAATTATTTTACCGGCAACAGTTGTGTTTTTTAGCTGTGTATTTTTTATTTCAGAAATTTTTTAAAAACGAGCAAGAGCGTCGTGACCACGACATAAAAAAGGCGGCTCTTAATTTAACTACGCCACAAAAAATTCAGGCTTACGAGCGCATCGTTATTTTTTTAGAGCGGATTAATCCAAGCAGTCTTGTTGTTCGTGTAAACAAGCATGGATTTACATCACGTTAATTACATCAAGAATTAATTCATGCTATTAAATCGGAGTATGAGCATAACATTTCGCAACAAATATTTGTTTCTCACAATTCATGGGAGTTAGTTAAAACGGCAAAAGAAGAATTAATTAAGCTTGTAAACATTGCTGCCACTAAGGTTCCCGGCGAGGCTCCATCAAATGAACTGGCAATGATGATTTTAAATATTGTTGGCGGGCTTGATAAAAAAATGCCAAGCGAAGTCGCTCTAGAATACATTAAGAAAGAAATCGCAAGAATATTTTAATAGATACTTCATTTACTGAAGAACAGAAGTATGGAAAAACTTTTCTCAGAATTTAACGGCCTTACTTCCGCCCAATGGAAGGAACAAATTGTAAAAGATTTAAAAGGAGTAGATTTTAATCAACTTGTTTGGAAAACCCACAATGGTTTTGATGTGAATCCATTTTACACAGCGGAGGATTTAAAAGAAACTAAACAACCGCTTTTCACCAATAGTGAATGGGATATTTGTGAGCAAATAATGGTGGCGGATGAAAAGGAAGCGAATCAACGCGCTTTAAAAGCACTAGAAGGTGGTGCAAGCGGATTATCTTTCTTCATCAATAAAAAAATCAACACTACAGTTTTATTAAAAGACATTTCTTTAAAGCACATTTATTCTCAATTCAACATTTCTAACGATGCATTGCATGTATTAGAGGATTTGAAAGAGTTTTATGGAAAAGTAAATGAACACGATGGAAAAGTAAAATGTTTTGTCAATATTGATCCTTTACATTTGTTAGCGTTTTATGGTGAGTGGCATGAGGATGAAGCAAAAGATTTGTCGGTACTAAATAAATTGCAACACATTCCGGTAAATGTTGGTTTGTATGAAGACGCAGGCGCAAGTACTGTAAATGAATTAGCAATTGGACTAGCACACGCTAATGAATATTTTAATTATTTATCGGAACAGAAAAATTTAAAAGATAAGTCACTTCACTTTTCTTTTTCTGTTGCGCCTGATTTTTTTACAGAGATCGCAAAGTTCAGAGCTTTCAGAAAATTAATTGCATTGCTTCAGGAACAATACATTACAAATTTCCCGATACATATTCATGCACAAACCACAATGGCCGACAAAAGCAGCATGGATATTTATAATAATATGTTGCGTACAACTACGGAGGCCATGAGCGCTGTAATCGGCGGAGCAAACAGTTTAAGTGTTTTACCGTACAACGAAGGTTTCGAAAAAGGAAGTGAGTTTAGTTCGAGAATCGCCATCAATCAACAACACATTTTAAAAGACGAGTCTTATTTGAATAAGGTGGCTGATATTTCAGCAGGTTCGTATTATATAGAATCAGTTACGGATTCCATAGCAGAAAAAGCTTGGGAACAATTTAAAAGTTATTGAAAGTAAAGGCGGATTTATTGCTTGCTTAAAAATAATTTTATTCAAGATTTAATTTCGCAAGGCGCTAGTTCATTACAGCAAGAATTCAATGAAGGCAAGTTGGTTTTAGTAGGCGTAAATAAGTACGAGAATAAAGGAGAAAGTAGTAAGTATAAGAATGCTATGCCGGATGAAGTCAGTAAAAAGGAAATCGCGCCAATAAAACCAATACGCTTAGCCTATTCAGTAGAAAATAAAAAAACAGTTACTGCGAACTAATGAGAAAAGATTTTTCAAATATTAAATATACATCAACCTCGAAGGGAACTGTCACTTCGAGCGTAGTCGAGAAGTTCACTACTGCTGAGCAAATCGAACTCAAACCAATTTATACTTCTGAAGATACAAAGAAACTGGAACATATAAATTTTGGCGCGGGCGTTGCTCCTTTTTTACGCGGACCATATTCCAGCATGTACGTTCAAAATCCATGGACTATTCGTCAGTATGCAGGGTTTAGTACAGCGGAAGAAAGCAATGCATTTTACAGACGGAATTTAGCTGGTGGGCAAAAAGGATTATCAGTTGCATTTGATTTAGCAACACATCGTGGTTATGATAGTGATCATGAACGAGTAGAAGGTGATGTTGGAAAAGCAGGAGTTGCTATAGATTCAATTTTAGATATGAAAATTTTATTTGATCAGATTCCTTTAGATCAGATGAGTGTTTCCATGACCATGAACGGAGCTGTTCTTCCTATTCTTGCATTTTACATTGTTGCAGCAGAAGAGCAGGGTGTAAGTATGGATAAATTAAGCGGCACTATTCAAAACGATATTTTAAAAGAATTCATGGTGCGGAATACATATATCTATCCGCCTTCACATTCCATGAAAATCATTGCAGATATTTTTGAATTCACTTCTAAAAATATGCCGAAGTTCAATTCAATTTCTATTAGCGGTTATCACATGCAAGAAGCAGGTGCTACTGCGGATATTGAGTTAGCTTACACATTAGCCGATGGATTAGAATACATACGTACAGGTGTAAAATCAGGATTAGACATTGATGCATTTGCACCACGCTTATCTTTTTTCTGGGCAATCGGGATGAATCATTTTATGGAGATTGCAAAAATGCGTGCAGCACGAATGTTGTGGGCAAAGATTGTAAAGCAGTTTAATCCTAAATCAGCAAAATCATTAGCGCTACGCACGCATTGTCAAACCAGCGGATGGAGTTTAACAGAACAAGATCCATATAATAATGTCGCTCGCACTTGTATTGAAGCATTAGCAGCTGCAATGGGCGGAACGCAAAGTTTACATACTAATGCGTTAGACGAAGCAATTGCTTTACCAACAGATTTCAGCGCACGCATTGCACGTAACACACAAATTTTCTTACAACAAGAAACAAATGTTTGTAAAGTTGTTGATCCTTGGGGGGGTTCTTATTATGTAGAAAGTTTAACGAATGAGTTAGCTCAAAAAGCTTGGACATTAATTCAGGAAGTGGAAGAGTTAGGCGGCATGGCAAAAGCTATTGAAACCGGCATTCCAAAAATGAGAATTGAAGAAGCTGCTGCGCGTAAACAAGCACGCATTGATGGAGGAAAAGATATTATTGTTGGTGTGAATGCTTTTAAAACAGATGAGAAAACTAATATTGAAGTTCGAGATGTCGATAATACAAAAGTCCGCACACAACAATTAGAAAGATTAAAAAAATTGAAGGCAGAGCGTAACAATGCTGAAGTTGAAAAAGCGTTAGATGCACTTACCGAAGCTGCAAAATCAGGGAAAGGAAATTTATTGGAGTTATCAATTAATGCAGCACGCGTTCGCGCATCGTTAGGAGAAATTTCATTGGCTTTAGAAAAAGTGTATGGTCGGTATAAAGCAAGCATTCGTTCAATAGCCGGCGTTTATAGTAAAGAAATTAGTATGGATAAAGATTTTGCAAAAGCCCGAGAGTTAGCAGATAAATTTGCTGAACAAGATGGTCGCCGTCCACGTATCATGGTGGCAAAAATGGGACAAGATGGTCACGACCGCGGTGCAAAAGTAATTGCCACGGGTTTTGCTGATATGGGCTTTGATGTGGACATCGGTCCGTTATTTCAAACGCCTGCCGAAGCAGCAAAACAAGCTGTAGAAAACGACGTTCATATTTTAGGCATCAGCAGTTTAGCGGCGGGACATAAAACTTTAGTGCCGCAAGTAATAGAAGAATTGAAAAAGTATAAGCGCGAAGATATTATAGTTGTTGCTGGAGGAGTAATTCCACAGCAAGATTATGATTTCTTATACAAAGCCGGTGTGAGTTTTATTTTTGGCCCAGGCACTGTTATTGCAAAATCGGCGCAAGACATTCTCGAGAAGCTTTTGAAAAAGTAATTACTGAACAACTAATTTCCCACTCTGTATTTTTTCAGAATCTGATGAAACAGTATAGAAGTAAATCCCCTTTTGTAAATCATGCTGAATGTTTGTTTTGCTTTCTGAGATTTTTTGGCGTTTCACTTCTTTTCCCAAAACATCGTAAAGGATAATCACTGAATTATTAATCGAATTGTTTTTTAAATCAACAATAAAATAATCCTTGGAAGGATTCGGATAAACAGAAATTTCATTTTCTGAGATTTATTTTCATTCACACCAACGCCTGAATTAAATTCATAAGCACCAATATCACTAGCCGGACCGCTCATGACTCTTGGAGCTAATGCAGAAGTAAAACTCACATATTCATTAACGGGAAGTAAAGAAAAGCCATTAGAAGCTAAGCCGGCATTTGAACAATTATTAATGAAAGACAAGGCTGTTGATGTTAAATGAAATCATTTCCGACTACATTTACAAAACCAACTGTAGTATAATTGTTGAGGATGTGGTTTGATAAAGTATCTAAAGCAGGACCAAGTGTTCCCGAAATGAAATTGCTCATACTTGCAGAAGACGCCTTTGCGAAAATATTATTGTACACTTTAAATTTATTAATCCCGCTGGTTGGCGAAACACTAAAATACCTGAAACTAGTTGATGTGTACTTATTAATAACTGTATTATTAATAAAGTAAAAATCCTCAATTGGATTTGTTGCTGCATCATAACTTACAATTCCATGATTAATACTATTAACGCCTTGAATAATTGTATTTCCAATAATCACATTTAATCCACCTTGTGCAATGTTTATTTCCCAACTACCTTGTCCATTAGCCTCGTCAATCACATTATAAAGAATATAGCTTTTTTGCGCTCTTGTTTTTAAACTGTTCGCTTCACCACGCGGATCATGGAAATAACAATTTTTCACCAATAAACTATCAGTTTGGGCGCTGATGTAAATATTATGTTCGTACCCCGAGAAAGAAGTATTACCAATAACTTCATAACCGTTATTAAAAAATTCAGAGTTTTGTATAGTGATAATCGCGCCGGTATAAGAACCCCCTTCTAAAATGCCATTTTGGCAAGAATTAAATTGACAGTTTCTTATAGTTAAATCTTTCGCCTGACATCTAATTCCTGCGCCATTTCCTCCGTTTCCGTCAGAAACTCTTGCCCCTTCAAAAACAATATTATCTATAGTTGCATTTCCGGTAATAGCAGGATTTGCAAAAACCCAAATGCCTTTTCCATTAGCAATATCACCACCAGTCCAACGCATGACGCTCCTGTTGCTTCCTGTTCCTAAACCAATAAACACTAAATTCCTTTTAGTCCAGATAACCGGATCATTTAAATAAACACCACCATCAATTTTTATAGTGTCGTTATTCTGAACTAAGTTCACAACAGCACTTGGTGTTGTATAAGTTTGAGCAGCGCCAACTTTCCAAGTCACAGCGCTTGCTGAAAATCCTATGCCCACAAATAATAGAAGTAATTTATCTTTCATAGATTTTGTATTAAAAATTAACTCGTGTGATCAACAACAATCACCCATTTGCCATTTAGTTTTTTCCAAAGCAAAGTATAGTGACCGCCAACATCTCTTTCTTTTCTTTTCAAACTCCATTTTCCAATTACAAAGATTTTATTGGGCGATAATTGTTCTATCGTATTATTTTCAAAAGTTAAAACACCCATTGCATCTGCATTCGGGTAGTTTTTCTTATAATTATCTAAAGTTTTTTGCCAACCGTAAGTAATGCCTTTGCTCCCAATAAATTTTAAACTATCGCTTTTCCAATAATAAGCCATAAACCCTTCAACATCGGCCTTATTCCATGCAATTTCTTGTTTTTGCATGGCCTCTTTTACCTCTGAAATGTCGGTTTTCGACTGACCAATACCGGCAAGTGTAATAAGACTAAAAAAAGTAAGGAATAGTGATTTCATGGGATGATTATAGCTCTAAAATAGGGATTTTTATGTTATTTGGAAAAGCTGTATCTTTACACCCAGTTCTTTATAGTATGCTTATTGCGAAAGGAGGAGGGACACGCCCTATGATACCTTACCAACCCTGATTCAATTAGTGAATTAGTGAATCTGTGAATTAGTGAGTTTAACTCGCTACCTCATAACTCACCAACTCGCCAACTGTACCAGAAGGTGGGAAATCGTGATTCCGTTTAAACGGAGTGCAAATAAGCCGGAGTAATTAGTATTTAATAAAACAAAATAACTAATCCCTTCCGGTAAAACGTAAGGGATTTTTTTATTTATGACAGTTGTAACAAATAGATTTTCTGATAGAGTTGACAATTACGTCAAGTATCGTCCGCATTACCCTGCGGAGGTAATTGACTTTTTGAAAATTGAGAAAATTATTTTTGAAAATTCTGTTATTGCGGATATTGGTTCGGGTACGGGAATTTCAGCAGAGTTGTTTTTAAAAAATAATTACAAAGTGTTTGGTGTTGAGCCCAACGAACCAATGCGCGAAGCTGCGGAGCGTATTTTACAAAACTATTCCGATTCAAAATTATTTGTTTCAATAAATGGAAAAGCAGAAGCAACAACCTTAGAAAATAATAGTGTTGATGTTATTGTTTGCGCACAGGCATTTCATTGGTTCAATAATGATGATTTCAAAAAAGAATGTAAACGTATATTGAAACCAAACGGACAAGTTGTTTTAATGTGGAACGACAGAAGAACAGATTCAACAGACTTTTTAAAAGTGTACGAAGACTTTTTACAAATGTTCGGAACGGATTATAAAGAGATCAATCATAAAAATACACAAGAAACATCTCAGTTTGATAATTTCTTTGGGAAGCAGAATTACAAAGAGAAAAGCTTTTACAATTATCAGGATGTGGATTTTGCAGGTTTAAAGGGAAGAGTATTGTCATCATCTTATATGCCAAATGAAGAGCATAAGGATTTTAAATTTATGATTTACTGTTTAAAAAAATATTTATGCGCTACCAGGAAAATGGTGTAGTGCGATTAGATTACGATACAAAAATTTATTACGGTCAACTCAATTAAGATTATGAACTCAGACATTAAAAAGGAATTAGAAAAACGAATTTTAGTAATTGATGGCGCAATGGGCACCACGATTCAGCAATACAAACTGGAAGAAAAAGATTACCGCGGTAAACGTTTTTCAGAATGGCCTAAGGATTTAAAAGGGAATAACGACTTATTATCGATTACCCAACCACAAATCATTAAAGCTATTCATAAAGAATATTTAAAAGCCGGCGCTGATATTATTGAAACAAATACGTTCAGCGCAACTACTGTGGCGATGGCAGATTATGGGATGGAGTCGTTAGCTTACGAATTAAATTACGAATCGGCTAAAATTGCGAAAGAAGCTGTTGCAGAATTTAAGAAGGAATTTCCTGAATTTGCTGATGTTCCAAAATATGTTGCAGGCGCGTTCGGACCAACGAATCGTACTTTATCTTTATCTCCTAATGTAAATGATCCTGGATTCCGTGCTATTACTTTTGATGAGTTAGTTGAAGCTTATGCAGAACAAGCAAAAGGCTTAATTGAAGGCGGTTCAGATATTCTATTAGTGGAAACTATTTTTGATACGTTGAATGCGAAAGCAGCTTTGTTCGCTATTCAAAATGTGTGCAAAGAAAAAAACATTAAAATGCCGGTGATGGTGTCTGGAACTATTACTGATGCCAGCGGAAGAACTTTATCAGGACAAACAACAGAAGCATTTTTGAATTCTATTTCTCATGTTGATTTATTAAGTGTTGGATTGAATTGTGCATTAGGTGCCAAAGATATGCGTCCGTATTTAGAAGAACTTTCTGATAAGGCTCCTTTCTTCGTGAGTGCTTATCCAAACGCCGGTTTACCAAATCAATTTGGTGAATACGATCAGGATGCTCATGCAATGGGACATGAAGTTGAAGAATTTTTAAAAGCAGGATTTTTAAATATTGTGGGAGGTTGTTGCGGAACTACGCCTTCACACATTAAACGTATTGCTGAAATCGCAAAAGTATCGAAGCCAAGAAAAAAACCAGCTCCTGATACTTTAATGCACTTAAGCGGATTAGAACCCGTAACACTACGTCCGGAAAGTAATTTCATGAATGTCGGTGAGCGTACTAACGTAACCGGTTCAAAAAAATTCTTACGCCTAATTAAAGAAGGAAATTATGAAGAAGCGCTTTCTATTGCGAAAGATCAAGTTGATGGCGGTGCGCAGGTGATTGATGTGAACATGGACGAAGGAATGTTGGATAGCGAGGCAGCTATGACTAAATTTTTAAATCTCATCGCCTCTGAGCCGGATATTTCACGCGTTCCAATTATGATTGATTCTTCTAAATGGTCGGTGATAGAAGCAGGATTAAAATGTGTTCAGGGAAAAGCTATTGTGAATTCAATTTCCATGAAGGAAGGCGAAGAGAAATTTATTGAACAAGCCAAAAAATTAAACAATACGGCGCTGCTGTTATTGTAATGGCATTTGACGAAGTTGGTCAGGCCGATACTTTACAGCGACGAATTGATATTTGTAAGCGTGCGTATGATATTTTAGTGAACAAAGTAAACTTCCCGCCACAAGATATTATTTTTGATCCGAATATTTTTCCTGTTGCAACAGGAATGGAAGAACATCGCTTAAACGCTTTGGATTTTTTTCCAAGCAACAAAATGGATTAAGGAAAATTTACCATTTGCAAAAGTGAGTGGAGGAGTGAGTAACGTAAGTTTCTCTTTCCGTGGTAATGATCACGTTCGTGAAGCTATTCACTCAGCCTTTTTGTATCATGCTATTAAAAATGGTATGGACATGGGAATTGTAAATCCATCTCAATTGGTGATTTACGATGACATAGATAAAAAATTATTAGAATTAGTTGAAGATGTTTTATTGAACAGAAGAGATGATGCAACTGAACGTTTAGTAGAACATGCGGAATCATTAAAAGGAATTTCAGCACAAAAAACAGAGAAAGACGAAGAGTGGAGAAAAGGAACAGTAGAAGAAAGATTAAGTCACGCCTTAGTAAAAGGATTAGTAGAACATATTGATGCAGATACAGAAGAGGCAAGATTAAAATTAGGCAGGCCGCTGCACGTTATCGAAGGACCCCTAATGGATGGAATGAATGTGGTAGGAGATTTATTTGGTAGTGGAAAAATGTTCTTGCCACAAGTAGTAAAGAGCGCACGTGTAATGAAAAAAGCTGTTGCGTACTTAGAACCATTTTTACAAGCCGAAAAGAAGCGAATAAGAAAGCAGGAATTGTTGGTGACGGCAGACAAAACGCCGGAAAAATTTTAATGGCAACTGTAAAAGGAGATGTACACGATATTGGAAAAAATATTGTAGGGGTTGTATTAGCTTGTAACAATTACGAAATTATAGATTTAGGCGTAATGGTTTCTTGCGATAAAATTGTAGAAGAATCTAAAAAACACAATGTCGATGTAATTGGCTTAAGTGGATTAATCACACCGTCATTAGATGAAATGGTTCACGTTGCTAAGGAAATGGAACGACTTGGATTTAAAACTCCACTGTTAATTGGAGGCGCAACAACTTCTAAAGTTCACACAGCCGTAAAAATTGCACAAAATTATTCCGGACCGGTTGTACACGTGAATGACGCGAGTAAATCTGTTCCTGTAGCAAGCAGTTTAATTTCAAATGAATTGCGCGACGCGTTTATGGCGGAGGTGAATAAAGATTACGAACGCGTTCGTGAGCAGAATAAAAATGCACAAGGACAAAATAAATTTATTCCATTAGCTGAAGCAAGAGAGAATAAATTAAAATTAGATTTCAGTAATGGAAGCATTTCAAAACCTGCATTTTTGGGGAATAAAACTTTCAATAATTATTCGTTAAAAGAAATAGCTGAGTTTATTGATTGGACGCCGTTTTTCCATAGCTGGGAAATGAAAGGGTCTTATCCAAAAATATTTGACGACAAAGAACGTGGTGCTGAAGCAAAAAATTATTTGCAGATGCCCAGACCATGCTAAAGAAGATCATTGATGAAAATGGCTACAAGCTAACGCAGTAATGGAATTTATCCGGCGCACACCGTGAATCATGATGATGTGGAAGTATTAAGTGAAGACGGTAAAAATGTAAAATGCACTTTCCATACTATTCGTCAGCAAACAAAAAAACCTGCAGGGCAGCACAACATCGCCTTAGCTGATTTTATTAAACCTAAGGAAGTTGCTAATAAAGATAATGCAACTGATTATGTTGGTGCTTTTGCTTTAACAACAGGAATTGGTATTGATGAACATGTAAAACGTTTTGAGAAAGATCACGATGATTACAGCGCTATTATGTTAAAAGCAATTGCCGATAGATTAGCAGAAGCCTTTGCAGAATTAATGCATAAGAAAGTCCGTACCGAAATTTGGGCTTATGCTAAGAATGAAACCTTGAGTAACGAAGATTTAATTAAGGAAGAATACGCGGGTATTCGTCCTGCACCAGGTTATCCAGCGCAACCTGATCACACTGAAAAACTACAATTTGGAAATTATTGAATGTAGAAAAAGAGACAGGAATAATTTTAACTGAGAGCTTAGCAATGGTTCCAACAGCTGCGGTTAGCGGATTGTATTTCGCCAATAAGGAAGCGCAATATTTCGGAGTAGGGAAAATCACAAAAGAACAAGTAGAAGATTATTCGAAACGCAAGAACATGAAGTTTGAAATAGTTGAGCGATGGCTCGGTCCTGTATTAGGTTACTATCACAAAAGGCGGAAATTAATTTCCGCTGTTTTTCTTAACCATAACACGCTCTGTTTCTACTTCAGAGCCTCACCCTCTACCAAATGAACATTGCTTTGTAGTTTAGATAAGAAGTCAAGCGTAAAAATTAAAGAGTAATTATACAACTCTCTGTGTTCCCACGCCATGCCATTTTGATAAACACCATTCACATCATTATCACTTGTATCGAAAAGTGTTTTGGTTAACTCAGCTAATTCAGGACTAATATTTTTAGTGGATAAAACAGTTTCGCGGAAAGCATTTACTTTTTCTTTTAAAAGTTTAGCTTTTGATTCGCCTTCTCCCGAGAAAAACACTCTTTTCACTACTTCTCTGTTATCTGCGCCCGAAATATTTTCAGCACTGTAATTAGCATTTGTTTTATTTCCGTCGCACATGTTTTCACCATCAGCCGTTAGCACCATACACTTTAGTTCATCAGTGTAATTTAGAAGTTCAGTAGCTGTTTTGCTAACATCAGAGTCATTAGGTTCACCAGCAAAAAAACTTTTCGTTGTTTCATTATGAGTTGCCGAAATTACTGCACTTTGAATAACTTGCTTACTCACACTTAAAGCTAACAACACCCCAAATACAGCTAGGAAAGTTAGCCCAATAGTTAAGCCTAAGAAGTTTTTGTTGCCTGTTTTTCTTCTTCGCGGGTGTGGTATAAATACACCGGAAGAAAGACTACAAAAGGCAAAAGTATTCCTAAAGTAAAAGCACAGAGGCTCCTGGCCAATGCATGACTTTGAACAACACTCCCATCATACAAATTGAGAACACAATGAAAGAAACAACGTGAAGTGTCTTCATTTTTTTAACGGGCATCGATTCGTAACTGTTCATTAAGCCAGAGGGTAAAAACCAAAAGCAAAACAAAGTCACTGAAGAAATAATCATCATGCTGGCTCCCGGCCAGTGCATAATTTTAAAGATGCAGCCAAATAGAATTAAAATGGCGCAACTAATTCCGGCGATATAAACTGATTTTTTCATGATTTAGTTTTTTAGAGTTAATACTTCGGTTTCTATCAAACAAATGTTTTCTCAATGTCGCTTAAACGGGAAAGAGTACTAATCAACATATTATTTCTGAAGTTGGCTTCTTCCCAGGTTTTTAATGTTTCACCTTCGCCTACGGAGTTTGTGTTTAATAAGCTATTAATTTTCGTTGATAGTTTTTCATTTTGAGTAGCGACTTTTAAAACAGTTGATTTATAATTATCAATTGCTGTTTTTAAAGCAGTAGCATTATTAGTTCCTTGCCCGTTTAAGAGAAGAGCAGTTACGATATCGTAATTATCTTTTCTTATTATGTCGTTAGGATGAAGCACTAAATTTTGAGCAGTGGCTTTATCAACGCCTTCAACATATTCAACCAATTCAATTCGCATTGCATGAATTAAGTTTTTAGCAGCTGACGCGCTTTCGCTAACTGATTTAAAATTTTCTAATCGCGAAACCTGAGTACTGTCGTTTGATAGCTCACTTAACAATCTTTCTTTTTCTTCTCAAAGTACTTCACGATATTCGAATTGTCTGCTTCATCTCTTGAAAAACGTTCAAGCACTAGGACCGGAAACATTCATGGTCAGTAAAGTTGTTAAAACAATAGCATACATCGATAATGTAATCACAAATACAAATTGTCCTGCATTCATGGCATTTGTTTTAATCTTCATGTTTGTATAGAGTGGAATGAAAGCGCCAATCAAAGCAAACGAACCAACAACTAGTAAAGGCCCTGCGCCCGGCCAATGCATCATTTTGAATAAAGTAGCCAATTCAAAAATGATTAGAGAAACTGCGCCAAGTGTGTAAATGCGCTTTTCATTTCCTGGGATATTTTCTTTTAGTTTAGAAAAGAGAAGAAGTGGAATGAAAATGCCTAACAGAATTATCCAACCAACCTGCAACAACATTGCTGTTCCTGGCCAATGCATCACTTTAAATAAAATACCAATCATTAAAATGGTACCACCAAGAAAAGCGGAGAGATTTACCCCAAGTCCTTTTTTTCGCAGATGTATAATTTAAATAAAGTACAGAGGGGAAAAATACAAAACAGAGAATAAAAAACCCGAGTAATAAGGAAATTGCAGAACCGGGCCAATGGAAAATCTTGAAGACAGTTCCTAACGCGATTAGCGAAAGGGAGATGACGCCTCCATATATCATAGCTTTTTTCATAGTATAATAATTTTTATAGGTTAGTAATAGGATGGTTTCTTCTTCTATTTCCCAGAGTTCGTGTTTAAAGAATTTAGGAATGGTTTTGTTATAGAAGTCCTCGAAGTTGCCACCGCTCTCGAGGTTTTGCTCAACGATACAACAAATATGATCCAGGAGGTTATACTGCAGGTCCTCCATCTCAACGCCACGACGTCTAATGTCGTTGAGAATAAAATCTATTTGTTCATCTTTGATTGAGTACATTTATTTACGCTGGTTTTATTTCCAGTAAAAATTTCATTGTGTTCATGAAGTCAGAAAACTCATTAATTTTTTCTTTCGATTTAGCCTGACCTTCTTTACTTAACGAATAATATTTTCGTACGCGTTTACCGATAAATTCGGTTTCGGTAATTAAAATGCCGTCAGCTTCCAAAGCATGAAGAGTAGGGTAAAGAGCTCCTTCCGTAATTTGGATTTTATTTCCGGTAAGGTCTTTCACTTTTTGAGTGATTTCATATCCGTACATTCTTTTGTTATCGGCTAATAGTTTTAAAACTATTGTCTTTAATGTCCCTTTTATTAATTCTGATGAATACATGGTGTAATAATGTTGATGTTGAGACAAAGATACATAAGAAGTGGATACATAAGACTCAGATGTATTATAATTTGTGTAACTTATTGATTTACAAGTGGATTAAATTTGGTGTAATAAAAAAAGCAAATTATGCCATATATGAATAGACAAATTAAAGTCTGTTTATATGAAGAATCAAACAAGAAAAAGGAAACCTAAATTAATAATTAGAATTCGGGTGATTAGAATTTAGAATCACTTCTTATAAAAATTCATGCTGTCAACATACTCCCAAGCTTTTGCGGGAAGAAAAAGACTTACATCTTTTTTGTTTTTAATAGCATCACGGATAAACGTAGAAGAAATATCCATCATCGGCGCTTTTGTAAAAATTACATTCGGATGCGAATCAAATTTACTTTCGCCGCAATTCGGACGAGGGTAAACGTATAATTTAAATTGTTTTAAAATTTCTTCGTAGTTCTTCCATTTATCAAAGGTCACTAAATTATCCTGACCAATAATTAAACTGAAAGTATGTTGAGGATATTTTTCTTTTAAATGCGCTAATGTATTTACAGTGTATGAAGGCTGCGGTAAATCAAATTCTATATTACTACTTTTAAATTTCGGATAATCTTCAACAGCAACATTCACCATGTACAATCTTTGATTTTGTCCGAGCAAGGTTTTTTTCTCTTTCAAAGGATTTTGAGGAGACACCACAAACCACAACTGTTCCATATCAGTAAACTCCACCATGTAATTCGCAATGGCCATGTGACCAATGTGAATGGGATTGAATGAACCGAAGAATAAACCGATGTGCATGTTATTTCTTTAATAATTTGGCAACGTATTTTCCAACAATGTCAAATTCTAAATTTATTTTGTCGCCCACTTTCAATGTTTTGAAATTGGTATTCTCAAATGTGTAAGGAATAATATGAACAGAGAAAGTTGTATCTCTTGAATCTACAACCGTCAAACTTACACCGTTAATTGTGATACTTCCTTTTTCAACTGTAATATTTTTGGAACTCTTTTCGTGCTTAAATATAAATTCCCAGCTGCCGTTTATGTCTGTAATTTTTGCGCAAGTCGCCGTTGTGTCAACATGACCCTGAACAATATGTCCGTCGAATCTTCCATTAGCGGGCATACAGCGTTCTAAGTTTACAACATCACTAACTTTTAACTCACCGAGATTAGTACGTTTTAAAGTTTCATCAATAGCAGTTACCACATAATTATTTCCGCTAATAGAAACAACAGTTAAGCAAACGCCGTTATGAGCCACGCTTTGGTCAACCTTTAATTCAGAAGTAATGGAAGAAGAAAAAGTAAAATGAACATTCGTTCCTTCTTTTTCTATCTTCTCAACTTTACTTAGCGTTTCTATTATACCTGTGAACATATTCTTTTAATAAACGTGTGTCATCCTGTCCCGATAGCTATCGGGATTGACGAAGGATTATTTCTTAAGTAACAACTCTGTCAACAAACTTTCTGTTTTCTTTTTATACAATTCGTATTCTTTTCCTGTAGCGGGACCGTTAAAGCCGGTGTAAATACTTTTTACGTTGTGCTTGCGGTCTAAAATAATCGTTGTTGGAAATGCAGCTATTGAATTTAAAAACGGTAAACTTTCTGAAGCTTTTGCTTTTCCTGTTAAACCTGTAATGAGCATTTCGTATTCAATACCGTATTTAGTTTTTAATCTTGAGAGATTTTTTTTGTTCTTCTCAAAATCATCACTGCGCTCGTAAGCGAGAGCCACAATTTCTAAACCTTTGTTTTTATATTGCTTATAAACTTTCGCTAAGTAAGCGGACTCATCCATGCAATTCGGACACCAACTTCCCATAATCTGAATGACTATGACTTTGTTATCGAACTTCGCATCATTTAAAGTCACAGTTTGTTTTTCTAAGTTAGGGAAAGAGAAACTCACTTTTTCATTCGGACTTTTCAAAGTCGTAATCCCTTCCGGATCTTTTAATTTAAATTTCTCATTACGAACCGCAATCCAATCTTCACTTCCTGAAATACCGTAAAACACTTTTCCTTCTAAACTATCAGCCTTTCCTTTTTCTTCGCGCTATTAGCGAAAAATAAAAACGCATGTGAACCATCGAAACACGACATCGTCATATTATTATTCTGAACAGAACCTTCTAAATATCTGTAATCACCTGTCTCAGTTAAAAAGTTCCTGTTACTCTATTTCCCGATTGTTTAAAAACGCCTATGGCTTTGTATTCGTCAGTCGTTTTAGGATTAAAGGTTACTTCGTATTGTCCGCTAAAATCACATAAAGCTTTTTTGTAGTGATGAAACGGCGCTTATCATTATAATAGGCTTCAAAAGCGATTTTATTTTTTTCTTTCTTCGAGTTGTTAATCCAAAATCCGCGAAGCGTATCTTTTTTCAATACTGTTCTGAATTCCGAATCAAATACTGGCATTTTAAAATTTATTGAGTCGCCTGAAATGGCAATTTCCGTAACAGTAATTTTTTCTTCGGCATTAATAATATCAATCGAAAGAAACTCGCCCATGTAACGGACGTTCATATTAAAAGGTAGAATTAAATCCGTTTGTTTATCGCTTAATACTAAAACGCCACGCCAAGTGCCGGGCTTTAATTTAGTTTGACTAAAACAAAACAGCGATAAAAATAGAAATAAGAAAGTAAGTTTTTTCACTCACTAAAGGTAATGAATTTTATTGTGAAAACGACACGGTAAAAGTGCTGTTTTTATAGAGAGAAAGCGCCTTAATTTCTATTGGAATTTTCTTATTCCATTCGCGTTGTTTGTCGCCATTCATAGATGCATCGGTTTCATCGTCATATTTATCCTGATACACATCCATTTCTTTATCGATAACCACATATAAAGAATCGGAAACCGTTTTTAAATTGGCATAAGAAGAATACTTAGTTTCAGAAATGAGTTGACGTAATTTACGGGCGTACAATTCTACAATATCGAAATGTTTTTGTTCGTGTTCTAAAACTTGTTGATTTATCCAACTAACTTTTTTCCAGGATTTATTACAGAAGAAAACAGCTTCAATAGTTATTTTACCACGTTCAGTTATGGTTTTAAAAATATCGTAATGGGTAGAGGCGGCACTCATTCGTTTGGCAGGTTTTCCTCTGAAATCATCCCATGTGAGTATACGGCTTTCCTCCCAAACTAAAATATCGTCCTCATCCTTTGTAAGGAAAGAGGAAAATAAAAGCAATAAGAATAAAGAGAGAGAAAGTATTTTGTTTTTTAAAGAGTATATCAATACTAGTTAAACGCATTGGCAAACCACTTTTCAAATAAAGTTCCTAATACCGGAATTGGTTTCATGGCGCCGTTTGCAGCATTAATCACACCCATAATAACCAACACTAAAATTAAAATCCATAATACCGGCGACAGAAAAAGAATTAAAAAACCAATGAAAGGTAAGAAAGCAATTATCATTAAAGCTAGCCACGAAGCAATAGAAAACAGAATTAAACCTGTTGCTTGCTTTAAGTGGTAAGAACCAATTTTAGTTTTGTTATTACCGTGCATAACAATAGCAACAATATACCCGATTAAAGTAATGTAAGCTAAAATAGCTGCTGTTTTATCTTCTTGTTGAGCGGGTTGATTGGTGTTTTCCATGATTTATGTTTTGATTTAAATAAAGATAGTAAAATTTAGCCACGAATTACACCAATGTTCACGAATATTTTATTAGTGTTTATTCGTGCCATTAGTGGCTATACAACAATATTCACAATCTTCTTCGGCACAACAATTACTTTCTTTGGTTGTTTTCCTTCTAAATATTTTTGTGTTTGTTCAGCTTCCATAACTAATTTCTCAATTTCGGCAGCACTCAATGTTAAAGGCATTTCAATATTGAAACGTGTTTTGCCGTTGAAAGAAATCGGGTAATTGAAATTATCTTCCACTAAATGCGTTTCGTTAAATTCAGGGAACGGGGCAGTAGCAATACTTTCTTTATGACCTAATTGCTCCCACAACTCTTCAGCAATATGCGGCGCGTAAGGAGAAACTAAAACTAAAAGTGGTTCAAGTATAGAACGCTTGTTACATTTCTGTTCCGTTAATTCATTTACACAAATCATAAAATTACTTACGGATGTATTGAAAGAGAAACGTTCAATGTCTTCTGTAATTTTCTTTATGGTTTTATGTAATGTTTTTAATTCTGCTTTTGTTGGAGCTTCTTCACTAATTCCATTCACATATAACTTCCACAATTTTTTCAAGAAACCGGAAACACCAGTAATCCCATTGGTATTCCAAGGCTTACTTTGCTCTAGCGGACCTAAAAAACATTTCATATAAACGTAAAGTGTCTGCACCGAATTTTGCACAAATATCATCAGGAGAAACTACATTATATTTCGACTTCGACATTTTTCTACTTCAGTTCCGCAAATATATTTCCGTCTTCTAAAACGAATTTCGCATTAGAATATTCGTCTCGGAATTTTTTGAAAGCTTCAATGTCTAAAATGTCGTTTTCCACAATGTTTACATCAACATGTAAATCAACAGCTCCTAAAGTAGGCTCAACAATGCCTTTAAATGATGGATATTTATTTTTGATCTCAGAATTGAATTCTTTAAGGAATAGATCTAATTCTTGAGATCCTCCTTTATGAACTAATTCGTTCCTAATAGATTTGGAAACAAAAACCGAAGGCAATTCTTTAAGAATCTTACTGCTCTCCTCTGTAAAAGAAGATTCGGTGGTGTTAAGGATTAATCTATAAACAAAATTACTTCTTCCCTGTATCATCCCTTGATTGATCAACTTCTTTGCAGGTTCATCAACAGAAATGAAATTTAAATCATGTAAAAATTTAGTCCAGAAACGCACGTACAATAAATGTCCTGTGGCGTGTTCGCTTCCGCCGATGTATAAATCTACATTTCCCCAATAGTCTGCTAATTTTCTATCGGCAAATGTCGTTGTATTATTTGCATCCATGTAGCGGAGGAAGTACCAAGAGCTTCCTGCCCAACTGGGCAAGGTGGTCAATTCGTATTCGTATTGTCCTTTGTATTTCCAATCTTTCGCGCGGCCTAGTGGTGGTTCGCCGTCTTCGGTCGGTAAATATTTATCTACATCCGGTAAAACTAAAGGCAATTCATTTTCAGGCATTGCATTCGGAATTCCATCCTTATAAAAAATAGGAATTGGCTCTCCCCAGTAACGTTGTCTGCCAAATACAGCATCACGTAAACGGTAATTTATTTTCCTTTACCTAAATTTTTATTTTCAATACTTTCAATTGCTTTTTTTTAATCGCAGCTTTACATCCAAACCATTTAAGAAATCAGAATTAATCATTTTCCTTCTTTCTCATCCCACGAAGCTTTTTCAAAATCGTGTTCTGTAGTTGGTGTAATCACTTGAGGCTTCTCTAAACCAAAATGTGTGGCGAATTTAAAATCACGCTCATCGTGTGCAGGAACTGCCATTACAGCGCCTGTTCCATATCCTGCCAACACATAATCGCCAACCCAAATAGGAATTAATTTTTTCAAGAACGGATGTTCAACATAAGCGCCGGTAAAAACACCGCTCACTTTATTTACATCAGCTTGTCGTTCTCTCTCACTTCTGCTTTTTCGATTTGGTTACATAATCATCAACCGCATTTTTGTTCTTTCGTGGTAATTTTATTTACTAATTCATGCTCAGGCGCAAGCGTTACAAACGAAACTCCAAAAAATAGTATCGGGACGAGTTGTAAAACTTCAATCGTCAACATCGAACCATGAATTAAAATTTCAAACTGGTTCCTTCCATTTTCCAATCCAATAGCGTTGAGATTCTTTTAAACTTTCACTCCAGTCAATCGTATTTAAATCATCTAACAAACGTTGTGCATAAGCAGTGATGCGCATGCTCCATTGTTTCATTAGTTTTCTCTCTACAGGATGTCCGCCGCGTTCGCTCACACCATCTTTCACTTCATCATTCGCGAGTACAGTTCCTAAAGCCGGACACCAATTCACATACGCCTCACCTAAATACGCGAGACGGTATTGCATTAATGTATCTGATTTTTCTTTTTCTGAAAATGCTTTCCATTGAGCAGCTGTAAAATATTTTTTGTCCTCATCGCAAACCGCATTTACTTTTCATTACCTTTTTTCAAACCCGGCAATTAATGTTTCAATTTTTTCAGCTTTGTTCGAATCCTTATTGTACCACGAATTAAAAATCTGAATAAAAACCCACTGCGTCCATTTGTAATATTCCGGCTCCGATGTTTTTATTTCTCTGTCCCAATCGAAACTGAAACCGATTTTATTCATCTGATCTTTGTAGCGCGCAATATTTTGTTCGGTAGTAATTTTTGGATGCTGTCCGGTTTGAATAGCATATTGTTCCGCCGGCAAACCAAAACTATCCCAACCCATTGGGTGCAACACATTAAATCCTTTATGACGTTTGTAACGCGCCATAATATCAGAAGCAATATATCCTAAAGGGTGACCAACATGTAATCCCGCCCCCGATGGGTAAGGAAACATATCCAACACATAATATTTTGGTTTTGCCCCGATAGCTATCGGGGTGTCTTCTGCTTTGAAAGGTTTTTTATCCTTCCAAATGGCCTGCCATTTCTCTTCTATTTTTCTAAAATCGTATTCCATAAATTTCGTTTACAAAGATAGCAGATTTTGAGAGTGGGACAAGCAGAAAGTAGAGGGTTTTAATTGTAAAGGGTTAGGGCGTGCCTTCAGGTCGCGCTTTTACGTTTAAGTCCTCTCCGCCTTAGGCGGATCCGGGCTTTCCACTGCAATCGCTCACGCTTCTTCTTCAATTATAGCTTTGATACTCCGTATTTGTCAAACGGAATTTGAAGATTTTATCACCGTGTTCTACGTCTTCTTTTTCAAATTTAAGGCCGACCTTCTTTAAAACTTTGACAGAATTCGTATTCTCGATGGCAGCTCTTCCTACAATAACTTGCAACTTCAGCGTATTAAATCCATAGTCTAATACAACTTTTGCGGATTCAGTTGCATAGCCTTTTCCCCAATGATCTTCAAAAAAAACGATAGCCTAAATCAATTTCATCTAATTGAGAAATGTATTTTAATCCGCACCAACCAATAAATTCATTGGTTGATTTTAAATGTGCTCGCCCATCTCCCTAATTTGTTTAGGTATTGCGGAAATATGGTATTTAAAAGAATGTCATTCGCAGCTTCGAGATTTTTTACCGGACCATCACCTGTATATCGGGTTACGTTCGGATTACTGTTTAAATCTATTAAGAGTTGCCCGTCTTCGATAGTAAATTCACGAAGCAAAAGACGTTCCGTTTCTAAAATGGGTTTCACGAAATTAAATTAAAATCATCCGAATCCATCCCCACAGGAAAAGTAATTCTAAAATCCTCTAAGTAAGTTTTATCGAGGTGAATGGTTTCAATGCTTTGTTGGTTGGGAAGAGTTTTACCTGATGATTTCACCTCTTGGATTAATCACCATGCTGTCGCCCGAGTGCGCAAATTTATTTCCGTCTTCGCCAATACGGTTTACGCCAATAACGTAGCATTGATTTTCGATAGCACGGGCAATTAATAATTGTTTCCAGGGAACGAACAGACTTCAGGCCTAATTAGCTACATACAATAAAACATCGTACTCCGCGGTTTGGCACACCGTTAGTTTTCTTGAAAGTATTTCTACTCCAAACCGGGAAACGTAATCATAACATCTTGCGGACAAATATGCCAGCCGTTTAATTTGGTAATTAATTTTTAGTCCCCATAGCGTAGTGTTTATCTTCGCCTGCCATGCGGAATAAATGACGTTTATCGTAAGTGCTGAAATTTCCGTTTGGTTCTACCCAAAATAAGCGGTTATAATATTTTCCGCCATCTTCAACAGCCACACTTCCTGTAACCACAGCGTTTTTTTGTTGCGCCCATTTTTTCATGGCAGCAAGCGCTTCGCCATTACTGGGCTCAGCTAATTTTGTGGGATTCATAGTGAAACCTGTGGTAAACATCTCAGGCAACACTATTAAATGGGTGGTTTCCGTAATAGAATTTACCAATGCATCAAAATGCGCCAGGTTTTTTTGGCGGTCTTCCCAATGAAGGGCGGTTTGAATTATGGTAACTTTCATTCTATACAAATGTAATATATTATTAACTTTACGCAATGCCTCAAATTTCGTAGTTATAATTGCTTTTAACGAAGAGAAGAATATTGGTCGTTGTCTCGATTCAGTAAAAGACATTGCCGATGAAATTGTGGTATTAGACTCGGGCAGTACAGATAAGACCAAAGAAATTTGTAAGAGTTATGGGGCTAATGTTTATCACCAAGATTTTTTAGGTCATCTCGAACAAAAAAACAAAGCCATTACGTTTGCGAAATACCCTCATATTTTATCTCTGGATTCTGATGAAGCTTTAGATGAAACTTTGAAAAAATCTATTCTTGAAGTAAAAAATAATTGGACCAAAGATGGTTATTACATGAACCGCTTAACGAATTATTGCGGACATTGGGTAAGGCATTGCAATTGGTATCCTGATAAAAAATTACGTTTGTGGGATAGCAGAAAAGGAAAATGGGGCGGAACAAATCCTCACGACAAATACGACTTGTTTGATGGCGATAAAAACACAGGTCATTTAAATGGGGACATTTTACATTACAGTTATTGCACTGTTGAAGATCATTACAAACAGAAGTAAATTTCACCAATATTGCTTCAAAGCTTTTTTTGAAAAAGGAAAAGAAATCGAATGTGTTTAATTGTTTGTAAATCCCATCGCTAAATTCATTGATCATTACATTTGCATTTAGGATTTTTAGATGGCAAAGCAGGCTATTCTATTTCTAAAATTTCGGCACGCTACTTATTTAAAGTATAAAATTACGCGATTTATATAATGCAAAAACTGCCTGATAATTTTTCTGTTATTATTAGTCGCACCGACAGTATTGGCGATGTGGTGTTAACTTTACCAATGACGGGGTATATTAAAAAGCATTTTCCAAAATGTAAAATTACTTTTGTTGGAAGAAATTACACTCGGGATGTTGTCGCCTTATCGGAACACGTTGATGATTTTATTAGTTGGGACGAAACACACACTCTGCCAAAAGCGGACGCCATCATTCACGTTTTTCCTGTAAAGAAAATTGCGCAGGCCGCAAAAAAATCTAAAATAGGATTAAGAGTGGGAACAATGAATCGCTTATTTCATTGGGGAACTTGTAATAAGTTGATTAGTTTATCAAGAAAGAATTCCGACTTACATGAATCGCAATTAAATTTTAAACTTCTTAAATTTTTAAATATTCCTACGGATGTAAAATTAGAGGATATTAAAAATTATTATGGTTTTACTAAGACACAAGCACTTTCGGAAGAATGGTTAAAGCTAATTGATAAAACAAGAACAAATATCATTCTTCATCCAAAATCAAAAGGTAGTGCGAGAGAGTGGGGATTAGAAAACTTTTCGAGACTCATTAATTCTCTTCCTGGAAAATAAATTCAAAGTTTTCATTAGTGGAACAAAAAGAAGAACGAGAACAAGCCGTTAAGCTTCGAAAACATAAAAAACGCCTAAACCGACTTAACCGGTAAGTTGACATTAAAACAATTTATTTCTTTTATCAATAATGCTGACGCTTTAGTGGCAGCAAGTACTGGACCGCTACATATTGCTTCGGCATTAGGTAAAAGCGATTAGTTTATTTGCACCAATGCGTCCCATCTAACCCGGAAGATGGATGCCTTAAGAGAGAAAGCAAAGCATTTGGTGTTGGATAAAGATTGTAGTGATTGTAGAAAATCAAAAGATTGTCATTGTATTAGAGAGATAAAGTCAAAACAAATAGTAAATTTACTTAGTAAATGAGCAATTATAAAGATAAAGTGATTTGGATTACCGGTGATTCTTCAGGTATTGGCGAAGCGTTAGCTTTAGAGTTTGCAAAAAAAGAAGCACGTTTAATTTTGTCGGCCCGAAGAGAAGATGAATTAAAACGCGTTGCTGCACTTACAAAACTTCCTGATTTAGATATCGATGATTTTACCTTTTGATTTATCGGATACTTCAAAAGCAAGTGGATTAGCTGCGCAGCAGGTGATGAATAAATTCGGACGTATTGATATTTTAATAAATAACGGGGACAAAGTCAG
>JADJMM010000027.1 GCA_016709575.1 Sphingobacteriaceae bacterium
TCAATGATGAAAACATTTCTATCTAAAATCCCAAGCGAGATCGAAATTTTAAGTTCTTCGAAGTGTTTTTCGTAATTGGGTACGGATATTATCACTAATTGCGTTTCAGGAAGATTTAACATACTCAAAAACTCAGGTAATTTTTCATTTTCTTTCACCCTAAGGGGTGATTGTAGGTAAAGATAACGAAATATAGTTTTGTCTAAAATATTGAAATGAAAAAAATAAAAAGCATTACTGTTTATATCTATGTGGGTATCTATAGTATCGGTTAAATCGCAAAATCCCAAATTATAATTGGGCTATCAAGTTTGGTACTGATTAATTTTCATAGTTTGTACTCCACAACACTTTACAAATCCGGAAATATATACAGTATTGGGATTTTTCAAGGCACCCTTGATATCGATCCAGGCGCAACTACAAGCAATTTTATTTCAAATGGTGGGTAGGATATCTATATTCAAAATTTATCACTGCGGGTAATCTTGCTTTAGCCAAACAATTTGGCGGTGTATATAACGACTATGGCACCGATATTGAAATTCAAAGTAATGGAAATGTTATTATTAACGGAAATTTTGAAGGAGTTGTGGATTTGGATCCTAGTGAAAGTACCAATACTCTAAGCTCTGGTGTTTCAAACGCCGTTATATTTTTTTTAGTGTCATTAACAAGTGCAGGTAACTTCAATTTTGCAAGAGCTATGGCAATAACACCGGAAATGAACTTGCTCAACAACTAAAATAGATGGGCTCAATAATATTTATTTTACGGGCTATACTCCTTCTCAAACTGGCGATATTGATCCAGGTCCATCCACATTTACAGTAGGTAATAATACTTACGAGGCCTTGGTTGCTAAATTAGATAATGGAGGTAATATGCAATGGGCTAAAAGTTTTGGTGGATCCGGTAATGATTATGGTGTAAGTATCGCTTTAGATAGTTCGAATTTTGTTTATACTGTCGGACAGTTTCAGGTTCAGTTGACCTTGACCCATCTGCTAATACTTACACAGCTTTATCTAATGGGGCTTTGATGGGTTTATTCAAAAATTAAATTCTAACGGTCAGTTTATTTGGGCCTAAAAGTATAGGGGGGCCTCCGGAGAAGTATTCAATTCGGTAGTGTGTGACAAATTAAACAAAATTTATGTGGGTGGTTCCCTTTATAATACAGTGGATTTTAATCCGGGACTTGCAACAAATACTCTCACTTCTAATGGTAATACTGATATTTTTGTTTTAAAACTAGATTCTAATGCTAATTACATTTGGGCCTATAACTATGGCGGAGCAAGCTATGAAAGTAACCCATTACTTTCAGTTGACAGCCTAAATAATTTATATACTATTGGAAATTATAATGGGACTACCAGATTTCGATCCCAGTTCGTCTGTGTCAAATCTAAGTTCTGCCGGATTATTTATTCAAAAAAACTATCTTCAGTAGGCGTGTTTGATTGGGTAGCAGGTTTAACCACTTTTGCAAGTACCTCAGGCACCTCAATAAATATTTCAAGTATTGGCGATATTGTTTTTAGTGGAAACTCGCATCGGCAATAGATTGTGATCCTAGTTCTGGTACTGCCATGTTAACTACATCACCTTAACACCACTCGGAGAATCAAATCTCTTTATCTGTAAATGGTCACCCTGTCACTTCAACCGGAATAAGTACACTGCCTAAAAATGATTTTGATGTAACCGTATTTCCAAATTATTTTGAAAATGAACTTCATAATAAGTCGAATCAAAATAATTATAAACTTTCCATAACAGATATTCAAGGTAAAGAGATATGCTGACGTTAAAAATGAAAATCTGAAAACAATCAATTCTGAAAAAATCAGCTTGGGAATATACTCTTAACTATTACCAATGAATTTCTGCTAAAAAAATAAAGATAAATAAACTATGAAAAAGGTATTTTCTGTAAATTATTACTCATTTTTAGCTCATCATGTAACAGCGATTACAATGACCAAATTGAACTTGCGAAAAAAGAAAAGTGTGAGTTGTTTGTAAAGTATGAGCAACTTAAACTTGATACTACTAATACTTCCTTACGGGAAGAAATATTTAGTATGGAAAGAATACTGGAAACGCACAAAGAACTTTCAGGGAGTCCTGAAAAATTTGATGAAGAATTGAAAAATTTTAATTGTAAATAACATGATAAACAAAAACGAATACATTTACGTAGCTCCGGGTTTTAACCGTAAACAGGTTGTTTTGGCAACAAAAAAGTATTTATACATTTTCGATAGCCAACATTTAACAGTAGATATGGAAACAACCTTTTTTATAAAAGGAAAAAAAATCCATGATTATTTTACAGATTTATTAAGTAATAGTAAAAGTACACTTGAAAGTTTACATAATGAGTTAATGGAGTTTAGTAATAGTAAGTCTGACGGGTATCGAATGTAAAAATTGTGGAAATAGCCAAACTAAAACACTTTGATGTTAAGGCCAGTTTTTTTAGAGTGCCATTTATGGTGACGAGAAATTTGAATGGGTTATTTACCTCTTGTTTTAAATGTTGGTAAGCAAAAAAACACGAAATGAAAGCGTTTTATTTAGATCAACTAAAAAAGTAATTTATGTGGGGATTAAATTTAAAGTATGCAGAAACCGTGCCTTACAACGTGGAAAACAAAACAGCATTGTTAGCTAAAATAGAATCCATTTTAAAGCAAAATAAGTGTAAAGGTATTTCCGTATCGAATCACGTAATTACTGCAGAAAAGAGTACACCTTTTATTTACATTTTTTGGTGGTCTGAGTCACGTACCTACTTAACTATTCGTTTGACTGATGAAGGCAAACTTACATTAGAATGCTCAGTTCCTAAAGGTCCCGGAACAGACTGGGGCTACTGTAAGAAAGAGGTTCTTAAACAAATTCAGTTAATTAATTCTTAAATTCTATATATGAAAAAATATTTTTCTCAATTATTTTAATAACTTTTAGTTTTATTGTAAAAACACAAACTCAATTTAAGATAGCCGATCCTTGTGATTGCAAATGGGGTCAATGACTTAAAGAAGACTGAGTTTTATACAAAGCAATTAAAGACGCTTGGTTTTACAGAAAAAGATGTCACAATAAAAACTTATCCAATACGAAAATTCTATTCAGATGTAGCGGGAGCACTTACTAAATCTTTAGTAGAAGCAGACAGAGCTGAATTTTTTATTGAAGCAATTACAAAAAAGAATGCTGCGGGTGTTATTTATAAATTGGAGGGATCAATTGTGTTTTCAAGAGCTGATGTTCATGGGGATGAATTTGGAAGTTACATTGCTAAATTCAACAATAGTTGGAAAGTTTATCATCATAATGTCACTAATTTTTTACCGGCTAATCAAAAGTATATTGTGAATCCGCAAACCGTAGTGAAATTAATTCATAGTGGATTAACACAAGGCAAAATAAAGCCCAATTTTTTATCTGCACCTTACGAAGGTTATTTTAATGACGTAATTAGGTTAGACTCTATAAATTTATCAATGATGAACCTGTTTCAGCTACGCAAACAATTATTATTTTCAATGGAATGCTTTATGCGCTCAATACACACGGATACTGCTTATATTACAAGTATATATTCCAGAACTTCAATTAGCTCAGAAGTAACGGTAGAAATAATAAACGGAGAACCTGAAGTAACAAAGTGTTACTTTGTAAATTCGGGTATAGAAAAAATGATCTTTGGAGGTGATAGACGTATTCATGCATATGATACCCTTTTTGGAGGTATTAAATGGGTTGGAACAGAGGCTATATTAGGTAAGAAAAAAGTAATTTCAACAAATATTTTAAATGGTAAAAAGCTAGAATTGTTTCTAGAAAATTTAGCTAAAACCATAACTAGCCTTAATAAAAGTGATACAGAGCAATCCATCAAGAAAAAAATAGAACCATATATAATTTCTGAGAAGCTTAGTGCGCTTTCAAAAGAGTTGTATGAAAAATTTCAATTGGGCTTTTTAACTAAATATGAAAAAGACGGTTCTGATTTTAAAATATTCTGGTATCCAAATACAAAATCCGCCAAAAAAAGTTGGAAGTCCTCGAACAATAATACTCTACAATGAAATATATTATATTGAACGTGAAAATGGGCAATATAAGTATAAGCAGAGTATTTCATTCTAGATTTAATCCGGGTTCGATAAATAACTAACAATATGACTAGGCAGTTAGCGGGAATAAACGAAATTGAAAAACTAACAGATGAATTAACTTTAATGGGTGGCAACCCAATAGAAATAAGTAAAATTACAAAGAGAGTTTGAGTTTTGCAGGCAACCTTAAAATTAGCAGTTGAAAAAGTAATGGAAGCCGGTAGTAATAGTAAGCTTTTATGATTCCGCAATGGAATGTAAGCGTATTTTGGAATATGAAATACTAGTACTAAATAAATCTGCACTAAGGTTATAATTATGATGCATTAAAACTTGAAAATTCCAAAATAAGAATATAATTTAGCTTTGACATATGTTTGAAACAACTGGGAAGAGTTTAAATGAAAAGGTGTTCACAAGCATTGGTTGGCAAGAGGTGGAGTAGGGGATTAAAAATTTAAGTAAGTGTTTTTGTTATGGAAAATAATTTAGTACGGATAAGGACATTATTTAATACGCGCATCTTGATAAGAGCGATTGTAATGAACTGATTCAGATAACTGTTAATAGTAGTAACGAAGTAGAAAGAGCTTATCTGGCGGCAGGACTAATGGTGTTCTAGCAAGTATCATATTAATCCATTTAAAATTTCTAAAATTTTTATGAAGGCAAAGTCCAACTTGAGGGATTTAGTAAGCGAAAATTTTGAGGAAGCTGAAATCAGATTTCTTAGATATTCAATTCAACTTAATACTCCAAAGTTTATTGGTTATTCTAAGAATATTGATGAGGATCGTTTAGTTCTGGTAAATTATATTAAAGCTAACAGAAACTCTGAACTAACAAATCATATGATGATTTTTTTAAAAGACACAAAGGATGTTATTTTAAAAGCTATTTAAAGGATTTTACAAAACCCTTTTTTGTTGCGCACTGGTTTTAATCGCCTTTTCTAATCTTGATAATTGAGTTTTTTCTTGTTTTGCACTCATTACCCAATGTATAATTACTTTTTTATAGGAAGGCGCCTGAACAATAAAAAAATCCCAAGCCACTTTACTTCTTTTTAAATTCTCTTTTATAGTTTGAAGATAAATCAACAGGCTCTGTTTCGAATGAATAAACTCCCGACTTACTTTCTTTGCGTAATTCAAATGCTTTTTGCCCGGCAGGAGTCATGAGTCCGGCCTTAGTGAGTTCTTCAACCTTCTTTATATTGATATTACTCCAATTACTTGTGCTTCTACGAGGCGTAAAACGATTGCAATAACTTTCTTTATCAATCGATCTTCTTACACCGTCTATCCATCCAAAGCAAAGCGCCTGATCAACGGATTGCGACCAAGTCATAGATGGTTTCTTGGTCCCCACTTTATAAAAACCGACAAACACTTCGGTTTCTTTTTTGTGATTCTTTTTTAACCAATTTCTAAACTCAGAAGGCGATGCAAAAAGATAACTTTCATAATAAAATTGTTGAAGATTAAACTCTTAACGATGCACGGAATGCTCTTGCTGCATAATAAGATTCGGCACCGTTGTGATAAACGAAAATGGGTTAAGTGCGACGGTCACAAAAAAGAGCACCGCCTAGTTCCCTTATTTCTTTAGGTGTTTTTACCCAGCTCGATGTTTTTAAATCAAATTCGCCGAGTTTTTGTAGTTCGCGGTATTGTTCTTCCGATAAAATCTCAGCACCCATTTCAGTAGCCATGCCTATGGCACTATTTTTTGGTTTGTGTTCTTTTCTCGATTGTAATGCTTCGTGGTCGTAACAAAACTTCTGCGGCCTTTTGGACTCTCCTCAGAGCAATCGATAAATATGTACTCACCACTTTTTATCAAAACCTTACAACATCGGGCTCGCCACCTGTAATTTCCATTTCGTCGAGCGACCATAATTTTTCTGGACTTGCTTCAAGTTTTGCGTGAACTTTTGCCCATTCAATTCCCTTATGGCGATTCATGTTTTTCTCGAAACGTGTTTTTAATATTTCAAGTAGTTCTTCACTTTGTTGGGAGGATAGACTTTTTTTTGAATTACTATTTTTTTCATGGAATTTTCATTTAATCATCTAAACCTTTACCATTCAGAATTTGGTTTGTATATTTTTTAATTCTTGCTTCACGTGTTTGGGATTGTTTTGCCGACGAGAAGTAGAGTAAATAGCCTCTTTGACGTCCCGGTGTTAAAGCGTAAAAGGCTTTTTTTTAATGCAGGTGTTTTACTAAGCTTGCTTTTAAATTCTTCCGGCATATTGAACTCTGAAGTTTTTTTTAATTCAACTTTCAATCCGGCTTTATCTATAGCAATAGCTTCTTTAATGTAGTTTTTTAAAACACTTTTTAGTTTCACAATTTCTTTCGCGTTTGTAAAACGAATTTGGCGTGCTGCTTGAACATTTTTTGTTTGTTGAATGAGAATGCCGTTAGGATCTTTCAGTAAGGCTCCTTTAAAAATAAAAACGCACAATACTCTTTGAAAACATGAATTAGAACAATATTATTTAGATTATGTGTAACAAGGAACGCCCCATTTCAATTCTTCATTAAGTTTACAATTTAGGGCAATACTTCTCATGGCCTCAATTTCTTCCGACCATTTTTTATTTTTTACGAAATACCAATCAACTTTTGGATTCATCTGCAAATTATTTGCATTAAAATTACAAAATTTAGGCAAATCAAAAACACTTATTGCTGTTTACTGCGTCTTGCTCTTTTCATAGCCATTCGACGCTTTGTATGAAAGCCACTTTTTATGCAACCCCAACACCAGGGACGGGGAGTTCCACATGATTTCTGTTTTTCCATTTTTTTTGGCGCCGGCGGTCTTTGAAATATCGAGTACGCTATTGAGAGATAATAAATACTGTATCTGTTTTTGTCGACCCTTTATCAATAGTTTGGCGGGCTATTTTCTGTTCTTTGCCCATACTTTGAATTTCAATTTGCCAACCCGGAGTGTATTTTTTTTAAACCTGCCTTTAATTTTTTAATCCGGTTTTTTGTGAGTTGCTCGTTTTCATTGCTATCACGCCAAATTGTGTAACTAACAATGTCATCTAAATTCTCGGCAATATATTTAAAGCAAGAATCTACAGCGTATGGCATTTTGGCGTAGTCAGTAGAATTGTTTTTAAAATAAATACTCGGGAAAGTCATCTCCAACTCACTTTTAACAAGACGGTTGATTTCTGTATTTTGTGCACTAAGACTTATTGAGGGAATAATAAAAATCAATAATTGTTTTATAGTCTGTTGTGGCATTTTGGCTAATGTAATATAAATACGACAAATCAGCTCAAAGGCTGCATGAGTTAAGGAATTTTTTCATTACCCTTAGTTTTTCTCTCTTAGTAAATTATATCTTCTTTGTGGTTTTTGGTAAATTTTGCGAAGATTCATCTCTGTTCCTATGGTAATTATGCGGTCGCCACCTATATCAGCAAAAGGAGAGAACATGCCAAGATTTAATTGCCAGATTAACCCTAAATTTAAGTACCAGGCATCTCCTTTGCGTCCGCCTCTTGTGTTTGGAATTGTGTAATCTTGACCGGTTACAAGAAAGAGTTTCATACCACCATAAATTTCCATACTAAATCGTTTGTATCTTATAATACGGGATTGTACATTAAATCCCGCACAAAAAACTTTGAATGGTGGTGTGTAGATTAATTCAACCATTAAACGTGTATTCTTAAATTTTTCGGATTTAGGATTGTCTTCATCTATATCCTCATTCGACCATCTGAATCTTGGTGAAATGTATCGTAAATTTAAACTGGTAGATCTTATGAAAGCATTGGGAGAACTTGCTCCACATTCAATTGTCCAAGGGCCTTTGATACTGGTTTGACTAAATATTGTTGCAAAAATGGCATAATAAGAATGTGGAAAGTAATTTCATTAACCGAATACATGATTTTAAAACAGAGTTTTCTCTTTGCAAAGAAGATATCAGAATAACGGTACTTCTTTTGTTTTATTGTATTTAGTGAATGTTGGGGTGATTGAATTTTAAGGAGTGTTTTACGCAAGGTTATATAAATACAAGTGATATGGTTTTATATCCTAAATCCAACCACACAAACATCATCCACTTGCTCATTTTCGCCCATCCAATTATTAAATGTCGTGATAAGAATATTTTTTTGTTCTTCCATAGGAAGGTGACTGTTTGAAGCTAGTGTATCTTTAAATTTACTATACATAAATTTTTACCCTTAGGTCCACCGGATTGATCAGCATAGCCATCCGTAAACAAATAAACGCAATCACCTTTTTGAACAGGAATGGTATGGTTAGTGAATTTTTTCATTTCCTCTCCAATAAAAGCGCCAATAGGATGTTTATCTCCTTTATATTCACTTAAAACGCCACCCCTTACAATGTAGATTGGATTTTTCGCTCCTGCAAAGTGCAGAACTGATTTATTATAATCAATAGCCACAAACACCATATCCATACCATCATGAATAGTGCTTTTAGAATATTCCTGACGAAGCGTTCGTGATATACCGATATTAATAAAATCTAAGGCTTCTGATGGTCTGTTAACAGAAGGTTCGCGTTCGCATAATCTTAAATAATTGTTACCGATAATACTCATTAAGGCGCCCGGCACACCATGTCCGGTACAATCGGCAACTGCAACCATACTAAACTTTTCATCATATTTTGTAACCGCATCTGATACCCAATAAAAATCACCACCAATAATATCTTTAGGTTTATAAATGACAAATGAATCCGGTAATTTTTTTTACTGTTTCTATCGATGGTAAAATAGCTTCCTGTATACGTTTGGCGTAAGTGATACTTCCTGTAATATCCTTGTTCTTTTCTTCAATAGTACTTTTTTGTTTCTCGACTTCAACCTTCTGTAGGAGGATAATTTTATTTGCTTTTTGTTTCTGCAAATAATTGCGGTAGGTAAATATTGCAAAAATGATAACTAAAAGTAAAACAAAGCATACCAGACCTAAAACTATTTTTTGTTTTGTACTCTCTACTTTAGCAATGGCATCAATTTTTCTCGCTCTAGTTTTGCAGCATCAGCTGCTTTATCGTATTCATATTGCAATTGCGCCTGAATTGTTTTGTTAATAGTTTCGGCGTTAAACAAGCTATCACGAATGTTAATATATGAAGTGTAGTAATTTAAGGATTTTTCAAAGTTCTTTATTTTTTTATATAAGGTGCTTAACTGTAAATTAGCTTCTACAATAGTTTCGGCATCACCAATTTCAGTGGCGAGTTTTAGTGCTTTTAAACCATATTTTTCTGAGGTAGGGTAGTCTTTCATTTTATAATAGATGTACCCAAGATTTACAAGCACAATCTCAAGCCCTTCTTTATCATCGAATTCCTTCGGCAAGTTTTAATGATTCGAATTCGTATTCTAATGCTTTTTAAAATTGCCGGAGTCGGAGTAAACAGCACCAATATTTCCTAACGACCTAGCTATTTCTGAGGAGAGTTCTGTTCTTTTTTAATTTTAGAGCGGCGAAATGAAATTTAAGTGCCTGTGAGTAATTCTGTTTTTTTTGAAAACAATTTCCAATATTATTATATGAAGAGCTTAGGCCTGCTGAATCTTTTAAAAATTCTCTTAGTTTTAATGCTTTAAAATGAAATTTTAAAGATTCGTCAGTGTTATTCATATTAAGATAAACATTGCCAATGTTATTATACGAGTCAGCTATTTTCTTTTTATCTCCTAGCGCTTCTCTGATTTTTAAAGCCGCTAAATTGTTTTCAAGTGCTTTTGAATAATTTCCCTTATAGTAGTATATATTAGCTAATAAATTGTATGCAGAACCAAGCCCCTTTTATAATTAATATTTTCAGAAATAGTTTTTGCAGTTAGGCAATAAGGCATGGCGCTGTCCCCTAAATTTTTGTCAAAAAAAGCGACACATAAAACGATTTAGCGTATTGACTTTATCAGTATCTGAAACCAGGATGTTGTAGAATGTTCTTTAATGAATCAATTGCCCGTGATGGGCTCTTTAAGGTTTGGGTACAAAAACAAACTTTGTTGCCTGCAACTGAAAAATAACCCCAAAGTATACAAGCAAATAATTTGTTCATTTTTCAAAAATGGTTTCTTAGTCAAATTTAGGATAATTAATAGGGAATATCAAGTAGAAAGTACGGTGTTTTATGGGCTTGATAACCCGCCAAAAATCCTTACCAGGCAATAAATTGTTGGAGTCTTTAGTTGTGGAGGTATGGAGCCTTATCCATTGCCAACTTGCGTACGTTTTCGAGAACATGTTTCATGTAATTTCTCCATACCAGTTTAGTAAAAAGAAAATGAAAGGGATATAACAGCAGGCTATTCGAAAATAGGGTGTAAATATATATTATTTCAATTTTTCCGTTAGGTAATTGTGTCGTAATCCATTCGCCTTGAAATTTTTCAAAACCAAACATGGGGGAGCTAAATTCACATATCTCAATTTTCCAATAGTGATTCTCTTCCCTTTCTAGTACTTTATCAAGAGATGTTTCGCCGGCTTTTACAGTTAAAGTTTTCCAAGATCTACTCTTTTCGGCTACCGCCAACCTTTCCCCAACTTCATCTTCGGTGCAATGCGTTACTTTTGGCGTAATCCCATAACCGGTATGCACTTTTGTGATATCACAAAGCATAGGACTTTTAAAAGCCCTTTCTAAGGTAGTATCAAAGGTTGCTGTTATTTTAGTGGTCGTTTGCATTTGTTTTGCTGATGGATTGTATTTTGGAAAGTCGTAGATGTTTTAATCACTGCTTTCCTTCTATTTCAAATATACTAATCAAACGATCAATTAAAAATACGCTGATCATTAAATTCCTCATTTATTATCTGAATTATTTGAAAATATTTTAATGTAAACTTACCACTCGTGTTATTTTCCAATTGTTATTTTTATTTTCCCAAATAATCATAAACCGTCCAATTTTCGAAGGTGTGCCAATAGGTTCTTGGTTGTTATGAAATTTGTGTAAGCCAATTTCAATAGCTCCAAAATCTTTAATTGGATATACTTCTATACTACCTTTTACAATTTCTCTTGTTACTTTGCACATATATTTCTTTTGGTTGCATCAATAATATCTGATTTGGAACTCATTAATCCGCCTTGGTCGTGGTAGAATTCAATGTTTTCAGAGAAAAAGGAACTGTATTTTTCAAGATTGGTGTTACAGGTATTGTAAGCGCCGAAAAAGCGCTATCTAATTTTACGATTGTTTCGTACAATTGTTGGTCGAAAGGTTTGTAGTTTTTCGTTATCGAGTGTTTTTTGTTGTATTACACGAAGTCAGAAAAGCACAAATAATTGTGATTAGTAATACATAAATATTTGAAGTCTTCATATTCTATTTTAAATTAATTTTAATCTTTTGAAAACGAGGTAGCGCTATGTTTTTTTTCTTTTATAAATAAAGAAGAGCCCACCTAAAAGTAATAGTGTTATTGAAAAACCAACAGTTAAATTCTTTACCGTATCATCTTTTTTTTTAAACTCAATGACATTAAACTATTCGGTTTTAAATATATTGTTGCATTGGGATAATCAATAATAGTATTAAACCTTTTAAGTACATTATTGCCAATAATTCCTGCTTCGCCATAAAAACTTTTGTCTGAACTTGAAATATGAATTGGGACTTCTGGGATAGAAAAACCAAATATTTTTAAGATTGGTAATTCAACAATTTCATTTTCATAAAATCCTTTTCCATTTCCTGTCGCATTACTTTTTCCTAAATTCTTCATTGTTCCATAAAGTTCATTCTTTGTGGCATAGTCACCACTTACCTGAACAGTCAAGCTGCCTCCTGTATCAAATAAATACCAACCTGTAAATTCTTTATTTCCATTATTTAAAGTTGTTTCTATAAATGTACCATTTAAATCGTGTTTTATTTTTTGTTTGGAATAGCCTGTAATAGTTGAAGGCATTTCACTATGTAGTATTAAAAGATTTTTTTCATAATCAATTTCTACAACTTTATCTTCAAAATGTTGTAGCCAATCACACCGTCGGTATTTATTGAACCTTTATAATCTATGTATGTGAGAGAAAGATTTTTCCAATCTCTAGTGCTGAAAGTTGTAACAGGTTCGAACTGCTTGTTTGCTCAACAGTAAAACCCGAAGTCCCTTCTCCATCTGTTTGTCCATCTAAATTTATTTTAGCAATTTTTTGCCCTTTTTCATTTAATACACAAGTTCCTGCACCTGTATCAAAAATAAAGTCTAATGTTTCTGAATTATTTACTTTACCTTTTATGTGAATATAATGGTCGTTTCCAAGTGTAAAAGGAATAGTATCACTTGTTATTTTGCAATTATTACAGTTTTTATAGTATGATGGAATTACTGTTGAGATTTGAGCATAACAAGTATCTTTTGAGTTTAGTAAAACTTTAAAATTGTATATATTATTAGGCTTCACGTCAAATGAAATACTGTCAATATCTGTATAGAAAGTTACCTTTCTGTTTTGATTTATTTTTGCAATGTGATACACAACTGGTTTTACATCTTTTTGTAAATATTCCCACCATGTTGTTTTTGGGTTGTTACCATCTTTGATGGAGACTTTTTGAGCAGTTGCCGTAACTATTTTTACTTTTTCTTGGGCAAAGATTAAGTTAAATGAAAAAAGTAGTGAAATTGAAATAGCTTTGATTAATGTTTTCATATTGATTTAATTTTAATTAACAGCGAGCAAAGGTTGTTAATTAAACCGAATTACACTTGTAAGAATGTAAACCATTAGGTAAAAATCCAATTGATTTGATTATTTTCTATTTGTGATAGTTTTGAAAAGAACTTTTTTGGTGAATATCCGGTTAACGATTTAAAATCTTTACCATGTGGGATTGATCAAAATATTCAGCCAAGTAAGCTATATCGATAAGTTGTTCTTTTGTCGCCTGTTTCGTAAACAATTTTATAGCATTTCTAAAACGCTCAATTTTTATAAACTGACTAGGATTGGTGCCAATGTGCAGTAGAAATTGTTTGTGTAAAGTTATTCTGGAAACCCCCAAACTTTCTGCTAAGTCTGCAATACTTATTTTCGGTTGATTATTGTTTAAGATTCTTTCTAATGCTTTTATGTAAAATGGGGTGTTTAAAACCATTAAATTTTGAAATTAAATAATTTTCAGAAATTCAAATTTAGCGGTATCGTCTTTAATTTTAAAAAGCTTATGTATTGCAATAGTATAATCTTCAAATGGACTGAATTCAGAAACTGTGTTTGTTATATAATTAGATAATGGCTTTGTTAGAAAAGCATTAATGCCAAGCGGTTTAAAGTAAATGGTTATTTCGTTTGTTCTGCCTTTGTAAGTTGTTGAGCCTTGTTTTTGGTTGTCAATTATTAAAAGTGATTTTATTTCTTCATTTGGATGATTTTCAATTGATAAATCATTTTTATTAATTTTAATTTTCGCATCCTGACTTAAAGTAAGAAAAATTGTGTTTGAAGGAAAACCAAAGTACGTTATATCTTTATCATTACTATTTCTTTGCAACGAATAGAAACATCCAATATGATTTTGTAAAATCTCGTTTTTTGGTTTATGAATTTTAATTTTCAAATGGATATTGGATTATTTTTTAAATGCTTAGCTATAATCGCAGTTATCGTTTTATAGCTATTTATTAAGTCCAAATTACGCATTTGATTGCTAACCCGCAAAAAATCGAGCAAGGTCAGTGTTAGGTGTCTGCTGGTGACGCACAGTCGCGCCTCGCTTAAGTGTCGCTGTTAATTCATGATTAAAAGAAATAGGCAAATAACTAATGCAAAGCTTAAAGGAATACCTGTAACAACCGATAAAACGATACTCTTTGTCTTGTCATGTTTATTAGAAAATAGTCTGAAGAAAAATAAACTAATTAAGAAGGTCGGGTGTAAAGTAAAGAACTAATACAAATAAATTACCAGGTTTAAGAAGGTCGTTAAAGCTATTCGTATCCTTATCCAAGGAGAAAAGTGCGATGCAAGCCAATAATAGCACAATTAATGCGATAATCAAGAATTGTTGTGTGGTCGAAGTAGTCGTCTTTGTTGTGTCCATGTGAATAGTTTTAGTAAAAACGTAAAAAATTAATTTTTATTGTTTCAGAATAGCCATAATGAAGGAAAGCTTTTTGATGCCTGAGGATACAGTCGTATGAAATTTACGGATTTAGCTTTCGCCAAATATTTTAGGTATTGTCGAAGTTGGAGATTTTTATCACTATACTATCTAAGGAGTACCTCGCGCCCAAATGCACAAAAACTCTGTTACCCGTGTACTAATTATTTTCAGTCGATATTCAATGTTTTGTTTTAAGTAGTTGTCTAATTGATGTTAAATGTCCTAACAGGACTATTGGCACAATAAAGGATACTAGCCAACTAAAAGGGAAATACAATAAAGCAATGTTTGGTTGGTCAAAAGCAAATTTTTGCAAAGGTGATGGTGCAGATAAGAATCCATTAACGGCTATATTTATCAATAAACCAAGGCAAATAATATTCCAAATTAAAATAAACTTGTTACTCAACTTTTCTTTTGTAAAACCAAAGTATGCAATTGCAGGAGATGTTATCCCTGCAATTATATCAAAGTTCCGCCCTTCAAAAGTCATTATTTCAGGCACGCATTTGTTTAAGTAAAGCCACCATAATACAAGCTCAACTGGTATTCTTACTATATTTAATAGAGTGTAGTGTTTCAATGAAAGACTGTCGATAAAACGACGCCCTTTTTTGGCAAGAAATAAAATGGTAATAGTTATAAATGTTGGTAAAACACCAAATAAAAAAATTCGTGGTGGTAATGTATTTGTATTGGAATTGTAGAAATTTTGAAGCGTAAGAACTGTTTGAATGGCCAGCCAAACTACTAAGCCTAACGTTATTTTGGTTCCATTTTTTTTGATCAGTTCATGTTTTGAATTTGCAACAACCTTATAGAACATAAAAGTGTAATTACTGTAGTCAGTACAAAAATTAATGAAATGTATTGGGGTAAATTTTCAATCATTTTAGTTTCTTTAAATGGTTTGCAATAGTAGTTTTATCGGTGTCAGATTTTGCTAATTTATAAGCTAGTTCAAAGTGAAAGATTGCTTTTTTGTTATCCAAGTCAGTGTTAAGGTTTCCTAATAGGAATGGTAAAAATGATTTTCTTTCAAGTCTAGTTTTAAGGCTTCACTAATTGCCATTTCTTTGTCAAGTACTTTAGAAAGTGCGTAAGTGCGGTTCAACGCAGTAATTGGCGAATATTCAATTTGTAATAGTTGATTGTATAATTGTAAAATATTCTCCCATTTAGCTGTATTTTCTATTTTGGTTGTGTGCCAATAGGCAATAGAGGCTTCTAAATGATATTTTGAAATTAATGGTCCGTTGGCACTTTTTATTAAAAAATAATGTCCTTTTTCAATAAGTTCTTCATTCCATAAGTTCTTGTTTTGCTCTTCATACAAAATAGGTTCTCCTAATTTATTAGTTCTTGCTTCAAAACGCGATGAATGAAAAACACATTAAAGCCATTAAAGCATTTACGTTAGGCTTATTTGTAGTCTGATTTTCAATTAGGAAATAATTCAATCGCATTGCTTCCAAACACAATTCTTTTCGTAAATGAGTATTCTGTGTGCTTGAATGATAGCCTTCGTTAAATAGTAAATACAAAGTTGTTAACACAGTTTCTAATCTCTCATTTATTTCCCTCTCTCATTTGGTAATTCGATTTTAATATTCTCAATTCTTAGTTTTTCTTTGGCTCTAAATAGTCGCTTGTTGATAGTGTCCTTATTGGTTAAGAATGCTTCTGCAATTTCATCAATTCCAAAACCGCACAAAATCCTTAATGCCAAACCTATTTGGGATTCTCTTACTGGTATTAATGGGTTGCAAATTGCAAAAATCATTTGCAATTGACTATCAGTAATGTTTTTAACTGACAAATCAATTTCAATTTCTTCAAATGACTTTTGAGAGTATTTTAAATCAGAAACAATTTTTTCTTTAAAAATTTGGTTTCGCTTTAAATAATCTTTGGTTTTGTTTTTAGCTACTGTATAAAGCCAAGCCTTTGGTTTTCAGGCACACCTTCTAAGCCCCAAGTTTCTGAAGCTAGTAAAAAGTATCAGTAGTTATATCTTCTGCTATTTCTATATGCACTATGCCAAACAACTTACAGAGTACAGAAATTATTTTTCTGTACTCTGATTTAAAAAGTTGTGGTATTAATTCCTTTTCGTTCAATTTAGTTATTCATTGGCATTACACTTCTAACTCAACGTGTCCGCCAATATTTAGAATTGGGCAACCTTCTGCCAATTTCATTGCCTCGTTAATGTTGGTTGCTTTTACAAGAATATAGCCACCAACAATTTCTTTTACTTCTGCATAAGGTCCATCTGCAATTACGTTGTTTGGTTTCAAAGTTTTCCCTTCAAAACCTAAACGGTTTGTACTTAAAAATTTCCCCTGTGCGACATTTTTTATTCAGAAAGTCAGTAAAATTTTGTCATCTTAACCATACAACCTCATACTTCTTATTCGGATTCAATGTGTTCAAGATTTTTCTTATTAGGACATAATAGAATTTTCTTGAGTTCAATTGAAAGTCAAAGATGTCATTTAGTTATGTAAAGTGTGTTGCACTGCCTTTCTTCTTTGAGATGATGGGATCAAAGTCCACAGTTTCTGGTATCTATGGCAGCAATTAAAATTTGTTGTTAACTTTTGCCAGATAAATACTGAACGAATTTAAGTCACGGTTTTAGTTGGTGTAGATTAACAATTACTTGCCAGATAAGCGCTGAACTACAGTTGTTAATTTTTCCCGTATGGATTTCTTTCACTCTTTCACCAGTACTCAATACATAAGACCGATATGTTGAAAGCAGTATTTGCTCATCTTTAGACGTGTTGAAGTAAATTCCTTCTTCACAGATTGCAATGGGTCAATATTCTTGCTGATTAATGTAATACCGATTTGAGAAATAGTGATGAATTTATCAAAAGTACAAACTCTGAGTTAGCAATTAAATCGTTCGGGTTCTCAGTTTTCTTAAAATGATAAATTCCCGGCCCTTCTTCAATGAGATAACATCCGTAGTAGTATCTATATAATCTGCAATTTTTTCAATATTGGTTATATCATGGAATAAAATTCTGTAACTCAGTAGGGAATATTCTCCAAAAGAAGCAGAAGTTAAAACTCACTTTTTATTTTCGTTCGTTGTATCCGGGATAATTGTCGTAGGTCTTTATGGTGTCTTGCTGTATTGATTTGTTTCCGTAATTAACCCTTTGGGTTCACATCAGAACACCTTGTAAAGGTGATTAAATCCAGAAAGTAATATAAAGGCTTTTTGTTTCGTATCTTTAACTCAATCATTTTTTTTGGAGTTTTACAATTAATGTATGCAGAAACTAAGATAATCTTTTTTTTATTCGGATGCATGCATGAGTTATTTTTCGTTTATGCAAAACCCAGTGCTTTAGTTTGAGTTTTTACATAACTGTTTCGCGCTTTACATTGACTATATCCACGCTAATTACAGGTAGGTTGTCTTTACCTGCTGGCTTTCGTCACTATTTTGATTGCAACCATTTTATGACTTGTTCTGGGTCTGCAATACTCCAAGAAATTGGATGTCTTACATTATTAGGTTTTCTGTATCCTTTGTCCATTGTTGTTACTAAAACAGCATTGTTGTTTCCCAATCTCTGCAATTCATTAATCATAGCCGAGTGGTCGGTGATATTATTATAGGAGATGTCGTACCCCCTTTCTTTTAACGCCCATTGAATATCAGGTTCTGAGATTAACATTATTGGTTTTTCAACCAGATATTTTATCGCTTTTTGTGTGGTGTCAGAAAATGAGTAAGGGGAATTAGCATAAAAATTTTCCAATGCAGTTTTCGGTGTTCCCTTCATTTCTTTCTCAATTCTGTCTATCATATAGAAAACTTCTTGATTTACCTTATCAGGATTTGACAATCTAACAACTCTTTTGGCTGCGTTATAGTAACGTTCCCAATCAAGAGGAGAGGCTATTGAAAAAACAGCTTTTGGTTTTGAGCAGCATAGTTGTTTTGAATAGATAACTCAGCACATTTTACCGCAATAGTTCTGGATCCAATAGAAAACCCACCAATAAAGAAATCTTTCCCTTTAATTGGTATTTAGTCACTACAGCTTTCCATAATTTTTTTAACGATTGATGAGGCCGAATCACTTCCAAAGTAAGAAGAGCCTGTCATTAAAGTTGGAATAATAGTTAAAATGCCTTGTTGTGAAGCATATTTCTGGATGTCGGTTTGTGATAAATATCTTTTGGTGAATTCCCGAATCCGTCCAATAAAACCAAATATGATTTCACTGGTACATTTTCAGAAAAACTGCAACATACATGTTTGTAGTGCCATTCCTTCGCATTCAAGTAAACTGTTTCAATCTTTTGTCCATGTGGAAATTATAGACACAAAAGTATCAGTATAAGTAATTTAATTTTCTTCATCTTAATTAGTCATTTTACGCTTGCCACTAACGTTTTGCGGCTAATTGAGTTTGGGCGCAAGCACAAAAGCCGATATTATTACTAAAGTTCATTTGAATAACTGTCGTTGAATTTTGCGCTTCAGCCTGCCTGATGCAAAACCTCTGTTAGCATAAGTTTCTATTCTTTTGTAATTGCATTGTCCATTTCTGCCATATACCTACCAATCCTTTGTATGGGTACATTCTATGTTGCATCATCCTCGTTAATTGTATATCCTTGTTCAAAATTAACTTTTGCTTCTCTACATTAATATTTCCGCATTGGTTTTGTGGCCTTTTTGCAATAAACATAGTCCTTTGTAGTATTTATGCGTCAGAAAATTTGTTGTAATCTTTTATTAGTTTTGTCAAAAATGAAATCGCTTTGTCGTAATTCCTTAATTCGTATTGAATAATACCCATATAAAATAAATCTAAAAAGTGTATTCCATTTTCTCCACGCTCTCTTATTGTTTTCTCAAAGTCATTTCGTAAAATCTGTTCAGCTTTCTCAAATTCATTTAATTGCAAATGACATAGTGAAATATAAAAACGATAGGAATGAATGGTTTGATAAGCCATAGCCAAATTTCTTTTCAGCCATTTCCATATCAACAATCGCACCTTTGTAATCTTTTTGAAAATACATTTCAAATAGCCTC